>NZ_CP191226.1:0-4095000 GCF_058566445.1 Bacillus sp. SD127 | reverse complement strand
ACCTGGGCTACACACGTGCTACAATGGACAGAACAAAGGGCAGCGAAACCGCGAGGTTAAGCCAATCCCACAAATCTGTTCTCAGTTCGGATCGCAGTCTGCAACTCGACTGCGTGAAGCTGGAATCGCTAGTAATCGCGGATCAGCATGCCGCGGTGAATACGTTCCCGGGCCTTGTACACACCGCCCGTCACACCACGAGAGTTTGTAACACCCGAAGTCGGTGAGGTAACCTTTATGGAGCCAGCCGCCGAAGGTGGGACAGATGATTGGGGTGAAGTCGTAACAAGGTAGCCGTATCGGAAGGTGCGGCTGGATCACCTCCTTTCTAAGGATATTTACGGAATATAAGACCTTGGGTCTTATAAACAGAACGTTCCCTGTCTTGTTTAGTTTTGAAGGATCATTCCTTCGAAACGTGTTCTTTGAAAACTAGATAACAGTAGACATCACATTCAATTAGTAACACAAGATATCACATAGTGATTCTTTTTAACGGTTAAGTTAGAAAGGGCGCACGGTGGATGCCTTGGCACTAGGAGCCGATGAAGGACGGGACGAACACCGATATGCTTCGGGGAGCTGTAAGCAAGCTTTGATCCGGAGATTTCCGAATGGGGAAACCCACCACTCGTAATGGAGTGGTATCCATATCTGAATCCATAGGATATGAGAAGGCAGACCCGGGGAACTGAAACATCTAAGTACCCGGAGGAAGAGAAAGCAAATGCGATTCCCTGAGTAGCGGCGAGCGAAACGGGATTAGCCCAAACCAAGAGGCTTGCCTCTTGGGGTTGTAGGACACTCTATACGGAGTTACAAAGGAACGAGGTAGATGAAGAGGTCTGGAAAGGCCCGCCATAGGAGGTAACAGCCCTGTAGTCAAAACTTCGTTCTCTCCAGAGTGGATCCTGAGTACGGCGGAACACGTGAAATTCCGTCGGAATCCGGGAGGACCATCTCCCAAGGCTAAATACTCCCTAGTGACCGATAGTGAACCAGTACCGTGAGGGAAAGGTGAAAAGCACCCCGGAAGGGGAGTGAAAGAGATCCTGAAACCGTGTGCCTACAAGTAGTCAGAGCCCGTTAATGGGTGATGGCGTGCCTTTTGTAGAATGAACCGGCGAGTTACGATCCCGTGCAAGGTTAAGCAGAAGATGCGGAGCCGCAGCGAAAGCGAGTCTGAATAGGGCGCATGAGTACGTGGTCGTAGACCCGAAACCAGGTGATCTACCCATGTCCAGGGTGAAGTTCAGGTAACACTGAATGGAGGCCCGAACCCACGCACGTTGAAAAGTGCGGGGATGAGGTGTGGGTAGGGGTGAAATGCCAATCGAACCTGGAGATAGCTGGTTCTCTCCGAAATAGCTTTAGGGCTAGCCTCAAGGTAAGAGTCTTGGAGGTAGAGCACTGATTGGACTAGGGGCCCCTACCGGGTTACCGAATTCAGTCAAACTCCGAATGCCAATGACTTATCCTTGGGAGTCAGACTGCGAGTGATAAGATCCGTAGTCGAAAGGGAAACAGCCCAGACCGCCAGCTAAGGTCCCAAAGTATACGTTAAGTGGAAAAGGATGTGGAGTTGCTTAGACAACCAGGATGTTGGCTTAGAAGCAGCCACCATTTAAAGAGTGCGTAATAGCTCACTGGTCGAGTGACTCTGCGCCGAAAATGTACCGGGGCTAAACGTATCACCGAAGCTGCGGACTGTTCTTCGAACAGTGGTAGGAGAGCGTTCTAAGGGCTGTGAAGCCAGACCGGAAGGACTGGTGGAGCGCTTAGAAGTGAGAATGCCGGTATGAGTAGCGAAAGAGGGGTGAGAATCCCCTCCACCGAATGCCTAAGGTTTCCTGAGGAAGGCTCGTCCGCTCAGGGTTAGTCGGGACCTAAGCCGAGGCCGAAAGGCGTAGGCGATGGACAACAGGTTGATATTCCTGTACCACCTCCTCACCATTTGAGCAATGGGGGGACGCAGGAGGATAGGGTAAGCGCGGTATTGGATATCCGCGTCCAAGCAGTTAGGCTGGGAAATAGGCAAATCCGTTTCCCATAAGGCTGAGCTGTGATGGCGAGCGAAATTTAGTAGCGAAGTTCCTGATTCCACACTGCCAAGAAAAGCCTCTAGCGAGGTGAGAGGTGCCCGTACCGCAAACCGACACAGGTAGGCGAGGAGAGAATCCTAAGGTGATCGAGAGAACTCTCGTTAAGGAACTCGGCAAAATGACCCCGTAACTTCGGGAGAAGGGGTGCTCTGTTAGGGTGCAAGCCCGAGAGAGCCGCAGTGAATAGGCCCAGGCGACTGTTTAGCAAAAACACAGGTCTCTGCGAAGCCGTAAGGCGAAGTATAGGGGCTGACGCCTGCCCGGTGCTGGAAGGTTAAGAGGAGCGCTTAGCGTAAGCGAAGGTGCGAATTGAAGCCCCAGTAAACGGCGGCCGTAACTATAACGGTCCTAAGGTAGCGAAATTCCTTGTCGGGTAAGTTCCGACCCGCACGAAAGGCGCAACGATCTGGGCACTGTCTCAACGAGAGACTCGGTGAAATTATAGTACCTGTGAAGATGCAGGTTACCCGCGACAGGACGGAAAGACCCCGTGGAGCTTTACTGCAGCCTGATATTGAATGTTGGTACAGCTTGTACAGGATAGGTAGGAGCCTTGGAAACCGGAGCGCCAGCTTCGGTGGAGGCATCGGTGGGATACTACCCTGGCTGTATTGACCTTCTAACCCGCCGCCCTTATCGGGCGGGGAGACAGTGTCAGGTGGGCAGTTTGACTGGGGCGGTCGCCTCCTAAAAGGTAACGGAGGCGCCCAAAGGTTCCCTCAGAATGGTTGGAAATCATTCGCAGAGTGTAAAGGCACAAGGGAGCTTGACTGCGAGACCTACAAGTCGAGCAGGGACGAAAGTCGGGCTTAGTGATCCGGTGGTTCCGCATGGAAGGGCCATCGCTCAACGGATAAAAGCTACCCCGGGGATAACAGGCTTATCTCCCCCAAGAGTCCACATCGACGGGGAGGTTTGGCACCTCGATGTCGGCTCATCGCATCCTGGGGCTGTAGTCGGTCCCAAGGGTTGGGCTGTTCGCCCATTAAAGCGGTACGCGAGCTGGGTTCAGAACGTCGTGAGACAGTTCGGTCCCTATCCGTCGCGGGCGCAGGAAATTTGAGAGGAGCTGTCCTTAGTACGAGAGGACCGGGATGGACGCACCGCTGGTGTACCAGTTGTTCTGCCAAGGGCATCGCTGGGTAGCTATGTGCGGACGGGATAAGTGCTGAAAGCATCTAAGCATGAAGCCCCCCTCAAGATGAGATTTCCCATTCCGCAAGGAAGTAAGATCCCTGAAAGATGATCAGGTTGATAGGTCTGAGGTGGAAGTGTGGCGACACATGGAGCTGACAGATACTAATCGATCGAGGACTTAACCTAATTTCTAATGATGTCACACCTGTTATCTAGTTTTGAGAGAACACTCTCAATTGTTTGGTGGCGATAGCGAAGAGGTCACACCCGTTCCCATGCCGAACACGGAAGTTAAGCTCTTCAGCGCCGATGGTAGTCGGGGGTTTCCCCCTGTGAGAGTAGGACGCCGCCAAGCAAGGTAAAGACCAGTTCAGCTGAACTGGTCTTTTTTATATCTGTACTGATCGTTTTTCTCGGTGTTCATTTATTCGAGGTTTCGGCTTTTGAAGCTCTCTAGTATTTTTAATATCAATACAATAGCCAGCATGATCAACATGCTGAGCGGCACGCCGGTTATCCGATTATGTTTATCACCCGCAGGATTTAACGGAGGATGAGGTCAGACGCATTAATCAAGGAAGAAAGTTTGATGTGATCTCTGACGCGATCGGCAATCAGCTTGATTGGGCCTGTCCGTTAATAGACAAGGGAGGAAGGCTTGTGCCGATGGGGTTTGATGATACGTATGATGAAAATCAGGCCTTTTCTAACGGGGTTACGATCATCGGAATCGGAGTGGCTCGGCAGGTCATGGAGGCCGCGGTTTCATGCGCTATAGTATGCCACAGCTTTCTGAAGCATTTGACCTTGCACATTTGATTAAAATTTATTATGATACTCTTTGTATAATAACTCCTTACCTCAATACACTATACTCAACGTTTCCCCTTTTTCTCCGAAAGTTTTTCTTTTCATTTTCTTCCGTAAAATAATTAAGCTCCCAATACAACAGAAACGGTGCGGATTTATTTTTAAAAAGGAGTCGTTATATTTGAATAGTTTTACATTAAAACAGCAGTGGTTCGGTAATATCCGAAAAGATATTCTTGCTGGTATTTTGGTGGCGTTAGCCTTAATACCTGAAGCGATTGGTTTTTCTATTATTGCCGGCGTTGATCCAATGGTTGGTCTTTATGCTTCATTTTGTATTGCCATTATTATTTCTATTTTTGGCGGAAGACCGGGGATGATTTCGGCTGCGACTGGTTCGATGGCGGTTGTGATGGTGTCGCTGGTTGCCGATTACGGGCTTCAGTATTTATTTGCGGCCACCATTTTGACAGGTGTTATTCAGGTGATCTTAGGCATCAGTAAAATTGCGAGATTAATGAAATTCATTCCTCGTTCTGTGATGATCGGGTTTGTGAATGCGCTGGCGATTCTGATTTTTTCTGCGCAGCTACCTCAATTTGAAGGTGCATCTTGGAGCATGTATGCGATGCTTGCCGGATCATTGGTTATTATTTATGTACTGCCTAGGTTTACGACTGCGGTGCCATCTCCGCTTGTCGCAATTATTGTGATGACGATTATTGCGGTCACATTCCATGTGGATGTGCGGACGGTTGGAGATATGGGCAATATCTCTAGTTCATTGCCTCATTTTCTAATACCTGATGTTCCGTTTACCTTCGAAACGCTCAAAATTATTTTTCCTTATTCCATTGCTTTGGCGTTTGTCGGTTTGCTTGAATCTTTGCTGACAGCACAGATTATTGATGAAATGACGGATACGGACAGTGATAAAAATAAAGAGAGCCGCGGACAGGGAATCGCGAATATCGTCACTGGATTTTTTGGCGGTATGGCGGGCTGCGCTATGATCGGACAATCTGTTATTAATACAAAAGCGGGCGGCCGCGGACGGTTATCAGCCTTTGTTGCCGGTGCTTTTCTTATGTTTTTAATTGCCGTTTTGAGTCATGTTGTTGTAAACATTCCGATGGCTGCGTTAGTGGCTGTTATGGTTATGGTATCTGTCGGCACATTTGATTGGTCTTCTTTAAAAGGCTTGAAAAAAGCGCCGATTACAGATTCAATTGTAATGGTTGTGACGGTGATTACGGTTGTCGTGACGGATGACTTATCGAAAGGCGTATTCGTCGGTGTTCTGTTAAGTGCCGTATTCTTCGTAGCCAAAATCTCGAAGCTGAAGATCGTTTCTCATGCAGAAGATCAAAAGCTGAGAACGTATCAAGTGAAGGGACAGATCTTTTTTGCGTCAGTAACTGATCTTACGAATGCGTTTATCTATCAAGAGGATATCGAGCGAGTTGTCATTGACTTGACCGATGCTCACGTATGGGATGATTCAGGAGCGGCTGCGCTTGATAAAATTGTTGCGAAGTTTAAAGAGCAAGGAATTGAAGCTGAATTAAAGGGGCTGAATAATGCAAGTAAAGCCCTTATGAAACAGATGGCATAAAAGTATGAAAGTCCAGATTGATGAGATCTGGGCTTTTTTATATAACATATGGTTGAACTGCATTGATATAATAGAGAGAAAGAAATTTTTAATAGGGGACTTGTATATGATGCTTCAGAAGCTGAACCGTGTATTGGGGAAAGTCATGCCGCTTTTGACACCGACTAGTGTTGTGCTTGGCGTGCTGCTGTCTCAGTTTTTAAATGGATATGAAAGCGCAGTGCCTTGGATATTTGCTTTTATTACGTTTGCGGGCAGCTTGAGCGCGAACTTTCAGTCTTTAAGACACGCCTTGGCGCATCCTCTTCCTATGATTCTTGCATTATTTGTTCTTCATATTTTTATGCCGCTTTTCGCCTGGGGCAGCGGACATCTCATATTTCAAGGTGATCCATTAACGATCACGGGTTTGACATTAGCTGTTGTCATTCCTACAGGAATTACGAGTTTGATTTGGGCTGCAATGTACAAAGGAAATGTTGGTTTGACGCTTTCTATCATATTGATTGATACCGTGCTGTCGCCGTTAATCGTTCCGCTGAGTCTTTCTGTGCTGGCCGGTGCCCAGGTTCACATGGATATCTGGGGAATGATGAAGGGTCTGATTGTGATGGTAGTGATTCCTTCATTCCTGGGCATGCTGTTTAATCAGATGTCATCTCCAGAAAGAACCGCGGCGTTGAGCAGTACGCTGTCTCCCTTTTCAAAGCTGTGCCTGATGGCCGTGATTGCGATTAACAGCTCTGCGATAGCTCCTTATTTCAAAGCGATTGATTTAAGATTTTTAGGGATTGCTGTCACTGTTTTTTGTATCGCGTTAACCGGGTATGCTGCGGCGTGGCTTATCGGAAAAATGATGAAAAGGCGGCAGGAGGAAATTGTCTCTCTTATTTTTACGGGAGGCATGAGGAATATCAGTGCCGGCGCTGTTCTTGCCGTCACTTTCTTTCCGTCTCAGGTGGCTGTTCCGGTTGTGATTGGAATGCTGTTTCAGCAAATCCTGGCTGCTTTGTTCGGCTATATGCTGAACCGTTTCGAACTAAAACCCGTCTTGCAGAAGGCATGAAAAAACCGCTCATATGTTGGAGCGGTTTTTTCCGTATAGCCATTCCAGCGCATTGATAAATTGTTTGCAGAAATGCTTGCGGTGGTGCACCGCCCCTTTTTCAATGACGAGGCACAGCTGATCTTGAGTGAACCCTTTTTCTATTAGGCTCTCGTGCACGTATTTTGTTTTTTGGAGCATCGTCTGCTGAATCGATTGTTTTCCGGCGCCTTCTTCACTGCCGACAGACATAAAAATACGCATTGAACCCGGTCTTACAGAGGAAGTATAGATAGTTTCTGCTGCGTTCTCGTACCAGTATGAACTTGAGAGAGATCCTATTTTTCCAAATAATGATGAATGTCTCAGAAAGGCGAACATTGAGATGAGGCCGCCTAATGAGGCGCCGATCATACCTCTGGATTGAGCCCTTCTGGAGACATTCCAACTTTCTTCCACAAACGGAATGAGCCGGTTTGTTATTTCAGAAAGGTAGTCAGCCCCCTTACCGCCGAAGTCTAGAAACTGATCACTGAGTGATGCGGCGGGCCAAGGAGTGTACTCGTCGAGCCGGTTTTTAGGCTCTATGCCGATCAGCACGAGCTCAGGCACCCTGTTTTGATGAAACCTGTTTTCTATCAGTTCTAGTTGACCTTGAAACAAAGAACCGCCATCCTGTACGTAAACAGAAGGAAATGCCCTGCTGTCCGTACTGTAGGAAGGAGGGAGATACAGCTTAAACATCCTGTCGCCCGCCTTATGCTCTGATAAAGATCCGTTCAAACACTCTCCCCCTTTTTTTGCTTGAAAAGCAGGTATAAGAAATACGGAACACCGAGTATCGCCAAAATAATGCCGGCTGGCACTTCTGCGGGCTGGAAAAACAGTTTTCCGGCAAAGTCTGCGCTCAATACAAGCAGCATGCCGATCAAACCGCTCAAAGGCAAAATATAGCGGTGTTCGACACCGGCCAATCTCCGGGAAATATGAGGCGCGATTAAGCCGACAAATGCCATGCTTCCCGCCACAGAGACACAGGCGCTAATGATGGCGACACAGGCGACGAGCAGAATGGTTTTTTCTTTATTTGACGAAATGCCAAGGCTTCTGACCGTGTCTTCGTCAAAGCGGATGGTATCGAGCAAACGAGATTTGGCAAGAAGAATCGGAATAAACAGCAGCATCCACGGAAGAACGGCTGTGATATATGTCCAGTTTGCCGACCAGATGCTGCCGTTTTTCCATACCATGGCCATTTCATAATCTTGCGGGTCCATTTTTAATGATAGAAACAAAGACAAAGCGCTGAATCCTGAATTAATCGCGATTCCTACCAGAATAATTCTGCCTGAATCTAAATTGCCTCTGTTCCAAGCGAATATGTAAATCATGACTGCAGCAGCCAGTCCGCCGATCAGGCCGAAAAACGGCATTCCCATTGCCGCGACAATCGAAGTTACTTCTTTCTGGCCTTGGAACAACAGCATAAACGCCACAATACCTGCCCCTGCTCCCGCATTGATTCCCAATATTCCCGGGTCTGCAAGACCGTTTCGTGTGATGGCCTGAATGACAGCTCCTGCTATGCCAAGTCCGAGTCCGATAATGGCTGCCATGACAATCCGCGGCAGTCTTAAGTCAAACAGCAAAACTTCATACTGCGGATTGGGATTGATCTGAAAAAGAGTGGAGAGCAGCTCTGTCGGACGAACAGAAAATGATCCGCTGGTCATGCTGAAATAGCTGACGAGGAGAATCAATACGATTAACACTGCATATTTTTTAGCCATTTTGCTCTCCTCCTTTTCGTTTGATCAAATAAAGGAAGAAAGGAACGCCGATAATAGAAGTCACAACCTCAATCGGTGTTTCAAATGGATAATTGATAAATCTGCTGGCGAGATCGCACAGCGTTAAAAAGACGCCGCCCAAGATGCAGGAACAAGGAATCAGTCTGTTATAATCTGAGCCGACGAGAAATCTCGTGATATGCGGAACGACTAAACCGACAAACGCAATTTTTCCGGCAAGCGCTACAGCACTTCCGGTTAAAATGATGACAGAGATCATTGCCATGATTTTGATCGTTTTTTTCTTTTGGCCCAAACTCTTAGAAATATCGTCGCCTAGTGATACAGCGGTCACCTTTTTGCTGAGAGAGACAGCTATGACGATACCAGCCAGGAAAAATGGAACGGCAAGCTTTAGAAAGTCGGGGCTCATTTGATGAAGTCTGGCGCTGTACCAGAAACTCAGATCCTGTGAAATTTGAAAATAGATCGATATGGCAGCCGCTAAACTATTAAGCAGCATGCTTGTGACTGTGCCAATGATGGCTAGCTGTACGGGCGTAAACCCGTTAGGCAGCATTGTTGCCAGGCCGAATACCAATGCAGCTCCAAATGCGGAGCCGATAAAAGAGTAAATGATCATTTCAAGCGAAGATGATTGCGGAAGCAGAACCATACAAAGCGTAATGATAAACGCGGAACCATCTGAAACACCCATAATTGAGGGCGATGCCAAATAATTGCGTGTGATGCCTTGCATGAGCGCTCCAGATACAGCAAGGGCTGCCCCAATGAGCAGAGCGCCGGCAGCCCTTGGAATCCGGGAATGCCATATGATTTGATGGTCTGTGGTTCCCGGATCAAAATGAAAAAGTGATGCAAAGACAATATCAGCATTAAGCTGCTTTGCGCCATAGAGGACGGAAAGCAGCAATGATAATGCAATAGCAAATGGAGAAGTAATCAAAATGATACGTGTCCACTGTTTTGAATACATACAAAAACCTACTCTAATTTAGTCTTGTGTTAATTTTTCAGATGCCGCTTTCAGGAAGCGGACTTTGCTCCAAGCCGTACCGCCTTGTGCAAGAGGATCAACTGAATTGACGTACACATGATCTTCTTTGACTGCTGTGAGGCTTTTCCAGATTGGATTTTTCTCTAAATCTTTTAATGCATCAGGTTTATCCGCATTTTCATCATCAGAAAATTGGACGAAAATGTGGTCAGGGTTCATTTCACTGAGTTTTTCTAATGAAATCAGCTCTTGCGCTTTTGCGGCTTTGACTTCATTCGGTGCTTTAAGGCCTAAGTCGCCATAAAGAGTTGAGTTGAAGTACACTTGTTCAGGATAAATGTAAATATTCCCTTGTCTGATTCTGATGACAAGCGTTTTTGAATCTTTTGCTTGTTTACTGATTTTCGTTTTTGTTTCTTTTAGATCCTGTTCATAGTCTGCAATGATTTTTTTCGCTTTTTTCTCTTTTCCAGTCAGCTGGGCAAGCAGCATCATATTTTCCTTCCAGTTTGATGAGATGTGTGAAACCGGAATGGTCGTGCCGGCCGTGCTTATTTTTTGCAGGGTTTTTTCAGGGAACTTTGTAGATGCCAGGATCACGTCTGGCTGCATTTCAAGAATTTTTTCAATGTTTGGCTCCATTTTTTCCCCTGTAGGTGTTGCTTTATCTGTGATGTCCTTGAACATTTCAGGGAATTTTCCGGAGAATGAGATTGCACCCTGCGGATGAACGTCCAGCAGTTTTGCGTCTTCCATGGATTCAACGCTTCCCGTAATGGCAATCTTATCTGTCGGTACGTTTACTTCGTACGTTTTATCCAAATACTCGATTTTCTTTTTCTCGGACTTTGTGCCGCTCGCTTTGCTCGCAGAGGATTCTTCCTTGCTGCCGCAAGCTGCCGCCGTGAGTGCGAGAAGCAAGATTAATAAGGTAAGAGATAGCTTTTTCATCTATAGTGCCTCCTGTTCAATTGATAACTATTATCAATTGGAATTATAGAGAATGAATAGACATAACACCATGGACAAATTCCATATTTATCATGGACTATCACCGGATAGCATAGAAATGGTTTGCTGAACAATCCGCTCGTGCCCGCAAGCCGAGTACTCATTCCATGGGTCTGAAGAGAGGTGATACACACGTCCGTTCCGCACTGCGCTTAGGTTTTGCCATATTTCCGACTGTTTTAATTGCTGATAATAAGCAATGGTTTCCGGCTCTTTAAAAAGAAAGAGCATGATACAGTCAGCTTGGCAATTTGTGATGTCTTCTAATGAAATCGCTTGTTCTGAAGGCGTGTCAGCCGGTTTGAATCCTAAATCTTCAAAGAAAACTTCGCGGACGCTGCGATTATGCGCCACATAAAAGCGCTGCTTATGCAGACGAAGAAAGAGATAACGAAACTCTTGAGCGTGCAGCAATGTCTTTTTAGCGGAAGCCGTCTGCTTGTCATAGGCTGCGAGCCACTTTTCAGCCTCCGATTCTTCCTTTAAAAACGTGGCGGTGTGCAGAAAGTGTGCTCTCCAGTTTTCTTCTGCAGGAAGGTAACATACTTCTGCAATGCTGTTCAGGCGCTTTTGTTCTTCTGAAGAAACAGAATCCATGCTGAAAATGATATCGGGTTCAGCTTGGGACAACGTCTGCAGGTTTTCCTCCCATTTTTCATTAAACCGGTATGCGCTGAGCTGTACTGGAATATCTGCTGAATAATGCTGATAATAGTAAGCCGTCCATTTTGGATGGAGTGCGGCTGCAAACGGTATGTGATGCAGAGGAATGAGCTGTCCCATTGTTCCCTTTCCATAGGCGGCTAGTTTTTGCCTGCGTTTTTTCATATAGCTTGTAGGTGAAGAACCTGTGTGCTTTTTAAAGATTCTGCTGAAATAAAATTCATCTTGATAGCCGGTTTGATGGGCGATTTCTTTCAGTTTACAGTTGGATCTTGCCATAAGCCGCTTTGCTCGGGTGATCCGAGTTTTTGTAATGAATTCTGTTACGCTCTGGCCAGTCCATTTTTTAAAGGTTTCGCTGTAATGCTTGGCGCTGATTCCTGCCATTTTTGAGAGCTGGGCAAGTGTAATTTTTGTATCGGCATGAGTTTCAATGTAATGTTTTGTTTTTTCAATCGCAGATTGTGTATCGTTTTGATCTGATACATGAGCTGTGAATAGATCATAAATCAGGCTCTGAACCTCTATCACACATTTTAATTGAGAAAGCTGAGCTGCTTCTGCCCAAATTTCAGCTAGTTCTTGAAGCCGGGCTGAAAGGTTTTCGATATGTGAAACATTCACAAGGTTTAGACTGGATAAATCAGTTTCAGTGCATGGTTTTAAGAGATCTTGCCGGGCTTCCGCTGTATAGCAGTGAAGTCTGATCAGACACATATCTATATTTCTCTCTTCTGCAGGTGTAATGCCGAATGTCTCATGAGGCGGACAAACATACAGTGTCTTTTTTTGGAGAGGAGCGGTTCTTGTTCCGATAGAAATATGTCCATCTCCTTTTAAATGAAAGATCAGCACGAATGAGTCGGTCAATTGCTGTTCTGAGAAGAGATCACTCGTTTTCTTCATATATTCAATTTGTACCGGATGATAAATCATTGAGTTTTGCAAGGAGAAGACCACCTTTTCAGAAACGCTCGCTTAAATGATAATCATTTTCAATAAGATTGTACCAAATAAATGAAAGTTTTCCTATATAAAGCGTGTTGTTTTTGGATTTAAAAACCCTTGCCGCAATGTGCGGGCAAGGGAAAATGATCATGCTTTTGTTGGGTAAGAAAATGTTACACGTGTAACATACCATTCTTAAGTCTTAATATAGGAGATATTGTTTTCTGGTTTTATTGAATTGCTTCAGCTGTTTTTGATAGGTGTCAATGATTTCATCAATTGAAGCACCGTTCTTGATTTTCGTTCTAATCCAGCCGTTGCCTGCCAATTTATCAAATGAGCCAGACGCTAGGAACTGAAAATCATCAGGATAGAGGTCATGTATCATTTTAATAAGCGACAGTCCTGTTTTAACCGCTTCAAATTTTTCTCTGTCCGTAATATAGAGCTGCACGCCGTGGCAAAGTGTTCCTTGATGTTTAGAGAACGTTGGAGTGAAGGAGGAAGCTCTGAACGTAACGCCAGGCAGATCAAGACTGTTCATTTTTTCTGCAAGCTCTGTGCTTTTGATAAAGGGAGCTCCGATCAACTCGAATGGCTTAGTCGTTCCCCGCCCTTCAGATACATTTGTTCCTTCAATTAACCCTGTTGCAGGGTATACAAATGTACTCTCTGCGGTTGGCATGTTCGGTGAAGGGAGGACGAAAGGCAGTCTGGTTTCGTCAAAATCCATAGAGCGTTTCCAGTGCTTCATTTTTACGACTAACACATCAGCATTAATATTAAATTCCTTGTTGAATAGTAAAGCCAATTCTCCAATGGTCATCCCGTGCTTTAACGGAATGGGATAGAGTCCGACAAAGGATGCGTACTCGGGCTCCAGCACTGGTCCTTCAACCTTTTTTCCGCCTTGGGGATTCGGACGGTCCAGCACGATAAAAGGAATTCCGTTTTCTTTAGCGGCTTCCATTGCATAAGCCATTGTATAAATGTACGTATAGTAACGAGTCCCGACGTCCTGGATGTCAAATAGAAGAACATCGACATTTTTCAGCATATCAGGAGTGGGTTTTTTCGTTTTTCCGTAAAGGCTGTATACGGGAACCCCGGTTTTTTCGTCAATGTAAGAGCCTACTTCGTCTCCTGCCTGAGCGTCGCCGCGAACGCCGTGCTCAGGCCCGAATAAAGCTGTCAGCTGTATATCGGGGTCTTCGTAAAGAATATCCACGCTGCTTTTAAGGGATGCACTCACACCTGTTGGATTGGTAATCAGTCCAACTCTTTTTCCCATTAGCTGCTTTTTGTGTCGTGACAAGAGGATATCAATGCCGGTCTGGACTTTAGGTTTTTTTGCTGTTTGTTTTTCTGAATCAGGCGAAGCTGAGGCAGCCGTCATTGTCCCGAACATCATAAGCCCTGCGAGAAGAACCAATACTGTTTTCTTCATATGCTCCTCCTTATTAAAGCGGTTTTCCCGTTTTGATGTTTACTCCATAGCCAAATGGATAAAGGATGTCTCCCGGTTTTGTGACGGATGGAATGTCGACTGGCAGCGTGCCCTTTGGCTTTGATTGTCCGAAGATCGCTTTAACGCCGGCCGGAATATTCGGCTGAAGATAACGCCCGTTTGCATATCCTTTAAAACCATAGACGGCAATCAAAGCTCTTGCTTCTTCGAAATTGGCGGCATCATATGGATTGCGCAGACTCATTAAGACAAATTGCTTTTTGTGCTGCAGTGCGGCATTCATGACAGCTCTCGGAAAAGCGGTGGCCCATTTGCTTGAATCTGTTACCGTGTCGTCGATGACACCGTCGTTGACGACAGGGTCATTTTTTACAACGTAAGAGCCTGTAATAATATAATCAGCTTCTTTTACTTGTTTTTCATGCTCAGCATTAAATACCTTTTCTGCAAAGTTGATTTTGTTAAGAGAAACAGATTTGATTTTTTTTCGCTGCATTAAATCGTGAATGGTTTTTTCAATGGATGCTGTTTGTTCCTCGTAAGGTGCGGCAATTAAAATTCGGCTGCCTTTTTTGGGTTTGAACGGCAAGGTATGCTGATCATTTTTTAATACTGTCACTGCCTTTTCAGCGATTTTTTGCTCTGTCTTCGTATGGTGTTTGCTTCCCACTGTTTTGAGTGCTTTCTTCACCTTTTTATCTATGCTGCTGTCATGCTGAGCGGGGTAAATACCGCGCTTTATTTTCAGGGAAATGATTCTTTCCACAGATTTGTTGATTTGCTGTAAGGGAATGTCTCCATTTTTAACAGCTTCTTTTAAGGAGTCAATCACGCTTGCCAATTTTTGTTCATCTTTCAAAGATGTAACTGAGACAGGCATTAACGCGATATCAACACCGGCCTTTATGGCCATGACGACCGCCTCTTCCTGACCGAAATGATCTGCTATGGCTTTCATATTGAGAGCATCAGTGACGATTACACCGCCAAATCCCATTTCCTCCCGAAGCAGCCCGGTCATTACTTTCTTTGAAAGTGTAGCGGGAACCATAATATCTGATCCATCAAGCTTGCTTTTATATGTGGTGTCGTCAAAGGCTGGGAATTGAACATGAGCTGTCATCACCATATCTGCTCCGGCATCAATCGCTTTTTGAAAAGGATAGAGTTCAACCTCACGAAGCCGTTTCTGGTTATGAGAAACGAGCGGCAGTCCATAATGGCTGTCAACGTCAGTGTCTCCATGTCCCGGGAAATGTTTAAGAGCAGAGGCGATATTTTGCC
This sequence comes from Bacillus sp. SD127, assembly GCF_058566445.1. Taxonomy (NCBI): domain Bacteria; kingdom Bacillati; phylum Bacillota; class Bacilli; order Caryophanales; family Bacillaceae; genus Bacillus; species Bacillus sp. SD127. The sequence continues at coordinate 4,080,109 of NZ_CP191226.1, read as the reverse complement.
GTTGCAAACCTTTCATAGAATATAAACCGAGTCGTGCTGTCAGTTCACGATCAGAACTGAATGATCTCACACCGATCACGGGATTATCAGGGTTATTATTAATGTCCAAGACTGGGCTGAAATCTGTATTGATGCCTAAGACAGAAAGCTCTTTTCCAATCATGCTGCCGGTCTGATATGCATTGATTCTGCTTCTTGTTGCGCCAAGCGCCATATTGCCTGGGAAATTAGTGCCCTCCCCTAATCTCGTCACGATCCCGCCTTCTTGATCAATGCTGAGTAAGAGCGGAATCTTAGGGCTGGCCTTTTGATATGCGTCTGTCAGCCGTACCGTTTGTTCAGTTGTTTTTACATTTTCTGCAAATAGTATGACGCCGCCGAATTGATATTTCTTGATGAGGCCAGCGACTTCCTCATTCATTTTTGTGAAGGCTTGCGGAGAAGACTCACCTTCCTTTTTCCAGTTTCTGAAATCCGGCATCAGCATCTGGCCAAGTTTTTCATCTAACGTCATACGATCAACTATCTGTTTGGCATCATCGGAGCTGCGGGGTTTTGCTTCAGCTGTCTGACTGACGCCGAGAAAACATGAAAGAAAAAGGACGGTGGAAAGGATAAGCGAAATGACAGGTTTCATAACAACTTCCTCCTATCGTCGATTATTTCATTGCTTCATAAATCGCGGTAATGACGCTTCCGTAACTGCCTGTTGAAAATTGGTCACCCTCAAACACGTTCGGATTTTCCGCTGGATCAGCGACAGGTGAATGCTTTTTATTTGTTAACAAAGCGATGCCTAAATTGTATGCCGGATCAATGATGGTAACCGTTCCTGTCCAGCCAGTATGTCCGTACGCATTTTCGCTTGCATAAGGGCCAAACATCCATTCCATGCTTTTACTGCCGTTTCGCCGCCATCCAAGGCCGAATGTCGGATCTGTTGCTGATGGCGCCGTAAATAGGTCAGCTGTTTTCTGATCGAATAATGAAACGTTTCGGTACGTTCCTTTGTTTAACATGACTTGAAGCAGAATCGCCATATCATCAGCGTTTGAAAACAGTCCGGCGTGGCCTGAAACGCCTTCCATCGAATAGAATGCTTTTTCGTCATGTACTTCTCCTTGCAGCGTGTCTGTGCGGATATGAGGGAAATGGATAACACCGTCTCGTGTATTGCCCATACGTTCAGTGGCTGCGAACTGTTTTGCTTTAAAGCCCTTTTGCAGCGGATTGTACAACGTATGTTTCAGCTTCAGCGGTTTGTAGAGCTCTTGTTCCGTATAGACATCAAGCGGTTTGCCGGTGAGTTTTTCGACAATACAGCCGAGAAGCATGTATCCAATGTCACTGTATACGTGTTTTGTTCCTGTTTCATAATCCAGCGGGATTTTCATCAAGTATTCAATGGTTTTCTCCCGCTCTTGCGAATAATACATTCCGGCTTTTTCCGGGCTGTAAAAGTAGAAGCTGGATGGAAGCCCTGATTGGTGCTGCAGGACATCAATGACACGAATGTTATCTTTCCCTTTGATGCGATCTGTAGGCTGATCCTTGAAATCAGGCAAATAAGCAGATACCTTTTCATAAACGTCGAGTTTGCCTTGGCTGACTAAGCGCTGTAAAGCAAAATTGGCTGCATACATTTTTGTATTTGATGCCAAGTCAAACATCGTGCGGGTTTTCATTTTTGCCGGACGGCGCAACAGTTCAGCCCCGTCATATTTTTTACTGTAGCCGTATGCTTCTTTTTTGATCATACGGCCGTCCTTCACGACGACCAGAACGGCGCCGGGGAATCCTGCTGCAATGTCCCGTTCAATCATCTGATCAACCTTCCTTAGTTTCTTCGACGAAAACTGTGCAGTTTCTGGATTTATTGTTTTCGGCTCAACCTGGTTGTCTGCTTGATGAAGGGCGGTTTGTGCGAAGGCTTCGTTCGGCGTCAGAATGGACACGGTTAAAATAGCGCTGAGTAATGCTAATGTCTTCGTTCTCACAAGCTTGCTCCTTTCCGTGTTTCTATGCCGTTACTATTCCTAAAACGTCATCATTTAATCGAACTGGGCAGCCATTTCATCTTTATATCCGAAAGCGTAGGTCAATAAAAAGCCTGCCGCATAGGAAATAAAGAGACCAATGATATATAAGATGATTTGTGAAGGCAGCACCAGAAAAGAGAGCGGCAATCCGGAGACGCCGAGCGCAACTGTGGCTACCTGAAAATAAGCTTGAAAAGCTCCGCCGATACCCGCCCCTAAGCACGCTGTCAAAAACGGACGGCCAAGCGGCAGCGTTACACCGAATATAAGCGGTTCACCGATGCCGAGCAGTCCTGAAGGAAGACCCCCTGTGATCGCTTTTCTCAGCGTTTTTTTCTTTGTTTTAACGAAGATGGCGAAGGCTGCGCCCACTTGTCCCGCGCCTCCCATAGCAAGGATAGGGAGAAGCGGGTCATCACCGATCGAATTGATGAGTTCCATGTGCACCGGCGTCAGGCCTTGATGTAGCCCGGTGACAACGAGAGGGAGGAAGGTCGCGCCCAGAATAAAGCCTGCAGCGATTCCGCCGATGTCTAAGATGGACAGAAGACCGGATGTGATGATATCTGAAATGAACCCGCCTAAAGGCATGAAAACGACATACGTCAATATTCCAGTGATCAAAAGTGAAACTGTTGGAGTTACGATAATATCGAGTGATTGAGGAATAAAGCGGCGGACGAATTGTTCTGTGTAAGCAATGAATATAGCTGCGAATAGAACGCCGATGAGGCCTCCCCTGCCGGGAAGAAGCTGTTCTCCGAATAAGCTGATCTTTGCGATTTCCGGGTTAATGATCAGAATCCCTGCCAGAGCGCCGAGAGCGGGCGTCCCGCCAAATTCTTTTGACGCGTTAATGCCGACGAGAATGCCGAGATAAGTGAACAGGCCTGATCCGATGACTGTGAGGACAATAGCCGTTTGTGATTCTGCAGAGAGCCAGCCGGCTTGGATTATCGCTTTGGTAATCCCGGTAATTAAGCCTGAAGCGACGAGTGCGGGAATGAGAGGTATGAAGATGCTGGCTATTTTACGTAAAAAAAGCTTAAACGGGGTGGCGTTCTTACGATTGATATCGGATTTCTTTTTGGCGGCGGCCTCTTTTAGATTAAAATCTTCTTCTGATGATACCAGCTTCGAAAAAGCGGCGGTGACATGATTAACGACACCAGTGCCGAGGATAATCTGCAGGGTTTCAGCTTCGACGACTCCAAGGACGCCATCAAGTTCTCTTAACGCCTTACTATCCGTTTTGCTGACATCGTAAGGCGTAATGCGCAAGCGGGTCATGCAATGCGTATAGGAAGAAATATTGGATTTTCCCCCGCATAGCTCAAGGATTTTTTCCGCCAGAGTATTGTAGTGTTTTTCTTTGCTCATACAAACCCCTCCCTTTCAAGATGCCTTATGACTTTCTCATAGATTTGATTGCTTCTCTCGTTTTATCAATGCAGCCGACCGTTTCTTCATACTGCTCGGCCGCCATGCTTAAAAACAAAACATCAATCATAAAAAGCTGGGCGAGACGGGAGGAAGTGGCTGCGCTTCGAATCAGGGCCTCGTTGGAATGGGCTGTATATAATGAAACGTCGGATAATGCAGAGACGGAGGTTTGGCTGAATTGCGTGAGGCTGATGATTGTGACGCCTTTTTCCTTTGCCATCGAAAGCAGCTCGATGATTTCATGTGTCTCACCTGAAAATGAAATGGCAAATACAATGTCTTTTTTATCTGCATTTGCGATTAAAGATGCCACAAGATGAGTGTCCGTGAAAGCAGTCGCCTGTTTATGAATTCGAAGCCATTTTTGCTGTGCATCCTTGGCGACAATTCCCGAGGCGCCCAGGCCGATGAAATGTACAGTGTTCGCTTGAAGCAGCAGAGAAACAGCGCGCTCAAGCTCTTGATAATCCATGAGATCTGAGGTGTCTTGAATTGCTTGAATGGCATTGCCGGCTGCTTTTTCAGAGATGGAAGGCAGCGATTCATGAGGAGCGATGTCCCGGTAGCCTTGAACAGCAGGTTTTGCCAGATCGCCCGCTACCCTCATTTTTAAATCCTGAAATCCTTTTAGTCCCAGTGACTTGCAGAGCCTGATGACGGCAGCGTCACTTGAATTAGCTAAGGCGCTGATTTCGCTGACTGTGCTTTCTATCGCTTTGTGGGGATGGGCTAATATGTAGTCCGCAAGCTTACGCTCTGATTGTGGCAGCTTGTGTTTCATTGATTGAATGATAGCTAAACCGCCTGTCGCCATTACTGTCTCTCCTTATCATGAATGGTAGTTTTCAATTGCTTTGTCTATAAAACCGTTCGCTTCATCAAGCAATGTCTTCGCTTTGTTTTGATCTGTGCTGGTTTTGAGCATAACAATTGCTGTTTTGACATGAAGATTCGCCTGTTCAAGTGTGTATTGCGCTTTCTCATAAGAAACGTCTGTAAGGCTTTGAATGATGCTGATGGCGCGTTCTTTTAGTTTTTTGTTGCTGACATTGACATCCACCATCAAGTTTTCGTAGACCTTGCCGATTTTGACCATTACAGCGGTGGATATCATGTTTAGAATCATTTTATGAGCGGTTGCGGCTTTCATACGTGTCGAGCCTGTAATGGCTTCTGGCCCGACGACGACTTCAATGCTGTGATCAGCGTGTTTGCTGATGGCAGATTGACTGTTACAGGTAAGGGAGACGGTGTTTGCTCCGATTTTGCGGGCGTATTTCAGCGCACCTGCTGCATAAGGCGTACGGCCGCTTGCTGCAATCGCGATCACTGTATCGGCTGAGGTGAGATGGATGGATCGTAAATCCTCGGCCCCTGCTTCTTCATGATCTTCAATCCCCTCAGCCGCCTGCAAAAATGCGTTGGGACCGCCGGCCATTAATCCGATTACCTGATCAGGACTGACGCTGTAGGTCGGAGGACATTCAACTGCGTCCATCACACCGAGTCGGCCGCTAGTGCCTGCACCTGCGTAAATGAGCCGTCCGCCATTTTGAAAGGATTCATACGCGCATTCGACGGCTGCTTCGATATCGGGAAGGACACGCTGAACGGCGGCAGCGACTTTGATATCTTCATTGTTAATCATTTTTAAGATATCGAGGGTATTAGCTTTGTGTATTTCCGATGTTTGGCTATTGCGTGATTCCGTTGTAAGATTGTGAAGATTCAATTGTTCTGACATGAGGATGCCCCCTGTGTAAAAATAAATATATCTCAATATTCAGTATATTCATTTCTGTTATGATATTTCAACTATCATTTTTAATTTTTGAAACTTTATTTCAAAAGAGGCTATAAGAAATAATGAAGTATCAGCTGTTCGCCAAGCGGCCCGATTTTTCGGCGTCCTTTATCAAGAAATCCGGTTTTCATATATAGCTGCTTTGCACGGGTGTTCAGGTGATTGACGGCTAAAATGATTTCATCGCACCATGGGAAATACCCGTTAACAAAAGAGGGGAGCTGAAGCATGGCTTTTTTCGCATAGCCTTGTCCGTGGTGGGCAGAGTTTAATGATAAGGAACTGAGCAATAAAGCAAATGGATTGTTGGAATAGGGAGCAATGGTTTCTTTTGACGTATGTAGAATGAAAAAGCCTATTGGCAGATCACCTTTTAAGATAACAACCGGATAGCGCTCCTGTATGCTTAGAGCATGAGTCAGCACCTCTTTAGGGAGAGCGGTAAAGCGTTTGTCATCATTGTGTAAAGTAAATGCGTAAAGCTCCGGCAAATGCTCAGGCTTATAGAAGGATAAAGAGATATCTTGCATCATGATGAGCCTCCTTACAATATGTCGTCTAACTGGTTTTCAGAAATTACACGGTACCCCGCTTGTTTTAATAGCGCGGCGGTTACTCCGTTTCCAGCGATTTTTTTGCCTGAAAATGAGCCATTATAGATGAAATTGCTTCCGCATGATGGGCTGTTTTCTTTCAATATGACGGCAGAGGCGTTGATTTCTTTTGCGTAGGCCAATGTTTGGGCCGCGCCCTTCATATATAAATCTGTTACATCTTCTCCTGAAGACGTTATGATTTTCGCGGCTCCACTAAGAACATCCTCACCAGTGCCTCCGATGATTTCTGCTGGTTCTCGGGGAGTGGAGAAGCCGCCGAGAAGTTCAGGGCAAGCCATCACTGCTTGTTTTTCTTCAATCAGTTTTCGGATTTTCTCTGATGCGGCATGCGAACCGTTGTATCTGCATTCAATGCCGCCGAGGCAAGAGCTGACTAGTATCATATTGGTTTCTCCTCTCTTAATTCGATCTATATCTATCTTAAAATAAATGATAAATGTTAGGAGGCTTTTTCAGTTAAAAAAGGGGTTAAAAAGTTTGAAAATAAAAAATTTAAATTTCCTCTTTACAAAAGGGGGGGAACCTGTATATAATAACTTTTGTCAGCTCGACGAGAACACAAACGGCCCGTTGGTCAAGCGGTTAAGACACCGCCCTTTCACGGCGGTAACACGGGTTCGAATCCCGTACGGGTCACCATTTGGAGGATTAGCTCAGCTGGGAGAGCATCTGCCTTACAAGCAGAGGGTCGGCGGTTCGAGCCCGTCATCCTCCACCATCTTGCCGGTGTAGCTCAATTGGTAGAGCAACTGACTTGTAATCAGTAGGTTGGGGGTTCAAGTCCTCTTGCCGGCACTGTTTTTCTTAAAAATATGGAGGGGTAGCGAAGTGGCTAAACGCGGCGGACTGTAAATCCGCTCCCTCAGGGTTCGGCAGTTCGAATCTGCCCCCCTCCACCATCATTGGGCTATAGCCAAGCGGTAAGGCAACGGACTTTGACTCCGTCATGCGTTGGTTCGAATCCAGCTAGCCCAGTCACAGACACCTTTTGATCAAAGGTGTCTTTTTTCTTTTTGAAAAAATCATTCCAACTTCTAACTGTTCAGTCTGTATAATAATTTTAAAAATATGTTAAGGTAGTTTATTCACAAATTGCCATCTACACCCTGCCAAAAATTTGTTAAACTTATTTTATAAAAAAATTGAAACCTTTAGAAACGAAGCTCGTATACATACAGACCGGTGAAGGCAGAGGTTAGATAAATATGGAAATGATGATTAAAAAGAGAATTAAGCAAGTCAAAAAAGGCGATCAAAATGCATTTGCGGACATCGTAGATATTTACAAGGATAAAATTTATCAGCTTTGCTACCGTATGCTTGGCAATGTGCATGAGGCGGAAGATATCGCACAAGAGGCTTTCATCAGAGCGTACGTCAATATCGACAGTTTTGATATCAACCGGAAATTTTCAACTTGGCTTTATCGAATTGCGACCAACTTGACCATTGACCGCATTCGCAAAAAGAAGCCGGATTATTACCTCGATGCAGAAGTGGCGGGTACAGAAGGCTTGACGATGTATTCCCAAATCGCCGCAGATGGAGTTTTGCCTGAAGATGCAGTCGTATCGCTGGAGCTTTCACACACGATTCAGCAGAAAATATTAAAGCTTCCTGACAAATACAGAACTGTCATTGTATTAAAGTATATTGATGAACTCTCATTAATTGAAATCGGCGAGATTCTGAACATTCCTGTGGGGACTGTAAAAACGCGGATTCACAGAGGCAGAGAGGCTCTTAGAAAACAATTAAGGGATCTTTAAGTGGGGTGATGAAATGAGCTGTCCTGAACAAATTGTGCAGCTTATGCATATGCATCTTGATGGAGATATCCTTCCGAAAGATGAACAAGTATTAAAAGAACATCTGGAGGCATGCGAGGAATGCAGAAAGCATTTTTATGAGATGGAAAAATCCATTGCGCTCGTCCGGAGCACATCGCATGTCGAAGCCCCCGCCGATTTTACCGCTAACGTCATGGCAAAATTGCCTAAGGAGAAGAAAAGAGCTTCTGTGAAAAGATGGTTCAGATCCCATCCGGTTATCGCGGCTGCTGCGGTATTCATCATTTTGATGGGCGGAGGATTGTTAAACAGCTGGCACAATGACCACAACTTCAGCGTGTCGAAGCAGCCGAATCTGGTCGTGCAAAACAACACTGTGATCGTGCCTGAAGGTGAGACGGTCAAAGGTGATGTCACCGTCAAAAACGGCAAGCTGATTATTAAAGGGAAAATAGACGGGGATGTAACCGTTGTAAACGGAGAAAAGTATATGGCCTCTGCTGGACAAGTCACCGGTCAAATTGAGGAGATTAATCAATTATTCGACTGGACATGGTATAAAATGAAGTCTGCGGGGAAAAGTGTATTCAATGCATTAGACCCGAACGGAGAAGAGTAAAGCGTGTTGTGCGCTTTACTCTTTTTTTAGGTTCTCAAACGGCTGGCATATTTCACTTGCCAAAACGAAATGTGGTATAATGGGCTCGCTATGTAAAGTACATATGCGTAACACATTAAACTTCAAAATACGAAATGACTGAATTCTTGGAGGACGAGGAAATGGCTTTTGAGGATATCCCTTTTTTGCAGTACCTCGGCAATGCCGTTGATATTCTCCTTGTTTGGTATGTGATATATAAACTGATTATGGTGATACGCGGCACGAAGGCGGTTCAGCTCTTAAAAGGAATCGTTGTGATCGTGCTTGTCCGTATGGCCAGTCAATATTTGGGCCTCAGCACGCTTCAGTGGCTGATGGACCAAGCGATAACATGGGGATTTTTAGCAATTATTATTATCTTTCAGCCTGAGCTGAGAAGAGCGCTTGAACAGCTTGGACGGGGCCGTTTCTTCTCGAGGAGCGGCACGCCGGTTGAGGAGGCGCAGCAGAAAACAATTGAGGCTATAACGAAAGCGATCAATTATATGGCGAAACGCCGGATCGGCGCCCTTTTAACCATTGAGCGGGATACGGGTATGGGGGATTATATTGAAACGGGCATTCCTTTGAATGCAAAGGTCAGCTCTGAGCTCTTGATCAATATTTTTATCCCGAATACACCGCTTCATGACGGAGCGGTCATTATGAAAAATAATGAAATTGCCGCTGCCGCCTGTTATTTGCCGCTTTCTGAAAGCCCGTTCATTTCAAAAGAACTGGGAACGCGGCACAGGGCGGCTGTCGGAATCAGTGAAGTTACAGACAGTTTGACGATTATCGTGTCTGAAGAGACCGGCGGCGTCAGTGTGGCGAGGAATGGTGACCTTCACAGAGAGCTGACGGAAGAAGCGCTGAAAGAAATGCTTGAAGCAGAGTTTAAGAAGAACACCAGAGAGACTTCTTCTAACCGTTGGTATTGGAGGGGCAAGAAAAATGGATAAATTCTTAAACAACCGCTGGGCTGTGAAAGTCATTGCGCTGCTTTTCGCGCTCTTGCTTTATGTAGCGGTTAACAGCAACCAAGCACCAACTCCGAAAAAACCAGGTGAATCATTTTTTCCAACATCTACAACTGATGAGGCAACACTGACTGATATACCGGTTAAAGCATATTACGATGATGAAAATTATGTCGTGACGGGCGTTCCGCAAACGGTGAATGTCACGATAAAAGGTCCGACAAGCGCCGTGAAGAAGGCGAGACAGACAAAGAATTTTGAGATATACGCGGATATGGAGAAGCTGAAAACCGGCACGCATAAGGTCGAGCTTAAGGCCAAAAACGTGTCGGATGGGCTGACGATATCCATTAATCCGTCCGTGACGACCGTCACCATTCAAGAACGCACGACAGAAAGCTTTCCTGTTGAAGTGGAGTACTACAACAAAAGCAAGATGAAAAAAGGCTATTCTCCGGAGCAGCCGATTGTCAGTCCTAAAAATGTACAGATTACTGGTTCTAAAGCCGTGATTGATAATATTTCTCTTGTGAAAGCTTCGATAAACCTGGAAAATGCAGATGAAACGATTGAAAAGGAAGCGAAAGTGACTGTCTATGATAAAGACGGAAACGCGCTTCCTGTCGATGTGGAGCCCTCGGTCATCAAAATTACCGTTCCGGTGACAAGTCCGAGTAAAAAAGTGCCCTTTAAAATTGAGCGGACAGGAAGCCTTCCTGACGGGGTCAGCATAGCGAATATCGAATCAAGTCCCAGTGAGGTGACGGTTTACGGCTCGCAGGATGTCTTGGATTCTCTTGAATTTATAGATGGTGTCAGCTTAGATTTAAGCAAAATCAAAAAGGATTCTGATATCGAGGCAGATATTCCGCTTCCTGACGGCGTCAAAAAAATCTCGCCGTCAAAGGTGACGTTGCATATAGAAGTAGATAGTGAAGCGGATCAGACGTTTGAGAATGTCCCTATTAAGACTGTAGGGCTGAGCAGCTCACAGAACATTGAATTTCTGGATCCGGAATCACAAACGATAGATGTTACGGCCAAAGGCTCTCCCGGCAACATAAAAAAACTGCAGAAATCAGACATAGAATTGTATGTGAATGTATCTGATTTAGATGACGGAGAGCACAGTGTGAAGCTTGAAGTAAACGGGCCTCAAAATGTAACCTGGTCCTTGGGGCAGAAAAATGCAAAAATCAAGCTTACGTCTAAAAAAACGAATACGACAACAAAAGATAACAGCAATACGACGTCAGGGAACCAGGATGACACTGATGACAAGACGAATGACAAAGAGAATAATCAGCGAGAAGATACAACGAACAGCGATAAAAACAATGATGATCAAAATCAAGACGAAAACCAAGATCAAAATCAGGATCAGGATGAAGATGAATCAAATACAGGTTCACAATCTTCATCAGAATAAAAAAGGAGCGATTATAAAATGGGCAAGTATTTTGGAACAGATGGTGTAAGAGGTGTTGCCAACAGCGAGCTTACGCCTGAGCTGGCCTTTAAAGTCGGACGTTTCGGCGGGTATGTGCTGACAAAAGACAAACAACGTCCAAAAGTGCTGATAGGCCGCGATACACGCATCTCCGGCCATATGCTGGAGGGAGCCCTTGTCGCCGGACTTTTATCAATTGGCGCAGAAGTCATGCGTCTGGGAGTCATTTCTACACCTGGTGTTTCCTATTTAACAAAAGCGATGGATGCAGAGGCGGGCGTCATGATTTCTGCTTCTCATAACCCAGTGCAGGATAACGGAATCAAGTTCTTTGGAGGAGACGGATTTAAGCTTTCTGATGAACAGGAGGCTGAAATTGAGCGTCTGATGGATGAACCGGAGGATAAGCTGCCAAGACCGGTTGGAGCTGACTTGGGACTTGTAAACGACTATTTTGAAGGCGGCCAAAAGTACCTGCAATTCTTAAAACAGACTGCCGACGAAGATTTTACAGGCATTCATGTTGCGCTTGACTGCGCACACGGAGCGACGTCATCGCTTGCGACACACTTGTTTGCCGATTTAGACGCAGACGTGTCGACAATGGGAACTTCTCCGAACGGATTAAACATCAATGACGGAGTTGGATCGACTCATCCCGAAGCGCTCAGTGCGTTTGTAAAAGAGAAAAATGCTGATATCGGCCTTGCGTTCGATGGTGACGGCGACCGACTGATCGCAGTCGACGAAAAAGGAAATATCGTTGACGGCGACCAAATTATGTACATATGCTCAAAATACCTGAAATCAGAGGGCCGCTTAAAGGATGATACGGTTGTTTCCACAGTCATGAGCAACCTCGGTTTCTATAAAGCGCTTGAAAAAGAAGGGATAAAGAGCGTGCAGACGGCTGTCGGCGACCGCTACGTGGTAGAGGCGATGAAAAAAGACGGCTACAATGTCGGCGGTGAACAGTCCGGCCACTTAATTTTCCTTGATTACAACACAACAGGTGACGGATTATTGTCCGCCATTATGCTGATGAATACATTAAAAGCGACAGGCAAGCCGCTGTCAGAGCTTGCGGCTGAAATGCAGAAGTTTCCGCAGCTTTTAGTCAATGTGAGAGTAACTGATAAATATAAAGTCGAAGAAAACGAAAAAGTAAAAGCCGTTATTTCTGAGGTTGAAAAAGAAATGAACGGCGACGGCCGGATTTTAGTGCGCCCATCTGGCACTGAACCGCTCGTTCGTGTGATGGCTGAAGCGAAGACGAAAGAACTGTGCGATGAATATGTTAATCGCATTGTTGAAGTCGTCCGGTCAGAAATGGGATTAGAGTAACGAAATCTATAAACAGAGAGCGAACAAGACAAGTGCGACTCACATATAATAATTGTGAGACAGGCGGCAAAGTTGTTTAAAAAACAATTGACCATTCTTGGCACATGCTGTAAAATCAAGCTTGTCTTGTTCTTGTTTTCTAGAGGCAGGAAAGACGGGATTTTGTTTCACTTATAATTATAGCGCCCGAACTAAGCGCCCGAAAAAAGGCTTAGTTGACGAGGATGGAGGTTATCGATTTTTCGGCGGATGCCTCCCGGCTGAGTATGCAGATCACAGCCGTAAGGATTTCTTCAAACCAAGGAGGCGACTCCTTGAACAAAGGGAAATCACATGATCTTCCATAAAACATGTAGGAGGGGACGATTGAAAGTCCCCTTGAAAAATGACTTTCTTCGTCTCCTTTTACAATCTTAGGAGGAAGAAATTATGTGTGGAATCGTAGGTTATATCGGTCAGCTTGATGCGAAGGAAATTTTGTTAAAAGGATTGGAGAAGCTTGAGTACCGCGGCTATGACTCTGCGGGTATCGCAGTTGCCAACGAACAGGGGATCCATGTGTTTAAAGAAAAAGGACGCATTGCCGATCTTCGTGAAGTTGTGGATGCCAATGTAGGAGCAAAAGCAGGAATTGGCCATACTCGCTGGGCAACACACGGCGAACCAAGCTATCTGAACGCTCACCCGCATCAAAGCGCACTGGGCCGCTTTACACTTGTTCATAACGGCGTGATCGAGAACTATGTTCAGCTGAAACAGGACTATTTACAAGATGTAGAGCTCAAAAGTGATACCGATACAGAGGTAGTCGTTCAAGTAATCGAGCAATTTGTCAACGGAGGACTTGATACAGAAGAAGCGTTCCGCAAAACACTTACACTGTTAAAAGGCTCTTACGCAATTGCTTTATTCGATAACGATAACAAAGAAACGATTTTTGTAGCGAAAAACAAAAGCCCTCTATTAGTTGGACTTGGAGATACATTCAACGTCGTGGCGTCTGACGCGATGGCAATGCTTCAAGTTACAAACGAATATGTAGAGCTGATGGATAAAGAAATGGTCATCGTGACTGATGATCAAGTTGTTATCAAAAACCTTGATGGCGACGTTATTTCACGTGCGTCTTATATCGCTGAGCTGGATGCCAGTGATATCGAAAAAGGCACGTACCCTCACTACATGTTGAAAGAAACGGATGAGCAGCCAGTTGTGATGCGCAAAATCATCCAAACGTACCAAGACGAAAACGGCAAACTGTCTGTGCCTGGCGATATCGCTGAGGCTGTAGCGGAAGCGGACCGCATCTATATCATTGGCTGCGGAACTAGCTATCACGCAGGACTTGTCGGTAAACAATACATTGAAATGTGGGCAAACGTGCCGGTTGAAGTGCATGTAGCGAGTGAATTCTCTTACAACATGCCGCTTCTGTCTAAGAAACCGCTCTTCATTTTCCTTTCTCAAAGCGGAGAAACAGCAGACAGCCGCGCGGTTCTTGTTCAAGTCAAAGCACTCGGACACAAAGCGCTGACGATCACAAACGTACCGGGATCAACGCTTTCCCGTGAAGCTGACTATACATTGTTGCTTCATGCAGGCCCTGAAATTGCTGTTGCGTCAACAAAAGCATACACAGCACAAATCGCAGTTCTTGCGGTTCTTGCATCAGTAGCTGCTGACAAAAACGGCATCGATATCGGGTTTGATCTTGTCAAAGAACTCGGTATTGCAGCAAACGCAATGGAAGCCCTTTGCGACCAGAAAGACGAAATGGAAATGATCGCTCGTGAATACCTGACTGTATCCAGAAACGCTTTCTTCATCGGACGCGGCCTCGACTACTTCGTATGTGTCGAAGGCGCATTGAAGCTGAAAGAGATTTCTTACATCCAGGCAGAAGGCTTTGCCGGCGGCGAACTGAAGCACGGCACCATCGCCTTGATCGAACAAGGAACACCAGTATTCGCACTGGCAACACAAGAGCACGTAAACCTAAGCATCCGCGGAAACGTCAAAGAAGTTGCCGCTCGCGGAGCCAACACATGCATCATCTCACTGAAAGGCCTAGACGATGCGGATGACAGATTCGTATTACCGGAAGTAAACCCAGCGCTTGCTCCATTGGTATCTGTTGTTCCATTGCAGCTGATCGCTTACTATGCCGCACTGCATCGCGGCTGTGATGTTGATAAGCCGCGTAACCTTGCGAAGAGTGTTACTGTGGAGTAAAATGTTTAACCCCTTTGGTTGTTTTTGCCGACTTTAAAATAAAGTTACGACGTTTATAAAAATGTTGCGATGCTTTTTCCCTTAGATAATTTTTGTCTAAGGGTATTTTTCTATTTTAACTAAAGAGGCAGGTAACTAAAAATTATAAGGGGATTCCAATTGATTTTGGACCCCCTTTTTACATAAATGATGTGACACTAATCTTACAAAAATGTAACTTTAATCTCAAATAATGTAATTTGATTCGATGGCAGGTCATCTAATTTTCTTTTATTATGTTCTAAAAAGAGATTGGATGGTGTTAGGTTTGGATATTTCAGAAGTTAATATATCACTGTTTAGACTAGTTAATGACTTAGGAAAAGAACATCCCTTTTTGAATCCTGTATTTAGTTTTATTGCTGAATATATGGTTTTTTTACTTGCACTAAGTGTTCTTTTTATTTGGTTTACAAGAGATACGGATAATAGAATTATGATTCTTTGTGCATCTATCGCTTTCATTTGTGCCTTTACGATAGGGAAGGTTTCAGGGGTATTTCACTCGAATTATCAACCTTTTGTTGAATTGGGAGAGGTTAATAAACTGATACATAAAGAAAAAGACAATTCTTTTCCAAGTGACCATACAATTTTATTCTTCTCATATTGTATTTCATTCTGGCTCTTTAAGAGAGGCTGGTCAATTTTATGGGTACTGTTAGCTGTTCTTGTGGGAGTCTCCCGTATATGGGTTGGGGTTCATTATCCTTTTGATGTTTTAGCAGGAGTATTAATAAGCCTAGCAGTTTCAACTTTTATATATTTAACATTCCCTAAACTAAATATTACTCAAACTACCATGAAAATTTATGAAAAATGTGAAAACATACTTCTTTATCGCTTCAAAAGAAAGGAAAACAAGTCAAAAAACCTTTAGATTTATTCAACAATCGGGTGCTAATGTTCAAAAAATCGTAACCTAAAATGATAAACTCTTTTATAAAGATTCCACCTGTATTCAAAGCTGTAGAATCCATTTTGATCTATCTTTTTTTCTATGGATTCTTTAAATTTGCCGTAAACTGAAGGTTCATGTGTTATTTTTGATCAACCTATATTTTAAAGCTACAGTTTTAGCCAAAGGGGTTTTTTGTTTTAAAGATGGCTATGTTTAATTTTTCAGATATTTAGGATTGCCATAAGAATATGAAAATATTAAAGAAGGTATTTTTAAGGAAAGTGACATCTACGGAGAAATTGGGGAATTCTAGCTATAACAATATCCACAACAGCTAGTTCAATTTCTTGGTTGTTAAGGCTGTTGAAAATAAAGTAGGAACCAGTATTCATTTATAGTTCCTAATTGAACTCAGTTATTTACTAAACAAGAAAATAGAAAAATGATTATAAAATTCTTCTTGTATTTCTACAAAAAATTAAAGTGATAGATATCATAAGCCTTGGATAAAGATTCAGGATGTATATTTAAAGGGAAAGAAGGATTTGATACTTCTTTCTCTGTATTCCAACATCTTGACAATGCTTAAAATTTAGCATATCTTATACTTAACTTAATAATCGGCCCAGATGTTTATTTTCGTTTGTTAAATTATTAGGTCTTTAGCATTCTTTCAACTAATCTTGACAGGATGAAAAAGTATCCTAATTTAAATGGAGGAGAAACATAAGTCGATTTTATTTGATAATTAAGCACTATATTAAAATGTAGCGATGATTTCATTCCTTTAGAAGGAAGTTAAAACATAGCATATAGTAAAATGACCAATAATAAGGTAGCTCTTCAAAAAACTTCGCAGAAGTTAGTTGAAGTGAAGCCGACAATTTTCAAGATTCAATGATTAAAAACATCATTGAAATTTTGAAATTGTCGGCTTTTTTATTGGAAAAAAATAGAGATATATAAAATTTGTATTAAATTATAGAAAATATGATCTGATCTAAAGGTCTTTTGAGCAATAACGACTTTTAAAAAGGGAGAATTTGAAATGTTAGTTTCGCTGAGTTTGTCATCATTGTTAACATTATTTTTTATTACGCTTATTGCTTCTGGGATAAGTGGACTATTGTTTTTACATCCTCGCGTATCCTTGGGTTTTGTTCGCATTCATATTGGTATCTTGGCTTTACCGCCGTTGGTTTCCTTAGTGATTCTTGCCAATAGGAGTGTGAATGGGAATGTTGGCCCTTGGTACTTCGATTCCTTAGCTTGGTTATTGACCTTCTTTGTTTTGACAATTGGCCTAATCATTCAGCGTTTTTCTGTACGTTACTTAATGGGTGATCGATCTTATCGAAAATATTTTACGCTTTTTACTTTCACTACAGGTGCTGCTTCAATTGCGTGGTTAAGTGGTGACCTCCGCTTGATGGTTATTTCTTGGGGAGCAACTCTTGTCGGTTTAACCCTGCTTATTAGGTTAAACAGTGCTTGGCAAGTCGCTAGTGAAGCAGCAAAGGTTACTGGCCGATTATTTTTGTTAAGCTGGCTTTCTTTGTTTTTCGCGATAGTTTGGCTTTTTCAAGTCACAGGTCAATGGCAGTTATCATTGGTTTTAACAAATGAAAGCTTAGCTCAACTGGGGGCATGGGAGAGAACAGGGATTAATCTATTGATTGTATTAGCAGTGATCATTCCTGCGGCTCAATGGCCATTCCACAGATGGTTAATTGAGTCTATTGTTGCTCCAACTCCTGTTTCTGCGATTATGCACGCAGGTTTAGTAAATGCAGGCGGGATTATACTAACTCGATTTTCACCTCTATTTAATGGTGGTATAGCATCGATTATTTTACTTCTGCTTGCTGGCATCTCTGTATTGATTGGAACTGGTATTAGTTTGGTCCAGGTTGACTATAAACGCCAGCTAGTAGGCTCCACGGTTGCACAAATGGGGTTTATGCTCATTCAGTGTGCATTAGGAGCCTATATCGCAGCCATTATTCATCTTATTTTACATGGTTTATTCAAAGCTACGTTGTTTTTACAGGCTGGTTCGGCGGTACGGCGTTTCGAAGTATCGACTCGTGTTAATGAAAGATCAACCTATTTATGGATCATGGCTGGCCGGACGTTAGCCTTAATGATAGGTGTTGCTTTTTGGCTTATTGCTCCTGGAGAGGGATATCAATTCATTAGTGCCTTAATCTTAGGGTGGTCATTGTCCGTTTCTTGGACTCAGCTCGTGGCTTTTGGAGAGGGGAAAATGGGTCGAATTGCCGGCTTAACATGTTTAGGAGGAGCAGCCTTTGTATATTTTATCATTCATAACCTCTTCTATAAGTGGCTGCATACAAGCGTTTTTCAAAGTGTTCAACCTCCAATGTCAGCTGTCATCATTGTCGTATGTCTATTGCTATTTGGCAGTGCTTTAGGTACTTGGGTTGCTCGTCATCGTTCTTCAGTTTTCTTCGCAGTACTCTATCTTTGGTTAGTACGATTAGGTGAAGCAAAACCCAAGACAGTAGAGAGTCATCCAGACTACCTTAAACAATATTTATCATAAGGAGGTAATAGTGTTGGGCATTACATCCGTATTAACGAAAGAAAATGTAAAAAAGAAAGGGACAGATATTGATGTTCAAGAAAGAGATATTAACGTTTTAATTGAATCTGCCAGCCGAGTCATTGCACCACTTTGGCCTATTTCAACATTCGCTGCACGTAACCCGTGGATGGGACTTGAAAACCAACCTTTTGATCAGGTTGCAAGTTGGCTGAAACATACTCGTGATGTTGATATATATCCTAGTGCGTCTATGATTCGTTCAGCAAAGAATAAAGGTGAGATTGATGAAGATTTTGTGGAAATGGGGCTGCAGCGCTGGCTTGATTCACATTCCTTTACCATCCCGCGGGACGCGGCAGAGCGATTTTGTCATGCTGGATTAAAGTTAGATCCATTGCCTTCCAGTCTCTTATCATCGCATAAGCTGGAGAAATTGGCAGATGAATGTAGTGGATTGGATCATATCGAGAGTTTTTATATGCAACCAATAAGTTCAGATATAGAGACTCAAGAGGGTGAAAGGGTAGTCAATATACTAGATCATCATGTCATTAAGTGGAGTAAATTATATCTTGATGACTCTCAAGCAGGTTGGACAATGCCTAACCGTGAGAAAGGTTTCTATCGTGCCTGGCAGCATCTCATTCAGTATGATCCAGCACTGAGTAAAAAGCAGCGTGAAAGGTTAAAAGGTTGGCCGCAAGAGGCACATGTGGCTTTACAAGAAGCGTTATTCGCACTAGAAATCCCCGAATCAGAAATACAGCGTTATCTTGAAGGCCATTTACTTTCCTTACCCGGATGGGCAGGGATGATGCTTTGGCGCTCCCAACAATCGAGCCATGAACATGCACTTCTAACAGAATATTTAGCAGTTCGGATATCCATGGAGTGGGCTCTTATAAAGCCATATTTACCTATTAATAATGAACGATTTGAGAATAAAATTTCAATTACTCCCCTTATAGCAGCTTGGATTCATTGGGGGGGCCTTACATTAGAGGAATGGTCACAGATGCCGGCCAATGAACAAAACGAATATTTATCATTTGCCTACAGCTTTGATGAGAAACTTCGCAGGAAACTTTGGCTAGAAGCTTGGGAACAAACACACACTGATCGATTAAGTCAGAAGATCATCTCGAAACAACGTGAAACCAACGGTAAAAAATCTGCATTAGCTCAATTAGCATTCTGTATCGATGTACGATCAGAGCCTTTTCGTCGTCAACTGGAAAAAGCAGGCCCGTTTGAAACGATTGGTGTTGCTGGTTTCTTCGGGGTGCCGATTGCAACTTGTGAACTTGGCAGTAAACACAGTCATGCCTCTTTGCCGGTCATACAAAAACCGCAAAACAAAATAAAAGAGTTCGCAGATGAAGATGTACTCGAAAAATACAACCAACGCAAGCAGGCAGTTCATTCCTTAAGCTATACATTTAAAAAGATGAAACAGAATGTACTTACGAGCTTACTTCTACCTGAGCTAAGTGGACCTTGGCTTAGTTTGCAAATGGTGGCACGCAGCTTTGCGCCGAGAAGAGCAGATCGTTTTATTCGTAATCTTCGTGAGACTTGGTTACGGAAACCTGATACAAAACTCTCGCTTCATCATGTTAATGATACAGAGGCAGAGATTCCTGTGGGTTTTACTGAAGAAGAAAAAGTGAACTATGCTCGGCAAGCACTAAAAATGATGGGATTAACAGAGAATTTTGCACCCTTAGTCGTGATTTGCGGACATGGCAGTCAAAGCACCAATAATCCTTATGCCGCGGCTCTTGATTGTGGTGCCTGCGGTGGAGCGGCCGGCGGATTCAATGCAAGAGTTTTAGCTGCTTTATGTAATCTTTCAGAGGTAAGAGAAGCTCTATTAACTGAAGGAATGAAAATCCCTGAGAATACGGTGTTCGCTGCCGCTGAACATAATACAACGGTGGATGAATTACATTGGATTTATGTGCCAGAGCTTTCTGAAGCTGCACAGGAAGCATTTGATCATATTGAAGCTGTTATGCCGAAAGTAAAACATCATGCAAATGCAGAACGACTGGCCCAATTACCGAATGTCCAATCGAACTTTAAAAACCCGAAGGCTGAGGCACACCGATTTGCGGAAGATTGGAGTGAGATACGTCCGGAATGGGGACTGGCTCGTAATGCCGCTTTTATTATCGGCCAACGTGAACTAACACAGGATTGTGATTTGGAAGGAAGAGCTTTCCTTCATAATTATGATTGGAAGCAGGATGAAAGCGGTGAACTCCTAGCAAATATTATTGCAGGACCTGGAACTGTGGCCCAATGGATTAATTTACAATATTACGCATCAACAGTAGCACCCCATTATTATGGCAGCGGAAATAAAGCAACTCAAACCGTTACTGCAGGTCTCGGAGTGATGCAGGGGAATGCAAGTGACTTGTTAGCCGGACTGCCTTGGCAATCGGTCATGCAATCAGACCATGAGGCTTATCATTCTCCTCTTCGTTTGTTGATTGTTATCCAAGCGCCTAGACAACATGTAGAACGGTTATTAAATAATGACCCAGTATTTCTGCAAAAAGTTCAAAATGGATGGGTTCGACTGGCTAGTATTGATCCAGAAGGATGTTGGGAAAGCTGGTAATTATGAATCTAAACATTTCTCAAATGGATTTGTTACTTAATATAAAAATGATAAATATAAGGAAGAGGTGTGTTATATGAATGTAAATAAAAAAGTATTATTTTTGACGGACATGGAAAACGGCTTGGAGCCTATTTTACAAGAAGTGACTAATACTCCAGCAGAAAATATGCTGACTATCCAAAGTTATGGTGCCGCTATCTCACACCCTTATGGAGAAATCATGAGGTCTGTTATTTTTGCGATTTACCAGGAAGATGTTGAGGAGGTCTTTGTAGTAGGAACAAAAGATAAGCAGACTTCAACAGGTCATGGACTAACTCAACTTGAAATAATGAAAGATAAAATACAAACATTGGATTATCTCTTTCAAAATTGCAAGCCTGAATTTTTAGGCGGTACAGTCGATGAATGGCTAAATGAAAAAAGCAATGGTATTGAAAAAAGTGTTGATATCATTCGTCAACATCCACTGGTGCCGTCATATGTTAAAGTCAGAGGTTTAATCGTTGATCATAAGGATGGGGAATCCTCAATTGTGGAGGTTCCTTCTATTAAAACAGGTCAAGCCTTACCTGATCATTGCTTGTCATGATGGAGTGAAGTGGTCAGCTTCTACACCCATATATGGGGAGAAAGCAGTTTTAAGGAGAATGTAATGGGCGCTAGTATAACTGATTTTGTCACGAAAACAATAGAGAAAATGAGCTCGTTTGATCGAGAAAATATGGAATGTATGAAAAAAGTAATAAGAAAAGCAATTCATTTTTATCATTTAAAATCTTATGAAGAAGTTGAGGAAACCCATTTAGGGAGCGTTCGATTTTTGCATGTACACTCTATGATGGAAGAAAATATGTTATCCAAAATTGTAGCGGTCACAAGAAACGGCACAACTGATTTGGATATTGAAGGTGTATATGAAGGATATGTTGTAAGAGAATATTAATGAGACGAAATAACTAATAGAATATGCCAATTTTTTTGCCAGGAGATGTGTTATATATGAAAAAAACGAAAGGTTCTATTGAATCAGAGATCAGTAAGTCCATTACGCAATGGGAGAAGGATTATCTTGGGCGTGGGTCTGTATCTGTTAAAACTGATATACTGCGGGATATGATCATCGTTAATTTAAAAGGAATTTTAACACCAGCAGAATATGCAGTTTGTGGATCAAAAGAGGGTATGTTATCTATCAAACAAACTCGTTCGGAGCTAGTTGAATCAGGGATAGAGGGTCTAAAGGATATTATCCTAACGATAACTGGAGAAGAAGTGAAAAGTTTTCATACCGATTTAAGCTCTCGGACAGGCGAACGAGTGATGGTATTTAAATTATGTAATGATCTTGAGAAAAATCTATAATATTTGGAGAGATAAAAAAGCAGAATGAGAGCAAAGTATATATAAAGCAGCGCTTTCTAATGGTCAATCTAACAGTAGATATGCGAAAGTTAAGTTCTGTAATACCTCCAACTGAACTGAAATAAGTCTTCAGATTTTTAATGTCTAAAAAGAAGTCAGTCATCAAAAACGAAAAAACGAATTGACATATCGGAATATAACGATATAATAAACGATATGGAACCAATTGAAGTATTCAAAGCCTTATCAAATGAATCAAGGCTGCAAATTTTGCAATGGCTGAAGGAACCTGATCGTCATTTTTCACCCCATGAAGGGATTGATATGAACACAATCGGGGTATGTGTCAGTCAAATAACAGACAAATTGAAAATGACGCAATCAACGGCTTCCCAATATCTCACCATCCTTTTAAGAGCCGGCCTGATTAAGGCTCAACGAATCGGAAAGTACACTTATTACAAAAGAGATGAAGAAGCCATTGGGAAACTTGCGGACTTTCTTAAAACAGAGATATAAAAATAAACATCAAAAGATGTTTATTTTTACGCCATACATATCGACATATTGCGATGTGTTTATTTTTTAAATTAACATATCGATAATTCGTGATATGTTGTTTTAATAAAAATTAAGGAGTGAATGTTTATGTCTAACACCTGGAAAATTTATATGTTAGCCATTGTCAGCTTTTTAGTCGGAACTTCAGAGTACATCATTTCCGGTATTTTGGATCACATTGCGCATACACTCGGGATCACCTTGGCCGCCGCGGGCCAGCTCATTACGATCTTTTCACTTGTATATGCTCTTTTAACACCCGTACTCATGGCGTTGACAGCAAGTATGGATAGACGCAGATTGATGATTTATGCTCTCGGTTTGTTTGTGTTCGGCAATATCTTGGCCTTTGTTCTGCCTGGTTATGGTTGGTTTATTGCAGCGCGGATCATTATGGCGATGGGAGCAGGTGTGGTTGTTGTAACCGCATTAACGATTGCCGCTAAGATTGCGCCGGAAGGGAAGCAGGGCAGTGCCATCGCTACGGTCGTTATGGGATTTACCGCTTCTTTAATCATTGGTGTTCCGCTTGGAAGAATGATAGCAGTAGCATTAGGCTGGAAGTCTGTATTTGGTGCAATTGCTTTGTTGGGATTGATCGCAATGGCCGTTATATTCTTTACTCTTCCGCATACTGAAGGGGATAAACCTGTACCTTTGCTTCAACAGCTTGCTCTTTTCAAAAAACGGAAAGTGGCGATGGGATTATCAATCACTTTCTTCTGGCTTGGGGGATATTCTGTTGCTTATACCTATCTGTCACCGTATCTCTTGAACATTTCAGGAATAAGCGGCAAGCTGCTTAGCGGTGTTTTGCTTATATTTGGAATAGCCAGTTTGGTTGGATCAAAGTTTGGGGGATATAGCACCGATAAATGGGGAGTGCCCTTTACACTCGTTGGCGGGATGACATTGCATATCGTCACACTGATTCTGCTGTCACTTGTCACCCATTCCCATATCGGAGTGTTGGTGATTCTGATATTATGGTCGTTTGCCGCATGGTCTACCGGTCCGACACAGCAATTTCACTTGGCTACAATAGAACCGGGAATGTCAGGTGTTTTGCTTAGCATGAATCAGTCAATGATGCAATTCGCCATGGCAGTCGGCGCAGGAATAGGGGGAGTTTTTGTAGAAAACGTATCATTGGCCTCGATTACCTGGATTGGTGCATTAGGGGTTATGATTGCAATTATTGCATCATTGATGATTTTTCATTCACAACCGAAACAGGCGCTAAAAGATATTAATCAATAATATACTGCTTTGTTTTACTGTTTAAAATTCAATGGGTTCATTTCGAAAGATCTAACATCCGCTTGTTATCAAGCGGGTGTTTTTTTATCAAAGTCAGTCCATAAGCTTTCCAAGGGCCGGTATCGTTCTGTATGTGTCAAAGGCCATTGAAGCTGAAAGAGATTTCTTAAGGCTTTGCCGACGGCGAGGTGAAGTACGGCACGATTGCCTTGCTCGAAAACTGGAAACACAAGAGCATGTAAACCTCAACATCCGCGTAAATGTCAAGGAAGTTGCCACTTGGGGAGTAAACACTTGCATCATCTCACTCAAAGGGCAGCCGAGATTCTTATAGTAGTATTACTGATACTAACTGACAAACAAGTTAACAGTAGTATATATGATGTCAAAATGGTCAGTTTGTTAGTCGTTTTATTAGCTCCTCACAGGAGTATTTACAGTGTTTGTGGTATTTATAAGTTAATTGAAAGTTAAGGCGCTTACTGATATATCTTTGTGGAAAATATGCTGAGTATCTGTTATCAAACGAGAGAGGGGCTCTTTTATGAAATCAAATGGTGATGAATTGTCGTTGTCTGTTCAGAATTTAGCGAATACAAATGAGATCACAATTGTTCAAGCGATAGGGGAGCTAAAGAAATCAGGACAAGATGCAATACCTGTTTTGGTTGAGGCCTTAAAAGAGGAAGGTTCTTTGCGTAATATTGCGGCGGCCGTTTTAGGCGAGTTTGGGGAAGGTGCGGGTGAAGCAGCGGAGGAACTGTCATGTTTATTAAAAAGTCATGCCGAAGATACAAGGATGGCTGCGGCCATTTCACTTATGAGAATCGGGAAGGCCAGTCTGCCCTTTGTCATCAAAATCGCTCAAGAAAGTGAAGGACAATCTCGTTTTTGGGCATCCTGGTGTATTGCATGGATCGATCCTTCTTACATTGAACCGAAGATGTATGAATGCCTAAAACATGAGCATGAACATCCTTCAGGAATGGTTGCTCCGTTTGCGGCTGAAGAGGCATTAGGAAAGCTGATTGCTTTTCAGCTTAAAGATAAGGAGGATTGAAAGGATGAAAGCTGAACAAATAATAAAAGAATGGCCAATTCATTTGCCCTGGTTGAATCAATCACAGAATGATTTGACATTCTTGTCAGTATGTATGGCAAACGGTCCTTCCTATAAGCAGGAAGGTTTTTTTAATCATGAAATATTTTTTTATTAGTGGGTATATTCATCAAATGTTCTGCTATGCTCCAAATATACACCTTTCCGTAAGGGCAAAGTCAAATATGAAAATAAAACTGTTCCAAAGTTAATCAGTTATTTATTTTCATATCGTATCCTTTCAGTATCACGTGAAAGGAGCATCATATGAAAACGTTATGGAAAGTCGTAAAAATCTTTTTTGGCAGCATAGGTGCTTTGATTTTGCTTGCAGCCGTCTCGGTCTTTATCTACCACCATTACCAGCTAAATAAGGAAGCAGCACTCCTTAAAGAAAAAGGCACATTAGTCGATGTTGACGGTAAAAAGATGAATGTGTATCAAGAGGGAAGCGGGAAGGATACGTTTGTGTTTATGTCTGGTTCGGGGATTGCTGCGCCTGCTTATGAGATGAAGGGGTTGTACAGCAAGTTTTCAAAAGAAAACAAGATTGCTGTAGTGGATCGTGCGGGCTATGGCTACAGCGACGTGTATGATGATGACAGAGATATTGATACAATATTAGAACAGACGAGAAAAGCGCTTCTGCAAAGCGGGAATAAGCCTCCTTATATTTTAATGCCTCATTCCATATCCGGGATTGAAGCGATTTATTGGGCGCAGAAATATCCTGAGGAAATTAAGGCGATTGTTGCGATGGATATTGGATTGCCTCAGCAGTATGTCACGCATAAAATGAGCGAGATTGACAGACTGAAAGTGAGAGGGTTTCATCTGTTAACCTCGATTGGTTTTCATCGATTTATGCCTTCCGCAGTATACAATCCTGAGGTGATTCGTCAGTCATTTTTAACTGATGAAGAAAAAGAAATCTATAAAGCCATTAATTTTATGCAATTTTTCAATGCTGATATGGAGCATGAGCTGTTACAGTCTGACCAAAATGGCAGCAAATCTGTAAATTTGCCGGCGCCAAAAGAAACTCCCGTCCTCATTTTAGATGCGGTCTCTGACCAAAATAGAAATTCAAAGTATGCCATACAAAACCGAAAAGATTATGAAGAGTTTGCGGCTCAATTTAATACAGCCGATATAAAGGAACTAAGGGGAACACACAGTATTTATTTATATCAGCCCGATCAAATATATAAACTTTCCATGGAGTTTATTAGAAAGGTTCGCTAAGATGAAGGGTTATCATATTTTAATCGTGGAAGACGATGTCATGATTGGTGATCTGCTGCAGAAGATTTTGCAGCGTGAGGGATATCATGTGATGTGGAAAACAGATGGAGCGGATGTGTTTTCGGTGATTCAGAAGGCAGATTTGGTCATTATGGATGTGATGCTGCCAGGTGAGGACGGGTATCAAATGTCTAAGAAAATAAAAGATTTGGGGTTAAACCTTCCTATTATTTTTCTGTCCGCCCGCAATGATATGGACAGCAAGCTTCAAGGGTTGAAAATCGGCGAGGATTACATGGTAAAGCCTTTTGATCCGAGAGAGCTGCTGCTGAGAATGAAAAATATGCTTGAGCATCATTATGGCACCCTTACGCAAATCAAACATTTGTATATTGATGCAGACACCAAAAAGGTATTCAATGGGAGTTTGCACCATGAAGTGCTGTTTACCGCGATTGAGCGGAAAATATTCTTTTATCTGTATGAAAACAGAAACAATATCTTAACAAAGGAACATTTCTTTGATTATCTATGGCAGCTTGAAGACAGAAATCCGAATATCGTGAATGTGCACATTAAAAAAATCAGAGCGAAAATTAATGATTTAGCGGGGGAGATCATTGAAAATATCTATGGAGAAGGGTATCGGCTGAATACCGTTGTGAAGAAATGAAGCTAAAGACAAAATATCAGTT
This sequence comes from Bacillus sp. SD127, assembly GCF_058566445.1. Classification (NCBI taxonomy): domain Bacteria; kingdom Bacillati; phylum Bacillota; class Bacilli; order Caryophanales; family Bacillaceae; genus Bacillus; species Bacillus sp. SD127. The sequence continues at coordinate 4,053,404 of NZ_CP191226.1, read as the reverse complement.
GTTATTATGTACGGCCGTCATTAGTGTCCCGGTACTGTTGCTGGCGGTTAGCATTTTGATGTCGGTGATTTATGACAGCATGTTTAAACCGATCAATCATGGCATGCCCTTTCACAGGTCTTTTGCGTATCCGGCAATGCTGGCCGTATTTTTATTATCACTTTTATTGTTAGCTTTTTTATTTTCAAAATCGATCCATTCTCTGCTGCGTAAAATCAATCTATTGAATCAAACCATTCGGCATCTGGCGAGTGATCAAAAGGTGCCCGATAAAATAGAAGTGAAACGCGCTGATGAAATTGGCGAATTGATCAAGTCGGTCAACTTGTTAATTGAACGGACAACGTACCGGGAACTGGAACTAAGACAGCGAGAGGAAATAAAAAAGGAGCTGCTGCAAAAACTAAGGCATGATATCAATACACCTTTAACAGCTCTCAGGCTGCAGTTATTTTATTTGGAGAGCCAGTGCCAGGATCAAACCGCATTTGAATCTTTGTACCAGCAAATTGAATATATTGCGGAATTAACGAATGAATTCAATCATTACTCAGCCGAAACGTTAGAGAGTTCTTATATTGTAAATGACGAAGTCAATATTTCTAATCTATTAGAAACCACAGTGAAAAAGTGGGATTATTTATACAGTATCAATGGCATTGAATTGCAATTTAAGCCGTCAGGTCAAAGTTTGATATGGATGAGCAACAGTTTATGGATCCAAAGGTTATTCGATAACATTTTTCAAAATACGCTAAAGCATTCGAAAGCTGAAAAGCTGGAAGTCACGATAGAAAAAGGAGCTGTTTCGATTCGCGATGATGGCATTGGATTTGATAGAGATCAAGATAGTAACGGGCTTGGGTTGAAGATTATTGAGGATATATGCCGGTTGCTTCATATTAGCTATGAGCTGCAGACAAATGAAAATGGGACTGCGTTTTTGTTTTCAAAAAAGTGATCCGGCTATGTTTTTCTTTCTTCCGAACAATTATATATAATAGGAAGCAGAAAAGGGGTGAACAGCATATGTTTAAAAAAATCATCAAAACGATCAAGTACCTCTCAAGCAGCTCGAGTGATCGCCATCGCAGACACCGGCATTACAGCAGCAGCCGGCGCCGCCATTACCGGAGCTACAGCAGCAGCTCTGGCAGAAGAAGACATTATGATCGTTATGGCGGCAGCCACCGCTACAAACGCCGGAGCTACAGCAGCAGTTAATCGCAAAAAAAGTTCTTGTTCCGCATTGGGACAAGGGTTTTTTTATGTCACTGATTGAATCGCACGCTTCAGGTCTTCGCGAATGGAAGCCGTGTGCTGATACTCTTCATCAATGCCCAATAATTTTTTCAACAGCAGGGTTACTTCTTTTGTCAGCGTTAATTCCTCCAGCCAAGTGGCGTTTTTCTTCTTTTTCCCTTTATATTGAGAGTACAGCAGGAACAATAGGGTTTCTCCGAGATCGAAGAAGTCATCCTGTTTTCTGAGCTTTAATTCCTCATCTTCTTCATGAGATAACTGTTTGGCAAGGCCGAAATCGATGAGACATACGTTACCGTGATTCATCATAATGTTTGGCGTTCTGATGTCAGTGTGAAAAATGAGACGTTCATGCAGGTATTCTACAATGTCCAGCAGCTGAGACATCAGCTGTAATGCCATCAGCTCTGTAAACGGCTGTTTTTGAAAAAATAACAATTCCTCTATATTATCGCCCTCGAACAGCTGCATGACATAGTAGGCTTGTCCGTCTATGATGAAGTCTTCTATGAAGGCCGGGATTTGCGGGTGGCTGATGCTTTTGAGCAGACTAATTTCCTGCTGAAATCGGACTCTTTCCTTTTGTTTTTTGGCTTTTGTCGGACGGAGCTGTTTTAAGACGTACGGTGTTTGCGTATGGATATCGGTGCACACATAAACCAAGCCGTAGCCGCCCATGCCGAGGCATTCTTCGATTTTGTATTGGTTGTTCAGTATGACGCCGTTCTTCAGTGGGCGGTCAAATAATAGCTTTTTTAACTGTTTTAATGCCATTTGCGCTGCACTTCCCTTGGTTGTACTGATTATAGTTTATCAAAACAATTGCATCTTGGGCTAAGTCTATTCTATGGAAGCTTAGCATAAAAAAGAGCCGGATCATGGAATCTGAGCCAGCTCAGTATGACATTAAAACTGCTTTGTGACATCGTATTGATAATCTATTTTTGCCTTTACATTACTCATCGTTGATTTCGCAGTCGCTAATGTATTGTATTTAAAACTCCATACCTTTGCCGCACTGAGTTGGTCTGTTAAGGATATATCATAAGATCCCGAAGTTGAGCTATTCACAAGAGCACGGCGCCATTCGCTGTTTTCACTCGTCATGATGATATGTCGTGTATTTCCCTGGCTTGGTGTTTGAGTAGCGGTTGTTTGGACTCTTGTTACAGTGGCATCACGAGGAATTCCTGATTGGTTTGTTAAGTCAAGCTTGATGACGCTGGAGTCAGAACCTGAGGGGCTAAGGCTTGTATTTCCTTTATTTTCAGCCACGCCGCTGAATTGGAACGTTCCGCTGCCGGATTTGATCCGGTCTTCAATCGAAAGTGTGAAATACATGTTTCCAGTATAGGTGCCGCGGGACACTTTCACATAGAATGTATCAGTGGTGTTTTGGGCGTCGGCATTTGCATAAATAAAAGAAGAAAATGTATTAGGATTAATGACTTCTGTGCCTTGCGAAACAGGTACTCTGTTCTTATCGTAAATTTCGATTTTCATCCCTGTGTACGCACTCTGGTATGTACTTCTTACGTATACTTTTTCTCCCTTATTGGCTGTAAATGTGAAATAGGCTTCATCTTGTCCGGCTTCCAGTATCGTTGTGTCTATATTCTTATATTTCCAATATCCGATTGGGGCTGCTGTATCAAATGAATTGTTCCCTGCAATGGCAGTGATTCCGGCCGCGGAAGCAGAATAAGTACAAGTAAATAGAACTGACAGCATGATAGCGAATTGAAGGATCCATTTTTTAGCCATGAGAAAACCTCCTTTTTTTTCCATCATACATAATAAAGTTTCAAGTGTAAATAAATGTTTTAAGAGGTTAATATATACAAGAGATTTGCCGATAAATAGAGAAGAGAGAATTATTCAGGAGGGAATCGAATGCGTCTGAATCGTCAATATATCCGCACCCAGCTCATGGCACAGAATATCACAAAAAAGGTTTCGGCTGATAAAGGCAGGAGTACATCTGCAGAGGTGCTGGAAAAGGCATACAGCCGGCTTGAGACACGGCCCTCTGAGAAGGGAATCGATCAGCTCAATTACTCAAAAACCAGTGTAGCGGGGAACAACGGGACTTTCAGCAAAGTGTTTCAATCAGCAAATGACCGAACAGTGACAGACACAGGGGAAGAAACTGTGATTCGATCCAATAATCCTTATGAATCTGAGAGCGATATCCGAATCAAAATTCTAGATGAAAAGTACAGCCGGATGAATGCGATAAACAAAACGAAGTCCGATCCTTTAGGTTATATAAAGGATAAGTATCAAAATTCGAAGTCTCCTTATTTCAGAAGTGATCTGTCAGCTGCAGAAAGACAGGCTGCTTACGATAATGAAACAGAATGGCTATTCAAAGGAAAGGCGCAAAACTATAACCTCCAGGATGCAGCGTTTCGCAATCTTACGTTTAATGGGGAAGCGGAATCGGAGAATGCAAAGGTGTTCCAGCGAAGCCAGGTTAACCAACAGCTTCAAATGCTCCTGAATCGGAACCATATTCAAATCCCGGCGGGTACAGAACTTACGTTTACCATTACACCCATCGATTATAAGGTAAAGGTGAGCGGAACAGACGACAAGGAGCTCATCGGTCAAATTGAGCGATTGCTGCAATCTGGAGACAACAGCAAAGAGCTGTTTTTACATATCTTGAAAAGCCAGACCAGCGATTCAGCACAATATTCCGAAGCGGCGTATCAAAAGTACCAAGCAGTTCGTGAGATGTACGAAGTCACAGGCTACCATTTGAAGGATTTAGAAGTTGTCGATGGCCGATACATCACACCTGACGGACGAGATCTATTAGAGGTATATAAAGAAAAACTTGAGAATGATCCTATGCAAAAACAAACTGCTTCCTATGCTATATCTCACTATGGTTCACAGCTCAGTAACATTGCGGAAATCGGGTATGATGCTATCCCTGATTTCATTCTGTCAATTGGCTACAGGAATGGGTCATTGAGAGATTTGGGGCAAAGCAAGGGCTATGGGACAGGTGATACAGAGTGGCTTGAAACATTAAAACGTCAAACCGGCGTGAATTATTAGGTAAGCTGTTCATCTTGAACAGCTTATTTTTTTATGCCCATTTCATGAAAGCAGCTGTATCATGCATCGTTTTCAATATTGTCATGATTTCATTATATTCATATAAAAGATTTTAATTAAAGTGATAGATCAAACCCATTGAATGAAAGTGTTTACCTGAAAAAAACAATTGTATTTTCCAGAGAAATTTATTATGATGAAATAAGTAATTTTGGAGATTATCTAACAATTTTATGATTGAATTTTCTGATATTTGTAGCTTAATAAGAAATGAAGAACGTTTTGGAGGCTGGCCGGCCTTGATCCTATTTCGGTTGAGCTGTACATGTATTCGTTTTTAAGAGGAGGAAGCGGAGTGGAAAATAAAGAATTGAAGAGGGGTTTGAGCGCCCGTCATATTCAGATGATTGCCTTGGGCGGTACGATCGGTGTTGGTTTATTTATGGGTTCTGCCAGCACGATTTCATGGACTGGCCCTTCTGTCCTTCTGGCTTATGCGATTTGCGGAATTTTTATCTTTTTTATCATGCGTGCAATGGGTGAAATGCTGTATGTGGAGCCGAGTACCGGTTCTTTTGCAACATTCGGCCATAAATACATTCATCCCCTTGCTGGTTATATGACGGCGTGGAGCAACTGGTTCCAGTGGATTATCGTCGGCATGTCAGAAATTATCGCAGTCGGTTCTTATATGAAATATTGGTTCCCGGATTTGCCTGCTTGGATACCTGGTATCGTAGCTATGGCAATTCTCGGTGCGGCGAACTTAATTTCTGTTAAGTCGTTTGGCGAGTTTGAGTTTTGGTTTGCGATGATTAAAATCGTGACGATTATCTTAATGATTATTGCCGGAATCGGGATTATCTTCTTTGGCTTTGGCAACGGCGGAGATGCTATCGGTTTGTCTAATCTGTGGTCTCACGGAGGCTTCTTTGCGGGCGGTTTCTCAGGATTTTTCTTTGCATTGTCTCTGGTTATTGCGGCTTATCAAGGGGTTGAGCTGATCGGGATTACTGCCGGAGAAGCAAAGGACCCGCAAAACACGCTGCGCAACGCGATTCAAAGCATTATCTGGCGTATTTTGATTTTCTATATCGGTGCTATTTTTGTGATCGTGACGGTATATCCTTGGGATGAGCTGAATTCACTTGGAAGCCCGTTTGTGTCTACGTTTTCTAAAGTTGGAATTACAGCAGCGGCTGGCATTATTAACTTTGTCGTTATCACGGCGGCGATGTCAGGCTGCAACAGCGGGATATTCAGCGCGGGACGTATGCTTTATACATTAGGTGTCAATGGACAGGCACCGAAATTCTTTGCGAAGATTTCTCGCAATGGTGTGCCGCTGTATGGCACAATCGCGGTGCTGATCGGATTAGCTGTGGGCGTTGTGCTGAACTATGTTGCGCCGCCGAAGATTTTCGTTTATGTATACAGCGCAAGCGTGCTGCCGGGGATGATTCCTTGGTTTATCATTTTGATCAGCCACCTCGGATTCAGAAAAGCGAAGGGCGCGGCGTTAGATAAACATCCGTTCAAAATGCCGTTTGCACCTTTCACAAATTATTTGACGATTGCTTTCTTGCTGATGGTTCTTGTCGGCATGTGGTTTAATGATGATACTCGGATATCTTTAATTGTAGGGGTTATTTTCTTAGCTCTTGTGGTCATCAGTTATTATGCTTTTGGAATTGGGAAGCGCGTGCAGGCGGATCTTACAAAAAGAAATCAAGCAGCTGAATAATACAGGAAAAAGAGACATTGACTGATGTCTCTTTTTTCATTTTTTACGTATGGATTTTTCTCATTTCAGCAACCTATAGGATATAGAACGCAAAGGAAAGGTGCTTATACTATGGATGTTACACTCGGTTATTTGCGCGAGTCACTTTCAAATCATCTTGAAAACGAAGTCTGTCTGCGGATTTGCAAGAAGATGCTGGCGAAGCGCTATGCCAATGAAGAGGAGTTTGTAAAGGATTTGGATGACGATGAGATGTCATATTTGAATCAGGTGCTGGAAAAGGAAATTAAGTATGCCCAAGACGAACAGGATCAAAAACGGGCCAAGGAATTAAATGAGGTGTATGAATTACTGCTTTGAGAAAGGCGGGAATGAAATTGGGTGCGATTGAACGAAGCGGATATACGTTTCAGCCGGAGTTTAGTGTCGTCCGGCAAAATGGGGCGATCCACGTGTATCATCATGGAGAATTTGTTGAAGAAATTGAATTCGAGTTTAACGGAAATTACCCGGGTCATGATTTGATTGAAGAGCTTGTGAATCATTATTGCTTTGAGCATGACATTTAAGAGCCCTGTACGTTTGCAGGGCTCATTCATTTATGAAGTGATCAGGCCATATTTTTTTAGAATATCAATTGTGATGTTTTTGGCTGTTGTACCGGAGTCATCAACATTTGTGACAAACGTATAGGAGCCGTGCTCTGTTTTGATGAATCCGACAAACCATCCTAATTCCATGTCTGTCAGGCGGGTTCCGGTTTTACCGTAAAGCGTATAATGATCTCCTTCTTCTTGAATCATCATGCGTTTGACCGTTTTCATGACCGTTTTGTCAAACGGGAGCTTCTCTTTGTAAAGCTTCTCCATAAGGGCTTCTTGTTCCAACGGAGAAATTGTCAGAGAGCTTTGCAGCCAAAACTGGTCGATTCCGCCGCTGATATCTTCGTTTCCGTATGACAGGGTATGAAGCCATGTTTTCATTCTTTCCTCGCCGATGTCCCTCGCTAATGCCTGGTAATACCATATGGCAGATTCCCGCATGGCTGAGCCAAGTGTATGGTCGCGGTTCCATGATTCGAATTCGCGTTTGACGCCATCCCAGCGTTTGACATCGTATTCATCCCGGACGGCTTTTACCTGCAAGCCGATTAAGGCATTGGTCACTTTAAAGGTAGATTGCGGAGTTTGTCTTTTGTTGGCCCGTTCCTTGTTGTAGACAAATGTCTTATCCTTTTCTAGATCATGAAGGATGAAGGTTCCGTCAGTATCCTTGAACTCCTTATCCACATTCATCCGGCTGACATTCAGGTGCTTTTTTGTTTCATTGGCGGGCGCTTTTGCATGAACGGACAAACCTCCTGTCACGGCAATGACGAGCACAAGAAAAGCATATATCCATTTCTTCACTTTGATCTCCCCTTTGTTTTGATCATCTATCTTTTCTCCATTTCTGCTTTTCTACCTTTAAAAGTAATGAAAAAATGCTTGGAGACAAATACTGTAATGGGGTTTATCTTCGTGAGATAACGTGAAAACAGAAGTAAAAAAGGAAGGCAGGGTTGCGGGATGAATGAGCAGATTCCACATGACAAAAGCCTCGATAACAGTGTGGCTTTGATGCGGGAAGGATATTTGTTTATAAAGAATAGAAAAGAGCATTACCATTCGGATTTGTTCCAGGCACGCTTGCTTGGAAAAACATTTATTTGTATGAGCGGCGCGGAGGCTGCGAAGGTATTTTATGATACCGAACGGTTTCAGCGGCAGGGTGCTCTCCCGAAACGAGTGCAGAAATCGCTGTTTGGCGTCAATGCAATCCAGACAATGGATGGCGACGCTCATATTCATCGGAAGCTGCTTTTTCTGTCATTAATGACACCGCCGCATCAAAAACGGCTGGCTGAGCTGATGACAGAGCAGTGGGAAGCGGCTGTAACAAGATGGGAAATGGTGGATCAGGTTGTGTTGTTTGATGAAGCAAAAGAAATCTTATGCCGGGTGGCCTGCTATTGGGCGGGTGTTCCGCTGACGGAAACGGAAGTGAAAGAGAGAGCGGACGATTTCATTGATATGGTAGACGCGTTCGGTGCTGTGGGACCGCGGCATTGGAAGGGAAGAAGAGCAAGACCCCGAACAGAAGAGTGGATTGAAAAAATGATTGAAGAGGTCCGCGGCGGCAGGCTGAAAACTGAAAATGGTTCAGCGCTGCATGAAATGGCTTTTTATACGCAAGAGAATGGGAGCCGGCTTGATGCCCGCATGGCAGCCATCGAGCTCATTAATGTGCTGCGTCCGATTATAGCGATAGCTTACTTTATTTCGTTTTCAGCGTTGGCGCTGCATGAACACCCGAAGTATAAGGAATGGCTTCGTTCTGGAGGCAGTCAGGAAAGAGAAATGTTTGTGCAGGAGGTGCGCAGATTTTATCCCTTTGGGCCGTTTTTAGGAGCCGTTGTCAAAAAGGATTTTATATGGAATGATTGTGAGTTTAAAAAGGGTGCATCAGTGCTGCTTGATGTGTATGGAACGAATCATGATCCCCGTATGTGGGACAAGCCTGATGAGTTCCGGCCTGAGCGATTTAAAGAGCGGGAGGACAATCCGTTTGATTTCATCCCTCAAGGCGGGGGCAACGCGGAGAAGGGCCACCGCTGTCCGGGGGAAGGGATTACCATTGAAGTGATGAAAGCGAGCCTGGATTTTCTCGTGAATCAGGTTGAATATGACGTGCCAAAACAATCGCTGCATTACAGTCTTGCCAGAATGCCGTCATTGCCTGAAAGCGGATTTGTGATGAGCAGCATTAGACGGAAAAGCTAAATATAAAAGCTCTCTTCCTTTTCGAAGAGAGCTTTTTGATTACTTCTTTTTTTCATCGTAGTATTGAACAGGATACATGGAGCCTTCGGATACCATTTTGTTGTCCTCAATGTCATGCGGGTGCGGGTGACCGGCTTTATCGACTGGGAACGTTTCCATATCTGGTTGTTTTGTTATCTTCATTTTCATGCTGTGAATGAATTCTCTTGCCTTTTGGCGGTTTGACGGGTCTTTTAATAGATAAGAAGTGATGCCGACAGTTGAAACAGCGAGACCGGAAAGTAACAGCTTTTGTTTCATGGTAATAACTCCTTTCTATTTTAAAAATAATGTTTCCTGTATCATTCCCGTTCTGCTTAAGGCTAAACCTCTGTGTATTTTATCAATTGTTTTACAGTAAATTCTATTTTAGGTGAAGCTAGTTACTAAATTCCTATATTGGAAGGCGAGATACATTGATTTTTTATTATTTTAGCTATCATTCGATAAATATTGACAAAGTAAAGTAATCAGAATAATAATATAACTTAGCAACAGAATGTCATCATACATGAAAGGTGTTTACGATATGAATCAGTTACATCGAAGAATGGGAACGTTTGCCCTTATGATGGTCGGGCTCGGGTCGATGATCGGATCAGGCTGGTTATTTGGGGCGTGGCGCGCTGCCCAAATTGCGGGGCCTGCTGCTATTATTTCATGGGTTATCGGCATGATTGTTATTTTATTTATTGCTCTTTCTTACAGTGAATTAGGTTCTATGTTCCCTGAGGCAGGAGGAATGGTGAAATATACGCAATATTCACACGGTTCGTTTATCGGATTTATTGCAGGCTGGGCCAACTGGATTGCAATTGTATCCGTTATTCCTGTTGAAGCTGTAGCCTCTGTTCAATATATGAGTTCGTGGCCATGGGAATGGGCGAAATGGACAAGCGGTTTGGTGAAAAACGGAACGCTGACAGGAGAAGGATTGGTGTTCGCTTCTGTTTTGCTGCTGATTTATTTTCTGCTGAACTACTGGACAGTCAATTTGTTTTCGAAAGCGAATTCATTAATTACGATTTTTAAAATCATTATTCCAGGCCTGACAATTGGCGCTTTGCTCTTTGTCGGATTTCATGGAGAAAACTTTACAGCGGGCCAAAGCATTGCACCGAATGGCTGGGCAAGTGTTCTGACTGCGGTTGCGACTTCAGGTATCGTGTTTGCGTTTAACGGATTTCAAAGCCCGATCAATATGGCGGGAGAAGCCAAAAATCCCGGGAAATCGATCCCGATTGCGGTTGTCGGTTCTCTGTTAGTTGCGACAGTCATTTATGTGCTGCTGCAGATTGCTTTCATCGGAGCGGTGAATCCGTCTGATATCGCTCACGGCTGGAGCCATCTTAATTTTAATTCTCCTTTTGCTGATTTGGCGATTGCATTAAATATTAACTGGCTTGTCATCGTATTATATGCGGATGCTTTTGTGTCACCTTCCGGAACAGGTATTACGTATACGGCAACGACTTCCCGCATGATTTACGGAATGGAGAAGAACAAATACATGCCGAGCGTGTTTGGCAAGCTTCATCCGATTTACGGCGTTCCGCGCCAAGCGATGTTTTTTAACTTGATTGTTTCGTTTATCTTTTTGTTCCTGTTCAGGGGGTGGGGTGTGTTAGCGGAAATTATTTCTGTAGCCACGTTAATTTCTTATATCACCGGCCCGGTTACAGTGATGACATTGAGACGGACAGGGAAGGATTTGTACAGGCCTCTTCGATTAAAAGGCTTAAGCGTGATTGCGCCGCTTGGATTTATCTTTGCGTCGCTCGTGCTGTATTGGGCGCGCTGGCCGTTAACAGGGCAGGTTCTGTTTATTATTTTGATCGGACTTCCGATTTATTTCTATTACCAGGCCAAGGCGAAATGGAAAGGATTTGGCCAAAACTTTAAAGGTGGCATATGGATGGTGTTTTACCTGCTTGTCATGATGATGATTTCCTATTTGGGCAGTGACAAATTCGGCGGTCTGAACGTCATTACGTATGGCTGGGATATGGCCTTGATTGCCTTTGTATCGCTCGGTTTCTATGTGTGGGCGCTGAAGAGCGGATTCAAGACAGAGTATTTGAAAGATGCGAAGGAGATTAATAGCCAGCTGATAAGCGCACAGTCAGAAGCTGCTGCGGGAAAAGAATAAATGAAGAAAAACCTTGCGCTGTGGGCGCAAGGTTTTTTCTTTTAATAACCCTTTTTTACTTTGTGGAAAAGGTCAGGATAGTTGGTGAACACTCCTGTCACTCCCCAGTCCAGCAGGCGGCGCATATCTGCTTCTGTATTGACTGTGTAAGGATGCAAAAGCAGACCGTGGCTGCGGATCATGCGGACATTTTCTGCATTCAACGCTTTATAATCCGGACCTGCGCCGACAGCGTAGGTTTTGATTTCCTCCAAATCAGCATCTGTCATTGAAGCTATTTGCTTTGCTTCCATCAATTGAACAGTCGGCAGGTTAGGCTGTAATTGATGAATTTTTAACAGGCTTTCTTTGCTGAACGATTGGATGATCACTTGGCCGCGCTTTGAATGCTTGCTTAGCAGTTTATGCTTCTGTAAGGAAGCGATCAGTTTTTCCTCCATGCCTGGATAGGTGTCAGGCGATTTTGTTTCAATGTAATAGTTCGCATGTTTGCCAAAACGGTTTAATACCTCTTCTAATGTAGGAACTTTAAGGCCGGCGTACTGCGGCTTCGCTTTTGCCGGGTAAGCTTCATTAAACCAAGAGCCGGCATCAAGTTTCTTAATCTCCGCGAGCGTATGATCCTTCACCCAGCCCGTGCCGTTTGTGGTGCGGTCCAGTTTTTCATCGTGCATAACAATGAGTTGCCCGTCTTTTGTCATCTGTAAATCCAACTCAATATAATCGGCTTTCATTTTCTGAGCGGTTTCGTAAGACAGGATCGTGTGCTCAGGCACATATCCGGAAGCCCCTCTGTGCGCGACTGTCAGGATACGGTCAGGAGACAGCAGGTTTCCTTTTGAGGCTGCTGAAACTGGTGTAACCATAAACGACAGCAAACCAAAAGATAGCAGAACCAAAGCTAGTAATCTATTTTTTCTCATCTTTTCTTCCTCCTTATGAACAAGCAGTAACAGCTTTTATGTTAGAAAACGGATGTAAATGGCATGTTGGAAAAATATTAATCTTTTATAATCTTTTCTTAAACATGCTCCGCCCGTTTTCCCGTATTCCATGTCAAAGCCAAGAACACGATGGCCAGTATACAAGATGAGATCAGCATGATGAAGCCGCCGTTCCAATCAAATCGGTCAACGACAAATCCCATAATCGCGTTTGCGAAAGCAGACCCGCCGATGTATCCGAAAAACCCGGTCAAACCAGCTGCAGTTCCGGCTGCTTTTTTCGGAGCAAGATCAATGGCTTGCAGACCGATGAGCATCACAGGTCCATAGATTAAGAAGCCGATACTGATCAGAGCGATGTTGTCTACCAGCGGATGGCCGGCCGGATTCAGCCAGTACACCAATACGGCAATGAAAACACCTGCCATAAACAGAACGCCTGCCGGTGCGCGGCGGCTCTTAAAGAAGCGATCGCTGATCCAGCCGCACAGGATCGTTCCCGGTATGCCGGCGTATTCGTAAAGGAAATACGACCACCGGGAGTCTTCAGGAGAGAACCCTTTGGCTTCTGTTAAGTAAGTAGGCGCCCAGTCCACTACGCCGTACCGCACAAAGTAAACAAATACATTTGCAAATGCGATGTACCAAAGAAACTTATTATTAAGTACATATTGAAAAAGGATTTCTTTTGTCGTTAATTCTTTTTCTTGATCTTTGAAAGCGTGTTTTGGATAGTCGTTCCGGTACTCTTCAATTGGCGGAAGCCCGCAAGATTGAGGGGTATCCCGCACCAAAAGGACAATTAAAAATGAAATCAGAATCGCAATAATGGCAGGGAAGAAAAACACGCTTTTCCAAGTGACAAACATAGCAATTCCAAGAGTGACAAGCGGAGCCAGGATCCCGCCGCCAATGTTGTGAGCGACATTCCAAATCGACATCTTCGTGCCGCGTTCACTAATAGAAAACCAATGGGCCATCGTTCTGCCGCATGGAGGCCAGCCCATTCCTTGGAACCATCCATTGATAAACATAAAAATAAACATGATGGTGACGCTCGAAGTTACCCAGGGCATAGAAACAAAAAGAATATTAACAATTGCAGATAAAAATAAGCCTGTCGCGAGAAAATACCTCGGGTTGCAGCGGTCGGACACCATGCCCATAATAAATTTACTAAAGCCGTATGCAATGGATACGGCGGCCAGCACCAATCCAAGCTCGGTTTTTGAAAAACCTTGTTCCTGCAGATAAGGAATGGCAAAAGCAAAGTTTTTCCGCAGCAGGTAATAGCCTGCGTAGCCGATAAAAATACCTAAGAATACTTGCAGCCTGAGCCGTTTATATGCTGCATCCGTCTTTGAATCATCCAGTCTCTCAATGTGCGGAGCCGGTTTAAATAAGTGAAACATCAAATCATCCCCTTTGCTGTTTGTGTTGGATGTGTGGCGTGCCCTCCTTCTGAAAAACAAAAAGAGCCAGAAAACACCCCCTTGTCAAAAGGGGTGGAATTCCTGGCTCTCCTCATCTCCATCCAAGCTATTAACTTATCGTGATAGCGCTTTCTTAAATTATCATAGTCTGGAGTGAATGTAAACGGGTAATTTTAAATTGTGTGAAAAAGTAAATGTTATCCTTTTGGTAGTTATGTTTTTTTACAAATAACATAAAAATCTGGGGGGAGGCTGTTGCAGGTGGATAAATTAGATATCGCATTCGGCATTTTACCGTTAGCAATTATTGTGTTATCGGTCGCCGGGACTTATGTTTGTAAAAATGTATATATGATGCCGTTAGTTAGTTTGATCATTTCTCTCGTGCTTACGTTTACGGTTTTTAATCAATCTTTTTTGGGATGGGCCGTTGTCTATAGCTTGTTTTCGCTGATTTTATCGTATATTACATTGATGGTGTTGAGGAAGAGGAAGGCATCTGGAAAATGAAATTTTCCTCCGCTTTTTTGACATATCGTTGACTGTGGCAACTATATGTGATTATAATTGCTTTAATCAACGATATAAGAAAGTGGGGAGAAGTTTTGAAAACCAATGAATCAGCAACGGGCTTAAAATTCAGAAAGTTCAATCGTTTTTACACGAATGTTCTTGGCTTCCTTAACGAACACATTTATGACAGCCCGTTTTCCTTAACGGAGACACGGATTTTATTTGAGATTTACAATACGCCAAATTGTACGGCGAAAGATCTTCAGGATAAGCTGGGGCTTGACCGGGGATATGTCAGCAGAATACTGAAACAGTTTGAAAAAGAAGATTTGATTTATAAAGAGAAGAGCAAAGCTGATGCCCGCCATCATTATATATATGTGACGGAAACGGGGGAAGCCATTTATAAAAAGCTTGAGAAGAAAGCGAATGAACAGGTTGAGCTGATGCTGAAGGAAATCGATGACAAAGAGCAGCACAAGCTTGCGACGGCTATGGAGGAGATTGAAGCCATATTGTCTCAGTCGCTCTCATCCAGGTCATCAGGCATTTCAATCAGAGATTATTATCTTTCGGATGATATTCACCTTCTCATTGAAAAGCAAAGGCAATTTTATGCAGAGACTCATGGCTGGGATGATACATTTTTAGCTTATCTCCATGAGACATTTGACGCGGAAATTGAAAAGATATGGATCGCGGAAAGCGGCGGAAAATTTGCAGGCTGTGTGGGATTGGTCAAACAAGATAAAAAGACGGTGCAGCTGAGATGGTTCTTGGTTGATGCCGCGTTTCGAGGCAGAGGGCTGGGCACGCAACTGCTTGAGCATCTCGTTACATATAGCAGAGAGAGGAAGTTTGAACGGATTTTTCTTTGGACAGTGAGCAGTATGGCTGAAGCCCGTCCGCTTTACGAGAAATTTGGATTCAGACTGAGTGAAGTGAAAGAAGAAACGCCATTATGGGGACAGCATCTGACAGAAGAACGATGGGATTTAGAGCTGTCATGAAAAGACTCCACTATGCTTGGATCATCGTTTTTATCACCTTTTTGATTTTATTGGCCGTACAAGGTGTGCGCCTGTCGTTTGGTGCGTTTGTCGAGCCTTGGGAGCGGGAGTTTTCGCTGGATAGGGGCACCATCTCGCTGATTTCAACGCTGAGCTTTATCGTTTACGGGATATCCCAGCCTGTGATCGGGCGGCTTGTGGACAGATGGGGCGCACGGGCAGTTTTATCATGGAGCACGTTACTGACCGGGATCAGCATTTTCTCGACATGTTTTATCACTTCACCGTGGCAGCTCTTTCTGCTTTACGGGTTGGGGGTGTCACTCGGAGTTGGCGGAGCGTCGAATGTAGCAACCAGTGTGCTGGTGGTGAATTGGTTCAGCAAAAAGCGCGGCCTTGCCTTTGGAATCATGGAAGCGGGCTTTGGAGCGGGGCAAATGCTGCTGGTTCCCGGCTCGCTTATGCTGATCCATTGGTTTAGCTGGAAGCTGACGGTTGTGGCATTGGGGTTGCTGTTAATGGTCATTGTCCTTCCGGCAGCCCTTTTATTGCTGCGAAATCATCCTTCAGAAAAAAATGAAGAGCCGATCGGCGGGACTGCTGAGGAGGAGTTAGAAACAGGATCAAAAACCAAAGCAGGCTCAGTAACCGCGATGTTTCGTATGAAGCAGTTTTGGCTGTTGATCCTTCCATTTTTAATCTGCGGCTTTACGACCGTCGGGCTGATAGATACCCATTTGATTCCCTTTTCTCATGATCACGGTTTTTCTACGACTGTTACGAGCGCCGCTGTCAGTCTGCTGGCCGGTTTTAATATCGCTGGTATCTTACTGTCCGGAATCATAGCGGATCGGTGGAGCAGCCGGAAAATCCTCTGTTTTTTATATGCGGTGCGCGCGCTGTCGATTGTGATTCTGATTTACAGCCACGAACCCTACTTGCTTTTAGGCTTTGCGGTTCTGTTTGGATTGGTGGACTTTGCAACGGTAGCGCCGACGCAAATGCTTGCCACCCAGTACTTTCAGAATTACTCGATCGGCCTCATGATCGGCTGGCTGTCACTTGCCCATCAAATTGGCTCTGCCCTCGGAGCGTATGTGCCCGGCGTCATTTATACCGTAACAGGTGAGTATACGCTGGCTTTTTATTTATCGATTGGAATGCTTGTGCTTGCAAGCGTGATGAACGTGCTGCTGAGGGAGCCTGCGGCGATGAATCGTGACAGTGCGGCTGTGATGGAGAAGGTATAAGAGAGAAAAAGCATCTCTGGCGAGGATTATTCAGAGATGCTTTTTTTGTATTTTTGTTCTAATACGAAGTCGATCATACCAACAATGCGGGTGTTTTCGGATTTTTGTTTGAAGTTTTGGGAGATTTGAATGGCTTTTGCGTTTTTAAAACAAGAGGCTAGCCAAATAAAACCGACAATAACAAAAAATAGTCTGGCAAGTAAACTCCATTCATGTGGTAATTCATTCGTTGTAAAATATAAAAATAGAGTAACTAATGTGCCGTAGATTACTGTTTTTATACTATGTATAAGAGTCAGCTGGGGCTCGCTAAAGAATACTTTTAGCTGATTCAGCATGATAGAATCCTGTTTGTTTAGAAACGCCAAGATTTCTTTATCATTTTCCTTGTACTGTGTAATTGTTTCGGCTGTTTTTACGGTTTCTTTAAATGTTTGTTGATTTAGTGTCATCCAGTATCCTCCTTAAAAGTAAAGCACTACATGAGAAATGATATAGACCCATGTAGTGCTGATATATTATTTATTTGCAGAAGGGAATAAAGCTAAAAACGCACTTATAAAAGCTACGGCTCCTCCTACTGCTAAGGTTTCAGGTATAGCTGTTATCAAGACAGCAACTCCTAATACAGCAGCTGCTCCAAATGTTATATGAGAAAGAATAGATTCCCAATCTGGTGAGTATACTTCCTCAGTATCTGGTAATCTAAAGTGCTTCTGTTTTATTTTAAACGTAATCGTAGTCGTAAGTCCAGTTGTGGCACTGTCACCTACTGGAATATCAGGCGTATAGATTTTAAATTGAATATTTAATGATTGAGCTGTCGGGTTCACATAAATTTCTAAAAATCCATTACGTACTGATAAGCTGAGACTGTTTAAAAGGTTTTGATAAGAATCAATTTGTGACGCAGTGAGAGACGTTTGGGTATCGCCCAATAAACCCGTGATATAGGCACCTGGTTTACCATTTGTAATGGTAATTGTGTTTGGTGAGCCTTCACTTGGTATGGTTGCCAGAAGTGATGTGGATAGAATAATATCCAACTCTGGTGATGTGAAAATGGTTTCTGTCGTATCAAATTCAAACATCGCGTTTGCGAGACCTGATAGATTTTCTAAAGCTGGAATGGTAGATAAAATGTCTGTCAGTGTACGCAGTCTTGCATCATATACCGGATCAGACGGTGGATTTACATGGCTTACTCCAGAGTCTTTTCCTGAAAAGCCGTCTTTATCAATCCCGATGCTTCCAGAACCGCTTCCGATTGTTACTTCATAAAATTGATCAAAGGCCCAGTTATTTGGCATCGGATAGCCGAGATTGCCGCTGAAGCCAGTTGACATATTTGCCACAAAACTATACTTTGTGAGTCCTGCTTCTTGGGTTCGGATACAAATATTTCTTGGTCCGTATACGCCTATTTCGTATTTAGGCGCAGTAGAAAACGTCTGCATTTTCGCAAAAGCTGACTTGATTTCCTGGAAATAAGGAATAATTTTATCTGTTACTTCATAATCGTAGGCATCAAAATCGACAGCAAAATAAATGGTCGTGCCTGACGGGAAACCTAATCTTCGAGCCGCTGAAGCAGCACTGTACGCATCTCTTGTGCCTTGGTCTTTTACAAAATAAGAAGATTGATAGCCGCCGTCTTGATAAATCGGAAAGATGTTTAATCCGGCATCAAAAATAACTGCAAGTTCTTGAGATGTCAGGGCTTTTGATGTGAGGCCGCTGCTTGTCCGCACATTTCCGGTTAAATATCTGCCAACTGTTTTATAACCGTTATTCCGCAGTGTTTGGGCTTTTTCTGCAGTAATAATAGTAGCGGTGTCACAAGCTGAAGCGGCGCGTGTTGTGTCTCCTGAGCTTGATAATAAAGCTTTAATGGTCGGCATATCTGCATAACCTGTTTGCGGCAGGCACATGAACTCTTGAAATGCTTTAACGGCTGAAACAACACCGACGCCATATTTGCCGTCAAACTCACCAGGGTCGAATGATTTTCCGTTGCAATAAAGGGCGTACTGAACAATTAAAATAAAGCCTGTTCTTGAATCACCGGGAGTTAAAGTAGGGCATAAGCTTGTTGTGCCGTTTCCGAAAAATCCATTGGCGACACTTGTGCTCATACCTTCTTCTTTTTGCAAAGCATAAATAAGGGCCTTGTTGGTATCGCGGGCATACAGTCCGTCACAAGGCATTAAACCGATATAGTCATTGTAGTCCCGGTTTAAGTTTTGTTGAATCTGACGGATCCTTGAATCGCCCCCAGACACTAGCTTAAAAGCGCTCATGTCCAATAAGGCTTTCATAATCAAGGTGGTGACAATTCCATCCTGAGTTGTCAGACCTGCAGCTTTCTGAAACTCCTTCACCGCATTTTCTGTTTTTTCGTAAAAGACGCCTGTAAAACCGCCGGGATTAAAGCCTTTGCACCATAAAGCCCCCTGTAAAATAAAATTCATGTTGCTTGGTTTTGAATCTGGAGCTTGGCGTTTAAGAGGCTTAAATAAGCGCTGTGTTGTCGGCCCGAAGTTATCAGCTGGCTCTGAGATACCTAGTTCAATTTGAAGCGCCCGAGTCAGACCGTAGATCGTATCCCACCCAGTTTTCCCGCTTTCTTCTACTGGGTTATACCCATGTTTGCCCCTGTACGTCTCGTTCAGCCACTGCTGTGTGATTAAAACCATTTCATCCATTTCGATTCCTCCATTCTTTTGATCGCGTTCATTTATAGGTGGCAAACGTAGGACGAAATAAAAAAGGATACCGATACGGCATCTTTTTTAAACCCGTTTCTCTTTCCATTTCGCTTTCGGTTTCAGCTCTGAAATGTAGAGTCCTAACAGTGTAAGCGCCCCTCCCAGAAGAGCAATCCATGTCATTTTTTCCTGCAGAATCAAGATGGAAGAGATGATTGTGATAACCGGCACCATGTAAATATAAGCGCTGGATTTCACGGCGCCGAGCACGCCGACCGAGTAATTCCATGTGGCAAAGCATAAAGCGGATGCGCCAATGCCGAGGTAAAGCATGTTGAGTGCATTTGAAGCGGTTGAAAAGCGGCTCGGGTCAAGATGGAAGTCAAACAAGAATAAAGCGGGAATCATAAACAGCAAGCCGTACAAAAATACTCTTTGTGTCAGCTCGATGATGTGATAACGGTGAGCGCTTAATTTCTTCATAAATATCGAATAAAATCCAAACACGAGAGCGGCTGCGGCGGCTAAGATGTCCCCGAGCGGCTTCAGGTGAAGCACGACATTACCGTTGAAAGTAATCAATAAAAGCCCGATCAGCGCTGCAGCGAATCCGATGAAAAAAGTCAGCTGCAGTTTTTCCCCTTCAAGCAGAAAATGAGCCAGAACCGCAGTGATCATCGGAATAATGGACACAATCATGCCAACATTGGATGCGTATGTATACGTGAGCGCTATATTTTCTAATAGAAAGTATAAGGTCACGCCAAATAAACCTGCTCCGGCGAACAACAGCTCCTGCCGCCAGCTTTTGAACGGAATCATTTTAGGACGTACAAGGATCAGAGCAATAAAGCCGATCAAAAACCGATAAAATAATATTTCCATCGGAGTAAAGTCAGCCAGCAGAACTTTTGTCGAAACAAAGGTCGTACCCCAAATCAAAATGGTCACAATTGCCGCTGTATGGCCGGCAGTTTCTCGTTGAATGCTCATTTTTGAAACTCCCTTTCGAAAATCTTCATGTATTGCTTCGGCGTCAGCCCCACCTGTCGTTTGAAAAACTTCGTCATATGGCTCTGATCGCTGAATCCTGTCTGAAATGCAGCATCAATCGGTCTAACCCCTTGTTCAAGGAGTTTTTTCGCTTGATTAATCCGGATTGTCTCCAGGTAGCTATTAGGCGTAATTCCTTTTTGTTTTGTAAATGAACGCAATAAATGATATTTGCTCCAGCCTGTTAGTTCACTCAAATCATTGAGCGTGACGTTCTCGGCATAATGTTCTTCTAGAAATCCGCAAACCATTTTGACTTCGTCGGATGGTTCAGGAATGCTGTTGAGGAACGTAACGTCTGAATAACGGCGGATCAGCTCTTCCAGTAAATGAAGAAACAGCTCCTCCTTGCGCAAAGCCTGCTTTTCCTTGGAAATCAGAATGTGCAATTCCTGCAGACTGGATGTCAGCTCATGGCGGAATAACACATGGTGGGAGAAATAAGGGAGATGCCCGGCGCCAGTAATCTCTTCCACCGCCTTCTTCATGACATCCGGCATCACATTGATACACCGATAATCGAGCGTGCGCCCGTCAATCTGCTCACAGCTGTGCGTGTCACGGGGGTTAAAGAGAAGAAGATCACCTGGATTGATGATATATTCTTGATTTTGACAGGCCAGGTACCGCTGCCCTTTTTCAATAAAACCAATCACATAATAATCGTGAAAGTGATTCGGGAATTTTTGCATAATCCCCTTGAAGCGGTAGGCTTCTATATTAAGGTGCGGGTCAAGGTGCAGTGTTCGGGTTTCGTTTTGCATGGGATGCCTCCTGTCGGTGTGGTGGTCTTGGGTTAAGTGTAGCATGAATTTTGGGGATTTCTTGTATGATGTTGCTGCAGGACAAGGAGAAAGCAGGTGATTTACATTACCTGCTGCTAACGTTCTCCATCAATCGAAGCCATCAAAAATGGCGCTTCTAATTCGTCCTTGTGTCAATGACAGATGTAAGCGTGGATGAACATTTTTTTGCCACTAACCTTTCCCAGGGTGGATTCCATAGCGTGAGTACTCATCCAGTTCCCGCATAGTGGAGGAACTGCTCTATGAGGCGGGATTTTCAGGGGTTGCACTGTTTTTCAGCGCTTATGCCATTGGCGGGTGGTTTGCGGGGAAAGCGGATTGACACCATTTGAAGGAGAGTGAGATGATTGATGAAAAAATGGAGGAGAGATGAGAGATGCAGCCAGAAGATATTGTCCGAAGCGGTCCGAATCAATACATATGCAAACAAGGAATTGTAAAAGAGCTGCCGGCATTTGTGAAGGAATGGAAGCATCCTGTTGTTGTAACGGGCATCAAGTCGTATGAGGCGTTTCAAACGTATGCTGCGATTCCGCCAGAGTGGAGAGTGATTCAGCATAAAGGGTACAGCTCGCCTGAAGCAATAAGGGAGATTGCGGAACAAACGGCATCTGCTGATCTCATTATCGGGATTGGCGCAGGAACAGTGTTAGACACGGCAAAAGCTGTTGCAGATCATATGGATATCGAAGTCATAACTGTTCCGACAATCCCTGGAACTTGCGCGGCAAGCACGCCGCTGAGCGTGATCTATGATCAAGAAGGCAACTTTATCCGAGTTGATTATCATAAACGTTCCAGCTATTTGACACTCGTCGATCCGTTATTGCTGCTTTCTTCTCCTATCGAATATGTCAAAAGCGGAATTGGCGACACGCTTGCGAAGTGGTATGAAGCGGAAGCCATTATCAGAAATACGAAGGAGCCTGTTTCATTAATGGTCGAAGCAGGGCTTAGGCAGTCTGTCTATATTCGTGATCTTTTGTTGCAGGAAAGCCTTAAGGCTGTTGAAAGCCTTGAGAGAGGGGAAGCCTCGGCTTCTTTCACAGCTGTAGCAGAAACCATTATTACTTTGGCAGGAACTGTAGGCGGTTATGCCGGACGCTTCGGCAGGATGGCGGGTGCCCATGCGGTTCACAACGGTCTGAGTTTTATCCCGGAAACCCATCATGTACTGCACGGACAAAAGGTGGCGTACGGCATACTGATTCAGCTTGCGCTTGAGAAGAGAAATCAGGAAATTGAAGAGCTGATTCCGTTTTATCAGCAGCTTGGCTTCCCTGTGAAACTGAGTGATTTAGGCATTCATAAGGATCAAGAGCAAGCGAAGATAGTCATTGCGGCTCATGCGTGCAAGCCGGAAGAATCGTTATGTTTGATGGGTTCTTTTTGTGAAGCGGATGTTGTGGCGGCAATTAATGTATTGGAATCATAAGCTAAAATAAGGGTTTTCTTATTTTAGCTTTTTTATTGCGAAATTTATTTTTTGAATATTTCAGTTATAATGGTTTTTGAACAGATAGGAGGGGCAAAGATGTATCAATCAAAGAAGGTTTTATTGTTAGGCTCAGGTGAACTGGGGAAAGAGGTTGTGATTGAAGCCCAGCGTCTCGGGGTAGAGACGGTGGCGGTAGACAGCTACGAGCATGCTCCGGCGATGCAGGTGGCGCATAAAAGCTATGTCATTGACATGCTGGATCGTGAGCAGATCAGACACATTATTGAGAAAGAAAAACCTGATTTGATTGTGCCTGAGGTTGAGGCAATCGCGACGGATGAATTGCTGAAGCTTGAAGAGGAAGGATTTCACGTGATCCCAAATGCGCGTGCAGCAAAGCTGACGATGGATCGGGAAGGCATCAGGCGGCTTGCGGCAGAAACGCTCGATCTTGCGACGGCAGACTATGAATTTGCGAATACATATGAAGAATTTGTACAGGCTGCAGCTCATATCGGCTTCCCTTGTGTCGTCAAACCGTTGATGAGTTCTTCGGGAAAAGGCCAAAGCGTATGCCGCTCAGAAGCGGACTTGGAGAGCTGCTGGGAGACGGCGATGGAAGGCGGACGAGTGAAGAACGGACGCGTGATCGTCGAGGAGTTTATCCCGTTTGAATCAGAGATTACACTCTTAACTGTGCGTGCAGTGAACGGTACGGTATTTTGTGCGCCGATCGGCCATGAGCAAAAGGATGGAGACTATATCGAATCATGGCAGCCTCATCATATGACAGAGCAGCAAATTGAAGAGGCGAAGCATATTGCGAAAGCCATTACTGATGAGCTTGGCGGGTACGGTCTGTTTGGTGTTGAGCTTTTCCTTGCGAAAGACAAGGTGTATTTCAGTGAGGTGTCTCCTCGACCGCATGATACAGGTCTTGTGACGCTGGTGACGCAAAATTTGTCGGAATTCGCGCTGCATGTCCGGGCGATTCTCGGCTTTCCGATTACAGAAATCACACAGCTTTCTCCAGGCGCCAGCCGGCCCCTCAAAGCACCGGAAGAGTCAGCGGATTACACTGTTGAAGGTTTGGAAAACGCGCTGGCAGTGCCAAAGACGCAAGTGCGCGTATTTGGAAAGCCGATAACGAAGGTCGGACGCCGTATGGCGGTTGCGCTTTCTGCGGCTGACACTGTTGGAAAAGCGCGAGAGAACGCAAAGAAAGCGCTGGATCAACTATCGATTCAATAAACATGAAACAGACGGGCCTTGTCTTGATACATGGCCCGTTTTTTTATCATCCCGCCAAAAATTGTATCATAAGAATCAAATTCTTGATTATAATGTAAAAGTCTTCCAATGAAAAGGCTGGTTGACACAAAAGGAGGGGGATGACTAAAATGAGAGTAGTCTCAAGATTCAGAAAAAAATGCTTTACAGGGTTTATGATTTTGTGTTTGGCAACGGCAGCGGCGGTATCTTTCGGAACGCCGGCAGAAGCGGCGGAGAACCCGCAAACCTCTGTCTCCAATACGGGAAAGGAAGCTGAAGTCAGCAATAACCAGACGTCGAAAGCGGAATTGGTTTCTGATCCTTATGAAGGAACTGGAAAAACAGGCAAAACATTACACGAGCTCATAGAATCAGAAAAAAACATTAAATCCTTAAAGCCTTCAAGTGTAATTGGATCAGATGAACGTGTCAGAATTTCAGGCACTACGTCATTTCCTTACAGAGCAACGGTTCAGCTATCTGTCAAATATCCCAATACCTCAAGCACTTATGGGTGCACAGGCTTTTTAGTGAACCCGAACACTGTGGTAACGGCCGGACATTGTGTGTACAGCCAGGATCACGGGTGGGCTTCTTCGATCACTGCTGCGCCGGGCCGCAATGGTTCATCCTATCCATACGGCACTTATTCCGGCACGATGTTTTACTCCGTTAAAGGATGGACGGAAAGCAAAGATACCAATTATGATTACGGTGCAATAAAACTAAATGGTTCTCCTGGCAACACGGTTGGCTGGTATGGTTATAGAACAACAAACAGCAGCAGCCCCGTCGGCCTCTCTACATCAGTTACAGGATTTCCGTGTGACAAGACTTTCGGCACCATGTGGTCTGATACAAAGCCGATTCGCTCTGCGGAAACGTATAAGCTGACCTATACAACTGATACGTACGGCTGCCAAAGCGGCTCGCCTGTTTACCGCAATTATAGTGATACGGGGCAGACGGCCATTGCAATCCATACCAACGGAGGATCGTCATATAACTTGGGAACAAGGGTGACGAATGATGTATTCAACAATATTCAATATTGGGCAAAGCAATAAATACGGTAAACTGGCCGTTTTCATTTCTATTTTGTTTTTATGCGGATGCAGCTCTCAGGAGCATTCAGATTCTGCTCAGAAAGAAACAACGATTCCTGTGACCCTTCATGTGGAAGACGATGCCGGGTTACCGATGGAAGGCGTTCAAGTGACGATTGTCAAAGCGCCGGCATCAGATCAGGAGCCGAATACAGAGATCGGTGAGATTCTCGGTTTGACAGACAAAAACGGAGACATCACATGGAATACCGGGAAAAAGGGTGACTATTCCATCGCCTTGACGAAGAATGAAACGTCTGTGACACATCAAGTGTCATTAACAAAGGACAAAAAAGATAAGGTTATTCCATTAGTCTTTAAAGAATAGACGGTTTTCCTTCAAGTTTAGGAAGAGCGTCTTTTTTTTATTGATCTTCGTATATGATCAAACTATATACTGGAAAATTGTTATATGAGATAATAAGAATGGGTATTTTTTCTTACAAGAAAGGGCAGTCTCCTTTCTCTATATATAAATGAAAGTCGGAGGAAAAAGAAAAAGATGAAACAGGATTCGATGCAGCTTGCCGCGGCTGAAGGCGGTACATGCTTTTACCAGGCTTATGATGAAAGCCTTTCTTTGTGGCCGATTGATTCGGAAGCTTTCTATGTTTCTACTCGTTTCGGAAAAACACATATCATGGCAAGTGGGCCAAAGGACGCACCTTCGCTTGTACTGCTTCACGGGGGGCTCTTCAGCTCTGTCATGTGGTATCCGAATATCGCCGAGTGGAGCGGTCAATATCGTACATATGCAGTCGATATAATAGGAGACAAAAATAAAAGTATACCATCAGCCTCTCTGAATACGAGAGCTGATTGCGCTCACTGGCTGAAAGATGTTTTTGATTCGCTTGGACTGGAGACAGCACATCTGGCCGGATTTTCCCTTGGCGGGCTTCATACAGTGAACTTTCTGCTTGATATGCCTGAAAGAGTGGAACGAGCGGTTGTCATGAGTCCTGCTGAAGCGTTTATATCATTTCATCCGGATGTCTATAAATATGCCGCAGGCCTTAGTGAGCCGAGCGGGGCTGATGCTTACATCAAGTGGCTGACAGCTGACCGCTATCAGCTTCATCCCATGCTGCAAAAGCAGATAAAGGCTGGAGTCAAGTGGCAGGATGAGAAAAGAAGCCTGACACCGAGAGAAAATGGCTTCCCGTACGTGTTCACAGACGCGGAGTTAAAGTCGATCACGGTTCCGATGCTGGTGATGTTCGGTGAGCATGAGGTGATGTACCATCAGCAAATGGCTTTAGAAAGAGCTTCTGTATTAGTCGCGGGGATTCAGACGGAAATGGTCAAGAATGCGGGACACCTGTTACCTCTGGAGCAGCCGGACTATGTCAATAAACGTGTAATGTCATTTTTAGGCGAAAATGAAAAGAGTACATAAATTGAAAAGACTGGCATTCATTGTTCAAAAGGTAACAAATGTTGTATAATAATAGAATTTGAGTGCTGCTTTTTTTCTGGCAGTCTATGTTATCATGTTTAATAGAGAGATTTTTCCTGTAACGCTGATTCGATATACAACGTCGTGTTGATATAAGGTTTTTTTCAATTGGAGGTTTGGTTACACTGTGAATTATATACCCAGTATGATTACGATAGGAAACTTTATTTGCGGGCTTTTGGCGGTTCATTCCTTAATATTTCACAACATCCATTCAGCAGTGATTTTCATTTTTACCGGCATGTTTCTCGATTTCTTCGATGGAATGGCTGCTCGTAAGCTGAATGCTGTATCGGATATGGGGAAAGAACTTGATTCATTTGCGGATCTGGTTACATTTGGTGTGGCGCCATCCATGCTCGCCTACAGTGTCGCTTTATATGCCTTGCCGTTTATCGGGATACTATGCGCGCTGGCTTACAGTATTTGCGGAATGCTTCGGCTCTCTAAATTTAATGTTGAACAAAGCAAGCTTCCGACGTTTATCGGAATGCCGATTCCATTTGCGGCAATGTGTCTCGTCATTTTATGCTTTGTGAATAACCCGATTCTGCTGGCGCTCGGCACATGCGGGCTGTCTTATTTAATGGTGAGCAAAGTGAAATTTCCTCATTTTAAAAAACACGCAGCAGAAAATCTGGAGTCCGAAAGATGGAATTAGTGCAGCAGCTGATAGCGGATTATGGTTATCTCGCTATTTTTTTAATGCTTGTTCTTGGAATTATTGGATTGCCGATACCCGACGAAGTCATGATGACAATCGTCGGTTATTTTACGCATATTGATGTGCTGAATTATGAGCTTGCCATTTTTATCAGCTTTGTCGGAGCCCTGTTAGGGATGATGATCAGCTACATGATCGGCAGAAAGGCCGGGCGTCCGTTTATCGATAAGTATGGCAAATGGGTCGGTTTGAAAGAAAAGAGAATGCTGAAAGTAGAAAAATGGATGAAGAAATACGGACCGTATTCTCTTATATTAGGTTATTTTATTCCAGGCGTCCGGCATGTGACGTGTTACTTTTCGGGAATCGGCAAAATGGAGCTGAAAACGTATATCGCGTACGCGGCGATCGGCGCCTTTTTGTGGTGCTTTATTTTTATTACAATCGGAAGGGTTATAGGGATTATTCATGTTTAATACGGCTGTAAAGATTCTGTACCGATCATTGATAGAACTGACAAACCATCGATTATCATCCTGCCTGATCAAAGGATTTTGCGAATCGAAAATCAGTAAGCCGGTCATTCCGCTCTTCTCTAAACACTTTCAGATTAACTGGAATGATGTAGACGGAACGGCTGCTGACTACGGTTCGCTTTCCGAATTGTTTATTCGGAATATTAATTTGGAGCGGCGCCCTGTTTCAAAAGAGGCGCATGCTGTGGTCAGCCCCGTTGACGGTGTCGTTCAGACGATAGGGACTATCAATCATAATCAAACCTTTACGGTAAAGGGAAAAGACTACTCATTTGCTGAATTGACCGGCTGTAAAAGCGCTGATCATCAATACAACGGTGGATATTTCGTCGTGCTGTACTTAAGCCCGCGGCATTACCACCGTTTTCATTCCCCGATCAGCTGCACATATCAAAAGCTGGCAGAACTCGGGAACCGTTCATACCCGGTGAATCAGTTAGGATTAAAATACGGAAAAGATGTACTGTCGAAAAATTACCGAGTTGTTTATGAGTTGAATAGCGGCAATCGAAACGTGCTGATGATTCCTGTCGGCGCGATGAATATTAACTCCATCGTGCAGACCAGCACAGGTGATCAATTGAAGATCGGCGAGGAGCTGGGGTACTTTTCATTTGGTTCAACCGTCATTTTGATCTTTGAAAAAGACGCGTTCCGGCCGTCTGCTGATGTAACAGAAGGCCAAGAAGTCCAAGTCGGGCAACTGATAGGTTATGGAGAGTAAAGAAGAGGAGCTCGCAAATGGAAGCGGCGCCTCTTTTTTTGAAGAAAGGTGAGAGTGATGGAAAAACAAATCGTCAGCTGGATCACACATTATCAGCAAACCGGAGATGGAGCGGCTCTTCACAAGGTGCAGGAAGCGTGCTGGCCGATTGTGGAAACAGTTCTGCAAGAGGCGGCAACTGATGCAGAGCAAGTGAACGATTTGCGCCAAAAAGGATTGGAGCGGTTTCCATTCATCATCAGCAAATACCAATCGGATGTGCAGCTTCCGGTTGAAACGTTTTTGAGAAATACGTATCGGTTTTATTTTCATCAGGCAATGAAAGGCTCTTAAAAAAATGGCTTCTATCAGCAGAAGCTTTTTTTTTTATAACTAAAAAGGAAACTTTTTCTATAACTATCTCGTAACCACTAGAGAACCTAGCAGAAAAGGAGAGATAGAATTGAAACATAAGTTAGTAAAAATGACTTTGCCGCTGCTGATCGTCTGTCTGGCGTTTTCTTCTTTTGCGGCGCCCGCCCGTGCTGCTTCTGAAGAAAAACATTGGGATCGCTGGATTGAACGGAATGCCCATCCGCTGGATTCTTCCGATGCTTCAAACAAAGATCTTCGATTTCTGAAGAAAGTGCTGAAAGGAAAACGAATCGTCCAGTTAGGAGAAACCACACATGGCTCAGGTGAGATGAATGCAACAAAGGTCCGCATGATCAAATACCTCCACGAAGAACTGGGATATGATGTACTGGCCTTTGAGTCTGGCTTTCCCGAAGCAAATGCATCCTACCTTCACATGGATCAATTAACCCCGAAGAGCATGATGAAACAATCCATTTACCCCATATGGCACACAGAAGATGTGGTTGAACTGTTTGATTATATGAAAGAGCAAAAAGAGAAAGGTGATCCGCTTATTCTCACTGGATTTGATATTCAAAGCCTGAAGAATTCATTCGACGGTGCTGCGAATCAATGGATAAAGGCGGTGGACCCTGAAAAAGCCGAGCTGCTTTCCCAATCAGAAAATGATTTTTTCAGCTTAGTGTCAAACAGCAAAACGATGGAAGAATTTACGCAAAAGAAAGAAGCGCTTGTGACAAACTACAGGGAGCTTATCAAGTTCGCTGACACACATGCTTCAACGCTAAAAGCGCACCTTCCGAAAGAGCCGAAAGCTTATGAGATCTTTGTGCATTCCCTTCAGCTGAGAATTGACGTAATGGAAACATACATGCTGGAAGAAATGAAAGAAAAGCTAATGGATTATCCGGAGAATATGGAGGATTTTTCATTCTTTATGAGAGACCGCATGATGGCTGAACAATTTCAGTGGGTTGCAGAAACGCTTTATCCAAAAAAGAAGATTATCGTCTGGGGGCACAATTACCATCTTCGCAAACAGAATACCAAAATGATAAAGGACTGGGTACAGCTAAACGGACCTAACATGGGTGATTATTTGCCTGAGCGGCTGAAAAAACAGACCTATACCATTGGAATCTATGCGTACTCTGGAGCCAGTCTGGATAGCTCCGATAATAAGACCGTTAATCCGGTAACAAGCCCGCCGCCGACTGGAAGTCTTGAAGACTTGCTGAAAGCTGCGAACCATCCATCGGTCTTTGTTGATTTTCTCCATACCAAAAAAAGCAAAGGAACTTCATGGATGTATACGCCGCGTACAGCGCTGTATTGGGGTTTCAAGGAGGAGCAAATGATATTGAAGGAACAATATGACGGTGTAATTTGGCTGGAGCATATAACGCCTTCTGTTATTATAAAGTGAGGAAAGAAGATCCCCTGTGTAAACACACAGGGGATTTTTACATATCGCAAAAATAATCAAAACATTTAAGGCGGGATCTTTTATTCTGAAACAGAAAGGAGATTAAAGTGTTCCATGTATTATGAAAAAGCTGTTCAGCAAACCATTGATTGGCTTGAATCACATTTGCATGAGCCGATATCTGGCAAGGATATTGTAAACGTATCAGGCTTTTCTAAATTTCATTTTCATCGGATTTTTCAAAAAGAAGTTGGCATGTCGGTTGCTTCTTATATTCGTTTAAGACGTCTTGCGAATGCAGCAGCTGCTTTGCTTTATACAGATGTTCGCATCATCGACATTGCTTTGCATTATCAGTTTGAATCTCAAGAGGCGTTTACTCGGGCATTTAAAAAAATGTATCACATGCCGCCGGGAGCATATCGAACATTTATGAAACGTTTTACTGCAAAAAAGGAGGAATCTTGGATGGAGAAAAAAATGAAGGGCTGGGTATTAAGCGGCAGTCATCCATTTCAATTTGAAATAGGGGTTGATCGGGAAAATGTGCATCAGGGCAAGGCGTCGGGGTATTTAAAATCAACAATGGTGCATGACATCGGGGAATTTGCGACGATGATGCAGCAATTTAAGGCGGACCGTTATCTCGGGAAAAGATTGCGTCTATCATGTTTTATCAAAACAAAAGGCGTAAAGCATTTCGCATCGCTTTGGATGCGGGTTGACAGTGCGGCTGAAGATGTTCTTCAATTTGATAATATGAGCAACAGGCCAATTACAGGAACAACCAATTGGAATCATTACGCTGTTGTTTTGGATGTTCCTGAAAATAGTGCTGTCATTTCATTCGGCGTTCAGTTATCGGGACCAGGCCAAGTGTGGATGGATCATGTTGTTTTTGAAGAGGTAGATGAGAGCGTTCCTTCAACAAATCTTGAAATGCCGGGAGAGCTTTTAGATGAGCCTGTTAATTTATCGTTTGAGGAAGAATTATAAGTGTAGTTATCTGAAAAATACATGCAATTTTATTAGTGAATGAATGGAAAATACTATTGGTTTTCCTCAAACCCGCTCGCCTCTTGGGTTTGTAAGAGTTTGGATATTTTTATCAGTCTGGGCGGATGTGTTCATCTTTGAGGTGTTTTCCTGTATGATATAGTAAGAGTGTGCATAACAACTAACTATATCATTGAACAGGGTGTTTATATCATGGAAAAACAATACAGAGTATTACTTTACTATAAATATGTTCCGATTGAAGAGCCGGAGGTGTTTAGAGAGCAGCATCTGGCTTTTTGTAAGGAGCTTGGTTTGTTAGGCCGTATTCTTGTATCAGCTGAAGGGATTAACGGTACGGTATCAGGTACGTTTGAGCAGACTGAACAATATATGCAAGCCATGAAAGCTGATCCACGATTTGCGGATATGGTGTTCAAGATTGATGAAGAAGAAAATCATGCGTTCAAGAAAATGTTCGTCCGTCATAAAAAAGAGCTTGTGACGCTTCGCCTTGAGGATGATGTGGATCCAAATGAAACAACAGGAAAGCATTTGAAGCCTAAAGAATTCTTTGAAAAGATGCAGGATCCTGATACAGTCGTCCTTGATGCGCGTAATGATTATGAATATGATCTCGGCCATTTTAGAGGAGCTGTCCGTCCTGACATCGAGGCGTTCCGTGAATTGCCAGAATGGATCGAAGAAAATAAAGAGATGCTTGAAGGCAAAAAGATTTTGACATACTGCACGGGCGGCGTGCGCTGTGAAAAATTCTCAGGCTGGCTGATGAAACAAGGCTTTGAAGATGTATCACAGCTTGACGGCGGAATCGTCACATACGGAAAAGATCCTGAGGTGCAAGGAAAGCTTTGGGACGGCCAATGCTACGTATTCGATGAAAGAATCAGCGTGCCGGTCAACCGTGTCGAGCATGTCATTGTCGGAAAAGACTACTTTACAGGTGAACCGTGTGAACGGTATGTCAACTGTGCAAATCCATCATGCAATAAGAAAATCATATGCACACCGGAAAATGAATACAAATATATGCGCAGCTGCAGCCACGAATGCCGCACGAACCCAAGAAACTTATATGTACAAGAACACAATATGACTGCGGAAGAAGTTAGCGCCAGACTTGCAGCGATTGAAAAAGAAGAGCACGCTGCTGCTGAATAATATGGAAAGAACACCTCTCATGCAGAGAGGTGTTCTTTTTTTACATGCTTTCCGTTTGTCCGTTTGCGGCGGCCCATTCTTTTTGGCGGAAGGCCTTTTCCCATTTAGAAACCACGATGCAGGCGACCGCGTGTCCCGGTACATTAACACCTGTTCGGGCCATATCCATGATGCGGTCCACGCCTGCAATAATGGCGACGCCTTCGGCAGGCAGCCCCACAGCGTTTGCAGTCGCCAAAAGAACGACAAGGGAGCCCGACGGAACAGCGGCGATGCCTTTGCTGGTCATAACAAGCACAAGCATCATGAGAAGCTGCTGTGACAGCGTCATGTCTACATTGAAGGCCTGTGCCAAAAATATACAGGAAACCGATAAGTATAGGCTTGATCCGTCACAATTCAGCGATAAGCCGGAGGGAACGACAAATGATACCACCCGCTTCGGACAGCCGTATTTCTCCATTCGATCCATAAGCTGAGGAAGAACGGTTTCGGTGCTGGTTGTAGAAAACGCAATCAGAAACAGATCCCATATCATTTTCAGCACTTCAAAATACTTAATGTGAAAGATGAGACCAACAAGCGGAAAGAGGACAAAGAGGATCAGAAACAGACCAAGAAAAACAGTACCGACCAATTTAAACATGGGGAGGAGGAGCTCGATGCCATATTGGCCTACAGAGGCGGCCATCAGGGCAAGCACGCCGATAGGAGCGGTCACCATGACGATTTGCGTCAGTTTAAACATAATCTGAGCGACCGATTCAAAAAAATTCATCACTGGTTCAGAGGCTTTGCCGATGCCAGCGGCGGCAACACCGAATAAAATCGCAAAGAAAATGACAGCGAGTAAATCGTTTCTGGCCATGACATCAATAATGTTTGTCGGGATAATATCAAGGATCATTTGTTTGATATCCACGACTTTCTCTGTATAGCCGGAAAGTTCATGAATATCTTTTTTCGCTAAGTGAGAAAGATCCAGCCCGACGCCTGGTTTTAAGCCATTTGCCAATAAAAGTCCCAGGCCCAGCACCAAAGTGGTGATCACTTCAAACCAGATAATGGTCTTTACGCCGAGGCTGCCCATCTTTTTCATACTTCCGCTTCCAGCAGCTCCGATGACAATGGTAGAAAATACAATCGGCACGACAATCATTTTAATCAAGCGGATAAATCCGTCACCGACAGGCCTGAGCGCCATTCCGAAATCAGGAAAAAAGTGGCCGATTACTGCGCCGATAGCCAATGCGATTAAAATTTGAAACGCGATAAATTTTTTCAAATGAATCCCCCTTTAGAATGATATGATGAGGCTTATTCATACCATTCGTGAATCAAATGCAAACCCCTTTTTTAAAAATTTATTTTAATAGCGCTTTCATTATGTTGGATAAAAAGTCCCCCGCGTCAGGGGGACTTTTTTACTTCATGTTCATACGGTTCATTTGTTCCTCAGATACATTTGTGAAAATAATAGGCGTTATGGCGGAAGCAGCATGCTGCTTAATGTAATTCAGATCAAAGGTTAGAAGCAGTTCGCCTTGTTTGACGGTTTGGCCGCTCGTGACATGAGCTTCAAAGCCTTCTCCGTTCAGCTTCACCGTATCAATGCCGACATGAATCAACATTTCCGTGCCGCCAGCGCTTGTAAAGCCAATGGCGTGTTTTGTCGGAAATATCGATACAATCTCGCCGTCAGCGGGGGCAACGACTTTTCCTTCTGTTGGATCAATCGCGAAACCCTCACCCATCATTTTTTCTGAAAATACTTGGTCAGGCACGTCGGATAGGGAGAGTTTTTCTCCTTGTATCGGATATATAAAAGACTCTTCGGCAGGAGGCTCCTGCTGGGTCTCGGCTTCAGCATCAAGCGCCGCGGCGGCAGCCGGGACACCTCCAGCTATAATCGTTTTGATATCATCTTTTAAAGCATCTGACTTTGTGCCGAAAATCGCTTGGAAGTTGTTGTTCACTTCTAACACACCTACCGCCCCAAGCTGCTTTAGTTCGTCTTTGTTTACTTGGCTTGGCTGATGAACGGTGACACGCAGCCTTGTAATACATGCGTCGAGGTTGGCGATATTTTGCTGGCCGCCCAGCGCCTGCAATACGTGGAAGGCGAGCTGGTCTTTTGAAACAGGAGATTTGGCTTCACTTTGATCATCTTCATCTGCTTCACGGCCGGGTGTTTTCAGATTCCATTTCAAAATCGCATAACGGAACAAATAGTAATAAATGAAGGCGAAGACGATCCCGACAGGAATGACGACCCAGCCGTTTGTCGAAAGCCCGTAATTCAGCACATAGTCAATTCCGCCGCCGGAGAAGGTGTAGCCGTGACGGACATGGAACAGATCACACACGACAAAGATGATGCCGGCAAGAATAGAGTTTATTAAATAAAGCACAGGCGCGACGAACAAGAAAGCAAATTCAACTGGCTCTGTAATTCCAGTGAGCATAGACGTAAGCGCTGCTGAAATCATGACGCCGGAAATCATTTTCTTTTTTTCGGGCCGCGCGGTATGGATGATGGCAAGCGCGATTGCCGGCAGACAGAAAATCATGTAAGGGAAATCGCCCATCATAAAACGTCCCGCAGTCGGGTCTCCGGCGAAAAACCTTGTCAGATCGCCGGTTACGGTATTGCCTGTCGATGGATCTGTGTATTCGCCCATCATAAAATAGAAAGGTGTATAAAAAATATGATGCAGTCCAAAAGGAATCAGTAAGCGATAGATTGTTGCATAAAAGAACAGGCCGACCGTTGAATCGGCAATTAAGCTGCTGGCGGCGTTAATTCCGTTTTGAATTAGCGGCCAAACAAATGAGAAAATAACGCCGATGACCAATGAGCTGACCGAAGTAATAATCGGGACAAATCGTTTTCCTGAGAAAAATCCAAGGACGGGATGCAGCTCTATTGATGAAAAACGCTTGTACAAATATGCGGCAAGCAGCCCGATGATAATGCCGCCGAATACCCCCATATCAATCAGATGCTCGGCCCCTTCATAAGGAGGCTGAAGGCCGAGTAGTTTTCCCATGTTATCCAGGGTGACGGTTAAAATCAAGTATCCGATGACAGCGGCAAGTCCGGCTACTCCTTCGCCGCCAGCTAAACCAATCGCGACACCTACGGCAAAAATCAGCGGCAGGTTATCGAATACAACGCCGCCCGCATCCTTTATAATAGGAATGTTAAGTAAATCCTTGTCACCGAAACGGAGCAGCAGACCGGCTGCCGGCAGGACGGCAACCGGAGTCATCAAAGCGCGGCCGAGCTGTTGCAGAATTTGAAATGCCTTTTTAAACATAACAGTCTCCTTCTATTTGTTTTATAAGTTCTTCAGTTTTTGAGCTGCTTTTTGATCGGCGATAACGGTTACATGATTGTGTTTTTGAAGAATCGAGGCCGGTACGTCCGGCGTCACAGGGCCTTCAGCCATTTTTCGGATCGCGTCCGCTTTTTCCTCGCCATTTGCTAATAACACAATGTGTTTGCTGAATTCCATGATCGTTTTTATGCCCATTGAAACAGCAAGCCTCGGCACAAGTACAGGATCGCCGCCGAAAAATCTGGCATTTGCCTGTATCGTGCTTTCAGACAGCCTGACGATTCGTGTCCGGTCCTCAAAATCAGAGCCGGGTTCATTAAAGCCAATATGGCCATTCGAGCCGATGCCAAGGATTTGCACATCAATGCCTCCCGCCTGGCGGATAAGTTCCTCATACACTTTGCACTCAGCCTCAAGCTGGGGATTGTCTCCTTGCGGGATATGAATATGGTCAGGCTGAACATTGATATGCTGAAAAAGATGCTCGTGCATAAATTTGTTATAACTTTGTGGATGAGATGGAGACAGGCCTGCGTATTCATCCAAATTAAATGTTATAACCTTTGAAAAATCAATTTCGCCTGCCTGATAGTCTGAAATGAGCTGTTTGTATAAGCCGATCGGCGTGCTGCCGGTAGCCAGACCAAGAACGGCATCTTTCTTTGCCTGTACATATTCCTTAATCATGTTAGCGCTTAACTTACAGAGATCTTCATAATGATCAGCAACGATGATCTTCATCTGACACCCCCTCAATGAAATAGACAAGCATCATATTTGTTATGATCAATTTATGATATTTGTCATTACGAATTTAGCACCATCGCCATAAAATTGTCAACGTTATTTTCTGAAAATTTGTTACAAAAGGAAGTACAAATCTTTCAAAATAGGAATGCAGATGGTATTATGGTTTCATTCAAAAAGATCGGTTTACATACAGAATGGGGAGGATGAAATGGCAGCTTTATATTCTGTTATCAAATTTAAAATCATTGAATTAATCAAGTCGGGCAAATATCAGGCGAATGATCAGCTGCCGACAGAGAGCGAGTTTTGCGAGCAATATGATGTCAGCAGAACAACTGTAAGGCTGGCTTTGCAGCAGCTTGAGCTTGAAGGATATATTCAGAGAATCCAAGGAAAAGGAACATTTGTATCGGCAGCTAAAATCCAAACGCCGATTCCGCATAAGATTACGAGTTTTGCAGAACAAATGAGGGGGCTGCGTTCTGAGTCAAAAGTGCTTGAACTTGTGGTGATCCCTGCCGATCATTCCATAGCCGAGCTGCTGAAAATGAAAGAGAATGAGCCTGTTAACAAGCTTGTCAGAGTCAGATACGCCGAGGGTGAACCTTTGCAATACCATACCTCATATATACCTTGGAAAGCGGCACCGGGATTAGCGCAGGAAGAGTGCACCGGATCTCTGTTTGAATTATTAAGAACAAAATACAATATCGAAATCAGCAGGGGGACGGAATCGATCGAACCGATTTTAACGGATGAAACGATCAGCGGGCACCTGTTAACCAATGTTGGAGCGCCTGCGTTTTTATCGGAATCCCTCACCTATGACAAAAATGAAGAAGTAGTAGAATATGCACAAATTATTACACGAGGAGACCGAACGAAATTCACCGTAGAACAGTCATATCAATCGTAAAGCAATGGGAGATAAAGAAAACGCTTTATTGTTTTAGGATGTAATGAGGAGGACTGGTTCTATGTTTCTATTGATGAATGAGAAAGTGGTGTGGGGGTCTGTCATTGCGGCTGTCATACTCTCTATGGTGTTTTATCCTTTTCTTCCGGCAGATATGCCGATTCATTATGATGTAACGAACAGTCCGGATTTGACGGTCAATAAGCTGGCTGGAACAGCTATTTTGCCGGCCTTGATGATTGTTTTTGCATTGGCGCGGAAGGTCAACTGGCAGTTAGGGATCGCGGTTTATATTCTGCTGATTGGTCATGCTGTCATTTTGTTTTTAGCAGTTTAACGAAAACAGCCGGAAAAATCTCTGGCTGTTTTTTCTTTAACTTCACCTTCATCTTACACTAAATGTAGTGTATAATAGCCGAAGACAATAAAGAATATTCTGACATTTATATTTGAGCCCTCTTATATCAAATGAGAACGGAAAACCGCCTGTAAAAAAGAAAGGCATTACCGATTTGCAGCTCAAAATTGACAGAAAATTTAAACAAATTCATCTAGAAAGGTGTGCTTATCAGTGAACAAGCTTATTGAACGAGAGAAAATCACATCAAAGAAGGAAAAACCAGACCCTTCATCCTTAGGGTTCGGCAAATACTTTACAGATTATATGTTTGTGATGGATTATGAGGAGGAAAAGGGCTGGCATCGTCCAAGACTTACTCCTTATGCACCGATTATGCTCGATCCATCCTCTTCTGTTTTCCATTACGGCCAGGCTGTTTTTGAAGGTTTGAAAGCATACAGAACTGAAGATGGCAGGGTGCTGCTGTTCAGGCCGGAGCAAAATATTAAAAGGCTGAACAGATCATGTCAGCGAATGAGTATGCCTCCTGTAGACGAAGAGCTGGTGCTGGAGGCACTGACGCAATTGGTCGAGCTGGAAAAAGAGTGGGTTCCGAGGGAAAAGGGAACGTCGCTGTATATTCGTCCGTTTGTTATTGCCACTGAACCGAGTCTCGGTGTAAAGGCGTCAAAAAACTATACATTTATGATCGTGCTTTCGCCTGTCGGCTCTTACTATGGCGATCAGCTGCAGCCGATTAACATCTATGTGGAAGATGAGTTTGTGCGGGCAGTTAATGGCGGAGTCGGAAATGCCAAGACGTCAGGAAATTACGCGGCGAGTCTTCAGGCGCAGCAGAAGGCGAATGAATTAGGCTATGATCAGGTGCTATGGCTGGATGCCATTGAAAAGAAATACGCGGAAGAAGTAGGGAGCATGAATATCTTTTTCGTCATAAATGGAGAAGTTGTGACTCCTGCATTAAGCGGAAGCATTTTGAGCGGGATTACACGAGCTTCTGCTATTGAGCTGATCAGAAGCTGGGGCATCCCGGTCCGGGAAGAAAAGATATCGATCGATGATATTTATGCAGCCTCCGCACGAGGGGAATTGACAGAGGTATTCGGCACAGGTACGGCTGCGGTTGTTACGCCTGTCGGCGAACTCAATATTCATGGAAGAACGGTGATTGTGAACGACAGGCAAATAGGAGAAATCTCAAAAAAGCTGTATCAAACGATAACTGACATTCAGCTTGGAAAAGTGAAAGACCCGTTTCATTGGACAGTGGAAGTATGAGGATAGAAAAAGAACCTGCCTTGGGGCAGGTTCTTTTATTTTGAATGGGTGATATCAGCGGCCGGACGGCTTTTGCGTTTTTTCGCGTAATACACCGCATAGCAGATGGCCATAAACGGCACACCGCAATATAACGCGATTCTTTGATTTGGATCAAAGGCAATGCCAATTACGGATGCCAGACATAAAAGAAATGCGGCAATCGGCACAAATGGGTACCAAGGCGTTCGGTATTTCAAATCCGTGACCTTGTTTCCCGCTTCCAGATAACGTTTTCTGAACATGAATTGAGAAGCGGCGATGCCCATCCAAACGACAACGACGGCAAAGCCGGAAATCGACACGAGTATAACGTACACCGTGTCTGGCGCAAATACGCTGGACAGTAATGACAGGATGCCGCCAATCATGCTGAACACCAGCGCGTTTAGCGGGATTCCCTTTGATGTCAGCTTTGCAAATGTTGGGTGAAGCGTCTGTTCTTTTGACAGTGACCAAAGCATACGGGACGAAGCGTAAAGTCCGGAATTAGCGGCTGACAGGATGGCTGTCAGAATGACAAAGTTCATGATGTCAGCTGCGTATGGTACACCGACTCTGTCAAAGACTGCAACGAATGGGCTTTTGATAACGCCCGCTTCTTGAATCGGAATCAGCCCTGAGAGTACAAAAATGGTTCCGATAAAAAAGAGTGAGAGGCGCCAGACCGTTGTTTTAATCGCTTTTGGTATGGTCTTGTCGGGATCGACGCTTTCACCCGCGGCAATTCCGATCAGCTCAGTTCCCGAGAAGGCAAAGTTGACAGACAGCATGGTCATGAAAATGGGGACAAATCCATTCGGAAAGAGCCCGCCTTCCGCTGTGAAGTTTGACAGCATCGGAGCAGCGCCCCCGTCTTTGATCGGGATGATGCCGAACATAGCGGCGCCGCCTAAAAGAATAAATAATACAATGGCTAATACTTTAATGCTGGAAAACCAAAACTCTGATTCAGCGAAAAACTTGACTGAAAACGCGTTGAGCAAGAAAATCAACAAAGCAAAAACGGCGCTCCACATCCAAACAGACGTATCGGGGAACCAGCGCTGCATTAGCAGGCCTGCCGCTGTGAACTCAGATCCCAATGCAACGGCCCATGTGAGCCAGTACAGCCAGGCGACCGTAAAACCTGTGCCCGGCCCTATGTATGTTGCTGCATAGGTATGAAACGCGCCTGTCACTGGCATGGCTACAGACAATTCGCCAAGGCACAGCATGACCAAATAGACAATTCCCGCGCCGACTAAGTACGCAAGGATGGTTCCGGCAGGGCCTGCTTGCTGTATGGTATAGCCTGAACTTAAGAACAGACCGGTTCCGATGACGCCTCCTAATGAAAGCATAAAGAGGTGTCTGCTTTTCATACTTCTCTGAAAGTTTGTCTCATTCTTGTTGTGAGCGGATTTCATCTTTTTCCAACTTTCTATACGGCGATTTGATGGCTTCCTAATAAAAAATCTCATGTCAGCGGGTGACACGAGATTCCGGCAAGCCGGCTTTTAGGTTAGAATATACAAACTATTCCGATAAGTCAAGTGGTTTTTAAAGTCCGGGCCCAGCCGGCGATTTCTTTAATATCCTCCGGTTTTGTCCGGCAGCAGCCGCCAATCAGCTTTGCTCCGTTTTCATACCAGATGCGGGCGCTTTGTCCGTAAGGCTCGCCGCATGCTGCGCCGTTCCACGTTTTGGTGTCCGGATCATACTGTTCGCCTGAATTCGGATAGACGATAATCGGTTTAGAAGTGTTCTTCTTTAGCTCAGCAATCAATGAAGGGATATGCTGAAGCGGAGTGCAGTTGATCCCGACCGCCGCCGCTTGGCTGTGCTGATCAAGCCATGACGCGCATTCAGCGGCAGGGGTTCCGTCACTGATATGCAGACCGTCTTTCGCGCTGAAGCTGAACCATGCATATGTTTCAGGAAATTCCTTCAGCAGACGGACAATTGCTTTTGCCTCAGTAAGACATGGAATCGTTTCACATGCCAAAACATCCGCACCGGCGTCAATCAGGGCTTTCATACGGGGGCGGTGAAATTCAGCCAGCTCATCCTCAGAGATTCCGTAGTTTCCGCGATACTCAGAGCCATCCGCAAGATAGGCGCCATACGGGCCGACAGAGGCCGCAACGATCGGTTTTGGCCGATTCAAACGGTTTTCTTTCTGTGCCCAAAATTCATCACGGGCTTCGGCCGCGATGCTGACGGACATCTGGATAAGCCGGCGGGCTTCCGCTTCGCTGAGCCCGCGTGCGGCAAAGCCTTCAAACGTAGACTGATAGCTGGCGGTGATCGCACAGTCGGCGCCTGCCGCAAAATAATCAGTATG
The DNA here is from genome assembly GCF_058566445.1 of Bacillus sp. SD127. NCBI lineage: Bacteria > Bacillati > Bacillota > Bacilli > Caryophanales > Bacillaceae > Bacillus > Bacillus sp. SD127. The sequence goes on along the minus strand of NZ_CP191226.1, from coordinate 4,012,430 downwards.
AACTTGTTTAATCAGGTCTGGCTGCTCCATCAGAATTTTTGCCGACCAGAGACTGTCATTCAAGTCGCAGCCTTTGCGTTCAAGCTCGGTTGCCATCGCGCCGTCTAACACGATAAGCGGGTATGTATCTAATAGATGCTGAATTGGATTCATAGGCTGTTCCGTTCCTTCTTTCTGATTTTTTGAAAAGATATGAAAATGGTAAAGGACGTCTTGATGTTTGTCAATCAACCGAAAGATAAAAGGTGTTCAGATTCCATTGATCTGAACACCTTCTGCGTTATGATATTTGTTTGTTATGAGGATCAGCAGATGTTTCTGAAAGCTCCCAGCATTCAATCCGCTCATGATCTTTTATGACATTTTTATAAAAAACGGGATCTTTGCCCGCTTTTTTCTGCCGGGTGTAGTCCTTGAGAGCCGCAAAAACCACCTTCGACAATAAGAAAATGGCGATTAAGTTGACGACGACCATCAAGCCCATAAACAAATCGGCCAAATCCCATACAAGTTGCACCTTGGCTACACAGCCAAACACGATCATTGCAAGCACGCCGATGCGGTAAACGAAGATCAGTTTTTTGCTTTTGTTCAAAAAGCCGATATTGGTTTCGCCATAATAATAGTTGCCGATCAAGGCACAGAATCCAAATAAGAGGATCAGGATGGCGAGAAAGCCTGACGCCCATGGTCCGATATGGGAGCTGAGAGAGGCTTGAGTTAATGCGATTCCGCTCAGTCCCGGTGTATGATAGGCGTCTGAAAACAGGATGATAAAGGCCGTGCTTGTACAAATGACCAGCGTATCAGTAAGCACACCAAATGCCTGGATCAGCCCTTGTTTTACAGGATGGCTTGTCGTCGCGGTGGCAGCGGCATTCGGTGCGCTTCCCATTCCCGCTTCGTTTGAAAAAATCCCCCGTCTGACACCTTGCATTAAAGCCGCTCCCAAAGCGCCGCCGGCCGCCTGGTCAAATCCAAACGCGTTTTTGACAATAAGCGCAAAAACGGCAGGCAGCTGGGTGATGTTTGTGAGAATCACGAAAAAAGCGACTCCGATATACAGGACAGCCAAAACAACAACAATATATTCAGCCAGTTTTGCGATGCGTTTGACTCCGCCAAAGATAATCGTTCCAAACACAGCAATTAAAATGAGTCCAAGTGTCAGGCGGTTTGTGCCGAACGCGTTTTCAAACGCGAGACTGACCGTATTTGATTGAACCGAGTTAAAGACGATACCGAACGACAGCGTGATTAAAACGGCGAACAAGGCGCCCATCCATCTTTTGTTCAGTCCTTTTTCCATATAATAAGCAGGACCGCCGCGGAAGCCGTTTGCATCTTTCACCTTATAAATTTGAGCCAGTGTACTTTCGACAAAGCTTGACGCTGACCCGATAATGGCAATAATCCACATCCAGAAAATCGCACCGGGCCCGCCCAGCGCAATCGCAATGGCAATACCCGTAATGTTTCCGGTGCCGACACGGGCTGCCATGCTGATACAAAATGCTTGAAACGGAGAGATGCTGTTTTTCGACCGGGATGCAGCGCCTTCCTTTAATACCCTGACCATTTCCTTCAGCATGCGAACCTGCAAAAATTTGAGCCTGAACGTAAAATAGATTCCCAAAGAAAGAAGCAATACAATTAATAGCTTTGACCACAAAAAATCATTAGCGAAACCGACGATATGTTCCAGGAATTGCTGCATACAATCACCTCGTTTTTTATTTTAAAAAATGCTGAGTTCCCACTCCTGCGCGATGTGCTTCAGCAGCATGCCGCCAGTCAGGCTGTTGCCGTATTCATCAATGGCAGGCCCGTAAATGCCGATGCCGCATCCGTTTTGGAAAGGCTGCTCTCTTCTGGCGCTTGGAGGAACCAGCGCCATGATGCCGCCGGAGACACCGCTTTTGGCCGGTACCCCGACAAACGCCGCATATTTTCCGGAGGCGTTATACATGCCGCATGTCAGCATTAAAGCCTTGGCGAGCTTTGCCACATCCTTTGGAATCACCTGCTGGCGGTGAATCGGGTGATAACCGTCATGAGCAAGGATCAGGCCGATCAATGCAATGTCTTCTGTCGTACCTTCCATAGCGCATTGCTTCAGGTAAACCTCCAGCGTTTCTTCCACATCGGCTTCTAAAAAGTTTGTCTCTTTTAAGTAGTAAGCCAGTGCTCTGTTACGGTGGGCGGTTTCCCATTCAGACCGGAAAACTTCCTCATGTATTCTGGGCCGTTTCCCTATTAATGTTTCAATGACAGAGTACAGATACTCCAGCCTATCGCGGGCTGTCTCTCCCGGAAGAAGCGAGGCGATTGTAATGGCGCCAGCGTTAATCATAGGGTTAAACGGTTTTCCGGGCTTGTGCATTTCAAGACGGATAATTGAATTAAAGGCGTCACCTGTCGGCTCGACATCGACGCGGTCAAGCACATAGGGAATGCCGCGGCTCATGCACGCAGCGATAAAGCTGATGACTTTTGAAATGCTTTGCAGGGTAAAAGGGACGTTCCAATCGCCGGCATGTATCATTGCTCCATTAGGCTCCAATATACAAATGCCGAGCTGTGAGTCATTAACTTTTCCTAACGCGGGGATATAATTTGCGCTTTGTCCATTGGCGGCAAAGGGGCGGTAATGTTCTACCCATTCATACAGCTGTGACGCCAGATTCTTTTCTTCCGGGCGTTCTTTTATCAGTTCTTTCATCAAATTCCTCCTATCTGTTTTTGCTATTGGGGACTGAGGCGGAGTAAAATCGAAGACAGGCGAGGCGTTAAACGCTTTCATGAATGCGGAAAGGTATCATAACTGTATAATGGAGACTACAGAATCATACAAAATACGACAAAAATTTTTTGAAAATAAGCCGTTGGTTTTATAAAAAGCTTACATACTGGGTCGAAAGAAATTTGCAGGTTTTTTGTCCTTTCCTCAAAATAAAAAATGAGGATGTGATCATAATCAAACTGGAACGTTTTTTTGAGAAAGACGCATATATAATGGCGCTTATGCTCGTTACTGTGCCGCTTGCAGGCGAACTGAAATTTTATCCCCTCAATGAAGAGTTCCGAATCAGCTTCGGCGCGCCGGCTTTTTTCTTTTTCTTAGTGCTGCTGCGGCATGTGTCCGCTGTATTGCCGGGATTTTTGACTGGAACATCGGTTTTCGTATTTCGTGTTTTATTGGAATTATGGGACGGAAGACACGCAGGGCTGATTCCAATCCTGTATGATCAAGCGTCCGGCTTTTTCTTTTACATGACGTTTGCATGTCTGTTTTATGTGTTGCGGGCGAACCGCTATCGTGATCGGCCGGTAATGCTCGGTTTTTATGGATTTATGATTGAAATTGCTTCCGATAGCGTCGAGCTGGCCGTTCAGTTTCTTATTTTTCATACGGTGGTGACGCCTGAGAAAATAACGGATATCGCGGTTGTTGCGATTTCTCATACATTTATTGTCATCAGCTTTTTTAACGTGCTGAAGCTGTATGAAACGCAGTCCAGAGAAAAGCAGACAAGGCGGCAAAATGAGCACATGCTGATGATTGTGTCGAATTTATATGAAGAAACAGTGCATTTAAAAAAGACGCTGAAAACGACAGAGCACGTGACAAACGAATCCTATCAGCTTTACCGGGAAGTGAAGGGCAAGGACGATCAGCTCGGCGGCAGGATTCTAAGGCTGGCAGGGGAGATTCATGAAGTGAAAAAGGACAACCAGAGGATATATGCCGGGCTTTCGAAACTGATTTCCAATGAAAGTTTTAAAGATTATATGAATGCCTCGGACCTTTTCCGGCTTGTCATTCGAATGAATGAAAAGTACGCTGAATCATTGGGCAAACAGATCAATTTTCATTGTTCAATAGAGGGTGAGCATGACGATTATCATGTATTTATTGTTCTTTCTATCATTAATAATTTGACGGCAAACGCGGTGGAGGCGATGGGGGATGAGGGAACGGTCAGCCTAAGGCTCCGTAAGCCAGATGAGAGTATGATAGAATTTCAGGTGGAAGACAATGGTCCCGGCATTTCGGAGAAAATAGGAGATATTGTGTTTGATCCGGGCTTTACCTCAACGTATGACAAGTTTGGCACGCCCTCAACCGGAATTGGGCTTTCCTACGTCAAGGAAATCGTGACAGAGCTTGAGGGAGACATCAAGTTTCACAACCAGCAGCAAGGAGTGGTCTTTACCATCAGGCTGCCTGCCAGACATTTGATTCAGAAAGGATGAACGGATAATATGCGTTTTTTTATCGCTGATGATGACCGCGCGGTGCGGTCGATTTTAAGGCAGATCATAGAGGATGAGGACCTTGGAGAGGCTGCGGGTGAAGCGGAAGACGGAAGCCAAGTGGAAGGGCATATATTGCAATTTAAGCAGATTGATATTTTGTTAATCGATTTATTAATGCCCGGGCGGGACGGAATTGAGACCATACGCCGGATCAAGGACTCTTATTCCGGGAAAATCGTAATGATCTCACAAGTGGAAGCTAAAGAAATGGTCGGAGAAGCGTATTCTCTCGGCATTGAATATTTTATTCATAAACCGATTAACCGTATTGAAATTGTAACTGTTCTGCAAAAGGTGAAGGAACGAATCGAGCTTGAAAACTCGATCGGAGATATCCAAAACTCTTTAAGCCGGCTGGTCAACCGAACCGAACGGAAAGCACGGTCTCAGTATAAAAATGACAACAGCTTAAAAGAAGCGGGAACATTTTTGCTATCCGAGCTCGGCATGATGGGAGAAGGCGGCGCTCATGATATGATGGCGGTCCTTCAGTATTTAACTGAGCATGAACAATCTGAGCCTTACGAAAAAAATATCCCTTCTTTAAAACAAATCTTCACACAAGTAGCGGAACGAAAGCTTGGAGCTGCGGCATCACAAACGGAAATCAACCGCGAAATGAAAGCCTCGGAACAGCGAATCCGCAGAGCCATTATTCATTCGCTGGACCATTTTGCCTCATTGGGCACAACTGATTTTTCGAATCCTAAATTCGAAACCTACGCATCAAAATTCTTTGATTTTCCGGTCGTCAGCCAAAAAATGAAAGAAATTCAATCCAAGGAGGCAAAACCCCTCGCACCTGCCAGAGTGAATATGAAAAAATTTATCCACGTATTTTTTTTGGAAGCGAAGCTTTTGAACGAAACGATGAAAGGAAGAAGTATGTGAAAAAACAGCCGGCTAGCAGCGGCTGTTTTTTTATGCGGAAAACGGAGGCTTTCTGATATTTTACGAAAAGTCAGAAAATAAAATTATTGACTTATTGTTTATTTGTCTTACAATAAAACAAAAGGATATACGGGAAGGAGAGGATATACAGCCGCATGATTTTAAAGCGCTTTCAAATGAGCTGTTTACACAAATGACAGGAGGTTTTGTACATGAGCCGTATAAGAAAAGCACCTGAAGGGATTTTAGGTTTTCCGGTTGCGCCTTTTAATACACAAGGAAAGCTGGAGGAAGAAGCTCTGTTTCAAAATATCGAGTTTTTGCTCGAAGAAGGCTTGGAAGCGATTTTTATCGCCTGCGGGTCAGGGGAATTCCAGTCCCTTAGCCAGAAAGAATACGAAAACATGGTCGAAGTCGCGGTTTCGGCTGCGGGAGGAAAGGTCCCGGTCTATACGGGAGTGGGCGGCAATCTCAGCACCGCGCTTGATTGGGCGCGTATATCAGAGAAAAAAGGCGCTGACGGCTATTTGATCCTTCCTCCGTATTTGGTGCATGGCGAACAGGAGGGGCTGTATCAGTACGCCAAAACGATTATTGAAAGCACGGACTTGAATGCCATTCTGTATCAGCGCGACAATGCCGTATTTTCTCTTGAACAGATCAAACGGCTGACGGAGCTTGAACAGCTTGTTGGTGTGAAAGACGGGGTGGGGAACATGGATTTGAATATCAACCTCGCCTATACAATCGGTGACCGCTTGGGATGGCTTAACGGAATGCCGATGGCTGAAGTGACGATGCCGTCCTACCTGCCAATCGGTTTCCACTCTTATTCTTCAGCTATTTCGAATTATATTCCGCATATTTCCCGGATGTTCTATGAAGCTTTGAAAAACGGAAACAACGATGCGGTGAAGGAACTCTATCAGCATGTCATTCTGCCGATCAACGATATCCGGAAGCAGCGGAAAGGGTATGCGGTGTCCTTGATCAAAGCCGGCATGGAGATTATGGGGATGAATGTGAGAAATACAGCCAGACCGCCTGTCGGGCCGGTTGAAAAAGAACACTATCAGGAATTAGAAGCCATTTTGAAGCAAGCGGCGGATCGTTTCCCGAAGAAGGCCGCGACGGTTTGACAAACATAAAAAGCATGAAAGGGGCAATGGGCATGTCTGTAATCACGGAAAAAAACACATATCTCAATTTTATTAATGGAGAGTGGGTCAAAGCTCAATCAGGCGATATGATCAAATCGGAAAATCCTGCGGATGTGAACGACATCGTCGGCTATGTGCAGAGTTCAACGGCTGATGATGTGGACCGGGCCGTCGCCGCCGCTAATGAGGCAAAAACGGGATGGAGAAAGCTGACGGGTGCAGAACGGGGCCAACTGCTGTACAAAACAGCTGATATCATGGAGCAGCGCTTAGAGGACATCGCCGCATGTGCGACGCGTGAAATGGGAAAAACCCTGCCGGAAGCAAAAGGAGAAACCGCTCGCGGCATTGCGATTCTTCGCTATTACGCCGGCGAGGGCATGCGCAAAACAGGCGATGTTATTCCGTCTACTGACAAAGACGCACTGATGTTTACAACCCGTGTCCCGCTTGGTGTCGTCGGCGTGATTTCGCCGTGGAACTTCCCGGTAGCGATCCCGATTTGGAAAATGGCGCCGGCACTGGTGTACGGCAATACTGTTGTCATCAAACCCGCAACAGAAACTGCCGTTACATGTGCGAAGATCATCGCTTGTTTTGAAGAAGCGGGATTTCCGGCGGGAGTCATCAATTTGGTGACTGGCCGAGGGTCAGTTGTCGGCCAAGGTATTGCCGAACATGACGGGGTCAATGCCATTACGTTCACGGGTTCGAATCAGGTTGGGAAAATCATCGGGCAAGCCGCTTTAGCGAGAGGCGCCAAATATCAGCTTGAAATGGGCGGGAAAAACCCGGTGATCGTAGCGGATGATGCTGATCTTGAAGCGGCAGCGGAAGCCGTGGTGACAGGCGCTTTCCGTTCAACGGGCCAGAAGTGCACCGCAACGAGCCGTGTCATTGTCCAAAGCGGAATTTACGACCGCTTTAAAGAAAAACTGCTGCAGCGCACAAAGGAGATCACGATCGGAGACAGCTTGAAAGAAAACGTTTGGATGGGACCGATCGCAAGCAAAAATCAGCTTGATAACTGTCTATCGTATATTGAAAAAGGCAAGCAGGAAGGCGCTTCTCTTTTGATCGGAGGAGAAAAGCTGGAGGATGGAAAGTATCAAAACGGATATTATGTGCAGCCTGCCATTTTTGACAACGTGACATCTGACATGACGATTGCCCAGGAGGAAATTTTCGGACCGGTCATCGCTCTGTCAAAGGTGGACACGATGGAGGAGGCTTTAGACATCTCCAATGATGTGAAGTTCGGATTAAGTGCATCTATTTTTACGCAAAACATCGGCCGTATGCTTTCATTCGTTGATGAGATTGAAGCCGGGCTTGTCAGGGTCAACGCGGAAAGCGCAGGGGTTGAGCTTCAGGCGCCATTTGGCGGCATGAAGCAATCAAGCTCCCACTCCCGCGAACAGGGTGAGGCCGCGAAGGACTTCTTCACGGCGATCAAAACCGTATTTGTGAAGCAGTAAAGGTGCTGGAAAGAGGCGCTTGTCTCTTTCCAAGCCTTATCACCAGCCAGCATATGATTCTCTACTTTGACAAAGGAGAAGATATTATGAAAAAAGACCATGCGAATGTTTCGCCGGCGGGCAAAAAAACATCTGTACGCTGGTTCATCGTATTTATGCTGTTTCTTGTGACGTCTATTAACTACGCAGATCGTGCGACGCTTTCGATTACAGGTGATTCCGTCCAGCATGACCTTGGACTGGATTCGGTTGCCATGGGGTATGTTTTTTCTGCATTCGGCTGGGCCTATGTCATCGGACAGCTTCCCGGAGGCTGGCTGCTGGATCGATTTGGATCAAAAACGGTTATTGCGTTAAGCATCTTTTTCTGGTCATTTTTTACGCTGCTGCAAGGGGCGATTGGATTTTTTACCGCTGGCACAGCGATTATCCTGCTGTTTGCGCTGCGCTTTTTAGTCGGGCTTTCTGAGGCGCCTTCATTTCCCGGAAACGGCAGAGTGGTTGCTTCCTGGTTCCCGAGCTCCGAACGCGGTACAGCTTCAGCCTTTTTTAACTCAGCTCAATACTTCGCAATCGTCATTTTTTCTCCTTTAATGGGCTGGCTCACCCACTCTTTTGGCTGGCATTCCGTCTTCGTAGTGATGGGGGCCGCGGGAATCCTACTGGCTTTTATCTGGTTAAAAACGGTATATGAACCGAAAAAACATCCGAAGGTCAACAAAGCCGAGCTTGCGTACATTGAAGAAGGCGGCGGGCTGATTTCAATGGATGACAGTCAAAGCAAGCAGGAAAAAGAATCAAAATGGCCGTATATCAAACAGTTATTAACCAACCGCATGCTGATTGGCGTGTACATCGCGCAATATTGCATTACGACTCTCACCTATTTCTTTCTCACATGGTTTCCGGTATATTTGGTTCAGGCCCGCGGAATGTCCATTCTTGAAGCGGGGTTTGTGGCTTCCCTCCCGGCGCTGTGCGGATTTGCGGGCGGCGTGCTTGGAGGCATCGTGTCTGATTTTTTACTGAAAAAAGGCCGTTCTCTCACCTTCGCGAGAAAAGGACCGATCATTGTCGGCATGCTGCTGTCTTGCAGCATGATTATCTGCAACTATACAGATTCAGCGTGGCTCGTCGTTGTAATCATGTCACTCGCGTTCTTCGGAAAAGGCTTTGGCGCCTTGGGCTGGGCTGTCGTGTCGGACACGTCGCCAAAAGAGTGTGCGGGATTAAGCGGCGGTTTGTTCAACACATTCGGAAACATCGCCTCGATTACGACTCCGATTATTATCGGCTACATCGTGAATGCCACAGGATCTTTTAATGGCGCCCTCGTTTTTGTCGGCGCTAATGCGATTGCAGCAGTCCTCAGCTATTTGCTGCTGGTCGGGCCGATCAAACGAGTCGTACTAAAGAAACAAGAGCAAGACCCCGATCAATCACTACCTGTCTAATACTTATGAAAGCGCTTTATCAAAGGAGGATGACAGATGAGTTCACCAATACAGGAACAGGTTCAAAAAGAAAAAAGATCGAATATTCCATCAATTACTGAAATGAGAGTAATTCCAGTCGCGGGTCATGACAGTATGCTGCTGAATTTAAGCGGCGCCCACAGCCCGTTTTTTACCCGAAATCTTGTCGTCTTAACGGACAGCAGCGGGAATCAGGGTGTCGGCGAGGTGCCGGGCGGGGAAGCGATCCGCCGCACACTGGAGCTTGCAGAGCCGCTTGTTGTCGGAAAATCGATCGGCGCGTACCAGTCGATTTTGCAAACAGTCAGAAAGCAGTTTGAGGACCAGGACAGGGGAGGCCGCGGAATCCAGACATTTGATTTGCGCACTGCGGTGCATGTGGTCACAGCCTTGGAAGCCGCTTTGTTAGATGTGCTCGGCAAATTTCTCAATGAACCGGTTGCGGCTTTGCTTGGAGAAGGACAGCAGCGGGATGAAGTCAAGATGCTCGGTTATCTATTTTACATTGGTGACCGAAAGCGGACGACATTGCCGTATCAAAGCAATCAGCAGTCAGATTGCGAGTGGTTCCGCCTCCGCCATGAGGAAGCGCTGACTCCTGAGGCCGTTGTACGTCTTGCAGAAGCGGCACAAGAGCGCTACGGCTTCCAAGATTTCAAGCTGAAAGGCGGCGTATTGCGGGGCGAGGAAGAAATGGAAGCCGTCACCGCGTTATCAAAACGTTTTCCTGAGGCGAGAATTACCCTTGATCCGAACGGAGCTTGGCCGCTAGAAGAAGCTGTTACATTATGCAGAGGAAAGCATGATGTACTTGCTTATGCCGAAGATCCGTGCGGGGCGGAAAACGGTTATTCCGCACGTGAAGTGATGGCTGAGTTCCGCCGCGCGACAGGCCTGCCGACCGCGACAAATATGATTGCGACTGACTGGCGGGAAATGGGGCACGCGATTCAGCTGCACGCGGTCGATATTCCGCTGGCTGATCCCCATTTCTGGACGATGCAGGGTTCGGTGCGGGTTGCACAGATGTGCCATGATTGGGGGCTGACGTGGGGCTCGCACTCCAATAATCATTTTGACATCTCCCTTGCCATGTTTACCCATGTCGCGGCCGCAGCTCCGGGACGCATCACGGCGATTGATACCCATTGGATCTGGCAGGACGGACAGCGTTTAACCAAACAGCCTTTAGAAATTGCTGATGGCTGTGTGAAGGTGCCTGATAAGCCTGGGCTTGGCATCGAAATTGATATGGAACAAGTGGAAAAAGCGCATGATCTCTATCGAAAAATGAATTTAGGCGCACGGAACGATGCAATCCCTATGCAGTTTCTGATCAGCAATTGGGAGTTTGACCGCAAGCGCCCGTGTCTGGTGCGATAAGTTTTATTCTAAATATTGTCATAACGAATATTTTGTCTTACAATTGAACAACTGAAGGGAGAGTTGTTCGTGTACGAAGGTTTAGAAGATCTGAAGGTGGATACAGTCAATCGGAAAACATTAGCTAAGCAGGTCATTGAACGGATTGTCCATTTACTGTCAAGCGGACAATTAAAGGCCGGAGACAAATTGCCGACAGAAATGGAGCTAATGGATATCTTACATGTCAGCAGACCGGTGCTTCGCGAAGCGCTTAGCTCACTAGAGACGCTGGGCGTTATCACGAGAAAAACCCGCGGCGGCACGTATTTCAATGACAAAATCGGGATGCAGCCTTTTTCCGTCATGCTTGCTTTGGCGACTGATAATCTTCCGGCCATTATTGAAGCGCGGATGGCGTTAGAACTCGGGCTGGTGACGATTGCCGCGGAAAAGATAAATGAAGAAGAGCTTGAGCGTTTACAGAAAACAATCGACGACATCGCCAGCAGCACTGACAACAATTATGGAGAAGCAGATAAAGAATTTCACCGAATTATTGCATTAAGCGCTAATAATCCCGTTGTTGAAGGAATGATTCAATCTTTGCTGATCACACATGCGAAAATCGACAGCCAGATTCCGTACAGGGAAAGGGATGTTACGGTTGAATACCACAAAAAAATCTACGACGCCCTTGCCAAAAGAGATCCTTACCAGGCTCATTACCACATGTATGAGCATTTGAAATTTGTCCGTGACAAAATTTTGAATGGGATAGACGAAACATAATTGTTATGACAGCCGCAGTTTGAAATTGGGATTTGCGGCTTTTTTTAAATCAAAATCGGAAAGCGTTTACAATGTTGAGGAGTGATATTCCTATGGTGATGAACCTCAGACAGAATCAAGCGCCTCTTTACATTAAAGTGAATGTAAAAGATAACACGGCGATTATTGTAAATGACGGCGGACTGAAAAAGGGCACTGTTTTTCCATGCGGGCTGATGCTTGAAGAAGATGTTCCTCAAGGCCATAAAGTGGCCCTAACCGATTTGAATCAGGGAGATGCCATCGTGCGTTATGGAGAAGTGATCGGATTTGCAGATCAGCCGATCAAACGCGGAAGCTGGGTGCGGGAAGCTTTGGTGAGAATGCCCGCCCCTCCGGAACTCCATGACCTTCCTATCGCAAACAAAGTGCCTGAACCGCTGCCGCCTCTTGAAGGCTATACGTTTGAAGGATATCGAAATGCTGACGGCAGTGCGGGAACAAAAAATATTCTCGGTATTACCACAAGTGTTCAATGTGTCGTCGGCGTGCTGGATTATGCGGTAAAACGGATAAAAGAAGAGCTTCTTCCGAAATATCCAAATGTCGATGATGTCGTGCCGCTTCATCATCAATATGGATGCGGCGTGGCCATCAATGCCCCAGACGCCGTGATTCCCATCCGCACGATTCAAAATCTGGCAAAGCATCCGAACTTCGGCGGGGAAGTGATGGTGGTCGGATTAGGATGTGAAAAGCTCCTCCCGGCACGGATTGCACCTGAGAAAAAAGATCACATCATTTCACTTCAAGATCATCAAGGCTTTGCGAATATGATTCAATCGATGATGGAAATGGCGGAGGAGCGGTTAATCAGACTCAATAGCAGAGTCCGTGTAACCTGCCCTGTTTCTGATCTGGTAATTGGCCTTCAATGCGGCGGCAGTGATGCCTTTTCCGGCGTGACGGCGAATCCGGCAGTGGGATATGCGGCTGATTTATTGGTTCGGGCAGGCGCAACGGTCTTGTTTTCTGAAGTGACTGAGGTGCGGGATGCGATTCACTTATTAACGCCGCGAGCTGTCAGCGAAGAGGTCGGACGTTCGCTGATCGATGAGATGAAGTGGTATGACAGCTATCTGAGGCGGGGGGAAGCAGACAGAAGCGCCAATCCGTCACCTGGCAATAAAAAAGGCGGTTTATCCAATGTGGTGGAAAAAGCGTTAGGATCGGTAGCAAAGTCAGGCACAAGCCCCATTTCTGGTGTGCTCGGGCCTGGGGAGAAGGCGGAGAAAAAGGGTTTGCTGTTTGCAGCGACGCCGGCAAGCGACTTTGTGTGCGGAACCCTTCAGCTGGCGGCAGGCATGAATCTGCAGGTCTTTACGACAGGCAGAGGAACACCGTATGGATTGGCTGCTGCGCCGGTGCTGAAAGTATCTACACGCCATTCATTAACAGAGCATTGGGCGGATTTAATCGATATCAATGCCGGGCGAATTGCTACCGGAGAGGCCAGTATCGAAGAAGTCGGCTGGGAGATTTTTCGGATGGTCTTAGATGTAGCAAGCGGCAGGAAACAAACATGGGCGGACCATTGGGGCCTTCATAATGATTTGTGTTTGTTTAACCCCGCGCCTGTGACTTGATTCATTTTTTATAGTAGATCAAAACTGGAATATGATGTAAAATGGAGATCAACTACAATGAACGGAGGGGTTCCGACATGGCATTCAATAGATTCCGATTAACACGAATTCAATAGTGAACGACACTCGCCTGGATGCGGGGAATCGGGATGAATCTGCCTATGTATGTACCCTAATATTGTAATGAAAAGAGGGTGGCGATGCTGCCCTCTTTTTTTGTTCCTTAAAAACATCCCTTCTCTCTAACGACAGGCGGAATATGAGAAAGGGGAAAAGAGATGACAAACCCGAACGAAAGGCAGCTAATCACTGAGATTGTCGCGCTTGCACGCAATCAAGGTTTGACGGTTCACTCTGATAACTCTCAATTGAATGAAATGGGAATGGATTTTCAAGTTGTATTTGCCGAGGATGATACAGGTATGCCATGGGTACTGCGAAAACCGCGGCGAAGCGATGTTGTTGAAAGAGCAGCTTCAGAAGGCAGAACGCTTGCCTTTCTCCGCGCGAACCTCACAGCTGATGTGCCGGATTGGAAAATTCATACGCCGGAATTGATCGCTTACCCGAAGCTTAGCGGAACGCCTGCTGCTGGAATTGATTTGGAACAGAAACAATATGTATGGAATATGAATCATCAGCCGCCGTCAGACGATTTTGTTCATACACTTGCCGAAATACTGGCAGAATTGCATGGCATGAATCAAACATCTGCCGGCCAATCCGGAATAGAAGTGGTGATGCCAGAAGATTTCAGGAAAATGACAGCTGAATCTATGGCTGATGTGAAGAATAAGTTTGGCGTATCTAAGCAGCTTTGGGAAAGATGGCAAACGTGGATCAATGATGATGCATACTGGCCCGGTTTCTCCGCGCTGATACACGGCGATCTCCATCCGCCGCATATCCTTATTGATCAAAATGAACACGTCACAGGCCTTCTGGATTGGACAGAAGCGAAAGTCGCCGATCCAGCCAAGGATTTTGTCTTTTACCACATGATTTTCGGAGAAAAAGAAACAGCCCGTTTGCTTGAATGCTATGATCAAGCAGGCGGCCGTGTATGGTCAAAAATGCAGGCTCACATCTCAGAGATGCAGGCGGCGTATCCGCTGGAAATTGCCAAGTTCGCTCTTCAGACACAGCAGGAGGAGCACGTAAATATGGCTCTGGAAGCACTTGGCGAATCTAAATTGGATTAAGAATTGACTTCTGTAAATTGACGGAGTATTATAAATTTTACAAACGAAAGAACGGATTAACAATTGTGAGGAAGAGCAAGTAAGCATCAGTGAGCGGGGTTCAGAGAGTCGGTGGCAGGTGTGAACCGATCCTCCCCTGATGCCGAATGGGCTTCTGAATTGCTTTGCTGAATAGATAGTAGGCAATGCCGGGATGCTCTCCCCGTTACCAAGAGAGGAGTATCGAAACTGACGTTTTCTGTACTGATGAGCGAATGGCTTTTTAGCTGTTAATAAAGGTGGTACCGCGAGACCCTCGTCCTTTGATAGGACGGGGGTTTTTGTGTTTCTTAAAGGAGGTGACGGCCAATGGAAGAAGGCTGGTGGTCCATGTTTAATCAATGGGAAAGGAGGAATTCAAATGGTGATCGCAACTGATGATCTGGAGGTTGCTTGTCCGCATTGTGAAAGAGCCGGAGAAATAGAAGGCAAACCTTGCCCGGCATGCAGCGGGAAGGGCGTCATTCTGACGGCTCAAGGAAATACGCTTCTGGATTTTATCCAAAAACATATGAACAAGTAAAGGAGAAAAGCTGAGCTGAGCGGCTGCAGGTAAAAGCTGAAAACAGGAAAAAAAGAATAAATTTTGTAAAACACACATGTTTTTCAATTACAATAAGCGTAATGACATGTGTGTTTTTTTGACTATGAAAAAGGTTAGGTGAGAGGATGCAGCGCATATTGCTTGTGGAGGATGACCATTCCATCAGTGAAATGGTGGACCATTATTTAACAAAAGAAGGCTTTGAAATCGTGCATGCTTTCGACGGTGAAGAGGGCATTCGGAGGTTTCAAGAGCAGGCGTACGACCTCATTCTGCTTGATATTATGCTTCCGGAGCTGAATGGAATGGATGTTTTAAAAATCATTCGGGAAAAAAGCAAGATTCCTGTTTTAATGATTTCAGCAAAAGACGGAGATGTTGATAAAGCACTGGGGCTGGGATTCGGGGCGGATGATTATATCGCCAAACCGTTTTCGATGATTGAACTGACAGCCAGAGTCAAAGCAGCGATACGGAGGGCGACGCAATATTCGTCGAGTGAACCGGCTGAACATCAGGTGATTCGTGTTCACCAGCTTACGATCGATATAGACAATGTATCCGTTCTGAAAAACGGCGAACCGCTTCAGCTGACGTCAACCGAATGGCAGCTGCTTACACTATTTGCAGCAAATCCTAAAAAGGTGTTTACGAAAGAACAAATCTATCGTTCCGTATGGAATGAGGAGTATTTTGGCGACCAAAACATCATTAATGTACATATGAGACGGCTGAGAGAAAAGATTGAAGATGATCCATCGTCTCCTCAATATATCAAAACATTATGGGGCATCGGCTATAAATGGGGAGAGTTTTAGAATGGCAGTATTAACGATTGCTGCTATCATCGCTTTAGCGTGTCTGAATGTCATTCAATATATGATGAAAAAGAACCGGGACAGGAATTTGACGTATACGGCAGAAAAGCTTAGCGCCATGCTTGACAACGAATCAGCCGATCAGGTTTTACTTCATACAGATGACCGTGCGCTCAGGAATCTGCTCGTCAACATCAATCTGCTCGCTGAGGATCATCAGCATATCAACGCCCGGTTTGCAAAAACAGAGCAATCCATGAGACGGATGCTGACCAATATGTCACACGATCTCAAAACACCTCTGACGGTCATTCTCGGTTATATCGAAGCCATCCAAAGTGACCGGGATATGCCGGACAGCGAGCGGGAAAGACTGCTTGAGAAGCTGCACCAAAAAACAAATGAACTCATCCAAATGATCCACTCTTTTTTTGATTTAGCCAAATTGGAATCTGAAGACAAACAAATCCCGATCACAAAAATACATATCAACGAAGTATGCAAACGAAATATCCTGCATTACTATGATGCCGTTCAGGCAAAAGGTTTTAACGCGGAGATTGATATTCCGGATACACCGGTATACGCGCATGCAAATGAAGAGGCGCTGGACCGTATCCTGCAAAATTTATTATCCAACGCGATTCAATATGGCGCGGTTGGCAAGTTTATCGGATTATCACTTTCTTATGATGAGACAAGCATTGCCATCTCCGTATGGGACCGCGGAAAAGGAATCAGTGAAACAGACCAGCAGCGGGTATTTGAGAGGCTGTACACACTTGAAGAATCAAGAAACAAAGCATTCCAAGGGAGCGGTCTCGGTTTGACGATCACGAAAAGGCTTGTGGAAAAAATGGGGGGCTCCATCTCTCTTCAAAGCAAGCCGTATGAACGGACAGCGTTTACGATTACATTAAAACGAATGACCTATTAACAATCGTAAGAATTTCTTAAGAATGAAGAAATAAAAATGACAGGGCCCGCCGCTACAATAGAAAACAGGAAAAAGAGGAAAGGAGCAACAACGTTGACTTACATCGTACAAACAAACGGACTGACCAAAACGTTTCAAGGCAAAGAAGTCGTATCAGATGTCAGCATGCATATCAAAAAAGGTGAAATTTACGGCTTTCTCGGCCCGAACGGAGCAGGGAAAACAACCATCATGAAAATGCTGACAAGTCTTGTAAAACCGACAAGCGGTGAAATCAATATCCTCGGAAACAATCTCACTCATACGTCATATGAGGTGCTTGGCAAGATCGGCAGCATGATTGAATATCCAATTTTCTATGAAAATCTGACGGCTATCGAAAATTTAGAGCTGCATTGTGCATACATGGGATACCACAATAAAAAAGCCATTCAAGAAGTGCTCGATATGGTGAATTTAAAACAGATCGACAAGAAACCCGTCAAAACATTTTCGCTTGGAATGAAGCAGCGCCTCGGCATAGCGCGCGCCATCCTCACCAAACCTGATCTGCTTATATTGGATGAGCCGGTAAACGGCCTTGATCCTGTCGGCATTAAAAAGATCAGAAACTTATTTCAAGTATTAAGCAAAGAGTATGGAATGACACTGCTGATCTCCAGCCATATGCTGAGTGAAATCGAACAAATTGCGGACACAATCGGCGTCATTCGTGACGGCAGGCTGCTGGAAGAGGTGTCGATGGAAGATGTAAGGGGACAAAACACAGAATACATCGAACTCGTTACATCGAATCAGACAAAAGCCTGCTTTGTGCTTGAGAAAGAACTTCACATTGCCAACTTTAAAATCTTAAATGATAAAACCATTCGGATTTATGATGCTCAACGATCACAGGGTGCCATATCAAAAGCGCTGATTTTAAATGATGTAGACATTGAATCAATGAATAAAAAGTATACTTCACTGGAGGACTACTTCATCAGCTTGATCAACGGCAATCACATCAGTGCGTAGAGGAGGCGAGACCGTTGCTGAATTTGATCAGAATCGAATTAAGGAAAATGAAGATGGGATGGTATGTGAGAGGAGTTATCATTGCTAACCTGATTATCCTTGGCTTTATGTGGTTGGTCAGTTACATAGAAAAAGCGGAGGGCACTGAATCGTTCCAAAGCATGGATGATGCATTTCTCGTCATTGGCACTTTTGTCAGAGCGGTGTTTATCGTTTTTGGTGCTGTACTGATCGCCAAATTAGTCATATCGGAATATAAAAACAAAACGATTCAAGTGATGTTTACGTACCCGATCAGCCGGAAAAAACTGCTTGCTGCTAAGCTTAGCATCTCAGGCGGGCTGACGTTTATCACTATTTTAGTCTCAAATGCGTTCGTAGCAGCCGCTTTCTATATGCTGAATTCGATCTACCATGTCATTCCGGGAGAATTGAGCGCCGATGTCATTTCTCAGCATTCGGTA
The DNA here is from genome assembly GCF_058566445.1 of Bacillus sp. SD127. Classification (NCBI taxonomy): domain Bacteria; kingdom Bacillati; phylum Bacillota; class Bacilli; order Caryophanales; family Bacillaceae; genus Bacillus; species Bacillus sp. SD127. The sequence continues at coordinate 3,994,306 of NZ_CP191226.1, read as the reverse complement.
AAAATGGCGGTTTTCGCTTTTGGCGCCGCTGGCACCAGTTTAGTTCCCATCTTTTTTGGGATGCGTAAGCACTCTGTCTCGGCAACCATCATTTCATCTGTCGTGATCGTCATGCTGATGAGTTCAACAAGCCCGGGCCTGTCCATTTCTTCCATTGTATATATTCCATTATCTCTAGCTGCTGTCGGTTTGTTTTTTTCATACATGGCAGTCAGGAAAGCAGACCGGCAAGATGCTTAAATACGGAGTTGAAACAACATGTTGAATTTAATGAAACTTGAATTAAAAAAAATGAAATTAGGCTGGTATTACAGAGGCGCCGTTATTGCAAATCTATGTATTCTCGGATTTATATGCTTGATCGCATCAGAAGAAAAAAAACTCCCGCAGCCGGAGGTGATGACTGATGCGGCATCCACGCTATTTTTGCTTGGAACGTTTGTAAGATCTGTATTTGTTGTTTTCGCCAGTGTGCTGATTGCCAAATTGATTATTAGCGAGTACAAAAATAAAACGATTACCGTCATGTTTACATATCCCATCAGCCGGAAAAAACTGATTGCTGCCAAGCTGCTGATTACAGGCGGACTGACGTTTATCACCATTATGGTGTCTGAAATTGCGCTTTCATTCATCTTTGCGCAAATCAATCAATATTATCAACTTACACCTGCGATGTTATCAGTCCAGACTATCGGGCAAGAGGTCGGCAGTATGGCGATATATGCCGCTTCGGCTGCGTGCTTGAGTTTTATTCCTTTATATTTTGGGATGAGGAAACGCTCTGTTCCGGCTGCTATCATTTCATCGGTTATATTGACGATACTGATCAGCCAGCAAAGCCCCGAGTTATCGCTGGCAACGATTATCTACATTCCGCTTTCTTTAGGTGCGATCGGCATCTTGATAGCGATTTGGTCTGTCCGAAACATAGACCGGGAAGATGCTTTATGATAGAAGGCCGATGCTGTCAGCACCGGCCTTTTGATTATGAATCTGTTCTTGTTTCAAGATAATGCTTTTTGCCAATTTCTTTGCTCATCATATAGAAATGGAAGCAATATTCACCGATGGCCATGGCGATTGCTCCAAATAGAGCCGCCAGCGCAATTTCTCCGCCAGTCATCCCCATAGAAAGCGGCATGCCCATCAGCCAAATCACGAGAAATGCCAAACCGAAATCAGCCAAAGTGGCGATCATATTGTTCCATCGGGGCAATACATAAAGGTCTCCAAGCAAATAAGAAATGACCCCTAACACAACCGTCATCAGCAGCGTATCACCAAACGTGAAACCAAAGCCAAGACCCAGCACCAAATACAAAACAATAATCGTCATAATACCTTTAATCGCGAGCGCTTTCACATGTGTCATGATAAGGTTCCTCCTTCTTTTATCTGATTTGTTATGTATGATTCCTCAAATACGGAAAGTTAAACATTACTTTGTGTTCTTTACAAAGCGTTTTCGGCTACGGGTGGAAAAAGGCTGAAGAACTGTTATGAAACAGGGGGTGAATCTGCATCTGCCATGCCCGTGGAATCCGGGATTTTACCGGAGATTTCCTGACGGCCAGATGTCCATTTTTCTTCTGCAATTACCGATCTTTATGGTTTGTGACAGTACCGGGAGAATAAATTTTAAAACTTCTCCTGTCCCTCCGTCATCACTCTTTGGGTATTGCAATATGATGAAAGGAGAAAAAGGGGAGGTGACGTGATGGCGGTTGTGAGAGCAACAAGCGCTGATGTCAACTTGATGGCACGGCTGCTCAGAGCGGAAGCGGAAGGTGAAGGAAAGCAGGGAATGCTGCTTGTCGGAAATGTTGGGATTAATCGGCTGAGGGCCAATTGCTCTGATTTTAAAGGCCTCCGCACCATCAGGCAGATGATTTTTCAGCCGCATGCGTTTGAAGCGGTGACCCATGGATACTTTTATCAAAGACCGCGGGAAAGCGAGCGGGCCTTGGCACGTCGGACGATAAACGGGGAGAGGTTCTGGCCGGCAAAATTCAGCTTGTGGTATTTCAAGCCGGGAGGAAACTGCCCGCCGACCTGGTATAACCAGCCGTTTGTGGCCAGATTCAAATCACATTGTTTTTATCAGCCGACGGGCGAAACATGTGAAAATGTATATAACACATTTTAAGGGGAGACGCCGTTCACATCTGAACGGTGTTTTTTCTTTAAAAAGTTATACCAATGGTAAATATTTCTGTGAGATAATCGGATAAAAGAACTACAGGAGATGACAAAATGGCGACAATTGACCTGCAAAAGAAGAGCGTAAAAATCGTACTGGAGAAAAAGCAGTTAACCAAGGTGACGGCTCGTGTCGGGCTGGTGCTGGATATTACCGGTTCAATGAGAACGCTGTATAAAAACGGAACGGTTCAAAAAGTGGTGGAGCGGATTTTGGCTGTGGCTGATCAGTTTGATGATAACGGCCTGCTTGATGTATGGGTTTATGATAATGAATTCTCCCGGTTAAAGCCAGTCAATGAAATCGATTTTTCAGGCTATGTTGATCGCGAAATTTTGAATAATGAACTCTTGCATAAATTCGGGAGAAATGATGAGCCGCCGGTCATAAAAGATGTGTTACATAAATATGTTGTGGAAGAACCGAGTTCATATCCCGCTTTTATCGTTTTTATTAATGATGGAGGGTGTAAAAAATCCATCAAACCTATTATTGAAGCTGCCTCTGATAAACCGGTGTTTTGGCAGTTTGTCGGCATCGGAAACGGCAACTTCGATTTTCTTAATAAACTGGATACGCTAGAAGGGCGTGTTGTTGATAACGCAAACTTCCTGCATATCGAAGACATTGAACGCATCTCTGATGATGAGCTTTATGATGCGTTGCTTACTGAATTTCCATTTTGGCTGCAAGAAGTGAAGGAAAAAGGAATTTTAATAGAACAAGAGCCTGAAGCTGCAAAACCGGAAAAGAAGGGCTTTTTCAGCAGATTGTTTTCTAAATAACAGACAGCTTTTCCGAACACTGAGTGATTTTGCAAAATCGCTCGGTGTTTTTGTTTTTTTAAGATCATGTGAAGAAAAATGGGTAAAAAGGGCGGCTTGCAAACGACAGGATATGCAGAAAACACGCCGTTTTGCCAGCTGTCGGCATGTTTCGGCGAAAGGGCTGTGAATGAAGTCCTGTTTCCCATGTTCAGTGCTTACAATCCCTTCACACTTCTTCACAGCTAATTAACAATGGTTTCCTATAATGAAAGCGATCAATGAGAAGAGAGGGGATCTGGAATGGCAAATGACAGTCGTTTTGACGAATGGGTACAGAAATTGAAAGACGAAAGCTTTCAGAATAATACGTTTGACCGCCGCAAATTTATTCAGGGGGCTGGAAAAATTGCGGGGCTTTCTCTTGGGTTAACCATTGCTCAGTCAGTCGGAGCATTTGAAGTAAATGCTGCGCCTAAGTTCTCTAGTTATCCGTTTACGCTCGGCGTCGCTTCAGGAGATCCGCTTTCTGACAGCGTCGTGCTCTGGACGCGTTTGGCGCCAGATCCGCTGAACGGCGGGGGGATGCCGAACCAGGCTGTGCCTGTCAAATGGGAAGTGGCAAAGGATGAGCACTTCCGCAAGATCGTAAGAAAGGGCACAGAAATGGCCAAACCGAGCCTCGCCCATTCTGTCCACGTGGAAGCGGACGGGCTTGAGCCGAACAAAGTGTACTATTACCGATTCAAAACCGGACATGAGCTAAGTCCTGTCGGAAAAACAAAAACACTGCCCGCCCCAGGTGCCAATGTGCCGAAAATGACCTTTGCCTTCGCTTCCTGCCAGCAATATGAGCATGGCTATTATACAGCCTACAAGCATATGGCGAAGGAAAAGCTTGATCTTGTCTTCCATCTCGGTGATTACATATATGAGTACGGGCCGAATGAATATGTATCGAAAACGGGCAATGTCCGCACGCACAACAGCGCAGAAATCATTACGCTGCAGGACTATCGAAACCGCCATGCCCAATACCGTTCAGACGCTAATTTAAAAGCGGCGCATGCGGCGTTTCCTTGGGTTGTCACGTGGGATGACCATGAAGTTGAAAATAACTATGCCAATAAAATCCCTGAAAAAGGGCAGTCGGTTGACGCGTTTGTATTGCGCCGTGCGGCGGCGTATCAGGCTTATTATGAGCATATGCCGCTCCGCATCTCCTCTCTGCCGAATGGCCCGGATATGCAGCTGTACCGCCACTTTACGTATGGAAATCTGGCATCATTTAATGTACTGGATACACGCCAGTACAGAGATGACCAAGCCAATAACGACGGCAATAAGCCGCCTTCTGATGAATCGCTCAATCCGAATCGGACTTTGTTAGGAAAAGAACAGGAGCAGTGGCTTTTTAACAATTTGAGCAGCTCGACTGCATATTGGAATGTGCTGGCACAGCAAATCTTCTTTGCGAAGTGGAATTTCGGGACAAGCTCAAGCCCTATCTACAGCATGGATTCATGGGACGGTTATCCGGCTCAGCGCGAACGGGTCGTCAATTACATTAACAGCAAAAATTTAAACAATGTTGTCGTGCTGACAGGAGATGTACACGCAAGCTGGGCATCGAATCTGCATGTCGATTTTAATAAAACAAGCTCAAAAATTTTCGGGGCTGAATTTGTCGGCACCTCCATCACATCCGGAGGAAACGGAGCGGATAAGCGGGCGGATACCGATCAAATTTTAAAGGAAAATCCACATATTAAGTTCTTTAACGATTACCGCGGATATGTCCGCTGTACAGTAACGCCTCATCAGTGGAAAGCTGATTATCGGGTAATGCCATTTGTGACAGAGCCGGGAGCAGCCATTTCCACACGGGCTTCATTCGTTTATCAAAAAGACCAAACCGGATTGAGAAAGGTATCCTCGACAATGGTTCAAGGCGGAGTGAAACAATCCAATGAAGTCGAAGAGGATCGTTTCTTTGAGCACAACAAAGCCCATGAAAAACAAATGATCAAAAAACGGGCAAAAATTACGCATTAAGGAGTGAAACATAATGTTTTCAAACATTGGAATACCAGGCTTGATTCTGATCTTTGTCATCGCCCTCATTATTTTTGGCCCTTCAAAGCTTCCGGAAATCGGGCGAGCCGCCGGTCGGACTCTGCTGGAATTCAAAAGCGCCACAAAATCACTTGTGTCTGGTGATGAAAAAGAAGAAAAATCAGCTGAGCTGTCAGCGGTCAAGCAGGACAAAAACGCAGGCTGAGTGCTGATGAGGCAGACGCATGGTCTGCCTCTTTTTCTCATGAAAGGGAGGGCTTTTTTGAATGGATAAAAAAGAAACTCATCTGATCGGACATTTAGAAGAGCTTCGCCGTCGGATCATCTTCACACTTGCGGCTTTTCTTCTGTTTTTAATTACGGCTTTTTTGTTTGTGGAGGACATTTATGATTGGCTGATCAGAGATTTTGACGGAAAATTAGCTGTTCTCGGACCGAGTGAAATTCTCTGGGTATATATGATGCTTGCCGGCATTTGTGCGATTGCCGCTTCCATCCCCGTTGCCGCCTATCAGCTTTGGCGTTTTGTAGCGCCGGCGCTGACAAAAACGGAGCGCAACGTGACACTGATGTACATACCGGGATTATTCGCCCTGTTTTTGGCCGGCATCTCGTTCGGATATTTTGTGTTGTTTCCGATCGTTCTCGGCTTTTTGACACATTTGTCTGCCGGCCATTTTGAAACGATGTTCACCGCTGACCGCTATTTCAGGTTTATGGTGAATTTGAGCCTGCCGTTCGGTTTTCTGTTTGAAATGCCCCTTGTGGTGATGTTTTTGACAAGGTTAGGCATCTTAAATCCATACCGGCTGGCCAAAGCGAGAAAGCTGTCCTATTTTCTGCTGATCGTGGTGTCCATATTGATTACCCCGCCAGACTTTATTTCTGATTTTCTCGTGATGATTCCGCTGCTTGTCCTGTTCGAAGTGAGTGTCACACTATCAGCGTTTGTATACAAAAAGAGACTGACCAGTGAAGCGGCCGCCGCTTAGTGCAGCGCGCCGCCGTGTGACTTCGTATCCTGATCATATTGTGCGGCCGTAACAGCGGCGATCCTCAATGCTTTGACGATCATGTCGAGGCTGAGGCTCGGCGCTGTTTTGTCGATTGTTTGTTCCGGAATGTACGGAATGTGGATAAACCCGCCGTGAATGTGCGGAGACGTACGGTGAATGTGATCCATTAACCCGTAGAACAGATAGTTGCATACAAATGTGCCGGCCGTAAAGGAAACAGCCGCCGGAATGCCGTTTTCCTTCATTTGAGATGTGATGCGCTTAATCGGAAGCCCTGTCCAGTAAGCGGCAGGCCCGCCGGGAGAAATCTCCTCATCAATCGGCTGGTTTACCTCATTATCCGGGATACGCGCGTCTGCAAGATTGATCGCGACCCGTTCCGGTGTCACCTGCATCCGGCCGCCGGCTTGCCCGACGCAGATCACGATGTCCGGCTGATGTTTATGAATCGCTTGCCGCAAAGTGTCGAGAGCGGTTCTGAACACAGTCGGAATTTGTGCCGAAGCGATAATCACCTGATCCGTTTCAAAGCCATTCAGCCGTTTCACCGCTTCCCACGATGGATTGACAGTTTCCTGATCAAAAGGGTCAAAACCTGTGAAGAGCACTTTTTTTCTCATGGTAACCATCTCCTTTTTTCTATTATTCTATTGTTTATTTCTGGATTTTTCATCAAAATAATAAAAAGGAGTGAATCAGAATGGAACATTTGCCGCAGCAGTACCGACATCTGTTCCCAACCGTGCAGAGCCGCATCATGCTTGCCAGCTGCTCACAGAGCGCGTTGGCAGAGCCGGTGTCAAAGGCGATACAAGATTATCATGACAGCTTGCTGCATAGGGGGGCGAACTGGAATGAAGCGATTGAAAAGACAGAGAGTGCCAGAAACGAGTTTGCGAGGCTGGTAGGGGCTGAGCCGGATGAGATTGCGATTGTGCCGTCAGTTTCTGATGCGATGATTTCCGTGGCATCATCCTTGTCTGCTGTTAAAAAGAAACATGTTGTATACACGGAGATGGATTTTCCGGCGGTGTCTCATATTTGGCAGGCACAATCTGATTATAATGTATCTGTGATCCCTTCAATAGACAATGAGCTGCCGCTCGAACAATATGAAAGGTATATCACGGAAGAGACGGTGCTGACCTGTGTTCCGCACGTTCATTATCGTGACGGCTGCATTCAGGATATAAAAGCCATCGCTGCCATCGCCAAGAGAAAGGGATCGATGGTATTTGTAGATGCATATCAATCTGCCGGGCATATTCCTATTGATGTGAAAGAATGGGGCATAGATATGCTGGCGGCAGGCACCAGAAAGTATATGCTCGGCATACCGGGCATGGCGTTTCTTTATGTGAGAAAAGAGCTGGCGAACGAGCTGAAGCCCAAAGCATCTGCTTGGTTCGGGCGGGAAAACGGGTTTGGGGCGTCGTCTTATGCAGAAGGCGCGAGGCGTTTTCAAACAGGAACCCCTGCTTTTATAAGCGTGTATGCAGCGGCTGCGGCTTTATCGCTGCTGAATCATATCGGAATGTCCCGTATCCGCGATCATATAAAAGCAGTGAGTGCCGATGCGTTTCAATATGCAGCTGAAAAAGGGCTGGAGCTTGCGGGGGCGCCATCGGTACAGCAGCCGGGCATGGTTTCCATTCGGGATGAACGGGCATCTGAAACGGCGGCGTTACTAAAGAAGAAAAACGTGATTTGCGCTCCGCGGGACAATGTCATCCGTCTCGCTCCTCACTTTTATAATACGAAGGGCGAACTGCGTTATGTGATTGATGAAATGGCGGCGATTTTATCCACGCGTTAAAAGCGATCGCCTAAAAATAGATGTTCACCTCCTTCGGCGCCGCTCGCGTCTTGCTTGAGTGTGTTGTCCGATATAGGTATAAAAAACCCCCTGACCTCAAGATCAGGGGGTTTTCTTATTGATGATCAACCTTTACTCGCTTCAAAAAGAAAGCGGCAATTAAACCGATAATCGCAACAATCATCGCAAAGACAAATGCATGCTGAACGCCAGCTGTCAATGCTTGCGGAATGACTGCCGGATCGGCTGGATTTTTTACGCTGCTCATGTAGTCATGCTGACCGGCAGCCATGATGCTGACCGCAACCGCTGTCCCGATCGCGCCCGCCATTTGCTGAAGTGTGTTCATAATGGCAGTGCCGTCCGGATAAAACTCACGCGGAAGCTGGTTTAAACCGTTTGTCTGAGCAGGCATCATAATCATGGAGATCCCAATCATCAAGCACGTATGCAGCACGATAATCAGCACTGCTGTTGAAGCTGTCGTGAGATTTGAGAAGAGCCACAGAACAATAGTCACAATCAAAAATCCCGGAATAACAAGCCACTTCGGTCCGTATTTATCAAACAGACGGCCTGTGACAGGTGACATAAATCCGTTTAAAATACCGCCCGGCAAGAGAATAAGTCCTGAGGCAAATGCTGTTAAGACTAAGCCGCCTTGCAGATACATCGGCAGAAGCAGCATGGATGACAGGATGACCATCATGCAAATAAAGACCATAATGACGCCCAAAATAAACATCGGGTATCTGAATGCACGCAGGTTCATCATCGGCTGCTTCATCGTCAGCTGACGGATTGAAAATAGAATAAGGGCGATAACACCGACAATAAGTGAAACGATCACAGTCGGGCTGGACCATCCGCCAGAGCCTTCACCCGCGTTGCTGAATCCAAACACAATGCCGCCGAAGCCGATCGTCGACAAAATAATAGACAGGACATCAATTTTCGGTTTTGTGATGTCAGACACATTTTGCATGTACAGGATACCGAAAATGAGCGCAAGCACAAGGAACGGAAGAGAGATCCAGAAAATCCAGTGCCAGTTAAGGTGCTCAAGAACCAACCCGGAAAATGTAGGGCCGATTGCCGGCGCAAACATAATGACAAGTCCGATTGTTCCCATGGCCGCTCCCCGTTTATGGGGCGGGAAAATCACCAAAATCGTATTAAACATGAGCGGTAATAAGAGTCCTGTTCCAAGTGCCTGAACGATTCTCGCCGCTAATAAAAATGAGAAGCTAGGCGCAAGCGCCGCAATCAAGGTGCCTATGATTGAAAAAATCAGTGACACAGTAAAAAGCTGTCTAGTTGTAAACCATTGCAATAGCAGACCTGAAACAGGAACAAGAATACCGAGCACAAGCAAATAGCCTGTTGTTAACCATTGAACGGTTGCCGCTGTAATGTTCAATTCCTTCATAAGATCGGTTAACGCGATATTCAGCGCTGTTTCACTGAACATACCGATAAAACCGGCCGTCAGCAAAGATATCATAATTGGCATCACTTTATATTGCTGAGATGCTTTAGCTGCTGTTTCCAAATCTATTTCTCCTCTCGTTCATCTGAATGTATTCATTCAGCTTGTAGTAGTATGTCTCTTTTTTTATTTCTTCAACAGAGCGGGAATGCGGCTGGAGATATGAAGAAGCGGTGTGCTGTCTTTTGCCGTTAATGATAAAAGAATGCCGCCTTCAATCATCGCGTTAATGATGATGCTTGATTCCTTGGCATGGCTCTCGCTGTAACCCGACAGCTGCAATTTTTCCTCAAACACAAGGGACCACGCTTTGTAGGCTTCATCACAGGCTTTTCGCAAAGGCTCGCTTTTTAATGATGTCTCTGCCGCAAGCAAGCCGACGGGCAGGCCTTCAATGTCCTCTGTGCATGAGAATTGACATGAGAGCTCCTTCAGAAAGGCTTGAATGCCTTCTGCGGGATCAGTGCTCACGTCCATGCAGTCTGTGATTTTCTGGCGGATGTATTCCTTCATTTCATTCACGGCTTCAATTGCCAGCTGTTCTTTACCCCCGGGAAAGTGGTAGTAAAGAGAGCCTTTAGGTGCACCGCTTTCTTTAATAATCTGGTTCAGTCCCGTGCCGTAATACCCTTGCAGCTGAAAAAGCCGGGTAGCTGCAGAAAGGATTTTCTCACGAGAATCTCCATAGCTCATAACATTCCCACCTTACTGATTGCGATCATAAAATATAGTGACTGGTCTATTATCATGATTCACCCATCGAATGTCAAGATAAAGGAACTCGAATAAGAAAATAAAATGAGCATATAAAAAAGCTGAGAGATAACCTGACGCACATTTTGACTGAATAAATGAAATATTCAATTATTAAAAGGTGTAAAGACGTTACCAAACAAAAGGAGAGAAAACATGAAAACACAACGATTCCTCTTACTGACCCTTTTTACCGCACTATTGCTTGCTTTTACCGGATGCTCACAATCTCCTGAAGCAAAAGAATCCCCAAAAGAAAAAACGCAGACACAAAAAGTTTCTTCAGCTGCTGCTTCAAAAAAAAATGACCTTCCAAATATCAAAATATTGGCGACAGGAGGTACGATTGCCGGAGCCGATAAATCAAAAACCTCTACAACTGAATACAAAGCAGGTGTCGTCGGTGTTGAGTCTCTGATCAAAGCGGTGCCAGAGATGAAGGACATTGCGAATGTCAGCGGCGAGCAAGTGGTTAACGTCGGAAGCACAAACATTGATAACAAAACATTGCTGAAGCTCGGAAAACGAGTCAACAAACTGCTTTCTTCAGATGATGTTGACGGTATTGTCGTGACCCACGGAACAGATACATTAGAAGAAACGGCTTATTTTCTGAACCTCATTGTAAAAAGCGATAAACCGGTTGTTGTTGCCGGTTCGATGAGGCCGTCCACAGCCATCAGTGCTGACGGCCCGTCCAACTTGTATAACGCAGTTAAAGTGGCAGGCGCACCTGATGCAAAAGGGAAAGGGACGCTCGTCGTTCTCAATGACCGCATTGCTTCAGCACGGTACGTTACAAAAACCAACACAACCGCAACAGACACCTTTAAATCAGAAGAAATGGGATACATCGGAACGATTGCCGATGACATTTATTTTCATAATGAAATGACACGCAAGCATACAAAGGATACGGATTTCTCGGTTTCCAGCCTTGATAAACTGCCGCAAGTAGACATTCTGTACGGCTACCAAAATGACGGAAGCTATCTGTTTGATGCGGCTGTAAAGGCTGGCACAAAAGGCATAGTCTTCGCGGGATCAGGCAACGGATCTTTATCTGAAACAGCCGAAAAGGGGGCAGTCAGAGCGGTCAAAAAAGGCGTCACAGTGGTTCGCTCAACCCGTACGGGAAATGGTGTCGTCACACCGAACGGCGACTATGTGAAAAACGGCCTTTTGGCATCAAACTCCTTAAATCCGCAAAAAGCCCGGATATTGTTAATGCTCGCGCTCACCAAAACAGATGATCCTAAAAAAATCCAAGACTATTTTAATGAATATTAAAGAGAAGAAGGCGAAAAAGCCTTCTTTTTTTGCATTTTCGGGATCATAAACAGCTGAAATGTTCTCTCAACCTTAAAATTTCTTTAAAAATAAGTAAAATTTACCCTTTACTTAATTAATTTGCCAAAGTATTATAATTTAAGAATTTGTTACAAAAAAAGGAGGATATTATGAAACTTTTAAGAGGTAAGATCATTGCACTTGTAACAATTGTTGCGCTGTCAGTTACATCCATGTTTGCGATGCAGCCGTCAGCGAAAGCCGCTGAACATAATCCGGTGGTGATGGTTCACGGAATTGGCGGAGCTTCTTTTAACTTTGCCGGTATTAAAACGTATTTGGCATCACAAGGCTGGTCACGGGACAAGCTGTATGCTGTAGATTTTTGGGACAAGACAGGCAATAACTTAAACAACGGCCCAGTATTATCACGTTTTGTGCAAAAGGTATTAGATGAAACCGGTGCGAAAAAAGTGGACATTGTCGCTCACAGCATGGGGGGCGCCAACACGCTTTATTACATAAAAAAACTGGACGGCGGTAATAAAATTGAAAACGTCGTAACGCTTGGCGGCGCGAACCGTCTCGTTTCAAACAAGGCGCTTCCGGGAACGGACCCAAATCAAAAGATTTTATATACGTCTATTTACAGCTCGGCGGACATGATTGTTATGAACTATCTGTCTAATTTAGAAGGGGCAAAAAATGTTCGTATCAACGGTGTCGGACATATCGGCCTTCTGTACAGCAGCCAAGTCAACAGCCTGATTAAAGAAGGGCTGAACGGCGGCGGACAAAATACGAACTAATGAGAAACATAACCTTGAAGAATCCTATTCTTCAAGGTTATTCTGCTTTCAGCACAATTGTTTTCGCAGCCATATCATGAACGGTTTGTTTTTTCTTCGTAAATGCGGCTGTTAAATAGATCAGGCGGGAAAACACATGCACCCACGCTATCAGGTAACGGACAATGGCCTGAGGGAGGGAGATTTTCTCGTGTGTTTCATCTCTCACGATTTGCAGCCCGATGATTTTTTTGCCCAGCGTACCCTTCCAATTTGTCAGCGGCATCAGCAAAGGATACACAAGCAGCATCAATATGGCGACAGCGATGACGCCAGCGGACCCGTCGCCAAACATAAATCCGGATGCTAAAATCACTGCGGCCGCAATGATCACGTCAAGCACAAGAGCGCAGGTGCGCAGCATAAAACCAGCTAGTTCCAACATAAACACTTCCTTAAAAATTTTAGATAAACACCTAACGATTGTAAAAAAGAAGGGCCTAAAGTGGGAATAGGTTATAAGTCTTAAATCACAAAAGTTGATGAAAAAGTCATAGGTAAATTTACATAATGAACCAGGCTGTCACATTACCAAATTCTTTTTTAGCCCGAAACCAAGCCCTCAGAAGTTATTTTTGTTAAAATAGAAAAGTTACAACAGAATTCGGAGGGTTTATTGTGGGAAAAGTGAAAAGAAATGCCCCTTGCCCATGCGGCAGCGGTAAGAAATATAAAAAATGCTGCGGAAATAAAGTTGTCGACTTCCCGACAGAATTAGCGGCAAAAGAAGCAAAACAAATTCAGGAAGACTTAGTGGAGTATGCCTTCACAGTACATAGAGAAAGCATTTCAGGTTTTATCAACCAGCATGATTTTCTTTCTTCTATGGACAGGCAGACAAAGGACATCAGTGTATTTAATTTAGGAATCTGGGGAATCTTCTTTCACCCGCTCGCTGGTGACAAAACGATCTTTGAAGAGTACCTTCAGAAAAAAGGCGATTCGATCACCCGCCCGAAAACACGTGAGATCGTTGAATCTTGGAAGAGCATGACGCCTGCTTTATTGCTGCTGAAGGATATGAAAGAAGCAGTTATTCATTTTGAAGATGTCATTACGAAAAAACAATTCGACGTGGAAATGGACGTCACAAGTCAAGACCTCCCTCCAGTGGGAAGCTTGATTCTCGGCTATCCGATTCACGAAGCGGAAAAAGCGGAATTCTTCATGCAGTTCACAATCTTCCCAGTGAAGAGAACGGAAGAGCTGATCAGCAAGGTGAAGACATATGCGGATGCTGCAGTGAAAAACGGCAAAACGCCGGAGGACTTCATGAAGCAGGAGTTCAACAACGTACTTTTCGCGCTGTTAGCTGAAAAAGATGAACAGCCGCAGCAAGCGGAGCCTGTTCAAGAAAGCAGCGTTGAGTGGGCAAACGACATGGAGAAAGAAACAGCGGCGGCGATCGAAAAAGGCATGAGCGGAGATGAATATCCGAATGAGCTGATTCCGGCAGTCATTGACATTTGGAAATCGTTCTGCGAGAAAAAATCACCTGTCATCAGAAAGCCGGAAGCTTTTGCGGCGGCAGTTGAATATTATGTGAATGCAATCTCACTTAACGGCGCAACCGTTTCCCAAGCCAAACTGGCGAAAAAATACGGCGTAAGCGCATCAACGATTTCAAGCCGCTACAAAGAAATTGAAAGCACGCTTCAAGATGAAGCGGATCGCTTTGCACAATCATTAACATCTTAATGACGAACAAAAAACCTTGAAAAGCCAAGCTTTTCAAGGTTTTTTATTTTTGGAACGGAATTTTGATTTCTAAACGGAAGACAGGGTGGCGATATGTGAAATCAAGCTTGCCAAAAGCTTGGTTCACCAGCTTTTGGATCACATAAGTGCCGATTCCTTCATGAGTGCCGCTTTTCGTCGTATGGCCGAATGACTGATACAGTGTATCGAGCACTTTCGGTTCCATGCCGGGTGTCGTATTTTCACAAATCAGCACATAAAGCCCGCTTCGCAGTGTTGTCTCCAGCTTGATCTCCGCTTTCTCAGGGGCCTCTGCAGCGCTGTCGAGCGCATTTTCTAATATGTTGCCGGCCAGGCTGACCTGATCAGCGGGAGAGAAAGGGAGGGAAGAAAGCGGTGTATGCAAATGCAGTGAAACGTTCACATTCGAAGCGTTTGCTTTTTCCAGAAAGTCATACAGCACCCCTGCGATGTACGCACTCTCTCCTTTCAAAAACCGGTCATATTGACTGTACTGGCCCGCCCAATGTTTTATGTATGTTTGTGTGTCCGGCTCTGACTGCGCCGAGCTGAGCGCTGTGATATGCTTCATTGTATCGTGATTCCGGCTCCTGACATCCATCAGCATTCGATTGGCGTGCTGTTCAGCCTGAGTCAGCCGATCGATTTGTTCAAAAAGCTTTGTCAGCGAGCGGCACAGCCCGATGCGGAGCCATTCACACGTTGCGAATATCACAATCACAAGCAGCAGTGCCAATCCAGAGGGGGCGATCAGCAAAAACGCCGCCGACAGAATGTGAATCACGGCGATACATGAATAGAGCTGAAGCGGACAGCGATCCCGCATAGGCTTCGTTTTCCATATGTATAAAACCGCTGCCGCCGCGCCTAAAGCAGCGGCGAGCCAAGAAACGGCTGTGCTGTTCGATAGAATGGCAGCCGACTGATAAAATAGGAAACTGAATAAAAACAAATAAAGACATTGAAACAGAGTTATCACAACCTGCGCTCCTCAAAAATAATAGTTTTGAAAATAATCAAGCTGCTGCTTGGTAATCATCGCTTTTTTAGATGTTCCCTCAAACGAAACCGTAAACGAATGTTTCGTATAAGCGGAAAAATGCTTAATGTAATGAATGTTGATAATAAAGGAGCGGTGCGAACGAAGAAAATCCTTCTCCGGCAGATCGCCTTTAATATCGTTTAATGTTTGATACGTTTGCACTTCTTCAGCTGTTGTCACAATCGTCGTCGACCGTCCTGTGCGTTCGGCGAAAATGATATCCTTCTTTTGCAGCACATGCATTTTAGATTTTTGTTTAATCAAAATCCGCCCGTTCAAGCTCGTTTCCGTTTTCTTTTTGAAATAACGTTCGAAGGAAGAGCTGAGACGATCGGCGTGGTACGGCTTCATAATATAGTCGTGGACGTTCAGATCAAATGCGTGAACCGCATAGCCGCTGTTGCCGGTGACGAAAATCACATCCACATCCAGCGAATGAGATCTGATTAAATCCGCCAGCTCGTAGCCTGACATGTGAGGCATCTCAATATCGGCAAGCAGAAGATCAATGTCCCCGTTCTTCACCCGGCTGTAAGCTTCCTCCGCCGAATCGGTGGCAAAGACAATTTCGACATCCTGCATTCTGGACACGATTGCTTCCAGCTTCTCTAAATCTACTCGATAATCATCGACTAGTCCGACTTTTACCATTATCATTCCCCTAGTTAAATAGAATCACCTTTATTTTATCCCATTTCGCGACATAAAAAGAACTCTTCGCGACAACTTTATCCAACAAATCCAGCTTTTCGTATATAGTCATTACTAGAAATAACAAAAAGGGAGATTGTGACATGATTACACTGACGGATTGCAGCCGCAGGTTTACAGATAAGAAAAAAGTAGTCAAAGCTGTGCGTGATGTAAGCTTAACGATTCAAAAAGGAGAAGTCGTCGGCATTCTCGGAGAAAACGGAGCCGGCAAAACAACGATGCTGAGAATGATCGCGACCCTGCTTGAACCGACACAGGGCACGATCGCAGTAGACGGCTTTGACACGGCCAAGCAGCCGGCGGAGGTCAAGAAACGAATCGGCGTCTTATTCGGGGGAGAAACAGGACTCTATGACCGGATGACTGCAAAAGAAAATTTACAGTACTTTGGCCGGCTGTACGGGCTGAACCGCCACGAAATCAAAGCGAGAATAGAAGATTTATCAAAACGGTTCGGCATGCGTGATTATATGGACCGGAGAGTGGGCGGGTTTTCAAAAGGAATGAGGCAGAAAGTCGCCATTGCCAGGGCGCTGATTCACGATCCGGATATCATTTTATTTGATGAGCCGACGACAGGACTAGATATTACGTCAAGCAATATCTTCCGTGAATTTATTCAGCAGCTGAAAAGAGAACACAAAACCATCCTGTTCTCCAGCCACATTATGGAGGAGGTGCAGGCGCTCTGTGACAGTGTCATTATGATGCACAGCGGAGAGGTCATTTACAGAGGAGCACTTGAAACACTATACGAGAGCGAACGCAGCGACGATTTGAACTACATCTTTATGTCTAAGCTGGTCAGGGGGATTTCATAAATGGTAGGACAGATTTATAAAAAAGAGATGATCGACGCATTACGGGACAGAAAAACAATTTTACTGACGATCTTGGTTCCGATGATTACGATGCTGGGCCTTGTGTTTTTCTACGAAAGCATGCTTTCGGACAAAGGGGAGCAGTACACGATCGCTGTCGGCCAGTCCCTGCCGTCTGAGCTGGAACATAAGCTGAATGCGATTGACGAAATCAGTGTAAAGACATTCGCAAAACCTGAACAGGCGGTCGATGACGGCAAAGCGGATGTGTATCTGAACGTCCCGAAAGAGTTTGATTCTTATATCACCAGTATGACATCTTTTGAGATTGACGTTTACGGCAGCTCGGTCGATCAAGGTTCATCAAATGCTATACAGCTTGTGCAATCTGCCTTAGAGCAGTACAAAAATGAAATTGTGCAAGAACGTTTAACGAGTAAACATATTGACCACTCGGTGATCCAGCCGTTTTCGGTTCAGCAAAAAGAAGCAGATGAAGAGCAAGGCGTTTCCGCGATCATGCTTTCCGCCATTCTTCCGATGCTGCTTTTAACATCAATCGTTTCCGGTGCCATGCCGATCGCTCTTGATATTATTGCCGGAGAAAAGGACCGGAAATCCATAGAAGCGCTGCTGTTAACCCCGGTCAGCAGAAACAAAGTGTTAGTCGGCAAGTGGCTTGCGGTTTCTACCTTCGGGATAGCCTCTGGCGTATTGTCACTGCTCTTTCTGATTCTGTGCACCGTCTTATTTACGGAAAAGTTAAGAACAGCCTTTCAGCTGGGAGATCACTTATGGGTCATTATCGGAGCTTCAGCCTTGATCATCGTGCTTTCTGCAATGCTGATCGCCGCAATGGAGCTTATGATCAGCATCATTTCCGGCACGGTAAAAGAAGCGCAGAGCTATATGTCTCTTGTCGTCTTTCTGCCTATATTCCCGATGTTTTTCATCTTCAATAAGGCGCCGAATCAAATCGATCTATCCTACTTTTTCATCCCATTCCTAAACCTGCACGCCTTATTTAAACAGCTGTTATTCGGGATGATAAATCCGGCTGCCATTCTATACACGTGCGGAACCATCGTCGTGCTCATCGCCATTTTCTTTTTACTGGCCAGAGCCTGCTTCTTAAAAGACAAATGGGTTCTGCCAAAATAAACTTGCAAAAGGAGAAATACACTTTCTCCTTTTTGTGTATGCTGAAAAAAGAAGGAAAATAGAAAAAGGATATCTAATACAGAAAGTGGAACCTGCGCTATTTTTCATCAAATCATTTCGGAAGGAGAAGGGACAATGGATCAAACACGTGCACTTGGGCAAACGAATTTACAGGTGAAACGGATCGGATTCGGCGCAAATGCGGTCGGCGGGCATAATCTGTTTCCGAATCTGAATGATGAAACTGGCAAGGACTTGGTTCGCACGGCATTGGACGGCGGCGTGAACTTTATCGATACCGCCTTTATATATGGATTGGGGCGGTCCGAAGAATTAATCGGTGAGGTCGTTCATGAACGCGGTGTCCGGGATCAGCTCATTATCGCCTCTAAAGGAGCCCATAAAGAAGTAAACGGCCGCATTGAATTAGACAACAGCCGGGATTTTCTTCGCGGCGAGGTAGAAAAGAGCCTGAAGCGGCTGAAGACAGATTACATCGATCTGTATTATGTTCATTTTCCGGATGGCAAGACACCTCTTGCGGAAGTCGCGGGCACGCTGAAGGAACTGAAGGATGAAGGGAAAATCAAAGCGATCGGGGCTTCGAACCTCAATTATCAGCAATTGCAGGAATTTAATGCGGACGGCTATTTGGAGGTCTTTCAGTCAGAATACTCTTTAATTCAGCGTGATGCTGAGAAGGAGCTGCTCCCATACTGTGAAAAACACGGGATTTCCTTTATTCCGTACTTCCCGCTCGCATCCGGGCTGCTGACCGGAAAGTTTACAAAAGATGATGCCTTTGACGACAATCGAAAGAACAACCCGCAATTCCAGGGAGAAACCTTTATTCAAAACCTGAAAAAAGTGGACAAGCTCAAAGCGGTAGCTGAGGAAAAGAATGCGGAAACGGCTCATGTCGCCTTGGCTTGGCTGTTAACGAGACCGGCTGTAGACGCCATCATTCCAGGTGCTAAGCGCCCGGAACAGCTGAAGGCTAACCTGAAAACCTTAGATGTTGAACTGACGAATGATGAAGCAGAGTTCATCAGCAGGATTTTTAAATAAAAAAGGAAATAGCCACAGGGCTATTTCCTTTTGATGTTTATTCTTTAATGAATGCTTCAACTAATTCTGCTGCTCTGTAATCGTCCATATCAAGCTGCCACTGGTCGATGTCATTTTTCTTCATTTTCACTTCAACTGTTTTTTCACTTGAAGCCGGGCCAAGCTTTTTGAACTCTTCTGGATAGACTTGAAGCGCATATTTTACAGCATCTTCATAGCTCGCACCTGAATTCTTGCTGTAGTAGTCTTTCATTCTGTCCTCGATGCGGTCGGAGAGAGAAGAAGCGTCGACTGGTTTAATTGTAGCTTCTACAATGGCTTCATCTTTTGAGATAGAAGTTGTTTTCGCTTGAATCGATGAGTTTTTGCTTAATCCCGCTTTAATGCCGTTCACGATATTATCAAGCGCTTTGCTGTCCGCATATGTGCTTGAAAGGCCTGATGCTGAGAGGTAGCCGTCTTTTGCTGACTCGTTAAAGTCGTTCACAATCTCATTTTTGTTAGCGCCGGTGATTTTTTCGAAATCTTTGTTATCTTTACCGAAAAGAAGGACATCTATATATGCCGATAAAGCTTTCGCAGAGTCTTGGAGCTGATCTGCTGTCGCAAGGATTTTTTTGTCTTTTCCATCAATTTTGAATGTAACTGATTTTGGCTTCTTATCACCGTAAGATTCCGGTGTATAATTCAGCTCGTATTTTTCGCCTTTATCTACAACGAAGAAAAGATTTCCTTCAACGGATTTGTCAGTGTTAATCGTGCTGCCCTGCAGCTTTTCGTTATAGTCTTCAGGATCTGTGTCAGACATTTTGGTATCACCCTGATACAAAGTGAAATCCATATTGTCTACATTAAGCGGTTCTTTCCCTGTGTTTTTCACAGCGACATTTACCTTTAACACGAGCTGATCATCTGAAGTTGACTTATCATACTGAGACGGAAGTGTATAAGAGACATCTTTGATCTTAACTTGAGCTATATCTGCGCTTTTTTCTGTTTCTGAATTTTTCTTCTCCGCGCTTGTTTTACTTCCGGAACAAGCAGCTGTAAACAGCATCAGCAGGAGAACAAGGAAAACAGCGTACGTTTTTTTCTGAAACATTCATTTTTCCTCCTCAAATGGTTTTAGGAAAGGGGAGCCTTTTGTCTTTGAGAATTGGATCTTTTTGAATGGATTGACATCATGCAGCCAAAAAAATCGGTTCTTTTCTCACGGTTTTACCCAGATTTCTGGAAACTCCGTCCTTCTTTGCGATTGATGACCTATAAAAAGTTGCAACGGAATTAATTTTAAGATTATTAGCTTTTATATTGAATAGGTTCATCATACTATTTTTGGTGAAAAATGTTCTGGTAAAACTGGAAAACACAGAAATTTGTGTATATTAGACTATTACTTTGTGATCAGTCGAAGGGTGACATTCGAACGAAGAAGGGGGCCGCCTTGGTGAAAAAAGAGGAATTGAAACAAAAAGCACTGGAAATCGGCCGTGTTCCGACACACTTAAAGCTGGAAATTGAAGATTATGGTGATGAACGGAAAAGGTCGTATTTTTGCTGGATAGATCCGCAGGATGAACACAAAGGGATCATCGTAGAGCTTGGACCGGACGGACAGCTGGAAGGGCTTTCTCGTGATATTGAGCTTGAAAGCGATGAGAAGCTGTCCGAAGACCAAATAGAGGATATCTTGATTCAGTTCGTGAACTCTCATTATCCTGAAGTTCCGTCTGCATTTGTCCGTGAAGAAAATGATGAGGCGTATGATGATAAAGTAAGGTTTTCATATGTTCAAATGGAAGACGGGCTGCCGCTTCCTATGAGCGGATTTATGGCTGATGTCTCCTTATCAGGGGAGGTGGTGTATTTTCGGTATTACGGGAAAGCGTGCAATATAATCAAGCCGGAACAGGTCGCAGATGAAAAAGAAGCACTGGCTTATTTCAAGAAAGATGTAGATGTCACTCTCCTATTTGAGATCCTTCATCGCTCTGTCTACAAAAACGGAGACGATCAGCCGCATTTGGTGTATGAGTTTGAAAACGCGGGCATTGCTGTGCCTGCTGATTTGGTCCGAGAAGAAAAAGAATTTGATGATGACGATTACAGGGAGCGGGAAAGCTTTCCTCTCCCTTTATTCGAGGGCATTCACGAAAAGGCCGATCCTGGCAGCATGATCGGGGTCGAAAAAGGCTTAGTCAAAGAGCGGGAAACGGATCTAGGGGATGGGAGAATCGGGGTCGTCTGGCGGAATCCGGATAATCCTGTGTATCAACCGGCGGATAAAAGCATGGACAGCTGGTTAAGAGGACGGATTCACCAAATGCTGAAAACCATCCATAACAAAGAAACCGGAAAACTTGAAGGTGTTATGTCGTTTATAGACGAAAAAGGGCCGTATACCGTAAGCGAGGAAGAGTGCGAAAAAATCGCCATTCGTTTTCTGTTTGCGTTGTTTCCGAATGCTGATCAATATTTTAAGATCAAATACGCTGAACAGGATGAAGAAAGCTCGTCAGCCGTCTTTACGTTTGACGTGCACTGTAACGGAGTTCCGCTTCGGTTTGGGCAGGTCAAAATCTGCGTCAGCCGCCAGACAGGACTTATTACCGTTTACATGGGACCGGACATTGACCCTGAAGTGCTCCAAGCGATTGACCCTGTTCCATCCATTTCACCGGAACAAGCCAAGTCTATCTTTTGGCGCCATTTTAAAGTCGAGCTTGGCTGGGAGAGAGAATACGAAGAAGATGAAGAAAACAGCTACCGGCTCGTCTACAAGCCGGTATATCCGAGATTGATTGATGCCCATACTGGTGAGGCTGTCATAAGTGCATTGTAAAACAGTCAAAAGTCACACATTTTCGGCGTGTGTACTGGCTGATGTATGAAAAAAGTAATAGAAAGGATATGGAAACCCAGTTTCCTTAATAGAAAAGGACCTTTCTTCACTTTAAAAGAAGAAGGGTCTTTTTATATAATAAACAAGGTTCTCTTTGTCGTAGACTCTTTGAAAGGATGACTTCATTGGTAAACAAACAGCTGAAAAAGAAGGCGCAAGAGATCGGAAATGTACCGCCGCATTATGAGCTTGAGATCGAAGATTATGCTCAAAAACAAAAGAAGAAGGGGCATGCATACTTCATTTGGAAGGACCCCGAAGATCCGGAAAAGCAAATTATCGTAGAACTCTCGAACGACGGTGCTTTGCTCACATTTTCAACAGCCGCCGGCCTCGAGCAGGACAAAAAGCTCCCAGATGCCGAGCTGAAGCTGACAGCTCTTCAGTTTGCCGCAGCCCACCATCCGGCCACATTTATGAAATTTCATTTTCAAGCCAAGGAAGAACGAGGGCATCACATCCGGTTTGTTTATACAAAAAAACAGCTGGGCCTCTCACTTCCTAATTCAGGATTTTTAATAGATATCACCCGCAGCGGACAGATTGTCCATTTTTTATATTACGGAGAAGGGAACAAAGCCGACATCCCAAAGGAATTCGTAGAGAAAGAGAAGGTCATTTCCCATTACGTCAATACCATGTCTTTACGGCTCATGTATGACGTCATTGATGATGAACAGTCGCCCAGACTCGTCTATGAACCGATTTTGCCCGGTTACAGCTATCCAGCGGATGTAGATGAAATCGTGCCTGACCAGCATATATCGGATGAAAGAACGGAAAACGGGGCGCCTCTCCCGCCGCTTGAAAAAAAAGAAGGAACCGATATATATGGAATGCTGGGATTTACCCCTGATATGAAAAAAGTCGGTGAAAAGGACTTCGGAGAGGAACTTGGAAGCACTTGGCGCAAAGGCAGTGCACCGGAGCGAAAGGATTTAAGCATAGGAAGCTATTTTGCAGCGAGAAATAAAAATACAATCAAAATGAAGACTGATAAAAAAACAGGAAAATTAAAAGCAGCTATTTCTTTTATGGAACAGCAGGGTTCTGCACATTACTCAATGGAAGAATGCCAAGAGACAGCGCTTCAGTTTTTGTACGCGCTCTATCCGAGAGCTGATGAGTTTTTCAGAGTGAATCCAATCCGAATCGACGAAAGAGGCAGGGTCCGCAATCATTTTTCTGTCTGGTATAAAGGAATACCGCTGCGGTTCGGCGCTGCCCGCATCATCGTCAACCCGGAAACAGGAAAAGTTGACGCTTTTATGGCTCCGGATATAGACCCAGAGCAATTAGAAACAATCAACCACAAACCGGATGTTTCAGCTGACGAAGCGAGAGAAGCATTTTTATCAGCGTTTGATGTGAAGCTGGAGTGGCAGCCTGATTTTTCAGCAGGCAGCCATCAGCATTATAAGCTTGTGTATAAGCCGATTTATCCTTCATATATTGATGCGCATAAAAGAAAAAAGAAGAGGCTGTGAGGTGTCTAGTCAGGAATCATCTGCAAGTGAGGGTAATCCTTGAACCGTTCCCAATCCCCGCCCCACTCAAATCCGAGTTTTTTAGCGATGGTGACGACCTCCAGCCAATCTGATTTCCCGTTTTGATTGCCGTCGTAATCCATATCCCATAAGATGCTTCCATCCTTTTTCTGAAGAGCAAAATCAATCGCCAAACCATAGTTATGATACGATTCCCCTCCTTTTGCGTAGGTGACAATATTCCCTTTTTTTGTGCGTCCTTGCTTATATAATTCGTCTTGTTCCTTGAAGGATCTGAATCCTTCAGTAATCACGATCGAGATGCCTTTATTTGATGCGGCAGCCTTGAGGGTGTCGGCATTCTGCTTCACAATCGGATCAAGAGCGGAAGGAACAGGCCTGTCCTGCAGAGCGGTTTGAGCGTGCCATGCGTGCCGCACATATGAAAAACAAAGGTCCGCCACAAACAGGAGGCATAAGATGAAGGATGTTTTTGCTATTAATTTCATACCGGTCTCACTTTCTCATGAGGTGCTGAATGTTATGTTTTAAGCCATTGACTCTCTCTAAAAGAGAATAGCTATGATAAAATATAACATAAATAGTAGCAGGAGGAAGGAGGCAGATCATTGAGAGCAAAGATTCCATCTGAAGAAGTGGCGGTAAAACTAAACGAATGGTACAAACACATTCGTGCGTTTGAAGCAGATCAAGCAGAAGCGTTAAAGCAGGAGATCGAGTACGAATTAGAAGATATGGAAGAAAATCAGGATTTGCTATTATATTTTTCTTTGATGGAATTTCGGCATCGGATTATGCTGGACAAGCTGATGCCGGTGAAAGACAGCGACACCGAGCCTCCGTTCTCTGACATGCTGAACGAAATTGAAAGCAATCAGCAAAAACTGACGGGCTTATTAGAATATTATTTTTACTATTTCAGAGGGATGTACGAATTTAAGCAGAAAAATTTCATTTTAGCCATCGATCATTATAAGCACGCCGAGGAAAAGCTGGAGTATGTGGAAGATGAGATTGAAAAAGCTGAATTTCTTTTTAAGGTCGCAGAAGTGTATTATCACATCAAACAAACGTATTTTTCGATGAATTATGCAAGCCAGGCGCTTGATATCTATACGAAATACGAACTGTACGGCCGCCGCCGTGTGCAGTGTGAATTTATCATTGCCGGAAATTTGACGGATGTCTACCATCATGAAAAGGCGCTCAAGCACCTGTGCAGCGCTTTGGATCATGCAAGGCAGCTTGAGGAAGCATATATGATTGCCGCCGCTCATTATAACGTAGGCCACTGTAAGTACAGCTTGGGAGATCTTAGCGAAGCGGAGGGCTATTTCAAGAAGGCCGCCGCCATTTTTGAAGAGCACAAATTTCAGCAGACCGTTCAAGCTGTATTTTCACTGACACATATCTACTGTAAAGAAGAAAAATATGACAAAGCAATAGAGACGTATCAACACGGGGTAAAAAGCGCGGCGGAATGGGCGGATGACATGTACTTAACAAAATTCCGCCTTATTCACGAGCTTTATCTTGGCAGCGGCGACAGGAAGGTTCTGGAAGAGTGCTTTGATCTTCTCGAATCCCGCCAGCTTCTCGCTGATGCAGAGGAGCTGCTGCTGGATGCGGCAGAACGCTTCAATCAGCAGCAAAATTATGAGTCCGCTGCTTTCTTTTACCGCAGGCTGATGGACATAAAAAAGACACTTGCCGAGCAGCGCTTCCAATAAGAGATGGCAGAGAACCGAAAAGGTTCTCTGCTTTTTTTATGCTGTTTTCAACCCGGAAAAATGGGGTATTTTCCAGATACACAATGGAAAATCAGAGGAGGACATCATTTATGTATACAGATTTAATTGGAAAAACAGCCATCGTAACAGGCTCTTCAAAAGGAATCGGGAAAGCCATTGCGGAACGCTTTGGCCGCGAGAAAATGAATGTGGTGGTGAATTATCACAATGACCCGTCAGGAGCCGATGAAACAGTGGACATCATTAAGCAAAATGGAGGGAAAGCCGTCGCAGTCGAAGCGGACGTGTCAAAGGAAGAAGGGATTCAGGCGCTGATGGATGCCGCTTTAGGACACTTTGGCACGCTTGATGTAATGGTGAACAATTCAGGCTTCAACGGCACAGAAGCCATGCCGCATGAGATGAGCCTTGAAGATTGGCAAAGGGTCATTGATGTAAACGTAACGGGAACCTTTATGGGGGCAAAAGCCGCGCTCAATCACATGATGAAGAACAATATCAAAGGAAACGTGCTCAATATCTCAAGTGTTCATCAGCAGATTCCGCGCCCAGTCAATGTTCAATACTCAACTTCTAAAGGCGGCATCAAGATGATGACGGAAACGCTGGCGCTTAACTATGCAGACAAGGGAATTCGCGTCAACGCGATAGCACCGGGCACTATCGCCACAGAGTCCAACGTCGACACGAAAAAAGAAGAAAACAGACAAAAGCAATTGAAAAAAATTCCGATGAAAGCCTTCGGTAAACCGGAAGAAGTGGCGGCTGCAGCGGCTTGGCTCGTATCAGGAGAAGCGAGTTACGTCACCGGCACAACACTGTTTGTAGACGGAGGAATGACACTTTATCCGTCTCAGCTCGAGTAGAAAGAAAAAAACAGGGGGAGTGCGGGATGAAAAAAGACTGGTGGAAGGATGCAGTCGTTTATCAAATATATCCAAGAAGTTTTCAGGACAGTAATGGAGATGGGATCGGGGATTTGCGGGGAATGATTTCCCGGCTGGACTACATAAAGGAGCTTGGGGCAGATGTGATTTGGATATGTCCCATCTACCCTTCTCCAAATGTTGATTACGGTTATGATGTGACTGACCATAAGACGATTATGGAGTCTTATGGCACGATGGAGGATTTTCATGATCTGCTTGACGAGGTGCATCAGCGCGGCTTAAAGCTTGTCATGGATTTTGTCCTAAATCACACCTCAGTCGAGCATCCGTGGTTTAAAGAAGCAGAGCTGGACAAAAACAGCAAGTACCGCAGTTATTACTTTTGGCGCCCCGGAACCGAAGATGGCCCGCCGACAGACTGGGTGTCAGACTACGGACGTCCGGTTTGGCAATATGAGGAGCACACTGGCGAATATTATCTGCACATGAATGCCGTCAAACAAGCTGATTTAAACTGGGAAAACCCTGACGTTCGCCAAGCGGTATATGACATGATGAAGTTTTGGCTCGATAAAGGGGTCGACGGCTTGCGGATAGATCAGCTTCATCTGATCTCAAAGAAAGAGTGCCTTCCTTCACATGAGGACTACGTCAATCAGTGTGCAGAACCGAAACCCTTCCAGCCGAACGGCGAACGCATCCATGACTATTTAAAAGAGATGACAGACGAAGTATTTTCACAATACGATGTCATGTCGGTCGGCGAGGTTGGCTCTGTAACACCGGAGGAAGGCTTGACATATACGGGAACTGATAAGCATGAACTGAATATGATTTTTCACTTTCAGCATATGGAGCTTGACCAGCAGCCGGGAAAAGAACATTGGGATCTGAAGCCCCTAAAGCTTTCTGATTTAAAATCTGTATTAACAAAGTGGCAGAAGACGCTTGAACATAAAGGCTGGAATACTCTGTTTTGGTGCAACCACGACCAGCCGCGGATCGTTTCCCGTTTCGGAGATGAAGGGAGATATCGCAAAGAGTCTGCGAAAATGCTTGCCACTGTCCTTTATTTTATGAAAGGCACGCCGTATATTTATCAAGGAGAAGAAATCGGCATGACAAACGCGCCGTTTTCGAGAATTGAGGACTACAAAGATATCCAAACGATTAATATGTATCATAAACGGGTGTTTGAGAACGGCTATGATCCTGAAGAAGTGATGACTTCTATCTTGGCCAAAAGCCGGGATCACGCCCGGACGCCGATGCAATGGAGCAGCGGGAAGAATGCCGGATTCACGGACGGAACGCCATGGCTGAAGGTCAATCCGGACTATGCATCCATCAATGCCGAGGAAGCGGAGGCCGACCCCGATTCCATTTTAGCCTATTACAAAAAGGTGATCAGCCTGAGAAAGCAGTATGCAGATCTCATAAAAGGAAGCTACGATCTCTTGCTCCCAGATGATCCGCAGCTGTTTGTATACGTCAGAGAGAACGGCCGGCAGAAGCTTTTGGCGGTGAATAATTTTTCAAAAGAGCAGGCTGTATTCCAATGGCCGGAGTGCTGCAGCAAGGATCAGGCGTCCCTTTTACTCAGCAATTATAAAAACAACGGTGATATTGCTGATGAAATGGTGTTTCAGCCTTACGAGAGCAGAGTATATCTTTTGAACACAAGAGAATAAGAAGTCAGCCCGGCGCAGTTTGCCGGGTTTTTCAGTACATATATCCGCGCTGCACGCGGGAAGAATAAAAACATAGCGTCAACATAAAATTAATCTTGCAAAACGTAATGACTTCGGTTTATTATTATTAAGGATTACAAAATCGTTATCATTTTGATTTAAAGTCATTGTGAAAAAGAGGGGATATCGTTATGTTTAAAAAATGGAGCGGTTTGTTTGTGATTGCAGCGTGCTTCTTATTGGTCGCGGCATGCGGCAACTCATCAACAAAAGGGTCAACGGATTCAAAGAGTGATAAACTGCACATTGTCACGACGTTCTACCCGATGTATGAATTTACGAAACAAATTGTGAAAGATAAGGGCGATGTGGATCTTTTAATTCCGTCTTCTGTCGAACCGCACGACTGGGAGCCGACGCCGAAGGATATTGCAAGCATTCAGGACGCAGATTTGTTCGTTTATAATAGCGAATACATGGAAACTTGGGTTCCTTCAACTGAAAAAAGCATGGGCCAAGATCATGCGGTTTTCGTAAATGCGAGCAAGGGCATCGATTTAATGGAGGGCTCTGAAGAAGAACACGAACATGAACATGAACACGGAGATCACGAAGAGCATGAACACAGCCATGAAATGGACCCTCATGTATGGCTCAGCCCTGTTTTAGCGCAAAAGGAAGTTGAAAATATTACTGCGCAAATCGTGAAGCAAGACCCGGATAACAAAGAATACTATGAGAAAAATAGTAAAGAATATATTGCAAAACTGCAGGATCTTGATAAACTATATCGTACAACCGTAAAAAAAGCGGCGAAGAAAGAATTTATCACACAGCACACAGCTTTTGGCTATTTGGCAAAAGAATATGGCCTGACTCAGGTTCCGATTGCAGGGCTTTCTCCTGAACAAGAGCCGAGTGCAGCTGACTTAGCAAAACTGAAAACGTATGCCAAAGAGCATGACGTGAACATTATATATTTTGAAGAAATTGCATCCTCCAAGGTTGCAGATACACTGGCCAGTGAAATCGGCGCGAAAACAGAAGTGCTGAATACGCTGGAAGGCTTAAGCAAAGAAGAACAGGATAAAGGTATAGGGTACATCGACATCATGAAGCAAAACCTCGATGCCCTGAAAGATTCACTATTGGATAAATAAAAAGATAGTGTGCGCCGGAGGGTGCACACTATTTCTTTGTGAGAAAGGAAGATTGACATGAATCTCGTCTCATTGAAAGATATCGTTTTTGGCTATTCCCACACGCCTGTGTTGGATAAAGTATCTCTTGATATTGAAAGCGGCGAGTTTGTCGGCATCACAGGTCCAAACGGCGCTTCTAAATCAACGCTGATAAAAGTGATGCTCGGCATGCTGAAACCGTGGGAAGGCAAGGTAACAATCAGTAAAAAGAATGCAGAAGGAAAACGTCTGACTATAGGGTATGTCCCGCAGCAAATTTCTTCATTTAATGCAGGTTTTCCGAGCACCGTGCTTGAGCTTGTCCAATCCGGCCGGTACACAAAAGGGAAATGGTTTAAACGTTTGAATGAAGAAGATCATATCGAAGTAGAAAAAGCCCTGAAAATGGTGGAAATGTGGGAGCTTCGCCATCGGAAAATCGGTGACTTGTCGGGCGGCCAGAAGCAGAAAATCTGTATTGCCAGAATGCTTGCCAGCAATCCCGATCTCTTAATGCTGGACGAACCGACCACAGCGGTTGATTATGACAGCAGAAAAGGGTTTTACGAATTCATGCACCACTTGGTGAAAAATCACAATCGCACAGTTGTGATGGTCACTCATGAACAAAATGAAGTACAGCAATTTTTAGATAAAGTGATTCGATTAGAGAGAGGAGAAAAAGGCGGATGGAAATGTTTGACTTGGAATTCATGCGACGAGCTTTTCTAGCAGGCGGTATGATCGCCATCATGGCCCCGATTTTAGGGGTATATCTTGTGCTTAGAAGGCAGGCCTTAATGGCTGACACACTCTCGCATATTTCACTGTCGGGTGTTGCCATCGGCTTTTTCCTCAGCACCAATATTACCGCGGCGAGCATAGTCGTTGTGACCGTCGGCGCGGTCGGAATTGAATACATGCGGCGGGCATATCGGACATATTCGGAAGTGTCCATTGCCATCTTAATGGCGGCGGGTTTGTCCTTCGCGATGTTTTTAATCAGCCTTTCGAAAGGCGCCGCCAATATGAGCATTGATCAGTACTTATTCGGGTCGCTCGTGACGGTTAACCAGCAGCAGGTCTATATTATCGGCATCATTACATTGTTGATCCTGCTTTATTTTATCGTGCTGAAAAGGCCGCTCTACCTGCTGACATTTGATGAAGCAACAGCCAAAACGTCCGGAATCAATACAAACATTCTGTCGATGTCATTCAGCATTGTCACTGGTCTTGCGATCTCAGTTATTATTCCGATTATCGGCGTACTGCTCGTATCGGCACTGCTCGTATTGCCGGCAGCTTTCGCCATTAGAATCGCAAAAGGCTTTAACATGGTATTTATGTCAGCCATACTCATTTCCTTATTCAGTGTATTTATGGGACTGACATCATCTTATCAGCTCGGCACACCGCCAGGGCCTTCCATTACCCTGCTGTTAATTGTTCTGCTCCTGATCGGATTTGCAGTTCAGGGGATATGGACGTTTATCAAAAAAGAAACCCAGCGTAAAAAAGGGCACAGATAAAAATAAAAAGCAGTTTTTCCTTTGGGAAAAGCTGCTTTTTTTATAGAAATAACCCGGCAAGACGTTCATATGATTCTTTTTTCGCCTCAAAATCAAACACATTGCAAAGAACCATGATTTCATTTGTTTCATAGCGGTCCGCCAGCTCTAGAAGCTGCTGTTTTACAGTGCTTGGAGAACCGATGACCATGCGCTTTCTGTTTTCTCGTATTTGGTTTTTGTCTGATTCAGTATAGTGGTATGCTTTCGCTTCCTCAATGCTTGGCACTCTGCTGTCCAAGCCTTTCCCGACGCGAAGAAGCCACAAATCCTGGCTTAACGCGAGCTCCTCTGCCTCTTCATCTGTTTTTGCGCAAATGACAAAGATCGTAAACAGTGCGGCCGGAGATGTGAAATGGGCTGATGGCTGAAAGTTTTCACGATAGATACGAAACGCGCTTTCCCCTCGTTCAGGGTTGATAAAATGCCCAAACACATATCCGATTCCCTGATGGGCCGCTCGCCTTGCGCTGTTCTCCCCTAATCCAAGCACCCAAAGCTCCGGTACTGTGTCAATAAGAGGAGCCGCTTTGATCCCGGCATACGGATGCCCGGCGGGAAGCGAATCGGTCAGAAAATAAGAGACATCCTGAAGCTGTCTGTTAAAATCGGTTAAGCTTTTTTTGATGCCGTCGGTTAGTGCGAGCCGGGTTTTTGTCGTTCCGCCCGGCGAACGCCCGAGGCCAAGGTCAATCCGGTTCGGATACAAGGCCTCAAGCTGGCGAAAGGTCTCGGCCACCTTAAACGGGCTGTACTGAGGCAGAAGCACACCGCCAGACCCGACACGAATCTTGTTTGTGTGAGCCGCGATACGGGCGATCATAATTTCCGGTGCCGTGCTTGCCAGTCCTTTCGTGCTGTGGTGTTCGGCAAACCAATAACGCTTATAGCCCCATTCTTCACTTCGTCCGGCCAGCTCGACCGAATGCTGAAGGGTTGTCACGGGGCTTTCTCCTTTAGAAACAGGTGCCTGATCAAGTATGCTTAAATGAATCAAAAGGCCGCTTCCTTTCCGTTGCTTTTTAGAATGTGATACAAGAATAGGCAAAATGACTCGCTCACGTCAAATGGTATGTTTAAGATCCGCCATTCATATGATTTGCAAAACATATATCAAATATGGGAGATTTTTTTCGAGGATTTTCGTCAATTATTCTTAACTTTTACGAAACTTTGATATAATAAAAAACGTATATATTAATAATTTACGGCATACTCAAGTTACGTTTGTACGTAAAAATAAATGTGACTATATTCACATTTCGATGATTAGGAGTGAATCGTGTGGCAATTTCTTTAGAAAAAGGTCAGCGAATTGATTTAACAAAAGGAAAAGCGGGTCTGTCAAAATTGATGGTCGGTCTCGGCTGGGACCCGGTTTCATCAGGCGGCGGCTTTTTTGGAAAGCTGCTCGGCGGAGGCGGACCAAATATTGACTGTGACGCATCAGTGCTGATGCTGGAAAACGGCAAATTCACTGATAAGAAAAATGTCATTTATTTTGGAAACCTGAAAAGCCGCTGCGGCAGTGTCAAGCACACAGGTGACAACCTGACAGGCGACGGAGCGGGCGATGATGAGCAGATTTTAATTGATTTGGCGAAAGTGCCTGCCAACATTAATAAGCTTGTATTTGTTGTGAATATTTATGAATGCGTGAGAAGAAAACAGGATTTCGGCATGATTCAAAATGCTTTTATCCGTGTTGTTGATCAATCGAATCATGAAGAAATGCTCAAATACAATTTGAAAGACAATTATGCCGGCAGAACAAGCCTGATTACGGCTGAAATCTACCGCCAGGACGGCGAGTGGAAATTCGCGGCGGTCGGCGAAGGCACAAACGATACGAGATTAGAAGATATTGTCAACCGGTACGTATAAAAGAAAAAGGAGTGGATGAAACATGGCAATTTCATTGGCAAAAGGACAAAAAGTAGATTTAACAAAAACAAATCCGGGTCTTTCAAAGGTTGTTGTCGGTTTAGGCTGGGATACGAATAAGTATGACGGCGGTCATGACTTTGACCTTGACTCAAGTGTATTTCTTTTAGATGCGTCTGGAAAATGCGCATCTCAAAATGATTTTATTTTCTATAACCAGCTTGAAGGCGGAAACGGTTCAGTTGTTCATTCAGGCGATAACCTGACAGGTCTTGGCGAGGGTGATGACGAGAATGTAAAAGTCAATCTCAGCGCCGTACCTGCGAATATCGACAAAATCTCATTTGTTATCACGATTCACGAAGCGGAAGCGCGCAGCCAAAACTTTGGACAAGTGTCAAACGCGTTTGTACGCATTGTCAATGAAGAAACAAATGAAGAGCTTATTCGTTACGATCTTGCGGAAGATTTCTCTATTGAAACGGCAATTATCGCTGGAGAGCTTTACAGACACAACGGCGAATGGAAATTCTCTGCTATCGGCTCAGGCTACCAAGGCGGTCTTGCCCGCATCGCAACAGACTACGGCTTGCAAGTCGGTTAAGACATATTACGAAGAGCAGAAAGGAGAGAGGCAGTATGGCCATTCAATTAGCAAAAGGACAGCGTGTTGACTTAACGAAAACAAATCCGGGACTCACAAAAGCGGTGATCGGTTTAGGCTGGGATACAAATAAGTACTCAGGCGGACACGATTTTGACCTGGATGCTTCAGCCTTTTTAGTGGATGCGCATGATAACTGTGTGAATGATCTCGATTTCGTCTTCTATAATAACCTTGAGCACCCGAGCGGCGGTGTCATCCATACGGGTGACAACCGCACCGGTGAAGGCGACGGAGATGATGAGCAGATCATCGTTGATTTTTCAAAAATCCCTGCTCACATTGAGAAAATCGGCATCACAGTTACAATTCATGACGCGGAAGCACGCAGCCAAAACTTTGGACAAGTGTCAAACGCGTTTGTACGCGTTGCAGATGAAGAGACTCAAAATGAGCTTCTTCGCTTCGATTTGGGAGAAGATTTCTCCATTGAAACAGCCGTTGTCGTATGTGAGCTGTACAGACACGGAAACGAGTGGAAGTTCAATGCGATCGGCAGCGGTTTTTCCGGCGGCCTTGCTTCATTATGCCGGAACTACGGTTTGCAGGTGTAAGCGAGTGACAAATAAAGCAGTCACCGTTTTCAATTAATAGGAGGAAAAAACTTGGAATTTTTACATCACATCATGTCTACGTATGCTTCATTTTTCGATTGGAAAATGTGGGGGGAAGTTCTGACTGATCCGGTTTCTTGGGGTCTGATCGGTTCCCTTGTTGTGCTGGAAGGCCTTTTATCGGCCGATAACGCGTTAGTTCTTGCGGTTATGGTGAAACATCTTCCGGAAAAACAGCGTAAAAAAGCGTTAACGTATGGTTTATTCGGAGCGTACATTTTCCGATTTATATTCATCGGACTCGGTATGCTTCTCATTAAATTCTGGTGGATCAAAGTGCTTGGCGCGCTTTACCTGGCTTGGCTCGTCATTAAGCACTTCTGGATCGGCGAAAAAGAAGAGGAAGCAGACGGTATTAAGAAAAACTCTTGGATGGTCCGTACATTCGGTATCTTCTGGGCAACTGTTATTTCAGTTGAGCTGATGGACCTTGCCTTTTCTGTGGACAGCATCTTGGCCGCGTTTGCGGTATCTGAAAAAGTATGGGTTCTTTTGATCGGCGGTATGCTGGGTATTTTAATGATGCGTACAGTCGCAAAAGTATTCCTTGTGCTGATCGATAAAATCCCTGAACTTGAAAACACAGCATTCGTGTTAATCGGAATTATCGCGCTGAAAATGGCAGGGAGCGCTTTCCATTATGAAATGCCGCATTCTGTATTCTTCATTATCATTATCGCTGCATTTGCGGTAACATTTATCATTCACTATATCAACAAACAAAAGCAGGTGCGCGAACAAACAGCTGCGTCAAAAGAAGAATAAAACAAAACAAGGAGGGAGTTTCATGTCCTTCCTTTTTTGTTACAGAAAAGAGGGTGACTGGTTTGCGGTATTTCCACTATTTATCAGCGCGTCAAGAAGAGCATGTATTTTATCAAGTGCCGAAACAGGTCACGAAAGAGGCGCCTAAAAAATGGCTTGAACAAGCGCTGGGAGCCCTATTATATATGCCTGCAACCCGCCACGACATAGCCGCTATGATTACTGAACAAAAGTACGAGGATCTAACGTCCGTTGTTTTCTGCTTAGAGGATGCGATTGGGGATCATGAAGTCGAGCAGGCTGAACATAATCTCAACATTCAGCTTGAGCGCATAGAACAGGCGATTCAGCAAAACAAAATAGAACCGGATAATCTTCCGCTCATGTTTGTAAGGGTGCGTTCTCCGAAGCAGCTGCAGGAGCTGGCGGGACGCTTGAAGCGCTTTCTTCATTTGTTAACCGGTTTTGTGTTTCCGAAATGTTCAGGAGTGAACGCCCGTGACTATGCGGAAACGGTGGAAAACATTTCTCGCGATATGAGAGCGCCGATTTATGGAATGCCGATTTTAGAAACGCCCGATTTGCTTTCTAAAGAGACGCGGCCGGAGGCTTTCGGAGAGCTGAGTGCGGTTCTGCATCAATATCAGGACTTGATTTTAAATGTGCGAATCGGTGCTACTGATTTGTGCGGGTTATACGGCATCCGGAGAAAGCCGGGGCAAACCATCTATGATATTCGCCTGATTTCCGATTTTATGGCGGATGTCATCAATTATTTCGGCCGGACGTTTGTCGTTTCTGGACCGGTCTGGGAATATTTCCAGACAGCGCAAAAGCCTCACCTTCTGTCAGCGCACCAGCCTTCTGAGCTGAATGAGCATGTCAAAGGTTTGGTGAAGGAAACAGAGCTTGATATCGCTAACGGGATTCACGGGAAAACGGTCATTCACCCGTCTCAGCTTAAAGCGGTAAACAGCCTGTATGTTGTATCAAAGGAAGACTATATGGATGCGTTAAGCATTATTCATCACGGAAACGGTTCAATCGGTGTGATGAAAAGCCATTTTTCCAACAAAATGAATGAGATGAAGCCCCATATGAAATGGGCTGAGAACATCATAATAAAATCAGAAATCTATGGGGTGTATCATGAAAACCGATCTTTCTCCGATTTGCTCAACGAACAGCAAAACACTTCAAATATTGGACAATATGGCGGTTGATCTGTCGGTCACTGACAATCCGCTTTCTATTCCGGAGCAAGTCTTATTTGAAATGGCGGCGCGTGTAAACAAAAAAAGGGGTTTTTTATTTGTCAGCAAAGTGCTGGGAAAGCATATTCCAGTTCATCCGCTGAAGCCGCTTTTGGCGTCAGGGATGCTTGCTTTGGAGTACGCTGAACGAAAAACGGGCCGTGAGCTGAAGGAGAAGGCCGACATTCTGAACGGGTTTCTTTCAGGAACGGACAGCGGGCTTCGGGCTGCTTATCGAACGTTGCAAAAGCAGCGTATTGCACTAGAGGAAGCGCCGCTTGTGATCGGGTTTGCGGAAACGGCGACAGCCCTTGGACACGCGGTTTATGACTGCATTGAGAATGCGTCGTATGTCCATACAACACGTGAATTGATACGAAACAACGAGCCTTCCATTACATTTGTCGAGGAGCACTCCCATGCGACCGACCAGCTGTGCTATGCGGAACCTCATATGATCAACAACGATTGCCCGGTGATTCTCGTGGATGATGAAATCACGACAGGAAAAACCGCACTGCATATCATTCGGGATATACAATCGAAGTTCCCCCGCAAAGAATACGCTGTTTTGTCTTTATTGGATTGGCGCACTGAGGAGCACAAACAAGCTTATGATGAAGCGGAACGGGAATTAGGGGTTACCATATCAACAACAGCTTTACTGTCTGGGCGCATTTCCTTTAAGGGAGAGCTTTTGTCAGAGTCCTCCTACGATTACAGACCAAAGCCGCAGGAATCAGCAATACACAGAACAGACATCGACTTGTCCGGCTTCTTTGCATCCTTACCCTATCAGCCGGCCACATTCGCAGACGAGCATTTTTATGTGAAGGAAACAGGGCGATTTGGCTTAAAGGCGAGTGACAGGCAGGCGGTTCACGAGGCCTGCCGCCTAGCTGCGCAGCATGTGGAACAGTATCGGAAGGGGAGAAGAACGCTTGTGCTTGGAACGGGAGAGCTGATGTACATTCCTATGAAAATCGCAGCGCATCTTCAGGGCTCCATTTCCTATCACTCTACTACCCGCAGCCCGATTCACCCTGTTGTCAAAGCGGGCTATGCTGTGCAAAACGGTTATTCATTTATGAATCCCGAAGATGAGGCGGTTCGCCATTTTATCTATAACCTCCCCGCCGGAGCGTATGACGAGGTCTTTTTCTGTCTTGAAAAGACCGTTTCGGATGAGGCGTTACAGCCAATTTTTCATATATTCAAAGAAAAAGAAGTGCCGCATATCCACATTGTAACCCTTTCAGGAAAGGTGTGATCTGAATTGACTGAGATAATTGACCAGATTGGGAGCTATCCGAAGGAGGATGTCACCTTTCTATTAAAAGATTTGTCCGCTGTTTCGATTGAAAAAAGCACGGAAGAACGGGAACGCTCGATCCAAAGCGGCACCCATTACTCAGAGATGCTGCCGATCGAATATAAGCCGACAGATGAATATATGAAACTGTTTTATGCCTCGCTTGAAGATAGTAAACAGAAGGTTGCGTTAGCGGC
This sequence comes from Bacillus sp. SD127, assembly GCF_058566445.1. Classification (NCBI taxonomy): domain Bacteria; kingdom Bacillati; phylum Bacillota; class Bacilli; order Caryophanales; family Bacillaceae; genus Bacillus; species Bacillus sp. SD127. The sequence goes on along the minus strand of NZ_CP191226.1, from coordinate 3,957,343 downwards.
CGGAGCTGTAGCGGAGCAGCTTTTCGCCAAACACGGTGAGCATATGGTTTTGTGCAGTCTGGCAAGGGCGGGCACGCCGATCGGTGTATTGATCAAACGGTACATCAAGATGAAGTATCACGTCTCAGTTCCGCACTACAGCATATCGATTATTCGGGACAGGGGAATTGATGAAAACGCCTTGCAGTATATGCTGAAGCATCATCCAGAAGGAAAAATCGCCTTTATCGACGGCTGGACAGGCAAAGGCGCTATTACTAAAGAACTGAATCGATCCATCGAACAGTTTAACCAGCGCTGGAATACGAGACTTTCCTCAGAAATTGCGGTGCTTGCCGATCCGGGTGATTGCGCGGACATCTACGGAACGAAGGAGGATTTTCTGATTCCGAGTGCCTGCTTGAACTCTACGGTCTCGGGTCTTGTCAGCCGCACGGTCTTAAATGAAAAATGGATCGGGCCGGATGATTTTCACGGGGCGAAATATTACCGTGAGCTGAGCGAAGAGGATGTTTCTGTATTCTATATTGAAACGATAGCCGAGCAATTTCCGTCTATTTTTAAAGAAGCAGAACGTCTGGCGATTGGCTTGCAGCGCGTACGTATGAAACCGGCTTGGGACGGCTTGGCTTCCATTGAGACGATCCGAAAGCAATTTGGCATCAGCAATACGAACCTGATTAAACCTGGTGTCGGAGAAACGACCCGTGTGCTTCTTCGCAGAGTGCCTTGGAAAATACTGATTCAGCCTGGCGCTGAAGAAACGCTGAAACATATTCTTTTACTGGCAAAGGATCGGGGAGTGCCTGTAGAAGAATACGAGAACATGTCTTACAGCTGCTGCGGGCTGATTCGTCCGGCGGAGAAAAGCCTATGAACGCGTTTGCCAGCGATTTAGACAGAACATTAATTTATTCAAGGCGCATGATCGGCACGCCCGATAAGGAAGCCGGGATTGAGCTGATTGAAACATTAAATGGGCGGGAGCTTTCCTATATTTCCTCAGCCGTAAAAGAGCACTTAAATCAGATTCAGAAGGATCACTATTTTATCCCCGTCACCACGCGTACAAACGAACAGTATAAGAGAATCGGATGTTTCCAGCAGGACATTGTGCCGGAATATGCGGTGACAACAAATGGCGGGTGCATCTTAAAAGACGGCGAGCCTCTGAAAGAGTGGGACGAGCTGATGAAAGAGGAGCTGGCGTCGTGTCTGCCGATCGAGGCCATGCTAAGGGAAATCGCAGGTCTCTCTTTATCAGAGGCGGTAAAAAGAACCCGAATCGCCCATCACTATTTCGTGTATCTCATTTTACATGAGGAAAAAATACCGTATATCGATATATCCGCTGTGAAAGAGTGGGGCGCCGATAAGGGCTGGCAAGTATCTCTGCAGGGGCGGAAGCTTTACTTTATTCCCAATCCGCTTAATAAGTGGAAAGCAGTTGAATACCTGAAATCCAGGCTCTCTCTTGATGAAATCTATACGGCTGGAGACTCGCTGCTTGATCTTGAACTGATCCGGGAAGCCGATTTTGGCATCGCACCCGCGCACGGCGAGGTATTGAGTCACGATCCGGAACTACGCAAAACGATTGCAAGCGGCATGCTGGCGGGTGAAGAAATCACAGCGTCAGTTTTATCGCAAATATCCAAATTAAAACACGTGTAATGTACACAAACAAACCAGAAAGGAGGATATGATGAGACAAGAAGAGCTAATCATTCATAAAGCTGTTCCGGCCGATGGTGATTGGAAAAGCATGCTGTTTCAGCCATTGCCGGAGCGGGATCACTATGAGAATGAACAAGGTCTTGCTTTTTCGAGGCTTGCCGGGCAAATACTGGGCACACCCATTGATGAGACCGACTACTTTAACGAGCTGTATGAACTTTCTGTAAACAATCATATTTATGTCCTGAGCGAAACACTTGATAAAACAATTGCACCCGAAACCTTTCAGGCGCTTCAGCATATTCATTCCATCAACCAGAAGGAAAAAGGCCTTTCGGTCAGCCGCTTTGTCGCCTTTCTGGACGGGGAACAGCTGATTGCGAAGCATTCCAATTCATTGCTGCACCGCCATTTAAGAAAAGCACTGATGACGCTTTTACATACCTTTGCCGAAAATCATGAGCAGGGGCTGAATCATCCTGATTTTCGCAGAGTGCTTCTTGATGTTTCAAAGTTTTCCTTGAACCACCTGAATCCTTGGCTGGAAAAAGCCGATATAGAGCGGGAGATGCCGAAGGTGGTCTGGTATGGAGACGCGACGAAAAGCCAGCTGTATTTCTTATATTATTTGATGCTTGTCGGCTGTGATGTTCTATTGTTCCATCCGGCGGGAACCGATCAGCTGACGCTCGTTGACCCTAAGCAGGAGCTAAGCTTCACGGAAAAGCTTCCGGATGTTTCAGATCTTCAGCCATTCCCGAAAGAAAAACCTGACCGTAAATCAACGGTGGCGTATCGATCGACAAAGGAAATTGAGCATGTGCTGAATCACGAGGAATCCATGCTGTACAAGCCTTGGCAGTTCAGAGACCACACACCGGTTTCCGTGACGCTGAAAACGACCTATGATGAACTGTTTTTAATTGCGAAAGAACGTGCGTTTATTCGCCCGAATTTCAAAGCCGATAAACATTCGATCGATATTCCGAATGTGTTTGCCAAAATTATGGGTGTGTCGAAGGACAATAAAGAATATTGGAACAGACTTCATACAATGGCGGACTATCCAGAAACGGAGATGGTTCGAAGCTTTCCGTTAACAGAAGAAATCAAATCAAACTATCAATTTCATTACAGCCACGCGCTTGATCATGAAGGAAACATCGATCCGGACAAGCTGATCGCAAGCAATGTGTGGCAGTACAAACAGCTTCCGGCAGGCATTCAGACCGCGATCGCCAAAACGATCTCAAGAATGTGCAGACACCCGCGGCTGAAGGCATTGCATCAGGAACAGGTCAAGGATGTTCAAATCTACTTGTTTAAACAAACAACAAACCTTCCCGCTAACCTGCTGAAATTGATTCAAATGTTCGACTATGCGCAGACTGTTCCGAAACTGGTGCTGTATCATACGGAAATGAACGGTGAGCTCACACGATCAGACGCCGCAGCCCTGCTGTTTTTGAATGAAATCGGAATTGATATCGTCATTTATAATCCTCCCGGACATCAAGACATTGAGCATTATATTGAAGAGGATCAGTATGATATCCACTGGCTGGACGACATGGTGTTTCAGCAGGACTATAAAGAGCCTTCGCTCGTGAAAAGGCTGTTCAGAACGATTACCCAAAAGTAAGGAGAGAAGAAAAGCATGACAACAGAAAATCAAAATCCGCTTGTTCTCGATAAAAACGAAGAAATTTCTCAGCAAAAGGCAGACGATATCCGCCTGCAGCTCCGCCAGGAACCAGAGGTGCAGCGCCTCGCCCAGCAAATTGACGTGAAAAACCAAATGGAGCTGCTGGAGTATGGAAAGGAGCCGGCTGTTGAAATTTCCAAGTTCTCTGACCGCATCTTAGGAATGATGAAAACAACAAGCGTGACAGACTCAGGCACAATGCTGACTCAGCTTGGAAAAATCATGGACCGCTTTGACAAAAATGATTTTGACGAGCCCAAGGGACTGATGGCCAAAATCTTCAAACGCGGCGGCAGCATGATTGAGAAAATCTTTAAAAAGTACCAGACGCTCGGCGGAGAAATTGAAAAAATCAACGTTGAGATTTCCAAATATAAAGATGAGATGACAAAAACAAACTACACGCTCGATGAAATGTATGAAAACAATATCAACTACTACATGGAGCTTGAAAAATACGTTGTTGCCGGTCAAATGAAGCTGGAAGAGATGCAGTCAATCCTTCCTTCATATGAAGAAAAAGCGGCAAGCGGAAACCAGCTTGCGCAAATGCAGCTCGATACGCTGCGCAACGGCATTCAGGCGCTTGAGGAACGCGTGTATGATCTTGATATGGCGCGAATGGTGGCGCTTCAAACCGCACCGCAGATCCGACTGCTCCAGCGCGGTAACGCTAAGCTGATCGGGAAAATTAACTCCGCTTTTATCATCACCATTCCGATTTTCAAAAACGGCATTATTCAGGCTGTTACGGTGAAACGCCAAAAGCTTGTGGCTGACTCTATGAGCGAGCTTGACCGCCGGACAAATGAGATGCTGAAACGCAATGCGGAGAACATCTCGAACCAGAGTGTTGAAATTGCCAGAATGGCCGGCAGACCAAGCATTGATATAGAAACGATCGAATCCTCTTGGAACACGATTGTCAGCGGCATGCAGGAAACAAAACAAATCGAAGAAGAAAACAAACGCCTTCGAGAAGAGGGCGCAAGACGAATTGCCCAGCTGCAGGATAATATTAAAAAAGCAGCATTACAGCAATAAAAAGACCCCCGCTTGTGAATCATAAGCGGGGTTTTTGATTGACATCAATTAGGTAATGACAACGTGTAAAGACAGGTGTAAACTTAAACGGTAATCATTTTTGCATATCAGAGGTGTTGGCTATGGGAAAACAACAGCCTATATCCCAGCGTAAGCTGCTGGGTGTCGCCGGTTTAGGGTGGCTGTTTGATGCAATGGATGTCGGAATATTATCGTTTATTATCGCCGCGCTCCACGTGGAGTGGAATCTTTCGCCTGAAGAAATGAAATGGATCGGAAGCGTAAATTCCATCGGCATGGCTGTGGGTGCGTTTTTGTTTGGATTGCTGGCTGATCGGATCGGCCGCAAAAAAGTATTTATCATTACTCTTTTATGCTTTTCAATCGGAAGCGGTATATCAGCTTTCGTCACAAGCTTATCGGCATTTCTCATTCTGCGTTTTGTAATTGGGATGGGACTTGGCGGCGAACTGCCTGTCGCTTCAACGCTTGTTTCGGAAGCGGTTGTGCCTGAAAAACGGGGCCGGGTCATTGTGCTTCTCGAAAGCTTTTGGGCTGTGGGCTGGCTGGCAGCGGCGCTTATTTCTTATTTTGTCATTCCAAGCTTCGGCTGGCAGGCGGCTTTGCTTTTAACCGCACTGTCGGCATTTTATGCGCTGTACTTGCGGACAGGATTGCCTGATTCGCCAAAGTACGAATCGCTTTCTATGAAAAAGAAATCTGTGTGGGAGAACGTGAAAAGCGTTTGGGCGAAACAGTATGTACGGCCGACGGTAATGCTGTCGATCGTCTGGTTCTGCGTTGTCTTTTCTTATTATGGGATGTTTTTGTGGCTGCCGAGTGTGATGCTGTTAAAAGGGTTCAGCATGATTCAAAGCTTTGAATATGTTCTGCTGATGACGCTTGCTCAGCTTCCGGGCTATTTTTCGGCTGCGTGGCTGATCGAAAAGGCGGGCCGGAAATGGATACTGGTCATTTATTTGATCGGAACAGCGGGAAGCGCGTATTTCTTCGGAACGGCAGATTCCTTAGGTCTGCTGCTGACGGCTGGAATGCTGTTGTCCTTCTTTAATCTTGGCGCGTGGGGCGTGCTGTATGCCTATACACCGGAGCAATATCCAACATCGATTCGGGCGACAGGTTCAGGAACCACAGCGGCGTTTGGAAGAATCGGCGGCATTTTCGGCCCGCTGCTCGTCGGAACACTCGCCGCCCGCCATATTTCGTTTTCAGTGATTTTTTCAATCTTTTGCATTGCCATTTTACTGGCGGTCGCGTGTATTTTGATTATGGGAAAAGAAACGAAACAAACTGAGCTTGAGTAATAAAAGCACCTCATCATGAGGTGCTTTTTACATGGAAACCGGCAGCTTGGTCTTTGTTTTTTCTGCTTGTTTGATAAAGGGCCATAGACAGGACAAATAAAATCGCCGTAAACTCCGTGACAGCCCCAAAATGATGCGTGTTTTGATATAAAAATCCGGCAAGGCATGTGCCGACAGTGGTCCCTGCATACATAGCCGCATTGGAAAGAGATGCAATCGTTCCGCGCGCGTTCGGTGAAATGGATTGGAATATCCCCATCATTAACGGAAAAATGATCCCCGCTATAAAGAAAGTCAGAAAAAAGCTGGTTTCTACAATAAATAAGGTAGGGAAGAAAGGAAGGGAAAAATAGAGCCCGCCCATCATCAGCATGCCGCTGATTAATGTCTTAAACGTTCCGAGCTTTGATGCAATTTTGCTTCCTATAAGGCTTCCAAGCATATTTCCCAGCCCCAGTACAAGCATCGCGGCGCCGATTTGGGATACGGTTAGATGATAATCTGCAGAAAGCCAGGTGCCGAGAAAGCTGAACGTGGCGAAATTTCCTGTTTGAAAGAGAAAATAAGCAAGCAGGATCATCGATGTTTTTGGCAGTGAAAACAGCTCACGATAAGGGCTGACTATAGATGAACGGTGTGCTGCCGCTTCTGCAGGACGAATATCTGGCATGGCCGCCGCCAAAATGAACAGGAGAACCAGCGAGCCTGCTGACAGAACGAAAAAGGGCGTGTGCCAAGTGAAGGAAGCCAAAAATCCGCCGATCGGAAGCCCGAGCATTTGTGAAGCCGCTAATCCTGCTGTTGCAATCCCCATGCTTTTTAACACTTTTGAGGCATGGACGATGACAGGGATGGATGCCCAAATTTGAGGCGTCACAAACGCGGCGCTGACACCGGCGGCAAAACGGAATGCACACATGGCGGCAAAGGAGGGAGCGATGCCGCATAAAAACGTGGAAAGGATAAAGCCCGCAAGCCCCGACAGCATCACTGTTTTCCGATTAAAGCGGTCAGAGATCGGACCGGCTGCCAAAGCAAACAGCGCATAACCGAGCGCATAAGCACTGACCATCCAGCCTGACAAATCAGTGGAGACATGGAATTGGTCCTGCAAAAGCGGGAGAAGCGGTGAGAGCAAAAAGGTATCTGTGCCGATGACAAACATTACACTGAAAAAAAGCCAAATAAGTTTCACTTTTAACACTCCTATAGTTTTATAATTATGAAACTATGAAACAGATATGTATATAGAAAACCCTTTTTAGAGGGTCTCCAGAAAGCCAGGCAGGTATGTTTGAAAGGTGTCTTCACGCAGCCTGACATATTTTGTCCGTGAATCTTTTCGCGTTGCAGTCAATCCCGCTTCACGCAGCGTTTTGAAATGATAAGATGCTGTGGTTTTGACGATATTGCATTTTTCACCTACTTCACCGCAGCTGAGTTCTTTTCCGCTGTAATAAAGCGTACGAATAATTGCAAGCCTGGATTCGTCAGACAATGCTTTGAATATGTGAGCTCTGATATGGTCTTCTGATTGTTTCATAGTCATGAAACTATAATACATTACATAGAGATGAAAAAGCAACTTATTTTTCCAGTAAAGGAGCTTGAAGTCATAAGAGGAAGAAGGATTTTCGGTTCAATAAAAGCGTTTTCAATTTTAAAAAGGCTTAATTTTACCTGTAAAATACAATAATAAAGGAGGATTACCGAGTATTTAGAAGCATAAATAAGGTCTTGGGGTCACAGGGATGTTTATCATGAAATGGTACAGAATAAAAGAGAATATGCGGTTTGTGTGTGTTGTTACATAAATGGTACGGTAATAAAGATTGCTTAATATGGAGGGAAAATATGAGTGTAGATGAGAAACCGATTAAGATAAAAGTCGAGAAAGTCTCTAAAATTTTTGGGAAACAAACCAAGAAAGCAGTTCAAATGCTTGCCGACGGAAAAAATAAAAAAGAGATCCTGAAAGCAACCGGATCAACCGTTGGGGTTAACCAAGCAGATTTTGATGTATATGATGGTGAGATATTTGTCATCATGGGTCTATCAGGGAGCGGTAAATCAACTTTAGTACGGCTGTTAAACCGGCTTATTGAACCGACTGCCGGAAAAATTTACATTGATGGTGACATGATAACAAATATGTCTAAAGACCAGCTCCGGGAAGTCCGCCGGAAAAAAATCAGTATGGTCTTCCAAAAGTTCGCTCTGTTCCCGCACAGAACGATACTTGAAAACACAGAATACGGACTGGAGCTTCAAGGTGTAGACAAACAGGAGCGCCAGCAAAAAGCGCTTGAGTCGCTTAAACTTGTCGGACTTGAAGGATTTGAACACCAATACCCTGATCAGCTTTCGGGCGGAATGCAGCAGCGTGTCGGCCTTGCCCGCGCTTTGACGAATAATCCGGACATCCTTCTGATGGACGAAGCATTCAGTGCGCTTGATCCATTAATCCGTAAAGATATGCAGGATGAGCTTCTGGATCTGCATGATAATGTCGGAAAAACGATTATTTTTATTACGCACGACCTGGACGAAGCGCTTCGCATCGGCGACAGAATCGCTCTGATGAAGGACGGAAATATCGTTCAGATCGGCACGCCGGAAGAAATCCTCATGAATCCGTCCAACGAATATGTTGAGAAATTCGTTGAGGACGTTGATTTGTCTAAAGTATTAACTGCCGGCCACATTATGAAACGCGCTGAAACGGTGCGGATTGATAAAGGGCCTCGCGTTGCGTTAACACTGATGAAAAACCTAGGGATTTCATCTATTTATGCAGTCGATAAACAGAAACAATTGTTAGGTGTCATTTACGCAGCTGATGCGAAAAAAGCAGCCGAGTCTGATTTATCCCTTCAGGATATCTTGAATACGGAATTTACGACTGTACCAGAGAATACGTATCTGACTGAGATTTTTGACGTTGTGTCTGACGCGAATATTCCAATTGCGGTTGTAGATGAAAAGCAAAGAATGAAAGGGATTGTCGTAAGAGGCGCGCTGATTGGCGCACTTGCGGGCAATAACGATTATATCAATGTTGAAGGCACTGCTGAGCAAACACAAGATCCTTCTGTACGGGAGGTGAAGTAAATTGGATAGACTGCCTAGAATACCTTTAGCAGATATCATTGACCGTTTTGTTGACTGGATTACGATAACGTTCGGCGGGTTCCTCGACGGAATCGCAAATGGCTTGGCCGTTTTTGTAAACGGGATTGTAAGCGGGCTTGGATTTATACCTTCTATTTTGTTAACGATTATTTTCGCAGCTCTTGCATGGTGGATCAGTACGAGAGGAATTGCGCTGTTCACTTTAATTGGGTTTCTCGTAATTGATTATTTAGGATATTGGGACCCCATGCTGCAAACGTTAGCGCTGGTTGTCACGTCCGTCATTATTTCGATTGTAGTCGGTGTGCCGATCGGAATTTGGGCATCTCAGAAAGAAACGGTTCGCCGTATCGTAACGCCTATCCTTGATTTAATGCAGACAATGCCTGCTTTCGTATATCTTTTGCCGGCAATTTTCTTCTTTAATATCGGTGTTGTGCCGGGTGTTGTTGCGTCTGTTATCTTCGCAATGCCGCCGACAATCCGTATGACGGTTCTCGGTATTAAACAAGTGCCTGCGGATCTGATTGAAGCAACTGAAGCGTTTGGTTCTACAACAGCTCAGCGTTTGTTTAAGGTTCAGCTTCCGCTTGCAACAAAAACCATTCTTGCCGGGATCAACCAAAGTATCATGCTTGCATTATCAATGGTTGTTATCGCAGCAATGGTCGGTGCGCCTGGACTAGGTTCAGAAGTATACAGCGCCGTTACACAGCTGAAAACAGGGGTTGGTGTAGAAGCAGGTATCGCTATCGTTATCGTTGCGATTACGCTCGACCGTATTACACAAAATATTAAAGTGAAGAAGAAAAGCAGGGGGAATGCCTGATGTTTAAAAAAATCATCGGTATCGGTGTTTCCGCCATGCTGGCACTCTCACTTGCGGCTTGCGGACAAGAAAACGACGAAAATGCGTCCGCGGCTGAACAGGTGAATAAGACGATCATCGGGATTGACCCCGGTTCAGGTATTATGAGCCTGACTGATCAAGCGTTGAAGGATTATAACCTGGACGACTGGACACTGATTTCATCGTCAAGCGCTGCTATGACTGCTACGCTCAAAAAGTCATACGACCGTAAGAAACCAATTATTATCACAGGATGGACACCGCATTGGATGTTCTCCAGATATAAATTAAAATATCTCGATGATCCGAAAAAAACTTACGGCAGTGCTGAGGAGATTCATACGATCACCAGAAAAGGCTTCAGCAAAGAACAGCCGAATGCCGTTAAGCTTCTGAGCCAGTTTAAATGGACGCAAGACGACATGGGTGAAGTGATGATCAAGGTGGAAGAAGGCGAGAAACCTTCCAAAGCCGCTGCTGAGTATGTGAAGAAGCATAAGGATCAAATCGCGGAGTGGACCAAAGGCGTGCAAAAGGTCAAGGGAGACAAAATCAACCTTGCCTATGTGGCGTGGGACAGTGAGATTGCAAGTACAAACGTTATGGGCAAAGTGTTAGAAGACTTGGGCTATGACGTGAAACTCACTCAGGTAGAAGCTGGTCCGATGTGGACGGCGATTGCGACGGGAAGCGCGGACGCATCCCTTTCCGCATGGCTGCCGAATACCCATAAACCATACGCTGTCAAATATAAAGGCAAATATGATGATGTAGGCGTCAGTATCACTGGCGTGAAGATGGGTCTTGTTGTGCCTCAATATATGAAAAACGTCAACTCAATTGAAGATCTAAAGAAATAATGAAGAAAGCAGCCTGTTCGCAGGCTGCTTTTTTGATTTAAGAAGCGTTGGCTGATGCGAGTGTATCGGCTTTTTGGAACGTTTTTAACACGGCGTTTGCTAAAATGTGAATCCCGGTAAACATCGCGTTTCTGTCAAAGGTCATATGCGGGTGATGGAGTCCTGGCTGAAGTCCGCAGCCGAGGCCAAGCATGGTCGTTTTAAGGTTCGGCACTTTCACAGAATAAAAATGAAAGTCTTCGCCGCCGGTTGTCACAAGCGGTTCATCGAGCTGATCAGCTCCGATAACGTCTGTGATTGCTTCAGCCATAATGCCTTCAGCTTCTTTATTTTGTGTTGCCGCCGGAAGGCTGTGTTCCTTGTGAAGTTTAATTTTCGCATCGAATGCCGCGGCAGCCGCTTCGCAGGCTCTTTCTGTTTCTGCGATCAGCGTCTCCATGGCTTCATTTGTTTGCGCCCGCAGGTCAAGGCTGAAGGTCGCTTTTCCGGGAATGATGTTGGAGCTGTCGCCGCCGGCTTGAAGCTTTGTCATTTTGACTGTGTGCGGGATTTTCGGATCAATGTGAATCAGCCCCAGCTTATGTACGAGGAATGCAGCGATTTCGATGCTGTTTTTGCCAAGATGCGGACGTGCGCCATGAGCTTCCTCTCCGATGATTGTGCCTTCGATGTGCTGGCTTGACCCGTGCAGAATGGATGGGGCGCAGCGTCCGTTTTGGGTTTCCTGAATTGGACGGACATGGACGCCATACAAATAGTCGACGTCATCAAGCACGCCTTCCTCTATCATTTTCAGAGCGCCTCCGCCTTTTTCTTCTGCGGGCTGAAAGATAAAACGTATCGTTCCGTTCGGAAGCTGCGGCTGTTTTTTCAGCAGCATTAACGTACCTAAAGCCATTGTCATATGCGAATCATGCCCGCAGGAATGATTGGCGCGAAATGTGCCGTTGACCTCCTGCCATAATGCATCAATGTCAGCGCGGACAGCTACAACAGGCGAACCCGAACCTATTTCGCCGACAACTCCGGTACAATCTGAAAACGTGCGCGTGCGGCACCCTGCATCTTCGAGTTTTTGTTTAAGAAATTCAGTTGTCTCATATTCTTTCCAGCTGACTTCAGGGTTGGCGTGAAGATGTTCAAAGATGTGCATTACGGTTTGTTTCATTTCTTCTGAGAGTTTTTGCATGGGAAGAAAAACCTCCTTCATTCCTTTTTTTATATTGAAACAGGTAGATTGGCTGTTTATAATATAGCACATATTTATATTTTTCAGAATAATAGATATTTTCTAAAAAGAGGGGATGGATCGAAATATGAGTATGCCAGCAGCCGAAACACAGCCAAAGAAGAAACGCACCGCCTTTAACATGCCTGACGCCTATGTCCTCTTATTTATCATCGCTTTCATTTGCGCCGTTGCTTCGTATATTGTGCCGGCGGGAGAATTTGACCGTGTGACGAAAGGGGAGGTTACCACTGCGGTGCCGGGAAGCTACCATTCAATTGAACAGTCTCCGGTCAGCCTGATCAGCTTTTTCACTTCTCTTCAGGATGGAATGGTGGGATCAGCGCCTATTATTTTTCTGATTTTATTCACAGGCGGCACGATCGCTATTTTAGAAAAAACAGGTGCCATCAACGGACTGATTTACAATGTCATCAGCAAGTTCCGCACAAAGCAATTATTATTTATTTGTATTGTCGGTGCGTTGTTTTCTATTCTTGGAACGACTGGAATTGTCGTGAATTCAGTGATCGGATTCATCCCCATCGGCCTTATCGTCGCACGCTCCTTAAAATGGGATGCGGTCGCGGGTGCGGCTGTTATTTATATTGGCTGCTATGCCGGGTTTAACTCTACCATTTTATCACCGTCTCCGCTTGGCTTATCGCAATCGATTGCGGAGCTGCCTCTGTTTTCGGGGATCGGCCTTCGTGTGGTCATATACTTATGCTTTTTGGTGTCTTCTATCATTTATATCTATTGGTATACAAGAAAATTAAAGAAATCAAAGGATGCCAGTGTGTTAGGCACAAACTGGTTCCCGGCGGCAGGATTGAGCGATGCGAATCAAGAAGAAGATAAGTCTGTGCCGTTTACCGTTCGCCATAAGCTGATTTTGGGAGTGGCGGGTTTGTCGCTGATCGGATTTTTGTACGGCGCATTGAAACTCGGCTGGTCAGATTCCCAAATGGCTGCGACGTTTATTTTTATTTCTGTCCTTGCCGGATTCATTGGAGGACTTGCGGCAAACGATATTGCCAAAACTTTTATTACCGGCTGTCAGAGCCTTGTATACGGTGCGCTGATTGTCGGGATGGCGCGGAGCATTTCTGTCATTCTTGAAAATGGGAAGCTGCTGGATACAGTCGTCAATGCTTTGGCTTCGGTTTTGGACGGGTTCAGTCCGATGGCCGGCGCAATCGGCATGTATATCGCCAGCGCTCTGCTCCATTTTCTCATCTCTTCAGGATCGGGCGAAGCGGTTGTGTTCATTCCGATTCTGGCGCCGCTCGCTGATTTGATGGGCATCACGAGACAGGTCGCGGTGGAAGCGGTTATGCTTGGAGAAGGGGTCGTCAACTGTGTGAACCCGACGTCCGGCGTTTTGATGGCAGTGCTTGCCGCCAGCGGAATTCCGTACGTCAAGTGGCTTCGGTTTATGCTGCCGCTCGCTCTGATTTGGTTCTTAATCGGGCTTGTGTTTATTTGTATCGGTGTCCTGATCAATTGGGGGCCGTTTTAAACATTGCTGCCCGCCGGCTTGTACGGCGGGCTTTTCATTTATTCGTTGCAGAAGCGCAGGCTGTTATTGTAACATGTAAGCCATAAGCCATTCGTAAAAGTGCGGGAGGAAGGTCATGAATAATCTGCATAACAGACTTTCAGGCGTGAATGGGAAAAATAAGAGAGTAAAAGAAAAAGAACAAAAGATCTGGTCGGATATCGGCAAGTTAGCCGGGGCGTTTGCGCTCCTGGATGTGATCATCCGCGGCATTATGTTTGAATTTCCGTTTAAAGAATGGGTCTCGAGCCTTGTGTTTTTGTTCATTATCATCTTATATTACTGCATCAGGGCATCAGCTTCTGGAATGCTGATGCCGAGAATAGACACCGAGGAAGAACTGCATAAACGGGTGAAGCAGCAGTTCATAGAATCAATAGCTGTCGCCTTTGCGGTAGTGGTGCTTACGATGTATGACAGGGGAGTTCCCCATACATTCTTCGCTTGGCTGAAAATGATTCTCCTATTTATCGTCTGCGGCGGCGTTCTGTTTCTGCTTCGATTCGGAATCGTGAAGCTGTCTTACAGAAGAACGGTAAAAAAGGAGTTTAAGAAGAAATCATCATAGAGATGGTTTCTTTTTTTGTTCATAAATCAGACAATATCTCCACTTGCTGTTTAAGCATGTAAAATGGCTCGAGATGTCTGTTTGGGAAATGACTCTATCAAGTTGTTTTGATAGAGAGAGTATGATAGTTTAAAATGTAAGCGTTAACAAAATTCTCCAGTCTTCACATGCGTCTGAAAGGAGGAAGTGGAAGGATTGAGTAAGAGGGATTTCTGACTCCGCAGTAAGTCTTCAGAAATGAAAAATGAAATAAGGAGTGTCCAGAATGTCTAAAAAACGATTTAATACCTCTTTACTGCCGTTATTCGCTGGATTATTATTGCTGTTTCATTTGATTCTGGCAGGGCCGGTGGCTGTAAATGCAGAGACCGCGAACCAATCAAATGAATATACAGCGCCATCAATAAAGAGCGGGACCATTCTTCATGCTTGGAATTGGTCGTTCAACACCTTGAAAAATAATATGAAGGATATCCATGATGCAGGATATACTGCCATTCAGACGTCTCCTATTAATCAAGTAAAGGAAGGAAATAATGGAGATAAAAGCATGGGGAACTGGTACTGGCTTTACCAGCCGACCTCTTACCAGATTGGCAACAGGTATGGGTTCCGAGGAAGAGTTTAAAGAAATGTGTGCGACGGCTGAAGAATATGGCGTGAAGGTTATTGTCGATGCCGTCATCAATCACACAACCAGTGACTATGCTGCGATTTCAAATGAAATTAAAAGTATTTCAAATTGGACGCATGGAAACACACAAATTAAAAATTGGTCCGATCGAAGGGATGTCACTCAGAATTCATTGCTGGGGCTTTATGATTGGAATACGCAGAATACACAAGTACAGTCATATCTGAAACATTTTCTGGAAAGGGCATTGGATGACGGTGCTGACGGATTTAGGTATGATGCGGCCAAACATATAGAGCTTCCGGATGACGGTGATTTTGGCAGTCATTTTTGGCCGAATATCACAGATACATCTGCAGAATTCCAATATGGAGAAATATTACAAGACAGTGCCTCCAGAGATGCTGCATATGCGAATTATATGAATGTTACAGCATCAAACTATGGGCATTCCATAAGGTCTGCTTTAAAGAATCGCAATTTTAGCGCATCGAACATCTCCAATTATGCATCTCATGTATCTGCGGATGATTTGGTCACATGGGTGGAATCGCATGATACGTATGCCAATGATGATGAAGAATCTACATGGATGAGCGATGATGATATTCGTTTAGGCTGGGCGATTATTGCTTCTCGTTCAGGAAGTACACCCTTGTTTTTCTCCAGACCTGAGGGCGGCGGAAATGGTGTAAGATTCCCTGGGAAAAGTCAATTAGGTGATCGCGGGAGTGCTTTATTTAAAGATCAAGCCATCGCTGCAGTCAATACATTTCATAATGCCATGGCCGGACAGCCTGAGAAACTCTCTAACCCGGATGGAAACAATCAGATATTCATGAATCAGCGCGGCCCTGAAGGTGCTGTTTTGGCAAATGCATCTTCATCACCAGTTTCCATTCATACTTCAACGGATTTACCTGATGGCAGCTACGATAATAAAGCCGGGGATGGTTCGTTTAAAGTAACAGATGGCATACTGACAGGTACAATCAGCGGCAGAGGTGTGGTTGTGCTTTATGCGGAAGATACCGCAAATGTACCTAATGTCTTCCTCGAGAATTATCAAACAGGTGTAACCCATTCTTTCTATGATGATCAGCTAACGGTAACTCTGCGTGCCGACGCTCATACCGCAAAAGCTGCTTATCAAATAAATCATGGTGATGAGACACAGTTTAAGGACGGGGATCAATTAATGATCGGAAAAGGGGACCCGTTTAATACAACATACAAGGTCACTTTAACAGGAACGAACAGTGATGGAGCATCTGGGACAAAAGAATATACTTTTGTAAAAACAGACCCATCTTCTGAGAAAAGAATAGGCTATCAAAACCTAAATAATTGGAGTCAAGTTAATGCATATGTATACAAGGAGAATGGGGGGCAGGCAATAGAATTGACCGGATCTTGGCCGGGAAAAGCAATGAGTAAGAATGCAGACGGCATTTACACTCTGACGTTATCGGCGGATACTGATACAAAAAACGCCAAAGTGATTTTTAACAACGGCAGCGCCCAAGTACCTGGCCAGAATCAACCTGGTTTTGATTACGTGCAAAATGGTTTATATAATGACTCTGGCTTAAATGGTTCTTTGCCCCATTTAGTCCGGACATTTCGTTAACAACAATACCCTAAAGTGAACAATCGCTTACTTTATCTGTTTGGAGATCACCATGTATAGGCTCCGGCAATGTCAGATCGATGCGTCACAATCATGATAAATAATGAGCATTCACATTGCCGGATACAATGCTTTTTGAGGAAAGCAGCGAAAGAAACTAACAAACATTCCTTCTTTGTCTTGCGATTCTCATGCTGAAAATCACTCAAGAAAACGGTAAGAAACTATCATAGATAGTTTCTTTTTTTGTTCATAAATCAGACAAATCTTTTCTCTTGCAAAAGTTTGTGAAATGTTGCACAATATAAATGTGAAATACTTCACAAACAAACACCAAAGAAAAACAAACACTGGAGGATGAGGATAAATGATGAATGAACGTGTAAATAAAGTAGCTTTAATCGGAGCGGGTTTTGTTGGAAGCAGTTATGCATTTGCGTTAATTAACCAAGGGATCACAGATGAACTTGTGGTCATTGATTTAAATAAAGAAAAAGCAATGGGCGATGTAATGGATTTAAACCACGGAAAGGCGTTTGCGCCGCATCCGGTCAAAACATCTTTCGGAACATATGAAGACTGCAAGGATGCTGATATTGTCTGCATCTGCGCCGGCGCAAACCAAAAGCCTGGTGAGACACGCCTTGAATTAGTAGAAAAGAACTTAAAGATCTTCAAAGGAATCGTCAGTGAAGTCATGGCGAGCGGATTTGACGGCATTTTCTTAATCGCGACAAATCCGGTTGATATTCTGACGTATGCAACATGGAAATTCAGCGGCCTGCCAAAAGAGCGAGTGATCGGAAGCGGCACAACACTTGATTCTGCGAGATTCCGTTACATGCTGAGCGAATACTTCGGTGCAGCGGCACACAATGTGCACGCTCATATTATCGGCGAACACGGTGATACTGAGCTTCCTGTCTGGAGCCACGCGAATATCGGCGGAGTGCCGGTCAGTGAACTGGTTGAGAAAAACGAAGCATACAAACAAGAAGAGCTTGACCAGATCGTGGATGACGTGAAAAACGCCGCTTATCATATCATTGAGAAAAAAGGCGCGACGTATTACGGGGTAGCCATGAGCCTTGCGCGAATCACTAAAGCGATTCTTCATAATGAAAACAGCATTTTAACAGTCAGCACATATTTGGACGGACAATACGGAGCAGATGACGTGTACATCGGAGTGCCGGCTGTCGTCAACCGCGGCGGAGTCGCTGGCATCACTGAGCTGAACTTAAATGAGAAAGAAAAAGAGCAGTTTAACCACAGCGCCAACGTGCTCAAAAACATTTTGAAACCGCATTTTGCAGAACAAAACGTCAATTAGAACGCAACTATAGAGTAAAGGGCTGATTGTCAATGTGGGAGCAGTTGTATGATCCGTTTGGAAACGAGTATGTGAGCGCACTGGTTGCGCTCACACCGATTCTCTTTTTTCTCTTAGCTTTAACCGTTTTTAAGATGAAAGGCATTCTTGCGGCATTTCTGACCCTAGCCGCCAGCTTTTTGGTTGCCGTATTGGCATTTCATATGCCGGTTGAAAAAGCCGTTTCTTCTGTTTTATTAGGCATCGGAAGCGGTTTGTGGCCGATCGGCTACATTGTCCTGATGGCAGTGTGGCTCTATAAAATCGCTGTGAAAACCGGGAAGTTTACCATTATTCGTTCCAGCATTGCCGGCATTTCGCCTGACCAAAGATTACAGCTATTATTAATCGGTTTTTGTTTTAACGCATTTTTGGAAGGTGCGGCCGGCTTTGGTGTTCCGATTGCAATTAGTGCGGCGCTGCTCGTAGAACTTGGCTTTAAACCGTTAAAGGCGGCGGCGCTCTGTTTGATTGCGAATGCTGCCTCTGGAGCCTTTGGCGCGATCGGGATACCGGTGATTACAGGCGCGCAAATTGGAGACTTGTCTTCTCTTGAGCTGTCTCGGGCATTGATCTGGACACTGCCGATGATTACTTTTCTGATTCCGTTTTTACTCGTGTTCTTATTAGACCGGATGAAGGGAATCAAACAAACCTGGCCTGCCTTGTTGGTTGTCAGCGGTATATATACAGCGGTTCAGACGCTGACAATGGCTGTGCTCGGACCGGAATTAGCTAACATTTTGGCGGCGCTGTTCAGTATGGGCGGGCTTGCGCTCTTCCTGCGCAAGTGGCAGCCGAAACAGATTTACCGTGAGCAGGGAGCCGAAGAAACCGGTGAGAAAAAGAGATACAGCGCCGCAGACATTGCCAAAGCGTGGTCTCCTTTCTACATTTTAACTGCGGCGATCACCATCTGGAGCCTTCCTGCATTCAAAGCGCTTTTCCAAGAAGGCGGGCTCTTCTATCAGACAACGCTTTTGTTCAAGATGCCTTTTCTGCATCAGCAAATTATGAAAATGCCGCCCATTGCCCCATCTGCCATGCCGCTTGATGCGATTTTTAAAGTCGATTTGTTATCAGCGACAGGTACAGCGATTTTAGCCGCAGTCATCGTTACAGGACTGTTCAGCAAAAATTTCTCTTATCGGGATGGCTTCAGTTGCTTGAAGGAGACAGGGAAAGAACTGTGGATGCCGATTGTCACGATCTGCTTTGTGATGGCGTTTGCCAATCTGGCCAACTTCGCGGGGCTCAGCTCTTCCATCGGGCTGGCACTGGCGAAAACAGGCGATTTGTTCCCGTTTGTGAGTCCTGTTCTCGGCTGGATCGGCGTGTTCATTACTGGCTCAGTTGTCAGCAATAACGCTCTGTTCGGGCATTTGCAGGTTGTCACCGGAGCACAGATCGGTGCCGGTTCTGATTTGCTGTTAGCCGCAAATACGGCGGGCGGGGTGATGGCGAAGCTCGTTTCTCCGCAATCTATCGCCATTGCCGCTGCCGCGGTCGGCCAGACAGGGAAGGAATCAAAGCTGTTTAAACGGACAGTGATGTATAGTCTGATTCTGCTATTGATCATCTGCATATGGACGTTTATTCTTGCAAGATTAGGTGTTTAATAGAAAAAAAGCAGTACACTCGAGGTGTACTGCTTTTTGTATTAATTTGCTTTCTTCGTCATTTCCTCAGTTGTTTTGACTCTTGTTTTTCCCATGAACAAAACGGTGATCGCCGCGAGGACAATTGGAATCAAAGCAAGTAAAAAGACATATGTGATGCTTGATGACATGGCGTCGATGATCCGGTTCAGAATCGCAGCAGGGATCTGTGATCGTGTGCCGGCTTGGAAAATCGCCTGTGGATCACCGATATTCTGCGGAGCGCCTGAGCCGGCGGAGCCTTTCATCCCGCTGAAGGCATCGCTGAGCTGGTTTGTGAATACGTTCGTCTGAACCGTGCCGAAAATCGTGACGCCGAGCGTCATGCCGAATGATCGTAAAAATGAATTCGTGGAGTTGGCCGTTCCCCGAAAACGAGGTTCAAGATCATTCATGGATGCTGCCGGGAGAAGCGAGAAGTTAAAGCCTACGCCGAAGCCTGAAATCATCATAAAGACAGTCAGCCATACGCGCGCTGTGTCCGGCGTCATATTGGAAAGCAGCAGCATGCCGATAAAGAAAGATATGACGGAAATCAGCATCAGATTGCGGAAGCTTGCCTTCGTTTGGAAGATTCCGCCGATCATACTTCCGATCACTGATCCGATCATCATCGGTGTCAGAATGAAGCCTGCGCTTGTCGCTGAGCTGCCGTATACCGCCTGTACGAAAATCGGAATAAACACTGCTAAAATAATGAATGTTCCGCCATAAAGAAAAGCGAGAATCTGCGCTGTGGCAAACAAGCGGTTCTTAAACATCCAGAAGGAGATAATCGGTTCTTCCGCTTTTCTCTCCACAATAAAAAAGGCAATAAAGAAAACAGCGAAAATGATAAACAGGCCAATGATTTGAATCGAATTCCAGTCGTATGTTTTGCCGCCGAGCTCAAGCGCGAACATCAGGCACACAATGGATACGACTAAAGTAATCGCGCCGCCCCAATCAATTTTCTGCTTTTTATGCTCCAGCGATTCTTTGTAATAGCGAATGATGAAAAACAATGACAGTGCACCGATAGGGACGTTGATGTAAAACACCCAGTGCCAGCTGATAGAGTCTGTGATAATAGCGCCTAACAGCGGGCCGAGAACACTTGATAATCCAAATACAGCGCCGAACATGCCTGACATTTTTCCGCGTTTTTCCGGCGGAAACAAATCAAAGATAATCGTGAAGGCAATCGGCAGGAGCGCTCCGCCCCCAATCCCCTGAATGGCCCGGTAGATGATCAGCTGGTTCATTGTTTGTGCGATTCCGCATAATGCCGACCCGATTAAGAAAAAGATAAGTCCAAACAGGAAAAAACGTTTTCGGCCGTACATGTCGGAAAGCTTGCCGTAAATCGGCATTCCAGCCATCACCGCTACCATGTAGGATGCAGTTACCCATGCAAATTTATCAAAGCTTCCAAGATCAGCCACGATGCTGCCCATCGCTGTGGCAACAATTGTATTGTCCATTGCCGACATTAAAATGCCCAGCAAAAGACCGAGAACCACAAATTTAGTGGAAGGATATTTTGCGGCTGTTGTATCCATTTATTCTACCTCCTCTACCTTTTCTAAGTAAGGTTTGATATCATGATAATAGTTTGATTATTAATTATCTCGATTATCAAGATAAATTTGATTTTATAGGGAGGACTGTCAGTTGTCAACAAGAGATTCCAGAAGTGAGTTGGAAAAGACTTCCGTTCAGCTTTTTCGGAAATTGGGCACAAGAACGGTTCTGTTTCATCAGGCAGCCGCTCAGGCTCTCGGTCTGTTTCCCACCGATTTGAAATCAGCTGACATCTTAAATGAAGCGGGGCCAATGACGGCCGGCGAACTGGGGAGAAAGACGGGACTCAGCACGGGTTCGGTTACGGCGCTCGTTGACCGGCTGGAAAAAGCGGGGTATGTGGCCCGTGAAAGGGACCCGAACGACCGCAGAAGAGTGATTATCGTGCCTCTTACCGCTTCTAAACAGCATGTGAAGGATTTGTTCCGATCACTGTCAGAGTCGACGATGGATCTGTGCCGCGAGTATACGGAGGAGGAATTGGAACTGATTTTCGGTTTTATCGGCAAAGCCTCCGATATTATAGAGGAAGAGCTTGACCGCTTGAAACAATAGGTGAGTTTTGTGCATAGCTTGGCCCGTTCCCGAATAAATTGTACAAGTTGAGTAAGAGAGGGGAGTACGGGCCGGTGAACATTTTTTTGAGTTATATTGTGCTGGGGCTGTCCTTGTCTGCGCCTGTGGGACCTGTCAATGCGGCGCAAATTGATAAAGGCATTAAAAACGGGTTTTGGCATGCGTGGATTTTTGGTTTAGGCGCCATGACAGCTGACGGACTGTACATGCTTTTCATCTATTTCGGTCTGTCACAGTTTTTGACCGCTCCGTTTGTGAAAACGTTTTTGTGGCTCTTTGGCTTTTTTGTACTGACCTATACCGGTATTGAAACGCTGAAGAATATCAGGGAAGCGATAGACGTACGCAGCTCGAAGGGGAAGCCGTCCTACAGAAAAACATTTGCCTCGGGTTTTCTCATCTCATTGTCAAATCCATTGAGTATCCTCTTTTGGCTTGGGATTTACGGGAGTATTCTTGCAAAAACGGCGGAGGCTTACAATATGAGTCAGCTTCTCATCTATAGTTCCGGCATTATGATTGGCATTTTAATCTGGGATTTTTGCATGGCGATCGCAGCCAGTACATTCAGGAACCTGCTTCACGAAAAGCTGTTGCGGGGATTCACCGCGATTGCTGGCATATCCTTGCTTGTATTCGGTTTTTACTTCGGTTATCAAGGCATTAAAGAGTTATTGGGCTGATTCAAAAAGGACAGTCACCTGCCGCCTTCCGTTTTAATATAGTATTCAGATGATACTGGAGGTGGATCAATGGTGAAAGGGATTTACACCAAAAGTTTTCTGGAACGGAATCAAGCTGAGTTCCCGGAATGGCAAAGGATCGCTTTTGAGCTATTAGCAGAAACTTTGGCGGATGACGCGGATAAGTTCCCGTGTATTCCCGGCCGTCAGGCATTTCTGACTGATCAGCTTCGCATTGCCTTTGCAGGAGATCCCAGGGAAAACGGTACGGTGGAGGAACTGGCGCCGCTGCTTGCGGAGTATGGGAATATCTCGCGAGACTCCGGGAAGTATACGTCATTGGTTGTGTTATTTGATACACCGGAGGATTTGGCTGAGCATTATTCCATTGAAGCATATGAAGAGCTGTTTTGGCGCTTTTTAAATAGACTGAGCGAACAAGATGAAAAAGAGTGGCCGGCAGATATTCCGGCCGATCCAGAGCATTATAAATGGGAGTTTTGTTTTGACGGCGAGCCGTATTTTATTCTGTGTGCAACGCCGGCTCATGATGCGAGGAGAAGCCGAAGCTTTCCTTATTTTATGATCACGTTCCAGCCAAGATGGGTGTTTGAAGATCTAAATGGTTCAACCGCATCTGGCCGAAACATGAGCAGGCTGATCCGATCCCGTTTACAGGCTTATGATCAAGCCCCGATTCATCCGCATTTAGGCTGGTACGGAGGAAAGGATAATCGGGAATGGAAACAGTATTTTCTCAGGGATGATGAAAAACAGGTATCAAAATGCCCGTTTTCATATTTAAAGAACATGTTTAACAAAATGAAATAGTTCACGAGCTGGCAGGGCGGTCTTTGTGTCCCTGCTTTTTTTGATAGATCAAGGTGACAACGGCAATGACAGCTAGAAATCCCAAGCTGACAAAAAATCCGGGTCGGCTTGATTTTTCAAACAGCGTGCCGGACACAGCCGCCGCGATCAGAATTGTCGCCAAATAAATTTGCGTTTTCGCCATGGCTGCCGGATCGGTCAGCTTTTTGCTGGAGAACAGGATAAACAGCCAAGTGTATAAAAGCATAAGCCCGGCCGCTGTTGTCATGTGCTCATATATATTTTTAGGCAGCACTAAAGACAGTACGATAGACACGATAAGCCCCGCAAATGTTAATCCGAGCGCGGGCCAGCATATTTTTTTGCCTTCTTTTAGAGTAAAGCATTTCGGCGCGTCGCCGTCATCGGCCATCGTACAAAGCAATGTTGTCACGGCAAAGAGTGAAGCGACAAGGGTCGAGAAGCCCGCGATAATAAAAATGCCGTTAAAAATATCAAGGATCACTTCGAGATGAAATCCTTTTAAAGACGTAATAAACGGGCTGTCCTGTTCTGTAAACTTGTGTAAAGGAACTAGTAGCAAAGCGAGCCCGATTGAAATGATATAAATAATCGCCAGCGTTGCCAGCATCAGCTTTCCTGATTTTGAGGCTTCCTCCGGCTTCTTTAAATGAACCGTCATGAGCCCCATGACTTCAATGCCGCCAAACGCGTAAAATGCATAAATCAGGCCTGTCCACAGCCCCATAGCTCCGAATGGGAAAAATTCTTTCGTCTCATTCGGAATCTGCACCTCCGGCTTTCCGCCTGATAATATGCCGCACAAAGCCAGAATGGCAATCACGATAAACATGAAGATAGCGGCTGTTTTGATAACTGCCAGCACGTTTTCTGTTTTTTCAAAAACAGAAAGTCCGGTAAAAATAATGAGAAGCCCAAGTACAGCATAGATGGAAGCAAATACCCACAGCGGTACTTGAGGAAACCAATGCTTCGTAAATAACGAAATGGCTGTCAGCTGGCTTCCGGTAATCAGCATTTCAGATGACCAGTACACCCAGCCGTTGCTGAAGCCGGCCCACCTGCCGAACGCTTTTCTCGCATATGAACAGAACGAGCCCTTTTCAGGGTGTTTTGCCGAAAGTTTGGCAAGCTGTTCGAATACAAAATAAGTGCCGATCGCTCCAATTAGAAATGAAAGCAGAACGGAAAATCCGCTTTTCACAATTGCGATGCTGGAACCGAGAAAAAAACCTGTTCCGATTGTGCATCCTATCCCGATTAATGAAAGCTGCCACCAAGCCAGATTTCCTTTTTCTTGGTCTTTTTTTGTTTGACTCATTTACATTCAACCCCTTTTATCTAAGGTTAGATTGCAACCCGCGCAAGGCTTATATGCATCGGATTTTTGCCTCTTTTTACATGGAGGCGATGGTAAACGCTCATACTAATAGAAAAAGGAGCGAAGCGGATGACACAGCAATATATCGTTCAGCCGAAGAAAGGGCTCGGCCTGAAGCTGAAAAAGGGCCAGATTTTGAAGGTGGTTGATGTAGAGGGGCAGCAGGTTGCTGATTTTGTGGCGTACCACGCAAAGGATTTTTATGAGCATCTTGATCAGGGAGCGACCATTGATGCCAATCATTCCATTCATGTGAAGGTAAACGATCATATTTACTCTAATTTGTATAAACCGATGCTAACGCTCATTGAGGATACAGTCGGCAAGCATGACCTGCTTCTGCCCGCCTGCCGGCCTGATATGAACCGGCTGTTATACGGAAAACAAAAGGACGAGTTCCAGGATACGTGTTATGACAATATGAACCGGGCGCTTGAGCAGTTCGGCGTGCCGAAGCCGCATATGCATTATCCGTTTGCGATTTTTATGAATACCGTTCTGGATGAGAAAGGGAACCTGTCTGTGGAAACGCCGCTGTCAAATGCCGGGGATTACGTCAGACTCAGAGCGGAGATGGATTTGGTTGTCGCGTTTTCTTCCTGCCCGATTGAAAAAGGAAAGTGCAATGGCGACAGTGTGACGTCCATACGGGTTGAAGTCAGCTGATCTCTCTTATTCACTATGAAATAAGACCTGTGCTATAGTTAATATGGATACATAACAGTCATGATTCATTTTCATTGATTCGGGGAAATGAACAGTAAGAAACAAGCGAAAATGTACAGGAGGAATGATTGGGATGAGCATGCAGGAAAAGATTATGCGTGAATTACATGTGAAGCCCTCAATTGATCCAAAGCAAGAAATTGAGGACAGAGTCAATTTTTTAAAACAATATGTAAAGAAAACCGGCGCTAAAGGACTTGTGCTTGGCATCAGCGGCGGACAGGATTCAACACTTGCGGGAAGACTTGCTCAGCTTGCGGTGGAAAGCATTCGCGAGGAGGGCGGAGACGCTCAATTTATCGCGGTCCGTCTTCCGCACGGCACACAGCAGGATGAAGATGACGCCCAGCTCGCTCTGAAATTCATCAAGCCGGATAAATCATGGAAATTTGACATTCAATCAACAGTCAGCGCTTTTGCGGATCAATATCAGCAAGAGACAGGCGATAAGCTGACAGACTTTAATAAAGGAAACGTAAAAGCGAGAACGAGAATGATTGCTCAATACGCGATCGGCGGCCAAGAAGGCCTTCTTGTGATTGGAACAGACCATGCGGCCGAAGCCGTGACTGGTTTCTTTACGAAATACGGTGACGGAGGCGCAGATCTCCTGCCGCTGACAGGTTTAACAAAGCGTCAGGGAAGAAGCCTGCTGAAAGAGCTGGATGCACCGGAACGCTTATACTTAAAAGAACCGACTGCCGATCTGCTGGATGAAAAGCCGCAGCAGTCTGATGAAACTGAGCTTGGCATTTCCTACGATGAGATTGATGATTATCTCGAAGGAAAAGAAGTATCGGCGAAGGCGTCAGAAGCGCTGGAGAAACGCTACAGCGTGACGGAGCATAAGCGCCAGGTCCCAGCTTCTATGTTTGATGACTGGTGGAAATAATATGATAAAAGCCCACTCTTGGAGTGGGCTTTTTATTTATTGATCCATTTGCATGTATCAGGGACATGCTTTCAAAACGTCTTTTATTTGATACGGATATGATTCAGCTTCACCATCAATCTGTCAGTGAATCTTCGCAGGCTGCCTCTCGAATCAGGCTCAAGCGGCAGATTTGCTTGGGCAGCGATCGTTTCTGCGACCTGCTGAATAGACATTTGGTCTGTATGGAGATGTTCTGTGAAGAGGCTATCAGACAGGCTGTTGATGCAGCGGTCGATTTGTTTTGCGGCCCAGGAGTTTTTTCCTTCCGCTCTGGTGCGCAGGCGTTTCAGCAATGTTTCCTTTGAAGCCAGCAGGGTAAAGTGGTGAATGGTCCGGCCATCCTGTCTCAGCCTGCCGATAATGTCATCGAAGTATTGATCATTCGTAATGGTCATGGGCACAATGATGATGCCCTGATATGTATCTGATAAATAGGAAAGCATGCTGTAATTGAATTCCCGCCACAGATGGTAGCTTTGAAAGTCATCTTCAGCGATATCCGGCGATATCATCGAACGCATCGCAAACCCCATCTTTTCAGGATCATATACGTAAGACGGTTTCAGCCTTCTGTGCAGTTCAAACGCTGTTTGTGTTTTTCCGGAACCGAAAGCCCCATTTATCCAAATGATCATCATGATATCCCCCTTTTTGTTTATGATACAAAAAAAGACCCTTCGATCGAAGAGTCAGCGGGAAAAAACAGACGTATATTCGCGGAGCGATTCCTTTATATGCGTAAAGGCATGTTCTCCAAAATACTCAAGAGAAACAAAACCATCATATTGTCTGTTCATCAGCTCTTTTAAAAATGCTTTTTGATCGAGATCTCCTTGAAAAATCGGAGTTGGCTCGCTCAGATACCAGATATCAAAGTTCCAGCGGTAGTTTTTCAAATGGATATGGCTGATCGTATGAAAGGTTTTTTCTAAAGCGGGCAGCTGGTCAATTCGGTTCGCGTGCAGATTTGACCCGTCAAAAATCGTTCGGAGTCTCGGATGGCCGACAGCCTTCAAAAATGTTAAAGCAGCTTCAGGTGTATCGGCATACGTATCATAGTGAATTTCCAGACCGATATTCACCTCATAGCCGTCTGCCATTTGCGCAGCCTGCTGGAATTGTTCAACCGCACGCAGCCATTTTTCCGGTGACGTTCTGTTTGACGCCTGATTGCCGGCAAATACGCGAATAAGCGGGCTGTGAAGCTGTCTCGCAGCCCGAAGCCCTTTTCTCACTGCTTCTTTTGTTTCTTCTTCTCCTTGTGTCACAAAATCGGTGTATAAGCTGACCGCGGGCACCTTCAGTTTATGCTGCTGCAGCAGGGTATAAAGGCTGTCCAGCGGCCCGAAGTCCTGTTCATACTGTTCGATGTGGCCGTACCACAAATCAATCCCGTCAAAGGACTGCTCCTTCGCAAAGGAAATGACGTCCATTACATTTTGCTTTTTACACCCGGTTGTACAAAAGCTTATTTTCATCTCACATCCCTCCCGTCATCTTTTTCCCTGATGAAAAACGGATAAACGCAGAGAGAGGAAGGACGTTTAATCATTTAATGCTTTTTTGCGTCGAAGTATTAAATTATTTCTGAAAATGTTGTACAATGAATGTCATCCGGACAAGAAGGTTATTGAACGCAAAAAAGAAACGGAGCCGACTGCTCAAAAACGACGTTTCGTCATGTTACATCTTTTATTCTGCATCACGGAGGCCATTGCGTTTTCTTATGTTTTATTGTAGGAAAGCTTAATGAAATAGAGGACGCCTGAGCCGGTATCTATATAAATATTCGCAAAATCAGCATATAATGAAGATAAACTTTCATTCCTTAGGAGGATTTCGCCGAAGATGAACGCTAAACGAGCCATCCCAGTAAGAGAAAGAAATATCGTCCTGATTGGATTCATGGGTGTAGGAAAAACGACAATCGGCCAATTGGTCGCTAAGAAATTATATAGAGATTTTATCGATATTGACCAAGAAATCGAAAAGGATTTCAACATGTCGATCCCTGAGATGTTTGAAAAAAAAGGTGAGGACTTTTTCCGGAAAACAGAAAAAGAATATATCCTGAATCTATGCCACCATACAAGATTTAAAATTGTCTCACTTGGCGGAGGCTCTTTTAAACAAGAGGAAATCAGAAAATGCTGTCTCGAACATTGTCTGGTGCTTCACCTCGATCTGTCTTGGGAGAACTGGAAGCAGCGCGCGAATTTGCTGATCGAAAGCCGCCCGGTGCTGCATAACCGGTCAATGGATGAAATGGAGCAGCTGTTTAACGAAAGAAAAGTCATCTATGACAAGCACAATTCAAAAGTGGAAACAGACAACCTTGCTCCTGAAGAGATTGCAGATTACATTGTGGAGACGTTAAAAATCGGTTGGGATCTTTATCAGCCAATGTAAAAGCCGTGCGGTATGCACGGCTTTTTTTATCGCTTCACGCCTTGGATCAATATCGCTTTTAAGCAAAAGGATTCAGGCTTTCCGTTTTGATTCAATTCGAGGCAAAAGGTGTCACGGGCTTCGTCAGACGCGTTGTTCAAATGGCTGATGATACGCTGTTCCCGATCGGCGGGGGTTCCGCCTCGTTTGATCCAGCTGTTGTATTCAATCGGCAAATTCCACTTTTGGATTTCTTCATAGCCGAGCTGGTTGGCCGTAAACATTGACTGCCATTCCGATAATGAACTTTCGCGTACGTGAGAAGGATCTCTGAGCCGGTTCAAATGATTGACAAACTCATCAAGATCAGGAGCTTCAGGCGCGTAGTGATCGACCAGGAAAAACCGTCCGTTCTTTTTCATCACGCGTGCAACTTCACTGACGGCTTGATGAACATTGGAAAAGTGGTGAGCCGCATATCGGCAGGTGATGACATCAAATGAATCGTCAGGGAAAGGAAGCTCCTCTGCCGTTCCTTTCTGAAAGTGTACATTGAAAGCGCCTTTTTCTTCCGCAAAAGATAAAGCAACGTCAACCATTTCTTGCGTCGCATCAATGCCGATGCATTCTTGGACGTAAGGGGAAAAAGCCAGCGCTGTATGGCCCGCTCCCGCTCCGACATCAAGCACTCGCTGCTCTGCACGGCATTCCGCAGTTTTGATCAGCATCGCTAAATCTTCACCCTCAGCAAATACCTTCTCATCACGGTACATCTCAGCATTTTTCGAAAACGGAGTTTCATTTGGCAAGTGAACCAGCTCCTTCATTTTTGGTGGTGATATGGATTATGTTAGCAATGTCTGTTATGATTCGTCCAAGATATAAAAATGATGAATTCGATAGTTTCAACCTATGGAGGCTGAAATGGATATTAAAGTGATGGAATATGCTGCGGAAATTGCCCGCCGACAGAGCTTTACAAAAGCGGCGAAGCACCTTCATATCGCCCAGCCTTCTCTCAGCCAGCAAATCAAAAAGCTGGAGATGGAACTTGGGCTTACTCTTTTTCACAGGTCACACGGCTCTGTTACGCTGACACCGCACGGCCGCCGTTTTATTGAAAAGGCTGAGGACATCATTCGATCAAGGGATGACTTGCTGCGGGAGATGCAGGAGCGTTCTCAAGGACTGGGACACAAGCTTTCGATCGGGATTCCGGCTGTAACAGGGAGATATATTTTTCCTCCGCTGCTGAAGCAGTTTTTGGCGCGTTATCCCCATATGGAGGTTCAGCTTATCGAAAAAGACCCAGCTGCCTTAGAGGAGATGACGGCAAAGGGTGAGGTTGATCTTTCTGTTTTATCCTTGCCGATCGAGGATGAGAGACTCTCCATCGAACCCTTGCTGACGGAGCCGATCGTTCTTGCCGTACCAAAGGAAAAACAAAGGTGGATGCCGCCCGACATGACTGCACTGATTGATAAAGCGCTGGAAGGAGAGGGGAGCCGGCCGCCGTGCGTGCCGCTTGAGATGGCAAAGCACGTTCCTTTTATTTTGCTGAAGGAGGGCTACGGTTTTCGCCGGACGGTACTTGACCTATGTGCGGAAAGCGGCTTTAAGCCACACGCGACGTTTAAAACGAGCCACATCGAAACCGCGCAATCCCTTGTGGCAAACGGTTTGGGGGTAACACTGGCGCCAAATATGGTCAAAAGAGACAAAGACCCGGGTGTCATCTATTTATCTCTTCAATCCGCGCCTTCACGCACTCTGGTTTTTGTATTTTTAAAGAACCGCTATGTCAGTCTGACCGCTCAGGCCTTTATGGAACTGAGCCGGGAATCGGTTAAACAAACGTTTGATCAAGAAGAGTGAATTGGTGTTCAAGGATAGAAGGATATACATCACAAGATCAAATGCACGTCGAGGGATTGAATCAGAAAACAGATGTTAAAAAATTTAGAAAATAGATTCAAAACGTGATAGTATAGAATAAACTAAATCTTATTAAACAAAGGAGAATAATCGGAAATGCAACTATTCGATATGCCGCTCGACCAATTGCAAACGTATAAGCCTGACAAAACTGCCCAAAAAGATTTTTCTGAGTTTTGGAAATCCTCTTTGAATGAGCTTGCCAAAGTTCCAGCAGTTCCTGACTTACAGCCGGTTGATTATCCTGCTGACGGGGTAAAGGTATACCGCCTCACATATAAAAGTTTTGGAAATGCCAGCATTGCCGGATGGTATGCGGTGCCTGACAAAGAAGGCCCGCATCCGGCGATCGTGAAATATCACGGCTACAATGCAAGCTATGACGGAGACATTCATGAAATGGTCAATTGGGCGCTGCACGGATACGCTGCGTTCGGCATGCTTGTCCGCGGCCAGCAGGGCAGCGAGGATACCAGTATTTCTCCGCACGGACACGCATTGGGCTGGATGACGAAAGGAATTCTTGATAAAGATACATACTACTACCGGGGAGTTTATTTGGACGCCGTCCGCGCTCTTGAAGTCATCAGCAGCTTTGATGAAGTCGACGAAACGAGAATCGGCGTGACGGGCGGAAGCCAGGGCGGAGGCTTAACCATTGCGGCCGCGGCTCTGTCAGATATTCCGAAAGCCGCTGTTGCTGATTATCCTTATTTAAGCAATTTCGATCGGGCCATCGATGTGGCGCTTGAACAGCCGTATCTCGAAATCAATTCCTTCTTCAGAAGAAATGGCAGCCCGGAAACAGAAGAGCGGGCCATGAATACACTAACGTATTTCGATATTATGAATCTGGCTGACAGGGTGAAGGTGCCTGTACTGATGTCGATCGGGCTGATTGACAAGATTACGCCGCCTTCTACTGTGTTTGCGGCATATAACCATCTGGAGACAGAAAAAGAGCTGAAGGTGTACCGCTACTTTGGGCATGAGTATATCCCTGCCTTTCAAACGGAAAAGCTTGCCTTCTTTAAGCAGCATCTTAAAGGCTGACAGACGTGAAGAGCCGCCGCATCATCGGGCGGTTTTTTTCTGCAGACAGCCGGAATGAGAAAAGACGGGAGACGAATATATATGAAACAAAGAATCATTGATGAACTAAAACGAATTGAGCAAGAGTACAGCGTTAAAATCGTGTATGCCGTTGAATCAGGGAGCCGTGCTTGGGGATTCCCGTCGCAAGACAGCGATTATGATGTCCGCTTTATTTATGTGCCGAAGAAGGAATGGTATTTTTCAATCGAGCAGGAGAGGGATGTCATTGAAGAGCCGATCCACGATTTGTTGGACATCAGCGGCTGGGAACTGAGAAAAACGCTGCGTCTATTCAAAAAATCAAACCCTCCGCTGCTTGAGTGGCTGTCCTCAGACATTGTGTATTACGAAGCCTTTACGACCGCAGAGCAGCTGAGAAAGCTGCGAAGCACAGCGTTTAAGCCTGAAGCCAGTGTGTATCACTATATCAATATGGCAAAAAGAAACGTCAAGGATTACCTGCAAGGGCAAGAGGTGAAAATCAAAAAGTATTTTTACGTGCTGCGGCCGATACTGGCGTGTAAGTGGATTGAAAAGCACGGAACCATTCCGCCGATGGATTTTACTGTTTTGATGAATGAATTGATTACGGAACCCGAACTGAGAGCAGAGATGGAAACCTTGCTTGAGCGCAAAAGAAAAGGTGAAGAACTGGATCTAGAAGCAAGAATTCATGTGATTCACCAATTCATTGAAACGGAGATTGAAAGGATTATGGAAGCGGCGAAAACGCTGAAAATCATCAAAAAAGATATCACGCCTGAGCTGAATCGTTTGCTTTTGAATACTGTTGAAGAAGTGTGGAATGATGGAGGAAGCTGATGTTTCATGTCGCTTCCTCTCTCCATATTTCGACAGGAAGTCCCCCGACTTTCTAACTATCTGATTGTGAGAAACCCACAAAAATAATCAGAATCTTTGTATTTTGAGAATATTGTGAACGGTGGTTTTGTCCATTTACAATAAACTCATACAAATACTTCTTAGATTGCGGGGTGTTGAGATTGGAAGTGATCACAAGAGATTTTTTCTTATTTTTATCCAAAAGCGGCTTTCTCAATAAGATGGCGAGAAACTGGGGAAGCCGGGTGGCAGCGGGTAAAATTATCGGCGGGAATGATTTTAACAGTTCAATCCCGACAATTCGACAGCTTAACAGCCAAGGCTTGTCAGTTACTGTCGATCATTTAGGCGAGTTTGTGAACAGCGCCGAGGTCGCAAGGGAACGCACGGAAGAATGCATCCAAACCATTGAGACCATTGCGGATCAGCAGCTGAACTCACACGTTTCTTTAAAGATGACGTCTTTAGGTCTCGATATAGATATGGATCTGGTGTATGAAAATATGACGAAAATCGTCCAGACGGCCGAGAAGCATAAAGTCATGGTCACCATAGACATGGAAGACGAGGTCAGATGCCAGAAAACGCTTGATATATTCAAGGATTTCAGAAGGAAATACGAGTATGTAAGCACGGTGTTGCAGGCCTATCTGTACCGGACGGAAAACGATATTGACGATTTGGATTCTTTGAAACCGTTCCTTCGTCTTGTAAAAGGAGCATATAAGGAATCAGAAAAAGTGGCTTTTCCGGAAAAAAGCGATGTCGATGAGAACTACAAAAAAATCATCCGAAAGCAGCTCTTAAATGGTCACTACACAGCGATTGCGACACATGACGATAAAATGATCGATTATACAAAGCAGCTTGCCAGGGAAAACGGCATTTCCAATGACATGTTTGAATTCCAGATGCTGTACGGCATGCGGTCGCAAACCCAGCTCAGCCTCGTAAAAGAAGGTTATAACATGAGAGTCTACCTGCCTTACGGAGAGGATTGGTACGGCTACTTTATGAGACGCCTGGCAGAACGTCCGTCAAACATTGCATTTGCTTTCAAAGGAATGACGAAGAAGTAAAAAAGGAGAGATTACAATGACAACACCTTACAAACATGAACCATTCACAAATTTCCAAGACCAAAACAACGTAGAAGCGTTTAAAAAAGCGCTTGCGACAGTAAACGAATATTTAGGAAAAGACTATCCTCTTGTCATCAACGGTGAAAGAGTGGAAACAGAAGCGAAGATCGTTTCAATTAACCCGGCTAATAAAGAAGAGGTAGTCGGCAGAGTCTCAAAAGCTTCTCAAGAGCACGCTGAGCAAGCAATTGAAGCTGCGGCTAAAGCCTTTGAAGAGTGGAGATACACGTCTCCGGAAGAAAGAGCGGCTGTCCTGTTCCGCGCGGCTGCCAAAGTCCGCAACAGAAAGCATGAATTCTCCGCTTTGCTCGTAAAAGAAGCAGGGAAGCCTTGGAACGAGGCAGATGCCGATACGGCTGAAGCGATTGACTTCATGGAATATTATGCACGCCAAATGATTGAACTGGCAAAAGGAAAACCGGTCAACAGCCGTGAAGGCGAGAAAAACCAATATGTATACACGCCGACTGGCGTAACAGTCGTTATTCCGCCTTGGAACTTCTTGTTCGCGATTATGGCGGGAACAACAGTAGCACCGATCGTTACCGGTAACACAGTTGTTCTTAAACCTGCGAGCGCAACGCCTGTCATTGCTGCGAAATTCGTTGAGGTTCTTGAAGAATCCGGTCTGCCAAAAGGCGTTGTCAACTTTGTTCCTGGAAGCGGAGCGGAAGTCGGTGACTACCTTGTTGATCATCCAAAAACAAGCCTTATCACGTTTACAGGATCAAGAGAAGTCGGTACGAGAATCTTCGAACGTGCGGCAAAAGTTCAGCCAGGCCAGCAGCACTTAAAACGTGTTATCGCTGAAATGGGCGGTAAGGATACAGTTGTAGTGGATGAGGATGCGGACATTGAATTGGCGGCTCAATCCATCTTTACATCTGCATTCGGCTTTGCGGGCCAAAAATGTTCTGCGGGTTCACGTGCTGTTGTCCATGAAAAAGTGTATGACCAAGTATTAGAGCGCGTTATTGAAATTACAGAATCTAAAGTAACGGCAAGCCCTGACAGCGCAGATGTTTACATGGGACCTGTCATTGACCAGGGTTCTTATGATAAAATTATGAGTTATATTGAGATTGGAAAAGAGGAAGGCCGATTAGTAAGCGGCGGCACTGGTGATGATTCAAAAGGATTCTTCATCAAACCGACGATCTTCGCTGACCTTGAACCGAAAGCAAGACTCATGCAGGAAGAAATTTTCGGGCCTGTTGTCGCTTTCTCTAAAGTATCAAGCTTTGATGAAGCATTAGAAGTGGCCAACAATACTGAGTACGGTTTAACGGGAGCGGTGATCACAAACAACCGCAAGCACATTGAGCGTGCAAAACAAGAATTCCATGTTGGAAATCTGTACTTTAACCGTAACTGTACAGGAGCCATCGTCGGCTACCATCCGTTCGGCGGCTTCAAAATGTCCGGCACAGATTCAAAAGCCGGCGGTCCTGATTACCTGGCACTGCACATGCAGGCAAAAACAATCAGTGAAATGTTCTAAAGCGGGACTAAATGGGCATCCTCCCTGCGGGGGTGTCCATTTCATCCATATACTATAAAAAAGAGGAGGAAGTGCCATAGAAAACACACAGCTGATTATTTCAATTTGTATTTATATGGCAGGGATGCTGCTGATCGGCTACTTTGCCTACAAACGTACGTCAAACCTGACGGATTACATGCTGGGAGGACGTTCCTTAGGTCCGGCTGTAACCGCTCTCAGTGCGGGAGCTGCCGATATGAGCGGCTGGCTGCTGATGGGGCTTCCGGGCGCCATGTTTACAACTGGACTAAGCGGCGTTTGGATTGTGTTCGGGCTTTGCCTTGGGGCATGGGCAAACTGGCTCTACGTCGCGCCGCGGCTGAGAACATATACAGAAAAAGCGGGGAATTCGATTACGATTCCCGGATTCCTTGAAAATCGTTTCGGAGATCAAACAAAGCTCCTCAGACTGTTTTCAGGAATTGTCATTTTAGTCTTTTTCACATTTTATGTATCGTCCGGAATGGTGTCCGGCGGCGTCTTATTCAACAGCATCTTGGGGATGAATTATCACACCGGCTTGTGGATTGTGACTGGTGTTGTTGTCGCGTACACCCTGTTTGGGGGCTTTCTGGCTGTAAGCTGGACAGATTTTGTTCAGGGGATCATTATGTTTGCAGCACTTATTCTCGTTCCTATCGTTACGTTTTTCCACACCGGGGGAATAGGTGAAACAACTGCTGAGATCCGCTCTGTGGACCCTGATATGTTTAATATTTTTAAAGGAACCAGTGTTCTTGGCATCATTTCATTGTTTGCCTGGGGCTTGGGCTACTTCGGCCAGCCGCATATCATTGTGCGCTTTATGGCGATTACGTCTGTCAAAGAGATAAAAAGAGCGCGCAGAATCGGAATGGGATGGATGATTCTTTCGGCAGCCGGCGCAGTGCTGACAGGTTTGGGCGGAATCGCTTATTACCATCAGCGGGGCATGACATTGAAGGACCCGGAGACGATTTTTATTCAATTAGGAAACATTTTGTTCCACCCAATTATCACAGGTTTTCTGATTTCTGCGATTTTAGCGGCCATCATGAGTACGATTTCTTCCCAGCTGCTTGTCACATCAAGCTCTTTAGTAGAGGATTTGTATAAGTCGATGTTCCGGCGCTCAGCTTCTGATAAAGAACTGGTGTTTTTAGGGCGTCTGGCTGTGCTGGCTGTTTCAATTGTCGCGTTAGTTATGGCATGGGAGAAAAACAATACCATCCTTGGATTGGTCAGCTACGCGTGGGCGGGCTTCGGTGCATCTTTTGGACCGGTTGTACTGCTCAGTTTATTTTGGAAACGAATGACCAAATGGGGGGCACTCGCCGGCATGATTGTAGGGGCAGCGACTGTAATCATTTGGGCGAATGCCGGTCTTTCGGGCTTTCTGTATGAAATCATACCTGGTTTTGCTGCGAGTCTATTATCTGTCTATATCGTCAGCGTATTGACGCAGGCTCCGTCACAAGATGTGACAGACCAGTTTAAAGACTACCAAGATACGATGTCACAATAAAGATCGAAAGGAGGAGGAAGGGGATATCCCTTTTTCCTCTTTTCTCCTTTTAAGACCGCTGTTTTTTCTTTTGGAAACAAACGTATTTTTTTCTATACAAAAAGACCCCGTATGGATATGATTAAAGTAAAAAAAGTATAGGAGAAAAAAGGTATGGAAGAGCTTTTAGAGAGAGTTTTTTCATTTTCAGATGTTGATAAGCTGATTGACTTTATCAGCTATGAACTGCAAAAACCAGTGATACTGGAAAGCGCGGATTTCTTTTTGTTAGCCTACAATTCTTACTATATTAACCATTTTGATTCTGCGAACCAGCAGACTATTTTTTCAAAAAAGTGTCCGGTTCAGATTTTTGAGAGGTTTTTGAAGGACGGGATCATTGAAAAGCTGAAAACAGAACCTGAGCCTTTTCGCGTCAATAAAATTGAGAGCATTGGGTTAAATCAGAGAGTAGTCGTGAGTGCGAAGCATAAAGGGGAAGTCATGGGCTACATCTGGATTCAGGAACTGGATCGTGATCTGACAGACGAAGAGCTCGATTTTTTGTACGAGACCTCCTTCCATGTCGGAAAAATTATTTATAAAGCGAACAAACTGAAACAGGAAAAGGAAGAAAGAGCTGAGGACCTCATCAAACGGGCTATCTATCAGCAATTTATTTCTGAAAAGGAGCTCAGGCGCGAAGCTGAGAGAATCAACACCGTGCTGCCTTCTGTGTTTTCAGTTGTCATCCTGCACGCCGCGAATGGGGATGGGGAAGCGGTGGAAGATTTAAAGGAAAATATCAGGTCTTACCTGAATTTGCGGGATAAAGTCAGTCATGTCTTAACGATAGAATCCAATATTGTCATCGTCGTAGCGAGTTTTTCCCAAAAAAGCTCCGCCTCCTCAGCAGCTGCTGAATTCATTAACAAGCTGTTAACACATTTTCACTTTCAAAAAATTCCTACCCCTATCTATATCGGTATCGGAAACGAATATGACCACATCTTAAAACTTGGCAAAAGTTATACAGAAGCATTGGAAGTCATTAAAGCCGCAGAAATAACCGGCAACCAGGAAAACATTCCATATGAATATGAGAAGCTCGGTATTTATCGTTATTTAGAAAGCATTGAACAGAAAAATGACTTTTTGGAATACGAGAATAAGGATTTGGCTTTACTAAAAGCGAAAGACCAAGAAAGCAGCACCGAGCTGCTGAAAACGCTGGAAATCTATCTCCTCAACAATTGCAAAACAAAACCAGCCGCAGAACAGCTGTTTATTCACCAAAACACATTAAATTACCGCATCAAGCAGATTCTTGAGATGACATCCATCGATTTAAGCGACTTCAGAACGCGATGCCAGCTCTATCTTGATTTGATGCTGATGAAAAAGAAATAAAAAAAGAAACCAGTACTTGTACTGGTTTCGTCTTCAATTAAAATCCTCTGTAAACATACGGATCATCAGGTTTTTTAATGGTGTTCCAGTCCGTCACTTTCACGACAGGGAGGGTGGATTTGAATGGCTGATAGTACTCTGAGGACAAAGTGCCTTTGATATGAATCCATTCATCATCCTTAATATCCATGTCCTTCGGAAATTCCACAAGCATCCCGTAAACGCCGGAATCAGCGATACAGTGAATAATGCCAAACCGCAATACGAAGAGCTGGTTTTTGTTAATCGCGTTTCCTTTATACGCAAATCCATGAAATTCAATCGTACGGCCGAGAAATTCACCCGGATAGTTATAAATGGTTTCCATACCCTTTAAGAAATCATCATCGGTCAGAGAAATCTCTTTTTTACCAGAATATTTTTTATACAGCTGTTTCATCTGCTTGTCATAGCTGTCTTGCGCATAATAAAGGCTGGCATCAGGCCGTAGATACTGGGTTTGGGAGTAGTGATCTCCGCTTTCCATGGCCTTAAACGAGAATCCTTTCGTTTTGACGATGGATGAGTCAAGCGTCGCAATCGGAAAAAAGATGCCTGACACCAAAGGGAAAATAAAAACAAGATAAATAAAATACCGCTGATAAAATGGTTTGTTTTGTTCATGGTCATGATCATGGCCGCAGCCGCAATCATCGTCATGATGATGCCCGCCTTTTTCAGGCGATTTGATAAATAAATACGCTTGAACAGCTGTCAAAATGGCCAGCAGGAAGATCGCAATAAAGGAAAGATAGGCATATTTCATATTGATATATTTTGTTAGATTTCCTGAGGTGTGCAGATGATAAAAGAAAAACGTAAATCCCATCAGCACCAATAGACGAAACATCCAATCACCCCTTTACCAGTAGTGATCCCGCTAAGACGATCACGACAATATACGTAATCAGCAGGAAAACAAATCGTTTTTTGAAGGCCGCGAGCATCATCAAGAGATTCTTAATATCAACCATCGCACCGAAGACGAGAAAGGCGATGAGCGAGCCTAAAGAAAATGTGCTGCTGAAGGAAGACGCAATAAATGCATCCACTTCTGAACAAAGCGACAAGACAAACGCCAGGCTCATCATCACGAGGGAAGATGATACATCATTCTGTCCGATCGCAAGCAGAGTGGATGTTTTGACGTACGTCTGCATCGCAGCTGCGATAAAGGCGCCGATGATTAAATATTTCCCCACGGAGAAAAATTCATCAATGGCGTGACGCAAGGTCCCTCCCAGCTTTTGCAGCAGGGTGTGGTGAAGATGATGGCGATGCCCGGGTTCATCAGGCTTTAAAAGCTGGTTATCCTTAAATTGATAGGATAAGATGATGCCGATGATCACCGAAACGGCGAGCGCCAGTCCGCCCCGGTAAAAGACAACGCTCCATCTATTCCCGAACGCAATATACGTAGAAAACAAAACAATGGGATTGATGATAGGAGCAGTCAGCATAAAAGCAACGCCTGCATGAAGAGGAACCCCTTTTAGCAGAAGCCGCCTCGTAATCGGGATAATGCCGCATTCGCAGGCGGGAAATAAGATGCCGGCAAGCGCACCAAATAAGACTGCGAGAAACCGGTTTTTCGGCATGATCCTTGCAATCATTTCTTCAGAAACAAACATTTGAATGATTCCGGACAAAATGACGCCAATCAGAATAAACGGAATGGCTTCTATTAAAATACTGATAAAAATAGAATTCAGCTGAAGAAAAGACGATTGTGCTGTCACAATAAAACCTCCGCTCATGGTAAGCTGCCTCTGATTATATCACGAAAAAAGGCACTGATTGTTTGACGGAAGAGGAGGAAGGATCGTTTCACCTTGTTTAGGATTCTAAGAAATCCAGTGGTGAACTGCGGCACCTTTGCGGCAAACATCATGCGCGGGAATTATTATTCAGGGCCGACGAAATGGTTGAACACAGGCTATTAAAATATGATATACTTTGTATTGATATTCATTCTCAATTAAATGATATAACG
This sequence comes from Bacillus sp. SD127, assembly GCF_058566445.1. Classification (NCBI taxonomy): domain Bacteria; kingdom Bacillati; phylum Bacillota; class Bacilli; order Caryophanales; family Bacillaceae; genus Bacillus; species Bacillus sp. SD127. Next base: position 3,917,513 of record NZ_CP191226.1, on the reverse strand, counting down.
TTAATGATAGATTGGAACGGGAGGCAGGACGGATGGCTGAAAATCATGAGGTGTATGACGTCACGATTATAGGCGGGGGACCGATCGGGCTGTTTACGGCTTTTTACTGCGGCATGCGGGAGCTGAAAACGAAAGTGATCGAGTTTTTGCCGCGGCTCGGGGGCAAGGTGTCTTTATTTTTCCCTGAGAAAATCATTCGCGATATTGGCGGGATACCGGGGATTGCCGGGGAGCAGCTGATCGAACAGCTGAAGGAGCAGGCGGCGACGTTTGACCCTGATATTGTGCTGAATCAGCGAGTGACCGGATTTGAGCGTCTGGATGACGGAACCATGGTGCTGACTAGCTCTGAGGGGGAGAAGCACTATACAAGAACCGTTATTTTGGCTGTCGGAATGGGCACGCTGGAGGTCAATGAGTTTGACAGCCAGGATGCAAGCCGATATGCAGGAAAAAATCTTCATTATAAAGTGGAAAAGCTTGATGCGTTTAGAGGCAAACGGGTCGTAATTTCTGGCGGGGGAGATACTGCGGTCGATTGGGCTAATGAGCTGGAACCGATTGCGGCGTCTGTTACTGTCGTGCACCGCAGGGAGGAATTCGGCGGACTGGAAAGCAGCGTGACAAAAATGAAGCAGTCATCTGTGCGGGTGCTTACTCCTTATCGGCTGGAACATCTCAGCGGCACTGAAGAACGCATCGAAAGCGTCGCCGTTTGTCATGCTGAGTCTGGACATACCGAGGAAATCGAGCTTGATGAGCTCATTATTAATCACGGGTTTAAAATTGATCTCGGCCCGATGAAGGATTGGGGTCTCGAGATTGAAGAAGGCCGGATTAAAGCTGACAGACATATGCGGACGAATCTTCCGGGCGTGTTTGTTGCGGGGGACGCGGCTTATTATGAAAGCAAGCTCAGATTGATTGCCGGCGGCTTTACGGAAGGCCCGACTGCCGTCAACAGTGCGAAATCTTATCTGGACCCTCAGGCAGAAAATATGGCGATGTATTCCACCCACCACAAAAAATTGGTTCATAAATAAAAAAAGCCCTTTGGAAAAGGGCTGTATCATCAGCTGTGGAGGAGCTTTTTCTCCACTTGCTCATTTTGTATAAACGCAAATAATTGCTCTTGGTCTTGTACGGCAGTAAACCCGTATGCAGCGGCGGGCGCGCCATCGCCTACACAGATGACAGGGGGGCGGCTTGCTGACGGTTCTGGTGAAATGCCGATTTCTTCTCCTGCGCTGATCAATTGCTGAGCGGACTGCTTGCCGGGGCAAATGATCATGTTCAGAGGAGACTCACTGATCGTCCGTTCGGTCATTCTGGTGAATCGCTCATCTATGACGTTTTCATGGGTGATATAGCACAAACAGGCCTCTGATTTCTGCATTTCTTCTACTGAATGACGGCTGCCGACAATCAGCTTTTTAGGTGAATTGTGATGGTGCTCGGATATGATGAAGCCGCGTTTTATAAGCTCTGCCTTTCCTGCTTCTGACGCTGCACTCAGGCGTGCGGTCAGCTGGCGAATGTCGATTCGTTTGGACGCGAGCGCTTCAAAAAATTCGCAAACCGCACGGCGTGATGTGAAGAAAATATCCTCAAAGGTGCTGATCTGTCCTAGAATATCCTCGTTGGCAGGCATTTTTTCAGTCCGCCATTTCGGCCATTCGATGACATCGGCACCATAATCGCGCAGCTTGTCTGCCAGCGTATGCTCATCTTCGCCATGAGTGACTATCATCATATGCTGCCCGATGAATGGTTTGCTTTCAAACCAGCTGTGTGTTTGAACGTTTACAATATCACCGATGACGATAATGGCGGGATTTGTGATTTGCTGTTCCTGTATTTTTTGATGGATATCCTGCAGCGTTCCTTTTACGCTCCGCTGGCGGCCCCACGTTCCCCATTGAATCACGATGACAGGGACAGAAGGAGATTTTCCGTACGCGATGAGCTGCTGGCAAATAAATGGAAGGTTTTTGACACCCATGTAAAACACAAGCGTTTGAACGCTTCGGGCAAGCCCTTCCCAGTCAAGGTTCGGCGTTCCTTTTAAGGATTTATCATGTGCGGTAATCATGGCGAAAGACGAAGCGAAATCCCGATGCGTGACGGGGATTCCCGCATACAGCGGCGCTGCGATTCCCGAGGTGATGCCCGGCACCATTTCATAGCGGATGCCATGCTGGTGGAGAGCGTCTGCTTCCTCGCCGACTCTGCCAAACACGCTGGGATCTCCGCCCTTTAAACGGACAACAGTTAATCCCTCCGACGCTTTTTCAATCAGCAGGGCATTGATCTCTGCTTGTTTCATAAAATGGCGGTCCGGCAGTTTTCCGCAATAAATGAACTGGCAGTCTGGTGATGCGTATTCGAGCAGCTTTGGATTTGCGAGCCGGTCATACAAAATGACATCCGCTACCTCCAGCGCCTGTTTTCCTTTTATGGTGATGAGCCCTGGATCCCCAGGTCCGGCGCCCACAAAATATACGATTCCGTTTTTCATGATCATGTCATCCTTCCGTCACTGTAAAAAATGAAGGATCACTTTGAAAGTGATCCGGTCTTTGATCAATATACGAGATAAACGTATTCTCCTTCGATCAGCGTTTCGTATGTTTTGACACAGCCGTGATCCGGCTCTTGAACGATTCCGTCTTCCAAGGAGATTTTCCAGTCGTGCATCGGACAGAAGACATATTCGCCGCTGACGATACCTTCTGCAAGGACGCCGCCCTTATGGGGACAGCGGTTTTCAATGGCGCGGATGCTCCCGTTTGAAAGCTTAAAGACCGCAAGCTCCTTATCTTCAATATACACTGTTTTTCCTAATTGTTCAGGCAATTCTTCGATTTTTCCGATACATACTTTTGTGACGTCTTTGTTCACCATGTCCATTCCTCCTCAATGTTTGTTTCTGTCATTATGATGTGGTCACGACATTTTCAAATAATTCTTTAGAGGTTTGTTTATCTTCCAGGAAGTCCTTCCACGGATCTTTGCGGACAGAGAGCGTTTCATTCATTCGGTCGTTCAGCTCCTGCCGTTTTTCCGGATCGTTTAAAATATCTTGGACATGGGATAAACCGACGCGCTCTAGCCATGCGGACGTGCGTTCTAAGTAGTTTGCCGTTTCCCGGTAGTATTGAAGATAAGCGCCTGCGTATTCCAAGACTTCTTCATTTGTTTTCACCTTCATCAGCAAGTCGCCGGCACGCAGATGGGTTCCGCCGTTTCCGCCGACGTAAAGCTCCCAGCCTCCGTCGATGCCGACAACGCCAAGATCTTTAATGCCGGACTCTGCACAGTTTCGCGGGCAGGCAGATACGGCCATTTTCACTTTATGAGGCGTGTTGAGTCCTTCAAATTTTTTCTCAAGGTCGATGCCTAAGGCCATGGAGTCTTGTGTGCCGAAGCGGCAGAATTGTTCGCCTACACATGTTTTTACCGTGCGGAGTGTTTTTCCGTACGCGTAGCCTGACGGCATATCAAGATCGGCCCATACCTTTGGCAGGTCTTCTTTTTTCACGCCGATCAAGTCAATTCGCTGGCCGCCTGTCATTTTGACGAGCGGGATCTCGTATTTGTCGACGACATCAGCGATTTTGCGAAGATCTTGAGAGTTGGTTACACCGCCGTACATCCGCGGTACGACAGAGTAGGTTCCGTCTTTTTGAATATTGGCGTGCATCCGTTCATTAACAAAGCGGGATGTTCTGTCATCCTCATATTTGGACGGATTGATCATGCCTAAGTAGTAGTTCAGAGCCGGACGGCATTTGGAACAGCCTTCTGGCGTTTTCCAGCCGAGCACGTTCATGACTTCTCTTGTATGTGACAGCCCTTTGGCTTTGATTTCTTCGACTACCTCGTCTCTCGACAATGAGGTACAGCCGCAAATCGCTTCTTTTTGGGCTGATGCGTCAAAGTCTGATCCCAGCGTATACTGAAGGATGTCTTCTACGAGCGGCTTACAGCCTCCGCATGAGCGGGACGCGCCGGTGCATGCTTTGATTTCATCTGTTGATGAACAGCCCTGTTCCTGGATGGCCTGAATAATTGCTCCTTTTGACACGCCGTTACAGCCGCAGATGATTTCATCATTGCTCATGGCAGCGGTCAGACTTGTGCCGGCTTCTTGGTTGAGAGGCTGTAAAATTGAGATTTTAGAGGTTTCAGAGATATCTGCTTCTTTTTGAATCATCGAAAACAGGCGGTTGCCCTCACTGCTGTCGCCGAATAAAACGGCTCCGACAATCTGATTGCCTCGCAGCACGACTTTTTTATAAATGCCATCCTGTTCATCAAAAACCTTAATCGCTTTTTTCTCGTCTGATTCGTTAAAGTCACCGGCAGAAAAGACCTCGACTCCTGATACTTTCAGTTGAGTGGAGAGAACGGAGCCTTCATAAGGTTTCGTTTCAACACCGCAGATATGTTTAGCGAGCACTTTCGCCTGTTCATAGAGCGGCGCCACGAGTCCGTATGCGATTCCTCGGTGCTCGGCGCATTCACCGACCGCATAAACGTGCGGGATTTCGGTTTGCATATAATCGTTGACAATGATGCCGCGGTTGACTGGAATTCCGCTTTCGGCCCCAAGCGCTGTATTCGGACGGATGCCGACGGCCATGACGACTAAATCGGCTTCAACACTTGTGCCGTCTTTGAATCTGACGCCCTCGACCCGGTCATCTCCGAGAATTTCTTCTGTTTGCTTTTCAAGCAGAAAGGTCATTCCTTGTTTTTCTAATTCGTTTTGCAGCAGGCGTCCGGCCGTTGCGTCAAGCTGGCGTTCCATCAGGAAGGGAGCGAGATGGATAACGGAGACTTCCATACCGAGATTCAGCAAACCGCGCGCAGCTTCTAAGCCAAGCAAGCCTCCGCCAATGACGGCTGCTTTTTTATATTGTTTTGACGCGGCGAGCATCGTGTCTGTGTCTTTTATGTCCCGGAAAGCTGTGACGCCTTTTTTGTCTGCACCTGGAATCGGCAGGATAAAAGGGACAGAACCCGTAGCCAGGATCAGTTCATCATAAGGCTGTATTCTGTCTGCATCGGTGATGACGGTTTTGTTTTCGGTGTCCACTTTAATAACTGTTTCATTGGTATACAATTGTATATTGTTTTCTTCGTACCAGTTCCAATCGTTTAACGTAATATCTTTGATATCTGTATCGCCTTGCAGCACTTTTGACAAAAGGATTCGGTTGTAGTTGGGATGCGGTTCGGAACCAAAAATTGTGATTTGAAATTCGTCTTTTGAAACATTCAGTATCTCTTCAATCGCCCTTACCCCGGCCATTCCATTACCAACAAGAACTAGCTGTTTTTTTCCCATCAGATGATCCGCTCCTTATCAATGTTTTTTTCAGCGTAGCACAGCAAAAAGAAATATTTAAGATGCATGTTATAAAATGTAACAAAAAATACGAAAATTTCTAAAAATTTTATGAAAATTTTAAATAGGTCTGACTCGGACGGCGCATACCTTAAAACCGGGCATTTTACACGCTGGATCTAGGCTGTCGCCAATCAAATCATTTACGTTTTGGGCATCCGCCCAGTGGATGGGAACAAATACTGTGTCTTTTCTGATGTGTTCTGACCATTTGCTGCGGACGGTGATGCTTCCGCGAGGAGATTCGATGTTCACGAGAACGCGGTCTTCGATATTGTAGGCTGCTGCTGTTTTCGGATGGATTTCCATAAATGATTCAAAATGTCTTGCGGCCAAAGAGGCGCTTTTTCTCGTTTGGACACCTGTTAAATAATGAGACATGACCCTTCCGGTCGTTAAAAACAACGGATATTCGGCGGTCGGCTTATCTTTTGGAACAACGGGTTCGTTTGGGATCACACTTAATGCCGCTTTTTGATCCGGATGTGCAAATGAGTCCTCAAATAAGCGCCCGGTTCCGGGATGATCAGGCTCCGGACACGGCCAGTGAATCCCGCCTTCTTGTCTGAGCCTGTCATATGTGATGCCGGAATAATCGGCGATTCCGCCGCGGCTCGCTTCTCTCAATTCGTTAAAGATATCCTCCGCAGACGTGTAGGAAAAATAACGGCCTTTTCCGAGAACGGACGCGATTTCGCAAATGATCTGCCAATCATGCTTTGCTTCTCCCGGGCAGGGGCGGCTCGCTTCCCTCAATGTCACGCGGCCTTCGACATTTGTCATCGTGCCTTCGTCTTCTAAGTAAGAGGATGCGGGCAAAATGACATCAGCGAATTTCGCAGTTTCAGATAGAAACAAGTCGATCGCAACAAAGAATGTCAGTTTCGACAGCGCCTGTTTGACAAGGTTGGCATTTGGGCTGGAGACTGCTGGATTGGAACACATTAGAAACAGCCCTTTAATGTCTCCATCGTTGATTTTTTCCATCATTTCATAGGCTGAGACGCCTTTTCGCGGGAGCTCATCCGGATCGACTCCCCACACTTTTGCAATATAAGCCCGATGTTCTTCGTTTTCGATGGAACGGTAGCCGGGAAGCTGATCTGCTTTTTGGCCATGCTCTCGGGCGCCTTGCCCATTGCCCTGTCCGGTGATCGCTCCGTAGCCCGAGTAAGGCTTGCCGATTTTTCCTGTGATCAGCACCACATTTAAGAAGCCTTTCACAGCTGCGGTTCCGTCGGTTTGCTGTTCAATGCCGCGGGCTGTAAACAGCATGCCGGACGTTTCCTTGGCAAACTTCATAGCGGCCTTTCGTATTTGCTCTAAAGGAACACTTGTCTGCTCGGCGATGTCTTCCAGATTTAAAGCGCCGGTATGCTGTTTGAGCTCATCAAATCCGTTTGTGCGCGTGCGAATGAAGTCTTCGTTTATCAGCTGTTCGTCTATGATGATTTTGACTAAACCGTTGGCAAGGGCTGCGTCTGTTCCGGGTTTGATTTTCAGATGAAGGTCGGCTATTTTGGTCGTCGCTGTTTCCCGGGGGTCAATGGCAATGAGATAAGCACCGTTTTCTTTCGCTTGTTCAAAATACGGCATGATGGTCGGCTGGCATTCCGCGATATTGGTGCCGGCCAAAATGATCACTCGGGTGTGGGGGATTTCCGCTAAGGGATTCGTCAAGCCTCTGTCTGCTCCGAATGTTTGGTTGGCTCCGGTTGCTGAGGCGGACATACAGAGCCGGCCGTTGTAATCGATGTATTTTGTCTGTAAGCCGACTCGTGCGAACTTTCCTAACAGATAAGCCTCTTCATTCGTAATCGAGGCGCTTCCGTAGACAGCCATCGCATCATGACCGTGTTTGTCTTGGATCAGGGTGACTTGCTCTTTTATATAGTTCAGCGCTTCAGCCCAGGAAACAGGCACAAACTCACCGTTTTTTTTGAGCAGCGGCCGGGTGATGCGGGAGGAGTGCAGGGCATGCTGGTGGGCGTTCATCCCTTTCATGCATAAACGGCCTTGTGTCGTGGGATTGTCGATGCCGATGGCTGTATACTTTTTCCGTGTGACGACGGTTTGTTCCACAAGCTGCATTTTGCATTGCATGCTGCAAAACGGACATTGGGTGTCGTATGTTTTTTCTGATTGGACGTCTTGCTGTTTTTCGCGGAAATATCTAAGCAGTCGTTCAGTCAAAATGCCTCATCCTTTCTTAAGTGCGCCAGCCTGTATAGGCTGATCTTGTATCAATGACAGGTCAGTTTGAAGGTTTTCCAGCAGCTGCGTACGCAAATCCTGTTCAAATAATACCTCTCTGATATGAATGATGCCGAGGCGGTCAATCCACTGATGAACCGCTTCCGCGTAGTGAGCCGTTTCGCGATAATATTGAAGAAGGCCTTTCATCATAATGGCAGTATTTTCTTCGCTATCCGTCACACAAAACAGCATTCCGGCACGGGCATGCGCTCCCCGGATGCCGCCAGTGTAAATGTCCCAGCCCTCTTGTGTTCGAATGGCGCCGATATCCTGTATAGCTGCGGCGGTGCAGTCTTTTTCACACGACAAGCTGATGGATATGTGATCAGGCATGGAAAGCACGTCAGTATGTCTTTCGATGTGGCTTGCCAGCTTTTGAATAGAGCGATCATCCCCGCACGTACATGCTATGACACTTTGCAGCGAGCGGCGGTGCTGATGAGTGAAAACTGGCATGTGCAGTTCTTTTCTGATGTTTGCAAGGTCATTCGGCCGGATTCCGGAAAGCTTCAGCCTCTGGCCGTGAGTTATTGAAACATTGGGGATGCCGTATGTCTCGATGATGTTTGCGATGTTTCTGAGTTCCTTTGCATTTGTCAGCCCGCCGTACATTTGCGGAATGAGGGTGCATGTATCCTTGGGCGATGTTTCAGGAGACTGGATATACCCAGGCTGCAACAATTCCATGTAATAGTGAAGCGCCGGAACACAAACGCGGCAGCCGTTTTTCGTTTTCCAGCCAAGCTGATTCATTGCCTCAGCAGGATCGGGGAAATGACATCGGTGCAGTTCGGCGATGACTTCATCTTCCGTCAAATCAGTGCAGCCGCAAAACGAAGGCTGGCCGGCTGGTTCTGTATATTCGCTGCTTTCCATGTATTTCAGAAGGTCTTCAACGAGCGGCTTGCAGCCTCCGCAAGAGCCGGATGCTTTTGTGCACTGCTTAACTTCTTCGACCGTTGTTAAGCCTTTCGTGTGCACCGCTTCTTCAATCAAACCTTTTGTCACCGAGTTGCATTGGCAAATGGGTTCAGCGGAAGGCATAGATGCAAATGAAATGCCGCTTTGATCCGGTTCGATCAGCTGCTTTTTGACAATGGAAATGTCTCTTTGTTTAAGCAGGCTGTCGAGAAGCCGCTGTTTATCACATGTGTCTCCGAATAAAATTACACCAGCCAGTTTGTCGTTCTCAAAGAGGACTTTTTTGTAGCAGCCGGCATGTTCATCATGAAGCTTAATGCTCGTCGTGCCTGCGTCTTCGTGCACCTTTCCTGCCGACCACACATCAATTCCCGCTATTTTTAAGGCTGCAGATTGGGCAGAGCCACGATATCCTTCACATGGAGCGCCGCAGATGTGTTGTGCGAGGACTTTTCCTTGTTCATAAAGAGGCGCGACCAATCCGTATACCATTCCGTTGTGCTCGGCGCATTCCCCGACGGCATACACATTCGGTTTGCTCGTCTGCATGAATTGATTGACGATGAAGCCGCGGTTTGCGGCGATTCCTGCTGATGCAGCCAATTGGATATTGGGTCTTACACCAGCCGCCATCACAATCAAGTCTGCTTTTATCGAAGAGCCGTCGCTAAACCGGATACCATCTGCCCGTGGGCCTCCTGTAATGGTTGCTGTGTCTTTCTCTAAAAGAAAGGTTAAGCCTTTTCGTTCAAGCTCAGACTGAAGCAGACGAGACGCTGTTTGATCGAGCTGTTTTTGCATAATGCTGGGAGAGTGGTGAATGACGCTGACATCCATGCCCAAATGCCGCAGGCCTACAGCCGCCTCAAGGCCTAATAAGCCGGCGCCGATGACCGCTGCTTTTTGATAACGTTCCGCCATGCTGATAAAAGCTTGGCAGTCTTCTATTGTCCGAAAGCCGTAAACACCTTCTTTGTCTGTCCCGGGTATGGGGAGTATATGAGGGGAGGAGCCTGTTGCCAGAATCAATTTGTCGTAGGACAGGCTGCGTTTTTGATCTGTGATGACTTGCTGCAAGTCTGTGTTGATTTGAACGACTGTTTCTCCTGTGTAAAGTGTTATGCCTTGCTTGGCGTACCATTCACTACTGTTCAGCACAATGTCATTGAGCGATGCCTCCCCCTGTAAAACGGAGGATAAGAGAATGCGATTATAGTTGGGATGCGGTTCGCTGCCGAAAATGACAATCTCAAACATGTCACGATGAAGCTTTAATATTTCTTCAATACAGCGAATTCCGGCCATTCCGTTCCCTGCTACAATTAATCTTTGTTTCTTCATTTGCCAGACCTCCTTTGCCTCAGCTTGTAAGTTTTTCTCCTATCAAAAATTATGGCACAATGCTCAGTTAACGCATTAAACGTGTCACATTAGCTTACACATGTCTTTTCCGAAAAAATAAGGTCATATATTCTTGATTCAGAAAATTGAAATTTTTATAGGGTCAAGAAAGGGGAATGTTATGAAGCTGTTGGAACTGAAAACAAGCGGTCACCCGTCCACTTTGCTCTGCTCGTTTTTATACTTTGATGTAAGTTTTATGATATGGGTTATGCTTGGGGCGCTTGGTGTTTATATTTCTCAGGATTTTGGCCTGTCTCCCTTTGAAAAAGGGCTTATCGTGGCTGTGCCGATTTTATCGGGATCTGTGTTTCGGATCATATTAGGCGTATTAACGGACAGAATCGGGCCGAAAAAAACAGCTGTGACCGGAATGCTGGTGACAATGATCCCACTGCTTTGGGGAACTTTTGGCGGCCGTACGCTGACTGAGCTTTACGCGATCGGCATTCTGCTTGGCGTGGCAGGCGCGAGCTTTGCTGTTGCGCTTCCTATGGCAAGCCGGTGGTATCCGCCTCATTTGCAGGGACTGGCGATGGGAATAGCGGGTGCGGGTAACAGCGGCACCTTGTTTGCGACACTGTTTGGCCCCCGGCTTGCAGAGCAGTTCGGCTGGCACAGTGTGATGGGAATTGCGCTTCTTCCTCTGATCATCGTCTTTATTCTGTTTGTTTTCATGGCGAAGAATTCTCCTGAACAACCGGCGCCGCAGCCGCTCAAAAACTACTTGCAGGTGTTCGGACAGAAGGAAACGTGGTTTTTCTGTCTGCTGTACAGCGTTACTTTTGGAGGGTTTGTCGGGCTGTCCAGCTTTTTGGCGATATTCTTCGTTGATCAATATCAGCTGTCAAAAATTCACGCGGGAGATTTCGTCACATTATGTGTAGCAGCGGGCAGTTTTTTCCGGCCTGTAGGGGGCTGGATTTCCGATCGAGTCGGGGGCACGAAGGTTCTTTCTGTTCTGTTTGTCATCGTGGCTCTTTGCATGGCCGGAGTCAGCAGTCTGCCGTCTCTTTCAATGGTTATCATCCTTTTATTTGTCGGAATGATGGGACTCGGAATGGGCAACGGAGCAGTGTTTCAGCTCGTCCCGCAGCGCTTCCGGAAAGAAATCGGAATGGTGACGGGAATCGTCGGCGCAGCAGGAGGCATCGGAGGTTTCTTTCTGCCAAACATTTTAGGGTCATTAAAACAGATGACAGGCACATATGCCATCGGATTTATCACGTTTTCCTGTATCGCATTGCTGGCGTTTGTGCTTGTGATTGCCGCAGGATATTACTGGAGAAAAAGCTGGAGCGCGGAAAGCAGCCCGGCGGATGTTTGATGTTGGATGGGAGACACGCGCTTGCGCGTGTCTTTTTTTGCTGTTTTCAACTTTCTCTTGATTTTAACTCGTGAACCGATCAGAATAAATAGTAATTATTACGATTTAAAACGGAAGGAGTTTTCTGATTGGAACAACACATTCTGCTCCCGGAAAAAACGGAGCGTCTTCAATATTTTGGGTCGGTCAGTCCCGTGAAAGGGCAAAAGCCTGTGGAAAAGGAGAACATGAAGGATCTTCAGAATATCAGAAAAGACTATTTTTTTGATATTCAGCAAGTAGGTGTCACCAATGTGTCTCACCCGGTCACTGTTGCCTCAGCGATGAAGCCTTGTCAGCAAACGACAGCAGCGAATTTTACCATGACCGCCAGCCTGCAGCGGAATCAGAAAGGCATCAATATGAGCCGATTAACAGAGCAGCTCCAACGCTATCATCAAAACGGCTGGATTCTCACATTTTCTTCTCTTCAGCAATTTACGAAAGAGCTTGCAGAAAACATGGATCAAATCTCGGCTTGCGTCGAAGTGCGGTTTCCATGGTATTTCGAAAGAAAGAGTCCAATGCTTGGGAAAGCGGGGCTGATGCATGCTGAGATGTTGATGTCTGTCACCTATCACGAAGATCAGCCGTTTAAACAGCGGGCCGGTATCTCGGCGAAAGTAACGACTCTTTGCCCTTGCTCTAAGGAAATCAGTGAATACAGTGCCCACAATCAGAGGGGAACGGTCAGCATTTTGGCCGATATTCATCCAACGGCACTGCTCCCAGTCGATGTAAAAGCCGATTTGCTTCACGTTGCAGAATCAAATGCCAGCGCGAGACTGCACCCGGTGCTAAAGCGGCCGGATGAAAAGGCCGTAACGGAAACCGCATATGAAAATCCCAGATTTGTTGAGGATCTGGCCCGTCTCATTGCAGCAGACTTATATGAGCTTGAATGGGTGTCGGCCTTTGATATTGAATGCAGAAATGAAGAATCAATTCATCTGCACGATGCCTATGCGAAGCTTAGGTTTTCGAAACAGGAGGAATGACTATGAAACTTTCATTCTTATTAATTGCTGTTTTTGCGCCGGCAATTCTGCTGTCAGCCTGTTCTTATCATGCGGACGAGAAACCGGGAGCTCAAATGAAGAAAACAGACAAACACATAGCGGCAGAGAAAACAAGCATTGATTGGACAAAGCCTTCCGGCGGAGAATACCCCGATATCAAGCAGCTGAAAAATGTCTGGATTGATGTGGACGTGAAACAGCAGAAGGCTTATATCAATGCCGGAAGCAAAACCATCTATACCATGATCGTTTCATCAGGACTCGATCAAACCCATGATGATTCCACACCGAAAGGCACATTTCATATCGAGCCTGAACGGGGAGAATGGTTTTTCTCTGAAGGATATCAGGAAGGGGCGGAATACTGGGTCTCATGGAAAAACCATGGAGAATTTCTTTTTCACAGCGTACCCATGACAAAGGACAAAAAAGTCATTGAAAAGGAAGCAAAAAAATTAGGGACAAAAGCATCCCATGGCTGTATCAGACTATCCATTCCAGATGCGAAATGGATATACGAAAACATACCTGAACACACAAAAGTTGTGATCAGCTGAATAGAAAGCAGTTGACAAAAAGGAAAAAAGAACATACGATTTAAATCGTAATAATTACGTTTTGTGCAGAAAGGAGTTACTCCTATGTATAAATGGCTTATCATCGGCGGCGGAATTCAAGGATCGACCTTGGCTGTGCATCTGGTGAAGAGCGGAAAGGTGCCTATCCAGGATCTTGCGGTCATTGATCCTCATGAACAGCCCCTTGAGTGCTGGAAGCGAAATACGGCCCGCATTCGGATGAATGATTTACGCTCTCCACCGGTCCATCACATGGATACCGAGCCGTTCAGCCTGCAAACGTATGCGGATAAAAGCCAGTGGCCGGAGGTATTCTTCGGGAGGTATAAGCGTCCCTCTTTATCGCTTTTTAATCAGCATTGTGAAACTGTATTGGATGAGATACATATTGATCAGGCGTGGAAGACAGGCATGGTGACAGACTTGAGAAGAAAAAACGGATTGTGGGAAGTGAGGACAGATGCCTCCGAAACAATCAGGGGCGAAAGAGTTGTACTAGCCATGAGTTTTTCACAACAGCCTTGCTGGCCGGAGTGGGCACAGCATTTCAGAATGACGGCATTTATCATGTGTTTGACAGGGATGTGCAAGGGTTAAAACAGGAAGGCGTAAAAGCGGCGGTTGTGGGCGGAGGGATCACGGCGGCTCATTACGCCATAAAGCTCTCAGATGACGGGCGCGACGTGACGATGTTCGTGAGGCATCCGTTCCGCACCTATGATTTTGACAGTGATCCGGGCTGGCTTGGCCCGAAGTATATGAAAAGATTCAGCAAAACGCCAGACTATCAAAAGAGAAGACAATGGATCACAAATGCCAGACATCGCGGCTCCTTCCCGAAGGACATCTCAAGAAAGCTTGCTGTCTATAGAGAAGAGGGCAGGATAAAGGTCATTCAGGATGAAGTGATATCATGTCAAAAAACAGCTGACGGCCGGCTGCAGATACAGCTGAAGAAAAATGAATCGTCATACACATTCGAACATATCGCGCTGGCAACAGGCTTTGCCTCTGACATCAGCCGATTCGAGTGGGTTCAAAAAGCAGCGCAAGCAGAGCAATTGCCTTTTGCCGGCTGCGGCTTTCCGATTGTCGGCAAGGATTTGCAATGGGGGAACGGGTTATAAGTGATGGGTGCCTTTGCGGAACTTGAAATCGGGCCGACAGCGAGAAATATTTCTGGGGCGCGAAAAGCGGCATTCACCATTACACATACGGCATTTAAATCGTAATGATTCTATTTTGAGAGGGTGTGATCACAATGAAAAAAATTCCGGTTACAGTACTAAGCGGCTATCTTGGCGCGGGAAAAACAACACTGCTCAACAGCATTTTGCAAAATCGCGAAGGCTTAAAAATAGCCGTTATTGTAAATGACATGAGCGAGGTAAACATTGACGCGGGGCTGGTCAAGCAGGAAGGCGGGCTTTCCAGAACAGATGAAAAGCTAGTGGAAATGTCAAACGGCTGCATTTGCTGCACACTTCGCGAGGATTTGTTAGTCGAAGTGGAGAAGCTGGCAAAAGACGGACGGTTTGATTATATCGTAATCGAATCGACGGGAATCAGCGAACCGATCCCGGTGGCCCAGACATTTTCTTATATTGACGAAGAGCTGGGAATCGATCTCACCAAGTTTTGTGAGTTAGATACGATGGTGACAGTGGTCGATGCGAACCGTTTTTGGCATGACTATCAGTCGGGTGACAGCCTTCTGGACCGCAAAGAAGCACTTGGGGAAGAAGACGAAAGAGAAATTGCCGACCTGTTAATCGATCAAATTGAGTTTTGCGATGTTCTGATCTTAAATAAATGTGATTTAGTCAGCGAGCAAGAGCTTGAACAGCTTGAGAAAGTCCTTCGCACCCTGCAGCCAAGGGCTACATTCATTCGTGCTGTCAAAGGGAACGTCAAGCCGCAGGAGATTTTACATACGGGGCTATTTAACTTCGAGGAAGCGAGCGGATCTGCCGGCTGGATAAGAGAGCTGACGGCAGGCCATGCAGCCCATACCCCGGAAACCGAGGAATACGGCATTTCTTCATTTGTTTATAAAAGACGGCTGCCATTTCATTCAACGCGCTTTTATCACTGGATGGATCAAATGCCTAAAAATGTTGTCCGCGCCAAAGGTATTGTCTGGTGCGCATCGCATAACAGCCTCGCTCTTCTGATGTCCCAAGCCGGCCCGTCCGTAACGATTGAGCCGGTATCTTATTGGGTGGCGGCAATGCCGAAGCTTGAGCAGGAGCAAATCAAACAGCAGGAGCCGGAAATATTAGAGGATTGGGACCCGGAATTCGGCGATCGTCTGACGCAGCTGGTGTTTATCGGAACAGACTTGGATGAAGACGCCATTACGAAGGAGCTGGATCAATGTTTGCTGACTGAATATGAGTTTGATTCCGATTGGTCGCTGTTTGAAGATCCATTTAAATGGAAGCTGAATCAATAGGAAAAAGCCGTCTCCTGCGGAGCGGCTTTTTTTAATGAAACGTTTGTTTAAAGATAATGTGCGTATTTCTTCTCAAGGATATTCTGAAAAGCCGCCGCAACGGAGCAGATGGCCCAATAAATGAGCGCGGTCAGAATATACATGGTCATGTAATCAAACTCTCGGCCCCCAATAATTTTCGCATGCTGGAGCAATTCCGGCACCGTAATCATCGCGGCGAGCGAGGATGCCTTGATCAAATCGAGCAATACATTGGCGAGCGGAGGCAGCGCAATACGGATCGATTGCGGCAAAATGATGCCCCTCATCGTCTGCCAATAGGAAAGACCGAGCGAGGATGCGGCTTCCCACTGCCCTTTTTCAACGGATGAAATGGCTGAACGGTTAATTTCCGCAATATAAGCGGCGCTGTTGAGGCTAAAGCCGATCAAGGCGGCCGTAACGGCAGAAAATTCAATGCCGATATAAGGGATTCCAAAATAAAGGATAAACAGGATCACCAAAATCGGAACGCCGCGCATAAAAGAAATGTAGAGACGCGCCGGCCATCTCAGCAGGGCAATCTTAGACATTCTGGCGAGCGATATAAACAGCCCGATTACCGTTCCCGCAAACATGCTGACAAAAGAAATAAGCAACGTGTACCCTATACCCTTTATGACATAAGGAAACGATTCAATCGCCAGCTGTGTGTTGAAAATATATTCCCACTGAATGCTGTACATCATGGCGTCTGATTACAGGTCAACGTCTTGAACGTCGATATCCAGTTTCTTTGATACATCCGCTTTATTAAAGAATTGTTTCGACAGCTTTGTCAAAGTGCCGTCCTTGCTCATCTTTTTCAGCGTCTCGTTCATTTGTTTCTGAAGCTCAGTATTGCTTTTTTTCATGACAAGGGCCTGTTTGTTCGGCATGTACTTGATGTCAGGATGGATCGTGATGTTAAGATCCGGAAATGCCGCGAGTGCCAGTGTCTGCAGGTAATAGTCATTTAAGATGACATCAGTGCGGCCGTTGGCAACATCTTTTAAATACTGCTCGTTGGTCGCGTTATCATAAATGACTTCTTGGGCGCCGTATTTTCTGGCAACGTCCATATAGACAGTTGTCGCTGCGCCAGCCGCTTTTTTCCCTTTTAAATCTTTCAGTGTTTTAATCCCTGATAAATCATCTTTTCGGACAATGGCTGTGCCATATGAATATTTATAAGGAGAAGAAAACGCGAACTTCTTCTCGCGGTCCTTTGTCACATCTATATCATTGGCGGCAGCGTCAACCTGGCCGCTGTTCACCGCTGTCAGCATCCCGTCGATGCCCATTTCCTTGAACTCGACTTTGAGCCCGAGACGCTTAGCCGCTTCTCGAACAACTTCAACCTCATAGCCTGTCAGTTGATCCTTACCTGAATCGGTATCATGATAGGACGTAGGATAAAGTGTGCCGGACGTAGCAACGACGATTTTTCCTTTTTCTTTGATCTGCTCCCAGCCTGTATCCTTGGAACCGGCTTCATCTTTGCCGGAACAGGCTGCCAATATAAGAAAGAAAGCCATTGTAAAGCTAAAGATAACGGCTTTTGATTGTTTACATGATTTCACCTATGTTTCCCCCAATCTGTTAATCAACTAAAAAGATAGCATTGAACATAAGGGGTTGCAATATGTTGATGGCGTTTTCAAAAAGTTCGAATTGTGTATACAAATGAAGCTGCGAGTTTAAAAGCAGCCGGGAAGGGAAGGAGTCATAAAAAAGGAGTTGGCCAAGGATGAAAGCACTGACATACCAAGGGAAAGAGCATGTGGTAGTGAAAGAGGTTGAAGCTCCCCGGATTCAGGATGCAAGAGATGCTATTATCCGCATTACGGCAACAGGTATTTGCGGCTCTGATCTACATTTGTATAAAAACGGGATTCCGGCTGCGCCGGATTATATTATCGGACATGAACCGATGGGAGTAGTTGAAGAGACCGGAAGCGAGGTTCAATCACTAAAAAAAGGCGATCGTGTCGTGATTCCGTTTAACATTGGGTGCGGCGAATGCTTTTATTGCAAGCATCAAATGGAGAGCCAGTGCGACGAATCAAATCCAAACCCGCATACCGATGCCGGCGGTTTATTTGGTTTCTCTGAAGATAACGGCAATTTTCCCGGAGGACAGGCTGAATACTTGCGGGTGCCGTTTGCTGATTTTTCATCCTTCAAAGTTCCTGCCGACAGTGAGCTTAAGGATGAACAGGTCTTGTTTCTATCCGACGTGATGCCGACAGCATATTGGAGCGTGGAGCACAGCGGAGTGAAAAAAGGCGATACCGTCTTGATTCTGGGAGCGGGGCCGATTGGATTAATGGCGCAAAAATTCGCTTGGATGAAGGGAGCGAAACGCGTCATCTCCGTTGATCAAGTTCCTCATCGACTGGAGCATGCAAAACGGACAAACAGCGTGGAAACGTTCAACTTTACAGAACATGATGAGATCGGGAAGCTTCTTTATGATGAAACGGACGGCGGAGCGGATGTCGTTATTGATTGTGTCGGAATGGACGGGACCCCGCTTTCGAAAGAAAAAGCGTCTGAAAAACCGAACCAATTCGGAACCATCAGCCCGATTCTCACCGCGTCTGAAGCAGTCAGAAAGTTCGGCACAGTTCAGCTGACAGGGGCATATATTTCTCAAGCGGACGGTTTTCCGCTCGGCGATTTCTTCACCCGCAATGTCTCTGTCAAAATGGGACAGGCACCGGTCATTCATCTGATGCCGATGCTGTATCAAATGGTTGATCAGCAAGAAATTGATCCTACTGATATCATTACGCACAAATTAAGTCTTGCTGATGCCCCTAGAGCATATGATATATTCGATAAGAAAGAAGACGGCAACATCAAAGTCATATTGAAACCATAATGGGGGAGTTACATGAAGAACTATAAACCGGCCGGATTTTAGATCAGACTAGGAGCTTCATTACTGGATTACATTATTGTCTCGGTGCCCCTTTTGTTGATCTATTGGCTGATCACAGGAAAAGACCCGAACGACAGCATGATCATCAGCCTGGTCGTTTTGCTGTACTCTATTTTGCTGCCGGTATTTTGGCAAGGCTATCTCATCGGAAAAAGGATTTGCGGAATCAGAATCGTAAAAAAAGACGGGTCACAGGTCGGCCTGGTAACCATGATTATGCGAGTCATCATTGCCGGACTGGTTTACGGCATAACCTTCGGGCTTGGCTTAATTGTCAGCCTGTTTATGATCGGGCTGAGAGAAGACAAACGGACGCTACATGATTTTATCGCAGGAACATACGTTACTTACGCATCACCGGGAGAAGAAGAACTATATACGGACGAACAGATCAGAAAGAGCGAATAATGGTTCGCTCTTTCTATTTTGTATGCATAAAAAACAGAATGAAGTAAAATATATGAAAAAAAGTTAGGAGGAATAAACTGGGTGAAAAAAGTGAAAGTCAATATCATCGGAATGCTCATTGCCGCGGCTGTTATTTCTTTAACTGGCACAGCTGAAGCAGCGGAAAAACAGAATCAGCAGCCGCCTGCAAACGTTACACTGACTGAACAGCAAAAGAAAGAAATTGAACAGCTGGAAGCAGACATATTAAAAAAACGCAAGGATGTCATCTCAAAGTATGTAGAATACGGAATTCTGCCTAAAGAAAGAGGAGATCACATCAAAAATCACATGGTCAAACACTTTGAAATGATGAAACAAAACGGCTTTGTTCCGAAGCCTCATCCTCATCCGCATAAATTTGAAAAGAGACATTAGGCTGTAAGCATCCAATTAAGGTTGGGTGCTTTTTCATTACCGTTAAAAAGAATATACTGACAATATAATATATAATTTGGAATATGAGAACGCATTCTTATGGATCAAAAGATTTTACTTCATATATTCATTTAACGCGAGAGGAGAAGCTATGTTTTTAAAAAGAGTAACACTCCTTAGAGATAAGATCCCGTCCTTTAACAGATACCCATTCACTATCCCTGCTGTAAGTCAATTACACGACATTTCATTTACCAGAGAAGTGACTTTTTTTGTCGGGGAAAATGGCTCGGGGAAATCAACGTTGCTTGAAGCAATTGCTGATAAGTGTGAATTTAATACAGCGGGCGGCAGCCGTAATAATATCTATGAATTGCAGGAGTCAGACTCTCATTTGGGAGATTACATACGGTTATCATGGCTTCCGAAGATCACAAATGGTTTTTTCTTAAGAGCAGAATCGTTTTATCAGCTTTCTCTTCATCTTGATGAAGTGGAACGAGATGCTCCGCAGCCATATCTTTCCTATGGCGGAAGGCCGCTGCACAAGCAATCGCATGGTGAGTCTTTTATGTCGCTGTTTCAACATCGTTTTAAAGGAAAAGCCATTTATCTTTTAGATGAGCCTGAAGCTGCTCTTTCTCCCTCACGGCAGTTAGCTTTTTTGAGAGTCATACACGATTTAGTGAAAGGCGGAAATGTACAGTTCATCATTGCCACTCACTCTCCAATTTTGCTGGGGTATCCGAATGCTGACATTTTCAGCTTTGACGGGGGCAGTATTCATCATACAGAATACGAAAGCACTGAACACGTCCAGTTAACCAGATGTTTTCTTGAACAAAGAGAGAAAATATTAGCTGAGCTGTTCCGGGATTAACATTGTGTTGCTATGAAACGCGTTTCATAGCCTATGATAGGCTTATCAAATATTTCAGGAGTGATTAACACAATGATCCATCAACATCCAGAATCTTTTCCGAAACATTTTTTATGGGGCTCGGCTTCAGCAGCTTACCAGGTTGAAGGAGCTTGGAACGAAGATGGCAAAGGTCCTTCTGTATGGGACGTGTTTACGAAAATCCCCGGCAAAACGTTTAAGGGCACCAATGGTGATGTTGCAGTTGACCATTATCACCGTTATAAGGAAGATGTCGCTCTGATGGCTGAGATGGGGCTGAAGGCATATCGATTCTCTGTCAGCTGGCCGCGTATTTTTCCAAAAGGAAAAGGAGAAATCAATGAAGCCGGTCTGGCATTTTACGATAACCTGATTGATGAATTGCTTTCTCATAACATTGAGCCGTTTTTGACTTTATATCACTGGGATTTGCCTCAGGCGCTTATGGACGAGTATGGCGGATTTGAGTCGAGAAACATCATAGAGGATTTTAATCATTACTGCATTACTCTTTATAAACGCTTTGGGCAGAAAGTGAAATATTGGGTAACGTTAAATGAACAAAACTACAATTTTAATCACGGCTTTCTAACAGCTATGCATCCGCCTGGCGTGAAGGACAGAAAACGATTTTACGAAGCAAATCATATTGCGTTTCTGGCAAATGCGAAAGCCATTGAGTCCTTCAGAAAATATGTGCCCGAAGGCAAAATAGGACCAAGCTTTGCTTATTCTCCCGCATACCCTTTAACCAGTCATCCAGAGGACATTACGGCATTTGAAAATGCTGAAGAATTTATGAATAATTGGTGGCTGGACATGTACTGCTGGGGAACCTACCCGCAAATTCCTTTCCGCTATTTAGAAAAACAGGGGTGGGCGCCGACAGTCGAACCGGGTGATATGGAGCTGCTTGCCAAAGGGAAGCCGGATTTTGTAGGTGTCAACTATTATCAAACGATTACTTACGAACGAAATCCGCTCGACGGTGTCTCAGAAGGGAAAATGAATACGACGGGACAAAAAGGGACCAATCAGGAAACAGGGATGCCGGGACTATTTAAAACTAAGAAAAATCCTAACCTAACAACGAGCAACTGGGATTGGACGATTGATCCGGTAGGATTGCGTATCGGGCTTCGCCGTATTACGACACGTTATCAGCTTCCTGTGTTTATTACAGAAAACGGTTTAGGAGAATTCGATAAAGTTGAAGACGGCACTATACATGATGATTATAGAATTGATTATTTGCAATCGCATCTTGAGCAATGCAGACAGGCCATTAGTGATGGAGTCGATTTGATTGGATATTGCAGCTGGTCATTTACTGATCTGTTAAGCTGGCTGAACGGTTATCAAAAAAGATACGGCTTTGTTTATGTGAATCGTGACGAAGAGAATGAACATGACTTAAAACGATTGAAGAAAAAAAGCTTTTATTGGTATCAGGATGTCATTAAGACAAATGGAGAAAATGTATAAAGAGTCCCTGAGAGTATTCTCTCAGGGCTTTTCATTATACGGAAACAGCATCAATGATATAAGTGTCAGCGTGCAGATCTGACAGCTCAGCCGGCACAGTGTAGCATGTGAATTGATAGTCTCCTTTAGGAAGGTCAAAGGACAGCCTCTTGGACATGATGCTTTCAATTTCAATTCCGTCTTTTGTGACGTGAAAAGGAACAGTCACTTTTTTTTCGTAGGATGCAACTGTTTCTGAACTGTTAAGTCGCAAAAGAATATATACCTTTGAATTTCGCTGTGCCTCAAACGAAATGGCTTCGTCCGTTTCCGCATATCCTTTTTCAATTGCTTCATCTGTCCAATCGATGACTGGCGGTGCGGAACCCTTTTGAAATACAGTAAATTGATGATATGAAATCGTCAGTTCTTGCGGCTTCCATGATTTGATCAATGTGCTGTTCCTCCTCTTTTAACTGTTTACTGAATCGTAAATAAAACCTTTGTGCCGTCAGGGTAATCGGTCAGCTGATGCCCGACCCAGGAGCCTGCGCCGCGATTGTCAGCGGGAGAAATATATTCTACAGAAGCCCCTTCACCGCCTTCTTTGCACATGGCCATTGGCCATTCATCTCGGTCATACCCTGTTTTGGAAGGTACGTCTTTTAATGATTGTTCGCGGCGTTCCTCAGCTCCGTCTCTGTCTATGGTGCACACATCTGAATGCCCCTCACTTATTGCGTCCTTGATATGATTTGCTGTCTCAGGATAACGCTCAGAAGGGAAGGCCAGTGTTTCGTCATATTCTTCTGTTTGAGACGTTTTTTGATCGTCTGAGAAAAAGTCTCCCTTAATCAGGCCAACAGCTGCAGCTGCTATGACGACTATTACGAGAAGTAAAGTTTTTATAATGTCCATTCGTGATGATCACCTCCCGCGTCAGCAACTTTAAAACTGCTCCAAGAGTAATGCAGAAAGGGCTGGGTGTAAAGATTAAAATTTTTTGTTTTGCCTTAGGTTTATTGCAGAAATCGTAATTTTAGCAGATCGAAATATTCATTTTAAAAAAATAACGTTATCAAATTGAAATATTGATACTAGATTATAGGCTGTTTTCAGGTTGATCAATCATTTTAAATTGACTTATGATACTCGTAAGCTCTTCAGCCAATTGAGATAACGTTTCTGAGGCTGCAGTAATCTCTTCCATTGCGGCAAATTGCTCTTCTGTTAAAGCTGCCGCCTGCCGGGTACTCTCTGTTGATTCTTTAATGTCTGTTGTATTGGCGGCAAAGGATTCATTGATTTTTTGCGTACTTGCTGAAATGTTGGTAACAGATGCTGATAAATCGCTGATTTCCGCAGTGATTTCATCTGTTGCGGCTGCAATTTCTTTAAATGCGTCTCTGGTGCGGTGAATCATGTTTACACCTTCAGCAGCTTCTGTTTTCACATGTTCAACAGACTGCGCAGATTCAGTCATATCATTTTTTATCTCAGCGATTAATTTGGAAATCTGTCCGACAGACCGTTGAGATTCCTCTGCTAATTTGCGAACTTCATCAGCAACAACGGCAAAGCCTTTACCGTGTTCTCCGGCTCGGGCAGCTTCAATTGCTGCATTAAGAGCAAGCAGGTTTGTCTGATCGGCAATTTGGGTGATAACGGATAAAATTTGTTCAATTTGTTTAGAACGGCCGTCCAGCTGCTGAATGATCTCTCCGCTTTTTTCAATCGAATGGTGAATGGTATCCATTTGTGCCTGAACATTTGAAATTTCATTTTGGCCAATGTCTGCTTTTGATTGCGCAAGCTGTCCTTTCTCAGCAATGGCAGCAGTATTTGAAGAAATATGCCGTATGTCAGCTGTTGTTTGCTCCAGTGATTTTTCACTGTTTTCGATTCGTGTGATTTGATGCTTGGAACCGTTTGCAATATGCTGAACAGCTTCTGTGATCTTTTCGGAGGCTTGATTGGTTTCTTCTGCTCCGGCTGAAAGCTGCTGAGAGGCTGATGCAAGCTGAAGGGCGGATTGCTGTACCGTTTGGATTGTCTGATTCAGCTTCATTCTCATCTTATTATAGTAGACACTCAGTTCTGCTAACTCATCAGCGGACTTGTCTGAAACTTCTATTGTCATATCTCCGTTTCCGGCGCTTTCAAAGGCGTATTTTAATACGTTCAGCCGCCGGTTGATTCTTCTGGTGAAAAGCAAAACAAGGATGACAGATATAATAATAACTACAGCAAGAACGATAGCGAATTGAGTGAACAGCGATTGGGTAAGCGATGCTAAAATGCTTTGATTGGCTCCTGTATACAGCATACCGATAATGTTGCCTTCCTTATCTTTTAAGGGCATATATGCTGTTTGATAAGAGGAGCCTGCCACATCTGCTTGTCCGTAGAATTGCTTCCCGTTTTTTAAAACAGCGTCAGTGACCTCAGCAGAAGCTTGAGTGCCGACAGCTCTTTCGCCGTCTTTCATTACGTTGGTTGCGACCCGAGTATCTCCTTGGAAAATCGTTACGGTATCACCTGTTTTTTTGCCAAGCAGATCAACAATTTCTTCATTTCCGTTTATTTGTGTCTCGCCTTTATACAGCTTATCGTTTTTTACCTCCCAGTTCCCTAAAATCACGTCATCAATATACGTGCTGCTTAAAGCAAGATCGCCTTTGGCTTTTTCAGTGGCCATTTTTTTCATGCTGCTTGTAATGTCTTTTAGCATTACGGCGCCGACTGATAGAGAAAACAATAGAATAACTGCGAAGACCAAGCTGAGAATTTTAGTTCCAAGCTTCAGCTTTATTTGTTTTTTCAACATAATTCCTCCCTCTGTTTGTTTGTAGGTCATATTACTTATCGGGTTTTTGGGTGTAAAGTTTTATTTTAGGGGATATTAAAACCGGCCTGATCTCCAGGCCGGCTGTGTGACGCTATTCAAGGTTTGCGTGGTAAGTGAACATGGTTTCAGAATCGAGTCCTTTTTTCTCCATGAGTTTTAAAATTATTGCATCATAGAACAGCAGCAATGTTTGCTCAAATAATGAACCCATTGGTTGCATCGTTTTATAGCTTCCGTTTGACTGGTCTTTAGGAGAGCCAGGCATTTTGACGATGAGATCCGATTGTTTTCCAATGCTCGAATCCGGATTGATGGTTAAAGCGGCAACAATTCCGTGTAAGCTTTTTGCTTTGGCTGCTGTATTGATCAGGCTCTTTGTCTCGCCTGATCCTGAGCCGATAATGACGAGGTCTCCTTTGCGGAGCGGCGGAGTGAGAACCTCACCGGCAATATGAGCGTTAAAGCCCATGTGCATCAATCTCATCGCGAAGGATTTTGCCATCAGGCCAGACCGCCCCGCGCCCGCAGTGAAAATTTGATTGGACGAAAGAATGTGATCGGCAAGCTGATCAGCTTCTTCATTAGAAATATAAGCCGCTGAACGGTGTAATTCATTGAGAATTTCCGTTACGTATTCAGTCGTTTTCATTTTATTTATCCTTGGGCAATAAGCTGTTTCATTTTTGAAGCTGTTTCTGCTTTATCGGCTGCGCTTGTAATTCCGCCCCCAACAATGACAAGGTCAGGGTTTTGTTTGATCACTTCTGGCAGTGTATCAAGTTTGATGCCGCCCGCAATTGCGGTTTTTGCGTTTTTTACGGTATTTTTGATGGTCGTTAATTCTTCGAAAGAGTTTTTGCCCTCTGCTTGAAGATCATAACCAGTGTGGACGCAGATGTAGTCAACACCGAGTGCGTCAATTTCTTTCGCACGGGATTCAATATCTTTCACGTTAATCATGTCCACTAAGATTTTCTTCTTCTGTTTTTTGGCTTCTTCTACTGCGCCTTTAATTGTTGCATCGTCTGTAGCCCCTAAAACGGTGATGATGTCAGCCCCAGCTTCCGACGCTTTCATAATTTCGTATCCGCCGGCATCCATGATTTTCAGGTCTGCCAGGACCTTCAATTGCGGAAATGTTTCTTTTATTTCTTTAACGGCTCTAAGGCCTTCATTAATGACAACCGGTGTTCCGATCTCAACCACGTCGATATATTGTTCCACTTCTTTGACAAGCTCGATGGCTTCCGGGATATTTACTAGGTCTAATGCCAGCTGTAATTCCATTGTTGATCCACTCCCTTATTCGAATTATTTTTCATTCTATAGGTTCCCTCTTCAGCTGAGAAGTAGGCACTTTGAAGTCAACTAGTTACTTGGAGGATACTGTGAGAAGAGGCAATCAGATTTCTTTCGCTTGGTTTTATGAGTGAGTATAATGAAAAAGAGTCTGCCAAAAAGTAAGTAAGTGATGATACGTATCTAACATACAAAAAGGATACTAAGGGGGGATTTCTTTTGAGCCGGATGGACGACAAAAGGTTTAATTGTGAGAAGGAATTAACGCTTGCGGTGATCGGCGGCAAATGGAAAATGCTCATTTTGTGGCATTTGGGAAAAGAAGGCACAAAACGTTTTAATGAATTGAAAGCTTTGATTCCTGATATTACGCAGAAGATCCTCGTGAATCAGCTGAGAGAGCTTGAGCAGGATATGATTGTTCACAGGGAAGTGTATCCGGTTGTCCCGCCGAAGGTTGAATATTCCTTGACCCCGCAAGGAGAAAGCCTGATGCCTATTCTTGATGCCATGTATGAGTGGGGGAAAGGCTATATGGAATTGATTGATATCGACAAAAATGTCATTAAGGAATCGTTGTAAGGCGCTCTTGGCTAAGGGTGTCTTTTTTTTGCCTGTTTTTCGGTTTTTGCGCGGTAAACATATGGGATGTAAAGATTGTAAATGGCTTTCAACAATAAATGGGAAATAGCGTGAGAGCGCATTTTAAAAATTTTTATTTTTCTGTAAATAATGTTTAGTGGAAATTATTGCGGCATCCCGCAAAAATATCCCAGTGAATAAACTGGAATCTTTTCGGTATCCCGCATGAAACTTTTCACCCATTTTTCGGTGATAAAAACATTTTTTTCATTTAAAGTGAACGTTAGAAAGGTTAAAAATATTGAAAACAATGAAGAAATAGGCAAAAATGTTTCACTTTAGGGCAAGAGGGCTTGCGGTCTTTATCTGCCTGTGCCTGACACCGCAATCAATGCTTACGGCTGGCTATTTTTAGGTCGCTTTGTGTTTTTTGTTTAGATGCAACGCTTTTGAGAAGTAGTACTTTTGGCTTTTTGAGCAGTTAGTTCATTAGATTCAAAAGCTGTCAAAGGATACGAAATAGAAATAATCCTGCACATGTTACAGATTATTGAAGATTAGGGGAGGTAAGATAATATGGAAATAACTTTTTATCCTTTAACGGATGCTCAAAAACGAATTTGGTATACAGAAAAATTTTATCCTCATACGAGTATTTCAAATCTTGCGGGGATTGGTAAGCTGGTTTCAACTGAAAAAATTGACTGGAAGCTTGTGGAGCAAGCGATTCAAGAGTTTGTCCGCAGAAATGACGCAATGCGCCTTCGTTTGCGTCTCGATGAAAATGGAGAGCCCGTTCAATATATAAGCGAGTATCGGCCTGTTGATATAAAACATACTGACACCACCGGAGATCCGAATGCGATAGAATCTATTTCACAATGGGGCCGGGAGGAAACGAAAAAACCTCTGCCTCTGTACGATTGTGATTTATTCCGTTTTTCCCTGTTTACCATCAAAGAAAATGAAGTATGGTTTTATGCAAATGTTCATCATGTGATTTCTGACGGGATCTCCATGAACATCCTCGGAAACGCCATTATGCACATTTACTTGGAATTAGCAGGCGGATCAGAAACAAAAAAAGGAATCTCGCATTCATTTATCGATCATGTTTTGTCTGAACAGGACTATGCTCAATCGAAGCGGTTTGAAAAAGATAAAGCGTTCTGGAACAAGCAATTCGAAAAGGTGCCTGAACTCGTTTCCCTGAAACGGAATGCCCCTGCAGGCGGAAGTTTAGATGCTGAGAGATTCTCTCAAGATGTGCCTGAGGCGCTGCATCAGCAAATTTTATCCTTTTGTGAGGAGCACAAGGTCAGCGTTTTATCGGTATTTCAATCGGTGCTTGCCGCCTATTTGTACAGAGTCAGCGGCCAGAATGATGTGGTTACAGGAACATTTATGGGCAACCGGACAAATGCGAAAGAGAAGCAGATGCTCGGCATGTTTGTTTCTACGGTTCCGCTTCGGGCAAACATTGACGGCGGACAGGCGTTTTTTGATTTTGTTAAAGACCGGATGAAGGATTTAATGAAAACTCTTCGCCATCAAAAGTACCCGTATAATCTTCTCATCAATGATCTTCGTGAAACAAAAAGCTCTGTGACAAAGCTGTTTACCGTTTCTCTTGAGTATCAGGTGATGCAGTGGCAGAAAGAAGAAAATCTTGCCTTTTTGACTGAGCCTATTTTCAGCGGAAGCGGATTAAATGATGTTTCGATTCATGTGAAGGATCGATGGGATACTGGGAAACTTACAATTGACTTTGACTACCGTACTGATTTAATGACGCGCGAAGAAATCAAAATTGTTTGTGAACGCATGATGACATTGCTTAAGAACGCACTTACGCACCCGAATCATACGATTGATGAATTGACGCTGATTTCTGAGGCGGAGAAAGAGCGGCTGCTATTGCGGGCTGGCGGTGAACCGGTCAATTACCGCAAGAACATGACGATTCCGGCGCTGTTTCAAGAAAAGGCTGAATCGCTTGCTGATCAGCCTGCGGTTGTGTTTGAAAATCGAGCATTGTCCTATCGAACGTTACATGAACAATCATCACGCATTGCCAGTGTGCTGAAAGATAAGGGTGTCCGTGCAGACAGCCCGGTTGCCGTTTTGCTCGGACGTTCTGAACGAATGATCACGGCCATTATGGGGATTTTAAAAGCCGGCGGAGCCTATGTGCCGATTGACCCCGAGTTTCCGGCAGAGCGCATCCAATTTATTTTGGAGGACTGCGGTGCGGATTTCGTCTTGACTGAATCGAAGGTTGCGTCTCCAAGTGCATCTGCTGAGCTTATTGACTTTGATCAGGCGATTGCAGGCGGTACAGATGCTATTTCGGATGTCAATCTGAACGCTGGTGATCTTGCCTACATTATTTATACGTCGGGAACAACCGGACGTCCAAAAGGAGTGATGATCGAGCATCGCCAGGTTCATCATTTGGTTGAATCTCTGCAGCAGACCATTTATCAGAGTGAGAGTCAGACCCTGCGGATGGCATTGCTTGCGCCGTTCCACTTTGATGCGTCAGTGAAACAGATTTTCGCGTCGCTCCTTTTGGGACAGACCCTTTATATTGTACCGAAGAACACGGTGACGAATGGCGCTGCTCTTGCTGAGTATTACCGCAGATACGGGATTGAGGCGACGGACGGAACACCGGCCCATCTGCAAATGCTGATTGCTGCGGGAGATTTGACTGGTCTTAAGCTCAAACACTTACTGATTGGCGGGGAAGGTCTTTCTTCTGTTGTGGCGGACAAGCTTCTGACATTGTTCAAAGAAGCGGGTGCCGTTCCTCGTTTGACCAATGTGTACGGGCCGACTGAAACGTGTGTGGATGCTTCCGTTCATCCGGTCCACCCGGACAGTTCAGTTCAATCAGCGTATGTGCCAATCGGTAAAGCACTTGGGAATAACCGCTTGTATATTTTGGATCCAAAAGGCCGTCTGCAGCCGGAAGGCGTGGCGGGCGAGCTTTATATCGCGGGTGACGGTGTAGGACGAGGCTACTTAAACCTTCCGGAATTGACAGCTGAGAAATTTTCACAAGACCCGTTTGTGCCCGGTGACAGCATGTATCGTACCGGAGATGTGGTGCGCTGGCTTCCAGATGGAACGATCGAATATTTAGGAAGAGAAGATGATCAGGTCAAAGTTCGCGGATACCGCATTGAGCTTGGAGAAATTGAAGCCGTGCTTCAGCAGGCGCCTGATGTTGCCAAAGCTGTCGTCTTGGCGAGGCCTGACGACCAAGGGAATCTTGAGGTTTGTGCGTATGTTGTGCAAAAGGGGGGAAGCGAATTTGCTCCAGCACGTTTGCGGGAACACGCGGCAAAACAGCTTCCTGACTATATGGTGCCGGCTTACATCACAGAAATCACAGAAATCCCGCTCACACCAAGCGGTAAAGTTGACCGCCGCAAGCTGTTTGCGCTTGAGGTAAAAGCGGTAAGCGGAACAGCTTATACCGCACCTCGAAACGAAATGGAAAAAGCAATCGCTGAGATTTGGCAGGATGTGCTGAACGTTGAGAAAGCCGGGGTCTTTGACAATTTCTTTGAAACGGGCGGTCATTCATTGAAGGCCATGACGCTTTTAACAAAGATTCATAAGGAGACGGGCGCTGACATCCCGCTGCAATATGTGTTTGAGCATCCGACCATCGCCGCTCTTGCTGAGGCGGCCGAGTGTAAAGAAGGCAGGACGTTTGCGGCAATTGAGCCAGCTGAAAAACAGGAACATTACCCGCTTTCTTTGGCGCAGCAGCGGACGTATATTGTCAGCCAATTCGAAGATGCGGGAGTCGGATATAACATGCCGGCGGCAGCTATTTTAGAGGGGCCTTTAGACATTCTAAAACTGGAACGCGCATTTGACGGATTAATCAGCCGCCACGAGTCGCTGAGGACGTCATTTGTGCTTGAAGGCAGTACGCCGAGACAGCAAATTCATGACAGTGTTCAGTTCAACATCGAGATGATTGAAAGAAGCGGCCGCTCAAATGAGGAGGTTATGACTTCTTTTGTCCGCCGGTTTGACTTATCGAAAGCGCCGCTGTTGAGAATCGGATTGATGGAGCTTGAAGAAAACCGTCATATGCTTCTGTTTGATATGCACCATTTGATTTCTGACGGTGTTTCCATCGGCATTATTTTGGAGGAACTGGCACAGATTTACCGCGGTGAACAGCTTCCTGAGCTCCGTCTTCAGTATAAAGATTACGCCGTCTGGCAAAGCGCGCAGGCTGCTGAAGGATACCAGGAGGATCAGGCGTATTGGAAGGAAGCCTTTGCGGGTGAGCTTCCAGTGCTTCAGCTTCTATCCGATTATCCGAGACCGCCTGTCCAAAGCTTTGAAGGAGACCGGGTTTCCATCAAGCTGGATGCGGAGTTAAAGAATCGCCTGTATCGTTTAGCTGAAAAAAATGGAGCCACACTTTATATGGTCATGCTGTCAGCCTACTATACGCTCCTGTCTAAATATACCGGGCAGGATGACATCATTGTCGGCACTCCTTCAGCGGGCAGACATCATTCTGATACAGAGGGCATTGTCGGCATGTTCGTCAATACGCTCGCGATTCGCAGCGAGGTGAAGCAGGATGAGACCTTTAACAGCCTGCTCACACGTGTGCGCCAGCAGGTCCTGAATGCTTTTTCTCATCAGGATTATCCATTTGAATGGCTTGTTGAAGACCTGAATATACCGCGTGATATCAGCAGGCATCCATTGTTTGACACGATGTTCAGTCTCCAAAACGCAACGGCGGGCATTCCGGCTGTCGGTGATTTGACATTGTCGATTCATGAGACCAATTTCAACATTGCCAAATTTGATGTAACGGTTCAGGCAAGAGAAACGGACCAAGGCATTGATCTTGATTTAGACTACAGCACCAAACTGTTTAAACGAAGCACGGCAGACAGGCTGCTCACGCATTTTGCGCGGTTGCTTGAAGATGTAGCGGCTGAGCCTGAGAAACAGATTTCTGAATACAATCTTCTATCTAAAGAGGAAGCCGCTTCACAAGTTCAGCAGTTTAACCCGGAAAGAACGCCTTATCCGAAAGACAAAACGATTGTTCAGCTGTTTGAGGAGCAGGCTGCCAAAACGCCGGATCGTCCGGCACTTCAATATGAAGGACAATCGCTCACATATCGTGAGCTGAATGAACGGGCCAACCGTTTAGCGCGCGGCATTCTTTCAATGGGAGCAGGCGAAAGCAGGACAGCGGCCGTCCTATGTGAACGGTCAATGGATATGATTGTGTCAATCCTGGCGGTATTAAAATCCGGTTCGGCTTATGTACCGATTGATCCGGAACACCCGATTCAGCGGATGCAGCATTTCTTCCAAGACAGCGGAGCGAAAGTGCTTCTCACCCAGAAGAAATTAAAGGCGTTAGCGGAAAAAGCGGAATTCGAAGGCGTCATCGCGCTCGCTGATGAGGATGATAGCTATCACGACGATGCGCAAAACCTCGCTCTGCCGTTTGATTCGGCGGCTATGGCCAACCTGACGTATACATCCGGAACGACAGGAACGCCAAAGGGGAATATCGTGACACATGCCAATATTATGCGCACGGTTAAGCAGACGAATTATCTCAGCATTACGGAACAGGATACGATACTCGGCCTCTCAAACTATGTATTTGACGCATTTATGTTTGATGTGTTCGGTTCTCTTTTAAACGGCGCGAAGCTTGTCATCGTTCCGAAAGAAACAGTTCTGGACATGGCTCGTCTTTCTCGTGTCATTGAGCGGGAGAACATCAGCATTCTCATGATCACGACAGCTCTGTTCCACCTTCTTGTGGACTTGAATCCGACATGCTTGTCGACTTTGCGCAAGATTATGTTTGGAGGAGAACGGGCTTCTGTAGATCATGTGAAAAAAGCGCTGCAGACCGTTGGAAAAGGCAAGCTGCTTCACATGTACGGCCCATCTGAAAGCACGGTTTTCGCGACGTATCATCCGGTTGATGAATTGGATGAGCACACGATGTCCGTTCCGATTGGAAAACCGGTCAGCAATACGGAAGTATACATTCTTGACCGCGCGGGACATGTTCAGCCTGCCGGCATCGCCGGAGAACTGTGTGTCAGCGGGGAGGGCCTCGTGAAAGGCTATTACAACCGACCTGAACTGACTGAGGAGAAATTTGTGCCGCATCCGTTTAAAAAAGGCGAACGCATGTATAAAACAGGTGACTTGGCAAGATGGCTGCCGAATGGCGATATCGAATTTATCGGAAGGATCGACCACCAGGTGAAAATCCGAGGACAGCGCATTGAGCTCGGAGAAATTGAGCACCAGCTGCAAAGCCACGATCGTGTGCAGGAGAGCGTTGTGCTTGCCGTCGATCAAGGTGCGGGAGACAAACTGCTTTGCGCGTATTTTGTCGGACAGGGTGAAATTACAGCGCAAGAGCTGAGAGAGCATACGGCAAAGGATCTGCCGGCTTACATGATTCCTGCGGTATTTATCCAAATGGATGAGCTGCCTCTGACCGGAAACGGAAAAATCGACCGTCGGGCGCTTCCGCTTCCTGACGCCAACATCTCAAATGGTGTTTCATATGTTGCGCCGCGCAATGAAATAGAACAAAAAGTGGCAGACATTTGGGCACAGGTGCTTCAGGTTGAACAGATCGGCATCTATGACCAATTCTTTGATATCGGCGGACACTCGTTAGCGGGCATGAAGATGCTTGCCTTGATTCATCAGGAACTGGGCGCCGAGCTTTCTCTGAAGGATCTTTTCCAATCACCGACCGTTGAAAGCTTAGCGCAGGCTATTGCCGCCGCTGAAAAAGGAACAGCGATCAGTATCAGACCGGCAAAGAAACAAGAGACTTATCCTGTTTCTTCTCCGCAAAAACGGATGTACGTGCTTCAGCAGCTTGAAGGAGCGGACACAAGCTACAACATGCCATCGGTTCTGCGCCTGAAGGGTCATTTGGATGCTGAAAGGCTCAAATGCGTAATGAATCAGTTAATGGAGCGCCATGAAGCCTTCAGAACAACCTTTGAAATAAAAGACGGAGAAACGGTGCAGCGAATCTGGGATGAAGCAGCGTTTGATATGGCATATTTCGAAGCTCCAGAAGAAGAGACCGAGCGGCTCGTTTCTGAGTTTATCCGTCCGTTCACACTTGACCGGCTGCCGCTGTTCAGAATGGGGCTGATCAAGCTTTCAGAAACTGAGCATCTGCTGCTGTTTGATATGCACCATATTATTTCTGACGGAGCGTCTGTCGGCGTGCTGATTGATGAACTCTCGAAGCTGTACGACGGAGAAAGCCTTGAGCCGCTTCATATTCAATATAAGGATTATGCCGTGTGGCAGCAGCAGTTTATTCAGTCCGAGCTTTACCGGAAGCAAGAGGAGCATTGGCTGAAGGAGCTTGAAGGAGAGCTGCCGGTGCTGACTCTTCCAACTGATTACAGCCGTCCTGCGGTTCAAACGTTTGAGGGAGACCGGATTGCATTTTCATTAGATGCAAGAAAAGCAGATGCTCTTCGCAAGCTTGCGAAGGAAACGGATTCCACATTGTATATGGTTCTTCTGGCATCTTACAGTGCGTTTTTATCAAAATTGAGCGGGCAAAACGATATCATTGTTGGCTCGCCGGTAGCCGGACGCTCTCAAGCAGACATCAGCCGCGTCATCGGCATGTTTGTCAATACGCTGGCGCTGCGCACGTATCCGAAGGGCGATAAGACGTTTGCGGATTATCTTGGCGAAGTGAAAGAAACAGCACTTAGCGCATTTGAAGCGCAGGATTACCCGCTTGAGGAACTGATCGGAAAAGTTCAGGTTCACCGTGACACAAGCAGAAACCCTTTATTTGACGCAGTATTTTCTATGCAAAATGCGAACATTAAAGATTTAACGATGAAAGGGGTCGAGCTTGAACCGCATCCGTTTGAGCGGAAAACGGCCAAGTTTGATATCACGCTGACAGCTGACGAAACCGGCGAAGGGCTCACATTTGTTCTTGAATACAATACGGCGCTGTTTACAACGGAAACGATTGAACGATGGAAGCAATACTGGATTCAGCTTTTAGGAGCAGTAACAGAAAATCCAAACCAGCCGCTTTCCAGCCTGTCACTCGTCAACGAAACAGAAAAACAAACACTTTTGGAGGCATGGAAAGGAAAAACACTGCCTGTGCCGACAGACAAAACGGTTCATCAGCTGTTTGAAGAAACGGCTCAGCGCCACAAAGACCAACCGGCTGTTACGTATAACGGG
Organism: Bacillus sp. SD127; assembly: GCF_058566445.1. Taxonomy (NCBI): domain Bacteria; kingdom Bacillati; phylum Bacillota; class Bacilli; order Caryophanales; family Bacillaceae; genus Bacillus; species Bacillus sp. SD127. The sequence goes on along the minus strand of NZ_CP191226.1, from coordinate 3,882,940 downwards.
CAGTCATGGACGTACGGTGAGCTGAATGCGAAGGCGAACCGTCTGGCGCGGATTTTGATTGACTGCGGCATTAGCGCGGATGAGCGCGTCGGCATTCTCACAAAGCCGTCGCTTGAAATGTCAGCTGCGGTGCTCGGTGTCCTGAAGGCAGGAGCGGCATTTGTGCCGATTGACCCTGACTATCCGGATCAGCGGATTGAATATATCCTACAGGACAGCGGCGCAACGCTTCTCTTGAAACAGGAAGGTATCTCAGTGCCGGACAGCTACACGGGAGAGGTCATTCTTCTTGACGGCAACCGCACAATCCTGAGTCTGCCGCTTGATGAAAACGATGAGGAAAATCCGCAGACCGACACAACCGCGGATCACCTTGCTTATATGATTTACACGTCAGGAACGACCGGACAGCCGAAGGGTGTTATGATCGAGCATCATGCGCTTGTGAATCTGTGCTTCTGGCACCATGACGCGTTCGGCATGACGGCGGAGGACCGCAGTGCGAAGTACGCGGGCTTCGGGTTCGACGCTTCCATTTGGGAGATGTTCCCGACCTGGACGATCGGCGCCGAGCTTCATGTCATTGATGAAGCGATCCGCCTTGATATCACCCGCCTGAATGACTATTTCGAAACGCACAACGTCACAATCACCTTCCTGCCGACACAGCTGGCGGAACAGTTCATGGAGCTAGAGAACACGTCACTCCGCGTGCTCTTGACCGGAGGGGACAAGCTGAAGCGTGCGGTCAAACAGCCGTACAAACTCATCAACAACTACGGGCCAACCGAAAACACCGTCGTTGCGACGAGCACAGAAATCAATCCGGAGGAAGGCTCGCTTTCCATCGGGCGCGCGATCGCCAATACGAGAGTGTACATTCTCAGCGAAAGCCATCAGGTTCAGCCGGAGGGTGTGGCCGGAGAGCTTTGTGTGGCGGGACGCGGACTGGCGCGCGGCTATCTGAACAGGGAAGACGAAACCGCGAAGCGGTTTGTCCCCGATCCGTTCGTGCCGGGTGAACGCATGTACAAAACAGGCGATTTGGTGAAATGGACGAACGGCGGCATTGAATACATCGGCCGTATCGACCAGCAGGTCAAAGTCCGCGGCTACCGAATCGAGCTGTCAGAAATTGAAGTGCAGCTGGCCCAGCTTTCTGAGGTGCAGGACGCGGCAGTGACAGCTGTAAAAGATAAAGGCGGCAATACAGCGATCGCGGCGTATGTCACACCGGAAACAGCTGACATAGAAGCGCTGAAATCAGCACTGAAGGAAACCCTGCCGGACTATATGATCCCGGCGTTCTGGGTGACATTAAACGAGCTTCCGGTTACCGCAAACGGAAAAGTAGACCGCAAAGCACTGCCGGAGCCGGACATCGAAGCAGGAAGCGGAGAATACAAAGCGCCGTCCACTGACATGGAAGAGCTGCTTGCCGGCATTTGGCAGGGCGTGCTCGGTATTTCTGAAGTGGGTGTCAGCGACAATTTCTTCTCGCTCGGCGGAGATTCCATTAAAGGCATCCAGATGGCGAGCCGCTTGAACCAGCACGGCTGGAAGCTGGAAATGAAGGATCTCTTCCAGCACCCGACGATTGAAGAACTGACACAATATGTGGAGCGTGCCGAAGGCAAACAGGCAGACCAAGGCCCGGTGGAGGGCGAAGTTATCCTGACGCCGATTCAGCGCTGGTTCTTTGAAAAGAATTTCACGAACAAACACCATTGGAATCAGTCGGTCATGCTTCATTCTGCGAAGGGCTTCGATCCTGAACGGGTTGAAAAGACATTGCAGGCACTGATTGAGCATCATGACACGCTGCGCATGGTCTACCGCGAGGAACAAGGGGAGATCGTTCAGTTTAATAAAGGGCTTGATGCTGTGTCTGTCCACTTGGAGATCGCCAAGCTTGAGGGGCAGGCTATAGATCATGAAGACCGCATAGAGAGAGAAGCGGAGCGTCTGCAAAGCAGCATCGATTTGAATGAAGGCGGCTTGTTAAAAGCAGGCTTGTTCCAAGCAGAAGACGGAGATCACTTGCTGCTTGTGATTCACCACTTAGTGGTTGACGGTATATCGTGGCGGATTTTACTGGAGGATTTCGCCGCGGTTTATACACAGCTGGAGCAAGGGAACGAGCCGGTTCTTCCGCAGAAAACCCATTCGTTTGCGGAGTATGCGGAGAGATTACAAGACTTCGCAAATTCTAAGGCCTTTTTGAAAGAAAAAGAGTATTGGAAACAGCTTGAAGAACAGACTGTCCCGGTGAAGCTTCCGAAGGATCGCGAATCTAGTGATCAGCGAATGAAACATACAAAGACAATCGAATTTTCGCTGACTGCTGAAGAGACAGAACAGCTTACCACCAAGGTGCATGAGGCTTATCACACAGAAATGAATGATATTTTGCTGACGGCATTCGGATTGGCGATGAAGGAGTGGACAGGTCAGGAGCAAGTGAGTGTTCATTTAGAGGGGCATGGACGTGAAGATATAGTAGAAGGCCTGACCATTTCCCGGACAGTCGGCTGGTTTACGAGTATGTTCCCGATGGTGCTGGATATGAAGCACGCGGATGATCTGGCTTATCAGCTGAAGCAAATGAAAGAAGACATCAGACATATCCCGAATAAGGGAGTGGGCTACGGAATTTTGCGCTATTTGACGGCGCCGGAGCATAAAGAAGATGTGGCGTTCTCCATTCAGCCGGATGTCAGCTTTAACTATTTAGGTCAGTTCGATGAAATGTCGGATGCAGGTTTATTCACGAGATCAGAGCTGCCGTCAGGACAGTCATTAAGTCCGGAAACGGAAAAACCGAACGCGCTTGATGTTGTCGGATATATTGAAAACGGAAAACTGACGATGTCACTGGCCTATCACTCTCTCGAATTTCATGAAAAAACGATACAGACATTCAGTGACAGCTTTAAGGCCCATCTTCTTAGAATCATTGAACATTGCCTATCTCAAGATGGCACGGAACTGACGCCGAGTGACCTTGGCGACGACGATTTGACGCTGGATGAGCTTGATAAATTAATGGAAATTTTTTAATAGAGGTGGCATATGAGCAAAAAATCGATTCAAAAGGTGTATGCACTTACACCGATGCAGGAAGGAATGCTGTATCATGCGATGCTTGATCCGCATTCTTCCTCTTACTTCACACAATTAGAGCTTGGCATTCAAGGTGTTTTTGATCTAGAAATCTTTGAGAAAAGCGTCAATGAACTGATCCGGTCATACGATATTCTCCGTACGGTATTTGTGCACCAGCAGCTGCAAAAGCCGCGTCAGGTTGTGTTAGCGGAACGCAAGACAAAGGTGCACTATGAAGATATCAGTCATGCAGACGAGGATCGCCAGAAAGACCACATCGAGCGTTACAAACAAGACGTTCAGCGCCAAGGCTTTAACCTGGCCAAAGACATTTTGTTTAAGGTGGCAGTTTTCCGCCTTGATGCAGATCAGCTGTATCTTGTCTGGAGCAATCACCATATTATGATGGACGGCTGGAGCATGGGCGTGCTGATGAAAAGCCTGTTCCAAAACTACGAAGCGCTCAGAGCAGGCCGCACACCTGCAAACGGGCAGGGTAAGCCATATTCCGACTATATTAAGTGGCTTGGAAAACAGGATAATGAAGAAGCGGAAGACTACTGGAGCGAACGCTTGGCGGATTTTGAACAGCCAAGCGTGCTCCCGGGCCGCTTGCCCGAGAAAAAAGAAGAGTATGTGAACAGAGAATACTCATTTACATGGGATGAGGAACTGGTTGCACGCATTCAGCAAACGGCGAACCGCCATCAAGTGACGGGGCCTAACCTGTTTCAGGCGATCTGGGGAATCGTCCTCAGCAAATATAACTTTACAAATGATGTGGTCTTCGGCACGGTCGTATCGGGACGGCCGTCTGAAATCAACGGAATTGAAACAATGGCGGGGCTCTTTATCAATACCATTCCGGTGCGTGTAAAGGTTGATCAGCAGTCTACATTCGCTGATATTTTTACAGACGTTCAGCAGCATGCGGTGGAGGCGGAGCGCTACGATTACGTGCCGCTTTACGAGATTCAAAAACGTTCAGCCTTGGACAGCAGTCTTTTGAACCATCTTGTCGCTTTTGAAAATTATCCGCTTGATCAAGAGCTTGAAAACGGCAGCATGGAAGACAGGCTCGGGTTCTCTATCAAGGTTAAGAGCGCATTTGAACAAACAAGCTTTGATTTCAACCTCATTGTTTACCCGGGTAAAACCTGGACCGTCAAAATCAAATATAACAGCGCTGCATTTGATTCTGCTTTTATTGAACGGACAGCAGGACATCTCACCCGCATGATGACAGCCGCTGTTGAGCGGCCGGACGCCTTTGTGCGTGAGCACGGGCTTGTGGGAGAAGAAGAGCAGCGGCAAATTGTGGAGACCTTTAACAGCACTTCATCAGAACTCCCTGAAGGAATGGCTGTTCATCAAGTATTTGAAGAACAAGCAAAGCGGACACCGGCAAGTACTGCCCTCGTATGTGAAGGAGCCGAGCTGACATACCGCGAGCTGAACGAAGCGGCGAACCGCCTGGCGAGAAAGCTCATTGGGCAAGGTCTGCAAAAGGGTGAAACAGCAGCCATTATGAATGACCGTTCGGCAGACACTGTTGCCGCCATGCTGGCTGTTTTAAAAGCAGGCGCCGCATATGTGCCGCTTGATCCCGCACTTCCGGAGTATCGGCTCCGTTTCATGGCGGAGGACAGCTCGATTCGGATCGCTTTAGCTGGAGAGGCATATACAAAACAGGCAAATCAGCTGCAAGTACCGGTTCTCCCGCTGGAAGGCGTCTTTGAAGGGAATGAAACGGCAGACAATCTGAATCTGCCCGCGGATCCGTCTGACCTGGCTTACATCATGTACACGTCAGGTTCGACCGGAAAACCGAAAGGCGTCATGATCGAACATAAAAGCATTCTGCGTCTCGTTAAAAATGCAGGATACGTTCCTGTTCATGAAGAAGACCGCATGGCGCAAACGGGAGCTGTCAGCTTTGATGCCGGTACATTTGAGGTATTTGGCGCGCTGCTGAACGGCGCTGCGCTTTATCCGGTGAAAAAAGAGACACTGCTTGACGCGACACGGTTTTCAGCGTTCCTCCGTGAGCAGAGAATTACGACGATGTGGCTGACCTCGCCATTATTCAACCAGCTGGCTGCAAAGGATGCCGGCATGTTCGGCACACTGCGCCATTTAATCATCGGCGGAGACGCGCTCGTGCCGCATATTGTAAGTAAAGTGAAACAGGCATCGCCGTCGCTTTCTCTGTGGAACGGGTACGGCCCGACAGAAAATACGACATTTTCTACAAGCTTTCTGATTGATCGCGAGTACAGCGGTTCAATTCCAATCGGGAAGCCAATCGGAAATTCCACTGCATACATCATGGATGAGCAGCAGCGCCTGCAGCCCATCGGCGCGCCCGGTGAACTGTGTGTCGGGGGAAGCGGCGTGGCACGGGGCTACGTCAACCTCCCAGAGCTGACGAAGAAGCAATTTCTCGAAGATCCATTCAGACCGGGTGAAAAAATGTATCGAACTGGCGACTTGGCGAGATGGCTTCCGGACGGGAATATCGAGTTTTTAGGAAGAATTGATAACCAGGTGAAGGTGCGCGGGTTCCGGATTGAGCTTGGGGAGATCGAAACCAAATTGAACATGGCCGAACATGTGACAGAGGCTGCCGTGATCATTCGCAAAAACAAAGCGGATGAAAATGAAATCTGCGCGTACTTTACAGCGGATCGCGAAGTGTCTGTGAGCGGGCTGAGAAAAACGCTGTCTCAATCATTGCCTGACTATATGGTTCCTGCCCATTTGATCCAGATGGACAGCCTGCCGCTCACGCCAAACGGAAAAATCAATAAAAAAGAACTGCCTGCGCCTCAATCAGACGCTGTGCAGTCTGAATATGCAGCACCCAAAACAGAGAGTGAAAAGAAATTAGCGAAGATTTGGGAAGGGATACTCGGCGTTAAAGCAGGCGTTACAGATAACTTCTTTATGATCGGCGGACATTCTCTGAAAGCCATGATGATGACTGCGAAAATTCAAGAGCATTTCCACAAGGAAGTACCGATTAAAGTGCTTTTTGAAAAGCCGACCATTCAAGAACTGGCACTGTATTTGGAAGAGAGCGAAAGCAAGGAGGAGCAGACGTTTGAACCGATCAGGCAAGCACCTTATCAGCAGCATTATCCTGTTTCCCCGGCCCAGCGGAGAATGTACATCCTCAATCAGCTTGGACAAGCAAGCACAAGCTACAACGTCCCTGCTGTACTTTTGCTGGAGGGAGAAGTAAACAAAGACCGGCTTGAACATGCGATTCAGCAATTAATCAGCCGGCACGAAATTCTCCGTACGTCGTTTGACATGATAGACGGAGAAGTCGTACAGACCGTTCATAAAAACATATCGTTCCAGCTGGAGGCTGCCAAGGGACGGGAAGAAGACGCGGAAGAGCTGATCAAATCGTTTATTCAGCCGTTTGAGTTAAACCGCGCGCCGCTCGTCCGTTCGAAGCTTATCCAGCTTGAAGAAGAACGCCATCTGCTGCTCATTGATATGCACCATATCATTACAGACGGCAGCTCGACAGGCATTCTCATCGGCGATCTCGCCAAAATCTATCAAGGCGCAGATCTGGAGCTCCCGCAGATTCACTATAAAGATTACGCTGTCTGGCAAAAAGAACATGCGGATCATCAAAAGGATGAAGCATACTGGCTGGATACGTTTAAAGGCGAGCTGCCGGTTCTTGATCTTCCGGCGGATTTCCCGCGGCCTGCAGAACGGAGCTTTTCCGGGGAGCGCGTCATGTTCGGGCTGGATAAACAAATCACAGCTCAAATCAAATCGCTGCTGTCAGAAACAGACACAACAATGTACATGTTCCTTTTAGCCGCATTTCATGTACTGCTCTCTAAGTACGCGTCACAGGATGACATCATCGTCGGCTCACCGACTGCGGGCAGAACGCATCCTGATCTGCAAGGTGTGCCGGGTATGTTTGTCAACACGGTGGCATTACGGACAGCGCCTGCGGGGGATAAAACCTTTGCACAATTCCTAGACGAAGTCAAAACGGTCAGTCTGCAAGCATTCGAGCACCAAAGCTATCCGCTTGAGGAACTGATTGAAAAACTGCCGCTCACAAGGGACACAAGCCGAAGCCCGCTGTTCAGCGTCATGTTCAACATGCAGAACATGGAGATTCCTTCTTTGAAATTAGGAGATTTGAAGATTTCTTCCTATTCCATGCTTCATCACGTGGCGAAATTTGATCTGTCCTTGGAAGCTGTCGAACGGGAAGAAGAAATCAGTTTAAGCTTTGACTACGCAACTGCCTTGTTTAAAGACGAGACGATCCGCCGCTGGAGCAGCCACTTCGTCAATTTGATCAAAGCAGCTGCGGTTAATCCGAACGTACGGCTGTCTGATTTGGAGATTCTTTCACCAGTTGAAACGGCAGCTTTGCTTGAAGAGAAAAAACAAACCACTCATTCTGGCAATGACACGTTTGCGTCACTTTTCGAAAAACAGGTGCAGCAAACACCTGATCATCCGGCTGTGATTTCTGGCGGAAACCAGCTGAGCTATCGTGAACTCGATGAACAGGCGAACCAGCTGGCGCATCATTTGCGCGCGCACGGGGCAGGAAGTGAAGACATCGTAGCCGTCGTCATGGATCGTTCAGCTGACCTAATGACAGCTGTTCTTGGTGTCATGAAGGCGGGAGCAGCTTTCCTTCCGATTGATCCAGATACGCCTGAGGAACGAATCCGCTATTCATTAGAAGACAGCGGTGCGAGATTTACAGTCGTGAATGAAAGAAATATGACTGCCATAGGGCAATATCAAGGAACCGTCATCAACATCGATCAAGCGGATTGGCGGAACGAAAGCAAGGAGCGTCCGGAACCGATTTCTGGGCCTAAGAATCTTGCATATATCATTTACACATCCGGCACGACCGGGAAGCCGAAGGGTGTGCAGATTGAGCATCGCAATCTGACAAACTATGTTTCTTGGTTTAGCAAAGAGGCAGGGCTGGCTGAAACGGATAAGTCTGTCTTGCTTTCGTCTTACGCATTCGACTTGGGGTATACAAGCATTTTCCCTGTGCTTCAAGCAGGCGGTGAGCTTCACATTGTGCCGAAAGAAACATATACGGCGCCCGATCAGATTGGCCGTTATATCAAGGAGCACGGCATCACGTATATCAAGCTGACACCGTCCCTGTTCCATACGATGGTGAACACAGCCAGCTTTACAAAGGAGCCGCACTTTGAATCCCTGCGCTTGATTGTGTTGGGAGGAGAAAAGATCATTCCGGCTGATGTTTTAGCTTTCAGCAAGGTATATCAGCATACCGAATTTATCAATCACTACGGTCCGACCGAAGCAACGATCGGCGCCATTGCCGGACGGGTTGACCTGAGTGAACCTGACACATTCGCGAAACGGCCGACAATCGGACGGCCGATTGCCAATACCGGCGCACTTGTCTTAAATGAATCATTGAAGCTTGTGCCTTCGGGAGCAAGCGGCCAGCTATATATCACGGGGCAGGGGCTTGCCAGAGGATATCTCAGCCGTCCTCAGCTCACATCCGAGAAATTTGTGGAAAACCCGTATGCGCCGGGCAGCCTGATGTACAAGACCGGAGATGTCGTCCGGAGACTGGCTGACGGCACGATTGAATTTATCGGCCGGGCTGATGATCAGGTGAAAATCCGCGGCTACCGCATAGAGCCGAAAGAAATTGAAACGATCATGCTCAGCCTCAGCGAAGTTCAGGAAGCGGTTGTGCTTGCGGTTTCTGAGGGCGGGCTTCAGGAGCTTTGCGCGTATTATACGTCGGATCAAGCCATTGAAAAAGCAGAGCTCCGGAAACAGCTTTCACAAATACTGCCGTCTCATATGATCCCTGCCTTCTTTGTGCAGGTGGACGCTATCCCGCTCACGGCAAATGGGAAAACCGACAGAAACGCATTGCCGAAGCCGAACGCAGCGCAATCCGGATATGAAGCGTCAGCTGCTCCGGAAACAGCGCTTGAAGAAAGCCTTTGCCGCATCTGGCAGAAAACACTCGGCATTGAAGCGATCGGAATCGATGACAACTTCTTCGATTTAGGCGGCCATTCACTAAAAGGAATGATGCTCATCGCCAATATACAGGCAGAATTGGAGAAAACCGTGCCGCTTAAAGCGCTGTTCGAGCAACCGACTGTACGCCAGCTGGCGGCTTATATGGAGGAATCGGCAGCATCAGGCGGCTATCACATGCTGAAGCCTGCTGACAAACAGGATGTGTATCCATTGTCATCCGCGCAGAAACGGATGTACGTGCTCAATCAGCTTGACCGGCAGACGATCAGCTATAATATGCCATCGGTTCTTCTTATGGAAGGCGAGCTTCATATTTCGCGCCTGCGGGAATCACTCAACCAGCTCGTAAACCGTCATGAATCATTGCGCACGTCATTTACGGAAGCAGACGGAGAGCCTGTCCAGCGCATTGTTGAGGAGGCTTCAATTGATCTTCACGTGTTTGATGCAGAAGAGGGCGAGGCGGAACAGAAGATTAAAGAATTTATCCGGCCATTCGACTTAAGCGGCGCTCCGCTCATTCGCGCGGCATTACTCCGAATCGCAGACCAAAAACATCTGCTTCTATTGGATATGCATCATATTATCGCGGATGGTGTATCAAGAGGTATTTTTGTTAAAGAATTGGCACTGCTTTATAAAGGCGAACAGCTTCCGGAGCCGAAGCTTCATTATAAAGATTTCGCTGTTTGGCAAAATGAAGCCGGACAGAAAGAACGGATGAAGGAGCATGAGCAATACTGGCTTTCAGTTCTCTCAGGCGAACTGCCGGAGCTTGACCTTCCGCTCGATTACACCCGACCGCCTGTTCAAAGCTTTGAAGGGGATACCGTCCGTTTCCGTACGGAAAGCGGAACGGCAAAGGCGATTGAGAAACTGCTAGCAGAAACGGGAACGACTTTGCATATGGTGCTTCACACCGTCTTCCATGTCTTTTTAAGCAAAATCTCCGGACAGCGGGATATCGTGATCGGCTCGGTTACAGCAGGCCGCACGAATGCCGACGTGCAAAACATGCCGGGGATGTTCGTCAATACGCTCGCACTGAGAATGGAAGCAAGGGAAGAGCAGACGTTTGCAGAGCTTCTGGAGCAAGCGAAGGAGACAAATCTGTCAGCACTTGAGCATCAGGAGTATCCGTTTGAAGACTTGGTCAACCAGTTAGACCTCCCTCGGGATATGAGCCGGAATCCTTTGTTTAACGTGATGGTTACGACAGAAAACCCTGATAAAGAACAGCTTGAGCTGCAAGATCTCACGATTTCACCTTATGAGGCACATCAAGGAACATCCAAGTTTGACCTCACATTAGGCGGTTTCGCTGACGAAAACGGCATCGGTCTGCAGCTGGAATATGCGACTGACTTATTCTCAAGAGAAACTGCTGAGCAATGGAGCGAATACGTCCTGCGATTATTGCGGGCTGTGGCGGAAAATCCAAACCAGCCGCTTTCCGGCCTGTCACTCGTCAACGAAACAGAAAAACAAACGCTTCTGGAGGCATGGAGAGGGAAAACACTGCCTGTGCCGACAGACAAAACGGTTCATCAGCTGTTTGAAGAAACGGCTCAGCGCCACAAAGACCAACCGGCTGTTACGTATAACGGGCAATCATGGACGTACGGTGAGCTGAATGCGAAGGCAAACCGTCTGGCGCGGATTCTGATTGACTGCGGCATCGGCGCGGATGAGCGCGTCGGCATTCTCACGAAGCCGTCGCTTGAAATGTCCGCTGCGGTGCTCGGTGTCCTGAAGGCAGGAGCGGCATTTGTGCCGATTGACCCTGACTATCCGGATCAGCGGATTGAATATATCCTACAGGACAGCGGCGCGACGCTTCTCTTGAAACAGGAAGGCATCACAGTGCCGGACAGCTACACGGGCGAGGTCATTCTTCTTGACGGCAACCGCACGATCCTGAGTCTGCCGCTTGATGAAAACGATGAGGAAAATCCGCAGACCGACACAACCGCGGATCACCTTGCTTATATGATTTATACGTCAGGAACAACCGGACAGCCGAAGGGTGTTATGATCGAGCACCATGCGCTTGTGAACCTGTGCTTCTGGCATCATGACGCGTTCGGCATGACGGCGGAGGACCGCAGTGCGAAGTACGCGGGCTTCGGGTTCGACGCTTCCATTTGGGAGATGTTCCCGACCTGGACGATCGGCGCCGAGCTTCATGTCATTGATGAAGCGATTCGCCTTGATATCACCCGCCTGAATGACTATTTCGAAACGCATAACGTCACAATCACGTTCCTGCCGACACAGCTGGCGGAACAGTTCATGGAGCTTGAGAACACGTCACTCCGCGTGCTTTTGACCGGAGGGGACAAGCTGAAGCGTGCGGTTAAGCAGCCGTACACGATTGTCAACAACTACGGGCCGACCGAAAACACGGTCGTTGCGACGAGCACAGAAATCAATCCGGAGGAAGGCTCGCTTTCCATCGGGCGCGCGATCGCCAATACGAGAGTGTACATTCTCAGCGAAAGCCATCAGGTTCAGCCGGAGGGCGTGGCCGGAGAGCTTTGTGTGGCGGGACGCGGACTGGCGCGCGGCTATCTGAACAGGGAAGACGAAACCGCGAAGCGGTTTGTCGCCGATCCGTTCGTCCCGGGTGAACGCATGTACAAAACAGGCGATTTGGTGAAATGGACGGGCGGCGGCATCGAATACATCGGCCGGATCGACCAGCAGGTCAAAGTCCGCGGCTACCGAATCGAGCTGTCAGAAATTGAAGTGCAGCTGGCCCAGCTTTCTGAGGTGCAGGATGCGGCAGTGACAGCTGTAAAAGATAAAGGCGGCAATACAGCGATCGCGGCGTATGTCACACCGGAAACAGCTGACATAGAAGCGCTGAAGTCGGCGCTCAAGGAAACTCTGCCAGACTACATGATCCCGGCGTTCTGGGTGACATTAAACGAGCTTCCGGTTACCGCAAACGGAAAAGTAGACCGCAAAGCACTTCCGGAGCCGGACATCGAAGCAGGAAGCGGAGAATACAAAGCACCGTCCACCGACATGGAAGAGCTGCTTGCCGGCATTTGGCAGGACGTGCTCGGTATTTCTGAAGTCGGTGTCGGCGACAATTTCTTCTCGCTCGGCGGAGATTCTATTAAAGGAATCCAGATGGCGAGCCGCTTGAACCAGCACGGCTGGAAGCTGGAAATGAAGGATCTCTTCCAGCACCCGACGATTGAAGAACTGACACAATACGTGGAGCGTGCCGAAGGCAAACAGGCAAACCAAGGCCCGGTGGAGGGCGAAGTTATCCTGACGCCGATTCAGCGCTGGTTCTTTGAAAAGAATTTCACGAACAAACACCACTGGAATCAGTCGGTCATGCTTCATTCTGCGAAGGGTTTCGATCCTGAACGGGTTGAAAAGACATTGCAGGCACTGATTGAGCATCATGACACGCTGCGCATGGTCTACCGTGAAGAAAACGGCGACATCATTCAAGCGTATAAACGGATAGACGAATGCGAGGTCAGCTTCGAAATCGTTGATCTGTACGGCTCAGATGAAGATATGCTGAAAAACCAGATTAAGGTTCTCGCTGACAGTCTGCAAAGCAGTCTCGACCTGCAAAACGGTCCGCTTCTGAAAGGGGAGCTGTACCGCACGGAAGCGGGGGATCACCTGCTCATCGCTGTACACCATCTCGTGGTCGACGGCGTATCATGGCGGATTTTACTTGAGGACTTTGCATCAGGCTACGTGCAGGCTGAGAACGAAGAGAAAATCGTCTTCCCGCAAAAAACGAACTCCTTCAAGGATTGGGCGGAAGAATTGGCGGCATTCAGCCAATCAGCACACCTTTTGCAGCAGGCTGAATATTGGGCGCAAATTGACGCTGAAGAGGTTTCTGCTGTACCGAAGGATGATGAAACAGAGGAGCGGATTGTCAAACATACATCATCCGTCATCTGCGAATTAAATGAAGAAGACACTAAACATCTCTTAACAGATGTTCATCAGCCATATGGAACCGAGATCAATGATATTCTCCTCAGTGCGCTCGGATTAACGATGAAAGAATGGACAGACGGTGTCAAAATCGGCATCAATCTTGAGGGGCACGGACGGGAAGACATCATCCCGAATGTGAACATCTCCAGAACGGTTGGCTGGTTTACGGCACAATATCCTGTTGTGCTCGACATGTCTGAAACAGATGTCTCAGCGGTCATCAAAGCAGTCAAAGAAAACCTGCGCCGCGTTCCGGATAAAGGCGTCGGATACGGCATTCTCCGCTACTTTACAGAACAAGCGGAAGCGCAAGGCTTCACACCGGAAATCAGCTTTAACTATTTAGGCCAATTCGACAGTGAAGTGAAAACGGATTTCTTTGAACCGTCCGCTTTCGATATGGGACGCCAAGTGAGCGAAGAATCAGAAGCCCTGTACGCTTTAAGCTTCAGCGGCATGATCCGAAACGGACGTTTTGTCCTTTCTTGCTCCTACAATGAGAAGGAATATGAAAGAGCAACGGTCGAAGCACAAATGGAGCGGTTTAAAGAAAATCTCCTCCTGATCATCCGCCATTGTACGGAAAAAGAGGACAAGGAATTCACACCGAGCGACTTCAGTGCGGGAGACCTTGAAATGGATGAGATGGGCGATATCTTTGACATGCTTGAGGAGAATTTGAAATAAAAACGCAAGGGAATTACAGAAGGCGGGAGCGAAACATATGAGTCAATTTAGCAAAGATCAGGTTCAAGATATGTATTACCTATCGCCGATGCAGGAGGGGATGCTGTTTCATACCATCCTTAATCCAGGCCAGAGCTTTTACCTTGAACAAATTACGATGAAAGTAAAGGGCGACTTCAATATCAAATGCCTTGAAGAAAGCATGAATGTCATCATGGACCGGTACGATGTATTTCGTACCGTGTTCATTCACGAAAAAGTAAAAAGGCCCGTTCAAGTCGTATTAAAAAAACGTCAATTTCATATAGAAGAAATGGATCTGACACGTTTATCCGAAAGTGAGCAAACGGACAAAATCAATGAATACAAAGCACAGGATAAGATCAAAGGCTTTGATTTAACGCGGGATATTCCGATGAGGGCAGCCATCTTCAAAAAAGCTGACAACAGCTTTGAATGGGTGTGGAGCTACCACCACATTATTTTGGACGGATGGTGCTTCGGCATCGTCGTGCAGGATCTGTTTAAGGTATACAACGCCCTGCGCGAACAAAAGCCGTACAGTCTGCCGCCTGTCAAACCGTATAAGGAATACATCAAGTGGCTTGAAAAGCAGGATAAACAAGCATCGCTCCGCTACTGGCGCGAGTACTTGGAAGACTTTGAAGGACAGGCGACGTTTGCGGAACAAAGAAAGAAACAAAAGGAAGGGTACGAACCGAAAGAACTTCTCTTCTCACTGCCGGAAGCGGAAACAAAAGCTTTTACAGAGCTTGCGAAATCTCAGCACACCACTTTGAGTACCGCTTTGCAGGCAGTCTGGAGCGTACTGATCAGCCGTTATCAGCGGTCTGACGATTTGGCTTTCGGTACAGTCGTTTCCGGGCGTCCCGCGGAAATCAAAGGCGTTGAACATATGGTCGGCCTGTTTATCAACGTTGTTCCAAGAAGAGTGAAATTGGCTGAAAACATGACATTCAACGGTTTGCTCAAGCAGCTTCAGGAGCAGTCACTTGAGTCAGAACCGCATCAATATGTGCCGCTTTATGACATCCAAAGCCAAGCCAACCAGCCGAAATTGATTGACCACATCATCGTGTTTGAAAATTATCCGCTTCAGGATGCAAGCAATGAAGAAAGCGGACAAAACGGATTCGATATGGAGGATGTCCATGTATTTGAGAAGTCAAATTACGATCTCAATTTGATGGCCTCCCCGGGTGAAGAAATGCTGATCAAGCTTGCCTATAATGAGAATGTGTTTGATGAAGCGTTTATGCTGCGCTTAAAATCCCAGCTTCTCACAGCGATTCAGCAGCTTATTCAGCATCCGGATCAGCCTGTCAGCACCATTGATTTCATTGACGAAAAAGAAAAAGAGTACTTGCTTAACGGCTTAAATCCGGCACCTCAAATGTGTGAGCCAAAACCTCTGACGGATTGGTTCAAGGAGGCGGTGGACGTCAATCCAAGTGCACCGGCGCTCACATTTGCAGGCCGAACGCTGTCCTATCACGAATTAGACGAGGAAACGAACCGCCTCGCACGCCGTTTGCAAAAGCAAGGGGCAGGCAAAGGCTCAGTTGTTGCATTGTACACGAAGCGCTCGCTGGAACTGGTGATTGGGATTCTCGGTGTGTTAAAAGCGGGAGCTGCTTATGTGCCGGTTGATTCTAAGCTGCCGGATGACCGAATTTCATATATGCTGACCGACAGCGGGGCGGCATGTCTGCTTACACATCAAGAGATGAAAGAGCAAGCGAGTCAGCTGCCGTTTACAGGCCAAACGCTTATCATTGATGATCCCATCCGTTTTGAAGAAGAGGCAAGCGATCCTGAAACCGCGATTGAACCAGATGATGCGGCGTATATCATGTATACATCAGGCACAACCGGAAAGCCAAAGGGAAATATCACGACGCATGCCAATATTCAAGGATTAGTAAAGCACGTTGACTACATGACGTTTTCTGAAAAAGACACGTTCTTATCTGTATCGAATTACGCTTTTGACGCATTTACCTTTGATTTCTACGCTTCCATTTTGAATGGAGCAAGGCTGATTATCGCAGATGAAAATACACTGCTTGATACAGACCGTCTCACGAGTCTCATCCGTCAAGAGAATGTCAGCGTCATGTTTGCGACCACAGCTTTATTTAATCTTCTCACAGATGCGGGAGAGGATTGGCTGAAGGGGCTTCGCTGTGTGTTATTCGGCGGGGAACGCGCGTCTGTGCCTCACGTTAGGAAAGCGCTGCGGATCATGGGGCCGGGCAAGCTGATTAACTGCTACGGTCCGACTGAGGGCACGGTGTTTGCAACGGCTCACGTCGTGCACGAGATTCCGGAGTCTATCTCCTCATTGCCGATCGGAAATCCGATCAGCAATGCGAGTATTTATATTCTCAATGAATCAAATCAGCTCCAGCCATTCGGAGCGGTCGGTGAACTATGCATCAGCGGAATGGGCGTATCAAAAGGCTATGTAAACCGTGATGAGCTGACAAAGCAGAAATTTACCGCCAACCCGTTCAAACCGGGAGAAACACTTTACCGCACCGGGGATCTCGCTCGCTGGCTGCCTGACGGTACGATTGAATACGCCGGCCGCATTGATGATCAAGTGAAAATACGGGGGCACCGGATCGAGCTGGAAGAAATCGAAAAGCAGCTGCAGGAATATCCCGGAGTAAAAGACGCGGTCGTCGTGGTGGACCGCCGCGAGTCTGGGGACGCATCAATTAACGCCTACCTTGTGAACCGGACACAGCTTTCAGCAGGAGACGTTAAGGCACACCTGAAAAAACAGCTTCCTGCTTATATGGTGCCGCAGACATTTACGTTCTTGGACGAGCTTCCTTTAACAACAAACGGAAAAGTCAATAAACGTCTGCTGCCAAAACCGGAGCAAGATCAGATATCGCAAGAATGGATTGGGCCTCGAAATGAAACGGAAGAAACAATCGCGCAAATCTGGTCCGAGATTCTCGGCAGAAAGCAAATCAGCATCCATGACGATTTCTTCGAGCTTGGCGGCCATTCCTTAAAGGCGATGACAGCCGCTTCTCGCGTCAAAAAAGAGCTCGGAATGGACCTTCCGGTGAAGCTATTGTTTGAAGCGCCGACGATTGCCGGCATTTCAGCATATCTGAAAAACGGAGGCTCAGAAGGACTTGAGGACGTTACAATCATGAATCCGGATCAGGATGACATCATTTTCGCATTCCCGCCGGTATTGGGATATGGCTTAATGTATCAGAATCTGGCCAAGCAATTGCCGTCATACAAGCTGTGCGCCTTTGACTTTATTGAAGAGGAAAACCGTCTTGACCGTTATGCCGCTCTGATCAAGGAACTTCAGCCGGAAGGTCCTGTGACACTGTTCGGTTATTCAGCAGGATGCAGCCTGGCGTTTGAAGCCGCTAAAAAACTTGAAGAGCAGGGACGCACTGTACAGCGGATTATCATGGTGGATTCCTATAAAAAACAAGGCGTCAGTGATCTGGACGGACGCACGGTCGAAAACGATGTAGAGGCGCTGATGAATGTAAATCGAGACAATGAAGCCCTCAATAGCGAAGCCGTCAAGCAGGGGCTCAAGAAAAAAACACATGCCTTCTACTCATACTATGTCAACCTGATCAGCTCGGGGCAAGTGAAAGCGGACATTGATTTGCTGACCTCTGATATTGACTTTGAAATGCCTGAATGGCTTTCGCCGTGGGAAGAGGCGACAACGGGCGCTTATCGTGTGAAAAAAGGCTTCGGTACACACGCCGAAATGCTGCAGGGCGAATGTCTTGATAGGAATGCCGGGATTTTGCGCGAATTTCTTAATAAACAAACCATAACGCTTTCTTAAGGAAGCGATGAAAGGGGGAGCCGGCCAATGAGCCAACTCTTCAGATCATTTGATGCATCGGAAAAGACGCAGCTCATCTGTTTTCCGTTTGCCGGCGGCTACTCGGCGTCATTTCGCCCTCTCCATGCTTTTTTGCAGGGGGAGTGTGAAATGCTTGCAGCTGAACCGCCCGGGCACGGCACGAATCAGACGTCAGCAATTGAGGATCTCGAGCAGCTGACTGATTTGTACAAGCAAGAATTACATTTGCATCCAGATCGGCCGTTTGTGCTGTTTGGGCACAGCATGGGCGGCATGATTACCTTCAGGCTGGCGCAAAAACTGGAGCGTGAAGGCATTTTTCCGCAGGCTGTGATTATTTCTGCGATTCAGCCGCCGCATATTCAGCGGAAAAAAGTATCGCATTTGCCTGATGATCAATTTCTCGATCATATTATCAAATTAGGCGGAATGCCCGCAGAGCTCGTTGAAAATAAAGAAGTTATGTCATTTTTCCTTCCTTCGTTCAGATCGGATTACCGGGCTCTTGAACAATTCGAGCTTAACGACATGACGCCGATCCAATCGCCGGTCCACGTCTTTAACGGACTGAATGACGAAAAATGCATCCGGGATGCGGAAGGCTGGAAGAAGTGGGCGAAACACATCATGTTCCATGAATTTGACGGCGGGCATATGTTTCTGCTGTCAAATACGGAGGAAGTGGCGGAACGGATTTTTGCGATTTTGAATCAGCATCCGATTTCCAGTTCCTAATGAAAAAGCGGACAGCGCTGTGCTGTTCGCTTTTTTTATATAGAATGTAAATTTTTTCATGATATAATAGTCGCAATACTCAAATAAAGGCAGGTCAGGAAAAAATGTCTCGGCACATCCTTTGCGCGTCTCCTAAGATGAAATGGTTAGTATTGCTGTTCACGTTTGTCTTCGCCATCGGAATGAACTCATTCAGAAATTCCTTTCAATTTTTTATGCTCCCGATGGCAGAGACCTTTCACGCCGATCGGTCGCTGATTTCGGCTTCCGTCAGCATTTTTATGATCACAACGGGAGTCGTTCAGTTTTTTGTCGGCTTTTTTATTGACCGGTTCAGCGTCAGAAAGATTATGGGGATCGGCGCCATTTGTATCAGCGCAAGCTTTTTGGCGCTCCCGCATTCGCCGAATGTCCATATATTTTCTGTGATCTACGGAGTGCTGGGCGGAATCGGCTATTCCTGCGCGGTTGGCGTGACGACACAGTATTTTATCAGCCGCTGGTTTGACACGCATAAAGGCTTGGCGCTCGCCATTTTGACCAATGCAAATTCAGCCGGTTTGCTGCTGCTGTCACCGATTTGGGCTGCGGCTCCTTACTATGCAGGCTGGCAAACTGCGTATACAATATTGGGCATTTTCTTAGCGGCTGTCCTGCTGCCTCTTTTGGCCTTCGGAATGAAGCACCCGCCCAATGTCCAAGGGCAGTCCGTGAAAAAATCTTATGACTGGCAGGGATTTTGGAAGGTGTTAAAGCAGTCCCGCTTCATTCATATCCTGTACTTCGGCGTATTTACGTGCGGATTTACGATGGGAATCATTGATGCTCATCTCGTTCCAATGCTGGAGGATGCGCATGTCTCTCATATCAACGGAATGATGGCTGCATTCGGGGCGTTTATTATCATCGGGGGATTATTGGCAGGCTGGCTGTCAGATTTGCTTGGCAGCAGAAGCGTGATGCTCTCCATTTTGTTTTTCATTCGTCTCATCAGCTTGATCTGCCTGCTCATTCCCGCACTCGGCATTCATAACAGTGAGCTCTGGTACTTGTGCTTTACGCTGTTATTCGGGCTCAGCTACACAGGCGTGATCCCGCTGACTGCTGCGTCCATTTCTGAAAGCTTTCAAACCGGGCTTATCGGCTCGCTCCTAGGCATCAATTTCTTTATCCATCAAATCGCCGGGGCTCTCAGTGTGTATGTGGGCGGATTGTTTTTTGACATGAATCATAATTATTTGCTGGTTACTGTTGTGTGTTTGGTGCTTGTAAGTTTATCAGCATTATTGGAGCTGGCGCCAATCAAAAAAAACAATCATATTCATAACGAAGAGAGTGTTGAGGGGTAAATCTCCATTAGCTGAAGAGAATGTTACTCAATGAAGCGGCATATCTCATTAACATAAAAAAAGAGGGAAAACCCTCTTTTTAAATTTGTCATTTTACTTTTTTGGCACGTACATGTTCTTTTACAAGCTGTCTGAATGAGTGGAGCTCATTTTCGAATACAAAAAAACGTTTAGGAACTAAGATGACCTGGTGACTAGAAGTTTTGATAGAGAAAAAGTGTTTATATTCTGCAACTGCCCTTATTTCATCCCATTCAAACAATGCATTATCGTTTTTGGATTGAATTTGAATGCCTTGCCGGTTAATGGTATATGTCCTTTTGCGTTTTAGCCGTGTATTGTTCTTATAGCTGGTACGCAGCCTTATATAATGAAAAGCAATCAAAAGCAATGTACAGATCAAAGATAGAATCGCTATGAAAATACCATTATATATCACTTCAAGTGTTTCGCTGTCATAAACGGTAATCGGAAATCCATAAAGCGAATACACCAATAAAGATAGAAGAAAAATATAAATAAAATAAAACAATGCTGATATTCTTTGCCGGGATAAAAAGTAACATCTCATATCTTGTAATGAAATGGCTCCCTCTAGGAAGACACTGTGTTGAATCATTCTTACACTGCACCTCAAACCATTTTTTCTTCAACTCTAACATAACATCTCATTTGTTCATAGAAATGGATTTTTTGGTTTGCTTTCTTTTTCGGAGACCGGCATTGCTTCCCAGCACGCCGATGATAATACAAACCGCACCGGCAAGGTGATACCAGGCTAGGCTTTCGTGCAAAACCACAACTCCGGCAATCATCGTCACGATGGTGGACAAATGATTAAAGGCGCTCATTTTAAACGCCTCAATCCGGGACAGCGCATAGTTGGACATAAACGAAGTCACGAGCGAAGATAATACGCCCAAATACACTATCGCGAGAATAAAGCCGGGCTCCCGGAATGGATGGAAGTAAGTGCCGACCGTTCCGGAAGCGCCGTGCCGCACCAAGGCGATGGCATTGAAGACGACAAATCCGATCGCTGACATGATGTAGGTGAGCTCCATCAGCCGGAAACGCTGTGTCATTTTTCTTGCGGCGGTATTGTACATAGCTGAAGACAGAGCGGACAAGAGAATAAGTAAAGATCCTTTTAGGCTGGCCGATTCAACGTTCACACCCTTCATCACAAAAATAAACATGACGCCCGCAACTGATAACACAGTGAACCCTTTTTGAGCCCACGTCGATCGCTCTTTTAAAAAATAAGCGGCAAAGACCATTGTAAAAATCGGAATTGATGCCTGAATGATCCCGGCTTCAGAGGATGACGAGTACACCAGGCCGAATGCCTGAAAGCTGAAAAACAGCGCCGGATACAGCAAGGCGAGCGGCAAAATGGCCATTACATCTTTTAAACGGATGGACAGCTTCACCCATCCGAATAAGACAGGTATAGTAGCCGCTACAAACGCAAGGGTGAACCGGTGTGCAAGAATATCAAATGGTTCTGCCGATTGCAGCGCGATTTTCACGAAAAGAAAGGATAACCCGATAATCAATGCGTTTAACATAGCTGCAAGATAAGCTGAGGTTTGCTGGTTTTTATACATACAGGAAGTGCTCCTTTATATAAATAATAGAGCCGGCCGCTCCCTTTTATTGTATGGGGTGGATAGGAACGGTACAATAAGAAAAACAATGAACTGTACCGGTACAAAACAGGGGGAGAAAGAATGGAGAAGTATATCAGTCTCTTCATACAGATAGAGGAAATGATGCAAAGCAGTGTCTATCAAGAAGGAGACAGGCTGCCTTCCATCAGGCAGCTGTCCGCCCGCTATCAAGTCAGCAAAAGCACGGTGATCCGCGCGCTGCAAGAGCTGGAAAAACGCCATCTCATCTATTCTGTTCCGAAAAGCGGCTATTATCTTGTGAAAAAGACGAGGAAGCCGCATCACGGCAAGTCAGGCCCAATCGACTTTGCAACGTCTGCGCCGGACCCTGATATTTTTCCGTATGTGGATTTTCAGCATTGCATCAACAAAGCGATTGATACATACAAGCATGATTTGTTTCTCTACGGAACGCCGAAGGGCCTCCCGTCGCTCATCCGTGTATTGCGAAAGCTGTTTGCTGATCAGCAGGTATTTGCGGACGAGCGGCATATGTTTATCACATCCGGTGTCCAGCAGGCGCTATCCCTGCTATGTGCAATGCCGTTTCCTAATGGGAAAGAGAAGATCGCCATTGAACAGCCAGGCTATCATTTGATGATTGAACAAGTGGAGACACTGGGCATCCCCGCAATCGGGATAAAAAGAACGGAGCAGGGGCTTGATTTAGCGGAAGTCGAGCGGCTGTTTCAAACAGAACCGATCAAATTTTTTTATACGATGCCACGCTTCCATAACCCGCTTGGGAGCTCACTGGCCGAACGGGACAAACAAGAGCTGGTAAGATTGGCGGAAGCCTATGACGTCTACCTTGTTGAGGATGACTATCTCGGTGATCTCGAGGAAAATAAAAAGGCAGATCCGCTGTACGCATATGATCTGTCCTCACATGTGATTTATTTAAAAAGCTTTTCAAAAATGATATTTCCCGGCCTTCGCGTGGGAGCCGCCGTTTTGCCAGATGCGCTGACTGACACATTTCTTACGTACAAAAAGCTGAACGACATTGACTGCTCGATGATTTCCCAAGCCGCGTTAGAAATTTACATTAAAAGCGGAATGTTCGGCAGGCACAAGGAGAAAATCAGAAATTCCTATAAGGAACGGTCTCTCAGGCTTCATGAAGCCATTCAAACACACGGACAATCGAGCCGCGGCAGCTTTCTATTTTCCAGCGGCCAGGCCCCGTGCATGCATACCCATCTGGTGCTTCCTGAGGATCTGCCGGCATCAAGAGTGATTCAAAAGATGAAAAAACAAGAGGTCCTTCTTGAAACGATTGACCGCCATTATTTATCAGATTATCCGAAAGAAAATCTATTAAAAATCAATCTTTCCAATGTGAAGACTGAAGATATTGAACGCGGCATTAAGCTGCTGATGAGCCATTTATAAAAGCGCTTCGTACGAGATCATCGTGATGTCCTCCGGGAAATCAGGGCGGGCGGCGCACACGGCCATTTTATAGCCGGGGTCTACCTCATACGTTTTGATAAAGCAAGGCGTATGGTGTTCCGGAAGCTCGACGGATACTCGGCCATCCTCATGCAGGCGCACGGAGAAGGAGTCAAGCGGCAGCGACAGGCCTTTGCCTTCCTGCTTGATAAAGCTCTCTTTCATAGACCATAGATGATAAAAATAATCGTTTTGCTCGTCTTTATGTTTGGATAAAAGATCGCTGTACTCGTTCTTCGAAAAGAAACGTTCGGCAATCCCGAGGCTGATTGGCTTCATTTTTTCAATATCGACGCCGATCGGATCTGAATCAAACGCGCCGATGACCCAATGGCCGGAATGGGAAATGTTAAAGTGGGCATTGGGGAGGTCAGGGATACAAGGCTTCCCGTATTCCTGCGCGCTGAATCGGATATCGGCTTTATTCAGCTGGTACTGCTCGCTGATGACAGAGCGAACAAGCACATCTCCCAGGAGGGTGCGGTGAGCATCTTCTTTATGATAAAATCTCCGGCATTTCTCCCGTTTTTCAGCGGAAACGAAAGACATCAGCCGATCCGTTTCTTCCTGTGAAAGCGGGCGGTCCATATAAATTCCGTAAATTTTCATTCTAGATCCTCCGTCTGCAAAAGATTGTCAAAACCATCCTATCATACTTCAACAAGACTCATATAGAGGAGAAAATAAAAAAACAAAGCCGAAGCGGCTTTGTTTTAGTGTATAGGCGGAGTTGCTTTCACAGCGGCTGTCCGCCTTGCCACAGCATAATTCAGCAGCTGGATTGACTGCGGCAACGAAAAGCGCAAAATGATACCGGTGAGGATGGCGGTCAAAATTGTACCTAAACCGATCGGACCGCCCATGCCCCATGCTGCAAACAAAATTGTTATTTCCATGCCGTTCCGCACCCATTGCACATTCCAGCCGGTTTTTTCTGTAATCAGCATCATCAGTGAATCACGCGGCCCCGCGCCAAGGCCCGCTGATACATAAACACCGACGCCGTAGCCGATCAGCAGCACGCCGAGAGAGAAGACGATGACGGAGCCTGTGTAGGTGGAGGGGGCAGGCAGAAGAAAATTGAAAAAATCTATAAAAACACCAATGAGCACCATGTTCAGGATCGCCCCAATTTTTGGCCAAGCCCTCGTAAACAATGACGTGAATCCGACGATGAGCGCTCCAATAATGATGGACCACTGGCCGACGGTAAGCCCGAAGTGCTGAAACAGGCTGTAATGAAATGCATCCCACGGACTGATCCCCAGCGTTTTTCCTTCTATCGTAAGGGATACACCAAAAGACAAAATAAGCAGACCGGCAAAATAAAATGTCCAGCGCAGAACAAGTTCTCGCTTCACGTGAAGTCCCTTCTTTCGTAAAAATCAATCGATTGTCATTGTAGCATATCTGACAAAAGGGCGGAATAGGCGAAAGGGGCTCAACAAAAAAACAGGGCCGCCGGCAGGCGCCCTGTTTTGGGTTTTACAACGGGTTCAAAATCCGATTCAAAAACCGCTGGGTTCGTTCTTCTTTTGGAGCAGAGAAAATTTCCTCAGGCGGCCCCTGCTCCACGATGACGCCGCCGTCAATGAAGACGACTTCGTCCGCCACTTCCTGGGCGAATTTGATTTCGTGGGTAACAACGACCATGGTCCAGCCTTCATTGGCTAAATCCTTGATAACCTTCAGTACGTCACCCACAAGCTCAGGGTCAAGCGCTGAGGTCGGTTCGTCAAACAGCATCAGCTCAGGCTGAATTGCCAGTGCACGGGCGATGCCGACGCGCTGCTGCTGGCCTCCGGAAAGCTGGAACGGATATAAATCCATTTTGTCCTTCAATCCGACTTTATCAAGAAGCTGAATCGCTTCTTTTCTGACTTCCTCTTTGTTTCGTTTTTGCACCTGAACAGGGCCTTCCATCACGTTTTCAAGGACTGTGCGGTGAGGGAAGAGGTGATACGCCTGAAACACCATTCCCGATTTCCGGCGGAGCTGAAGGATATCCGACTGCTTCACTTTCTTTGAAAAATCGATGGAGAAATCATCAAATGCAAGCTCCCCGCGATTCGGGATCTCCAGCGCGTTCAGACAGCGAAGCAGCGTCGTTTTCCCTGAACCGGAAGGCCCAAGTATAGCGATGACTTTTCCTTTTTCTATCTTCATATCTATCTTTTTTAAAATTTCATTTTGACCGAATGATTTATTTAATCCTTTAACGGAAAGCATACTCGGAACCTCCTTATTTGGCCACGTAGCGGTCAAGACGCCGTTCGATGACATGCTGGACGAGCGAAAGCAAGAAGCAGATAATCCAATAAATAAAGGCCGCTTCAATATAAATGACTAAAATCTGATCGAGATTGCGCGCGCCGATTTCCTGAGCTTTTCTGAACAGCTCAGCGACGAGAATCTGAGATGCAAGAGATGTATCTTTGATCAGGCTGATAAAGGTATTGGATAATGGCGGGATTGACACACGAAACGCCTGCGGCAAAATGACGCGGAACAGCGTCTTCTGGTGTGTCATGCCGATGGTATAGCCAGCTTCCCATTGCCCCTTCGGCACGGATAAAATAGATGCCCTGATGATTTCAGATGCATAGGCGCCGACGTTTAAGGAAAAGGCAATGACTGCGCTTGGAAATGGATCTAGTGTAATGTTAAAGGCCGGGAACAGATAGAAAATGATGAACAATTGAACGAGAAGTGGAGTGCCGCGTACGGCGGATACGTATACGCTGAACACCCATCTCAAAGGTCTCACTTTCGACATTCTGGCAAGCGCCGTAATCAGCGCCAGTATCATTCCGAATATAAAGGAAAGAATCGTAAGGGGAATCGTATAGTAGATTCCCCCTGAAAGTATAGGCCAGAATGACTGCTGCACCAGATCCCACGGGATCGCCGTGCCAAGCGTCAGTGCCGGTATATTATTTAGAAACATCTTCGCCGAACCATTTTTTAGAGATTTTAGAAAGAGTCCCGTCCTCTTTCATTTCTTTTAATGCTTTGTTGACTTGGTCGACAACCTCGCCGCTTCCTTTACGGAACGTGAAATACGTTTCCTGCGGATCGCCTGTTTCAAACGCGATTTTTACGTTTTTGTTGCCTGATGTTTTTAAATAGTTTAAAACGGCAAGCTTATCGTTGTACGTCATGTCGACGCGGCCTTGCTGGATCATTTGAAGGGCCTGCGCCATGCCTTCAACGCCTTCTACTTTCGCACCGGCATTTGTAGCTAGTTTGTTATAGTTGCTTGTCAGTGATTGAGCTGACGTTTTTCCTTTTACGTCTTTTTCAGACTTAATATCGTTGTTGTCTTTTTTCGTCACGACAACGGCTCTTGATGTTGTGTATTTGTCTGAGAAGTCATATTGGTTTTCACGATCTGTTTTTCCGACTTGGTTGGCAACGACGTCAAACCGTTTGGAATTCAGGCCGGCAAACATACTGTCCCACTGTGTTTCCTTGAATTCGGCTTTCAGTCCAAGGCGTTTTGCGACTTCTGTGATGACTTCCACGTCATAGCCAGTCAGCTTGTCAGTGTCTTTGTCATGATAAGTGAACGGTTCGTACGTTCCTTCTGTACCGACTGTCAGTACGCCTTTTTTCTTAATTGAAGCCCAAAGATCGCCGTTTTTTCCGTTATCTTTTGACTGATTGTCATTTCCTGCTCCGCAAGCTGCGAGAACTGCAATGCTTACGACCATGAATAAAGCTAAAAGTGCTTTTTTCATTCTATTCCCCACTTTTCTGATTAATTTTGTTGAAATGAAAAAATAGCTTACAAATCTAAAGGATAACTTTTTTTTAGTATGAGTCAAGTATTTGGTTTTCATGAGACAAAAACACTTAAAATAAATTCAAAAATTGCTGTACCGGTTTTGGCAAATAACTGTCAGTTCTCCACATGACAGCCGGTGTCATAACGAAGGGATTGTTTTCGATTTTAACTGTGTGAATGTGGTTTCTCATATGAACAGGAATCATGGTGACGGGCAGAATGGACGCGCCAAATCCTGATGAGACGAGACTGAGCAGTGTTACTGAATCGTGGCATTCACAAACAATACGCGGCTCCAGCTGAAGACGCTGAAATTCATTCATGACCTGGTTATAAACGCCTTTTCCGTTCACAGGCCGCAGCAGAATCAGCGGGAAAGAAGGGATATCCTCCATTTGAATGGTGTCTCCGCATGTATACCCGGCATCATCAGAAAGAACGAGCACACATGGAATTTCGTCAAGCTTTTTAAATTGGACGGTATCGCTTTTTATCATGGTTGTCGTGACAGCGGCGTCGATTTGCCGGCTTTCCAGCAGCTCTAACAGCGTTGCCGGTTCGTTCTCCCAAATATTAAAGGTGAGGTGCGGATATCTATCTTTCATTTGCGTCACTTTCTCAAGCATAAGAGCGGCGCAATAAATCGTCGAACCCACAGCCAGCGTGCCGGCAACCTCCTCCCTCAGCTCTTGTACCTCAATGACCGCATCTTCAAACCTGTGCAGAATCTCTTTGGCTCTTTTGAGAAAAATGCTTCCTTCATATGTAAGAGTCATTTGTTTTTTCTTATTGCGGTCAAACAATACAACACCCAGCTCATCCTCCAGCTGTTTGAGCTGCCTGCTTAGCGGCGGCTGCGCCATATGGAGCTTTTTGGCGGCAGAGGTGATCTTTTGTTCTTGGGCAATGGTAATGAAATATCGCAGCTGACGAATGTCCAAAGAAGGGCCTCCTTTTATATACCTTTTAGGTATTGATTATAGATTTAACGAATATTTTTCATATGGATATATCAGGAGTATGATTGAAATGAAGACAGAATTCAAGCGTAAAGGAGGGGCGAAATTTGAAACTCGTTGTCGGAATGACAGGGGCAACAGGGGCTATCTTCGGTGTCAGGCTATTAGAATGGCTGAAGGCGGCGGAAGTGGAAACCCATCTCGTTGTGTCTCCTTGGGCTAACGTTACCATCAAACATGAAACAGGCTACACGTTAAAAGAAGTTGAAAAGCTGGCCACATACACATACTCGCACAAGGACCAGGCGGCGGCCATCTCCAGCGGCTCGTTTGATACCGATGGCATGATTGTGGCGCCGTGCAGTATGAAATCGCTTGCGAGCATCCGCACCGGGATGGCGGATAATCTGCTGACTCGCTCGGCGGATGTCATGCTGAAAGAGCGGAAAAAGCTCGTTCTCTTAACAAGAGAGACACCTTTGAACCAGATTCATCTCGAAAATATGCTTGCACTCACAAAAATGGGGACGATTATTCTTCCGCCGATGCCGGCGTTTTATAATCAGCCGAGCAGCTTAGAAGAAATGGTCGACCATATTGTATTCAGAACGTTGGACCAATTCGGCCTGCGCCTTTCTGAGGCAAAGCGCTGGAATGGAATTGAAAAACAAAAAGGAGGAGCTTGATGATGGCTTATCAAGATTTCAGAGAATTTCTCGCTGCCCTTGAAAAAGAGGGACAATTGTTAACGGTGAATGAAGAGGTAAAGCCTGAGCCTGATCTGGGAGCAGCTGCACGGGCAGCCAGCAACCTCGGCGATAAAAGCCCTGCACTGCTATTTAACAATATTTACGGCTACAACAATGCGCAAATCGCGATGAATGTCATCGGCTCTTGGCCGAACCACGCAATGATGCTCGGACTGCCGAAAGATACACCGGTGAAAGAGCAGTTTTTTGAATTCGCGAAGCGATATGAACAGTTTCCGATGGAGGTCAAACGCGAAGAAACAGCGCCATTTCATGAAAATGAAATCACAGAGGACATCAATTTGTTCGATATCCTGCCTCTTTTCAGAATTAACCAAGGAGACGGCGGTTACTATTTAGACAAAGCATGCGTCATCTCCCGCGACCTTGAGGACCCTGACAACTTCGGCAAACAGAATGTCGGCATATACAGAATGCAGGTAAAGGGAAAAGACCGCCTCGGCATACAGCCTGTGCCGCAGCACGATATTGCGATCCATCTGCGCCAAGCGGAAGAACGCGGCATTAATCTTCCGGTCACGATTGCGCTCGGATGTGAACCGGTCATTACAACTGCGGCATCCACTCCGCTTCTCTATGACCAATCCGAATACGAAATGGCGGGAGCAATCCAAGGAGAACCGTACCGCATCGTAAAATCAAAGCTGTCTGACCTTGATATTCCATGGGGAGCAGAAGTTGTGCTCGAGGGAGAAATCATTGCCGGAGAACGTGAATATGAAGGGCCATTCGGTGAATTTACAGGGCACTATTCCGGCGGACGCAGCATGCCGATTATCAAAATTAACCGCGTGTATCACAGAAACAACCCGATTTTTGAACATTTATACTTAGGCATGCCGTGGACAGAATGTGATTACATGATCGGCATTAATACTTGTGTGCCGCTGTATCAGCAGCTAAAAGAAGCGTATCCGAATGAAATTGTGGCTGTGAACGCCATGTACACACACGGTTTAATCGCGATTGTATCAACAAAAAACCGCTACGGCGGATTTGCGAAAGCGGTCGGCATGCGCGCGCTCACAACCCCGCACGGACTAGGCTACTGCAAAATGGTTATCGTTGTCGACGAGGATGTCGATCCATTCAATCTGCCGCAGGTCATGTGGGCGCTCTCTACAAAAATGCACCCGAAACACGATGCGGTCATTATTCCGGATTTATCAGTCCTGCCGCTTGACCCGGGATCAAATCCATCAGGAATCACGCACAAAATGATTCTTGATGCCACAACACCTGTTGCGCCGGAAACAAGAGGCCATTATTCACAGCCGCTTGATTCTCCATTAACAACAAAAGAATGGGAACAAAAACTAATGGACTTGATGAATAAATAAGGAAAGGATGATTCGACATGCATACATGTCCTCGATGCGATTCAAAAAAAGGAGAAGTCATGAGCAAATCGCCTGTAGAAGGAGCATGGGAAGTCTATCAATGCCAAACATGTTTTTTTACATGGAGATCATGTGAACCGGAAAGTATTACAAATCCGGAAAAATATAATCCGGCCTTTAAAATCGATCCAAAAGAAACAGAAACAGCGGTTGAAGTTCCCGCTGTTCCGGAACGAAAGGCCTGATCGGCGTGAACCAACTATCAGACCGTCTCTTTGAGCTGCTTGACGGGGAACGTCTGAAAGAAAAGCAGCATGAAGCCTTCGTTCTGCAAACGGTATCGGAGGACGGCTGGCCGCATGCCGCTATGATCAGCGCCGGAGAAATCATCGCCCTGAATCGGACGGATATCCGGATCGCCCTGTGGAAAAACACAGAGACCGCGGGAAATATCCTTCGAACGGGACAAGCCCAGCTTACTGCATGGTGGAAAGGAGCCGCTCATTACGTGAAACTGCAATGTGAGCCGCTCCCGCCGCTGAAAAATGCGGTCTATGACAGGGAACGCTTTGCCTGCCGTATCGCTTCAGCTAAGGAGGATGTTGCAAAGTACGCTGATATAACTTCCGGTGTCAGGATACAGCTTCACAATGCTGAAGAGGTGCTGAACAGATGGGAAGCAACGCTTGAGGAATTAAAACGATAAATGAAAAAGCCTGACGCCATGCGTCAGGCTTTTATTAGTATAATGAACCATATAAAGACAAAGGGGGCGTGAGGAATGGGCACAAAGGGGATCTGTTATTCAGACGGTTTTGATTTATCTTATTGTATTGAAGGAGAGGGCGCGCCGATTCTCGTGATCGGCAGTGCGGTTTACTACCCGCGTCTATTTCATCAGGATATCAAACAGAAATATCAATGGATATTTGCCGATCACAGGGGTTTTGCCAAGCCGGCGCGGGCGCTGCGGCCGGAAGATCAAAGCCTGGATGCAGTTTTGGACGATATTGAAGCGATAAGACGCCATCTTCAGCTTAAGGATTTTATCATCATGGGACATTCGGGGCATGCGTTTATGGCATTAGAATACGCCAGAAAGTACCCTGAGCATGTGCGAAAGGCCGTGCTCCTCAATTCAGCGCCTGATAACAGTCAAAAGAGACAGCGGGACAGTGAAGCGTTTTTTAGGGAAACAGCCAGCCCTGAGAGAAAGAAACGTTTCGAAAAAGATATTGCAAGTTTAGCAGGTGACATAGAAAAAGATCCTGAAAGGCGTTTCGTGCACATGTGCATTCGCGCTGAAGCGAAAAGCTTTTATAAAGAGAGGCCGAATGCGGCAGCTTTATGGGAAGGTGTTGACACCAATATGCCGATCATAGATGAATTATGGGGACATACATTCGCGCAGATGAACCTCATACAGCGGTTAGCAGACGTTCATGTTCCTGTCTATATCGGTTTAGGCAGATATGACTATTTGGTTGCTCCTGTATCGTTGTGGAATGCCGTTGACGGTATATATCCGCATGTGAAGAAGGTCATCTTTGAAAAGAGCGGGCACCAGCCGATGCTGGAGGAACCGCAGACCTTCGGGCAAAGCTTAATGGAATGGATAGACAAATAAAAATCCCGCAGAGCTGATCTGCGGGATTTTCTTTATTATAAGATACCTTTCATCGCACGTTTGATGATCGGTGAGATCAGCAGCAGAATGCCGCCGAGTATGATAGAAATCAAGCCGATGGTACCGAAGTACGTTGTTTCAGGTATTTTATCAAACAACCCGGCTACTTGGGCATTGATCGCTTGGGCTGCTGCGTTAGTCAGAAACCACATACTCATTGTCTGTGCAGAGAATGCAGCTGGCGCCAGTTTCGTTGTCACGGATAAACCGACTGGTGACAGGCACAGCTCTCCAAGCACGACAAGCAGGAAGCTGAGAACGAGCCACAGCGGGCTTACGAGAGCTTCTTTCCCTTGCATAGCCGGGAATACCATAATGATAAATGACAATCCGGCTAAAATAATTCCGATTGAGAATTTAACTGGTGTAGACGGTTGGCGTTTGCCAAGCTTCATCCAAAGCCATGCGAAAATTGGTGCAAAAATGACGATAAACAAGGGGTTTAATGATTGGAACCAAGATGACTGAAGTTCTATTCCGCCCAATGAAAGTCTTATGCGTTCATCAGCGTATACCGCAAGAATGGTCGCTCCTTGTTCCTGAATGGCCCAGAACATGACAGCACCGATAAACAAAGGAACGTAAGCGGCAAGACGAGATTTTTCTGTTTTGTCCGCTTTTTTGCTTGTAAACATGATGATGAAATAAATAACAGGAATCAAAATACCGAGAATACTTACAAGGTCGATGAAACGGTTGATCGTCAGCACGCCTGTTTGTACAGAGATCATCACTGCGATCGCCACAATGATAACACCGATTCCGGTGCCAATTGCAGATTTTTTAGACAGCGGATTCGGGACATTTGAACCTGCAGGTCCGAGGTTTTTCTTTCTTGTCAAAGCAAATACGATAAGTCCAAGAAGCATTCCGACCGCGGCAGCTCCGAAGCCGAGATGATAGTTGTACTTCTGTCCGAGTGTTCCGACAATTAACGGCGCGAGTAAACCGCCGAGGTTAATCCCCATGTAGAAAATACTGAAACCTGAGTCGCGGCGCGGGTCTTCTTTCGTGTAAAGATCTCCAACGACGCTCGAAACGTTTGGTTTTAATAAGCCTGTTCCGATAATGATAAGCACCATGCTGATATAGAATGCTATCGCGCTGCCCGGATAGGCGAGTGCAATGTGGCCGAACATAATAAATATGCCGCCGTAAAACACGGTGTTTGCGGTACCGAATACCCGATCAGCGAGCCATCCGCCAATAATAGTGGACATGTATACGAGTGATCCGTAAATCGACATAATGGCAACCGCAGTGCCTTTGTCAAAGCCAAGCCCTCCGTTTACCGTCTCTGTATACAAATAGTAAAGCAAGATTGCTCTCATTCCATAGTAAGAGAAACGCTCCCAAAATTCGGTGAAAAATAGTGTAAATAGTCCTCGCGGGTGACCAAAGAACCCTTTTTGCGGGACGCTTTTAATGATACTTTCGTTATCAATCGAAGCCATGTCAGCCAAACCCTTTCTTAAAAAAGTGTATTATAAAAATCATATTCTTATATAATACTTGTGTCAATATAAATTATACTCATTTCAAGAAGTTCCAGAATGGAAAAACTATAAAGGTAGAAAGTAGTGAGTTTTTCCTGTTTCTTATGTTTCGTTTTGTTACATTTTCTAACGATAGTATTTCTTTATACTTTTTTAATAAAATTTTAGAGAAATGTACAAGCAGATCGGGCTGCCGCGAATATCATGGTAACAATCATGCGGGAGGAGGTTGGATCATTGGCTGAATTCATCTTGAATGCAGCAGATTTCGGTATTTCAGGGGACGGAAAAACGGATTCGACAGAACTGATTAATCAATGCCTCAGCGCGGCTGTTTCAAAGGGGTACCATACAGTCTGGTTCCCGAAAGGAACATATTTAATTGACGGGACGCTTGGAGGGGATGCGAACCAGGTGTTTCGCAACGCTGGGATTATTGTTCCCGGCAATCTTAATATCGTCATGGACCCTGAGTGTATCATCAAAGTCATTCCGAACAGCTCCTGGGGGTATTCTGCATTTTATGTAGGCAAGCAAGAGAATATAACCATTTCCGGTGGACAAATTATCGGCGAGCGCGACGAGCATACGTATGCGTCCGCGGGGATAAGGTCAACCCATGAATGGGGCTTCGGCATTTGTATTGAAGGGTGTTCGAATGTTGTTATTGATGATGTCAACATTTCTGATTTTACTGGAGATGGGATCATTATCAGTCCGCGGGGCTTAAAGACAAATAACGATTATCGAACATCAGAGCACATTACCATCCGCCGCTGTAAGGTTCGGCGATCGAGGAGAAATAACATTTCGATTACCGGATGTGACACAGTCACGGTGGAGGGCTGCGTGATTGAAGATGCCGGAACGGGAAATGGAACAGCGCCGAAATTCGGAATTGACATTGAAGGATATGGTGAAGGAAATATTGATTATGAGGAACCGCTCAATGTCTCGATTCGAAATAACTATTTTAATGGAAACGTTTCAAGTTCTGTGACTAATTTTAACGGGTACGGCATTTCAATAGAAGGAAACCACTCAGACAATACGATCAGCTATGGGTACGGCACTCAAACGGTCATTAAGGGGAATATTCTCAGAAGGGCGGAAGACGCGGCTGCGGCGCCTAGAGTCGGGATTACCGGATTGGGTGTTTCACAAGGAAAAGAAAGCAGTGATGCAGTGATCGCCGGCAACCTCATTACCGGATTTTCAACCGGAATTGATGTCAGAGGAAAGAGCGTTCTTGTCACGAACAACAAAATCAGCAATTTTGAAAACACAGGGATATTGGTTTATCAGTCTTCCGACGTAAAGGTAGACGGCAACCAGATTCAAAACGGGCTGTCTGAAACAAGGCGCAGTACCGGCCTTCGAGCGGTGCTGTCTGATAATACCGCATTTCTGAATAACTGTCTTATTCAAGTCATCGACGGGGTGAACATTTCAGGAGGCGATATGATCATTAAAGACAATGTGCTGAGAAAATTCAGCCGCGGCATTTGGATCGCTCAAGGAAGCGCGTTGATCGAAGGAAATACGCTTAACCCCGACGCGTTTGAAGCGGCCCTTGAATCGTATGCCGTTTCTGTCACAAACAATGCTGGCGCAATCATTAAAAACAATACATTTAAGAACTTTAAAAATTACCCGATTTACTGTACGACAAGTGCAAAAACCTCTATTATCGGAAACCACTTTGAAAGATCTCCTCTTTTAGTGACCATCTATATCAGCACCGGCGTTCATGACATTTTTGATAACACCCTTTCAGTCAATAGAACAGCCGGCAGACCGATTGTGATTTATCTCAACGGCTCCTCAGGCTCTATCATTTCAGGAAACACCATCAATAATCTCTCCGCAAGCACGGCGGTGGCCATTCAAACGGACACCTCAACCAATTCCACCATCATCGGAAATCGAATCATCAAAGGAACCATCACCAACAACAGCGGAGATAAGGTAAACGGCAATATGATCGTCTGAACAAAAGCGCCTCGCTCTAGGGGCTTTTTTTGTTCGATTTATAGATCACGAATATCTCTCTCACCAATAGCAAAACAAAAAATAAAAGCATCATCCATTCCGCAAACGATGTCATCTTGAAGCTGGACATATTATTATAAATGGCTTTTCCCAAACTGAATCCTTGAAGCATGTCCATGAAAACTGAAATCACCAACAAACAAATTAATAAAACAGCCGTTATGCCTAATATTTTCATCCTTCATCACCCTCCGCTTTTAGTGTCTATCTTTATGAGAGAGTTATACCCGCTCGCCAGTCACATGCATAATCTTAAGGCTGACAGGAAGAATATGAGAAAACGATAAGGAAAGGTATTTTGTGTATGCCGTCATTTTTTAAGCAAAAGAAAAATACCGAAACGAAAGACAGCCAGAAACAAGAAGATAAGAATCAGCAGAAGAAAGAAGAAGGGGCGATTCTGGCTTCTTCAAGTTTGGCGAAAAATGTGGCGGACATGAAGAAGAAAGTCGGAAGCAGCTCTGATGTCATTATTCGGGAAGTGAAAGCAGGGGAACAGGATGAAGTTCACCTGGCCATTATTTATATCGCGGGTTTGGTCGATAATAACACGATACATGAATCGTTAATCGAGCCTTTGATTCAGGATCAAACCATCCAAAATGCCCATGCGCTAAAGCAGATCCTTGAAAAAACGCTTCCGCTGGGCGGAGTAAAAGCTGAAAAGAGCTGGGACAAGCTGTTCACTGAATTGATGCTTGGAAATGCGCTGGTTTTTGCGGACGGTTCTGATGAGGCGCTTATCTGCAGCACCCAGGGGGGAGAGCACCGTTCCATACAAGAGCCGAGCACCCAGGTGTCATTCCGGGGCCCGCGCCAAGGGTTTACAGAGTCTTTGCAAACCAATATTTCCATGATTCGGCGATACATTAAAAATCCCAATGTATGGGTCGAAAAAATGAAAATCGGTTCTGTGACAAATACGGATATCGCGCTGATGTACATTCACGGCATTTGTGATGAAAAGGTGCTGAAGGAAGTGAGGCAGCGCCTGAAAAAAATAGACATTGACAGTATTTTAGAATCCGGATACATCGAGCAGCTGATCGAAGACGAAACGTTTACGACGTTTCCGACCATGTATCACACGGAACGCCCTGACGTCGTCGCAGGAAATCTATTAGAAGGAAGATTTGCAATCGTTGTGGACGGAACACCGTTTGTTCTGATTGCCCCAGCCTTATTTATTCAATTTTTTCAGTCGGTTGAAGATTATTATTCACGCTTTGACATTGCGACAAGTATACGGATTCTGCGGATATTTATCTTTTTTATTTCACTTGTCGCACCGGCTGTTTATGTGGCAGCTACGACGTTTCATCAGGAAATGATTCCGACACAGCTGTTAATCGTCATTGCTGCCCAGCGGGAAATCGTTCCGTTTCCGGCCGTTGTTGAAGCCATCACAATGGAGGTTGCTTTTGAGATTCTCAGGGAAGCTGGGGTCAGACTGCCGAGGGTTGTAGGATCGGCTGTTTCCATTGTAGGCGCGCTTGTTATCGGCCAAGCTGCTGTTCAGGTTGGTATCGTGTCTCCGGCTATGGTCATCATCGTTGCCATAACGGCCATTGCCAGCTTCGCAACGCCGGCGTTTGCCATGGCGATATCTGCCCGCCTCATTCGGTTTATGTTTATCATTGCTTCTGCCGTAATGGGTTTTTACGGGCTGGTATTAGGGATTATTATGATGTTTGTTCATTTATGCAGTCTGCGTTCCTTTGGTGTTCCTTATATGTCGCCGCTTGCGCCCTTTTCTTCACAAGGCGTGAAGGACACGCTGTTCCGTGTTCCTTGGTGGGCCGACCAGAAAAGGCCTGAATCCATCAGCAAAAAAGATAAGGTCCGTCAGGGGAAAGACCAGCGTCCTCAGCCGGATGGTTCACGCGGAATGGTGAACAAAGAGTTGAGAGAAGGAGATCAAGATGATACGTAAACGTGTACTAGCCGTTATCATGCTTTTGAGCATCATTGTGCTGCCCGGCTGCTGGGATAAGCGCGAGCTGACAGATCTTGCGATTATATCGGCAATCGGCATTGATCGGACAAATCAAGGGAATTACGTACTGCACTTTCAGATCATTAATCCCGGAAACGTTGCCGGAGGGCTTCAGGGCGGCGGTGCGGGAGACAGGCCGCCTGTATCCGTCTATTCCATAGTAGGCGACAACATGACGGAAGCGCTCAGAAAAGCCTCTATGAAAGTATCCAGGCGGCTTTATTTTGCCCATACCAACCTGGTCGTGATCAGTGAAAAGCTGGCGAGAGAGGAAGGTTTGAATTTTGTGTTAGATAACCTTGACCGCGATACGGAATTCAGGACCACGGCAACGATTGTCATCGCCCATAAAACGAAAGCCGAAAATATCGTCAAAACGCTTACGCCGATTGATAAAATACCATCCAATAAAGTCAATAAAACACTCGACTTCACGCAAGCGCAATATGGGCGGGTGATTAAAACCAATATCCAAGATGTCTTGAAAACACTTGCCCTCACCACAGAAGCGCCGGTGATCCCCGGATACAGGATGATCGGGGATGATAAAAAAGGAGTCAGCCTGGAAAACACACAGGCGACTGACCCGCAAGCCATTCTTCAGGCGGACGGTTTGGCGGTATTCGATAAAAGAGGCCATTTAAAATATTGGATTGAAGATAAGGACAAAGCTGGGGTTGTCTGGCTTAAGAATCAAATCCAGCATACGTTTATTAATGCCGATTGTAAGAAGACAAAAGATGCGGTAAGCTTACAGGTCACGCATCAGACAACAAAGCTTAACCCGGAAATACGAAACGGCCGTCCCCGCATTCATGTTCACGTAACGGTTGAAGGCATAATAGACGCAGTAAAGTATCCATTTCATTTGTCTGACCCAAAGGTGTTAGCCGATATCGAAAAAGCACTCAACAAACAGCTGGAAAAGGAAATCAGCCATGCAGTTGAAAAGATAAAGGAACATAAAATTGACTTTATCGGATTCGGAGACACGATATACAGGAAGTATCCGAAGCAGTGGGAAAAAATGAGGGATACATGGGACAAAGAATATTTGCCTGATCTGCCTGTCGATGTAAAGGCGGAGACGTATATCAGAAGAACGGGGCTGCGAAATAATCCGCTCAGAAACCAGCTTAATCATAAATAGGTCAAGAAAGGAGTAGTGACAGATGGAAAAAGCCAAAATCAGCATTAGGCAGCTGTTTGTCATGATGATCATTTTTGAGCTGGGCAGCTCCTTATTGATTACACCGGGAACGATGGCGGGCCGGGATGCCTGGATAGCAGTGCTATTAGGCTGTGCAGTTGGTTTATTTCTTTTTTACTTGTATCAGGGGATCTATCAATGCTATCCGGAGTTCTCCCCGAAAGAATACATGGATGATATGCTCGGCAAAAAGCTGAGCTGGTTCTTTTCGTTTCTTTATATCTTGTATTTTGCATATATTGCCGCCCGGGTGCTGCGTGATTTCGGAGAAATGCTGCTGACGTTTGCTTACCATGATACTCCGATTATCATCGTGAATGCTTTACTAATGGTGGTCAGCATATATGCCGTCAGAAAAGGAATTGAAGTGCTGGCGCGGGCGGGTGAGCTTCTCTTCGGGGCAATGTATCTATTGGGTGCGCTCGGTCTCGTGCTGATCATTGTATCGGGTTCCATAGATCTGAAAAATTTAAAACCGGTTTTAGCAGACGGGATTTTCCCTGTTATTCATTCTGTTTTTACACAAACCATGTACGTTCCGTTCGGTGAAATTGTTTTATTTGTAATGATTTTCCCTAATCTCAATGATCGCAAGAATGTCAAAAAAGTGGGGATGCTCGCTATGGTCATCAGCGGATTGGTTGTGGCGCTTACCGTAGCGATTAATATCAGTGTGCTTGATGTTGATCTGACATTGCGATCGCAGTTTCCGCTTTTAAGTACGATTCAGACAATCAAAGTGGAAGAATTTCTGGACCGGCTTGATATCTTTTTTATGCTGGCACTGATTATCGGCGGCTTCTTCAAAGTCAGCCTCTATCTGTATGCGGTGGTGGTGGGTGCGTCCACTCTTTTTAAGGAAAAAAATCCTTCACAGTTGGCATATCCAATGGGACTGGGCATACTCATCCTCTCTATCGCAATTGCCACCAACTTTTCAGAGCATTTAAATGAAGGGCTGAAAGTAGTGCCGCTGTACATTCATTTGCCTTTTCAAGTGCTGTTTCCATTATTTCTGTTTATCCTCGCTGTTTGGAAAAAGAAGAGAAGAGAGAAATCAAAGCAGGCTGAAAAACAGAAACAATAAAAAGAGCGGGGGGATGCAGCCGCCGCTCTTTTTACGTTCACTTCTATATAAAAGGGGGATATAGGTTGCGCCCCTGTCTGCACTGGCAGAGGCGCGTTTTTGTTATACGACTGCGGCGTTTTCCGTCACAGTAAAGCTTCCTCGTGAAAGTCTGATGGTAATGTCAGATACTCTTGCAATTTGTTCATCATGCGTCACCATGATGATGCATTTATTTTCTTTGTGCGCCAAATCCTGAAAGAGCCGCACAATTTCTTTCGACGTATCCTCGTCAAGGTTTCCGGTCGGTTCATCGGCTACGATCAAGTCCGTGTCACAGCAAAACGCTCTTGTAATGGAAACACGCTGCTGCTGTCCGCCGCTTAATGTCAGCACCTTTTGCCGGGCTTGTTTTTCATTGATGCCGACCTTCTCCAGCATCTCCAAAGCATATGCTTCTTTATTCTTTTCCTTTGAACCTGTGATTTCCATGGCGGTTGTCACATTTTGAAGAGCTGTCATATATGGAAGCAGGTTGTACGCCTGAAAGACAATTGATACGTATTTATTTCTGAAATTCGTCAATCCGATTTTAGAAACAGCTTTTCCGCCATAAAGGATATGTCCTTCTTTAGGTGCGTCAAGTCCGCCTGCCAGAGACAGGAAGGTAGTTTTTCCTGTCCCTGAGGTGCCGACGATTGTATAAAATTTACCTTTTTCAAAGCTGATATTAATATCCTGAAACAAGGGCTGGCTTTTGTCTTTATACCAGTAGCCGACTTGTTGAAATTCTAATAAGCTCATTCGTTTCGCCTCTTTCTATTCCTGTTTTGTCAATATCGTTTTCGGGTGGAGCCGCAGTACTGAAATAGACGGCAGCAGCGTTGCAATGACAGCGATTAACATTCCGATTCCGCCGAGAACAAGCATATCGTTCATCGAAACTGCCACATTCAGTGAATCAATGACGTCCGCGTTTGAAGAGCTTTGGCCGAACATTCCGTGGCCCATGCCGCCCCCGCCGCCGGGCATTTGGGCGCTTGCAGTTTGTGTTGAATCAGTTGATGAACTGATCTGCTGGGATAAGAGCTGATTGCCGAGCTGGTTGGCGACCAGATTTCCAGTCACTGATGCAATGCCGATGGCCACAACTGCCACGATCAGAATCTCAGTTAAGAACTGGCCAATCAGCTTCCACCGTTTTTCACCGATAGCCATTAACACACCCATCTCATATTTGCGCTCTCTGATTGACATCATGACAATGAGGCCAAGAATGACAGCGCCTGCCACTGATACAAGGTACACAACGTTTTTAGAGAAAGAAGCTACATTTTCGATCGGGCCGACCATTTGCTGGTAAAGCTGATCGTTTGTATTTAAAGTAAACGTATCAAAGTCGATTGACGTTTTCTTCGCTGCTGTAACGAATGCATCAATATGTTCAGCATCGTCCATATCATAAACAGCTGAATCAATCGTGTTTTTATAATCGTCACCTTTCAGAGCCGCTGTTGCTGTGTAAGGTGTGTAAAGCTTATTGTAAGGATTTAAGAATGAGAAATTCTGGGCTTGGTCATCGCCTGAAGACGTTGTTTTATAAATACCGACAATCTTCAGTTTGACTGTTGTATCTTCGTCTGTTGCTGATTCTATTGTGATGGAATCCCCAACGATTACATCATTTTCTTCTGCTAATGTTTCATTGATCACT
The DNA here is from genome assembly GCF_058566445.1 of Bacillus sp. SD127. Classification (NCBI taxonomy): domain Bacteria; kingdom Bacillati; phylum Bacillota; class Bacilli; order Caryophanales; family Bacillaceae; genus Bacillus; species Bacillus sp. SD127. Next base: position 3,841,938 of record NZ_CP191226.1, on the reverse strand, counting down.
GTGACGTTTTTGCCGACATCAGATTTTGTAATCGCGCGCCCGTCTGTGATTTTTGAATCTCCGTCTGAGAATTCCTCTAACAGCGACGTGCTGATAACACCTTCAATCGAAAGATCGGCTTGAACCATTTGTTTTCCGCCTTGCATTGGAGCGCCTTTTGTATCGCTTGAGCTTGAGTCTGTGCTCGAATCACTAGAGCTTGAGCTTTCAATCGCATCGAAGTTTCCGGCGTTGGCTGAAGCTGACGTAATGAAGTTGTAGCTCTTCACATGATCAAGCGCTGTCAGCTTATTGGCATCAGACACTTTTATCGGTGTAGATTCGAAGCTGCGTTTTTCACCGCTGTCCTGCTGCTTCTCCATTTGTTTTTGGCGGTCAACTTGAAGCGTAACGCTTCCGCCCAGCTCCTGTCTGGCAAGGTCGCTGGATTTTTGAGCTGCTGACTGGATCGTGAGGCCAGACAGAACAAATATACAAATCACTGTAAACACAAATAACTGCAAAAACGTTTTTCCTTTTTTGGCCTTCATGTTCCAAAAAGCCCGTTTGATAAAATTCATTTATGTTCCTCCGTATAGGTATTTTTATAGATAAGACCGCCTGTGAGGCAGGCCCGCTTGTTGATAAATTTATAGTAGTCCAAAGGTATGAAAAAAATATGAACAATCTATTTCTAGTTGATGAAATAAAAACTAACAATTGTGAAACCCAAAATTCTCTGTATAAAATGGTGCTATTATATAGAAAAGCATCAAAACAATCGGAGGATCCAATGAAAATTTTAATGATAGAAGATAACGTAAGTGTTTGTACGATGACAGAGATGTTCTTTTTTAAAGAAGGTTTTGAAGCTGAATTTGTTCATAACGGTTTAGAGGGGTATCAGCGCTTTGCTGAAGAGAATTGGGATTTGGTGATTCTGGATATTATGCTTCCGTCTATGGACGGCGTAACCATCTGCAGAAAAATAAGAGAGACAAGCACGGTTCCGATTATCATGCTGACTGCCAGAGACACCGAATCAGATCAGGTGATCGGCTTTGAGATGGGTGCGGACGATTATGTGACGAAGCCATTCAGCCCGCTGACATTGGTTGCCCGCATCAAAGCCGTGAACAGAAGATATCAGGCGACGGGCAAGGCGGCAGCGGAAGAAGATACGATTGAATCGGAATGCTTTAAAATTAATAAAAAGACGAGAGAAGTATTTTTAAATGGGGAGCCTGTTGAAAACCTCACGCCTAAGGAGTTTGACCTGCTTTATTACCTTGTGCAGAACCCGCGGCAGGTGTTTTCCAGAGAGCAGCTGCTTGAGCAGGTATGGGGCTATCAGTTCTACGGAGACGAACGGACTGTCGATGTTCATATTAAACGGCTGCGGAAAAAGCTTGCAAGTGAGGACAGGCCTTTCCTATATACTGTATGGGGAGTAGGGTATAAATTTGATGAGGATTAAATATTTATATCAGCTGCTGCTGAGCCATGTCAGCATATTAATTTTAGCATTTGTTATCATTATTTCTCTTTTTTCTCACTTTGTGAAAGAGTTTGCCTACCAAAATAAAGTAGAGGAACTGACGTCATATGCGGTGCAGATTGCAAGCGAATTTCAAACCGGCCAGGTTGATATGCGCCGGCTGTACCCATATCAGGATATATTACGCACAAGAAAGACACAGTTTATCATCTTTAATGAAGCACAGCAGCCTTATTTTCACCCTGAAGACTTTCACCCACGGGAAAAGCTGAAGAAAGCGGAGTGGGAGAAGCTGAAAAAAGGGCAGGTGGTCATGAACAGAGCGGATGGCCGTTTTAACGATGAGGTTTCCCTTGTTGCACAGCCGATTTTTGTTAACAATGAATTTAAAGGCGCGGTACTGCTGATTTCTCCAATCAGCGGCGTAGAGCAAATGATTAACCAGGTCAACCTCTATATGTTTTACGCGATAATCAGCACGCTTGTCATTACCATTCTCGTCAGCTGGCTGCTTTCCAAATTCCATGTGAAACGCATTCAAAAGCTGAGAGAAGCAACGGATAAAGTAGCTTCCGGCGACTATGACATCCACTTGGAAAACGGCTACCGGGATGAAATCGGGGTGCTGGCGTCTGACTTTAATATCATGGCGAAAAAATTAAAGCAGTCGAGGGATGAAATCGACCGGCTTGAGAAGCGGAGAAGGCAGTTTATTGCCGATGTATCCCATGAATTAAGAACGCCGCTGACAACCATTAACGGTTTGGTTGAAGGGCTGGACAGCAATACGATTCCAGAGGAGAATAAAGAAAAATGCTTCTCGCTCATCAGTGAGGAAACGAAGCGAATGCTGCGTCTCGTAAAAGAAAATCTCGATTACGAAAAAATCAGATCACAGCAAATCACCCTGAACAAGCTTGACGTTCCGCTGATTGAAGTATTCGAAATCATGAAAGAGCACCTTGAACAGCAGGCGGAAGAAAAGCAAAATAAGCTGATGATTCAGGTGGAGGACAGCGTGATCGTTCATGCCGACTATGACCGGTTAATTCAAATCCTCGTGAACATTACAAAAAACAGCATCCAATTTACGCAGCAAGGTGACATTTGGCTGCGGGGAACAGAAGGATATAAAGAGACCATTATCGAAATTGAAGATACGGGAATCGGCATTTCAAAAGAGGATATCGAGCATATTTGGGAGCGGTTCTACAAAGCTGATATTTCAAGAACGAACACGGCGTACGGAGAATACGGCCTCGGCCTCTCCATCGTCAAGCAGCTTGTTGAAATGCATCAAGGTACAATAGACATTAAGAGTGAACAAGGGAAAGGCACAACATTCATTATCCGCCTTCCTTTACCTGCAAAACAGCAATCAATCATGTAAGGCGGCGGCATATCGTCAGATGCTGCCGCCTTCTTTCTAACAGCGCTTCGGTATTCCTTTTTTTATTGCGTGCTCCCGAAATAAAGATTGCGTGTTTTTCGGGTTAGGACAGTCTGTAAACATGATAAAATATGACATAAACAGTTTTTGATGGGAGAGGGTGAAGGAATGAAGAGCGGGGTAATTCCTTCTTCAGCGGTCGGTCAAAAAATTAACGAGTGGTACAAATATATCCGGACCTTCAGCGTGCCGGATGCCGAGGTGCTAAAAGCTGAAATCCAGCAGGAACTGAAACACATGCAGCATGATTCCAACTTGCTGTTATATTACTCACTAATGGAATTTCGCCACCAGCTTATGCTTGATTATCTCGAGCCGCTGGAGAAATTAAATATCGAAGACCAGCCAAGCCTGTCTGAATTATCACGAAATATAGACAGCAACCAAGCTGATCTGAAAGGGCTTCTCGATTATTATGTGAATTTTTTCCGCGGAATGTATGAGTTTGATAAGCGGGAATTTATTTCTGCCATTACATATTACAAACAGGCGGAGAAAAAACTTTCTTTTGTTTCCGATCATATTGAACGGGCTGAATTTTATTTTAAAATTGCGGAAGCTTATTATTATATGAAGCAAACGTACTTTTCATTGATTCATATCAAAAATGCATATGAAATTTATGTAGAGCAGGAAACCTATAATGTTCGGATAATCCAATGCCATTTCGTGTTCGGGGTTAACCTTATGGATGAGAGAAATTTTGAACAAGCCGCACGGCATTTCAAATTGGCGCTGGAGATGGCGGAAGCGGAACAAAAAGCCCAATTGGTCGGAAGAGCATTTTATAATTTAGGGCTGTGTTATTACAATCAAGACCTCCTCGACCCTGCCATTGAACATTTTGAGAAAGCGGTTTCCACTTTTGAAAACAGCAGAATCACCAATTCTCTGCCTCAAGCATATTTTTTAATAACACTTATTTATTATAAACGCGGAAAACATGAGAAGGCCTCGGAATATCACAAGAGGGGCTATGAATATGCTAAAGAAACAGACGATGCAGATTACGCGGTAAAATTTGAGTTTTTACAATCCCTATATCAGGCACAGCCCAATACAGAAGGAATCGAACGATGTTTCCGATATTTAAAAAATAAAAATATGTATGCTGATATAGAGGATTTAGGCCTAGAAGTAGCAAAATATTACTATGAACAAAAATGGTTTGAACTGTCTGCTTCCTACTTTCTTAGAGTTGAAGAGGCAAGAAAACAAATACAAAGGAGTGAAGGTTTGTATGAAATTGAAATCTAAGTTATTTGTTATTTGTTTGGCTGCAGCAGCTGTTTTTACAGCGGTTGGCGTCTCTGCACATGCTGAAGCATCCGACTTTCATGTCACAGAAAGAGGAATGACGTAAGAACCAGGCCCCTTCTCAATAAGAGAAGGGGTTTTCTTTTAAAGAAACAGCAACGCAGGATATGGACCTTACGGCGCCGCCTGATTCATGGAGATTCCTTTTTCTTAGTAGCCTCCGTTAAAAAACGCAGTTCCCACGATAATTAAGAGGATAAATAACACAACAATCAAAGCAAAAGAGTTTCCGTAACCAGACATCTGTGCCACCTCCTTGTGAGATTACTTTATGATATGCTGCATAAACGCGGCGGACAGGGCTTTCAGGATATAGATTGAAAAATAAAGAAAACAACTAAAAAACGCCGCATGACAATGATATTGTCTTACGGCGCTGTACTGCAGACTTAGAAGCCTCTTGTAAATGCAGTACCTACGATAATCAATAGAATAAACAATACAACGATCAAAGCGAAAGAACCGATGCCGTAACCGCCGCCATTAGAATATCCTGACATAAGGCTTTCACCTCCCTATGATGGATACTACAAAATGTGCGGACATGGCCGGATTGATAGGGATAATAGTGGACAAGGCAAAGAATGAACAATTCGGCTATCAAGGCGGACAATATAAAAAGCGGGCCCTGCCGCCCGCTTTTATGTATAGATTAAGAGACCAGCACACCCGCGAAAAACTCCCGGTATAATGCTTGGACGGCTTTTCTTTCTTCGGCTTCCTTTACGCCGAACATCATGCTCACTTCAGAAGATCCTTGGTTAATCATTTCGATATTTACTTTCGCCTCTGATAAGGCTTTGGCCGCTCTTGCCGTTGTGCCGACATTATGGCGCATTGCTTCTCCTACAACCATAATCAGCGCCAGATTGTGCTCGACAATGACTTCATCGGCATGAAGGTTCTCTTTAATCTGCTTCATTACGCTTCGTTCGGCCGAAGCATCCATTTGGCCCTGTCTTAAGATGATCGTCATGTCATCAATTCCCGATGGAACATGCTCATACGTCAAACCGTGTTCTTCTAGGATTTGAAGGGCTCTGCGGCCAAACCCGATTTCTCTGTTCATTAAATATTTGCTGATATAAATGCTGCAAAAGCCGGTATCGCTGGCAATGCCGACGACAGGGCCGTTAGTGTTATCGCGTTTGCTGACGACGCGTGTTCCGTTCGCCGACGGGTTGTTCGTATTTTTGATCTGTACGGGAATGCCCGCTCTGAAGGCCGGAATGAGCGCTTCATCATGAAACACTGAAAAGCCTGCGTACGACAGCTCGCGCATCTCTCTGTATGTCAGCTCGTGGATTTCCTTCGGGTTCTCAACAATGGAAGGATTAACAGAGTACACGGCATCTACATCAGTAAAGTTTTCGTACAGATCGGCCTGAAGACCGTTGGCCAAAATGGAGCCTGTAATATCAGAACCGCTCCGTGAGAATGTCATCACATCGCCATCCTTGCTGAACCCGAAAAAGCCGGGGAATATGATGAGGCCTTCACGCTCTCTCAGCTGAAAGAGATTTTGATACGATTCAGGCAGCACCTGCGCGTTGCCGGGTTCGTTTGTTACAAAAAGGCCGGCATCCTTCGGGTTCACATATTCCGCTTTCACGCCTTTGTGGCGGAAATAAGCGGCAATCAGCTTAGCGTTGTTATCCTCACCGCTTGCTTTGACTGCGTCCAAATATTGTACGGGATTGCTTTTATCTCCTTCTAAAAGCGTAAACAAATCATCACGGATTTTTTCTATAATACACGGCTCAAGCTGAAGCTCATTTGCGATCAGAGCATACCGTTCAATGACCGCTTCCGCCAGTTCAGGGGCGCTGCCGGATGATAAATACTGTTCAGCACATGCGATTAAGAGATCAGTCACTTTCGTATCCTCTGAATAGCGTTTGCCCGGAGCCGAAACCACTACAGCTTTGCGTGCGGGATCTGAGGTTACGATTTGAAACACCTTTTCAAGCTGTGCGCCTGAAGCGAGTGAGCTGCCTCCGAATTTAACGACCTTCATGTTTACATCTCCTAATGTTTAAAATTTTCACACAAATTTAGTATTTATTATCCCTCTTTCAGTTCTGTAAATCAAGGAGAAATTTCTTTGTGGAATGAACATTTGTATTTATAGAGAGGAATTGTGTCAGGTCTGATGACGAACCTGAAGCATAGTGAAGATAAATATGGTAAACAGACTAACGATTTGTGATGGGAAATGGTTTGAATGATTAGTAAAATTGAATAGATAACGAAGTTAATATTTTTAAAGAATATTGACTAACACTAGAAAAATGGTAATATGTAAATGATAATGATAATCAATTACTATATGGCCATATCGTTTTGAGTCCTTGCGGAGTAGGAGATACGTTCTTTTTGCTGTGAGGATGTAAGGAGGCAGCATGAAGCTACGTTACTTATTTTTTCTACTTATCATATTAGCAGTCACTTCTGTATTTATCGGCGTAGAAGATCTGTCGCCGCTTGATCTCTTTGATTTAAGCAAAGAAGAGGCGTCAACGCTCTTTGCCAGCCGTTTGCCGCGGCTGATCAGTATTCTAATCGCGGGCATGAGCATGAGCATCTGCGGGCTGATTATGCAGCAGATCACCAGAAACAAATTCGTGTCACCGACAACGGCCGGCACGATGGACTGGGCGAGGCTGGGAATCTTAATATCCTTGCTTCTGTTTACATCGGCAAGTCCTTTAATGAAAATGCTGATTGCTTTTGTCTTTGCTTTAGTCGGCAATTTTCTGTTTATGAAAATTCTTGAAAGAATCAAGTTTAACGACACCATCTTTATTCCGCTAGTCGGTTTAATGCTCGGGAATATCGTCAGCTCAATCGCGACGTTTATCGCGTATAAATATGACCTGATCCAGAACGTGTCATCATGGCTTCAGGGGGATTTCTCCTTAGTTGTGAAAGGGAGATACGAGCTTCTCTATCTGAGTATTCCGCTTGTCATCATTGCCTATGTTTATGCGGATAAATTTACAGTGGCGGGTATGGGAGAAAGCTTTTCTGTCAACCTCGGCCTCAAGTATAAACGGGTTGTGAACATCGGGCTCATTATCGTATCCCTGATTACGTCACTTGTCATTTTGACTGTCGGTATGCTTCCGTTTCTCGGTTTAATCATCCCGAACATTGTATCGATCTACAGAGGAGACAACCTGAAAAACAGCCTGCCGCACACTGCGCTGCTGGGAGCGGTTTTTGTTCTGTTTTGCGATATATTGGGCAGAGTCATTATCTTCCCATATGAAATCTCGATTGGTCTGATGGTCGGAATCATCGGCAGCGGCATTTTCCTGTTTATGCTGTTAAGGAGAAAAGCGTATGCGTAACCAGATGAAAATTGCGTTGCTCGTTGGTATAGCCGTTGTATGTATCGGTTTGTTTCTGTTTTATGACTTAGGCAATTGGGATTACACACTGCCGAGAAGAATCAAAAAAGTCGCTGCCATTATGCTGACAGGCGGAGCGATTGCGTTTTCGACGATGATCTTCCAAACCATCTCGAATAACCGCATCCTGACGCCCAGCATTTTAGGCCTTGATTCTCTCTATATGCTGATTCAGACCGTCATCATCTTTTTGTTCGGTTCTATGAATATCGTAATCATGAATAAAAACATCAACTTCATCATCTCTGTTTTGCTGATGGTGCTGTTTTCTTTTGTTCTCTATCAGATCATGTTCAAAGGTGAGGGGAAAAATATCTTCTTTCTTCTGCTCATCGGAATCGTGTTCGGCACGCTGTTCAGCAGTCTGTCTTCCTTTATGCAGATGCTGATTGATCCGAATGAGTTTCAGGTTGTGCAGGACAAAATGTTTGCCAGCTTTAACAACATCAACACTGATTTGTTATGGCTCGCCTTCATCATCTTCCTGCTGACCGGTATCTATGTCTGGCGTTTCACGAAATTTTTTGACGTGCTGTCACTCGGCCGTGAACACGCCGTCAATTTGGGCATTAACTACGACAAAGTTGTCAAACAGATGCTGATCGTGATCGCGATCCTTGTTTCTGTTTCTACAGCGCTTGTCGGCCCGATTATGTTCTTGGGGCTTCTCGTCGTCAACCTGGCGAGAGAATTTCTGAAAACATATCAGCATTCGTACTTAATCGCAGGTTCTGTTTTAATCAGCATTATTGCGTTAGTCGGGGGACAGTTTGTGGTTGAGAAAGTATTCACCTTCTCAACGACGCTGAGCGTTATTATTAATTTTGCCGGCGGGATTTATTTTATCTACTTGCTGTTAAAGGAGAATAAATCATGGTAGAGGTCAAAAATGTAAGCAAACAATATGGAGGGAAAGTTGTCCTTGAAGAGACGTCAGTCACGATTCAAAAAGGCAAAATCACCTCGTTTATCGGTCCTAACGGCGCCGGCAAAAGTACGCTGCTGTCTATTATGAGCCGCCTGATCAAAAAGGATTCCGGTGAGATTTTCATAGACGGAGAAGAGATCGGAACCTGCGACAGCAAAGAGCTTGCCAAAAAAATGAGTATTTTAAAGCAGGCGAACCAAATCAATATCAGACTGACCATCAAAGACCTTGTCAGCTTCGGCAGATTCCCCTATTCACAGGGCCGGCTGACAGAGGAAGACTGGGTTCATATCAACCAGGCGCTCAGTTATATGAAGCTGGAGGAGATTCAGGATAAGTACTTGGATCAGCTGAGCGGGGGACAGTGCCAAAGGGCTTTTATCGCAATGGTCATTGCCCAGGACACGGATTACATTTTTCTGGATGAGCCGCTGAACAACCTGGATATGAAACATTCAGTTGAAATTATGAAGCTTCTGAAGAGGCTGGTAGAGGAGCTTGGAAAAACAATCGTGATCGTAATTCACGATATCAACTTTGCTTCCGTCTACTCCGATCATATCGTTGCTTTGAAAAACGGCCGAATCGTAAAAGAGGGGCCGCCGAAGGAGATGATTGAAACCTCTGTGCTCGAAGAAATCTACGATATGACCATCCCGATTCAGACGATTGATAACCAAAGAATAGGTGTTTATTTTTCTTAATATACAGAAGAGGTGAAGAGCATGAAAAAGTTTGCAATTCTATTCATCGCATTGGTGACGGCTGTTGTCATTTCCGCTTGCGGAAACCAAAGCTCAAGCAGCAAAGGTTCTGACACGAAGAAAGAACAAATGACGGTGAAACACCAGCTGGACAAAAACGGCACAAAAGTGACAAAGAACCCTAAAAAAGTCGTTGTATTTGATTTAGGAAGCTTAGATACATTAGATAAATTAGGTCTTGATGATAAAGTAGCGGGCCTGCCGAAACAAGCCCTTCCTAAATATCTGTCCAAATTCAAAGATGACAAATATGCTGATGTCGGAAGCTTAAAAGAGCCAGACTTTGAAAAAGTAGCGGATTTAGACCCTGACCTGATCATTATCTCTGGCAGACAATCTGAGTCCTACAAAGAATTCTCTAATATTGCACCGACCATTTACCTTGGCGTAGATACAGCGAACTACATGGAATCATTTAAATCAGATGCACAAACAATCGGTAAAATCTTTGATAAAGAAGATGAAGTAAAAGACGAGCTCGCAACAATTGATAACTCAATTGCGGATCTTAAGAAAACAGCTGAAAAGAAAAACAAAAACGGCCTTGTGATGATGGCGAACGACGGAAAAATCAGCGCGTTCGGATCTAAATCAAGATACGGCCTGATCCATGACGTATTCGGGGTGACACCGGCTGATAAAAATATTAAAGCGTCTACTCACGGACAAAGCGTTTCATATGAGTACATTTCAAAAACAAACCCTGATTACCTGTTTGTTATTGACCGCGGTACAGCAATCGGAGAAACATCATCTACAAAACAAGTCGTTGAAAATGACTATGTGAAAAACGTAAACGCCGTGAAAAATAATCATGTCGTTTACCTTGATTCAGCTACTTGGTACTTATCAGGAGGCGGACTTGAGTCAATGACGCAAATGATTAAAGAAGTGAAAGACGGGTTAGAGAAGTAAAACCAAAAAGAGCCTCCGCTCTCAAAGCGGGGCTCTTTTTTTATAGGATCAGCGTGCCGGCTGCTGTTCGGCAGGGCGCTGAGGTTTCTTTAATGTAAAGGATAGAAGTAAGCCGGCAAGCGCGATGCAGGCTGCCACGATAAAAGCGGCGTTCATGCCGTGCAGAGCGGCGTGTTTTACATTTGTGGTTCCTGCATGTGCCGCCTGGTTGCTCATCACGGATACCAGGAGAGCAGTTCCGATGGAGCCGCCGACTTGGCGAACCGTATTGTTCATCGCTGTTCCGTGCGGAATCAGGTGGCGCGGCAGCGCATTGATTCCGGCTGTTGTCACAGGCATCATAATCATCGCTGTCCCTAAGAGACGAACGGTATATAAAACGACAATCCAAGCCAGTGACGTATGGTCAGTCAGCTGCATAAACGGAAGTGATGTCAGGAAGATGATACAGAAACCTGCAATCGCCAGGCCTCTTCCGCCGACACGGTCAAAAATTCTTCCGATAATCGGTGACATGAAGCCCATTACAATGGCTCCCGGAAGAAGCATAAGCCCTGTATCAAAGGCTGTGACGTCTCTGACGTTTTGTGTATACAGCGGCAGAATTGTTTCTGTACCAATTAATAATGCAAAGACAAGGGTTCCCAGCAGGGTTGTTAAGCTGAAGATACCAAACGTAAATACGCGGAATTCCAGCATCGGTTTTTCAAGCTTCATCTGTCTTGTAATAAATAAGAGCAGCGCGATCACGCCCACTAGCAGTGAAATCAGAACCGTTGAGCTGGTCCATCCGTAAGAGCCGACGCTTGAGAAGCCATAGAGCAGCCCGCCAAATCCAAGTGTCGACAGGATAACTGATAAAATATCAATCTGTGTTTTTCTTAATGTCGTCACGTTTTTCATAAGAATGATAGCGAGAAGCAAATCGATCACGGCAAACGGAAGAATGATATAAAACAATGATCTCCATGAGAAAGCTTCTACTGCCCATCCTGAAAGAGTCGGTCCGATCGCAGGCGCGAAGGAGATGACCAATCCGACCATACCCATAGCCTGGCCGCGCTTTTCAATCGGAAAGATCGTTAAAAATACTGTCTGCATGAGCGGCATCATAATGCCGGCTCCGGCTGCCTGAATGATACGGGCCGCCAGCAGAACCGGAAAGTTCGGGGCAAACGTGCCGACGATTGTTCCGGCAGTGAAAATACTCATCGCCGTAATGAGAAGCGTACGGCTCGTGAATTTTTCAATTAAAAACGCAGTAATCGGAATTAAAATACCGTTCGTTAACATAAATGAAGTCGTCAGCCATTGGGCTTGGTTTGCATCTATATGAAAATCCCTCATGATATGGGGGAGAGCGGTAATTAACAGTGTCTGGTTCAAAATGGCGACAAACGCCCCGGCTAACAAAATGCCGACAATGACAGAACGGTTAAACGGTTTTTTTTCAATACTTGTGTCCAATAAGATCCCTTCTTTTCTTTAAGTAATTAGCAGTGTTTTTAACATAGAAATTTGCTGTGTTAAAACACCGGTTTGTTCCAGATAGCCAATCAGTGATTTCAGTAAAAAGGCGCGGGGCTCTTCCTTTTTTGCTTCCTCTTCCAGCATGGCTGCAGCGGATGTCAGCTCATCGATATCATAATCCGCGGCGGGCAGGGAAGAGATGCCTTTATGTAATTCTTTCAGGCTTTCTGATAACAGGAGTGATTTATCCTTTGGCTGGTAGGAGGACGCCGATTGGATATAAAGCTCGATGGTCTCAGGCGGAATCAGGGACTGCCGTGTTTCTCTGTTTTTGACAATCTGATTGAGGGTGCTGATGATAAACGCTGCGATCGGGTCAAGCTCAAGCGGTTTTTCCTCTATTTTGATCAGCATTAAAAACTCACGCATCATGCCGTGAAGAATGATCACTAAATCCCATACAAACGGGAGAATGGTTTCTCCATACGCCTGGATCAGCGAATCGCGGTGCCAGCAGATAATCGTTGATCTGGTCTGATGGATATGCTGTTTTACACGGTCATTGTGCAGCTTGGGGTTTCCGTAGGTCAGCATATTAAAAAACTGCTGATTCCGCCTGAATCCTTCCAGCTCCATTTTGACCTTTTGAATCAAACGCTCCTCCGGTGTCAGTGCGGTATTTTCCTGCAGTCTTGATGCCGCGGCCACCATTTGCTTCTGGTTAAACGTCAGCAGCTCCAAAAGCAAATCTTCCTTCGACTGAAACAGCTTATATATCGAAGCTTTTGATATCTTACATTCTTCTGCGATTGCCTGCATGGAAACCGACGTAAAATCCTTTTCAGAAAAAAGCTTCCGCGCGGCTAACAAGATTTCTGTTTTTTTATCAAGCATCTCATGGCTTCCTTCTTTCTTTCTTGAACAATAGAAAACCCATTGGTTCACAGGAAACCAATGAGTAACATTGATAAAATTTTACCAAATAAACAAAATGAAAGTCAATGGATTTTATCCGGACAATAAAAGGGGCCTGCCGGAATTCCGACAGGCCGGGTGAGGCTTATTTTTCAACTTTAAATCCTTGTGTTTCGAGCATTTCACGAATATGCGGATAGTACAGGCGCTCATAGTATGAGGCGATGCCTTGTGACCAGTTTCGTGTTTCTTTTCCGTTGGTCCGGTTTTTCATGTATTCGGCCATTTGTTCATCATATGACTGAATGTGTGATGTCAGCTCGTCCTGCTGCAGATACGTTTCTTTGTGATAAACCGCTGCCTTTGGAAGACGAGGTTTTTTCGCTGAACGATCAGCAGGATGGCCGACGACTAGACCCGATACAGGGAACACGTATTTCGGAAGCTGAAGCAGCTCGATCAGTTCATTTGGGTTTCCCCGAACCGCGCCGATCGGAACAGTGCCAAGACCGAGTGATTCAGCTGCCGCTGTCGCCGTGCCAAGTGCGATGCCGGCATCTACAGCGCCGACAAGAACGGATTCTAAACCGTTTGTGATTTCCATGTTGAAGTCATGCAGATCTTCAAGAGCAATTTTTGCCCGGTTGAAGTCTGCGCAGAAAAGCAAGAAAACCGGAGCTTGGTCAATCCAAGGCTGTCCGCCCGCCAGTTCGGAGATTTTCTTTTTCCGCTCTTTATCCTGAATCGCGATGACAGTCACTTGCTGCCCGTTGATAGAAGTAGGGGCTGATTGCACCGCTTGTATAATGTGGTCTAGCTGCTCTTCTGACACCGGCTCATCCGTATAGCTGCGGATGGAGCGGTGATCTGTTAATGATTTGATTACTTCGTTCATGTGAGACATCCTTTCCTTACTCGCTGAGCTCTGTGCGTACAACATCAAGAGGAGCGCTCAGCAGTTCTTTGGCATTTGCTACAAATGCTTGGAAATGCGCAGTGTCATTGTGTGATTTCATCGCCGCTTCATCTTTCCATTGTTCAAGCATCACGAATGTATTTTCTTCGCCTACTTTTTCAAAAAGGTCGTATTGCGCGTTGCCTTCCTCGGCTCTTGAATGTTGAACGAGCGATTGTGCCTCGCTCAAGAATTCTTCGCGTTTTTCGGGTTTTACTTTCATATAAGCTTGTAATACGATCATGTAAATCTCCTCCATTTGTCTTTAAAATTTATTGTTCGAATTTGATCGAACTAAATGTACCATGTAATCAAAATCAGGTAAAGGAAAAACCCTCAAATAGTAAAATTGTCATTCTAATTGTTGTGTGATACATTTGTGTCATGAACATTCCAAACCATCCAGAAACAGAAACATTGCAGCTGACAAAGGTTCTTCACGCACTGAGTGATCCGCTACGTTTAGAGCTGGTGAAGCAATTGGCCGAAGCAAAAGAGAAAACGTGCAGCACCTGTGCTGATGTACAGGTTGCAAAGTCGACCTTGTCCCACCATTTTAAAGTATTAAGAGAATCGGGCATCGCTCAAGTACGCATAGAAGGAAAGCGCCGTTATTATTCGCTTCGCACAGAAGATCTTGAAAGGGCATTTCCGGGCCTGCTTGAAGCAGTGCTGAACGTGGACCAGGAGCGCTGGTAAATCAATCCCCTGAACAGGGGATTTTTTTATGTTCCATAAACAGCGCGGCGAAGTCTTTGCACACCTTCCTGAATGTCCTCTTCCCTCAGCCGTGCAAAGCCGATAATAAGCGCGGGTTTGTCCGGCTGCGGACGGCTTTCTTTTAAGCGAAACCGGCTCATCCCGAAGATTTCAAGCTGTTGGGCGGCGGCATGCGCGAGGATCTCTTGTTCTGTGCGGCAGGTGTAAAATTCAGTGACGAAATGCAGTCCCGCATTTGCCCCTTTTACTGTAATCTCCCCTCCAAACTCTGATTCTAATGCGCGGATGAGGCGTTCTCTCTTTTCTTTATAATGCTGCTTCATTTTTTTTATATGCTTCTGATATTCTCCGGACTCGATAAATTCCTGCAGGGCGAGCTGGGTGAGCGACGAGCATGTCTGCAGGTCATAGCCCCGCTTTTTGTATACCCGTAACAGCTTCGGCGGCAGCACCATGTAGCTGACCCGCAATCCGGGGAGAAGTGATTTTGAAAATGTGCCCATATAGATGATGTTTTGAAAGCGGTCAAGGCTTTGGAGCGCCGGGATACTGTCTACATCATATTTAAATTCGCTGTCATAATCATCCTCAATAATATAGCGGCTCGGCTGCTCCGCTGCCCAGTTCAGCAGCTGAATTCTCCGGGACACAGGCATAATTGTCCCGGCCGGGAATTGATGCGAAGGGGTAGTGATTAATACATCAGGCTTCTGTCTGATGATTTCAGAAATCGATATCCCTTTTTCATCAAGCATAATCGTCTTCACCTGTTTTCCGGCATGTTGCAAAAGCTGGTACATTCGCCTGTAGCCAGGCTCCTCCATCGCATACACCGCGTCCTGAGGCAAAAGCTCAGTCAGCAGCTGCATCAGCACCTGGGTGCCCGCCCCGATGACGATTTGTTCCGGCCGGCATTTCACACCCCGCGTCAGAGAGATGAGCCTTGTAATGGCGGCTCTTACCTCATATATGCCTTGCGGATGAGACATGTCGCCGAGCGTGCGGTGTGAGCGGGCAGCCGCTTTTTGCTCACAGCGAAACCAGCTTTTCATTGGAAAATGATCTGTATCGGCACTCATATGTGAAAAAGATATCCAATCGCTTTGATCGATATGAACCTCTTTCAGATCATCCGGCAGTGAAGATGAGGGCTGTTCCTCAGAGGGAAATGTGTCCAGCTGTTCGACGAAAAAACCCTTTCTTTCTTCAGCGTACAAATACCCTTCGGCGAGCAGCTGCTGATAGGCTGAATTCACAGAGTTTACGCTGACCTTCAGCTTTTCAGCCAGCTCTCGTTTGGAGGGAACCTTCGAGTGGGGCAGCAGATTATGGCTGAGGATTTCGTTTTTCAGCTTTTGATAAATCTGCTGATAGATATAATCTGCTTTTTCTGAGCGATCGAGAGTGATTGTGATGTCCATTGCGGTGTCTCCTTCTGGTACCATCAAAAAGTTATAATTGGTACTTTTCATCATACCAAAAAGAAGTCAGAATGGTAAGAAAATAATGACAGTGGGGGGATTCACATGAGTCAAACAACGGCATCAACTTTCACTACAGCAGAGTGGCAGCAAAAACGGGACCAATTTGTCTCAAAAGGTGTGAGCAACGGAAACCGCAGCCTGGCGGTAAAAGGAGAGGGAGCAGAGCTGTATGATTTGGACGGCCGGAGATTTATTGATTTTGCTGGCGCTATTGGAACTTTAAACGTCGGACACTCGCATCCGAAGGTGGTAGAAGCTGTGAAGCGGCAGGCGGAGGAGCTGATCCATCCGGGCTTTAACGTCATGATGTATCCGTCTTATATTGAATTAGCTGAAAAGCTTTGCGGCATTGCGCCTGGCACTCATGAGAAAAAAGCGATTTTCCTCAATTCCGGAGCGGAAGCGGTGGAAAACGCTGTGAAAATCGCCAGAAAGTATACCAAGCGCCAAGGCGTTGTCTCGTTTACACGCGGGTTCCACGGACGCACGAATATGACAATGAGCATGACAAGCAAGGTAAAGCCGTACAAATTCGGTTTCGGCCCATTTGCATCAGAGGTATACCAGGCGCCGTTTCCGTATTATTATCAGAAGCCTGCCGGACTGAGTGATGATGCATATGACGATATGGTCATTCAAGCGTTCAATGACTTCTTTATCGCAGCAGTTGCTCCTGAAACGGTAGCGTGTGTTGTGATGGAGCCGGTGCAGGGAGAAGGCGGATTCATTATTCCTTCTAAACGGTTTGTGCAGCACGTCGCTTCCTTCTGTAAAGAACACGGCATCGTCTTTGTAGCCGATGAAATTCAAACCGGATTTGCCAGAACGGGCACTTATTTCGCGATCGAGCACTTTGATGTCGTGCCAGACCTGATCACGGTTTCGAAATCTCTTGCGGCTGGGCTGCCGTTAAGCGGTGTGATCGGACGCGCGGAAATGCTTGATGCGGCGGCGCCCGGAGAGCTCGGCGGCACGTATGCGGGAAGTCCGCTTGGGTGCGCGGCGGCATTGGCTGTTTTGGACATTATTGAAGAAGAAGGCCTGAATGAACGTTCTGAGGAAATCGGCAGGATCATTGAAGAAAAAGCGCTTGAATGGAAAACAGAATACCCGTTTATCGGTGACATCCGCAGACTTGGGGCGATGGCAGCCATCGAGATCGTGAAAGACCCTGAAACACGTGAACCTGATAAAGCGAAAGCGGCAGCCATCGCAGCGTACGCGAATCAAAACGGATTGCTGCTGCTGACAGCCGGAATCAACGGCAATATCATCCGCTTCCTGACGCCGCTGGTTATTTCAGATGACCTTCTGAATGAAGGGCTCCACATTGTGGAAGCAGGTCTGCGAGCTTAATCATTGGAAAGACCGCACACGGGTCTGCTATCATTTTAAGTAAATCCAAGAATAGAAAGGAATGTTCAATATGCCAGATCAATTAACGGTCTACAACCCGGCTACAGGCGAGGCGATCAAAACGATTCCTCAGCAATCAGCCAAGGAAGTAGAAGAAGCCATTGAACGTTCACATCAAGCGTTTACATCATGGTCTAAAACATCAGCGAACGAAAGAGCGTCTCTTTTGAAAAAGTGGTATGAGCTAATCGTTGAACATAAAGAAGAACTTGCAGATTTAATTACGAAGGAAAACGGAAAACCGTACCAGGAAGCTGTCGGAGAGGTGCTGTACGGCGCCGGTTATATCGAATGGTTCGCAGAGGAAGCGAAGCGTGTATACGGAAGAACCGTTCCGGCTCCGACAACCGGAAAACGAATTGTCGTGACGCGCCAGGCAGTCGGCCCAGTTGCCGCGATTACGCCTTGGAATTTCCCAAATGCGATGATTACACGTAAAGCGGCGCCTGCTCTTGCTGCCGGCTGTACGTTTATTATCAAGCCGGCGCCTGATACACCGCTGTCAGCCTATGAACTTGCACGCCTCGCATACGAAGCAGGTATTCCAAAAGACGTGCTTCAGGTTGTCATCGGTGATGGCGAGGAGATCGGAAATGTTTTTACAAGCAGTTCGAAAATCCGCAAAATCACCTTTACAGGATCAACACCTGTAGGGAAAATCCTGATGAAAAACAGCGCCGATACTGTGAAACACGTATCCATGGAGCTCGGCGGACATGCCCCGCTGATTGTGGATGAAGATGCAAACATTGATCTTGCTGTTGAACAGGCAATGGTGTCTAAATACCGAAACGCGGGTCAGACTTGCGTATGCGCCAACCGGCTCATCGTCCATGAATCCATCAAAGATGAATTTGCTGCGAAACTGAGCGAGCAAGTATCGAAGCTGAAGGTAGGAAATGGACTTGAGGAAGGCGTAAACGTCGGTCCGATTATCAACAAAAGGGGCTTTGAAAAAATCGTCAGCCAAATTGATGATGCGGTTGAAAAAGGAGCGAAGGTTGTCGCTGGGGGCACTTATGAACGAAACGATGATAAAGGCTGCTACTTTGTCAATCCGACAGTGCTCGCTGACGTCGATACGTCCATGAATATCATGCACGAGGAAACATTCGGCCCTGTTGCGCCAATCGTCACTTTTACAGATATTGATGAAGCAATTGAGCTTGCCAACGATACACCGTACGGCTTGGCTGCTTACTTCTTCACAGAAAATTACCGCCGCGGCATATATATTTCCGAGAACCTTGAGTACGGAATTATCGGCTGGAATGACGGAGGACCGTCCGCGGTTCAAGCTCCTTTCGGCGGAATGAAAGAAAGCGGAATCGGCCGTGAAGGCGGTTCAGAAGGTATCGAACCATACCTTGAAACAAAATATATGTCCATCGGTTTATAAACGAAACGCTGAAGAGCTGCCGGAAGATCCGGCAGCTCTTTTTTTGTTTCAGCGAATAAACATATCAATTCCAGCCAAAATAACAGCAAATACATTTTGAAAGAAGGTTCCCCAACAATGGATTTATTTTTGGCTCTTCTCCCGGCTTTGTTTTGGGGGAGCATTGTTCTCTTCAATGTTAAATTAGGCGGCGGGCCGTACAGCCAAACACTGGGAACGACGATCGGGGCGTTAATTGTTTCTATCGTTATTTATTTGTTTGTCCAACCCGTCTTGTCCATGCGCATTTTTATCGTTGGAATTATATCCGGCTTATTTTGGTCACTTGGGCAGAGCAACCAGCTCAAAAGCATTCAGTTAATGGGTGTGTCCAAAACGATGCCGATTTCCACAGGGATGCAGCTTGTTTCCACCTCACTGTTCGGCGTCATTGTTTTCCGAGAGTGGTCAACACCGATTTCGATTACACTTGGAGTCCTCGCTCTTATCTTTATTATTGTCGGTATCGTTCTTACGTCATTAGAAGATAAGAAAGACAAAAAAGATGGAGAGCCGAGCAACTTAAAAAAGGGCATTTTAATCCTTCTGGTCTCGACATTGGGTTATTTGATTTATGTCGTTGTCGCAAGATTATTTAATGTATCTGGATGGTCCGCCCTGTTGCCGCAGGCGATCGGGATGGTCATTGGAGGGGTCATTTTAACCTATAAGCACAAGCCCTTCAATAAGTATGCCATCCGAAATATTCTCCCGGGCTTAATCTGGGCAGGGGGAAATATGTTTTTGTTTATTTCTCAGCCGAAAGTCGGCGTTGCCACAAGCTTTTCTCTCTCTCAAATGGGAATTGTCATCTCGACGCTTGGCGGTATTTTCATCCTGCGTGAAAAGAAATCAAAACGCCAGCTGATTGCGATTGCGATCGGGATTGCACTGATTATTGCGGCTGCCGTATTTTTAGGGATCGCCAAAACGAATTCATAACAGTTAAGGAGGATGAATATGTATCCGGATTTAAAAGGAAAAGTCGTTGCTATTACAGGAGCTGCTTCAGGATTAGGAAAGGCAATGGCCATTCGCTTCGGCAAGGAGCAGGCGAAAGTGGTCATCAACTATTACAGTAATAAACAGGATCCAAACGAGGTAAAAGAAGAGGTCATCAAGGCGGGCGGTGAAGCCATTGTCGTCCAAGGAGACGTAACGAAAGAGGAAGATGTAAAAAACATCGTCCAAACAGCGATTAAAGAGTTCGGCACACTCGATATTATGATTAATAATGCCGGTCTTGAAAATCCCGTGCCGTCTCATGAAATGCCGCTCAAGGATTGGGAAAAAGTCATCAGCACGAACTTAACGGGCGCCTTTTTAGGAAGCCGTGAAGCGATTAAATATTTTGTTGAAAACGATATAAAAGGAAATGTCATTAATATGTCGAGCGTACATGAAGTGATTCCGTGGCCATTATTTGTTCACTATGCGGCAAGTAAAGGCGGAATCAAGCTGATGACGGAAACATTGGCGCTGGAATATGCGCCGAAAGGCATTCGTGTCAACAATATCGGACCAGGCGCGATCAACACGCCAATCAATGCTGAAAAATTTGCTGATCCTAAGCAGAGAGCAGATGTAGAAAGCATGATTCCGATGGGATATATCGGTGAACCGGAGGAAATTGCGGCAGTGGCAGCATGGCTTGCTTCGAAGGAAGCCAGCTACGTCACAGGCATTACGTTATTCGCGGACGGCGGTATGACACAATACCCTTCCTTCCAGGCAGGACGCGGATAAATCAAAAAAAAGCGACCCAGAACTCATCTGGATCGCTTTTTGTTTAGTCGCGCTTTTTCTTTACTAGAGCTGCAACAGATAAAATAATGGCTGCCGCAGACAGCACAATCGCTGTGATATCAAGAGCCGATGAACCTGAGTCTGCAGAAGCAGAATCATCTTTCGTTTGAGTGGCGCCATGCTCATCTGTTACTTCTTTGGCTGCGGTGATTTTTGTAATGGCATGAGGCGTATCCGCATCTTCATCGCCTGTCCATTCAACTATGCTGCCGTCTTTGTAATATTGATAGGCATCCCAAGCGGCTTCCTCCGCTTTATCAGGGTTTTTGGCAACAAAGGTAAATTGCTGGAACTGGCCTTCCTGAATGCCTCCGTCAGTGGCTTCCCACGTCACGGACACTGATTTGTCGTCGTGTTTGGCAGTAGACACCTTCCAGCCCGGAACCGGTTCGTATTGCTGGAACTCAACATTCTTTGGCATTTTTAAAACAACCTTTGTTGTCGGCTGATTTTTTTCGGAAGGAACCTTCATTGTGTAGGTCTCCCATGAGCCTGCGGCGGATTCAGCCGGTTTTACTGACACGTGCGCGCTGGCAGGCGCCGTAAAGAATAAAAGAGAGCCGATAACAGCTGGACATAGTGTGAATGCGATTTTTTTCAACAACTCAAACACTCCTTTAATTTGTCTTTGTAAACATGATATTGATTTCGTTAAAGTCGCCGGTCAGTCCGTGGACTTTGATCTTCCAGTTTCCCTTTTCATTAATGGACAGGTTTTCAGTCTGGAAGATGCCATCTGTTTTTTCCTTCAATTGAAACGTGCTTTTGTTTTTGCTGCCTGACAGTCCCGTTTTATAAACGGTCAAGGTGATTTGCTGAATGTTTTTTACTGGGTCTCTGTTATGATCGGTAACCCTGAGTTCAAACTCGTTTTTGCCGGGCTGGTTCGGGCTGATGCTGAGAGAAACATTTTGCCCGTTTTCAATCGCTTTCGTTTGATAAAACGGTTCGGGTGCAGGCTCAGGCGGACTTGGCAGACTTGTAAATACGGCAGCTGTGATCAGGACAGCGATGCCGATTGCCCATTCCGCTTTTAGCGTGCGGGTGATTTTGGACCCCTGCCGTTTTCTGGTGAGCAGAAAATGAATACCGCCCAGAATCAGCATCAAAACAAACAGTCCGCTTTTGACTAACAAGGCTTGGCCATACGCCGTATGGAACAGTGAATCCATTGACCGAATGATGAAAAATCCATTGAGCAAGCCCGAGAACAAAATGACACCGACTGCTGTGAGCGCCCATGGAGAGAACCGTTTCACCGTCTCCCAAGCAAGCGTTTTGTCCGGCTGTCTCCACTCCTGTGACAGCAGTAAAACGATGGCCGCTATTCCGCCGATCCAGATGGAGGCGGCCGATAAATGAAGGAAATCCATCAGGATACCGACTGTCTTTTCTTCAACAACAGCGGCATGTCCGGTAAACGCTTTGGCAAGCAGGAGACCGAAAAAGAAAATGAGCGGCGCCGTCCAATATGCGAAGGACGCAAAACGCTTTTTGCGTAACACTGGGATGGCAGACAGGACAAGCAGTACATACAGCACGGCCTGAATCATCCAAATTGTGCCTCCCGCGGTTTCAAACAGCGTCTCCTTCATGTACCCCGGCTGAAAGGCATTGCCCCAGCCGCCGCCTGCATTCGCTTTTGTCTGTATCGGAAGCTGAAGCAGGAGCGCCAGCCCCAGCACAGTGACTGAGATGACAAGCAAACGCTTCGTCCGTTTGGCGAGTTTTTTTCCGTCCCCTTTATACCAGAAGAGATGGAAGAAAACGGTCCCGATAAACAGAGAAAAGGCTGTATACAGAATGGCGCGGTCTGCTGCTGTTCCCGGATTCAGGGCTGAGCCTGATGTTTTCTGGCTGCTGAACCCTCCATCCGCTTTTCCGATGCTGAACGGGATGACGCCGGAAACAGGGTGCCCGTCTGCCGAAACGGCATTCCATTCCGCTCTGTATACGTCATTAGGCAGATTCTTTTTCAGCTTCACGGTCATGATGTGATTGTTGTCTTTTTTGATTTCTGTTTTGTCCGTATCCACCCGGTCGCCGTCTGAATTATAGACTTTAATGTAGTGAAAGCCCTCTTCAACCGGTTCATTAAATTCAATTTCCACCTGTGCGGGAGCGCTTTTTAATTCACTGTTTTCTCCGGGCGAAGATTTGACAATATAGGCGTGAGCAAAGCTTGTTTTCGGCAGGAAAACAAGAAAAAGCAGAAGTATGATCCACCATCTGTTTCGTTGCATTACTCAGACACCACCTTCCGCTAATTATATTGTGTTATTTCTTGGTGCAGGTGCAGCGCTTTTTTCTGTCTCTCAGCATGTCTTCCAGCGCTTGATCGAAGGTGCGGACGGCACCGCCAAAGCCTTTTTGAAAACGTTCAGCATGGTCGAGAGTCGCAAACGGTATGGCCTGGGGCTGGCAGCAGTGCAGATTTAATTCGGCGTTTACAACAAAATAAGCCGAAGCGGCACTGACCGTAGTTTGCAACAGAAAGTCTTTGCAAATCAAATGAGAGACCTCTTCTGTTTTATCTGCATACCGTAAAAACGCGCAATGTGCGCAGCACAGCTGTTCAATGTCTTGTGTCACCGTGATCAGCTGGACTGAATAAGCCTGATTGGCCGGCTTTAGGCAATAGCTGCACATGTGATCAGCCTGAGGCGCACGGACTGGGAGCGTGATGCCGCCGGCCGTTTTCATCACCTGGTTTGATTGGACAAGCTGATTCACATCTCTGTATACTGTCATTTCTGACACACCGAACCGTTGACTGATATCAGAAATTCTGAGCGCGCCTTCTTTTTTCAGCCACTCAAGTATGTGCTGCTGTCTATTAATCGGAAGCATTCATACATCCCCTTCATTAAGATCTTCTTAAGCGTAGAGGATTTCAAAGACCGAGACAAGTATGCTGATGATAAAAAATGTGAAAATGTGTTGAACAGTAACAAAACGAAACAGAAGGGTCTCTGGTATAATGGACATATGAATGGAGAGTGAAAATACCATATGAAAGAAACAGTATGCCCGAACTGCGGCAAACCTTTGACAGGCGACATGGTCAGATCGTCAAATGTCCCGTGCCAATTTCGCTGCGGACACTGCCGGGAACGGCTTTACGAATATAAAGTATCAGCTCCGATTATGATTGTGTCTTTGGCACTCATCGTGCTGCTTATTTATCTTTTGATGCTCCTTCGCAATGCGGCAGGCTCAATGATTCCGGCCGTTCAGCATGTGCCGATGGCAGTTTTTGCGCTTGTGTGCGCGTATCCTGTATTTATTGTGAGTGAACGGATGATCGCGAAGTATGTGATTCAAAACGGCAAGATTATTTATAGAGGAAAGAGAAAAGGCTCCTAAAACAGGAGTCTTTTTATTTTTAAAAAATTGTCACACCCATGTGCCAAAGTCCTCTTTACTTTCAATTGTGCACACACTGTAAGCGTTTTAATATAGAGTCAAAGGGAAGCATCATTCTCTGACATTATCATTCTTTTAGCGACAAACAAAACAGGGAGGGTTTATATATGCAGCAAGAACAGCAGCAAGGCGGCATAAAAATGAAAGTTCAGCGCTTTGGCAGTTATTTGAGCGGAATGATCATGCCGAATATCGGCGCGTTTATCGCGTGGGGTATCATTACCGCTTTGTTTATTCCGGCGGGATGGTTTCCGAATGAGCAGCTGAATACGCTGGTCAGCCCGATGATTACGTATTTACTGCCGCTTTTGATAGCGTATACAGGCGGAAAAATGATTTATGACCACCGCGGCGGAGTCGTCGGTGCGACGGCGGCAATCGGAGTAATTGTCGGGTCGGATATTCCGATGTTTCTAGGCGCGATGATAATGGGGCCGCTGGGCGGATATCTCATTAAGCAAACTGATAAATTATTCAAGGATAAAGTAAAACAAGGCTTTGAGATGCTGATTAACAACTTTACGGCAGGAATTGTCGGCGCGGCTTTAACGATTCTCGCGTTTTATGCGATCGGCCCAGTCGTTCTGACGTTAAATAAATTACTGGCAGCCGGTGTAGAGGTCATTGTACACGCTAACTTACTGCCTGTTGCAAGCGTTTTCGTGGAACCGGCGAAGGTCTTGTTCCTAAATAACGCGATCAACCACGGTATCTTAAGCCCGATTGGAATCGAGCAGGCAGCCAATACCGGAAAGTCAATTCTGTTTTTAGTAGAAGCAAACCCTGGACCGGGGCTCGGCATTTTGCTCGCGTATATGTTCTTTGGAAAAGGATCTTCAAAATCAACGGCTCCTGGAGCGGCAATCATTCATTTCTTCGGGGGGATTCACGAAATTTACTTCCCGTACATTTTAATGAAGCCGGCATTGATTCTGGCAGCGATTGCAGGCGGAGCAAGCGGACTCCTAACGTTCTCTATCTTTAATGCCGGTCTAGTTGCAGCATCGTCACCAGGCAGCATTATCGCATTGATGGCCATGACGCCAAGAGGCGGATACTTCGGCGTGCTGGCAGGCGTATTGGTCGCTGCAGCCGTTTCGTTCATCGTATCAGCAGTGATCCTGAAGTCTTCGAAAGCAAGCGAAGAAGATCTCGCAGCGGCAACAGAAAAAATGCAGTCCATGAAGGGGAAGAAAAGCCAAGCTGCCGCTGCTTTAGAGGCAGAACAAGCAAAAGCTGAGGAAGCGTCTGAGCTGTCTCCTGAAAGCGTCAATAAAATTATTTTCGCATGTGACGCCGGAATGGGCTCGAGCGCGATGGGGGCTTCGATTTTAAGAAACAAAGTCAAAAAAGCTGACCTGGATATCAGCGTGACCAACACGGCGATTAACAATCTGCCGAGCGATGCGGATATTGTCATTACCCACAAAGACTTAACAGATCGAGCAAAGGCAAAGCTGCCAAATGCGACGCACATATCAGTGGAGAACTTCTTAAACAGTCCGAAATATGACGAGCTTATTGAAAAGCTAAAAAAGTAATCTCATAGAAAGAGAGTGATACTCATGCAAGTACTCGCAAAAGAAAACATCAAACTCAATCAAACGGTTGCAACAAAAGAAGAAGCGATCAGATTGGCGGGCCAAACGCTGATTGACAACGGCTACGTGACAGACGATTATATTGAAAAAATGTTTGAACGGGAAGAAACATCTTCTACCTTTATGGGGAATTTTATTGCCATCCCCCACGGCACAGAAGATGCCAAAAGCGAAGTGCTTCACTCAGGGATTTCGATCATTCAAATTCCTGGCGGAGTAGAGTATGGAGAAGGAAATACAGCCAAAGTCGTATTCGGCATTGCCGGAAAAAATAACGAGCATTTAGACATTTTGTCTAACATCGCCATCATCTGCTCAGAAGAAGAAAACATTGAACGCCTGATTTCTGCGAAAAGCGAAGAAGATTTGATCGCGATTTTCAACGAGGTGAACTAGCATGATTGCCTTACATTTCGGTGCGGGAAATATCGGGAGGGGCTTTATCGGTGCGCTGCTTCACCACTCCGGCTATGAAGTGGTGTTTGCGGATGTTAATGACACGATGGTCGGCCTCCTTAATGAAAAACGGGCATACACTGTTGAACTCGCAGAAGAAGGGCGTTCGTCAGAGGTGATCGGCCCGGTCAGCGCCATCAACAGCGGCAGCCAGCCGGAGGAGCTGTATCGGCTGATCAATGAGGCGGCGCTCATCACGACGGCTGTCGGCCCGAATGTATTAAAGCTGATTGCCCCGTCTATCGCAGAAGGCTTAAGACGAAGAAGCTCTGCCGACACACTGAATATCATTGCCTGTGAAAATATGATTGGCGGAAGCAGCTTCTTAAAAAAAGAAGTATACAGCCACTTAACAGAGGCGGAGCAGGAGGCTGTCGGCAACACTGTCGGATTCCCAAATTCCGCGGTTGACCGGATCGTGCCGATTCAGCATCATGAAGATCCGCTCAAAGTGTCGGTTGAGCCGTTCTTTGAATGGGTCATCGACGAATCAGGCTTTATAGGGGAAACACCGGCAATAAAAGGGGCGCTGTTTGTTGATGATTTAACGCCGTACATCGAACGAAAGCTGTTTACCGTTAATACCGGCCATGCTGTAACGGCCTATGTCGGCTATCAGCGCGGATTAAAAACGATAAAAGAAGCGATCGATCATCCGGAAATCCGCCGTGTTGTTCACTCAGCGCTGCTTGAAACCGGTGATTATCTCATCAAAACGTATCATTTTAAGCAATCAGAACACGAGCAATATATTAAAAAAATCATCGGCCGCTTTGAAAATGAATTTATCACCGACGATGTAACCCGTGTAGCGAGATCGCCGCTCAGAAAGCTTGGAGAAAATGACAGGCTTGTAGGTCCGGCGAAGAAAATCAAAGAGCCGAATGCGCTGGCTGAAGGCATTGCTGCGGCACTGCGATTCGACTTTGCCGGTGATCCGGAAGCGGTCGAGCTGCAAGCGCTGATCGCGGAAAAAGGATACAGCGGAGTGCTTCACGAGGTGTGCGGTATTCCGTCTCATGAACCGCTGCATGCCATCGTTTTAAAGAAATTGAATCAATAACCGGACCCGTGACTATACGTCACGGGCTTTTTTTACCATCTCGCAATCTAGTATAATAGAAAACGCTTACGATAACAGGGGGAGGAGAATGACGATGAAACAATTCGAGATTGCGGCAATACCGGGAGACGGAGTAGGAAAAGAGGTTGTAGCCGCTGCTGAGAAAGTGCTTCACACAGCAGCTGAGGTTCACGGAGGTTTGTCATTCTCATTTACGTCATTTCCATGGAGCTGTGACTATTATATGGAGCACGGCAAAATGATGCCTGAGAACGGAATACATACGCTCACTCAATTTGAAGCGGTTTTCTTGGGAGCGGTCGGAAATCCGAAACTGGTTCCCGACCATATTTCCTTATGGGGGCTGCTGCTGAAGATCCGGAGAGAGCTTGAGCTTTCCATTAATATGAGACCAGCCAAACAAATGGCCGGCATCACGTCGCCGCTGCGGCATCCGAACGATTTTGATCTAGTGGTGATTCGCGAGAACAGTGAAGGTGAATACAGTGAAATCGGCGGACGCATTCACAGGGGTGACGATGAAATCGCCATCCAGAATGCCGTGTTTACGAGAAAAGCGACAGAACGTGTCATGCGTTTTGCCTTCGAATTGGCGAAAAAACGGCGCGGCCATGTGACAAGCGCAACAAAGTCCAACGGAATTTATCACGCAATGCCGTTTTGGGATGAAGTCTTTCAGCAGACTGCTGCTGATTACAGCGAGATTGAAACGTCATCCCAGCATATTGATGCGTTGGCCGCTTTTTTTGTGACGCGTCCGGAAACGTTTGATGTCATTGTGGCGAGCAACCTGTTCGGTGATATTTTAACCGACATCAGCTCGAGCCTGATGGGAAGCATTGGCATTGCGCCGTCTGCGAACATTAACCCGTCCGGCAAGTACCCATCCATGTTCGAACCGGTTCATGGCTCAGCTCCGGATATTGCCGGCAAAGGCCTTGCCAACCCAATCGGCCAGATTTGGACAGCGAAGCTGATGCTTGACCATTTCGGAGAGGAAGAACTGGGGGCAAAGATCCTCAATGTGATGGAACGAGTCACGGCTGACGGCATTAAAACACGCGACATTGGCGGACAAAGCACGACGGAAGAGGTCACTGACGAAATTTGTGTGCGTTTAAGAAAACTTTGATAGAACAGAGCGGGGCAGACTTTCTGCCTCGTTTTTTATGATGGAAAGCGTTTTGAAGAAGATTGCCCTGTCAAAATAAACCGAATCAGGATTGGCAAAGCCGTGAAAAGCATCAAATTGATAAATCTCCAAATCGTGATGCTGTTTTTCCCGCAGTTTTTTGACGAGAAGAGCAACATCAAACGACGGTTCATATGAAGGGAAAAACAATAGAACCGGGCAGGAAGGAATGTGATCAAGGCAATCGCGTATCCGGGAACCGTAATAACATACAGCTCCGCTCACCTCAGGCATACTGCTGCATTTCCATGCGATCGTTGCACCTGCGCTGAACCCGATCACAAAAATGCGTCGTCCCGCGTTTTGCCTAATCAAGTTTTGAATGATGATTTCTCCTGTTTTCAGCCGTTCAAGTTTTGTAAACTGTTCGTATGCGGTTTTTTCCTCTTGCGGTCTGTAAACTTCACCATCACCGAGCAGGTTAGGTGTCATCACATCATATCCAGCCATTTTGATCAGGCGGGCGATTTTTTTCATATGGCTGTTTACACCGTATATTTCGTGTGCGAGAATGACGAGCGGTTTTTGGGGCATAACGGTCTCCTTTTGTATTTTTTCCATTATATCCTATCGTTCAGCTTTAGGCTGATATATAATGGTCAAAAAAAGGAGAAATAGAATGAACTTATTATCTTTGCCTCACCGCTACCCATTTTTATTGATTGACGGCGTGACAGAAAGCGAGCCCGGCAAGCATGCAGCTGCTTATAAGCTGGTCAGTGAGAACGACTGGTTTATCACTGACACGCAAACAGAAATGCCGTTTTCATTTGTGATTGAAGCACTTGCGCAAACCGCGGCTTTTACAGGAATTACAGATGAAAACAGCTTGGGCTTATTGTCTTCCGTGAAGAAAGCGGAAAAGCTGGGCGCGGCCATACCCGGTGACCGGCTTGATCTTACGTTTGAAGTCACGCGCAACCGGCGCGGGTTTGTGTTTGGACATGCCAAGGCGTCAGTGGGCGGGCAGCCTGTTGCTGAAGCGGAAATCGGCATCTATATTGAAAAATGAAAAAAACCCTTCACTACGATTTGTGAGGGGTTCTATTATTTCGTATCGTAATCCCGTTCGCTTTGTGAGTCATCTCGTTGCTGCCGCTTTTGTTTTTCATCATTCATGTTTTCCTTCAGCTCTTCATTCGGTATCGGATCGGTCAAGTCATTATGTTCGGGGTTTTCATTAGGGCGGTTCTGCTGTTTTCTCTCTTTCATGTTTTATCACCTCACCATTTGTTTTCCTCTAATGCCTCCACTTGAAACATGTGAAATGGCTGTTTTGTTCCGCTGGGTATAATGTATTAGAATAGAACCAGAACAACTAAAAGATAAAGAGAGGTACATATATGTCTGTTCAAAGAGAAGATGTGAATATCAAGCTGATTGCTATTGATATGGACGGAACACTGCTGAATGACGAGCAGCTGATTTCAGACGAAAACCGCAACGCGATTCGTGAGGCGGAGGATAAAGGCGTTTACGTGGTCATCAGTACGGGCCGGACGCTGATGACGTGCCGGGAGCTGGCTGAGTCGCTGAAGCTGTCGTCTTTTTTAATCACGGCTAACGGCAGCGAAATCTGGGACTCGAATTTTAATTTAGTGGAACGCAAGCTGCTCCACACGGATCACATCAAAATGATGTGGGATTTGCGGAATAAGCACAACACTAATTTCTGGGCTTCAACTGTTAACAAAGTGTGGAGAGGCGAGTTCCCGGAAAACATCACTGATCATGAATGGCTTAAATTCGGATTTGACATAGAGGATGACGACATCCGAAACGAAGTGCTGGCGGAGCTCAGAAAAAATAAAGAGCTCGAAATCACAAACTCAAGCCCGACAAACATCGAGGTCAACGCGCTCGGCATCAACAAAGCCGCAGCCCTTGCGAAGGTTTCTGAAAAACTCGGCTTTACGATGGAAAATGTCATGGCGATGGGCGACAGCCTGAATGATATCGCGATGATCAAAGAAGCCGGACTGGGCGTAGCGATGGGCAATGCCCAAGACGTCGTGAAGGAAACGGCTGATTGGATCACTGATACAAATATAGAAGATGGCGTCGCTAAAGCGATACGTCATTGGGTACTATAAGAAAAGAGTCCTGAGATAAGGACTCTTTTCTTTTTTTTATCAGGGAGATTTTCTTCTAGGACCATGGTAGGTTTTCTAACAAAGTTATTTCACAAACTGATATGATTGAATATAATGAAATAAAGTTCAAAAATTCGGAATAGTCGTTCCGAATTTCGGAACAATAAAATACATAAAGCAATCGTTTGCTTGGCAGGAGGGATTCTGTGTTTCAAGTTGATTTAAATTGTGATTTAGGGGAAAGCTTCGGAGCCTATACGATAGGTCTTGATCAAGATATTTTAGAGTTTGTTACTTCAGCGAATGTCGCATGCGGATTTCATGCAGGGGATCCAAGTGTCATGCGGAAAACAGTTGCCCTTGCTGCTGAAAAAGGCGTGAAAATCGGCGCTCACCCGGGACTCCCGGATTTGCTCGGCTTCGGCCGCCGAAATATGGCGATTTCTCCAGAGGAAGCATATGATCTTGTGGTTTATCAAATTGGCGCCTTGTCAGGGTTTTTAAAAGCGGAAGGACTTCACATGCAGCACGTCAAGCCGCACGGCGCTTTGTACAATATGGCCGCAGTCGATCAGAAGCTATCGGACGCCATTGCAAAAGCTGTCTGCAAGGTAGATCCAGGACTGATTCTTTTCGGCCTTGCTGAGAGCGAGCTTGTAAAAGCGGGAGAACGGATCGGGCTTCAAACAGCAAGTGAAGTGTTCGCCGACAGAACATACCAAGCGGACGGGACGCTCACGCCGCGCTCCCAGCCGGACGCACTCATTGAAAGCGATGATGCCGCCGTCACTCAGGTGATCAAAATGGTGAAAGAAGGGACGGTCAAATCTCAGCAAGGACATGATGTGTCATTAAAAGCAGATACAGTTTGCATTCATGGAGATGGAGCCCACGCGCTGACGTTTGCGCAAAAAATACGAAAAGAGCTTAAAGCGGCCGGAATCGAAGTGACTGCTATTTCAGCGCAGGAGTAATCAGAAGGAGGAAAATAGATGGAGCAGCAGAAAAAAACAGCAGGGAAAAAAACGGGCAGCTGGTCATTGCTGATGGGGGCCGCCTTCTTAATGGCGACATCAGCAATCGGCCCGGGATTCCTGACACAAACCGCAACATTCACAAACACACTCGCAGCAAGCTTCGGTTTTGTTATTTTCATTTCTATTATTTTGGATATCTTCGCTCAAACCAACGTATGGCGCATCATTGCGGTCTCAGGAAAAAGGGGCCAGGAGATTGCGAATATGGTGCTTCCCGGACTGGGATATTTTATCGCCATTCTCGTCGTGCTTGGCGGACTTGCCTTTAATATCGGGAATATCGGAGGGGCTGGGCTCGGACTTCAAGTCTTGTTCGGTATTACACCAGAAACAGGCGCCTTAATCAGCGCCGTCATCGCCATTCTGATTTTTGTCATCAAGGAAGCAGGAAAAGCGATGGACCGTTTTACGCAAATCGCGGGTTTTGTCATGATTATTTTA
This sequence comes from Bacillus sp. SD127, assembly GCF_058566445.1. Lineage (NCBI taxonomy): Bacteria > Bacillati > Bacillota > Bacilli > Caryophanales > Bacillaceae > Bacillus > Bacillus sp. SD127. Next base: position 3,810,140 of record NZ_CP191226.1, on the reverse strand, counting down.
ACTGTCTTTGTTGCGGTCACCACAGCGCCGCCGGTCGGACAGGCTGTGGCTAACACGTTTGTCCCTGAACATTTCAGTATATTTGCAATTGTCACATTAGTCGGCGGAACCGTCGGGGGATATATCACATTTGCCGGCGGACATCGTTTGCTTGATGCAGGGATTAAAGGCAAGGAATCCATCCCCCAGGTGACAAAAAGCTCAGTTATTGGCATTTTAATTACATCCATCATGCGGATCGCCCTTTTCTTAGCTGTGCTCGGCGTTGTTTCAAAAGGCCTGCACATTGATGAAAGTAACCCGGCGGCCTCTGTGTTCCAGCTGGCAGCGGGAAATGTCGGTTATAAAATTTTCGGATTGATCATGTGGTCAGCGGCCATTACGTCTGTTATCGGAGCCGCTTATACATCTGTTTCGTTTTTTAAAACCTTTTCTCCAAAAATTGAAAAGAATTCACGCGCCATTATTATCGGATTTATTGTCGTTTCTACATTAGCCTTCGTCACCATCGGCCAGCCGGCAAAAATTCTCGTGCTTGTCGGATCTCTGAACGGTTTGATTCTGCCGATTGCGCTTGGAACGCTGCTTATTGCCGCATATAAGAAAAACATTGTCGGTGATTATAAGCATCCGCTTTGGCTGACAGGCTCAGGTGCATTGGTTGTCATCGTCATGGCGATTATGGGCGTCTACACGTTGTTTACACAACTTCCTCAATTGTGGAGCTGATAAGAGTGGATCATTTGAACAAGATGGCGCCAAGAGATGTGCGCGCGCTTATACGAGAGGGGAAAATAAACGGGCCGACCGCCGGAATGTCCGGCGGCTATGCTCAAGCGAACCTTGTGATTTTGAAAAAAGATCTGGCATTTGACTTTCTGCTGTTTTGCCAGCGGAATCCAAAACCCTGTCCGGTGCTGGATGTGACGGAATCCGGTTCGCCTGTGCCGTCGCTTGCAGCGCCAGATGCGGATATCAGAACGGATTTTCCAAAATACCGTGTATACAGGCACGGTGTTTTGGCAGATGAGGTATCTGATATTACGCCATACTGGGAGGACGATTTTGTCGGCTTTCTGATCGGATGCAGTTTCTCTTTTGAACAAGCGCTGATCAATCATGGAATACCCGTCAGACATATCGACGAGGGGACGAACGTTCCAATGTACAAAACGAATATAGATTGTGTTCCGGCGGGGCCGTTTCATGGACAGATGGTTGTCAGTATGAGACCGGTTCCTGAACGGCTCGCTGTACGCGCCGCACAGGTGACCTCGCGTTTTCCGGCTGTGCACGGAGGACCGATTCATATCGGCAATCCAAAAGCGATCGGCATACAGGATTTGAGCAATCCAGATTTCGGAGATGCCGTTTCTGTTCGTGAAGGCGAGGTTCCTCTATTTTGGGCATGCGGGGTAACTCCGCAAGCTGTGGCTATGAATGTAAAACCTGAAATGGTCATCACACATGCGCCGGGGCATATGCTCATCACAGATATTCGAGACGAGTCGCTTGCGGTGCTGTAACCTCTCGTCCTCCTGATGAACGAGAAATAAACGAGGTGAGAAAGATGACTGAACGATTACAAATCGAACAGCTCGGTGATTCTGCAATGATGATCCGATTTGGAGAAGAAATAAGCGAGCAAGTAAACGGTCTTGTCCATGCCGCTGCCGCTTATATAGAAGAACAGCCGTTTCCGGGATTCATTGAATGTATCCCGGCTTTTACGAGTCTTACCGTATTTTATGATATATATGAAGTGTATAAGCATTTGCCTCAAGGCATCAGCTCGCCTTTTGAGAAGGTGAAACGCGATATTCATAAGCGGCTCGGAGAATTAACGGCTGATTATGAAAGCAGCCGCCGCATCGTTGAAATTCCCGTCTGCTATGGCGGTGAATTCGGGCCTGATTTAGAAGAGGTGGCGAAGATCAATCATCTCACACCCGAAGAGGTCATTGAGATTCATACAGGCGGTGAATATGTGGTGTATATGCTGGGCTTTGCACCGGGGTTTCCTTTCTTAGGCGGGATGTCCAAACGCATTGCAGCTCCAAGGAAATCATCGCCAAGACCATCGATTCCCGCCGGTTCAGTCGGAATTGCGGGACTGCAAACAGGCGTTTATCCGATTTCGACACCGGGCGGCTGGCAGCTGATTGGCAAAACGCCGCTGGCTCTATTCCGGCCGCAGGAAAACCCGCCAACGTTATTAAGAGCAGGAGATATTGTTACATTTGTCCGCATCTCAGAGGATGACTATCACGCCTATAAGGAGGAGTCCAATTGAGCATGAAAGTGTTAAAGCCCGGACTGCTCACAACGGTTCAGGATATAGGCAGAACGGGGTATCAAAAATACGGCGTGCTGGCAAGCGGCGCCATGGACACGGTATCGCTTCGAATCGCAAATCTGCTGATCGGAAACAGCGAAAAAGAAGCCGGCCTTGAAATTACGCTGATGGGTCCCGGCCCGTCGCTTTATGTGTCAGAACCAATGCTGATTGCCGTAACAGGAGCGGACTTTACCCTGCGTGTGAATGATGAGGAAGCGCCTCTTTGGAAACCTGTGCTCGTTAAGGGAAACAGCACGGTCACCTTCGGCCCCTGCAAACTCGGCAGCCGCGCTTATTTGGCGACAGCCGGCGGCTTCAATGTACCTGCTGTGATGGAAAGCAAAAGCACGTATGTCAGAGCGGGCATCGGCGGATTTCACGGAAGAGCGCTTCAGAAGGAAGATGAACTGCCGATCGGAGAGATGTCATCTCTTTCGAAAACCATCGTCTCCCGCTTGAGCCAACACCTTGGCCAGCGAGGATTTGCGGCGCCGAACTGGTCAGTCAGCCGATACAGATTTCTGCCGTTAAAAAAGAATCCGGTGATCCGAGTGCTGGAAGGAAAACAATTCTCTTTTTTCACAGAAGAATCGAAAACGCGGTTTTATGAAGAAACGTTTCGTGTCACTCCGCAGTCCGATCGTATGGGCTACAGGCTCAAAGGGGAACCGCTTGAATTGAAGGCGCCGCTTGAGATGGTGTCAGAGGCGGTTACATTTGGGACAGTTCAGGTGCCGCCTGACGGCAATCCGATTATCCTGCTTGCAGACCGGCAGACGACGGGAGGTTATCCGAGGATCGCTCACATCATTTCAGCTGATCTTCCGATTGCCTCGCAAATCATGCCGGGTGAGCACGTCCAATTTGAGCCTGTATCCCTTCAGGAAGCGGAAGCGCTTTTCATTGAACGGGAAGCGCATCTAAAAGAACTGAAAACAAGAATGAAAATGGAATGGCTGACATAACAAAGGGGATGGAATGATGCAGAATAAAAACAAAACCGTAGTGAAATCTATGGCGCTGCTCAATTTGTTTTTGCATGAACCAAGCCTTACTTTAAGCGAACTCGTTTCCCTGTCAGGAATGCCGAAAACCTCTGTTCACCGAATGGTCAGCTCACTGGAAGAAATGGGGTTCCTCAATCGAGACCCATCCGGCGTTTATACGCTGGGACTGGTGTTTTTGGAATTCGGACAGCTTGTCGCGGACAGACTCGATATCAGAAAAATAGCCAAGCCTGTGATGGAAGAGCTTTGCCGCGATGTAGATGAAGCCGTTCATTTGATCATGAGGGACGGAAATGAAGCGATCTACGTGGAGAAGATTGAAGGGACACAGACCGTTCGCCTCTACACTGCAATCGGCCGGCGTTCTCCTCTGTACGCCGGGGCATGTGCCCGGAGCATTTTGTCCTTTCTGCCCCGTGAAGAAATTGAAGCGTACATCAAACAGACAGAGCTCATTCCGATCGGTTCAGGGACCATTACAGATCCGTCAAAGCTTCTTGAGGCCATTGAGGCCTCGGTGCAAAACGGCTATACCGTCAGCTATTCAGAACTTGAAAACTATACGGCCGCTATTGGCGCGCCGATTTTTAACCATCATCACCAGGTGGCGGCCGGCATCAGTATTGCAGGGTTTGAAGCGAGATTTACAGAAGACAGGCTGCCATACTTAACGGAAAAGGTAAAACAAGCCGCTTTGCAGATTTCCAGAAAAATAGGGTATCCATAAGTAGCCGATCTTTTCTCTGCTGCGTACATTAACGTATCGACGTTCATGAGTGGAGGAAAGATCATGGTGCTTCAGTATACAGCGCTCGGAGATTCTTTAACGACGGGGAGAGGCTCTGGGCTGTTTTCTGCAGGATTTGTCCAGCGCTTCAGAGACATGATGGAAGCCGATCTGAAATCAAAAACAGCCGTATCGGTTTTCGCCAAATCCGGTCTTGATACAGAGGAAATCCTCGGGCTCCTGTCATATCCCTATGTGCAAAAACAAATTCAAGCCGCTGATATGATTACGATCACAGGGTGCGGAAATGATCTCATTGAATCTGTATTATCCTATCAATCTTCTCAGGATGAAACGATTTTCAGCCGTGCGTCCGCGCATTGTCATGAGAATTTTGAAAAGATGATTGCCCAAATCGCCAATATCAAAGGGTCAGATCCATCACCTTACGCCATCCGTGTTTTTAATTTATACAACCCGTTTCCCGGCATTGGCATTGCTGATCAATGGATTACTTCATTTAATTCGCATTTGAAAACGCTGGCAACAGCACCTCATGTTAAAATCGCTGATGTTTACAGTGTCTTTAAAGGGAAAGAGCAGGAATACCTGTCTTTCGACGGTGTCCATCCGAATAGCAGCGGCTATCAGGCAATGGCCGAAGTGCTCCGAGGAATAGGTTATCGAGAATTATCAGTTTCATAGAAAACGCGCCTGATCACTGGCGCGTTTTTTATATGAATTCAAATATTAAAAGAAACTTAAATTTCCCCGTCTCATGTTCTATATACAAAAAAAGTGCGCTAGAATAATGGAGGGCAAAGGCAAATATAGGCATAACGCTCAATATTTCGTATATAAGGAAGGATGGTCCTTTTGTTTCGCATTTTTAAAATGTCTTTTGCGGTTATCATTATCATACTGGCGCTTATCGCTTTTAACTATACGGAACACACCTCTGTTATCCAATCGGTCATGCTCGTTTTCCTGGGCGCTGTCATGTTTATTCAGGGGCTTGAAGAACGCAAAAAAGAAAACGACAGCTCAGGAGCATTTAACATCTATACTGCCGTTTTCGTTTGGTCTGTTTCTCTCATCGGTTTTACGCTTTATATGATATAAATCTATGATACATCCAGAAAATGTTCAACCGTTGGGAACGGCGTATAGAACCGGTGCAGCAAGGCTTTCCACTCTTTGTACTCGGAAGACCCGCGAAAGCCTTCAGTGTGGTCCTCAAGCGTTTCCCACTCTACGAGCAGCAGGTACTTATGTGTTTCTTCCATACATTTTGATAAAGAATGTGTGATATAGCCCTTCATTCCGGCAATGATCGGCGCCGCCAGCCGGAACGCGTCCTCAAATTCTTGTTCAAGCCCCTCTTTAATATGAAGCATAGCTGCTTCTCTGACCATGCGATCCCTTCTTTCCTCTTTTCAAATAGTTTACAGGAAACGAAAGGAGATTTCTGCAAAATCGATGAACCTTTTCCTTCATTTTCAAAAAAATCTTGCACGTACTAATTCATTTAAGAGAAAATAACAAGTGGAAGGCAGGGGAAAGTCATGTGTAAAAAGTGTATTCTACTATTATTTCTATGTATCGGGCTGATCGGATTAATCGGATGCTCCAAAACAGATTCACCAGAGGACCGAATGGAAGCATTCGTAAAACAGTGGAACGATCAGCAATTCGATGACATGTATCAAAGCCTGACCAAAGATGTAAAAAAAGAAATCTCCAAAAAGGATTTCGTCAGCAGATATAAAACCATCTATGAGCAGGCAGGCGTAAAAAATCTGAAAGTCACTGCGGGAAAAGTGGACGAGGATGATAAAGACAATAAAACGATGAAGCACATCCCATACAAAGTCAGCATGGACACAAATGCGGGCAAAGTCAGCTTTAAAAATACCGCTGTGCTGAAAAAAGAAAAAACAGATGATGAGGAGTCATGGAATATAGATTGGGACCCATCGTTTATTTTCAAGCAGCTGGCTGATGACAAAACCGTTCAAATCGCCAGCATTGAACCGAAACGCGGCCAAATCTACGATAAAAACGGGAAAGGCTTAGCCGTCAACACAGATGTTCCAGAAATCGGAATTATTCCCGGAGAACTTGGCGATAAAAAAGAGAAAGTCATAAAAGAGCTCGCGAAAAAACTGGATGTAACTGAAGATGACATCAACCAGAAGCTGAAACAAAGCTGGGTCAAAGATGATTCATTCGTGCCGGTCAAAAAAGTAAAACCGGACGAAGAAAAGTTAGTGTCTGAGGTGACGTCATTAAAAGGCGTCACAAGAACAAATGTCAGCTCGCGCTATTATCCGTATGGCGAAAAAACAGCCCATCTGACAGGCTACGTTCGCGCGATTACGGCGGAAGAACTGAAGAAAAAGAAAGACGGAACATACAGCGATACGTCAAACATCGGAATCGCAGGTCTTGAAAATGTGTATGAAGATAAGCTCAGAGGCACAACAGGATGGAAAATCTACGTTCCGCAAACCGGCGAAGTCATCGCTGAAACGAAAGCGAAAGACGGTGAGGATTTACATCTCACAATTGATATCAAAACGCAAACAAAGCTTTATGACGAGCTGAAGGATGACAGCGGGGCGGCAGTCGCACTGCAGCCGCAGACAGGTGAAACACTGGCTCTTGTCAGCGCGCCTTCTTACGATCCAAACGGATTTATCTTCGGATGGAGCGATAAAGAATGGAAAAAACTAAACGAAGACAAAAACAATCCGTTTTCGGCGAAATTCAACAAAACATATGCACCAGGATCCACGATTAAACCGATCGCTGCTGCTATCGGCCTGAAAAACGGCACGCTTAAAGCCGCAGAGAAGAAAACTATCAAAGGGAAACAGTGGCAGAAAGATTCAAGCTGGGGCGGCTATTCTGTTACACGAGTGTCTGACAGCTTAGAGCAAGTGGATTTGGAACATGCCCTGATCACGTCAGACAATATTTACTTTGCGCAAAACGCGCTTGATATGGGAGCGGACACCTTTACAAAAGGCATGAAAACATTTGGGTTTGCAGAGGATATTCCATTTGAATTCCCAGTCCAGCAATCGTCAATCGCAAACGACAAGCTTGACTCAGACATTTTGCTTGCGGATACAGGCTACGGACAGGGACAAATGCAGATGTCTCCGCTTCACCTAGCGGCAGCTTACACGCCATTTGTCGATAATGGAGACCTCGTGAAACCGACGCTTATCAAGAAAGACTCACAAACCGCTGATGTCTGGCACAAACAAGTGCTCACAAAAGAAGGAGCCGCCGATATTACAAAAGGGTTGAAAGGCGTAGTCGAAGATGAGCGCGGGTCAGCGTATCAGCCTGTCGTAAAAGGAATCACTGTGGCTGGAAAAACGGGAACAGCCGAGCTGAAAAAATCAAAGGATGATAAAGACGGCACCGAAAATGGCTGGTTCGTCGGCTATGACTATAAAAACAAAGACCTGCTTGTCGCGATGATGATTCAAAATGTTCAAGATCACGGCGGCAGCCACTACGTAGTCGAAAAAGCAAAAAAGCAATTTCAATCGAAATAAAACCTTTTTAACGGGAGTGAAAGGAAAAAGGGCGTCTGAGGCCGAATGATCTAGTAAGGGGCAAAAACCCGGTTTATAAAGAAAAGAGGGATTTTGCATGCAGCGTATTCATTTGGCGGAGGATCTTCAATTTTCAAGAGTGATACACGGGCTTTGGCGTCTGAATGAATGGAACTATTCAGACGCTGAGCTGCTCAGTCTCATTGAGTGGTGTGTCGATCAAGGCATTACCACCTTTGATCATGCGGATATTTACGGGGGCTACACGTGCGAAAAAGGGTTTGGAAATGCTCTTGCTCTTTCACCCGGATTAAGGGAAAACATAGAGCTGGTCACAAAATGCGGCATCGTTCTTGAATCACCTGAACGCCCTGCTCACAGATCGCACCATTATAATACAAGCAAAACACACATTCTCGCGTCTGTTGAACAGTCGCTTTTGAATCTCAGAACGGATTATATCGATGTGCTGCTGATTCACAGACCGGACCCGCTCATGGACCCGGAAGGAGTGGCTGAGGCGTTTCATGCGCTGAAAAGCTCCGGGAAGGTCAGATATTTCGGTGTGTCGAACTTTAAAGGCCATCAATATCGGATGCTGGAATCGTATCTGCCTGAAAAGCTTGTCACCAATCAGATTGAGCTTTCCGCATATGAATTAGAAAATATTCAGGACGGCACATTGAACCTGTGTCAGGAAAAACGGATTTCTCCGATGGCCTGGTCGCCGCTTGCAGGCGGTAAAGTATTCGCCGGAAACACGGAAAAAGATCGGCGCATTCGCACGGCGCTTGAAACTGTTCAGGCTGAAATCGGTGCTGCCTCATTGGACGAGGTGATGTACGCATGGCTGTTCACGCATCCGGCCGGCATCATGCCGATTGTCGGAAGCGGAAAACGCGAGCGTATTTCCGCCGCGGTAAACGCCTTGGCGTATAAGCTTGATCAGGATCAGTGGTTCCGTATTTATACAGCCGTACAAGGCCACGATATACCATAAAGAAAAAGCATCAGCATAACGGCTGATGCTTTTTCAATATTGTCACACCGCTTAGTGCCAAATTCCCATTTATAAGTGATTGAATCCTGTTTGAAAGCGTTTTATATTAATATAGAAACCCTCTTTTTTTCCTCTTCCTATATCTCCATGCGACTTCATCCGCACATCACGAATGTCTGGAGGCCTTTTTATGTATATGACTGCAAGAGAACAAAAGCTTTTAAAGCATTTATTACTACTGAACCGATATGTAACCGTAACGGAGCTGGCTGAGCTGATGGAAGTGAGCACCAGAACCATTCACAGGGAGCTGAAATCAATCAAGCCGCTGATGGAGACTGTGGGGCTCAAGCTCGATAAACAGCCCGGCAAAGGCTTGAAGGCGGTAGGAAGTCCCGAAGATAAACAAAAGCTGCTCACCGAGCTGTCACATGAACAGCATGAATACAGCGCCGACGAACGAAAACTGCTGATTCTCTGTTCGCTATTAGAGTCCCAAGAACCGGTGAAGCTGTACACGCTCGCTCATGATCTGCAGGTCACCAATGCTACGGTCAGCTACGATTTAGATGAGCTGGAGAAATGGATTTCTCCGTTCGGGTTAACACTGATCCGAAAAAGAGGCTTTGGCATCCAGCTCATGGGGCCAGAGAACGCGAAACGAAAAATTGTCGGCAATCTGATTGTGAACCGCCTCGATATCCAAATGTTTTTGGAAGCGGTTGAATTAAACATTAAAGGAAAAGCCGATTCCTCCGAGAAGATGTTCGGGGTTGTCAGCAAAGGCGAGCTGTTAAAAATGGAGCGGATTTTATTCCAGCTGAAAGAAAAAATCGCATTTTCTCTATCTGACAGCTCCTATATAGCGCTTGTCGTTCATCTGACGTTTGCGATCGAACGCATTAAACTTGGCGAGACGATCAGCATGGAAGAGAGCGAGCTTGATGAACTCAAGAGTGCAAAAGAATACAGCTCCGCTCTGGAAATCGCGGGCGAGCTTGAACGTGCTTTCGGCGTAACGATCCCGGAAGCGGAGGTCGGCTATATTACGATCCATCTGCGAAGCGCCAACCGCAAATACAAAACAGAATACAGAGCGCAGGAAATAGAGCTTGAAACAGCCTTGCAAACAAAACGGCTGATCGCTTTTATTTCAGAAAAAATCAGAATGGATCTGACGAAAAACTACTCTTTATATGAAGGTTTGATTGCCCATTTGGAGCCGGCCATCAGCCGCATGAAAGAAAACATCGACATCTATAATCCAATGAAGGAACAGATCAAGCGCGATTATTTTCTGCTGTATATGGCGATAGAAGAGGGCGTGGAAAAATTTTTCCCGGACATGTCCTTTTCTGATGATGAAATCGCCTTTATCGTTCTTCACTTCGGTTCAGCGCTTGAAATCAAAAAAGAAGAAGCAAAAGTGAAAGCGCTTGTTGTCTGCTCAAGCGGAATCGGTTCTTCGAAAATGCTTGCTTCGAGATTGAAGAAAGAGCTGCCTGAAATTGAATCGTTTGATATGTCATCACTGATCGAGCTGAAGGACCGCGACACTCATGCCTATGATATGATTGTGTCCACTGTGCCGATCCCTTATCAAAACATCGACTATATTATGGTCAGCCCGCTTTTAAATGAGGAAGACGCAAACCAGGTGAAGCAGTATATCAAGCGGAAAATCCCGCTCATTCTTGAGAAAAAAAGAAGCCCGAAGGAAGAAACGCGGCAAGCCGACATCCCTGACATGCTGGCAGCGGCGGAAAGCGTGGGACGATACATGGCGGTGATTCAAGACGTCTTGCGCCATTTTTCACTCACTGAAATGAAAACAAAGCCGGATCACGGCATGCTGCTGTTTGAGCTTTTTCAACAGCTGAAAGAGGATGGCCTCATCCGAGATCCGAAAAAAGCGGCGGATTGCCTTGCAGAACGCGAAAAACAAGGGGGATTGGGCATACCGGGTACAAACATGGCGCTTTATCATCTCAAAAATGATCATATCGTCCTGCCTTTTTTCAAAATGTATGACCTCAGCACATCTTTTGAAGTTAATGGCATGGACGGAAATACCCTCGATATGACAAGAATTCTCGTCATGATGGCACCGGCCACATTATCAGCTGAAGGCTCAGAGATTTTGAGTGCGATCAGCTCTGCCATTATTGAAAGCGGAGAAAGCATGGCGGGCTTTCAGGAGGAAGGGGAACGAGAACTGTATCAGCGTTTAAACCGCATCTTTTTCACATGGATGAAAGAAAAAAACATCCCGTAATCACCTATTTCACACGCCAAAAAAAGGCGTGTGTTTTTGTATGGATGCAGCACAAAATAAAAAAATGCGGGACTATTTTATCATTCTGTAATGGAATAATTCCAAAATGAAATAGTTTTACAAGTTATCTTTTTTGGGTTAAAATGGGTGAGGTAAGGAAGATAATCTAACAAATTATTGAAGATTCAAGAGAATATAGGAGATGACAATATGGAAACATTACAGCATCTGATTCTGCATGACATGCCGGATAGCGAAGAAATAGAAGCTGTAAAAAGCGGAGCCCACACACTGACATATGCAGCATATCACAAACGGATCAATCAGCTGGCGAATGCTCTGCTTCAAAAAGGAATTCAAAAAGGCGACCGTGTGGCTTTACTTTGCAAAAATGGCCACCCCGCATCAACCATTATGTTTGCCGCACTTGAAATCGGGGCCGTTGTAGTGCCCGTCAGCTGGCAGCTGAAACCATACGAGATGACAGGCATTTTAAAAGCAAGTGAACCGAAAGCATTGTTTTACGGAACGGAATTTAAAGAGATAATGGATGAAGTGCTGCCTGAGCTGTCTTCTGTGCGTTTGATCATGGAAACAGGAACAGCGTATGAGACGTCTCCAGTGTTTGAAGCGCTTTTTGCAGGACCTGATCATTTACCAAAAGCAGAAACGGTTTCTCCGGATGATACAGCGCTTCTGATGTTTACGTCAGGGACAACAGGAAACCCGAAAAGATGCATGATCACCCATGGCGGTATATATAATTACGTATCAAAGTCAAATAGCTCAAGCGCACGAATGAAAAATCTGCGTTTTCTTGCGTGCCACCCGATTTATCATACAAGCGCGCTTATTTGTATCATGCTTGGAACGTTTGCGGGAACCACGTTTATTTTTACAAAGGATCAAGATCCCGTTCGTATGCTGAAGGTCATTGAAGAAGAAAAAATTCAAACGATTATGGCCCTTCCTGTGTTTTACACATATTTGCTTGAGGCGTGGGAAGAACATCAAACCGATCTGTCCTCGCTCATCATTTTGATGACAGGCGGAACAAAAGTGCCTAGCAGCCTGATTCAGCGGTATCTTGATATCGGCATCCAGCTCGCTCACGGTTATGGAAGCACAGAAGCTTGGGGAATCAGCACATGGGTTCCTGAAATGGGAATGGATAAAGCGGCCTCTGCCGGTAAACCCGTTGCTGATGTTCAAGTCAAGGTAGAAGATCCTGAGACGAGAGAAGAGCTGCCGCAAGGTGAAATCGGAGAAATCGTGGTGCACAGCCCATTCTTATTTAAAGGCTATGAGGAAAACCCTGAAGCGACAGCAAAAGTGCTGCAAAACGGCTGGTTCAGAACCGGAGATTCAGGCTACGTGGATGAGGACGGCTTTATCTTCATCACCGGACGCTACAAGGATGTCATTATTTACGGAGGCGACAATGTCTATCCTGATCAGGTTGAAGAAGTCATCCAGCAGATCCCGGGCATCCTTGAAACAGCAGTGGTCGGGATACCGGATCAGCTGTACGGAGAAAAACCAAAAGCCTTTATCGTCACTAACAGCACTCAGGAAATAACAGAAGCGGATGTCATTGCATTTTGTAAAGAACGCTTGTCCGCATACAAAATTCCTGAAATCGAATTCGTAAAGGAACTTCCGAAAAATAATCTCGGCAAAGTGAAAAAAGACGTCTTGCGCAAGCAAGCCGTACATTCATAAAAGAAAAAGCCCGTCATTTATGTGACGGGCTTTTTTGCGGTTGCACAGACTGAAAGCTCAGGTTTAATATCTTTATATTGGATATCAATGTCTTTGAAGCCTGCCGCTTTCAGGTCAGCGAGCATCTGTTTACCGAACGATTCAGTTTTCTCGGGACCGGCATCTGCTTCCCGGGGCTGCATCGTAATGGCTGCTTTGCCGCCAGGTTTTAATGCTTGAAAAATCTGTTTGATGCCTTCTTGCTGGTCTTTCCAAATCGTATAGTTGTTAACGGAAATGACTTTATCGTAATACGCGGCGGGGAGGGGGAACGTTTCAATGCTGCCCTGTATCAGGCGAACACGGTCTGTTTTTAATCTGTGTGCAGCCAGCTTCAGCATAGTTTCTGATATATCAATCCCATGAATATGAACGCTCTTTTCGCGTTTCAGCATCTGCTTCATGCAGTAACCTGGTCCAAAACCGACTTCTAGAATGCGGTCTGTGCGTGTTAATCCAAGCTGATCTATTGTCCACTGATTCAGTGTTTTATTTTCAGCAGCCATGATGTATCCGGCAAGTATGCCGAACATCCCCTTCGGTCTGCTGAATTTTTTAGAAAGCATGTTAATCATTCAGCAACCTCCTTTTCACATCATTTTCCTCCTTGCGTTTCATGTGAAACATTTTTCTGATAAAGCATTCCGAAGGTGCTCATCCATGTTTACCCAGAGTATGCACGAGGTACACAACAAATAGACATGAAAAACAAAGGAGGAGAATCATCATGGCAAACTATCCGAAAGAACTGCCGGCACAAACCCAAAATCGCCAGCCGGGAATCGAAAGCGAAATGAATCCAAGTCCGGTATATGAATACGAGCATTATAAAGGTGCGGATAAATTAAAAGGAAAAGTCGCACTCATTACAGGCGGTGACAGCGGAATCGGACGTGCGGTATCTGTCGCTTACGCAAAGGAAGGCGCTGACATCGCCATTGTATATAAGGATGAGCACGGAGATGCTGAAGATACCAAAAAACGCGTGGAACAAGAGGGCGTGAAATGTCTCTTAATCTCCGGAGATGTGGGCGAAGAGGAGTTCTGTAATGAAGCGGTTGAAAAAACAGTCAATGAACTCGGCCGTCTGGATATCCTTGTGAACAATGCCGGTGAGCAGCATCCGAAGGAAAGCATCAAAGATATTTCAAGCGAACAGCTTCACCGCACATTCAAAACAAACTTTTATTCACAATTTTATTTGACTAAAAAAGCAATTGATTATATGAAACCAGGCAGCGCGATCATCAATACGACTTCCATTAACCCTTATCGCGGTAATCCGACGCTGATTGATTATACGGCAACGAAAGGCGCGATCAATGCCTTTACAAGAACAATGGCGCAGGCACTTGTCAAAGACGGCATCCGTGTAAATGCGGTAGCGCCGGGACCAATCTGGACACCGTTAATTCCGTCTACATTCTCAGAAGATACAGTCGCTCAATTTGGGCAAAATACGCCGATGGGCCGTCCGGGTCAGCCTGTTGAGCATGTCGGCTGCTATGTGCTGCTGGCATCAGATGAATCATCCTATATGACAGGACAAACGCTGCATGTAAACGGCGGAGACTTTGTGACGACGTAAGAGGGAGTGAGGAAATGAGCATCACGAAAGAAGAAGTAAACAGCTACTATCAAAAAGCCGGTATTGTCTTAACGGATGATGAAGTAGAACAAATTCAGCTCATGGACTACGGCTTGGGAAAAGAACGAAAAGTCGGGCTCCAGCTCTTTGTCTATGTGAATACAGACCGTTATTGTTCAAAGGAACTGGTGCTGTTTCCGGGACAGACTTGCCCGGAGCATCGGCATCCGCCGGTTGATGGGCAGGAAGGCAAGCAGGAGACCTTCCGCTGCCGCTACGGAAAAGTGTATCTTTATGTTGAAGGAGAAAAAACGCAGCTTCCAAAGGTTCTTCCTCCTCAAGAGGATAGAGAATACTATACAGTCTGGCATGAGATCGAGCTTGAACCCGGCGGGCAATATACAATTCCGCCGAACACGAAGCATTGGTTCCAGGCCGGGGAGGAAGGCGCAGTCGTAACGGAAATGTCTTCAACTAGCACAGACAAACACGATATCTTTACCGATCCTAGAATTTAAGGATGAGGCTTAAAAAGCCCATCCTTTTTTTATATTGAAAAAAACGGAAACACCGTTATAATGGGTAAAAAAGGAAAGAGGGCGAAGGAGATGTTCACCTGCAGTGTAAACGAGCACATTACCATCCGGTTATTGGAGCCAAAGGATGCGGATCGGCTGGCAGCGATCATTCATGAGAACCAACAGCGAATCAGCCAATGGCTATTCTGGGCTGAAAATCCAAGTGATGCCGAAACGTACAGGGAAACCCTCATTCCGGATTGGCGGCGTCAGTATGCTGACCTGAACGGAATCGAAGCGGGGATTCTGTATGACGGCAGCTTGTGCGGCATGATTGGCCTGCATAACCTTGACCAAGTGAATAAAAAAGCGGAAATTGGCTATTGGATTGACGGGGAATACGAAGGAAAAGGCATTATCACTGCCGCCTGCCGTGCACTCATCACATATGCTTTTCAGGACCTGGAATTGAATCGGGTTGCCATCTGCGCGGCTGTCGGAAATCACAAAAGCAGAGCGATCCCGGAGCGCCTCGGCTTTCAAGAGGAAAGAACAGCAAGGGAAGGTATATTCATTAAAGGCAAGTTCCACGACCTCGTCTATTACAGTCTGTTAAAGCGTGAATGGGAAGCAGAAAAATAAAGAGCGCATTTTCTTGTTTAAATCGTTCCCGGATGTGGAAAAGTAACAGCGGAGACGTTAAAAAGGAGTGATTCGAGATGAATCAGCAAGATATTAAACAAAAAGTGCTTGATGTTCTAGATCACCATAAAGTAGGTTCGCTCGCAACGGTTCAAAAGGGCAAACCGCATTCCCGCTACATGACTTTTTTCCATGACGGGCTGACGATTTATACACCGACAAGCAAAGAAACTCATAAAGCTGAAGAAATTGAGAATAACCCTAATGTGCACATTTTATTAGGTTATGATTGTGAAGGCTTTGGCGATGCGTATGTCGAAGTCACAGGAAAAGCAAAAATAAACAATTCATCAGAATTGAAAGACAAAATCTGGAGTTCTAAATTGGAGCGCTGGTTCGACGGCAAGGATGACCCGAATCTGGTGATTCTTGAAATCGAACCGGAAGATATCAGGCTAATGAATGCGGGAGAGAAAACACCAGTCTCACTCGAATTATAATAAAAGTTTGTATTTGCAGGGGCGATATGTTATCATGAATAGCTAAGCAAGAAAAATAAGCAAATAAAAAAGAAAGTAAACTTCTTTTTTCTGTTTTGAGAGAGAAGCTTTTACCGCTTCACAAGCAGCAAACCAGCTGCCCTTATTCTTTTCCTTCATAACAAATCGCCCCTAACGATGAGATGGAAAAAAGACTTTTTTGTTTTACAATTCACACCGGCGCGGCTTCGGAGCCGCAGTGACGATTGAGAGGTAGGGCTTTCGTTGTCTTGTGTTCAAGAAATTTCCATGGTGTTTACTTTCCAGAATGATTCTTCGGAACAATGCTACATGAATCGAACCCGCCCGAATCGGCGGATAATATAATCTTTATTTGCGTATAGAAAAGAATAAGACAAACCGCTCGGCGTAAGCCGGCGGTTTTTTATTGTGAAAAAAACAAATCACACATGAAACTTCTCGTTGTTTCCTTCAGTCTTATCACTAGGATGAAACTGGAGGAAAGAATACCGTGCATGTCATTACAACACAAGTCGTTTTTATTTTCTGTTTTTTGTTATTGATTCACTCAATAGAGACCCTTGCCTATGCCACAAGGCTTTCAGGGGCCCGGGTAGGGTTTATCGCATCCGCGCTTTCCTTGTTTAATGTCATGGTAATCGTGTCAAGGATGTCGAACATGGTGCAGCAGCCCTTCACGGGGCGCTTAATTGACGATGCCGGAAAAAACGCGCTGACACTCGTAGGCGAGCAGTTCCGGTTCCTGATCTTTGGCTCGACGGTTGGGACTATTGTGGGCATTATCCTGCTCCCGTCGTTTGTCGCCCTGTTTTCACGTGCGATCATCCACTTGGCGGGCGGGGGCGGCTCCGTTTTACAAGTTTTTCGGAAAGGATTTTCTAAGAATGGATTTAAAAATGCCTGCTCCTATTTGCGTCTGCCGTCTGCTTCGTATTTGAAGGGATTTCACATGCGCTTGATTCCAAAACGGCTGTTTGTCATCAACATGCTGATCACGTCCATTTATACAATTGGCGTGCTCTCCGCATTGTACGCAGGGCTGCTAGCACCCGAGCGAAGCACGACGGCGGTTATGGCATCAGGCTTAATCAACGGGATTGCGACGATGCTGCTGGCCATTTTTGTTGACCCGAAAGTGTCAGTTCTTGCCGATGATGTGGCAAAAGGAAAACGAAGCTACGTTTATTTGAAATGGACCTCTGTGACAATGGTGACGTCAAGGGTGGCGGGCACGCTTCTTGCCCAGCTTATGTTTATCCCTGGCGCATATTATATCGCGTGGCTGACAAAATGGTTTTGATAGCGAAAAGCTGACCTGGTAAAAGGTCAGCTTTTTATTTATTCGGCGATGTTGCCCATAGAGATGGCGATTCGGTTCCAGCTGTTAATCTGATTAATGATGAGGATGAGATCAACATATTCTTTTTCATTATAAAATTTACGCACCTCTTGATAAACATCATCAGGCATACGCTTGTTAGAAATAAAAGTGACATGCTCCGTCAGCAATAATGCTGCTTTTTCTTCAGGTGTATAAAAACTGCACTCTTCCCAAGCGTTTAATCCGTAAATGCGCTGTTCGGTTTCTCCCATTTTTCGGGCATCTTTCGTATGAATGTTAATGCAGTAGGCGCAGCCGTTCAATTGTGATGCTCTTATTTTCATTAGCTCTCTTGTTGTCCGGTTAATGCCTGATGTTTTCGTGTATGCCTCCATATTCATCATGATATGTAACCCATCAGGTGCTATTTGGTCGTAGGGAATCCTCTTCGTCATCATTCCATCTCCTTTCACTGCTGTATCATTATTACATGATGATTGGGTTAAAAAAGAAAACAGCCTGAAGCAGATCCAAGCAGTTTTCTTAACAGTGCGGCGCACATCATGCCGCTTTATCGTTTATTTAAAGTTTCTTAATCCGCGGTCGTACAAAAAGTTTCCGAATGGGACGAATGCGGCGACGAAACCGGCGGCTGACCATTTCAGCGACCATTTCACAGAGAACGTCACATAGGCCAACACAAGCAAATACAAAATAAACAATCCGCCGTGAACAGAACCGACAATTGTTACCGCAAGCGAAAGGCCTGCCCAATATTTGAGCGGCATGGCGACGAAAAGCAGGATTAAGAGTGACATTCCTTCAATAAAACCCATCGTGCGAAGTCTTCCGATCGGCGTTTGCAGCATAAATCGCCCTCCTTGTGGACACGTTTTCATCTATACTATAAACAATCCGGCGGGCATATATGACAAGTTTCAGAAAATGTTCGGAAAACATTCATATTTAAAAAATCTATCTTGGGCCTCAGTCTTGTCATTTACACAAATTCCCGAGATAATGTGAACAAAAATAAAAGAAGGATTTTGATATGAAACTTGACCAAATTGATTTGAATATCATTGCGGAACTGAAAAAAGACAGCCGTTTGTCCATGAGGGAGTTAGGAAGGAAAATTAAGCTGTCCCCGCCATCGGTCACCGAACGGGTGAGACAGCTGGAATCGTTTGGCATCATTAAGCAATATACGCTGGAGGTTGATCAGAAAAAACTTGGCCTTCCGGTTTCCTGTATTGTCGAGGCAACCGTCAAAAACGGGGATTACGATCGATTCAAAAGCTACATTCAAACGCTGCCGAATATTGAATTTTGCTACCGGATTGCGGGAGCGGCCTGCTATATACTGAAAATCAACGCGGAGAGCCTTGAAGCAGTAGAAGCTTTCATCAACAAAACAACGCCTTACGCCCAAACCGTCACTCACGTCATTTTCTCAGAAATTGACACGAAAAACGGGCGCGGTTAGAGAGTGCTTGTTCAAGTCTGTTATAATAAAAGGATGAGCGTGAAAGAAAGAGAAGTGATCAAGCATGTCAAAAACAGTTGTATTAGCTGAAAAACCTTCAGTCGGCCGCGATTTGGCCCGGGTGCTGAAGTGCCATAAAAAAGGGAACGGTTATCTCGAAGGAGATCAATATATTGTCACATGGGCTTTAGGCCATTTGGTGACACTTGCTGATCCGGAAGGCTACGGAAAAGAATTTCAATCATGGCGGCTTGAGGATCTGCCGATTATCCCCGAACCGCTAAAGCTTGTTGTTATCAAAAAAACCGGAAAGCAGTTCAATGCGGTGAAAGCGCAGCTTACCCGCAAAGATGTCAATCAGATCGTCATCGCCACTGATGCCGGCCGGGAAGGTGAGCTCGTCGCACGCTGGATCATTGAAAAAGCGAACGTCCGCAAACCGATCAAACGGCTGTGGATTTCATCTGTAACGGACAAAGCGATCAAGGAAGGTTTTCAAAAGCTGCGCAGCGGCAAAGAGTATGAAAATCTGTACCACTCAGCCGTTGCCAGAGCAGAAGCGGATTGGATTGTCGGCATTAACGCAACCCGTGCGCTCACCACAAAATTCAATGCCCAGCTTTCATGCGGACGTGTGCAGACGCCGACGCTAGCCATGATTGCCAAGCGCGAAGCGGACATCCAAGCCTTTAAGCCTGTACCGTATTACGGCATTCGCGCAGCAGTCGATGGAATGACGCTGACGTGGCAGGACAAAAAATCGAAGCAGACGAGAACATTCGATCAAGGCGTAACAGGCCGTTTGCTAAAAGAACTTGATGGAAAACAGGCGGTGGTCGCTGAACTGAAAAAAACAGCGAAAAAAAGCTTTGCTCCTGCGCTTTACGACTTGACGGAACTCCAGCGGGACGCCCACAAACGCTTCGGATTTTCCGCCAAAGAAACGCTCTCAGTTCTGCAGAAGCTGTATGAGCAGCACAAGCTTGTCACATATCCGCGGACAGACTCACGGTTTTTATCCAGTGACATTGTCCCAACCTTAAAAGACCGGCTGGAGGGCATGGAAGTGAAACCGTATGCCCAATATGTCACTCAAATTAAAAAGCGCGGCATCAAATCGCACAAAGGCTACGTAAATGATGCTAAGGTGTCAGACCACCATGCGATTATCCCGACTGAAGAGCCGCTTGTTCTCAGCAGTCTCAGCGATAAAGAACGCAAGCTGTATGATCTGATTGCCAAACGTTTCTTAGCTGTGCTGATGCCGGCTTTCGAATATGAAGAAACAAAGGTCATGGCAGAAATCGGCGGAGAAACCTTTACGGCGAAGGGAAAAACCGTACAGTTACAAGGCTGGAAAGCTGTTTATGATATGGCTGACGAGGATGACGAGCAGGAGGACGACAGAGATCAGACGCTGCCGGCTCTGCAGAAAGGCGCCTCGCTCACTGTCCGCACATTAACTGAAACAAGCGGCCAAACCAAACCGCCGGCCCGTTTTAATGAAGGGACGCTGCTGTCAGCTATGGAGAACCCAAGCGCCTTTATGCAGGGAGAAGAAAAAGGCCTTGTCAAAACGCTTGGCGAAACAGGCGGTCTCGGCACGGTTGCAACGCGTGCCGATATTATCGAAAAACTGTTCAACAGCTTTTTAATTGAGAAAAAAGACAAAGACATTTTTATCACCTCAAAAGGAAAACAGCTCCTGCAGCTCGTTCCTGAGGATTTGAAATCACCTGCCTTAACGGCAGAGTGGGAACAAAAGCTGTCCGCCATTGCGGCCGGAAATTTAAAATCCGCTGTCTTTATTAAAGACATGAAGGCTTATGCTAAGCAAACGGTAACAGAAATCAAAAACAGCAGCCAAACCTTCAGACATGATAACATCACGGGAACGGCATGTCCGGAGTGCGGCAAAATGATGCTGAAGGTCAACGGCAAGCGCGGCACCATGCTCGTGTGCCAAGACCGGGAATGCGGAAGCAGAAAAACGATCGCCAGAAAAACAAACGCGCGCTGCCCGAACTGCCATAAAAGAATGGAGCTTCGCGGCCAAGGAGAAGGCCAGACCTTCGCGTGTGTTTGCGGGCACCGTGAGAAGCTTTCTGTATTTGAAAAACGGAAAAACAAAGACAAAGGGCGCGCTACAAAGCGGGACGTCTCTTCTTATATGAAAAAACAAAATAAAGACGAACCGATTAACAATGCGCTGGCGGAACAGCTGAAGAAACTCGGTTTGGATCAATAAAAAGAAACCTGTGCGATTCGCACAGGTTTTTTATTGGACTTAGGTCCTGTTTTTTGAAAGTTCAAAAAGGGGAAAAAAAGCTAGTAATCTTCGTTTTTTTCTTTTATAGTTAATATAATTTGTAACATGGCAGTAATAATTTCGTCATATATTGGTGCGTCTGATTCGCTTCGGACGACAAAGGGGGACTTGCCTGTGCGGCATGTGTTGGTCGCTGCTATCTTATTTTGCTTATCTATCGGACTTTCCGCAGGGTGTGCTGAAGCTGGGAATAAAACCCTATATCAGTCTGAGGCAGATATGAATACCCGCCCGCTTCAGCCGGCGGAGTATTTCATCTATCACAATCTTATGAATGACCAAGGGCTTATCAAAACGGATTTCTCAGATCAGCCCTCCTATTTATCAGAATCGATTGGCCTGTGGATGGAGTTTTTGGTCAGCAGACAAGATGCCTCGCATTTTCAGGAGCAATATCAGCATCTGAGGGATTCTTTTCTTCTGAATCATCAGTTGGTGACATGGAAGATACAAAACGGTCAAGCGAGCGGGACAAATGCGCTGATTGATGATATGAGAATCATGGTGTCTCTCGATCAGGCAGCTGCTCTTTGGGGGAGCAGCCAATATGAAAAAACTGCCCGTGATATTGGCACGGCTTTAAAGACATACAACATGTACAACGGGATGTTTACAGACTTTTACGATTCAGCCTCTCATGCCGCTTCAAAGGACGTGACGCTTTCGTATGTCATGCCCGATGCACTAGCTGTTTTGAAAAAATATGGAATCATAGACGAAGAAACAGAACAGCGAAATGCCGATGTTCTCTATCTAGCCCCTTTAAAGAATGGTTTCCTGCCAAAGACGTACAGCGCAGAGTCGAAGCAGTACAAATATGACAGTGAAGTAAACGTCATTGACCAGCTGTACGCCGCGTGGCATTTGCCGGAAGGGGATGAAAAAGCCGCTGTGATAGCAGAGTGGGTCAAAAAGGAATTTCAGGCAAACGGAAAGCTGTACGGACGATATGTGGCAGATACGAAGGAGCCTGCCGTCCAATATGAGTCGCCGTCCGTATACGCGTTAGCTGTTTTATTTTTAACAAAACAGCATGAAGACAGCTCGGTCATCAAAGCGATTTATGATAGAATGAATGACTTTGAAATTCTTGATCCGGCGAAACCGTATTATGGGGGTTACATGAGCGGCTCCGACACGCACTCGTTCGACAATCTGCTGCCGCTGTTAGCCGAAAGGAAGCTTTTTAATGAAACGATCATTCAATGAATCACAAAAATTATATGCTTATCTTTCAGGGCTCATCGCAGCCCTGTCTCTGTTTATTTTTTATGTGTCCGCCGAGCAGTCGGAGGGCTTTCTGATCATTTGCATTACATTTGTCGTGATCGGGGCCGGCATTTGGTTCGGTCCGATTTACGCGCTGGCGGTCACCTTAATCGTTCTCTTTGTTCTCGGCACGCTCATGATGTTTTTTCAGACTGGACAGGCTGTGATGTTTTCGGCTGAAGACGGGCTGCGCATGCTTATCGTGTGGGGAATTGCGCTTTTGCTGTTTTCCTTTATATCAGGAAGAATTCATGATATCGCAGCAGAGCTGCGCCATTCAGTCAAACGTCTTCAATCTGAAATCAAAAGCTTCGTGGCTGTCGATAGAGTGACGGGCTTTGATAATAAGCAAAGAATGAAACTGGAACTGTCAGAGGAAATCAAACGGGCGGAGCGCTACGGCAATTCCTTTGTCTTTTTGCTGCTTCATATGCATTATTTCAAGGAATTTAAGTCTTTGTACGGGGAGAAAGAGACCGACCTTCTCTTTCAATTCGTCAGCCGGCAAATCAGGTCAAGCGTCCGGGAAACGGATAAAAAATTCCGCCCCTCTGATGAGCGCTTCGGCATTGTGCTGACACACACGCCGGCTGAACATATGCCGGCCGTCCTGACAAAGCTGAAAAAACAGCTGGACACGTATCAGCTGACAAACGGAAAGTATGTGTCGCTTACGTTCCATGTCTGTTATTTACCTTATCGAAGAGATATAAGGACAGCTGATCAATTTTTAGAAGAACTGGAAAACGAGATGATGATGAATGAACTTTAAAAGAATAACGCTACTCTGCGTGTCCGTTCTGATGCTGACAGCTATTGCTTCTTTTCCTATTTCTGCCCAAGCGAAGGAGAAGGATGACGGCATTCTCATCATCTATTCAACCTTGGACGGCAAAGAGTCGCCTCAAGTCAAAATGCTCGATTTATTGGCCGGCCATTTTGCAACTCATGTCACGGTCAGAAAAGATTCGGATGTTACAGCATCTGATGTGAAAGGCAAAGAACATGTCATCTATTACGGGCAAACGAAAAGAAAGCTCAGCAAAAAACTGGTGTCTCTTATCAGCGGCGTAAAAAAACCCGTCGTCGCCATCGGCTATAACGCCGGACAAATCAGCCAATTTTCCGGTCTTTCCTTAACCCGAAAAGAACATGTCTATCAGATTCACAGCAGCACGGAAAAAAACGATGTCTCCTTAGAGAGCGGGCTTAACGTGCTGAGCGTATCAGGCCTGAAAGGAAAGGGGCTGTATACCTTTACATCTGATGACGGCAAAACGAGTCCGTTTATATGGAAAACGGATAAATCAAATGTGTACATCGGCTTAACCAATCTGTTAAATGACAATCTGATTGTGGCGAAAGAGCTTCGAGCAGCATTTGGAGAGAAGGCCGGAACCGCGCTTTTATATTTGCGGCTGGAGGATATCAGCCCGATGTCTGATGAAACATTGCTGCTTCAAGCCGGTACATATCTGTACAAGAGACATGTGCCTTTTATCCTGTCAGTCATTCCGGTGTATCTGAATCCGGAAACAGGCGATAAAGTGTATTTGTCTGATAAACCGAAGATGGTCAAGGTATTGAAAAAACTGCAAAGCATGGGCGGCAGTATCATTGTTCACGGCTACACACACGCCTATCGCCACAGTGAAACAGGAGAGGGCTTCGAATTTTGGGATGCCAAGGCGGACCAGCCGATCACTTCGGAAAATGCCGATGACCCCCCGTCCATTTTGGAAAAGGAACAGGCTTTTCCGAACGAACAGGCCTATAAGAGCTATTTGAAGCCGTTTCAGGAAAAGGAAGAAACATATACAAGGCAAAAGCTGACGCACGCCATTGAGGATTTAACCTCGGCAGGGCTTTATCCGCTGGCATTTGAAGCCCCGCACTATACGATGTCTGAGTACGGCTATCAAATGGCTTCACAGTATTTCTCAAGCATTTTCGGGCAGGTGCAGCTCAGCGATACAACATGGAAAACTTCCGGCGCATCCCCGTTTGTGACCAAACCAGCTATGCTGCATGGGATGACGCTGTATCCGGAAACAATCGGTTTTGTCGATACATCAAAGCAAAACCCGCTCGGCGATATGGAGGAACACATTTCCCAGATGATTGATTTTGAAGGCGGAGTGGCCGGAGGGTTTTATCATCCGTATCTCGGGATGAAATATTTGCCGGAGCTCGTTGACCGGATGGAACGCATTCCGGACAGTGAATGGCTTGATTTGAAGAAAACGCAACAAACCGTCAAAACGGACAAAGTGGAAATCCATACAAGCGGTGACGGAACGGTTCACGTAAAAAACAATGTAAGTGCCATTGGCGAGTTTTTCGACCACCATCGGCAAACCCCGCTGGAAAAGGCGTTATGGGTTCTCTCCGCCGTTGTGCTCTTGTTTGTCGTGATGTTTGTCAGCTATACGTTTTACTTGAGAGCCACATTGAAAAAACGAATGTTTAAGGAGAGAAGAAGCCTTGGGTAATACGCTGTTCTTTATCTCGCTAAGTTTAATATGGGTGATGCTTCTCTATCACATGTTTCTCATGCAAGGCGGATTCCGCCACTACATGACCTTCGAGCGGAACATTCCGAAGTGGAGAGAAAATATGAAGGAATTGCCGAAGGTCAGTGTGCTCATCCCGGCCCATAATGAAGAAGTTGTCATTCGGCAGACGCTGAAGGCAATGGTGAATCTTTATTATCCGAAGGACCGGCTGGAGATTATTGTGGTAAACGATAATTCTTCAGACGGGACGGGTGATATCGTCAATGAATTTTCCGAGAAATACGATTTTATCAAAATGGTGATCACAAAACCGCCTAACGCCGGAAAAGGCAAATCCTCGGCGCTCAACTCCGGTTTTGCTGAATCGAACGGCGATGTCATTTGTGTATATGACGCCGACAACACGCCTGAAAAAATGGCCGTGTATTATCTTGTTCTCGGTCTGATGAATGACGAGAAGGCAGGCGCAGTGGTGGGGAAATTCCGCGTCATCAATGCGGCAAAAACGCTGCTGACGAAGTTTATCAATATTGAAACGATCTGTTTTCAGTGGATGGCGCAGGGAGGCAGATGGAAGTGGTTCAAAATCGCTACCATTCCCGGAACCAATTTCGCGATCCGCAGAAGCATTATTGAAAAGCTCGGGGGCTGGGATGATAAAGCGCTGGCTGAAGATACCGAGCTGACCATCCGGGTGTATAACCTCGGCTATCACATCCGCTTTTTCCCGGCAGCTATTACTTGGGAGCAGGAGCCGGAAACGTGGAAGGTGTGGTGGCGCCAGCGGACGAGATGGGCGCGCGGCAACCAATATGTCGTCCTGAAGTTTTTGGCGCAGTTTTTCAAACTGAAACGAAAACGGATTATCTTTGACTTGTTTTACTTTTTCTTTACGTATTTCCTGTTTTTCTTTGGCGTGATCATGTCAAACACGATATTTGTGGTCAATCTGTTTTATGATTTGCATTTGTCGGTCGGGTTTTTGGCAATGATCCTTTGGATTTTGGCGTTTTTCTTATTTATGACGGAGGTCATGATTACGTTAAGCATCGAAAAAACAGAAATGAACAGGCAAAACTTCTTTATCGTATTCCTTATGTACTTTACGTACTCGCAGGCATGGATTGTGCTCGTGATCTATTCTTTATTCGTAGAAATCAAGCACCGTTTATTCAAGCAAGAGGTCAAATGGTACAAAACAGAACGATACAATCAACATAAAAGCGGGTGACCTTTTTGAAACAACTACTTATTTTTCTTACAAGCTTTCTGCTGCTGGCAATGACCGGACAATCGGCCTTTGCCCAAGAGATGCAGGTTGATGGCTCGCTTCTGGGCAAAAGCAGCCGTGAACAAGCCAAACAGCAGGTGCTGACAAACGATCTTATGACATTGTACGGATCAAAAGACAGCGCGGAACTGACGTATCAGATTCCGGCAGGCGCCTCTTCCGGCAGCCAGCAATTGGTGATTGAATATGAGGCATCAGATCTTTTAATTTCTCCTTCATCGTTAACGGCTGTAATTGACAATGAACCGGTAAAAACGTTAAAGCTAAACGGCGATTCAAAACGGAAAACACTGAAGCTGAACTTGAACAAAAGCCAGTCCGCCCCAGGCTATCACAGCGTATCACTGAAATTTTACGGCGTCTTGAAAGAGGGCGTCTGCGTCAGACAGGATACGTCCGGCAACTGGATCAAAGTTTATCCGGACAGCCGCCTGACACTGGCGGACAGCAGCGAAGCGAAGGGAACATCACTTGAACATTACCCATACCCATTTGCCCAATCGGGAAATACAGCGGAAGAGACTGCTATTGTCATTCCGGATAACCCGAGCTCGGCAGAAATTGAAGCGGCTGTCAAGACAGAAGGATACCTGAAAACTGCGGACAGCAGTGTCAGCATTTCGTTTGTGAAGGAATCTGAAGTGAAGCAAATCGACAAGCCGACCATTTTCATCGGAGTGGATAAGCATTGGAACGGCAAGGTGAAGAAGCTGATCAAACAAGCCGGCTTACAGGCAAAAGGAGAAAAACTTCTGCTTGCGGAGCGCGTGCTGAAAGCACAGGGCAAGCAGCAGCCGGTTCTGTTTGCACAAACGGCATCTGATGATGTGCTCTCAGAAAAAATCAGCGCCATCGCCGATCAGACTTACACCGGCCAGCTAAGCGGGGAAACACTTTCAATTGGCAAGCTTCAGAAGGCTGAAAAGCAGGTAAGCAATAAGCTGACCCTTGAGAAATTCGGGGCAGAAGATATGACAATCGGAGCTGACAAAACATCTTCAGCACATTATTTTTATCCGGCTTCTGCGATGATAGACCAAAATCAATCAGCCAAGCTGTCGCTTAAACTAAAGAAATCGGAAACGATTCAAGCAGCCGCGGCAGAAAGCGGTTCAGCCTCTCAAGCAGCAGAGCTGAAGGTCCTCATCAACGGTCAGCCGCATTCAGTTCGCCTTGATGAATTAGGGAAAGAAGATAAAAACGGATACTATCATGTCACGCTGAAAGTAGACCCTGAGCTGCTGCAGAAAAACCGCTACATTGATATACAGTTTATCACCACGGGCTTAAAGGAAAACAACCCTTGCAACACAACGGACGAAGAGAAATGGGTCTTCATTGATAAAAGCAGCACATTGTCTTACACGATCAAAGGCACATCTCCGTCAGCCGATTTTCAAGAATGGCCGCTTCCATACGCCGGAAATCAGGAACAGGCAACACTGATTGTGCTACCTGACAGCGTGAGCAAATCCAAGCTTAAGGAGCTTTCTCTCGTTACTGATTCCTTTGGAAGCGAAGCCCAGCAATCTTTCACAGTAAGGAAAGCATCTGAAGTTAAAGCGGAGGACGCGAAAGGCCGGAACTTAATTTTCATCGGCGGCATTAGCCAGTTCTCTCTTTTGAAAGAGAAATCTTCTGATCTGCTCGTGCCTCAAGCGAAAAACGGCTCGTTTGACGTGTCGGGCTTTGAAATGCTGAACGAGACGACGAAACAAGTGGCATTTACCCAAGCGTCTTTATGGGATTCAAATTATACGATGGCTGTTTTTGCGCCGCTGAAAGGAAATGGCGCGGCCGTCACAAAAGAAATCATCAGCTTTTTGAACAGCAATGATGACACGGCGACCGTCATCAATGAAACAAACAGCCAGCAGGTGTTTACAAACCACCAGCAGCTCAAATCGGAAACAAACAGTTCTGAAACAGAAAAAACAGCACAAGATCATGGGCAACAACTGCTGTATATCGGCGTGCTGGCTCTCATGATGGTAATTGCGGCAGCCTTCATTTGGGTAACCGTTAGACGAAGAAAGAGAAAGACAGACAGAGAATAAGGCAGAGGCTGTTATCAGCCTCTGTTTTTTTGTTTTTGGTTTAAATTTTCCATTTGTGGAACCTGTCATTTTATTTTTTTCTCCCGGTCGATAAGCCTCTTTACAACATACGTAAACGGGAGTATGATCTCTTTTAGAAAACAAATCGCTTAATCTGTAAACAGAGCGGGGGACCCATTTTAGCGGCATTTTGCCGCTCGGGGTGAATCCTTTTTAGGTAGGGCAAACTCTCATATGCCCGAATCCGTCAGCTAACCTCGTAAGCGTTCATGAGAGGAGATGAATGAAACCTGTGTTCGATGTTAAGGCACAGGGGCATCCGTTTGCCTCTGTGTTTTTTGCTGTTCAATTTTCAGGATGTAAATCGCATACAGAGACATCATAGCAGAAAGGGACTATTACAAAATGTGAGAACAGATGCGGATGTTTTATTGTTTTAATGAAAAATGAAATTAAAAGGGGAAGACATCGATGTATCATTCAATCAAACGTTTTTTGATTGGGAAACCGTTAAAATCACAAGCCGCAGGAGAACAAAAACTGACGAAATTAAAGGCGCTTGCCATGCTCTCCTCAGATGCTTTATCATCTGTCGCTTACGGAACGGAACAAATTCTTATCATATTGGCGGCGGTAAGCGCTGCTGCATTTTGGTATTCCATTCCGATAGCGGTCGGCGTACTCATTTTGCTGCTCGCGCTGATTCTCTCATACAGGCAAATTATTTACGCTTATCCGCAGGGCGGCGGGGCGTATGTTGTATCAAAAGAAAACCTCGGCGAAAAGCCCGGGCTGATTGCAGGCGGTTCATTGCTTGTCGATTATATATTAACTGTAGCGGTAAGTATTTCCGCAGGGACGGACGCCATCACGTCGGCGTTCCCGGCACTGCATGATTATCATATACCGATTGCTGTTTTACTTGTTTTAGTGATTATGATTTTAAATCTGCGGGGGCTGTCAGAATCAGCATCGATTCTTGCCTACCCGGTCTATCTGTTTGTGGCGGCGCTTTTCATCCTGATTGCCGTCGGTCTTTTTAAGCTTATGACAGGACAAATTGATCAGCCAGTCCATCATACACCGATCGGCACACCGGTAGCCGGCATTACGCTGTTTTTGCTGCTTAAGGCTTTTTCATCCGGCTGCTCCGCGCTCACCGGAGTTGAAGCGATCTCCAACGCGATTCCAGCCTTCAAAAACCCGCCTGCGCGAAACGCGGCGAGAACGTTAGCTATGATGGGGATCTTGCTTGCGGTTCTGTTTGCCGGCATTACGGTACTTGCATACGGTTACGGGACGGCTCCGAAACCGAATGAAACGGTCATTTCACAAATCGCATCGGATACCTTCGGCAGAAATGTGTTCTACTATGTCATTCAGGGTGTGACATCGTTAATTTTGGTCCTTGCGGCGAATACGGGCTTTTCAGCCTTCCCGCAGCTTGCCTTCAACTTGGCGAGAGACCAATACATGCCGCGCATGTTTACAGTAAGAGGCGACCGCTTAGGCTTCTCAAACGGGATTATCTTTTTAGGTGTTGCCTCAATTGTGCTGATTCTGTTATTTGGAGGGCAGACGGAGCACTTAATCCCGCTATACGCGGTCGGTGTGTTTATTCCATTTACCCTTTCACAAACAGGGATGTGCATCAAATGGATCAAACAAAAACCAAAAGGCTGGATTGGAAAAATGCTGATCAACACCTGCGGCGCATTGATATCGTTTATGGTTCTGTCCATCCTGTTTGTCACGAAGTTTAATGTCGTATGGCCTGTTTTAATCTTTATGCCGATCGTCGTTTTTTTGTTTTTTGCGATTAAAAATCACTATACGGCTGTCGGTGAACAGCTTCGTATCGTAAACAAACAGCCGGAAGAAATCAAAGGTACGGTCGTGATTGTGCCTGTAGCCGGCGTCACAACCGTCGTGCAAAAATCCATTCAATATGCGAAATCACTGTCAGATCAGGTCATTGCCGTTCACGTGTCGTTTGACAGAGAACAGGAAAAGAAAGTGGAAAAACGCTGGGAAGAGCTGAATAATGGAGTGCGTCTCGTCACGCTTCACTCTTCGTACAGAAGCCTGGTCCATCCGTTTGATAAGTTTTTGGAAACTGTTGAAGCAAAAGCGAAGAAGAAACAGTTTTCTGTCATGGTGCTGTTCCCGCAATTTATCACAAAAAAACGCTGGCACACCATTCTGCACAACCAGTCAGCCTTCCTGCTCAGAGTCCGGCTGTTCTGGAAGAAGGACATAATCGTTGCCACATTGCCGTATCATTTTAAAAAGTAAGCAGCTCAGACCAAGGGACATCTCCTTGGTCTTTTTTAAATAAAGGGGAAAATGGCGATGTATACGGAAGGGGCATTTGTCATAGTGACAAACACAAAACGGCAGATTCTGCTGGTCAAACGAAAAGACGTTCCTTTATGGGATTTGCCGGGCGGACGGGTTGAATCAGGAGAAACCCCGGAGGCAGCGGCGGTCCGGGAGGTAATGGAAGAAACGGGATATCTGATAGAGCCTTCCGGGAAATTGGGTGTCTATCAAAGACCTAAGTTTCAAGACGAACAGCATGTGTTTGCAGGGAACATAACAGGCGGACAAGCGATAGAAAACGGCATGGAAACGGCCGGGATGAAGTGGTTTTCGCCAGAGCGTCTGCCGCTTTTGATGGTGCCAAACCGGAAAATGCAAATCAGAGATTTTCTAAACGGCGCTGCGGGCATCCGTATTACCGTCAAGGACAAGAGCTTTTTGGCGGCCCTAGACCTGTTCAGAAGGAAATACAGCAAGCGATAGTTGCCTCCGGGTTTTAAACGCCTCCCCCTGTGGTATTGAAAAAGGAAAAAGGAGGATACGGCATGGCACACAAAACAGCAGGACAAACAATGACAGAACTGCTTGAACATTGGGGAGTTGATCATGTTTACGGCATCCCCGGAGACAGCATTAACGAATTTATTGAGGAACTGAGACACGAAAGAAATCAATTGGAATTCATCCAAACCCGCCATGAAGAGGTGGCAGCGCTGGCAGCCGCGGCTGAGGCAAAACTCACCGGCAAGATCGGTGTCTGCCTGTCAATTGCAGGGCCGGGTGCGGTGCACTTATTGAACGGTTTATACGATGCAAAAGCGGACGGCGCCCCTGTGCTTGCGATTGCAGGTCAGGTTTCCTCAGGTGAAGTCGGGCGGGACTACTTTCAGGAGATTAAGCTTGAGCAAATGTTTGAAGACGTGGCAGTGTTTAACAGGGAGGTACATAGCGCGGAGTCACTGCCGGATCTGTTGAATCAGGCGATCCGCACTGCCTACAGCAAAAAAGGCGTTGCGGTATTAAGTGTGTCAGATGATTTGTTTGCGGAGAAAATCAAACGGGAACCCGTTTATACATCACCGTTGTATATTGAAGGGAATCTTGAACCGAAAAAAGAACAGCTTGTGACATGCGCGCAATATATTAACAATGCGAAAAAGCCGATCATTTTGGCGGGACAGGGAATGAAGAAGGCGAAGCGGGAGCTACTGGAATTTGCGGATAAAGCAGCGGCGCCGATCGTCGTCACGCTCCCCGCAAAAGGCGTTGTTCCCGATAAGCACCCGCACTTTCTCGGCAACCTTGGACAGATTGGGACAAAGCCTGCCTATGAGGCAATGGAAGAATGCGATTTGTTAATCATGCTTGGCACCTCGTTCCCGTATCGTGATTACTTGCCGGAAGACACACCGGCCATCCAGCTTGATTCAGACCCGGCGAAAATCGGCAAACGCTATCCGGTAACAGCGGGGCTTGTCTGTGACTCGGCTCTCGGTCTGCGCGAATTGACGGAGTATATTGAACGGAAGGAAGACCGACGATTCCTAAATGCCTGCACTGAGCATATGCAGCATTGGTGGAACGAAATCGAAAAAGATGAAACTGAGGCGACAACACCGCTTAAACCTCAGCAGGTTATCGCACGTCTTCAGGAGGCAGCCGCGGAAGACGCGGTGCTGTCTGTAGATGTCGGCACTGTCACCGTCTGGATGGCACGGCATTTCAAAATGAACGTCAACCAGGATTTCATCGTTTCCAGCTGGCTTGCGACAATGGGATGCGGCCTGCCGGGAGCTATAGCGGCGAGCTTGTCTGAACCGGAGCGCCAAGCCATCGCAGTCTGCGGTGACGGGGGCTTTTCCATGGTCATGCAGGATCTCCCGACCGCAGTCAAATATAAGCTCCCGATTACTGTTGTCATTTTAAACAATGAAAATCTCGGCATGATTGAATATGAACAGCAGGTCAAAGGGAACATCGACTATGTCACAAAACTTCAGAATGTCGACTATGCCGCATTTGCAGAAAGCTGCGGAGCAAAAGGCATCAAGGTGACGAGAGCGGAAGAACTTGCACCGGCTTTCCATGAGGCGCTTCACTCCGATCAGCCGGTCGTTGTCGACGTCATGATCGGAAACGAACCGCCGCTGCCCGGCAAAATCACCTACGGACAGGCAAAAGGCTTCAGCAAATATATGCTGAAAAACTTCTTCGAAAACCAAAAAATTGAAATGCCGTCATTGAAACAAAGCTTAAAACGGTTATTCTAAAAAAACAGGGGCCCGTGAAGGCTCCTGTTTTTTGATTTTACGGAGGGTGAGTCATAAAATCGGTTGTTTGAACCTTTAAAATGACTCGTATATTTATTGGGATCAGCAGGAATGATCTATGCAGCCTGTCATGATTTTCGCCGTGCCCAAAACAGACACAAGGACAAATGCATCTTCTTTCAAAGCAGAAAGATCAGCGCATTTGTCCTTGTCTGTTTCATCTGTTTATTCTTATCAAATCTTACAAAATGAATGTCTTTATAAGTTTATTTCCCTTTTTTCGAAAGTCCGAAAAAGAAAGGAAAAGCAGAACCAACTAATAAAGTGCCGAATAAAAACATTCCGCCGATAAACACGTGAAAATTAGCGCCTCCAGCCGTAAAAGCCGTAATCAAGGAAATGATACTGAGCACCACCATGGCAATGCCGGGCGCGATTCGCATTTTTTTACCTGTTGATTTATAAGCGATAACAGAACATAAAATTCCGATAACAATAGGGACAATCCATAAATAAAACAGAATAAATACTGACATTATCAAAACTCCGATTTTTTCTTCTATCATAACAAATTTCTGTAAAAAATGATATCAATGAGCTTTTAAGCCAAAATAAAAAACCGGCTCTTTCAGCCGGTTTTTTTCTAACGGAACGTATCGACGATCAAAAACACATTCAAAGCAACAATCAGCACAGCGATCAGCCAAGAAACCACTGTTACCCATTTGGCATTGATCAGCGAACCCATAATCCGCTTGTTGCTTGTGAACATAATAAGCGGGATTAAGGCAAAGGCAATGCCGAAGGAAAGAACCACCTGGCTCAGCACAAGAGCCGACGTCGGATTGACGCCTGATGCAATGATCAAGATCGGCGGAATGATGGTGATGAACCGCCGTACATACAGCGGGATGCGGTAGTTGATAAATCCCTGCATAATCACATCGCCTGAAAGTGTTCCGACAGACGAGCTGGACAGGCCCGCTACCAGCAGGCCGATTCCGAATAACGCGGCTGAAACAGGACTGACAAGATGACCGAACTGCTGAAACGCGACATCAAGGTCCTCGACAAACAGCCCGTTTTTGAAGAATAATGCGGCAGCCACAATCAGCATACTCGCATTAATAGCCCCTGCAATCAGCATCGCTATTAAAATATCAATAAATTCGAATCTGAAGATTTTCTTCCGTTCAGCATCTGTTTTGCCGACCACCCGCCGCTGTGTGAGGGCAGAGTGTAAATAAATGGCGTGCGGCATAACGGTTGCGCCGAGAATACCTGCTGCAAGAAGCACGCTATCGGTGCCATGAAATGTCGGAACGAAAAGTCCTTTCATCACTGAGACGGCATCCGGTTTTGCAAAAAAGGTCTGCAGCGCAAAGGCGATGACCACTACAAACAGCATGCCGGCAATACCGGCTTCAAGTGAGCGATAACCGCGGCGCTGAAGCTCCAAAATCGCGAAAGAGCCGATCGCAGCAATAATAGACGCTTCGAGCATCGGGATGCCGAACAGCAAATACAGTCCCAATGCCGCTCCGATAAATTCCGCCAGATCAGTCGCGATAATGACGAGCTCGCCTTGAATCCATAAGCCGATAGAGACAGGCTTAGGAAATTCCTCACGAGCGACCTCAGGCAGGTTTTTGCCTGTCGCGATACCGAGTTTGGCGGAGAGTGATTGGATCAAGAGCGCCATGATATTAGAAAATAAAATCACCCATAGCAGCATATATCCATATTTAGAACCTGCTGATATATTTGTTGCGAAGTTACCGGGATCGATATAGGCAATGGCTGCAATAAACGCCGGGCCTAAAAAAGGCAGCAGTCCTCTGAATCCTCTGCTTTTCCCGTCAAGCGCATCTTGGACTGCTTTGGAACGGGGAGATTGTGCTGTGATGTCCTTATTCATCATGTACTCACCTGAATTCTAATTGTTTTTGCCATACAACAAAGAGTTTCCTTAAACCAAATTATTTTATCTACATCATATGACCATCACGATTTCTTGTCAACCAATGATGTTCAAAAATGACACTCAAATTTTTCCCTGTTATGTAACATGATATGTAGGGCATCTGATAAGGTCCATACATAAAAAGACATCGTTTCAGTATGAAACGATGCCTCCTGAATCATCTAATATCTAGGCTTCCTTGCGCAGTCCGCGGAATACGAGGCTCAGTAAGAATACGAAGATCGCTGCCCCGATAATTGCCGGAATAATGGCAAATCCTGCAAGGCTTGGTCCCCAAGTTCCGAGTAAGCCATGCCCGATCCATGCGCCGATCAGCCCTGCAATCATCGAACCGAAGATTCCTCCAGGCATGCGATTGCCGACGATGGCGCTTCCGATTAGTCCAATTAAGATAGCAATAACTAATGAAACCAAAAAGCTAAGCATCATATTCACCTCTCCTTAATGATTTATATATCAATTACCGTTCTAGACAGATCCGAAACGTACAAAAGCATATTTGGTTATGATCCTGTTTTTATCTTTCTCTGCACACTGCCGTCAGCCAAATGAACAATTACTTCTGTGCCTTTATGTTCCGCAATTTCCTTCGCCCGTTCAATCGCTTCCTTTTTCGTATTCTTGATTTCAGATACACGTTTGGCATCCTCAGCTTTGACGGCCCAGCCACTTTTATGTTTGATGACATGCTCCGCTTTATTCATTAGCTCAGGTCTGGCGTCATCGTTTGCCTCCTCATCGCGTTCTGTTTCATCATCATGTTTGAGGAAGTCGTCAATTTCCTTTTTTGAGGCGTTTTCCGCCCATTCCTTTGCTTTGCTCGTCGCAATCGGAATGGCGCGTCCGTCCTCATAGCCTTCATCAATCATGGCATTCGCAATTTCAATCGCCTTTTTCTTCACAGGCTTCTCGAGATTTTTCAGTGAAGCGGGGTAATCCTTCATAGACCAAGGCATATCCATCACTCCTTCTGCTTTTATAAAAATGGTACCCGCAGGTGAAAAATAAAAACGTTTTAGAGAAAAATGAAGGTATACTATATAGTAGAAAAAAACGGAAGGGAAGTGCGAGTTGGGTGACAACAGAACGAAAAGAAGACTTACATCAGCAATTAAAAGAAATAGAGAAATGGGAAAAGGAGCAGCAAAAAGTCTGGTTTTGGGAAAAACTCAGCCGTCTCCCGTTTCAGCTGCTGGACAAGCTGACGCCGGAATTCATCCAGAAAAAGATCGGCAAGCTTTTGGATGAGGTGGGCAGCTTTGTTCAAACTGGAGGACAGTACCTGACATCGGAAAAACAGATTATCAAAACGTTTCAAAAGAAACTGCCCGAGCAAACCTTTGAATCACTGGAGGACGTACAGAAAGCGCCTCTGGCTGTTATGGATGATGTTGCTGAAGCGATGGGCAAAAACCGAATCAACGCTGCAACAGTTCAGGGAGCGACCACGGGTGTGGGCGGCGTATTTACTCTGGCGGCAGACATTCCGGCTGTGCTCGGTTTATCATTAAAAACACTGCAGGATATCGCAGTGACCTATGGCTATGATCCAAAGGAGAAAAAAGAGCGGGTCTTCATCGTAAAATGTTTGCAGCTTACTTCAGCAGATGTTGTCGGTAAAAAATCCATTCTGAAAGAATTAAAAGATTATGATCAGGACCGTACATATAAGAATGTCGCTTCCCAAATTCAAGGCTGGAGGGAAGTGGTTTTAGGCTACCGTGACACCTTTGGCTGGAAAAAGCTTTTTCAAATGGTGCCGGTCGCGGGAATGGTCTTTGGCGCGGCGGCCAATCGCTCGACCTTAAATGACATTACCGAAACAGGCATGATGCTTTATAAAAAGCGGCGCATCCTTGAGCGGCTCATAGAAACAGAACAGAATCATGAATAGAAGAAAAGCAGACGGGCACCGCATTCCGTCTGCTTTTTCAGTCAAAACACACTCAATGTGTTTTGTTTGTTTAAAAGAAATGACAGCGGGAATACAACAACCAACACCAATTAAAGGAGGAATTCAAAATGGCACAAGATAACAAAATGAGCAGAGAAGAAGCAGGTAGAAAAGGCGGAGAAACGACTAGCAAAAACCATGATAAAGAATTCTATCAAGAGATTGGTCAAAAAGGCGGAGAAGCCACTAGCAAAAACCATGACAAAGAATTCTATCAGGAAATCGGCGAAAAAGGCGGAGAAGCCACTAGCAAGAACCATGACAAAGAGTTCTATCAAGAAATCGGTGAAAAAGGCGGAGAAGCCACTAGCGAAAATCATGATAAAGAATTCTATCAAGAAATCGGCCGTAAAGGCGGAGAAGCGACAAGCAAAAATCATGATAAGGAATTCTATCAAGAAATTGGCTCAAAAGGCGGAAACGCCCGCGACAACGACTAACTAAGTAAAGCATAAAAGGCAGACAACCTGTAGATAAAAAGCGATCCGGCGCAGCAGCTGGATCGCTTTTTATGATGAAATGGAAAAAAATATACCTTCCCAATGACGCTTCTGCGGTAAAATAGGTGAAAAAGGAGTTTTCACTTATGCCTGAGATGCAAAACCTGCTGGCCATTGCAAATGAAGTCAAAGAAAAACACGCTAATTTCTCCATTTCAGAGGTCAATGACCATTGTGTACGGCTTGCTGTGTTTACAGGAGAATACGACTGGCACCATCACCCTGACTCAGATGAATTATTTATCGTTCTTGAAGGAGAGCTGCTTATTGATTTTAAGGATCAAGAAACCGCGGTGTTAAAAGCGAATGACAGCCTGCTTGTCCCAAAAGGCACCATACACCGCACACGCTCTTACGTCAGGACCGTGAATCTCTGCGTCGAGCACATTCATGCAGAAACGGTCATAACAGAGGAATCAAAATGCTGATCAAAAAGATTGTATGTGGGGTGGACGCGGCAAACGCTGAAGCATTTTCGAAGGCGCAGTCACAGTGAGGAGCACTATCATATGTAAGTGGCTTCATCAAACAGGCCGGCGGATGGCGGAAAACAGCGGATGGGCTGTTCACCGCAGAAATCACCAGCGTTTGGGAGAACAGAGAAGCTTATGATGCTTTTATGGAGAACGAACACGACATC
Organism: Bacillus sp. SD127; assembly: GCF_058566445.1. NCBI lineage: Bacteria > Bacillati > Bacillota > Bacilli > Caryophanales > Bacillaceae > Bacillus > Bacillus sp. SD127. The sequence continues at coordinate 3,772,252 of NZ_CP191226.1, read as the reverse complement.
ATCTATAAAGAAATCGAGCAAAAGGGCACGATTCTCTCTATCGAAGTGACGCTGTCTCAGGTGGATGCAGAGGAGGCCGCTTGTTTATTTGACAGCAGGGACATTGAATACGAGCCTGGATGGAATGTGGCAAAAGCTTAGTGAAGAGAAGTCGTCCTAAAAAAGATGATTAGCTGATTTTATCACTCATAATAACAATAAAGATATTCTCCTGTTATTTTGATTGAATTAGAATGAAGAAAATGGCATTCAATTGTGAAATCAGGGGGATTGATTCAGATGACTTTTCATTTTAATGAAATTGATCATATTCAGCTTGCGGCTCCTAAAGGCTGTGAAACTATTGCAAGACAATTTTACGGCGGCATATTAGGCTTTCGGGAAATTGAAAAACCTGATGATTTAAAAGCTAGGGGCGGAGTCTGGTTCACTTTTGGGAATAGACAATTGCATATCGGGATAGAAGAACCTTTTGTCCCCGCTAAAAAAGCACACCCTGCCTTTGAGGTTATGAATATAGAAGGTTTAAAAGAACATTTGAAATGCAATGGAATTGGAATAGTTGAGGACAATAAACTTCCGGGAGCGGACAGATTCTATATTTCAGATCCATTTGGCAATCGTCTGGAGATGCTTGAGCGGCAGAAAATTGCACAAAAAAAGATAGATCACAGTTAGAGTGATCTATCTTTTTTATGATAGCCTCTTACTCACGCCCAGGAAGCGTATTATGAACAAAAGGAGGAGCAGGCTTCAATTCCGGCTTTTCTCCAAAAGCTTTTGCTTCGTTCACATATTCAAACGCTTCTCCGTCCGGGGCTTTCTCCTTCAGCCAGTTTTGCTCGGCGCTTTCTTCACCTTCAGAGAAATTGATAAGCTGATGAGAGAATTCCTGTTTCTCGAGCGCTTTCGGGAATGTACCCGGGACAACCGGACCTTCCTGTGCTTCTAATTCTTTAATAGCGGCCAGCCATTGGTTTTGGTGCATTGTGTCACGCGCCAGCAGGAAGCTGAGCATGTCCTTGACGCCTTTGTCATCCGTCATTTCAAACAGGCGTGCAACCTGTAGACGGCCTTGTGATTCCGCATTCAGATTGGCGCGGAAGTCTGCCAGCAGGTTTCCGCTCGCTACGATGTAGCCTCCGCTCCATGGTACGCCTGTACTGCTTTCCGGCATGGCGCCTAGTCCTGATACAATGGCATGGTGAGGGTTCATGCCTCCCATGATGGAACCGATGACTGGATCATCAGCCGCTTTTTCCTGTTCATCAAGCGGGGCATCCTCAAGAAGTCTGGCGATCATGGTAGCGATCATTTCAACGTGCCCGATTTCTTCAGTTGCCGTATCCATCAGCAAATCCTTGTATTTTTCATTTCCTCTTGTATTCCAGCCTTGAAATAAGTACTGCATGGCAACAGAAATTTCTCCGAATTGCCCGCCTAAAATTTCTTGCATTTTTTTAGCGAATAATGGATCTGGACGGTCTGGCTTAGCAGGATGCTGCAGCATTTTCGTATGTTTAAACATGTACCCATCTCCTTTTTTCGTGTCTCTCTTTCTATATTTCCGATGGGAACAAAGATAAACGAAAAGCAGCGTATTGAGATGGGTTCTACGAATCCTTGCGCAGCTCCAGAAGCTCCTGAATCAGCTTCCGGCCGAAGATGGGCTCGTACTTCCGGTAAACAGGATCAAGGCGCTTCATCCAATCTTTTTTCTCTTTATCTGACAGCTCGTAGATTTTAATAGAAGAATGTTTTTTGATTTCTTCCAGCTGCTCCTTGTTCATTTCTTCGGCATACGTTTCATTCCACTCTGTCGTTTCCTGCATCGCTTCCGTCAGAATGCGTCTTGTTTCCGGTGTTTGCGCGTTCCAGAAATGCTCATCAGTCATCACAGCGTAGCCGAGGTAACCGTGGCTGCTTATTGTCAAATAGTCTTGAACATTATAAAATTTTTTAGAATAGATGTTTGAGATTGTATTTTCCTCGCCATCTACTATATTGCTTTCTAACAGCTGAAAAGTAGCATTGAAAGATTCCTGGTGGGGTGCTGCACCAAGCAGCTTGAACTGGTCCTCTATTACATTACTTTGCATAATGCGCAGGTCTTGTCCCTTTAAATCATCCGGGGTTTTGACCGGGCCTTGATTCGTGGTGATTTGCTTAAAGCCGTTTGTCCAGTACGCCAGGCCCTTTAATTGATTTTTCTTTAAGGAATCAAACAGCTGTGTTCCAATTATTCCGTGCAGCCCTTTTTTAACCGCATCATAGTCTGTAAATGCATACGGAAGATCAAGAACTCCCCATTCAGGAGAGAGCATACCGAGCTTCGATGTGGAGGGGGCGATAAATTGTACGTCGCCATTTTGCAATGCTTCGATTTCTTCAATGTCCGAATACAGGCTTCCATTCGGGAACACTTCAATTTTCATTTTCCCGCCTGATTTCTCGTTTACCAGCTCGGCGAATTTGTTGGCGGCCAGCCCTTTTGGCGTGTTTTCAGCAACAACGTGGCTGAATTTGAATACGATTTGATCCTGTAAGCCTTCCTGGTCGTCATCATATACAATCTCTTCGCCGCTGGACCGGTCATGGAATCCGATAAATAAAGCGGTTGCAATTCCGGCGATCATCAGACCGAGACATGCAAGCAAACTCTTCATGAAAAGCCCCCTCCCTTATGTTAAGAATAATGGGGCAGATGTGATTCGTAAAGACCTGAAAGGAGAAGCTGATGAACAAAAAAAAGCTCTCAATCCGCTGGAAAATCACGATCCTTTCCTACATACTCGTCATTTTCTCCTTTTTGATCGGCGGCATTGTGCTCATAGGCAATATTCAGCATACTGAGGAAAGGGAGCTGAAAAAAAGGCTGATGAATACGGCTCGGACGGTGTCGGAGATGACCGAAGTGAAAGAGGCGTTATCGCGAAAAGAACAAACAGAAGCCGTCCGTCATGCGGTTGAAGAGATCCGTATGATCAATGAAGCAGACTACATTGTCGTCATGGATATGGATCACATTCGCTATACTCATCCTGTCACCACAAACATCGGAAAAAAGTCAAAGGGTGCAGATGAAGAAGCAGCGTTTGCGGAGCACATTTATTTCTCAGAAGCAACAGGCGAGATCGGGACGGCTGTCCGGGCCTTTTATCCGGTAAAGGATCAGGATTTGAACCAGGTCGGCGTAGTACTCGTTGGAAAAACACTGCCGGGGATGGCTGATATATTGTTTCATTTAAGAAGGGATATCGCCTTCATCGTAGTGCTGACACTCGGGTTCGGCCTGGCGGGTTCGTTCCTGCTGGCCCGTCATATCAAAAAACAAATGTTTCAGCTCGAGCCCCATGAAATTGTCAGAATGTATGAAGAGCGAACCGCTACCTTTCACTCTATGAACGAAGGCGTGATCGCCATTGACAACCGGCATATCATCACAATATTTAATGAAAAAGCCAAACAGATTTTTGAGGTGCAGGGCGATCTGGTCGGAAAGGTGATTTGGGATGTACTCAAGGATTCGCGTTTGCCCGAAATCGTGGAACGGAACAAGGCGGTTTATAATGAAGAAATTCGTGTCAGCGGAAAGGTCATCATGAGCAGCAGGATTCCGATCGTCATGAAGAAAAAAGTCATCGGTGCCGTCGCGATTTTTCAGGACAGAACGGAAGCGGCCAAGATGGCTGAGGAATTGACGGGTGTCAAAAACTTTGTCGAAGCGCTCCGCGTCCAAAATCATGAGCATATGAACAAGCTCCATACCATCGCAGGCCTGATCCAGCTCGGGAAATCTGAAAAAGCGCTGCAGCTGGCGTTTCAGACTTCAACCGAGCAGGAAAACGTCACAGAATTTCTGCATCGCTCCATTCAAAATGACGCCGCGGCGGGGCTTTTGTTAAGTAAAATCAGAAGGGGAAAAGAGCTCGGCATTGCTGTGCATATTGATGAAAACAGCAGCCTGCAGCAATTTCCCGAGCATGTTGACCAGCATGATATCGTCGTGCTTCTCGGCAACCTGATTGAAAATGCCTTCGGCTCGTTTGAAACCGTTCAGTCTGATGACAAACGAATTGACATCAGCATTGAACAAACGGAGGATATCCTTGCGATTTTAATAGAAGACAACGGATGCGGGATTCAACACACACATATGCCGTACCTTTATGAAAAAGGATTTACAGTGAATAAAACAGGCGGCACAGGCTATGGCCTCTATTTAGTCAAGCAAATAACAGACAAAGGATCGGGTGCGATAGAGGTCGATTCACACCCGGGACAGGGAACGTCTTTTTCAATCGTTTTTCCGATGAAGGGGGAGGAAGCGCAGCATGGCTCGTAAGGAAATCAAGGTTCTGCTCATTGAAGACGATCCGATGGTTCAGGAAGTCAATAAGGATTTCATAACAACCGTTAAAGGCTTTACCGTCTGTGCGCAAGCGGGAAACGGGGACGAAGGCATCAAGCTGATCAAAGAACAGCAGCCCGAACTCGTGGTTCTGGATGTATACATGCCAAAAAAAGACGGGATCAAAACCTTGCAGGAGATCAGAAAGCAAAAGCTTGAGGTAGATGTCATCGTCGTATCCGCTGCAAAAGACAAGGAAACAATTGCTCTTATGCTGCAAAATGGAGCAGTTGACTATATCTTAAAACCGTTTAAGCTCGAACGGATGAGACAGGCGCTTGAAAAATATAAGCGGTATAAACAAAAAATAGAGGAAAACGACACGCTGTCCCAGGATCAGCTTGATGCCATCCTCAATATCCCGCAGCAGGCCGTACAGGATCTGCCGAAGGGGTTGAATCATTTTACGATGAATGAGCTCATTGCTTTTTTGAAGCAGCAAACGTCGCCTCTTTCTGCTGAAGAGGTTGCCAAGGCTCTCGGCATCGCCAGAGTGACAGCGAGGCGATATCTTGATTATCTCGAAAAGAACGGAACGATTCAGCTTGATGTTCAGTACGGAGGAGTCGGACGCCCCGTCAACCGCTACATATTTAAAGTGTAAACCCGAGACCAAAAAGACCAAAATGTCCGTTATGAACATAAACTTCCCCGCCTCTAATGAAAACGCTATCATTCTAGTAAGAAAGACACAAAGGCGACTAGGACAGGGGAGGGAGAATATGAAACTGTTTAAAAATTTAACAGTTCAAGTCATAACCGCGGTCATCATCGGGGTCATTGTCGGATTGGTTTGGCCGGATGTCGGGAAAGAAATGAAACCGCTTGGCGATACCTTTATCAACGCTGTGAAAATGGTGATCGCTCCAATCATTTTCTTCACAATCGTTCTCGGGATTGCAAAAATGGGCGATATGAAGAAGGTTGGAAAAGTAGGGGGAAAAGCATTTATCTATTTCGAGGTTGTTACGACCCTTGCACTCATTATCGGTTTATTTGTCGTCAATATTATGAAGCCGGGTGCGGGCCTCGATTACAGCAAGCTTGAAAAGGGAGATGTCTCACAATACACCCAAAATGGCGGTCAGGGGATCGACTGGGTTGAATTTGTCACACACATCGTACCGTCCAACATGGTTGATGCCTTCGCAAAAGGGGATATTTTGCAGGTCTTATTCTTTTCCATTCTTTTCGGAGTCGGTCTAGCGGCATTAGGTGAAAAAGGGAAAAGCGTCATTGATTTTTTTGATAAAGTTTCACATGTCTTTTTCAAAATTATCGGCTATGTTATGCGTGCCGCTCCAATCGGTGCATTCGGAGCGATGGCGTATACGATCGGGCACTTCGGACTCGATTCCATCAAGCCGCTTGCCAGCTTAATGCTGTCCGTGTATATCACAATGTTCCTGTTCGTGTTTGTTGTTTTAAATATCATCTGCAAGCTATACGGATTCAGCCTGTGGAACTACCTGCGCTTCATCAAAGATGAGCTTCTCATCGTGCTCGGCACAAGCTCTTCAGAATCGGTTCTTCCGAGAATGATGGATAAAATGGAACGCTACGGCTGTTCAAAATCAGTCGTCGGGCTCGTTATTCCGACCGGGTATTCGTTTAACCTTGACGGAACATCCATTTATTTATCAATGGCGACTGTCTTTCTGGCTCAAGTGTTTGGAGTGGATCTCAGCATCGGACAGCAAATTACGATTATCCTCGTTCTGATGCTGACTTCGAAGGGGGCAGCCGGTGTGACAGGAAGCGGATTTATCGTTCTTGCGTCAACGCTGTCAGCACTTCAGGTCATTCCGCTTGAGGGTCTTGCGCTTCTGCTTGGTGTCGACCGTTTCATGAGTGAAGGAAGAGCGATTGTGAACCTGATCGGAAACGGAATCGCCACAATCATCGTTGCAAAAAGCGAAAAAGAATTCGATGAAGCAAAAAGCGTGGAGGCTGTGGAAGGCATGAAAAAAATGAAAGCAGCAGTCTGAAAAAAACGGCCCATTATGGGGCCGTTTTTTTAATTGTTTAAGAATAATTAAGGTGAGGACAGAGACCTCAGCATTTTTTTGTTATATAATTTACAAATGGATACTATATTGAATGAAGGACGTTTGTCCTAACAGGAGTGTATAAATGGCCGCTTTAGTAAAATTTTTTCAGCACCCGGGAGTAAGGCGTTTTTCCATCTTTGTCGTGTTAACTGGTGTGTTATATCTATTTAAGAGCATGATCAACTTAATATTGCTGACCTTCATTTTCACATTTCTTATGGATCGTTTGGAGCTTGTCGTCCGGCAATTTTTAAGCCGGTTCTTCCGCGTGAGCCAGCGGGTTGTCATTACGTTTCTCTACATTTTGCTGGCCGTGCTGCTTACAGTCGGAGGGTTTGTGTTTTATCCGGTCGTTGCCGCACAGATTCAGCAGCTGATCAAGCAGATTAAACATATTGCGTATCATCCAAGCAGCATTCCTTTCTTTGATGAGATCACAAGTGTTTTCGGAGATATTAATATTAGTTCGTATGTCAAAGAGGGTTTCAATGTACTATATACGTATCTGGCCGATATCAGCACATTCGGCTTGCAGATCGTGATGGCGCTCATTCTCAGCATGTTCTTCTTATTTGAGAAAAAACGGCTGTCTGAATTTATGGAGCAGTTTAAAACGAGCAAGCTTGCTGTTTTTTATAATGAGATTGCTTTTTTCGGAGGTAAATTCGCGAGAACATTCGGCAAGGTGCTTGAGGCACAATTTATCATTGCGCTCGTGAACTGCATACTGACTTTTATTGCACTCTGGATTATGCACTTCCCTCAGCTGTTGGGGCTGTCCATCATGGTTTTCTTTCTCGGATTGATCCCGGTAGCAGGCGTTGTCATCTCCCTGATTCCGCTTAGTATTATTGCATACAGCACAGGCGGCGGAATGTATGTGCTTTACATTGTGCTTGTCATTTTCGCCATTCATGCGATTGAGACATATTTCCTCAATCCGAAGCTGATGTCAGCGAAAACAGAGCTGCCGATCTTTTTCACATTTACAGTCCTGATTTTTTCTGAACACTTTCTCGGCATTTGGGGCTTAATTATCGGGATTCCGATCTTTGTATTTCTCCTTGATATTCTTGATGTAACCAACAAGGAAAATAGGCCTAAAAGACCTCGAGAGAAAAGTAACAAAAAATAGTTTACAAAATTGGATATTTTCTGTATAAATAAAACTACATCATACAAAAGTAAGCCACACGCTTAATCCTTTTTAAAAGGAGTGGGGGACCCAATCGTTTGGGGTTCATTTTTTATCTGAAAAACGGACATCTCTTCGTCCGAACCCGGCAGCTAACCTCATCAGCGTGAAGAGAGAATCCTGTGGTTTTATGATACAGCCAAAGCCCGCGGGAGTCTCTCGCGGGCTTTTTTTCAAAAAAGGAGGAATGCGGATGAAACTGGCAAGAAAGATCATCATTGCATTGGTTCTGGGTGCCGTCACGGGGATTATTCTTAATGTAACATCACCTGAATTATTTGAAAATTTGAATAAGTTTGTATTCGGGCCTCTTGGCACCATCTTTTTAAATCTCATTAAAATGCTTGTCGTACCGATTGTTTTTTTCTCTCTTACATTAGGAGTTGCCGGGCTTGGCGATCCTAAAAAGCTTGGCAGAATCGGTGTGAAGGCCATTTCTTATTTTCTCATCACGACAGCGGTGGCGATTACGATCGGGCTTATACTGGCGCTTGTCATTAAGCCGGGTGAGTTCGGCACTTATGATGTCTCATCCGCTAAATTCGAGGCAGAAGAAGCGCCGAGTGTTGCTGACACACTTCTGAACATGATTCCGGCCAATCCCGTTCAAGCGATGACCGAAGGAAATATGCTCCAGATTATCGTGTTTTCCATTTTTGTCGGACTCGGGATTACGATGCTAGGCAAAAAAGCGGATATGCTTTTGAAAGTCGTGGAGCAGGGCAATGAACTGATGATGTATCTGGTCAACCTGGTCATGAAGTTTGCGCCATACGGCACGTTTGGTCTCATTGCGACAGCTATCGGCAGCCAGGGATTCAGTGCAATAAAAGCGATGGGGCTGTACATGATTGTTGTTACACTGTCTCTTGTCATACATGCAATCGTCACATACGGTTCAACAGTGGCTCTTTTAGCAAAAAGAAATCCGATTACATTCTTTAAAGATTTCTCAGAAGTTATGGTCGTTGCGTTCAGTACCTCAAGCAGCAATGCAACGCTTCCGGTATCAATGGATGTAGCCCAGAAAAAACTAAAAGTGCCTGAGCCGATCAGCAGCTTCGTTCAGCCGCTCGGGGCGACGATTAACATGGACGGGACAGCCATTATGCAAGGGGTGGCCACCATCTTCATTGCACAGGTATTCGGACATGATCTTACATTTACGCAATTGCTGATGGTGATATTGACGGCTGTATTAGCAAGTGTGGGAACTGCGGGTGTTCCGGGAGTCGGTTTGATTATGCTCGCCATGGTGCTTCAATCAGTCGGCTTGCCTGTTGAGGGTATCGGATTGATCCTCGGAATAGACCGCTTGCTCGATATGCTTCGCACAGTGGTCAACACAACAGGAGACGCGGCCTGTGCCGTCATCATTACAGAAACAGAAAAGAACAAACAGCCGGAGCAAGCACCGACTCTATCGGTTTAACCAAACATTTGGAAGCAACAAATGCTATAATACAAACAGTGCCTATTTTTAGGCACTGTTTATTTTTGTCGAAAAAAGGAGGAAGGCTTTATGGCTGAGCCGATTTTACATATTGAAGGCCTTGATAAAAAAATAGGGTCTAAACAGATTTTAAAACAGATCAGCATGGACGTCAGGCAGGGAGAGATTATCGGTCTTCTCGGTCCGAACGGTTCCGGAAAAACGACACTCATCCGCATCATCGTCGGACTGTTAAAACAAAACAGCGGAAGCGTGGCCATCAACGGATTCAAGCATGATACTGAGTTCGAACAAGCGATGGAAGCTGTCGGCGCGATTGTGGAAAACCCTGAGTTTTACCCGTACCTGTCAGGCTGGGAAAACCTCAAACACTTTGCAAATATGCACAAAAAGATAACTGATGAAAGACTGGACGAAGTGGTGGAAAGAGTCGGGCTGACATCAGCGATTGATGATAAAGTGAAAACCTACTCCCTCGGCATGCGCCAGCGTCTCGGCATTGCTCAGGCGATTCTTCACCGGCCGAAGCTTCTCATTTTAGATGAGCCGACAAACGGTCTTGATCCTGCCGGTATGAAGGATTTTCGCGATCATATTAAGGAGCTCGCTGAAGAGGAAGGAACAGCGGTTTTATTCGCTACTCATTTATTGCGTGAAGTTGAAGACCTGTGTGACCGTGTGATCATCATACAAAAAGGCGAGATCAAAGCAGAAGTAAGCCTGAATGGAGCCGGTCAGAAAACGGAGAAAGCCGTTATAGAAGTGCAGCCGGCGGAAAAAGCGCTCGATTGGCTGATGGGCAATGGGTACTCAGCTGAACGTAAAGACGGCTCCATCGTGGTGGATATAGCGAAAGAAAATATACCAGAGCTGAACCGCTCGCTAGTCGGACAAGGACTGAACGTATTTTCAATTATGCCTTATACGCAGTCACTGGAAGACGAATTTATTAAAGCGACAACCGCTCATCAAGAGGAGGGAGAAGAGCTTGTCTAAATTAATATGGAATGAACATATGAAACTCTTTAATCGGAAAGTTACATTTGTTTCGCTTATATTGATGGCCGTTTTTCAATTTTTCATGGCGCTGATCATTAAACGGATCGTTATCAGTGCCGGAACTGACGAAAATTTCATCGGCTACTTTTCCTATACACCGAGCCTGAATATCTTGCTGCAGGCGTTAACCATTGTCATTGCAGCGACGATTATTTCTAATGAATTTGATAAAAAGACAATCAAATTTCTGCTCATACGCCCGGTCAAGCGGCAAAAGGTCTTTTGGTCGAAACTAATGACAGTTGTAATGGTCAGCTTCTATCTTTATCTGGCATACTACATTCTGGCTTTATTATTCGGTCTTGTCTTTTTTGGCACGTCCGTGACATCTGAATCAAAAACATTGTTCATCAACACATTGGAGCTAATCGGCACAAACTGGCTTGAAGCGGTGCTGATGGGATTATTCGGTTTGCTTTGTTCATCACTGTTCCGCAACAGTGCCATTTCAGTTGTTGTTTCTTTTGTTGTTTTATATGGAGCAAGTTCACTTGTGCAAATCATGAAGCTGTTTGAAAACAAATGGGGAAGCTTTTTGCTTTTTGCAAACACGGACTTCACTCAATACAAAAGCGGACAAACGGCTCTGTTTTCAGGCATGACGCCATTGTTCTCTGTAGGGATTATTGTGATTCATGCTGTTTTCTTCATTGCCGTTGCCTGGTGGAGTTTCTGCAAACGGGATGTTCGAATCTAAAGGCAAGGAATGACATTTTTGTGAAAAAGCTCACGTAAATCAATATCATTCAATGTTTTGGTTTATAATAAAGGTACTGACGGAGGTGTCTCGAATTGAGGAACTTTATTACCGCTTTACCGATTGTATTGCTGCTTGGATTCTCATTTGTGTCATTCATGTTTCAGTTTGAACATCTTGTATATTTCAGGCTCGCGCTGGGGTTGTTTTCTCTCGTGGGGCTGTACATGATATATAAAATGAAGACGGGTATCCGTTATTTTATCATATATCTGTATGCAAGCTGGATTGTGCTTGCGGCAGTTACTGCCTTTGAAGAGCCGATTTTCTCAAGCTTTTTCTTCGGCGGATTGGTCATGACAATGGGTTACCTGACTTATATGCTCATTTATCTCGGTATGAAACAAGACCGGGATGCAAATCCGGTTTAAACACGCTGTTCCCTCGGGAACGGCGTGTTTTTCTATCGTGGACAAATTGTTAACAGTTGCGGAATCATGGCTGGAAATCTATAATACATATTAAATTTATCGGAATTGAAAAAATGGGGGGCTGCCGGATGTCATTATTTGTACGGAACGAAAAACAGCGGCAATGGATAGAGAAAATAGGACAGCTAGCGGATGAATTTCAGCAAACAGCCGCTGAGGATGATGAACAGGGACGATTTCCTGCCGAAAAAATACAAAAACTGCGTGATTCGGGATATACGGCGATAACCGTGCCAAAATCCCATGGAGGAGCAGGAATGTCTGTTTACGACATGCTGCTTTTTCAAGAGCGGCTTGCACGGGGAGATGCTCCTGCAGCTCTGAGCATCGGCTGGCATTTAAGCGTGATGGGAGAGCTCGGAGAAGGAAACAGCTGGGATGAAGATGTGTTTGCGTTTATCGCAAAGGAAGTCCAAAACGGCGCCGTGATCAATAGAGCAGCGACAGAAGCGAAAACTGGGAGCCCGACCAGGGGAGGACGCCCCGGGACTGCCGCCGTCAAAAAGGACGGCAAATGGGTGGTGAATGGAAGAAAAACGTTTACGACAATGTCGCAAGCGCTTGATTATTTTTTAGTGACGGCATGGATTGAAGAAAAACAAACAACAGGTGTCGTGTTGGTTCATAAAAATGATCCTGGTGTATCAATTGAAGAAACATGGGATATGATGGCGATGCGGGCTACCGGCAGCCATGATCTTGTATTAAACGAGGTAACGCTGGAGGACAATAAACTGGTGGAGCTGCTTCAAGGGCCGCGGGGAGCAAAGCCAAATGGCTGGCTGCTCCATATTCCGGCGGTTTATCTTGGCGTGGCTCAAGCTGCTAGAGACTATGCGGTGCGCTTTGCCTCCGAGTATTCTCCAAATAGTTTGAAGGGGCCGATCAAGGATGTTCCGGCCGTTCAGCAAAGAACAGGCGAAATGGAGCTTGAATTGCTGAATGCCAGACACTTTCTTTTTCATGCGGCTGAATTGTATGACGATCCGGAGCGCCGCCCTTACTTGAAGAGTGAGCTCGGTGCGGCAAAACATATCGTCACAAACGCCGCGCTTTCTGTTGTAGACAAAGCGATGAGAATTGCAGGGGCCAAAAGCCTCGAACGCACCAATCCGCTTCAGCGCTATTACCGGGATGTGCGCGCCGGTCTCCATAACCCGCCGATGGACGACGCGGTCATTCAAAAGCTGGCCGCAGAAGCCTTTCATTAAATAAAAAAGAGCCTTTGCCGGCTCTTTTTTATGTATTGTTTTGTTCCTGAAGATTCTTCTGATGCTTGCGGTCAATTCTGTCGTAAATGACGTTCATCAGCTTTGGATTGCCCATGATCGCCTCTTTGTTTTCCTGGATCAGCTGTTGGTAGGTTTTTATTTTACGCTTTGGCATGCCCTGGCGCCTCCTGACAATGTTTTGTATTCACTTTCCAGCTCCATCAGCGACAATTCATACAAATGACGCTTGGACTTTTTGTATATACCATTCTGTATTAACAGATGAATGAGATGCTTTTTTCTGATTTCTGCAGACTGAGGTGTCATTGTGTCACCAACCTCCAATCAAACGATATTGATAATCATTATCAATTAATCTCAGTATACAATGCCCTCCACAGCCTGTAAAGGTGAAAACAGTCCTATTCTTTCGTAAGTAAGCAAACCTTCAACATATCGACAAAAAGTTTCCCGGGCAATAATTTGCTGTCGAAATTTCCCTCCTCGTTGAGAATCGCTGCTGCTATTTTTCATGTTTTTAACCATACTATGTAATAGAATGGAGGCTGGTATTCAATGGGGAGGACAGATAATCTTAAAAAGGGAGAAAAAGGAGCACTCCTCAATATTTTGGCATATATCATTCTTGCTGCAGTAAAGCTGACAATCGGAATACTGTATCATTCTGAAGCGCTGAGAGCAGACGGGTTAAACAATGGGACAGATATTGTGGCGTCAATAGCGGTGCTGATCGGACTGCGTATTTCCCAAAGGCCGGCTGACAGTGACCATCCATATGGCCATTATCGGGCTGAAACAATTTCGTCCCTTATTGCGTCTTTTATTATGATGGCTGTTGGAATTGAAGTGTTAATCGGCGGAGGAAAAGCGATTGCGGGCGGCACATCAGAAACGCCAAGCCTTATCGCGGCGTGGACGGCTTTAGTCAGTGCAGTGTTTATGTACGGCATCTATTTATATAACAAAAGACTCGCAGCATCCATTAAAAGCTCTGCACTTATGGCGGCGGCGAAGGACAGCAGGTCAGACGCATTTGTAAGTGCCGGAGCGTTTATCGGTGTTTTTTCGTCCCAGCTGCAGCTGGCCTGGATAGATCCGGTTACGGCTTTTATTATCGGAATCATCATTTGCAAGACAGCCTGGGATATCTTCAAAGACGCTTCGCATTCATTAACGGACGGGTTCCATTTGAAAGATCTTGAACCTTATAAACAGACTGTCGGCCGGATAGAAAATGTGCATCGTCTTAAGGACGTGAAAGCGCGATACTTGGGCAGCACAGTACATATAGAGATGGTCATTACAGTGGATCCGAAGCTGACAGTAGAGGAAGGCCACGGGGTCGCAGATGAGGTAGAAAACAAAATAAAACATGAACACGATGTCACTCATGTTCATGTTCACGTAGAGCCCGACGACATAAAATAGGGCTGCTGATCGAATTAGCTTATATGTTCTGATAAGAATTCAGTCACTTCTTCAGGCGTTTTGGCATTGGCGCTGTGAAGATGGCCTGTTTTTTCTCCATTTTTGAAAATGAGCAGGCTTGGAATACCCATTACCTGATATATTTCAGCCAGTTCAGGAAGGTCGTCCTTATTCAGCTCGTACCAATCGTTTTGATTGTACGTTTCCAAAATATCGCCGATGAACATATTCATGCGTGTGCAGTCAGGGCACCAATCAGCATAAAACTTTACAATGATTTCTTTATCAGATTGAATCAATTCATTAAATTGTTCTTTTGTTGTGATTTTTTTCATATGTCACATCTCCTTTTCAATGCCATTTTAATATAAAATAAAAAGGAATTACATACAAATGCATTCAGCTTCAGCATGCCCAAAAATAATTAGATCATTTTCTTGTGAAAGTGATAAGATAGTAAAGATGAATTGTAGTGGGGGGAGTATCCATTGAAAACAAGTCTAGGATTAGTGTACGGCGGTAAGTCAGCCGAACATAATGTTTCGCTTCAGACAGCTCTGGCTGTAACAAAAGCGCTAAATACTGAGAAGTTTGATATACATCCAATTTATATAACTGAAAAAGGCGAATGGATAAGAGGCGCACGTTTAACAGAGCCTGTTTCCAACGTAAAAATGCTTCAGCTTGAGCAGGGCGGAACTGCTTTTTCTCCATCTGCTCTAAACCAGGAGATGTTTCCGCAGGAAGTGTCACAACAAAATGAAGCAATTGATGTCGTCTTCCCGCTCCTGCACGGCCCGAACGGAGAGGACGGAACGATTCAGGGAATGCTTGAACTTTTAAATATTCCTTATGTCGGCAACGGTGTGCTCGCTTCCTCAGCTGGTATGGATAAAGTTGTCATGAAGCATTTGTTTGCGCAAGCCGGCCTTGCACAGGCGAAATACACAGCCTTCCTTAAAAAAGACTGGACTCGTTCTCCAGAAGAAAGCTGCGAGCAAGTAGAACAAGAATTGGGCTACCCTTGCTTCGTGAAGCCGGCCAACCTTGGCTCAAGCGTCGGAATCAGCAAATGCCGAAACCGTGAAGAACTGCAAAAAGCGTTTGAGCTGGCGTTCCAATATGACCGGAAAGTCGTAGTCGAAGAAGGCATCAACGGCCGCGAAATTGAAATCGGCGTTCTCGGAAATGATGATCCTAAATGCTCTGCAGTTGGAGAAATCGCACCTAAGACAGATTTCTACGATTACAAAGCGAAATACGAGGATGGAGACACTGACCTGATTATTCCTGCGGCTGTAACAGATGAGGAATACGCGAAAATCAGTGACATGGCGATCAGAGCGTTTAAATCAATTGACGGTTCAGGACTTGTCAGAGCGGACTTTTTCCTGACAGCTGACGGCGAAGTGCTGATCAATGAAGTAAACACGATGCCTGGTTTTACACCGTTCAGCATGTTCCCGCTTCTCTGGAAAGAAGCCGGAGTTGAATACGCTGACCTCATTGAACAGCTTGTAGAGCTGGCTAAAGAACGCCACGCTGAAAAACAATTGATTAAACATACATTCTAAATGAAGACGGACACTGCCGGTAAAAGGGCAGTGTCTTTTCCCGTATATCACCAAAAGAAAGAGAGGGACCTTACTTGATTAAGCGAACCGTAAAAAAAATTGCCGAAATGGTCAAAGGCACACTGACAAACCCGCAATATGAAAATACAGTCATTCATGGAGTTGCTACAGATACAAGAAAGCTGGAAAGCAATCAGCTTTTCATCCCGCTGAAAGGGGAACATTTTAACGGCCACACTTTTGTGCCGCAGGCTTTTGAAGCTGGTGTGTCTGCCGTTCTGTGGAACCGCTCGGAACCAAATCCGCCCGAGAATCAAGCTGTGATTCTGGTGGAAGATACATTGTCTGCACTCCAGCAGCTTGCAAAAGCTTATTTACAGGAGCTGGGCACACGTGTCATCGGGGTAACAGGAAGCAACGGCAAAACGACGACCAAAGACATGATTCACACTGTCCTGCAAACGCGGTACCGCGTCCATAAAACAGGAGGAAACTTCAACAACCATATCGGGCTGCCGCTTACAGTGTTAGCGATGCCTGAAGATACAGAAATTGCCGTACTGGAAATGGGAATGAGCGCAAAAGGAGAAATTGACCTCCTGAGCCGCCTGGCAAATCCGGATGCGGCTGTGATAACGAATATCGGCGAATCCCACATGCAGGATCTTGGTTCAAGAGAAGGCATTGCGGAAGCGAAACTGGAAATTATCAACGGCCTGAAAGAAGACGGTGTGCTGATTTATATCGGAGACGAACCGCTCTTGCAAAAGGACTACAGCTGCCAAACGAAAACGTATGGTACTGGGGCGCAAAACGATTATCAGCTGCAGGATGTCAGCCAGAGTGAAGCGGGAACCCATTTTACGATCAAAGGCATAGAAAAAACGTTTTTTATCCCTATACTGGGCAAACATAATGTGATGAACGCCATGGCGGCAATCGCTGCAGGGGCTTATTTCGGCATCACACCTGAGGATGCGGCAAAAGGATTAAGCGGCCTGAAGGTCACCGGCATGAGACTTGAATTGATGAAAACAGACAGCGGCATTTCTATTATTAATGACGCTTATAACGCGAGCCCGACGTCGATGAAGGCTGCAATCCAACTGACAGAAAGCCTTGAAGGATACGGGAAGAAAATGGTCGTGCTCGGAGACATGCTTGAACTCGGCGATCTTGAAGAAACGTTCCATAAAGAATGCGGCGCTGTGATCAGCCCGGACAAAATTGACCACGTCTTTACGTATGGAAAACTTGGGGCATTTATCGCGGAAGGTGCGATGGAACATTTTAGCGAAGAACGCATCAGCCACTTCAGCGACAAAAAAGATCTCACTCAGGCCCTGAAGAATAAAGCGGCAAAGGGAGATTTGATTTTATTCAAGGCGTCAAGAGGTATGAAGCTTGAAGAAATCGTTAAAGATTTAATGGAGAGCCCGTTTTCTTAAAAAATCCTGCGGAAAAAAGCAGATTGCAATCATAAAATAAAAATGATGTGCAGACACTAATGTATGCCGGCCCGAAATAATTTATGTATGACCGGCTGAGGCTATGGTACAATAATGACAGGTTTATTTCGCGATACGAAAATATGTGTACGGACCGCCACCCGCTGACCTTAGGTTTTCCGCGGACACAAGGAGCGGGATTGGGCATCGTCCGGCATATTTGGTTAGCAGGTCAGCGAGCGCATTCAAAATGCTGATCTGCTTACCGCGTTATTGAAAAACAAGTAGTGTAATGGTAAGATAAAACTTAAAGTAATTCGGGCTTTGTATACGTAAGGATCCTGTCCTTTTTCCATGGAGGGCAGTTTTTAAGTGGTAAATCACGACATTACTGAAACAGCAATTAGAAGGAGTTTGAATAATTTGACTATAACGTTTCAAGATTTTCAATTAAGTTCTGATCTCATGAAGGCAATTAACCGTATGGGATTTGAAGAAGCAACGCCGATTCAGGCACAAACGATTCCGCTCGGACTTTCAAATAAAGATGTCATTGGACAAGCGCAAACAGGTACAGGTAAAACAGCTGCGTTTGGTATACCCCTTGTTGAGAAAATTAACCCCGAGTCTCCTAATATTCAAGCAATCGTAATCGCACCAACCCGTGAACTAGCCATTCAAGTATCTGAAGAATTATATAAAATCGGACAAGATAAACGTGCGAAAGTTCTTCCTATTTACGGTGGGCAGGATATTGGACGACAAATCCGGGCGTTAAAGAAAAATCCGCATATCATTGTCGGAACACCGGGACGTCTTCTTGACCACATTAACCGCCGCACGATTCGTTTAAACAATGTAAATACTGTTGTAATGGATGAAGCGGATGAAATGCTGAATATGGGGTTCATCGACGACATCGAATCTATTCTTTCAAATGTGCCGAGCGAGCATCAGACGCTTCTGTTCTCAGCTACAATGCCAGCGCCGATCAAACGCATTGCAGAGCGTTTCATGACTGAGCCTGAACACGTAAAAGTAAAAGCAAAAGAAATGACTGTTTCTAACATTCAGCAGTTCTATTTGGAAGTACAGGAACGTAAAAAGTTCGACACACTGACTCGTCTTCTTGACATTCAGTCTCCTGAGCTTGCGATTGTATTCGGACGTACAAAACGCCGTGTTGATGAACTGGCAGAAGCCCTGAACCTTCGCGGATATGCAGCTGAAGGAATTCATGGTGATTTAACGCAGGCGAAACGTATGGTTGCGCTTCGCAAATTTAAAGAAGGTGCAATCGAAGTACTTGTTGCAACTGATGTTGCAGCTCGCGGACTCGATATCTCAGGTGTTACACACGTGTACAACTTCGACGTGCCTCAAGATCCTGAAAGCTATGTTCACCGTATCGGAAGAACAGGCCGCGCAGGTAAAACAGGTATGGCGATGACGTTTATCACACCGCGTGAGAAAAGCATGCTTCGCGCAATTGAACAAACAACGAAACGCAAAATGGACCGCATGAAAGAGCCGACACTTGATGAAGCGTTAGAAGGCCAGCAGCAGGTTACAGTTGATCGTCTTCGTACGACAATCAGCGAAAACAACTTGAACTTCTACATGACAGCGGCAGCTGAGCTGCTTGAAGATCATGATGCAGTGACAGTGGTTGCAGCGGCTATCAAAATGGCTACAAAAGAGCCGGATAGCACGCCTGTTCGCTTAACGGACGAAGCGCCGATGATCGGCAAACGCTACAAAAACCAACGCACTTCTAAACGCAGAGACGGACAAGGCGGCGGTTACCGGGGCGGTAAAGGGAAAAGCAACAACCGTTCTTCCTATGATAAAAAGCGTTCAAACGATCGCCGTTCTTCAGGTGACAGACGCCAGAAAAAATCATACTAATTCTGTAAAGAATATAAGAGCCTAAAACATGAGTTGTTTTGGGCTTTTTTTATGTTCAAAAATTCATGGACATTAAGCAAACTTTCAGCTGACGGCACCGTTTTTTCTATGTATGCTTAAAGATGAAACTTTTTCTGCATAAGTGCGTATAAGTAACGATGATAAAAACGGGAGGTAGGTATTTTGAGAAAGCAGCCAAAAAACCAAATCAGTCCAGACGGATTAAAGGTTTGGCGACTTCAAGAGATAATCATATCCGCTGTCTGCTTGCTTATTGTCATAGCAGTTGCAGTGTTCAGTTATTTTTTTCATTGGCCGTACTGGATCAGCGGCGTGCTCGGCGCAGTTTGGCTGCTGGGTTCGGTTGTGACGATTTATCTGATTCCAAAGATCCGGCACAAAGTGTGGCGTTATGAAGTTCATGAAAACGAAATAGATATTCAATCAGGTATCTTTGTTGTGACACGCGTGATCGTGCCGATGGTCAGGGTTCAGCACGTAGACACATCGCAAGGGCCGTTATTAAGAAAATACAATCTGGCAACAGTGAAAATCTCCACGGCAGCAACTGTGCATTCAATTCCTGCTTTAGAGATGGAGGAAGCGGATCAGCTGAGAGACTCCATTTCGCGCCTGGCAAGGGTGACTGACGATGATGTCTGAACCGAAACGCCTTCACCCGGCGGCAGTCATTTTGAATTTATCCCATACCATTATTCAAACGATAAAAAATATTATTCTGCCATTCTTTTTTGTGTATATCGTCAACTCTAATCATACTGTCCGTTTTTACGGAGCCATCGCGCTCGGCGTTTTGTTCATCTGGCTCGTGGCAGCAAGCATCATCAAATGGAGAAAGTTTTCCTATCGAATCGAAGATGATGAATTCAGAATCGAAGAAGGCTTGTTTGTGACGAAAAAGAGGTATATATCGATTGACCGGATTCAAACGATGAATACGAGTGCGGGTGTGGTCCAGCAAATTTTCAAGCTTGTCAAACTGCAAATTGAAACGGCTGGCGGCGGCAAAGAGGCGGAAGCGGTATTGTCGGCTATATCAGTTGAAGAAGCTGAAAGAATCAAAGAAGCCGTATTCAAGAAAAAAGCAGAAAGAAATTCAATCGATACCGATGAAGGCCTGTCAGGAGATAAAGAGGCGCTCCCGGATGCAGAGCCGCAGGTGAACTACAGCATGAATG
Organism: Bacillus sp. SD127; assembly: GCF_058566445.1. Lineage (NCBI taxonomy): Bacteria > Bacillati > Bacillota > Bacilli > Caryophanales > Bacillaceae > Bacillus > Bacillus sp. SD127. The sequence continues at coordinate 3,752,106 of NZ_CP191226.1, read as the reverse complement.
CAAAAGAATTACTTATGGCCGCTTCAACTTCCGGAGGAATCGGCGTGATTATCTCTGCTGTATTTGCGCTCATTTCTCAGCTGGATGAGGTGCTGCCGATGGATTGGCTCTTTAAGAAATTCTCCTTTCTGCAGCACGCCAATATAGGCATATACGCCGTACTTATATTTATTGGTTTATTTATCACCTGGATTCTCAGCATAGCCGGCATGATGTTCAAATATGCTAACTTTCAAATCATGAAAAAAGAGCAGGAATTGGTGATTTCAAGGGGTATTATTGAAAAACACCAAGTCACCATACCGCTTCGCAAAATACAAGCCATCAAAATAAAAGAAAACATCATCCGCCAGCTTTTCGGTTTTGCGACGGTGTCAATCGTCAGCGCGGGCGGCGGAGGAGACCCGGAAAAAGCAGAGGGCGCTTCGACCATTCTGTTTCCGATGATCCACAAAAAAAAGCTTCCCGGCATGCTGCGTACTTTTACGCCGGAATACACGCTGGAAGAAAATCGCCGCCATCTGCCGCGGCGCGCATTGAAGCGGTACTTATTCCGCTCAACCATTTTCTCCATCTTTTTCATCATTCCGCTGTGTATTTTCTTTCAGCCATGGGGTTATCTCTCGATTGTCCTGCTGCCGATTGAATTGTTTTTCGGGTATCTTGCTTATAAAGATGCGGCCTGGGTGATCAGCGGAGACCGTCTCCAGCTGACATCGAGATTTATCGGCAGAACGACTGCAATTGTGTTGAGAAAGCGAATGCAGGTATGCAAAGCGAGCCAATCTTATTTTCAAAAGAAGGGGAAGCTGTATACCATTTCCACCTCGGTAAAATCGTCAAGCCATATGGAAGAATTAACGGTGAGAGATGTGGGAGAAGAGGATGCAGATTTCATTTTAAATTGGTACTCATATGAAAAAGCGGACGGTTAATACCGCCGCTCTTTTTTTTGCACACATAAAAAAGACAGGAGAAACCCGCCGCAAAGTCCAAACAGGTGGGCCATCATGTTAATATTGGAGTTGATAAACGACATGAGAACGGCAAAGGCAAGCAATGTGATAATCATTTTGGAGTTGTCCTGCCCGATCAGCTCTTTACGATAAAGAACCATAAACAGATAAACGCCGAACAGCCCGAAAATCGCGCCGGAAGCCCCGACATGCACATAATCCAGCGGTTCTGTAAAATACGTGCCGATGTTTCCGATCATTCCGGAGCCTGCATACACAAGAAGGAAGCGCGCTTTTCCAAGCATTCGTTCCAGAGCCGGCGCAAATAAAAAGATGGACATTGAATTAAACAGCAAATGGGTAAACCCTGCGTGAAGAAAAATCGGCGTGACCAGCCGCCACCATTCACCGTTAGCGACGCCAAGGTTATAGCCTGTGACAGCGTCTCTCCACAACACGACTGAAGGAACAGGAAGTGAAAAGAAAAGCCAGAGAACGGCCTGAGCAGCCAATATAAAGGTGACAACGGGATAAAGCCTGATAAAGGTTTGAAAGTTTTCAGTCCGTATAAACATGCCGAGCCCCATTTCATCATTTTGGTATTTCTATAGTAACACGTTTATGAGACAAACCATTCAAATAGTACAAGCGCAAAGGAGGGTGTAAAACATGATTTACGGTATAGGATTAGACATCGTTGAGCTTAAGCGGATCGCTTCAATGGCCGATCGCCAGAAACGATTTGCCGAGCGTATTTTAACAGGCGGCGAACTTGCTCAGTATCATGAGCTTTCTGAGAAAAGAAAAATTGAATTTCTCGCAGGAAGATTTGCGGCAAAAGAAGCTTTTTCGAAAGCATACGGCACAGGAATAGGCAAGAAATTAAGTTTTCAAGATATTGAAGTGACAAAAAATTCGAATGGCAAGCCTTTTATTGTTTGCGCAAAGCTGAGCCAAGCCGCTGTTCATGTGTCAATCACTCATACGAAGGAATATGCGGCTGCACAGGTTGTTATTGAAAGGTTGTCAAGCTAGTCTGCATATTAGGGACACCCCTCTCATATATTTGATAATGCATTAAGGGAGACGAGTTGTTTGAGGCTTTTATGGTACGCCTCTGTTCTGTTTAACCGTGTACCGAGCGTACCGTTAAAGTCAAACAAGCGATTTCTTCCTTTTACATCAATTGAGAAAAAGGGGTTGAAAAAGGTGAGAAAAAGCTTTGTTTTGCTTTTAACGGGACTGCTGGCTGTCCTTATTCTTTCTGCCTGCGGACAAAAATCACAGGAAGATGTCGTTACCGGGCTGGACGAGAAGGCGAAAGAATATACCTCGTACAAAGCAAAAGCAAAAATGACCATTGAGACAGGGAGTGACCCGCAAGTATACAATGTGGAAATCTGGCACAAAAAACCGTCTCTGTACCGGGTCTATTTGGAAAATCCGAAAAAGGACCAAAACCAAGTCATTTTACGAAATGAAAACGGAGTATTTGTTCTCACACCGTCTTTAAATAAGAGCTTCAGGTTTCAAAGCGACTGGCCAAACAACAGCAGCCAAGTCTATTTGTTTGAATCGCTTGTAAAGGATGTTCAAAATGATTCGGATGCAGTCTTCACTTCAAAAGAATCAGAATACGTATTTGAAACAAAAACGAACTATCAGCATAACAAAATGCTTCCGACACAAGAAATCACATTTAACAAGAAGGACATGAGCCCGCTATCTGTCAAAGTCATGGATACCGACCGTAAAGTGATGGTGAAAGTAGAGTTCAGCAGCTTCCAATTCAATAAGCAATTTGACAAAGAGTCCTTTGATGAAAAGAAAAATATGACCCTTTCTCAAATGGATGTCGCCACTAGCGCGAAGCCTTCCGACTCTTTTGCCGTCAAAACGCCGCTTGAACTGCCGCTAGGCGTAAAACTGCTTGAAGAAAAAGATATTTCAACGGAAGATGGCAAGCGCGTCATCATGACTTACGGCGGAGAAAAATCGTTTACCTTAATTCAGGAAAAAGCCCAGGTTGCGAAAGCGTCCTCCTCAGTCACGCTGAACGCGGAACCGGTGAATCTCGGCTACACAATCGGCGCTTTGTCAGATGCTTCGCTAACATGGACTTACGAAGGCGTGGATTATCTTCTGTCATCAAAAGATCTTTCACAAGAGGAGATGGTGACAATCGCCAAAAGCATGAAGGGACAATCATCCAAATAATCTCCTAAAGGCCGAATCAAATTTGGCCTTTTTTTCGTCAGGCAGAATTTCACTTTGCCCTATAATTTTAGTATGATATGTAAATGATATTGAATAAACGCTAGGAAGTGTCATAAATGAGCACAAAACCTTTTTACAGAGACACGTGGGCGGAAATTGATCTGTCCGCGATTAAAGAAAATGTCAGTAATATGAAAAAACACATCGGTGAACATGTCCACCTGATGGCGGTTGTGAAAGCAAATGCCTACGGACATGGGGATGCCGAAGTAGCGAAGGCGGCTCTTGAGTCAGGTGCTTCATGCTTAGCCGTGGCGATCTTGGATGAAGCGATTTCTCTTCGCCAGCGGGGCCTGAAAGCGCCTATATTGGTGCTCGGCGCGGTTCCTCCGGAGTATGTGAAAATCGCGGCGGAATACGATGTGACGTTAACGGGTTATTCTGTTGAATGGCTTCAGGAAGCTGCGCGCCACCTCAAGAAAGCTTCCCTTCATTTTCATCTGAAAGTCGATACGGGAATGAACAGGCTCGGCGTAAAAACAGAAGAAGAGATTCATCACGTGATGAAAATTCTGGAGCGCAACCCAGGCTTAAAATGCAAAGGGGTCTTCACTCATTTTGCGACTGCTGATGAAAAACAAAGAGACTACTTTCTGATGCAGTTTGAACGCTTTAAAGAATTGATTGCTCCTCTGCCTTTAAAGAAAATGATGGTTCACTGCGCCAACAGCGCCGCCGGCCTGCGTCTGAAAAAAGGCTTTTTTAACGCGGTCAGATTTGGCATCGGCATGTACGGCCTGCGTCCGTCAGCGGAAATTACCGATGAAATCCCGTTTAAACTGCGTCCCGCATTCACCCTGCATTCGACCCTGTCGCATGTCAAAAAGGTACATAAAGGGGAAAGTGTCAGCTACGGGGCGGAATACACGGCGGAAAAAGACACATGGATCGGAACGGTACCCGTTGGCTATGCGGACGGCTGGCTCCGCCAATTAAAGGGAACAGAGATACTCGTGAAAGGAAAACGGCTGAAAATCGCCGGCCGAATCTGCATGGACCAATTTATGGTGGAGCTGGATCAGGAATATCCGCCGGGCTCAAAAGTCACATTGATCGGCTGCCAGGGGGATGAATATATTTCCATGGATGAGGTCGCAGGCAGGCTCGAAACCATTAACTACGAGGTGGCTTGTACAATAAGTTCCCGCGTTCCCCGTATGTTTTTGGAAAATGGGAGTATAATGGAAGTAAGAAACCCTTTATTGCAGGGGAATGCAAGCGAATAGCTCATATCACGATAGAGAATTTTTAAAACAGCTTTGCTTGAAGAGTGAATAATGGTATCATTATCACTGGATGGATAAAAGAGTCGTATCCGTAAGTTTGGTGGAGGTGTATGTTTTTTGTCTGAATCCAGCGCAAGAACCGAAATGAAAATCAGCTTGCCCGAAAACCTAGTAGCTGAATTGGATGGTGTAGCGATGCGGGAGAAACGAAGCAGAAACGAACTGATATCACAAGCAGTGAGAGCCTATGTCAGCGAACGAACAACTCGTCACAACCGTGATTTGATGAGACGCGGCTATATGGAAATGGCGAAAATCAACCTGAACATTTCTTCCGAGGCTCACTTTGCGGAGTGCGAGGCTGAAACGACAGTTGAGCGCTTAGTCAGCGGAGGATAATCATTTGATTGTGAAACGCGGCGATGTTTATTTTGCTGATTTATCTCCTGTTGTTGGCTCAGAGCAAGGCGGGGTGCGCCCGGTTTTAGTGATCCAAAATGACATCGGAAATCGCTTCAGCCCAACTGCTATTGTTGCAGCCATAACAGCCCAAATACAGAAAGCGAAATTACCAACCCACGTCGAAATTGATGCAAAACGCTACGGTTTTGAAAGAGATTCCGTTATTTTGCTGGAGCAAATTCGGACGATTGACAAGCAAAGGTTAACGGATAAGATTACTCATCTGGATGATGAAATGATGGATAAGGTTGATGAAGCCTTACAGATCAGTTTGGCACTCATTGATTTTTAGTAATATTTACCTGGTTGCTCAAATAGAGCAACTTTTTTTGTTTTCAAAAAACATTAACGATATAATAGTGGAATAACGAAAAAATATGTTGTTTTTTATCGGGAGGTAAGCGAATTTGATGTCGAATCAGACTGTCTATCAGTTCATAGCCGAGAATCAAAATGAACTGCTTCAATTGTGGACTGACACACTAAAAGAATTAAGTGAACAAGAATCATATCAGCTGACTGACCAAGTTTATGAAAATATATCTAAAGAATATATCGACATTCTGCTTTCATCTGTTAATGATGAGAGCGCTGCTGAAAGCCAAATCAGCGAACTGGCGCTGAGAGCCGTTCAAATCGGACTTTCTTTGAAGTTTCTGGCTACGGCGCTTGCTGAATTCTGGAAGCGTCTCTACACGAAGATGAACGATAAGAGATTGCCAGATCAAGAGAGTACAGAATTAATCTGGCAGATTGACCGCTTCTTCAGTCCGATTAATACAGAAATTTTTAATCAGTACTCCATCTCATGGGAAAAAACAGTATCCCTGCAAAAAATCGCACTGCAGGAGCTTTCTGCGCCGCTGATCCCGGTTTTTGAAAATATAACGGTCATGCCGCTGGTCGGAACGATTGATACGGAACGCGCAAAACGAATTATGGAGAATCTGCTTAACGGCGTTGTCAAACACCGTTCCCAAGTCGTGCTGATCGATATTACCGGTGTGCCTGTCGTCGATACGATGGTTGCCCATCATATTATTCAGGCGTCTGAAGCGGTAAGGCTTGTCGGAGCGAAATGCCTGCTTGCCGGAATCCGTCCGGAAATCGCCCAGACGATCGTTAACCTTGGCATTGATTTATCCCAAGTTATTACTAAGAATACCCTGCAAAAAGGAATTCAAACAGCATTGGAAATGACGGATCGAAAAATCGTTTCATTGGGGGAATAATATTGTGAGACATCCGAAAATCCCGATCTTGAAACTGTATAATTGCTTATTAGTATCTATTCAATGGGAACTAGATGATCAAACCGCATTAACCTTTCAAGAAGACTTATTAAATAAAATATACGAAACAGGTGCAAACGGTGTCGTCATTGACCTGACATCTGTGGATATGATTGATTCATTTATCGCCAAAGTGCTGGGTGATGTCATCACAATGTCTAAGTTAATGGGCGCAAAAGTTGTCTTAACCGGCATTCAGCCCGCCGTTGCGGTGACGCTGATTGAACTTGGAATCGCGCTTGAGGAAATCGAAACGGCGCTCGACTTAGAGCAAGGGCTTGAGACATTGAAGCGGGAATTGGGGGAATAGCTATGAACGACCAATCCTGTGTAAAGATCATGACAGAATGGGATATCGTGGCAGCCAGACAGCTAGGGCGAAACGTTGCAAAAGAGCTGGGGTTCGGCACAGTAGACCAGGCAAGAATCACAACGGCTATATCAGAATTAGCCAGAAATATTTATTTATATGCCGGCAAGGGCCAGATTGGAATTGAACAGGTTGCAGACAGAGGAAAAATGGGCCTGAAAATTATAGCGGAAGACAAAGGGCCGGGAATTCCTGATATCCGAAAAGTCATGGAAGACGGGTTTTCAACGTCAGGCGGACTGGGAGCGGGACTTCCCGGCGTGAAAAGGCTGATGGATGAATTTAGCTTAAATTCCGTAACGGGGGAAGGAACAGAGATACAAGCCATAAAATGGCTTCGGTAGGAGGTTAGAAAGTGGATTTTAGGGAGGTTATTGAGCAGCGGTACCATCAGCTGCTTAACCGATATATAGCCGAATTAACAGAAACATCTTTATATCAAGCCCAAAAATTCAGCCGAAAAACAATCGAGCATCAAATTCCTCCGGAAGAAATCATCAGTATTCACCGAAAAGTGCTGAAGGAACTGTATCCGAGTCTCCCGGAAGATGTTTTTCATTCGCTGGATTTTTTAATAGAAGTCATGATTGGATATGGAATGGCTTATCAGGAGCATCAAACTCTCAGAGGGATACAGCAGGAAATTAAATCAGAAATTGAAATCGCAGCTAATGTACAGCAGACGCTTCTGGGAACAAAAATTCCGGAGGAAGAAGCGCTGGACATCGGCGCGATCAGTGTGCCCGCCAAACAGATGAGCGGTGATTATTACCATTTTGTTAAAGACAAAGAGTCCATTAATATTGCCATTGCTGACGTCATCGGCAAAGGAATTCCGGCAGCTTTATGTATGTCTATGATTAAATACGCGATGGATTCTTTGCCGGAAACGGGCATTCACCCTTCACAGGTGCTGAAAAACTTGAATCGTGTTGTTGAACAAAACGTTGATGCCAGTATGTTTATTACGATGTTTTATGCCAATTACAATACGGACAGTCATCGATTTACATATGCTTCAGCGGGACATGAACCGGGATTCTACTATTCTCAAAAAGACAATGCATTTTACGATTTAGAAGCTAAAGGGCTGGTTCTCGGGATCTCGCAGGATTATGACTACCGGCAATTTGACCAGTATCTCGAAAAGGGAGATATGATTGTTTTATTTTCTGACGGCGTTACAGAATGCAGGACAGAAAACGGTTTCTTGGAGCGTCTTGATATACAGAAGCTCATTGAGGAACATATGTGTTGCTCTGCGCAGGAAATGGTCAAAAACATATATGACAGCCTCCTCAAATTGCAGGATTTTCAGCTTCACGATGATTTTACGTTAATTGTTTTAAGAAGAAAGGTTTAGCGTTTGCCAGCCGAGGGTATACAACAACTATGATTTAAAGGATACTTTGAGGTGATATGAATGAATATAAATGTTGATGTGCGACAGAATGTGAATGATATACAAGTAAACATTGCAGGAGAAATTGATGTGTATTCAGCTCCGGTTCTCAGAGAAAAACTCGTTCCTCTGGCAGAACAAGGCGCTGACTTAAGGATTTGCCTGAAGGATGTCAGCTACATGGACAGTACCGGGCTTGGCGTCTTTGTAGGTGTATTTAAAACAGTGAAAAAACAAGGCGGTTCGCTCAAGCTTGAAAATCTGTCTGACCGCCTGATCCGTCTGTTTGAAATTACAGGTCTAAAGGACATCATTGATATTTCTGCAAAGTCAGAAGGTGGAGTGCAATGAAGAACAAAGCTGATTACATCGAAATGAAAGTGCCGGCCCAGCCTGAATACGTAGGGATTATACGGCTGACTCTGTCAGGCGTCGCTAGCAGAATGGGCTATACGTACGATGAGATTGAAGATTTGAAAATCGCAGTGAGTGAAGCGTGTACAAATGCGGTTCAGCACGCATATAAAGAAGACAAAAACGGGGAAGTGTCAATCCGATTCGGTGTGTTCGAGGATCGTTTAGAGGTCATTGTGGCGGATGAAGGCGACAGCTTTGATTTTGATGAAAAGCAGCAGGATCTTGGACCGTACACACCTTCACACACAGTCGATCAATTATCAGAAGGAGGGCTCGGTCTATATTTAATGGAAACGCTCATGGATGAAGTCAGAGTGCAAAACAACTCCGGCGTCACCGTAGCGATGACAAAGTATTTAAATGGGGAGCGAGTTGATCATGACACAACCATCAAAAACTACGAAACTAACTAAGGATGAAGTCGATCGGCTCATAAGCGATTACCAAACAAAACAAGATGAACAGGCACAGGAAACGCTTGTGCAGGTGTATACAAATCTGGTTGATATGCTTGCGAAGAAATACTCAAAAGGCAAAAGCTTCCACGAAGATCTCCGCCAGGTCGGCATGATCGGGCTTCTCGGCGCAATAAAACGCTACGATCCCGTGGTGGGCAAATCGTTTGAAGCTTTTGCGATTCCGACAATTATCGGGGAGATTAAACGTTTCCTTAGAGATAAGACGTGGAGCGTTCATGTTCCGAGACGAATCAAAGAACTGGGGCCGAGAATCAAAATGGCGGTCGATCAGCTGACGACAGAAACACAAAGGTCGCCGAAAGTGGAAGAGATTGCTGAATTCCTCGATGTATCAGAGGAAGAGGTTCTTGAAACCATGGAGATGGGGAAAAGCTATCAAGCCTTATCTGTAGATCACAGCATTGAAGCAGATGCGGACGGAAGCACAGTTACCATTCTCGATATCGTCGGATCACAGGAGGATGGATATGAACGGGTGAACCAGCAAATGATGCTGCAAAGCGTGCTTCATGTCCTTTCAGACCGTGAAAAACAAATCATAGACCTAACGTACATTCAAAACAAAAGCCAAAAAGAAACTGGGGACATTCTCGGTATATCTCAAATGCACGTCTCGCGTCTGCAGCGCAAAGCTGTGAAGAAGCTTAGAGAGGCCTTGATTGAAGATCCCTCCATGGAGTTAATGTAATGATCCAGGTTGAAGAAAACCAGCATATTCAAACCCTTGTATACCAACTGAATAAAGAAGGAAAATCCATTTGCGGCGACAGCTTTTTTATGAAAGCTGATGATAAAGAATTGATTTGTGCGGTAGCTGACGGTCTTGGAAGCGGATCGCTTGCCAACGAATCTTCTTCAGCAATCAAAGACTTAGTGGAAAACTATGCGAACGAAGACGTACAAAGCATTATCGAACGCTGTAATCAGGCGATGAGAAACAAAAGAGGGGCGACAGCTTCTATCTTAAAAATCAACTTTGAACAAAGGCAGTTTACGTACTGCTCCGTCGGAAATGTACGTTTTATCCTGCATTCCCCGTCTGGTGAAAGCTTTTATCCTCTGCCGATTTCAGGCTATTTATCAGGCAAGCCGCAAAAATACAAAACGCACACCGCTACCTATGAAAAGGGTTCTAAGTTCATTATACATACAGATGGACTCAACGTACCCGATATCCGCTCCCATTTGAAAAAAGGCCAATCGGTAGAAGACATATCGAATTCACTGAAAATGTACACGACATCAAGAAAAGACGATCTGACATATATTCTTGGGCAGCTGTCCTAGAAGAGTAGAAAAAAGAAGCTGGGAAAGCCGGCTTCTTTTTTTTTGTGATTGACTATTAGTAAGTGCACTTATTATAATTAATAAGTGTACTTATTATTTAGGGGGGATTACAAATGTGGAAATATGAATACACTGCAATATCAGATGCGGCACCAGAAGAAATCTGGAAATATTATCAGCACCCAGAATCCTGGAAACAGTGGGATGCGGGCATCACATCAGCTTCTCTGAAAGGGCCGTTTCAAAATGAAACGGAAGGAGCATTGCTTTTGCGAGGAAATACAGTTCCATTTTGGCTTGAACATGTGGAGAAGCATCAATCATTTTCTGTCATATCCCACCTTCCGAATACAAATGTAAAAATGGAATTTTATCATGTACTGCAAAAGCGACAAGAGGGTCTAAACATCACGCATGGGGTTGTATTGGAAGGCGCAGAAGCAAAAAAATGGGGAGAAAAAATCGGGCAGGAACTGTCTAAAGACATCCCAGAGTCAGTCAACTGCCTTGTCCGTCTTTGCCAAGGAATGCTAAAATGAACACAAAATATTGGGTTGGCGTCGTGTCAGAGCAGCATGTTTTAAAAGGGACCGCCGGCGGATTTGCCCAAGTATGCCACGGTAAAAAAGCGCCTCTTGCCAGGATGAAAGAGAATGATTGGCTTATTTATTATTCTCCGCGAGATGCATATCCGGACGGCAGGCTGCTGCGATGTTTTACCGCTATCGGAAAAGTGAAGAGCGGAAACGTCTATCAATATCAAATGGCTCCGGACTTTATCCCATACCGGTTAGACATTGATTACTTTCCGTGTGAAAAAATAGGTTTTTACGATATTAAATCTCAGTTGGAATTTGTTCAGGAAACAAATCATCTCGGGCTTTTATTTCGAAGAGGGCACTTTGAAATCAGCAAAAATGATTTTTTGACAATATCACAAGCGATGGGAGTAATATAAGTGAAATGGCACTCTGAATTTAGCGGACCGAACACAAGTCCAGGTTTTTTATTATGGCAGGTCACACAAAGCTGGCAGCGGAAAATAGGGAAAGCATTGGCTGAGCATGACCTTACCCACGTTCAATTTGTTCTCCTGACCTCATGCAAGTATATGATTGCTCATGGAGAAACCGTCACGCAAAAAAAACTCGCAGGCTTCAGCCAGACCAATATCATGATGGTATCAGAGGTTGTGCGGACGCTTGAGAAAAAGGGATTTATCCAAAGAAGCAAAAATCCTCAGGATAAAAGGGAAGTTCTTCTGTCATTAACAGAAACAGGAGAGGAAAGAGTAACCTCTGCTCTGCCGATTGTCGAGCGGATTGACCAATCTTTTTTTGAAGCAGCCATGATAAAAGAGAACTTTCTAAGCGGCTTACAGGAACTCTTGAAAAATGAATAAAAATACGGGCAGCGGCAGCTGTCTTTTTTTATGTGTTTTTTTCTGTTTTTGATACACTAGAGTAAGAACGACAAAATTGGAGGCTATGGTTACATGGAAACGTCAGCCCTTTTGAAACAGCAAATTGCGAAAGAAATAGGTTTATCACAAAAACATGTTGAAAGCGTCATCCGCCTGCTTGAGGACGGCAACACAGTTCCGTTTATCGCCAGATATCGAAAAGAGCAGACGGGTTCAATGGACGAGGTTCAGATTCAGACCATTTCTGAACGATGGCAATACATACAAAACCTGAATCAGCGAAAAGAAGAAGTAATCAGGCTAATCGCCGAGCAGGATAAACTAACAGTTGAATTAAAACGCAAAATTGACCAATCCGTAAAACTTCAGGAAGTAGAAGACCTCTACCGTCCGTATAAACAAAAGCGCAAAACGAAAGCGACAGTCGCCAAAAGCAAAGGCCTTGAGCCGCTTGCCGACTATATTATGACCCTTCCGCAAGATGACCGCCTTGCAGAAACAGCAGACCAATATATCAGTGAAGAAAAAGAAGTGTTCACCAGAGAAGAAGCCATTGAAGGCGCCAAACACATTATTGCGGAACAAATCTCAGACGAACCGAATTTCAGAAAATGGATTCGCCAGGAAACCTTTAAAAAAGGAACGATCAAGTCAGCTGCCGGAAAATCAGCAGACACAGATGAAAAAAACGTGTACGAAATGTACTACGAGTATGAAGAGCCAATCGCAAAGGTCGTTCCGCACAGAGTGCTTGCCATGAACCGCGGCGAAAAAGAAGACATTTTAAAGGTGTCTATCGAACCGCCAGCAGATCACATTAAGGCTTACTTGGAAAAGCAAATCATCAAAAACCGTTCAACGTCTGTAAAAGAAATCTTGCAGGAAACGATTGAAGACAGCTACAAAAGACTGATTCAGCCTGCTATTGAACGTGAAATCAGAAAAGAGCTGTCGGAAAAAGCGGATGAACAGGCGATTCATATTTTCTCTGAGAACCTCAGAAAGCTTCTCCTTCAGCCGCCGATGAAAGGCAAGACGGTTCTCGGTGTAGATCCGGCTTTCCGAACAGGCTGTAAGCTGGCAGTGTCAGATGAAACCGGGAAAGTCTTAAAAATTGATGTGATTTACCCGCATGCACCTGTCAAAAAAACGAAGGAAGCTCATGAGAAAGTGAAAGCGATTCTTGAAGAGTATCAAGTGGAAATGGTGGCGATTGGAAACGGCACGGCCTCCAGGGAGACAGAGCAATTCATTGTGGATGTGCTGAAGGACACGCCGCGTGATATTTATTATGTGATTGTCAATGAAGCGGGGGCAAGCGTATACTCGGCATCTGAGCTTGCCAGAGAAGAATTTCCTGAGCTTCAGGTCGAGGAACGCAGTGCAGTATCCATCGCACGGAGACTTCAAGATCCGCTTGCGGAACTCGTCAAAATTGACCCGAAATCTGTAGGAGTGGGGCAGTATCAGCATGACGTCAGCCAAAAACGCTTAAATGAATCCCTGCGCTTTGTCGTTGAAACAGTCGTAAACCAGGTAGGAGTAAATGTCAACACAGCTTCCGCGGCGCTGCTTCAGTATGTAGCGGGATTATCAAAGTCCGTAGCGGGCAACATTGTCAAAAAGCGGGAAGAGCTCGGTAAATTTTCGAATCGAAAAGAACTGAAAGATATTCCAAGGCTCGGCGCGAAAACCTATGAACAATGTATCGGCTTTTTAAGAGTGCAGGAAGGGACAGAGCCTCTGGACAGAACAGGAATCCACCCGGAAAGCTATAAAGAAACAAAAACGCTTTTGAAAAAGTTCGGTCTTTCAACAGAGCAGATCGGTACGGCGGAATTGAAGGATAAAATCAACAAACTTGAGCTTTCTGAAACAGCAAAGGAACTGGGAATCGGTGAAATTACGCTGAAAGACATTTGTGAACAGCTGACAAGACCTGAACGTGATCCGCGTGATGAGGTGCCTAAGCCTCTGCTGAAAACAGACGTTCTTCAGCTGGAGGATCTGAAAGAAGGAATGGAGCTGCAGGGCACCGTGCGCAATGTAGTGGACTTCGGAGCGTTTGTTGATATCGGAGTCAAACAGGACGGGCTTGTGCACATTTCAAAACTCAGCAATCAATTCGTCAAGCATCCGCTTGATGTTGTATCCGTCGGTGACATCGTGACGGTTTGGGTTGACGGTGTCGATGTACAAAAAGGCAGAGTGTCACTGTCTATGGTAAAATAAAAGCACTGCTTACGAGCAGTGTTTTTTCCTATAGAAATACCAGCATTGATTCAGCAGTTTAATTTGGTAATTATCTTTTTCAAGGAACGCTTTTTGCATCTGCTTTTTCAGCCAATTTGGCATAGGCTCATTCCTCCTCAGCTTTTATCATAAGAGGGGCGGTGATTACCCTATTGTATGCGAACAGTGAATTGTCCCGTTCAATGTTTTTTTAGTGAGGTGCACCATGGATAACAAAGAGCTGCAAAAGCTTACAGAGGATATTTCTAACACATATTTCAAAAAGCCGTTTCGCCATCAGGCTGTTTTCAACGACAGACTTAAAACGATCGGCGGAAGATACCTGTTAACCTCTCATAACATTGAATTGAACAGAAAATATTTGATTGAACATGGGAGGGAGGAACTGATTGGCATTATTAAGCACGAGCTCTGCCATTATCATCTTCACCTTGAAGGAAAAGGATACAAGCACAGGGACAAAGATTTCAGAGCGCTTCTCCAGCAAGTCAATGCGCCCCGCTTCTGTACGCCTCTAAAGAAAAAAACAGAAAGCAACAAAACATATAGGTATATATGTACGGCTTGCGGCCAACAGTATATAAAGAGACGCGCCATGAATCCTGACAGATACAGATGCGGAAAATGCCGCGGGAAAATAAAAAGAATTTTTTCGTAAAAAAGGTTGACGAAACTAGCAAGCCTATGTTACATTATAAAAGTCGTCACGAGAGATAAATAAAAAATATTTACCTCTTGACTCTGAATGACAAGCCTGATATAATGAATCTTGTCTCATTATTCCACAGTAGCTCAGTGGTAGAGCTATCGGCTGTTAACCGATCGGTCGCAGGTTCGAATCCTGCCTGTGGAGCCATATTTGGAGAAGTACTCAAGTGGCTGAAGAGGCGCCCCTGCTAAGGGTGTAGGTCGCGTAAGCGGCGCGAGGGTTCAAATCCCTCCTTCTCCGCCATAAGATTGCGATATAAGTTCTCAACCATCGGCCCGTTGGTCAAGCGGTTAAGACACCGCCCTTTCACGGCGGTAACACGGGTTCGAATCCCGTACGGGTCATTCCATTTTCGTTGGGCTATAGCCAAGCGGTAAGGCAACGGACTTTGACTCCGTCATGCGTTGGTTCGAATCCAGCTAGCCCAGCCATTTTTATTTTATGAAATTAAATAGTAAGAGCCATTAGCTCAGTTGGTAGAGCATCTGACTTTTAATCAGAGGGTCGAAGGTTCGAGTCCTTCATGGCTCACCATTTGTCTTTTTGCGGGTGTGGCGGAATTGGCAGACGCGCTAGACTTAGGATCTAGTGTCTTACGACGTGGGGGTTCGAGTCCCTTCACCCGCACTTTAATTACAAAGTGCACGCAAATAGGTTTTGCTAGGTTAAGAGCCTAATAAACCAGCACAAACACAATTTAATGATCACGCGGTCGTGGCGGAATGGCAGACGCGCTAGGTTGAGGGCCTAGTGGGTGAATAACCCGTGGAGGTTCAAGTCCTCTCGGCCGCATCAATGATACCAAGGGTTTTGACGACCTTGGTATTTTTTTGTGTTTATTTTTAAACGATCTACTGCCCACTAACTGCCCACTTACCTAAAGTAAGTCATCTAATTTATCAGCCATTTCCTTTTGTTTGTTTGGATATAGGTGTTCGTAAACGTCAATTGTCGTTTTTACAGAACCATGCTATGGATTCTCTTCTCGTTCAGATTAAAGGCACACAGTCAGCGTGCAAAAAAATTTTAGAGGAGTAGACTAACTTATCAAGACCAGAATAAAAAAGATAAATTTAAGAACATAACATATTAGTTATATAAAATATGTTATGTTCTTTCTTGTTGACTCGTTACTTTAAGTGTAAATATTCACCTTGTTACTTTATTAAAGAATAAAAACAAGTGTCAGTCAGCTTGCTGCCATCTGCGGATAAATCATCATTTTTTAAAGTGCCTTCAAATGAAAATCCAAGTTTTTCTGGGATAGCACGACTTTTAAGGTTTGTTGATTCACACCTTATTTCAATTCTTCTAAATTTGATATTATTTAATCCGAAGTTAGCTAATTTTTTTACTGCCTCTGTCATATATCCATTCCCGCTAAATTTAGTATTTACCCAGTACCCAATTTCACATTTAGGAATGGCCCAGTCAATCCTCTGAAGGCTAGTTATTCCAATTAAGTTATTGCTATCTTTATCAAAAATAAGAAAACGAAAACTTTCTCTCTTTAAAAAATTTATATGAGCATTTCTTAAGTTTATCTCTGTTTCTTCAACAGTAGGAAGTTCTTGAGCAAATGGCAACCACGCTTTTAATTCATTAAAAGAATCTCTAATTGCTTGGTTTACAATTTTTCCGTCTCCTGTTTGGTGTGGTGCTCGAAGAATTAGTCTTTCTGTTTCTAATTGTAAAGGAACATCTAACAACAAAGGATTCATTTGATTTCCCCTCTCGGTATTTTATATTAAAGAAGCAAAGCAAATGCAAAAAAACTTTATGACGGGACAAATATATTCAATTTGCATTTAATCTTCCAAGATTCTTTTTCTTAACTAACATCATATAAATCTATTATGAGAAAGTCGGCGATAAGTATCAAGAGATGGCTGGTATGCCAATGAACGGCGAAAATGATCGTCTGGGCTTATCGAAGAAAACACCAGACTATGAAGAAGTAAAAGATGAAGAGACAAAGTTAGAGGAGTAAACCATGTGTTTGCTCCTCTTTTTTTATCTTTAAAAGGACTGACGTGAGGTTGAGTTAAGTCTCAAAAGTAACGCAGTAATCTCAAAAAACGTGAAGGAGGAGAAATACAAATAGCAGCCATTCTAAGTCGACCGTCGACCTGATATATGGTAATATTATTCTGCATTTTAAAAAAAGTAAGGAGATGATAAAGGGTTCAAAATGGGATTGAAAACAGAAAAACATCTCATATACTTATTGAAATTAAAGATACAAACACTACATTTTACATTATTATATTTAATTGATTTTGTACTAGAATCTAGTATTTTTCTGCACTTATATCTTTTTTGTTAGTTTATTGGAGGGAGAATCTTGTTAAATACTTCATCATTGTTCTTAGTAATTATTTTTATCTTAGGAATCATAGGTAAGAACCAATCCATTACAATTGCTGCATACGTGCTGCTTGGCATTAAGGTTCTGCAGTTGGATGATAAAGTATTTCCTTTTCTAGCTTCCAAAGGATTGAGTATTGGGATTACCGTCCTCACCATTGCAGTACTTGTCCCTATTGCAAGTGGGGAGATCGGTTTCAATGAACTATATGCAAGCGTGAAATCTTATTATGCATGGGTAGCGTTAGTTGCAGGTATCCTGGTAGCAGTGATGGGTAAATATGGTGTTAATTTGATGTCATCAGACCCGCAGGTGACAGTAGCGCTTGTCGTTGGTACAATCCTTGCTGTTGTACTGTTAAATGGTGTAGCAGTAGGGCCGTTGATTGGAGCTGGTATTGCTTATATGGTATTTCAGATTATCGGCCTATTTACCAAATGAGTGTCACCTATTTATAAAAAATTAAAATTAAGTTGAATGTGAAAGTCTTCCGAATGGATAGCAACGTATAAGCTTGAAAAGTTAAAGGATAAAAATGCAGTTTTAACAGAAAAAATTAATGAATTGAACCATATAGAATCAACAAGCAGCACTTTCGGAGAACATGGCTGGAGTTATCAAGAGAACACCAGACTATGAAGAAGCAAAAGGCAAACAAACAAAATTAGAGGAGTTGACCGTGTGTTTACTCCTCTTTTTTTATTCTTGGGTTCACTTTTCTCATTCTGGGTATTTTTCGATGGGGTGTTCTTTTTTCGGTGAATTTTTTTCCTGTTAACATCTCCATTTGACGTCTAGCGCTGGTCATTTCAGTAGGAAGAATATAAACATATTCAAGTATCTTATTTGTAAATTTAAATAAAGGCTCAACCATATTACTGTTAAATTCTATATCATCGCCATGAGCAGCAGCATTCCCTGCCTCTTTAATCACCTTAGAAAGATCGCCCATTAAGGCTGGTAAAATTTTTCTTTCCTCTAAGTCATTAAGTTTTGCATGAAGTGTTCTTCCAATAGCCCCTTTATTTTTGCATACCATTTCCAAAGTTCTTCTAAGAGCCATTAGGCACACAACAGCATCAATCTTCTTTACTTTTAAAGCTGACTCATACGCAGATTTAATGTTTTTAGGTAAGAGGTTTAAATTCACTTTTTCACTATATGGGTATAAAACTTGACCATCTTTATAAATATCATCACCCTCGTAGTATACTTCTTCAGTATTCCAATGAGTGTGATACAGTTGAAACTCAAAACAAACAGGACACTCAAGCACTTCAAATATGTCATTAAATTGCGCTTCATAAGAGGTTAATGGTACAAATGTTTTTTTTACATATCTGTTTAATAAGTTCATAGGTGCCTTAGTTCCACAATGTGGGCATGTGAGAATGATATTTTCTTCCATTTTTAGCTCCCCAATATATTTGTCCTCGTATTATAGCACTCTTGTTTAAATTGTTAAAATTTTTAACCAATGGTTTCAATATGTCAAGTCTCTAAAGGATTGCTGTAACCGCAAAGGAAAAGATAAAATGTACCTTTTTGCAATTCATCTTTGTATACTTAATTTAAATCTGACATAATACAATTAATGTAAAAATTCTCATAATTTATGTAAGGGCGGGGGATATTTCTTGCGTCCGATTCTTTTAGATAAAACTAAAATTCCGTATGATCTAGTTACGAAAAAATTGAATGCTTGGTACACTTCGATAAAGAATGATCAAGTTGAAAAAGCTGAGAGAATAAAAAAAGGAGTAGAAACTGAATTAGTAAATATGGAAGAGAACCAAGACGCTTTGTTATATTATCAATTGTTAGAATTCAGGCATGAGATAATGTTATCTTATATGGAGTCAAAAAAAATAGATGATCTAAATAGTTCTTATGAAACAATAAAGGAAATAGAAGAGCAGGGGCAATTGACAGGAATGCTTGAATATTATTATTTCTTTTTCTTGGGTATGTACGAATTTAGACGAAAAGAGTTAACAAGTGCTATCAGTGCTTATAGGATAGCCGAAACTAAGCTATATCAGGTTGAGGATGAGATAGAAAGGGCAGAATTTTTCTTCAAAGTATCGTACGTTTATTATTATACGAAACAGACTTATTTCTCAATGAATTATGCTAATCGAGCGCTAAACATATTTAAGAATTATGATGAATATGCTGTCCAGACATTAAGATGTCAATTTATTGTAGCAGGTAATTTCATTGATTTTTTAGAGTTTGAAATGGCTTTACAACAATTTTTAAAGGCTTTAGATATTGCAAAGGATATAAAGGTTGATCATTTGATTGGTATGTCCCATATGAATATTGGAATTTGTTATGAGGAATTAAGGATTACGATAATGCTGCTAATCATCTGGATTTATCCATTAAAGTTTTTGAAAAATCTGAACACATCTTTTTAACAAAAGCTTTATTTGCTATGTCTCACGTTGAGGCGAAAAGAAATAATTTTAATGTTGCTCAGGAATATTATTTGCAGGGTAAAGAGGTAGCTGAAAAGAACAAGGATAAGGAATACATAGTAAAGTTTAAAATTTTGGAAGGACTTTATTTTTCTAATGGTGAATATCAATTAATTAATGAAGCATTTTCTTATCTTGCAGACAGAAAAATGTTTGCTGACGTTGAAAATTTTGCTACCGAAATTGGGCATTTTTTTCATCATCGGGGAAATTTAGAGCTATCAAATGAGTATTATCGTATTAGTATCGAGGCGAGACGAAGAATAAAGAAAGGAGAGATTATAAATGAAGATCAGCCGAATTCTATTGACAGTAATGGTGTTAAGTAGCATCTTAACATTTACTCATTTTGTAGATGAAGACACTACTCCAAATGGTGGTTTCAAAATTGCCGCAGATCGAGTTGGTGCATAAAGAGGAAGGGGTTAGGTACCCTTCCTCTTTTAATTTGGTAAAACAGTATTCATTGGATAAAAATACTTACTCAAAATCATTCCAATTATCTAAGTAACGGTATAATGTTGTTTTCCGTCTCTTTGGTAATTTGCTGAATGGTATACTTTTTGCTTTGGTACATCTCCATAGCACGGCGGACATTATGATCAGGTTTTCTCAGACGTCCTGTATTTTTCCCCTTTAATTTTGCCTCTTGAATTCCAACCTTTGTGTTTTCACTAATTATGTCAAATTGAAATTCGCTGACTCTTCTTTTTATCATCTAATCCTGTAGACATACAATAATTATTAAGGAAGAAATAAAGTAAAGGCTCAGACCCATGGAAAGACAATGAGTTTGAGCTTTGTTTACCCAATACGAAACTACGGGGCAGGAACCACATTTTTATTTGTACAATGCTTAAATGAAAAAGCATTTTCATACCACTACGACTGTGTAAGCTGAGTGGGGAGGGCACTGCTGGCACTCCTTGTATTTTGCTAATAACATAAAGTAAGTTATAAGAAGTAAAGGAATTCCTGTTGAAAATCCCTTTAAGACATTGTTTCATCTTTAGCAACTGGATGAGTTCTGATGAATAATCATACGATATTTACAATCGTTCTCCCTCTTACTTGTCCTTCCAATATTTCAGGAAGAACGTTAGGAAGTTGATCTAAAGTAATTTCTTGTGAAATAAATTCCTCTAAACTAGATGGTTTAAAATCAGTTGCTACACGATGCCATGTTTTTAACCGTGTTTCCATTGGACAATATACAGAATCAATCCCAAGTAAATTAACACCTCTTAAGATGAATGGAAAAACAGTAGTTGGCAGTTTTGTTCCAGCTGTTAATCCACTAACAGCAACGGAACCTCCATATTGAATTTGGCTTAAGATAGAGGCAAGAGGTTCCCCGCCTACAGGATCAACAGCTGCCGCCCATTTTTGTGATCCTAAGGCTTTAACCTTCCCTCCATAGGTCATATCCCGTGAAATAATTGTACTAGCTCCAAGTTTTCGTAAGTAATCATATTCTGATTCTTTACCTGTACTAGCTTCTACTTGATAACCGAGAGAGTTAAGGAATGAAACAGCAAAACTACCAACGCCACCTGTTGCTCCTGTTACCAGAACTTTTCCTTTTTCAGGAGATAGGTTATTTTCTTCTAGACGTTGAATAGATAGTGCCGCTGTGAAGCCAGCTGTTCCTACTATCATTGCTTCTTTGAGGGTCAAATTATCAGGTAAAGGTACAATCCAGTCTCCAGGGAGACTTGCATATTCGCTAAAACCGCCAAAATGAGAAACACCTATATCATAACTTGTGGCAATCACCTTATCCCCCTCTTTAAAGCGAGGATCATTAGAAGAAATGACTACACCTGCTAAATCTATACCCGGTATAAATGGGTATTTTCTTACGATTTTCCCATTGGGGTTCCCTGCAAGTCCATCTTTGTAGTTAATTCCAGAGTAGTGTACTTGGATGTGGACATCACTTTCTGGTAAAAACGCTGGAGAAACATTCTTTACTTTAATTGAAAATTCATCATCAACTTTGTTTACAACTAGAGCCTTGAATTCGTCTTTCATTTTATAAATCCTCCAATATGCTATCTTGATGTGAAACCACTTTAAGTATACACAATTATTCTGACCGGTCAAACTATTTTGTCTGGTCAGAATAATTTTGTGTGGATTTCATGAACTGTTGTATACTAATTGAAGGTTAGCTTTCTGGAGGTTTATTATGAAGAAAAAAGCAGAAGAAAGAAAGAATCAAATATTAAGGGCAGCTTTCCAAGCTGTGTCAACACAAGGTTATAATTCAGTTACACTACAAAGTATTGCTGATCACGCAGGAGTTAGTAAGGGCGTCGTGCATTATTACTTTGATAATAAGGAAGATACCCTTTCTCAACTACTTGAGTGGATTACAAATAAAATTTATAAACATGAATTGAAAGCAGTGGATTCGGAATCTACGCCACTGGATAAGTTGAAAGCTTATGTAAATTCAATATTTGTCTCTCCCGAGGAAAATGAAAAGTTTTACAAGGTTTATTTAGATTTCTTGTCTCAGGCAACCCGAAATGAAACGTACAGGAAAATTAACCATAGCTTTTATCAACAGTGCTGGGGCATCACATCTAACATTATTATTTTTGGACAGGAAACAGGAGTATTTGACCAAAGTATAGATGTTGAAAAAGCTTCAAAAACAATGCGATCTATTGTAGATGGATTGCTCATTCAATGGCTAATGAGTGAAGATATAAATTCACATGAATATTATAAAGAGATTTGTTATCAGAGCTTTTTGAAGCATTTAAAGCTCACTTAATTCTATTAGTTTATCTCCATTCTTTACGTAACAGAAAAAGACATAACGAATCTAAAAACAGAAAATGTCCCTTAATTAAGAAGCATCATTGACACATGCAATGTCATAAAAATATTCAGTGGTTTACATTTATTGAGGGTACTTGAAGAATGAGGATACCAAATGAACAGGTTGGTATCTTTATCGTTTTAGCTCACCATTTTTTAACCATAATTCATATAAACGTATATAAATGATGGAAAATGAAAATAGGAAATGTAATGAAAACAAGCTTTCATAATCAGTGATAAGGATTTACAATGTTGAGGGCCTAGTGGGTGAATAACCCGTGGAGGTTCAAGTCCTCTCGGCCGCATCCCAATAATACCAAGGGTTTAATCACCTTTGGTATTATTTTTTTGTTGCAAGTGTATCCTGGCATTAAAAAAGTGCTGACCCCTGCACAAAACCTTTGCGCGAGTCTGCACTTTTATTTTGCAAGATACACTGCCCCTTATCTCGATTAAGGGGAGTTTATTTAATCCGTTTTTAGCCGCACTGATACTTGGCTTTTAGGAGCTTTTTTTAAATGGCTAAAACCTACAAATTTTTTGCCTTCTTCATCCCATAGGCGGAACTTTAACGACTTCAGACTTGTTGCCAGTGTAATGGTCGGAACGTTTTGCAATGGTTCAGTGCTGTTATGTACTTCTTCAAGCTTATAGTTTGGGACTCTCGGGCTTAAATGATGAACATGATGGAAACCGATATTGCCTGTTAGCCATTGCATGATTTTTGGCAGCTTATAAAAAGAGCTTCCTTCCACTGCTGCTTTTACATATTCCCAATGCTTATCTTCTTCAAAATAAGAATCCTCAAACGTATGCTGGATATAAAACATCCAAATTCCGAGGGATCCCGATACCATAAAAATTGGCGCTTGAACCAGCAGGAAGTTTTGCCAGCCGATAGCCCAACATAAAAGTGCTGCCAAAGCGACGATCCCCAGGTTCGTTACATACGTATTCATCCGTTCTTTGCGTTTTGCCCCTTTACGATTAAAACGATTGGTCACCCCGAAGACGTAAATCGGCCCAATAAAAAACATGACAAACGGATTTCTGTACAAACGGTACATTATTTTTGTCTTGGTTGAGGCTTCCTTATACTCCTCAACGGTCAGTACCCAAATATCGCCTGTACCGCGTTTGTCCAGGTTGCTGCTTGTCGCATGATGGACAGAGTGATCGTGTGCCCAATGATCAAAAGGATGCAGAGTCAGAATTCCTGTTATTGTTCCAAGGATTCGATTCGCCCTTCTGTTCTTAAAAAAGGAATAGTGGCAGCAATCATGAAAGATGATGAAGGTTCTCACTAAAAACCCTGCCGCAACGACAGAAATTGCTAATGTAAGAAAATAAGAAATCGACAAGCTCTTATATGCCAAAAACCATAACAGGAAAAATGGTCCCAATGTGTTAATGATTTGACAAATACTTTTTTGTAAATCGGACTTTTCGTAAGGGGTAACCAGTTTTCTCAAAGTCCTTAGGTTTTCTTTATTCATTTATTAAAGTTTCCCCTTCCTAATGTTCTTAAGCTCAGTATAGAAAACGTTTTATTCCCTTTGAAGTCCCAGCTGTCATACTCCATATATGATACGTATCATGGTTTTGTTATAACTCGCCAGCCAGCTAAGGATCCTTTTCAAAAGCTGTTAAATGAATCGGATTTCCAATCCCTCTGTAAAATGATTGGAAATGTGAAACTGATTTCCAGCTTAATTAAATCTTTATTAGCAGAGGCAGCCAGGAAACAAAAGTCGTATAAAGATTATACCCATCTCTTTATCGGACCAAACTCTCTCCTGTTCCCCCATGGGAATCGATCTATTTAGACCGTGAACCTTGATTGAGGAACAAACTTTACAAGTGTAGAATATGGATTGATTTTTGAGAGTCAAAATAAAGTAAGCTGGAAGACCTTGAATTTTCTAGTTGCTTAATTCAAAAGGCTTTGGAAAGTGGTAATGAAGAAAAGGAAGATGATTTGAGATCAAGTTTTATTTTTTTATGAGCATATTGGCAAATGGGGGTAGACAATGAGTAACGTTTGCAAACATCTGCAGAAATAAAGCTTTACCAGTGAACAGCCCTGTTTGTAGCACTTAAACAAGAATCAGCTGAGCTTTGTAAAGAAATCTTTAACAATCAATAATGAAGTACGATTAAGCAAAGAAAAAGGGCTGAAGGCACTCGTGATTCATTTTCACGTGTTTTCAAACCATCGTTAATGAAGGCCTCTTATTCTGCATGTTTAACAAATAATTCCATAAATAAAACAATAATATTAATTTGCATTTATTTCCGTTTCGTGTTAAGATGAAGAAGAATTATTTTTGTTCGTGTAAAGGATAGTATGAATATTGACTTTTCGTCTTGATGATACTTTGGGCAGGGATAGTAATTAAAATGTGTGGTAACGCACTAGGAGGCAACAAAAATGGAACAAGGTACAGTTAAATGGTTTAATGCAGAAAAAGGTTTTGGATTTATCGAACGTGAAAATGGAGACGACGTATTCGTACACTTCTCTGCAATCCAAGGTGACGGATTCAAATCGTTAGACGAAGGTCAAAAAGTAACGTTTGACGTTGAGCAAGGTGCTCGTGGAGCTCAAGCTGCTAATGTTCAAAAAGCTGCTTAATCTTAAATGTTTATAGAAAAACAGGCTCTTAATATAGGGCCTGTTTTTTTGCGTTCTCTGTATAATACTCAAACTCAATAAAAAACCCTACTCAACGTTCGAGTAGGGAGATGTTACAAGGTAATAGCAAAAGATTTAACGCTTCAAAGGTTTGTTTATAGTATAACATACTGGATTGACAATATGCGGAATGTATATAAATTATTTATTTTTCTTTTCGAATACAATTACATACTATTCATTCTTTTTTCACTAACCTGTGGGAATCGGTTTATTTCGACCGTGAACCTTGATTGAGGAGCAAAACATTACAAGTAAGGAAATACTACCGTAAATACGGATTGAATGTTGTGTGTCAAAATGATTAAAAGGCTTTGGAAAGTGGTAATGAAGAAAAGGAAGATGATTTGTGGTCCAAGTATTCTTGGCAAACGGGACTAAACAATGAGTGACAGTTTGGAGACGTCTGTAGAGATAAGCTTTACTAGTGAACAGCCCTGCTTTTAAAAGAATATCTTGCACTTGAACAAGAAACAGCTGAGCTTTTTAAGAAATTTTTAAACAATCAATAATGAAGTACACACTCGTGATTCATTTTCACGGGGGATCAAACCGTAGATATTAATAAGCCCTCTTAGATCATGTTATAAATTCAATACGGGATTATTGACATTTTTTATTTCGCTTACCGCTTCTGCACAGTATCCACACCTTTATCAAATATGCCATGATTTAAACGATAATATAATTGCCATTATTTCCGTTTCGTGCTATGATAAAGAAAGATTATTTTTGTTCGTGTAAAGGATAGTATGAATATTGACTTTTCGTCTTGATGATACTTTGGGCAGGGATAGTAATTAAAATGTGTGGTAACACACTAGGAGGCAACAAAAATGGAACAAGGTACAGTTAAATGGTTTAATGCAGAAAAAGGTTTTGGATTTATCGAACGTGAAAATGGAGACGACGTATTCGTACACTTCTCTGCAATCCAAGGTGACGGATTCAAATCGTTAGACGAAGGTCAAAAAGTAACGTTTGACGTTGAGCAAGGTGCTCGTGGAGCTCAAGCTGCTAACGTTCAAAAAGCTTCTTAATCTAACTCGTTGATAAAAACAGGCTCTTAATATAGGGGCCTGTTTTTTTGCGTTCTCTGTATAAAACTCAATAAAAAACCCTACTCAACGTTCGAGTAGGGAGATGGTACAGGTAATAGAAAAAGATTTAACGCTTCAAAGGTTTCTTTACAAGTATAACATACTGGATTGACAATATGCGGTAATGTATATAAGTTATTTATTTCTTTTCAAACACACCTACATCTTATTAGGAAGCAAACTTTCACGAAATTTTAAAAATAATAGCCAACTCTAAATGTGTCGTGTACCAACCGCCGCTAAACGGGAGTCAACCATGATCATTCCGACACTCTTCTTTTTTTAATTCATGACCAGCAGTAAACAAAAAGGATCATTCCTTTTCGTAAAGAATCATCCTTTTCTTCGTTCATTCAACAATCTTTATGTATTGTTGATTAATCTACAAAAATTCCACCAACTTCAATTTTTTCATAAAACTGATCCTTATTAGAAGTAGGTTTCTTTAACTCGTGACTGTCGCAGTGGATATAGAAATTCTTAAAGATAAGAGGGGAGATTGATTGATTTTTTTTCTAGAAATAATCAATTAGATATACCTAACACAATGAAAGCCCTACCTCTCTTCCATCCTTACGGCTCCTTGTCCGTGCCAGTGTGAATCAGGTACAAAAATCAAGCGATTATTTTTCGAATTATTTGATAAAACTTCAAATGTTCGTAGAAGAAATGTAAATCATAAAAATGGATTAGATTGTAGGTATAACAAAAGAGGTTAATGTTCTAAACTAAGTTGAACGTCTTTGAAATGATTTACTTTTAATCATGATATTCCCGAAAAATTCAGAATGTTTTTGGAATGTAATATCAACCTTAACAGAAGCTTTTTATTTGATTTTCAGTGATTCCTTTAATTACTTCCAGTTCACTGATCAAAAATTCATATGCATTATCCAACATTTTTTTTTCGCTTGAATTAAGTGCTTTTTCTTTCTTCATACGCATTAAATCACGTACAACTTCAGCACCTTCTTGTATTTCACCCGTTTTTATTTTGTTCGTGTTTACTTGATACCTTTGTTTCCACGGCAGTAACCTATCTGATTCTCCATGCTGAAAAATGTGTATAATGCGTTTTAATGCAAGTATATCAGTAACTGGTCGTATACTTGAACTCAATATTTTACGTGTTGGAATCATAACTGTCATATTACTGATTGACATTTTTATGACATAATACTGTTGTTTTTCATCTAAAAATTCTTTTTCTTCTATGGCTTCAATTATACCTGCTCCGTGCATTGGATAAACAATGTTATCGCCAATTTGAAACATATTATCCACCTCCATGTATGGTAACCTTCTTAAGCTTACCATACATGGAGGTGGATAATCAAAATATTTAATAATAACATGATAATATTTTTGTTGTCAATAACTTTTTTCAATAAATCAGATCAAGCAAAAACAATACGGAACGTGTATGATTTCCAATAAAGGAAAGGTCAATTGGTCCGTGTATATCCTGAAACCTCGACTAATTAACATAGATCAGTTTTTCGTTTTAGCTATGAGACTTCTTCGGCTTTGTCAATTCGAAACTATGTTGCACCATATCACCTAGAGTTTCTTTCGAGAGGGCACCATCTAAAATAATGGTATTCCAGTGGTCTTTATTCATATGATAACCGGGTTTCACTTCCTTATAGATGCTGCGCAGAAAATTAGCGCGCTCAGGTTCGCATTTAAGATTGATGCATAGATGACCATCTAAATTAAAGATAAGCGCAAACAACTTTTTATTACCTTTGTGACGCATCACAGTCCATCCTTCACCAAAAGGATAGTCTTTATAGGTGTCTGGATAAGACAGGCAGTAATCAATTATTTCATTCAGAGTCATAATAAGCCACCGCCATTATAATTTATGAGTATAGATAAATGAGCCAATGATTCCTAGATCATTATATCTCAAAGTAAAATCTGTTTTAATCGTTTTGACTATTAGGTGTTAATATAAGAACGTCATGAAGTTACTTCTGTATGATCTGAATAAGGTTGCCGCATGTATCGTCGAAGACAGCTATTGTGACTTCTCCCATTATGGTCGGCTCCATAGTGAACTTCACGCCTTTTTCCATTAATCGTGTGTACTCTTTTCGTATATCTGTAACGCCAAACATTGTTGCTGGGAAGCCCTCGGCGAATATCTTCTTTTGATACTCCTTAGCGGCAGGATGTTCATTTGGTTCGGGTAAAAGTTCGGTTCCATCTTGGTCATCTTGAGAAACAAGTGTTATCCACCTGAATTTCCCCATAGGAACGTCTTCCTTTTTTACAAACCCCAGTTTTTCTGTATAAAACTCCAGTGCCTTGTCTTGGTCTTGTACGAATATACTGGTAACAATGATTTTCATACTGTTTTTGCCTCCTTTGATATTTATGACGCATGGTACTGGCTGCAAGCAAAACAACCCACACATTTGTCAGAAGTCCTGTTCCGGCTTTTTTCAAAGTGTCTTATGTATATTATATGAAACAAACGTATTTCTCCAAAAATTATGCAAATCGTGCACTCAATATTTTTGGAGTGTAAGAAACTGTCCCAATTATACGTTGTCAATTTATTGTCGCAGGAAACCTGATCGATTCTTTAGAAAATATGAAAGAGCTTAGGAACAATTTTTAAATTCTTTGAAGCTGCAAGGAAAAACGTAAAGCATTGCAATGTCACATATGAATATAATGTGGTTATTTACTATTATGTAAATTTATGTCTAAATAGTAAGTGGTGATAAATATTATTGATAGCTGCGTTTTGACTGCATATTTTTTCATTAAATATATAAAATGGTTATGAAAATGAAAAAAGGCAGGATACCCGTTTATAGTCACATTTATAAAAAAAGGAGTCATAACGATGTTAAAAAGATTTTTTCTGGTTTTACTCACACTGATGATGTCTATAGTTGTTATACTAGTGGCTGCTAAAGATTCCCCTGGAGATAATGTCATTTCATTTGATGAGCCTATGATCTTAATGATATCCATTGGGATCGTTGTATTTTTATTCATCCCTCCATTAGCCATGTCCTTTTTTGGCAACATGGTTGTAAGAATAATATCTGGAGTATATCAATGTTTTATCGTTTTCACTTTTCTGGGGATGATTCCAATTGGATTTCTTATTCCCAATGGCTTTTCGACCATTCTTGTTTCTGTTTTAGGAACGTTAGTCAGCATAAGTAGTGTTGTAGTAACCTTATTAATTGATAGGAATAAAGAAGTTAAATCTTAATAGAATAGTTGCTTTTATTGAAAAGCTTTATCCCTAATGTCGAGGAAAGAGGCCTTCCATTGATCACCAACATGATCGTGATAAAATGCTGTTCCTTTGCCAGAGAACTCATTGTCATGCAAATCAGCAACAGCCTCCAATGCTTTTCTTAGCTTTATCATTTGATTTTTCAAATCTTTATAATCTTTTGCTCGATTTTAAGCTTCAGATAACAAAGAATCTGCTTCAAGTCCTTTCATTGGTCCAATCTTTTCTATGAGTTTATATCCTAATGTTACTATTAATTATTCATATTAGAATATAATAAGTTTACATCCTATTTATTACATAGAAAGATTGGAGTTAAAAATGAAAAAAGTAAGTTTTTTTTAGCAATTATTTGTTCTGCTGCACTGCTAGTTTTTTTAGCATGGTTTATTTATGCTGGCACCCACCAACCTCCTATATTGAAGGGTAATTCAAAAGATGGAAAATGGAGTGTTATCTATTCTCCTGAAAAAGACATAGATCTTGCAAGGCAAGACTTATGGGCGGTTCATATTACATGGAAAAGGGATTCTGGGTTTTCAGTAAAAGAGGTTGTGTTTAAAGAAAATGGTGTTGTTGAGGCATCAGGTGACGCAACAGATGAACCTAAGAATGCAAAAGAAATAGCAGTAGCGATAATGGGAGATCCACCAAATACGAATAATGATTATACAGTAGAAGTTACTTGGGAAGAGAATGGGAAAACACAAAAAGACATTATACAAGTAAATAAAGAAATCAAACGGTCATTTGTTATTCCTAATGTAATAAAAAGAATTTTAAGTTTAGGATAAAGCTAAAATACTCTCATAGGAATAGAAAAATATTATTAAATCAAGTAAAAGCGTTTGCTTTTTTCTTGTTTCATCTTAATTTATCACCTTAACTGATGGTTGTTTCTAAGTAAATATCATTGATACCAAGGGTTTTGACTGCCTTGGTCTTTTTTTGTGCTTGTTTTGCAATTGTCTACTGCCGGACTTACCTAACCTGTAAGTCATTTAAACGGTCAGCAGTTTCTCTTTGTTTGTTGGGGAAACATAAACATCTATTGTCGTTGTTATAATAGCTTGTCCGAGTCTTTTTTTATTGTTGCATAAACTTCGTCTTAAGCTTAATCTATGAATACATAATAAAGACGGAACCTATATCATTGCTGATAGGAGAATAAAACAAATACCGTGATGTCAAAAATACCAATTAAGGGGAAGGGGATGAAGAAAAATCAAGAGCGTGATGGGCGAAAAGCCGATTAAACCGGTGAATCTAACGTAATGAAAAAGCAAACTGTTTGGAAAAGAGGGGGTCCTGATGACAAATAGTAGTATGAATCCTAACGTTGATGAATTTGTAAGTAAAGCTGAAAAGTGGAAGGAAGAATATGAGCGGTTAAGAAATATCGTTCTTGAATGTGAGCTGACTGAAGAATTTAAGTGGATGCATCCTTGTTATACGTTTCATAAAAAAAACGTCGTTTTAATACATGGATTTAAAGAATATTGTGCGCTTCTGTTTCACAAAGGCGCCTTGTTACAGGATCCTCATGGGATTCTCATCCAACAAACGGAGAATGTACAGGCGGCGCGCCAAATTCGGTTCACCAATGTTCAGGAAATAGCTGAAATGGAACCCATCTTGAAAGCTTATATTAATGAAGCCATTGAAGTTGAAAAAGCCGGTTTGGAAGTGAATGTTAAAAAGAATACGGAATACATCATTCCAGAAGAACTTCAACATAAATTCGATGAAATTCCTGCCTTGAAAACGGCTTTTGAAGCATTGACCCCGGGACGGCAAAGAGCTTACATTCTTTATTTTTCTCAAGCCAAACAATCCAAAACTCGAG
The DNA here is from genome assembly GCF_058566445.1 of Bacillus sp. SD127. Taxonomy (NCBI): domain Bacteria; kingdom Bacillati; phylum Bacillota; class Bacilli; order Caryophanales; family Bacillaceae; genus Bacillus; species Bacillus sp. SD127. The sequence continues at coordinate 3,720,961 of NZ_CP191226.1, read as the reverse complement.
AGTCAAGGGTTGAAAAATATATGAAGAAAATTCTCGATGGAAAGGGATTAAAGGATTAGTATATTCGTCAGGAAGGCATTTTGCTAAGTGAAATTTCTATGAATCTGTCATGCAAGAAGCATTTGAAGGATGAAGGCAACCGTGATACCAAGAGTTTTGAGTCCCTTGGTATTTCTTGTGTCAGAATAAAATACAGAGGGGCGGTTCAATGTATGAAAGAACCGTCCCTTATTTTATTTGGCATTTTCGTTTGAATAAAACGATTACTGATTAATGAATAGCCATTATGTCAATAAGGCGCTTGATTTTTTCACTGTCTCCTGTATCAACGTACACTGTTTTTGCATTTTTTATTATATCCTCAGTCACTTCCCGCATTACGCCTTTACTTACATCATCAGAGGAATCCCAGCGTAAAGGAACATTGTATACTTTAATCGTACCATCTCCATTACCGCTATAAGTTACAGATCCATCCACTAAACGAGAGCCTGCTAACTGGATAACATCTTCAGGATAGCCAGCACTGGTGTCATCATTCGGATTGATTGGTTCGCCAGCCGAAATATGTCGAACATTCAGTTCATCTATCTCTTGATTTGCTCCAAGCTGCAACCAAACTCTGGCATATTCGATTTTCTCAGAGGGATATTCCGCTAATACATTGTCTTTTTCGCTGTTCGCCTCGTTTTTTAATCCTTCTGAAGAGGTTTCTTTTGATTCATCCGTTGAGGATTCCTTTAAAGCATTTTCATTTGAATTCTTTGTTCCGGATTCTTCTGATCCTGTTGTTGCCTCTGATTCATCCTTAGTTATTTGGTTGCTATCTTCAGTCTCATTATTATTTTCTTCAGATTGTAATGCAGAATCATTATTTGATTTTTCTTCCTTACCGCCCATACATCCAACGAGCAATAAGACGAGCAGCATCATGACAACATTAGAATAAAAAATATTTCTCAGTTTCTTCATTATTTCATCCCTCACCATCAACAGCCTTACATGCTTTTCTTAGCTTAATCAGTTTTTTATAATCTTTTTTTCGGTTTTCAGCTTCAGATAACAAAGACTTAGCTTCAAATCCCATCATTGTCCAATCCTTTCAGTTAGTTATATCTAAATATTACCATGGAATAGATATGAAAGTTCGAAAAAATTGTTCAAGGAGAGGTAACGAATGTTAGCTCAATCGAATAAATCTAGACAGCTTTTTGAAATGATGGCCACACTGTATACGGGTGGATTTCATGAGGAATCACCTATCATATTTGTGTCAACACTGTCCCTTTACATGAAGCAGACTATATTGAATGCTTTTTATTTTTGTCATCATGTGGTGATGTACTAGAGTGTGTGAATATGCGGTCTAATATTTGTTCTGTAAATGGCATAAAGGCATTAAGGATTATTCCTCCTAAACAAACGGTTAACAAAGTCCCGATGCCAATTGGCCCATTTAAAATAATTGCAGCTATCAAGAAGAAGAGGTAAATGAATGTTCTCGAAAAAAAGATATTTGTTTTGGTTAATTCTTTTATGATTAATGTTAATCGGTCAACTGGAATCGGTGCAAAATTTGTATGCAAATAGGTTGCAGTTCCTAACCCTATAACAACTAAGCCGATTCCAAAACAAATCACTTTGCTGAACCATAGGTCAGGTGTTAGCAAATTGTGCAATAAAAAAAGCCACATATCAATCCCAATCCCCGTTATAAATGCTGTTAACATCCCCAAAACTTCCGGTCTTTGTCTATTTAAAATTGAATTACAGCATATCAATATGAACGCTATTATGATTTCCCAGCTTCCCACTGTAAGCCCCACATTTTTAGACAGTCCTACCACAACTGCATCAAAGGGTGAAGTTCCAAGGTCTGATTGGATAGTGAAGGAAATACCAAGAGTTAAAATGAAAATTCCTAATACATAAAAAGTATATTTCACTTTACTCGACCTCTTTTTCGTTATTTTTATTGCAAATACAACAAAGTTAAGATATATTCAATATAAGTCATTTTTGTTGTATTTGCAACAAAAGTATGCGCTAAGGAGGTCATGATGAAGGAAATTCTTCGCGAAATCGGAATGATTGCCAGGGCATTAGATTCGATAAGCAATATAGAATTTAAAGAATATAACCTCACAAAAGGGCAGTATTTGTACCTTGTCCGAATATGTGAAAACCCAGGAATCATTCAAGAAAAGTTAGCTGAAATGATTAAAGTAGACCGAACAACCGCAGCTCGTGCGATAAAAAAACTCGAAATAAACGGTTTTATTGAAAAGATGGATGATGAGCATAACAAAAAGATAAAAAAACTCTTTCCAACAGAAAAAGGGAAAGATGTGTTTCCCGTTATAAAAAGAGAAAATGATCATTCGAATAGTGTCGCATTAGCGGGATTTTCTGAAAAAGAAGCAGAAACCATTTTTCACCTTCTTCAAAGAATGAGAAAAAATGTAGAAGTTGACTGGGAATATGTAAAAAAAGGGAACAAGAGAGATTATTAATTTTATAAAAGGAGCATATATGAGCATGAGTGTAAAACTAAAAAAGTGCAGCCATGAAGATTTAAAAATACTCCAAGAAATAAGTATTGAAACATTCAATGATACATTCAAAGACCAGAATTCACCTGAAAATATGAAAGCTTATTTGGAAAGTGCGTTTCATTCTAAACAGTTGGAAAAGGAATTATCTAATATCTCTTCACAATTCTTTTTTGTTTATTTTAATCATGAAGTCGCTGGATATTTAAAGGTCAATACCAATGAGGCTCAGTCTGAAGAAATGGGTGATGAATCACTAGAAATCGAGAGGATTTATATCAAGAACAAATTTCAAAAACATGGCCTTGGTAAATATCTGTTCAATAAAGCTGTGGAAATTGCGCTGGAATCTAATAAAAAGAAAATCTGGCTAGGCGTATGGGAAAAAAATGAAAATGCTATTGCTTTTTATGAGAAAATGGGGTTTGTTCAAACTGGAGCCCACTCTTTTTATATGGGTGATGAGGAACAAATAGACTTTATCATGATCAAAACACTCGTATAACTTTTTATGAAAGGCGGGTTTATATGTATATTCCAAAATACTATAAGGTTACAAATGCCGATGACATTTGGGACTTTGTTCAAAACAACTCATTTGGCACAATTGTCACAACAGCACAAGGGAAGCCAATTGCAACTCATTTGCCATTGCAGTTAATGAAAGAGGGGGATACTTACTATATAACGGGGCATATTGCTTATGGGAATCCTCAGTGGAGAACATTTGAAACCTGTGAAGATGTGCTTGTTATGTTTCAGGGACCGCACGCTTATATCTCTTCCTCTTGGTATGAAAAGGAAAATGTCCCAACATGGAACTATCAAGCCGTACATGTATACGGTACAGCCAGCATTTTGAACGAAGAAGAGTTAAAACATGACCTGACAATGTTGCTGCAAAAATACGAAAAGCACCGCAAGAATCCAGTTTTATGGGATAAGCTTTCTCCTCAGCTCTTAGAAAGTCAGCTGAAAGGTATTGTCGGATTTAAGATGAAGGTGGGAGAAATTCAGGCTTCATATAAATTAAGTCAGAACCGAAATGAAAAGGATTATATGAATATCATTGATCAATTACGAAATGAAGGAAATCCAAATTCAAAGCAAATGGCAGAACTGATGGAAAAGAGATTAAAAGATTAAATATCAGTCCACTTTTATTAGTGAACTTTGGAATGCGTGGTACTGCTCAAATGTTTGATTCTGCAGAGCCTTCAACTCGTGTGAAAGTTCAAGGAACACTTGCTGTTTTTAGCAGAGGCTTCTGGCGGGGCTCTTTCGGTTTTCTAATCACAATTCATAAAAACTTATAGAAATGACGGAAAATGAATATACGGAGTGTAATGAAAATAAGCTTTCAGAATGAGGGCTTGTTAGTGAATAACCCGTGAAGGTTCAAGTCATCTCGGCCGCATCCTAATGATACCAAGGGTTTAACTTCCTTTGGTATTATTTTTTTATGCAGAAAAGCTATGAGAGATTTCTTACCAAAAATAACCAGTTATCATTTATAGTAATATATAGAAAATCAACAAATCAACCGAGGATGAATTTTGTTCTATAAAGGAGATTCCCATGGAAGAAGTAAAAGTTGTGTATGCGTTGATTAAAAGTAAGTGTAATCAGATATTAATGGTGGATAATCATGAAGGACACTGGTCACTTCCAGGTGGAAGAGTTGAACCTGATGAGACGTTAATAGAAGCTGCTATACGTGAAGTGCATGAAGAAACAGGTTTTGAAGTAGAAATAGGGAATTTAATTGCTGTTAACGAAGCGAAATATGTAAAGAGGAATCATCACGCTATCCTTTTTACATTTGAAGCACGAATTGTTGGAGGAACAGAAGCGATTAAAAAGCCAAACGAGATATTGCAAATTGAATGGGTTGACATTGAACAGGCAAATGAACGAATGCCGTATTACTCAGAAGGACTTAATAAAATGCTGACAGGATATGCCCTATATAATAATCAAGGAACAATAGGGTAATGGCAGTAATCGTCAGGTTAGTTTAGGTCAAGTTGCAAACAAAAGAAACAAAACAGTGGGGAACAAATGCTTCCCCCTGTTTTGTACGTTACTTAGCTGATGTTTTCTTTAATCGTTTTGGAAAATGTGATTGATTTATTCTCGCTAACAAATGTTGAGCCTAAAAGGAGTGCACCACCTAGCATTTGAACAATGGTCATTTGTTCTTGCAGGATAATGGCAGAAATTAATATAGCTACAAATGGGTCTACATAGCTTAACATAGCAATACTCTGTCCTTTTAATTTTTGCATCCCCGAGAAAAATAACCAAAATCCAATTCCAGTGTTTACAATCCCTAAAATGATGATAAAAGGAACGGATGATCCAGATACTCCAAAGATACCGAATCCTTCGGTGAAAAACACATATGGCAAGAGCAGCAATGCTGTTAATCCAAGTTGGATGATTGTAATCTCCAGCCTGCCCATGCGGTGTATAAATTTATTTAGTAACATCAATGCAGCGTAAAATGCAGCCGCAACTAATCCAAAAAAGATCCCAAGAGATCGTCTGTTCCAGATGCACTTATGCCATTTCCAACAATCAATAACATGCCTATGATCGCTACACCAATACAAACCATTTTTTTGACAGATAATCGTTCCTTAAGGACAAATGGTGAGAGAATCATGACAAACACAGGTGCAAAGTAATACCCTAGTGTTGCATTAGTAAGTGTTGTATGATCGTACGATTGATAAAGAAAGATCCAATTCCCTCCTAATGCAATACCAGAAAGAAATAAGATGTAAGCATTTGCTTTGACTAATTTCCATGGAATGGTTTTCTTCATCATCATAAACACGACTATTAAAAATAGACATCCAATTGAACTGCTTAGTAAAGCTGTTTCACTCGAAGATAAATCAATGTATCTTACAACTAAACCCATTGTGCCGAAAATGATCATTGATAATATAAACTGAATCTTAGATTTCATTGTCTACTCCTTCGAATCTGCGAAACAGCTTATATTATATTTCGCAGATTCTTAATCTGTTTTAAATATAAGCTTATTCACTGCTGATTCAACAGCTGGAGTAAACGGCGGTGGCGGTGAAGTAGAAAATGGCTTCCAAGTGTATAGATTTGTATTTGAGAGTAGCATGTTAATCCCCCTATTTATATTAAATTTTTTAAAAGTTTTGATATTGCGAAAAAGTTGGTTCTAGATAGATTATACATGAAACCTTATGGGTTTTGTAATTAATTGTGACTTCCTGGTAATTCATAAAATAACAGATTTAGAGGTAATATCTCTACTCGCACCACACCAAAGGAACTCTCATCGCAGAATGATTCTGCTAAGGCCTTTTACCTTATTTACTTTTACTTATACGGTAAATCTATTTTTAGCGAATAAGCCTTAAAGAAAAGACTTATTGATGTTCTGTCAGAATTAATGTCATCAAGTACGATAACTTCTGTCAGGGAAGTTATATAATAGGCTATATCAATTGTGATTGGAGTGTGATTGGATGCAAACGAAAAAAGTTTATCTATATGTATGTAATACAATGTCAGATTGGGAATATGGATATTTAATCGCTGAACTAAACTCAGGAAGATATTTCAAAAAAGATGCAGCACCTTTTAAAGTAGTAACAGTAGGAGTTAGTCAAGAAATGATTACTACAATGGGAGGTCTGAGCGTAAAACCAGATATTTCCGTTGGTGAGTGCACTCTTGAGAGTAAAGATCTTATCATATTACCTGGAGCGAATACTTGGGGAGAAGATATTCATCAGCCTATCTTGAAAAAAGTTCGCGAAGCTTTAGAGCTGGGCACTATTGTTGCTGCAATTTGCGGTGCAACGGAGGGCCTTGCGAATATGGGATACCTAGATTCCAGAAAGCATACAAGCAATGACTTAGAGTATCTTAAAATGGTCTGTCCTCATTATAAAGGAGAAACATTTTATGAGGTGGGGCCTGCGGTATCTGGTGAGAATTTGATTACTGCGTCAGGAGTAGCTCCTCTGGAATTTGCGATGGAAGTATTGAAAAAATTAGATATATTTGCGCCAGATACATTACATTCATGGTATAACCTCAATAAGACACATCAGCCAGAATACTTCTACGAATTAATGAATTCAATCGAGAGATGAGCGAAATCATTCAACTGAGTTTTATATACTTTTGACGATAAAAAACATGTTTTAACAATACTCAGAAGTGATGTTGTAATGAAAACAAGCTTTCATAAAACAAAGCAATGTTGAGGGCTTAGTTTAAGTATAGTAAAGGGAAAAAGCTTAATCTTTTTGGGAGATTAAGCTTTTTTTCTAAAGTCTAATATTGGCTTTAGGATATACATGTATTCATTCATAACAGTTTGGTATAAAACTCGTCTTCAGCAGATTTTAGGGATTTCTATTTTCTCGAGTTAGTTCGTTTAGGATTTAGCCCGTATTTGTGAATAGGTAAATGAAAGATTTTCTGAAGAGCTAACAGATAGAAAGGATGATAATGGATGAAGGAATATTTTACAATTGGAGAAACAGCCCGTCTCAATAACATCTCAATTCAAACATTGCGCTATTATGATAGGATCGGAGTTTTCAAGCCTTATTATACAGATCAGGATAATGGCTATCGATATTACCATGTGAAACAGTTCTTTTATTTAGATATTATCAAGTATCTAAAATATATTAGAACACCTCTGGAAGAAATCAAGCGTTTCAGCTCAAATACTTGTACCCCTGAACATATGCAACACTTTCTTGAGGAGCAAGAAAACATGATTGTACAAGAAATGGAAAAACTTGAACGTGCCCGGCAATTACTTCATAGAAGAAGGAATCAGCTTAATGAACAAGTAGACATATGCAATAAAAAAGATGAAGGTTTCGTTTATTTTCGTTATATAGATGAACAAACAATAATAAAAGTAGAGACGCCTCGAGTTAATCCTCATCATCAATCAGATTTGTATTACAGAAAGCTGGCTGATGTTGTAGAAAAAATAGGAGATGTAGTAGATAACTATTATGGATTCATTTATGCTTTCAAGCCCTATAAGGATTCTCGTGAAATTTATTGTAACAGTATTTATACGACTGTTCGCAATGGAAAAGAGATAGACATAGGAGAAAAAAACATAACGCTAGACACGATCCCGTCCGGTGAATATGTATGTATCGCATTTGATTGGTCTGCAAAAAATTATGATGAATATTATCGTAGGCTTTATCAATATATTGAATCTCATGGCATCCAAACAGATGGAAAAGTATATCAAGTTTCTCTTCCAATCGACTTTCACTCATTAAGAGAAGAAGACTTCCTTACAGAATTAAGAGTGCTAAAAAAATAACTAATCCTTGACCCTATAGTTGCTATAGGGTTTATGATTTGTGCATCTTCTTATGAATATTTGAAAGGGAGGATGTATAAGATGACAAGATGCTTCGGTTACTCGTGACGCAATGGCAAGGCGGAAACCAACCGTCATGTACTGGGAGCCCATTTATTAACTGGCTTGCACCTTAAAACGAAAGGTCCATTTGAAGAAGTGCCTGTCGATTTAGATGCGAGCCTTGAAAAAGAGCAGGGGATTGTTGGTAGGAGTGTTTTATTAAAGCGGGCTCGATCTGCCAAAAGCTTAATTTTCAAAAGCACAGGCCTGATATCGTATTACGTTCTTGCGGCGATTGCACTGTAGAATACTTAAATGAAACATACGATGGAGATACTGCTTTGTTATGGGTTGATTCATTATTATCGCTACTGGCTATAGTGAAGGAAGATAGATTCCTCATAACAATGCAGTGAATCATATTAGAGCTGTACGTGCTGCTTTAGCTTTACGTTGAAACACGTTTTATCGTATCTCAAATCCTAATAAAAAATGAATCTAAAAAAAGGAGCGATGAATATGAGAGCACCGATAGATGAACCAATTTGGTACGCCTACCCTGGAATGGTAGCTGTAGTTACGACACAATATGAGGGTGAAAAAAACGCAATGGCTTCCGGCTGGCATACGTATATCGGATCTTCTCCAGGAATGTATGGCATATCAGTAAACAAAGAGACATATACGTACAAAATGATTGAGAAAAGTGGTGTTTTCGGTGTGAATTTTCTTCCAGGGGGATGTTCGGAATTAATTCAAGCATTAGGCACCCATAGTGGCAGAGATATCAATAAGTTTGAAGAATTTAATATTCAATACGAAGAAGGATTAAAAGCTGAGATACCGATTTTAAATGATGCATATTTTGCTTATGAGTGTAAAGTACACAGTATGTCCACTTTGGGCGATCAAGAGTGGATTGTGGGAGAAGTTTTACAGAGATATCGAGATAAAGAGCTTTTCTTAAGAAATGGAATGCCAAATTTAGAAAAGTTGGATATTCCGCTTCATATTGGAAAGTCCAGCTACCGAATATTAAATAGTAAAGCAGAGGAACGTCAGCACGCATTTGATTCCAAAACTGATTGAAACATTCAGGTTCCCCCACCTTCATTGTTACGTGGCATACATGCTCATAACACCACTATGTGCGGTTTGCGATAGAATTTGACCCTCAATATATGCCTTTAGATGAGGTGATGAAGCAATAAATGACGTAACAGTAAACGTATTTTACTGATTAAATACCCGTTACCGACTCCATTTTTTAAATCGCATTTCATATAAACATATAGAAATGATGGGAAAGTGAATATACGGAGTGTAAAGAAAATAAGCTTTGATTTAGGGGCCTAGTAGGTGAATAATCCATGAATGTTCAAGTCTCTCGGCCGCATCAAAGATACCAAGGGTTGTAGACACCCCTGGTATTTTTTAATGTTCTCTTTAGCTTTTGCAGTTTTTTTCTTTTTGTTTCACTCGTTAAAGTGAAATGGAATAAACAAAGGTTTTCCCCGTTTTTGCATAGTCTATCTTACTTTGCGAATCGCCGAGCAGCTGCCACGCACAATATAACGGCGATATTCACTGCTACGAGTGCCCAGCCCACTTTCTCGTGCAGAATCACTGAGGCAAGCAGCAGTCCAAAGAAGGGCTGGAGGAGCTGCAGCTGTCCAACCGCCGCAATACCGCCTTGTGCGAGACCACGATACCAGAACACGAAGCCAATCAGCATTCTGAATAAGGATACATACGCAAGACTGAGCAGCGCAGGAACGCCGACGTCCGACCATGAGTCCGGCGTAAAATAGAATGACAATGGCAGCATAAGAGGTAGCGACAGAACGAGAGCCCAAGAGATCACCTGCCAGTTTCCCAGCCGCCGTGAGAGCCGGGCCCCTTCTGCATAACCGAGCCCGCATACGACGATAGAAGCCAGCATGTACGCGTCGCCGATCGGGGAAGATTCTCCGCCTTGGATGAGGGCGAATCCTGCTACTAATAAGCTGCCTATAGCTGAGAAAATCCAGAAGGCTGGCCGGGGGCGTTCCCCTCCGCGCAGTACGCCGAAGGTCGCTGTCGCGAGCGGAAGAAGCCCAATGAAAACAATGGCATGTGCGGATGTGACATACTGAAGCGCCAAGGCTGTCAGCAACGGGAAACCGACCACCACGCCGAACGCTACCACCAATAGCGCAGTTATGTCATCTTTGGCAGGTCGCTGCTGCCGGAAGATGAGAAGGAGCGCTCCGGCCAATACACCAGCTATCGCAGCGCGGCATACGGTGAGGAACAACGGATCGAAGTCCGCCACAGCCAAGCGGGTCGCGGGCAGCGATCCGCTGAAAATGAGCACCCCCAGAAAACCATTCATCCAGCCATTTGTTGCTTTGTTCATTTCAATCACTCCATAATATGTTTCTTCTCCTAAGATCATTTTTTCTCTTATCAAAACCTGTATGTAAGGATTACAATGACTATAAACTGTAATTGACCTTTTAAAAACAGCCAGTTTTCATAAAAAAATGCATACCAGTTAGGGGAAACGCGCAAATGGATATCACGCCTTTTTTAAATAGAAATCTGGATATTCCGCTTTATCAGCAGCTTTATCAGTATTTCAAAGAAAACATGCATCAGGGGCGTATTCAAAAAGGAATGAAACTGCCATCAAAGAGGCTTCTGGCGAATCAGCTTTCCATCAGTCAAACGACTGTAGAACGTGCCTATGAACAGCTTGCTGCCGAAGGCTATATTGTGAGCAAGCCAAGAAGCGGATGGTTTGCTGATTATAATGATGCTGATTTTGTCCATAGTAAAATGCTTAGCACATTACCAGCGAGAAAAAAAGCGCAAGAAAATGAACAATGGATTGATTTTCACTATGGAAATGTAGATTCTTCTCACTTCCCTTTTTCCGCTTGGCGAAAAAGTATGGTCAATAGTTTAGATCAATATGGCCACGAGCTTTATCGGCCTGGAAATGCTTTAGGGGAGCTGGAGCTGAGAACACTTATTGCAGAGTACCTGTATCAATCCCGCGGGGTTCATTGTGTCCCTGAACAAGTGATCATAGGTGCCGGGAACCCTTTTCTTCTGCAAATCTTGTGCCAGGTTTTTGAACCGGATATTTTCATAGGATATGAGGATCCGGGTTATCCACGAGCTCGGCAGATTTTTGAAGCCAATCGTATGAATATCGTTCCTATACCGGTCGACGATGAAGGGATTTGTATACAGAAGATCAAAGAACAGCAGCCACACCTTGTATATGTCACGCCTTCCCATCAATTTACGCTGGGAACAATCATGACGATTAACAGAAGAATGCAGCTTCTCAAATGGGCGGCAGAAAATCAATCATTCATCATAGAGGACGATTATGACGGGGAATTTAGATACACAGGACAGCCGGTCCCATCCTTACAAGGGCTTGACCAGCATGACCGTGTCATTTATATGGGCACCTTTTCCAAATCTCTTCTTCCTTCACTGCGCATCAGCTATATGATTCTCCCTTCGCCTCTTTTTAAAAAAGGCCATGACATCACTTCTTTATATAAGCAAACAGTGTCCTGCCACAGTCAGCTGACGTTGGCTCAATTTATAAAAAATGGAGAGTGGCAAAAACACATCAACAGAATGAGAAAGCTATATCGAAAAAAAAGACAAGTTTTATTAGAGACTGTGCAAAAGGAATTAGGAAAACACGTCAGGATTCGCGGGGAAAATTCTGGACTTCGTATCTTATTAGACGTTTTCTTGCCATTCAGTGAAAAAGAGTTAATTGAGAAGGCAAAGGAATATGGAGTGAAAATTTATCCGGTTTCTCTTTCTTATAAAAAACATCCTCCTACAAAAACTGTCTCACTGGGATTTGCAGGGGTTTCTGAATTCGACATACGAGAAGGCATAAAAAAGCTGAAAGCTGCTTGGGAGCTATAAGGGAGCTTTCAGTTTTGTATTTGATATTCACCATTCATATTGGATAAAGGAGCAAGTACGGCGATTAACAATGTTGGTGGAAGAAACATACAAAACGGCTTTTGTATGTTTTTCGCCTTTAATCAAATAAAATTGATTCATTTTATTGAATTTAGTGAAAATTTATGATTATAATGAATACATCAAAAAAATTGATTAAAGAGGGTGATATGATGAATGATACGAAATTAGAACTGCTTCAGAATTATGAAAAAAAATTTAAAGCTCTTGCAGATCAAAAACGGTTAGAGATCATGTATGAACTTTGTCAAAGAGGAAAAACCTGTGTTTGTGATTTGACTGAGATTTTTAACATGACACAATCAAAGCTTTCATATCATCTGAAAATATTGCTGGGCGCGAACTTAATTACTAAAGAAGTTAAGGGTACATGGAGCTATTATGATGTAAATAATCCTGAGTTAAATCAATTGTTGTCAGAAGAGCTTTGTTGTGTATTTAGAAAGAGCGGGGAAGGAAGCTGCAGTTAAATTTTAACCATTAAATCAAAATTTCTTGATGAATATCAATAAGGGGGAATCATTATGAAGTATGTTCATGTAGGGGTTAATGTAACCAATTTAGGGGAATCGATCAAATTCTATGAAAAAGTTTTTGGAGTGAAACCTGTAAAAGTAAAAACAGACTATGCAAAATTCCTGTTAGATAAACCGGGGTTGAATTTTACGTTGAATGTTCGTGATCAGGTACAGGGGAACCAAGTGAATCATTTTGGATTCCAAGTCGATACTTTAGATGAAGTTTTGAGACATAAGGAGCGGCTAGAAAAAGAAGGATTTTTTGCACGTAAGGAAATGAATACTACATGTTGTTACGCAGTCCAAGATAAATTTTGGGTTACAGATCCCTATGGAAATGAATGGGAGTTTTTCTATACCAAATCGAATAGTGATGACCAAAAACAAGATACTCTCTCTTGTTGTGTAACACCCGTGTGAAATTTAATTAAAAATTGTTAATGTACGGAGTTGTCAATTATAGATGTTCTATAGTTGGCAACTTTTTTTATGTAATCAAATAAGTCCGTCATAGTAGCCCAACGAATATGTCAGCAGTGAATCATCGCTTTACACTCATTGCTCTAGTAATCCATATTAGTATAAAAAAGGACAAAATTCCCTTGACAAATTACGACAAATACATTTGTTTTTTGAATTGTTACCTTATTTTATGCCAGATATATGAATATTTTGTCACATTGTAAGATATTCATATATTTTGTTATATTAACCAAGAGAGAAGGGAGGTCATATTAAGAACAGAGTTCGGAATATTGTGATTTTTCAAGTCGTGTGAAAAATAAATTATGGAGTGTGAAAGCTGTGCGAAAGGGCTTTATCCCTAGAACTTACATACTGAATATTAGGAAAACCCTCATGATATTTGCAGTCTTGTTATTGGTTACTGGAAATATGTTGACGGTTCTGCCAAATCATATTCACGCTGAAGATAAAACAGAGGTAACTCAAAATGCAGTTAATACTTGCCTGGCTCCGGTTGCACTGATTAACGGAAGCTTTGAGCAAGGTGCTGCCAGAGGAACTGCATATAATAATTCGGGTCTCTTTTATCTCGAATCCGAGGTACCTGGCTGGAAAACGACTGATGATTCCTCTGGTCAGAAGGCAATTGAAATATGGAATTATGAAAAGAACATTCCTGCAACAGTAAAAGGCTGGCCTTCTCCTCCTGATGGCAATCGGTGGGCGGAATTAAACGCTTTTGAGAATGGCATGCTGTATCAAGACGTGAAAACAACGCCCGGACAAACGATTTATTGGCGCTTATCCCATATGGGGCGGCAAGGTGTTGACACCATGCAGGTTCGCATCGGGGCAGCAACTAATAATCCATACAATACGGTGGTTCAAAAACAATTTTCTGATGGAAAAACGGCATGGGGAACTCATTCAGGCTCTTACACTGTTCCAGCAGGTCAAACGACAACGCGTTTCGGTTTTGAGGCGGTGAGTTCAGCCGGCGGAAGCTTAGGAGCCGGCAACTTTTTGGATGATATTTTCCTTGGCACAGAACCATGTGTAACTGCAAATAAGTCAGTCTCTCCACAGGGCGAGGTGCAACCCGGTGATGAATTAACATATGCGGTTCAAATCAAAAACCAAGGCGGAGATATTGCTTCTGATGCAAGCTTTTCCGATGCAATTCCAGAGGGAACTGAATATGTTCCGGGATCATTAAAATTAATTAATGGTTCGACAACAAAAAATTTAACTGATGCATCCGATAGTGATGAAGGTAATTTCGATGGTAATAAAGTAAATATTACATTAGGAGATTTACCTAATACGAACAACTTGCCTAATGGAATGACTGTACAGTTTAAAGTGAAAGCCAAGACAGGTTATGTCGGTAAGGAAATTTCTAACAAAGCGCAAATAGACTATGACAGTTTATTAACGAATACGAAAAAACAAACCGAATCAAACGAAGTAACAACTCCGGTTGTTTTTAAAGATCCTGTACTTGAATCAAAGAAAACGTCTGCAATTAAGGCAAAAGCGGATGGAAACCAAGATACGGATCATCCGGAAGTGGGAGATACGCTCCTTTACACGATACAAACACGGAATACTGCTGAAGACAGTCAGGTGAAAAACCTTTCAATTTCAGATGCAGTGCCAGAAGGCTTAGAATATGTTCCGGGCACTTTAAAAGTAGATGGTACATCGGTCAGTGATGCTCAAGATGATGATAAAGGCCAATATACAGACAGCAAAGTGTCAGGCAAAATTGGCGATGTGACGGATACTGAATGGCATAACGTTACCTTCGAAGCAAAAGTTAAGCCTGGTCAAGCAGGAAAGGATATTATCAATACGGCAAGCATTTCAGGAGACAATATAAATACTCCGGATAAGCCGAATAATGAAGTCAAAGTGTATCCTAGGAATCCTGACTTAGAGTCAAAGAAAACGTCAGCAATTAAGGAAAAAGTGGAAGGAAACAAATATCCTGATCACCCAGAAGTAGGCGACACGCTTCTTTACACAATACAAACACGAAATACTGAAGAAGACAGTGAGGTAAAAGCCCTTACAATCTCAGATGCCATACCAGAAGGACTGGAATACGTTCCAGGCACTCTGAAAGTAGACGGTACAGCAGTCAGCGATGCTCAAGACGATGACAAAGGTGATGTAACAGATGGCAAAGTGTCAGGCCAAATTGGTGATGTGACTGATACGGAATGGCATACTGTTACATTTGAAGCGAAAGTGAAAGCTGGCCAAGCTGGTGAAACGATTCAAAATACGGCTAGCGTTACTGGCAGCAACATCGACACACCAGATAAGCCGAGCAATGATACCGAGATTTATCCAAGAAAGCCGGATGTAGAATCGAAGAAAACCGCAAGCCTTCAAGCAAAAGCGGATGGCAATAAAGATGCGAAACATCCAGAAGTAGGAGATACCCTTCTTTATACAATCGAAACGAGAAACACGATTGAAGACAGTCTGCTGAAAGATCTCGTCATTTCAGATGAACTTCCGGAGGGATTAGAATACGTTTCAGGCTCACTAAAAGTAGACAATAAAGAAGTCAGTGACGCCAAAGACGACGATAAAGGTGATGTGACAAATGGCAAAGTGTCAGGTCAAATTGGTGATGTGACTGATACCGAATGGCATACTGTTACATTCGAAGCGAAAGTGAAAGCTGGCCAAGCCGGTGAAACGATTCAAAATACAGCTAGCGTTACTGGCAGCAACATCGATACTCCGGATAAGCCGAAAAATGAAGTCGAAGTTTATCCTAGAAACCCTGTCTTAGAGTCAAAGAAAACATCAAGTATTCAAGCAAAAGCAGAGGGAAATAAAGAAGAGAATCAGACACAAGTGGGAGATACCCTTCTTTATACCATCCAGACAAAAAACACGGTTGAGGACAGTCTGGTGAAAAATCTCGTCATCTCAGATGAACTTCCAGAAGGACTGGAATATGTTTCTGGAACTCTAAAAGTAGACAATAAAGCCGTCAGCGATGCCCAAGATGATGATAAGGGCGATATGACAGATGGTAAATTGTCGGGTCAAATCGGTAATGTGACTGATACGGAATGGCATACTGTTACCTTTGAAGCGAAAGTAAAAGCTGGCCAATCTGATCAGAAAATTGTGAATACTGCCAGCGTCACAGGTGACAATATTGATAAACCAGACAAACCAAGTCATGAGGTCAAAGTTTATCCAAGAAATCCAGTGTTAGAGTCAGAAAAGACAGCGAAGAACCTGGATGAAGAGAAAGAAAAGTATGAAGCAGGAGATACGGTTGTTTACACGATCAAAACAAGAAATACAGTTAAGGACAGTAAAGTAACTGATCTTGTCATCGCAGATAAACTGCCGGCAGGCTTAGAATATGTTCCTGGCACACTAAAAGTAGACAATAAAGAAGTCAGTGATGCCCGCGATGATGATAAAGGCGATGTGACAGAAGGCAAAGTATCAGGCCAATTTGGTGATGTGACTGATATGGAATGGCATACTGTTACATTTGAAGCGAAAGTAAAAGCTGGTCAAGCAGGTAAAAATATTGTCAATACGGCTAGCATTAGCGGTGACAATACTGATAAACCGGATAAACCAAGCCATGAGGTCAAAGTTACTCCGAAAGATCCAGTTTTGAATTCAGAAAAGACAGTAAAAAATCTGGATTCAGATAAAGAGAAATATGAAGCAGGAGATACAGTTGTTTACACCATCAAAACAAGAAATACAGTAGCGGATAGTAAAGTAACTGATCTCGTCATCTCAGACGAACTTCCAGATGGTCTGAAGTACATTGAAGGCAGTTTGAAAGTAAGCCATGATGGCAAAGGAAATGTTAAAAACGGTAAGGTATCTGCTGACTTTGGAGACGTCACAGACACAGAATGGCGGACTGTGACATTCCAAGCGAAAATTGAGTCCGGATATGCGGAGAAAACGATTAAAAACGTGGCTACCGTTGACGGCGGCAATATCGACACACCGGATAAACCGGGAACAGACATCACAGTGGATCCGAAAGATCCAAAATTAGAATCAAAGAAAACAGCCTCCATTAAGGAAAAAGCTGAGGGAAATAAAGATGCGGACCATCCAGAATCGGGCGACACGCTTCTTTACACAATCCAAACCCGAAACACGATGGAAGACAGTCTTGTCAAAAATCTTGTCATCTCGGATTCTCTTCCGGAAGGATTAGAATATGTTGCAGGAACATTGAAAGTGGATGGCACAGCAGTAAGTGATGATCAAGACGATGATCATGGATATTATGCCGAGGGTAAGACGTCAGGTGAGTTTGGCAATGTGACCGATACGAAGTGGCACTCTGTGACATTCGAAGTAAAAGTGAATTCTGGTCAAGCAGGAAAGGATATCGTGAACACTGCAAACATCAGCAGCGACAATATCAAGACTCCTGACAAACCAAGCCATGAATTGAAGGTATATCCGCGAAATCCTGTTTTAGAATCTGAAAAAACAGTGAAGAACTTGGATTCAGATAAGGAAAAGTATGAAGCAGGGGACACGGTAGTCTACACCATTAAAACCCGAAACACAGTATCCGACGGTAAAGTAGAAAATCTGGTTATTTCAGATAAGCTTCCAGCCGGATTGAAGTATGTCGAAGGCAGCTTGAAAGCGAGCAACGGCGGAGAAGCAACAATCAAGGACGGCAAGATTACTGCTAACTTTGGCGATGTTACTGACACTGAATGGCGGACTGTGACGTTCCAAGCGAAAATTGAGCCGGGATATGCAGGCAAAACGATTACAAACGTGGCAACTGTAGAAAGCAGCAGTATTGATAAGCCAGATAAGCCTGAAGCAGAGATGAAAGTTGTATCGAAAGGCTCTGAAAAACCAAGCGATCCTGCTAAACCAAGCAACTCTAATCCTTCTGGTGAGCCAAGTAAATCAACACCAGAAAAAACAGGTGAAAAGACAAATACCGGAAATGAGCTTCCGGATACGGCGACAAACAATTATAATATTCTTCTTGTTGGTTTTGGATTATTGTTAATTGGATCAGTCCTCTGGTATTTTAGAAGGAAAAGAAATGCCTAAATGCAAATTATAAAAAAAGCGTTTCCTTTGTTCATCATAAGTGCCGGACTCATTTTCATAGGCTATGGAGTCTGGAAAGTGGTGGATACCAATCAAAAGACAGCAGAAGCTTTAGAAGAAGCTAAGCTGGCAGCGGGACATCCTGAAACTAGCAAGGAGCGAGAAGCAGAAAAAGCATCTTTTAAACCTAAGGTCGGGGAAGCTGTCGGTGTTCTTGAAATCCCAAAAATAAATGCAGAGCTTCCGATTGTAGAAGGGACTGACGCAGATGACTTGGAAAAGGGCGTCGGTCACTACAAAGAAAGTTATTATCCAAATGAAAACGGACAAATTGTGTTATCGGGACATCGGGATACCGTTTTTCGCCGGACGGGAGAACTAAAAAAAGGTGATCAATTAAAGATTACGCTGCCATATGGGAGTTTTCAGTATAAGATTGAGAATATGAAAATTGTCGATAAAAATGATACTTCCATTATTACGTTGCAGCATAAAAAAGAGGAGCTCATTCTAACTACGTGTTATCCGTTTTCATATATCGGCAATGCTCCAAAACGATATATTATTTATGGAAAACGGATTTAAAACAATTAAGAATCCCAAAGATTTAGGCTGGCGAGATATTCTCGCCAGCTTTTTTTAATGAGTAGTTGAGGGAAGTAACAAGAGAACACGCTTGTTTTTCGTATTTCGCTTTTTCAAATGTTTCACCCCAAGGGAAGAAATCCGCCGGGTTATGAACATGGAGAAGCAAGTTCTGGAACTTATCAGAGGAATTCATTTATTGGTTTACTGTTGGGGAACATATATATACGTTCTGTATATGGTCTTTAGAATAAATAAACCTATTATGGTATATTTAAATTAAGACTAAATATTCGAAATGAGGAATGAGATGAATACAAACAAAAAACATAAGCATTTAAAAATAAAAAGAGTACTGCAAGTCATAATGGTTATTATCGGAGGAATTATAGCGGCATATGGACTGGAAACCGTATTGATTCCAAACAGTGTATCTGATGGAGGGGTGACAGGACTTAGTATCGTTGGTTCACAGCTATTTGATTTGCCGCTAGGGGTTCTTATTGCAGCATTAAACATCCCGTTTGTCTGGTTAGGATATAAGCAAATCGGGAAAGACTTTGCATTATTATCCATTATCGGAATCGTATCACTTGCCGCTGGCACAATGTTTTTCCACCACACTCCAGCCATCATAGAGGGGGATACCCTGTTAATAACCGTTGTTGGCGGGATTATCCTTGGATTGGGAATGGGGTTAGCGTTACGTAACGGCGGCGCATTGGATGGAATTGATATGCTCGCTGTGCTGCTATCTCGAAAATTGCCATTTGGAACGAGCGATCTCATTTTATTCTTAAACCTTTTTGTGTTTATTTTTGTATCCATTGTATTTGGCTTACAAGGGGCATTACTGTCAGTCATTGCTTACTACATTGCGTCCAAAGTCATACATATCGTTGAGGAAGGCTTAAGTGGTTCTAAAACCTTTCAAATTATTTCAACCCAGCCTGAATTAATGGTAGAGACTATACGTGATCAGTTAGGCCGAAGTGCTACCTATAAAGAAGCTTATGGCGGTTTTTCCCACGAGAAATTTAAAGAAATCACATGTGTCATCAACCGCCTGGAAGAAACAAAACTAAAGGAAATTATTAATGAAATTGATAAAAATGCCTTTGTTACCGTATATGACGTAGCTGAAGTGAAGGGCAGTAATTTTAGAAGACATACGAGTCATTAGAGAAAAACAGAACTTCTAACCCAAAAGTGAGATACCGCTTTTAAAATGATAAGTCTCAGAAATTTTATATTAAATTGTTTTTGTCTTCACGCTCAGAAAATAAGGTAACCAGCAAGTCAGTATGTTAAAGTCTGTACTGGAATTCCATTGCCTCCTGTCTCGTATAATGAGAATAGGAGGCTTTTTTGTATCAGGTTATGCTTAAATGGAGGGATTTATTTGAATATTGAGCTGCAAGAAATAGATATGTTGCAAGCGGATTCTGGTCCTTATGGGATAGCGGTCTCTCGTGAAGGAAATGTATGGTTTACTCAACATAAAGCAAATAAAATCAGTTGTCTTCATCAAGATGGAACAATCAAAGAATGTATTGTTCCAACTCCTGATGCACGAGTGCTGTGTTTGACCATATCTTCAATAGGTGATATTTGGTTTACTGAAAATGGGACTGATAAAATTGGAAGGCTTTCAGAAAAGGGCATATTTACAGAGTACCCATTACCCCATCCAAATTCAGCGCCATATGGAATTACTGAAGGTCTTCACGGTGATATTTGGTTTACTGAAATGAATGGAAATCGCATAGGGAGATTGACAGCAGAAGGGGTGATTCATGAATACGAACTGCCGAATAAAGAATCATATCCTTCTTTTATTACGTTGGGGCCCGATGACTCACTTTGGTTCACTGAAAACCAAAACAATGCGATCGGCAAGATAACCCAATCAGGAGAAATAACGGCATACCCAATCCCAACACCGGGAGCAGCGCCAGTAGGTCTTGCAAACGGAAATGATGGTGCCCTTTGGTTTACAGAAATAATGGGAAATAAAATAGGAAGGATCACGATGTCCGGCGAAATAACGGAATATGATATTCCTACACCAAATGCCCGGCCTCATGCTATTGCTGCGGGAGTCGAATCGGATTTATGGTTCACTGAATGGGGAGCAAATAAAATAGGAAGATTGACGAAAGAGAGAACCTTTGAAGAATATACAATCAAAACCTCTAATGGCGAGCCTCACGGAATTGGCTGTGACAAAGAAGGCAGTGTATGGTTCGCGTTAGAATGCAATAAAATCGGAAAGCTGCGTTTACTGAAATCAAGAGAAAGTGCTGAAAGAATTTAAAAAGCATACCAAGAACATAGTATGCTTTTTCATTTGCGTGAAACGCCATAATGTTACATGAATTGAAGTCTCGTCAATGTAGCTTTTCAACAGCTTAAGTACTTATAGCTCTTTTACCATGACCTTCTCGCCGTTAAAATCGAGCTCACCGTTAAATGTAAAGCCGAATTTTTGATACAGGCGCAAAGCATGAATGTTGCTCTCAAAAATGCTTAAATAAATTCTGTTACATGTATATAGCTCAGCAAGGTGATGAATAAGAGCTTCAAGCATAATGCTCCCTAATCCTTGACCTTGAAAACGCTCGTCAATGAAAAATCGGTCAAGCCACACTCTGCCGTTTTTATTTTCTTCATCAATCTCAGGAAACCATCCATACATAGCAAAACCGACTAACTCCCCTTTGTAATAAAGTCCAGCAGGTTTATAATACTGACATTCTGTTGCATCCTCTAGACATTGCTTGGTTGATTCTATATATGATATTTGGCTCTTGTGAACATGAAGAGACAGAATAGATTCACGATTCTCTTCAGTTACCGCCTTTATCTCAATATTCATAGTCATTCCCCTTTTTTCTCTTTTTCTGAAAAGGACAGAAGATTTTCAGATCAATAACGTTGTTACGCTTTCATCCACATCATGTAGTTTTACGAGGAACAATGAGTTCTGCAGTTAATCCCCTTACTTTACAATTTGCACAAAAACCTTAATTAAATACTTTTCATAGCCTTTAACTGATAGCTCATCTAACATCACTTCTTCGTAGAAAAAGCCTTGTAATTTTATATCTTTGCCGCGAGAAAAAGTTAACAATCTATCGTAAGTTTCTTTAATACGTGAATAACCGTCTCCGTGATACGCGGTTAAATATGTGCCTTTGTTTTGTACATAATGATAATGATTTAATGTTTTGTTCACTCTCGTATAAAGATAATCATAACTAAAGGGTTTACCGCTTATGATTTTCTTCGTATCCATCATCCAGCCTGGTGAATGATGGGCATCTAAATTGTGAGTGTTTACATACTTATTGTGATTGATCATGGAATTGTAAATGCTTTTATCTCCTGTAAAAGGCTCTGCTTCAGTTAATACTAATGCTTCTTCTTGCCTTTCTTCAAATAGAATAGCTGAACGATCTATTTCAGCTGCCTTCTTCGTAATTCTCGATTTCTCCGAGATTATTTTTTTCATTTTTTGAAGCTGTATAATCTTAGTGTCAAGTATTGATTCTTTACTTTCGAGAAGATAAATAAGTTCATCGGGGGATCTTTTGTTCAGATACTCCTTTATTTCCTTTAGTGGCATTTCTAATTCTTTTAGGGTTGAAATCACATGAAAAACATCGATTTGATTGATTGAATAATACCTGTAACCATTAGGAGCTTTCACTTCCGGAGAAAAAATTCCAATTCGATCATAGTGAAACAGTGTGTCTTTGCTTATCCCCATTAATTTGGCAAATTGCCCAGTCGTTAAATGAGTATGTAAATGTAAATCCATTAAAAATCTCTCCTTGACTATGGTGTTACACCACCCTTTATTATAACCAAGAAGGGCAGAGATGAGTACGATTTCGGAGTGGCTGCAGTCAAAATAGATTTCATTGATGATTCCGATCATTGTATAGCCTTGTTTGTTAAAAATGAAAATGTTGGAGGGAATAAACATGACAATCTTAGTTACAGGAGCTACGGGAACAGTAGGCGGGCACATTGTTGAGCTTTTAAATGGAAAAGGAGTTAAAGTGAAGGCGTTAACAAGGGCCATAAACAAAACAAATCTGCCTGCTGAAGTTCAGCTTGTCTCTGGAGATCTTGATCATCCTGAAACTTTACAGTCACATCTTTATAAAGTTGACGGTTTATTTTTAATGACACAAAGTGATCAATCAGACACTAAATTCTTGGCCAATCAAAGAATTGTGCAAATGGCTGAAAAAGCTGGCGTTAAAAAAATTGTGGCATTGGTGGATTATGAAGGAAACCCTATTGAAGAAGTAATTAAAAATAGCGGGATGGAGTGGACAATATTAAGGCCCGTAGAATTTATGAAAAATGTACTAAATGATTGGACAGAATCTATTCAAAAAGAAGGATTTATCCGTACTGCATTCCCTGATAGTCTAAGCGCCAGAATCCATGAAACTGATATTGCGGCTGTTGCAGTAAAATCTCTCACGGAGGAAGGCCATCATAA
Source organism: Bacillus sp. SD127 (assembly GCF_058566445.1). Taxonomy (NCBI): domain Bacteria; kingdom Bacillati; phylum Bacillota; class Bacilli; order Caryophanales; family Bacillaceae; genus Bacillus; species Bacillus sp. SD127. The sequence goes on along the minus strand of NZ_CP191226.1, from coordinate 3,697,822 downwards.
ACAAACATATGATTTAACTGGGCCAGAAGCATTAAACCCGAGAAATATGCTTAAACAAATTTCAGAGGTGATTCAAAAACCTATTGAGCTGATTGAAATGACAGTAGATGAAGTGAAAACAGAATGGAAGAGCAAAGGATATGACGAGCAGTTTATTGATTATTTCATCATTGAAATGGGAAAAAACCCGCCTGAACAAGTGTATACAGTTTGCCGACAGTTGAACGGGTTTTAGGAGAGCCTGCCAGAACATTTGCCCCATGGGTAGAGGAGAATAGGCATGACTTTGAGTAGTCATTATACGGGGGCGTTTGAGAACATTGCAGGGGAGAAAGGTATCTATATTAAATAAATGATAAACAAAGGGTGACGAATCATGAGTTATGTATATCTGATCATTGCGGTGTTAGGCGAACTTACAGGAACGTCTATGCTGAAAGCTTCAGAGAGTTTTACTAAGATTGGGCCTGTTATTGGGGTTTTTGTGAGTTTTTTTATATCCTTTTTCTGTATTTCACTAGCTCTAAAAACGATTCCATTAAATGCAGCTTATGCCATATGGGCTGGACTGGGGGCAGTGGGAACCACACTGATTTCCATTCTCGTCTGGAAAGAGAAAATTAATTTTGCAAGCGGCATAGGAATTCTCCTCATTGTTGTGGGAGTAGTCGTATTAAATGCTTTCGGGCCAGGACATGGTGAAGCAGTCAGTACAGGTAAGTAAGTGTTGTGGTGAGCAGCTGAGGAGCTGCTCTTTTTTTATAAGACTTTCTTGCAATCACTAGGTGCTCATTCATGGTGAGTATCTTCTTTTTGATGAATGAACAGTAGATTTTCTGCGCATAAATCCAATTTTTCAGGAAGTTTCGGTAAAAAACGAAACTTTTAGCACTTTTATTTTACTTTATAATGTAAGCGGTTTCTTATGTAGTATACTTATACTATTAGTACATCATTTGAGTGAAACACAGGAAGGATAGAAAAACAGATGAGATACATGAATACTAGACAAAAAGACATTTTGTATCTGTTGTTATCTGAACCTGATGACTATTTAGTCGTGCAAGATTTCGCCGACAGGGTAAAGTGTTCTGAAAAAACGATCAGGAATGATCTGAAAACGATCGAAGGTTATCTGCATGAACATTCTCCTGCTCAGCTCATTCGCAAACCAGGATTAGGTGTCTATTTAAATATAGAAGAACATGAAAGGGCCCGGTTAACTCAACAATTAGGTACTGAACATTTTGGCTCAAAGCACCAGTCCGATGAAGAAAGAATTCTGCAAATCGCTTATCAATTATTAATGAACCCAAAACATGTGTCAGCAAAAGAAATTGCCGCTCAGCATTTTTTGAATAAGTCTTCCATCAAAAGGGATTTACATGAAATTGAAGAGTGGCTGAAGCGATTTGATCTCAAATTGGTGTCAAAGCAGCGGCTCGGTTTAAAGATCGAGGGAAATGAAAGAAATAAAAGAAAAGCCTTAGCCAGAATCTCTGATTTGATTGATAATCCAGAGTTTACAAGTCAATTTATCAAAAGCAAGTTCTTAAGTCATGAAGTGAAATTTGTGTCGAATGAATTCAAAACATTGCAAAAGCACCGTTCTATCTATTTCACAGATGAAACGTTCGAGAATTTATTATTGCATACATTGCTGATGATACGCCGAATCAAAAAGAAGCAGCCCATCTCGATTTCGCCAACAGAAATGGCAGCAGTAGAAAAGAAGATAGAATATAAATGGGCAATTGCATGTTTAAAACGGCTGGAAGCGGTTTTTGCCATCCGCTTCCCTAGAGAAGAAGCCGTATATTTAACGCTGCATATACTCGGCGGAAAAGTTCGTTTTCGATCTCGGGGAGAAGAAAAAAAGGTTCTGGAAAATCCCTTGCTTCCCATGGTTGTGCGGCATTTAATCGATCGTGTATCAGAGCTAAAAATGCTTGATTTTCATAGTGATCAGGATTTGATCAACGGATTGAACATCCATCTCAATACAGTGCTAAACCGGCTGAATTATGATCTTTCTGTATCAAATCCAATGCTAAATGACATAAAAAAAATGTACCCTTATCTGTTTCATATGATCATTGACGTTCTGGAAGACATCAATCAAACGTTTGCTCTTTCTATTCCTGAGGAAGAGGCCGCTTATCTGACATTGCATTTTCAAGCTGCGGTCGAACGTTTGCACCACAGCAGCGAGAAGCGTAAAAAGGCAATCATCGTCTGCCACATGGGCATTGGAATGTCACAATTGCTGCGGACAAAAATTGAACGGAAATTTCATCAAATCGCGGTGAAGGCCTGTATTGCAAAAGCTGATTTAGCAGATTACACAACAAAACATGGGGACATAGATCTTGTCATTTCCACGATAGCGTTGGAACATGTGCCGATTCCTCATATTGTTGTATCACCGCTGTTGGAGCCTTCTGATGAGAAGAAACTAAGTGCATTTATGGATCAGGTTGACGTATCGCAACGCCAAACACAAAAAACGTTTAAGATGCTGAACAATACGACTCCTTTCTTAGTTTTTTTGCAGCAAGAGTCAGTTCATCGCTACAAGCTGATTGAACAAATGGCAATGGTCTTATACGAGAAAGGCTATGTGGAAAAGGAGTATGCCATTCATGCTGTGATGAGAGAAAAAATGTCGGCGACAAACATTGGAGCTGGCATTGCAATTCCTCATGCAAACTCTAAATTGATAAAACAATCAACGATTGCGATTGCCACATTAAAAGAGCCGCTTGATTGGGGGGGCGAAAAAGTGTCACTCGTCTTTATGCTGGCTGTCAAACACGAGGATCAAAACATGACAAAGCAATTGTTCCATGAACTGTCATATCTGAGTGAGCAGCCGGCATTCATTCATAAGCTGACGAAGGAAACAAATGTTATGAGATTTTTATCTTATTTGGATTATTAAAAGCGGGGCTTTGAGGGACTGCTTTTTTTGTATATGGAAAAATGCCGGTTTTTCCGGAATTAACGGTAAAAAACAGCGCTTTTACAAGCATGATTTTGATATACAGTTGTTACAGGCCTTATGATTCATACTTTAAAGGAGGACTCGTATGAAACTGTTAGCGATTACATCATGCCCGAATGGAATTGCCCATACATATATGGCGGCTGAAAATCTGCAAAAAGCTGCCGACAGATTAGGCGTCCAAATGAAAGTCGAGACCCAAGGCGGAATCGGAGTGGAAAATGAGCTGACCGGTGAGGAGATTCGTGAAGCAGACGCGATCATTATTGCGGCAGACCGTTCGGTAAACAAAGACCGGTTTATAGGAAAAAAACTGTTGTCTGTCGGGGTTCAGGATGGTATCCGCAAACCGGAAGAATTAATTCAAAAAGCACTTAGCGGCGATGTGCCGGTCTACCGTTCAGTTTCAAATTCGGAAGCCGGCAATCAACAGGAGAAAAAACAAAATCCGATTTATCGTCATTTAATGAACGGTGTTTCTTTTATGGTTCCATTCATCGTCGTCGGCGGATTATTGATAGCGGTTGCATTAACGCTTGGAGGTGAGAAAACACCGAAAGGCTTAGTCATTCCGGATGAATCTTTTTGGAAAACGATTGAACAGATCGGAAGTGCCTCATTCTCATTCATGATCCCGATTTTGGCCGGATATATCGCGTACAGCATCGCTGATAAGCCCGGGCTTGTACCAGGAATGATCGGCGGATATATTGCAGCGACGGGAAGCTTTTACGGCAGTGCAAGCGGCGCCGGTTTTCTCGGCGGCATCATCGCCGGTTTTTTGGCGGGGTATTCTGCCCTTTGGATCAAAAAATTAAAGGTTCCAAAAGCGATTCAGCCGATTATGCCGATTATTATTATTCCAGTGTTCGCTTCACTAATTGTAGGTTTGGCGTTTGTGTTTTTGATCGGTGCACCTGTAGCCCAAATTTTCGAATCTTTAACGGTATGGCTGGCGGGCATGAAAGGTTCGAGCTCCATCCTGCTGGCATTGATTTTAGGCGCAATGATTTCATTTGATATGGGAGGCCCCGTAAACAAGGTGGCATTCCTGTTCGGATCGGCCATGATCGGAGAAGGAAACTATGAAATTATGGGACCGATTGCCGTCGCCATTTGTATACCGCCGATCGGCCTGGGGATTGCCACGTTTTTTGGAAAAAGGAAATTTCAGGAGTCGGAAAGAGAAATGGGAAAAGCATCATTTACCATGGGACTCTTCGGCATCACTGAAGGAGCCATTCCATTCGCGGCACAAGATCCGCTTCGCGTCATTCCGGGGATTATGGCAGGTTCTATGATTGGTTCTGTGATCGCTATGATCGGCAATGTCGGAGACAGAGTAGCGCACGGCGGGCCTATAGTGGCAGTACTAGGCGCCGTTGATCATGTATTGATGTTTTTTATTGCAGTGATTGCCGGATCTCTTACCACCGCTCTTTTAGTTAATGTACTAAAAAAAGATATTCCGGTTTCTTCACCCGCCGGGCTGAGTGAAGCTGCAGCATCGAATGACGCTCCCAAACAGCACAATGAAGCGGAAAACAGACAGAAGACGGATATTAACAAGCTGACAGACATTATGAGTATAGATCTTATTGAACCAACATTATCAGGCGAAACCAGAGATGACATTATCGATGAAATGATTCAAAAATTGTCCCGCGCAGGTATGCTGCATTCAGAGAGCGGTTTTAAACAAGCGATCATGAATCGCGAACAAGAGGGGACAACGGCGATTGGAATGAATATCGCGATCCCGCACGGGAAGTCTGATGCCGTCAAGAAGCCTAGTGTAGTGTTTGGAATCAAACGATCAGGCATTGACTGGAACAGTCTTGATGGATCAGAAGCAAAGTTAATCTTTATGATCGCTGTACCGAAAGATAGCGGAGGGAACCAGCATCTGAAACTGCTGCAAATGCTATCTCGAAAACTGATGGATGACAGCTATAGGGAAAGGCTGCTCTCTGTCCAGACAAAAGACGAAGCATACAAACTCCTGGATGAAATCATATAAAGCGGGGGAATTTTTCATGATGACTGAACCGTTATTTTTCAAGCCTGTTTTCAAAGAAAAGATTTGGGGCGGCACCGCTTTGGCTGCTTTCGGCTATGACATCCCATCAGAACGAACGGCGGAATGCTGGGCTTTTGCAGCACATCAAAATGGACAAAGTGTTGTTCAAAACGGGATATACAAGGGGCTCATGCTCAGCGAATTATGGGAACATTACCGGCATTTATTCGGACATCTGAAGGGGGACCGCTTCCCTCTTCTCACGAAAATTTTGGATGCCAATCAAGACTTATCCGTTCAGGTGCATCCGAAAGATGAGTATGCAAAAACGCGTGAAAAAGGAGAGCTCGGAAAAACAGAATGCTGGTATATCATAGACTGCCAAGAAGATGCAGAAATCGTTTATGGCCACAACGCAAAAACAAAGGAAGAACTGATCTCGATGATAGAAGGTGGAAAATGGGACAAGCTCCTGCGCCGCGTAAAGGTAAAACCGGGGGATTTCTTCTATGTGCCAAGCGGCACCGTTCATGCGATTGGGAAAGGAATTCTCATTTTAGAGACGCAGCAGAATTCCGATACAACCTACAGATTGTATGATTATGGCCGGAAAGATACAGAAGGCAATTTGCGTGAGCTCCATTTGGAAAAGAGCATAGAAGTGATAGACGTACCATTTGCGCCAGAGCAGCAAACGGTTCAATATAAACAAACAGATGATTTGCACATAGCCGTATTGATTGAGTGCCCTTATTTTTCAGTGGAAAAGTGGGAGTTAACAGGATCGGCAAGTTTAAAACAGCAAAAATCATTCCTTCTTGTCAGCGTCCTCGAAGGAGAAGGCCGGATAATCTCCGGCGAGCGTACATATGACTTTAAAAAAGGAGATCATATGTTGCTGCCTTACGGGTTTGGGGAATTCAAACTCACAGGGGATTCGGAGTGTATCGTATCTCATCTGTAAAATAAAACTTTATACCAGTTTCATTTTTTAAGATTGATATAAAGAACGAACCAAAGTGATCTCATTTTGAGCTAATTGAATGTTTCAATATAAAAACATACCAGCTGGTATCTTTTTTCATATTCACTCACTATGGACACCAATTCGATAGCTTCTTTTATCTTATCTGCAATTGGGAGTATGATGTCAGCAGATTAACTGCAGACAACAATCACGTTGCTAAAGACAACCTATAAAAGCTGCTTCAATTTTATATGGATAAAAAGAGAAGAAAACGAAATGTGTTTCTGAATGATTTGTTTGTAAAAAACAAGTTATCCTATTATAAACGCAGTTTTTTTATTTCGTGGGCAAAATCATCTTTGAGCTGTCACGTTCGCTATTTCAAATGTTTCTTTCCCCAAACTGAACATTTGATCTGACAAGTTTTATAGGTAAGAATGTAAAGGATGATCTACATGAAATATGATAAAGTATTTTTTGTGTGATAGTTGATGAAGGAATATTTTGATAAGAGGTGTATTTATGAAGTTGGATGAATTTGCGATTGGACAAGTATTTCATACAAAGTCTTTTAGGGTAACAAAAGAAAATGTAATGAGGTTTGCGGAAGAATTTGACCCTCAATATATGCATGTAGACGAGGAAAAAGCGAATAAAGGCAGATTTAATGGAATCATCGCTTCTGGCATACAAACGTTAGCCATTTCTTTTAAGCTTTGGATTGAAGAGGGGTTCTATGGCGACGATATTATCGCTGGAACAGAGATGAATCATATTAAATTCATAAAACCCGTGTATCCAGACGATGAATTGCATTCAGTTGTTGAGGTGGTAGATAAGAAACCAAAGAAAAGTGGAACGGGAATACTTACTGTATTGATATTTACTTATAATCATAAAGAAGAAAAAGTATTCGAAGGTGAGTTATCAGTATTGATTAAGCAATAAATAATGTAATAGTAAAGGTTTTTGATCACCAATTGATCAAACGATGAGAGTATAATTAAGATATGCTTTTTTTGGACTTACAATGTTAAGAGCTCATCTTAGAAAAAAACATACCAAATACGATTGGTATGTTTTTTTATTCATTCATGTCATGACATGAAGCAGGGTACCGACCGATACCGTACATCAAGACAGAAAAGGAAATTAGAACTTTTTCATCTCCTTTAACATCTTTATTTTGCTTCCTTTTATGTAGGTGAAACATACCCCGCTGACAGTCACCATTCCGCCTAGCAGTGAAATAAGTGAAGGCATTTCCCCTATCCACATCCAGGAAATCACCATCGTCAAAGCAGGTGTTACATAAAGTGAAATCGTTGCTTCAGAAGCACCGACGATTGAAGTTACATATGCAAGCGCAAAGTATGGGATGACCGTCGGGAATAAACCTAAGTAAACGATAGACAATGTGGAGTTCATTGAGGCGTTTAAAAACTCCCCACATAGGCCTGGAAGAAAAACAAGCATTGGTAAGGCTGCACCCCAAATCGTGAACGTTACAAATGGAATAAAACCATACTTTTTTATATAACGGGCTTGAAAAACAAAATAAATACTCTCTGCAAAAGCTGCCAGCAGAATGAACAGAATTCCTTTCATTGAAAGCGCATGGTCTCCTGTTCCTAATGAAATAAATGACACACCCAATAAACTAATGATAGAGCCAATCCATTTAGAAAAACCAAAATGTTCACCAAAAAACAGGCGAGACAATACCGCAGAAAAGATTGGTGCTGTGGTTACGAGTAAGCTTGCAATCCCGGCACTAACTGTTTTTTCACCCTTATTAAGCAAAATGTGATAGAGTGCAAAACCTAAAAACCCTAATAATAAGATGACAGGGATATCTTTCATGTCAGGTAAGCGAATTTTAGTCAGCACAGCAAAAAGCAACAATGCCATAGATCCGATTAACAAACGAAATAAAGCAAGGTGTTCGGGTGTGTAATATTCCAGACCTACACGAATTCCCGGAAAAGCTGATGCCCACAAACCGATCATAAGACTGTAAGATATGATGAGTTGCACAGTTTTCTTTTTCATGATCTTCACTCCTTCTTTACAAAAACCAACCAGTTATTTAGTGTGTTTTATACTAATAGAGATTTGATAAAATGGCTTCAACCAGTTACACAATTTTTGACCCAACCACTTTAGTTGAAGGAGACTGCTTTTGATGAGCGTTACAGAAGAAAAAACGGTTAGAAAGCTTCCTAAGTACTTACAAATCATTGATTATATAAAAGAGAAAATAGGAAATGGAGAGTGGCCGATTGGAAGTAAGATTCCAAGCCAGCGAACGCTTGCAAAAGACTTTCATGTAAATCGAAGCACGGTTATCACAGCATTAGAGGAATTGATGGCAGATGGGTTGATTGAAGGCAGAATGGGCAAAGGGACAGTTGTCATCAACAATACTTGGACACTGTTGGCTAAGAATTCTGCACCCAATTGGGAGAAATATGTAACTTCGGGAATCCAGCAGCCAAGCCGAAGAATTGTTCAAGAGATCAATAAATCAGAATCAAATTCTGATCTTATACAGCTAAGCAAAGGAGAACTTTCAAATGAGATTTTTCCTTTGTCTGCTATGAAAGAGATTATGGGCAAGGTATCTCAAAACATAGAGGCGTTCGGATATGAGGAACCAAAAGGATACTTGCCTTTAAGAGAGGCATTGAGTGATTATTTAAAAACAATAGGGATTCAGGCTTCACCTTCATCCATTCTTATAGTTTCAGGAGCACTGCAAGCCTTACAGCTTATATCAATGGGACTTTTGCAAAGAGGTTCAACGGTTTTACTTGATCAGCCATCTTATCTTTATTCATTACATGTATTTCAATCAGCCGGAATGAATCTGACCGGACTTCCTATGGATAAAGAGGGGCTTTTGCCAAACCATATTCATATGACAAAGGGGGAACGGGGGAGAGCCATATTATATACAAACCCTTGTTTTCAAAATCCGACTGGTATCTTAATGTCAGAAGAGCGGCGGAAAGAAATCCTTGCCGCAAGCGAAAAAACGCAGCTTCCCATTATTGAAGATGACATATATCGTGAGCTGTGGATAGATGACATTCCGCCATATCCTATTAAAACAATAGATAAAAACGGCCATGTGCTATATGTAGGAAGTTTATCGAAAACGCTAAGCCCGGGCTTAAGGATTGGATGGATAGTCGGGCCAGAGCCAGTGATTGAACGTTTATCTGACATTAAAATGCAGACAGATTACGGATCGAGTTCGTTGTCTCAAAGAGTAGCGGCGGAATGGTTTACATCTGGCCAATATCAGCGGCATTTAGAACGGGTGAGACATCAATTAAAGATAAGAAGGCAATTTGTTACGAGCGCTTTAGAAACCAATATGAAGAATGCAGCTGTTTGGACTATTCCAAAAGGGGGATTCTTTATCTGGTTAAAAATATTGCCCTCGATATCTATGAAATTACTTTATAAAAAAGCCTTAACAAAAGGGATTCTTCTCAATCTTGGCAGTATTTATGCACAGGAAAAAGGCAATTATATTCGCTTGTCATACGCTTATGCATCCCTTGAAGATCTCCAAAAGGGAATTTATGAATTAAGTTTGATCATTAAGGAACTGGCAAGTAAATAAAAATGCATTCAATGTTGATAGATAGGTTCTTAGAAATTATAAGATGAATATGTAGAGTGGTGGGTGTCTCCTCATCTTACTGGCTATTCTAAAAAGCTCAGAACTCGTTCATTTATTGTTTCAGACTGTTCCAATGATAAAACATGGCCCGCATTTTTGATGATTTCTGCTTCAATTCCAGGCACTAATAAAGATGCGCGCTGTAAGGCTGAATGCGGATCATAAATGACTTCATGTTCACCTAGTAATAATAGAATCGGGACTTTTACTGATTTTAATTCTTCGTCGGTGAAAACATACGGAAATCCGTCGGCTTTAGGGGTTTGCTGTCTTGCTCCATCCTGCCACATAACTCCTGCATGAAACTGCTTCACAAAAAGTGGATGTAACACATTGCGATCTATCATCATCCACTTTAAGAAACTCTCAACTCCATTTGGTTCTGTGAGACTAAGCGCATATTTATAAAAATCGTGATGAAATGGTAAAAATGTTTCCGCTGGGCTAAGAAGAGTTGCACTTTTTACTCTCTCTGGTGCACGTAAAATAAAATTCATAGTATGAAGTCCGCCAAGTGAGAGTCCGATCATGTGAGGCTTTTCGACCCCTAGATAATCAAACACATCAAGAAGCCAATCGGCGTAACCCGTTCTTGTACCACATAAATCTGCAGGAATACTTTTATTCTTATCACCTATGATATCGATTGCATAAGTTCGGTATTTGCTACTCCAATCCGCAATGTTGGGATACCACATCGTGGAGCTAAATAGTGCCCCGTGAAGCAATACGAGTGGCGGCGCATTCTCTGGTCCGCTTGCAATCACATGCGTTTGACCGAAACGAGTGGATACATAATATGCTTTGTAGGGAACTGGCCAAAGACCAAGGCTTTCATCATAAGTTTGAAAATAGTGAATGCCATTGTCACTTAATTGGGGAAAAATTGGTGAATGGTTTGACATGCAAATTTCCTCCCGTCCTTTTTAAAAGAATGTATTGTTACGTGCAGAAAAGTAAAGTAATTGATTATAACAGAGATATTTACAATATAATACAGTTTTCGTTTTGCATCAAATACTAAATGAAATTGGGGATAAATAATTTGATACAGAAGCCTAAGAATACATATAACAGAAATCAATCGTTTCCGAGAAAGTCGCAGTGCTTTAACAAACATGCAACAAATACCTTTAGAAACGTTAAGAACAAACCTTATCAGGCTGAAGTATCATACTGAATCATGGTGAGAGCTCTTTACAGAAGTGTCGTTAAAAGAGGGGAATTCTTTTACGGATTAAAGAGGGAAAGTGATAGGAGGGTACAGTTTGCAGGAGATAAAAAAAGAACAATATAGTAAAGTCAAAACATTGATACATCATAAAGAAACATGTTGCCCGACATTTGTTTATTCAATATTAGAACAAACAATTCCGGGAGTTGTTTATGCAGATGATCAATCGTTTCTGATAGGAACCAGCTCAGGAATTTATTATGTTGCAGGGGATGAAAGGAATCAAAATGTTAATGAATTTATCGTTGAATTATACAAAAAGAGAGCCAAATCCCAAAAAAGATTTACTCTGTTTTCTCCCAATCGCTCATGGGACAGCGTAATAAAAACTGTACTGCATGATGAGTTGAATCAAATGATGCGATATGCGTTTTTTCAACAAATTTCTGCCAAAAAGGCTTTTCAGCTTCCAAAGGGGGTTACATTAAAAAGAATAAATGAGGATATCATTTCAAGCAGCACTGAATTTCAAAAAGCTTATTATGAGGAATATTGGGGTTCAGTCTCGAATTTTTTAAAAAACGGATTTGGATTTGCTGTTTTGTATGACAATTATGTTGTCAGTGAGTGCACTTCTATATTTCTAGGCGGCGATCGTGCAGAAATGGATATCTATACTCACGAAGAATATAGAGGGATGGGGTTCGCTTATATTGCTGGGAGTAAGTTTATAAATGATTGTCTCGAAAACGGCGTCAGCCCTAGCTGGGATTGTGATGTCAGCAACAAATCATCTATTCATTTAGCAAAAAAACTAGGATTTAAGATATCAACCAAATACTCCATCTTTTTTAAAAATCAGGTTAAAAAAGACCCTTCCAAGGAAGGGCCTTTTCTTGAGCACCAAGCTGACGGAGAATATCATGCTTATTCACATGAACTCTTTTCGCCATTTAAAATGAATATGATTCGCCATCATCCGGCACTAGTACATGAGATGACATGCCTTTTTCATGAATAAAGCCTTTTAATTCTTCTCTGGATAATGCCCAATGGTTGACAGTCTCCATATCAATGAAATCCCTTTATATAAAAGCTTTATCAAAAGGGATTCTTCTCAATCTCGGCAGTATCTATGCTCAGGAAAAAGGGAATTATGTTCGCTTATCATATGCTTATGCATCGTTTGAAGACTTCAAAAGGGGATTTATGAATTGGGTTTGATGATTAAAGAATTGGCAAGTAAGTAAGGTGAAAGAAAAAAAGTTGGAGCCGGGCTAAAAGATCACACACCAAACATATAGGTTCTTATGAAACAAGCGGTGATGGCACAACTATTAACATCTGCTTCAGTGGAAAATTCCATTATTTTTTAAAAACTGTTGACATTAGAACATCCATATTTTATTATTATCTCATATTCAAGATATTTTAATTCGAGATAAATAGCCAAGACCAAGCGTAAACCTGCTTGTATATAGAATCTCAATCCTTCTAATGTGATTTTTTTAAAAATAATATCTCGAATTCGAGATAAAAGAGGAGTGGCGTAAATGGCTGAATTTTCACAGCTAGTCAAAGAAAGAAGATCTGCAAGCAACTTCCTATCAGATCATCCAATCACGAAAGAAGAACTTAATGAGATGTTTGAATGGGTTGCATTGGCTCCATCGGCTTTTAATTTACAGCATACAAAATATGTGACGGTTCTAGACCCGGATGTAAAAGAAAAGCTGAAACAGGCCGCAAACGGACAATATAAAGTGTTTAGCTCATCTGCGGTTCTTTTGGTATTAGGAGATAAGCAGGCATATCAGCAAGCGGCTGACATCTATGAAGGATTAAAGGTGTTGGGGGTGCTAAATAAGCAAGAGTATGACCACATGGTTCAAGACACCGTTTCATTTTATGAAAGCAAGGGAGAACAATTTAAGAGGGATGAGGCGATAAGGAATGCTTCACTTTCTGCGATGATGTTTATGCTGAGTGCTAAGGAAAAGGGCTGGGACACCTGCCCTATGATCGGCTTTGATGCTGAAGCCGTGAAACGGATTTTGAATATAGATGATCAATTTGAGGTTGTCATGATGATTACAATTGGGAAAGAAAAAATAGAGAGCAGAAGGCCGCGCGGTTACCGGAAACCTGTGAATGAGTTTGTTGAGTATATCTAAATGAACATGTGAAGGAGCGGGTAAAAATGGCTAAAAAAATGATGGGAATACATCATATTACAGCAATTGTCGGTCACCCTCAAGAAAACGCAGATTTTTACGCAGGAGTCCTGGGACTTCGATTGGTCAAACAAACTGTCAATTTTGATGATCCAGGTACGTATCATCTTTATTTTGGAAATGAAGGCGGGAAGCCGGGAACAATCATCACCTTCTTTCCGTGGGCAGGAGCCCGCCAAGGCATCATTGGGGACGGTCAAGTTGGCGTGACTTCTTATGTCGTACCGAAGGGAGCTATGGCTTTTTGGGAAAAGAGACTTGAAAAGTTCAACGTTCCATACACCAAAATCGAGCGTTTTGGAGAACAATATGCAGAATTTGATGATCCGCACGGTCTACACTTAGAAATCGTGGAAAGAGAAGAAGGAGAAGCCAATACGTGGACGTTTGGAGATATAACACCTGATGTTGCCATTAAAGGCTTTGGCGGTGCAACCCTGTTATCAGCACAGCCTGATAAAACCGCTGAGCTATTAGAAAATATCATGGGACTGGAACAAGTCGGCAAGGAAGGAGACTTCGTTCGTTTTCGTTCTGCCGGTGATATCGGAAATGTGATTGACCTTAAATTAACGCCTATTGGCCGCGGACAAATGGGAGTCGGCACGGTGCATCACATCGCTTGGCGTGCTAGCGATGACGAAGATCAATTAGATTGGCAAAGATATATTGCTTCTCACGGATACGGTGTGACTCCTGTTCAGGATAGAAATTATTTTAATGCGGTTTACTTCAGAGAACATGGGGAAATCCTGTTTGAAATCGCAACTGATCCGCCGGGCTTTGCTCATGATGAATCACCAGAAACAATGGGTGGAAGGTTGATGCTGCCTGTGCAGTATGAACCGCATCGAACACAAATTGAACAAGGGCTGCTGCCGTTTGAAGTGAGAGAGTTAGACGGATTGTAATAACGCATGAAGAGAAATAAAGAGACATATATTCAACAGATGACCGCTGGAAGTTACTGGAGGTAAATAACAAGACGTGCTCCCTTTCAGCACATCATGTTACATCAAAAATAAGGAGAGATAAAAATGGAAGATGCAGGACTATTGCTTATTCGTATTATGATTGGTGTGGTGTTTCTGTTTTATGGATCACAAAAAGTATTTGGCTGGTTTGGCGGTTACGGGATTAAAGGAACCGGACAATGGTTCGAGTCAATTGGGGTTAAACCAGGTAACGTCGCGGCCGCTATATCAGGTCTTGGGGAATTAGTAAGCGGAATTTTATTTATTTTAGGTGTATTCCTCCCGCTTGGAGCTGCTATCATAACGATCATTATGTTAGGTGCTATCGTAAAAGTCCATGGAGCGAAAGGATTTGCGAATGGCGCCGGCGGTTTTGAATATAACGTGGTGCTGATTGCAGTCTCCATCGGGGTTGCACTCATCGGTTCAGGGGCTTACGCTTTGCATTTTTAATACGAAAGTATGTAAGAACAGTTACTGGCAAGCGGTAACTGTTCTTTTGTTTTGCCATTCTCATGCAAACTTGCAGGTACCCTGCAAAGCAAAAAAGCGGATATCATAAATATAAATGTGTATAGTGAATGATACGTATCGATGCTTGGTCATGAAAAACAGACCAATTTGAAGGAGTAGATGGATGAAAGAGATGACAGAATTACATTCATTAGATGCTATAGAGCATTTTATTAAGCAGCATCAATTCAGTTTTATCTATATATCAAGACCCGGCTGTACAGTATGTCATGCTGTTCTGCCGCAGCTTAGAATATTATTGGATCAGTTTCCAAACATCACATTGGGGCATATCAATGCTGACGATGTAGAAGAGGTTGCCGGCAGATTTTCGGTCTTCACCGTCCCCGTTCTTCTTTTATTTATTGAGGGTACTGAATTTCTGAGAGAAGCGCGTTTCGTGCATTTTGAACAGCTGGAGCAGAAATTAAAAAGAGTTTATCAATTATATGAGGAATAAAATGTGCAGCTAAACGAACATGGCTTCAAGTCATGTTCGTTATGTTTTTATGAAGGAAGCAGATGGATATGAAATTCATTGACATAAAATCCAAATGCATGAAATAATACTCATAAGTAATGTTACTGAAAAATATCTTTTTGTTTTGTGGAGGCTGATCCGATGTGAAAAGCAGAAAAGGACGTAAAGGGGAGGAGAGCCGGAAACGATTGCTCAAAGCTGCTGCACATGAATTTTCGATTCGGGGATTTCATGAAACGAAGGTAAGTGCCATTGTGAAAAGAGCTGGACTGACGCAGCCTTCCTTTTATCTGTACTTTCAAAGTAAAGAAGCCATCTTTGAGGAGTTAATCAACGATTTCCACTCTCGCTTAAGAAAGCTGACAGAATCACTTCTCTTGGAAACCGGATTACATGCGAACGATGTAACAAACGGAGTGCTCTCTGCTGTGGAAGCTGTTTTTCAGTTTCTGGCGGAGGACAAGGATTTAACAAGGATCGGTTTTTTTCTCAACCCAGAAGCGAAACAATTGAAACAAGATGTCGCGATGGTTTTGAAAGACAACTTAGAAGCAGAACAGCGCCTTGGCTATTTTCGTTCCGAATTGGAAATGGAAACCGTGGTGGAATGCTTGATCGGCATGATTGAACATTTGACCGATTCATATTTGTTAACCGGAATCAAAGATCCGGCAAGTCTCGCAGCGCAGGTTGTCAATCTCTTAATATACGGGATGCTTCCAAAAGGGAGTGACGCAAGATGATATCTATGATCATGAAAGTCGGTTTGGCAGCTTTTATGCTCGTGGGAGGCATCATAAAGGTGTTCCGCGTGCCCTTTCAAGTGGAGCATTGGCGGCATTATCAATATCCGTTATGGTTTCTGACTGTTACTGGTATTCTTGAAATAGCGGGGGCATTTGCTATGACAGCGGGAATTTGGAATCGGTATGCAGCATTTGGGGCAGGCGTCCTGTTTGTCGTTCTCATGGCGGGAGCGGTTCATGCGCACATTGTTCGAGCGCGCCAATCAGTACTCATGACGATCCCTGCAATGATCTGTTTGATTGTTTCTATCATTATAATCATTTGGGAGTCCACGTAAGCTATTCACTTAACAAACCAATTTGCAGGAGACCTCCTTCTCTTATCGAATAATAGAAAATAGATCTTCATTTGTACGTTATTCGTCCGGCACCAGCTGGACTTTTTTCATAAAGGAGGAATACAGGATGGCGTTAACTTTGGAAGACATGACTGTGGAGGAGTTCGAAGCATTTCGAGGGATGTCCGTGCAAAATTATGCGAAACAAAACATACAATCGGGAACTTGGACGGAAAAAGAGGCGTTTGAGAAATCGGAACAGGCATATGAGAAAATGATTCCGAATGGACGAAACAGCAGCAATCATTTCTTTTGGAACATCACAAATGAAGAAGGGGAAAGGATGGGCTGGCTCTGGCTGTATGCTGATCCGCTTCATCCGCAAAAGGAAGCGTTTATCTATTCCTTTGGATTGTATGAAGCCTTTCGCGGTAAAGGGCTGGCTCAATTGGCGCTTCAAAGTCTGGATGAAAGAGCAAGAGAGCTTGGGGCGGAAAGACTTGCTCTCCATGTGTTTGCACATAACGAGACAGCCGTCTATCTTTATCAGAAGATGGGATATGCCATGACCAATATACGTATGCGGAAACAGCTGTGCTGATAATAGCTGCTTACTTAAGCGGTTTCCCAAACACAATATGCCAATGCAGATGTTTAGAGTCCTGGTAAGCTCCTAAGTTAGTGATCACACGGCATGCACCTTTTTCTTCCGTCACTATGGAAGCGACCTTTTGAATGACACCCATTCACATCATGGTCGTTCTCTTCCAGGGTGATCATGAGGAGATATGTTTCTTCGGGACAGCCACAATATGGACTGGATAAAAAGGGTTTGTATGATAGTAAGCCAATACGTTATCTGCCTCTAATACCTTATTTGCTTCGTTTTGCCGCTAAATACGTCATCACAGTAAAAGTCTTCAGTCATATGATCCATCCTCACTTTATTTCATTTTCTCTTCTGCTTTTCTTCATTACCTCTCTTCTATATATGAGAAGTTTCCATCTGAACGATCAGGGGCCGCACACCCTTGGTATTTTTTTGCCCCTGAACCCTTAGTCATTGCAGGCTTAATCGACGGCTAAAGGAGAGGTCTGCTTTACACACAGCAAAAAAAGATTGACCTCAAAAATGTAAGGGGTTACAATTGAAACCAGTTAGGAAAGACTTTCCCTATATTAAACGTATTTAGAAATATTTTTAGGGGTTATTTTTTATTCTATAATGATATTAAAGAGAAAGACTTTCCTTATTTTCGCAGAATGGGAGTGGTACTGATGGGGAATGTACAGGTTGGGCTATTAGGTGCGGGACGGATGGGAGCTTTTCACGGAGAAAGTATTGCGTTCCGTGTGAAAGGAGCAGATTTGTATGCGGTTGCAGATCCGGTTCCGGGGAATGCAGAAGCATTTGCAAAAAAGCTCGGCTCAAATATTAAAGCGTTTACGGATCCGTTAGACATGCTGGAGCATCCGGCTATTGATGCGGTCATCATTGCGTCGCCAGCAAGGACGCATGCCGCAAACATTATTGCAGCGGCAAAGAAGGGGAAAGCTGTATTTTGCGAGAAACCGATGGCTGTTACGCTGGAAGAAGCGGATGAGGTCATCAGAGCAGTAAATGAAGAATCTGTTCCGCTCCAGGTCGGTTTTAACAGACGTTTCGCTAAAGGCTTTCGCAGTGCATATGAAGAAATCCGTGCAGGAAAAATCGGCACACCACAGTTAATGCGTTCCATCACAAGAGATCCGGCACTCGGCGATCCGACTTCAATTCCTCAATGGACGATATTTTTAGAGACGCTGATTCATGATTTTGATACCTTACTCTTTCTCAATCCAAATGCAAAGCCAATTGAAGTCTATGCCGCGGCCGATGCTCTTGTCAGACCTGATTTTAAAGACAAAGGATTTTTGGATACTGCAGTTGTCACGATCAAATTTGATAACGGAGCGATTGCAACGGCGGAAGCGAATTTCCAAGCCGTTTATGGATATGATGTCCGCGGAGAAGTGTTCGGATCTGAAGGCATGCTGACCATCGGAGATATCCGCCATACAAACATGACAAGGTATAACAAAGACGGAGTCAGCTACAACACGATTCGCTACGATCAGGACTTATTATTTGATGCTTATGTTGATGAGTTACAATCATTTGTGGATGCCGTTCGAAATCATAAGCCAACCTTAGTTACAGGCGAAGATGCGCGTGCAGCACTTGCCATTGCCGCAGCTTGTATAGAATCTTGCAAAACGAAGCGGCCTGTTACACTAAAAAACGGAGTGCCGCAAACGGTTTGAGTTTTTGATAGAAGAAGCTCTTTTTTAAAAAGAAATTCTGGTAAGCATTCGTTTATACTAGAGAGGATCTATTTTATAAAGGTGGCCTTCTTATGAAAACAACCATTTATGATGTTGCTAAGGAAGCAAACGTTTCAATCTCTACGGTTTCAAAGGTTCTTAATAACACCGGCAATATAAGTGAAAAAACGAAAAATAGAATTTGGAAAGTGATTGAGGAGCTTCAATATCAGCCAAGTGTTGTGACTTCAGCGAGAAAAATGATGAAGACCATCGGACTGCTCATTCCTGACATCGCCAATCCGTTTATGGCCGAACTGGCCAGAGCCGTGGAGGACAGCGGCCGTAAAAAGGACTTCAGTGTCATCATATGCAGTACGGACAATCATTCGCTGAGAGAAGAAGAATATATCACCATGCTGAAGCAAAAGCATGTAGACGGCATTATTGTGGCGACGGGTCTCAAAAACAGTCAGGCGATACGCGAGCTAATTGAAAGCGACATGCCGGTTGTCATGCTGTCGAGAGATATACCGCATCTGCCTGTAGACAATGTAGTGGCGGATGATTTTAAAGGGGGATACGAGGCAGCTGTCCATTTAGCTCATTTAGGGCATACAAATATAGCTGTCATAGCAGAAAAGATTAACAATGCATCAATCAAAAATCGTGTCATCGGCTTTAAAGAAGGACTGCGTGTTTCAGGAATCCAAATCGATGAATCAGCTATTCTGGACTGTCCATATGACTTGTCAGCCAGTAAAGACATCAGTTTAAAGCTGCTTAATCAAAAACATAGGCCGACGGCTGTCTTTGTGACGACTGAGCTGCTTGCTTTAGGCGTTTTGCAGGCTGCAAGGCAACTTCATATTTCTATTCCTTCATCCCTTTCTCTAATTGGGTTTGACAACAGCATCCTTGCAAAGATCAGTGATCCCCAATTGACGACTATCGCACAGCCGACTGAAGAAATGGGAGAAAAGGCAATTGAACTGCTGATGGACGGCATGGCCGATTCAAAACAAAAGAAAGTGATACAGCGCGTGATGCTGTCTCCTTCATTAATCGTGCGGGATTCAACGGCTTCACTGTTATGACCCTGTATTTTGGGGGATCTTTCTCTTAAACGAAGGGATCTCCCCTACTTAAACGTTAAATACAATCAGTCGGAGGTGTCTTGATGACATCCAAAAAGGCCTATATCAGTCTTATTTATTTTTTCGGGGCATTAGGAGGTTTGCTGTTCGGGTACGATACGGGTGTAATATCCGGCGCGCTGCTGTTTATTAGAGAAGACATGGAGCTGACTCCATTTTTAGAAGGATTGGTTGTCAGCGGAGTACTGATTGGCGCTTTAGCCGGGGCAGCCTTTTGCGGAAGATTTTCCGACCGCTATGGCAGGAAAAAAACAATCATCTGGCTAGGTGTGCTTTTTACAATTGGAGCCATTGGAACAGGCTTAGCTCATAATATCGGAATATTATTACTATTCAGAATAGAATTAGGTGTAGCAGTTGGAGGAGCTTCGGCAATTGTTCCTTTGTATCTGTCAGAAATGGCGCCTGCCGCGATCAGAGGCAGAATCGCTTCATTGAATACATTGATGAATTCTTTCGGAATTCTCATGGCGTATATTGTAAACTTTGTTTTTTCATCTTCGGGCAGGTGGGATCTGATGCTTCTATTAGCAGTGATTCCCTCCTTCATTCTCATGGCCGGCATGTTTTTTATGCCTGAAAGCCCGCGATGGGTGCTGCAGAAAAGAAGTGAGGATGAAGCACGCCATATTTTGCTTCTGACGAGAGATCCGAGAACAATCGATGCTGAGATCCGCAGTATGAAGGAGATTAAGACGAAGGAACGTGTTTCCATATCAACATTATTATCCCCGGCAATCAGGCCGATCTTATTCATAGGTATTGGGGTCGCCATCTTTCAGCAAGTAATAGGCACGAATACGATTATTTATTATACACCGACCATCTTAGAAAATGCGGGGTTCGGCGCTTCCAGTGCCATTGCAGGAACCATTGGCATCGGCATTATCAATGTCTTATTTACGATCATCGGCTTGCTGCTGATTGATATGATAGGGCGAAGAAAGCTCATGCTGATCGGCAATGTCGGAATGTCTTTGGCACTTGGTATTTTGGGCATCAGTACGCTGTTCTTTCATGCACCCGATTGGCTGCTGTTATCCTGCTTATGCTTGTTTATGGTAGCGTATTCAGCGAGCTGGGGAATGGTCGTTTGGGTTGTGCTGGCTGAAATTTTCCCGTTGCAGGTCAGGGGAACGGCGCTGGGAATTGCTAGTACCTGTCTGTGGCTGGCAAATATTGCAGTGTCGCTGTCCTTCCCGCTGCTTTTAGATCTGATAGGTACAGGTGCTTTATTTCTCCTGTACGGCGCCATTGGTGTACTTGCCTTTCTCTTTGTTTATCAATATGTGCCGGAGACAAAAGGCAAATCATTGGAACAGATTGAAGGAGAAATTATGTCAAAGAATACAGTTTCATCTTTCTAAAAGGGGGATTTCAATATGGGAAGAGAATATGGGTTATGCTTATGGACTTTCGGCAGCATTCCATTTGAACAAAAATGCCGGCTGGCTGCAGAAATCGGAGTAGATGGGGTTGAGGTCGAAGGGGATATTTCGCTGAATCCGAAAGACATTGCCGAAACATTGGCTGCTCATCAAGTAAAGGTTTTATCGGTAACGCCAAGGAATGTGGATATTTCAAGTGCGAATGAAGAAGTTCGTTCAAAGGCTGTGCAGTATTTCTTAGATTTACTGGATTGGGCTGTGGATTTAGGGGCTCCCCGTATCTGTCTTCACGGCGATGTCGGTAAAGTGAGAGGGAGCGGTGATGATGCGCGGGATTGGAGTTTATTGGTCGAAGGCGCTAAAAAAATCATGGCCAAAGCGAAGGAATTACAGATTCAGGTGGTATTTGAAGTACTGAACCGATACGAAAATCACCAAGTGGTCACTTGTGAAGAAGCTTTACAATTCATTCGCGATGTCAGCAGCCCCAATCTCGAAGTACTTCTCGATGCGTATCATATGAATATAGAAGAAGCTGATCCTGTAAAGGCCATTAAATTGGCAGGGCAGAAACTCGGAGTCTATCACGTGGCTGATTCAAATCGCCAGGCGATCGGAAACGGCCATGCGAATCTCAAAGAGCAAATCGAAACGCTTAATTTTATCGGTTATAAAGGCCCGATAATTATGGAGATGGTGGCGGCTGGACCAGATCCGTTTACTCCGATGAAAGGAAATGCCTATTTGGAAGTAGTGGCAGGGTATTATAAGTCATCATTAGAGACATTAAGGTCATGGGAAGGCTTGAAAATATAAAGAAAAAAGGACAACGGCTGTTGTCCTTTTTAATGCCGCTTGAACATTCCCGCTCAGTTTTTTTTATCTTGATGATCAAGCTCTTTCATCCGTTTCGTAAGCTCATTGAAAGCCTGATCAAGCTCCTTGTACCCTTTATCATTTGGCGTCATAAAACTGAGTTTTCCCAGCACTTCTTGTCTTTCTGTCTCAAGCTTTAAACGAAGCTCCTCCCGGTCGTTTCTTTCTGAAGGAACGTCATTCAATTGCTTTTCGATGCCATTGTTTGAAATAACGAGTTTGCTGTTCGTTGTTTTCTCGAGAAAATAACGGTCGTGCGATACCACAATCAGTGTGCCGCTGTATTGTGACAGTGTTTCTTCCAGCTGTTCGCGTGACGGCAGGTCGAGGTGATTGGTCGGTTCATCTAATATCAGCACGTCTTTTTCCTCTAAGATATAAGCCATCAGCTTGCACTTTACACGCTCGCCCATACTCATATGTTGAATTGGTTCTGTCCATTGAGAAGCGGTAAATCCCAATCGCGTCATGATATTCTGGACATTTCCTCTCGCCTCGAACGTGTCTTGATAAAATAACTCCTCCGGTGTTTGTTCTAAAGGCAAATCAAATACTTCCTGTGTTAAATAACCGATTTTTGCTGATGGTGATATCCACACCTTTCCCTCAGCCGTTTCCTGTCCAAGAATGACTTTCAATAAGGTTGTTTTTCCGCTGCCGTTCGGGCCTGTAATGGCAACCTTTTCTCCGTGCTGAATCGTAAAGCGGGCGTTTTGAAACAGTGTCTTTTCGCCAAATGACTTCGTCAGGTGTTGAACTTCCAAAAACCGTTTTCCTGTTTTATGAGTTGTATCAATTGAAAAACGAACAGTATATTCCGGATCGACAGGCTCAGCCTTTGTTTTTTCGAGTTCTTTTTCAAGCCGCTTTTGTTTCGATTTGATCTGGGCATCTGTGCGCTTTGCTTTTACACGATGGTATTCTTTAAACCCTTCCTTTTTCGTCGATTGTGCGTGAGCTTTTTTTGACCATGAAGTGAGTTCTGTCATTTGGGCTTCAATCCGTTCAATCATTTTCTGCTGTTTTTCATATTCGCGCTGCTGTGTCAGTCTTTTCTCTTTCCGGAACTTCATGTAACCAGAGTAGTTCCCTTTGTATTCAGTCAGCGTGTGGTCCTCGATTGACCATATTTTCGTGGCAGCTTCATCTAAGAAATACCGATCGTGCGAAACGAGAATGACAGTGCCGCTAACATTTTTCAGCTGCTGAATGAGAAATTGCAGGCTTATGTCATCAAGATGGTTTGTCGGTTCATCTAGCAGGAAAAGGTCTGCATCCTCTGATAGCCCTTTTGCCAGCCGTGCTTTCAGTTTTTCTCCGCCGCTTAACTGGCTGAAATCACGGGCTGGCACGTGCCATTTCTCCAGCAGTTTCACTTCGGCAGGTGTCTGATTCTCAAAGGAATACGATTCAGTCTCCTGTTCAACCAGCACCGTTTTTAAGCCGTGCTGCATCCATTGGATTTGTCCCTGTGACGGAATTAAGTCCTTGTTGATCAGGTGAAGCAGCGTCGATTTTCCAGCCCCGTTTTTGCCGATAATCCCAATGATATCGCCTTGCTGAACGCTGACATTTACGTTTTTAAAAACGGTAAGATCCTTCACTTCATAGCTGACGTTTATAAGTTTTAATTGTTCTTTCATCTATATCCCTCGCTTTAAGGGAGAACAAAAAAATCCTCCCAAATGTTTTGGAAGGATTAGCCGTGCCTTTGCCATGATTAAATAAGCTATTCTTCAGAAATAGCGTACGTATTTAGAAAATGGGCAGACTAATCCTATTTTTTATGATTTGAAATATGCGATTTCAAACGTTAAAAATAAGATTAGTTAATCATTGTCCACCCATCATCCCTTCTCAATTTATTACAAACAATATAGCATATTTTTTAATTCGAAAGCAAAGGGAAATTGGAATTCCTCTGGATATCCAATCAAAAAAGCTCCTGCTCTCATTTCTGAGGCAGGAGCTTAAAAGGGTTATTGCTGCTTTAATTTTCTTACTTTATAAATCACAATCAGCAAAATAAACCAAACCGGTGTAACAAATAAGGAAACCCGAGTATCCTGTGCTAATGCCAGTACAACAAGGACAAACGCCAGGAACGCCAAAATTAAGTAATTCGTAAATGGATAAAGCGGCAGCTTAAATTTGTTTGCTTTCGCCAATTCAGGTCTTGTTTTACGGTATTTCATATGGCAGATAACAGTAATTCCCCAAATATAGATAAAACATACGGTGGAAATACTTGTGATCAAGGTAAATACGCCTTCCGGCATGATGTAGTTCAATGTCACACCGATTAAAATCACGATAGCTGAAAAGAACAATGCATTTCTCGGTACCTTGCGCGGTGTCAGTTTTGCCATTGATTCCGGCGCATTCTTGTCTTTCGCCAGTGAATAGACCATGCGGCTTGTACTGAATACAGCGCTGTTGCAGGCTGAGGCAGCTGACGTTAATACAACAAAGTTGATAATGCTTGCCGCACCGACGATGCCGACTGCAACAAAGACCTGTACGAATGGGCTTTCGCTAGGATTGATGACATCCCATGGATAGATGCTCATAATCACAAGAAGCGCCCCAATATAGAAAAGCAGCACCCTTACAGGGATATTGTTGATCGCCTTAGGGATGACTTTTTCAGGGTTTTCTGTTTCACCCGCTGTAAGCCCGACGAGTTCAATGCCGACAAAGGCAAACACAACCATCTGGAACGAGAGGATAAATCCGTGTATTCCATTCGGGAACATGCCTCCGTGGTTCCAGAGATTTGAGAAACTGGAAACACCTGAACTTGTGGAAAAGCCTTTGAAAATCATAAAAAGACCGA
The DNA here is from genome assembly GCF_058566445.1 of Bacillus sp. SD127. Taxonomy (NCBI): domain Bacteria; kingdom Bacillati; phylum Bacillota; class Bacilli; order Caryophanales; family Bacillaceae; genus Bacillus; species Bacillus sp. SD127. The sequence continues at coordinate 3,673,116 of NZ_CP191226.1, read as the reverse complement.
TCACAATCAGCGCCAAGATGGCAATGACTTTAATTAATGCAAACCAGAATTCCAATTCTCCAAACAGCTTGACGGTAGCCAGGTTCATAATCAGTAAAATAATAAGAGCGATTAAGCCCGGAACCCATTGCGGCACACCGGGAAGCCAATACTGTGTATATAGCCCGACCGCAGTTAAATCGGCCATCGCGATTGAAATCCAGCAGAACCAGTAGGTCCAGCCTGTGATAAATGCGGCCATATCGCCTAAATAATCCTGAACAAAATCAACAAAAGAGTGATAGTTCAGATTAGACAACAGCAGTTCTCCAAGCGATCTCATAATTAAAAAGCAAATGATCCCCGTGATCATGTAAGCAAATAAAATTGACGGTCCTGCAAAGTGTATCGATTTTCCCGAGCCGAGAAACAGGCCTGTCCCAATGGCTCCGCCGATCGCAATAAGCTGGATGTGCCTGTTTTTCAGGCCTCTCGACAGTTTCTGCTGATTTATATTAGGATCTTGCGTCATGTCGTCTGTCACTTTGTGTGTTCCTCCATTGAAAATTGTTTAAACATGTTTTTAGATACTATTATAACACTAAAATTTCTATCTTTTTTACTATACAGGAAATATGGAAGGAAATTTTAAGGTTTATCGATTCATCACAAGATACGAAAAAAGCGGCTCAATCGTGGGAGCCGCTTTTGTTTACGCCATTTTATGATTTTTTCATATACAGATAAAGCCCATAATCAGTCGGAGCAGATGCGTACCCTATCTGACGCAGCATCGCTGTTATGTTGCCGCGGTGATATGTCCCGTGATTTACAACATGCGGCACCAGTTCAGAAGCAGTCGTTTTCATGATTCCGCCGGCGGGATTTTCAATCTGAAGGGGTTTATGGATCTGTTCCTTTTGCTTGAAAAAAGCTGTATATCGCTCGGACAACTTTAGAAACAGGGCTTCCATTTCCGCTAGCTCCTTCGCCACTGTCTGGTCTTTAAGCTGTTCAGCTAATGCCAAAGCATGGTTCATGCTTTTTCCGGAAAACACTTCCACCCAGCCGAGATCAGAAAGATAAACATGGGACAATACATGGGATATTGACGGGAACACACTTTGGATCTCCTGACGATAAACCTCCTGTGGAAGCTCTTTTAATCGATTAAACATTTGCTGATGAGCCCATACGTTATATTCATACAATTGTAATGCTAGATCAGACATGTGAATTTTCCCCTTTCGCGTTTATCATTTCTATTGTATACGAACAAACATTCTTTAGGGGATTTTCTGTGAATAAAATGTATTGACAGAACATAGTTTAGAGGGATAAACTATGTAGCATCGATCGGAAGTTTAGGGGTGTAAACTAAAATGCAGGAGGAAAGACGTTGAATGAACAGAAGCTATGCCAAGCGATAAATCTTTTCGTAGAAGTTTTACTTGAAGGTACAGAGTTTGTACATCATGAAGTCGATCAGGATGTATTCAAACACATCTCCAGAGAACAGGCCGACCTGTTAAAAATTTTAAAAGTCAAGGGCCCATCTTCTCCCGGCAGCCTGGCCATGTATCAAAACGTGCATAAGAGCGCGATTTCTAACCGATTGAAGAAGCTGCTGGAAAAGGGATTGGTTGAGTGGGATGACTGTCCGGTAAAAAGTGATAAACGCACGAAACGAATCAAAATTTCAGAAAACGGTGAAAGCATTATCGAAGAATTGGATTCAGCTATCTTTAACGCGCTCAAAGAGCTGATGCACGATATAGATGAGGAGCACTTACAATCATTCATTGACATATTTACCATTCTAAAAAGCAAATTTAAAGGAGGGGATCTTCCGGAATGAAATCGATTGTCAAATTCAAATGGGCCATTGCGGCGGTTATCTTAGCGCTGACTGTTATATTGAATTTATTTTCTCCCAACTTAACGGAGCTGGCCAATCAAAAGGGGCAGGCACAGCTGCCGGCTGATTCCGTTTCAGAAAAAGCAAATGCTATTCTGAAAAAAGCCGGAGAAAACAATAATTCGATAAGCATTGTCTTTCCATTAGATCGTGCGCTAAATAAAGATACAGAGGGTCAGCTCCGCAGCATGATCGATAACATCAAAAAGATTGATGGTGTTGAAGAGGTAACATCTCCGCTGACAGGTGAAAAAGAAATCAAAGATCAATTGATTTCAAAGGATAAGAAAACCATTCTTATTCCCGTAACGATCACCGGATCTGATAAGAAAGCGGAAAATATTGCCGATGATATTTATCAAATCGTTCCCGATGATTTGACGGCATATATTACGGGAGCGTCTCTTATCAATCAGGATTTTGCGCACAGCTCAGAGGATGGGCTTAAGAAAACGGAAGTGATCACAGTCTGTTTGATTATCGGCTTGCTGCTGATCGTGTTCCGCTCTGTTGTGACGCCTTTTATCCCGATTGTGATTGTCGGTTTCTCGTATGTAATCAGTCAATCTATACTGGGCATTTTAGTTTATAATGTTGATTTTCCTATTTCGACATTTACCCAAACCTTTTTAGTTGCCATCCTGTTTGGGATTGGAACAGATTACTGTATTCTTCTTCTGACTCGTTTCCGTGAAGAACTGGCAAACGGGCATGACAAAAAAGAGGCAACCCTTATTGCTTACCGTACAGGCGGAAAAACATTGTTTATCAGCGGGTTTGCGGTATTGATCGGGTTTTCTGCCCTTGGTTTTGCGAAGTTCGCCATTTTCCAATCAGCTGTGGGAGTTGCTGTCGGGGTTGGCATTTTAATGATCATCCTCTTCACTCTGCTGCCTTTATTTATGGTGACGCTCGGTGAAAAGCTCTTCTGGCCGTCTAAGAAAGTGCTGTCGCACAATGACAATAAATTGTGGGCGTTTCTCGGCAGACATTCTGTTGCCCGTCCGTTTCTGTTTCTCGTTATAACAGTCATCATCACGCTTCCGTTCATTTTGACCTATGATGACCAGATTTCATTTGATTCAACGGCGGAAATCAGCAGCGATTACAAATCCATCAAAGGTCTTGAAGCCATTAAGGATGGGTTTGGTGAAGGAAAAGCATTTCCGGTGAATGTGGTGATAAAAGGAGACAAGGATCTCACTACCGCTGAGACGATCCCTTATCTCGGAAATATCAGCAAAGCCATTGAGAAAGTCGAACATGTTGATTCCGTCATGACCATTACCCAGCCGACGGGTGAAAAAATCAAAGATTTATATATTGATAAACAGCTAGGCTCTGTGTCAGACGGACTGGATAAGACAGTAAAGGGAATTGCTGATGTCCAAAGCGGGTTAACGGATATTGAAGATGGGCTGAATCAAATGTCCGGGCAAACCGGAACGGCCGCGAATGGCAGCTCCGGAGGCTCACTGTCAGATGCAGCTGACGGTTTGGGAAAAATCAATCAGCAGCTGCAGCTTGTCAGCAAACAGCTTTCTCAAACCGGCAATACCGCACAGGCGGTGCCGCAGCTCGCAGCAATCAGCGGACAGCTTGGACAAATTCAAACCGGACTTGAGCAAGCAAACGAGCAGCTTTCAGGTCAGCAGAAACAGGCCGGAACGCTGACAGAAAGCCTGAATCAGCTTGCCGAAGGTGTGAAGAGTGCAAATAATGGACTGACAAAAATCACCGACGGGATTACGGCATCCAGTGATATGTTAGAGGACATGAGCAAAAGCTCAACCGTTCGGGATACGGGGATTTTTATTCCTGATCAAGTCATGAAAGATAAGGATTTTAAGAAATCAATTGATCGGTATTCCTTTGCAGACGGCAAGGGAGTGCAATTAAGCGTCGCCTTGGAGTCAAACCCGTATTCAGAACAAGCGATTACGACCATAAACCAGATCAAAAAAGCGGTAGCCGGCGAAGTCGGCGGCACGCCTCTGGAGGACACTCAAATAGTTTACGGCGGGGTAACGAGCGTCAATGCCGATTTAAAAGAGCTGTCTACAACGGATTTCTCCAGAACGATGGTCATCATGATTCTCGGGCTGTTTATCGTCTTGACAATCTTGTTCCGTTCAATGGTGATGCCGATTTATATGATCGCTTCACTGCTGCTTACGTATTACACTTCAATATCAATGACGGAATTGATTTTTGTGAATATCTTGGGCAATGATGGAGTCAGCTGGGCGGTACCGTTCTTCAGTTTTGTCATATTGATCGCGTTAGGGGTAGATTACTCGATCTTCTTGCTTGACCGCTTTAAAGAAGAGGTTCAGCTTGGCATTCATCAAGGTGTCATCAGGTCAATGAGCAAAATGGGCTCTGTCATCATCACCGCGGCTATTATTTTGGCCGGTACATTCGCGGCGATGATGCCATCGGGCGTTAATACGCTGATGCAGGTGGCAAGTGTCGTCATTATCGGGCTGCTGCTGTACGGCCTTGTCATTCTTCCGCTCTTGATGCCGGCAATCATTGTGACATTTGGAGAAGGAAACTGGTGGCCGTTTGGCAGAAAGAAAAATAAAGAATAGAAAAAAAGAGTGGTGACAATTCATTTGTTCATCACTCTTTTTTGTAAATGTAAAAGGCACGTTTTTCACCTTTCAGCAAGCAATGGAGGAACAGGGGAGAATCATCAACTTTTCTACATCTGTTGTCGGTCAAATGTTTCCGACATACAGCATATGCGGGAACAAAAGGCGCTTGGGCAATTCACCCGTCAGCTCGCCAAAGAATTAGCCGTGAAACAAATCACCATTAATGCGGTACCGGAAGATATCGCAAATGTGATTGAATTTTTAACGAGCGAACAATCCAATGGATCACAGACCAAACGATCCGTGTGAATGGCGGATTTATTTAAAATGAAAAAGCTCCCAAGAGTCATTCTTGGGAGCTTTGTTTTATTTCCATTCTGCAATAGTATCAATCGGCAGACGGTAGGAAGCGTATCCTTCGTCCGCAGCTTTTCCGATGGAAAGAAGCATAACAGGCACATAACGCTCTTTGTCTAATCCGAAGGCTTCCGCGATGTTTTCTTTATCGTAGCCGCCGATCGGGTTTGTGTCATAGCCGTGCGCGCGTGCAGTCAGCATAAGCTGCATAGAAACAAGGCCGCCGTCAATCAGGATCGTTTCACGGTTCACCTGAGCCGGAAGCTTTTCAAAATGAGCAGTCAGGGCAGCGATTTGTCTGTCTTTGACCTCCTGCGGCATGTAACCGAGCTCCACGGCTTTTGAATAAATTTCTTCTAAGTAGTCTGCATTGTTCATGTCTGCAAAAACAGCGATGACGGCAGATGAAGTTGTGACCTGTGTTTGGTTAAAGCTTGCCAGCGGCGCGAGCTTCTCTTTTCCTTCCGGGCTGTCGATGACGAGAAAACGCCATGGCTGCGCGTTGACAGAGGATGGCGCAGTTGTAGCTTCCTCTAGGATTTCTGTCATCTCTTCTTTGCTGATTCTCACTGTCGGATCATAATTGCGAATGGAACGGCGTCCTTTCATAATGTCCATAAAATCGTTTGTTTTGATCATGTTGATACACTCCTTTTAAGCTTCGATATTATCTATGTTGTTTCGCATGCGCCCAAGCACATCAATAAGCAAGCTGCGCTCTTCAGCACTTACATTTGCGAGCATTTCCTTCATGAAACGCTCCTTTTCTTTCTTAGAAGACTCGATTCGTTTTCTTCCTTGATCTGTTAACCGCACAAGGGTAATCCGGTTGTCTTCGGGCTTGCGCCGTCTTGATACCATGCCTTTGGCTTCAAGCTGTTTTAGGTGTCTTGTGACGGCCGCGCTGTCGATATTGACTTTCTTTTGAAGGTCGCTTTGACTGATCTCATCCGCATGATAAAGCAATGTCAGCAATTCCAAACGAGATTGGCTGATGCCCGTGCATGCCTCGAACTTCACGCCAATCACTTTGTTCACGCCTTGCAGCTGATATAAAATCTCGGCTTCCTCAGAACAAAATGATGCCAAAACCCATCCCTTCTTTCTTGTCAAAAAAATAATTGATATATCAATGATTGACACGTCAATTAATATACAACGATTGATTTCAATTTGCAAGCCATTTGCACATTTGAAAAACCTCCCAACATATAAGTTGGGAGGTTCTTGTTATCCTTGCGGCTCAGGATAAAACATCAGCAGAAAAAAGCTGGCCGTTTTCTGTGATGAATTGATGTAGCTGTGCGGTGTGGATCCCGTAAACTGCATGGCGTCTCCTGGTACCAGCGAATGCTCCTGATCCTGCAGATTGACGGTTAACTCGCCTTCTTTGATTAAAATGTATTCTTCTCCTAAATGTGTTTTTGCTTCATGTATGCATCCCGGTTTCAGATCGACAACATAAATTTCAAACTTTGTTTCAGGGTTGTACGGAAAAAAGGGGTAAACAATGTAGTTTTCTTCATTATCTGTAACAGGTTCAATATCTTTAAGATTAATTTTTCTTACTTTCGGCTTGTCTTCTTTCAGAAAAACAGAAAAAGATACCTGCAGTCCATTTGCGATCTTCCAGAGAGTGGTGACAGTCGGGGTCGATTTTTCTTTCTCAATTTGTCCTAGCATCGCTTTGCTGACGCCCGTTAACTCAGAAACTTGATCAAGAGTCAGGTTTCTGCTTTTTCTGAGTTTGACAAGATTCTTTGCGATAATGGCTTGGATATCATCCATACATGTATCTCCTTACGTCATATTCGCTTTATTATAACATATTAAAATCAGCTATTACATACAGTTGTAAGCTATAACATATATGTGTATAATATGTTAGACGAGGAGGAGAAACAGAATGATATCAGAGAAGGAAATCACTCATGCCCCAACTTGCGAGCCATCGTTCTTACAAGGGGTTAAAGATTGTGTCCCGACGCTGATCGGCTACATCAGTATAGGTTTGGCTGCCGGAATCGTGGGAATTGCCTCGCATTTAAGCGTCCTTGAGATTACGCTGTTGTCAGGTTTGGTTTTTGCCGGCGGCTCCCAGTTCGTTATCTGTGCTTTGTTAGCAGCGAACAGTCCGATGTCCGCTATTATCCTGACAACGTTTATCGTAAATTTACGCAATTTTCTATTAAGTGCCGCGCTTGCTCCTCATTTTTCAAAGTATACGCTAGTGAAAAATGTGGGGATCGGCATGATGGTGACAGATGAGTCATTCGGTGTTGCTTCAAATAAGATTGTAAAAAAAGAACCAATTAGTGATCGATGGATGTTCGGATTAAATCTCACTGCATATGCGTGCTGGGTGCTCTCTTGTGTGGCAGGGGCAGTCTTTGGTAAATGGATTACCGATCCGGAAACGTTCGGACTCGATTTTGCGGTGACGGCTATGTTTTTAGCACTGCTGATTTTGCAGATGGAACATGTTGTGCCTGCAAAGATTAAACACTATGTATCTCTCATTATTTATATGGTGATTGCGATGATTGTTTTCTCTTTCTTAATGCCGTCACATCTCGCTGTGATTATTTCAACGATCATCGTAGCGACAATCGGGGTGGTGACAGATAAATGAGCGTAAATACATACATCCTGATGGTGATTATCGGCTGCGCGCTGGTCACAATGATTCCCCGCGTAATTCCATTTTTAGTTGTACGGAATATTTCCTTGCCGGAGCCTGTGCTGAAATGGCTCTCCTATGTGCCGGTTTGTATATTGACGGCACTTGTTGTGAAGGATTGCATGATTCAATCCAATGATTCTCTGAAATTGAATTGGCAGGCAGCAGTTGTATTGATTCCTACTCTATTGATTGCACTGAAAACAAAAAGTTTATCTATGACAGTTATCAGCGGTGTTGTTCTTATGGCTGGCTTGCGCTTATGGGTATAAAACAGCTGCTTACATCAAAACTCACGATATCAGGGGGAAGCAAACCCTGGTATTTTTTGTGTCTCTGATTCAATCTTTAAGCGGCTTTCACTGGCTGAAAGTTATGGTACAATATACAAATGTTTTACAGCTTCAATCAATTGTTGGAGTGACATCTGTTTCAGATAAATAATAGATTGAAGGGAAGGTTTTGATAGAATGCTGCAAAATCCAACTGGAAAAGAGCGTTTGGCATTGGCATTTCTGCTCGGCATGCTTGCTATATTGGGCCCGCTTAATATAGATATGTATTTGCCTAGTTTTCCTGACATTGCCGATGATTTATCGGCCAGTGCCTCGCTTGTACAGTTAAGTTTAACAGCCTGTCTGATCGGGCTTACCATCGGCCAGGTGATTGTCGGGCCGGTCAGTGATGTGCAGGGGAGACGGAAACCGCTATTAATCTGTATTTTCTTATTTGCGTTATCTTCTCTGTTCTGTGCGCTTTCACCAAACATTACAACACTAGTGGCAGCCCGTTTTTTACAGGGGATTACGGCCTCTGCAGGACTTGTACTGTCTCGGGCAATCGTGCGGGATGTGTTCACAGGGAGAGAGCTTTCTAAATTTTTCTCACTGTTAATGGTGATTACCGCAGTCGCACCAATGATTGCGCCAATGACAGGCGGTGCTCTTTTATTGCTGCCGTTTGCAACGTGGCATACGATTTTTCACTTTTTAACGATCATCGGATTTGTGCTTGTACTGGTTATTGCGCTGAGGCTAAAAGAAACATTGCCGCCAGAAAAGCGGATTCCAAGCTCAATTGGAACATCTGTCAGAACAATGGGGAGCCTGCTGAAGGATCGTTCTTTTATGGGCTACGCGTTAACTGTCGGATTTGTTCACGGGGGAAGCTTTGCTTATGTATCCGGTACGCCTTTTGTGTACCAGGATATTTACGGGGTGTCGCCGCAGGTATTTAGTATTTTATTCGGCATTAACGGCCTGGCGATTATTACGGGAAGCTTTATTATCGGGCGCTTTGGCGGAATCATTCATGAAAAAAGCCTGCTCCGCATGGCGGTCATTACAGCTATGATTGCGACTGCCGTGCTTTTAACGATGACGATGATTCACGGTCCTCTCGCTGCATTGGTCATCTCTATTTTTGTCTATATGATTACGATCGGCATGGTTCTGACGAGCACATTTACGCTGGCCATGGAAAAACAGGGGCACCGCGCCGGAAGTGCAAGTGCGCTGCTGGGAATGCTCCCGCTGCTCCTTGGCTCCATCGTTTCGCCGCTTGTGGGCATTGATGAGACGACAGCTGTTCCGATGGGAGCGATCATGTTTGTTACAGCAGTTATCGGTTCGCTCGCCTTTTTTAGATTAACTAAAGAGAGCGTGAAGCAGAATTAATCAAAAAAACCTGACGGCATGTCAGGTTTTTTTGATTTTATTAAAATAGCAAAAGCAGTCCGGCGATGGCCGGAGTCAAAAAGATTGCTGATTTCAAGACGGCCTTTGGCATGAGATTGGTGAATTTCGCGCCAACATACGCACCGCACATGGTTCCGATCAAGACTTTGATCAGCAACACATAATCAACAAATCCTTCCGTGATATACCCTATACCTCCGCCTGCAGCAAGAGGGATAATGACAAGCATCGTTGTTCCGACAGAATGACGGATGGAAAGGTTCAGCATAATCATTAAACCGATCTGGATAAAAGGAGCAGAACCGATGCCGAATGTGCCGGAAAGTATGCCTGATACGATTCCTAAAATCACGGCTTTTGTGTACATTGAAACATTGCTTTGATTCCCTTGAGGCTTTTCTTTTAAAATAAATAATCTGATTAAAATGAGAATCGCTGATAAAAATAACATTCCTGCTGTCAAATAATGAAGCAAATCGGCGGGAATAAAAGATGTCAGCTTTGCCCCGAAAAATGACCCGACGGCAGCAAAGCATCCGACCGTTAAACCGATTTTTAATTGGATGTTGCCTTCCCGGTAATGGCTGTAGGCCCCTGATAAGCTGGTGAAAGCCATACCGGCGAGGGAAGTGCCTAAAGCTGTATGAATCGGAATATGGAAAACAAGAGTTAAAAGAGCAATAACAAAGCCGGCTCCCCCGGCACCAATAAAGCCTAAAATGATTCCGAGAAGAAACATAACAAGAATAATGAGCATACTTTTTCCTCCATTGTATTCTGAGCTGTAAATGTAATGAATCTGAGTGATTGTAGCTGAGGCGAAGTGTCCGGCAGCCGATGAGAGGATCATCTCACTGGTTTACAGTAGTCTGTCGACCGTCGTTTAGCAAAAATATCGTACCGCAAATTTTGGAATTTGACAAGGGAGTTTGTTGCTTCCCTTTATCATCTGTTATATGATTTTGATGAAGAACAGCCCCTGAATCTATTCAAAAGAGGTATTATTTATATGGATGATTTTAAATTAGACAAGCCGACTCCTTATTACCTGCAATTTTATTTCCAGCTGAAAAAAATGATTTTTAACGGGACATTTAAGCCGGGGGAACGGATCAATGAAACACAGCTGGCTAAAAGTTTCGGTGTCAGCCGCTCTCCGATACGGGAAGCTATGCGGCTGCTTGAGAAAGACGGCTTGTTAAGAGCAGATGACCGGAATGGATTTTCAATCGCTTCTTTAACGGCTAAAGATGTAGATGAAATTTATAAAATCAGAATTCCTCTCGAGCTGCTTGCTGTCGAATTGGTCATAGACGAAGCGAATGACGAAGAGCTTCAAACGCTTGAAAAACAGCTTGAAGAAACAGAAAACGCGATTCGTAACGGAGCGGAAGAAACTGAAATGATCAGCTTAAACCAAAAGTTTCACCAGCTGCTTGTCGATTTTAGCCATAACAGACATTTAAAAAACTTGCTTGAGCATGTAAACGATCTGATTCACTTTTGCAGAATCCTTAATTATAAAGGGGACAACCGCCCTGAAACGATCCTGCGTGAACACCGCAGCATATTTGAAGAAGTAAAAAAGAGAAACAAAGAAGCAGCCAAAGAATATATGATGGCTCATTTCAATCATGATTCAGAACATTTGAAGCGTGTGCTTGAAGAAGGAAAAGAAAATTAAATGACATGTACAGATACCGAGGATGAGTCCTTGGTATTTTTTATTGCTATCATTACTTTAATAAATTGAAAATCATATATAAGGAAGCCCATTAATAAGATTCTATGATGATTGACTAACGAATAATGGGGGTTAGACATGTTTATCCATATCGTCCGGCCGGGTGATTCTTTGTTTTCCATAGGCAGAAGATACGGTGCTTCTGTTGATCAAATACGTGGTGTGAATGGCTTAGAAGAAACGAATATCGTGCCGGGGCAGGCTCTGCTCATCCCTCTTTATGTATATACAGTACAGCCGGGAGACACGCTCGGAGCTATTGCAGCAAAAGCGTTTGTTCCGACAGAACGGCTAAGAGCCGCAAATCCCGCTATAAATCCAAATGCCTTGCAAGCAGGAATGAGACTGACGATTCCTAATATCTCAAACTATATTGCGGGAACGTTAAGCTTTTACGTGCTCCGCAATCCGGATCTAGATCGCGATTTAATCAATGATTACGCCCCGTATTCGTCTTCGATTTCCATTTTCGAATACCATATTGCGCCTAATGGCGACATTGCAAACCAATTGAATGACGCAGCCGCTATTGAAACCACATGGAGAAGACGGGTGACGCCGCTTGCAACAATAACAAATCTAACCTCAGCAGGCTTCAGCACGGAACTCGTACACCAAGTGTTAAACAATCCAACTGCGAGAACCAATCTGGTTAACAATATTTATAACTTGGTATCCACAAGGGGATATGGCGGCGTGATGATCGATTTTGAACAAGTGAGCGCCGCAGATCGGGATCTGTTCACAGGATTTTTGCGTCAGCTCAGAGATCGTCTGCAGCCGGGTGGCTATGTGCTAACCATAGCTGTTCCGGCAAAAACAAGTGATGATATTCCGTGGCTGAGGGGCTATGATTACGGAGGGATTGGAGCGGTCGTCAATTATATGTTTATCATGGCGTATGACTGGCATCATGCGGGAAGCGAGCCGGGGCCTGTTGCGCCGATTACTGAAATAAGAAGAACAATTGAATTTGCGATTGCCCAGGTGCCGCGGAGAAAAATCATCATCGGTGTCCCGCTCTACGGCTACAATTGGATCATCCCTTATCAGCCGGGAACAGTGGCTTCAGCTATTTCAAATCAAAAATCAATTGAAACAGCGATGAGGTACCAAGCACCCATTCAATATTCAAACGAATATCAATCGCCATTTTTTCGCTACAGAGATGAGCAGGGACGGACGCATGAAGTATGGTTTGAAGATGTCAGGAGCATGAGCCAAAAGATGCTGATCGTCCGCGAATATGGATTACAAGCAATAGGCGCCTGGCAGTTAACACTCGGATTCACACCAGCTCCATGGCTTCTGCGGAAATTTTTTACGATCAGAAAGGTTTAAGGGCACCGGGCACGGTGTCTTTTTAGTGATGTTTTAAGCGTCTGCTGAATGCTTTTACCGTCTCAGCCTTCCTTGCGTTGTTACTTCCATCGGGCATTATCTCTAAGCTGCTTTGTTAAAATCAGATGATAATCGTTCACGGTGTTGAAATATAAGAAGCAGATAAATGCCATTCTCACACAAAGGAGGACATAGGCGTATTTTTTGACTGCGGTGCCTCGAGCAGCCCTGAGTTCCCGACATATTGTCATTTCACTGGCTGGCAGCGCTGGCGATATCCTTTATCGTAACGGATTGATAGCCGTAAAATCGCATCAGCCTAAAGCGGCAGAATAATTCGATCATTTGTCACTTGCATGGCGTCAGTCTCCCCCATTATGATCGATAGTGAGAACTATCATCAGTCTAATCAGGCACAAATTGCATATCATCTTATGAACGCTTACGGAATATGAGTGAGAGGAAGTTGTCAGAATGAAAAAAGTATTGATCCTGAATTTCCCAGCTGAAGGCCATGTAAATCCTACATTAGGCATTACGAAAGCCTTTGCCGATCGAGGATATGATGTCCACTATATATCCACTGAAAAATATAAAGAAAGATTAGAAGCGGTGGGAGCGACTGTCCACCTTCATCAGGATTTGCTGAGAACAACACCTATTCATGTCGCTTCGCCAAATGGCATTCTTGATTTCCTGAAAATACATATCAAAACCTCACTGGACATTTTACATGTCGTAAAGGAGTTGTCAAAAAGCATCCAATTTGACTTTGTTTATTATGATAAATTCGGTGCGGGAGAGCTGGTCAGAGATTATCTCGACATCCCGGGCATCTCTTCATCTGCTTCCTTCTTATTCGATGAAGAGCATTTAAAGGTATTGCCTCTGCATCCGGATTCAGAAGTGCCTTTACAATTGGATAAAGAGTGTGAAGATCTATTATTAGAGATGAAACAAAATTATGGTGTATCACCTGAAAATATGGTTCAATTCATGAATAATAAAGGTGAATTAAATGTAGTGTACACAAGCCGATATTTTCAGCCGGAAAGCCATCGTTTCGGCAATGAATTTCTGTTTATCGGTCCAAGCTTTCCAAAGAGAGCGGAAAAAACTGATTTCCCAATTGAGAAATTGAAAGATGAGAAAGTCATCTATATTTCAATGGGGACTGTATTAGACGAAACTGAAGAGTTTTTCAACTTATGTATAGATGCTTTTTCTGATGTCGAGGGCAAGGTCGTGATAGCTGCGGGAGAAAAAGCTGACTTGACAAAATTAAAGCAAGCGCCGGAAAACTTTATCATAGCTTCATATGTGCCTCAATTGGAAGTGCTGGAACAATCAGATGTTTTCATCACTCATGGGGGAATGAACAGTGTAAATGAAGGCATTCACTTTAACGTTCCTTTAGTTGTAATGCCGCACGATAAGGACCAGCCAATGGTGGCCCAGCGGCTGACTGAATTACAAGCCGGTTATACAGTATCTAAAGACCATGTAACCGCGCAGTCTTTAAAACATGCAGTGGAAGAAGTGTTGAAAAACGACCGGTATAAGGAAGGGATTCAAAAAATCAATCAAAGCTTTCAGGATTGCATGAATATGGAAGAGGTAATGGAGCGGATTGATCAATTTATAGATCAGAGAAAATAAACAGCAAAAAATACATTCGGATGATATAAGAAAAAAGAGTGAGATGAAAATGGTCTCACTCTTTTTTACTGATAGGGTCTTACAGGCATTGTGACAATAACCGGATTCATTTTGCGGGATCCGAGATTTTAGCAAAAGGATTATAAATTTGTATGGGCTCATTTTCTGGGAACGGCAGGGCAGCAGGAGGAATACTTTCGCATTCATTCACACTCAAAATCATTTTTCATATTATGAATAAGTGTATGGAAAATTATGTATCGAAAGGATGTGGATATAAATTATGTCTCGAAAGCCGTCACATAGGTGCCCTTACTGTGGATCTAACTCTTCAAGCCCCAGTTGTAGAGTAGGCCCTAAAAAAAATCCTGAGCCTAAACATTCATGTATGTGCTGCTGCTGCGTAAGGGGAGTAAGAGGGCCGCAGGGACCACGCGGATTACGCGGTATTCCAGGCAGTATTGGAGCCACAGGACCACCAGGGCCGGCCGGAGCAACAGGAGTCACGGGAGCCACCGGAGCAATAGGAGTCACGGGAGCCACAGGAGACGCCGGACCAGCCGGAGCCACCGGAGCGACGGGAGCTACAGGGGACGCCGGACCAGCCGGAGCCACGGGAGCAACGGGAGCTACAGGAGACGCCGGACCAGCTGGAGCAACGGGAGCCACCGGAGCAACGGGAGCCACAGGAGCAACCGGGGACGCCGGACCAGCCGGAGCCACCGGAGCCACAGGAGACGCCGGACCAGCCGGAGCCACCGGAGCCACCGGAGCGACGGGAGCCACCGGAGCAACGGGAGCCACAGGAGCAACCGGGGACGCCGGACCAGCCGGAGCCACCGGAGCCACAGGGGACACCGGACCAGCCGGAGCAACGGGAGCCACAGGAGACGCCGGACCAGCCGGAGTCACGGGAGCGACGGGAGCCACGGGAGCAACCGGGGACGCCGGACCAGCCGGAGCCACGGGAGCCACAGGGGACACCGGACCAGCCGGAGCCACGGGAGCCACAGGGGACACCGGACCAGCCGGAGCCACGGGAGCCACAGGAGACGCCGGACCAGCCGGAGCAACGGGAGCGACGGGAGCCACAGGAGACGCCGGACCAGCCGGAGCCACAGGAGCCACCGGAGCAACGGGAGCAACGGGAGCCACGGGAGCCACAGGAGACGCCGGACCAGCCGGAGTCACGGGAGCGACGGGAGCCACGGGAGCCACAGGCACAGGAGCAGCTGGGTTATCCGAATACGGGTATATTTATAACTTAAGCGCTCAAACGGTAGCTATAGAGGCTGATGTCATTTTTGATTCAACAGGGATAACCACCCCTGGAATTACACATGCCCCCGGAACTTCTCAAATTGCAATTACCACTCCGGGAGACTATGAGGTCACTTTTTCTGTTTCGGGAGTAGAGCCTAACCAATTCACACTATTTTTAAATGGTGCGCCGATTACGAATACAGTCTACGGTTCAGGTGCAGGTACTCAGCAAAACAACGGTCAGGCTATTATAGCCATAGCAGCCGGCGATGTTCTAACTCTTCGAAATCATACGTCCGCTGCCGCAGTGACTCTCCAGACTTTGGCAGGAGGCACACAACCTAACGTAAACGCTTCAATTGTAATTAAAAAATTAGATTAACAATTAGCACTGTGTCATGAACAAACAAAAAGTACTCTATTGATCTTACTAGTACTTATATTTCAGCAGTGCTTTTTTTGACCTATTTATGTGATCATACAAACGCTCCAAGTTCTTTTTATCTCAGATATTTATTTTGTATGGGATAACTGGGATAGGATGTGTAAAACAAAAAAACGATATCGAACAAATGAGCAGACATCCTTTTCTTTTAATCGGTTAAACGATTCTTCGGAAGGTTTACAGCATCTAGAGAATTAACGAAGAAACAATTACAAACAGTCGTTATTTAATGGGGCATACTATGAAGAATATGAGGATTCGGGGCAGCTAAAGGTTTTGGTTATGCCATAACCAAGATAGGATCGTGATGTTAACCATTTAGCATCGATAAAGCCAGCTCAAAAGTTAGGGTTTGATGAACAGGTGAAGTATTCTATCTACGCAAAAAATAAGATCATATCAAATTGGCATACAAGGTGACTGTTTAGCTTCTCCGATATACAAAAACCTTCCGAGTTGGAAGGCAATTATTAAAATGCAATTTTGATCTTTTGTGAATCACTGATCTTCTTATGGTTTTGGTCAAAAACGTCACTTGTTGTGATTTCAATCCATTTGATCTCTTTTTTCTTCTTCTCAGCTGATGGTTCATCATGAGCATGTCCGCTTGCTGCGTTTACAATAAAGCCGAGATTGCCGGATTTTTCGGCGCCGCCTTCTAATTCACCATTCAACTCTTCGAGGTACATATCTTTATTCCAATCAAAGGTTTCACCTGTATTTGTTTTCATCAATGCAATCGGGGCAAAATTTACTTTCTCGGAAGAAGTGTTTTTGATATCAACGAAAACTTTAACGAAATCAAACTCTTCATCGTGTGTTAATACATGAAAATAATCAATCATGCTGTAATCCGGACGTAAGTGGATCAGCTTCATTTCTTTTACTGTTAACTCTACGTTTCCAATCTTATAAGTTTGATTGACTTGTTTGATATCTTTTAAGACGGCTTCTCCTTTGTCATCAGAAAACGTTTGATTTACCTTCAGCAATGACCGGTCATCTGTTACCTGTGCATTAGGCTGATACTCATCTATACTGTCCTTTTGAGACGAAGTGCTTTGCGGTGTGGCTTTAGCTGTTTGCTCTCCAGCTGTATTTTGTTTTTCAAAATCGGCGTTTGATGAACAGCCCGCAAGCATGACGATAAAAAATAAAATCGATAGAATCTTTTTCATCATGAGACCTCCATTAAGAAAAGAGCCCGTTCCTTATACAAGCAACGGGACACCTTGTATTCTCCTACTTATCTTTAATCTTAATGTTGTATTGTAAAGCGTCGAAAACATTTTTGGCGATTTCAGTATTATCGATTTGGCCGGAAAACTTCTCACTGGACGGTCCGTACGCATAGACAGGAACATCCTCGCCGGTATGTCCGCCTGTTGTCCATCCTGTGTGGGAGCGTTTATTGAAAATCTCCTCAATCGCATTATCGATATCAAGGACTTCCTTCGATTTTGCCGCTTTTTCAACAGATTGAATTTCAGATGCTGTTAAAGCTAATTTCTTTTGATCAATATACGTTTTTAATGTTTTTTCAACATCTGCGCCGCCGGCGATTTTTTCTGCCATAAAGTCAGGCGTGCGTTTTGCCGCTTTAATTGGCTCACTGAACCAGTTGTAAATGCCGTCCGCACCGATGGAGTACCCGCCGGTTGAGTGGTCAGCCGTTGCGACAACCAATGTATGCTTGTCTTTTTTAGCGAAATCGATCGCTGCCTTGTAGGCTTGTTCAAAGTCTTCCATCTCACTCATGGCGCCGACAATATCATTGTCATGCCCCGCCCAGTCAATCTGGCTTCCTTCAACCATGAGGAAGAAACCGTCTTTGTCCTTGCTTAATTTTTTGAGAGCTGTGTTTGTCATGTCTTTTAATGAAGGAATATCCTTCGTGCGGTCGATCTTTTTAGGCAGGCCGCCGTCAGCGAATAGGCCGAGAACTTGGCTGTCCTTGTTTTTCAGCATGTCCTTGCGGTTATCCACATAGCTGTATCCCGCTTTTTTGAATTCCTTTACCAAATTACGGTCCTTGCGGTCAAAATTGCTTTTTCCACCGCCTAGAAGGACATCGATTTTGTGCTTGCCGTTCACCATTTCATCAAAATAGTCGTCTGCAATAGAATTCATGTTTTTCCGGCTGTGATCATGTGAGCCGAAAGAAGCCGGAGTGGCGTGAGTAATCTCTGAAGTGGCGACAAGGCCGGTCGATTTTCCTTTTTCTTTTGCCGCTTCAAGAACTGTTTTGACCTCTGAACC
Organism: Bacillus sp. SD127; assembly: GCF_058566445.1. Classification (NCBI taxonomy): domain Bacteria; kingdom Bacillati; phylum Bacillota; class Bacilli; order Caryophanales; family Bacillaceae; genus Bacillus; species Bacillus sp. SD127. The sequence goes on along the minus strand of NZ_CP191226.1, from coordinate 3,655,174 downwards.
GTCATTATCCACTGCAATTGCATTATTATATGTTTTAACCCCAGCTGACATAGCCGTTGCGGCAGAAGCAGAATCCGTTACATTTTGTTCAGGATCTTCAGGGTAAGTAGTCTGCTGGCCGACAAGGTATTGGTCAAAAGCTGTAGGCTCAACAACCTTTGTCTTTTTATTATCCTTTAAGTAACGATGAGCGGACGTATAAGACACACCCATCCCATCACCGATCAGGACGATGACATTCTTAATTTCGTTTTGATTCCCCTTTTTCTTTTCCTGGGCGCTGGCTTCAGGCACGCTGCCGCTGACTAGGCTGCTGAACGCAATAGATGATAACACCGCAATAGGCAGCAGCTTCTTCGGGAATTTTTTCAACTGAATAACCTCCTAAAAATATGATCCTCAATGACAAACCCATTATATTTTTAAAGTGTTAAGCTAGTATTAATCGATTTTAAAGATTGAATTTACAAGATTACAAGGAAATGAAAAGGCAGTGCCGAAAGTAAATATGATGTGCAAATCTGACCGGCTAGTGATTATGTATGTGACTAGAAGATGTCAATCAATCCCTTGATATAGAACTCAAAAAGAAATCGAGTTTGCTAGAGGTAATATTTCTTACTGAGGGGATATTAAAGGAAAACATGTGACCGGCAATGCACCCGAAGAAGAGAATAGATGTTGAGGTGACAGTATGGAAATAAACGATGTGCTATACGGCAGGCATCAAATAGACGGAGTACTGGAAGAACTCATAAAAAGCTCACCCGTGCAAAGATTAAAAGGGGTTTATCAAGGCGGCGCCAGCTTTTTAGTCAATCCAAAGTGGAATGTGACCCGGTATGAGCACTCCATTGGCGTTATGCTTCTAATCAAAAGGCTGGGGGGAACCATAGAAGAGCAGATCGCGGGTCTTCTCCACGATGTGTCGCACACAGCATTTTCTCATGTAATCGATTTTGTATTTGAAAATGAAGCGGAAGATTATCATGAAAACATTTTTCAACAAGTCATTGGCCAGTCCGAGATCCCTGGAATTCTAAAAAAACACGGTTATGATGCCGACGATCTTTTATTAAATGATACAAGATGGACACTGCTCGAACAGCCCGCACCGGAGCTGTGTGCTGATCGCATAGACTACACGCTGCGTGACATGTATCAATATGGACAGATCACGCTCCGCGAAGCAGAAATCTTTTTAGATCGCCTCATTGTGAGAAACGGAAGGGTGTTTCCAGATAGTATCGGAACAGCCGAATGGTTCGTGCGAGTGTATTACAAGGAAGTAATCGATTTCTTTATGCACCCAGTGAATGTATATGGATATGAATACTTAACGCGAACGCTGAAGGCTGCGCTGCAGCACAATGTCATCGCTGCCGAAGATTTGCTGAAAACAGACCAAGAGGTGTTAGACATCCTGCATTCATCAGAAAATGAAGAAGTACGGAGACTGCTTGAAAAAATACATCCTCACATACAAGTAAAAGAGGATGACATTCATTACGATTTTCATCGAAAAAAGAAAATGCGTCTCATCGACCCTTCTGTTTTCCATCATAATGAATGGATCACATCCTCATCAGTATCTGAAAACATCAGAAAAATGGGAGAGACCGCTTATCAGAAAGCAAAAAAAGGCGTGTATATCAAAGTAATCGAAAACTAACCGAAGCCGCGCAACCGCGGCTTTTATCCACCGCGTTTTATTCTGCGGATCACGGGGAATAGGACAAACAGCAGCATATTTTATGAGAATATCAGCGCATTTACATACCGTTCGGGGGTACAGTATTATTGAAAAGATCATGTATGACAGGCAGATGTGGTTCACACCAAAAAATGAAGCAAAGGAGAATGAACATGAAGATTTCGAAAAAGGCACTTGGAATTTTATTGATGTCACTTATTTTTGTTTTATCAGCATGCGGCAATAGCGATAGCAAAAAAGAAAGCACTCATGAAAGTCATTCGGACTCCGGCTCACACGAAGAAATGGATCATTCCGGATCTGCTGAAGTTCCAGAGGGATTAACGGAATCGAAACATCCTAAATATAAGATAGGCAGCCAGGTCATCATCAATGCTTCTCATATGAAAGGTATGAAGGGCGCCGAAGCAACAGTTACAGGCGCATACGATACTACGGCATATGTTGTTTCTTATACACCGACAACCGGAGGACAGCGAGTTGATCATCACAAATGGGTGATCCAAGAAGAGATAAAAGATGCAGGAGATAAACCCCTCAACCCCGGAGATCAGGCGATCTTAGAGGCCTCTCACATGAAAGGCATGAAGGGAGCAACTGCTGAAATCGACTCTGCAGAAAAAACAACGGTATACATGGTGGACTATACATCGAAAACAAGCGGAGAAAAAGTGAAAAACCACAAATGGGTCACCGAAGATGAGCTTTCAGCTAAATAATAAAAAATCCTCCTTTTACAAGGAGGATTTTTTTGCTGTCTGAACAGGTCTTGTTAAAGAAATTAGAGCAAACAGGACAGCGATGATCACAATCGACCCGCCGCACCATGCTGTTGACACCACAGTACCCGTCTGATCCAAAACAACACCGCCAATGGCTGAGCCAAGGGCAATTCCGACTTGGAGGGCCGACGTGTTAAAGCTTTGCTGAATGTCAGACGAATCAGGTGCAATTTCAATTAAATAGCTTTGCTGAGCCGGGGCGAGGCTCCAGCTCAGAAGACCCCAAATCACCATAACAGGCAAAAAGAAAATCATAGACGATGTAGACAGCGGCAGTAAGAACATAATGATGGCAAAGGAACCGGTCACCAGCAAAATGCTCTTAAAGGAACCAAGCCGGTCAGATAGCGCTCCTCCGAAAGGACCTCCGCATACAGCAGATATCCCGAAAAGGAAATAACAAATGCTGACCCAGAAAGAGCTCAGGTGAAGAGTCTCTTCTAAAAACGGCGCAAAGTAAGCGTAAAGCGTGTAATGGCCAGCTAATGTAAACATCGTGACGAGGTGTGAACTCGCGATTTTCAGATTACCGACTGTCTTGAGTTGTTCCCGGAAAGGAATCATTTTCTCCGCTGGTATTCTTTCAAAGAAGATTGAAATAATCAGCATGGAGATCAGCGCCAACAGGCCGATGCCAAGGAACAAAATGCGCCATCCGAAGGAATCGCTGATCAATATGCCAAGCGGCACACCTAATGCGATGGCAGAACTGAATCCCATAAAAATGATGCCGATTGCGCGGGCTCTGTATTCAGGCGCCACAATTTTCGGCGCAATTGTCAAGGAAAGGACCACAATCAGTCCTGTGCTCATCGCCGCCAATACCCTTGATACCATCAGCATCGCAAAGTTAGGGCTGAAATAGGCGACAAGGTTACTTAAAAAGAAAACAAATAACGCAATTAAATATAAACGCTTCCGTTCAACCCTCGCGGTCATTGCCAAAAGCAGCGGCCCTGAAACAGCATATCCCAGCGCAAACACACTGATCAGCTGTCCGGCCGAAACAATGGAAATGTGTAAATCATTTGCGATTTGAGGAAGAATCCCACCCACAATTAACTCAACCAATCCGACTGCAATCGTAGAAGCTGCAAGCAGAAAAACTTTAAAATTCATAACAAACTCCTTTACATAAATTTTTTGACAAATAAAAAAATCCTGATTACAAAAAAAGTGATACACAATTTTTGTAATCAGGATTTTACGGTTCCTGGTAGACACCCTCAATCCATATTATTGAGGTTATACAAGTAAAAATAGCTATTGAATTGATTTAGTTTCCGAGGATGAGTTTAACATATTGTGAGCGAATCTTCCATAGAAAAATTTGATAAATAGTTGAATCGAAAAATATGAATATATTTATTTTTATAAAAGTATAGACAATTAAAATTAAATGACTATAATAAATTTTGTAAGCGTTTTAAATATAAGAGGGGGGTCATCCATTGAAGAAAATTTTACTGGCGTGCAGTTCGGGAATGTCCACCAGTTTGTTGGTGACAAAAATGAAAGAATACGCGCAATCCATCGGAGAGGAAGCGGAGATCTGGGCAGTCGGCCAGGATAAAGCGAAAGAAGATATGCAAAAGGCAGATGCGGTTTTAATCGGCCCGCAAATGAGCTTTCTGAAAAGCGAACTGCAAAAAGAAGCCGACCAATACAACATTCGGGTTGAGGTCATTGACATGATGGCTTACGGAATGGCTGATGGCAAAAAAGCTTATGAACAGGCTTTGTCATTAATGGGGCAACAATGATGGAGCAGATAAAAATCACCGATTTAACAGACGAACAAATCAGCTTTCAGCTTATTCTCCACAGCGGCAATGCCCGCAGCTGCATCATTCAATCACTGCGTGCCTACAAGGAAGGAAACAGGGGGGAGGCAGATGCCCTTATTGCCCAGGCTGAGGATGCTCTATCTGCAGCCCATGACATTCACTTTCAAATGATACAGAAAGAATCAAGCGGCGAGGCAGCCAATTTCTCATTGCTGCTTATGCACGCGGAAGATCATCTGATGTCAACATTGACCATGAAAGAATTGGTAAAAGAGCTGCTTGGCATCTTTAAAACAAAGAATATATAAAAATCGGGGTGGATAGGGTGTTCGAGAAAATCAGCCAATTCCTTGTTCCAATTGCAGGGAGGTTAAATAATAACCGTTATTTGCAGGTGTTGCGCGATGCGTTTATGCTGGCCTTCCCGCTTACGATATTCGGGTCCATTTTTGTGGTGTTAACGAACCTGCCGTTTTTAAATAAAATCATGAATGCTTCAATGCTCACATCGTTTCAGTCCAATTTTGGCATTGCGTCTACGGCGACCATGGGGATTATGTCTGTCTTCGTCGTGTTTGGTATAGGCTATTATCTCTCAAAAAGCTATCAGGTTGAAGCTGTGTTTGGCGGTGCGATCGCTTTGGTTTCCTTTTTGCTGCTGACGCCTTTTATCGTTCAGCCGGAAACAGGAGATGCCATAACCGGAGTCATTCCGGTAGACCGCCTCGGTGCCAAAGGAATGTTTCTGGGTATGATCACGGCATTTCTTTCTGGTGAAATCTACAGAAGAATCGTTCAGAAAAATCTGACGATCAAAATGCCTGCCGGGGTTCCGCCGGCTGTAGCAAAATCATTTGCCGCACTTATTCCGGCTTTTATCACACTGACTGTGTTTTTGCTGATTAACGTTCTGGTCACCCAGCTTTTCAAAACCAACATGCATGATGTCATTTATCATGCGATTCAGGCTCCGCTTGTCGGACTTGGAAGCGGTATCATTCCGACGCTGATTGCTGTATTTTTTATTCAAATTCTTTGGTTTTTCGGATTGCATGGGCAAATCATTATCAACTCTGTGATGGACCCGATTTGGAATACACTTCAGGTGGAAAACCTGGCAGCCTACACAGCGGGGAAAGAAGTGCCGCACATCATCTCAAAACCGTTTATGGAGATTTATACAGTGGGGATGGGCGGAACCGGGATGACGCTGGCGATTGTATTTACGATTCTTATATTCATGAAAAGCAGGCAGATGAAGCAAGTATCAAAACTCGGCCTTGCTCCAGGGATTTTTAACGTAAACGAACCGATTATCTTCGGACTGCCGATTGTGATGAATCCAATCATTATCGTGCCTTGGGTGCTGGCACCGATGGTTGTTACGCTCGTCACCTATCTGGCCATGTCAGCAGGGCTCGTTCCGCCGCCGACCGGTGTGACGGTGCCGTGGACGGTTCCATTATTCATTAATGGCATTATGGCGACGAACTCAATCATGGGTGGCGTCATGCAGCTTGTTAATCTATTAATTGTCTTCGTGATATGGTTTCCGTTCCTAAAAGCAATGGATAAATTAAATCTCGCAAAAGAAAAGGAACAGGCTGTTCAGGAAACAGCAAAGCAAAATGATAACAGCATCAAAATGTGACAGAAGGAGAGAGAGAACTTGACTCAAACAGAACAGTATCGTTTTCCAAAAGATTTTTGGTGGGGATCATCCGCTTCAGCGACACAAACGGAGGGTGCCTCCGATCGAGACGGAAAAGGGAAGAATATTTGGGATTACTGGTTTGAAAAAGAGCCTCATCGCTTTTTTGATCATGTAGGGCCTGCATCCACATCGCAATTTTACGATAACTATAAAGAGGATATCAGGCTGATGAAGGAGCTTGGCCACAACTCGTTCCGTATGTCGATTTCATGGTCACGTTTAATACCGGGCGGAACAGGCGAGATCAACCCTAAAGCAGCGGACTTTTATAACAGCGTCATTGATGAGTTCATAGCTAATGGAATTGAACCCTTTGTCAATTTGTTTCATTTCGATATGCCGATGGAACTTCAAAACATCGGCGGCTGGGCAAACAGAGAAACGGTGGATGCTTATGAAAACTATGCGGGAACGTGCTTTCGTTTGTTTGGCGATCGCGTGAAAAAATGGTTCACGCATAACGAGCCGATCGTACCGGTAGAAGGCGGATATTTATATGATTTTCATTATCCGAACAAGGTAGATTTTAAAGAAGCCGTTCAAGTCGGGTTTCACACCATGTTATCGAGCGCCCGGGCCATTCGGACTTACAGAGAGATGAAGCAGGATGGAAAAATCGGCATCATCTTAAATTTAACCCCATCCTATCCGAGAAGCAGCCACCCGGCGGATGTAAAAGCGGGTGAAATAGCAGATGCGTTCTTTAACCGATCTTTTTTAGACCCTTCTGTAAAAGGCGAGTTTCCAAAAGAACTCATAGACATTTTAAAAACTGAAGGCTTTATGCCTGAATATGAGAAAGAGGATCTTGAGATCATTAAACAGCATACGGTTGACTTATTAGGTGTGAATTATTATCAGCCGAGACGTGTAAAAGCCAAAGAGCACCTGCCAAATCCGGATGCGCCGTTTTTGCCTGACAGGTATTTCGATCCTTACGTCATGCCGGGCCGCAAAATGAATCCCCACCGAGGCTGGGAGATTTACGAAAAAGGCGTTTATGATATCCTGATCAATTTAAAAGAAAATTACGGGAATATCGAGTGCTTTATTTCTGAAAACGGCATGGGGGTTGAAGGGGAAGAGCGTTTCAGAGACGAGCAGGGTATGATTCAAGATGACTATCGAATTGAATTTATCAAAGAGCACTTAAAATGGATTCACCGCGCTATACAGGAAGGTTCAAACGTAAAAGGCTATCACTTATGGACGTTTATGGACAATTGGTCATGGACAAACGCTTATAAAAACCGATACGGATTTGTTTCAGTCAATCTGAAGAAAGACGGAGAAAGAACCGTCAAAAAGAGCGGAAAATGGTTCAAAAAGCTTGCTGAGAAAAATGTTTTTTAGGTTGCTATAGCTAAAAGGTCTTCCGGCGGTCAAAATTTCTAACAGAAACAACAAATAGCCATAACGTTGATGAAACAGGGAAAAGAACTTATGATATCCGTAAAGAAGTTTATTCGATATCAAAATTTTTACTTTTACAGCTGCCGGAGGATACCAATGAATAAATACGAAATCATTGCAAATGAAATGAGAAAACGAATCAAAAATAATGTATATCCCATCGATCAGCCGATTCCCGATGAAGTATCTCTTGCAAAAGAGTTCAATTCAAGCCGCATGACGATGAAAAGAGCTCTAGATAATTTAGTTGCTGAAGGACTGTTATTCAGAAAACGCGGTCACGGAACCTTTATCATCCAATCTGCGATACAGGATGAACATGTCCATGTCGTCAGCAATGAAATCCTCGGACTGACCAATTTGTTAAAAGACAAAAAAATCAAAAGCAAGGTCATTCAGTTCGAGGTGCAATTTCCCACTGAGGAAGTGGCTGCCCATTTATCAATTGATCAGAAAACGCCGGTTTATTATGTTGTACGGCTGCGGATTGTGGAAGGCGAGCCATATGTATTGGAAAAAACATATATGCCGACACACTTAATACCCGGCATTAATGATGAGGTGCTGCACCACTCTATTTATGAACACATTACAAACGGGCTTCAGCTAAAGATTGCCGGAACGCACCGGAAAATCAGAGCCTGTAAATCTGATGAGATGGATCAGCAGCATCTGGGCTGCAAACAGGATGATCCCATTCTTGAAGTTGAGCACGTGGGCTTTTTAGATATCGGTATTCCATTTGAATATTCCTTTTCACGTCATCGGCATGACAAATTTGTCGTCACTTCGGTAAATGTAAGGCGCTGATCGCGGAGATAACAAGGAGGCCATCTGCATGCTTGGCGGTATTGAAGCAGGCGGCACAAAATTTGTATGTGCCGTCGGAACAGAAGATGGAACGATCATTGACAGAATAGAGATACCAACAGCGATGCCGGATGAAACGATAGAGAAAGTCATTCAATATTTTCGCCAATTCTCGCTACAGGCAATCGGCATCGGCTCCTTTGGTCCCGTTGATTTAGATGTAAACAGTAAAACATATGGAACCATTACTGCCACGCCTAAACCAGGCTGGAGGCACTATCCATTCTTGAAAACAATAAAAGAAGAAATGAATATTCCTGTCGGATTCAGTACGGATGTAAACGCTGCGGCGCTCGGTGAATCTCTTTTCGGCGCAGCTAAAGACTTCGACAGCTGCTTATATATCACGGTCGGCACTGGCATTGGTGCAGGCGCGATTATAGAAGGGCGGCTTCTGCAAGGATTGTCACATCCTGAAATGGGCCATATCTATATTCGCCGCCATCCGGATGACACGTATCAAGGAAAGTGCCCTTATCATAAGGATTGCTTCGAGGGTCTGGCTTCCGGTCCTGCTATAGAGTCACGATGGGGAAAAAAGGCCGCAGATTTATCACATGTTAATGAGGTCTGGGAACTTGAAGGATATTACATTGCGCAGGCGCTGGCACAATATATCCTCATCCTGGCACCAAAAAAAATGATTCTTGGCGGCGGCGTCATGAATCAGAGTCAGCTGTTCCCTTATATATATCAATATGTACCTAAAATAATGAAAAGCTACTTTAATTTTTCCGAATTATCAGAAAGTATAAATGAGTTTATTGTAGCTCCCCATTTAGGCAGAAATGCCGGAATCATCGGAACGTTTGTTTTAGCCGATCAGGCATTAAAAGCAGAAGAAGCATCCGGGGAGGTTCCATCATGAAGCATCCTTTATTTTTAGAGCCGATTTTTAAAGAAAGGATATGGGGCGGCACAGCGCTTCGTGATAGATTCGGCTATAGCATCCCTTCAGAAAAAACTGGTGAATGCTGGGCTGTCTCGGCCCATGCCAATGGATCATCGACTGTTCAAAATGGCCGGTTGGCAGGAAAAACACTAGATCAAGTGTGGAAAGAATGCCCGGAGTTTTTCGGCTTTCCGCAAAGAAGCGTGTTTCCGTTACTGGTGAAAGTACTCGATGCCAACATGGACCTCTCCGTACAAGTGCATCCTGATGATCATTATGCCATGGTGCACGAAAACGGAGACCTCGGAAAAACAGAGTGCTGGTATATTATTGATTGCCAAGAAGGCGCGGAACTAATTTTGGGACATCACGCAAGCACGAAGGAAGAATTCAAACAGCTTATAGAAAGCGGTGATTGGAACGGACTGCTTAGGCGCATCAACATAAAGCCAGGAGATTTCTTTTATGTTCCAAGCGGCACGCTGCATGCATTGTGTGAGGGCACCCTCGTCCTTGAAATTCAGCAAAATTCTGATACCACATATCGAGTATACGATTATGATCGCTGTAATGACCATGGCCAAAAAAGGGATCTCCATATAGAAAAAGCTATGGAAGTCGTAAACATACCGCATGCGGATTCTGAACCAATACCGGCGGTGAAAGAAATGAAGGATGCCGTGATTACGTCTTATGTTCAGTCAGATTATTTCTCAGTTTACAAATGGAATGTCAGCGGCAAGCCGGTTTTTCCTTCTCCTCAAACCTATTTGCTATGCAGTGTTGTCGAAGGCTCAGGGATAATAGAAAACAACGGTGTGCAGTATGAATGCAATAAAGGCTCACACTTTATTTTGCCTGCCCATTTTGGCGAGTTTTCAATAGAAGGAACTTGCGAGCTGGTCATATCTCATCCTTAATAAGAACGGAGGAATTTCTGTGTTAAAGAAACCTATCATCTGTTTGTTCATCTTATTTTTATTTGCGCCTGCCGTTTTGGCTGAGCCGATCCAAGCACATACTGTGTCACCTGTTAATCCTAAAGCACAGCAGACAACAAAAGATCTGATGAATTGGCTCGCCCACCTGCCGAATCGTTCTGAAAACAGAGTGCTTTCCGGTGCGTTTGGCGGTTACAGTCATGACACATTCTCCATGGCCGAAGCAGAAAGAATCCGAAGCTCAGCCGGACAATCACCTGCCATTTACGGCTGTGATTACGCGAGGGGATGGCTTGAAACCTCAAACATTGAAGATTCTATAGACGTAAGCTGCAACAGTGATTTAATTTCGTATTGGAAAAGCGGAGGGATTCCGCAGATCAGTCTGCATCTAGCGAATCCTGCTTATCAGTCAGGACACTATAAAACACCGATTACCAACGATCAGTATAAAAAACTGTTAGACTCTTCTACAACAGAGGGGAAGCGGCTGAACGCCATGCTCAGCAAAATTGCTGACGGACTTCAAGAGCTGGAAAAGCAAGGCGTGCCCGTTCTGTTCAGGCCGCTGCATGAGATGAACGGCGAGTGGTTTTGGTGGGGCCTTACGTCATATAATCAAAAGGATGATGAAAGAATCTACTTATATAAACAGCTCTACATCAAAATCTATCATTATATGACTGACGAAAGAGGATTGGATCATTTATTGTGGGTTTACTCTCCCGACGCTAATCGAGATTTTAAAACAGATTTTTACCCTGGAGCTTCATACGTAGATATAGTTGGGTTAGATGCATACTTTCAAGATCCATATTCGATAAGCGGATACGACCAGCTGACAGCACTTAATAAACCATTTGCCTTCACAGAAGTTGGTCCGCAAACAGCAAACGGCAGCTTTGATTACAGCCTGTTTATGAGTGCGATAAAACAAAAATACCCTAAAACCACTTATTTTCTGGCCTGGAATGATGAATGGAGCCCGGCTGTGAACAGAGGCGCTTCTGCTCTCTACAATGATAGCTGGACATTAAATAAGGGAGAAGTATGGAACGGTGATACGCTAACACCTATAGTTGAATAAAAAACGTTTTACATTAATAAAAGGTTCTCAAGGATATCCTTGAGAACCTTTTGCTCATCAGGCGTTCATATCCCCTAAGCCGGGACTATGTTCATTCGGCATTTCCGGAAGAACCGGAACAGGAAATCCAGCCGGAGGTTCAGTTACTTGCAGCTCGCCGCCATTTCTGCTTGGAGATTTCCCTTGAAAGATCTCTGCAATTCTTGTTTCATCTAATCTAAAGTTAAACTGTACATTATGGTAGCCTAATTCAACATACTTTCTGCACTCTGGATATTTATTAATGTCGTAATTCGGTACTGGAAAAAGCTTAGCCCAGTCAACACCCAAAGTCTCAAGCGCTTTAGCGAAAGCATTTTGATGAGCATTGTCACGAACAATAAGAAAAGCGAGTGTTTCCCGGAACGTCTGATTAGAGCTCATTTCATAAATTCTTGTTTTTTGGAGAACGCCAGTAGACTCAAGCAACAAGTTATCCAACAGGTCAGTGATTAAGTTTCCGTGATTATAAACCCAGGATGCGTTCCAAGGATTGCCGCCCGCATCAACCGGGAGTGAACTCTGTGCGCCAATAATGTAATGATGAGGGTTAGCATGTTTAACTGCTTCATCGAGGGGGGCGTGATCTATACCCTGGCTGCCGACTCCAGCACCGCCTGATTCATCCAACAAGGCATTGATTGTATTTTGCACAAGCTCTACATGGGCAATTTCTTCTAAAAAGATGCCGCGCAGCAAATCACGATATTGTTTCTGCTTTCCTCTGAAATTGGAGCTTTGAAAGAAATATTGCATCATTGTACGCATTTCTCCGTAATGTCCGCCTAATATTTCCTGCAGTACTTTAGCTGCGGCCGGATCTGGCTTATCGGGTTTAATGATATTGATTAGTTCTTCTTTGTAGTAAAACATAGCACGCCTCTTTTCTTATTTATTTTGTTTTTTATATCATCTGTACAATCAGATAAACTATACGGACTAACCAACAGCTGAAAAGAAAATGAGAAAAATGAAACAAAAACATAGAAAAGTGTTGACCGATAAAAAAACACATGGTATATTATTAAACGTCGCTGATGAACAGCACAGAACAAAATGAAAAACAAAAAAGTTTTTCGAAGGTGTTTACAAACACTTCAGAATGTGTATAATAGATAAAGTCGAATCAAAAAGATTTGAAAAAACATTCGAAAAAACATCTTGACTTTAACATCAATTAATAGTATGATAGTTAAGTCGCTCGATAAGCGCCCGTAGCTCAATTGGATAGAGCGTTTGACTACGGATCAAAAGGTTAGGGGTTCGACTCCTCTCGGGCGCGCCAATATAATATACATGCGGGTGTAGTTTAGTGGTAAAACCTCAGCCTTCCAAGCTGATGTCGTGAGTTCGATTCTCATCACCCGCTCCATTATTTCTTGAATGATCTTTGAAAACTAAACAAGACAAAACGTACCTGTTAATTCAAGTTTTATTATAAATCGCACAGCGATGTGCGTAGTCAGTCAAACTGAGGTCTGCACGATGCAGATCACGCAGATGTTGCCACAGGATGTGGTGAACTTAATCTGCGATCCATTTATCGGAGAGTTTGATCCTGGCTCAGGACGAACGCTGGCGGCGTGCCTAATACATGCAAGTCGAGCGGACAGATGGGAGCTTGCTCCCTGATGTTAGCGGCGGACGGGTGAGTAACACGTGGGTAACCTGCCTGTAAGACTGGGATAACTCCGGGAAACCGGGGCTAATACCGGATGCTTGTTTGAACCGCATGGTTCAAACATAAAAGGTGGCTTCGGCTACCACTTACAGATGGACCCGCGGCGCATTAGCTAGTTGGTGAGGTAACGGCTCACCAAGGCAACGATGCGTAGCCGACCTGAGAGGGTGATCGGCCACACTGGGACTGAGACACGGCCCAGACTCCTACGGGAGGCAGCAGTAGGGAATCTTCCGCAATGGACGAAAGTCTGACGGAGCAACGCCGCGTGAGTGATGAAGGTTTTCGGATCGTAAAGCTCTGTTGTTAGGGAAGAACAAGTACCGTTCGAATAGGGCGGCACCTTGACGGTACCTAACCAGAAAGCCACGGCTAACTACGTGCCAGCAGCCGCGGTAATACGTAGGTGGCAAGCGTTGTCCGGAATTATTGGGCGTAAAGGGCTCGCAGGCGGTTCCTTAAGTCTGATGTGAAAGCCCCCGGCTCAACCGGGGAGGGTCATTGGAAACTGGGGAACTTGAGTGCAGAAGAGGAGAGTGGAATTCCACGTGTAGCGGTGAAATGCGTAGAGATGTGGAGGAACACCAGTGGCGAAGGCGACTCTCTGGTCTGTAACTGACGCTGAGGAGCGAAAGCGTGGGGAGCGAACAGGATTAGATACCCTGGTAGTCCACGCCGTAAACGATGAGTGCTAAGTGTTAGGGGGTTTCCGCCCCTTAGTGCTGCAGCTAACGCATTAAGCACTCCGCCTGGGGAGTACGGTCGCAAGACTGAAACTCAAAGGAATTGACGGGGGCCCGCACAAGCGGTGGAGCATGTGGTTTAATTCGAAGCAACGCGAAGAACCTTACCAGGTCTTGACATCCTCTGACAATCCTAGAGATAGGACGTCCCCTTCGGGGGCAGAGTGACAGGTGGTGCATGGTTGTCGTCAGCTCGTGTCGTGAGATGTTGGGTTAAGTCCCGCAACGAGCGCAACCCTTGATCTTAGTTGCCAGCATTCAGTTGGGCACTCTAAGGTGACTGCCGGTGACAAACCGGAGGAAGGTGGGGATGACGTCAAATCATCATGCCCCTTATGACCTGGGCTACACACGTGCTACAATGGACAGAACAAAGGGCAGCGAAACCGCGAGGTTAAGCCAATCCCACAAATCTGTTCTCAGTTCGGATCGCAGTCTGCAACTCGACTGCGTGAAGCTGGAATCGCTAGTAATCGCGGATCAGCATGCCGCGGTGAATACGTTCCCGGGCCTTGTACACACCGCCCGTCACACCACGAGAGTTTGTAACACCCGAAGTCGGTGAGGTAACCTTTATGGAGCCAGCCGCCGAAGGTGGGACAGATGATTGGGGTGAAGTCGTAACAAGGTAGCCGTATCGGAAGGTGCGGCTGGATCACCTCCTTTCTAAGGATATTTACGGAATATAAGACCTTGGGTCTTATAAACAGAACGTTCCCTGTCTTGTTTAGTTTTGAAGGATCATTCCTTCGAAACGTGTTCTTTGAAAACTAGATAACAGTAGACATCACATTCAATTAGTAACACAAGATATCACATAGTGATTCTTTTTAACGGTTAAGTTAGAAAGGGCGCACGGTGGATGCCTTGGCACTAGGAGCCGATGAAGGACGGGACGAACACCGATATGCTTCGGGGAGCTGTAAGCAAGCTTTGATCCGGAGATTTCCGAATGGGGAAACCCACCACTCGTAATGGAGTGGTATCCATATCTGAATTCATAGGATATGAGAAGGCAGACCCGGGGAACTGAAACATCTAAGTACCCGGAGGAAGAGAAAGCAAATGCGATTCCCTGAGTAGCGGCGAGCGAAACGGGATTAGCCCAAACCAAGAGGCTTGCCTCTTGGGGTTGTAGGACACTCTATACGGAGTTACAAAGGAACGAGGTAGATGAAGAGGTCTGGAAAGGCCCGCCATAGGAGGTAACAGCCCTGTAGTCAAAACTTCGTTCTCTCCAGAGTGGATCCTGAGTACGGCGGAACACGTGAAATTCCGTCGGAATCCGGGAGGACCATCTCCCAAGGCTAAATACTCCCTAGTGACCGATAGTGAACCAGTACCGTGAGGGAAAGGTGAAAAGCACCCCGGAAGGGGAGTGAAAGAGATCCTGAAACCGTGTGCCTACAAGTAGTCAGAGCCCGTTAACGGGTGATGGCGTGCCTTTTGTAGAATGAACCGGCGAGTTACGATCCCGTGCAAGGTTAAGCAGAAGATGCGGAGCCGCAGCGAAAGCGAGTCTGAATAGGGCGCATGAGTACGTGGTCGTAGACCCGAAACCAGGTGATCTACCCATGTCCAGGGTGAAGTTCAGGTAACACTGAATGGAGGCCCGAACCCACGCACGTTGAAAAGTGCGGGGATGAGGTGTGGGTAGGGGTGAAATGCCAATCGAACCTGGAGATAGCTGGTTCTCTCCGAAATAGCTTTAGGGCTAGCCTCAAGGTAAGAGTCTTGGAGGTAGAGCACTGATTGGACTAGGGGCCCCTACCGGGTTACCGAATTCAGTCAAACTCCGAATGCCAATGACTTATCCTTGGGAGTCAGACTGCGAGTGATAAGATCCGTAGTCGAAAGGGAAACAGCCCAGACCGCCAGCTAAGGTCCCAAAGTATACGTTAAGTGGAAAAGGATGTGGAGTTGCTTAGACAACCAGGATGTTGGCTTAGAAGCAGCCACCATTTAAAGAGTGCGTAATAGCTCACTGGTCGAGTGACTCTGCGCCGAAAATGTACCGGGGCTAAACGTATCACCGAAGCTGCGGACTGTTCTTCGAACAGTGGTAGGAGAGCGTTCTAAGGGCTGTGAAGCCAGACCGGAAGGACTGGTGGAGCGCTTAGAAGTGAGAATGCCGGTATGAGTAGCGAAAGAGGGGTGAGAATCCCCTCCACCGAATGCCTAAGGTTTCCTGAGGAAGGCTCGTCCGCTCAGGGTTAGTCGGGACCTAAGCCGAGGCCGAAAGGCGTAGGCGATGGACAACAGGTTGATATTCCTGTACCACCTCCTCACCATTTGAGCAATGGGGGGACGCAGGAGGATAGGGTAAGCGCGGTATTGGATATCCGCGTCCAAGCAGTTAGGCTGGGAAATAGGCAAATCCGTTTCCCATAAGGCTGAGCTGTGATGGCGAGCGAAATATAGTAGCGAAGTTCCTGATTCCACACTGCCAAGAAAAGCCTCTAGCGAGGTGAGAGGTGCCCGTACCGCAAACCGACACAGGTAGGCGAGGAGAGAATCCTAAGGTGATCGAGAGAACTCTCGTTAAGGAACTCGGCAAAATGACCCCGTAACTTCGGGAGAAGGGGTGCTCTGTTAGGGTGCAAGCCCGAGAGAGCCGCAGTGAATAGGCCCAGGCGACTGTTTAGCAAAAACACAGGTCTCTGCGAAGCCGTAAGGCGAAGTATAGGGGCTGACGCCTGCCCGGTGCTGGAAGGTTAAGAGGAGCGCTTAGCGTAAGCGAAGGTGCGAATTGAAGCCCCAGTAAACGGCGGCCGTAACTATAACGGTCCTAAGGTAGCGAAATTCCTTGTCGGGTAAGTTCCGACCCGCACGAAAGGCGCAACGATCTGGGCACTGTCTCAACGAGAGACTCGGTGAAATTATAGTACCTGTGAAGATGCAGGTTACCCGCGACAGGACGGAAAGACCCCGTGGAGCTTTACTGCAGCCTGATATTGAATGTTGGTACAGCTTGTACAGGATAGGTAGGAGCCTTGGAAACCGGAGCGCCAGCTTCGGTGGAGGCATCGGTGGGATACTACCCTGGCTGTATTGACCTTCTAACCCGCCGCCCTTATCGGGCGGGGAGACAGTGTCAGGTGGGCAGTTTGACTGGGGCGGTCGCCTCCTAAAAGGTAACGGAGGCGCCCAAAGGTTCCCTCAGAATGGTTGGAAATCATTCGCAGAGTGTAAAGGCACAAGGGAGCTTGACTGCGAGACCTACAAGTCGAGCAGGGACGAAAGTCGGGCTTAGTGATCCGGTGGTTCCGCATGGAAGGGCCATCGCTCAACGGATAAAAGCTACCCCGGGGATAACAGGCTTATCTCCCCCAAGAGTCCACATCGACGGGGAGGTTTGGCACCTCGATGTCGGCTCATCGCATCCTGGGGCTGTAGTCGGTCCCAAGGGTTGGGCTGTTCGCCCATTAAAGCGGTACGCGAGCTGGGTTCAGAACGTCGTGAGACAGTTCGGTCCCTATCCGTCGCGGGCGCAGGAAATTTGAGAGGAGCTGTCCTTAGTACGAGAGGACCGGGATGGACGCACCGCTGGTGTACCAGTTGTTCTGCCAAGGGCATCGCTGGGTAGCTATGTGCGGACGGGATAAGTGCTGAAAGCATCTAAGCATGAAGCCCCCCTCAAGATGAGATTTCCCATTCCGCAAGGAAGTAAGATCCCTGAAAGATGATCAGGTTGATAGGTCTGAGGTGGAAGTGTGGCGACACATGGAGCTGACAGATACTAATCGATCGAGGACTTAACCTAATTTCTAATGATGTCACACCTGTTATCTAGTTTTGAGAGAACACTCTCAAATTGTTTGGTGGCGATAGCGAAGAGGTCACACCCGTTCCCATGCCGAACACGGAAGTTAAGCTCTTCAGCGCCGATGGTAGTCGGGGGTTTCCCCCTGTGAGAGTAGGACGCCGCCAAGCAGTTTTATCATAATTATATCGTCGCGGGGTGGAGCAGTTCGGTAGCTCGTCGGGCTCATAACCCGAAGGTCGCAGGTTCAAATCCTGCCCCCGCAACCAAAAAATATATCCTTTAAAATAAGGAGCGCCCAAAGGGTGCAACCAAATTAAAATGGTCCGGTAGTTCAGTTGGTTAGAATGCCTGCCTGTCACGCAGGAGGTCGCGGGTTCGAGTCCCGTCCGGACCGCCATTTATTGTAAACGAAACGATCATGTTTTCGTTTTTTTTGTGTTTTCTTTTATTACATCTTTTGCTTGGTATGATAGCCAAGCTTTCTTTATATCGGCAACATCTTGGATATTTCACCATAATCCGATACACTAGATACAGTACATATAAAACATAATCAGACCAAAAGGAGGTTTGGTTAATGGATGAGTTTGATTTAATTAATAGTATTACTCCGCGAACCATTCACCATTCTTCCGTTGATGTAGGAATTGGAGACGATGCGGCTCTTTACACAGCGAAAAACGGTGTGCAGGAAATTGTATGTGTCGATACAATGGTAGAGGACGTGCATTTTAAATTGAGCTATTCTTCGCCGGAGGACATTGGATATAAGGCGTTGGCTATAAATATAAGTGATATTGCCGCAATGGGAGGTATTCCTAAGTTTTATTTAGTGTCTCTTGCGGTGCCTTCAAAATGGACGGCATCAGAAATCAAGGCAATGTATGAAGGAATGAATGAACTGGCGAAACTATACTGTATGGACCTGATTGGCGGTGATACAGTTTCTACTAACGATAAACTAGTCGTCACAGTGACTGTGATTGGGGAAGTTGAAAAGGGACGTGCCTGTTTGCGCAGTTTGGCAAAGCCGAATGATATTGTCTTTGTCACTGGTGAAATCGGTTCTTCTGCCGCTGGACTTTCATTGCTGCTAAAAGAGTCCTCTCATCCGGAAACATCATTTGAAACAGATCACTTTATCAATAGGCATAAACGGCCTCACCCAAGAGTGAGTGTTGGCAGACTATGCTCGAACGCTCAGCGTGTGGCTCTTAATGATATTAGTGACGGATTGGCAAGTGAATTGCATGAAATTGCTGAATCCAGCTCTGTTTCAATAGAAATTGACGAGAGCCTTCTTCCAGTTCATCCGGACTTGCCTAAGTTAAATTCCAAATGGAAGGAATGGGCTTTGTTTGGCGGAGAGGATTTTGAGCTGACTGGGACGATCTCAAAGGAAGACTGGGAAGTGTTACAGCAGGAGTGCAGCAGACTTCAACTGCCAATTACAAAGATTGGATGTGTCCGTGAAAAGACAGAATCCAATGTCGTATTAAAGACAGATGAAGAAACAATGACTTTAGAGAAAAAAGGATATAATCATTTTAAATAAGACGGGTGACTCGTGTGAAGCAATTAAAATGGAGAACTGTAAATCCTGAAGAAACAAAAGCGATTGCTAAGCTGACTGCATCGTTTTCAAAGCCTGGGGACGTCCTGACATTAGAGGGCGATTTAGGAGCTGGGAAAACAACCTTTACAAAAGGTTTTGCTGAAGGACTTGGAATTACACGTGTTGTAAACAGTCCGACGTTTACGATCATAAAAGAATATAACGATGGTTCACTTCCTCTTTTTCATATGGATGTATACAGAATGGAAGACGAGAGTGAAGACTTAGGACTTGATGAATATTTTCATGGACAAGGTGTCTGCTTAGTGGAATGGGCACATTTAATTGAAGAGCAGCTTCCGCAGGAGCGACTGCAAATTGTCATTAAAAGAGCTGGTGATGATGAAAGAGAGATCACCTTTACAGCTGTGGGGAATCGGTATGAAATGCTTTGTGAGGAGATAAGTAGACATGACAATATTAGCAATTGATACATCGAATTATACTTTAGGCATAGCGCTGCTTCGGGATAACACTGTCATAGCAGAATACATGACATATTTAAAAAAGAATCACTCTGTGAGAGCGATGCCTGCTGTTCATTCTTTGCTGAATGATTGTGATACAACCCCGCAGGATCTTTCTAAAATTGTTGTCGCAAAAGGTCCTGGCTCGTACACAGGGGTGAGAATCGGTGTAACCATTGCCAAAACACTTGCCTGGTCTTTAAACATTCCGATTTCTGCTGTTTCAAGTCTTGAAGCGCTCGCGGCAAATGGACGTCACTTTGACGGTCTGATCAGCCCTATATTTGATGCGAGACGCGGACAGGTGTATACAGGTCTTTATGAATATAAAAACGGGCTTTTAGAACAGGCTGTGCCGGATCAAAATGTGATGCTGACAGAGTGGCTGGAGATGCTAAAAGAGAAGGATCGCCCTGTTTTGTTTTTAGGACATGATACATCCATACACAAGGAGACGATACTGGATGTATTAGGAACAAAAGGAATCATAGGGTCTGCGGTTCAGCATAATCCCCGCCCTTCAGAATTGGCTTACTTGGGTGCGGATAGGGAAGCTGCTGATATTCACGGGCTTGTGCCGGATTATTTGCGGCTTGCAGAAGCTGAAGCGAAATGGATTGAAAGTCAAAAGTAGGGTGATAGGATGAAAACAAAAGCAGCAGTCAGAAAAATGCAGCTTGATGATGTTGATCACGTATACGAAATTGAAACATCCTCCTTTACGTCTCCCTGGACGAAGGATTCGTTTTATCATGAATTGCTTGAAAATCCGTATGCCCACTATCTCGTGATTGAAAAGGACGATTGTATCGCGGGTTATTGCGGGATTTGGATTGTGATGGACGACGCCCAAATCACAAATATAGCGATTAAACCAGAGTATAGGGGCCAGTCTTTAGGAGAAGCACTTTTTCGTTCAGCTCTCGAGCTTTGTAAAGAAAAAGAGGCGAGGCGGCTTTCGCTTGAAGTGAGGGTTTCCAATCACCCTGCTCAAAGTTTATATAAAAAGTTCGGGATGCAGCCCGGCGGAATAAGAAAGAACTATTATACTGATAACGGGGAAGATGCGTTAATTATGTGGGTGATGATAAATGAATGAGCAAAAAGATCTTTATATATTAGGAATCGAAACGAGCTGCGATGAAACGGCAGCAGCTATTGTAAAAAACGGAACAGAAATCGTCTCGAACGTTGTGGCCTCTCAAATTGAAAGCCATAAACGATTCGGAGGGGTTGTGCCGGAAATTGCATCAAGACATCATGTGGAGCAAATCACTTTAGTGATCGAAGAGGCTTTCCGTAAAGCAGACATGACATATCGTGACATAGATGCGATTGCAGTTACTGAAGGCCCGGGATTGGTGGGAGCACTGCTAATCGGGGTAAACGCCGCTAAAGCATTGAGCTTTGCGCATCAGATTCCGATAGTTGGAGTCCATCATATAGCGGGCCATATCTACGCAAACCGTCTGGTAGAAGAGATTGTTTTTCCAGCGCTTGCATTGGTCGTTTCCGGCGGCCATACGGAATTGGTTTATATGAAAGAACACGGTTCATTTGAAGTAATCGGGGAAACACTCGATGACGCAGCAGGGGAAGCTTATGACAAAGTGGCGAGAACAATGGATCTCCCGTATCCAGGCGGACCGCAGATTGACAAGCTTGCGGAATCAGGGAATGACACTATTCCTCTGCCTCGCGCATGGCTTGAAGAAGGTTCTTATAATTTCAGCTTCAGCGGGCTGAAATCAGCTGTGATCAATACGCTTCATAACGCGGCTCAAAAAGGACAGGAAATTGCGCCGGAAGATCTTTCTGCCAGTTTTCAGAATAGCGTCATTGATGTCTTAGTGACAAAAACGGCACGCGCTGCAAAAGAATATGGTGTCAAACAGGTTCTTTTGGCCGGCGGAGTAGCTGCAAACAGAGGACTCAGAGCTGCGTTACAGAAGGAATTCTCCCAGCATGAGGGGACAGCGCTCATCATTCCTCCGCTATCCTTATGTACGGATAATGCTGCAATGATTGCTGCGGCCGGTACAATTGCTTTTGAAAAAGGGATTCGCGGATCATATGATATGAATGGCCAGCCTGGTCTTGAACTGACTTCTTACCAAGGTCTCACGACATAATGGAGTGAGGCTTTTTTATTGTTATTAACAGATAATTCTCAATTTATCCACATATCTGTGAGTAATTATAGAGATATAGATGGGTAAAGGGGTTGAGAGGCTGTTAATAAAGTGGATAAATTCAGAATATTTTGTGGATATTGTGTATAAACCGCTTTCTTCGTTTGCTTATAAGGTTATTTTCTGTGGATAAAAAGCACCTCTAAAAAAGAGGTGCTTGACTTTTTTTAATCTTCTTCTGTGGATAGTTCTTCCCATTCTGATAATAGGTTTTCCAATTCTTGATTGAGTTTCTCGTTGTCAGCGTGGATGGCTTGTACCTTTTCGTGGTCCTGATATACTTCCGGATCACAAAGTAATTCATCATTATGACTGATTTTTTCTTCTATGGTTTGAACTGTCGTTTCAATTTCTTCTATGCGTCTGAGTCGTTGTCGTTCTTTCTTTTTCCATTCTTTTTCTTCCTCATAAGAACGTTTAGAGTCGGATTTCATTGCAACCGTGGCTTTTTCAGTTTCCTCTTGCTGTTTCATTTTCTCCAATTCCAGCTGCTGTGTTTTTTTCTCTGTATAATAATCGTAATCTCCGAGATATTCTTCAATATGGTTTGGAGAAAGCTCATATACCCTTGTTGCGATTCTGTTAATAAAATATCTGTCATGTGAGACAAATAACAATGTGCCCGGATAATCGATCAAGGCGTTTTCGAGAACTTCTTTGCTGTCTAAGTCAAGATGGTTCGTCGGCTCATCAAGAATGAGAAAGTTAGCTTTTTGCAGCATCAGCTTTGCCAGGGCCACTCTTGCTTTTTCGCCTCCGCTTAGGGAATGGACGGGTTTAAGCACATCATCCCCGGAGAATAAGAAATTTCCGAGGCACGTTCTAATTTCTTTCTCTTGAAGCTCCGGATACTCGTCCCACAGCTCATCAATGACGCGTTTAGAGGAAGTCAGCTCAGCCTGTTCCTGGTCATAGTAACCGACACTGACATTTGAACCGTACGCTATTGTTCCTTGATCCGGCTTCAATGTGTTTATTAATGTTTTCAGCAGGGTTGATTTTCCGATTCCGTTGGGACCTACAAGAGCGGCGCTTTCTCCTCTTGTAAGCCTAAACGACACATCTGTCAGAAGCGGCGGCTGGTTTTCATAGCTGATGGTCAGATCCTGAACCCGCAGGACCTCGTTTCCGCTCTGTTTTGTAATATCGAAATGAAAATTTGCTGATTTTTCGTCGCCGAGCGGTTTTGACATGACGTCCATCCGTTCAAGCTGTTTCCGGCGGCTTTGTGCTCTTTTTGTCGTTGAGGCTCTCGCCAGATTTCGGTCTACAAAGTCCTGCAGCTTGGCGATTTCATCCTGCTGTTTTTCATACAGCTTAAGATCCTTTTCATATTGGGCAGCTTTTTGGTCTAGATAAGCGCTGTAGTTGCCGTGATACTTTTTGCTTTCTGATCTTGATACCTCGTACACCTGGTTCACCACTTTGTCCAAAAAGTAGCGGTCGTGAGAAACAATCAGAATCGCGCCTGAATAGCCTTGTAAATAATGTTCAAGCCATGTCAGCGTATCAATGTCCAGATGGTTGGTCGGCTCATCTAGAATGAGAAGATCAGGCTGTGTTAACAGAAGCTTACCCAAGGCCAGTCTTGTTTTCTGACCTCCGCTCAGGCTTTGCACCTGCGTTGAATCGTCAAAATGGCTGAAGCCGAGACCGTGCAGCACAGATCTGACATCTGCTTCATACTGATAGCCGCCTTTATCTTTAAATTCCTGCTGAAGACGGTCGTAGGTTTTCATGATGCTTTCCAGTTCACTTGGGTCAGCTGCCGCCATTTTTTCTTCTATGTTTCGCATTTCTTTTTCCATTGCTTTTAAGTGATCAAAAACAGTCAGCAGCTCTTCTTTTATGGTAAGCTTAGAATCCAAGCCGGTATGCTGGGCCAAATAGCCCATTGTGATATCTTTCGGCTTGATCATTTCACCCTTTTCATATGAAAGGTGACCTGCGATAATTTTAAGGAGTGTAGATTTCCCAGCGCCGTTTCTTCCTACAATTGCGACGCGATCACGGTTTCTGACTTCCAGCTTTATATTGTTTAAAATAGTATCAGCACCAAATGATTTGGAAAGCTGATTAATTTGTAAGATCATCATATTATTTCACCTCTGCTATAATAAGTTAAGTGTAGCTTATGAACCAGAACTCAGCAAACAATACATTGGCCGAATAAGACATAGAGAAGAAAATAGTGTATGATCTGTTTAAGGAGAGTTTTTACTATGAATGGATTTTCTCATTTTAATGAACAGGGCAGAGCCCAGATGGTGGATATCAGCGAAAAATCTTCGACTGTCCGTACTGCGGCGGCTGTATCAAGCGTACACATGAAGAGTGAAGTGTACGAGAAAATAAAAAGCCATGATATCGGCAAAGGAGATGTACTTGCTGTCGCTCAGGTGGCGGGTATTATGGCTGCGAAACAAACATCAAATATCATTCCGATGTGCCATCCGCTATCCTTGAGCGGGGTCGATATTTCGTTTGACTGGAAAATAAAAGAAACAGAAGTTATACTTCATATAAAAGCACAGGTCAAAACGAAAGGGAGTACAGGTGTGGAAATGGAAGCGCTAACTTCTGCATCGGTGTGTGCCCTTACTGTTTACGATATGTGCAAGGCGCTTGATAAGGGGATGGTCATCGGCCCTACCTGCTTGCTGGAAAAGACAGGCGGGAAAAACGGTGACTTTAAAAGAGAACTATCCGAGTATAATTTGGAGGACCAAAAATGAATAAGGATCAATCAAAAATTCCGCAGGCGACGGCAAAACGGCTGCCGCTTTATTATCGCTTTTTAAAGAATCTGCATGCGTCAGGAAAACAGCGTGTATCATCCGCTGAACTCAGCGATGCCGTAAAGGTTGATTCTGCCACGATTCGCAGGGATTTTTCCTATTTTGGAGCTCTTGGCAAAAAAGGATACGGATATAATGTCGATTATTTGCTGTCATTTTTCCGAAAAACGCTGGATCAGGATGAAATGACAGACGTTATCCTGATTGGTGTCGGGAACTTAGGAACAGCGTTTCTTCACTATAATTTCACAAAAAATAATAACACAAAAATTTCTATGGCTTTTGATATAAATGAGAGTAAAATAGGAACTGAGGTAGGCGGTGTGCCCGTCTTTAACCTCGATGATCTTGAAAAGCATGTAAAAGGCGAATCAGTTGCCATTCTGACAGTGCCCGCAGTTGCGGCCCAATCGATTACCGACAGATTGGTTGCGTTAGGGATCAAGGGTATTCTTAATTTTACGCCGGCCCGTTTGAATGTGCCGGAACACATTCGAATTCATCATATAGATTTAGCTGTAGAGCTTCAGTCACTGGTTTATTTCTTGAAGCATTATTCTGTTTTAGAGGAAATCGAGTAACCGGAAAGGAGGAGCCCAAATATGCCGATCGGTCCTGGAAGCCTTGCTGTTATCGCAATCGTTGCTCTGATTATCTTTGGCCCCAAAAAGCTGCCTGAGTTGGGAAAAGCGGCTGGAGACACACTTCGTGAATTCAAAAACGCTACTAAAGGATTAGCGAGTGATGATGAGGAAAAAAAGAAAGAGAATCAGTAAGTTAGGATGACACAAATGAAAGTGAATCAAATGTCGCTGCTGGAGCATATTGCGGAGCTTCGAAAACGATTGCTGGTTGTGGCGCTGGCGTTTGTCGTTTTCTTTATCGCGGGATTTTTTTTAGCGAAGCCGATTATAGTGTATCTGCAAGAAACGGATGAAGCGAAGGAGCTCACGCTCAATGCGTTTAATCTGACAGACCCGCTTTATGTGTTTATGCAGTTTGCGTTTATCATCGGGATTGTCCTGACTTCGCCGGTTATTCTCTATCAGCTTTGGGCTTTTGTGAGCCCGGGCCTCTATGAAAAGGAGCGCAAAGTAACGCTCAGCTACATTCCGATCTCTATTTTGCTGTTTTTAGCGGGTTTATCTTTTTCCTATTATATTTTATTTCCTTTTGTTGTCGATTTTATGAAACGGATATCTCAGGATTTGAATGTCACTCAGGTGATTGGAATTAATGAATATTTTCATTTTCTTCTGCAGCTGACGATTCCGTTTGGACTGTTGTTTCAAATGCCGGTCATCCTTATGTTTTTGACAAGGCTTGGAATTGTGACACCGATGTTCTTAGCGAAAATCAGAAAGTATGCGTACTTTACGCTGCTTGTGATTGCTGCTCTGATCACACCACCTGAGCTTTTGTCTCATATGATGGTGACTGTTCCGCTCTTGATTTTGTATGAAATCAGTATTTTAATATCGAAGGCTGCCTATCGGAAAGCGCAGAAAAACAGTGCTGCCGATCAGGACGTTTCTTCTTAGCCAACATAAAAAATCCATTTCTCATAGAGAGAAATGGATTTTCTTTATTTCTGGTTCTTCTTTATTTTAAATGAAAAGGCGAACATCTTAAAAGAAATGCTGATGTTGTATGCAGCGAACACCATCAGCAGGATGGAGTAAAATGACCACATGCTGCCTGGCGAGCTTGCGGCGAGATAAGTAAAGATGCACCCTACGGCAAAGTAGATCATTCCCCACACTATCGGGTTTCTCATGAAAATAATCCTCCAATAATCAATTGCATTTGTGTGCTTTGCTGTTCAAGGTATTTCTGAACAGGCTCAAGCTGCATAATGACGACGAATGTATTCATCATTACATGGGCGAAAATCGGCACCCAAATCCGTTTAGTTCTCGCATATAGAAATGCAAAGGTAAAGCCCATTGCCGTATACAGCAGAAGGTGCGTTAAATCCGCGTGAACAATTCCGAAAATAATGGAGCTGATCAGTCCGGCAATAAAGAAATTTGTTTTTTCGTACAGCGCGCCGAAAATGATTTTTCTGAAGATGATTTCTTCTAATATAGGCCCGATGATAGAAGAAACGATAATCATAAGCGGGACTGCCTGAATCACATCCAGGATGGCTTTTGTATTTTCTGATTCTCTTCCGATGCCAAATACATAATATTCAATAGAACCGGCTATTCCTTGAGAGAAAAGGGCTATGAAAAACCCGGCTATCGCCCAAAGGATCGAAAGTCCGACCGAGTCTTTCTTTTCGTTCCGCAGCGTAGTTTTAGGCATAGTTCTGAGAATGAGCAACACAACAATCAGACAGGCAATAAAACTGATGACGGACCATAATCCCTGCGCGTACAGCAGATTTTCTTTTGTGGGCTGTCCTCCCGCATAACCGAATTTAAATAACAAGGGAATCCCGATTACTGCTGAAAACTGCATGATGATATATGTCAAAATAATAAACCAATACTGTTTTCTCAAATGGTATGTACTCCTTTGTTAAATGGGTTTCTTTTGTCTACAGCTATTGTAACATAATTGAATCGGGGGTGAAAAAGCCAAGGGATATCTGAGCTGAAAAGAATGATGTAAGCGTGAAAAATTTTTTATCTTATCACTTGAAATTGGAAGTGAGATTCTTTATTATAAGAATTGTGTTAGCACTCTTTAGTGCTGAGTGCTAAAATTACATATTCATACTATTGAGGAGGTTATTACATTGTTAAAGCCATTAGGTGATCGCGTTGTCATTGAACTCGTAGAATCTGAAGAAAAAACTGCCAGCGGAATTGTGTTACCGGATTCTGCAAAAGAAAAGCCGCAAGAAGGCAAAATCGTGGCAGCTGGTTCAGGTCGCGTGTTAGAAAGCGGAGAGCGCGTTGCTTTAGAAGTAAAAGAGGGCGACCGCATTATCTTCTCAAAATACGCAGGTACTGAAGTGAAATACGAAGGTACTGAATACTTAATCTTACGTGAAAGTGACATTTTAGCTGTTATCGGCTAATTCTTAAATAAACAAATACTTAAAAATTCGAGGAGGTTTCGTACACATGGCAAAAGATATTAAGTTTAGTGAAGAAGCTCGCCGCGCAATGCTTCGCGGTGTTGATGCACTTGCTGATGCTGTAAAAGTAACTTTAGGACCAAAAGGACGCAACGTGGTTCTAGAGAAAAAATTCGGTTCTCCGTTAATCACTAATGACGGTGTAACAATCGCTAAAGAAATCGAACTTGAAGACGCGTTTGAAAATATGGGTGCTAAGCTTGTAGCTGAAGTAGCCAGCAAAACAAACGACGTTGCCGGTGACGGTACAACAACTGCGACAGTTCTTGCGCAAGCAATGATTCGTGAAGGCCTTAAAAACGTAACAGCAGGCGCTAACCCTGTAGGCGTGCGTAAAGGTATGGAACAAGCTGTAAACGTTGCGATCGAGAATCTGAAAGAAATTTCTAAGCCAATCGAAGGCAAAGAATCTATCGCTCAGGTTGCTGCGATCTCTGCTGCTGATGAGGAAGTCGGAAGCCTTATCGCTGAAGCAATGGAGCGCGTAGGCAACGACGGCGTTATCACAATCGAAGAGTCTAAAGGCTTCACAACTGAGCTTGAAGTTGTTGAAGGTATGCAATTCGACCGCGGATATGCGTCTCCTTACATGGTAACTGATTCTGATAAGATGGAAGCGGTTCTTGACAATCCTTACATCTTAATCACAGACAAAAAAATCACAAACATTCAAGAAATCCTTCCTGTGCTTGAGCAGGTTGTTCAGCAAGGAAAACCATTGCTTCTGATCGCTGAGGATGTTGAAGGTGAAGCTCTTGCAACACTTGTTGTGAACAAACTTCGCGGCACATTCAACGCAGTTGCTGTTAAAGCTCCTGGATTCGGTGACCGCCGTAAAGCAATGCTTGAAGACATCGCTGTCCTTACTGGCGGAGAAGTCATCACAGAAGATCTTGGTCTTGACCTGAAATCTACTGAAATCGGACAATTGGGACGCGCTTCTAAAGTTGTTGTTACAAAAGAAGACACAACAATCGTTGAAGGCGCTGGCGAAACAGATAAAATTTCTGCACGCGTCACTCAAATCCGCGCACAAGTGGAAGAAACAACTTCTGAGTTCGACAGAGAAAAATTACAAGAGCGTCTTGCTAAACTTGCTGGCGGCGTAGCTGTCATCAAAGTCGGCGCTGCGACTGAAACTGAGCTGAAAGAACGCAAACTTCGCATCGAAGACGCCCTCAACTCAACTCGCGCAGCTGTTGAAGAAGGCATCGTATCCGGCGGTGGTACAGCGCTTGTCAACGTATATAACAAAGTGGCTGCCGTTGAAGCTGAAGGTGATGCGCAAACAGGTATCAACATCGTGCTTCGCGCGCTTGAAGAGCCAATTCGTCAAATCGCGCACAATGCAGGTCTTGAAGGATCCGTCATCGTTGAGCGCCTCAAAAACGAAGAAATCGGCGTAGGCTTCAACGCTGCAACTGGCGAATGGGTAAACATGATCGAAAAAGGTATCGTTGACCCAACGAAAGTTACACGCTCTGCACTGCAAAACGCAGCTTCTGTAGCAGCAATGCTCTTAACAACTGAAGCTGTTGTCGCTGACAAACCGGAAGAAAATGCCGGCGGCGCAGGAATGCCTGATATGGGCGGCATGGGCGGTATGGGTGGAATGATGTAAAACCGACAAAAAACCCTTGATAAACAAGGGTTTGTCGGCAACGGACGTCATTTTTGATGCCCTTTTGATGCCATTTATAAATTTTCGAGGCTTCTCATGAGTTCACCGAACTTGTGAGAGGCTTCTTTTTTTCTGTCTTTTGTGGTTTGATTTTTTCAGCACTGTTTTATATCGATACTCAATAGTTTTGATAAACGGTAGGTAACCCCGATATAGACTATTCTATCGACTGAAATACAAAATTCTCATCATACAATTCATGCTTTATTTGCATCTTGACTTTGTTTTGATTTACTTTGTGATTTTTAAGGAGGCGCAGTACCTCATCTTCGACTGCTGAAAACCAGAAGTGAGTTGAATTCCATCGTCTCGAAAAATAACACGAGGCATTTCTTGGGTTCCAGCGAGAAGGTTCCAGCCTTTTCTGGGCTTATCCATGATATTATGAGCCCGACCAAAATAAAAGTGAAACAATAAGTAATTGAAATAATAAGAGCCCTTATCCACAAAGAGGAAGGGCATTGTTATTTATTTTTGGTCATTTTCTATATCCATTCACTTATGGGGTTGAAAATTATTCGTCCCGACCTCTGTTACCTTTCTCTCTATTGCAGATAGGAGACAATATTGGTATACTCTCATACGACAAAAAAAGACCCCGTTATCTAGATAAATAGTGCCACCAACACTTTTAGACGGTTTCCTCTAGGAAAGCACTGTCAAAGAGAAATCCTGTTAAAATGTCTATTTTGCTGCTTTTTTAGCTACTAAAAGACGCTGTTTTCCTTGCAATAAGGAACTCGTCTTTTTTGTTAAGAATAAAGAGAGACAGAATAATGACATCTAACTGATCCCCAAAAATTCACTGTCGATGAAGTTAGATTCTTGATAAAATCCGTCCCGACTCTATGGAGACAGACAATCCAATTATCAACTCTAATATTAGTTTTTTTGATTATCAAGGAGGACTTATAGTGCATTTCTCAG
Source organism: Bacillus sp. SD127 (assembly GCF_058566445.1). NCBI lineage: Bacteria > Bacillati > Bacillota > Bacilli > Caryophanales > Bacillaceae > Bacillus > Bacillus sp. SD127. The sequence continues at coordinate 3,624,974 of NZ_CP191226.1, read as the reverse complement.
AAATGATAGATCGCTTGGCTTTATATGATTTACACAGAAAAAGAAGCAAAGATAAACATTTTTCTGCTGCTTTTACAGCCGATATAGATGATAGAGAAGAATTTTACAGTGCAAATATAGCTGATGTTTCAATTGATTTGAATGGATCAGGAAAAAATTATAAAATTGGAACCTTTGGCTATGAATCTTTAATTCAATCTGGGAATCCTGTTAATGATACTTTAAAAGGGGAGGTTTTTTTAAATGAAAATGATATAGATCAACCCAATGTTATCTTTGTACATGGCTGGCGCATGGATTCGTTCGATAGAATCAAAAAAATATTTCATAATCGTATAATAAACGATTTAGGCTGGAACATGTATTATTATTCTCTTCCATACCATTTTGAAAGGGAACCGGAAAATTCACTGTATAGTGGCGAGTTGATGATTAGTGCAAACATTGATCGTACAATTGAGTCGACAAGACAGTCTATTGTAGATTTACGGGCGTTAATTCACTGGATAAAAGCAAATAAAAAGGGCCCTGTTATCATAGTGGGAGTAAGCTTAGGGGGATGGGTTACTAATCTAATTGCTACCCTAGAATCTCAAATTGATGTAGTGGTATCAATCTTTTATGCCAATCGCCTATCTTATTCAATATGGAACACGATCCCAGGTAAATTTATAAGAGAAGAATTAGAACAAAATGGTGTGACCTATGAAGAGTTAGTAAAATATTGGAATATCACAGTTCCTAGTCAAGCCTTACCGAAAGTTAATAAAGATAACATTCTGCTGATTTCTGCTAAACATGATCAGTATATTGACTTAAAAGATGCCGATTATTTATGGGAAAGTTGGGAGAAGCCCACAAGATATGTCTACAATTGTGGTCATTCCGGTATTGTTCTTTGCCGCAAAAAGCTGGCAAATGATACGCTTTCCTTTATACGAGAAAGAATACATACGGGAAAACCTGGTTCAGTACATTTGTAGACCTTAATAAGAAACGATAGGCCAACTGCTGACTTCAGTTGGCCTTTCCTATTTATAATAAAGAAACAGCATGAGATTTCTGACAGAACAACTATGAGTAATAGTCGTTTTCTTTAATCGCCATTGCCAGTTCTTCAACCTCTCCCCGAATCCCAATCGCAGGCTCCCACGAATCAATCAAACGAATCGCTTTCTGATTAGCTTCCATCGCTTTCGTTTTCTCTCCTTTACGATGCAACAGCTGCGCCATCCCATAATAATAATAAATCAGCTCAACCTGATTCGCGTTATGTTTGTCATAGAGCATCTGCTCAAAAGCTTCTTCCGCTTTCTCAAACAGATCGCATTTCACGTAAGCCACACCTAAATTGAAATAGGCTTCTATCGTTTTTTCGCCCCCATACATAGAACTTATCTGATTTGCCGCTTCGTATAATTGAATGGCTTCTTCATCATGACCTCTCGCAAAGCTTAGATCTCCGCGTACCAGTAGAACTCTGTGTTGAATTGTAGGGGAAATCGGTTGATCTTCGATTTCGTTTAAAATGGCTTCTGCTTTTTCCTGTTGCCTGGCTTTTAAAAACAGCCTTGCTTTGAGTGCGTGTCCCCAAACCTTTAGATCAAGGGCATCTTGAACGTCAGATTGTTCCAGAATCTTCAGGCCGGCTTCTATTTGCAGTAAGGCCCCGTCTAAATCATTGACTTCCATCAGTGCCCAGCCTGCTGTGTCGATTCGGAAGAAGGCTTCTCGTGTGTGTTGGCCTAATTGATGGGCGGCGTCGGCGGCTTTACGTCCGTATTCGATTCGTAAGGGCAGGTTGATTCTGCTTAGAAAATGGCTGATGCGGGTGATGAGTTCAATTAAGATTTCACTTTGTCCGGTTTCGCTTGACCATTTGATCACCTTTAGGATGTTTGGCCATTCTTTTTTGATTTGGTCCAAATTACGTCCCAAGAGACAGCTCCAATAGATAGAGTTTGGCTGTTCCCGCTTTAAGTGGGTCTCTGCATAATGAATATAATAGTGCGCCCAGCGGCTGCGGGCTTCTGTTTCATAATTCTGATTTTCGGACAAGTGCTGTTCTCCGTAAGCGACCACAGTTTGATGCGCTAAGTATTGTGTCCTTCCTTCGCTTCGTTCCGGCTGAATCAGAGCAAAAGACCGCATTTGTTCAACTGCGTAATGAAAACGACGAGCGTCTAATCCGGCCGCTGCCGCCAGGCTTTTTTCATCTGGCGGCTTGCTGAAAAAGCATAGCACCTGCCATAGCTTCCGGGTGTCTTCATTGCATCTGTGCCATGTGCGCCCAAATAGAAAATCAAACAGATCTAATAGTGAGTAGCCTGCTTTTCCGAGCTCATGAATCAGCTGCTGAGCGGGAATGTCATCGTCTGACATATAGGCGATGCTGAGTGCCATGGCTTTCGGGTTTCCGGCTGTCGCTGAAATGAACCCGCTCTTCAGTTCTGGAGATAGTTCCAGCAGCTGCGCGAGCTTTTCTCGTTTAGTTGGATCGTTGCACATTTGCAGGCAGCGATTCACTTCTTGATGAAAATATTCCAGGGCATCTGTTTGTTCAAGTCCGCTCAGCTGGATGGTTACCATTTCACCGAAGCCTTCCCGATAGGTTTGCTTCAAGTTTTCACGTGCTGTGAGGAGGACTTTCACGCCTTGGGGCAGGCTGGTGATAAATTCGTGAATGTCTCTTTCAGCAGTGTCTATGCTGTCCACGATCAGCAGTATCGGTTTTTCTCTGGTGTAATTGGCTAACGCATTGCGGACGACGAATCGTTTTTCATTGATTGATTTATCGATTTGTTCAGCGCGTCCGAGCTGGTATGCAATCGTATTTAAAAAATCGCTAAAGCTTAATCCTTTCCAATCAGCACTGAGCCAGATGATGCTGTTGAATGCCGGCCAATCTGAGGAATCGCCGATACAGGAATAGGCTGCTTCTAGAGCAGTTGTCGTTTTTCCCGTGCCTGCCCATCCGGTAATTAAACAGACGGGTGATGGGGAAAGCATCCATTGCCGTATCGCCTCGATGTCAAATCTTCTTCCTATAAAGTGACCCGACCAGCGTGACGGTAAGTTGTGTGTCAAAGGCATCTGTTCTGTAAGCGCATTCGTTTTATGGTCGAGAATATCGGGAAATAAACGTTTGACTGTTTTTTCAATATCTTGATCAAGCGGTGCTCCGAATGAATTGTCCTGCCGTACTATTTTCGCTTTTTTAAGACATGAGGCCGCCCATACAGGCAGTGCAGGTTTGATTACCGGTATAGTGGTGGTCTCAAGCAGGTCAGTAAACCACTGTATATTCATATCGGTTTTTTCTAGAATGATCCAGATCATTCCGAACAGTTTTCCGTCTTCTATTCTTCCGGGAACATAGTTCACACCCATCTGTCCGATCCAGCTTTTAATCGTGTTTGGGGAAACTCCCAGCTGGTGTGAAATGTTGTCTAAATAAGACTGTCTTGTTTTTTCGTTCTTATTCCTTCTGACTTTATAATCTGGATGAAGTTTTAATGACTTTACGCCAGGTGCCAGCAATTCCGCAAATTGTTTTCGATCTTCAAGTTCAGCCATAAAACCTGCACCTCCTATTAGTACTATTTTATCAATCCTGCTAGTTTTGTATATGAAAAATCAAAAAGTACAGTGCGGCTGTCCTTTTATACAGCATGAAAAGCTGTTGAACATTCTGAAAAGCAGATAAAATGAGGGCAGTGACAGAAAATGCAAAAATGTATGCACTTACATTTCTTGATGAAGCGGCTTAAATGCCGTTAATAGTGTTCATAAAGAAAGGAATTTGCCGTAATGACTCACACAGTACCTAAAACCATGAAAGCAGCTATTATGCATAACACTAGAGAAATCAGAATAGAAACATTGCCTGTGCCGGACATCAGCCAGGATGAAGTGTTGATTAAGGTGATGGCTGTCGGCATCTGCGGATCGGATCTGCATTACTATACAAACGGCAGAATAGGCAATTATGTAGTGGAAAAGCCATTTATCCTCGGACATGAGTGCGCGGGAGAAATCGCGGCTGTCGGCTCGTCTGTTGAACAATTCAAAGTAGGTGACCGCGTCGCTGTTGAGCCGGGTGTCACGTGCGGACGCTGTGAGGCGTGCAAGGAAGGGCGCTATAACCTTTGTCCGGATGTACAGTTTTTGGCCACACCGCCGGTAGACGGCGCGTTTGTACAATATATCAAAATCAGACAGGACTTTGTTTTCTCTATTCCAGATTCACTTTCTTATGAGGATGCTGCCTTGATTGAACCGTTTTCTGTCGGTATCCATGCAGCGGCGAGAACGAAGCTTCAGCCCGGATCAACGATTGCGATTATGGGGATGGGCCCTGTTGGGTTAATGGCTGTTGCGGCAGCTAAAGCATTTGGGGCAAGCACAATTATCGTGACCGACTTAGAGCCGCTGCGGTTAGAAGCTGCGAAAAAAATGGGAGCGACTCATATTATTAATATCCGTGAACAGGACGCGCTTGAAGAGATTAAAACGATCACGAATGATAGAGGCGTTGATGTTGCTTGGGAAACAGCGGGGAATCCAGCAGCATTGCAATCCGCACTGGCTTCTGTGCGCCGGGGCGGGAAACTGGCGATTGTTGGTTTGCCTTCTCAGAACGAGATCCCGCTTAATGTGCCGTTTATTGCGGACAATGAGATTGATATTTACGGGATCTTCCGTTATGCCAACACGTATCCGAAGGGAATCGAATTTCTCGCTTCAGGCATTGTCGACACGAAGCATCTTGTAACGGACCAATATTCGCTGGAACAGACACAAGAGGCGATGGAGCGGGCGCTTCAATTTAAGAATGAATGTTTAAAAGTGATGGTTTATCCGAATAGCTGAGTGAACAGGGAGAATCTCGTATTCTCCCTCTTATTTACTGGATTTGTACTCAATAATGAAAACGGATTCTTGGGGTGGGAAAGATGATCGAAACAGAAAAAGCAACGGTAATGAAGGCGAAACATCAAACAAAATCCAGTGCCGGTTTGTCCTGGCTTGAACGAATCGGATACGGCTTTGGTGATATGTCGTATAATATTGTGTTTCAATTTGTAAACGCATACCTGCTGTTTTATTATACGGACATCGGCGGCATACAGCCTGCGGTCATCGCCACATTATTTCTTGTTGTGCGGGTGCTGGATGCTATTTTTGACCCGATTATGGGGGTTATCTTAGATAAAACAAACACAAGGTGGGGAAAGGCAAGGCCTTATCTGCTGTGGGTTGCATTTCCTTTCGCATTATTTACTGTCCTGTGTTTCACCACGCCTCACTTTGGAGCAACGGGAAACATCGTATATGCGTATATTACCTATATTCTGCTCGGCATGTCCTTTAGTATGCAAACGATTCCAGTGAACAGCTTAACGGGCCGGATTACGAATTCTGTAAAAGAAAGAACGGTATTAACAACGACTCGTATGATCTTGGTTTATGTTGGAATCCTTCTATCCATCTCCTGTGCAACACCGCTTGCAGCAGCTTTGGGAGGAGAGAACCAGGCATTTGGGTTTCAAATGACAGCTCTCGTCTATGCCATTGTTAGCATCGCTTTGAACCTCTTTAGTTTCTTTACTGTGCGTGAGCGGATTGCGCCTAAGAAAACAAAGAAACAGGGAATGAAAAAGACGTTATCTGTTTTGTTTCAAAACAAACCTTTGCTGATTCTAACGTCATCATTTTTAGCATTTGCAATCGGGTTTAATATTAAAATCAGTACAATGGTGTACTACTTTACGTATAACGTGAATCATAAGGAACAGGTGTTCTTTGGAACCGTTTTATTTTTTGGCGCAGCCCTCATCAGTAACTTGTTTATTCCATACTTTTCTGAGAAGTGGGGCAGGAAAAATGTGATGGTCATATCGGCTGCTTTGTCACTGATCTCGTATGCAGGTCTGCATTTTACGGCGTATTCTTCGGTGACGCTCATTTTCATCTGGCTATTTGCTTCAGGGTTCTTTACAACCCCTTTAAATACGCTTGCTTGGGGAATGGTTGCCGATTGTGTTGATTATGCGGAATGGAAGACAGGGGTTCGTGCCGACGGAGTGGTGATTTCCAGCATGAGTTTTATCAATAAGTTAGGTGTTGCACTGGCCGGTTCGTTTTCTGCCATCTATTTAGGAATCGCAGGATATGTGGCGAATACTGATCAAACCGTGACGTCACTGAATGCGATTAAACATATGAATGCCTTAATTCCGGGACTATTTATTTTACTCTCTATCATCATCATAGCCTTTTATCCTTTAACTGAAAAAAGATATAAACAGATCATCACCGAGCTTGAGAAGAAATCCAGGTAAATGAATATATTTAATATTTCTAATATTCGATGTAAAAGGTTGTATTTATGACTGAAAGTAATATACTGAGACTGTAATCTAGAATATGTAAAAAGAGTGTGATAACATGCGAAGTCAGTCTGTTGTTTGTATTGGGGAGTTATTGATCGATTTCTTTTGTACCGATGTGGACGTTGATTTAAAGAAAGGGCGTCAATTTTTAAAAAGTGCCGGGGGCGCCCCAGCAAATGTGTCAGCGGCGATTGCCAAGCTGGGAGGGGACGCTGCTTTCGCAGGAAAAGTAGGGAAGGATCCCTTTGGGTATTTTCTGAAGCAAACGTTAGATGCTGTTCATGTGGATACCTCTATGCTGGTGATGGATGAGAAAGCACCTACAACGCTTGCTTTTGTTTCATTAAAGAATAATGGAGAGCGCGATTTTGTTTTCAATAGAGGCGCGGATGCTCTGTTTACGATCGAAGATGTCGATCAGGATAAAATGAATCAAGCGAAAATCCTTCATTTTGGCTCAGCGACGGCATTGTTATCTGATCCATTTTGTACAGCCTATTTACGGCTTATGACCATTGCGAAGGATAAAGGGCAATTTCTTTCATTTGATCCTAACTATCGAGGGGATTTATGGAAGGGAAGAGTCTCTGAGTTTGTTAGTGCTGCAAAAAGAGCCATTGCTTTAAGTGATTTTGTTAAGGTGAGTGACGAGGAGCTGGAGATCATCACTGGTGCGAAGGATCATGAAGAGGGCGTCAATATTCTCCATGGTATCGGAGCCGAGATGGTTGCCGTGACCCTTGGGAAAAACGGAACATTGCTGTCTAATGGCAAGGAACATGAAATCATTCCGAGTATTCCTGTCACTTCGATTGATTCTACAGGAGCGGGAGACGCTTTTGTCGGAGCGGCTTTGTTCAAATTAGCTGGTACAGATAAGATTCAATCGGTAGAAACTGATTTTGAGCAGCTGCGTGATATCGTGTCTTTTGCCAATAAGGTGGGCGCTCTTGTCTGCACTAAAATTGGAGCGATTGATGCACTGCCGCGTATGGAAGAGATTGAAGCTTCTTTATCTTTGTAATAAAAATAGAGGATGTTTCTTAAAAGTCTTTTTGACTTTTGGGAGGCATCCTCTTTTTTACCCCTTACTCTTGTGCAGGCCACTTACGCGCACCCGCTTGAACAATGCCCAAAAGCAATTGCCGCCGTTCTTTTAAAGATTTGACCGCTGTTCGAAATGTTTGTTCTGATAGGGTCGGTATGCCGCAATCTCTTAGCTTCAAGAGGTTGGGCTCCGGCGGTTCTTGTTCAGCCGGATGGATATATGCTGTATGAACGGTGTCTAAGTAGTTTTTGACACTTGAGCGCGCTTCTTTTATGTGCAGCTGATTCGGAAGGTACTGCTTTGGAATGCCATACGTCAAAATGGTTAACGCTTCATCCAATACAGTGACTGCAATGACGGAAGATTCCTCGCGCTGTGTGCTATGGTAAAAATGAAGAATGGGGAAGGCGTTATGCTGAGCGGTCAGCTTTCCCAGCTCTGAAGAAAATGTGACGAGAAGCAAATCCATGTCGTGAAAATGTCTTCCGTTCCACGCAGTTTGGACAATCGCTGTTCCGTTATGCCCAAGACTCAGTACACTCTGGGCGAATGAGCGCTTTTGATTAACCGCACTCAAGACAGAAATCAAATACGTGACAGAAAAAGTAATCGTAAGCAGACCTTCAGCTGTAGCACCGACTGTCACAAGCTTCCAAAGGGCACCGTTCGGTGTAAGGTCGCCATTTCCTAATGTAAACATCACATATCCAGAAAAATAAGCCCGGTCTGACCAGGAGGCTGGTTCTTTACTTTGAGTAACTACGAGAGAGTGAGGATCACTTGAGAAGATAAAAGTCCAGCCGCTCCAAAATAAACCGATCCACACCAATAATGTCATGCATAACAGCAGCGGCCCTGCCGTACTGAGAACCTTTGCGTGATCTCCGCTGATCTTACGGAAGCCTTTCCACAGCCATGCAGACAAACATCTTGTGATCGGACCGGCTCCGCTCTCAAGCCATAATGTTGTCCATATAAAATCAATCATCCCCGCTGCCAACAATAAAATTCCTGCAAAGATATAAATCTCATTCAATTTTATTGCCTCCTCCTATTCAATAAGAGCCAGCCATTTAGCCATCTTTATTTTCCTCTTCTATTTCCTTTTGTCTTGAATCTGAAACAAACATTTGAATGTTTGAGCAGCGAATTATGCAGAGAAGATTTGTATAGGGGGAGTTACCCAACACTTACTCATTTTGATGAAGACAGAAATGAAACAGAAGTTCAGAGATAATACATACTGATTCCACATTTCCGGCAAGAAAAAAGTTCAATTTCCCCTTGAAGTGGTCATTTTACTGACATGAAGTTAAGGAATTTTCAGAAATTTATATTGACTGAAAGCGTTTTTGAAATTATGATAATATCAGAAGTGACAAATATATCACTATAAAATTACTATAACAACACTAAAAAGTGACTATAAGATGACAATTAATTAAGTCAGACATCAAAAATATACCCATTGTTGTTTAGTAATAAATGAAATCGCTTCCAAATCAATTGACTTCATCACATGCTGAAAAGAAGGGAAGGTTATGAAGCCAGTGAAAAAAGACATTTTGAACTTTTTTCTGCGGCCTGCTCACGGCATTTGAGGAAGGCGGCACCCTAGAATACGTTTTTGAAATACGCAGTGACCGATTTTGAAAAAGACTGGGGGAAACGGTATGAATACAAAAGGCAGTCAAATGTCATTTTTACGCACAATTATTTTAGTTTCGACTTTCGGCGGGCTTCTCTTCGGTTATGATACCGGGGTATTAAATGGAGCTTTACCATATATGGGTGAGCCTGATCAGCTTAATCTCAATGCTTTCACAGAGGGGCTCGTCACCAGTTCTCTTCTTTTTGGAGCTGCACTTGGAGCTGTGCTTGGCGGAAGAATGTCTGATTTTAACGGACGCCGTAAAAATATTCTTTTCCTCGCCATTATATTTTTTATCTCAACGATTGGGTGTACACTGGCTCCAAACGTAACAATCATGATCATCTCCCGTTTTGTGCTTGGAATTGCCGTCGGGGGCGCATCAGTCACGGTGCCTGCTTATTTAGCGGAAATGTCACCTGTGGAAAGCAGAGGACGGATGGTGACCCAGAATGAATTAATGATTGTATCCGGACAGCTGTTGGCCTTTGTTTTTAATGCCATCCTCGGGACGACAATGGGAGACAGCTCCAATGTATGGAGATTTATGCTCGTGATAGCGTCTCTTCCGGCCGTATTCCTGTTCTTTGGAATGATCAGAATGCCTGAGAGTCCTCGCTGGCTTGTTTCAAAAGGAAGGAATGAAGATGCTTTAGGGGTTTTGAAGAAAATCAGGGACGAAAAACGCGCTGCTTCTGAGCTGGCTGAAATTGAATCCGCTTTCAAAAGAGAGGATAAGCTTGAGAAAGCTACGTTTAAAGATCTTGCAGTGCCGTGGGTGCGCCGAATTGTATTCATAGGAATCGGAATTGCGATTGTACAGCAAATTACGGGTGTAAACTCCATCATGTATTATGGCACTGAAATTTTAAGAGATTCCGGATTTCAAACGGAAGCAGCGCTGATCGGGAATATTGCCAATGGTGTGATCTCCGTCCTGGCCACGTTCGTTGGAATTTGGCTGCTCGGTAAAGTCGGTCGCCGGCCGATGCTGATTACAGGGCTGATCGGAACGACAACGGCATTGCTGCTGATCGGGATATTTTCACTTGTGCTGGAAGGATCGCCTGCGCTTCCATATGTGGTTCTGTCATTAACGGTTTCGTTCCTGGCGTTTCAGCAGGGTGCGATTTCACCAGTGACATGGCTGATGCTTTCAGAAATTTTCCCGCTGCGCCTTCGCGGTCTGGGAATGGGTGTTACGGTATTCTGCTTGTGGATGGTCAATTTCGCAGTCAGTCTGACTTTCCCTATTTTGATGGCAGGCATTGGGTTATCAACAACGTTCTTCATCTTCGTTGCGCTGGGAATTTGCTCGATTCTGTTTGTGAACAAGTTTTTACCGGAAACAAAAGGTCTTTCGCTTGAGCAGCTTGAGGAAAGCTTCCGTGCTCATGATCGCAGTGAGGTTAAAGAAGAGTCCGGCGCTGAAGTGATTGGCTAAGTGGAATAAAAAGAATCCGCACTTGAATGCGGATTCTTTTTTTGTATGTTTAGTTTGGTCTGACAAGAATTTTCACTTGGTTTTTCTCTTTGATCAGAGCTCCGAAGCCTTCTTCGATTAAATCGTCTAAGACAATCTTTTTCGTAACGAGTTTATCGGCTGAGAAATAGCCTTCTTTCATTAATGACAATACAGCTGGGAATACGTCACGGTACCCGATGATTCCTTTCACTGTACGCTCTTTGATTACGATATCGTTCGGATGAATTTCAGCGCCTTTTTCCCAGATGCTGACGATCACTGTCTCACCGGCGATTGTTGTAGATTGGATCGCTTGGCGCAAAACGACTGGAACCCCGGTTACTTCAAAGGCTACGTCAACGCCGCCTCCTGTAAGGTCTGCGATATGTGCCACTACATCGTCTGTTTTGGACGGATCCACAATAATGGCGCCGAGCTCCTCAGCTTTTTGCTGGCGCTCAGGTGAGAGCTCAACAGCATAAATTTCAGTAGCACCCGCAGCTTTCAGCGCTTCAATGACAAGAAGTCCGATCGGGCCGCAGCCGAATACAGCCGCTTTGTCACCGGCTTTGATTTTGCTTGAGCGGACAGCGTATAAAGCGACCGCAGAAGGTTCAACGAGTGCGCCTTGTTCATATGATAATTCCTCAGGAAGTTTGAATAACAGCTCTTCATCTACAGAAACGTATTCAGAGAATCCGCCGCCGCCTCCGGCTAAGCCGAGGAATCCCATTTGTTCATCAAGGTTGTACGCACCCTGATGTCCGTGTGTTGCAAAAATCGGTTCCACAACGACTCGGTCTCCGACTTTATAGTTTTCAACGCCTTCCCCGACTTCAACAACTTCACCGGAGAATTCATGCCCCATTGTGACAGGTGCTGTTTCTTTTGTTAAAGGATGGGGTTTGTCCACCGGGATAAAGATCGGGCCTCCTAAATACTCGTGTAAATCACTGCCGCAGATGCCGCACCATTTGACTTTGATCTTGACTTTTCCCGGTTCCGCTTTTGGCTCTTCAATATTTTCAATACGGATATCCTTTTGGTTATGCCATCTAGCTGCCTTCATGGATTACCACTCCTATATCTTTTGATATGAGTAATTCCGCACCGATCAATATGAACTGTTCACAAAATCGCCATTTTTTAAAACCAAAAAAAGATAAAACTTATATATAATATAATCTACGTTTTTTGAAATAAGAAACTTTGAAGAAAAAAGAGTCTCGCACACTCTTTTTTCTTTATGATGAGAGAGTATGATTGGTTTACATAACTATGAATTTGGCTTGAACAATACGGTAATGGTTCGTTCATATTGAATGCGACAACTACTCTATCAACAATTATAACGCTAATGCTGCAATTATAATAGGATAATCTTCCATGGTTTATTTTAGCAGAGGGGATTTTTTCGACTTTGTAACATTACTGTAAGGATATTGAAATAAAAAATCCCTGGTTGATCGTGTATAATTTTTCCTAGATGTTAACAAACAGGGGGACGAAATGTTGAAGAAAGTCATTTTAGCCGCTTTTATCTTAGTAGGAAGTACTTTGGGAGCTTTCAGTTTTTCAGCAGATGCCAGTGCAAAACATGTGAACGGAAATATTACTTGGTATAACGGAGTTGGGAAAAAAGGCTCTTCAGGTAAAAAACTTGGACATTGGGACTGTGCGACAAAGATCGGATTTGACGTACCTAGAAATGGGACAAAAATCAGAGCTTATGCTAAAGCGAAGCCTAAAAAGGTGATTACGGTTTATAAAAATGATGTTGGCAGAATGCCTCATGCAGTGCTGGATGTAAGCCCTAAAGCGTTTAAAGCGCTGGGATACCCATTAAGCAAAGGAAAAGTAGCGGGACATTACAGCTATTAATACATAGTTTAAATCTGTAAAGCAAGAAGTCGCATTCTTGCTTTTTCTATTGGTGGAGATAAGAGATGAAAAAAGGAATCGTTTTATTGGCAATCGTCGTTGTTTTGGCGGCAGCTGCGGGTTTTATGTTTTATTCTTTTAAAGATAAAGGCAGTGAGAGTGCCGCCGATGTTTCCGTGAACACGGAGAACAGTGAGAAGCTTCTGGTTTCGATTACCGATACCGATCTTCTGACGAAGTATTATGAAAATGATAAGGTGATCCACGAGGCGAAGCTGACCAGCTATCCGGCATTTGCCTTGGACCAAGAGCAGCAGGCGCTCTATTATACAAGCAATAACGATCAAAATGAGATGAGGCTTTTTAAGCTTGATCTTAAATCTGATAAGAAAACTATGCTTTATAAAGGTCCGGAAAGCGCGGACAGCTTGTTTTTATCAAAGGATCGCTCAAAAATCTATTTTCGTTTAGGGAAAGCGGACGAAAGCAATTTTCGTATCGCATCCTTTGATTTGAAAACGAAGAAGTATAAAAACCTGTATCCTGCCGCTAATGACCAGGATGACAGCGTCAGCAGCTTCTTTTATAACCAAAAAACAGATTCATTTGCATTGCTTCATTATTCTGTAGAAGAAGATTACAAAAAAACGGATGAAGCCAATGAGAAGGGAATCGATCCTGAACCGACAAAGATTCATTTTTCGGCCGGTAATGAAAGCGGCCTTCATGAGCTTAAGAGCCTGGAGCAGTTTATCAGTGATATTGCTGTTTCTGATGACGATAAACGTATTCTGTTTACGTCATATACACAAAAAGGAACGGAGCAAACGGCTTCTATTCAAATGCTGAATGCAGACACGAAAACCTATGAAAAAATCATTTCAAACCAGAAAACATTTAAGCTGTTAATTGACGCGCAGCCGCAGTTCTCCAAGGACGGAAAGAAGATTTATTTCCTTGCCGAAGCCAAGGGGGCTAAAAAGCTGAAGGACGAAACAGGGCGTGAAGCCAAGGTTCGGACAATTTATTCTTATGACCTTGATACGAAGACGTTCAAAAAAGTATGGGAAAATCCGAATGGCATCATCAACAGCTTTTCTGTCATCAACTGAAAAAATCACTCAGCAAATGCTGAGTGATTTTTTTAATGGACGAGGTGCAGGGCAAATGATCCGAGCCATTTAAAGAAACGGATGATCGGTATTGACCAATTCATAAGTTCCGCACATGAGTTAATAGCCAAATTCAACTTTTTGACTGAAGCTCGTTTCTTCAGGTCAGCCTGCTGTTGGTTTTTGATCACATCATCATCCCTAATATCCATATTATACCATAATAGAAAGTGAAAAAGCCCGAAACGTTTGCAGTTTTGGGCTTCATTATCTCGGCCTCTCGTCAAATCGGGAGGCCGTGCTATTGGATATAAAATTCGTATCTCTGATCGAGGATTGTTTGCTGATAGAGACTGCTTTTAAAAAAGGGAAGAGCTAACTTGTTTTCGTTTGGCTGTTGTTTTGGAGATTCACTAATGAACGGATGCCGTCGACCATTTTACTTCCGCACAAAGGGCACAATGGCGTGTCACTGCTGGCGAAGTTTTTTCTGGTCCAGCCGTTGCAGTCTTCTTTTGTGCATTCCCAAGTACTCACATCTTCCTTTGGCAGCGGTTCTTGATTTCGTTTGTTATAGTAAGACATAAAGTCACTTCTTCCCTCATGTATTTTACTGCACATTTCTTATTGTCTCATACTTTGCCCTAATCTCCTAATTCCTTTTTCTTTATGACTTTCCAATCTGCTCATCTAAAAAGGACAGGAGCGTGCTGTTAAAAGCATCCGGTTCTTCTAAAAACGGACAATGGCTGCTCCTAGAAAATGTAACGAGCTTTGCGTTTGGAATATGTTCACGCAGGTGTTCTCCGGCTTCTATTGAGAAAAATTTGCGGTCTTCTCCGAAGCATAACAATGTCGGCACATGAACGTTTTGAATGGTTTCGCGATAATCAGCTGCCGTTTGATTAAATAAAATCGTACTTGAAATGGCTGCTGGCTGTTTCAGAATTTCGGCAAGCATCCATTCTGTTTCTGTTGATGCTGGCGGCTCTGCGAACATATTATTGATGAAGCTTTTGTAGAATGAAAGCGGCTCAGTTTGAATAGCGTGCATCGCTGTTTTCAAGCCGTCAAAGTCAAACGGGCCGTGTCCCCAGCCGTCCCATTGGTAGTCAGAAGCTGATTGATCGACGATAACAGCGGCTCGTATGTTATCATTCCCAAATTGATTGATATAATCCCATACCACGAAAGCGCCCATTGACCAGCCAACAAGGACGGCAGGATCAAGCTCCATCGCACACATAAATTCCTTGATATCACGGGCGTATTGGGAAATGGTGTGTCCATGAAGAACTTTGTCGGATTCGCCGTGCCCTCTAAGGTCGAGACGAATACATTGATAATTGGCAGATAGCGCTGAAAGTTGTTTGTAGAAAAATTGTCCGCTCATAAGCACGCCGTGTATAAATAGGATCGGTGTCCCGCTCCCGTGAGTTTCGTAGTATAGGCGGGTCTGATCTTCTAATGTGATATATGGCATGTTTTCTCCTCCTTTAGTTTCCGTCATGTGAATGAATGGCTGATGAACTGATGATCACAGCTGTCGCGGCTGCCTGCTGTGCTTGGATGGCCGTTTCAATTGCTGTGTATAGGCCTGATTCCATCAGCAGATTTTTCTCCATATACTCGCTGAGATATAAGCTGACAGCAATTTTGAAGTTCATATCCTTTTCCCATTTAAATGCTTTTTCTTGGTTCAGCTCATGAGTGATGCCTAAAACGGTTTTGATGTCCGGCTCTTCCAAGAATGTGAGAAGGGCAAGATCGGGATAATGAAAATCTTTTGGCTTTTTATGAGATTCAGTAATGGATTGAAAGATCAGTTTGCATTGGGAAACAAGGGTTTCAGGGTCTTTTTCACTTTGCAGGGCAAGAATATGACTGACGTGTTGTAAGTATTGGCCTTTTTTAAAGCCGTTAGCGGACAGCAGCTGATAACATGTTTCTGCCTTGTTCAGCGCCCGCAAACCATTTTCGTTTTGGGCGAGCAATACGGCAAGCGGAACATTTTGAGTTGAAGTGAGGAAATAGTGATTTTTCTTCATCTGCTGATAAACAGAGAGCCCCATGTTCATCTGTTCTCTTTGGTTTATCGTTTCGGTCTTGCCGGTGAGCATGATCAGAGCGGAAAGGTACGTGAAAATATCCCGTTTATATCCAAGCTTCACCATTTGGCTGTACACATCGATGAAAGTAAGAAACGCTTGCTTCGCCTCATGCTGAAAATGAATATCCAGAATTGAAGCGACAGTAAAGCGGTGGTGAGAATTGAGTGTTGAGAAGCTGCCGATGTTTGATTTTATATAGCTGCTTAAATCATAAAAGCGCTGAAAATCAAAATCTCTTTTATTCACAATATATGCAGAGGAGATGAGCATTAATATCTGATTATGAGCAACTTTCCACCTTAATTTTGATTTTAATTCGTCATAAATTGAAATGTGTTGATTTGTTTTATTTTTAAGATCGTTTGTCAGCATAAAAAGCCGCTCCTTTCTTCGCTGTTTCTAAGTTATACGATTTGTGGAAGAAAAAAGTTTCATAGATAAAAAAACCTGCCTGCAGCAGGCAAGTTTTTTGGGCCTTATTTATGGGGGTCAATCACATCCATCGGTCTCATCATGTCATAGTCTTCATGCTCAAGAATGTGGCAATGCCATACGTACCGCCCAGTGTATGGCCCGAATGTTACGGCGATTCTCAGGACTTCACCGGCGTGGGACTGAACCGTGTCTTTCCAGCCTTTTTCACTTGGTGGCGGCGGAACGGCGGGTCCGGTGTAGGCCAGTTCTCCGCGCTCTTCAAAACGGGCTGTATCAAATGGGCGCCGGTCCAATACACGGAAGGAGACCAAATGAAGATGGATGGGATGTGTTCCGCGTGTCGGATTGATGATCGACCATATTTCGGTAGAACCGGCTTTCGGTGCTTCAGTGACAGGATCGTGCCAGCGTTTGTTGTTAAGAAGAAGGACGGGTCTGCCGTATTGGTCTTGAGTGCCTGCCAGCTTCAATGTTCGGAGGTTTTGTATTCTTTCGTGCTGTACCGAAGGGTAAGATGCCAGGTATTTTGGCTTTCTGCTTTCGTCTTTTTGGGCTAACGGTTTTGTGACTCTGAATTGCATGATGTTTGCGTCTGTTTCCGGATTAACGTCGCCGCCGCAGCCCTCGCTGTTTGCTAAAATAATCGATTGTCCTTCAAACGCGGCGAAGTCAATGAGGATATCAAAGCGCTCAGCTGGCGCGATACTGAAAGAGTTTAGCTTGACGGAGCGCGGCAAAAGTCCGCCGTCAGAACCGATCTGGATAAATTCTCCGCCATTATCAAGTGACAGGTTATATGTTCTCGTATTAGAGGCATTGATGACGCGGAAGCGGTATTTTCTCGGTTCGACCTCCATGTATGGCCATGCCTTCCCGTTGACGAGAATTGTATCTCCGCAAAAGGCTGGAACGATTGACGGATTTGGCAGTGACGGTGAAGGGTTTTCCGGTCCGCTCGGATAAAATAAAGAGCCATCTTCATTAATCGTACGGTCCGTGATCAAAAGCGGCACATCGTATTCACCTGATGGGAGCTTTAGACGTTTTTCCTTTGGTTCATGGATGATATAAGCACCGATGAGCCCGGCATACACATTCAGCCTCGTGAGCGCCATAGCATGATCGTGATACCATAAAATAGCTCCGCGCTGCTGATTTGGATAATGGTAAACCTCTCGTTTAAAATAAGGGCCTGTTTGTTCAAAGTCTTTAGAAAACCAGGCCTCAGGATAACCGTCGCTGTCATCTGGAGTGACGCCGCCGTGTAAATGAACGACGGTTTTCACCTCGGGTTCGGCATGCTGGCTGTCACTGTGATGAATGGTGTGATCAATCGGAAGAAAATGCTCTGAAGGAAGGTTATTCATCCATTTCACATAAACGTTTTCATTTCTTTTGGCCTTAATGGTGGGACCGGGGAATAAACCGTTATAGCCCCACAAGCGGGTTGGAGGGAGATCGCGGTGAAGCTGATGGTAGCATTCCTCCATGGTTACTTCGTAGTATGTGCTATCTTTTGACTGCTGTACCGGCTTTAGTGTATCTGGGATTGGGAGAGCATCCGCAAATTTTTCAAGTGTCATTTTCATCTGTCCTTATCTAAATATTCCCTAATTGGTACTATAGTTAATGACATTAAGGACGTGAAGGTGACAAAAAAATCCTGCCGTTAAGGCAGGATATCGGGCTGCTGCTGAGTGACCGGTTTGGCTGATGCTTTTTCAGTCACCTTGCGTTTTCTGAACACAAGATAAGAAAGCAATACAATGCCTGTGATAAAGCCTGTCAGCAGCAGTTCATCTCTCATAGATTCAATAAATGCCATGGATACTAAAATACCGCAGATGGCAATAATGGTCAGGTAGGTTAAGAACGGGAAGAACCACATCTTGATTTTCAATGCTTCCGGGTTTGTTTTTTCGAGGCTTTTTCTCATTCTCAGCTGGGAAACAGCGATAACAAGATAAACGAGCAGGGCGATTGCGCCTGATGAGTTGACTAAAAATAAAAAGACGGTGTCAGGTGAAAAGTAATTCATTACGACCGCGATATAAGAGAAAAATGTTCCGGCGACAATTGCTTGTACGGGAACTCCTTTTTTGCTCAGTTTCATAAAGCGGCGCGGCGCTTCGTTTCTTTCTGCGAGTGAATACAGCATTCTGGATGTGGTGTACAAACCTGAATTCAGGCAAGAAAGTACAGCTGTGAGGACGATAAAGTTCATAATTTGCGCGGCTGCCGGCACTCCAATATGTTCGAGAACAGCGACGAAAGGGCTTTCTAAAATATTCGCTGAGTTCCAAGGCAGAAGCGCAACGACAACGGCGATTGAACCAACGTAAAAGACAATGATGCGCCATACAACGGATCGAGTCGCTTTGGTTACGGATTGGACCGGGTTTGATGTTTCACCGGCAGCAATCGCAACAATTTCCGTTCCCATAAAGGAGAAGATCACGACAACAATTCCGAGTAATACAGAGCCTATGCCTTCCGGGAAAAATCCGCCTTGGCCCGTGATATTTGCGAAACCGACTGGATCACTGCCTGGGGCGAAGCCAAAAATAAATGCAAAACCAACGATTAAGAATGCGATGATTGTAACAACTTTAATGAGGGAGAACCAATATTCAAACTCACCAAATGATTTAACAGAGTAGATGTTTGTCAGTGTGAGTAAAATCGTCAAAATTAAGCTCGTCATCCACAGCGGAATATCGTGGAACCAGTATTGGATAATGCCTGCTCCCGCGATTGCTTCAATAGCGATAACAATAACCCAGAAAAACCAGTAGAGCCAGCCGATTGCAAATCCTGCCCACGGTCCGATAGCGTCATGAGCGTATTGGGAGAATGATCCGCTTGTCGGATTTACAGCCGACATTTCACCAAGCATTCGCATGATAAAGATGACCAATAATCCGGCTAATGCATAAGAGACAATGGCACCGGGCCCGGTCGAGTGAATGACTGAACCGCTGCCAACAAATAATCCGGCTCCGATGACGCCGGCGATAGAAATCATCGTCATATGTCGGGTCTTTAATTCTTTTTTTAATCCTGATTGAGACTGGTTCATATGTTACCTCCTTGAAAATTAGAGTTGTTACTGAATATTATGATAATTGAAACTGTAACATAAATATACATTTTGTCGAAAATTTATGTCAGAAAATATAACAGTTTATTTCAAATTTGTAGGGTTTTGTTTGCTGTTTTGGGAGTGAATATGTTCGAAATAAAAGAAAAAATTTTCCGTCAATTACCCGTTTTTTTGATTTGTTATATTTTTGAAAAAGTGTTGGATGGCTAGAAGTATTGGCATCATTGGATTTGAAACACTTTTTACAAATGAAAATAATTTGCATTGAGTAAAAATTGTTCTATCGTCACTATTTTTCTGTGGTGAGTGAATCATGTTTCTATAGACCCACTGCGGGTCAGCTTTGTATCATAATGATAGGAAAACATGAGCGGAGAGGAGGTTTTTTATGGAGAGATATGATGAACTGAAAAAGGGAGAATCCGGGGCGCTGGTCAGTATTGCCGCGTATCTTGTGCTGTCCGCGATTAAGCTGATCATCGGCTATGTATTTCACTCGGAAGCTCTTACGGCAGACGGGCTAAATAACACAACAGACATTATTGCTTCTGTTGCTGTGCTGATCGGTCTCCGCATCTCTCAAAAGCCTCCTGACGAAGATCATCCATACGGCCACTTTCGGGCGGAAACAATTGCATCACTTATCGCATCGTTTATTATGATGGTTGTCGGCCTGCAAGTGCTTTTCAGCGCCGGTGAATCTATTTTTTCTGTGAAAGAAGAAACACCGGATATGATTGCGGCTTGGACGGCTGCAGGCGGGGCAGTCATGATGCTGATTGTCTATCAGTACAACAAAAGGCTTGCCAAAAAGGTGAACAGCCAAGCGCTGCTTGCGGCGGCGGCTGATAATAAATCGGACGCATTCGTCAGTGTCGGCACGTTTATCGGTATTTTGGCCGCGCAATTCCATCTTGCATGGATTGATACGGTGACTGCATTTGTCATCGGCCTTCTCATTTGCAAAACGGCATGGGATATTTTTAAGGAATCATCGCATTCATTGACTGATGGCTTTGACGTAAAGGACATGTCCGATTATAAACAGACGATCGAAAAAATCTCCGGTGTCAGCCGGTTAAAAGACATCAAGGCGAGATATTTGGGCAGCTCTGTGCACGTAGATGTAGTGGTTGAAGTGTCATCAGAGTTAAATATTACAGAAAGCCATGATATTGCGAATGAAATTGAGCGGAGAATGAAGGAGGAGCATGCGATTGATTATTCGCATGTTCATATGGAGCCTTTGCAAAACAAATAACTGGGTAATGAGAGCTTCCTGTCATGGGAGGCTTTTTTTGTTTGAGTGCTCTGTATGTATTGGCAGCAATTTGCTAGAATCGTTTTTTTATACAGGTCGTTTTTTGTGGTAAAGTTAGGTTACTATATGATGATTTTTGTAGATGACTAGGAGGAAGAGAATGTCATACCAAGAAGACCTGCATCCTTTGCTGGGAAAAGCAGTTGAACATATCGATAAAGTAATGGTTGGAAAACGGGACATCGCAAAACTCAGCTTAGCAGCTATTCTTGCCAAAGGACATGTGCTGCTTGAGGATGTGCCGGGCGTAGGGAAAACGATGATGGTTCGCGCTCTGGCGAAATCGATCGGCGCAGATTTTAAACGAATTCAATTCACACCGGATTTGCTGCCCTCCGATGTAACGGGTGTTTCTATTTATAATGCGAAAACAATGGAGTTCGAATACCGGCCGGGCCCGATTATGGGGAATATCGTGCTGGCTGACGAAATCAACCGAACATCCCCTAAGACACAGTCTGCCTTGCTTGAAGCGATGGAAGAGGGAAGCGTCACGGTAGACGGCAACACAATGCCGCTTGCCGCTCCATTTTTTGTTATGGCCACGCAAAACCCTGTGGAATATGAAGGGACATATCCTTTGCCGGAAGCCCAGCTTGACCGTTTTTTATTTAAACTTCGCATGGGCTATCCGTCCTTTGAAGAGGAATTGGATGTCTTATCTCTTCAGGAAAAAAGCCATCCGATTGAGACACTCGAGCCTGTGATTTCAAAAGAAGATTTCATCCGCCTGCAGAGAGAAGTGCAGGATGTCCGTGCTGATGACAGCATGAAGGAATATATTGTCGAAATCGTGCAAAAGACGAGACAGCATGCCTCTGTTCACTTAGGCGTCAGTCCGCGCGGATCCATCGCTCTTATGAAAGCGGCCCAGGCATTTGCGCTGCTTCATGACCGCGATTATGTCATTCCGGATGATATTCAATATCTTGCCTCTTATACACTGCCGCACCGGATGCTCCTGCAGCCGGAAGCAAAATTTGAAGGGATCCAGGCAGAAACAATCATACGGGAGATCATGTCTGGCGTGAAAGTTCCGGTTCAAAGGTCGTCGGTCCGCTGATGAAAAAGAAATTTCAATGGTTGATGTACGGGTGGAAACTGCTCGTATTAACGTTATTGACGGGTGCTGTTTTCTCTTATGCAATGTTTCAGGGCGGCTTTGTCAGCTGGTTTTTGTTTTATTCATTTCTCCCTTTTGTTGTATACGCCGGGCTGCTGGCGATGTACCTGCTCCGCTCTTTTCAGGTGTCGCGGCATATCGTCAAAACGCAATTGCATGCGGGAGACAGGCTGGAAACTTCGATTACGCTTAAAAGAAAACTGCCGTTTCCCCTGATGTATATGGTGATTGAAGATTGTCTGCCGTCAGGGTTAGAGCCATTAAACGGAGATGAAGCTTTGGCCAAACAGCTGGTGTTCCCATGGTTCAAACGGAGCATCACGATGTCATATCAAATAACGCGAGTACCGCGTGGAGAACATCATTTTCATGCCGTCAGGGTGCGGGCCGGGGATGTTCTCGGCCTGATTGAAAAAACGGCGTTTTATGGAGCAGATGATGCGGTGTTTGTTTATCCGTCCTTTCAGTCTCTTCAGTATCAGCTGAATGAGCGTTATCAGGAAGATGGCGTAAGCGGGGCATCGCCTGTTCATCAGCACCAGTCTTCAGTCGCAGCGAGTGTAAGGAACTATCAGCCGGGAGACCGTTTTGCGGCGTTAGACTGGAAGACTTCGGCAAGAAGGAGCCAGCTGATGACGAAGGAATTTGAACCGTCAAAAAGCAAAAACCTGTTTCTTCTGATGGACCGTTTTAGTTCTGACGGATTCGAAGAGGTCGTTTCCGTGACAGCTTCGATTCTTCATTCTGTTTTGAAAAATGGCGCAGGAGCAGGTCTGGCTTCAGTCGGAAAGGAAAGGTCTATTTTTCCGATTCAGGAGGGAGAGCGGCATTTTAAACACATGCTCCATCACTTAGCCGTTTGTGATTGTGATGCTGCTGACCGCGTAAGCCGTTTTGCGGCTGAGGAGCTTGGGAAGCCGTCTGTTCGCCAGGCTGATAAAGTGATTGTCACGGGACAAATCACGGAGGATTTGGTGAAGACGTCAGAAGCAGGGATCGGTCCGGTTACCATTATACTGGCAAAAGAGAAAGACGCCGATCTTTCCCAAGGTGAGCATATGATGATCGAACGCATGCTGAAACACCAAATCAGAGTTCAAATCATGAGAGGCGGCCGAGCTTCGCGTGTTGTTTAGAAAGAGAGGTGACGGTGTACATGCCGCTTGATGACCAGAAGGGAAGCCGTTTGAGCTTGCTGTTATTTTATTTTCTGGCTTTTTTATTGCTGTGGGAGTGGCTCAGGCCGCTGGACCATTTTACAGACACGAAGCATACAGGCTTTTTTATTGTCTTTATCGGCTTGACGTTTCTGCTGACTTTTTTCAGGATGAGGTGGTTTGTCACCGTTCCTTTTTGTGTCTTATTTACATTCATTTCGATACACATTCTGTTTTACCAAGGGTCTATTTTTGACTTAAGCTGGGTCAGCTCTTTTTTACAGGATGTCTATTTGAATATCACGTTTATTCAGACAGGACAATGGGATAATATGATTCCTTCTTTTCGGACCCTGCTGTTTTTTGTGCTGCTGTGGCTGCTGGTCTATCTCCTTCATTACTGGGTGATTTACCAGAGGAGGATCTTATTTTTCTTTATGATGACAGTGGCGTATATTACGATTCTTGATACATTTACGCCTTATGACGCCGCTTACGCTGTTATCCGTATCGTGCTGATTGGCTTCTTTATGCTGGGCCTTCTGTATTTGGAACGCATTAAGCTGATGGAACGAATAACGTTACCGAAAGCGGCTGTTCTGAAATGGTTTCTCCCCCTGTCTGTGCTGATTTTGGCCGCGGTGGGATTTGGGCTTGCCGCGCCGAAATCAGATCCGAATTGGCCGGATCCCGTTCCTTTTCTCAAAAAAGTCACCAATCATGATCGTGTGCCGGCAGGAGAAAGCAAAATCGGATACGGGAATCACGATGAATCGCTTGGCGGTCCGTTTCAGCAGGACGCTACCCCTGTTTTCACGTGGCAGGGAAAAGAGCGCACATATTTCCGCGTGGAAACAAAGGATACGTATACGGGAAAAGGCTGGATTGAAACAGACACGGGCATGTCGTATCAGCTTAGCGGAGGCAACGTTGAAAATCTGTGGTTTGATCATAAGGTTTCCACAGAATGGAACACTGTACGTGTGAAGGTCGATGAGCATTATGGATATAACCATGTAATGTATCCGATTGGTGCGCAAAATATTAAGCCTAAGCAGGCTGTCTCGCTTGAAATGAACGGGAACACTGAACAAATTTCTCCGATCAGTGAGCAGGCCGGTGATATTCGGAACATGGGCAGTTATACAGTGACGTACAACTCCCCGGTCTATAAACAGGATGAGCTGAAAAAGGTGAAAGTGAGACAAAACAGTGAGGAGTACACATTCAGCGACCGCTATATGCAGCTGCCGGATACTCTGCCTGAGCGGGTGAGAACGCTAGCGATCAAGCTGACTCAGGATCACGATAATATGTTTGATAAGGTCAAAGCTGTTGAGGACTATTTAGGATCAAACGAGTTCACCTATGAAACAGAAAACGTCACCATCCCTAAAGATGATGAAGATTATGTGGATCAATTTCTGTTTGAAACAAAGATGGGCTATTGTGATAACTTTTCGTCCTCGATGGTGGTGCTCCTGCGTTCGGCCGGCATTCCGGCACGCTGGGTAAAAGGATATACGTCTGGTGAATATAAAGAAGCGGGGAACAAAAACGGCAGCATCTATGAAGTGACAAATAACAACGCCCATTCCTGGGTAGAGGTGTATTTTCCAGAGCAGGGATGGGTCACTTTTGAGCCGACAAAAGGATTCACAAATCCGGCTGAGTTTGCTTCCTCTGATACAAAGGATTCCGGCAGCGAGAGCAGCAATCCGCCTGAGAAAGCAAAAGAGGACCAGAAAGAAGAGAGAAAACAGCCGGAGAAAGAGGAAAAGCAAAAGGAAAAACGTGAGCCTGCCGTTTCTAAAAAAACGCCGTCTGCGCATGCAAGTGTTAGTACAGGCTGGTATGTCGCCATTGCTGCGGTATTTTTGGCAGCGGTGTTGCTGTATGTATTCCGTTCGTTATGGCTGCCTGTTTTCACAGTGAGAAAATTGAAGCGCCGCAGCGATCAGCATGTGTTTTTTGAGGCATACGGCGCGCTTCTGAAACAGATGAAAAGAAGAGGCCTGCCCAAACGTGACAGCGAAACGCTGCGGGAATATGCAAAACGAATTGACGAAACATATCATTCTGAAGACATGTTAAAGCTGACAGCAAACTATGAACGGGTGCTGTACAGAAATGACGATTCGGCAAAGCTTTGGAATGATTCCAGAGAGTTATGGGAAAATTTAATTAAAAGAAGATGGTCTTGACCGCTTATCGACGTGTTGTTAGAATTAGTGAATATTATCGGAGTCTGGGAGCGAGTTGCCTGACTCCGGCAAACGGCCTTGCCAAAGAGGGCGGAGCGTGTTTCATATCTGTCCTCGTTTTTTTCTGTGTCAAAAAACTTAGAGGAGATTAGGTGACAACCATGACAAAGTTAGTGAATGAAATGATTCTTGTCCTTGATTTCGGCAGTCAGTACAATCAGCTGATTACACGCCGCATCCGTGAATTTGGTGTATACAGTGAGCTGCATCCGCATACATTGACGGCTGAAGAAATTAAAGAAATGAATCCAAAAGGAATTATTTTATCCGGCGGTCCGAACAGTGTATATGATGAAGGCTCTTTCCGCTGTGACGAGAAAATCTTCGAATTAGATGTTCCTGTATTGGGAATTTGCTACGGCATGCAGCTGATGACTCATTACCTTGGAGGTAAAGTAGAAGCTGCCAGCCAGCGTGAATACGGCAAAGCGAACATCCACATCGAGGGAACACCTGATTTGTTCAAAGATCTTCCGAATGAACAAGTGGTTTGGATGAGCCACGGTGACTTGGTTGTAGAAGTGCCTGAAGGTTTCACTGTTGATGCGACAAGCCATCACTGTCCGAACTCAGCGATGAGCAAAGCGGATAAAAAATGGTACGGCGTTCAATTCCACCCGGAAGTGCGCCATTCTGAATACGGCAATGACCTTCTGAAAAACTTTGTATTCGGCGTTTGCGAATGCGAAGGCGAATGGTCAATGGAGAACTTTATCGAAATCGAAATGCAAAAAATCCGTGAAACGGTCGGAGACAAACAGGTTCTTTGCGCGCTAAGCGGCGGCGTTGATTCCTCTGTTGTTGCTGTTTTGATTCATAAAGCGATCGGCGACCAGCTGACTTGTATCTTTGTAGACCATGGTCTTCTCCGTAAAGGCGAAGCTGAGGGTGTTATGAAAACATTCAGCGAAGGCTTTAACATGAACGTGATTAAAGTAGATGCACAAGATCGATTCTTAGATAAATTAAAAGGCGTTTCTGATCCTGAGCAAAAACGCAAAATCATCGGTAATGAATTCATTTACGTATTCGATGATGAAGCGGACAAGCTCAAAGGCATCGACTACCTTGCACAAGGTACGCTTTACACAGATATCATCGAGAGCGGTACAGCAACGGCGCAAACGATCAAATCTCACCACAATGTCGGCGGGCTTCCTGAAGACATGCAGTTTGAGCTGATCGAGCCGTTAAACACGCTCTTCAAAGACGAAGTGCGCGCGCTTGGCACAGAGCTCGGCATTCCGGATGAAATCGTGTGGCGCCAGCCGTTCCCAGGACCGGGACTCGGCATCCGCGTTCTTGGCGAAGTAACAGAAGAAAAACTGGAAATCGTTCGTGAATCAGATGCAATCTTGCGTGAAGAAATTGCAAATCACGGCTTAGAGCGTGATATCTGGCAATACTTCACTGTTCTTCCTGACATCCGCAGCGTTGGTGTTATGGGTGATGCAAGAACATATGATTACACAATCGGAATCCGCGCCGTTACATCAATCGACGGCATGACTTCTGACTGGGCGCGTATCCCATGGGATGTGCTTGAAGTCATTTCTACACGTATCGTAAACGAAGTGAAGCACATCAACCGCGTGGTGTACGATATTACAAGTAAGCCGCCTGCGACGATTGAGTGGGAATAAGTAAAAATAGAGAAAACCATTTTCTTTGGCAATTATGCCGAGAAGATGGTTTTTTTTGTTTATTACGAACAAAATCGATTTTTAACTGACTATTGTTCGTTATTTATATTGTCATTTCAAATTGAAGTTGGTACAATAGACACAGAAATCAAATAAGATGAATTCGTATAATCGCGGGGATATGGCTCGCAAGTTTCTACCAAGCTACCGTAAATGGCTTGACTACGTAAACATTTCTTTCGTTTGATATAAATAAAACAGGTTTATTTATTCAAACTGAAATCCGTCTGTAGTCAAGCGTCCCAAAATGTATTGGGGCGTTTTTTATTTGGCGATTTCAGGGCAGGATAAATAGCAAAGAGTGAAGGGAGTCATATAGCTTGAAAAAGTTTTTTCAGTTTGATGAGCTGGGCACCAGCTATCGCAACGAAATCATCGGCGGATTAACGACCTTTTTATCCATGGCGTATATCCTGTTCGTCAATCCGATTACGCTTGCTTTGGAAAGTGTAAAAGATTTTCCGGAAGCATTGAGAATAGATCAAGGCGCGGTCTTTACGGCGACAGCTTTGGCGTCTGCAGCAGGCTGTATCTTAATGGGATTGATTGCGAGATATCCGATTGCCATTGCGCCCGGTATGGGGCTGAACGCGTTTTTTGCGTTTTCTGTCGTTCTCGGTATGGGGATTTCCTGGCAGGCCGCTTTGTCTGGTGTTTTCATTTCAGGACTGATCTTTGTTGCTCTTTCTTTAACAGGTTTTCGTGAAAAAATCATTAACGCAATTCCGCCTGAGCTGAAATTGGCAGTCGGAGCGGGGATTGGCCTATTTATTACATTTGTCGGCTTGCAGGGCTCAGGAATCATTGCATCGAATCCTTCAACCCTTGTCACAATCGGAAACATTCACAGCGGTCCTGTGCTGTTAACGATTTTCGGTGTCATCGTAACGGTTATTTTGATGGTGCTTCGCGTAAACGCTGGCGTGTTTATCGGGATGCTGTTAACGGCGATTGCCGGGATGATTTTCGGTTTGGTTCCGGTTCCGTCTCAAATCGTCGGAAGTGTGCCGAGCCTTGAATCGACCTTTGGACAAGCTTGGATTCACTTGCCGGATATTTTCTCTGTGCAAATGCTGATCGTCATTTTAACATTCTTGTTTGTCGGATTTTTTGATACGGCTGGTACACTGGTTGCTGTGGCAACACAGGCTGGTTTAATGAAGGAAAACAAATTGCCGCGTGCGGGCCGTGCGCTTTTAGCTGACTCAACTTCCATCGTTATCGGCTCCGTGCTTGGGACGTCTACGACAACGTCTTATGTGGAATCAAGCTCGGGTGTTGCTGCGGGCGCTCGTTCCGGATTTGCGGCAATTGTAACTGGGTTTCTCTTTTTACTCGCTATGTTTTTCTCGCCGCTTCTATCAGTCGTTACGTCAAATGTAACAGCTCCGGCACTGATCATTGTCGGTGCACTAATGGTAGCGCCGCTTGGCAAAATCGCTTGGGATAAGTTCGAAGTGGCGGTTCCCGCTTTCCTTACAATGATCATGATGCCGTTAACGTACAGCATTGCGACCGGGATTGCCATCGGATTTATTTTCTATCCGATTACAATGGTGTGCAAAGGAAAAGCCAAAGAGGTTCATCCGATCATGTACGGACTGTTTGTTGTATTTATTCTTTACTTTATTTTCTTGAAATAATGAATGAAAACCAGCTGCGATGTTGCGGCTGGTTTTTTATTTTGTTGCGAAAGGCAAAACCATTTCATATCATATACCGTCATGTAGATGTGCCGCCATTGTTTACTTAAATGGAAATGACTTGACTGTTCAGGAAGGCTTCGGTACCTTATATAAGTGTTTTATTTTCTTACTGAATGGTATTCCGCCGTATATTTTTGATAGGAGTTGCTAACATGACGGAAGAAAGAAAAGAAACGTTTGAAGAAGAAGTTAACCAGAATGAAGGAATAGATGAAGAGCCGCTTTCGCGGATGTCCAGAAAAGCCAGCCGCCAAAGCAAGCAAAAGCAGAAACAAAAGCAGAAACAACATAAGGAACGCGTAGAATCGTCTGTGAAAGAAAAGCTATCCTCTGTTTGGGCAGCCATTAACAGATATTGCGGCTTTGCTTTTTCAATATTAAAGTCTCCGGCGAAAACTGTTGTGGCAGATGGTTTCTCTCATTATAAATATGGTCTTATTTCAATGCTCATATTCAGTATCGTTTTTTCAATCGGAAACTGGTTTCAGTTAAAGGCGAGCTGGAACAGGCCGCTTGGTTTTGGAGAGCGCCATCACGCGTTTTATGACGGATTTTTTGTTGTTCTTGTGTATATGCTCGTCTTTTTTGCTGTTATGGTCTTCTCGATATGGGCCGTGTCTCGGTATATGATGAAGCAAAAGGTATCATTCAAGGAAGCTGCGGCTGGTTTTGGCTCATTGCTTGTTCCGGTGATCGCCGTTTCAATCATTTGGATGATATTTGCGATTGTGAATGTACCGATGCTGACTGTCCTTTTTACAGTGTTAATGCTGTTTTCGATCTTCTTTGTGATGGCGTTGTATGTACAGCGTCTGTATCAGGCGGCAAGCGAGGCACCGATTGACTATATCTATTGTGTGTTTGCTGTTTTAGCCGTTGCGCTGCTGTTTGCGGCAGTGACTTGGCCGTTTATTTCTGAATATTTTACGGCATCGCTTATCCCGCTTTAATGTAAAAAAACCGGCTGAAAAGGCCGGTTTTTTTGATGTCACAGTTTTTACAAATATATCTAAAAAACACAGTTGAATTGTAGGATTAATCCGTGTATGATGAGGAAAATGCGGTGGAGGATGATGGACATGGCCCATTTACTTCGTCAGGCGATTTATCAAAAGAAGGAATTTTTAAAAACCAAATTAATGCTCTCAGAATTTTATCGCGGAAGAGGGGAACAGCTCGCTGATTATACGCTGAGTGAACTTGAGAAAGAATATGAGTCCCTTCGGAAAATGAAAAAAGAGATGTGACAATAGATAAAGAAAAATGAGTCTGCTGAAAAGCAGGCTTTTTTGTTTGGATTTTGAAAAGGACAGAAAGAGGGTAAACTATTGCTGAGTGATGAAGAGAGTGTGTCGAAAAATTTTGCCTGCGATGACGGCCATAGCTGATTGTAAAGGGTTCATTTCTCTAGTAGAATATGAATGCTTTACGTAAGTTGAATGAGTAAGGAGGTTTTATAAAATGATGCAAACCTTATTATCAAACGGATTAGCAATGGTTCTCATTATTCTGATTATCAATGTTGTTTATGTATCATTTTTTACGATAAGAATGATTTTAACACTGAAAGGCCAGCGGTATTTAGCGGCCGGAATCAGCACCATTGAAATTCTGGTTTATGTGACAGGGCTGAGCCTTGTGCTTGATAACTTAGACCAGATTCAAAACGTGATTGCGTACGCACTCGGCTATGGACTGGGCGTTATTGTCGGCATGAAAATCGAAGAAAAACTGGCGCTTGGCTATATTATGGTCAATGTGATTACAAAAGAGCTTGACCTCGATCTTCCTAGGCAGCTTCGTGAAAAAGGCTACGGCGTAACGAATTGGGTGGCCGGCGGGCTTGAAGGCGACCGCACGGCCCTGCAGATTTTGACGCCGAGAAGATATGAGCTGCAGCTGTATGATACGATTAAAACGCTTGATTCGAAAGCTTTTATTATTGCGTATGAACCAAAAACGATCCACGGCGGCTTCTGGGTCAAAGCGGTGAAGAAGAGGAGAATTAAAGAATAATGGCAAAGCCGAAGAAGAAAAAGTTTGAAGTGACAGAACAGCAAACGATAGAAGCAGTGCTTCAGCAAATGAAAGAAGAAGGATATATGCCTGTACGTCGAATGGAAGAGCCGATTTTCAAGGAAAAGATGGAAAATGGGTCAATTCAGATCGTTCCGTGCGGAAAAAAAATCGTATTTGAAGGGAAATTGATCTAAAACACGAACATTAGAAGAATGAATTTTTGTATCGTTCGATAATATCGTTGACATTATCCAAGTCCGTTGTTAAGATAAACATGAAATCAAAACACGACCTCATATAATCTTGGGAATATGGCCCATAAGTTTCTACCCGGCAACCGTAAATTGCCGGACTATGCAGGAAAGTGATCGATAAAACTGACATGGATATATCGCAGAAGCGAACGACTGCCGATACATGCACCATGCCCGGTTTGTATTGCTTCCTCATAAGTCAATACAAAGCCGGGTATTTTTTATTTTCTGAAAACTAAAGCATTAGAAGGTGGGAACAGAATGCAGCCGCTAGTAGGGATCATCATGGGAAGCACTTCCGATTGGGAGACAATGAAAAACGCATGCGACATACTTGAAGAACTTGAAGTGCCGTACGAAAAGAAGGTGGTTTCCGCTCACCGGACGCCTGATTTCATGTTTGAGTACGCTGAAACAGCCAGAGAAAGAGGCATCAAGGTGATTATCGCCGGTGCTGGAGGAGCGGCGCACCTGCCGGGGATGACAGCTGCTAAAACGACGCTGCCGGTCATCGGTGTTCCGGTTCAATCCAAGGCGCTGAACGGACTCGATTCACTTCTTTCCATCGTGCAAATGCCTGGAGGCGTGCCGGTTGCCACAACAGCCATCGGAAAAGCGGGCGCTGTGAACGCAGGTCTGTTAGCGGCGCAAATTTTGTCAGCTTTTGACGAGGATCTGGCCAGAAAGTTAGATGAAAGAAGAGAAAATACAAAACAAACAGTGTTAGAAAGCAGTGATCAGCTTGTCTAATCAAATCATCTATCCGGGAGCCGTCATCGGCATTATCGGCGGCGGACAGCTTGGAAAAATGATGGCTGTCTCCGCAAAACAAATGGGGTATAAAGTCGCGGTCGTCGATCCGGTAAAAGACTCGCCGTGCGGGCAGGTGGCGGATATTGAAATCACCGCTTCATACAACGACCGCGAAGCGATTCGGAAATTGGCTGAGATCAGTGATATTATCACGTATGAGTTTGAAAACATTGATTATGATGCGCTGCATTGGCTGAAAGGTCATGCGTATCTCCCGCAAGGAAGTGAGCTGCTGCTCATTACCCAAAACCGTGAAGCAGAGAAAAAAGCGATTCAATCCGCGGGCTGTGAAGTTGCACCTTACCGCATCGTCAAAACAATGGATGAGCTGAAAGAGGCGGTTCAGTCGCTGGGGCTTCCCGCAGTGCTGAAAACATGCCGCGGCGGATATGACGGCAAAGGCCAATTTGTCATCAAGGAAACGTCACAAATAGAAGAGGCTTCAGCTCTTTTAGAGCACGGAACCTGCATTCTCGAAAGCTGGGTTTCTTTTAAAATGGAACTGTCCGTGATTGTTGTCAGATCGGTAAACGGAGAGATTTCGACGTTCCCGGCCGCAGAAAACATTCACCACAATAATATTCTGTTCCAAAGCATCGTGCCTGCACGGGTTGAAGAAAGGATTCAGGAAAAGGCTGATGAGCTGGCCGTTAAGCTCGCAGATGAGCTGAACCTTGTCGGACCGCTTGCTGTTGAAATGTTCCTGACAGAGGGCGATGAGCTTTTGGTTAATGAACTGGCGCCAAGACCGCACAATTCAGGACATTACACGCTGGATCTTTGCGAAACAAGCCAGTTTGAACAGCATATCAGAGCGGTCTGCGGCCTTCCGCTTGGAAAAACGGAGCTGCTGAAGCCTGGCATGATGGTGAATCTTCTCGGCGATGAAGTGAAGATCCCAGAGGAAGAGCCAGAGCTTTTAAAAGAAGCAAAGCTTTATGTATACGGAAAACATGAAATCAAAAAAGGCCGCAAAATGGGGCATATTACTTTTATGAAGCAGCCTGAAGACGAATGGATTCAGGAGATCACAAATAAATGGAGAAATAGAGACGGAGGACAAGCAGAATGATCGAACGTTATTCAAGACCTGAAATGTCCGCGATTTGGACGGATGAAAACAGATTTCAAGCATGGTTAGAGGTTGAAATTCTTGCCTGTGAAGCGTGGGCGGAGCTTGGCGTTATTCCAAAAGAAGACGTAAAGCTGATGCGCGAAAATGCGTCATTTGATATCAACCGCATATTAGAAATCGAACAGGACACGCGCCATGACGTAGTTGCTTTTACGCGCGCTGTATCCGAATCACTGGGCGAAGAAAGAAAATGGGTGCATTACGGCTTAACGTCAACTGACGTCGTAGATACCGCTCTTTCTTACTTATTAAAACAGGCAAATGACATTCTGCTCAAGGACCTTGAGAGATTTGTTGACATTATAAAAGAAAAAGCGAAAGAACATAAATACACCGTCATGATGGGCCGTACACACGGCGTACACGCAGAGCCTACAACATTTGGTTTAAAACTGGCGCTTTGGCACGAAGAAATGAAACGCAACCTGGAACGCTTTAAACAAGCGAAGGAAGGCATCGAGGTTGGTAAGATTTCCGGTGCTGTCGGCACATATGCGAACATTGATCCGTTTGTAGAGCAGTATGTTTGTGAGAAACTTGGCCTGAAAGCCGCACCGATTTCAACACAAACGCTTCAGCGTGACCGCCATGCTGATTATATGGCGACACTTGCTTTGATTGCGACAAGCATTGAGAAATTCGCGGTTGAAATTCGCGGACTGCAAAAGAGTGAAACACGCGAGGTCGAGGAATTTTTTGCGAAAGGGCAAAAAGGTTCATCAGCTATGCCGCATAAACGGAATCCGATCGGTTCTGAAAACATGACAGGTATAGCGCGTGTCATTCGCGGCTACATGATGACAGCTTACGAAAATGTTCCATTATGGCATGAGCGCGATATTTCTCATTCTTCAGCGGAGCGGATTATTCTTCCGGATGCGACAATTGGGCTGAATTACATGCTGAACCGCTTCTCCAACATCGTGAAGAACTTAACGGTCTTCCCGGAAAACATGAAGCGCAACATGGACCGCACATTGGGGCTGATCTACTCTCAGCGCGTGCTGCTGGCATTGATTGACACAGGCCTGACTCGTGAAGAAGCTTATGACACAGTGCAGCCGAAAGCAATGGAGGCATGGGAAAAGCAAGTACCGTTCCGTGAGCTTGTGGAAGCGGAAGAGAAAATCACTTCCCGTCTTTCTTCGGAAAAAATTGCTGACTGCTTTGATTATCATTACCATCTGAAAAATGTAGATCTGATCTTTGAACGTTTAGGTTTAGCATAGAAGAAGCTTTTAGGCGGCTTCTTCCCTGCTGCCTTAGTTTGAAAATTCCCAACATTCGGGTTAGGAGGCCTTCCGTGAATATTGTGAAGAATGAACTTTTATATGAAGGAAAAGCGAAAAAGATTTACAAAACCGACGACGAAAACACGCTGTATGTGGTGTATAAAGATTCTGCAACTGCCTTTAACGGAGAAAAAAAGGCGGAAATCAGCGGCAAAGGGCGCTTAAACAATGAGATCTCAAGCCTGATTTTCAAACACCTTCACGAAAAAGGGGTTAACAACCACTTTATCGAGCGCATTTCGGAAACAGAGCAGCTCATTAAAAAGGTAACGATTGTGCCGCTGGAAGTCGTTGTCAGAAATGTGGTGGCAGGAAGCATGTCCAAACGTCTCGGCATTCCAGAAGGCACGAAGCTTGAACAGCCGATTATCGAGTTTTACTACAAGGATGACGCGCTGGGTGATCCGCTCATCACAGAAGATCATATTTGGCTGCTGAAAGCGGCGACTCCTGAACAGGTAGAAACCATTAAGTCCATTACAAAAACAGTAAATGAAGAGCTTCAAAGCATTTTTGACGATTGTCACGTCAGATTAATAGATTTCAAGCTTGAATTCGGTTTAGATGCAGACGGGAAAGTGCTTTTGGCGGATGAAATTTCACCTGACACATGCCGCTTGTGGGATAAAGACACGAACGAAAAGCTGGACAAAGATTTATTCAGACGCAATCTGGGAAGCTTAACCGACGCATACGAAGAGATTTTCAAAAGACTGGGAGGCATTCATCATGTATAAAGTAAAAGTTTATGTCAGCTTAAAAGAAAGTGTACTAGATCCACAAGGGAGCGCTGTCCAGCATGCCTTGCACAGTATGTCTTACAAGGAAGTCGCAGACGTGCGCATCGGGAAATACATGGAGCTAACAATCGAAAAGTCTGACCGTGATCTTGACGTGCTAGTCAAAGAAATGTGCGAAAAACTTCTTGCGAATACAGTGATTGAAGATTACAGATACGAGGTTGAGGAGGTAGTCGCACAGTGAAATTTGCGGTGATTGTGTTACCTGGCTCTAACTGTGATATCGATATGTTTCACGCTGTAAAGGATGAACTCGGTCATGATGTGGAATACGTCTGGCACGAGGAAACAAGCCTTGACGGCTTTGACGGGGTGTTAATTCCGGGAGGTTTTTCTTACGGAGATTACTTGAGATGCGGCGCCATCGCCCGTTTTGCGAATATTATGCCAGCTGTAAAACAGGCAGCGGCTGAAGGAAAACCTGTTCTCGGCGTCTGCAACGGATTTCAGATTTTACAGGAGCTTGGCCTTCTGCCAGGTGCAATGAGACGCAACAAAGACTTGAAGTTCATTTGCCGTCCGGTTGAATTAATCGTGCAGAACGACGAAACATTATTCACCTCTTCCTATGAAAAGGGCCAAGCGATTACGGTTCCGGTTGCCCACGGTGAAGGGAACTTCTACTGTGATGATGAAACGCTTGCTTCATTAAAAGAAAACAATCAAATTGCTTTCACATACGGTTCCGATATTAACGGAAGTGTCAGCGATATTGCCGGTGTTGTTAATGAAAAAGGAAATGTATTAGGCATGATGCCTCATCCTGAGCGCGCGGTCGATGAACTGCTTGGAAGCGCCGACGGTCTTACATTGTTTCAGTCTATCGTGAAAAATTGGAGGGAAACTCATGTCACTACTGCTTGAACCAAGTAAAGAACAAATTAAAGAAGAGAAATTATATCAGCAAATGGGTGTCAGTGATGATGAGTTTGCATTGATTGAATCCATTCTTGGCAGATTGCCGAACTACACAGAAATCGGAATTTTTTCTGTCATGTGGTCAGAGCATTGCAGCTACAAGAACTCAAAGCCGATTTTGCGTAAATTCCCGACGAGCGGCGAACGCGTGCTGCAAGGTCCGGGGGAAGGTGCCGGAATCGTTGATATCGGTGACAACCAAGCGGTTGTGTTCAAAATTGAATCGCATAACCATCCATCAGCCATCGAACCGTACCAAGGCGCTGCGACTGGCGTAGGCGGCATAATCCGTGATGTCTTTTCAATGGGGGCGCGTCCTATCGCTGTATTAAACTCTCTTCGATTTGGTGAACTGACTTCACCGCGCGTGAAGTACTTGTTTGAAGAAGTAGTAGCAGGTATCGCCGGATACGGGAACTGCATCGGAATCCCGACAGTCGGCGGCGAAGTGCAATTTGACAGCAGCTACGAAGGAAATCCGCTTGTCAACGCAATGTGCGTCGGATTAATTAATCATGAAGACATCAAAAAAGGCCAGGCAAAGGGTGTCGGCAACACGGTCATGTACGTCGGCGCTAAAACAGGGCGAGACGGAATTCACGGCGCTACGTTTGCATCTGAAGAAATGTCTGATGCTTCTGAAGAAAAACGTTCCGCGGTTCAAGTCGGCGATCCGTTTATGGAGAAGCTTTTGCTTGAAGCATGTCTGGAAGTCATTCAATGTGACGCCCTAGTCGGCATTCAGGACATGGGAGCTGCCGGTCTGACCAGCTCAAGCGCGGAAATGGCAAGTAAAGCGGGTTCAGGCATTGAAATGAATCTTGACTTGATTCCGCAGCGTGAAACAGGCATGACTGCTTATGAAATGATGCTTTCTGAATCACAGGAACGGATGCTGCTTGTTATCGAGCGCGGACGTGAGCAGGAAATCATCGATATTTTTGACAAGTATGATCTTGAAGCGGTTTCTGTCGGACGTGTAACAGATGATAAACTGCTGCGCCTGACACATAAAGGTGAGGTTGTATGCGAGCTCCCTGTTGATGCCTTGGCAGAAGAAGCGCCGGTTTACCACAAGCCTTCTCAAGAGCCTGCTTACTACCGCGAATTTTTAGAGACGGATGTCCCGGCTCCTCAAATTGACGATGCGAATGAAACACTGAAGGCGCTCCTGCAGCAGCCGACGATCGCAAGCAAAGAGTGGGTTTACGACCAGTATGACTACATGGTGCGGACGAATACAGTTGTCGCTCCTGGGTCTGATGCGGGTGTTCTCAGAATCCGCGGAACGAAAAAGGCGCTGGCGATGACAACTGACTGTAACGCCCGTTATCTCTACCTTGATCCAGAGGTCGGCGGAAAAATCGCTGTCGCTGAAGCGGCGCGCAACATCGTTTGCTCAGGTGCAGAACCGCTTGCGGTTACAGATAACCTGAACTTTGGAAACCCGGAAAAACCGGAAATTTTCTGGCAGATTGAAAAAGCGGCTGACGGCATCAGTGAGGCGTGTAACGTTCTCAGCACACCTGTAATCGGCGGAAACGTATCGCTTTATAACGAATCAAACGGCACGGCGATCTACCCGACACCTGTAATCGGCATGGTCGGTTTAATTGAAGATACAGATCACATTACAACGCAGCATTTCAAACAAGCGGGCGACCTTGTGTACGTCATCGGCGAAACAAAACCTGAGTTTGCCGGAAGCGAGCTGCAAAAAATGACAGAAGGCCGCATTTACGGCAAAGCGCCGCAAATTGATCTTGATGTAGAGCAGGCACGCCAAAAGGCACTGCTTGATGCGATTAAACAAGGCTTTGTTCAATCAGCGCACGATGTATCTGAAGGCGGCTTAGGCGTAGCAATTGCGGAAAGTGTCATGACGACGGAAAACCTTGGCGCTAGCGTGACTGTTGAAGGGGAAGCAGCATTATTATTCTCTGAATCTCAATCCCGCTTCGTTGTTTCTGTGAAAAAAGAACATCAAGCA
This sequence comes from Bacillus sp. SD127, assembly GCF_058566445.1. Taxonomy (NCBI): domain Bacteria; kingdom Bacillati; phylum Bacillota; class Bacilli; order Caryophanales; family Bacillaceae; genus Bacillus; species Bacillus sp. SD127. The sequence goes on along the minus strand of NZ_CP191226.1, from coordinate 3,587,278 downwards.
GCGTTTGAAGCAGCTGTACAAGATGCGGTTCATATCGGTGAGGTAACAGCTGACGGACTTCTGAGCATTCAAAATCAAGACGGACAACAATTGATTCACGCGCAGACGAAAGAGCTTGAACGCGCGTGGAAAGGAGCTATCCCATGCTTGCTGAAATCAAAGGCTTAAATGAAGAATGCGGCGTTTTTGGGATTTGGGGGCATGAAGAAGCCCCGCAAATCACGTATTACGGCCTTCACAGCCTCCAGCACAGAGGACAGGAGGGCGCGGGCATTGTGGCGACTGACGGTGAAAAGCTGACGGCGCATAAAGGCCAAGGACTGATCACTGAAGTATTTCAAAACGGTGAGCTCAGCAAAGTAAAAGGGAAAGGCGCAATCGGACACGTTCGGTACGCAACGGCTGGCGGCGGCGGATATGAAAATGTTCAGCCGCTCCTCTTCCGCTCTCAAAACAACGGCAGCCTGGCGCTTGCCCATAACGGAAACTTGGTGAATGCCACTCAGCTGAAGCAGCAGCTTGAAAATCAAGGGAGCATCTTCCAGACTTCTTCGGATACAGAGGTTTTGGCTCACCTGATCAAAAGAAGCGGCCACTTCACACTGAAGGATCAGATTAAAAACTCGCTTTCTATGCTGAAAGGCGCCTACGCGTTCCTGATCATGACTGAAACAGAAATGATCGTAGCGCTTGACCCGAACGGGCTTAGACCGCTGTCAATCGGCATGATGGGAGACGCTTATGTCGTCGCTTCAGAAACATGCGCATTTGATGTCGTCGGTGCGACGTACCTTCGCGAGGTGGAGCCGGGAGAAATGCTGATTATCAATGATGATGGCATGAAATCAGAGCGCTTCTCCATGAATATCAACCGTTCCATTTGCAGCATGGAGTACATTTATTTCTCAAGACCTGACAGCAATATTGACGGCATTAACGTGCACAGTGCGCGTAAAAGCCTTGGAAAAATGCTCGCTCAGGAATCAGCGGTTGAAGCTGATGTCGTGACAGGGGTTCCGGATTCCAGTATTTCAGCGGCTATCGGCTACGCGGAAGCAACAGGCATCCCGTACGAGCTTGGATTAATCAAAAACCGTTATGTGGGCAGAACGTTTATTCAGCCGTCTCAGGCTCTTCGTGAGCAGGGCGTCAGAATGAAGCTTTCTGCGGTGCGCGGTGTTGTAGAAGGGAAACGCGTCGTTATGGTGGATGACTCCATCGTGCGCGGAACAACAAGCCGCCGGATCGTAACAATGCTCAGAGAAGCGGGTGCGACAGAAGTGCATGTGAAAATCAGTTCGCCGCCGATCGCTCATCCGTGCTTTTACGGCATTGATACGTCCACACATGAAGAGCTGATCGCGTCTTCTCACTCGGTTGAAGAAATCCGTCAGGAAATCGGAGCCGACACTCTCTCATTTTTGAGTGTCGAAGGGCTGCTGAAAGGAATCGGCAGAAAATACGAAGACTCGAATTGCGGGCAATGTCTTGCTTGCTTTACAGGGAAATATCCGACTGAAATTTATCAGGACACTGTGCTTCCTCATGTAAAAGAAGCGGTGTTAACCAAATAAAACTTGAAAATGACATAAAGGCAGCGCAGTTTGGCTGCCTTTCTCTTTCTGCCCTTGTTCGGAGAGATATTTTGAAAAGCGCCTTAAAGGAGTGAATAGGATGTCTGAAGCATATAAAAACGCAGGAGTTGACATCGAAGCCGGATATGAAGCTGTAAAACGGATGAAAAAACATGTGGAGCGCACGAAAAGGCTTGGCGTTATGGGCAGCCTTGGCGGCTTTGGCGGCATGTTTGATCTGTCGGAGCTTTCTTATCAGAAACCCGTTTTAATTTCGGGAACAGACGGTGTCGGCACAAAATTAAAGCTGGCTTTTTCCATGAATAAACATGACACGATCGGTGTAGACGCTGTTGCAATGTGTGTCAATGACGTGCTTGCGCAAGGTGCGGAGCCGCTCTTTTTTCTCGACTATTTAGCGGTCGGCAAAGCGGACCCTGTGAAAATCGAGCAGATCGTACAAGGCGTTGCGGATGGCTGTGAGCAATCAGGTTCAGCCTTGGTCGGCGGAGAAACCGCTGAAATGCCTGGATTATATACAGCTGATGAATACGATATTGCAGGTTTCTCAGTTGGTGTAGCGGAAAAGGATGAAATCGTGACCGGCGAAAACATCAAGGAAGGCCACCTTTTAATCGGACTAAGCTCCAGCGGTCTTCACAGCAACGGATTTTCCCTTGTGAGAAAGGTGCTTCTGGACGATGCAGAGCTTGATCTCGACGAGACGTATGAGCCGTTTGAACGCCCGCTCGGCGAAGAACTGCTTGAGCCGACAAGAATTTACGTGAAGCCTGTGCTTGCGGCTGTGAAAAGCGGACTCATTGATGGTATGGCGCATGTAACAGGCGGCGGATTTATTGAAAATCTTCCGCGTATGCTTCCTGAAGGCTTAAGTGCGGAAATCGATCACGGCTCTTGGCCGATCCCGCCGATCTTCTCTTTCTTGCAGGAACACGGCAAGCTGAAAGAAGGAGACATGTTTAACGTCTTTAATATGGGCATCGGATTTGTTCTCGCGGTAAAAGAAGAACATCTCACCGAAGTCATCGGAACGCTTGAAAGTCACGGCGAAAAAGCCTATTTGATCGGGCGAGTAAAACATGGTGAAGGCGTTACATTCGGCGGTGCTGCACTTTCATGAAAAAGTTTGCGGTATTTGCATCCGGAAACGGCTCAAACTTTGAAGCCATCGTCACGCGTTTGAAAGAGGAGAACTGGGATGCAGCCGTTTCGCTCCTCGTTTGCGATAAGCCGCAGGCGAAAGTCATCGAGCGGGCGGAAAGATTCCAGATTCCATCCTTTGCATTTGAGCCGAAGTCTTATGAAAACAAGGCCACATTTGAACGGGCCATTATTGAACAGCTTCATCTTCATGAAGCAGAATTGATCGTTCTCGCCGGGTATATGAGACTGATCGGTGATACGCTGCTTCAGGCATACGGAGGAAAAATCATCAACATCCATCCTTCCCTTCTTCCCGCTTTCCCTGGAATAGACGCAGTCGGACAGGCATACCGGGCGGGTGTGAAGGTTGCCGGGATTACCGTTCATTATGTCGATGAAGGAATGGATACAGGGCCGATCATCGCTCAAAAGGCAATTGAAATTACCGAAGAAGATACATTAGAAACCATTGAACATCACATTCACAAGCTTGAGCACAAATGGTATCCGAGTGTGATCAAAGAGCTATTAGGATTAAATAACAGAGGTGAAAAGGCATGACCATTAAACGCGCACTAATCAGTGTTTCAGATAAAACAAATCTTGTTCCTTTCGTAAAAGAACTGACAGAGCTTGGCGTTGAAGTGATTTCAACCGGCGGCACAAAAAAGCTTCTTCAAGAAAACGGTGTTGATGTCATCGGAATTTCTGAAGTGACAGGTTTTCCGGAAATTATGGACGGGCGCTTAAAAACGCTTCATCCGAATATTCACGGCGGTCTTCTCGCAGTTCGCGGCAATGAAGAGCATATGGCGCAGATCAATGAACACGGCATTGCGCCAATTGACCTGGTTGTCGTCAACCTCTATCCATTTAAAGAAACGATTTCTAAAGAGAATGTGACGTACGAAGAGGCTATTGAAAACATTGATATCGGCGGACCTGGCATGTTGCGCGCGGCATCGAAAAACCATCAGGATGTGACGGTTATCGTTGACCCAGCGGATTACAGCCCTGTTCTGAATCAAATCAAAGAAGAAGGCGATGTTTCGCTTCAGAAAAAACGCGAGCTGGCGGCAAAAGTATTCCGCCACACTGCGGCATATGACGCGCTGATCGCTGACTATCTGACACATGTTGTCGGTGAAAAAGAACCAGAGCAATTCACCGTTACGTTTGAGAAAAAACAATCGCTTCGCTATGGGGAAAATCCTCATCAAGAAGCAACATTCTACCAAAGCGCGCTTCCTGTCAAAGGATCTATTGCGCAAGCAGAACAGCTGCACGGCAAAGAGCTTTCTTACAACAACATTAAAGATGCGGACGCAGCTGTTCAAATTGTTCGTGAATTCACTGAGCCTGCAGCGGTTGCTGTGAAGCATATGAATCCGTGCGGCGTGGGAACTGGCGAAACGATCGCAGAAGCGTTTGACAGAGCGTTCGAAGCAGATAAAACATCGATTTTCGGCGGCATTATCGCGTTGAACCGTGAAGTGGACAAGCCAACAGCCGAAGCGCTTCATCATATTTTCTTAGAAATCATCATTGCGCCTTCATTCAGCCAGGAAGCGCTTGATATCCTGACAGCGAAGAAAAATCTCCGTCTGCTGACACTTGATGTGACAGCTGCCGTCCAAAAAGAAAAACAGCTGACATCTGTACAAGGCGGATTGCTGATTCAAGATTTAGATATGCACGGCTTTAATGATGCTGAGATCAGCATTCCGACAAAAAGAGAGCCGAACGAGCAAGAGTGGGAAGATTTGAAGCTTGCTTGGAAAGTCGTGAAACATGTGAAATCCAATGCGATCGTTCTCGCAAAAGATAACATGACAGTAGGTGTAGGAGCCGGACAAATGAACCGCGTCGGATCAGCGAAAATCGCAATCGAGCAGGCAGGAGAAAAAGCGAAAGGCAGCGCACTCGGATCAGATGCATATTTCCCAATGCCTGATACAGTCGAAGAAGCGGCAAAAGCGGGCGTTACAGCTATCATCCAGCCAGGCGGATCTATCCGTGACGGGGATTCCATTAAAAAAGCGGACGAGTACGGCATTGCCATGGTATTCACCGGCATCAGACACTTCAAACATTAAGGGGATGAAAACGACGTGAATGTATTAATTATCGGTAAAGGCGGAAGAGAGCATACGCTGGCATGGAAGGTGGCGCAAAGCAGCCTTGTTGATACGGTATTTGCCGCTCCGGGAAATGACGGCATGGCATCTTCTGCACAGCTTGTAAACATTGAGGAAAGCGACCACGCCGGGCTTGTCTCATTTGCAAAAGAAAATCAGGTCGGGCTGACTATTGTCGGACCTGAGGTTCCTTTAATTGAAGGCCTTGTTGACGAGTTCGAAAAAGCCGGTCTTCGTGTGTTCGGTCCGTCAAAAGCCGCTGCAATCCTCGAAGGAAGCAAACAGTTCGCAAAGGATTTAATGAAGAAATACGACATACCGACCGCAGAATACGACACGTTTACATCCTTTGAAGAAGCGAAGGCTTATGTGCAGGAAAAAGGCGCTCCGATTGTCATTAAAGCTGACGGACTTGCGGCTGGAAAAGGCGTAACTGTTGCGATGACGGAAGAAGAAGCCATCGCGTGTCTGCATGATTTTCTTGAGGATGAAAAATTCGGTGATGCGAGCGCATCTGTCGTAATTGAAGAATTTCTTTCTGGCGAAGAGTTTTCCCTCATGGCGTTTGTCAAAGGAGAAAAGGTATATCCGATGGTCATTGCCCAGGATCATAAGCGTGCTTTTGATGGAGACAAAGGGCCGAATACAGGAGGAATGGGCGCTTACTCTCCTGTTCCGCAAATTTCGGAAGACACCGTGCGTCATGCTGTAGAAACGATCGTCAAGCCAGCCGCAAAAGCAATGTTTCAAGAAGGTCGCTCCTTCACAGGCGTTTTGTACGCGGGGCTGATGCTCACTGCGAATGGATCGAAGGTCATTGAATTTAATGCCCGCTTCGGCGACCCGGAAACGCAGGTTGTGCTGCCTCGTATGGATTCTGATCTGGTACAAGTGCTTCTAGATCTTTTAGATGATAAGGACGTTGACTTGAGATGGAAGGATACGGCGGCAGTCAGTGTCGTGCTTGCTTCAGAAGGCTATCCTGAAAGCTATGCAAAAGGCACGCCGATTGGCAGCCTGACAGCAAATGCTGATCAAGTTGTCGTCTTCCATGCCGGAACGAAAGCAGAAGGTGAAGAGTTCGTCACAAACGGCGGCCGTGTCGCCAATGTGACCGCTTTTGATGAAACGTTTGAAGCGGCACGAGACAGAGTGTACAAAGCCGTTGATGAGATCATCAAACCCGGCCTGTTTTTCAGAAAAGATATCGGAGCACGAGCTCTGAAGGCTGCCAAAAAATAAAGTGAAGAAAAACCCGCAGATTGTGCTGCGGGTTTTTTGTTATACAAAAGCATTCCGGAAAGCGGAAGAAGAAAGCACAACAAGCGTGGTCGGTTTTCCGTGGGCCATTGAAGCGTCTATAAAATCTTCTAGACTATGCACAGATTCCGTCACCACTTTTGTCACATAGCTGTACATACCTGTAATCCGGTGGTTCTCTGCCACATCGGGGTGAGCTGCGGCAAAGGCGGCGTAGTGTTTGCAGCTTTTCGGCTCCATCAGGATAAAAGCAGTGACATGTTTGTTTAGCTTTTCATAACAGATATCAGCGCTGTACCCGGTAATGACCCCTTTGTCCTCAAGCTTTCTGACACGTTCCGCCGCACTCGGAGAGCTGAGTCCGACAAGCTTTCCTAATTCAACCATCGTTAATCTGGCATTTTGCTGCAAATGCGAAAGAATTTGAAGGTCTGTATCATCCATTCGTATGGCTCCTTTACATATTTAGGTGAATTGATAAAAATACCTTTTATGATTAGGTGATGTTGTTGTTTTAGCTTAATTGTAGCATATAAGTGTCGTCATCTTTTTTCTATAATAAAGCCATCAACATGAGAGGAGGCATCATTTTGCCGGAATTGCAGCGTTCGATTACTTGGGTTCAAGGAGCGGCATTAACGATCGGGGCCGTATTGGGATGCGGGATCTTAATTCTTCCGTCTGTCACGGCTGACGCCGCTGGTCCCGCTTCTGTATTGGTTTGGGGATTTATGTCTTTCTTATCATTTCTGCTCGTAGGCACACTGGCGCGCCTTGTCAGAATGGCGCCAAGCGCGGGAGGGATCACGGCTTATGTACAGCTTGCTTTTCGGCCAAAAGCCGGAGCCATGTTGGGCTGGATCATGCTGGGATCGGTTCCGATCGGTGTGCCAGTGATCGCTTTGACTGGCGCACATTATGTCAGCTACGTCACACAGGCTTCAGATTGGCAGATTGCTTGCATTGCAGCAAGTATGCTGGCGATCTCCATTTTGCTTCATATCAGGGGCATTCAATTATCAGCAAACATCAGCATACTCGTCATCTGTGTCATTCTTCTGCTGCTTGTCATTTCTGTTGCTGTTTCACTGCCTCACGTTAAAGCAGCTGAATTTAAGCCTTTTCTGCCGCATGGCTGGTTTGCCGCGGGTTCTGTTTCTGTCATCATCTTTTTTTCTTTTGTAGGCTGGGAAATGATTACCCCATTAGCTGAAGAGTTTACACATCCGGAAAAGGATGTTCCAATCAGTTTATTCTTGGCGGCAGCTTGTGTGGCGGTGCTTTATATCATGCTATCATTTGTCACTGTAGGCACTCATGCATATGGAGAAAAAGGAGAAATCGCATCTCTGACGATGCTCATATCAAAAGGTACAGGGGATATTGGGGTATATGTAACGACTTGTTTAGCTCTTTTTATTACATTCGCCACCATTCATGCCAACATTGCAGGGTTTTCAAGGATGGTCTATGCGTTGGCAAGAGAAGGTCATATTCCTGGGTATTTCGGGAAGCTCAGTCATACAAAACATACACCTGTCCGTGTATTAACAGCACTGGCTTTCGTGTTTGGTTTCGTTCTTATGACAAACGGCATATTTCAAATTGATCTGACAACGCTCCTGAAAGGACCAAGCTCAGCATTCATCGCATCTTACATATGCACAATGGCGGCAGCGCTGAAACTGCTGAACTGGAAGGATTCAGGCTGGTGGATGGCTTTGGGGGCGCTTCTTCTTTGTACAGTGATCTACTTATTTAGCGGCTGGGCTCTCTTGTATCCGGCTGCGTTTGCGGCTGTTGGTTTTTTCTATATGAAGACAAAGGGATATACTGAGAAAAAGCTTGATCACGTTTTATGATCAAGCTTTTTTGCTTACGATTCTTGATGATCCTGTCCATGGTTTTCACCAGTGCTGTTTTGAAACATATAGGTCACAGGGCAGAAACGCAGTATGCCTGAACCTGCCTTCATGGCGCCCATAAAGATGCAGAACAGATGCATTCTGCACCAAGGTTTTTTCGTATACTTGGCGCTGGCAGCTGACATAATTGTCAGTCCGCAGGCGATACGGAAGACGGCATTGATGAGACTGATGTTTGGTTTCATGAAATCTGCTCCTTTTAATTAAAAAAGTTTTTTAATTGAACCTTCAAAAATTTGTAACGTTTTTATCGTGCGTGATGGAGAAGGATGTGATAACATGAGTCTAATACATGTAAAGGAGAGTATGTGAATGTCCGAACGCACCTTTAACTGGAAAAACAAAGACATCAGGGCACAGGTTGATGTTGTAGACTCTAAGCTGCTTCCAACGCTCCTTTTACGGAATGCTCTCGTCTTAAATCCATATGTAAAACAATGGCTGAAAAAAAACATTTGGATTTATCAGGACCGTATTGTTTATGTTGGTCATGAACTTCCGGATAGAACCGAAGAAATTCATACGATTGATTGTGAAAGAAAATACATTGTGCCTGGCTATATCGAACCGCACGCACATCCTTTTCAAATATATAATCCCCAAACGCTGGCGGAATATGTGTCTCAGTACGGTACAACGACATTCGTAAATGATAACTTATTTTTGCTTTTGCAAAGCGGAAAAAAGAAAGCGCTTACTATTTTGAACGAACTCAAAAAGCTTCCGGTTCAGTATTTTTGGTGGTCACGGTATGACCTGCAGACCGAGGTTTTGAACGAGGATCACGTTCTTCCGTTTGACGTCAGAAAGCAGTGGATCGAACATCCGGATGTCATTCAAGGCGGAGAAATGACCGGCTGGCCGCGTCTTGTAGATGGCGATGATTTAATGCTTCACTGCATGCAGGCCACAAAAAAACAGCGGAAACGCATAGAAGGGCATTTTCCCGGCGCTTCAGATAAAACGCTTACAAAAATGAAGCTGTTCGGAGCGGATTGTGATCATGAAGCCATGACAGGTGATGAAGTGATGAGAAGGCTGGAACTGGGCTATTATGTATCACTTCGCAATTCGTCCATTCGCCCTGATTTAAGAAACATATTGCAGGAGCTTCATGAAAAGGGCTTCCGCTACTACGACCACTTTTTTTACACAACAGACGGCGCTACGCCTAATTTCTATAAAGGCGGCATGACAAACGAGCTCATCCGGATTGCCCTGGAAGAAGGGGTTCCGGCAATCGATGCGTACAATATGGCATCCTTTAACATCGCAAAGTATTACCAAATGGATGATTATTTAGGCGTTGTCGGACCGGGAAGACTTGCGTCACTGAATATCCTTGAGGACCCGTTGCAGCCGAATCCGGTAACCGTTCTGTCAAAAGGCAAAATTCTGCGTGAAGACGGCCGTGATATGAATGCGTTTCCACATACGAACTGGAATAAAGGCGGTCTTGTCCCGCTTGAGCTTTCATATGATATGACGATGGATGATTTGCAGTTTTCCATGCCGATGGGCGTAAAAATGCGGAATGCGGTGATTATGGAGCCGTATATGATTGAGATCGACAACTCAGTCGAACAGCTTTCATTTGACCATGATGAAAGTTATTTAACGATGCTTGACAGACATGGGAAATGGCGCGTGAATACGATGATAAAAGGATTTGCGTCAAGTGTGCAGGGATTTGTGAGCTCCTTTACGACGACGGGTGACATTGTCGCGATCGGAAAAAACAAAGCGGATATGCTGCTTGCTTTCTCCCGCATGAAAGAAATCGGCGGGGGAATTGTGCTTGCGGAAAACGGAAAAATCCTTCACGAAATACCGCTTTCACTGTGCGGATGCGCTTCTTCGGAATCGTATGACATCGTGCTGGAAAAGGAACAGAAGCTGAGAGATCTTTTGACTGAAAGAGGCTATGAGTATTGTGATCCGGTTTATACGCTGCTCTTTTTGCAAAGCACGCACCTCCCGTATATACGCATTACGCCAAGAGGAATCTTCGACGTGATGAAAAAAACTGTACTCTTTCCATCGATAATGCGTTAAAATATAAAAGAGCGGGGAGCCGACATATGAAAAAATGGATGACAGTTTGCGTACTGTGTTTCGCGTTTTTCCTGCTAGTATCCTGCCAGCAGAAGGACGCTGTCCCTGATCACACAAAGAAGCTGAAAGCTCCTTTGACGGGACTGGAGACTGAACAGAAGGTGACTGAACGCAGGCCTGTTGCTGTCATGGTGAACAATCACCCGAAGGCGAGGCCGCAATCAGGACTGTCTAAAGCCGACATTGTCATAGAAGCGCTTGCCGAAGGCCAAATCACAAGGTTTCTGGCCATTTTTCAAAGCCAGATGCCTGAAACTGTCGGACCTGTGCGGAGTGCGCGGGAATATTTCGTCACTCTCAGCAACGGTTTTGACAGCATATTTGTCCATCACGGCTGGAGTCCCGGCGCCAAGGAGCAGCTGGAATCCGGAGCTGCCGATTATATTAATGGATTGGATTTTGACGGAAGCTTATTTTGGAGAGCTGATTTCAGCGAACCGCCCCACAATTCTTACACGTCTTATCAGTACATAAAAAAGGCGGCTGAACAAAAGGGATATGAGCTGAAGCAGAAAACAGATCCAATGCTGTTTCAAACATCAGATGCAAAACCTGTAAATGAATCTTATAATGTTCGGGTAGATTATGGAACAAAAAACGTTACAAATCTTGTCGAATACAACTATGATAAAAAAACTGAAGCTTATACGAGAAGCTCTGATGGTGTCATGACGACAGACCGGGAGACCGGAAAGCCGGTTGCAATGCAAAATATTTTCATTGTTGAAGCCAGCCATCATACTATTGACCAAGATGGAAGGCGTGACATCGACATAGAATCAGGGGGTAAAGGTCTGCTGTTTCAGCACGGAAACGTCATTGAAGCAGACTGGAAAAATGTAAACGGAAGAATTGTGCCGGTAAAAGACGGCAAATGGCTGCCGTTTGTGCCAGGAAAGACATGGATAAATATCGTGCCTGATCTCGATGCGGCTTCCATTAGTAAAGGAGAAGGTGTGTAACGATGCAAATCGATAAATTACGCGGCAAAGAACTGGACCAGTTATTTAACTCGATCTTATCGCTGAAAGACCTGGAGGAATGTTATCGGTTCTTCGATGATCTTTGCACAATTAACGAAATTCAATCGCTGGCTCAGCGCCTTGAAGTGGCGCGTATGCTCCGCGAAGGAAACACGTATCATAAAATTGAAACAGAAACAGGCGCTTCTACAGCGACCATTTCCCGAGTGAAACGATGCTTAAATTATGGAAATGACGCATATGAAATGGCGCTTGACCGTGTGAAGGAGAATGAAACAGAGTCTTCTTCCAAATAAAAAACCGCCCTGCCGTCTGGCAAGGGGCGTTTTTTTTATGAAACAATTTTCTCAATCAGATTGTCGATGTCAACTGTGCTGCCATCCTCTTTTCGATAGACAACATGCTCCTTGGAAAAATGAACCGGCGAATCGATCCCGGCTGCTGCGGCCAGATTAAACAGCCCCTCACGCAGCGAAATGACGTAGTTGCAGACGCGGTGCTGTTTTTCCTCAACGCTCAGCGCTTTTTGCAGCTTTGGATCTGTTGTCGCAACGCCTGCCGGGCATGTGTTGGTGTGGCATACGAGGGCGCGGATGCATCCGACTGAAAACATCATGCCGCGTGCAATGTTGACAAAATCAGCGCCCAGAGCTAAAGCGACCGCGATTTTGTCAGGGGTCAGCAGCTTTCCGGAAGCAAAAAGTTTCATACGGTCACGCAAGCCGTATTGTCTGAGCAGCGTATCAACGATAGGGAGCGCCGTCATAATCGGGAGGCCGACTGTGTCGGCAAGCTCATAGAAGGAAGCGCCGGTACCGCCTTCACTACCGTCTACCGTAATAAAATCAGGATGTTTTCCGCTTTTCTGCATATAAGAAAAAAGCTCATGCAAGTCATCAGGCTGGCCTGCAACAATTTTAATGCCGACCGGCTTTTGACCGACGTTTCGCAGCTTTTCAATAAAATCCAGCATTTCAGGCGCGCTTGAAAATTCATGAAAGCGGTTTGGGCTGTCGATTGACTTTCCGGGTTCGACATTCCGGATGTCTGCCACCTCTTCTGATACTTTAGCGCCATCCACATGTCCGCCGCGGGTTTTGGCTCCTTGTGCGAGCTTCAGCTCAAACGCTTTAATTTGATCTAGCCGGCTTTTCTTTTTAAATTCCTCCCACGAAAATTCCCCTTTTCTATTGCGTACGCCAAATAGACCGGGGCCGATTTGGCAGATGATATCAGCACCTCCCTTTAAGTGATACTCAGACAATCCGCCTTCACCGGTATTCATCCAAGTGCCGCCCGCCTGGTGCAGCCCTTTTGACAGCGCCGTAATGGCGCGCTCTCCAAGTGAACCGTAGCTCATGGCGGATTGACCGACTAATCCCTTCACATAAAAAGGCTTTTCGCATGTACTCCCGCCGATGACTTGAACATCATCAGGATGGAGAAAATACGGATCAGCCTTGATACGTTCGGCATGTTCGCTGCGTCTGAACAGATTGTCCGAATCGATTTTATAGATGTGGGTTTCGATTTTCGGAGACTGGCCCACACGCAATTCTTCTTTTTGCTTTGGGAAAAGGGCGTTTCGGATATAATAGCCCGGTTGATCAAAATCTCTTACCGATCCGAACCCCATCATTCTGCTTTTGTATTTTCCTGATATGACTGTTTGCTCATATTCTTTTCGTGAAAAAGGCTGTTCCTCATTGTCATTGCTGAATAAATACTGCCGCAGCTCCGGTCCGATTTTTTCAAAAATATAGCGAAACCTTCCGATGACAGCATAATTGCGGAGGATTGCATGCTCCTGCTGTTTTTCGTCCTTTATGTAGATCCAGACAAACAATGCGATGGGGATAACGATGATCCCGATGATAAATGCAATAAGTGCAATAATGATGTATTCCATCTGTCAGCCTCCCTTTTTTATGTAACCATTTCCACTGTTGGGGCGTTTCCAAACAATAGAAAATATTTCTGTGTTTTTTCTATAAAAAGAGAGCGGAACAGCCGCTTTTTTTCTGCGGAAATAGAATCAAAACACCTTTTTCAGTGAATAAAGAGAATGACGGCTTTTTCCGTTTTTCCGCGCTATGTGAATTTGTTATAATGTTTAAATGGTAAGAAACGAATGGAGGAACGGATGACGTGTACGATGTAACGGAGTGGAAGCATGTCTTTAAACTCGATCCAAATAAAGATTTGCCTGATGAACAGCTGGAGATGCTTTGTGAGTCAGGGACTGATGCGGTTATTATCGGAGGAAGCGACGGTGTAACGGAGGATAATGTCCTGCGGATGCTGTCTCAGGTGAGACGGTTTTTGGTGCCGTGTGTCCTTGAGGTGTCTGCGATTGAAGCGATTGTCCCTGGCTTTGACTTATATTTTATTCCGAGTGTATTAAACAGCAAAAATCCGGATTGGATTGTCGGAATGCATCAGAAAGCCATGAAGGAATATGGAGAACTGATGGCGATGGAAGAAATCGTGGCGGAGGGCTACTGTATCGTAAATCCTGATTGCAAAGCCGCGGCTTTAACGGAGGCGGACACCAATTTGAATCATGACGATATCATCGCCTATGCGCGCGTGTCTGAACTGCTGCAGCTTCCGATTTTTTATCTGGAATACAGCGGCGCTCTTGGGGACATAGAAGCCGTGAAGAAAACGAAGGCTGTATTGGAAACGTCCACCCTGTTTTACGGAGGCGGCATTAAAGATGCGGAGACGGCGAAACAGTATGCCGAGCACGCGGATGTCATTGTGGTAGGCAACGCTGTGTATGAGGATTTTGATGAAGCGCTGAAGACAGTAGCGGCTGTCAAAGGCGAGTAGCGAAATGTACGGATTTGGTTTATGATAGAACATATGTTTGTATAGGCGGGTGACGAATTTTGAATTACATTAGCAATCAACTATTAAGCGGATTAAACCCCGTTCAGCAGGAAGCTGTCAAAACAACGGACGGGCCTTTGCTGCTGATGGCGGGAGCGGGAAGCGGAAAGACGCGTGTCCTGACGCACAGAATCGCTTACTTAATGGCGGAAAAGCATGTGGCGCCGTGGAACATTCTGGCGATCACATTTACAAATAAAGCGGCCAGAGAAATGAAAGAACGTGTGGAAAGCATTCTCGGGCCCGGGGCGGATGATATCTGGATTTCCACGTTCCACAGCATGTGTGTGCGGATTTTGCGCCGAGATATCGACCGCATCGGGATCAACCGCAATTTCTCAATCCTTGATACGGCTGACCAGCTTTCAGTCATCAAGGGAATTTTGAAGGAACGCAACCTCGATCCGAAAAAATTTGATCCGAGGAGCATCCTCGGCACGATCAGCAGTGCGAAAAACGAATTAACCGAACCTGAGGAATTTTCTAAGGTTGCCGGCGGCTACTATGATCAGGTCGTCAGCGATGTATACACTGATTATCAGAAAAAACTGCTGAAAAACCAGTCGCTTGATTTCGACGACTTAATTATGACGACCATTAAACTGTTTGACCGTATTCCGGAAGTGCTTGAGTTTTATCAGCGCAAATTCCAATACATCCACGTCGATGAGTATCAGGATACGAACAGAGCGCAATACATGCTCGTGAAGCAGCTGGCGGAGCGTTTCCAAAACCTTTGTGTTGTCGGCGACTCCGACCAGTCCATCTACAGATGGCGCGGGGCGGACATTGCCAACATTCTTTCCTTTGAAAAGGATTATCCGAATGCCAGCGTCATTTTGCTTGAACAAAACTACCGTTCGACAAAACGGATTTTGCGCGCGGCCAACGAAGTGATCCAAAACAATACAAACCGAAAGCCGAAAAATCTATGGACGGAAAACGATGAAGGAATTAAAATTTCCTATTACCGCGGAGACAATGAATTCGGTGAAGGACAATTTGTTGCCGGGAAGATTTATGAGCTTCATAACTCCGGCAAACGGAAGCTGTCGGATATCGCCATCTTGTACCGGACAAACGCCCAATCCCGTGTGATTGAGGAAACGCTTCTCAAAGCGGGCCTGAACTATAACATTGTCGGCGGCACAAAGTTCTATGACAGAAAAGAAATCAAAGACATCCTCGCGTACCTGCGTCTCGTATCCAATCCGGATGATGACATCAGCTTCACGCGTATTGTCAATGTGCCGAAGCGCGGGGTCGGCGCCACATCGCTTGAAAAAATCGCTTCATATGCCGCGATGAACGGCTTGTCACTATTCCAAGCGATTCAGCAGGTTGATTTCATTGGCGTCAGCGCCAAGGCAGCAAACGCGCTCGACAGCTTCAGACAGATGATTGAGAACCTGACAAACATGCAGGACTATTTATCAATTACCGAGCTGACCGAAGAAATTCTCGATAAAACCGAATACAGAGAAATGCTGAAGGCTGAAAAATCAATTGAAGCCCAAAGCCGTTTAGAAAACATCGACGAGTTCCTGTCTGTAACGAAAAACTTTGAACAGAAAAGCGAAGACAAAACACTCGTTGCGTTCCTGACTGATTTGGCACTGATCGCTGATATCGACCAGCTCGACCAGAAAGAGGAAGAATCCGGCGGCACGGATGCGATCACGCTGATGACGCTGCACGCCGCAAAAGGACTGGAATTCCCGGTGGTTTTCCTTATGGGACTTGAGGAAGGCGTCTTCCCGCACAGCCGTTCACTGATGGAAGAAGCAGAGATGGAAGAAGAACGCCGTCTCGCTTACGTGGGCATTACAAGAGCTGAGCAGGAGCTTTATCTGACCAACGCAAAAATGCGCACGTTGTTTGGCAGAACAAACATGAACCCGGAATCACGCTTTATCGGTGAAATTCCAGATGATTTATTGGAAAACCTAAATGAGAAAAAAGAAACGAGAGCGCCGTCTGCGAGAAAAATGCAGCCGAGACGCGGCCCTGTTTCCCGTCCGGTGTCCTACGCAAGCAAAACAGGCGGCGATACCCTAAGCTGGGCTGTCGGAGATAAAGCCGGGCATAAAAAATGGGGCACAGGAACCGTTGTCAGCGTGAAAGGCGAAGGAGAAGGGACCGAACTCGATATTGCCTTCCCAAGCCCGATCGGTGTGAAACGCCTGTTAGCGGCATTCGCGCCAATTGAAAAGCAGTAATTGAAGAGGAAAGGAAGAAGCAGATGGACAAAGAAACAGCGAAGCAGCGGGCAGAAGAACTGCGCCGCACCATCAACAAGTATAGCTATGAATATTACACCTTAGATGAACCGAGCGTCCCGGATGCCGAATACGACAGATTGATGCAGGAGCTGATTGCGATTGAGGAGGAGCATCCAGACCTCAGAACGCCTGATTCTCCTACACAGCGTGTCGGCGGCGCTGTGCTTGATGCGTTTCAAAAAGTCACTCACGGCACGCCGATGCTCAGTCTGGGCAACGCGTTTAATGCTGACGATCTCCGCGACTTTGACCGCCGTGTGCGACAGGCCGTGGGTGATGATGTGGCGTATAATGTGGAGCTGAAGATAGACGGTCTTGCTGTTTCTCTCCGTTATGAAGACGGCTATTTTGTCAGAGGCGCCACAAGAGGCGATGGGACGACGGGAGAGGATATTACGGAAAATCTGAAGACGATCCGCACTATTCCGCTCAAAATGAAACGCAGCCTTTCGATTGAAGTGCGAGGAGAGGCGTATATGCCGAAGCGTTCGTTTGAAGCGCTCAATGAAGAACGGATCAAAAACGAGGAAGAACCCTTCGCAAATCCACGCAATGCCGCTGCGGGATCACTCAGACAGCTCGACCCTAAAATTGCGGCGAAACGAAATCTCGATATCTTCGTCTACAGTATAGCGGAGCTTGACGAAATGGGTGTGGAGACACAAAGCCAAGGACTTGATTTTCTCGACGACATCGGCTTTAAAACGAACCAGGAACGGAAAAAATGCGGCAGCATAGAAGAAGTCATTGCGATGATCGATGACATTCAGGCGAAACGAGCCGATCTCCCGTATGAAATTGACGGCATCGTCATCAAAGTGGATTCCCTTGATCAGCAGGAGGAGCTTGGTTTTACGGCGAAAAGCCCGCGCTGGGCCATAGCGTATAAGTTTCCTGCAGAAGAAGTCGTGACAAAGCTTCTCGATATCGAATTAAATGTCGGAAGAACGGGTGTGATTACGCCGACCGCGATTCTTGAGCCGGTAAAAGTAGCCGGGACAACGGTCTCAAGAGCATCCCTTCATAACGAAGATTTAATTAGAGAGAAAGATATCCGGATTTTGGATAAGGTAGTCGTCAAAAAAGCGGGAGATATCATTCCTGAAGTCGTGAACGTTCTCGTTGAACAGCGGACAGGGGAAGAAAAGGAATTCAGCATGCCGACAGAATGCCCTGAATGCGGCAGTGAACTCGTCCGCATTGAAGGAGAAGTGGCACTTCGCTGCATCAATCCTGAATGCCCTGCACAAATCAGAGAAGGTCTGATTCATTTTGTCTCCCGCAATGCCATGAACATTGACGGGCTTGGCGAACGAGTCATCACACAGCTGTTTCAGGAGAATCTCGTCCGAAATGTGGCAGATTTGTATAAGCTGACGAAGGAACAGGTGATTCAGCTCGAACGCATGGGCGAAAAATCAACTGAAAACCTGATCAGCTCTATACAGAAATCGAAGGAAAATTCATTAGAGCGCCTGTTATTCGGCCTTGGCATCCGCTTTATCGGCTCGAAGGCTGCAAAGACGCTCGCCATGCACTTTGAAAGCCTGGATAATCTGAAAAAAGCCACCATAGAGGAGCTTCTCGCAATAGATGAAATCGGTGAAAAAATGGCTGACGCAGTCATCACCTATTTCCATAAAGAAGAAATGCTCGAGCTTTTGGCAGAGCTTGAGGAGCTGGGCGTAAACACACTTTATAAAGGTCCGAAAAAAGTAAAAGCAGAGGACAGCGATTCCTATTTTGCAGGCAAAACCATCGTTCTGACAGGAAAGCTGGAAGAGCTGTCAAGAAACGAAGCGAAAGCGCAAATTGAAGCGCTCGGCGGAAAGATGACTGGAAGCGTCAGCAAAAACACAGACTTGGTCATCGCCGGAGAAGCGGCGGGAAGCAAGCTGACAAAAGCGCAAGAGCTGAACATTGAAGTGTGGAATGAAGAACAGTTAATGGGAGAGCTAAAGAAATAAGAGGAGTGTTTTCTATTGAAAAAGACGTTGGTAATGGCGGCAACGGCGGCAGTGTTAATGCTGTCTGCCTGTTCGTCAGGTTTTGGGGGGAAGAAGGAGGAAGAGATTACGCAAAAAACGGCGAAATCGTCAGAAAAAGCGATTATCCCGAAATACAATATCTCTGACTCCTATTACAAAATGGTGCTTCCGTTTAAGGCGGGGAAAGCACGCGGCCTGACAACGGAACAGCTGAATACAAGACTTGATATTGATGAGTTTGAAACGGGGCTGATGCGCCTTGCCCAGGACTCTTTCTCGACAGACGATTATCTGTTCCAAGAAGGACAATACTTAGATGAAGATACAGTATTAAGCTGGCTGGCTCGGAAAAAAACAGGCTCTGATCTGAAAAAAGCCCAAAAAGAAGATAAAAACTTTAAAAACGAGGGTCTGAACCCAGCACTCCCTAGCTCTGGTTCAACTGAAGAGAAAAACGAAAGCAGTCCGGTTTATTTAGCTTCTATGCTGGAACATGATTACTTAGTCAGAAAAGACAAGAATTCCATCCAGCTTGGCGGCGTTATGATCGGCTTGGCGTTAAATTCAGTGTATTACTACCGTGAAAAAACAGGCGACCCTCAAAAAGAAGTGGAGATTGATAACAGCACACTCCGTAAACAGGGAGAAAAAATCGCGCAGGAGGTCATTAACCGCCTTCGCAAAAAAGACAACCTGAAAAATGTGCCGATTACGATTGCGCTTTACAAACAGGCGTCCAAAACATCAATCGTTCCCGGCAATTTTATCGCCAAAACAGAAGTCAAAGCAGGCTCCTCTGATATTTCAAACTGGGACGATGTAAATGAAAAATACGTCTTTTATCCGGCCGATACGAGCACTGCAGAGAAATATCCTGATGATACTGAAGTTTTTAAACGGTTTAAAAACTCAATTGACAACTACTTCCCGAACTACACAGGTGTTGTCGGAACGGCCCTGTATGAAAACGATGAAATGAAGAAAATGAAAATTGAAATTCCGATGCAATTCTACGGAAAGAGTGAAGTCGTCGCGTTTACCCAGTTCTTAACGGGTGAAGTCATGGACTACTACTCAAAGAGCTCACTGGATCTCGAAGTGGATATTACATCCTCAGACGGACAGGAAGCGGTCATTCTCCGCGATGCTGGCGATAAAGAGCCGACTGTTCACATTTATGACTGATAAACATGCAAAACCCTTGTGCCAATTAAGGCTCGAGGGTTTTTTTGTGTTACAATTAACAGTATAAGGAAACCGCAATCATTTCCGCTTCTGCCGAAACAAAAACCAAATGGGGGTATGTTGATGCTGGAAATCGTGTAAAAACAATAGAAGAAATCAAAGGCATAGAAAGGGAGATAAACGTGCATAAAGAAATCAAGAAAGTATTTCGTGAGGAGAAGGTTTTGGCAGAGGCTGCGGGGAGATACGGTTTTTCAAGAAATCAGGTGCGTTTTCTGGCTGATGCCGAAAACTATGTATATGAGTTTATAAAAGATAATGAACCTTATATTTTAAAGGTTACCCATACAATTCGCAGGTCGGCTGATTATATGATGGGTGAAATGGAATGGCTCCGTCATCTGGATGAAGGCGGGCTTTCAGTCGCAAAACCGATTTCGTCGCTAAACGGCACAGAGATTGAAGAAGTCCCTGACGGAAACGGCGGAGCATTTTTATTGCGAGCCTATGAGAAGGCGCCGGGGCACAAAGTGGACGAATCCGACTGGAATGAAACCCTATTTTTTGAGCTTGGCAGATACACAGGGAAAATGCACAGCTTGACAAAAAGCTACAAGCTCAAAAATCCTGCTTTTAAAAGACAGGAGTGGGATGAAGAAGAGCAGCTGATGCTTAGAAAATACGTGCCGGAAGACCAGACACAGGTGTTTCAGCAGGCGGATGAGCTAATGAATGAACTGCGCCAATTACCAAAAAGCAGGGACAGCTACGGCTTGGTTCATGCAGACCTCCACCATGGCAATTTTAACTGGGACCAAGGGAAAATTACAACATTTGATTTTGATGACATCGGATACAATTGGTTTGTCAATGATATCAGCATTCTCCTTTATAATGTGCTGTGGTACCCGGTCGTTCCATATGAAAATAAAGCCGTGTTTACAGAGGAATTTATGATGCACTTTATGAACGGATACAGAGAGGAAAATAATCTTGATGCTTCGTGGCTGAAAAGAATACCTGATTTTCTCCGCCTGCGTCACATGCTGATATACGGACTGCTGCATCAAATGTTTGATCTTAACTCAATAGGCGCAGAAGAAAAAGAAATGCTGGCCGGTTTCAGAAGGGATATAGAAAACCGCACGCCGATCACAGAATTTGATTTTTCTAAGCTCGTCTAGAACGAAAAAAGCCAATGGGATATAATGCCCCATTGGCTTTTATAATGTATCGCACTTCACGCCGACGACACCTTCAATGTCTTTTATATCATAGTAGACATCGGTCGTATATCTGTTTTTATGAACACGGACTTTGACTTCCATGATCGGAAATTCTTTTTCATGAAGGTCATCGATTCGGACGGAGTGTGTCTTAATGTTTCTTCTTTTCATTTCTTTTAAGATCTCTGTCATTTTGTCTTTATCAGAAAGTGACATTCTGATGCGGATGTCTTTTTCCTGCAGACGGTCTGGACCGATTTTTCTGACCGCCCACGGAAGAAATTCAACGCTGATCAGGATGAACAGAAGGCTGGCAAAGGCTTCTTTATAAAATCCCGCTCCGGTAGCAAGCCCGAGTCCTGCCGCACCCCAAATCATAGCCGATGTGGTTAAGCCGGAAATGACGTCGTTGCTTTTCCGCAAAATGACACCTGCGCCGATAAACCCGACGCCGGAGATGATTTGCGCCGGCAGACGCAGCGGGTCCATCATGATGCGGTAGTATTTAGGGAAATGATATGCCGCGTTAATACTGACGATCGTCAGCATGCATGAGCTGACGGCGATAACGATACAGGTTTTTAACCCGAGCGGCTTATTCTTCAGCTCGCGCTCCAGCCCGATGACCATGCCAATCAAAGTGGCAATGCCTAATTTTAATAAAATGTCAGGATCAATATACCAGCTCAACAGCAACTTCCCCCTTATCTATGGTGTTTTTAAATAAATATGATTTTCTCACAGTATTTATCGCAAAACAAGGGCACAAAAGCCACCAAGCAGCGCTTGATGGCTTTTTGATTATTTTTTGCGTTTTAACAGTTTTTCCATGACACCGAATAATCGGTAAGATGCTTTTGCAGGCCGCTTTGTGATCATGCTGACGATAATGCCGGCAATCATACTGAGGATAAACCCAGGGATGATTTCGTACACACCGGTTGATTTTGCCAGGCCGGTTGTAATCCAGATCAACACGGTCGCAGCCCCGACAATCATCGCAGCAAGCGCGCCCCATTCGTTCATCCGCTTCCAATACAGGCTGAGCAGAATCGCAGGCCCGAAAGCTGAACCGAAGCCGGCCCACGCGTATCCGACCAAATCAAGAATGGAGCTGCTCGGATTCAAGGATAAGAGAACCGCAATAACAGCAATCACTAAGACGGACAGACGCCCGACCATTACTAATTCTTTATCGGAAGCTTTTCGTCTGAAAAATGTCCGGTATAAATCCTCTGTCACAGCACTTGCTGTTACTAAAAGCTGTGAGGAGATGGAACTCATGATCGCAGCCAAAATAGCTGACAATAAGAATCCTGTAATTAAAGGGTGGAACAAGATTTTAGAGAAGATAATGAATATCATCTCCGGATCTTTTACAGCAACACCGAATTTATGGGCATAAGCAACACCGATTAAACCCGTCAGCACGGAACCGAGAACTGAGATGATCATCCAGCTCATGCCGATTCGGCGCGCAGGCTTTAAATCTTTAATGTTTTTAATGGCCATAAACCGGACGATAATATGAGGCTGGCCGTAGTAGCCTAAGCCCCAGGCTAAATAGGAAATAATGCTAATGACGCTCGCGCCTTTAAAGATATCCAATAAATTCGGGTTAACAGCGCTGATTTCATGGAAAGTCGGAGCAACGCCGCCCACATGGGTAAAAGCAACGATCGGCACAAGCACTAGTGCTGCAAACATGATCGCACCCTGCACGAAGTCAGTCAGACTGACAGCAAGGAAACCGCCAAATAGTGTGTACAATACGACAACACCGGTAGTCAGAAGCAAGCCTAATTTGTAATCCGCGCCAAAAGCAGATTCAAACAGCCGTCCGCCAGATACCATACCGGAAGAGGTATACAATGTGAAAAAGATCATAATGACCAAAGCAGATACGATTTTCAGCAGTGATGAAGAATGCTGGAATCGTTTATCAAAGAAATCAGGAATCGTAATCGCGTCATCCGCCGCTTCCGTATAAGCACGCAGCCTTGGAGCCAGCAGCAAGTAGTTTGAGTACGCCCCGATTGTAAGACCTAAAGCAAGCCATAAGGTTGACAGCCCTGTCGCAAACATCGCGCCGGGAACACCCATCAGCATCCATCCGCTCATATCCGCCGCTCCGGCAGACAAAGCAGTAACAAATGGCCCAAGGCCTCTTCCTCCAAGCATGTAATCGTTGATATCAGTGGTTTTCTTAAATGCATACCAGCCGATTAACAGCATGGCAATAAAGTAAATTCCTAAAGAAATAATAATTTCAATACTCACGTTTTACCCTCTCTTCAATTCTAATAATTTTGCATCACCTCTCAAATTGATGGTGCCAGTTAAGCAGCCTGGCGCAAGTGCGACACAAAAGACATTCTTTTGCAGGTGCACTTGGTAACTTAACCTAACAAAGTATTCCCACCCATTCAAGCGATGAAACATAGACGGTCAGCGGGAAATACCGGGGCAAACCTAGAAGGGAATAAAGATTAAAACGCTTTCAAAAATAATTAAAGTAAAAATTTTCAGAAAAATATTTCGTTTCTCCTTCGCCTCTTTTTAGTATAAAATATATAGGGTATTGTCTCGAAAACACAGGCCCGCCCCAAGGCGTTTTGTTGCTTTAAAGGGCTTGTTTTTGATATGATCAGTATTATATGACTTAACGGAGAAATATGTGGAGGTGGATCATATGTCACGAATTTCAATAGAAGAAGTAAAGCACGTTGCGCATCTTGCAAGACTTGCGATTACTGAAGAAGAAGCAAAAATGTTCACTGAACAGCTTGACAGCATCATTTCATTTGCCGAGGAGCTGAATGAAGTCAACACAGACCATGTTGAGCCTACAACTCACGTGCTGAAAATGAAAAATGTCATGAGAGAAGATGAAGCGGGTAAAGGTCTTCCGGTTGAGGATGTCATGAAAAATGCGCCTGACCACAAAGACGGCTATATTCGTGTGCCATCAATTCTGGACTAAAGGAGGGACACAAGAATGTCATTATTTGATCACAAAATCACAGAATTAAAACAGCTCATACATAAAAAAGAGATTAAGATTTCTGACCTGATCGATGAATCTTATAAACGCATTCAAGCGGTAGATGATAAGGTACAAGCCTTTTTGGCATTAGATGAAGAAAAAGCGCGCGCGTATGCGAAGGAGCTCGATGAGGCGGTTGACAGCCGTTCTGAGCATGGTCTTCTCTTTGGGATGCCGATCGGCGTAAAAGATAATATCGTAACAAAAGGGCTGCGCACGACTTGCTCCAGCAAAATTCTTGAAAACTTTGACCCGATCTACGACGCAACTGTCGTTCAGCGCCTTCAAGAAGCTGAAGCGGTCACAATCGGAAAACTGAACATGGACGAATTCGCCATGGGGTCATCAACAGAAAACTCAGCTTACAAGCTGACGAAAAATCCTTGGAACTTAGATACGGTTCCCGGCGGTTCAAGCGGCGGATCTGCGGCTGCAGTTGCTGCGGGAGAAGTTCCGTTTTCTCTTGGCTCTGATACAGGCGGCTCCATCCGCCAGCCGGCCTCTTTCTGCGGCGTTGTCGGATTAAAGCCTACATACGGACGCGTATCCCGTTACGGATTGGTCGCATTTGCGTCTTCATTAGACCAGATCGGGCCGATTACACGTACGGTTGAGGACAACGCATTCTTGCTGCAAGCCATTTCAGGTGTTGATAAAATGGACTCTACAAGCGCAAATGTAGACGTTCCGGATTTTCTTTCTTCATTAACTGGCGATATCAAAGGATTGAAAATCGCGGTTCCGAAAGAATATCTTGGCGAAGGCGTCGGCAAAGAAGCGAGAGAATCTGTTCTTGCAGCGCTCAAAGTTCTAGAAGGCCTTGGCGCTACATGGGAAGAAGTATCTCTTCCGCACAGTAAATACGCGCTTGCGACGTATTACCTGCTGTCTTCTTCTGAAGCGTCTGCCAACCTTGCACGTTTTGATGGCATCCGCTACGGATACCGCACGGACAATGCGGAAAACCTGATCGACCTTTACAAGCAAACGCGCGCTGAAGGCTTCGGAAATGAAGTGAAACGCCGTATCATGCTTGGAACGTTCGCTTTAAGCTCAGGTTACTATGATGCGTACTACAAAAAGGCGCAAAAAGTGCGTACTTTGATTAAGAAAGACTTCGAAGACGTATTTGAGAAATATGATGTCATTGTTGGACCAACTACACCGACACCTGCGTTTAAAATCGGTGAAAACACGAAGGACCCGCTCACAATGTACGCTAACGATATCTTAACGATTCCGGTCAACCTTGCCGGCGTTCCGGGAATCAGCGTGCCATGCGGATTTGCTGACGGACTTCCGCTCGGCCTGCAAATCATCGGAAAACACTTTGACGAGAGCACTGTATACCGCGTCGCTCATGCATTCGAACAAGCGACAGACCATCATAAAGCAAAACCTGAACTGTAAGGGGTGAAATGAATTGAACTTTGAAACGGTAATCGGACTTGAAGTCCACGTTGAATTAAAAACAAATTCAAAAATTTTCTCAAGCTCTCCGACGCCATTCGGCGCGGAGGCGAATACACAGACAAGTGTCATCGACCTCGGGTATCCGGGTGTCCTGCCTGTACTAAACAAAGAAGCAGTGGAATTCGCAATGAAAGCGGCAATGGCGCTGAACTGTGAAATCGCAACGGATACAAAGTTTGACCGCAAAAACTATTTCTATCCGGACAACCCGAAAGCGTATCAGATTTCTCAATTTGATAAGCCGATCGGCGAAAACGGCTGGATCGAGATTGAAGTCGGCGGAAAAACGAAACGTATCGGCATCACACGTCTTCACCTTGAAGAAGATGCCGGAAAACTGACGCATACAGGCGACGGCTATTCTCTTGTTGACTTCAACCGCCAGGGAACGCCGCTTGTCGAGATCGTATCTGAGCCGGATATCCGCACGCCGGAAGAAGCATATGCGTATCTTGAAAAGCTGAAGTCCATCATCCAATATACAGGCGTGTCTGACTGTAAAATGGAAGAAGGTTCACTTCGCTGTGACGCCAATATCTCTCTTCGTCCGATCGGCCAAGAGGAATTCGGCACAAAAACGGAATTGAAAAACTTGAACTCCTTTGCGTTTGTTCAAAAAGGCCTTGAGCATGAAGAAAAACGCCAGGAGCAGGTTCTTCTGTCCGGCGGTGTGATCCAGCAGGAAACTCGCCGTTACGATGAAGCAACGAAGAAAACCATTCTTATGCGTGTCAAAGAGGGTTCTGACGATTATCGTTATTTCCCTGAGCCTGACCTTGTCGAGCTTTACATTGACGATGAATGGAAGCAGCGCGTAAAAGCAAGCATTCCTGAGCTTCCGGATGAACGCCGCAAGCGTTATATCGATGAGCTTGGCTTGCCTGCATATGATGCGATGGTTCTGACACTGACAAAAGAAATGGCAGACTTCTTCGAAGAAACAGTTCAAAAAGGCGCTGAAGCAAAACAAGCATCAAACTGGCTCATGGGTGAAGTGTCAGCTTATCTGAACGCTGAGCAAAAAGAGCTTTCTGATGTTGCGCTGACACCGGAAGGCCTTGCCGGCATGATTCAATTGATTGAAAAAGGAACAATTTCTTCTAAAATCGCGAAGAAAGTGTTCAAGGAATTAATTGAAAAAGGCGGCGACGCTGAGAAGATTGTGAAAGAAAAAGGCCTTGTGCAGATTTCTGATGAAGGCGTGCTTCTGAAGCTTGTCACAGAGGCGCTTGACAACAATCCTCAGTCGATTGAAGACTTTAAAAACGGGAAAGACCGCGCGATCGGCTTCCTTGTCGGACAAATTATGAAAGCGTCCAAAGGACAAGCCAACCCGCCGATGGTTAACAAAATCCTGCTTGAAGAAATCAAAAAACGCTAATAAAAAAGCAGCTCCCTCTGCAATGAGGGGGACTGACCCCATAAGATGAGACAAATAAAAAACACCTTCAAGTTTGAAAACGGATAGTTGTTATCCGAAATAAGACTTGGAGGTGTTTTTTGTATGGGAACAAGAATGAGTTATCCGATTGAAGTCAAACATAAGGCTGTAGAAATGAGATTGGCAGGCGTGCCTATGAAAGCGATCATGCAGGAATTGAATATCAAGAATAAGACGCAGGTTCAGACATGGGTTAGATGGCATAAAGCTGGGGATACACATCGATTTGAACAGCCTGTTGGTTAGCAATACACTTACGGAAAAGGTCCGGAGTATTCTTCCGAATTAGAGAAACTGCAGGCAGAGAACCGTTATCTGAGACAACAAAATGAAGTTTTAAAAAAGTACAACGAATTGGAAAGGAAGTTGATAGCCAAACGTCAGTCGAACTTGTAGAAGTATTGCACGGCACAATGACCGTACAGAATATCTGTGTTCATTTAGGTATCTCACGAGCGTCTTATTATCGTTGGAAGAAGAACCTGATGAAAGATCATCCCAAGCGCCATTTGGAAAAACAAATCGGCACGTTGTGCCGAGAGCACAAGTATCGATATGGATATCGAAAAATTACAGCTATATTAAAAAAGGAAATGCGTATTAACCATAAAACGGTTCAGCGTATCATGCAGAAAAATCAGTGGCAGTGCCGGGTTAAGGTGAAAAAGCGCAAGAAGAATGGGCAGCCATATGCCGTGGTTGATAATATATTAGATCGGAACTTTCAGTCCGATCATCCTCTTGAAAAACTAGTAACGGATATCACGTATTTGCCTTATGGACAGAAACAATTGTATCTTTCCAGTATATTGGATGTATACAATGGAGAAGTAATTGCTTTCACGATTGGAGATAAGCAGGACACAGACTTTGTCTTAAACACACTTGATCAGCTGCCAACACTGTCTCAGAACTGCGTGTTACATAGTGACCAAGGATCTGTGTATACATCTTATGAGTATCAGAAAGCTGTTAAAACAAAAGGCATTACCATGAGCATGTCCCGCAAAGGGACGCCCGCTGATAATGCCTCCATCGAATCGTTTCATTCCTCACTAAAGTCTGAAACGTTCTATCTTAACAGCATTGATCGAACCACGACCGCCATCGTAGAACGCACTGTCAAAGAATACATTTATTATTATAACAACATTCGTATTCAAACGAAACTAAACAGCCAATCACCGATAAGCTATCGGCAATTGGCTGTATAAAAGGTGTTTTGATCCCTGTCTCAAAAACGGGGGTCAGTCCCGAGGAGAGCTGCTTTTTTATGATCAAATAGAAATAAAGATAGAGATTAAAGCGCGAAGCTTTTCAACTTCTTCGAAATCACTTCCGGTCAAATTTGACAGCAGGCCTTTGATAATCGGCTTGCGCGGCTTTTCCTGCGACAGCTCTTCCTCGATCACATCGAGCGAAACGATGATGTCCTCAGGCAATGCGCTGTTTTCTTTCACTTTTTGAATGTCCTGAAGGATCTGGCCTTTATCCGCCGGCACCAGGCTGTAAATGTCTTTTGGCATGAGCGGATTCAGGCTGGAACGGCTTAGCCCCTGTACAAGATCATCCAGTCTCTCCATGATAAATTCAGATATGTTGTCTGCATCAATTTTGATTTCTTCATTAAATACCATCACATTCATATAGGAGTGCACAATGCCTCTTGCCATGATGGAGAGGTCTGAGAGGTAGTCCTCAGTTTCCTTGCCATAAGTCGCAAGCAAAGCGTTCCGATACAGCTTATCTGTCTCGGCTGTGACTTTGTAAAAGTATTGCTTTACTTCTTGATTTTCCGGAATGATATTTTCAGTTAGCAACAGAACAATAAAATCCTTATGATCGCGAAAATCCTCAAACTGGGCGCTGATTTGTTTTTTCAGCACATCCTTAGGCGGCTGTCCGGCGAGATTCTCTTCTATTTGTTGCATTTTTTTCATAGACATGCCAATGTAATATTCACAGGCAGACAATAGCAGCGCTTCTTTTGATTTGAAATGCAGATAAAAAGCGCCTTTTGAGATACCGCATTCGCTGGCGATTTCCTGGATGGTCGTCGAAGCGTATCCTTTTTTCGCAAATAAACGAATGCTTGTTTTTATGATTCTCTCTTTTTTCTCATTCATGACGTGCTTCCCCTTAATCCTTGAAAAATTTAGAAAAATTTTCTGGTATATGAGTTGACGATGTTGCGTTATACCGTTTAGTATTATATAGAATGACCAGTCAGTCAATAAAAACACAATGGAGGATATGATGAATCACGTTATTAATTTCGTTCTGAAAAACAAATTCGCCGTATGGCTGATGACGATTATTGTAACGGCAGCCGGCTTGTACGCGGGTATGAATATGAAGCAAGAATCCATTCCTGATGTAAACATGCCCTACCTGACAATCAGCACGACATATCCGGGAGCGACGCCTAGCCAAGTCGCTGATGAAGTAACGAAACCGGTTGAACAAGCGGTGCAGAATTTGGACGGCGTGAGCGTTGTTACGTCGACGTCCTATGAAAATGCATCGTCGGTCATGATTGAATATGATTATGAGAAAGATATGGACAAAGCGAAAACAGAAGCGGCTGAAGCATTAGAAAACGTCAGCCTGCCTGATGACGCGAAAGACCCGGACATTTCACGCTACAGTTTGAACTCCTTCCCAATTCTGACGCTGAGCGTGTCCAGTGATTCAGATAATCTGCAAAAGCTGACAAAACAAGTGGAGGACAGCCTCGTTTCTAAGCTTGAAGGCATAGAAGGCGTTGCTTCAGTCCAAGTATCAGGCCAGCAGGTGGAAGAGGTTGAATTCTCTTTCAAAGAAGACAAACTGAAAGAATATGGCCTTGATGAAGATACAGTTAAGCAAGTGATTCAGGGGTCAGATGTGACAACGCCGCTTGGATTGTACACATTCGGAAATAAAGAAAAATCTGTCGTCGTCAGCGGCGATATTGAAACCATTAAAGATTTGAAGAATATGAGAATTCCAACGGCATCTGCTTCTAGTGCAGGCAGCAGCGCCGCAGCAGCACAAAGCGCACAAGCGGCTCAAAGCCCGCAGGCAGCAGCACAGGCGCAGCAAAGCGTAAGCACAGACGTGCCGACGGTCAAGCTATCTGACATTGCAACGATTAAAGATGTCAAAAAAGCTGAATCAATTTCTCGCACAAATGGAAAAGACAGCATCGGCATCAACATCATCAAAGCAAACGATGCCAACACGGTAGAGGTTGCCGACAATGTCAAAGATGAGCTGAAGCAGTTCAAAGAAGACCATAAAGGCTTCAACTACAGCGCAACACTCGACATGGCAGAGCCTATCACACAGTCAGTTGAAACAATGTTAAGCAAAGCCATCTTCGGTGCTATTTTTGCGATTGTGATTATTCTCTTATTCTTAAGAGATATCAAATCAACATTAATTTCAATTATTTCTATTCCATTATCATTGCTGATCGCACTTTTCGTGCTGCAGCAGCTTGATATCACACTGAATATCATGACGCTCGGTGCAATGACCGTAGCGATCGGACGGGTTGTTGATGACTCCATTGTTGTGATCGAAAACATTTACCGCCGCATGAGACTGAAAGATGAACCGCTGCGCGGAAAAGCCTTGGTCCGTGAAGCAACGAAGGAAATGTTTAAACCGATCATGTCATCCACTATCGTGACGATCGCGGTATTCCTGCCGCTCGCACTGGTAGGCGGACAAATTGGTGAATTGTTTATTCCTTTCGCCTTAACAATTGTATTTGCGCTTGCCGCATCCCTGTTGATTTCGATCACGCTCGTGCCAATGCTCGCACACAGCCTGTTCAAAAAATCATTAACGGGAGCGCCTGTAAAAGCGAAAGAACACAAACCTGGCAGACTCGCAAACATCTATAAAAAAGTATTGAACTGGGCGCTGAGCCACAAATGGATCACGTCTATCATCGCCGTTCTGATGCTGCTCGGAAGCTTGTTCCTTGTACCGTTAATCGGTGCCAGCTACCTTCCGTCAGAGGAAGAAAAAACGATGCAGATCACATACAGCCCTGAACCGGGTGAAACGAAAAAAGAAGCGGAAGATGAAGCTGAAAAAGCAGAAAAAATCCTGCTTGACCGCAAGCATGTCGATACGGTTCAGTATTCATTAGGCTCTGGCAGCCCGCTTGCCGGTGGAGATTCAAACGGCGCGTTATTCTATATCAAATATGACAGCGACACGCCGAACTTTGATAAAGAAAAAGACAACGTGCTGAAAGAAATCAAAAAGCAGTCTGACCGCGGAGAATGGAAGTCACAGGACTTCAGCTCTTCAGGCAATAACAATGAATTGACATACTATGTGTATGGCGATTCAGAAAATGACATTAAAGACACTGTCAAAGACATTGAGAAGGTCATGAAGGATGAAAAGGATCTGAAGAACGTAAACTCAGGCCTTTCCAGCACATATGATGAGTACACATTTGTGGCTGACCAAGAAAAGCTGAGCAAACTCGGTTTAACAGCTTCTCAAATTTCTAAGGCCCTAATGTCAGAGACAGCACAGGACCCGCTCACAACCGTGAAAAAAGACGGCAAAGAGCTTGACGTTAACATTAAAACCGAAAAAGACGAGTATAAGAGTGTCAAAGATTTAGAGAACAAAAAGATCACATCAGCGACCGGCAAAGAAGTCAAAATCGGTGATGTGGCAAAAGCAAAAGAAGGCACAACATCTGATACGGTGTCTAAACGTGACGGGAAAGTGTATGCTGATGTCACTGGTGAGGTTGCATCAGATAACGTGACAGCTGTATCAGTTGATGTACAGAAGAAAATTGATAAGCTTGACATGCCTGACAACGTAACAATCGATACAGGCGGTGTTTCCGCAGATATCGCGGATTCCTTTACGAAGCTTGGATTAGCGATGCTAGCAGCGATTGCGATCGTCTACCTCGTGCTTGTGATTACATTCGGCGGAGCATTAGCGCCATTTGCGATTCTGTTCTCATTGCCGTTTACAATCATCGGTGCCCTGGTCGGACTTTACGTATCAGGTGAGACAATCAGTCTGAACGCGATGATCGGTATGCTGATGCTAATCGGTATCGTTGTTACAAACGCCATTGTCTTAATTGACCGCGTGATTCATAAGGAAGCGGAAGGACTGTCTACGAGAGAAGCGCTCTTAGAAGCCGGCTCCACACGACTCCGTCCGATCCTGATGACAGCCATCGCGACAATCGGCGCCTTGATTCCATTAGCTCTCGGCTTCGAAGGCGGAAGCCAAGTCATTTCAAAAGGACTCGGCGTAACGGTTATCGGCGGTTTAATCAGTTCGACGCTTCTGACGCTCTTGATCGTGCCAATCGTATACGAAGTATTGGCGAAGTTCCGCAAGAAAAAACCGGGAACAGAAGAAGAGTAAAAATGACAAAAAGCCTCAGCTATGCTGGGGCTTTTCTGTGTTTCCTTCTGTAAGATTATGTACATTTTGTTGCGATTTTTTTAACTCATAGTATAATTAAAGGTTGTTAGTGTAAAAATGGATCGGATACTCTTAAGTAGGATGATGAGATAATGAAACGTGCACGCATAATATACAATCCGACTTCGGGACGGGAGGTCTTTAAAAAGCATCTTGCCCAGGTCCTGCAAAAATTTGAACAAGCCGGTTATGAAACCTCCACCCATGCCACAACATGCGCGGGAGACGCAACGCACGCTGCCAAGGAAGCGGCATTGCGTGAGTTTGACCTGATCATTGCGGCAGGCGGAGACGGAACGATCAACGAGGTCGTCAACGGGCTTGCCCCATTAGACAATCGTCCGACACTCGGCGTGATTCCTGTCGGCACAACAAATGACTTCGCCAGAGCGCTCGGCATTCCGCGAGAGGATATTTTAAAAGCGGCGGATACGGTGATTAACGGCGTTGCCCGCCCGATCGACATCGGACAGGTCAACGGCCAGTATTTTATCAATATCGCCGGCGGAGGCCGCCTGACGGAGCTGACGTACGACGTCCCAAGCAAACTCAAAACGATGCTCGGCCAGCTTGCTTATTATTTAAAGGGTATGGAAATGCTGCCTTCACTTCGTCCGACAGAAGTCGAGATTGAATATGACGGCAAGCTGTTTCAAGGTGAAATCATGCTGTTTTTGGTCACGCTGACAAATTCCGTCGGCGGGTTCGAAAAACTCGCGCCGGATTCCAGCCTGAATGACGGCATGTTTGATTTGATGATATTAAAGAAAGCAAACCTTGCTGAATTTATCAGAGTCGCATCGATGGCGCTCCGCGGCGAACACATCAACGACCAGCACATTATTTATACAAAAGCGAACCGCGTGAAAGTCAATGTATCAGAAAAGATGCAGCTGAACCTGGACGGCGAGTACGGCGGCATGCTGCCGGGCGAATTCGTGAATCTGTATCGACACATTCACGTTGTCATGCCGAAGGAGAAAGCGGAACAGCTGGATGACTAAAAACTTGGCTTTAAAGAGCCAAGTTTTTCTTTCGCTTAAAACAAGAGGTGAACATACATGAAAATGAAACCCCCAGTAGAAAAAAACGAATACTACGACGTGACATTTGAGGATTTGACTCACGAAGGAGCGGGCGTCGCAAAGGTCCAAGGCTTCCCGATCTTCGTGCCGAACGCCCTGCCGGAAGAAAAAGCCCAAATCAAAGTCACACGTGTCAAAAAAGGCTTTGCCTTCGGCCGCCTGATTGAGCTGAAGGAAGAAAGCCCGCATAGAACGGACGCCCCATGCCCGATTTACAAGCAATGCGGAGGCTGCCAGCTTCAGCACATGACCTACGAAGGCCAGCTCTTGTTTAAACAAAAACAAGTCAAAGACGTCTTAGAACGGATCGGCAAGCTGGACCTGTCCAACGTCACCGTGCACCCGACACTCGGCATGCAAGACCCATGGAACTACAGAAACAAAGCACAGGTGCCGGTAGGAGAACGGGAAGGCGGGCTCGTCGCCGGATTCTATCAGCAAAGAAGCCATGATATCATCGACATGAGCGCCTGCCTGATCCAGCAATCCAAAAACGACGAAGCTGTTCAAGCCGTCAAAGACATTTGCGCAAACTACGGTGTCAAAGCCTACAACGAAGAACGCCACAAAGGCTGGCTCCGCCACATCATGGTCAGATACGGCGTCGTCACAGGCGAAAAGATGATCGTCTTCATCACAAGAACAAATGACTTCCCGCACAAAGCGAAGATTATTGAAGACATCACAGCGGCGTTCCCGCACGTCAAATCAATCGTGCAAAACATCAACCCAAACAAAACAAACGTCATCTTCGGCAACGAAACAAACGTCATCTGGGGCGAAGAATACATCTACGACCTCATCGGAGACGTCAAATTCGCCATCTCCGCCAGATCGTTCTACCAGGTCAACCCGGAGCAAACAAAGGTGCTGTACGACAAAGCGCTTGAGTATGCTGAGCTGAAAGGCGAAGAAACGGTGATTGACGCCTATTGCGGCATCGGCACGATTTCATTGTTTTTGGCGAAGCAGGCGAAAAAAGTGTACGGCGTAGAGATTGTGCCGGAAGCAATTGAAGATGCGAAACGCAACGCTGAGCTGAACGGCATCACAAACGCAGAGTTCGCGGTTGGGGAAGCGGAAACCGTGATTCCGAAATGGTATGAGGAAGGCATCACGGCCGACACGCTAGTTGTCGACCCGCCAAGAAAAGGCTGCGACGAAGCCCTCCTGCGGACGATTGTGGAGATGAAACCGAAGCGGGTAGTGTACGTGTCCTGTAATCCTGGCACGCTTGCAAGAGATCTGCGAGTACTTGAGGATGGCGGGTATGCGACGCGCGAGGTGCAGCCTGTTGATATGTTTCCGCATACGAATCATGTGGAGTGCTGTGTGTTGATAGAGAGTATAAAGGAATAAGCAGAAGGGCCCCAGAATCTTTTATCGATTCTGGGCTTCCATCTATTTTTATTTCAATTCTTTCTATTATGTGGTGTGAAATATTAGGAGTTAGTACTTGAAACCAATGTATCCGTAATCTTTAAATAAAAGTCCCCTGAAGTTTCTGAGGCCTTCTTTTATTCCTTTATGAGTATATCCGCGAATATTAATTACAGATTTTCTACCACTTCATTCCTTTATTTACAAGATGTAGTAGTGTTCACATTCCCCTGATGGTAATAGCCATCAAAAGTATTCCATTTTTTCTCTGTCATTTTTATAGCAGGTTATGAGGACTTAGACAATTATATATATCAGATATTTGATAATTTATAAGATGATTAGGTAGAACAAAGGAAAGTGTATTCAAATCAAGAGATAATTCTAGAAACAAAGATTTAGGACTCATGTTTTTAAATAAACGGGGCATTAATTAAAGTTACAACTTCCATTATAGGGAGTTTTTAAAAACAAGTAGCCATCAGTTTACTTGAAGAACACAGGGCACTGCCTGTTTTGTTTTTACGTTAAAATATGTATTAATATGATATAATTCGAGATAGCAAAAAACACAATTATTAGACGCAGAAAGGTTGCAAATAAAATGAGTTACCCAATATTTTCGTTTTTTTCAGGTTCAGGTTTTTTAGATCTAGGATTTGAAAATAGCGGTTTCGATGTAGTATATGTAAACGAAATTCATACACCGTTTTTAAAATCATACAAACATTCTAGAAACATGCTTAAAATAGAAGAGCCACGGTTTGGCTATCACAATGGTGATATAACGGAATTACTAGAGCAAGAGCATTTACGGGCATATATAGACATAATTAAGTCTGAAAATAGCGTTTTTGGATTTATCGGTGGACCTCCTTGTCCAGATTTTTCGGTCGGTGGTAAGAACAGAGGAAGAGAAGGAGAAAATGGAAAGCTGTCAGGGACCTATGTGGATTTGATATGCCAGCATAAACCTTCATTTTTCTTATTTGAAAATGTAAAGGGATTATGGCGAACCAAGAGGCATAGAGAGTTTTTTGAAGAAATGAAAAGCAAATTACATGCAAATGGATACGTAACAACGGAAAGATTAATTAATTCTCTAGAGTATGGCTCAGCTCAACACAGGGAACGGATTATCTTGCTTGGTTTTCGACGTGAACTATTAGATCAAGTGGGTTACAACATTGAAGATATCGAAGCCATTCTTCCAAACGGTCTTTTCCCTTGGGAGAATCATTTGAAATACTCTATGGAAAAAATCGAAAACTCCCCTTGGCCTATAGTGAATGAATTTGTGAAGGATTCAGTATTACCAAAACCAGAAGGTATTATTGATGAATTAACGGTCGAGCATTGGTTCCGCAAGAACGATGTAGACAATCATCCGAATAGCAAACAATTTTTCACTCCAAGGGCTGGTTTAGCCAAATTTCTTGTTATTGAAGAGGGGGATGACTCGAAAAAATCCTACAAACGCCTTCATCGATGGAGATTTTCACCTACGGCTGCATACGGGAATAACGAAGTTCATTTACATCCGTACAAAGCTAGAAGGCTGACAGTAGCAGAAGCATTAGCCATACAGTCATTACCACAGAATTTTGAAATTCCGACTGATATTTCTTTAACTGATGCCTTTAAAACAGTTGGGAATGGAGTGCCATATTTGGCATCTTTGGGAATCGCGGAAACCATTAAGGATTTCTTAGGGGGATACTAGAGAGATGAGATTAACTGCAGCTGACATTGTTGCTTATATTGATCAATTGCCGAAAAATAGAACATTCCCATATATCAATCCAAGAACAAAAGGTCTTATTAAAATAGTGAGTGTTACAAAGCCAGAAGGACGTATTGTTGTTAAACGTTATGACCCAAGTAAAGGAGGGACACCCCTTACAGCTAAAGATGAATCCATTTCAGCTGAAATGATATGGAGAGTCGCCAACGCTTTTTTCCCGAACCAACCAATTAACTTAGATCGTGTTTTAGGTGGCAGTTATAATACCCGCTCGGTATTGGAGGCACTTATCGCCCATACACCACAGTTTTACTACTGTTATCCAGGGCGAATTGAAAGCACCATGTCGAATTCTAGTATAAAGAACGGACACAAGCATCTCATGTGGTGCCCTGAAAAACCTCACGAGCTAGGGGTAATGGTAAAAATCGAAACGGATATTGTTATTTCGGAAATCCCAAATGCAGATGCATTTTACGATTCGCTAATTCTACCAGAGGGAATTGTTCATAATGAAATTGATATTGAAATTAAAAGACGTCATTCACAGATTCAAGTAGCTTTAATCATGATTGGGAAACAATTAGGATTTCGTACATGGATAGCTCAAAATGATAAAGGAATTATGTATAACAACAAGCGGGTTGGTGAAATGACTGGAGTAGTAAATTCGTTACGGGATGAAAGATTAATCGCAGCATTTGATGGAGCATATAATGCAGCTAAATTAATAGATTGCATTTGGTTTAAAAATGGGAAGTTAATGCCTGCTGTCATGGAAGTTGAACACAGCACAGGTGTAACGAGTGGCCTAACTCGAATGAAAGGACTTCAAGATGCACTGCCACCATTTCCTACAAGATATGTCATCGTCGCACCTGATGAGGATCGTAGCAAAGTATTAAGGGAAGCGAATCGGCCACAATTTCAAGAATTAGATGTCCGATATTTCCCTTATTCAGCAGTAGAAGAATTGTACTCATTGTGTCAAAGGAGAAAAATACGGGGTGTGACAGAAGAGTTTTTGGATAGCTTCATGGAACCAACTATTGGCTTATTGGCATAAACATAAAAAGAGTTACGGGTTTTGAAATGTGAGATTTTTATATTTTATTGGGTAATGGATTTACAATTTATTAGATGAGATATAGCTAAAGCCCTCAATTAAGAGGGCTTTATTAAGCAGAGATGGACGAATATAAAATAAGTAGCTTGACTTGAATATATCTTTACTGATAATTTTGCCATTTGCTCATTTATTTATAAATCTTTTTCTGTTTTCTATTTTGAAATTTTACTCAAACATAGGATACTGCACCAATAAATTTAAATGTATGGTAGGCTGCATTTATTTCTTTCTGCATGCCATCATATTCAAAATTATATAAAAGAACAGCAGCGTTGATTTGTTCAGGGATTGTGGTACCTATCATGTTCTCAAATCGAGGTAAAATGACACTATCATATGAACAGCCGCCAATTAATGAAGTTAAATTATTACAATCTTTTTCATGTGCGACTTTCTCTATAAAATCTTCATCTAAATCATCGATATCTATATCATAGTCAATTAAAAATTGGGAAGGGAGAAAATCACCTTCATCTTCATTGTATTTTAGATTAACGTAATCATTTAAAGAGAAGGTATTTTTAATGTACCCTATCCATAGCGATACAAAATTTTGTTTTTCCAATTTTTCACCCCTTACCAATCATAATAAAATAATCCATCAGATCAAAAATAGGATACTGGATAAATGCATCAGATGTAAAACGTCATCTCAGAGTCAGATAGTTCTTTACAAATTCTTTATCCTCTTTGTCTAAAGGGAAAATACCCAAGTTAGTGTATTCCCAGATTATTTGTCTTTGGTAGTCGTCTAATGTAGATGCAATAACATCTTCATAATCATAGTCTATTGATAATGTTCCAGTGTAATCTAGCTTGAGTGTAAGGTTAGTTCATACATCTGAGTTATTCGCTTTCCATTCATCCCTTAGTTCATCAAATAAATCTTGAAGTTCGATTAACAAGTCATCATAAATTTGTTCACTAATGTGCGGGAATGTCATGCGAATAAATGAACTCTTCACTATTTTTTGTATTAAAGAAAAAGTAAACTTCTCTAGAATCATCTAAAATTTCTGAGTATAGAACAACTTTATTCCATTCTGCTACAATCATTCATTAATCTGTTCCGCTATCTGTTGATATAATGTACCCACTCTTTTAGTTTCCAATCTCTTTTAACCTCCAAGTCAGTGGCAGCTTTATTATCTCTATTCCATTTTAGAGTTGCTATATCTGTTTAACGGTATGGTAGACTACTCATCTATATAGTTTAGAGCAATTCTTACAACTTGCTCCGCTGTGTAATCTTCATTGCTCCAGAAAATTAAATCACTTGGTGCCGGATGAGGTACATTTTTCTCTAATAAAGCAAGATATTCATTGACTCTCTCATCATCTAAAGTTGGGTTCATCAATTTCTTTACAAGAGAGATTAACTCTACTTTTGTCGGATTATCCATTTTTATGCTCCCTTGAAAGAATAATTCGTTTATGACACTTGGATATTTTCTTATTTTAATACAGCATTATCATGCCCTTATAAAAATTACATTGGATTTTCAGGATATTCTTCTAAATATTTTTTTATTAATTTTTGTAATGATGGATCCTTAGGTTCTTCCACTAAATATTTAAATTTCCAGATGATAAGCTGATCACTGAAACTATAATCTGTCTTAAACCAATCTGTATAATCAAAGTTGACAGTTAATTTTCCTGATCTCTCTAGGCTAAGAGTGAAGGAATAAAATAATTCTTGATCATGATCTTTGAAAACATCTCTCATTTTTTCGCTTAGTTTAAATAATTTCATCTCATACTGATCGAATTCATTTTCGTCAATATCAAATTCAAACGGAATTTCAAGACTGTACTTAAAATGCTTAGGTTCATTTTGGGAATTATAAAAAAAGTAAGTCCCTCCGCCTGTCTCTGAAACCTGGGCATAGAACAAAAATGTCTCCCATGGTTCTGGTATCATTTCGTTAACGGTTTCAGCGATGCTTCTATATAATGCATTTAATTTATTTTCCAAAAAGAATCAACCTCCAGCATCTAGTCTGGACAAAGTTCTAGCAAGTCATGAAATAATGCCAGTTCTACTGTGATTTGGGGACCGAATAAAGGCTCTATTTTTATATCAAGATCGCAAATGACTTCGTTCATTTCTTGGTAATTAAGAGCGTTGTATCGCATTTCTTTTAAGATTTGATTCAGTTTTGTGTCTAGTTTCTGTTGAAGCATAGAATAAGATTGTGTACTGAAACCATCTAACACGGGAGTTGCTCTTTCGGGATCAACATTTTCAATTGTGAAATGGTGCTGCAGGTAATAAACAGGAGCCAATTTTGAAATCATAAGTTTACTGGTATAGTTTACATGAAACTCATTCTTCTCATATTTAGGAAATTCAAACTGAAAGGCAGCGGAGGGCCATATCTCACCCATGCTTATATTCTCAAATTGTATCTTCATTTCTTTTACAAATGACTTTATTTCTGTCGGTAGTGTTATAGGTTGTTGGCATAATGATAGATAATTGCCTTTGGAAGGGTCTGCACCATAGTAGAGTTTATTAATTGTATTTTTAATCAACATATCCATATAGAACCTCTAAATTTATAAAAAATAGCCCAGCAGAGAAGAGCTGAGCCATATTTTTTTATTTATAGACTGAAGTAGTTTATTACAAATTCTTTGTCTTTCTTATCATCAGGCAAGATACCTAAATTCTTATATTCCCATACCACTTGCCGTTGTGTTCCGTTTAAGTCTGAGGCGATGACATCGGTGTAATCATAGTCTATTGAGAATTTATCGATATTCTCTAGTTTAAGCGTTAAATTGGTCCAAATATCTTGGTTGTTTGCTTTAAATTCTTCTCTTAACTCCTCGAATAACTCTTGAAGTTCAATTAATAAACTCACGTATATTTTTTTACTAACATCGAATTGTTTCGGTATATCATGAGAATAGATATACTCTTCACTTTGTGGTGTATTGAAGAAAAAGTAAACTTCTGATGAATCATCTAATATTTCCGCATAAAGAATGATTTTTGTCCAATCAGATGGAATCATGTCATTAAGCTGTTCTGCTATTTGTTGATATAACTGTCCCATATCAGAAATTAATTTAAATTTTTCCTTCGTTAGTCTTGATATAATCCTCTAAAAAGTCTCTTACCGTTTTCCTTTTTGGCATTAAACCTAGATTTTTATACACCCAAACAGCCTTTCTTTGAGATCCATTTAGCTCTGAAGCAATTACATCTTCATAATTATAATCTATAGAAAACTGGCCTGTCCTATCTAGTTTCAAAGTCAAGTTCGTCCAAGTTTCTGGATTATTTTCCTTATATTCTTCGCGTAATTCTTCGAATGATTCTTGAAGTTCGATTAATAAATCATCATAAATATCTTCGCTTACATTAAAATGTTCTGGAATGTTATGTGAGTATAAGAATTCATTCTCGCCCGGTATATTAAAATAAAAAAATACTTCCGAAGAGTCGTCTAATATTTCAGCGTAAAGATATACGTTTTCCCATTCAGAGGGAATGATTTCATTTATCTGATTTGCTATTCTTTGATACAAGTCACCCATTTTTGGTGTTTCCATGATCTCAACCTCCAGATTGATTCTTTAATGTTACTTTTTCGAAATCAGCATCTCCAATTCTGTACTTAACGATAAATTTGTCTGGTCTTAGTGAATCACCTTTATATATAGCTTTTATATTAACATTAACTTTTTGCGGAGGTTCTTCTTTAAGAGCCTTTGCCCATTCTTGCTCCATTTCATACCATCTGCCGCCGCTCCTATTAATCTGGGAATTCATCGGCACGATATTGTCAAACTGGCCTGAGCCTTTGAATTGGGTGGCGATTAAATGGCCTCCGTCATCGTCAGGCTTTCGGTCTTGGGGCTTTCCAGCATTCGACTGTGCATATTGGTTTCGTTTTGCTTCTCCTAGCTGCAAGTCTGCTTTGACACTTGTAATTCTACCATAGTTGTCAGTGGTGTACGTGTAGCCTTCTTTTGTTTTATAGACAACATTAGGCTTCAGCACTTTCTTTCTGCTCCATTTTGCATAATGCTCGCCGTATTTGACGGTTACCGG
Source organism: Bacillus sp. SD127 (assembly GCF_058566445.1). NCBI lineage: Bacteria > Bacillati > Bacillota > Bacilli > Caryophanales > Bacillaceae > Bacillus > Bacillus sp. SD127. Next base: position 3,545,713 of record NZ_CP191226.1, on the reverse strand, counting down.
CGGCACAACTGGCGCTGGTGTTCGTCTTCCGCTTGAAGAAGTTCCGTACGGTTTCGGCAGGATGACCTTGGCGAATTTCTGCAGTCCCTCTTTAAGTGTGACCCCATTGACTGCGTTGTAAGGGACGCCTGCCGGCACTAAATCGTGACGGGGATGATAGGGGAGAATGTCTGCAAGTGTGAGATCTCCGATTTGATTTAACTTGGTTTTGACGTGTTTTTTTGATACTTCTATGCCTTTGTTTACTTTTTGTTTGACGTGATCAACGGTTTGTTTTGAGACCGTTATGGCTTTTTGGGCTGTTGCTGATTTGCTTGCTGCTGTTTTGACTTTGGTCGTCACTTTGGCGGCTGTGCCAGTTTTTGAGACGGCGCCTACGCCTTTTGTGCCGACAACTGATGTGACAACAGTGCCAACCGCATATGACACCCATCTTGCTCGTGAGTAGGTGTCACCATTCACCATGTCTTTTTGATACGATTCTTCGATTGCTGCTGAAATGGCTTCATACGTTTTGATCGGGTGAGCCACCGCTCCTGTAATGGCTTCAACGGTTCCACCCGGATCTGTGACCATATCCCACAGGCCTGTGACCGCGTCTTTTCCTGAATCGTAAAGGCCGACGGCGACCCCTTTGAAGCCTGCTTCAAACTCACGCGTGTTTTCAATTTGGGTGAAGTATCTCTGTTGTTCTGCTGTCAGATTTTCATAGCCGATCGTTTTTGCCATTTTGTAGAATTCATCGGCATCCGCATAATCGTAGTTTTTCAGTCTTTCTTTCAGTTTTTCAATCTCTCGTTCCTTCGCTTCCTCTTTCTTAATCTTCAAGTAAGCCTCAGTCCGCTTTTCAATGTCGCCTTTTTTCTTATGTATGTCACTCTCACGGTACGCCTTGGCGTTGTAGTGGATGGGTGTGGCGTTTTTGCCTTTGCCCGTTGCTTCTTGGAGCTTTTGGAAGTCGGACTTGATGAATTGTTCGTTTGGTTCTGACAGGGCGTATTCTGTCTGCAGGTCTTCGTCTAAGGCGTCCAATTTTTCCAGTGTTTTTTTGCGTTTGTCGTTGGCATCGGCCAGCTCGTCTTTGAAGGTTTCTGTTGAAAACAGGTCGAGTGGGAGGATGTCGTTGATATCGTTCAGGATGTCTTTCATGGCTTTTTTCTGTTCGGACATGATGGACTTTGATTTTTTATGGGCGTTTGCCAGCTCGTGTTCCAGAAAGGATTCTTCGATGTATGCGTCAGAGAGGGCTTTATCCTCGACGGCTCCAGCGATGCTGTTGAAAAATGCGATTTTCATGTCGATGTAGTCGATCCATTGGTCGGTGACACCGACGTGGTCGTGATAGAAGGCTTTGATGTTGCTGGCGCCTTTTCCCGAGAATTCGCTGTCACTGAGATCAGCGACGCTTTTTAAGGCTTTTCTTAAATTAACCATTTGCGTTCTTAGTTCTTTATACTCTTTCGCGCGGTCTGTCGCTTCAGAAAGCAGTGTTTTCGCTTCAAGTACTTTCATGACCATTTCCCTTCTTTTTACACTCGATATCAAAATTTTACCACGGAGCAGGATGAGAATGGCTGTGAGAACATATTTTGATGGGAAAATGAGTCATTTGGCATGTGTCTTTATTCGTGGAGGGATTGTGTAAACATAGTCGAAATGATTATTGATAGACAGTTATTAAAGGAGCATTTTGATGAAGAAAAAACGCATTACATTCGGTTTATTAGGGTTAATGATATGCATCATCCTGTTTGCTCTGTATCTTCAGTTACATGGTAAAAACGATATTCCTATCAAAACTTCCGCCATTCATCCCGAAGAAGACCGCATCTATTTTATCTATTCCAACCCTCTCATAAAAGAAAGCACGCTGCTCTCAACCTCAACAGGCGAAAGATTTAATAGGCGCACGTTCAAGGTGGCGGATGTGCCGTACATCCAAACGAAGTCTTACGCATCAACAGACATTGTATTATTAGCGGAACATGAGTCCTTTTATTACACGCTGGAGAAGGATGCTATAAAAAAGCATTCGCTATCGAATCCATTTTCGTTTTGGTATGAGGGGAAGGATGTTTCTGTTAAGGCCTATAACGTTGATACGACGGGGAATGACGTGCATATAAACGACAAAAAAACGAAAAAGGAATATAGCCTCACCTTGCCTTCACTTGTCACGATGGGGGCGAGTGACGAGAATAATATTTATGTCATTCAAGGCATGGCTATTTACGTGATCGACAGAAACACAGAGGAAATCATAGAAACCCTGAGCTTAGCCTCATACGCTGATAAATTCGCAGACTCGGAGGAATTTATTGTCGCAAGCTCGCAGCATGAACTGACTGTGATTGAAAAAGGGACATGGAAGACAAATTATATTTCTTATCCTGATGATCTTGAATATGCTGATACCGTGTACTATGACAAAGAAAGCGGCAGTTTTTATGTGACGTACGAAGACAAAGAGGGGGAAGCGAACCTGCTTGAGTATGGGAAGGACTTTTCTTTTCACACATACGGCTTAAAATTCCCTTATATGGATGCAAAGTTTAAGGGGAGTCAACTGTATGTTGTTGCTCAGGAAGAGCATAAAAAAGGCATTGGCGGGTATGTGGGTGTGTTTGATATCCATTCCAAGAAGATGCTTTATCAGTTTGATTTGCCTGAGGAACTAGTGAAAGTTCAGGATTTTGTTGTGGTTGACAATAAGTGAGTGCGTAAATGAAATAGAATGATATTGGACCCTTGCATAAAGGGTCTTTTTTTGCCGAGAAAACAAATTGACAGGATGAAAAAACAATTTCTTCCTTTCATATTGTTTTCAAAATTTGGGATTGATAGAATATGACATATCCTAAAGAGAGGGAGGGAAGCCGTTGAGTCAAGCCATACCATCATCGCGTGTTGGTGTTAAGATTAATGAATGGTACAAGATGATTCGCCAGTTCAGTGTTCCGGATGCTGAGGTTCTGAAAGCGGAAGTGGAGCAGGACATTCAGCAGATGGAAGAGGATCAGGATTTGCTGATCTATTATTCTCTGATGTGTTTTCGGCACCAGCTGATGCTGGATTATTTGGAGCCGGGACAAACATACGGGAATCGCCCTACAGTGACAGAGCTTTTAGAAACGATTGAAGCCCCTCAGAAAAAACTCACAGGTCTTTTGAAATACTACTCTTTGTTTTTCCGCGGCATGTATGAATTTGATCAGAAAGAATATGTTGAAGCGATTGGATCTTACCGTGAGGCGGAGAAGGAGCTTCCGTTTGTAACAGATGAAATCGAGAAAGCGGAATTTCATTTTAAAGTGGCAGAAGCATACTACAATATGAAACAAACTCATGTGTCGATGCATCATATCCTTCAAGCCTTAGACATTTATCAAGATCATCCGTTATATAGCATGAGAAGAATACAAAGCTTGTTTATCGTAGCGGGAAATTATGATGACTTCAGATGTTATGATAAAGCCCTCCCGCATTTAAGAAAGGCGCTGGAACTGGCAATGGACATTCAAAACGACAGGTTCATTGGCATCTCTTTATTGAACATCGCCAACAGTTATGACAGGTCAGGAAGATATGATTTGGCAATTGAGCACTTCCAAAAAGCGGAGAAAGTAAGCAGAGAAACGGTCCCTGACTTGCTGCCGAAAGTACTGTTTGGGTTAAGCTGGACATTATGTAAAGCTGGACAAAAACAGCAGGCGTTTCAGCTAATAGAAGAAGGATTAGAACATATCACAACCCATCCAAATGCGGGGGCCCACAAATTTTATAAAGAATTGTATCTGTTCTTGCAGGCAGTGTACAAAGAGATTGTTGACGAACGCAAAATTCATGACCTTTTAAGCTATTTCGAAAAAAAGAACTTGCACGCTTACATTGAAGCATGTGCCCGCAGCGCTGCCGCTGTTTTTGAAAGCCGCTGTCATTTTGAGCACGCTGCTGCGTTTTATCGGAAAGTGCTGAAAGCGCAAGAAGATATTCAAAAAGGAGAGTGTTTATATGCTTATTAAGAAAAAAGTGATGATGTGTCTTGCTGTTCCCCTTATTTGCGGAAGCATTGCGGTTCCTTTCTTGACACAGTCAGGCGGTTTTAAGGAATCAACGGATCGAAACACGACGTATATCGATCATTCCCCTCATCATGTCATGACTGATCCGGATAAGAAAGCCCTTAGTTAGGGCTTTTTTTCTTGCTTTATTGGAAGTTTGTGTCGTCTCGTACTTTTAAACTGCCGCCTTCCTTCTATTTCTAACGCAAGACACTCGAAACAACCAAACCATTTGAGGTATAATGGATAAAGTGAATAACAGTATTTAGATTGATATATATGAAAGAGAGTGGAACATCATGGGCCGTAAGTGGAACAATATTAAAGAAAAGAAGGCGTCTAAGGACGCAAATACGAGTCGGGTTTACGCAAAGTTTGGCCGTGAGATTTATGTGGCGGCTAAGCAGGGCGAGCCTGATCCGGAATCCAATCAGGCGCTGAAAGTTGTGCTTGAACGCGCGAAGACTTACAGCGTGCCGAAAAATATCATTGAACGTGCGATCGAGAAGGCGAAGGGCGGAGCGGAAGAAAATTATGATGAGCTTCGTTATGAGGGCTTCGGGCCGAACGGATCAATGATTATCGTTGATGCGCTGACGAATAATGTGAACCGTACGGCGCCGGAAGTGCGTGCGGCGTTCGGGAAAAATGGCGGAAACATGGGTGTGAGCGGATCTGTCGCTTACATGTTTGACGCGACGGCTGTTATTGGTGTGGAAGGCAAAACAGCTGACGAAGCGCTTGAAATCCTGATGGAAGCGGATGTGGATGTCCGCGATATTTTAGAAGAGGATGACAGCGTGATCGTCTATGCGGAGCCGGATCAATTCCATGCGGTGCAGGAGGCATTTAAAAACGCGGGCGTTGAGGAATTTACGGTGGCGGAGCTGACCATGCTTGCGCAAAGTGAAGTGACACTTCCTGAGGAAGCGAAAGAACAGTTCGAAAAGCTGATTGACGCGTTAGAGGACTTGGAAGACGTTCAGCAGGTGTATCATAACGTAGATCTTGGTGAATAAAAAAGGAGCAGACTGTCATGGTCTGCTTTTTTTATTGTCCGGGAAATTGTTTTATCCGTTTATAGGCGGGTGTCTATACGATCTGCAAGCTCTTCTCATACGCTGGACTGTAACCTATGTGAAGGAGAGATTGGATATGACTGATACAAGACACTTCTGCTGCGGACCCGGTTTTGGCGCTTACCCAGGCTATGGTGCAGGCGGTCCGGGATTCGGCATGTACGGAGGCGCGGGCTATCCGGGCCATGGCATGTATACGGGGATGGGCCAACCAGGTTATGGAGGCGCAGGCTATCTGGGTTATGGCATGTCTGGAGGATTCGGCGGCTACCCAAGCGGAGGCTATCCGAGCTACGGAATGCACCATGATAATGATGGACACCACCACCATTACCCTGATGGAAATTACGGACACCATCAGGATGGAAATTATGGACATCATCAGGATGGAAATTATGGGCATCATGAGGACGGAAATTACGGGCATCATGAGGACGGAAATTATGGGCATCATCATGATGGTAACTACGGGCACCATCACCACCAAATGGGGCACTGGGGAAAAGACGGCCATAAATAAAAAGCGTGGAGAACGGACACTCTTGCTGATCAAGGGTGTTTTTTTGTTTTTGTTTTTTCTTGACTGTTCAGTCTGGAAAAGGTAATATCTTCTTGCAGGAGGTGATATTCGTTTGGGTAGGAATAAAGAATTCGATACCGCGCTTGTTTTACGCAGAGCGATAGAGGTTTTTGGAGAGTATGGCTACGAAGGCACGTCTCTTCAGGAGCTGCTCTCTCATTTAGGCATTGCGCGCCAGAGTTTGTACGATACGTATGGAACGAAGCGGGATCTGTTTTTGTCCGCTGTGAAAACGTATCTTGAGGGAAAAAACGCGGCTGTTGTGGAAAGGCTTGAGGCACCGGGCTCTGTCAAGGAAGCCATTCGTGATATTTTTCAGGAGGGTGTGAATGTCCTGAAAGATCCTGAACGTTCAAAGGCGTGTTTTATCATCAACAGCGCTATTGAACAAATCCCGCATGATTCGGCCCTTGCCCGGTACTTTGAAGGGCAGACGAAACAGCTTGAGGCGGCCTTTTATCAGGCACTGAGAAGGGCACAGGCTGAAGGAGAATTGAAGGAACATCTTGATATATCGGCGCTTGCCCGTTATTTAAACCAGAGCAGGCTGTCTCTGACGTTTATCGCTAAGGTTTCTGCTGATTTTAACCAGCTTCAGGATTATGTTGAAGTGAGTTTATCTGTCCTTGATTGACTTTTTTTGATAAAGGGTGCTTAGCCCTTTGACGCATTTTTCGGACTGAATGGTCTAGAATAAAATACGAGGTGATGATCCATGATGATGACGGAATACGAAAAAGCATGTGACACACTGAATCAATTTATGCAATATATGCTTGAAAAGGATATGGAGCGCTGGACAGAGCTGTGGGATGAACATGCCGTATTGGAGTTTCCCTATGCGCCAGAGGGATTTCCGGAAAGAATTGAAGGGAAGGCGGCCATTTACGATTATATTAAGGATTTTCCTGATAACATTCATATTTCTGCTTTTACTGCTCCGACAGTGTATCGCTCGGCTGATACAAACACGATCATTGCGGAGTTTCAATGTGAAGGCTATGCGATCGCGACTGGGCTGCCTTACCGGCAAACCTATATCAGTGTGATTGAAACGAAGGACGGCAGCATTTTGCATTATAAGGATTATTGGAATCCGCTTGTCGTCAATGAGACGTTTGGAGAAACATTTGTACAAACAGAGGAGGATGAAAAATGATGAATCACGATCAGATTCTGATTACGGGAGGAACCGGCACAACAGGGAGCCGGATTGCTAAACGGTTAATTGAGCAGGGTTACAGCGTTCGCATCGCAAGCAGGAAAAAGGGCGAGATTAGCAATACGGAGTATGTATATTTTGATTGGAAGGATGAGTCCAGCTTTACGCCTGCATTGGAGCGGGTGAAGCGGATTTACCTCGTTGCGCCGGTTGGTGTGTTTGATCCGTCTCCTTATGTGCTTCCATTTTTAAAGGAAGCAAAGCGGCTCGGTGCTGAACGTGTGGTGATGCTCAGCGCGTCCGCTGTTCCTGAGGATGGTCCTGTGTTTGGGGCATTGCATCGTGCAGTACGCGGGTTTCCGGAATGGGCGGTGCTGCGGCCGTCATACTTCATGCAAAACTTCATCAATGTCCAGCATCGCATGTCCATTCAAACTGAGGGGCAAATCATCACGGCGGCGGGTGAGGGAAAACTTGGTTTTATTGATGCCGATGATATTGCGGAAACAGCAGTGCGTGCTTTGATTGACATTGTGCCTCATAATACTCATCATATTCTGACGGGACCTGAGGCGCTTAGCTACGCTGAGGCGGCGGAGATCATCGGAGCCGCGGCGGGACGTCCGGTGACGCATGTCAGCATTTCTTCTTCCGAACTGCAAAACAGGATGGAAACAGCAGGTTTGCCTGCGGATTACGCCCGCTTTATGGCGGAATTAGAAGAAGCGATCCGCCATGGTGCCGAACACCGGGTGACGGATACAGTGAAGCGTGTGACGGGAAAAGAGCCCCGCTCGCTGGATGAGTTTGCGGCTGATCACGTTTCGTACTGGACGCGCTGACCTCATTTTGGACTGAATAGTCTAGAAAGACCTTCGGCTCTGCCGAAGGTCTTCTTTTTATCTATTGAGTTTAAAAAGGCTGGCCGCGTTTTCGGTGCCTATTTTCAATCGGTCCGTTTCACTGATTGGACAGTGGTCAAACCAGGAAGAGATTTCTTCCATTGTTTCATACGGATAGTCCACCGAGAATAAGATGCGGTCTGAGCCGACCTCTAACAATGTATCAATTAATGCCTGTGTTCTGAATACGCCGCTTGTTGTGAGATAAAAGTTTTTGCGGAGGTATTCAGTCGGCGCTTTTTTATGGTTTCCATGGGTCTCAGGGCGCTGATGGCGCAGTCTGTGCTCGACACGCGGCAGCGTAAACGGCAGACCCTCGCCTAAGTGTCCGAGAATTACGGTCAAATCAGGATATTCGTCAAACAGGCCGCTCAGAATCAGGCGGATGGCGTGTGTTGCTGTTTCAACCCCAAAGCCCCACGCTGAGCCGAGGAGGCCTTCGTAGCCTTCATAGATACGCTGCTGATTTGGCAGCGGGATACGCGGATGCAGATAGACGGGAACCTGAAGCTGTGCAGCTTTCTCCCAGAAAGGGCGTACCTGTGGCTCGTCTAAATATTGAGCGGTATTTTCGTCTCCGATATTACTGTAGCCGTTGACCAAGGCGCCGACAAAACCGAGTTCGTTTACTGCCCGCTCCAGCTCCTTCGCTGCTTCTTCAGGATCTTGAAGCGGAACCGCCGCAAATGCTTTAAAACGGTCTGGATGTTTGGAAACGAAGAATTCCGCAGCGTGATCGTTCATTTGCTTGGCGAGTTTCACAGCTCTGTCAGGATCGGTGATTCCTTCAATCCCCGGCTGGGTTAATGAGAGAATCGACGTTTGGATGCCGTTTTTATCCATGTCTTCAATCCGTTTCTCGAATTCCTGCAATCGTTTTTGGACAGCGCTGAAATATTCATCGTCAGTAAAATTGTGACTTCCCGTTGCCGGAAAATCAGGAGATTCCCAGTGCTCTTCTAATGCGATTTTTCCATTCATGTCAAAGGCTCCTCTCTTTATCATGGCTGGTGTAGATCAGATGGAGTGCACTCATTTTACGTCACGAAGCTTCGTTTCAATAGGTAATGAACATCGTGTTTATTACTTTACATCATGTACAAGATGTAAGTTCATGGTACAGTAGATTTTGGGAAAAGGTCAATAAACAGAGAACGTGCAAACGTTTAGAAGAAGACATCAGCTGATGATTTGTCCAGAAGAAAATAAAAGTTAGACAAGGAGGTAAAAAATGTCTAAAAAAAATAAAGTAGATCCGAGAGTCAAAAGAACGAACAAATTTTTAAGAGACGCATTGATCGCACTGTTGAAAGAAAAAGAAGCCAATTCGATTACGATTCAGGAAATTACTGAAAAAGCGGATCTGACCCGCGGCACTTTTTATTTGCACTATCGGGATAAACAGGATTTTCTGTTTCAAAGCATGACGGAGGTTCTCGATGATTTGATCCGGCAGGTTAAGCCTGAGACGCCGGTGGAACCGGTCAGTATGGATGAGGATCATCCGCCTGTTTCATTTGTGAGGCTCTTTGAGTACATCCATGAACACGCCGAGTACTTTCAAGTGATGATGAGTGACAGAGGGCTTCCTCAATTCAGAAGTCTGATGGCGGAATTCGTTCAGAAACGAATTTACGAGGAATTGCTCTCATCCATTGAAGAATCTGAGAAACAGCTTCAGATTCCGAAAGAGATACTGGTCAGCTATATCACCTCCGCCCATATCGGGGTGATTTGTTCCTGGCTGGAAAGCGGCATGAAGTACAGTCCTTTATTTATGGCAAATCAATTAACACGTTTAACGCTTTTGGGACCTCTCCGAATTGCGGGTATAGAAAAACAAATCAAGCTTCCTTATTAAGATTTTTGTCATAATGACGCCTCCTGCCTCATACCTATTAAGGTCATTGTTTTTGAGAAAGGAGGAGCCAGAATGAAGGATATGCAGCCGTTTACACCTGTTAAATCATACACGCCCTTTCACAGCCGTTTTGATCCCTGTCCGCCCATAGGGAAGAAATATTACAGAACGCCGCCTAACCTCTATATGACCTTTCAGCCTGAGCATATGGAGCAGTTTTCGCCGATGGAGGCTTTAAGGAAAGGCACCCTTTGGAAGGATCTCTATGATTTTTATGAAAATCCTTATCGAGGGGGAGACACACATGACAAAAAAGGTTGATGCGGAATATTACCGCCAGCTTGAGCAGATTCAAGCAGCGGATTTTGTGCTTGTTGAGCTGAGTCTGTATTTAGATACACATCCTGATGATGAAGACGCGCTAAAGCAATTTAATCAATATTCCGGTTATTCGAGGCACTTAAAAAGACAGTTCGAATCATCTTACGGACCGCTTTTGCAGTACGGCAACAGCCCCGCGGGTGAGGATTGGGATTGGAATCGAGGGCCATGGCCGTGGCAAGTATAAGGAGGAATGCTTGAATGTGGGTGTATGAAAAGAAGCTGCAATATCCCGTCAAGGTCAGCACGTGCAATCCGACGCTGGCAAAGTATTTGATTGAGCAATATGGCGGAGCGGACGGCGAGCTGGCCGCGGCTCTCCGGTATTTGAACCAGCGTTATACCATTCCTGATAAGGTCATCGGCCTTTTAACAGATATCGGCACGGAGGAGTTTGCTCATCTGGAAATGATTGCGACGATGGTGTATAAGCTGACGAAAGATGCGACGCCGGAGCAGCTGCGTGAAGCCGGGCTTGGCGATCATTACGCGAATCATGACGGCGCGCTTTTTTATCACAATGCGGCGGGAGTGCCTTTTACGGCAAGCTATATTCAGGCGAAAGGCGATCCGATTGCGGATTTGTATGAAGATATCGCAGCAGAAGAAAAAGCGCGTGCGACGTATCAGTGGCTGATTGATATTTCGGATGATCCTGATTTGAACGATTCTCTGCGGTTTTTGCGTGAACGTGAAATTGTGCATTCTATGCGCTTCAGGGAAGCGGTTGAGATTTTAAAAGAAGAACGGGATAAGAAGAAACTCTTTTAACAGGCAGCGGGGGCTCCCTTCATGCGTCCTTTTACATACAGACAAAATATTCTGTTTTTTTGTCGTTTGCTTGCATTATAATGAAGGTATGCATGTAAGTTTATTTTTGATCGGGGGGCCTTTATGACATCTTTTAAGATTACGAAAGAAACTGTCGCAAATGATTTTTACGCCGGCCTGGCAGATCGTGAGGATGCAGAGCAAATAACGGGACTGCTCGTCCGTACGGCTGAATGGCTGCGGGACCAGGGCTCTGACCAATGGAGCGGGCTGCTGGAGGGGCATGACTCACATGATATTGTTGGCTCAATTGAAAGCGGACATGTGTTTGTGTTCCAGAAAGATCAAGAGCTGGCCGGTGTAGTGATGCTTCTGCCTGAGCCGAGCGAGTGGGACAGAACGCTTTGGGGAGACGAGGGGCACGAAGAGTCCATTTATTTGCATCGTCTGGCGGTCAGCCGCCGGTTTGCGGGGAATGGGCTTGGGGCCGAGATTCTCACATGGACGGAGACGGGTGTTGAGTATCCGGGGAAGAAGCGGATCCGTCTTGATTGTGTTGCTGATAACGACGCCTTGCATTCCTTCTACCGGAGAATGGGATATGAATTCAAGGGATCGGATGCCTCGGGGTTTCATTTGTTTGAGAAAGAACTGAACAAGTCAGAATAAGCGTCCTTTTTAGGGGGCTTTTTTGCCTTTTTGAAAAGGGAGGAAAGGGCGGATGATCTTTTTTTATGTGATGGCCATTGCGACGGCTTGTATTTCCGCTTGTGTCTCCATTTTTCTGCGGTTGAGGATGCCGCAAAATAAATGGCCGGAATGGATACTGGTGGGCTGCTTGTTCTCGGTGTGATCACAATTTGGTGCAGCATCTTTTTTGTCGGCGGCTGGGATGGCATGGCGCTGGGCATGCTTGGGATTCATGTGATAGTCGGAGCGTTTGCCGGGTACTTGATCGAGACGGTGTTCCGGCTGTTGAAAAGGCAAATCAGGAGAAGGTAAGACATTTGCCGTCTCAAATGATGTCGAATTTTTTACGGGCCGGCAGGAATTTTCTTTCGAGTGGAGAAATACATATTACTTTACAATGAAAGCGTTTTCTGTAGTGGGAAGGTGATGTCGATGATACATAGCCTGACAAATGGGCTGAATCGTTTTTGTACATGGGTGATGAGACTGGCTTATGTAAATGTGCTGTGGATCTTGTTTTCTCTTGCCGGGCTCGTCGTGTTTGGGTTGATGCCTGCTACGGCCGCGATGTTTTCAGTGGCGAGAGAGTGGGCGAAGGGGAACACGGATGTCCCGGTGTTTTCTGTGTTTATCCGGACGTTTAAGAAGGAGTGGGGTGCAGCTCAGCTGTTGGGGCTCATTCTTGTGACGGCCGGCTTGTTTTTGTTTGCGGATATACGGATTGCCGCTCAGATGAATCAGCCTGTGCTGGTGAATGTGTTTATGAGCATCGGATTGATTTTCGTGTTTGTGCTGTTATATGTGTTTCCGGTCTTTTCTCATTTTGATGTAAAGCTCAGACAGGTGCTGAGCATCAGCTTTTTGATTGCCTTCAGCCGGCCATTGGTGACGCTGATGATGGCAGCGGGTGCGGTCGGAATGTTGTTTCTAGTGCTGTTTCATGTGACGTTTTTGCTGTTTTTCAGCGGCAGCGCGCTGAGCTTGTTGTTAACGAAGCTGTCCTTTACAGCATTTATGTCAATAGATCAGCGGCAGGAGAAAGAAAAGGCGGCATGAAAGGAAGAGTCGCGGGCTGGTACAGGCGGATGAAGATTAAGGATAAGCTGTTTGTGTTTCTGTCATTGATTATGGCCGTGTCCTTTTTGTTTGTATACAGCGGGGTGCAGTACGCTTTTCATGTCTATGATGAGCAGATTTACCGCAAATCCTCGGAGGTGCTGCGGATGTCTTCTGAACGGATTGAAGACGAGCTGAAGAAAATTGAAGATGTATCATATGAAATCATTACCGATGAACAAATTCAGCGCATTCTCAGCATGCAAAACCGTGATGATACGTATGACCAGTATCAAATGAAGCAGGAGCTGTGGGATCAGCTTGCGCAATATGCCGGCGATGAAAAGTACATTGATTCGATTCATTTGATTGATGCCCGCGGCTCAGAGTATTCCGCCGGAAGCAGTTCATCGGACCTTATGAAACAGCAGCAGGAAGAGGTATTTGAACGGGCGAAAGCGCAAAAAGGCAGAAATCTTTGGATGACCTTGGGCAATTCAGATCCTGTCCTGATTTCAGCGCGGCAAATCAGATCGTTTCATCAGCTGAGTTTAAATGGCTTGGGAATGGTGCTGATTCAAGTGAATGTGAAACAGATGATTCGTGACTTGCCGAAGGATTGGGGCGATTCGGTCGGAGACATGATGATCGCAGACAAGGACGGCAATCTGGTGTATTCGGCACATGCATCGGTGCTTACGCCTGAGATGACAAAGCAGACGCTGCGGCATCCTGGTTATGACTTGGTAAAAAAGAATGGCAAACGTTATTTTATTTCTTTCCTTCAATCATCCTATCAAAACTGGAGCTACTACAATGTCATCCCCTTTGATCAGATGTTCGCGAAAATTTCCTTTATGAAAACGGTAATCGGTACGTGTTTTCTTTTGTTTTTCAGTGTGGTTTTGCTTTTCGGGCGGAAGATTGCCAACAGCATTACAGAGCCGATCGAGCAGCTTGTGTCCGCAATGAAATCGGTGCAGCACGGCGGGATTGAGGCGGGCGTGTCGCTGTCATTGCCGGAACATACACAGGATGAGGCCGGAACGCTGAACCGCCATTTTACCGTGATGATGAAGCGGATCAATGAGCTGATGGAAGAAAATGTGGAAAAGCAGCTTATTATTAAAGAAACAGAGTTGAAGGCGCTGCAAGCCCAGATCAACCCGCATTTTTTGTATAACACGCTTGAGTCCATCAATTGGCTGGCGAAAGCGAATCAGCAGAAGCAAATTTCTCAAATGGTGGAATCGCTCGGTTTTCTCCTGCGAAACAGCATTCACATCAAAGAAGATACAGTGACCCTTCAGGAGGAGGCGGATATTGTGCTTCACTATATGACGATTCAGCGGTTCCGGTTTGAGGAGCGCTTGAACTTCACACTGGACATCGCCGATGAGGTGAAGCATTGCCGAATTCCGAAGCTGACACTCCAGCCGCTGGCGGAGAATGCGATTCAATACGCGCTTGAGCCTTTTACTCGGCCATGCGCCATCCGCCTTCAAGCGAAAAAAACGGAGGACTGCGTCTGTATTACTGTCGAAGATAACGGGCCCGGCATGGACGAACGTATTCTTGAAAAAACGGGCGGAAGAGGGATCGGGCTCTGGAATATTCATGAACGCATCCGACTGATGTTCGGGGAGCCGTATGGCTTACGCATTCAAAGCGAGAAAGGAAAGGGAACCGCGATTTTGCTGACAATACCGTGCCGAAATGAGGTGGTGTGATGTACAAAATACTGCTTGCTGATGATGAGAGAATCATTCTTGACGGAATGGCAGGGATCATTGAGTGGGAGACGCTTGGCGCTTCTTTAGTCGGAAAAGCGCAGAACGGAATTGAAGCGTATGAGAAGATCGTAAACAAGCAGCCGCATATCGTCGTCACTGATGTAAAAATGCCCGGTATGGACGGGCTTGAGCTGATCAAAAAGGTGTCAGCCGTCTGCCCGTCCGTGCAATTTATCGTCCTGTCTGGTTTTGGGGAGTTTGAGTACGCGAAGGAAGCGATGAAATACGGGGTAAGGCATTATTTGCTGAAGCCCTGCAATGAACAGCAGATTATCCGTTCATTAGAGGAAATCATCGCCGAGCTGAAGCTGCATGATGTGCGGAAGAAGAAAGCCGCCCACCTGAAACATGAGCTGAATCATATCCGTTCCTTTGCGGCTGATCAATACCTGGAAGGCTTGATTGCCGGTGTCACCCATCTGTCTCCGCCGCCTTCGCTTGCAGGTAAGAAGATTCGCCTTATCATCGCGGAGAACACTCAGCCTGAAGATTCTGCCGCCAGAGAGGCGTTTGGTTCCTCGCTGACAGCTTTTTGCTGTAGCGGAGGACGTGCGGTGTTTGCCGTGGAGGAGGGCACGCCTGATCTGGAGAAAAAGGCGGCGGACGGCTTTGCAGGCTGCCGGGTAATCATCAGCCGGACGGGGGAGCTGCAGGACGCAGGACAGCTGTTCCGGGAAGCAACTGAAACGGCCGGTGACCAAAAGCGGAGTGAATTGATTTCTAAAATCACCAGGCTTGTCGCCGACGAGCTTGGCAATCCGAATCTCTCTCTGAAATGGGCAGCAAAAGATATGCTGTTTATGAACCCTGATTATTTGGGGAAAATCTTTAAGCAGGAGACAGGCGAAAAGTTTTCCCAATATGTTACGCGGGTGCGTCTTGAGCATGCGATGAAGCAGATGAAGCTGAGGCGGGATGTGAGTGTATCAGAAATCGCGGAAGAAATCGGATTCGGTGATAATCCGAAGTATTTCAGTCTCGTCTTTAAAAAATATACTGGTCTGACACCGTCAGAATTCAGAAGAAAACAGGGAGGCGCTTCCGCAGGGTAGCCATCTCTGTTTTTTTAACTTTCGCCACTGTTTTTTGAGTGTTTCGCCCCGTCACAACCCTTTAAAATAAAATGTAAGCACTTACATTAAAGGGGGGATTGATGTGAAGAAGGTTTATTACGTGCTGCTGTCACTTGTGTGCGTCTTGTTTTTCAGCGGATGTTCTGCGGGTGAAGAAGCATCAGGGAAAAAGGAAGACATTACGCTCAGAATCGCATGGTGGGGCGGACAGCCGCGGCATGACTATACAACAAAGGTCATTGAATTATATGAGAAAAAGAATCCGCACGTCCATATTGAAGCGGAATTTGCGAACTGGGATGACTATTGGAAGAAGCTTGCGCCAATGTCTGCCGCGGGCCAGCTGCCTGATGTCATTCAAATGGATACGGCATATTTGGCGCAATACGGAAAGAAAAATCAGCTTGAGGATTTAACGCCATATATGAAGGACGGAACAATTGATGTCAGTTCAATCGATGAAAATATGCTGTCCGGCGGAAAAATTGACGAAAAGCTTTACGGATTTACACTTGGGGTCAACGTGCTTTCTGTGATTGCCAATGATGATCTGCTGAAGAAAGCCGGTGTTTCAATTCATCAGGAAAACTGGACGTGGAAGGATTATGAGAAGCTGGCGTATGAGCTGCAGGAAAAAGCCGGCGTATACGGATCTAACGGAATGCACCCGCCTGATATTTTCTTCCCGTATTATTTGCGCACAAAGGGTGAGCGTTTTTATAAAGAGGACGGCACGGGCCTTGCGTATCAGGATGACAAGCTGTTTGTTGACTATTTTGAGCGGCAGCTGAGACTGGTCAAAGCAAAAACATCGCCAACACCGGACGAAAGCGCCCAAATTAAGGGGATGGAAGATGACTTTATTGTCAAAGGCAAATCAGCCATTACATGGAACTACTCGAATCAATATTTAGGCTTTGCCCGGCTGACAGACTCGCCGCTTTCTCTCTATCTGCCGCCGCAGCAAATGAAGGAAAAAGCGCTGACGCTGAAGCCGAGTATGCTGTTTTCTATTCCGAAAAGCTCAGAGCATAAAAAAGAGGCCGCGAAGTTTATTGATTTCTTCGTGAATAATGAAGAAGCGAACCAGCTGATTAAAGGCGAGCGGGGCGTTCCGGTATCCGACAAGGTGGCAGATGCGATTAAACCGGAGCTGAATGAGGAAGAGGCCAACATTGTGGAATATGTGGAAGCCGCGTCGAAAAATATCAGCAAAGCCGATCCGCCAGAGCCGGTGGGAAGCGCGGAGGTTATTAAGCTGCTGAAGGATACGTCTGATCAGATTCTGTATCAGAAGGTATCGCCGGAAAAAGCCGCCAAAACATTCCGGAAGCAGGCCAATGACATTTTAGAGAGGAATAATTGACGGGAAATGGGGCTGACAGAATGAAAATAAGCCGGAGTATGAGAAAAGACAATCTGGCGGGATATGCTTTTATTTCTCCGTTTATTATCGGCTTCTTCTGTTTTACGGTGATTCCGATGGGCGCGTCCCTGTTTCTGTCCTTTACAAGCTACGACTTGTTTACGGCGCCGAAATGGATCGGGCTCGATAACTATAAGGAAATGTTTACGGGTGACGAAAAGTATTGGCAGTCGCTGAAGGTCACTTTCACGTATGTGCTTGCCGGGGTTCCGCTCCGCCTCGGCTTCGCGCTTTTTATTGCCGTCATTTTAAACAATGCGGCAAAGGGGACGGCTATCTACAGGACGCTGTTTTATCTGCCTTCTATCATCGGCGGAAGTGTGGCTGTTGCCATTATGTGGCGCAATATTTTCGGCAATGACGGGGTCATCAATGCGCTGCTGTTTTTTGTCGGGATCGATCAAAAAATTCTCTGGTACCAAGACCCGACAAGCGCGTTATGGACGCTGATTCTGCTGTCCGTCTGGCAGTTTGGGTCATCCATGCTGATTTTTCTGGCCGGGCTGAAAAACATTCCGGCATCGTACTTAGAGGCGGCCAGCGTGGACGGCGCAAACCGCGTGCAGCGCTTCTTTAGGATCACGCTTCCGATGCTGACGCCGATTATTTTCTTTAACCTGGTCATGCAGACGATTTCTGCTTTTATGACCTTTACCCCAGCCTATATCATCTCAAAAGGCGAGGGCGGTCCGCTTGACGGGACGCTATTGTATTCACTCTATTTGTTCCAGCGGGCGTTTAACTATTTTCAAATGGGCTACGCCTCGGCGATGGCGTGGATCATGCTGATCATTGTCGGGCTGATTACGCTGATTTTATTTAAAACATCATCATATTGGGTTCACTACGAATCAAAGGAGGAATAACGGATGGAGCCGGTCAACCAGCCTGTCAGGCAAGCCCCGGTGTTTGAAGGGAAAAAAGCCGGGCGCATCAGGCCAAAACGCATTCTGTTCCATGTTTTTACGGCGTCACTGGCGGTGTTATTGCTGTATCCCGTCATTTGGCTGTTTGTCAGTTCTTTTAAAGAAAGCTCCAGTATTTTCACAACCTCTCATTCTCTCATTCCAGATCCTTTTATTCTCAGCAACTATGCTGAAGGGTGGAAGGGCATTGCGGGTCAGCCGTTTTGGGCCTTTATTAAAAACTCGGCGATCATTGTCGGGCTGTCTACAATCGGCGCCGTTCTGTCATCGGCTGTCATTGCCTACGGCTTTGCGCGCATCCCGTTTAAAGGAAAAGCATTTTGGTTCGCCTGTATGATGGGGACGTTAATGCTGCCGCATGAAGTGCTGATGATTCCGCAGTACATTATGTTTGCGAAATTAGACTGGCTGAATTCATTTAAACCGATTGTTGTTCCGCAATTTTTCGGGCATGCGTTTTTTATCTTTCTGATGATCCAGTTTATCCGGACGATCCCTGAGGAGCTGGATGAAGCAGCGAGAATCGACGGGTGCGGGCGCTTTGCCTGTTTTTGGCGGATCATTCTGCCGCTCATTGCACCGGCGCTTGCGACGTCTGCGATTTTTTCTTTCTATTGGAAGTGGGAGGAGCTGATTCAGCCGCTCTTATATTTGAATAAGCCGGAGCTTTATCCTGTTTCACTTGCGCTGAAGCTTTTCCTCGATACGGAATCCGCTTCGAACTGGGGCGCGATGTTTGCCATGTCGGCCGTCTCTTTGCTGCCTGTGATTCTCGTATTCTTTCTGTTTCAAAAATATATCGTTCAGGGCATCAGTACGACCGGATTAAAATAAAAAGGAGTGTTGCAGATGGCACAGCTTATCTTTGATGAAGAAAAGGTCACAGCCGTTATTGACCGAATCGTGAAACGGACATTTCAAATGGATTTTGCGTGGGATTGGCCAGGCGGCGTCGCATTTTACGGCGTGGCGGAGGCGTATGAAGCGACGGAAAACGAGGAGTATATCAAACTGTTAAAAACGTGGGTGGATGAACAGCTTGAGGATGGGCTGCCGCCGCTGTCGATCAACGGTGTATCAATCGGCCATACGCTTTTGTTTCTGCATCAGGTGACGGGAGATCACGTCTATTTGGAAACGGCTGGCGAGATGGCGGAATATGTGCTTCATCATGCGCCGCGCTTTGGAGAAGGTATTCTTCAGCATACGGTGAACTCGGCGGATTATGTGTTTCCTGAGCAGGCGTGGGCGGACACGCTGATGATGGCGGGGCTGTTTATGCTGAGAATCGGCCGTGTGATGGAGCGGGAGGATTACTTCGAGGACGGCCTGCGCCAGTTTCATGGACATGAGGACGTGCTGCAGGACCCCGTAACCAATCTGTATTACCATGCCTGGGACAACAAAGCGCAAAACCACCTGTCGGGGATTTATTGGGGGCGGGCGAATGGCTGGGCTGCGCTCACGATGGCAAAAGCGCTCCCGCTCATTGAGGTGACGCATCCTTCTTTTATGATCATTGACGGATCGCTCAGAGACCAGCTGAGCGCGCTTGTCCGGCTGCAGGACGATTCAGGGCTGTGGCATACCATTTTGGATGATCAGGATTCGTATTTGGAGGTTTCGGCATCGGCGGGCATTGCTTCTGCTTTGCTGTCGAGCGGGAAGCTCTATACAAAATACGCGCAGAAATCACTTGCCGCCATTTTGGATGCGGTGGAAGAGGACGGACGTGTCAGCAAAGTATCCGCGGGCACAGCCGTCATGAAAAATGCGGAAGGATACAAACAAGTGCCTTACAAACGAATACAAGGCTGGGGTCAGGGGCTTGCACTCACATTTCTCGCTGATGTGCTGAGAACGAAAAAACGCGTATATCAGTAAAGACGGCGGCGGGGGGAAAGGGATGAAAAAACAGCCTCAACAGAAAGAACGGGTTTCACACTGGAAGGGAACGTATTTCAAAAGAAACTTTGTTTTCATTTTGCTGATTGCCTGTATTCCCGGACTGCTGACAGGCGGGGCCATCTACTTTTTGTCTATCGATAAGGTGGAGAAAGAGCTGCAAAAGTCGCATGAAACACAGGTGGCGCGTGAAGTCAGCCGGATGGATGAGAAGCTGGAAGACCTTGAGCTGACACTTGCCCAAATGGCATACGATTCCTCGCTGATGAACGGATTGGCCGAGAAGGATTTGGAGAAAGACTTTACATTCTCCTATCAAATAACGAAAAAGCTGTTTCTATTGCGGGACCAGCAGCCGCTGATTCAGCAGGCTTCTATCTTTCTGAACAGCCCCCGGCCTCTTGTGCTGAGCCCCGAATACAGCGCACTGACAGAACAGGATATGCTTCGCAAATACCGCTCGCTTCTCGACTCCGATCGGAGTATTTATTGGAGCCGATCGGGAAAAGACGCCGCGCTGATTCAGCTCATTCCGGGTGCGGCTGAGAAACCGTTTGGCGCGATCATGCTGACGGTAGATCCGAAAGAAATGGAGGCGCTCCTGCAAAGTTTGTCTCCTTACCCTGAAGGCAGCGCGCTTCTTCTGGATCAAAAGCGAGAGGTGCTTTTCCATAGAGGAGAAAAGGATTTTGAAAATGCTTTAATGAATGAGGTGAAAAAACAGCCTCACAAGAAAGGCCATTTTCAGATGGATTGGGACGGCACGGTGTATTCCGTCTCCTATGGAGAAATGAAGCGAATGCATCAGAAGTGGACCTTTGTTTCTGCAGCGCCTCTTTCAGCCATTACAGCGCCGATGGTGTTTTTATCAAAGGTGATTATTGTGATGCTTGTCATTTGTATCGGCTTGGCTGTGTGCATGACATGGTACGCTTCAAAGAAAATCTATCGACCGATTCAGCATCTGCTCGGACTGTTTACGGGAGGAGAGAGAAAAACATGGCAGGCGTCAGGTCAGGATGAATTTAAGTGGATAGAAAAGAGATGGCATGATCTTTCCCTTGAGAGCCGAAAGCTTCAAGAGCAACTGCTCCGGCAGACGCCCCATATGAAAAAGAGTTTTTTGCAGCATCTGCTTCAGGGTGATTTTTATTATGACACAGAGGACAGTCTCAGATCGCGGATGGAGGATGCGGGCTGGGACATCGGAGAACACGAGTTTCACGTGCTTGATCTTCAGGTGACAGGGCTTCGTGGTGATAAGAGCATGTTCTATGCCGATGATGAACAGCTTGCTGTGTTTACACTGACCAATTTACATGAGGAACTTGCGGCAAACCGCCGTTTTCACCCTTCAATTCTTGATATTGGCCGCCTTTCCGTCACCGTGCTTGTGATGAAAACGAGCGGCTCGGATCTGAGGGGATATGTTTCAGAGCTGGCCCGCATATTTGGTGCTGTCACGGGACTAAGCCTGACCGGAACAATGAGCAGGCAATCGGCCCGTATTATGGATATCCCATCTCTGTTTAAGGATGTGAAAAGCGGCAAGTCCCGCAGGTGTTTTGCCAATTGCCATCAGATCATAGATTTGCAGGATGATGTTTTTCAGGCTGAGCCATCCGCACCCTGCTATCCTTTTGAACTTGAAAAGCAAATCGTTCAGGCCATTCGGCTGGAAAGAAAAGAGGAAGCAGAAGAGCTGATTCGCTTATGTATGGATGAACTGGCCGAAAAGGCGGTCAGCGACAGACAAGTGCATTCTGCGCTGATTCAGCTGTTCTCCCGCATCCAGGAGGATATTCTGCATTCCAGCCTTCATCCGAGCGAGCTGTTTGGCAACAGGGATATGCTTCGGGAAATATCCGAGCTGCATGAGCCTGTCCAGGCGGCTGCCTGGCTGATGGATGCGGTTGTCACCCCGTACCTCGCCAAGCTTGAAGGCAGGAAAAACAGACAGCAAAAACAGGTGGCAGAACGTGTGATTGCGATGATTCATGAGCAGTATATGGCGGATCTTTCTCTTGAAAGCTGCGCGGATGCGCTGGGCATGAATTCTTATACCTTGAGCAAGGCCTTTAAACAAGTGACGGGCGTTAATTTTATTGATTATGTGACCCGCATCAGAATTGAAAAAGCAAAAGAACTGCTGGTAAATACAAATAAAAAAATTCATGATGTGTCAGAAGAAGTCGGCTATCGCCACAATTATTTCAACCGGATTTTTAAAAAGCAGGTCGGCATGCCGCCGGGAGTTTTCAGGCAAATGTATCAGGAAACGCCGTGAAAGGAGAGGACATGTGATGGAAAAACCGATTCAGGTGTTTTTAGCAGGGGATTCCACCGTAAGCGACTGCCCGCCGCATGAAGCGCCGATGGCAGGCTGGGGGCAGGTTTTCGGTCAATTGTTCACTGAACAGGTGAAAGTGCGCAATCACGCCAAAGGGGGAGCGAGCACCAACTCTTTTGTGGAGGAAGGAAGGCTTCAGGCGATTGCTGAGTGCATAGCACAAGGCGATTATTTGTTTATCCAATTCGGCCACAATGACCAGAAACCGCGGGGGACGAAGCCGTACTCGACGTATCAGCAATTTCTCACTTTGTTTGCGGAAACAGCACGAGAAAAAGGAGCACAGCCTGTGTTTGTTACATCGGTGCAGCGCCGCCGCTTTGATGAAAACGGAAGGATTGAGCACACGCTCGGTGAGTATCCGGATGCGATGAAAGCGTTAGCGAAGGAGCTTGATGTGCCGGTCATTGATTTGTTAACGAAAACAAAGGCGCTTTATGAAGCATACGGACCGGAGGAGTCAAAGTGTTTGTTCGTGTGGCTCCAGCCGAATGAACATCCGAATTATCCAGATGGCATTGAGGATAATACGCATTTTTCAGAAGAAGGGGCCATGGAGGTTGCGAAGCTCGTTGCTGAAGGCATCGAAGAAATCGGCTTTCCGCTGAAGGACCATCTCGTGAGCCGGGAGGGGAAAGAACATGTATAAAGAAGGCGCATGCCTGTACCGCAATCCGCTCCGTTCAGCAAGCGATGTGAAGGACTGGCGGATGGAGGGAGGCGGGCAGGTTTCATTCGAAGATCACCGTATGCACCTGTCACATGTACAGGACGAAGCGCACTTTGTTTATTGGTGCCCGGAAACATTTCCCGACGGCATCATTGTGAAGTGGGATTTTTACCCGATTGAACAGCCGGGGCTGTGTATGCTGTTTTTCGCGGCTGCCGGCATCGGAGGCGAGGACTTATTTGACCCGCGACTCAAGAAAAGAACAGGAAAGTACCCCGAATACCATTCCGGAGACATCAATGCGCTCCATCTGTCGTATTTCCGCAGAAAATACCCGGAGGAAAGAGCGTTCCGCACCTGCAATTTAAGAAAAAGCCGCGGTTTCCACCTCGCTGCAATGGGAGCTGATCCGCTGCCTTCTCCGGACGACGCTGATTCCCCGTATCATATGAAGCTTATTAAGGATAAAGGGTATGTGCATTTTTCGATCAATGATCTGCCCATTCTGGAGTGGCAGGATGACGGAAGCACATTCGGACCTGTGTTAACAAAAGGAAAAATCGGGCTGAGGCAAATGGCGCCGATGAAAGCCGCTTATCGTGATTTGTCTGTGCACCAAGCGGTGAGAAGATGAAGACGACTGTGACGGATGCGCTTTATGCAGGCTGTGAAGCGGTTGTGAAAATCGCGTGGCTGAACGGGCTGTGGCTGTTGTTTACACTTTTGGGCGGCGTTCTTTTCGGATGGGCGCCGAGCACAGCCGCGATGTGTGCCGTCATACGGAAATGGCTGATGGGACAAAAAGATGTCCCGGTATTTGCGTTATTTCTGGAGACCTACAAAAAAGAGTTTCTGAAGGTCAATGCGATTGGACTTGCGTTTTTTGCCCTTTTGCTTATTTTGTCGGCTAATTATTATTATTTTTCGGCAAGTGCGGATTGGCTGTCCTTTACCGTGACGAGCTGCACCCTCTTGGCGGGGCTTTTGTATACCGTCGCGCTCATGTATGTGTTTCCTCTTTATGTGCATTACGAGCTTCCGCTTCGCCAATATATTCCCCAAGCGCTGCTGTTTGGCGCCATGCGGCCGCTGACCACCGGCTGCATGCTGATCGGCTGCGGATTTGTGCTTTATTTGCTGTATACGCTTCCAGGCCTGATCCCATTTTACGGCCCAAGTTTATTTGGGCTCGTGTCGATGTTTTTTGCTTTCAGAGGGTTTCAAAAAACAGAGGCGCAGCACCGCCATCAGGCCGGATAAACAAAAAAATGACAAACGGGCAAAAAAGTGCAGCCAATCAAAAACGTTTATGCAAAAAAGTGACATTGAAGACAGCTCCTCAAGCGCATAAAATCCAATTTAAGTAAGCGCTTACAGATAAATGATAAGGAGCTGTCTGATGATTAGACGAAGAAAAAGCATGTTTACCACTCTCACATTGTTGGTGTTGTTGATGATGGGGGCTTCTGTGTTTCCTGTCAAAGCAGAAGGAGCGGCGCGGCAGATGGAAGCGCTGAACCGGGGCCTTGTGGCAGTCAAAACGGATGGCGGCATTTTTGTCAGCTGGCGGTTTCTTGGGACAGAAAACGCATCTGTGACGTTTAATGTGTACAGAGACGGACAAAAGCTGAATGCTTCGCCTGTCAAATCCACGAATTATATCGATAAAAACGGAACAGCTGGCTCATCGTATTCCATTCGGGCTGTTGTAAACGGAACCGAGCAGGCCGCTTCTGAAAAAGCCTCTGTATGGGCACAGCCGTATCATTCCGTTCCGCTTGATAAACCGGCTGGCGGCACGACACCAAAGGGCGAAGCCTATACCTACAGTGCCAATGATGCCAGTACGGGCGATGTGGATGGCGATGGGCAGTATGAGCTGATCCTCAAATGGGATCCGTCCAATTCAAAGGACAATTCACAGGACGGCTATACGGGTGAAGTGTTTATTGATGCGTATAAGCTGGACGGAACAAGATTATGGCGAATCGGTCTCGGCAAAAACATCAGAGCGGGCGCACACTACACTCAGTTTATGGTGTATGACCTGGATGGTGACGGAAAAGCGGAAGTGGCGATGAAGACCGCTGACGGAACAAAAGACGGCAAGGGAAAAGTGATCGGAAATGCGAATGCCGATTACAGAAATGAGCAGGGGCGTGTGCTTTCTGGTCCTGAGTACCTGACTGTCTTTCAAGGTGAAACGGGAAAAGAGCTTGTCACTTCAAACTTTGAACCGGCACGAGGGAACGTATCGGATTGGGGTGACAGCTACGGCAACCGGGTCGATCGTTTTCTTGCGGGCATTGCGTATCTCGACGGACAGCGTCCGAGCCTGATTATGACTAGAGGCTATTACGCCAAAACCATGCTTGTTGCGTATAACTTCAGAGACGGAAAACTGTCAAAGCTCTGGACGCTGGATTCCTCTAAGTCGGGTAATCAAGCTTTCGCCGGACAAGGCAATCACAACTTAAGCATTGCAGATGTGGACGGAGACGGTAAGGATGAAATCATCTTCGGCTCAATGGCTGTTGACCATGACGGCAAAGGCATGTACTCGACAGGCTTAGGCCACGGAGACGCGCTGCATGCCGGAGATCTTGATCCGAGCCGTCCGGGGCTTGAAGTATTTCAGGTTCATGAGGACAAAAACGCGCAATACGGCTTATCTTTCCGGGATGCCGCAACAGGAAAAATCATTTGGGGTGTTCACGCCGGCAAGGACGTAGGCCGGGGCATGGCCGCTGATATTGATCCGCGCTATCCGGGACAGGAGGTTTGGGCGAACGGTTCCCTTTACACATCGAAAGGCGCCAAAATCGGCAGCAGTGTGCCATCGTCAACCAATTTCGGCATCTGGTGGGACGGTGACCTGCTGCGGGAACAGCTGGACAGCAACAGGATCGATAAATGGGATTATCAAAACGGCGTTTCTAAAAACCTGCTGACTGCATCAGGTGCTGCCTCCAATAACTCTACAAAAGCAACACCGGCTCTTCAGGCTGATCTGCTCGGTGACTGGCGGGAGGAAGCTGTGTGGAGAACCGAGGACAGCAGTGCGCTCCGCATCTACACCACCACAATTCCGACCGAGCACAGGCTGTATACGCTGATGCATGATCCTGTGTACCGGCTCGGCATTGCCTGGCAAAATGTCGCGTATAACCAGCCGCCGCATACAAGCTTCTTTTTAGGAGACGGCATGGCGGCACAGTCTAAACCGAATATGTATACGCCTTAACAGAAGGGGGGAAGGAACGGGCCGCACGCTTGGCCCGTTCCCATTTAAAATGAAACCGAAAAAGAGGCAAATGGAATACCTGACCAGAGGCCTAATCGCGGTCAAAACGGAGCAAGGCGTATTTGTGAGCTGGCGTTTTCTCGGAACCGATCATGAGACTGTTACTTTTCACATTTATCGGAACGGAGATCGGATCACTGGCAAACCGATTTCGGATAGCACCAATTTTCTGGATGAAAAGGGAACGGAGGACTCTCTCTATCAAGTGGCGGCTGTCTATAAAGGCCGGGAAGAAAGGCTTTCGAAAGAAGCTCCCGTTTGGCGGGAAAACGTTCTCGAGCTCCCGCTTAACAAACCCGAAGGCGGCGTGACGCCGGACGGAAAACCGTATACCTACAGCGCCAATGATGCGAGCGTCGGAGATGTGGATGGGGACGGAGAATATGAAATCATCCTGAAATGGGACCCGTCCAACTCAAAAGATAACGCCCACGACGGATATACCGGAGACGTCCTCATTGACGCCTATAAACTGAATGGCACTTTTCTGTGGCGGATCAACCTCGGCAGAAATATCAGAGCAGGCGCCCATTACACGCAGTTTATGGTCTATGACCTAGACGGTGACGGAAAAGCAGAAATCGCTATGAAAACAGCCGACGGCACAATAGACGGCAAAGGAAACATCATCGGTGAAGCGCGTGCCGATTTCAGGAATGAGCAGGGCCGTATTCTGTCAGGTCCGGAATATTTGACAGTGTTTAAAGGGGAAACCGGTGAAGCGCTCACGACTGTCGATTATGAACCGCCTCGGGGAAAACTGGAGGATTGGGGAGATGGCTACGGAAACCGCATGGACCGTTTTCTCGCCGGAATCGCTTATTTGGATGGAGAGCGGCCGAGCCTGGTGATGGCACGGGGCTATTATACGAGAACAGTACTCGTCGCTTATGATTTCCGGAATGGCAGGCTGAAGAAACGCTGGACGTTTGATTCCAATCAGCCGGGGCATGAAGCATACGCGGGACAGGGCAACCACAGCTTGAGCGTTGCCGATGTTGATGGAGATGGAAAGGATGAAATTATTTACGGCGCCATGGCGGTTGATCATGACGGAACCGGTCTGTACACGACGGAACTCGGACACGGAGACGCCATGCACGTCGGCGATCTAGATCCGTCACGCAAAGGGCTTGAAGTGTTCCAGGTTCATGAGGACGCAAGCAAGCCGTATGGGTTGTCGCTGCGTGATGCCGGAACGGGCGAGGTGTTATGGGGCGTCCATGCCGGAACAGATGTCGGCAGAGGAATGGCGGCTCACATTGACCCTCGGTACAAGGGATCGCTCGTCTGGGGAATCGATCCGCCGGGCAATGAAGGAATGTCATATGGGTTCTATACGAGCAAAGGAGAAAAAATCAGCGACAAAGCGCCTGCTTCCGCCAATTTCTCCATTTGGTGGGACGGGGACTTGGTCAGGGAGCTGTTGGATCATGAATGGAATGGAACGATCGGCAAACCAAAGATTGAAAAGTGGGATGCTGAAAACCGCTGTTTAAATACGATTTTTCAGCCGGAAGGTGTGCTGTCCAACAACGGGACAAAAGGAAACCCGGTTCTTCAGGCCAACCTGTTCGGAGACTGGCGGGAAGAGGTCATTTGGAGAACCGAAGACAGCAGTGCGCTCCGTATCTATACAACGACACACCTTACCCGACATCGTTTTTACACACTGATGCACGATCCGGTTTACAGGCTTGGAATCGCTTGGCAGAACACCGCGTACAACCAGCCGCCGCACACAAGCTTTTATCTCGGAACAGGAATGAAAAAACCGCCGAAGCCCGCTCTGTACATAGCGGGAAACAAAGCGGAGACGCCGCTTTAGGAGGAATGTATGGGATACGAAGCAAAGACTGAACGCTATGACAAAATGACCTATCACAAAGCCGGGCGAACCGGATTAAGGCTTCCCGCTATTTCTCTCGGCCTCTGGTATCAGTTCGGCGCTGCCTATTCTCCGGAGAACGCGCGGTCCACGCTGAGAGCCGCATTTGATGCAGGCATCGTCCATTTTGATCTGGCCAACAATTACGGCCCGCCGCCCGGCTCCGCTGAGGAGATGTTCGGGCGCATGCTGAAAACGGATTTTGCGCCTTACCGTGATGAACTCGTCATCAGCACTAAAGCCGGCTATGACATGTGGAAGGGGCCGTATGGCAATGGCGGCTCGAAAAAACATTTGACTGCCAGCTTGAATCAAAGTTTAAAGCGGCTGGGGCTTGATTATGTGGATCTCTTCTATTCGCACCGTCCTGATCCTGAAACGCCGCTTGAGGAAACGATGGAGACGCTGGCGGGCTTTGTGCGTCAAGGAAAAGCTTTGTATGTCGGACTGTCAAACTACAGCCCTGAAGAGACAGAGCGCGCCGCCGATCTTTTACAACAGCTCGGAGTCCGGCTCGCCATCCATCAGACGCGATATTCGATGTTTCACCGAGATCCGGAAAAAGGGCTGCTTGATGTGCTGGACAAAAAGGGAGCCGGCTGCATCGCGTTTGCGCCGCTCGCTCAAGGGCTTCTCACGACAAAGTACGTTTCAGGCATCCCGGAAACCTCAAGAGCAAAGGATGCGAACAGTCCATTCCTGCAGACGGAGCACATAACCGAAAGGGCGGTCAGTAAGGCGCAAAGGCTGAATAATATTGCGAAAGAACGGGGACAATCGCTCCCGCAAATGGCGCTCTCATGGCTTTTGAAGGATGCCCGGATGACCTCCGTTTTAATTGGAGCAAGCCGGGCGCAACAAATAGAGGAAAACGTTCAAGCCTTGCAATCAGCGTATTTTTCAAACGAGGAGCTTTCTGCCATTGAGTTTATATTAAGTGAAAAAAACGAGGGGGAATGAGACATGGCACATCATATTTATCTTGCTGGTGATTCGACTGTCCAAACGTATGGAGAAAGTACAAATCAAGGGGGCTGGGGGCAGTTTCTCGGTTCGCATCTGCCGGAGCATATTCAGGTGATCAATAAAGCGATCGGCGGCAGAAGCTCAAAAACCTTTGTGGAGGAAGGCAGGCTTCAGGCGATCCTTGATGTGATTGAGCCGGATGATTGGCTGTTTGTGCAGATGGGCCATAATGACGCGTCAAAAAATAAGCCGGAGCGCTACACCGAGCCCTATACCACCTATAAACAATATTTAAAGCAGTATATCGCAGGCGCTAGAGAAAAAGGCGCGCATCCGCTTCTCATTACCCCAGTAGCCCGCTTTCATTATGAAAACGGCGTGTTTTTGAACGACTTTCCTGATTATTGCATTGCCATGAAGCAGACAGCCGCTGAGGAGAATGTCCAGCTCATTGATCTAATGGAAAAAAGCCTCGCTTTCTTTACTGAGAAGGGCGAAGAAAAAGTATACACCTATTTTATGGTTTCAGAAGGGATTGACGATTACACGCACTTTACAAAAAAAGGCGCAAATGAAATGGCAAAACTCGTAGCGAAAGGCATGAAAGAGCTGGGCCTGCCACTAACAGAATCTATCGTCAAAGAAGGGTGAAGGACTTGGGGAGAAAATTATATCACGGCGCTTGCTATTATCCGGAACTATGGGATGAAAAGACGATTCAGCAGGACATTGACAGGATGCGGGAGGTCGGCATCAATGTCGTGCGAATTGGTGAGTTCGCCTGGTCTGTGATCGAGCCGGAAGAAGGAAAAATTGACGTGAGCTTTTTTAAGGAAATAATCAGCCGGATGTATGAAAACGGCATCGAAACAATCATGTGCACACCGAC
This sequence comes from Bacillus sp. SD127, assembly GCF_058566445.1. Lineage (NCBI taxonomy): Bacteria > Bacillati > Bacillota > Bacilli > Caryophanales > Bacillaceae > Bacillus > Bacillus sp. SD127. Next base: position 3,515,980 of record NZ_CP191226.1, on the reverse strand, counting down.
ACCGACACCGCCTATTTGGCTGTCGCACGGCCGGCCTGAGCGAATGCACACCAACGAAAAAAGAGAGGTGATGGGACACGGCTCCCGTCAGCATGCGTGTACAAATAACCCGTATTTCCGAAAAAGAGCCGCCATCATCACCACAAGCATCGCCAAAGAGCTGGGACACTTGCCGGGGCTGATCGGCTGGCAGCTCGATAATGAATTTAAATGCCATGTGGCTGAATGCATGTGTGAGACGTGCTTAAGCTTATGGCATGACTGGCTTAGAAACCGTTACGGTGTGATTGAACGGTTAAATGAAGCGTGGGGAACCGATGTGTGGAGTGAAACCTATCAAACCTTTGAGCAGGTGCCGCAGCCGGGTCCGGCCCCGTTTTTGCATCACGCTTCATTGCGCACGATGTATCAGCTGTTTTCGATGGAGATGATCGCTCAATTTGCGGATGAACAAGCGAAAATCATCCGCTGTTATTCAGATGCGCCAATCACTCATAACGGCTCGGTCATGTTCAGCACAGACAATGAACGGATGTTTCAGAATCTCGATTTTGCTTCCTATGATACGTACGCTTCCCAAGAAAATGCATCTGCATTTTTATTAAATTGTGATATTTGGAGGCATTTCAAAAAAGACCGCCCGTTCTGGATTCTGGAAACAAGTCCGTCATATGCAGCCTCGCTCGAAAGCTGTGCCATGCCGCACGCCGATGGGTATTTACAAGCTGAAGCCGTGTCTTCTTACGCCTTGGGGAGCGAGGGATTTTGCTACTGGCTGTGGCGCCAGCAGCGTTCAGGCAGCGAGATTTCACACGGTTCCGTCCTTAGTGCCTGGGGAGAGCCGACGATTGGTTATCAAAACGTTTTGGCGGTTGAGCGGGCAAGAAAGGAAATCGAACCGATCATTCTTTCTACTGTGCCCGTTCAGGCTGAGGTTGCAATGACCTATTCCGACAGGGCGAAAGCGTTTCTGAAAACAGAACCTCACCGGGGGCTCCAACACCGAACGCTTATCACACACTTTTACGAGCGCATCCTCAACACGGGTATTCATCGTGATCTCGTTCCGGAAGGCTTTCCGCTGGAGGGCTATCGTGTGCTGTTTACGCCTTTTGTGCCTTATCTGTCTTCTGCTTTTATCAAAAAAGCTTCCGCATTTGCTGAAGCGGGCGGCATATGGATTGCCGGGCCGCTGACGGGAGGGCGTACGGGCGAGCATACGGTTCATACCGATTATGGCCTTGGAGAACTGGAGAAAACAGCCGGAATCAAAACACTGTTCACGTTCCCGATGAACGAGGATGCCAATACAGGAAAAGCGTTTGGCATGACGGCGCCGCTCGGGCTGTGGAGCGCGGTGTTTGATATAGAGAGCAGAAACACTCTCGGCACAGTTGAATCCGGGCCAGGTGCCGGCCATGCATTTCTGTCAGAACGAGAGCACGGCGAAGGGAAAATGGTCATGCTCGGCTCGCTTCCATCAGGCGAAAAAGGGAATGCAATGCTGGAAGCACTCGTCAGGCACTATGCGGGGGAAGCAGCCGTTTCTGTCAGGTCCGATGTCACCCCCGGTACGATTGTTGCCCCGAGAAAAGGAGAAAACGGCCTTGTATGGGTTATCGTTAATATGAATGGAAAAGGCGGGAGTGTGACGCTTCCGGAAGAGGGGACCGATCTTTTGGCAAACCGTTCAGTCGGAGCGGGGAGACTGTCAGTCGGCCAACACGAATACCGTGTGATTCAGTTTGGTAATCGCAGCTGATTCTTTGCATTGAATCAGCTTTTTTATATGGAAGGAGAGAACCGATGAAAAAGATCAAATGGCTATCAGAGCAACCTAAGCTGACAAGCGGCGTAACGTGGGGTGTGCCTTGGAAAAGAGGAGAATTGAAAAAGGGAGACTGTCTGGCGCTTGTAAATGCAAAGGGTGAAAGCCTCTATGTGCAAAGCGATCCGTCGGCCTATTGGCCGGACGGGAGCATCAAATGGACGAAGCACGCGGCTGTGTTCAGTGAACAAACCGATACAAGCTTTACCCTTCAAAAAGATGAAAACCAGCTGCCAGCGAAAAAGCTCATGATCCACGAGTTAAAGGATGCAATCCAAGTGGATACCGGGGCGCTTGTCTGCACTGTGAATAAAACAGGCTCCGACATCATTCAATCTCTGGTGATCAACGGAAAGCCGATCGCCGCAGGCGGGCGGCTGATCGCAATAAAGGAAACGAGAAAGGAGAAGGCGGCGGAAAAGGTTTTCTCACATGAAACATCGGTCAGTCTTATCAAACGTGCGGTCATTGAACAGAGAGGTCCTGTAAAAGCTGTCATCAAGATTGAGGGGGTTCATGTACTCCAAAAGACAAATGAAGAATGGCTGCCCTTCATTATCAGATTGACGTTTTATGCCGGGCTTTCAGAGATGAATATCATGCACACTCAGCTGATCGACAGGAATTTCAAACGAGAGTTCATCAAAGGGCTTGGCATGCAGTTTGCCCTCTTTTTACAGGGAGAGCCGTACAACCGCCATTTCCGTTTTGCGGGGGACAAAGGCGTTTATAAAGAACCCGCCCAGCTGTTTGGCACCCGCAAATGGAATGAACGGCATCCTCTTTATCAGCGGCACATCAACGGGGAACCGATTTCTCCAAGTGAAGAGCACAAGAATTGGTTCGCACACGGCGTACAGAACGCAGTTTGGAATGATATGAAACTCGTTCAGGACTCCAGCGATCATTACCGACTGGCAAAACGGACCGGCAAGGAATATTCGTGGGTTGACATGCTGCATGGTACGCGGGCGAAAGGGCTTTGCTATGCGGGCGGCGAAAATGGAGGCTTAGCGCTCGGTCTGCGGTATTTTTTTGAAAAATATCCGTCGTCACTTGAGATAACAGGTCTTGCCGGTGATCAACCGAACTTGACCGTCTGGCTCTGGCCGCCAGACGCGGAAGCAATGGATTTCAGGCATTATACAGGGAACACCCATGTCGTCAGCGCGTACGAAGGGTTTGATGAGATGCGCTCTGATCCGACAGGCATTGCCAACACAAACGACATCAGCCTGTCATGCTTTTCTCAGATGCCGTCTGATGACGTGCTGAATGCGTTAGCGGACAAATGGCAGGCGCCGCCATTGCTTATTTGTGAGCCGGACGTTTATTACGAGTCAAAAGCGCTTGGCGTTTGGAGTGTAATCGATACGGCCGATCCAGTCAAAAAAGAGCTGGAAGAACAGCTGGACGCCGCCTTCTTGTTTTATCAAAAAGAAGTGGAGCAGCGCAGATGGTACGGGTTCTGGAACTATGGGGACGTCATGCATACGTATGACCCGGTCCGGCATATGTGGCGGTATGATCTCGGCGGGTACGCGTGGCAAAATAATGAGCTCGTTCCGACCTTGTGGCTGTGGCAGGCGTTTTTCCGCTCCGGCAGAGAAGACTTATTCCGAATGGCTGAAGCAATGACCCGACATACAAGTGAAACCGACTGTTTTCATCTCGGAGAATATGCGGGGCTTGGCTCCCGGCATAACGTGGTGCACTGGGGATGCGGCTGCAAGGAAGCGAGAATCAGCATGGCCGGTCTTTATAAATTCTACTATTATCTGACGGGCGATGAGCGCACGGGAGATCTTTTGACAGAAGTGAAGGACGCCGATGCCGCCCTAGTGAACACCGATCCGATGCGTGCTTTCTACGAGAAAGGAGAGCACCCGACTCACGTCAGAACGGGGCCGGACTGGGCGGCGTTTTGCTCGAACTGGCTGGCGGAATTGGAGCGGACTGAGAATCCTGAATATCTCAGGAAAATCCAAACTGGCATCAGCTGCCTGAAACGCCTGCCCCTTCGCTTATTATCAGGTCCGACGTTTGAATATAATCCGGCGACATCTATGCTTCATCACATGGGAGACGGCATCGCGGGCGGCTATCATATGATCATTGCGTTTGGCGCGCCGCAAGTGTGGATGGAGCTGGCAGAGCTTCTCGATGACCGTGAATGGGAGGAAATGCTGAGTGAATTCGGCGAGTTTTACACATTCAGTGATGAAGAAAAACGCAAAAAAAGCGGAGGGGCGCTCCATGATGGGCATTTTCACTGGCCGATGTTTGCGGCTGGTATGACAGCCTATGCTGCGAGAAAAAAACAAGACCATAACCTCGCCGAAAAAGCGTGGAATCTTTTGCTCGACCATAAACTGAGCCATACGCCGCTTCCGATCAACCCCGCGCAAATCGAGACGTGGACTCAGCTTGAAGAGCTTCCGTGGGTAACGACAAACACTGTCTCCCAATGGTGTTTAAATGTCATTGCGGCACTTGAATTAATTGGTGAATACCTCCCCGCAAAAAAAGATACATCCGGCAAAAAAGGATAACAGCCGTCAATTCATAGGAGAAATGATGCAAAAAATGAAGATTGCAAGAATTTATGTAAGCGCTTTATATTAGGGGTGGCAAAGGAGAAATGAAAAAGGAGAAAAAGGGGGACTTACGCATCATGAAAAAAAGAATACGAAAAAAATGGCTCGCTTTACCGCTCGCTGCCATGATGATAGCCGGGTGCAGCAATTCAGAAACATCCAATTCAGCGAGCGATTCAAAAAACACGATCAACATCATGGCGCCGCTGCTGTCACCGGAAAGCCCGAGTGATAAAAGCCCATCATTAAAAGCGTTAGAGAAATACACAGGCAAAGATATTAAGGTCACATGGGTGCCTGATTCATCCTACAACGATAAATTTAACATCGTCATGGCCTCTGGAGAGATGCCGCATGCGATTGTGATTAAAGATAAGTCAGCCGGCTTTATTAAGTCTGTCAAAGCGGGCGCTTTTTGGGAGCTGTCTCCTTATTTAAAAGACTACAAGAATGTAAGCCAGGCTGATGAAAAGATACTCAAGAACAGCTCGGTAAATGGCGAGGTGTACGGGGTCTACAGATCGAGAGACTTGATCAGAGCCTGTATGATCATCAGAACCGACTGGCTCAAAAACGTCGGGCTCGAAATGCCGGAAACGCTTGATGATTTTTATGAAGTGCTGAAAGCCTTTAAGGAAAAAGATCCTGACGGAAACGGCAAGGACGATACGTACGGCATGGTCGTGCCGAAATGGATGGGGCTTGGCAACGGAAGCCCGTGGGATGTTCTGCAAATCTGGTTCGGCGCCCCGAATCGCTACGGCGTTGAAAACGGGAAGCTGGTGCCTGATTTTACAACGAAGGAATATATGGAGGCGCTCACCTTCTTTAAGAAGCTGTATGATGAAGGCTTGATCAACAAGGATTTCGCTGTTATGGATTCGGCGAAGTGGAATGATCCGGTTGTAAAAGGAAAAGCGGGTGTCATCGTTGATACAGGCTCCAGAGCGTCGCAAATTCAAAGCGCCATGGAAGAAGCGGATGAGTCGAACAAGGATATCATTGATATCGTCGGCACAGTAGAAGGACCAAAAGGCAAGCGCACTTTCCCGACATCAGGATATTCAGGCATGATCGCGATACCAAAATCAAGTGTGAAAACGGAAAAAGAGCTGAAAGAGGTGCTGTCCTTCCTTGATAAGCTGAACGATAAGGAAGCACAGATTCTGACCAACAACGGAGTGGAGGGCCGTAATTATGAGCTGAAGGACGGCGTATTCACTTCTCTTGAGAAAAACAACAAATCCCTCCTGTATGAGCATAGAGGCTTGGCTCAATTCAGCATGTCCATCCCGAAAAGCGAGTACTACATCGAAGATCAGAAAACAAAGCTCTTCCAGCATCGCAAGGACATCATCACTGAAGGAGAAAAAATAGCCGTCTTTAACCCGGCTGAGTCGCTTGTATCCGATGTATATACCCAAAAAGGAGCCCAGCTGGACAACATCATTCTCGATGCAAGAACACAATTTATTATCGGAGAAATCGATGAAAAAGGCTTCAAGGATGCGGTGAAGCTTTGGGAAAACAGCGGCGGAAATGAACTGATGAAGGACTTAAACAAATTGTATCAATCGTCAAAATAAACCGATGCGCCTGCCGTTCAGCGGGCGCACCGGTATCACGAAAGGAGAACAGATATGGAAACGGTGCCGAAGAAGGGAAACGCACCAGTTCTCACTGCTGGAAAAGGCATCAGCTGGATGGCTGCGCTCAAAAGAGACAAATGGCTTTATCTTCTTCTTATTCCCGGTCTGCTTTATTTTCTGATTTTCAAATACCTGCCGATGTGGGGCGTGCTTATCGCGTTTAAGGATTATTCGCCATATCTCGGCTTCTGGAAAAGCGAATGGGTCGGTCTTGATTATTTTAAAGATTTTTTTATGAATCCGGATTTTTTCCGGCTGCTGCGCAACACGCTCATGCTGGCAAGCCTTGATCTGCTCTTTGCCTTTCCCGCGCCGCTCATTTTGGCTTTGCTGTTGAATGAGCTGAGGAAGGCTGTGTATAAAAGGTGCATTCAGACCCTTATTTACGTGCCCCATTTTGTCTCATGGACAATCGTGGTCAGCATCACCTTTGTTTTCTTTACAGTCGATACAGGGGTCATCAACAAAATGGTCATGAGCCTGACAGGGAATCAGATTTCTTTCTTATCAGACGCTGACTGGTTCCGGCCGATGATTGTCATGCAAAGCATCTGGAAGGAGACAGGCTGGGGAACGATTTTATTTCTCGCCGCTTTGGCAACGGTGGATCAGGAGCAATATGAGGCGGCGATTATGGATGGGGCCGGCCGGTTTAGGCGGATGTGGCATATTACGCTTCCGGCAATCAGAAGCACCATCATTGTTCTTTTGATTTTAAGGATCGGAAGCTTTTTGAATATCGGTTTTGAACAGGTGTATTTGATGACAAACTCGCTTAACCGCAGCGTGGCTGACATCTTCGACACGTACGTTTACATGATGGGGATTACCCAAGGCGCGTACAGCTACAGCACAGCTGTCGGTTTGTTTAAATCGGTTGTCGGGATTGTCTTAATTTTCGGTGCTAATTACATCGCGAAAAAGTTCGATCAAGAAGGATTGTTTTAAAGGAGGGAGAGGTATGGCTGACATTCACACGATGCACAACACAAAAGCCGGACGGGTATTTGACGTCTGCAACATTTTGTTTCTTGGCGGCGTCGGCGCTATTACCATTTTGCCGTTTTTGTATATTATCGCCGGTTCCTTTGCGACAGAAGCTGAGCTTGCTCAGCGCAGCTTCTTTATTTTCCCGAAAACCTTTACCCTTGACGCTTATCGGTACGTGTTTTCGACACCGACGTTTATCAGAAGTATGGGCGTATCCATCTTCATCACTGTAGTCGGGACAGCCGTGCAATTGTTTTTCACCTTTACGATGGCGTATCCGCTGGCGAAGCGGCATGTGAAGGGACGGAATCTGCTTTTAAACCTGGTGATTTTCTCGATGCTGTTTTCCGGGGGGATGATTCCGACGTATCTTGTTGTCAAATCACTTGGATTGCTGGATTCCTATTGGGCGTTGATCCTGCCAATGGCGATCAATCCGTTTAACCTCATTATTATCAAAAACTTCTTTCAGCAGCTGCCGCAGGAGCTTGAGGAATCAGCAAAAATTGACGGCTGTTCAGAAATCGGCGTTTTTTGGCGGATCGCTTTGCCGCTGTCGAAGCCGGTCATTGCCACCTTTGCGCTGTTTTATGCGGTCGGAATTTGGAATGATTTCTTCCATGCTCTCTTATATATCAATGACAGTGCAAAATGGCCGCTGCAAATGGTGCTCCGCCAGGTCACGATTTTATCGGACTTAACGGCGACCAATGGCGATACGATGCAAAATACCATTCCGCCGGAGCAGGGGATTAAGCTTGCTGTCATCGTCATCGCGACCATACCGATTTTGGCGGTTTATCCATTTTTACAAAAACATTTTGCCAAAGGAATGCTGATCGGTTCTGTGAAAGGCTGAGAAAGGGAGTGTTTCATATCAGTACGTTAGATCAGATCAAAATCGCCTATATCGGCGGGGGTTCCCAAGGCTGGGCCCGAAGCTTGATGAGCGATTTGTCCCTTGATGACCGAATGTCAGGCACGGTGGCGCTCTATGATCTGAATTTTGAAGCGGCGCAGAAAAATGAAATCATCGGCAATAACAGCGGAGACGGCAGATGGCGGTACGAGGCGGTTTCTACTTTGAAAAAGGTATTATCCGGTGCGGATATCGTGATTATTTCGATTTTGCCGGGCACTCTGGATGACATGGAAACGGACGTTCATCTGCCTGAGCGATACGGCATCTATCAATCAGTTGGTGATACTGTCGGACCGGGGGGAATTATGAGAGGTTTGCGGGCCGTTCCGATGTTTGCAGAAATTGCCCGGGCAATAAGAGACTACGCCCCCGAATCATGGGTCATCAATTATACAAACCCAATGTCTGTTTGCACGAGAACGCTGTATAAAGTGTTTCCGGGCATAAAAGCGTTCGGCTGCTGCCACGAGGTATTCGGCACGCAAAAACTGCTGGCGGAGATGGTTACAGATAGGCTTGGACTAGAGGTAAAGCGGCGTGAAGACGTCCATGTTCATGTGCTGGGCATTAACCATTTTACATGGGTCACAGCAGCTTCTTACCGGCATATTGATCTGCTGCCAGTTTTCCATGATTTCTGTGCGCATTATGCCGAATCCGGCTATGAGCTGGAGGGGGAAAGCTGGAAGGACAGTGTATTTCGCTCTGCACACCGTATTGCATTCGATTTATTTGAAACGTACGGTGCCATCCCCGCTGCCGGTGACAGGCATCTGGCTGAGTTTTTCCCCGGTTGTTATCTCAAACAGCCTGAGACATGGAAGTTTCACCTGACACCCATATCCTTCAGAAAACAGGACAGAGACCGGAAACAAAAAGAAACGGACCACATGGCACAGCAAAAACAGGGTGTTGAGAGGAAAGCATCAGGAGAAGAGGGCGTGAATATCATTGCGGCGCTCCTCGGACTGGGCGAACTTGTAACAAATGTGAATCTGCCGAATCGAGGCCAGGTCGCTCATCTCCCATTAGATGCGATCGTGGAAACAAACGCATTCATTACCCGCAACCGTGTCCAGCCGATTGTTTCCGGAGCGCTGCCGAAGGGTGTGGAAATGCTGGCGGCACGACACGTATCCAATCAGGAGGCAGTGGCGGAAGCGGGGCTAACAAAGGACCGCGGTCTCGCTTTTCAAGCGTTTCTCAATGACCCGCTTGTCACGCTCGACCGCCGTGATGCGGAGCAGCTTTTTGACGACATGCTTTCAAAGCACCAGCCGATATTATAATAGGAGCAGTGACCGTTTAGAAAACGTGCAGTTGACCATAATGATAGTAGCTCTTAAGAAGTAGGTGCTATCAACATGGGAGATTATCTCAATGTAGCGGTAGAATTAGTTTGCGGTTTGGGCATTTTATTTGTCATTTTGAAGTTTCTCGGAAAAACCCAATTCTCTCAAATCACTCCGTTTGACTTTATTTCTGCATTGATTTTAGGGGAACTGGTCGGAAATGCAGTGTACGATCATGAAATTAAGATCAAAGAGATTATTTTCGCTTCGCTGCTGTGGGGGCTGCTGATTTATATGATTGAATTCATTACCCAAAAAGTAAAAGGGTCCAGAAAATTCCTGGAAGGTGAACCGAATATCGTCATCCATAATGGAAAGCTCAAATATGAAATGCTGAAGAAAAACAAGCTCGACATTAATCAGCTGCAGAGCCTTTTAAGGCAGGCCGGCTGCTTTTCCATACAGGAAGTGGAATATGCCATATTAGAAACAAACGGGATGGTCAGCGTTCTTCAGAAATCCGATTTTGGCAATCCGACGAGAAAAGATATGAATCTTCCGCAGCAAAATGTGTCTTTGCCCACCACGTTAATTCTTGATGGGGAGATTGTGTATGACAACCTGCGAGAAGCAGGGGTAGACGAACAGTGGCTGAAGCAAACGCTGAAAAAGCAGGGGATTGAAAAGATTGAGGATGTATTATTTGCTGAATGGCATCCTAATAAACCGCTGTACGCTATCACATTTGAAGAAAGCAGATCCTCATGAAAAAAGAGCTTGCGGCATAGCCCAAGCTCTATTTCGTTATTGATGAGTCCCTTGTTTAACAGCTCTCACGTGATACATGCTCACTTCAGTGCTGATCATATAGTCAGGCTTTGGCTTGCCTTTGTTCGCCTTATGCCCGGCGATATGCGCATCGCTTTTTTCCCACTGTTTCCAGTGATCCTCGGATTGCCAGCGGATCATGACAACGACTTCCTCATCGCCGCGGCGGACGTTTTTCTCAAGCACGGTCACATCAATTAAGCCTTCCTGTTTTTCAATGATTCCTTCAGCGCTGAAACGTTCGATCACTTTATCAGCATGGCCTTCTTTTACCGTCATTTTTCTCAACTGAACAAACATTTATCTCTCCCCAATCATGCTCATATATCCGTTATTGTAAATGAAATTCATTCTCAATGTCAAAAAAAGAGCACGGCGGAGCATTTTCTCCGCCGTCACACTTATGCTTTCAATAAAAACTCATTGCCGTCCTCGTCCTGAAATTGAACAAAGGTGCCCCACTCCATCTGGTTCGGCTCACTGAGAAATTCTACGCCGTTTGCCTTCATTCTTTCATATGTACCAAAGATGTCTTCACACTCAAAGACAATAGAAGCCTTCATGTGTTCGGCGCCTTTCATTATCGCTTTCGGATAAATGACTAAACGAGTCTGTGCCCCCGTGGGCGCGACCTCCAGCCAGCTTGCGTTTGGCCCCATCGGATGGTCCGCCACAATGTCAAAACCCACCTTCTCCGACCAAAATTGCTTCGCTTTCTGCTGATCCTCAACATATACAGCCACAGTGCCGATTTGTTTGATCATAGGGAAACCTCCAATTCAATAGATATGTATATCATAACCTTTATAAAGCTGAAGTAACACAGAAAAATCAGCCGGGAGAACCGGCTGATTTACCATTAAAATGAGCAGCTTACGACATCTATATGTTTTGTGTCCAATGCGTAATAAAACCAGCGGTGGTGTGAGGCATCCCAATAAAAGCCGCCGACGGATTCTCTTCCAAGAATGACTGGATAGAACCAAAATGAGCTGCCGTTGGTTAACCAAACATAGGTAAAACGGAAGAGACAAGGCTGAATGAGAACGGGTTCAACTAAATAAGCTGCCCCATGCAAGCCCTGAGGCTTTGTCGGTTTTGCCGGCTTTTTATGCGGGGGAGGACCTTGCGGCGCCCCGCCTCCAACACCGGGCCCAGCGCCTCCGCCGAAACCAGGCACGGCCCCCCCGCCAATACCAGGCCCAGCGCCTCCGCCAAAACCAGGCACGGCCCCCCCGCCAATACCAGGCCCAGCACCCCCGCCAATACCGGGTACGGCGCCTCCGCCGATACCAGGCCCTGGATATCCAACTGGGTAGCGGTAATCATATTCTACTGGAGTCCATGGATCATAGATCGGCCCATCATACATATATGGATCATAATACATATCATAACGTCCTTTCTCATAGTAAACTGTACATTTGACAGGATATGAGAGTGGGCTTATATTAGTGAATCTGCCTATGGATAGAATTGGCATGCGCTCATTGTGCAGAATCAATCCATTTTTCCCTAGTCCCATTCACAATTCCGATTTATAATTTTATAATATAAGAGCTTCTATTATGAAAAAGGAGACAGACCGTGAATATCGATCAAAAACTATATCAATATATCATAGACCATACGGCTGACATTACTGAGAAATGGTTCAGTTTACGAAGTCAGCTGCAAGGCGAATTATATTCCGCCGAGCATTTAAGTGAAGAAACCAAAAAGCTTTTGACAGAGCAGCATACGTTTACGAATATAACAATCGCAAGTGCATTCCTGGAGGAACAAACCGAATTTCAAGACAATATGGCAAAATGGGCGCTGAATGTTGCGAAAAAAAGAGTAGAGCAAGATGTTCCGGTGCATGAGGTCGTCGAAGCCATATCAAATTCAAGAATCGCATTCTGGGATGCTGTCGTTACGTTTATAAAAGAGCATCGGGATATCGTCACAAATGAGGATGCTGACCGCTGGAACCGTATTGTGAATCAGTCTTTCGATAAGCTGATTATTGAGTTTTCCGAGCAGTATCAAAAATTTATGCTGATGAGGCTCACTTCTCAGCAGGAATTGATCAGTGAATTAGGCTGTCCGGTGATTTCCATTGCGGATGGAATCGGCATATTGCCGCTGATTGGCTCTGTAGACACAAAACGTGCGCAGGTGATTTTAGAGACAGTGCCGGTCCGATGCATTGAGAGAAAAATCACAAGTCTTGTTGTCGATCTTTCCGGCGTCCCGATTGTGGATACAATGGTTGCACAGCAATTGTACAACCTGTCAAAAACACTTTTCTTACTTGGCGTCAAAGCCGTATTTTCAGGCATTCGGCCGGATGTCGCCCAAACATCCATTCAATTAGGGCTTGATTTCAGTGAATATGAAACATACGGCACGCTGAAGCAGGCGCTTGAAAACATGGGCGTCCGCTGTATTGTTGAGGAATTGGAACAAAACTAAGATGAAATCTGATTAGGCATATGACCGCCCCTTGATGAGGTGATCATATGCCTTTTTGATGTGAATAGAAATCACCATTGATTTATTGGAAAAAACATAATATTATAATTCTTATAAGAATACTATGAATTAAAACCGAACAGGGGGGAAGGTCATTGGTTTCAAAAACAACCGTTGATCCGAAAGTGATTGAAAAAATTATCAGCTCGTTGGAAACACTGGATTTCGGCACCGTTCAAATCACCGTACACGATTCCCAGGTCACACAGATTGAGAAGGTCGAAAAGCACCGTTTCTCACTGAAAAGCAAAGAATCGAAGTAAAAGAGGTGTTTAAAAGGTTTTTGTTCGACATTAAATTCTCCTTAAAACATATACATATTTCATCCATTTTTTATATAATAGACCTTTAAGATCATTTCTTAGGAGGATTATTGACATGCAAGCTACAGTTCATGAGAGTAAGCATTCGATCATGCAGCGCATTTTGACAGTGTTTATCTTTACACTGCTGATCGCAACCGTCGGGCTGTACATCGGCCAGTTTATTCCTGTCGCTTTGATGCTGCCGCTTTCAATCCTTGAAGTGGCGATGATTATTATCGCCTTCTGGATGCGCAGAAGAAAAGCGGTCGGGTATGCGTTTGTTTATACATTCGCCTTCGTTTCCGGCATTACCCTATTTCCGATTGTCAGCCACTACGCTTCAATAGCCGGCGCCTATGTGGTACTTGAAGCGTTCGGATCTACATTTTTAATTTTTGCTGTGCTCGGCACAATCGGCGCAAAAATGAAGAAGGATTTATCGTTCCTGTCGTCGTTTCTGCTCGTAGCGCTCATCGCACTAATTGCGGTTGGCATTTTCAGCATCTTCAGCCCGCTGAATTCCGCGGCGATGATGGCGTATTCCGTTATTGGAACCATCGTCTTTTCCCTTTACATCTTGTATGATTTGAACCAAATCAAACACCGCGATATTACGGAGGACTTAATTCCGGTTATGGCATTATCGCTGTACCTTGACTTTATCAACTTGTTCATCAACCTGCTTCGCTTCTTTGGCATTTTAAGCAGTGATGATTAATCAGAAAGCGCCTGTCATTAAGATAGGCGCTTTTTGTAACGGTTGGCGTTTTTTTATGTACAGTGGATTGACAAAGGTGTCCGGCATTTTTACATCTGTTCTGATCGGCATTGTGTTTGTGTTCAGCGGCATATTTGTCACCGTCCCTTAAGAAAAAGTGCTGTAGCCTGTCCAGATCGGACGGGGTTTTTTAGTCTTTAAACACGCTTAGCTTTTCAAAAAGATCGCCCAGCATATTCACGAACATGTCTTTTTCCTCATCGCTGTAGTTTTCCATAACAGCGGAAATCTTGCTGAAATGGCCGGGCAGAAATTGCTTCAGCCGTTCTTTACCTTCCATTGTCAGCTCAATGCTGATTTTTCGTTTATCCTCGTTATGATGCCTGCGACGGACAAATCCGTCCCTCGCCAGTCCGTCAAGCAGCCCGGTAATCGTTGCTTTTGTGACGCTCGATTGCTTGGCGAGCTCCGTCGGGCTTAACGTGTGGTCCTTTGCGTCGAACAAAAGCATCAGGATTTTAAATTTTCCTTCAGACAGTCCGCGTCTGGCGAAATAATGCTCCATCACATGATTCATTTTTTTCGAAATATCAAACAAAGATAAAAATAATTCAAGAGAACCGGTGTCCACATTGGAATACGTCTCGGCATGTTCTGTTATATGCTTGTATTTCGGTAAATGTTTTAATTCCATCACAATAAGCTCCCGTACGTTTGTCGTGACACGATTATAATGGAGGGAAAATCAGAACGCAACCCGTGTTGGAGATGATTGACAGCTGTTTGCCGCACATAGTAAGGTAATATAGTTAGGTACCTAACTATATACAGAGAACTGAAAAGGTGGTTATCAACATGAAACATATACTGATTGCGGGGGGCGGAATCGGCGGGCTGTCGGCAGCCATTTCTCTCAGTAAAGCAGGTTTTTCCGTCACCTTATGTGAAGCGGCTGCAGAAAACCGCAAGACCGGCGCAGGGATTCTCCAGCCGCAAAACGCACTGGCGGTGTTAAAGGAGCTGGGCGTATTTGAAGAGTGCTGCGTGCATGGATTTCAAACAGCGTGGTTTAAAACATTTGATAAGCAGGGGAATCTATTATTCAAAGTCAGTGAGTCTTTCTTAGATGATAAGCTTCCGGGCCGCAATAATATTCTGCGAAAAACGTTAAATGATATTCTCATCAAGCATGCCGAAGCTTCGGGTGCAAGGATCTTGTGGGGGAAAAAGATTGTGGCTTATGAAGAAACGCCTGAAGCGGTTACTGCCATATTTGATGATGGAGAAAAGATGCAGGCCGACATTCTGGCGGGCTTTGACGGCATTCATTCCATTGTGCGGGATGCCATGCTGCAAAAAGAAATAGAAAAAGAGTTTCTCGGCATGGGGGCGTGGCGCTTTTATATTGAACTTCCCGATTACACATTTGAGGACGCGACATTGATGTACAGAAGCGGAGAGACACAAATCGGCGTCGTGCCGCTTGCGGAACACGCCGGCTATGTTTTCGTCCTTCAGCCTTGCGCGAGCGATTATTGGGATGAGGAAGAGACCCGGTTTGATAGAGTCAAAGAGATCCTCTCAGGCTTTCCGGGGCTCAATTTTGTCACAAAGCATATGTCAAAAGAGCATCCCGTCATTTTTAACAAGCTTGAGCAGGTTGCGGTGCAGGATCCATGGTACAAAGGCCGCGTCGTCATCGGGGGAGACGCCGCCCATGCCGGAGCGCCGACCCTCGCACAAGGAGCGGCAATGGCCATCGAGGATGCCATGGTCCTCGCCGAAGAACTCAAAAACCACGACGGCATCAAAACCGCATTTCATGCATACTACGAAAGAAGAGCGCCAAGAGCGCTCAAAGTGCAGGACTTATCTTCAGAAATCGTCCGCCGCGGGCTGAAAGGCCAGCCGGGAGCGGAAGAGCTGATCGGGGAGTGTTATGCGGTGTTGAGAGAAGGATATTAAATAGGAAAAGTCCAGAATTGAATTCTGGACTTTTTATTCTTGCTCTGTTTTATTCCGTATCCGCTCAATCACCTCATGCAGCCCCTCCGGTTTATAAAACTCCACCGGCGAACTGCCCTTCTCAAACGAAATCGTCTCCGCTTCAATCAGCGCGACATAGCGCCCGTTCACCTTCGCAAGATGAATCGATTCGCCAAAATCAGCTAGCAATCCCTTAATCTCGGTTTCTCCGACTTTCATTTTCAGCTCGGCTTCCGGCGTGTGCTCGATGATCTGGGCGGAGGCTTCGATCACTTGATGCGTGTCGAGGCGTTCTTGGATTTCCCGTTTTTCGCTCGCTTCCCAGATTTCGATGTCTTGTTCAAACTGCTTGAGCTCTTCACTGTTGTCCTCAAATGTCTCATAGACGTGCTCCTGCACCATGTTCATGACCTGGGTTTTCATGATTTCCGGCATTGATTCGCCGTACTCAACGAATTTCAGGAAATCCTCGAAATAGCGGGCGTGCGAGGCTTGGTGGATTTTCAGCTCGCCTTCCTCGACCATTCCTTCCTCCGGCATGAACGGGTATTGGATACTCTTCATGTTTTTTGTCGTGATGGCCATTTCGACTTTTTTAATGAGGGAAGACGCGTCTGAGATGCGGGCCACCTTCGGCTCAAAATCACATTTCATAATGAAGACAAATGACTCGTCGAAGTACTTTCTCGGCACAGCCGAAGCGACTAAGAACACACCGCCGCGGACCGCGCTTGTATCTAGGTACGTGCGGACGAACTGTTCGCTCAGCTCGTTAAAGTCCTCTTTTGTTTCCGCCAGGCGCGCGCGGTTGAACATGTTGTAGTTCGGGTTGGAATCCAGCTCGTGGCCGGGTTCGACGATAAAATGGCCGATTTTCGTCGGCACCTGCTCGGACTGCGGATGGCGGTCGGCTTTCCGTTTGACGATTTTTTTTAGCTCTCCGTCAAGAAAGTCCTTCAGTTCGCTTTCTTCAAATTCCTCTGTATCAAGGGTCTGGAAGTGCTTGAATTGCTTGTTTGCCTGCTCATCCTTGCCCTCCACCTGTATGACATAAAAGGATAAAAATCGAATTTCAAAATCCATATATGAACTCACCTTATTTGCGTATTGTACAGCTTCTCAAGTATAGAAAAAACAATGATCAGGCGTCAATCAGAGAAATGGAATAATCGTCACCATGAAAGGGAAATGTAGTCAGATAGAAAGCATTACATACGAAAGGAATGGTTCGATGAAGGAAACAAACCCGATTCCTCAGCCGAAGACGTTTGGACCGCTCGGCAATCTTCCTTTAATTGATAAAGATAAACCGACCCTGTCACTGATCAAATTGGCGGACGAGCAAGGCCCCATTTTTCAAATTCACACACCGGCGGGCACGACAATTGTGGTGTCCGGCCATGAACTCGTAAAAGAAGTTTGTGATGAAGAGCGTTTCGATAAAAGCATTGAAGGCGCTTTGGAAAAAGTTCGCGCGTTTTCCGGTGACGGATTGTTTACAAGCTGGACGCATGAGCCTAACTGGAGAAAAGCGCACAACATTCTCATGCCGACGTTCAGCCAGCGGGCCATGAAGGATTATCATGAAAAAATGGTTGATATCGCTGTTCAGCTGATTCAAAAGTGGGCTCGGCTCAATCCGAATGAAGCAGTCGATGTCCCCGCTGATATGACCCGGCTGACGCTGGACACAATTGGGCTATGCGGGTTTAACTATCGTTTTAACAGCTACTACAGAGAAACGCCTCATCCGTTTATCAACAGCATGGTGCGCGCGCTGGATGAAGCGATGCACCAGATGCAGCGGCTTGATGTTCAGGATAAACTCATGGTCAGAACAAAGCGCCAATTCCACCACGATATACAAACGATGTTTTCGTTAGTCGACAGCATTATTGCAGAGCGCAAGGCGGATGGGGATCAGGATGAAAAAGACTTGCTCGCCCGGATGCTGAAGGTGGAAGATCCGGAGACCGGGGAGAAGCTTGATGATGAAAACATCCGTTTTCAGATCATTACATTTTTAATTGCCGGCCATGAAACAACGAGCGGCCTGCTTTCGTTTGCAATCTACTTTTTATTGAAGCATCCCGACAAATTGAAAAAGGCGTATGAAGAGGTCGACCGGGTGCTGACGGATGCAGCGCCGACCTATAAACAAGTGCTTGACCTGAAATACATCCGGATGATTTTAAATGAATCATTGCGTCTATGGCCGACGGCTCCGGCTTTCAGCCTTTATCCAAAGGAAGATACGGTCATTGGCGGAAAATATCCGATCACAATCAAGGACAGAATTTCTGTCTTGATTCCGCAGCTTCACCGCGATCAAGACGCATGGGGAGAGGATGCGGAGGAATTCCGTCCAGAACGGTTCGAACATCAGGACCAAGTGCCTCATCATGCCTACAAGCCGTTCGGGAATGGACAGAGAGCCTGTATTGGCATGCAGTTCGCCCTGCATGAGGCTACACTTGTGCTTGGCATGATTTTAAAATATTTCACTTTGATTGATTATGAGAATTATGAGCTTGATATCAAACAAACGCTGACACTTAAGCCCGGTGATTTTCACATCCGGGTTCAAACACGAAATCAGGAAGCGATTCATGCCGGCGTTCCGTCTGAGGAAAAAGCGGCGCACGACGATGAACAAAAGGGCAAACAGGAAACGAAAAGTGCTTCGGTTATCGGTCTCAACAACCGGCCGCTACTCGTATTGTACGGCTCTGATACAGGCACCGCGGAAGGCGTCGCCCGGGAACTTGCAGATACAGCCAGTCTTCACGGCGTAAGGACTGAGGTTGCGCCCTTGAACGATCAGATTGGAAAACTGCCGAAAGAGGGAGCCGTTGTGATCGTCACCTCTTCCTACAATGGAAAACCGCCAAGCAATGCGGGGCAGTTTGTGCAGTGGCTTGAAGAAATACAGCCGGGTGAGCTTGAGGGTGTCCATTATGCGGTGTTTGGCTGCGGAGATCATAACTGGGCAAGCACGTATCAGTACGTACCCCGAACGATTGACGAGCAGCTAGCGGAAAAAGGGGCGACCCGTTTTTCTGCACGCGGAGAGGGCGATGTGAGCGGTGATTTTGAAGGACAGCTTGACCAGTGGAAAAAAAGCATGTGGTCGGACGCCATCAAAACCTTCGGACTCGAGCTTAATGAAAACGCTGATAAGGAGAGAAGCACGCTGAGCCTTCAGTTTGTCAG
Organism: Bacillus sp. SD127; assembly: GCF_058566445.1. Taxonomy (NCBI): domain Bacteria; kingdom Bacillati; phylum Bacillota; class Bacilli; order Caryophanales; family Bacillaceae; genus Bacillus; species Bacillus sp. SD127. Next base: position 3,497,135 of record NZ_CP191226.1, on the reverse strand, counting down.
GGGGCTGGGAGAATCCCCATTAGCCCGGTCGTATGAAGCGGTTCACGCATCCATTGCGGAAAATCGTGAACTCCAGTCCGCAGACAGTGGGCGCAGCACCCGCCATATTGAAATTGCGCTGCCTTCTGGCGTCGAATACCGGGAAGGTGATCACCTTGGCGTTCTGCCAAGGAACAGCCGGACAAATGTCAGCCGGATTCTTCACAGATTCGGCTTAAAAGGAACTGACCAAGTTACACTGACGGCAAGCGGGCGCAGCTCCGGGAATCTGCCTTTGGATCGGCCTGTCAGCCTGCATGATCTGCTCAGCTACAGCGTCGAGGTGCAGGAAGCGGCAACTAGGGCGCAAATACGCGAGCTGGCCGCATTTACCGTCTGTCCGCCTCATAAACGTGAATTGGAAGATATGACGGAAGAGGGCGTTTATCAGGAACAAATTTTGAAAAAACGGATTTCCATGCTGGATCTGCTCGAACAATATGAAGCATGTGAAATGCCGTTTGAACGGTTTTTAGAGCTTTTACGCCCGTTAAAACCGCGGTATTATTCGATTTCAAGCTCTCCGCGGGTGAATCCGGAACAAGCCTCGATAACTGTAGGCGTTGTGCGCGGGCCGGCTTGGAGCGGCCGCGGCGAATATCGCGGAGTGGCATCGAATGACTTGGCGGAGCGGAAGGCGGGAGATGATGTCGTGATGTTTGTCCGCACACCGGAATCCCGATTTCAGCTTCCGGAAGACCCTGAAACACCAATCATCATGGTGGGGCCGGGAACAGGGGTTGCGCCATTCCGCGGATTCCTGCAAGCTCGGTCAGCTTTAAAACGCGAGGGAAAAACGCTCGGCGAAGCCCATCTTTATTTTGGCTGCAGAAATGACCGCGATTTTATTTACCGGGATGAGCTTAAGCAGTTTGAACAAGACGGAATTGTTACTGTGCACACGGCTTATTCCCGTAAAGAAGGCATACCGAAAACGTACGTTCAGCACCTCATGGCGGAACATGCGGAAACCTTAATTTCGATCCTCGACCGCGGCGGCCGGCTTTATGTATGCGGTGACGGCAGCAGGATGGCGCCTGATGTGGAGGCCGCGCTGCAAAACGCATATCAGTCTGTTCATGGCACCAGTGAAGAAGAAGCGCAAAACTGGCTCAAACATCTGCAGGAAACAGGCATGTATGCAAAGGATGTCTGGTCAGGGATTTGATTGTTTTTACAAAGGACTGGAAAGATCCAGTCCTTTTGTTATGTCCTTTTTAAAAAAATGTGATCTCGCTAAACGTCTGTGCATACAATAACCACAGTCCGCCTGATGGGCGGGCTGTCCTTAAGACCTATTTCTCGTTTTTGCTAGTTTATGTTATTCTTATACTCGGTATCTATTTCTTTTTTTCCAAAAGCGGGCATGACAAAAGAAACCTTTTTTATTTACGAGAAAAAAAGTGAAACGAATTGAGGGCTTCTTTCGTCCAGTGTTTGGTTTGAAATAGGTGTAATAGAAATGGTATGGTGCAAAACGTAAATATCCCGGTATAGCGCGGTATATTTATTTGTTGTGTGATGCCTTGATTTTGTTTGGAAAGAAGGAATTGAAAGACAGGATAAAAGAGAAGGTAAAAGTAAATAAAGACTTAAAGTGTTTAAGAAAGTAGAGGTTGCCATGAAGAAACTTTTTTCTTACAAACTTAGCTTTTTTGTGTTGGCTGTTATACTGTTTTGGGCAAAAACGTATTTATCCTACAAAACAGAGTTTAACCTTGGGGTAAAAGGCACAACCCAAGAAATCCTTTTGGTGTTTAACCCGTTCTCAAGCGCCGTCTTCTTTTTAGGACTGGCTTTGCTTGCGAAAGGGCGAAAATCGGCTATTATCATGCTGATTATTGATTTTGTGATGACGTTCATTTTATATGCAAATATTTTATTCTATCGTTTCTTTGATGATTTCTTAACGTTCCCGAACATTAAACAGTCCGGTAACGTCGGAAACATGGGAGACGGTATTTTCAGCATCATGGCCGGTCATGATATTTTCTATTTCTTAGATATTATCATCTTGATTGCGGTACTGATCTGGAGACCTGAATTCAAAGGATTCAAAATGAAAAAACGTTTTGCGTCTTTGGTGATCCTTTCCGGGGTCGCACTGTTTTTCATCAACCTGCATTTTGCGGAAAAAGACCGCCCGCAGCTGCTGACAAGAACGTTTGACCGCAATTATATCGTAAAATACTTAGGTCTATACAATTACACCATTTATGACGGTGTGCAGACGGCTCAAACAGAAACGCAAAGAGCGTATGCAAGCAGCGATGATCTGACAAGTGTCGAGAATTACACGACGTCACATTACGCGAAGCCGAACGCTGAGTACTTTGGTTCTGCCAAAGGCAAAAACATCATTAAGATTCACCTGGAAAGCTTCCAGTCGTTCCTGATTGATTACAAGCTGAACGGTGAGGAAGTTACGCCATTCTTAAATAAACTGGCCCACGGAGGCGAAGACGTCACGTACTTCGATAACTTCTTCCATCAGACAGGTCAGGGTAAAACATCTGATGCCGAGCTGACAATGGATAACTCGATCTTCGGCCTTCCGGAAGGCTCCGCATTTGTAACAAAAGGCGAAAACACATACCAGTCGCTTCCTGCGATATTGGATCAGAAGGAAGGCTATACAAGCGCCGTCCTGCACGGTGACTACAAATCGTTCTGGAACCGCGATCAGATTTACAAACATATCGGCTATGACAAATTTTTCGACGCAAGCACGTATGACATGTCAGAAGAAAACATCATTAATATGGGGCTCAAAGATAAGCCGTTCTTTACAGAATCGATTCCAAAACTTGAATCTTTGAAAAAGCCGTTTTACGCGCATTTGATTACCTTGACAAACCATTATCCGTTTAACTTGGATGAAAAAGACGCGACGATTAAGAAAGCGACGACTGGCGATAATACAGTCGACAGCTACTTCCAGACTGCCCGTTACCTTGATGAGTCCCTTGAGCAATTCTTCAAGGAACTGAAGGAAGCAGGTCTGTATGACAACTCAGTCATCATGATTTACGGTGACCACAATGGGATTTCTGAAAACCATAACCGCGCGATGAAAGAAATTCTCGGAAAAGAGATCACAGATTATCAAAACGCGCAAAACCAGCGTGTGCCTCTGATGATCCGCATTCCTGGCAAAAAAGGCGGAGTGAACCATACGTATGGCGGCGAAATTGACGTCATGCCGACACTTCTTCACTTGCAAGGTATTGATTCTGAGAAATATATCAACTTCGGTACCGATTTATTCTCTAAAGACCACGACGACACAGTGGCGTTTAGAAACGGCGACTTTGTAACGCCGAAGTACACATCTGTCGACAATATCATCTATGATACGAAGACAGGTAAAGAAGTAAAAGCGAATGAAGATACGAAGAACCTGAAAACGAGAGTGACACAGCAGCTGAAGCTTTCAGACAGTGTCCTTTACAAAGATTTGCTGAGATTCCACAAACTCAGTGACTTTCAAGCCGTTGATCCTTCTGATTATCATTACGGCAAGGAAAAAGATATCGAATAAGACAAAGAAGAGCCTTGAGCGGGCGCATTGCCGCGCTCAGGGCTCTTTTTTTGTGTGGTTACATAACCAAGTTGAAAAAATAGATTCCATTTGGTCACCAAGGCCGCCTCTCTCTCATATCATTACAGTAGATTTTGAAACCGGTATTGGAATCGGACAAATTATCGGGGAAATGCCTTGATAGATTGTACGGAGGTACCAAGGTTTCGAACTCAATATTCATAGAGATGAGGGGTAGAGATGAAAGCGGTCATTCTCTGCGGCGGAAAAGGAACGAGAATGAGTGAGGTCACAAATGAACTTCCTAAACCGCTCGCCATGATAGGCGGAAAACCGATTCTATGGCATATTATGAAAATCTATCAGTACTACGGAGTGAACGAGTTTATTCTGCTTTTAGGCTACAAAGGAGAAAAAATCAAAGAATATTTTCTGAACTACGAATGGAAGCACAACAGCCTCACGCTCGACAGTTCTACAGGAGAGGTGCAGATGCTGGGACAGCCTGAAACGTGGAAAATCACATTTTTGGAGACAGGGGAAGACACGCTGACAGCCGGAAGAATCTTGCAGGCGAAGGACTACATCGGCGATGAAACGTTTATGCTCACCTATGGGGACGGGCTGGCCAATATCAATCTTTTTCATCTCATCAGCTATCATCAGACAAAGGGTGCTACCGCGACTGTCACCGGCATTGATAAAGTCTCGCAGTTCGGCACCTTGACGGTTGAGGATGGCATAGCGAAAACATTTTCTGAAAAGACATCGAGTGACGGCATCATCAATGGCGGATTTTTCGTTCTCAATCCAAAGGTTTTCGATTATTTGCCGGAGGACGGAAACGCCATGTTCGAAGATGAACCGCTGAAGAACCTTGCGAAAGACGGTGAACTTGCCGTGTATCGCCATTACGGATTTTGGACGGCAATCGATACGTATAAAAATCTTTTGGAAGTCAACAAGCTGTGGGATCAAGGACAACATGTATGGAAGGTATGGTGAACTGATTTGAGTTTCTGGAAAAATAAAAACGTATTTGTCACGGGTTGTACAGGTCTTTTAGGAAGCTATTTGGTGAAAGAGCTGATCGAACAGGGCGCAAACGTGACGGGGCTTGTCAGAGATCATGTGCCTCAGTCCAATCTTTATCAGGGAGAACATGTGAAGAAAATGAACATCGTGCAGGGCGCTCTTGAAGATTTGCCCGTGATTGAACGCGCGCTTGGCGAGTATGAAATCGACACGGTGTTTCACCTCGCTGCACAAGCGATTGTCGGCGTAGCGAACCGCAACCCGGTTTCAACCTTTGAAGCGAATATTCTCGGCACGTGGAATGTTCTTGAGGCCTGCCGGAAGCATCCGTTAATCAAGCGTGTCATTGTCGCGTCAAGCGATAAAGCATACGGTGATCAAGAAAACCTTCCGTACGATGAAGATATGCCGCTGCAAGGCAAGCATCCGTACGACGTATCGAAAAGCTGCGCGGATCTGATCAGCCATACGTATTTTCACACCTATGGCCTGCCGGTCTGTATTACACGCTGCGGAAATCTGTACGGCGGCGGAGATTTGAACTTCAACCGCATCATTCCGCAGACGATTCAGCTTGTGCTGAACGGGGAAGCTCCCGAAATCCGCAGTGACGGCACCTTTGTCCGCGACTATTTCTATATTGAAGATGCCGTTCAGGCTTATCTGCTTCTGGCGGAGAAAATGGAGGAACACAATCTCGCCGGGGAAGCCTTTAACTTCAGCAATGAGATTCAGCTGACTGTACTTGAGTTAGTCGAGAAAATATTAAAGAAAATGAACAGTAATCTAAAGCCGAAGGTGCTGAATCAGGGAAGCAATGAAATCAAGCACCAATATTTATCTGCGGAAAAAGCGAGAAAGCTGCTGAATTGGACACCTGCTTACACCATTGATGAAGGACTTGAAAAAACCATTGCGTGGTATACAGAATTCTTCAAAAAGTAACGCGAAATGAGGTGAACATACCGTGACGAGCGCCTATTGCACCGTTTTATCAAAAGGAAGATTATATCAGGCAGTCGCCTTATTTAAGTCTTTAGCGCAAGTCGATCAAGACAGCCCCATTTTTACGCTTTGTATGGATGATGACACGCACCGCGTATTGCGGAAATTGAATCTGAAGCAGCTGACACTTGTACCGGTGGCAGCGCTTGAAAATGAAACGCTCCTGAAGCTGAAGGATACACGGGATCAAAGCGAATACTGCTGGACGATGAAGCCGATCTTTCTGCAAGCTGTGCTGAACAGCAATCCCGAGCTGGAACGGGTGACGTATATTGACGGAGATTTATTTTTCTACACCGACCCGTCACCGATATTTGCGAACCAGCCGGACTGCTCGGTGCTGCTTTCCCGGGGCGATATTATCATCCCTTCCTTTGAGAGAGAGCAAATTGATATGCTGCAGCGTCTGTTAGGCAGATATAACTCGGGCTTTATCAGCTTTAAACATGATAAAGCAGGAACGGACTGTCTGGAGTGGTGGAAGGAGCGCTGTCTTGAGGAGTGTAAAAATGCGCCGGGTGAAGGGAAATTCGGGGATCAGGGCTATTTGGATTATATGTCTGAGCTGTTTCCGAATGTGTGTGACATTACAACACCAGGTGTGAACATCGGCCATTGGAATTACGGACAGCATACGTTTTCCTGGAAGGATGGCCGAATTGTGCTGGAAGATGGAAACCCGCTGATCTTCTATCATTTCAGCGGATATCGAATCGTCAGCATCAATGAAATCAAACAGATTCACGAAACAACACGCACAGACCTGCCGTTTGTGCATGAGCTGTACCAGCAGACCCTGCCGCATATCATTCAGCATATCAAAGCGCTTGACCCTGAATTTAACGGTTTTGCTTCAAAAGATGATAACAAATAAATGATTAAATACAGGAAGTGAAAATGAAGTGAAAGCAAGCGTTATTATTCCTGCATATAATTCAAAGGAGCGCCTCTATAACAGCCTTCTGTCTTTAAACCAGCAGGAGTGCGATGAAGAGTTTGAGGTCATCGTAGCAGATAATGGCTCTGAGGACGGGACGCTCTCGATGCTCAAATCGTTTCAAGCGGACTTTCCGCTGATTTTTGTACGGATTAAAGAAAACAGGGGCATTGCATACGGAAGAAATCAGGCGGTCCGCAATGCCAGAGGAGATATTCTGATATTCCATGACAGCGATATGCTTGCTGCCAAGGATCTTGTGGCAAAGCATATCAAAGCGCATGAAAACGAAGAGAATCTTGTCGTGTGCGGTTTATTTTGGAAAAGGATCTACAGCTATTATTATGAGCGCTTTGAAGATGAACATAAGAAGCAGCTCGCAAAATTATATGATGAAATGCCGAAAAAAGACAAACAAAAGCTTCTGGCGGAAGCGGATATCAAAAACGAAAGCTTTCTGGATCAAAGCTTTGACCTTGATACCGATTTTATTGACGTGCTGAAGCGGATACTGGATGAATACGGCGATGACTTAAAGGGCTACCATATGCCGTGGCGTTTTTTTATCACAAACAATTCATCAGTAAAACGAAAGCATGTGGCTGATCTCGGTTTGTTTGACGAAGGCATTGTGCGGTACGGGTTTGAGGATTATGATCTTGGGATCAGGCTCCATCAGGCCGGACTCACGTTCAGGCTGCACCGCGATATTGTCAGCGTTCATCAGGAGCACCCGAGCAATTGTCAGTCAGTAGACGATATCAGAGCAAACATTGCCTATATGTGCGACAAATATAACAACATTCAGTCATTAGACGTTCATCTTGCCTTTAACGGCCCATTCCCTCCGGACATGACCAACAGGATCATGGCTGATATTCATAAGCTGCTGGACTCGAAGAAATACGACATGCTGCTGCATCTGTTTCTTGAGCTGCTCCATGTCGTGAAGGATCGCAATCTGGACCCGGATTGGCAGAAAAAAACACCGCGGGTGACTGCGAAAAGCTTTGATTTGCAAGCCGTTCAAAAGCTTCTGCCAAAAGCGAAGAAGAAGCTTGGCGTGAACGATTTTGCCAATGCACTGTATGCGCTTGTCAATGATTTACTGCACGTGGATCTTAGATAAATGGATGTGGTATGGTGAGTCAATTTCATTTTTCAACAATAGTGTCAAGGACGCACATCTTTAAACTGATGCCTATGATTCATTCCCTCCATGAGCATTGTGATGATTTTCATTTATATGTGCTGTGTGTTGATCAGAAGGCATATGAATTGCTTCAGCACGTGCCATGGGAGCATGTCACCTTTGTGCAGCTTCATGAAATGGAAGATCCGGAGCTATTGGAAGCGAAAAGCAACAGAACGTTCCATGAGTATTGCTGGACACTGAAGCCCGCATTTTTGTTCCATGTCATGAGCCAGTGGGATGACGCCGAATATTATGCCCATATGGATACCGATCTGTTTTTCTTTTCTGATCCAGCGCGTATTTTTGCCGAAAATCCGGCGGCTTCACTGTATTTGACTGATCACCGCAACTCGCCGCGGTTCATGTCTTATTATGAGCGGACCGGGCGTTTTAACACAGGCTTTGTCGGCGCCCGGAATACGGAAGAAGCCTATAAAGCGGTGTGGCAGTGGAGACAGGATTGCATTGAATATTGCACGGTGGAAATGAATACGAAAAGAAAGACGTACGGCGATCAAAGGTATGTGGAGAAGTGGCCGGCGCAGTATCAGGGTGTGCATGTTGTCAAATCAACCGGAGCCAATACGGCGCTTTGGAATATAGAAAACTATAAGGTGACTCAAAAGGACGGCCGCGTTTATCTAGATGAAACGCCGCTGATTTTCTATCATTTCTCCGGATTCACATTGGTGACGGAGAACGAATTTAATCTTTGCTGGTATTACCGCATTGAAGACGAAGCGACAATTGAAATGATTTATATGCCGTATATGTTAAACCTGAAAAGGTGGATTGACGAAATACAGACGGCATTTCCGGACTTTGCGGACGGCTTTATCCCGAAGCACGCGGTGCCGGACACTCATTTTATACAGCTTGATTAAAAAACCCCTGCCAGGCGGCAGGGGTTTTTTCAGCTATGCCATTCTCTCAGTTTCTGATCACTCGGCAAAAGAAACGCAAGGATGCCAAGAATCGGGAGAAACGCAATGGCAATCATGGTCGGGGTCAGTCCCGCAGCATCAATGAGAGCGCCAAGCGCCACAGCGCCGATTGCTCCCATACCGAAGGCGAGGCCGACGGTTAAACCGGACATCGTGCCGATCTTTCCGGGGACAAGCTCCTGTGCATACACAACTGTTACGGAAAAGCTCGACATGAGAACCAAGCCGATCAAAGCGAGTACGCCATAGGCCAGAACCGGTCCGGCAAATGGAAGCAGAATCGCCAGCGGCGCTGAGCACAGCAGCGAGCCGAGAATGACAACTCGTTTTCCGAAACGGTCTGCGAGCGGGCCGCCGAGAAAGGTTCCGACAGCGCCAAACAGCAAAAAGACGAAAATATAGCTCTGAGCCTGCTGAATGCTTACGTGATATGTATCCATCGCGTAAAACGTGTAAAAGTTGCCGATCGCACTCGTATACCAAGAACGCGCGAAAATCAAAAAGATAATAATAATAAGAGCGGTTATAACGGACTTGGTGACAGACGAGTTTTGTTCAGCGGCTTTCTTTTGGGTGCCCTGCTTCTGTGCAAGACTGCCGAGCCGAGCGGCGTACCATTTTGCAATATAAAGCAGAAACATAACGGCGAGCGCGGCTACAAGTGTAAACCAGACAGCACCGAATTGTCCGAGCGGAACAAGGATCAGCGCGGTAATCAGGGGCGCCATCGCTTGGCCTGAGTTTCCTCCGACCTGATAAATGGACTGGGCAAGCCCGCGTTTTGTGCCGGCGGCCATATAAGCCACACGGGAGCCTTCCGGATGAAAAATAGCGGAACCTAATCCGATGAAAAACACACAGCACAAGATCGTAATAAATGACGGGGCAAATGCAAGGCCCAATATGCCGAGCATGCTGGCAGTCAGCCCGATCGGCAGGGCGTACGGCCGCGGCCGTTTATCCGTATACCAGCCGACGACAGGCTGCATGACGGATGACACCATGTTTAACGTAAAAGCGATGATGCCAAGCTGTGTGAACGTCAAACTCATGGAGCGTTCCAAAATCGGGAACATGGCCGGAATCACAGCCTGAAGCGAATCGTTGAGCATGTGGCAGATTCCGATGATAAACAAAATCGGATACACGGTGGTGCCGGGTTTTTGAACAGTTTTTTCCTTCAGTGGGGCGGCAATAGCCAAATGATTCTCCTCCTAACATATATCACCAATGCATACCAACATATTATTCATAAGGTGAAGGATTTATCAAGGGAAAAAAGACGCCTTCTGGAAAGACGCAGCGCCCGCCGGCCAAAAAACATTAACAGTTGATGATTGTGTTTTCGATTTTCAGAATATGATATAGCTCTTCAAGCTTACGGATGTGGTACGTTGGCACAACCTCTGTTTCAGTGAGATTCATGTCAGGGCTAAGCCAGCACGTATCAATTCCGGCGAGCTGTCCGCCTTTGATGTCCGCTGTCAGCGAATCGCCGATGATTAAGGTGTGCTCCGCTGAAAAATGGGGAATCCGTTCAAACACATAGTCGAAGTACTCTTTCATCGGCTTTTGAAAACCTGTGTCTTCAGAAACGAAAATGTCCTTGAAGAACGGAAATAATCCTGAATCTCTGAGACGCTTATACTGAGTACTGGAAACGCCGTTTGTCACGATATACAAATCAAAATGCTGTTCCAGTTTTGCGATGAGATCAAAAGCTCCGTCCATAAGCTGGTGCCCTTCTTCAAGAAAACTGCGATATTTCTGGTCTAGCAGCACTCCGTCTGCTTCATAGCCATATTCCTTGAACAAAGCGGAAAAGCGGGTGGTCATCACTTCATCGCGAGTCATGTTTCCGCCTTCAAAGGCTCTCCATAGTCCTTGATTAATTGTTTGATAACGGGATTCCATTTCATCGGTAAGCGGAATGTTTTGATCTTCAAACAGCAGGCGCAGCGCTAATTTTTCTGCCGCTGTAAAATCCAAAATGGTATTATCTACATCAAATAATAAAGTGCGGTATGGTTTCAAGGCTGGTCTTCCTTTCTGTATGTGTACTCAAAGTATAGCACACGCGAAAACGAAAAAAGCCGGCGGATTGGACGTTTGAAATGTCCGCACCGACGGCTTACAATTATTTGTTTAATAAGCTGTGTTTTTTTGCATAAAGGAAATAAACGATCGTTCCGACGGCGATCCAGATGACAAATGAAAGCCATGTGATGCCTGGAAGGCTGTACATAAACCAAAGGCATATTCCAGCGCTGATGATTGGCACAACCGGAACGAACGGCACCCTGAAGGAAGCTTTGATTTCCGGGTGTTTTTTTCTTAACACAATCACAGCGATCGAAATGACTGTAAATGCCGCAAGCGTTCCCATGTTTACAAGGTGCGCAAGTGTGCCGAGATTAATAAATCCTGCGATCCCCGCCGCGACGATTCCTGTCAGCCATGTGTTGCGGAACGGCGTTTTGAATGACGGATGAATCTTTGCGAACAATCCCGGCAAAAGACCGTCTCTGCTCATGGCAAAGGTTAAACGGACCTGGGCATACAGCAATGCGAGCATCACTGTTGTGATTCCGATGATAGCGCCGACAGAAATAATTCCCGCAACCGCATCCTGGCCGACGAATTTAAGCGCAAAGGATACCGGATCACCGACATTTAATTTGGCATAAGGCATCATACCTGTCAAAACAAGAGATACCGTGATGTACAAAATGGTGCAGACGGCCAGAGCTGAAATGATGCCGATCGGCATATTTTTTTGCGGGTGCTTCACTTCTTCTGAAGCGTTGGAAACTGCGTCAAATCCGAGATACGCGAAGAAAACCGTTGCCGCGCTGACAATGACGCCTTTCATTCCAAACGGCATAAAAGGAGTCCAGTTATCCGGTTTGACATAACCGAAGCCGACAATAATGAACAATAAAATAATTCCGATTTTCATCAGCACGATCACGTTGTTGAAGCGTGTACTTTCTTTGACACCTCTGCTGACAATTGCAGTGATGATGAGAATAATGACCGCAGCCGGAAGGTTAAACACGGCGCCCGGCGAGCTTCCCGGAGCTCCTGTCAGCGCAGCCGGAATATGAAAGTTAAAGCCGGCGAGCAGCGATTGAAAGTATGAAGACCAGCCCGTGGCAACCGCCGACAGCGCAATGACATATTCAAGCATGAGATCCCATCCGATTAAAAAGGCGAGCAGCTCTCCAAGTGTGATATAGGAGTATGAGTACACGCTTCCTGAAATCGGAATCGAAGACGAAAACTCAGCATAACAGAAGGCGGCAAGCGCACAGGCGAGACCCGCTAAAATGAACGATAAGATCAGGGCAGGACCGGCACCGGTCGCGGCCACAGTTCCTGTAATAACGAAAATCCCAGTGCCGATGACACACCCGATACCGAGAAGTGTTAAATCAAATGCGCTTAAAGTACGGGCGAGGCTTTTTGACTGGCTCTGCGCATTTAATGTTTCAAGCGGTTTTTTTCTAAATAATGAACTCATAAAAAGTTCCTCCTGGAAAATTCAAAATATTCTAATCATTATATACATTTCTCGTTGTATTATATTGTCGAAATTTGACGGCGTCAATCATATATTTTTCTGCTTTAAACGATAGAAGCTAAAAAGCGTTGTCGTATCATAATATAGTAATTTTTACAAAGGGGATATTGAATTTTGCTGATGGTGAACCGATAGAAATGATAGATTGGCCATATTTTGATTTGCTGGTAAAAAGGAGATGCTGACCATGTTTCAATATGAAGAATTAAACAAACAATTTATTGGCGGAAAATGGCAGGAGGGCAGCAGCCCAAATGTATTGGAAAACAAAAATCCTTATACTCAAAAAACAATCACATCCTTTCAAAAAGCGACAGCTGATGATGTAGATGAAGCGTACCGGGCGGCGGCTTTGGCAAAGAAAAAATGGGATGCGGTCAACCCATTCGAGAAAAGAGCAATCTTAGAAAAAGCCGTTACGTATATTGAAGAGAATGAAGAAGCCATCATTTATTTGATTATGGAAGAGCTGGGCGGAACAAGGCTGAAAGCAGCTTTTGAAATCGGACTCGTGAAAAACATCATCAAAGAAGCGGCGACGTTCCCTGTCCGCATGGAAGGGAAAATCCTTCCTTCTACAATAGACGGCAAGGAAAACAGATTATATCGAGTGCCGGCAGGCGTTGTCGGTGTCATCAGTCCTTTTAACTTCCCATTCTTTTTATCTATGAAATCAGTAGCCCCGGCACTGGGAGCAGGCAATGTCGTCGTTTTGAAGCCGCACGAAGAAACACCGATTTGCGGCGGTACGCTGATTGCGAAGATTTTTGAAAATGCGGGCGTTCCGGAAGGACTGCTGAATGTTGTTGTCACTGACATCGCAGAAATCGGTGACAGCTTTGTCGAACACCCGGTGCCGCGGATCATCTCATTTACAGGCTCTACGAAAGTGGGCAGTTACATCGGCCAGCTTGCGATGAAGCACTTTAAAAAGCCGCTTCTTGAGCTTGGCGGAAACAGCGCCTTTATCGTGCTTGAAGATGCGGATATCGAATATGCAGTCAATGCGGCAGTGTTCAGCAGATTTACCCATCAAGGACAGATTTGTATGTCAGCCAATCGCGTACTGGTTCACTCATCAATTTATGATCAATTCCTTGAGCTGTATCAGGCAAAAGTGGAATCGCTGAAAGTTGGTGACCCGATGGACCCTGATACGATTATCGGGCCTTTAATCAACAGCAGGCAGACTGACGGGTTAATGAAATCTGTTGAGAAAGCGATTGAAGAAGGGGCTGTTCCAGTGAAGCTTGGCGGATTTAACGGGACGATCGTGGAGCCGACCATCTTAAAAGACGTGAAACCGTTTATGAGCATTGCTAAGGAAGAGCTGTTCGGGCCAGTCGTCTCCTTCATGACATTTGATTCAGAAGACGAAGCGGTGGATATTGCAAACGATACCCCGTTTGGCTTAAGCGGAGCCGTACATACCTCCAACCTTGAACGCGGCGTGGCTTTTGCGAAACGCATTGAAACAGGCATGATTCACGTGAATGACACGACAATTAATGATGAACCAAATGTGGCATTCGGCGGTGAAAAGCAATCTGGCCTCGGCCGATTAAATGGCGAATGGAGTCTTGAAGAATTTACGACACTGAAATGGATTTCAGTTCAGCACGAAAAACGCAGCTTCCCTTACTAATAAAAGGAGTGATTGGAATTGAGCATAAGAACAGAAAATGAAACAGCAGATCTTCTAGACGCATTTGTAAAAGTAGCCCCTTATTTAAACAGCCTGGTTCAGGATGATATTACAATCGGCATTTATGATACGGAGAAATTGCTGGTCAATATTCCGGCAAAAACCTTCTCCCTTAACGTAAAAGCCGGAGATCCGCTGCAAGAAGGAGATATCATCACAGACGCGATCCGCAGCAATCAGAAAAAAACGAGCATGGTGCCGAAGGAATTGTTCGGTTTCCCATTGATCGCACGCGCCATCCCGCTTCATGACCAGAACGGAAGAGTGATTGGAGGAGTGGGCCTCGGCACGAGCCTTGAGGAGTCCTCTAAGCTTCATGATGTAGCGGAAAGCTTATCGGCTGTCGTTGAACAAACGGCTGCGGCCATTTCCGATATATCTGACTCCATTAACGGATTCTCATCGCAAATGTCGGGCATTTCCTCACAAGCGAAAAAGGTAAGCGAAAGCGCGGGAGAAATCGCCGATATTTCAGTAACCGTGAAAGGCATTTCTGACCAGAGCAATCTGCTCGGTTTAAATGCTGCGATTGAAGCCGCACGGGCAGGGGAGTCCGGAAAAGGCTTTTCTGTCGTAGCCGATGAAATCAGAAAGCTTGCGACGCATTCGAAAGAAAATGTCGGCCAGATCGATCAGATCACGAAAAAAATCCACAGCCTGTTAAAAGGGCTAGAAGAATCGATTGAATCGATTAATCAGCATACTGACGGACAAGCTGCGGCTGTTGAACAGATTTCCGCCACGATGCAGGAGATCTCAGGCAGTGCGCAGCATCTCGCTAAAATGGCAGAAAAAGCGCTTGAAGAAGAGTAAGAGACTGGGGACAGAGTCCCCGGTCTTTTTTTCTGTCCGGTATTTCCATGAAATTTGTCTGCTCTTTTACTAGTTTTATTCCAGCGGCTGATTTAAAATGTACACATGAACTTACGTGAGGATTGATAGGAACCATGAGCATATTAAAAGCGGAGAACCTTTACAAAACATACGGAGATAAGACGTTATTTGACCATATCTCCTTTCATATTGAAGAGAATGAGAGAATCGGATTAATCGGGCCGAACGGCACCGGAAAATCAACGCTGCTGAAAGTGATTGCCGGCTTGGAATCTGTTGAAGAAGGCGACATCGCCAAATCCGGCAGCGTGCATGTTGAATTTCTTCATCAGGACCCGCAGCTGCCTGCTGGACAAACTATTCTGGAGCATATTTATTCCGGTGAATCGGCTGTCATGAGAACGCTCCGTGAATACGAAAAGGCGCTCTATGAGCTGGGAGAAGACCCGGAAGATGAAAAACGCCAGAAACACCTGCTGGCGGCGCAGGCGAAAATGGATGCAAACAACGCGTGGGATGCGAATACCTTGGCGAAAACGGTGTTA
Organism: Bacillus sp. SD127; assembly: GCF_058566445.1. NCBI lineage: Bacteria > Bacillati > Bacillota > Bacilli > Caryophanales > Bacillaceae > Bacillus > Bacillus sp. SD127. Next base: position 3,481,772 of record NZ_CP191226.1, on the reverse strand, counting down.
TCGAAGCTGGGAGTAACTGAGGTGACAAAGCCTGTGAACGAGCTCTCAGGCGGACAGAAAAAACGGGTGGCGATTGCGAAAAACTTAATTCAACCCGCTGATCTTCTGATTTTAGACGAGCCGACGAACCATTTGGATAATGAAACGATTGAATGGCTTGAAGGGTATTTGGCGCAATATCCAGGCGCCGTCATGCTGGTGACGCACGACAGGTACTTCTTAAACCGCGTGACAAACCGCATTTATGAGCTTGAACGGGGCAGTCTTTATACCTACAAAGGCAACTATGAAGTCTTTTTGGAAAAGCGCGCGGAACGGGAAGCGCAGGCCGAGCAAAAAGAAACAAAGCGGCAAAATCTGCTGCGCCGTGAACTGGCCTGGCTCAGACGCGGAGCGAAAGCACGCTCCACAAAACAAAAGGCGAGAATCGGCAGGGTGGAGTCGCTTAAGGAGCAGAAAGGCCCTCAGTCAGCCGGCTCGCTCGACTTTGCGATCGGCTCCCACCGTCTTGGAAAGCAAGTAATTGAAGCGGAGAACGTGATGATCGCTTATGGAGGAAACGTGCTTGTCGATCGATTCAATGAACTGGTTATACCAGGTGAACGAATCGGGATCATCGGGCCGAACGGCATTGGAAAAACAACACTGTTAAACAGCCTTGCCGGACGAATCACTCCTGACGGCGGGCATATTACGATCGGCCAGACAGTACGAATCGGCTACTATACCCAGGATCACAGTGAAATGAACGGTGAGCTGAAGGTGATTGAATACATGAAAGAAACAGCGGAAGTCGTGAAAACAGAGGACGGCGATATCGTCACCGCTGAACAAATGCTTGAGCGCTTCCTCTTCCCGCGCTCCATGCAGCAAACCTATATCCGCAAGCTGTCCGGCGGAGAAAAGCGGCGCTTATACTTGCTTCAGGTTCTAATGCAGGAGCCGAATGTGCTGTTTCTCGATGAGCCGACAAACGACTTGGATACAGAAACGTTAAGCGTGCTTGAGGATTATATTGAACAGTTCCCTGGCGTTGTCATCACCGTATCCCATGACCGCTACTTCCTTGACCGCGTCGTAGACCGTTTGATTGTCTTTGAAGGGAATGGCGTGATTTCTCGCTTCCAAGGCTCCTACAGTGACTATATGGAGCAGGCCAAAGCAAAAAAAACGGCTGAGAAACCCGCAGCTGAAGTCAAAACAGCTGAAGCGGAACCGAAGAAAAAACGGAAAAAGCTTTCTTACAAAGATCAGCTTGAATGGGACGGCATTGAAGATAAAATTGCCGAGCTTGAAGAAAAGCATGAACAGCTCGAAGCGGATATCGCCGCGGCGGGCAGTGATTTCGGGAAAATTCAAGAGCTGATGGCCGAGCAGGCAAAAACAGCGGAAGAGCTTGAGGCAGCGATGGATCGCTGGACAGAATTGTCCCTCATGATAGAAGAGCTGGAAAGCTAAAAAAGTGCGGCCTACTGCAGGCCGCACTTTTTTTCACATAATGTACAAAAACGAAACAGCCAGCTTATGATAGGATGGAATTGTGTGTCAGCGGCACATTGAAAACTAACGGAGATGATGAAGTATGACATGGGCTATCGTGATGTTAATCCTCATGAGTCTGGTGAAAATCGTATTAACCTGCCTGCCAACAGGCGTCATAGAATGGCTGCTCAGCAAATTCGAGGTTCACGCCAAGCTGAACGACGAAGATGCTGTTCTCTCTCTAGATGGAAAACGGCTCGAGGGTGAAGAGAAAAGGCACATGATCGATCAATTTAACGAAGCTGTCTTCCTGGAGAAATATTATATTTATCCAGGCGACGAAGAGCGTTATTTATACCCTGAAAACGGCGGAACACCGCTCGTGATAGATACGAAAAAAGGCAAAAAAGATGTAAAGCTGTTTGTGTACAGCTACGATGACCATATCGATGTCGTGAAACAGTACAAGAAGAAGGTTATCGCGTATCGGCTGCTTTCTGAAAGCATGCAAAAGCAGTCTTTGTCAGTGACAGGGAGCCTAGCTTAAAATAGGATAATGAAAGACGGGTGCTTTATGTACTCGTCTTTTTTATTATATTTCAAAACTTAACGTTTACGTTAAGGTCCAAAAGGTGTATAATAATAACAGAACAGGCGAAGGGGGATTTACCATGGAATGGATGAAGATTGATCAAGTTGCCAAAAGAAGCGGGCTGACAAAGCGGACCATTCGGTTTTATGAAGAAATCGGCTTGATTCCAGCACCGAAACGGACGGAAGGCGGCGTTAGACTTTATTCAGAGGATGATATGGAAGAGCTTGAGAAAGTGATCAGCACAAAGGAAGTGCTTGGCTTTTCCCTTCAGGAGCTTCAGCATTTCATGGAAACCAGCCGCCAGCTTGAGTTAAACAAAGAGGGGTATTTGTTGTCACTGGATCCAAAGGAACGGAAAGAGAAGCTGGAGGAAATTCAGGAAACGCTGAATCACCAGCTGGATTTGATTGATGAAAAAATCCGCACATTCCAAAGCTTTAAAGAACGTCTGCACGGGATGAAAGACAAAGCGGAGCATGCCATTCAATCAATCGAATAAAACGTTTGGTAAACGCTATTTTTGTAGCGTTTCTTTTAATGGAATAAAGATGGAGGTCAGATCAAATGGACAATACAAAACAAGTGAATCAGAAGACAGGTTTGCTGAATCAGCCGAAAGCTGTATGGGCTGTCGCGTTTGCCTGTGTGATTTCCTTTATGGGAATCGGGCTGGTCGATCCTATTCTTCCGGCGATTGCCGCACAATTACATGCTTCACCTAGTGAAGTATCACTCTTATTTACAAGTTATTTGCTCGTTACCGGATTTATGATGTTTTTCTCAGGAGCCATTTCCAGCAGGATCGGTGCAAAATGGACATTAATTCTCGGACTTATTTTTATTATTATCTTTGCAGCGCTTGGCGGAAGTTCAAGCTCAATTGCTCAGCTTGTCGGCTATCGCGGCGGCTGGGGACTAGGTAATGCGTTATTTATTTCAACAGCGCTTGCGGTCATTGTCGGCGTGTCTGTCGGCGGCAGCGCTCAAGCGATTATTTTGTATGAGGCGGCGCTCGGACTCGGGATTTCCGTCGGACCGCTTGCAGGCGGAGAGCTTGGAAGCATTTCATGGCGTGCGCCGTTCTTCGGGGTATCTGTCCTGATGTTTATTGCGTTAATCGCCATTTCCTTGATGCTGCCGACATTGCCTAAACCGGCGAAGCGCGTTGGGGTATTTGACGCCATGAAGGCACTCAAATATAAAGGCCTTTTGACAATGGCGGTATCGGCTTTCTTATACAACTTTGGATTTTTTATTTTGCTCGCTTATTCTCCGTTCGTTCTGGATTTAGATGAACACGGCCTTGGATATGTTTTCTTTGGCTGGGGACTTCTGCTGGCGATTACGTCAGTCTTTACGGCGCCGCTCGTGCACAAAGCGCTGGGTACAGTGCGTTCCTTGGTTGTTCTCTTTATCGCCTTTGCGGTCATTCTGATCATCATGGGCATCTGGACAGAGCATCAGGCGTTGATTATTACATGTATCGTTGTGGCCGGTGCTGTCCTTGGTATGGTCAACACGATCATGACAACAGCTGTCATGGGCTCTGCACCGGTTGAACGTTCAATCGCTTCTTCAGCCTACAGCTCAGTCCGCTTCATCGGCGGCGCGATCGCTCCGTGGATTGCGGGAATGCTGTCAGAACACTTCACAGCAAGCGCGCCGTATACAGTTGGCGGAATTGTTGTTCTCGTCGGTATGCTTGTGCTTCTGCTGGGTCGTAAACATCTTGCCGGAATTAAGGCAGGACATTAATAAGGAAAGACACTGCTAAGGTGCAGTGTCTTTTTTTATTTGCTTAATCTTTCCCTCATAATGGTATGATCGTATTTCCCGTCAGATAGCCATTTATCATTTTTTTAACCCCTTCTATTATGAAGTGAAATGGCATGCAAGGATATGTTTTTAGTCTCGATTGAATCGGCTCACCATTTGCAATCGGTTATAATCTAATCATAATGGAATCGACGCGAGAAAGGACATCCAGATGACACAATTTTACTATTTAGCTGCTAAAACGCCTTTAGAAACCGGTTTTTTCAGTCAGCCCTCCGGCTACTCCCGGAAAGGGCATCCGCTCCGGTCAGGTATTGACGCGGCGGGCATTTATCTTGAGGAAGCCGAGAATGTGTCTGTGCATTTACGGTTGCCTTATCAAATAATAGTTCATGCTGAAGAGGGATCATTTGCCATGCATAAGGCAAAGCCTGACGCATATGACTTGAAGTGTTTACAGACGCTCTATCAATACATACACAGCGTCATGAAAAACAGCTTTTCTGTCGAGTGGTTCACCGCATGGGCTGATGAGGAAGACCTTGAACTGTCTGCCAAAAAAGAGCTGATACTTGATGAATTCATATCGCCATTGCAGCTCATTTTAAAAGACAGAGAGCTTTTGAGAATCGTTCAGAAAAAATGGCAGTAAAAAACCCGCCCTTCACCAGGCGGGTTTTTTCGTAACATTAAAGCACTTTTGTCGTCCAAGACTCGCAGTTCCATGTTTCTGTCGCGATGTCCATATAGAAATCAGGCTCGTGAGAAATAAGAAGAATGGAGCCTTTGTATTCTTTGAGGGCGCGCTTGAGCTCTTCCTTGGCGTCGACATCCAAGTGGTTTGTCGGCTCATCGAGCACCAGCAGGTTGGTTTCCGAATTGATCAGCTTGCATAATCTGACCTTCGCTTTTTCGCCACCGCTTAATACGGAGACGCGGCTTTCGATATGTTTTGTCGTCAGTCCGCATTTTGCCAGAGCGGCGCGGATTTCATACTGTGTATACGAAGGGAATTCGCTCCAAACTTCTTCAATACACGTATTGTTGTTTGTTTCCTTGACCTCTTGCTCGAAATAGCCGGTAAAGAGGTGCTCGCCTCGTTCAACAGAGCCTTCGAGCGGCTGGATTTCGCCAAGCAGGCTTTTCAGCAATGTCGTTTTCCCGATCCCGTTGGCGCCGTAAAGGGCGATTTTTTGGCCGCGCTCCATACGGAGGTTCAGCGGACGTGAGAGCGGGGAATCGTAACCGATCACGAGATCCTTCGTTTCGAAAACCAGCTTTCCTGATGTTCTGGCCGGCTTGAAGTGAAATTCGGGCTTCGGTTTTTCCGCCGCCAGTTCGATCATATCCATCTTGTCGAGTTTCTTTTGGCGGGACATCGCCATGTTTCGCGTGCTGACCCGGGCTTTGTTGCGGGCAACGAAATCCTTCAGCTCCGCGACTTCCTGCTGCTGTTTTTTGTAGGCCGCTTCAAGCTGCTGTTTCTTCACCTCGTAGACTTCCATAAACTGATGGTAGTCGCCGACATAGCGTGTCAGCTCTTGATTTTCTACATGATAAATCAGGTTGATGACACTGTTTAAGAACGGAATGTCATGGGAAATCAAGATGAATGCATTCTCGTACTCCTGCAGGTAGCGTTTCAGCCATTCGATATGCTGCTCATCAAGGTAGTTGGTCGGCTCATCGAGAAGCAGGATTTCCGGTTTTTCCAGAAGCAGCTTGGCGAGAAGCACTTTGGTGCGCTGACCCCCGCTCAGATCAGTAACGTCACGGTCCAGTCCGATATCACTCAAGCCGAGGCCGCGGGCGATTTCTTCTACCTTGGAATCAATCACATAAAAATCATTGTTTGTCAGCGCGTCTTGAATCACACCGACGTCTTCAAGAAGCTTTTCAAGCTCGTCAGGATCAGCTTCACCCATTTTGTTATAAATCTCATTCATTTCTTCTTCCATTGCAAATAAATAATGGAATGCGTCTTTCAGCACATCACGGATGGATTTTCCTTTTTCAAGCACAGTATGCTGATCCAGATAGCCGACACGGACGTTTTTTGACCATTCGACTTTTCCTTCATCAGGCTCAAGCTTTCCGGTAATAATATTCATGAAGGTTGATTTTCCTTCACCGTTCGCGCCGATCAGACCGACGTGCTCGCCTTTTAAAAGACGGAAAGATACATTATTAAAAATGGCCCGGTCACCGAAGCCGTGGCTTAAGTCCTTTACAGATAAAATACTCATGTTTACACCTCTATCGTTTATCGAACACGCTGTATGGCGTGTATTTCTCACCTTTTGATTATAAAGGAGGAATACGATTGTTGAAAGGCATAGGAAAGAAAAAGAAAAATTGCGTTCCGCGCGCTGTTTTGAGATACTATGGAATAGATTTCAGGAATCGAGGAGAACAAAATGACGCAAACTTGGCCATTTTTACATAATGCACAATCATTTATCAAAGAAAATTGGAACGCTTCAGGCTTTGAAAAGCCGACTCCTGTACAGGAGCAGGCGGCCCAACTCATCATGGAAGGTAAGGATGTCATCGCAGAATCGCCGACAGGAACAGGTAAGACGCTTGCCTACGCACTGCCGGTATTGGAGCGCATCAAACCTGATCAGAAGCATCCGCTGGCGGTGATTTTAGCACCTTCACGTGAGCTGGTGATGCAGATTTTTCAGGTGATCCAGGACTGGAAAACGGGATCAGAACTACGGGCAGTTTCCTTAATCGGCGGGGCGAATGTGAAAAAGCAGGTCGAAAAGCTGAAAAAGAATCATCCGCATATTATCGTCGGGACGCCGGGCAGGGTGTTTGAGCTGATTCAAGCGAAAAAACTCAAGATGCATGAAGTAAAAACGATCGTACTTGATGAAACCGATCAGCTTGTCCTGCCGGAGCATCGTGAAACGATCAAGCAAATCATTAAAACGACATTAAGAGACCGCCAGCTTCTTTGTTTTTCTGCCACACTGAAGAAAGAAACAGAAGATGTGCTCCGCGACATGACGAAAGAGCCTGAGGTTCTGAAGGTAGAACGCAGCAAGGCGGAAGCGGGAAAAGTGAAGCATCAATACATCATCTGTGACCAGCGCGACAAAGTGAAGCTGCTGCAAAAGCTTTCAAGACTTCATGGCATGCAGGCGCTTGTGTTTGTGAGAGATATCGGTAACCTTAGTGTGTACGCGGAAAAGCTGGCGTACCATCATGTCGACCTTGGCATCCTTCACAGTGAGGCGAAGAAGATGGAGCGGGCGAAGATCATTAAAGCGTTTGAGCAGGGCGAGTTCCCGCTGCTTTTGGCAACTGACATTGCCGCGCGCGGTTTGGATATTGAAAACCTGCCATATGTGATCCACGCCGATATTCCTGATGAAGACAGCTATGTTCACAGATCAGGACGAACAGGACGGGCTGGAAAAGAAGGGAACGTGCTGAGTCTTGTCACACGTATGGAAGAATCAAAGCTGAAGAAAATGGCGAAGAAACTTGGCGTGGAGCTGAGTGAAGCTGTGTATGCCGGCGGAAAATTGAAGACGAAATAAAAAGGAGGGCAAAAGCCCTTCTTTTTTGTTGTAAAATAATAGAAAAGGTTTCGCGCGGGGGTGGGAAGATGGTTTCAATAGACAGATTTCAAGTAGTGAAGGAGCCAGAGCTGAAAATCCTTGAACACTGGTTTGAACATGAAGATACCAGGCGGAGAATGGATGGCATGCTGCCATTAGATGAGTGGTATGCACGAGTAAATAAAGATGAACAGGATACTGTCATCATGGCATATGATGGACAGCTGCCAGCAGGGATGGCCGTTATTGAGTTCGGGGAGGAGCGGACGTATATTGGATTGATCGTTAATCCTATGTACCGGCTTCAAGGGTACGGAAAACGGATATTGCAAAAACTGCTGACCGAACCTGATTTTACTAGCGTGCGGGAATGGGTGGCATGCATTGAAGAAGACAATCAAATCAGTTTAGCTTGCTTTCAAGCAGCAGGTTTCACTTTGGAGGATACGGAACCAGATGAAGATGGTTTTCTTACGCTGATTCTTCGTAGCTGACCTCATATAAACCCAAAAGGAGGGCAAAAAGCCCTCCCATTTTCATCTTCAGCTCGGATCGCTGACTTTGATCAGCTGTTTTCCTTTATTTTCTCCTTTAAATAAGCCAAGAAACGCATCCGGAATGTTTTCGAAGCCTTCAGTGATGGTTTCCTCATAATGAAGCTTTCCATCTCTCAGCCATTCCGCCAGCTGTTTTGCGCCTTCAGGAAAACGGTCGGAGTAGTCGCTTACGATAAACCCTTGCATCAGCGACTTCGTTTTAATGAGTTTTGATTGAACACGAGGGCCCATGTCATCTGCTTCGCTTTCTGCATTATAGGAAGAAATGGCGCCGCACACCGGAATGCGGGCAAACTCATTAAGGAGGTTCATGACCGCATCTGAAATCGGCCCGCCGACATTGTCAAAATACACATCGACACCGTTCGGACAAGCATCAGCGAGCGCTTTTTGAATATCATCTGCGGTTTTGTAATTGATGGCTTCATCAAACTGCAGCTTCTGCTTTAAATAGGAGACTTTTTCATCAGAGCCCGCGATGCCGACAACTCGCGCGCCTTTGATTTTGGCAATCTGCCCGACTGTTGAACCGACAGCTCCCGCAGCTCCGGAGACCACCACGGTTTCGCCTTCTTTCGGACGCCCGATATCCAGCAATCCAAAGTATGCCGTCAAGCCGGTCATTCCCAAAATGCCGAGATAGGCCGAAGCGGGAGCAAGGCTTGTATCAATTTTTCGTAAGGCAGACTCGCTTACCGCGGAGAATTCTTGCCAGCTGAGGTTTCCGATGACGATATCGCCTTTTTTCAGATGATTCCCGTCTGATACAACTTCAGCGATGACCCCGCCAGAAAGCGCTTCATTCAAGGCGAATGGCTCAACATATGACTTCGTATCCTGCATACGGCCGCGCATATAAGGGTCAACCGATACATAAAGCGTTTTGACAAGCACTTCCCCTTGCTTCGGTTCAGGAACCGGAATGGTTTCAAAGCGAAAGTCTTCATGAACGGGAACACCTTGCGGACGTCTTGCTAATTGAATTTGCTGCTGAGATGCTTTCATTTTCATCCTCCTATCACTTGGTTGACACCACTGTAACATGGACAGAAGAGGAATTACAAAAGGTATGCTGGCATACAAAAAAGGTTATAGAGGAACTTATGCTTTCTACAAGCTCTTTTGTTTTTAAAAAGTTGTCTTTAGTCATTTATCATTATTAGAAAACAGAACAGAAAAAGAGCTTGTGTACACCTAGCTAAGATTAGCTAGTGTGTATGTCGATTCTTCTTCATATTCTTGCAAGCATCTGCGAGGGGGGAGCTTAGTCGTTCACATTTTGCTTTCCCATCAATCTGCCATAGCAAAGTCTATGCAATTGTTTTGCATCTGCAAAGCTTTTCTCAATTTTTTCACTTTTATACTGTGTCTTTCTGAAACAGACAATCGATTGTAATCGACCATTTTCTTTTGGTCAATTAAGTAATGTTTACTTTTTAATAAAACCGCGAAAAAGCAAACGAAAACATAATTAAATTTTAGATATTTATTAAAAGCTTATATGTTTATTTACCTTTTTCTTGAATTGCAATTGAGAAAATCCATATATTGCGGACACTAATAAAAGAATACCTGCTGAAACATAAACTAAACGAACTCCAAGGAAATCTGAAATAGCCCCTATAGCCAGAATTGAAAACATAAAAATGAACTGTACTAAAGAAGACCTTGCAGACATTATATTAATTCGAGTTTGCTCGGTTGTTATGTTCTGAATAAATGTTTCTTGTGTAAGATCTCTTAATATATAAGCCGGCCCCATAAAGAGAACCAATATTAGAGCTAAGTACGAATTACTTATAAATCCATATATTAAAGTTAAACTTCCATATGAGACAGCACCAATTAACATAAAATTAATTAGCTTATTTTGGAATCTCTCCGACAGCTTATATATTATAAATCCCCCTATCATCGAACCTAAATAGTATGCTCCATTAATAAATCCCCACCATGATTCTCCTTTATGCAAGACTTCGTTAACGAAAGCTAAAGAGACAGACCCTATCCAAATCATTCCTGCCCATGACTCAATTAAATCCATAATAATAATTGTTCTAAGTTTCTTTTGGCTAAATAAATACCGCCAATCACTTACTATACTCTTATTGGGAGAATTTTTTTCACGTATGACAGAATTAGCGTGGCCGTGTGGTAGACAAAATAAAAGAGAAATAAGAGATGTAAACAACAAAAAGGTAGTAAGTATAATGGTATATCCCTTACCTAAAAATGCAATTATGAGACCACCTAAAGACCAGCCTACAAATTGAAAAGTTTGGTCCACTGTAGATAATAATCCATTTGCCTTTACTCTTTTATCAGGAGAGATTATTTCCCCTATAATTGCACTTTTTAAAGGTGAGAACCATCCATTAAAAAAGGAAATACAGCTAATAATAATAAAGACTAAAATGAGAGTTTGATTAGAGTAAGTTCTTAATAAAGAAAAGAACAAACATATTAACAACAGCATTTGTATCAATTGAGAAATAATTATTGTAAGATGCAGTTTTAATCGAATTGTTATTAACGGTAATATAGCACTTCCAAAAATACGAAAAATAATACTTATTAATGTCACCATAGAGGCGATGGTTGTCGAATTGGTCATTTTAAACAAAAACGAAATCACTACCATAGTATATAGAGAAAAACCTAAATTTGTAGTGGTCTGGCTAAATAAAATAGAATAATAACCTTTACTCATATGTATCCTCCCTTGGAATAACTTTTCTCGGTAAAGAGCTTAAACATATTTAAACACCTTAAAACAACAAAAGTAAAGAAAAAATTTCCTTGTAAACTATTTACTTTTATTCTATTTATTGTTATTGTTTATTTAAGTTCTCTGACTATTCTATCAATAGGGTGGGGAACCACATATCTTATTAAAGGGGGGGATACCATGAAAAAATTAAGAAAAAACTGGAGAAAATCGATTGTTAGCCCGGTTCTTTATACTAATGAAAAATGGTAAACACTTAGGGAATAGCATTTAAATGCTATTCCTTATTTCAACAAACAAATCGGGAGGTTATCGTAAATTGACACTATTAATGCAAGATCATAAATCAATTTACAATAAAGATATAGAAATATTAATTGAAGTTGAAGAACTTATTACTTCTGTTCCAGAAAATAAAAAAAATGATTTTAAGAGTTTAATCGATAATAGAATTATGACTCTACTAAATAAAATTCAACACCCTGTAGCAGCTGAAAATGTGTTTGGTATGTGTATTGCTTACCCGAATACTTACATAAGGTATAGATTAATTGATTTCGTTGAAAAATGGGTACCTTATTTCTCTGCTGTAGAAACTATAATCAATCTAACCCAGGATCCTGATGATTTAGTTTCTTTTAAAGCTATGGATGTGTGTGCAAATCATAAAATTGAAGAATCGTTAGCATATTTGTCTTCAATCATTGATGATGTCCGGGAGAGTATAAGCTACCCTAAAAAACCTGTGGGATTAGGGGCCCAAAAAGTATTAAGTACATTATTAGATATATTCGGTGTTGAAAAATATGAAGAGCTAGTAATGCTAAAAAATTATTTTGATCAAAATGGTATCCTTCCTAATAACTTTGACTTTGAAGAAAAAATTCCTCAAAGTCTAATAGAGGAATTCGAAAAAACAGAAGAAGATGGGATGATTTTAATTCCGGGTGGCTTTTTTGAATTCGGTTTAAATGAAAATGAAATTCCTGACAAAACATTTAATTGGAAAGATGCTGTTCCTAGACAAAAAGTATGGTTACCTCCCTTTTTTATTGATAAGTATCCTGTTACAAATAAAGATTATGATATCTTTACCGAGTTCACAGAGGAAAATGGGCATATATTCTGTCATCCTAATGAACCACAGAATAAACAACATAGAAGAAATACATATTGGGATGATAGGTATTTAGATAATCATCCCGTTACAGGTATAGATTTTTATGATGCATTTGCTTACGCAAGATATAAGGGGAAAGAATTGCCAACCGAGTTTCAATGGGAAAAAGCTGCTCGAGGCGAAAAAGGTAATATATGGCCTTGGGGAGATAAATTTGATCCTGCAAAGGTTCAATATGCTGGAAGTCTTTATAATGAACCCATTACTTCTTTAAAGTCCTGGAGAGAAAATTTATTAAAAGCTCATGCTGATAAAGAATTAAATCATTTAACAAGTGATATTTTTGAACAAAATGGTGAAAGTCCCTATGGAGTATGCGGTATGATCGGCGGAACATGGGAGTGGACTAGAAGTGAGCTTAAAACAAAGAGAGCTTTCCACCCTATTTTTGAGAATGTACCATTTAATAGTGTTAACTCATTTGCCGTTCTTAAAGGAGGATCATTCTTCTCTCATCCAGGCTTAATGTTCCCTTCCTTTAGAGCAAAAGATATTCCTTTCTGTCGACACAATGAAATGGGAATTAGGTGCGTAAAGAATATTCCAGTATATAAAATTAGAGAATCAATTAATGGGCCAATTACTAATAAAGCAATTTATTAATCATTCTAGATTAGAGACTTGATAAAAGTATACTAACATTGTGTGATAATGTTCGGCTTGTACAAAAAACAATGTTTTTTCTGCAAGCTTTTATTTTAAATGTTTTTAATAATTATCAGGATTGAGAATCAGAAAAAGAGACATTAAGCCCAAGCTCCGTTGAATATTTAAATCTTCAATATATTTTTGTGATAAATATATATTATTCTGTCAATTTACATTTCGATTTTTAATTGAACCTGCAATAGCAAAGCCCCTTACCACTGTTTTGATTCTTTCTTTTTCTGATACACAATCTAATTTTGTCACTTTTTTTGGTCTTTCCACACATTTCGAGGGATGACTTACTATAATTCTTTCGGTCTTTTCTATGTATGAGATAAAGTTTATGTCTTGTTGAGAATCGAAGAGATATACAACTTTAACAAGTTGGTCAATAAGAACAAATTTAACTTTATATTAAGAGTTTCTCGTGTGGAACATGAGAAGAATAACATGTTTTTTTAGTTAAACATCAATTAAATGTGAGAATGAAATATTATAAGGGAAAATGAAGGCTGTCAAGTTTCTCGACAGCCTAGGGTTTCCTCTCCTTTTTCATCACGTCCGTAATTTTGGGCATAGTCCCATCGGCAGGCACATCGGCTTCTGGTCGATCGGGCTTCTCATGATGCAGCATTCCAAGCCGAAGACTTCCCGGAAAAACGGCTGGGTAAAGACGTCTTCCGGCGTTCCGGCATTGTAGATTTTTCCGTCCAGTACGCTGATCAGATAGTCAGCATATTGAGCGGCTTGGTTTAAGTCGTGAAGCACCATGACAACTGTGCGTCCATGATCCCGGTTCAGTTTTTTCAGCAGCTCCAGCACCTCAATTTGGTGAGAAATGTCCAAGTAAGTGGTCGGTTCATCGAGCAAAAGCAAATCAGTGCCTTGTGCAAGCGCCATGGAAATCCAGGCTCTTTGTCTTTGACCGCCTGAAAGGGCATCAAGTGTCCGGTCCTTCAGCTCATTCATCCCGGTTGCGTCAAGCGCCCACTCTACCATATCGTGATCCTCTTGCGTATGCTTGGATAACAGTTTTTTATGAGGATGTCTGCCGAAATAGCATAGTTCCTGTACCGTCAATCCTTCAGGCGCTTGAGGAGACTGAGGAAGAATCGCCAGCTTTTTAGCTACTTCTTTGGACGGCTGGCGATGAATATCTTTTCCTTCTAATAGGACCGTGCCGCTTTTTGGGGCCATCAGCCTGGCCAGCGATTTGAGGATTGTTGATTTTCCGCAGCCGTTGGCGCCGATGAGCACAGTGATTTTTCCTTCTTCAATCTTTAAATCGACTCCGTCAATAATCACTGTGCTGTCATATGAAAGAGTGAGCTGGTCTGCAGCCAGTTTTCCCATGGTATCCTCTCCCTACTGTTTCCTCGCTTCGAATTTCAATAAATATAAAAAATAAGGCGCGCCGATCACAGCTGTCAATATTCCGGCGGGTATCTCAACCGGAGGCATGATGCCGCGTCCTAATGTATCTGCGATTAGTAATATAATAGCACCGATTAATGCCGATGCAGGCAGTAAATATTTAGCTTTTTCTCCGGCAAGCCTTCTGGCGATATGCGGAGCAAGCAGCCCGATAAAACCGATTGATCCGACGACGGCTACACAGCTCCCCGCCAGTGCAACTGCGGTGAAAATCAGGATGAATCTCAGCCGGTTTGCGTTTTCGCCGAGACCCTGCGCTAGCTCATCTCCGAGTGACATCAGATCCAGCTTCGGAATGAGGATGCAGACAATCGGCAAAAGGACAAGCAGCCATGGCGCAAGGAGCTTGACTTCTTCCCAGTTTCTCCCCCAGAGGCTGCCTGTCAGCCAAATGAGCGCTGCATTAACGTCCCCCGGAAATTTGACCATCATATATTGCATGCCGGCGTGGCAGACCGCGCCTAAGGCAATGCCTGATAAAGCCAATGATGAGGGCTGAATGCTTTTTTTGCGGGCTATCATTAATAATACTACAGCAATAATGGCTGCTCCGGCAAATGCGGAGAACGGCAGCACGTAGACCGGAGACTCAGGAAAAATGAGAATAACGGCCATGGCGGCCAGTCCGGACCCTTTTGAAATTCCGACAACGTCCGGAGACGCAAGGGGATTTCGGATGACACCCTGCAAAATGGCTCCGGCAGCGGCAAGCCCGGCGCCTGCCAGAATCGCCAGTATAATGCGGGGGAGCCGGTACTGCTGAATAATAAACTCGAAGGAATGATCCATCCCTAACAGATTCGTAACCACCGCATCAGGTGAAATATACAATGCCCCGAAGCCGATGCTGATCACGGACAGCACTAGCAAGATGACAGCCAATATAAGGATGGCCAGCAAGGGGCGTTTTTGTTTTCTGGTTGATTTCTTCATTTCAGATTTCGCCCTTTCCTTGCTAAATATAAGAAAAATGGTGTGCCGATAATGGCGGTGACAATGCCGACCGGGGATTCAGAAGGGAATGCAATCCATCTGGCCAGGACATCTGCGTACACCAATAAGATGGCGCCGAACAGCGCTGAAAAAGGCAGCACATACTTGTAATTTTCTCCGATCAGCTTGCGGACGATATGCGGGATGAGCAGCCCGACAAAGCCGATTGGGCCGGCAACCGCCACAGAAGCGCCCGATAGAATTAAAATGATAAAGCTGATCAGAATCCGCATGCCGTTCATGTTTTGCCCGAGTCCTTTTGCGGTTTCATCACCGAGACCGAGAACAGAAACGGGACCTGAAAACACAAGGGCAAGTCCAATGCCGATGACAGAAAACGGGGCAATGGTCATGACGTCCTGCCAATTGCTGCCGTCAATCGCACCCGTCATCCAATACAGCACATCCTCTCCCGACTCATTTAAAATAATAATCGCCTGTGTCATGGAGGACAGGAACAAATGCACCGCCATTCCTGACAGCGCCAGTTTGACAGGTGTCATTCCGCCGGAAGAGGCAATCATATACACAATTGCGCCGCCTGCCGCCGCACCTGCAAAAGCGAACACAACCGAAGAGTAGGACGACGCCGGCAGAATGACGAGAGAAGCAACGACAAACAGCGATGCACCCGCATTCACACCGAAAATTTGAGGTGAAGCCAGAGGGTTTCTTGTCATGGCCTGCATCAGCGCCCCTGCTACAGCCAGGCTGGCGCCGACGAAAACGCCGATTAATGTGCGGGGGAGGCGAAGAGTAGAGATGATAAGCTGTTCTTTTGAACCGTCCCATACAAAAAGATATGTCAAAGCATCAATGATGCCGATGTCTGAGGCGCCTACTGAGAGATTCAGCCCAAGCCCGAAAATAAGGATGATCAGTGCAATGATAAAAACCATCAATCTTGATGATGAGCGCCGTTTGGCTGAGTAATACAACAGTCTCACTTCCTTGCTGCGTCTGTTTGCAAAAACGAAGAAGCAAGGATTCTCCTCGCTTCTCTTTTGTCCTACTTATTATACACTTTTTTGAGCACGTCTTTGGCGCTTGTTTCACTGGACTTGATTCCTCTGAATCTTGTCCAAATGTCGCGGTCTGCATCGTAGATTTGTCCGTTTTTCACCGCTTTTAGGTTTTTCCAAAGCGGATTCTTTTTCCACTCATCTACGATTGTTTTACCCTCGTTGGCTGAAATAAACAAAATATCAGGATCGATTTTGCTTAACTGCTCGAGGCTGACCTCTTGATACGCGTTATCTGACTTCACGGCGTGCGTAAAGCCGAGCATGCTGAAGATTTCTCCGTCATAAGAAGATGACGTATGAAGCTGGAAGGAATCGGCTCTTGCCACGCCGAGAACGATGCTGCGGTCTTCATCTTTCGGAAGCTCCGCTTTCAGATCGTCAATGACCTTTGTATGGTCGGCAAGCTTTTCTTTTCCTTCTTTTTCTTTATTTAATGCTTTAGAAATGGTATTGAAGCTGTCGATTGTTTCATCATAAGTCGCTTCCCGGCTTTTCAATTCAATGGTCGGTGCGATTCGTTTCAGCTGTTTGTAAATGTTTTTATGGCGTTCAGCGTCAGCGATGATTAAATCAGGCTTCAAGGAGCTGATGACCTCAAGATTCGGTTCGCTTCGCGTGCCTACTGATGTATAATCAATCGAGCTGCCGACCAGCTTTTGAATCATGTCTTTTTTGTTGTCATCGGCGATGCCTACCGGCGTGATGCCGAGGTTGTAAACAGCATCCAGGAATGAAAGCTCAAGCACAACGACTTTTTTAGGTGTGCCGGTCACTGTTGTTTTCCCGTCTTCGTGCTGAATGACTCTTGAATCCTTAGATTTGCTTCCGGCTTTGCTTCCGCTGTTATCCTGACTTGATGAACAGCCGGATATAATGAAACAAGCGATTAATAAAACACTGATGATGGCAATAAACTTGTTAGGATAGGTGCGCATTGTTTTCTTCCTTTTTTCTGAATTTAATAATGAGAATCATTATCACAAATAAACACTATAATAGCATGGCTTCCTATGTCAATATTTTTTAAATAAAGAAACAGAAGCGGCTGCTTTATGTTTTTTTGATGTATGGGTCATATGGCACAAATAAATCGTACACAGCATCGCCGTGTCTGTGGGATAAAAACGAACTGGCGTTGGCTTTAGAGGCTTCAAGCATATCTCTGCTGACATGGGGAAGAAGAACGCTGAGATAGCCGGACAATTTTCTTTCGATTTCTTCAGAGAGCGCAAATTCAATGTCTCCGATATTCATGACAATAGAGAAAACAAAGTCAATATCGATGTGAAATGTTTCTTCGGCAAAGATGGCAAGCTGGTGAATGCCGGCTGAATAGCCGACACGCTGATGGAAGACCTGTTTTACTAAATCACTCACAACCCACGCATTGTATTGCTGTTCTGGTGAAAAGTATTGCATTGGACATACCTCCTGCTTGTACGGATAAAAATGGCGATTCATGTTCGGACGCCCCGTGCAGCGGTTTTGATTTTGACTATTCTGAAAATACTCTCGTTCTATCACTTTACCATGGTTAGAAATGAAATATCTACTACCATTCTTCCTGTTTTTGTGCCCAATGCTCTGGATGCTGTTTCATAGAAAAAGGATCGGGTATGAATATAACATAGACATGATGAAGGAGGAATTGGATATGAAACCAGTTGTAAGAGAGTATACAAACGATGAACAGCTCATGAAGGATGTAGAAGAATTACAGCAAATGGGTGTCGCAAAAGAGGATGTATACGTCTTAGCTCACGACGATGACAGAACGGAACGACTGGCAGACAACACGAATGCCAACACGATCGGAGCCAAAGAAACAGGTTTCAAACATGCGGTAGGGAACATATTTAATAAAAAAGGAGACGAGCTTCGCAATAAAATCCACGAAATCGGTTTTTCAGAAGACGAAGCGGCTCAGTTTGAAAAACGGCTCGATGAAGGGAAAGTGCTTCTCTTTGTGACAGACAACGAAAAAGTAAAATCTTGGGCATAATGCAGGAATGTAACCCCAAAAGGCGATTATCGTCCTTTTGGGGTTTTTTATATTTGCGGTTTTTGCGGTGTTTTTTTGCAGGATGCCGCAATAAAAAGCCGCACATTTTCGGTTATGGACGCCCATGAATTTGCTATTATGTTTTTTGTGAGAATATGGAACAAATTCTCACAAAATAGAAAATGGGGGTTCATACTGAATGAAAAAAGTGATGTTAGCCACGGCTTTGTTATTAGGCTTGACTCCGGTTGGGGCGAACGCAGCGGATTTGGGCCATCAGACGTTAGGGTCAAATGATGGCTGGGGAGCGTACTCGACCGGCACGACAGGCGGATCAAAAGCCTCGTCATCCCACGTGTATACAGTCAGCAACAGAAATCAGCTCGTTTCGGCTTTGGGCAAGGACACCAACACAACGCCAAAAATCATTTATATCAAGGGAACGATTGACATGAATGTCGATGACAATCTGAAGCCGCTTGGTCTGAATGATTATAAAGATCCAGAGTACGATTTGAACAAATATTTGAAAGCCTATGACCCAAGCACATGGGGCAAAAAAGAGCCATCCGGAACACAGGAAGAGGCCAGAGCACGCTCACAGAAAAACCAAAAGGCACGCGTGATGGTGGATATCCCTGCAAATACGACGATCGTTGGTTCAGGGTCAAATGCTAAAGTTCTGGGCGGAAACTTCCAGATCAAGAGTGATAACGTCATTATCCGCAATATCGAATTCCAAGACGCATATGACTATTTCCCGCAATGGGACCCGACTGACGGAAGTTCAGGAAACTGGAACTCACAATATGACAACATCACAATAAACGGCGGTACACATGTATGGATCGATCACTGTACATTTAATGACGGTTCCCGTCCAGACAGCACCTCTCCAAAGTATTTTGGAAGAGAATATCAGCACCATGACGGCCAAACTGATGCCTCTAACGGCGCTAATTACATTACAATGTCTTATAACTTTTATCACGATCATGATAAAAGCTCCATTTTCGGATCAAGCGACAGCAAAACCTCCGATGACGGCAAATTAAAAATCACACTGCATCATAACCGCTACAAAAATATCGTTCAGCGCGCACCGAGAGTCCGTTTTGGACAGGTACACGTTTACAACAACTATTATGAAGGCAATAAAAACTCATCAGATTATGCCTTTAGCTATGCATGGGGAATCGGAAAATCATCAAAAATTTATGCACAAAACAATGCCATTGACGTTCCGGGATTGACTGCTGCTAAAACGATCAGCGTATTCAGCGGGGGAACGGCTTTATACGATTCCGGCACATTGCTGAACGGTACGCAGATCAACGCATCGGCTGCAAACGGGCTGAGCTCTTCTGTCGGATGGACGCCATCTCTGCACGGATCAATTGATGCTTCCGCGAATGTGAAGTCAAGTGTTATATCTCAAGCGGGCGCGGGTAAACTAAATTAAGAAATGAAAAAAACACAAAGGGCTGCTCACCTTTGTGTTTTTTAATTAATTAAAATGTTTATTAACTTAGTTAAGGAGTAGAATGAAAAAGGGGATCGGAAAACAAGTATATAGGAGGAGACCTATTTATGGCTTCAGAAAAAGACGCAGGAAAACAGTCAGCAGTAAAGCTTGTTCCATTGCTTATTACTGTCGCTGTGGGACTAATCATCTGGTTTATTCCCGCTCCGTCCGGACTTGAACCTAAAGCATGGCATTTGTTTGCGATTTTCGTCGCGACAATTATCGGCTTTATCTCCAAGCCCTTGCCAATGGGTGCAATTGCAATTTTTGCATTGGCGGTTACTGCATTAACTGGAACATTATCAATTGAGGATACATTAAGCGGATTCGGGAATAAGACCATCTGGCTTATCGTCATCGCATTCTTTATTTCCCGGGGATTTATCAAAACCGGGCTAGGTGCGAGAATTTCGTATGTATTCGTTCAGAAATTCGGGAAGAAAACCCTTGGACTTTCTTATTCACTGCTGTTCAGTGATTTAATATTATCACCTGCTATTCCAAGTAATACGGCGCGTGCAGGAGGCATTATATTTCCTATTATCAGATCATTATCCGAAACATTCGGATCAAGCCCGGCAGATGGAACAGAAAGAAAAATCGGTGCTTTCTTATTAAAAACCGGTTTTCAGGGAAACTTGATTACATCTGCTATGTTCCTGACGGCGATGGCGGCAAACCCGCTGATTGCCAAGCTGGCCCATGATGTCGCAGGGGTGGACTTAACATGGACAAGCTGGGCAATTGCCGCGATTGTGCCGGGACTTGTAAGCTTAATCATCACACCGCTTGTGATTTACAAGCTGTATCCGCCGGAAATTAAAGAAACACCGGACGCAGCGAAAATCGCAACCGAAAAACTGAAAGAAATGGGACCATTTAAAAAATCAGAGCTTTCCATGGTTATTGTGTTTCTTTTAGTGCTTGCTCTTTGGATTTTTGGCGGCAGCTTCAACATCGACGCAACCACAACCGCACTGATCGGATTGTCAGTTCTTTTATTATCACAGGTTCTGACTTGGGATGATATCAAGAAAGAAAAGGGCGCTTGGGATACGCTCACTTGGTTTGCGGCGCTTGTTATGCTGGCCAACTTCCTGAATGAATTAGGCATGGTTTCTTGGTTCAGCAACGCCATGAAATCATCTGTATCAGGGTTCTCTTGGATTGTGGCATTTTTAATTTTAATTGTTGTGTATTATTACTCTCACTACTTCTTTGCAAGTGCGACAGCCCACATCAGTGCGATGTATTCAGCATTTTTGGCTGTTATTGTGGCAGCGGGCGCACCGCCGCTTTTAGCAGCGCTGAGCCTCGCATTCTTCAGCAATCTGTTCGGGTCAACAACCCACTACGGTTCTGGAGCGGCTCCGGTCTTCTTCGGAGCAGGCTACATTTCGCAAGGCAAATGGTGGTCTATCGGATTTATCCTGTCGATCGTTCATATTGTCACATGGCTTGTGATCGGCGGATTATGGTGGAAATTATTAGGGATATGGTAGAAAGAAAAAAGGCAGACGCGGTCTGCCTTTTTTTATGTTTGATCACATTACTTTAGGGCGTGAGCAACAGATGATGAGGTGGTTTATAATGGATGGGTTTCAGCGCAAGAACAAAACGGGATTATGCCTCTCGTTATAGTAGTCGGTATATGAAAAGTTGGTATAAAAAGCAAAGAACTGAGAAGAAAGCGGGAAAATATAATTGGCAGGTGATCGCTTAACCTAGTGAGAAATGTCCGGCGTACTAGCAGCATATCTAGCATAGATGGGTTTTCTACAAATACAGGGAAAGAAAGGTGATGCAGGGACAATCACCTTTTTTTATTTTGTTTAGTGACCTTACAGACCGATGATAATTTTCCTGCATATAATAGCTGGAACTAATCAAAGAGGGCGGGGAATGAAGTTGAGTGAATAATGTGATTGTAAATGGAGGTTTTGAAACAGGCAATCTGACGGGCTGGGCTTTTGCAAATACGTCCGTTATTAATACTTTTGCCCATTCTGGAAGCTATTCCGCACAGTTTATCAGCAGCCAGCCTTATGCTTTTTTAGGGCAGATCGTGCCTGTCGTTTCTGGACAATCTCTTATATTCACTGTTTCGCTTGGGAAAACGGGGAACAATCCAAGTCCTCAAGTCACTATACAAATTCTATTTGTTAACAGTGAAGGAGAACAGATTGAAGGCGGACAGGAAATGATCATTGCTGCCGGAAATTTGCCAAATGTCTCATTTAATACATGGAATGAAATATATAGACCAATTGCCCCTCCCTCAGAAGCAGTAAATGCAGTAGTGGTAATAAGTAAAGCTACTTTTGGTTCTGTTCTAATTGATGATGTTTCTTTAATAGAGTCTACCGGGGGGATTGGACCAACCGGGCCGACTGGGCCGACGGGAGCAACTGGAGCAACTGGAGCAACCGGAGCAACCGGATCAACTGGTGCAACAGGAGAAACTGGTGTCACAGGATCAACAGGAGTCACTGG
This sequence comes from Bacillus sp. SD127, assembly GCF_058566445.1. NCBI lineage: Bacteria > Bacillati > Bacillota > Bacilli > Caryophanales > Bacillaceae > Bacillus > Bacillus sp. SD127. The sequence continues at coordinate 3,459,762 of NZ_CP191226.1, read as the reverse complement.
AACAACCGGAGAAACTGGATCAACGGGATCAACCGGAGCGACGGGACCAACAGGTGTAACTGGAGTAACAGGATCAACCGGGGAAACAGGACCAACCGGATCAACTGGTGTAACTGGTGTAACCGGATCAACTGGATCAACCGGGGAAACAGGACCAACAGGACCAACCGGAGTAACCGGACCAACCGGAGCAACCGGACCAACAGGACCAACCGGATCAACTGGTGTAACCGGAGCAACAGGAGCAACGGGATCAACGGGATCAACAGGATCAACAGGATCAACAGGATCAACAGGATCAACCGGAGTAACCGGATCAACGGGAGCGACGGGAGCAACCGGAGAAACTGGATCAACGGGATCAACAGGAGCGACGGGACCAACAGGTGTAACTGGAGTAACCGGACCAACCGGACCAACAGGTCCAACCGGATCAACTGGTGTAACTGGAGTAACCGGATCAACGGGATCAACCGGATCAACGGGATCAACCGGAGCAACGGGAGCAACCGGATCAACGGGATCAACCGGATCAACTGGTGTAACGGGATCAACCGGAGCGACAGGAGCCACAGGCCCAACAGGACCGAATCCGCAGCTGTTTTACAATGAGGTAGCAGGCCCAGTTTCAGTTGCTGTTAACGGTACTGAAACGTCAATTGGGACTTTAAGTCTGCCAACAGTCGCTGGCCAATTAATAAAATTAGATTTTGCCATTTCTGTTGATGTGACAACGACAGCTAACTCGAACTTTACTTTCCAAACCAGAATTTATAGAAACGGAGTATTGGTAGATATACGCTCTGTCCAAAGAAATGTTAATGCTGCCATTACGTCAAGATTTCCAATTGCTACAACGTATGTAGATACTACAACAGTCACAGGCACGACTTCTTATGAGGTTAGGATAATCTTTACCACAATAAGTAATGTGAGTGGCAGCACCGCACTAAACCTAGATATAAATGCTATTAGGTTCCCTTAATAATAGAGAATGAGAGTCACTTCTTTTTTAAAATTCAAGCATTTGAAACAAGAAACCTACTTTATAAAAAAAGTAGGTTTCTTGTTGTGCCCAATGAAAGACTTATCATGTTTTGAAATATTCCCCCAAAAATCTTTTAAGGTAATCAGAATACTGGTCAGAATCAAACTCATTGCCGCAAGCATGTATGACCCATGGCTCTTTTTGATGAGGAATACCGACAAGATATCCCTTTTTCCTGAACTCAAAGCATTGAGAAGTATCGTAAAAATGCCAGCCGTCAAAGATCTCTTTCCGCCACGGGAGATCGTACTGGGTGGCCAGCAATAAACCGTCTAATGCTTCAACTGTTTTCACGGTTCCGTCTATCTCATCAAACGACAAATAGCTATACGTACTGCGGTATTCAATGACTTTTCCCGCTTTTTTAGAAGCCTCCCACCAAATCCCGCTTTGCGGCACTTCTTCAGCTCCTATGACGCCTATCATGCCAAGCGCATCGTTCTGCTGAAAGACATGCAGGATATCGTAAATAAATGAACGATTGATGATAAATGTATCCTGATGGACATACACTTTATATTTTGCGTCTGACTGATGCATTGCCGCCTGGTAGCCGGAGGCCATACTGTCAGCCTTTCGTATATCAATTAACTCAACCTCCATATGCGGCGGTACTGATAGAGACTGGATATGTCTCAGGCAGAGGTCATAAAGGGTGTCATCATTAACACATGTAATGAAGCAAATGGAATTTTCATTTAGATGCTGTTTCATCTTTTTTGCGCCTTTATGACATATTGATAGGCTCTGGCTTCCTCCTCGAAATTTGCATGGTGAATTCCCATGTTTGCTCTGACATGTGCCAGTTTGCTGATCATTTTTTCATAATAGTGAGTCGTAAAGGAAATAGGATTGATCTGGCTGACCTTGTAACCTGTTTCATGAAACATCTTCTTCATTTCCTGCAAGGTGAAAAAACGGTAGTGTGTTTTATCGAGCAGCCCAGCCTGTGTATACGTCCATTTGCCGGTCAGCAGACTTTCAAAAATTGAGATATGCCCGATATTCGGAATGCTTGCCAAAATGCTCCCTGTTTCTTTTACGTAAGGCTTCATGTTAGCTAACACTGTCCAAGGGTCTATTAAGTGCTCCAATACATCGCCGAAGATGACGTGATCAAATGTGTTTTTTTCAAAAGGAAGCTTCAATGTTTCGATGTCTCCTGTTATCACTTCGTCAATGTGATGAGCGGCTTTTTCGGCAGCTGGCGGATATGATTCGACCCCAAAATAGGAGCAATTCATTTTTTCCTTAACAGCTGCGCCAAACAGGCCTTCGGCGCATCCGACCTCAAGAATGGTTTTCGCATGGGGTTCTACCAGGTCAAACAGCTGCCGGTTGATGCTTTTGTAATACTCTTTATCTTTTCGCTCATATTCTTTCATAGAATCAGCAAGTGACCTTTTATTGATTTCCATGATGTTCACCTCCGGAGCCAGCCTGCTGCTGCAGGACCTCTTCAAAGTATGTTTTGTTGGCAAGCATTCTTGAATCATGAGGACGGTATTGTAAAGCCGATTCATTATGCTGATAGGCAAGCTGATGCTGGCCAAGCTTATCGTAGCAGACGGCTAATTGTATGTGAGGCAGCCAGATGGCGCAGGCGCGGTTCTGAAAAGCCAAGCTTTCTGAGCCTCTATCTTCTATTGCTTTTTCATACCAATAGACAGCGGTTTGGACATCGTTTTTTTCTAAAAAAGAGAATCCCAATCTGCAGCACGTTTCCGCTCTGGGAGGTCCGTAGACGAGCGTGTGGAGCACCCAGTTTAATTCTTTTTCCTTCAGTCCCAATGAATGATAGCAATCTGCTAATTTATTGCAGGCTCTGATATTATCCTCAACCCATCCCTGCTTTGTTTTCAAAAAACGCAAATAGTATTCTATCGCTTTTTCTATTTTTCCGTGATCACACAGCTCGTTCGCATAGTAAAATAAATCTCTTGGCGAAAAATCCTTTCCTGACGAGGCCATGTTTTCATAAATTCGCAGATTTCGGTCAGCGTCATGGCTAAGAGGCATGTGAGAAACCGCTGTGTCACTGTGATGGAGGTTTCCGTACACCTCTAAATATTCATGAACCGCGCCGATCCACTTAAAGCCCTTTTCCCGTTTTACGAGCCGGTATCTTCTTAAGCTGGATGTGACGTTGTTTTCTTCATCAAACGCCAGGTGATAGTTCATTGATACCGCGTCAATATGCGGATCAAGCGTTCTTTTTAAATCCAAGAACAGTTCTTGATCCTTCTCGGTAAACACATCATCGGCATCAAGCCATAAAATATAGTCAGCTGTTGCCTGCTGAAACGAAAAATTTCGGGCGGCCGCAAAATCGTCTATCCATTCAAAATCAAAGATACGGTCTGTATAACGGGCAGCGATGTCTTTCGTCTGATCAACTGAGCCGGTATCCACAATGTTCATTTCATCAGCAATCCTGCGCACAGAATCTAAGCAGCGGCCGATAACGGCTTCCTCATTTTTCACGATCATACATAGACTGATCGAAATCATATCGCCACCTCCGCTTCAGGTTTTTTCTTCATTGCATGGACAAACATGTAATCAATCTGAGCATGTTTTGATAAGTGATCCAAAGGCAAATCAAATTGCCCGGCAAGATATTCAACTTCTTGTAAAAACAGCTGTATGTTCGATTCAGGAACGGCTAAATGGGAGGTTGATTTTATGTCATAAAGGTGTTCGGGAAATAGTGTGTTTACGTTTTGAGGCGTGATGAAATGTGTGTGTGCCGGTGTTCCACATAATAAAGAAAAAAACGTGTCTGCATAAGCTGCATTCGGGATACTGCAAATCAATGAGCCTGAAGGCTTTAGATAAACGGCAAGAGCCTCAATCGTTCGCCGGGGATGCATCGAGCAGCTCAAAAGGTCTCCTATCAAAATGGTATCGAAAAAAGCCTCAGGGTAAGGAAGGCCGCGTGTTTCCGTATCTGCTGACGTGACTTGTTCATAATAGGCGCTTGCCATTGTACGTAGCAATGCATCTTCTTCAATGCCGTACAATGTACAGGTTTGCCGGTTCAACAGCTCTGCACCCGCAGCTCCCGCGCCGCAGCCGATATGCAGGATGGAGCGGGCTTTTGAAGGCACAAGGGCTGTCAGCTCTGGCTGGGGATCAATAAAAGCCGTCACATCGTGCTTCCATTTATCTATAAAGGTTTGGCGGTTGACCTGATATAATCGGCTGATGCTTAAATCTGGATTTCCGGAAAACGTGGCATGCCCGTGATGATGCACAAACGAATCAAGGGCGATTTTCAGCTGATATCCTGCCTGCAGAGCGCGAAGGCACAAATCATCGTCCTCAAATGAACCGCCTCCAAAACGCTCGTCAAAGCAGCCGATTTTGTCCAGTACCTCTTTTTTGACAAGAAGGCAAAATCCGACCAGCCTTAAAACGCTTCTTGATTTGCCCCGCTGCTGCATGCAATGGCGCCGTGAAAAAGCTTCGATTCCTTCTAAGCTGTTGTAATCAACTGAGATTTGCTGAGGCCCGCTGACATAATTGCTTACAGGCCCGACCATGCCGGTTTTATCATCTTGATAAAGCAGCTTGATCATCGGCTCCAGCCAATGACTTGTCATAACAGTATCATTGTTTAAAAAAAGAACATTGTCCCCCGAAGCGGCCTCAAGGCCCTGATTGCAGGCTTTCGCAAACCCTTCGTTTGTTTCATTAAAAATCGTTTTGATTGAAGGGATCTGTTTGAGGTAGTCCTGTGTCCCGTCATGAGAGCCGTTATCTACAACAATCACTTCTATACAGTCATCATCGGTATGCGTCCATATGCTCTCCAAGCATTGTTTTGTTAACGCCAATTGATTATAAGTCAGCACAATAAGACTCGTTTTCACCATAACCTCCCGCCCTTCACCTTATCACTCAGATACTATATGTATATTGAAATGTTCAGACGGAATGATTCCTTCATGAAAAAAGGATTGTTCAGCAAAACTGGACACTGGTAATGTGACAAGGAAACATCTTGATCTGAATAATAGATCCTGATCACCAAAGAAATGGATTTTGAAAAATAAGAAAATGACCGGGCGAAAAATGGTATGATCTAGGTAGAAAGGACGGCTGGTGCTGTGGTGAAAAAGCGATTCCATTTTTCTCTGCAAACAAAAATAATGGGGTTGATTGCGGCGCTGCTGATCTTTGTGATTGGCGTGCTGACGGTCACGTTTGCCGTTCAGCAAACAAAAGAAGGGCGAAAACAGGCAGAGCAGCTGGCGGTACAGACGGCGAGAACGATTTCCTATATGCCGCCGGCAAAGGAGCTTATCGTGTCGAAAGGCGGGCAAGCTGCTGAGGCGCAGGAGGTCATTGAACAAATGAAAGAACAGACCGGCGCTTATGCGATTTATGTGCTTGATGAAAAAGGAATGGTCCGAACCGCCGCGGAAAATAGCGGAAATAAGCATCTGACGAGAAGCAGAGAAATCCTGTTTGGAGGCTCTCACGTCTCAGAGACAAAAGCGGATGGACAAAGGGTGATTCGTGGCAGCGCACCGATTATCGAGGAACAAAAGGGGCGCAGCCAAGTGATCGGCAGCGTGTCCGTTGATTTTCTGCAGACGAAGACAGAGCAAGGCATTAAGAGACATCTGAGAGACTTAAGCTTCATGGCTGTACTCGTGCTGCTGCTTGGATTTGCCGGTGCCGCCGCGCTTGCCAAAAGCATCAGAAAGGATACGCTTGGCCTTGAACCGCACGAAATTGCCTCTCTCTATCGGGAGCGGAATGCGATGCTGCGGGCGATTAAGGAAGGGATCATCGCCACCAACCGTGAAGGCATTGTAACGATGATGAACGTATCGGCGGCTGAAATGCTTAAGCTTTCCGAGCCTGTGATGAACGTGCCTGTTGATGACGTGATGCCGGGAGCAGAACTGATGGCTGTGCTTGAGCAGGAAGAAATGCCGCCGAATCAGGAGGTATGCGTCAACGATCAAGTCTTTATTATCAATACAAAAGTCATGACACAAGGCGGACAGGCGTATGGAATTGTTATCAGCTTCAGAGAAAAAACAGAACTGAAAAAGCTGATTGACACGCTGACAGAGGTACGGAAATACTCAGAGGACCTGCGCGCCCAGACTCATGAATTTTCTAATAAGCTATACGCGATTTTAGGGCTGCTTGAGCTTGGTGAATATGACGAAGCGATTGAACTGATTAAAGAGGAATACGCCATCCAAAATGAACAGCATGATATTTTATTCCAAAATATTCATTCGCAGCAGGTGCAGGCGATTTTGTTAGGAAAGATGAGCAAAGCGTCGGAAAAAAAGGTGAAGCTGTCGATTGATGACAACAGCACACTTGGGCCTCTTCCTCCTCATGTCGGCTTGTCCCATCTCATTACAATTATCGGCAATTTAATTGATAACGCTTTCGAAGCTGTAGCGGATCAAAGCGTACAGGAGGTTTCATGTTTTATTACAGATATCGGACGGGATATTGTTATCGAAGTATCCGATACGGGACTGGGAGTGCCGCCTGATAAAATGGAGGCGGTGTTTGAAAGGGGCTACTCTTCAAAGGGGATGAAGAGAGGCTACGGACTCGCCAACGTAAAAGAGTCAGTGCGTGAGCTGGGAGGCTGGATCGAGCTGACAAATCAAAAAAGCGGGGGAGCGGTATTTACTGTTTTTATACCGAAGGAGAAACAGACAAAGGGGGAATCCATTTGATTCACATCGTGATTGCGGAGGATGATTTTCGGGTTGCGCAAATTCATGAGAGATTGATTCAACAGCTTGATGGATTCAGCATTATCGGCAAAGCGGGCAATGCAAAAGAGACAATGTTGCTTTTGGAGACACACAAAACTGATTTGCTGCTATTGGATATTTATATGCCGGACGAGCTCGGAACAGCATTGATTCCAGAGATACGGAGACGGTTTCCGGAAGTGGATATTATGATCATCACAGCCGCAACGGAAACCCGCCACTTACAGGAAGCGCTGCGGGCGGGGATCGCAAACTATTTGATAAAGCCTGTATCGGCTGACAAGTTCAAACAGGTGCTGCTGCAGTATAAAGAAAAAAGGCAGGTGCTGCTGTCTCAGCCGGAGGTCAGCCAATCCATGATTGACCATATTTTTGGGGGCAGCTCTAAGGGAGCTGTCACTGCGGAGGATTTGCCGACAGGAATCAATCCGATCACGCTGAAAAAAATTAAAGAGGCGCTGTGTACTGCCGGGAGAGGAATGACAGCGGAAGAACTTGGAGAAGCAATGGGTGCGTCACGAACAACAGCCCGCCGCTATGCCGAGTATCTTGTGTCTAAGGAAGAAGCGCGAGCCGAGCTGGAGTACGGGATTATCGGCAGACCGGAGAGAAAATATTATTTGGCGGCTGAATAGCGATGAAAAAACTTGTGATCCTATTCATTTGTCTATTGGTCTTCATGCAAGGTGACATCCGGAAGGCGGCCGCTCCCCGTCTGCCGGACGGGCCGGTTGAGATCGTTGTGCCTGCCGAGCCTTCCGGGGGCTGGGATGTCACGGCGCAGGCGATTCAATCCGTGCTCAGGCAAAAACAGCTGATGAAAGGCGGGATTCATATTGTGTATAAACCTGGAAGCGGAGGCGATAAAGGCTGGAAATATGTCAACCAAAGCGGCAGGAAGACTATCAGTATGATGTCCAGTTTAATCCTGAGCAATTACCTGCTCGGACAAAGTAAATTAAAAACTGATGATTTTACGCCGCTGGCGATTCTCGCTAAGGAATGGCAGACTGTCGCTCTTCCGAAAGGGTCGGCGCTGAAAAGCGGAAAGGATGTGCTGAAAGAGATCAAGAAGCATCCTGGCAAAGTCAAAATCGGTTTTTCTCCGGGGCTTGGCAATGACGATCAGCTCTCGTTCGTCAGAGCCGCTGATATGTACGGGATTGACCCTTTCGACATTGAGTTTTTACAGTTTGACAGCAGTGAAGAATTGATCCAGGCGCTTATCAGGCATGAGATAGAAGCAGCTTCCATGACTGTTTCAGAAGCCAAGCCGTACGAGCGAAACGGCGAGATTACATTAGCCGCCGTCACGTCAGATAAAAGGCTGCCCGGTTTTCCAAAAGTGCCGACGTGGAAAGAGCAGGGCATTCCGTTTGTCTTCTCTCATTGGAGAGGGGTGCTGGGACCGAAAAACATGTCTGAGGAAGAGATTTCTTACTGGGACCAAGCATTAAAAAAGGTGACATCCTCGCCCGAATGGAAGCAGAAAATAAACGAGCAGGACTGGGAGAGCTTTTATTTAAACAGCAAGGAAACGAAACGGTTTCTTGAAGAACAATCAGCGTTTTATCAAACCATCATGACAGGCAATTAAGCAAAAAGTATTCTGCCGTAGGCGGAATGCTTTTTTTGTGTTTAGAAATGACCAAAAAGAACAAAACGGTTTTAAAAAATTAAAAATACAAAAAAACCAAATTATTTACTTGAGACCGTTTTTCTCATACGATGACAAAAAGGCAAAAGGGGAATAGGGGATAAAATGTAAGCGGATTCATTTAAAGGGGGAATGAATGTGTTAGCAATCTTAGGATTTCTTATGATGCTTGTGTTTATGGTATTGATCATGACAAAACGGCTTTCTGTCCTGACGGCATTGGTTCTGACGCCGATTGTGTTTGCGCTGATAGCCGGTTTCGGGTTCACTGAAGTTGGCGATATGATGATCTCGGGGATTCAACAGGTGGCGCCGACGGCTGTTATGATTATGTTTGCGATTTTATATTTTGGAATCATGATTGACACTGGGCTTTTTGATCCGATGGTTGCCAAAATATTAAATATGGTCAAAGGCGATCCGTTAAAAATCGTTGTCGGGACAGCGGTTCTTACGATGCTTGTTGCATTGGATGGAGACGGTTCAACAACCTATATGATTACAACAAGCGCGATGCTTCCGCTCTATTTGCTGCTCGGCATCCGGCCGATTATATTGGCGGGAATTGCCGGAGTCGGCATGGGGATTATGAATACGATCCCGTGGGGAGGCGCGACGCCGCGGGCGGCGAGCGCGCTTGGGGTTGATCCGGCTGAGCTGACCGGGCCGATGATCCCTGTGATCGCGAGCGGAATGCTTTGTATGGTCGCAGTTTCGTATGTGCTGGGTAAAGCGGAGCGCAAACGGCTCGGTGTGATTGAGCTGAAACAGCCGGCCGATGTCAACGAACCAGCCGCTTCGGTTGAAGATGAGTGGAAGCGGCCGAAGCTTTGGCGGTTCAATTTGTTGTTAACGCTTTCATTGATAGGATTTTTAGTATCAGGCAAAGTCAGTTTAACGGTGCTGTTTGTCATCGCATTCTGTATTGCACTCATTGTGAATTATCCGAACCTCGATCATCAGAGACAGCGTATTTCAGCACATTCAAGCAACGTGCTGGCCATTGGCTCCATGATCTTTGCAGCAGGCGTTTTTACGGGAATTTTAACAGGCACCAAAATGGTTGACGAAATGGCGATTTCGCTTGTGTCGATGATTCCTGAACAAATGGGCGGCTTGATCCCGGCAATTGTAGCATTAACTAGCGGCATTTTCACATTTCTCATGCCGAATGACGCGTATTTTTACGGAGTGCTGCCGATTTTATCAGAAACGGCTGTCGCATACGGTGTTGATAAAGTCGAAATTGCAAGAGCCTCAATTATCGGACAGCCGATTCATATGCTGAGTCCGCTAGTGCCATCAACACATTTGCTTGTCGGGCTTGTCGGTGTCTCAATTGACGATCATCAAAAATTCGCTTTGAAATGGGCGGTTCTCGCCGTGATTGTCATGACGGTTACCGCTTTATTGATCGGTGCCATTTCGATTTCTGCATGATAATTCAGGCGGAATGACATACACTAACGGCATACAACGTACCGGAGGTGTCTTCATGAGTGATCCTTATATGCCGCTGACTTCAGTCAGAAGCGGGACTGGGTTCGAGGCCGCAAAGGGTGTACATGGTCTGACCGTGCAAATTGCGAATGTCTATTTTATTCAGTATCCTTCTGAACCTCATTCATTTATTTTAATAGATGCCGGCATGCCTCAATCAGCCGGCATGATTTTAAACGAAGCAAAACAAAGATTCGGTGATGACTACCACTTGAAGGCCATTATTCTGACACACGGGCACTTTGATCATATCGGGGCCATTGAAGAGATCCTTGAGCATTGGGATGTTCCTGTTTATGTCCATTCGCGGGAAATGCCTTTTGTGACCGGAAAAGAGGATTATCCGCCGGCGCGGCCAGACAGCAAAAGCGGTCTGGTTGCCAAGCTGTCGCCTCTGTTTCCGCGCCATTCGATCGATATTTCCTCTCATGTTCAAGCGCTGCCTGAAGACGGCACTGTTCCGTTTTTGGACGAGTGGGTCTGGATCGCAACACCGGGCCACACACCGGGCCATATTTCATTATTCCGCGAGGACGGCCGTGTGCTTGTCGCTGGCGATGCGGTGATTACAGTTGAACAGGAAAAAATGGCTGACGTCTTCATTCAAAAACAGGAGCTTCACGGCCCGCCGGCTTATTTCACACCTGACACTGAGATGGCCGCCGAGTCCATTCAAAGACTTGCCGAACGAGAACCGGAAGCGCTGCTGACCGGGCACGGCATCCCAATGACAGGCAGAAACTTTCGCAGTGATTTAATGGAATTGGCCCATCATTTATCATCCCTTTGACACTCGCAAACGCGGGTGTTTTTTTATTTGTTTTTCCAAGAAGATGCAGAAAAATCATTTGTCTTCCCGCTCAAAAACGATACAATGAGAAGCATGAATGCGATTTGGAGGAGAGAGTTTGTTGGAAGATAAAGAAATACTCTGGAACGAAGCGAAAGCGTTTATTGCCAATTGCTATCAGGAACTCGGAAAGGAGAATGAAGCGCAAGACCGTCTCGATGACATTAAAAGTGAGATTGACCGGACTGGAAGCTATGTACATACAAAGGAAGAGCTGGCGCACGGGGCGAAAATGGCTTGGAGAAACAGCAACCGCTGCATCGGCAGACTGTTCTGGAATTCGCTGAATGTCATTGACAGACGTGACGTCACGACAAAAGAAGAAGTACGGGACGCTCTGTTTCATCACATTGAAACCGCCACAAATAACGGGAAAATCAGGCCGACCATTACGATTTTCCCTCCGGAAGAGAAGGGCGAAAAGCAAGTCGAGATCTGGAATCATCAGCTGATCCGGTACGCGGGATATGAGTCCGACGGAGAAAGAATCGGCGATCCTGCTTCCCGTTCTCTCACCGCAGCCTGTGAGCAGCTCGGCTGGCGCGGAGATCGGACTGATTTTGATTTGCTGCCGCTTATTTTCCGCATGAAGGGTGACCAACAGCCGGTCTGGTATGAGCTGCCCCGGTCACTGGTGATAGAAGTTCCGCTGACCCACCCGGAATTCGAAGCGTTTTCTGACCTGAAGCTGCAATGGTACGGCGTGCCGATTATTGCGGATATGAGGCTTGAGATCGGGGGCGTTCATTATAATGCCGCACCGTTTAACGGCTGGTATATGGGAACGGAGATCGGTGCGAGAAATCTGGCTGATGAAAAGCGGTATGATAAGCTCAAAAAAGTGGCATCCGTTATCGGTATTGCCACTGATTACAATGCGGATTTATGGAAGGATCAGGCGCTTGTTGAATTGAATAAAGCTGTTTTGCATTCATATAAAAAGCACGGCGTCAGCATCGTCGATCATCACACGGCTGCAAGCCAGTTTAAACGGTTTGAAGAACAGGAGGAAGAAGCGGGCAGAAAGCTGACGGGTGACTGGACGTGGCTGATACCGCCGATTTCACCCGCCTCCACACATATTTTTCACCGATCTTATGACAATTCAATCGTCAAGCCGAATTACTTTTATCAGGATAAGCCTTACGAATAGACTATTGAAAACCGGTGATGGCCTTCAAGGCTGCTGGATTCAGTGACAGAGATGCCGGTAACCTTTGAAAAGGGGCTGCCTTTCTTCACGGCCTCAAGAAATGATTGCAAGGCGTTTTCAGGCCCTTCGGCCAAAATCTCGACACGCCCGTCATCACGGTTTTTGACCCAGCCGGTGAGTTTATGCTTATCGGCTTCCGCTTGAACAAAGTAGCGGAAACCGACACCTTGAACCCGGCCGTCAGCAACGATTCGATATTGAAGCATGTAAAAACCACCTTTTTTTTTATGATAATCAATCATTTTATATCCTGTAAAGGAGATGTGTTCGTATGACATCAGCTCATTATTCCATTCTTTCTCTTAATCTGGGAAAGCCGCAGACGCTTGAATATGACGGAAAGAAAATAGAGACCGGCATTATGAAGCGGCCGGCAGATTCCGCAGTGATGCTGTATCGGGAGAATTTTGAGGGAGACGGACAGGCGGACCTCGTCAATCATGGCGGCCCTGATAAGGCTGTCTGTGTCTATTCCGCGGAGCACTATCCGTTTTGGACGGAGTTTCTCTCAAGATCGCTCCCGGACGCCGCGTTTGGTGAAAATCTTACGGTGCAAGGCCTGACTGAGGAGGACGTTTGCATAGGGGATGTCTTTCAGCTTGATGATGCCGTTGTTCAGGTCAGCCAGCCGCGTCAGCCGTGTATAAAACTGGCCAAAAAGTTTGGTGTAAAGGATATGGTGCTGAAAGTTCAGCAAACCGGATATACGGGATTTTATTTTCGCGTGCTGGAAGAGGGCAGGGTTGCTCCGGGCGCCAAGCTCGACCTGCTGTCCAGAGGCGAAAAAGGCATATCCGTCCAATTCGCAAACCATATCAAATACCATGACACAAAAAATCTCGCCGCCATTGAACGGATATTAAGTGAAGAAGCATTGTCGGAAAGCTGGAGATCTTCCTTTATCAAAAAACGGGACAGGCTGCTTCCGATTCAATAAAAAAGCCGCGCATCTAAACGTGCGCGGCTTCACCATGTCAGGATTGTTTTTTCTTTGTTTCAAGCAGGTTGGCAAGAAAATAGGTTTTATAGCTTTGAAGCTTTCTTCCTTCATATTTCGTGATGCCCTGCTTTTTTAATTCTGCCACATACCAGCCTTTACTGCCGTAATGCATGTCAGAAAACTCCTTTCCCTATCTGATTGACCAAACGATTGGCATTGTAACATCTATCAAAAGATGCTGAAAAGAGATGCGGGAAAAACTGAGTCTTTCGCACTAATGATGCGAACGTTCTTCCTGTATGTATATGCGGAGTAAACGCTGAATATGATTTAATGCCCGGTGAGTTTCAGCACGACAATGCCAAGTGTCATGATGCTGAACACAATACCGATATATGTAAGCATCCCGTTTTTTTTCTTCACGCCGAAAACGGTCATGATGATGCCTTCAATGAAAAAGACGATTCCAAAAATAATAAACCACATGCGGACAAAGGCTCCTTTCAAGACATTAATCCTAGTGTAGCATATCTGGATGGGCCGGGCTGTGACAATATAAAGAAGCCGGGCATATGCCCGGCTTAGGTGTTTTATTGTTTCTCAACCAATTTGACCAACAGCTGTGCCAAATGTTTTTTCTCATCATTATCCGCCACGCTCCAAAGCTCCTGCAGCAGCATTTCTTCACCGTTTTGCGGTTCTTCATGCTTTGCGAGGTAGTCTCCCAGGATCGCAGCGCTTTTGACAAGCTTGCCGTCATCTAATCCTAATTTTTTGCCCCGGTCAACTTGTTTTTTCAGGTAGTCTTTAAATTCTTCAAAGTCTTTTAAAATTTCTTCTTTTGTTGTTCCGTGCATTGCATTCATTTCGTTTTCAATTTGGATTTTTTCTTGATCTCTGTTCATTACAGTGCCTCCTCCTGCAGAATAGTGATGCTTTACCTGTAATAGGAGGAGGCTAAACATACGAAATGTGTTTTTACAGCTTTGTCAGGATAATCGGCTCGTCTTTGGTGATGACGATGGTGTGCTCAACTTGGGCGACCATGCTTTTATCCGGCGTCTTAAAGGTCCAGCCGTCTCCAGCTTCGACGATGGTTTCCGCTTTTGTTGAAATGAATGGTTCAAGTGCGATCACTGTGCCGTTTTTGAAAAGCGCGTTATCAAATGGATCATAATAGTTCATGATGTGGTTCGGCGCTTCGTGAAGGCTTCTGCCGATTCCGTGGCCGGTCAGGGTTTTAATGACGGTAAATCCTTTAGAACGTGCTTCATGATAAACGGCTCTCCCGATCTGATTTTGGCGCTTGCCGGCTTTTGCCTGCTGCAGCCCTTTTTGGAAGGCATCCTCTGCGCATTGGCATAGCTTGTGAAGACGTTCTTCTCCTTCACCGAGGACAAACGAGATGCCTGTATCGGAGTAGAAACCGCCGAATTCAGCAGAGATATCAATGTTCACAAGATCTCCGGCTTTTAAAATAGTGGATGTGCTTGGAATACCATGCGCCACTTCATCATTTACGCTGATGCATGTCACACCAGGAAAGTCGTATTCTTTTTGCGGAGCCGAAACAGCGCCATGCTCGTCAAGCACCGCTTTTCCGATAAGGTCAAGGTCTTTTGTACTCATGCCGGGCTCTGCTTTCCGTTTCATTTCTTCACGCGCCAGCGCTACGATTCGGCCGATTTTTTTCAGGCCTTCTAATTCTTGATCGTTTGTTACAATCATCTGTCATTCCCGCTTTCTTTTTAAATAATCTAGTTTAAGCTTACCACAATTGGCTCTAGAATAGGAAACACGCGAACCTGGGAAAAAAGAAATATGCCGGGAAAATTGGTATAGATCACTAGATATCTTGTATGGTATATTTTTAAAAAAGGGTAAGAGGGGGATGGGTATGCTTTCATTTTTACAAAAGCTTGGAAAGTCATTTATGCTCCCGATTGCGGTTTTGCCTGCAGTCGGGATTATCCTTGCACTTGGCAGGGAGGATTTATTCGATATCCCGTTTGTTTATCAAGCGGGAACTGCTGTTTTTGATCACCTGCCGCTTATATTTGCGATTGGGATTGCCATCGGCATTTCAAAGGACAGCAATGGGGCCGCGGGTTTATCAGGGGCGATTTCGTATCTGATGCTCGACGCGGCAACAAAATCGATTAATGAAGCAAACAACATGGCGGTATTTGGGGGAATTATTGCCGGTTTAATTGCGGGTTACACCTATAACCGCTTTAAGGATACAAAACTGCCGGAATATCTCGGGTTCTTCAGCGGCAGACGGCTTGTGCCGATTGTCACCGCTATTTTTACAATCATTTTAGCAGGAATATTCGGTTCGATATGGCCGCCGATTCAATCGGGAATTAACGCGTTTGGGGAGTGGATGCTTGGGCTTGGAGGAATCGGCGCGGGCATATTCGGCTTATTCAACAGGCTGTTAATTCCGCTCGGTCTTCACCACGTGCTCAATAATATTTTCTGGTTCCAATTCGGCGAATATAACGGAGTGACAGGTGATTTGGCGCGCTTTTTCGCTAAAGACCCGACAGCGGGCACATACATGACGGGATTCTTCCCGATTATGATGTTCGGCCTTCCGGCGGCATGTCTGGCAATGATTGTGACTGCCAAGCCGTCAAAACGAAAAGCAACGGCCGGAATGATGATCGGTTTTGCGTTGACTGCGTTTATCACAGGGATTACGGAGCCAATTGAGTTTGCATTTATGTTTTTATCTCCGCTGTTATACGCAGTGCATGCAGTCTTAACCGGACTGTCGTTATTCATCGTTAATTTGCTCGGCATACGCTCTGGATTTTCTTTTTCAGCCGGTGCGATCGATTATCTTTTGAGCTACGGAATTGCAGAAAAGCCGCTGCTGCTGCTTCTGGTAGGTATATGCTATGCGGCTGTATACTTTGTCGTGTTTTACGTCTTAATTAAGACGTTGAATTTGAAAACGCCGGGACGTGAGGATGATGACTTGGATGAAGTGCTGGACGAGAACACAGCACAGTCTGTCAATGAAAACATCATGCTGAAGGGGCTTGGCGGAAAAGAAAACCTGCAGACGATTGATCACTGTGCGACAAGGCTGAGATTGACAGTGAAAGATACGTCTTTAGTAAATGAAGCGTTATTAAAGAAAGCAGGCGCAAAAGGAGTCGTCAAATCGGGCGGGCAATCAGTACAAGTCATTATTGGCCCGAATGTAGAGTTTGCGGCAGAGGAATTGCGTGCTGCAGTGAAATAAAAAAAGCAGAGAGGCCAGCCTCTCTGCTTTTTTCTTATTTATCTTCGTCTTCTGTTGACGTCTCTGAATCCTCGCCGTGTTTTGTGTAATCATAATCGGAAGGGTTCACCTTTGTAAAACCTTTCGGGTTGTAGAAACGCAGCAGGTCTCCGTTTATGATTTTATCGGACATTTCGAGTTCCTTCTTGACGAGTGAGTCTTCTGACTTGTCGATCTCAGATTCATCAAGCTGTTTCCCGGTTTTTGTGTCATAGTACTTGCCGGATATTTTCGTGTACTTCGGTGATATAAAGTCTCCGTTGCGGAACGGAATTACTTCACGGTGTTCTTTAGATAAAATATCAGAACCGGACATCAAGTAGTCTTTCGTATCCACTCCGAGCAAATGCAGAAGGGTTGGAGCCACATCGACGTCTCCGGCATATTTATGAACTTTTTCGCCCTTCACGCCGGCAGCGTGGATAAAGAGCGGCACCCGCTGAAGCTGGGCGTTGTCATAATCGGTAATTTCGTCTTTGCCAAGCACTTTCGCCATCGCGTTATTGTGGTTTTCAGAGATGCCGTAGTGGTCTCCGTACATCACGATAACCGATTTATCATATAACCCGTCTTTTTTCAGGTCATTGAAAAATTGTTCAATGGACTGATCAAGGTAATGGGCTGACTGGAAGTAGTTGTTGACGACAGAGTCGCCAAAGTCTCCAGCCGGGAAGTCAGTATCCCCCTCATCCATTCCGAATGGGAAGTGGTTAGACAGGGTAATGAACTTCGTATAGAACGGCTGCGGCAAGCTTTCTAACAGCGGCATTGATTCTTTAAAGAACGGTTTATCTTTCATGCCGTAGTTTTTCGTGTTTTCTTCGTTCATGTCATAGTAAGCAGAGTCGAAGAACTTATCGATGCCTTCCGCTTTGTACATTTCGTTTCGGTTCCAGAACGTCTGCGTATTCCCGTGGAACGTCGCAGATGTGTAATCTTTAGACTTCAAAATCGCCGGAACGGATTGAAGCGTGTTTTGCGCTTTGTTCACGAAAACGGAACCCTGAGCCAGCGGGTACAGAGAGTTTTCCATCATAAATTCTGCATCCGATGTTTTACCTTGTCCTGTTTGGTGGAAAAAGTTATCAAAGTAGAACGTTTCGTTATCGTGCGCCAGTCTATTTAAGAACGGTGTAACTTCTTTGCCATCAATTTTATAGTCGATGATAAAGGACTGTAAAGATTCAAGTGAAACGTAAATGACGTTTTTTCCTTCCGCTTTGCCGAAATACACATTGTTCGGCACATCGTAATTGGCTTTCATGTAGTTCTCAACTTCCGTTACGTCGCTTGAATCGGCAAGTGCGCGCTGGCTGTTGGATTTGACATTCTGCACAGCGTCATAAATCGTGAAATTGTATGTTCCTAAATATTTGACAAGATAGTTTCGGTCAAATGATCTCGTCAGCAATTCAGGACGGTCTGACTCCGCAACTGCCAGGTTGATTAAGAAAACGAGAATCGAAGACGCAAGAACGATTCGGAATGATTTTTTGTTAGACGTATCGGCAGGCTTGTTCACTTTAATCGCTAAGATAATCAGAATGATCGTATCGATAAAGTAAAAGGCGTCAGTCGGTCTCATCAGCGAAAATGCGCTGTCACCGAGTTGGCCGCCGTTTGTTTTAGCCTGCATAATGACCGGAATCGTAATAAAATCATTGAAGAATCGGTAATACACAATGTTTGCGTACAGTAAAAAAGACATTAAAAAATGAATCACTATGATGGCTGTCTGCTGTAATTTTTTCTTGAACAAAAGTCCAAATCCAAGAAAGAATAAGCTTGAGCTGAGCGGATTCACAAAAAGCAATATTTTCTGGATCGTGTTGTCTATTCCTAAGTTAAAGTTCAGGACATAACCGACATACGTCTTTACCCATAACAGGACGACCGCAATTAAGAAGAAGGCCAGTCCTCTTTCTTTTATAAATGTTTTCATTGTTACACTCCTTTTTTCCGATCACAGTTCGAGCGAAACGATAGAAAAAACGAACGTATCCAATATAACACGAATCAGCGGATTAGAAAAGTGAAAATCGTCCGATGGAAAAAGTGGCGAAAAACGCCGTCGAATCAACGTTTTCTTAGGAATTTGCCAGATGTAAAAGCAGGTTTATTACTGTAAATAAAGGAATAATATGGTTTGTGACAGCTGTATGATAAAATATGTTCATTAATGAAAAGAGGTGGGACGATGGATTATTCTCATATTGTGTCTGAAGATAAGATTAAACGCGCCATCAAAGACGGAGAATTTGACAACCTGCCGGGAATGGGAAAACCGCTGCCAAAGGATGATGCGGCCCACTTGCCGGAATCCCTGCGGATGGGCTACCGAATGTTAAAAAATGCAGGGATGGCTGAGGATGAGGGTGCACTTAAAAAAGAGCTTATGACCCTCAACCATTTAATCTCCAAGTGCTATGACGAAAAGGAACGTGAGCAATTAGTAAGAAAAAAATCAGAAAAGCAGCTGATGCTCGATAAGCTTGCCGACAAAAAAGGCATGTTTTCCAAACCAGCGTCATCGTTTTATAAGAATCAAGTATATGAGCGGCTGGGGCGAAACAGACCTTCTTCCACTTAGATTTTCCTTGTCAGGCGATGTTTTTTAGCCGTCCAGCTTCCTTTCTTCCTCAATTTGACTTAGTTCTGTCTGCCCTAAAAGGTTTATGTTTTTCCATCTGTGGGGAATTGACCCATAAACGGGAAAGGGTGATGGGATGCAACAACTATTAGAATGGGTAGAGCGTATATCTGATTGGCTGTGGGGGCCGCCGCTAATTATCTTACTGACGGGGACGGGATTGTACTTCACCATTTTGCTGAAGTTTTTTCAATTTCGCTATCCTTTATATATTTTGAAGCAGACGATCGGCAGCGTAGGAAAAAAGCCGAAGGGAGAGGGGACAGTTACGCCGCTTCAGGCATTGACATCAGCCCTCAGTTCGACGATTGGGGCGGCGAACATTGTCGGAGTGCCTGCGGCTATCATGTTTGGCGGTCCCGGGGCTGTTTTTTGGATGTGGCTGGTTGCCTTATTTGCTATGGCGATTAAGTTTTCAGAAAGTGTGCTTGCGGTTCATTACAGGGAAAAAAATGAGCAGGGTGAATTTGTCGGGGGACCGATGTATTACATAACAAAAGGGCTGCGCATGAAATGGCTCGGCGTGTTTTTTTCTGTTGCACTGATCGTAGAGCTGATTCCAAGCATAATGGTTCAGGGGAATTCAGTTTCAGTCTCTCTTGCCGAAACGTTTTCTTTCAATAAAATATACGCCGGAATCGGCATCGCGTTTTTGATTGGTTTAGTTGTAATTGGCGGGGTGAAGCGGATCGGAAAAGTAACTGAGTTTGTTGTGCCTCTCATGGCAGGTGCATACGCGGGAGCCGGTCTCCTGATTGTTCTTATGAATCTTTCATCTGTTCCGGCGTTTTTCTCTCTCATATTTTCGAATGCGTTTACTTCTTCTTCGGCAGCAGGAGGATTTGCAGGCGCTGCCTTGGCTGAAACCATCCGCTGGGGGTTTGCCCGCGGCCTGTATTCTAATGAAGCCGGGATGGGAACCGCCCCGATTGCACATGCGGCGGCAATGACTGACCACCCCGTAAGACAAGGCTTCTGGTCTGTGATCGGCATTGTCATTGATACCTTGATCATCTGCACCACCACGGCGTTTGTCGTCCTTGCATCGGGTGTCTGGACAGGGAAGAACGCCTCAAGTGACCCAGCAGCACTGACTACGGCTGCATTTCATCATTATTTCGGATCTGGCGGAGGGTACTTCGTTTCGATTTCTCTCGTCTTTTTTGTTGTCTCGACCATTATGGTTGTCATATTTTACGGCGTAAAACAAGCTGAATTTCTATTCGGACGGCTGTCGGGACATGTCATTAAATTCGTTTATTTAGCGGCTATTATCATAGGTGCCGCCGGCGGAGCAAAAGCCATCTGGGGCTTTCTGGACTTAGCGTTAGTTTTTATTCTCGTTCCGAATGTGATTGCGCTGTTATTATTGAGCAAGAAGGTAAAAGCGCTGTATACCGAATTTTTCACATCTGAACAGTATTACCTGAAAGATAGAAGAAAAACGAAACAGAGTGCTGTTTACCAGACAAAAGAAGCTGAAAACTCTTAGGGTTTTTGGAACTCAACATCGTCTTACTCTTGATGATCAATTAGATGAACAAAGGCAGCAAGATCGCATCACCACATTAATGAGCGTTATTGACTCTGAGGCTTTCTGTAAGTAAAGCCTCTCTGGAACCTCTGATGGCGGACTCGGCGATCGGTTCTTCAATGCTTCTCCTTTAGCCGCCTTTCATTTTTACAATCAGGCATTTTGACGTCGACAAAATAATAGTTTCAAACTCGTCTCTGCCAATACACTGGAAATAGACAGCGTATTGGCAGAGATTCTTCGTCTTTCTCTATTTCATCCTTCAGATGCCGCAAAAAGGAAGGAGGGCGTGATCCTGAATAGATTCAGATTTTACGATTCCTTCGATATATATAACAAATCCGCACAGTCCATTTCCGAAGTCAAACCCTTTAAACACGATATCTCTGAGCAGCTTTCTGTTAATAGTGTTTTCCTTGAGATAGGAGAAATCGGCCCTTCCTTGTTGGCCTCGAGCTCACGGAGGAACTTGCAGGGCATTCTCGTGTTTATTCATAGGGTTCACCTCTCAAAACATTTGCTAGCTTTTTAGAGTAACCTTTCTGTTAAGCCATTCTATGACTTTACGAATAGTATGAAAGCGCTATAAAAAGTTGTTGACTACATGTATATACAGGAATACAATATAAACATAAGTTGTATATACAAGTTATCAAACGGAGGGGTTGGCATGGGGGAACTGAACAGATCAGCACGGCAAATTGTTGAAGCAGTTGGCGGTGCTGAAAATATTGCAGCGGCAACTCATTGTGTAACACGTTTACGCTTCGCGTTAATAGATGAAAGCAAGGTTGACCAAGGGGTGCTGGATCAAATCGATGTTGTAAAGGGATCGTTTTCGACAAACGGGCAGTTTCAGGTTGTGATCGGCCAGGGAACAGTCAACAAAGTATATGCGGAACTGGTCAAGGAAACGGGGATTGGCGAGTCAACAAAGGACGATGTGAAGAAGGCCTCAGAAAAAAATATGAATCCTTTGCAGCGTGCTGTGAAAACGCTTGCAGATATCTTTATTCCGATTTTGCCGGCGATTGTCACGGCGGGTCTCTTAATGGGAATCAACAATATCTTAACGGCGCAGGGGATTTTCTTCAGTACAAAATCGATTGTGCAGGTGTACCCGCAGTGGGCGGATCTTGCCAATATGATCAATTTAATCGCAGGCACGGCCTTTACGTTCCTGCCAGCGCTGATCGGCTGGTCGGCGGTGAAGCGGTTTGGCGGCAATCCGCTCCTCGGCATTGTGCTCGGCGTTATGCTCGTGCATCCTGATTTACTGAATGCGTGGGGCTATGGCGCCGCGGAACAAAGCGGAGAGATCCCCGTATGGAATCTTTTCGGCCTTGAGGTGCAGAAGGTCGGCTACCAGGGGCAGGTGCTCCCGATTTTGCTCGCTTCGTATTTGCTTGCCAAGATTGAATTGTTTTTGACGAAACGGACGCCCGAGGGAATACAGCTTTTAGTCGTCGCGCCGATTACCCTGCTCGTGACGGGTTTTGCGTCCTTTATCATTATCGGTCCGGTCACATTTGCGATCGGGAATGTGTTAACTTCGGGGCTTATCTCGGTGTTCGGCTCATTTGCCGCGCTGGGCGGGCTGCTGTACGGCGGCTTATACTCAGCGCTGGTGATTACCGGAATGCATCATACGTTTTTGGCAGTTGATCTGCAGCTGATCGGCTCTAAGCTCGGAGGCACATTTTTATGGCCGATGCTGGCGCTTTCAAATATCGCTCAAGGGTCAGCGGCGCTGGCGATGATGTTTATCGTAAAGGATGAGAAACAAAAAGGCCTTTCCTTAACATCAGGCATTTCCGCTTATCTGGGCATTACAGAGCCTGCCATATTCGGGGTGAACCTTCGCTACAGATTTCCGTTTATCATTGCGATGATCAGCTCAGGGCTTGCCGGGATGTATATCTCATCTCAAGGCGTTTTGGCAAGCTCCGTCGGTGTTGGCGGCGTGCCCGGCATTTTCTCGATTATGAGCCAGTACTGGGGCGCATTCGCAATCGGGATGGCGATTGTCTTGATTGTTCCGTTTGCCGGAACATACGCTTATGCGCGACTGAAACGTAAATAACAAAGGGGAGCGGGACGTATTTTTGACGGTCCCTTTTCCCATTTTCATTAAAAAAGACGGTGGTGGAGACAGATGAAAACAGAACAAACACCATGGTGGAAAAAAGCCGTGGTTTATCAAATTTACCCGAAAAGCTTTAAAGATACGACGGGAAACGGTATTGGCGATTTGAATGGAATTATTGAAAAGCTTGATTACTTAAAAACGCTTCAGGTGGATGTTCTTTGGCTAACGCCGATTTACGACTCGCCGCAGCATGATAATGGGTATGATATTCGTGATTACTATACGATTTATCAAGAGTACGGCACAATGGAAGATTTTGAACGCTTATTAGCTGAAGCGCACAAAAGAGGCTTAAAAGTCGTCATGGATCTTGTAGTCAATCATACGTCAACTGAGCACAAATGGTTTAGAGAGGCGATTTCTTCAAAAGACAGCCCATACCGTGATTTTTATATATGGAAAAACCCGAACGAAGACGGGACAGCCCCGACAAACTGGGAATCGAAATTCGGCGGCTCGGCATGGAAGCTTGACGAAGCCTCAGGCCAATATTATCTGCACCTGTTTGATGTCACACAGGCTGATTTGAATTGGGAAAATGAAGAGGTCAGAAAGCATGTCTATGAGATGATGGATTTTTGGTTTGAAAAAGGAATTGATGGCTTCAGGCTTGATGTCATTAATCTGATTTCAAAAGACCAGCGCTTTCCTAATGCGGAAGACGATGATGGCCGTACCTTTTACACTGACGGGCCGCGGGTGCATGAATTTCTGCATGAAATGAACGAAAAGGTGTTTTCACATTATGACAGCATGACGGTCGGTGAGATGTCTTCAACAACTGTAGATCATTGCATCCGATATACAAATCCCGGCAATGAAGAGCTTGATATGACGTTTAACTTCCATCATCTCAAGGTCGATTATCCAAACGGAGAAAAATGGGCCTTGGCTCCGTTCGATTTTCTGAAGCTGAAGGAGATCTTATCTGTATGGCAGACGGAGATGCATGCGGGAGGGGGCTGGAACGCTTTGTTCTGGTGCAATCACGATCAGCCGCGCATTGTATCGAGATATGGAAATGACGGTCCATATCGGGTGAAATCAGCAAAAATGCTTGCGACGGCCATTCATATGATGCAGGGCACGCCTTATATTTATCAGGGTGAAGAGCTCGGCATGACCAATCCGAAGTTTACCGGCATCAGCTCCTATCGGGATGTCGAGTCGCTGAACATGTATTACGCCTTCAAGAAAAAAGGCATGGCGGAGAAAGAGATTTTAGCCATTTTACAGGAAAAATCCCGTGACAATTCCAGAACACCCGTCCAGTGGGATGATACGCCGAATGCCGGATTTACAACAGGCACGCCATGGATACCGGCCGCCGGAAATTACCGGGAGATCAATGCTGAGGCGGCGCTGAAGGACAAACACTCGGTCTTTTATCACTACCGGAAGCTGATCCAGATCCGAAAAACCTATGACATTGTCACAGAGGGAACGTATGAATTGATCGCAAAGGATGATCCGAACGTTTTTGCGTATATGAGACATGGCGAAAATGAGAAGCTGCTCATCATCAATAATTTTTACGGGACGGAGGCAGCCTTTACACTGCCGGACACGCTGAAGCCCGGCGAGTGGAAGGCAGAGGTGCTTCTGACAAACGATGAAGAGAGAGAAGAACTGAAGAATATGACGCTCCGCCCGTATGAGTCCATTGTTTATCATTTAACAAAACCGTGCTAAACTAAGCTGGGTGGTCATAAATGAAGGTGAATAAATTTATCACAATCTATAAAGACATCGCACAGCAAATTGAAGACGGCCGATGGAAGGCGGAGGAGATTCTTCCGTCTGAACATGAATTGACCGCACAGTACGGCACATCAAGAGAAACGGTTCGAAAGGCGCTTCACATGCTGGCTCAAAATGGATATATCCAGAAAATCAGGGGGAAAGGCTCCGTGATTCTCAACCGTGAAAAAATGCAGTTTCCGGTCTCTGGGCTTGTCAGCTTCAAGGAACTGGCGCAAACTTTGGGAAAAGAAACGAAAACAGCCGTTCACAAATTCGGGCTGGTGCCCCCGTCAGATCTGATCCAAAAACAGCTTCGGGCACAGCCGGATGATGACATATGGGAAGTGATCAGGTCAAGAAAGATTGACGGGGAGCATGTCATTTTGGACAAGGACTACTTTTTCAGAAAGCATGTGCCTCACCTGACGAAAGAAATTTGCGAAAACTCCATTTATGAATATATTGAAGGAGAGCTTGGTCTTTCGATCAGTTACGCGCAGAAAGAAATTGTGGCTGAGCCGTGTACGGATGAGGACAGGGAATTGCTTGATTTACGAGGCTATGACCATATGGTGGTTGTGAGAAACTATGTCTTTTTAGAGGATACAAGTCTCTTTCAATATACGGAAAGCAGACACCGTCTGGACAAATTCAGGTTTGTCGATTTTGCGCGACGGGGAAAATAAAGAGCGCCTGCCTGCGGCAGAGCGCTTTTTGTTTGGTATCAAAATTGATACTATCCAACAAAAATGTGCGTACTTTTACTTTTTATCATAATGGCTACAATAGAGATGAGAGTAACCTAAAGGAGAGGTGTTTAACATGACAGAACTAAAGAAACAAATTCTGGATGCATACAATTTCAGGCATGCGACTAAGGAATTTGACCCGAATAAAAAAGTGTCAGACAGCGATTTTGAATTTATTTTAGAAACAGGAAGACTGTCTCCAAGTTCACTCGGCCTTGAGCCTTGGAAATTCGTTGTTGTCCAAAATCCCGAATTCCGCGAAAAGCTTCGCGAATACACATGGGGCGCGCAAAAGCAGCTTCCGACAGCAAGCCATTTCGTCCTGATTCTGGCGCGTACAGCGAAGGATATGAAATATAATGCGGACTACATCAAACGTCATTTAAAAGAAGTAAAACAAATGCCGCAAGACGTGTATGAAGGCTATCTCAGCAAAACAGAGGAGTTCCAGAAGCACGATTTGCATTTGCTTGAAAGCGACAGAACCCTGTTTGACTGGGCATCCAAACAAACCTATATTGCGCTTGGCAACATGATGACAGCCGCTGCGCAAATCGGCGTTGATTCCTGCCCTGTGGAAGGCTTCCAATATGATGAAATTCATCGCATCCTTGAAGAGGAAGGCCTTCTGGAAAACGGAAGCTTTGATATTTCTGTTATGGTGGCGTTCGGCTACCGTGTGCGAGACCCTCGTCCGAAAACAAGATCTGCTGTTGAAGATGTTGTGAAGTGGGTATAAAAAAGAAAGCTGCTCGATAAGGGACTGACCCCATAAGATGAGACAAATAAAAAACACCTTCAAGTTTGAAAACGGATAGTTGTTATCCGAAATAAGACTTGGAGGTGTTTTTTGTATGGGAACAAGAATGAGTTATCCGATTGAAGTCAAACAGAAGGCTGTAGAAATGAGATTGGCAGGCGTGCCTATGAAAGAGATCATGCAGGAATTGAATATCAGGAATAAGACGCAGGTTCAGACATGGGTTAGATGGCATAAAGCTGGGGATACACATCGATTTGAACAGCCTGTTGGTAAGCAATACACTTACGGAAAAGGTCCGGAGTATTCTTCCGAATTAGAGAAACTGCAGGCAGAGAACCGTTATCTGAGACAACAAAATGAAGTTTTAAAAAAGTACAACGAATTGGAAAGGAAGTTGATAGCCAAACGTCAGTCGAACTTGTAGAAGTATTGCACGGCACAATGACCGTACAGAATATCTGTGTTCATTTAGGTATCTCACGAGCGTCTTATTATCGTTGGAAGAAGAACCTGATGAAAGATCATCCCAAGCGCCATTTTGAAAAACAAATCGGCACGTTGTGCCGAGAGCACAAGTATCGATATGGATATCGAAAAATTACAGCTATATTAAAAAAGGAAATGCGTATTAACCATAAAACGGTTCAGCGTATCATGCAGAAAAATCAGTGGCAGTGCCGGGTTAAGGTGAAAAAGTGCAAGAAGAATGGGCAGCCATATGCCGTGGTTGATAATATATTAGATCGGAACTTTCAGTCCGATCATCCTCTTGAAAAACTAGTAACGGATATCACGTATTTGCCTTATGGACAGAAACAATTGTATCTTTCCAGTATATTGGATGTATACAATGGAGAAGTAATTGCTTTCACGATTGGAGATAAGCAGGACACAGACTTTGTCTTAAACACACTTGATCAGCTGCCAACACTGCCTCAGAACTGCGTGTTACATAGTGACCAAGGATCTGTGTATACATCTTATGAGTATCAGAAAGCTGTTAAAACAAAAGGCATTACCATGAGCATGTCCCGCAAAGGGACGCCCGCTGATAATGCCTCCATCGAATCGTTTCATTCCTCACTAAAGTCTGAAACGTTCTATCTTAACAGCATTGATCGAACCACGACCGCCATCGTAGAACGCACTGTCAAAGAATACATTTATTATTATAACAACATTCGTATTCAAACGAAACTAAACAGCCAATCACCGATAAGCTATCGGCAATTGGCTGTATAAAAGGTGTTTTGATCCCTGTCTCAAAAACGGGGGTCAGTCCCATAACGAGCAGCTTTTTTTATGCTTCATTCGCTCTGTTCTGTTTTCTTCGCTGATGCAAATATAATGCTGTTCCGAGTGCGCTGATCAGAAATCCGGCCAGCAGGATGGAATACATGGAGGTGGCTGTGTCAGGAAGCAAGCCGCCAGCCGGTCCATCGGTTCCCGATCCGCCCGATCCATTTGTTGGTTCAGTGCCGGGAGGTGTTTGATCGCCGCCTTTGCCATCATTCGGCTGCTTTCCGCCTGGATTGTCGGACCCTCCGCCATTCTTGCCGTCGTCATCGCCGCCTGTCGGCTGATCGGACGGGAACGCCGGCGGTTTATCGTGAGCACCGGAATTTAAGATCGTGTATTCGCTGAAGTGGTTTGTGTATCCTGTTACAATATCGTCGTCAACTGATCCCTTTTCTGTCTTTGTAAAAGTTTTCTTTTTCCGGTCGACATGGTAAATGGCAGGGTTGTGAGCTTCTTCAATATCAAACATCCGAAGCGATAGCTCAACCGGTTCCTTGAATGATTTCACTTCTTTTCCTTTTTGCTTCACTGTAAAGTCATATACATTTGATAGGGAGACGTTTAATTCTCCCTTAGATTTGATTCCGATTTCAGTGTTCGCGGTTTTGATGTTCGCCATTGGAAGCTTCATGCTGTACCAGTAGTTGAACACCGTCAGGGAAGGATCTAATTCTCTATCCTTCAATAGCTTGACCTGGTCTTTTTTCATTTTTAGATTGATTGGTTTCTCTTGTGATCCTTCAGACGTTTCAAAATAGACAAACGGCTTGTTGGCGTTTTTGGCATAAATCGCAAATTTGTCTTCATCGAGTGTCCAGCTGCCATCCTTCTGCTTTGTCGGCAGGAATACTTCTTTGATCCGTCCTTCCATTTTAGGAGAGACCTTGTCACCAAGCTTTTTCAGCTGCTCGGTGAAAATCTCATAATCTACGTAGCCGAGGTCTTCACCATGAGAAGCTTCCGTAAAGACAGAGTATCCGTCTCCACCGCCGCCGACAAAATTATTTGTTGCGACGCGGTAGGTATCATCTGTATTCAGATCAACTTTGTCTCCGTTAGGCGATTCGAATTTCACGTCTAAAACACGGTGTCCAGGTTCGTTGTTTAATGTAAAGGTATATTCGATTCCAGCCACCTGAGGGAAGGCCCCGCCTCCGTTCTCCACATTGCTTAAGCCTTGTTCAAGAGCTTCTTTGATTTGTTTTCCGGTCAAATCAGCCACGTAAAGCGTGTTGCCGAACGGCATTACGTTCAGTACTTCGCCAAGTGTGATCTTGCCTTTGTCAATGCCGGCTCTGATGCCGCCGCCATTTGTAATCGCAATGTTGGCGCCGGATGCTTCTTTCGCTTTTGCAAGCATGCCGTCCGCGATGAAGTTTCCGAGATTGGTTTCCTTCGTGCGCACATGCTCACGCTGGCCGTCAAGGGCTACATCCGTGTAGCCGACTTTTTCATTTTTGACGTCCTCTAATTCTTTTTTGAACTGATCGAGCTCTTCTTTTGCTTCCGTGTTTTCTTCAGTATTCTCATCAATCGGCAGTGCGCTTAAATTTGATTTGTCTGTTTGAACGACGCCGTCATCATCAAATGCGACATCGACACGCCCTAAGAATTGGCCGTATTCTTTTGCCTGCGCCACGATTGTCGGTTCGTCGTTTTCCACGACCTCCATTTTGTCCACGAGAGTGTGGGTGTGTCCGCCGATGATCAAGTCAATGCCCTTCACTTTTTTGGCTAGCTCAAGATCGCGGTTATGCCCAATGTGAGTAAGCGCGATAATTTTGTTTACTTTTTCTTCTTCCTGAATCGTTTTCACGGTGTTCTGCGCAGTTTTAAATGCGTCGTTAAATACAATGCTTTTGCCCGGGCTTGATGTTGTGGCTGTGTCTTCTGTTGTCAGTCCGAACACGGCGACTTTTTCACCGTCAACGTCTAACAGAATGTACGGATGGATGCCCGGCTCTTTCTTTTCTCCCGCAGTAAAGGTCTGCGGCTTTTTGACATATGATTTCAGCTTAGGTTCATTGGATACATCCACATTCGCGCTGACGATTGGGAAATCAGGCGCTTCAAAGTGATAGCGATTCGCCGGATCGACAGTTGTGCTGTGCCCGCTGAGAAAATCAGAAAGAACGGACGGACCTTTATCAAATTCGTGGTTTCCGAAGGTCATGGCGTCATAACCCATCATGTTCATCAGTTTCAGGTCGGCTAAACCGTTCCATTTCGTGAAATACAGGTCGCCGGAAAACACATCTCCCGCGTCAAGCAGGATGTTGTGGTCTGTTTCGTTTCTTACTTCGCTGATTTTCGTCATTCGTCTGGCTGCGTCATCAAGGTGCGCGTGCGTATCATTTGTATGCATGACGGTAAGATCCCATAATCCGCCTTCAGGAGGATCGGTATCTGAATCGTCGTCAAATTGAAGCTTGTACACGCCATAGCCTTCATTTGAAGAATGTTTCACATAAGCGACATCATCGGCTTTTTCCGCAAAAGGCTTGGCTAAAAGCGAAGATTCAAACGTCAAATTCGTGCCGGAAACCGGTGCAATCGACCAGTTGTTATCGGCTTTTGGATTTAATGTTTTCTGTTCAATAATGTAATCCATCAGTACCTGTCTGTTTTCAACTGCGGAGCCGTGGACAATCTTATCACTCGTCAGATGAGGGAAACCGCCGCCGCCGGAGGCCCGGTAATTATTCGTGACTACGAGAAATTCCTGGCTCGGGCTGATCGGTTTGCCTTCATAGGAAAGGTTGATGATCCGGCTTGAATCCGCGTTAATCACTTTTCCGTTTTCGTTGTATTTAGCCGGTTTTGTGACATCGACCTGATAGGTAACGCCGTCAATCACGTCAAAGTTGTAGGAGCGGAAATTCTCATTCAGCAAGGCTTGATCGCCGCCTTTTGACGGATCGATTTGATTAAATTGGCCCGCTGACATGTCGAGCCAGTCCTTCACCTCGCTGCCGGTCAGTTTCACGATCTGGAGGGTATTATCGTACAGATACAAGTCACCGACGTTTTTAATCGCAAGATCCCCGGCCGGAATGTTTGTATAGTAATTGGCTCCGTTTCTGCCGCCGGCTTTAAACGGCGCGCCTGCTGACAAAATCGGAAGATCTTTATACTCGGTATCCTTCATTTCGTTTTCCGCGTACCATTTTTGCGCATCTGTCACAATTTGAATAGAAGGGTCGTCCTTGACTTGTGCAAAGAAGCTGTTAATGTCGGCTTCTGTTTTTCCGACAGGCTTTCTGACATATTCCAGCGTGTTTTGATGTGTTTGCTGAATGGCTTTTGTGACGGCTTCGTTTCTGGATGTGACGCTGCCGGAAATTGATTCGATGCTGCCCTTGGAATCTGCGACCTTCCACGAGCCGTCTGTTTTTTCAAGCTTGAGGTCAATGACGCCTAAGTATTTGCCCCAGCTGCTTGGCATGACGACCGGAATGCCGTTAATGGTTCCTTTTTCAACATCAAACTGAGCGGCACCCGCATATTCTGCGGAAGGGAAGAGTCCGTGCTGATGGCCCGAGACAATCGCATCAATGCCCTTTGTTTTCGTGGCCAGGTCAAAAACAGCGTTTTCTGCACCTGACGATTGCGCCTGCTTTTCAATACCAGTGTGGGCAAGGGCAATAATGAAATCCGCGCCTTCTGCCTTCATTTTCGGAATCGTTTCATTGGCAGATTCGACGATATCCTGCACCTGAACCTGTCCTTCGAGATTCTTTTTGTCCCAGGTCATGATTTGCGGCGGGACAAAGCCTATGTAGCCTACTTTGATCTTCTGTTCGTTTCCGTTTTCATCTGTGACTGTTTTCTCGTTAATTACATACGGCGTATAACGGTGTTCACCGCCAGTTGTTTTAACATTGGCGTTTACAATCGGGAAATCGGCTCCTTTTATCGTACCGTCAAGAAAGTCGAGCCCGTAATTGAATTCATGATTGCCAAGTGTTCCTGCGTCATACTTCAGCGCGTTCATGACGCTGATAATCGGGTGGGTTTTTGCACCGGAGATAATGTTGTCTTTTTCGTATTTCACTGCGTATTCGCCCAGCGGATTGCCTTGAATCAAGTCACCGTTATCCACGAGCAGGGTGTTTGGGTTCTCCTGGCGGTGCTTTTGGATCAGCTGTGCCGTTCTGGCAAGCCCGAATTCTGTCGTTTCTTTGTCGCTGTAGTAGTCGTAATCCATCATGTTGGCATGAATATCAGTTGTAGCCAAAATACTGAGATTCACTTGAGGAGCCATGTTTTCTTCTGCATGAACGGGCGGTGTTGGGAGGATTAGGCTAAGTATCATAATTGGGGGCAGCAGAATACGGAGAATGTTACTGACGTCTTTTCGTCTTTTCTGTATTCTCACCAGTTCTCCACCTTTCAACGAAATTTGTGTTACTGGTTCTATTGTAAGAATATTTTGTAAGCATTTGTAGATGTTTCTTTATGATTATTGTAAAAGGGAGAAAAATAAGTATTATGTATCATCTTTGGGTGATGTGAATTGGGTCATTATGCTTATCGTTTGTCAGCTCTGCAAAATGTTTATTATATTGTGGCTGGGGTAGAGTGTTTTATGTAGACATATTAAGGGGGAGGTTATCAATCATGGGTAAAAAAATCGCAGTTGTGCTGACAGATTATTTCGAAGACAGCGAGTATACTGAACCAGCAAAAGCATTTAAAGAAGCGGGGCATGAGCTGACCGTTATTGAAAATGAAAAAGGGAAAACCGTAAAAGGCAAGCAGGGAAATGCGCAAGTCACAGTCGATGCGTCTATTGATGACGTAAACCCTTCCGACTTTGACGCGCTTTTAATTCCGGGAGGTTTTTCACCTGACCAGCTTCGTGCCGATGAGCGTTTCGTCCAGTTTACAAAAGCGTTTATGACGGACAAAAAGCCGGTATTTGCGATTTGTCACGGCCCGCAGCTGCTGATTAC
This sequence comes from Bacillus sp. SD127, assembly GCF_058566445.1. Classification (NCBI taxonomy): domain Bacteria; kingdom Bacillati; phylum Bacillota; class Bacilli; order Caryophanales; family Bacillaceae; genus Bacillus; species Bacillus sp. SD127. The sequence continues at coordinate 3,427,655 of NZ_CP191226.1, read as the reverse complement.
TGCTAAAGCGCTGGAAGGCAGAAAAGCGACAGGCTATACGTCCATTCGTGTAGATATGGAATACGCTGGGGCCGATGTCGTTGACCAGGAAGTCGTGGTTTGCCAAAATCAATTGGTCACCAGCCGCACGCCGGATGACATTCCTGCATTTAACCGCGAATCTTTGGCACTGCTTGAAAAATAACAAAAACGGACGCCCTGCGGGGACGTCCGTTTTTTCATGATAGCTTGGAACCTGCGGTCAGTTTATTGTATCTGTAATACAAAAAGGCAGCAGCTGCTGTTCCGATGACGGCAATGCCGAAGTCGAACATAAAGATATGGGCTATGCCTCCCGCTTTTGCGATGAGCCCGGTGGCAATCGGCAGCAGAATCGACGCAATACTTGAAGCTGTCGCAACAATTCCGGTGACAGTGCCTTTGCGGTTCCAGAAAAGCTCTGTCATTAATGTAACGGTAATTTGAAACACACCCGCGGTTGAAAATCCTAAGAAAAAGGCTGTGATGTCCAGTACAACTGGGACGTGAACTGTCAGCATAACGGCAAGCGTACATAAGGTAATAACGGGGTACAGCAGCGTAATCATCACCGGTTTTACCCATCTGTTCAGCAGAAGGGCTAATAATAAAACAGATACCAAAGCGCCTATACTATAGTAGCTCAGCAATTGTACGGAAGCTGATTCAGCTAACCCTGCAGCCTTTTGGGCGAAGCTTGGAAGCCAGATTTGAGAGACTGTGAATAAAGCGGTTGATGTAAAACCAATGATAATCAGCGCGGCGCCTTCTTTCTTCATGTCGGGTTCAGATAAGAAAGCAGGAGATCCCTGTTGCCCGGTGCTGATGGGCTGTTTCTGTTTTTTTGGCAGCGAAACCGCTGATAAGCAAAGGATGTTCAGCACATAGACAGCTGCCGGCAAATAAAATGCATATCCGTAGAATAGGCTATGGTCTGCCAAAACTGTAATCAGGAGCGGCAAAAGAGCGGCCCCGAGAGACATAAAAGCTTTTACCAAGACATTCGCCGAGCTGGGGGCAGTTGGGAAGAGCTCCGTTAAAGCCGGATATGTTCCTGCGTCCATGGCCGAATTTGCGACTCCGGCTAATAAAGCAAACACAAACGCAAGTTCATAACTCGGTGATAATGGAATACCGATTAAAAAGACAGCCATCATTCCGGCGGAAGCCACAATGAGCGGTTTTCTGCCTATTTTATCTGATAAAACGCCAGATATTCCGTATGTCAGCAGCTTGCCGAATCCGATAGCCGCAATCACATAACTGATGCCTGTCGGGTCGGTATTCCACTGCTTCGTTAAGGAGGACATGTTAGATGCGAGAATGATATTGACCATTCCGAGCAAGAAGTAGTTGATGTACATTCCGGATGCTGTTTTGACGTATTTCGTTTTCATTCTAGTACTCCTTCAAAATCTTATTCGGCCATTTGCTGTATTCGCCGGTCTCAGGAAGCCCGGCGCCTTGCTGCCGCGTCTTTCCGGCTCCCTAATAAACGAAAGCAAAAAGAATCATCTTCATCAATAAGAAAAAAGGCTTGCCGGATGCCGGCAAGCCCCATTATTTTCGAAGTGATGCAAGTTCTTGAGCGATCGCCTGCATTTCGCTCGGGCTGAATGCTTCTTTTTTCATCACCATTTTATGAAGGTAGGTGAGGTCCTCTATTTTTTCGTCGCTGAAGTCTTCTGCTTTGATAACCCCGACATTCAGCATGTTCAGTTTTTGTGAAATCTCTTCAATCATTTGAGTTAATGTTTCTGTATTTTGGCTGGACAAATGATTACATCCTTTCTTTCGCGTCATTTGGTATGTTTTATTCTAACAGAATTCCATCAGAAAAAAACCCTATTCTCATTTCGTCCATTTATTTCAAAAAAGTGGTGACATCAGTTGAAAAGTGATTGAACATCCTACTAAGATAGCGGTAAAGGTTTCTTTTTAGAGAAATATGGGCAAAGAATAGGGAGGTTGCACAACATGATCAGCGTATTATTTGTTTGCTTGGGAAACATTTGCCGGTCTCCAATGGCGGAAGCGATATTTCGGGACTTGGCAGCAACAAAAGGATTAGAGGGGAAAATCAGAACAGACTCAGCCGGCATCGGCGGCTGGCACATCAGCAATCCTCCGCATGAAGGAACGCAGGAGATATTGCGCAGAGAAGGAATCAGCTTTGAAGGCATGCTGGCGCGCCAGGTGCGCGAACAGGATTTAACCGATTTTGATTACATCATTGCGATGGATGCAGAAAATATCGGAAGCCTGAGAAGCATGGCGGGTTTTAAAAAAGCCGCACAGATCAAGAGGCTGCTTGACTACGTTGATGATTCAGATCTTGCGGACGTTCCCGACCCTTACTACACTGGGAACTTTGACGAGGTCTATCAATTGATCAGATCAGGCTGTGAGCATCTGCTTGCATCCATTCAAGAAGAAAAACAATTGTGAGGGAAAGGAGAGTTCATCATGAACAATGAACGCTGGTTGCTGAAAGGTGTCATTCTCGGAGCTGCGGCAGGTGCGGCGCTATCCTTGCTCCATAAGCCGACGAGACAGGCCTGCGGCATGAGATGGATGACGTGCAAGCATAAAATGTCTCTGTATAAAAACAATCCTGAACTATTGAAAAACAATGTCATGACAAAAATTGATGAAGCAAAACAGCTGGCCCAGACGCTGTCAGATGAAGTCGGCTTCGTTAATCAGCAAGTCAAAGAGCTGAAGAAAACAACGCCGAAAGTGATGGAGCTGGTACAGGAAACAAAGGAACATTTTACAAAAGATAAATGATCAAACATTCGAGGTGAGACGACATGAACTTTCTGAAAGAGCTGTTCGGCAGATACACCCTTCATGAGGGGCAAAGCAAATCTGCGGAGCTGGCGTATTTTTTTCTGTTATCGCTGTTTCCGTTTTTGATTTTTATGCTGACGCTCACCGCGTATCTTCCGATTTCTACAGATGACGTGCTGGGGGTTGTAAAACAATACGCTCCCGGAAGTGCGATGTCCCTCGTTGAATCCATTACCCACCAAACATTAAATGACCGAAACGGCGGATTGCTGTCATTCGGGATCATCGCGGCGTTATGGTCTGCGTCTAATGGAATGAATGCCATCGTCAGATCGTTAAACCACGCGTATGAAGTGGAGGAAAACCGCTCTTTTATCATTGTACGTCTAACCTCAATTTTTCTGACGATCGCCATGGTGTTTACCATTTTAGTTGCCTTGCTTCTGCCGGTATTCGGCCGGCAGATCGGAATGCTTGCTGCGGACTTTGTCGGCGCTTCGGACCTGTTTTTATCCATCTGGACTGCGATCCGCTGGGGAGTCAGCCCGCTTGTGCTGCTGATTGTTTTTTCCGCTTTGTACGTCATCGCGCCTAACAAAAAGCTGTCGCTTCGCTTTGTAATGCCGGGTGCGCTGTTTGCGGCCATCGGCTGGATTGTCGTCAGCACCCTGTTTTCGTTTTACGTCAGTACATTTGCGAACTATAGCGCCACATACGGAAGCATTGGGGGGATCATCGTCCTGATGATCTGGTTTTACTTAAGCGGGATTTTAATTATTTTAGGGGGAGAAATCAACGCGCTTTTACATAAACGTAAAAAGCTTCCTGATGAAAATCCCTACAATTAGCGCACCCTATAAAGGAACTTCAGTTCAAAAATGATCCGGGGGGCAAAACGTGATGACAAAGCATACGAAAAAAGGCGGAAGCCATAACAAACAGAACTCAAAGAGCAAATCGAGTCATAAAACAAGCGGAAGTGCCAACGGACAAAACGGCTATCATTAGAACAAAAGCCTCCTGACTTTGTGTCAGGAGGCTTTTTCTTATGAAGAGGAAGAATAGGTCTCAGCAGCTGGCCAGATTTTCGGTTTGCCTAAAGCGATAGCGAGCCAGACAGCGGCCAGAATGAGGGTAATCAAATAAAACAAGTTAGCGCTTTCGAAGGTCTGCATATACCAGCCGCCTGCAATCGGCCCGAAAATGCTGCCGAGACTGAATGAAATGCCGCAAAGCAAATTCCCCGCCGGAAGCAGGTGGGACGGAAGAAGGTCTGTCATAAAGCTGATGCCGAGTGTAAAGGTTGACCCGACTGCCATGCCCGCAATAAAGAAGCAGCAGCCGATCACGTAAGGAAAAGGGAACACGCCTGCGATGAGAAAGCAAAAGGCCCCCGTCAGCAAAATCACAAGCAGCACATTCCGTCTTCCGTATTTATCGCTGAGAATGCCGAGCGGGAATTGAAAAATAATGCTTCCGATCGCAAATGCAGGAAGAATCAAAGCGACGGCGTCCACAGATAAACCCAGACGCAGCGCATACACAGGAAAGCTGCCGTTTAATGCAGTCTCCAGAAATCCGTACCCGAACGTAGGCATAAACGCCACCCATGCAAACAGCATAGCCTGGTAAAAGCGTCTGAAACTATTGTCTGATTTGGTTTCGTGAGGGCTGGTTTCCGGGTATGCATTTTGTAGCAAGAAAACAAAGAGCCACGCAAGCAAACTGATGCAGCCTGACACGATAAAAGGCAGTGCCGGACTCAGCTTAACAAACGGGACCATAAACGGACCCGCAGCAAAACCAAGGCCAAAGGAGAGTCCGTAAATGGAAAGATTTCTCCCGCGGTTTTGCTTTGACGACATGGAGGTCACCCACGTTTGCGTAGAAAAGTGAAGCATATGGTCGCCGATCCCGATGAAAAGACGAAGCAGGAACCACATCCAAACCGACTGAAGCCAAATGAACCCGAACAAGCTTAAAATGACGATGCTTCCGCCAATGACGATCAGCGGTTTGAAACCCAGTTTTCTAAGCGGGGCTTCCATAAACGGAGAAGCCAATAGCACTCCGATATACAGCCCGGTCGCATGCAGGCCGTTAATCGCCGCTGATTCACCATTTGTTTCAAAGATAATCGAGATGACGGGCAGCAGCATGCCTTGTGAAAACCCGGATATGGAAACGAGCAAAACCAGAATAAAAAAATGCATTCGTGACATCGTGTCTGTTCTCCTTTGTGAGATCTATGTTGATCGTACACCGATTTCCAAAAGCCGGCAACCTGAAAAAAGCCTATATCGCGCGCAAACATTTGACCTCGTGTAATCATGATGATTTTTGTGAAGAATAAAAATAAAACAAGTCATACAAAAGGAGTCAATTCACTATGAATCGTATCTTTTTTATATTAGTGGCGGCTGGTGTTCCGCTTTCTGTTATCGGCAGTTTGATGCATTGGCCTTCTGCCATTCTCTTTGCAGTCTATTGTGTAACAATTATTGCTCTGGCAAGCTATATGGGAAGAGCGACAGAATCGCTGTCCATTATTGCCGGGCCGCGGATCGGCGGTCTGTTGAACGCCACCTTCGGGAATGCGGTTGAGCTGATTATTTCGCTATTTGCGTTAAAGGAAGGCCTTACAGGAATCGTGCTTGCCTCTTTAACAGGTTCAGTGCTGGGAAATCTCCTGCTGGTTGCGGGCTTATCGTTTTTTGTCGGCGGTTTAAAATACAAGCGGCAGGAGTTTAATATCCATGATGCACGCCATAATTCCGGGCTTTTGATTTTCGCCATTATTGTGGCTTTCGTAATTCCTGAGGTATTTTCGGTTGGAATGGGGGATACAAGCAAGCTTAATTTAAGCATCGGCATCAGCATCATTTTGATTCTGTTATATGTGGCGGCTCTGTACTTTAAGCTTGTCACGCACCGCGGTGTATATCAGCCGAACAATGCTGTCCAGCCTGAGGAAGAGGAGCAGCCGGAATGGTCAGGGAAGGTTGCCACGATTGTTTTGTTTGCAGCAACAATTGTCGTGGCGTACATATCCGAAAACCTGGTGCACACATTCCACTCGGTTGCTGAACAGTTCGGCTGGAGCGAGCTGTTTATCGGGGTCATCATCGTTGCGATTGTCGGTAATGCGGCGGAACACGCGTCAGCCATCATTATGGCCTATAAAAATAAAATGGATATTGCAGTTGAAATTGCAGTCGGTTCGACGCTGCAGATTGCTATGTTTGTCGCACCGGTTCTTGTGATCTGTTCCATCTTTTTCCCGGTAAGCATGCCGCTTGTGTTTACACTGCCGGAGCTTGTCGCGATGGTGTCTTCCGTTCTCTTGATGATTGCCATTTCGAATGATGGTGATTCCAACTGGTTTGAAGGTGCCACGCTGCTAGCGGCTTATGTCATTATGGCAATCGGCTTTTTCCTTCTTTAACCTGAAAAAATGATGGATAACAACAAAGCGGGATGAAAAGACTAAGGGAAAATGCGATAGAAAGAGTGATATGATGAAAAAGCTATTTCATTCCACACTTATTGTGTTGTTATTCTTTAGTTTTTTCGGCGTTCAGCCCATCCACGCGAAGAAGCAGTTTAAGGTGCCAAATTCTGTAGCAAGCATTTCGAAAGAAAACACGTATCCGAATGCTTCACAGGATCAGCCGATGCTTCAGCCGAGCAAGCTGGCTAAGGAACTGCTGAGTTCATCAGAGGTACAGATCGAAAATCCGCACCTTATCAAAATGCTGAACGAGTCTACGGTCTCTGGCACACCGCTTGCGGTCGGCTACCGGGCCACAATATTTCTCGGGAAATGGGCGCTTGGATATGAATCGAATGAAACAGTCGCCAACTGGGAATATAAAAAAATCAATACAAACCGCGCGGATAACCGCGGCGGAAAACAAACGGCTGAAATGCATTATGCCCAAGAGCAGCAATATAGAGTAACGGGCGGCCTGACAGCAAAAGTTCCAAACACGGAAGATGTCAAAAGCATGATGATGCTGAAGGCGATGAAAAAAACAAATCTTCCGCTTGCATTTGAAACGGTCATCGGAGCGGGAACAAAACGAGACCAAATTTATAAAGTCGCTCCGAAAAAACTCGGTTATTTAAACGCATATGCTCCGGCTGTGAATGAAAAAGGGAAAGTGACTTACGGAGAAGTCTATTTAGTGCTCAAAGGCAATAAACGAAAACTTGTTGTGAAAAATGTCACGTCACAGGGAATCGGCGCGTGGATTCCGGTTCAAGACCATGTCACGTTTAGCTTCCAGCTTTCCTCACAGCCAAGATAAATAAAAAACTGATTCCTATAATGGAATCAGTTTTTTTATTGGGTTCTTTCAATTCTTACAGCTTCCTCAAGCATTTGCACATTGTTTTGGTACAGCTGGCGAACGAGAACCCGTCTGGCGGCAAGGCTGGCACTGAAATAATCTTCATCCCGGACCATGCCCTTTACGGTAAATTCAACCCCGCGGTTGATTTTATTCAAAGCGGTGATGCCGTGTATTTGAAAAGGCTCTGTCGGGTTTCCGAATTCATCCCGCTTCAGTGAATCGCGAAGCTCTTCATTCAGCATGTCGCACGCTTCCTCCAGCACACTGTATACTCGATCTGGATCTTCTTTAAAGCTGATGAGAAAAGATTCGGTAATCCGCATAAAATCAATATTATAATTTTCTATTTGTCTGACCTCGCCGTTGCTGATGGTGAGAAGCTTTCCGCTCCATTCACGGATTTGCAGCGAGCGCAGGCCGATTTCTTCGACGGTGCCGTTAAATAAATTGTTTACCGTCACATAATCGCCTTTATGAAGCTGGCGTTCATAAATTAAAAACACACCCGCCAGCACATCCTTAATCAGTGATTGGGCGCCAAAACCGATGACGATACCGGCTACGCCCGCCCCGGCTAAAATCTTGCCGAAATCATGCACAAATAAAGAAATAACATAAAAGATAAAACCGATCGTCGCCGTATATTGGGTGATAGAACGGACAAGGCTTTCAATGGTTTTCTCTTTTCTTTCTTCAATAAAGTCCGTCCGTTTAAAAAATAACTGCACCAATCGGTTAATGATAAAAACACCGATCCACAAAATGACGGCGACGAGGAGAATATCAACGATTTTATTCTGAAAAATCTCCGTAAGTGTTTCTTCCATCCGCATCTAACTCCTGGCTTGACGTTTTGAAAAATCTGTATCCTGGTAGTAGCTGTTTTTGACGAGAACGTTTGGTCCGAGGCACCGGACATTCGGGCAGTGGCAGTTCAGTTCTTTGGCCAGCTTTGTTTCTCTCCACTTTTGATAGGCGGAAGGCAGGCTGTCCGTCTGTATATTGCCGAGCGGCGGTGTATCGCCAAAGTCGGTCACAATAATATTCCCGTCAAAAATATTGACATTCAGGCGCGACCGGCCGTCAGGGTCATTTCTCACTGTCACGTTTTTCGCCGTGCGAAGCCGGCGAAGCAGCTCTTGATCCTCTTCATCAGGACTGCATGCGTAAAACGGCAGTGTGCCGAACAGCATCCATGTCTTTTCATCACGAATATCCAGCAAACGGTGAATCGCCTGTCTCATGTCCTTCAGGCTGAGAGATTCAAGGGCGCTCGCAAAATCACTCGGATACATCGGATGGATTTCATGACGCTGACATTTCATATCTTCTGTGATTTGGCGGTGAATATGCTCAATGTGCGGAAGTGTGCGTTTGTTCAGCATCGTTTCCGCTGATACCATCACTCCGGCATCCACTAGCTTGCGGCTGTTTTCGATCATTTTATCAAAATAGCGCGCACGCTGCTCGAAGGTCGGTTTTCTGTCCATCATAGCAAAACCGATTTCCGCAAACTCTTCAACCGTTCCCCAGTTATGAGAAATATGTAACACATCAAGATACGGAATAATCCATTCGTATCGCTCGATATCGAGAGTCAGGTTTGAATTGATTTGGGTCCTCACCCCGCGCTCGTGGGCGTATTTCAATAACGGCACGACATATTCCTTTACAGATTTTAATGAAAGCATCGGCTCTCCGCCTGTAATACTGATGGATCTGAGGCGGGGAATTTCCTCCAGCCGTTTTAACAGAAGATCTATTGGCAGAGCATTCGGGTCTTTGGGCTGCAATGTATAGCCTACAGCGCAATGCTCGCATCTCATATTGCACAGTGTCGTCGTTGTAAATTCAACGTTCGTCAGCTGCATATCTCCATACTGGTCGACATCCATATAGGCTTCCCAAGGGTCGAACTCAGGTGTAATCGGACGCAGCTTCGTGTTTTGTGTCATGACTATCTAACTCCTTTATAAATGAGGCATACTAACGCTGCCAACAGTTAATTTTAGACCTGATTTGCCAAGATCGCAAGTAGCGGGGCGATTGAAAAACGGCAAAAAATGAGCTACCATAATAAAAAATGAATGGAGGCGCAGAATGGGGAACGCAGTAAACAATAAAGATCAGCAGCTTGATTATTTAAAGAACAGACTAGACATGTTTATGAACGTCATCGATTCATTAGACCCTGAAGCAACAGACGTTGAAGATATAGACAGGCTCATCGGCATGCTGGATGACCTGGAAGCCAAATATGAACGATTTAAAAAAGACTGGGAATAAAACCGCGCATGCCGCGGTTTTTTATATTGGCATAAAGCGTCAGTATAAAACAGGGCGCCTTTCTGTAAAATAAGAAAAAATGCAGAAGGAGCGCTGGCCATGAAGTGGATGTGTGCAATATGCTGCGCCGCCGTCCTGCTTGCAGCAGGAGCAAAACAGGCAGATGCGGTACCGAATGAGCCGATTAATTGGGGCTTTAAGCGAAGCGTTAATCATCAGCCGCCAGATGCGGGAAAACAGCTGAACAGCCTGATCAAAAAATATGACGCGTTTTATTTAGGCAATACAAAAGAAAAAACAATTTATTTAACATTTGATAACGGCTACGAAAATGGCTATACGCCAAAGGTGCTTGATGTCTTAAAAAAACATCACGTGACAGGAACGTTTTTTGTCACCGGGCATTTCGTGAAGGATCAGCCCGAGCTGATCAAACGGATGTCGGATGAAGGGCATATCATCGGCAACCACTCCTTTCACCATCCGGATCTGACGACAAAAACAGCAGACCAAATTCAGGACGAGCTTGATTCAGTCAACGAGGAAGTTTATAAGATCACGGGAAAGCAGGACAACCTATACTTACGGCCGCCGCGCGGCGTGTTCAGTGAATATGTGCTGAAAGAAACAAAACGCATGGGCTATCAAACCGTTTTCTGGTCCGTCGCTTTTGTCGACTGGAAAATCAATCATCAAAAAGGGAAAAAATACGCCTACGGCCACATGATCAAACAGGCGCATCCGGGTGCGATTTACCTGCTTCACACTGTCTCCAAGGACAATGCCGAGGCGCTGGACGATGCGATTACCGACCTGAAAAAACAAGGCTATACCTTTAAAAGCATTGATGACTTGATGTTTGAGAAAGAAATGAAGCTGCCGTCTTTGTAAACATGAAAGCCTCTCCGCAATGGAGAGGCTTTTACTATTTTTCTATGCATTTTATTAAAGCGGCCCAATCTAGGTTTCCAAGCCCTTTTTCAATACCGCTTTCAAAATGGCCTTTCGCCAGCTCGGCAAGAGGGAGGTTTGCAGAAACCTGCCCCGCGGCGGCGAGCGCCAGATTGGTGTCCTTCAACCCTAATGACATTTTAAAGCCCGCCGGCTCAAATGTTTGCTCGGCCATGATCGTTCCGTAATTTTGATATACAGGGGAGCCGAAAAGCGCGTTGGCGATCTCTAAAAATTGTTTTTGCTCTAATCCGTATTTCTCCATCATCAGGAATGATTCAGATAACGCCTCCAGCATAGATACGAGCAGGAAATTGATGCTGATTTTCGCTGCGTTTGCTGTTTTGCTTTCTTCGCCGACGTCAAACACTTGCTGACTCAAGCTTTCGAGCAGAGGTTTTGCTGTTTTTTTTGCTTCCGCGGGTCCTGCCGCTATAATGCGAAGCGCGGCTTTTGCGGCGGCATCCGGTCTTCCCAGCACAGGAGCCGCAAGGAAGGATTGTCCTTTTTCTGCATGGGCGGCCGCAAGTTTTTCTGAGAACTCCACACTGATCGTGCTCATCGAAATGTGAATGCCATTCTCTGATAACCCTTCAATCAATCCGTCTTTGCCGAACGTCACGTTGCTGACAGAATTGTCATCGGAAAGCATTGTCACGACAATATCAGCGGTCTCGGCCGCCTGGCGCGGCGTTTCTGCCACTTGGGCGCCCTGGGATGCGAATTCTTCCGTCTTTTCTTTCGTCCGATTGTATACTGTCAAACGATGACCTGCTTGTAGCACGTTTCGGGCAATGGGCTGTCCCATATTGCCGAGTCCGATCACAGCGATTTTCAATCTGATCACTCCCTGAACATTTTTTTCATTATATACAAAATGAACAGGATATGCTGGAAATCGGCTTACCAAAATAAAAAGAACAGCTTCACGCTGTCCTCATTTAAAGATGTTGAACCATCCTTTATGTACAAACCATATCAGCATGCCGGCCACAAGAGCGGCCATCAGGCCAAGCACGGCAAAATATCCGTATTTCCAGTGAAGCTCCGGCATGTTGTCGAAGTTCATGCCGTAAACGCCGGCGATAAACGTGAGCGGGATAAAAATCGTAGACACGATGGTCAATGTCATCATAATCGCATTCATCCGGTTCGAATTCAGTGTCACGTAGCTGTCACGCAAATCGGACGTCATGTCGCGGTTAGATTCCACAATTTCTGAAAGCTTTAATAAATGATCATAAATATCGCTGAAGTATGCCTTTGTTTCCCGCTGCTCCTTCACATGGTCAAGACTTAAAATCCGATACAGCAAATCACGCATCGGAATAATGGTCCGCCTGAGATGCAATAGGTCAGTTCTGAGCTCAAACACCTCGCTCATCAGCGTCCCGTACGTTTTGTGGCTGCGGCTGTCTTCAATCTCATTCAGCCGGTCTTCTATTTTGTACACCAGAGGAAAATATTCATCAACAAGCTGATCCATGATCATGTAAGAAATATGCCCCGGCCCTTTTTTAAACATGTCCGGTGAAGCATATAATCGCTCCCGGACTTTGGCGATACCGGGCGTTTCGTGTAAATGAAAGGTGACGACAAATGTTTCGCCTTGAAAGATATCGACTTCCTCGGTCTCAAGTGTTTCCTGATTCAGCGCATGAAGCACGTAAAAGCGATAGCCATCGTAATGGTCAAGCTTCGGGCGCTGCATATGCTGAAAGCAATCTTCAATCGCAAGCGGATGAAAATGAAAAAAATCTCTCAATAACGCGGTTTCCGTTTCCTCCGGGCCGTAAAAATCAACCCAGTACCACGCAATATCCGGCTGTTCAACCCGTTCGATCGGTATATTTTTCAAAAGCTGATGCTGTGTTGTGATAGCGGTAATGTTGATCATAAACAACCCTCCACGTGCCATTATATCATGCGGCCTTTTTCAGAAAAGTATACAGTGTTTTCTACAGGTTTCCAGCCGCGTGGTATACTGAACAAAAAACGGAAAAAGGGCTGATCATATGTGGAAAGAAAAAGTATCGGTCACACCGCCGTACCATTTTGACCGTGTGCTCGACAGGCTGGCGTTAGACCCTCTGAATGCAGTTGATTTGAAAGCGCGGGACATAAGAGTGCCGATCAGAAATAAGGCCGGTGACGTATGTATTGTGAAGGTGCAGGCTTTAGGCCATGCGGACGAGCCCGAGTTTCTCGTCAGCGGGGAAACAGAGCAGGAAGACATGATGAAGGAAATCAAACGGATTTTTCAATGGGAACATGATTTGCAGCATGTCCTTGATCATTTCTCAAAAACGAATCTTTCCGCGATTTTTGAAGAGCATGCAGGCACGCCGCTGGTATTAGACTACAGCGTGTACAACTGTATCATGAAATGCATTGTGCATCAGCAGCTGAATTTATCTTTTGCGTACACCTTGACAGAACGGTTTGTCCAAACCTTCGGCGAGCAGAAGGACGGCGTGTGGTGCTATCCGAAGCCGGAAACGATTGCGGCGCTGGATTATCAAGATCTCCGCGAGCTCCAGTTCAGCATGAGAAAAGCGGAATACGCCATTGATACGTCAAGGATGATTGCAGAAGGCACACTCGATTTGTCAGAGCTGCCCCAACTGACAGATGAAGACATCATGAAGAAACTGATCAAAATCAGAGGCATCGGCCCATGGACAGTACAAAACGTGCTGATGTTTGGGCTCGGACGGCCCAATTTATTCCCGCTGGCCGATATCGGACTGCAAAACGCGATCAAACGCCATTTCAATTTGGACGACAAACCGGCAAAGGATGTTATGCTCGCGATGAGCAAGGAGTGGGAGCCTTATTTGAGCTATGCGTCGTTGTATTTGTGGAGGAGTATAGAATAATTCGTCTGACAATGAAGGAAATCGTGCAAACGTGTTATACTAGAAAGATGTGAAAAAAACATTTCACTTTCTGCCATCTGCAGAAAGCTTCATATAGAAACGGAGAGAACAACGTGAACCAACAAAACAAAAAGGCGCTCGTCGAACTGAAAGTCGGACAGACCTTTCCGCTGACGATTAAACGTCTCGGAATTAACGGGGAAGGCGTCGGCTATTTCAAGAAAAAAGTCGTGTTCGTGCCCGGCGCGCTTCCTGGTGAAGAGGTTGTCGTCCAAGCGACGAAAGTGCAGCCGAAGTTTTCGGAGGGACGGATCAAGAAGATTCGCAAGGCTTCGGAGCATCGGGTGGCACCGCCTTGCCCTGTCTACGAGCAGTGCGGCGGCTGTCAGCTTCAGCATCTTGCATACAGCCAGCAGCTTCGGGAAAAGCGCGACATCGTCATCCAGTCTCTGGAGCGCCATACGAAGTTTAAAGTCGAAAACATGGATATCAGAGAAACGGTCGGCATGGACAATCCATGGAATTACCGCAACAAAAGCCAATTCCAGATCGGACGCTCACAAAGCGGCAGCATCATCGCCGGCTTATACGGCCTTGATTCTCATGATATCGTGCCGATCAAAGACTGTGTCGTCCAGCATCCGGCAACAAATAAAACAACAGGCATCGTCCGCCGCATTTTAGAGGATTTCAATGTGTCTGTTTATAATGAACGGAAAAGAAAAGGCGACGTTCGCACGATAGTGACGAGAGTCGGCTTTGAAACAGGCGAAGTGCAGGTCGTGCTTGTGACAGCAAAAGAAACGCTTCCGCATAAGGAAGAAATCGTCAAAGCGATCCAAAAGCGGCTGCCTGAGGTGAAATCCATTATTCAAAATGTAAACGGAGCGAAAACCTCTGTGATTTTCGGTGAGAAAACAAAACCGCTCGCCGGAAAAACAGTGATCCAAGAGGTGCTTGGCGACGTATCATTTGAACTGAGCGCCCGCGCTTTCTTCCAGCTCAACCCGGAGCAAACCGTCAAGCTGTATGACGAAGTGAAAAAAGCGGCGCAGCTGACCGGAAAAGAAAAAGTCGTTGACGCGTATTGCGGCGTCGGCACCATCGGAATGTGGGTGGCGGACGGAGCGAAGGAAGTCCGCGGCATGGACGTCATCAAGGAATCAATTGATGATGCCAAGAAAAACGCCAAAAAACACGGCATGACAAATGCCACGTACGTAACAGGAACAGCCGAGCACTGGCTCCCGAAATGGACGAAAGAAGGCTTCCGCCCGGACGTCGTCATCGTCGACCCGCCAAGAACTGGCTGTGACACTACGTTCCTGGACACGATCAAAAAAGTCAAACCGAAACGCTTTGTGTACGTTTCCTGCAATCCATCCACGCTTGCGAAGGATTTACAGGCGCTGTCGAAAGACTATCGCGTGGAATATATTCAGCCTGTCGATATGTTTCCGCAGACGGCTCACGTTGAAGCAGTGGCGCAGCTTGTATTGAAATCGTCTAACTAAAATAATCAATTCCTAATCAGATCTGGATTTCGGTAGAATGAACATTGCCGATTTCTGGGTCTTTTTCATGCGCAACCCACCCAAGCTATTGAAAGAAAATTTGCAGGAACATACACTGAAACTTGGATCATGTACCTAACCCTATGACTCAAACTGCTTTTCTAGTCGGTTTACTTTGTCACTTTTTATGTGTGACTAGTAAAGATTTAAATGTTCAAAATTTACTATCGTTTGATAAGAAGTGCTTAAGCATGCTATAAGTGTAAAAGAAGCATGGTCAGCTTTTTAATTTTGGGATAAAGGTGTAGCCGTATCCCATAATGAAAGGATTTGAATGTAATGACGATAGATAATTTCTGGCGTGAATTACCACGGCCATTTTTTGTACTGGCACCAATGGAAGATGTGACAGATGTTGTTTTCCGCCATGTAGTGAGTGAAGCAGGAAGACCTGATGTGTTTTTTACAGAATTTACAAACTCGGAGAGCTATTGTCACCCGGATGGGAAGGATAGTGTGCGCGGCCGTTTGACCTTCACTGAGGATGAACAGCCAATGGTAGCTCATATATGGGGAGACAAGCCTGAGAACTTTCGCCAAATGAGTATTGGTATGGCGGAACTAGGGTTTAAGGGTCTAGATATCAATATGGGCTGTCCTGTACCTAATGTTGCGGGAAATGGAAAGGGAAGCGGCCTTATTTGTCGTCCAGAGGTTGCAGCAGAACTAATACAAGCAGCAAAAGCAGGCGGATTGCCAGTAAGCGTGAAAACTAGACTTGGTTACACGGATATAGATGAATGGCGCGACTGGCTGACACACGTATTGAAACAGGACATTGCTAATCTTTCCATTCATTTGCGCACAAGAGCGGAAATGAGCAAAGTGGATGCGCATTGGGAACTCATCCCGGAGATTAAGAAACTTCGTGATGAGGTAGCGCCAGATACACTGTTGACGATCAATGGGGATATTCCTGACCGCCAAACTGGATTAAAACTTGCTGAACAATACGGTGTCGATGGAATTATGATAGGGCGCGGTATTTTTACAAATCCATTTGCCTTTGAAAAGGAGCCGAAAGAGCATAGCAGCAAGGAATTGCTTGATCTCTTACGGCTGCATCTGGATCTTCATGATAAATATTCAGCATTAGAAGCGCGTCCATACAAGCCTCTTCCTCGCTTTTTCAAAATTTACCTCCGCGGATTCCGCGGAGCAAGTGAATTAAGAAACCAGTGCATGAACACTAAGTCAACAGATGAAGTGCGTGCATTGCTCGATGACTTTGAGAGTAAGTATCTTGATGGGGCGGAGCAACAGTAGATGTTTCCTAATTCAAGGTAAAAGCGAAGCGGGACGCTCTTTTTGCTTTATAAGTTAGTTATTTAGGAAAAGTTTATTTTCACTGTGCAAAAATACAACAGACGAAGAGGAATCTGTCAGATTCCTCTTCTTTTTTGATTCAATAAGTCAGATTGTCTGACATTCCAATTGAACCAGCCCCATATAATCAATAAAGTAAATGCAAGAGTTTCTAAAACAGAATGGAGGCTGGAAGCATGATGGATGAATACGCCAGTATATATAAGAACGTGATTGAATGGAGGAGACATCTTCATCAATACCCGGAGCTGTCCTTTCAAGAAGAAAAAACAGCTCAATTTGTATATGATACGCTCTCTTCTTTTGAAAATCTTGAGATCAGCCGCCCGACAAGGACAAGTGTCGTTGCCCGGCTGAGCGGTGCGCGGCCGGGCAAGCGAATTGGGCTGCGCGCTGATATGGATGCGCTGCCGATTCAAGAGGAGCATGACAGTCTTTTTCGCTCCCGCCATCCAGGTGTAATGCATGCGTGCGGGCATGATGGGCACACCGCCATGCTGCTTGGGGCGGCTGAGATTTTGTCTCGGAAAAAGGATGAGCTTAGCGGCGAAGTCTACTTTATTTTTCAGCATGCCGAGGAGGTTCATCCTGGCGGAGCGCAGGAAATGGTGAAGGCTGGTGTTGCGGACCATCTTGATCTATGCATAGCCATCCATCTGTTTTCTGCCATGCCTTTAGGAAAAATCGGACTGGCATCAGGCCCGGTCACAGCTAACTCTGATCGCTTTGATATCACGATTAAAGGAAAAGGCGGGCATGCCTCTCAGCCTGAACAGTGTATTGACCCGCTTGTGATTGCCTCACAAGTCATTACTCATTTGCAAAGCATTGCCTCAAGACATACAGATCCTGCCGAAAGACTGGTGCTCTCTGTTACCATGTGTCATGCGGGCTCCGCCTACAATGTGATCCCCGATACTGTGACGCTTGGAGGGACGGTAAGGACGTTTCGAAAGGAAGTCCGGGCAAATACGGAAGCGCTCATGGAAACCATTATAAAAGGCGTAACTGAAGCCCATGGCGCGTCGTATGATTTTGATTACCGCCATGGATACAAGTCTGTGGTAAACGATCCGAACGTAACCGAACTGGTCAGACAAGCAGCAGAGAATCTGTGGGGGAAGGATCAGGTATTTCCGTTAGCGCCAATGATGGGCGGAGAGGATTTCTCCGCGTTTTCTGAACGAGTGCCTAGCTGTTATATCGCTTTGGGAGCGGGAACCGGGGAGATGATCTATCCGCATCACCATCCTAAATTCACGTTCGATGAAAAAGCGTTATCAGCAGGTGTTAAATTATTTGTAAATTCAGTCTATTTCATTCTGCATTCCCGTGAATCGATTTCAATGAAGATCAACTAAAACCGATTATAGGAGGGCGCTATGGCTAAACATCTGCCGGAAGTCATGACCGCTGATTCTTTACAAAAAATCGAGCATAAAGGAATATTAAAGTGGATCGAAAAGGCCGGAAACAAATTGCCTGATCCTTTTATGTTATTTATCTACTTATCGATGATCATCATTGCCATGTCTGTTTTGCTGGCAGGAAACGCAGTGACACATCCGGGAGACGGGAAAGAGGTAGCCGTTAAGAGTTTGCTCAGCACCGAGGGCATTCACTGGATGCTGACGGAAGCGGTGAACAACTTTGTTCAATTTCCGCCTCTCGGACTTGTGCTCACGATGGTGCTCGGCATCGGGCTGGCGGAACGCGTCGGTTTGATCGAGGCTGTGCTGCAAAAGATGATGGCGCATGTTCCGAAAGCGATCATCAGCTATTCCGTCGTATTTGTCGGGATTTTAGGGAATCTGGCGTCTGATGCGGCATGGGTCATTATCCCGCCGGTTGGCGCCCTGATCTTCATGGCAGCCGGGCGTCATCCGCTTGCCGGCTTTGCGGCCGCTGCGGCAGGTGTAGGGTCAGGATTCACGGCCAATCTGATGATCGCCGGGACAGACGCGCTTCTTTCCGGCATTACCACACAGGTCGCGCAAACCGTCGATAAAAATGCTCAGGTATCGGCTGTCGATAACTGGTTTTTCATGGCGGCCTCCGTATTTGTTTTAGCCTTTATCGGTGCATGGGTTACTGATAAAATCGTTGAACCCCGGCTTGGCAGCTACCGCGGAGAATACAAGCCTGAAATGGCGGCGTTAACGGGAAAAGAGATCAAAGCACTGAAGGCGGCGGGGGCAGCGGCCCTTTTATATGCTGGAGTCATTGCGTTATTAGTTGTTCCAGAGGGAGCGCTTCTGCGTGATCCTGAAAACGGATCGATTCTTTCCTCGCCTTTTTTGAAAGGCATCATCCCCATCATTCTGCTGTTCTTTATTACTGTATCGGTTGTTTATGGCATCGTGGCCGGGCGCATTAAGAATCAGACAGACGTCCCGAGGCTGATGGGAGATTCCATTAAAGGCATGTCAGGCTTTATTGTGCTCGTCTTTGTTATTTCGCAGTTTATCGCCTTTTTCACGTGGAGCAATATGGGGATTTTTATGGCAGTAAAAGGAGCGGACTTTCTGGAATCCATCCATTTAACAGGTTTTCCTGTATTAATCGGATTTTCGTTGCTGACTTGTGTCGTCAGTCTGTTTATTACGAGCGGCTCTGCTTTATGGGCGCTGCTGGCCCCTGTGTTTATCCCGATGCTGATGCTGCTGGATTTTCATCCCGCGTTTATTCAAATTGCCTATCGGATTGCGGATTCCGCGACAAACACCATTACGCCGATGAATCCGTATTTGCCGATGCTGATGGCTTACTATAAGCGCTACAAATCAGATGCGGGCTTCGGAACTGTGATCTCAACCATGATTCCGTATACGGTTCTGTTCTTCTTGGCGTGGCTTCTCATGATGTTCATTTGGTACGCTTTCGGCTGGCCGATCGGACCGGGCGTTTATGCAAAATAAAAACGGCAAAGGGTGGGAGACATATGGATATGATTCAAATAAGACGAGATTTTCACCGGCATCCCGAACTGGGCTTTACAGAATTTCGCACAGCCGGAAAGGTTGTGGAAACTCTTCAAGCCCTGGGATATCACGTGACATATGGCAAGGACGCAATGGATGGCGAGGCCCGCAGAGGCGTTCCTTCAGAAAAAGAACTGAAGCGCGCTTTTGACCGTGCAATTGAAAATGGAGCCGATCCTGATATCATTGCGCCGATGAAAGGCGGATATACCGCTGTCATCGGAAGACTTGAAGGGAATACGCCGGGACCCGTCGTTGCGCTTCGTTTTGATATGGATGCACTTCCGATTACAGAAAGCGCAGATGCTGACCATGGTCCTCACGCCAAGGGCTTCCGTTCTGCATTTGAAGGAAATATGCACGCATGCGCCCATGACGGACATACCGCGATCGGGCTAGGCGTTGCTGAAGCGCTGGCACATCGAAACTTTGCAGGTACTCTGAAGCTGATTTTCCAGCCCGCTGAGGAGGGTGTCCGCGGAGCGTATGCCGTTACTGAGAAAGGCATGCTGGACGATGTTGATTATCTCCTCTGCCATCATCTGGGGACTAATGTGCCGCTTGGGGAAGTATACGGCGGTGCAGAAGGATTTCTGGCCACTACGAAAATGGCTGCTCATTTCCGGGGCGTCTCCTCACATGCAGGAGCGGCTCCTGAGCATGGCAGAAATGCTTTGCTAGGGGCGGCGACGGCGCTTTTAAATATACATGCCATTCCGCGTTTCAGCTCGGGCGATACCCGGATCAATGTCGGCGTGCTTGAAGGCGGAACAGCGGCCAATATCATCCCGCAGCACGCGAAAATGATCATTGAAACGCGGTCTGATTCAGAAGAGGTCAACCGCGATCTGGAAGAGCGGGTGAGAAAGATCATCGCCCACAGCGCAGCCATGCATGAGCTTGAACATGAGGTCGAAATCATCGGCGGAGCGATTCCGATCAAATGTGACGAGGAAATGGTTTCGACCGTGCTAGAAGCTGCTGGAGAGGTTGGCGGATTTTCCTCACTGCAAGGCATCCAGACCGGCTCAAGAGGAAGTGAAGACGCAAGCTATATGATCAAAAGAGTTCAGGAGCGGGGAGGAAAAGGGACATATATGATCATTGGCACCGACATCGCTGCCCCGCATCATCATGAAAAGTTCGATATCCAGGAAGATATTCTTCCGCGAAGCGTTCAGCTTCTGAAGCAAGCGGCATTGAAGCTGTTGAAGTAGAGGGAGAATCCCCTCTTTTTTTATGTCATTCGAAGCGATTTCCAAATAAAGGAGACGATTTGTTGGATTTATGGTACATTGATAGGTATGAAAAAAGAGGAGAATCAAATGAAGAGAATGCATTTTTGTACAGGTATAGGCCTGCTGCTGATCGTGATTTCAGCCTATCCTATCTTTGTACTATTGAGAGAAAATATAATAGATCACAACGTAACAAATCGTTATGACATTCATTATGCATATCAAGACAAGCAAGGTTATGAACCTGCGATAGATACTCAAAATATCAACATATTTAATCATCATATTAGGATTATTGAGACCAAAACAGGAAAACATGCGCCCTTGACAAGCTGGGATAAAGACGAAAACGTCCCTGCCGGAGAGATTGTTAACATACAGTATCAATTAGACGGCCGAGATCTCTCATCACCTTCTGAAGTATGGCTTTCTAATCGAGAAAGAGGAGGAAGATACTTTTCATGGCTTGAAATATTAACGGTAAAGGATCGAAAGACTGATCAAAATCTGGTTTACATTGTTCAGAGAATAACTGACGATCAAATAAGTCTTGAAAAAAGCAAATGGAAAATAATCAGGATTCATCAGGATGGGACTGTAAAGGAGAAGCTTCTAAGCTATTCTGATAGAAGCAAGGATCCATTGAGTGTAAAACTGCTCAATTTTTCATACGTTGGAGGAAATTCAATGGGGTATCATTCTGATATGTATGAAGTGATTCCCAATGTCATATTTCCTCTTTTGTATCCGTTGATTACGGTCGCTGTTGGTTGTGCGATCATGATCGGGATTTTAATCATTGTGATAGTCCAGAAGATAAAAGGAGTTCGAAAATCAATATGAAACGACTATGCATCATCCCCTGCGGCGCGAAAAAAATCTGGGATGTTCAGCCTGATGCGGGGCCGACGAGGGCGGAAGACGCTTACCTGAGCCCGTTTCATCAGGCGTGCGAGCGGTATGCAAAAGCTTTTTTTGACGAGTGGGTCATTTTGTCGGCGAAGCACGGGTTCCTGCGTCCTGATGACATCGTGCCGGAAAACTACGATGTGGCATTCGGGAGCGGTCATCCAGAGATTATGACAGAGGAGAAGTTAAGCCGCCAATATCGTGAAAAGGGTTTTCTTGAAAAAGAAGAGCTCGTCATGCTCGGCGGGAAAAAATATCGTAAAGTCCTGAGCACGGTCGTCGGAGATCATCAGCATATCAGCTGGCCGCTGGCACCGTACAAAGGCATTGGTTACATGCTTCAGGCACTGAACAGGGCGGTTGAAGAAAAACAAGAACTGTAATACGTACATAACCGGAAAAGGGTGTGTAAATGAAAAGAATGGTGTTTGGCTTCCTTGCCATTGCGGTATGTGGAAGCGGCTTTTATATCTATCATTTTTTATTCGGTGATCCATTTTCCAAAAATGCCGCAGAGCAAAAGCTCACATCATATGTGAAACAGACCTATCCTCAAAAAGAAATTAAGATCACGAATGGAGTTTATAACGCGAAAACCTCGGAATATGTGTTTCAAGCAAACACCCAACCTCAAAGCTACCAAATGTGCGCGATGGGGGTTCTCCATCCTAAGGTAACCTGCGATGGAATTGAAGAAGCCTATACCGAGTCTGTTGCAAAACATCTAAATCAAGAAGCATCAAAGGAAATCGAAGCGGATTTGAAAAAAGCCGTTCCGCAACTTATAAAAGCCGAAGCAGATATCAGCGTTGAACACGCCCAGTTTACATTAGAGACAAGCTGGAGAAAGCAATTGGCTGAAAGAGCGCCGCTAAGTTTGACGATTCAGAACAAAAACAGATGCCGCGGCGATGGCGGAAACCGTCAGAAAAACGCTTAATCAAAAAGGGTATACATATTTCAGAGGCACGATAGACTGCATGCAGAAGGACGGGAACGGCGGCTTCGGTTATGTAAAATATTCAATTGATTTTACTCCCGAAACCGTCATTCAGAAAAACGATGCAGAGGCATTAGGAAGTTGATAAGATTTCCGAGGAAATAAATATGTCGATCGACGTCAAAAGACCGGGCTGGTGACCGGTCTTTTTTATTTGGAATAAAACGAGACACATGGTTTCATATCGAGACAAAATGAGACACCTGTCTCAAACTGTCTCATGGTATCAACATAGAAGACTGATTTTACAGGCATCCAATAGCTGGCACACTTCTTGCATTCATTAATGCGAACCCTAAATAGAAGGAGGCACACACAATGGAACTGTTAAAACGAGAAGGCTTGTCATTAACTGAGGAAAAAGCGCTGTGGATGTACCAAAAGATGCTGGAAATCAGGGGCTTTGAGGACAAAGTGCATGAACTGTTCGCAGAGGGAGTGCTTCCCGGATTCGTCCATTTGTATGCCGGTGAAGAAGCTGTAGCTGTAGGCGTGTGCGCTCACTTAGATGATGGCGACAGCATTACAAGCACACATAGAGGGCATGGCCATTGTATTGCCAAGGGCTGTGACCTGAACGGCATGATGGCGGAAATTTTCGGGAAAGCGACAGGGCTTTGTAAAGGCAAAGGCGGGTCGATGCACATTGCCGATCTCAATAAAGGTATGTTAGGGGCAAATGGAATCGTCGGGGGCGGATTTACGCTCGCATGCGGGTCAGCGCTCACGGCTAAATATAAACAGACCAATAATGTAAGCGTTTGCTTTTTTGGAGACGGAGCAAATAATCAAGGAACCTTCCATGAAGGCCTCAACTTAGCGGCTGTATGGAATCTTCCAGTTGTGTTTATCGCTGAAAACAACGGCTACGGCGAAGCCACGCCATTTGAGTACGCGTCAGCCTGTGATTCAATCGCTGATCGGGCAGCTGCCTATAACATGCCGGGAGTAACCGTGGACGGAAAAGATATTTTAGCAGTTTATCAGGCAGCAGAGGAAGCGATTGAACGAGCAAGAAACGGCGGAGGCCCATCCTTGATTGAATGCATGACTTACCGAAACTACGGCCATTTCGAAGGAGATGCCCAAACCTATAAAACAAAGGATGAAAGAGCTGAGCACCTTGAAGAAAAGGATGCCATACAAGGTTTTAAAAACTATCTGTTAAAAGAGGCGGATGAAAAAAAACTGGCAGATATTGAACAAAGCGTCAAAGAATCGATTGAAAAAGCAGTCTCCTTCAGCGAAGACAGCCCATATCCGAAAGAATCAGAGCTGCTGGCAGATGTATATGTCTCATATGAAAAAGGAGGAATGTAAGATGGCAAGAGTCATAAGCATGTCAGACGCGATCAACGAGGCGATGAAACTTGCGATGAGAAGGGACGAAAATGTGCTGTTGATCGGTGAGGATGTAGCCGGAGGAGCGGCAGTCGATCATTTGCAGGACGATGAAGCATGGGGCGGCGTATTAGGCGTCACAAAAGGGCTCGTTCAGGAATTTGGACGGAGCAGAGTGCTGGATACGCCTATTTCTGAAGCGGGCTATATGGGCGCCGCTATGGCTGCGGCATCAACAGGGCTGAGACCGATTGCGGAGCTGATGTTTAACGATTTCATCGGCACGTGCTTTGACCAGGTCATCAACCAAGGGGCAAAATTCCGCTATATGTTCGGCGGAAAAGCGCAAGTGCCGATTACCGTCCGCACCACATACGGAGCGGGTTTCCGGGCTGCGGCACAGCACTCCCAGACGCTGTACGGCCTTTTCACAAGCATTCCGGGGCTGAAGACGGTTGTTCCGTCGAATCCGTATGACGCCAAAGGTCTGCTGCTTGCGGCGATCGAAGACAACGATCCGGTGTTCTTTTTTGAAGACAAAACGTCCTACAACATGAAAGGCGAAGTGCCGGAAGAGTATTATACAATTCCGCTCGGAAAAGCGGACATCAAACGCGAGGGCAGCGACATTACGCTGTTTGCGATCGGCAAGCAGGTCAATACCGCACTCGAAGCGGCAGCACAATTATCAGAAAAAGGCATTGAAGCCGAAGTTCTTGATCCGCGCAGTCTGTCTCCTCTGGATGAGGAAGCAATTTTCACATCGTTAGAAAGAACAAACCGGCTGATCATCATTGACGAAGCCAATCCGCGATGCAGTATAGCCACAGATATAGCCGCGATTGTGGCCGACAAAGGCTTTGATCTGCTGGATGCGCCGATTAAGCGGGTTACAGCGCCGCACACACCTGTGCCGTTTTCGCCAGTGCTTGAAGACCAATATTTGCCGACACCAGATAAAATCGTCAGCGTCACGCTTGAATTGCTTGGCGAGCCGGCAGTGAATTAAAGGGGGGACACATATGGCGGTCAAAGTAGTGATGCCAAAGTTGGGAATGGCCATGAAACAAGGAGAAGTATCGATTTGGAACAAAAAAGTGGGAGATCCGGTTGAAAAGGGAGAAAGCATCGCCAGCATTCAGTCGGAGAAAATAGAAATGGAAATCGAAGCGCCTGAAAAGGGCACGCTGATTGATATTAAGGTGAAAGAAGGGGAAGAGGTTCCGCCCGGTACAGCCATCTGCTATATCGGGAACGCCAATGAATCGGTGCAGGAAGAGGCGAAAGAGCCTGCTGCAGAAGATAGTGAGCCGCCAGCTGTCCAGCCTTCAAAACAAGAAAACAAACCCGCAGCCGGTAAAAAAGAACGAATCAAAATATCTCCAGTCGCCAGGAAAATCGCGGAAAAAGCGGGATTAGACGTGAAACAGCTGAAAGGCACAGGACCAGGCGGACGAATCGTGAAGGATGATGTCACAAAGGCGCTTTCTGAACAAAAAAGAGAACAGGCTGAGCCAGTTTCTGATCAAAAGGCGCAGGAAACGCCGGTTACAGGCATGAGAAAAGTGATCGCGTCCAGAATGCAGGAAAGCTTGGCAAACAGCGCACAGCTGACGATTACAATGAAGGCTGATATCACTAAGCTGGCAGCTCTTCAAAAACAGCTTTCGCCGACAGCAGAGGAACGGCACGGCACGAAATTAACGATGACTCATTTTGTCTCAAGAGCTGCGGTGCTCGCTCTCCAATCACATCCTATGCTGAACAGCTTCTACAAAAATGAGCGCATTATCACACTTCCTCATGTTCATCTTGGAATGGCTGTTGCTCTTGAAAAAGGGTTGGTTGTGCCTGTCATTCGTCATGCTGAAAAACTGCCGCTGATTGAGCTGGCCAAAACCATTTCGGAAAACGCCAAAAAAGCACGCGAGGGACGTGCGGGGAGCGAAGAATTGCAAGGCTCGACCTTCTCAATCACAAACCTTGGCGCATCCGGCGTGGAGCATTTTACGCCGATATTAAATCCGCCCGAAACAGGCATTCTCGGCATCGGAGCAAGCTATGACACGCCGGTTTTTCAAGGGGAGGAGATTGTCAGAGGTACGATACTGCCGCTCAGCCTGACGTTTGATCATAGAACCTGTGACGGCGCTCCGGCAGCTGAATTTCTGAAGACGATCAAAACTTATTTGGAGGAACCGGCAGCGTTAATTTTATAGAAAAGCAGGTGAAAGAACATGACATTAGCCATTATCGGAGGGGGACCAGCGGGCTATGCGGCAGCAGTCTCAGCGGCACAGCAGGGAAAAAAGGTGTTGCTCATTGACAAAGGCTCACTTGGAGGAACCTGTCTGAATGAAGGCTGCATTCCGACGAAGTCTTTGTTAGAAAGCGCAAATGTGCTCGATAAAATCAAACATGCCGGGCGCTTCGGCATTGAACTTCCGCCCGGTGCAATATCGGTTGATTGGGACAAAATGCAGAGCCGAAAACAGCAGGTTGTCAGCCAGCTTGTCCAAGGCGTACAGTACTTAATGAAAAAAAATCAAATACAAGTCGTGAAGGGAGAGGCCTCCTTTCTTTCTGACAAGAAGCTCTTGATCGAAGGGGAGAACGGCAAAGAAATCAGAGAGGCTGAACAAATATTGATTGCTTCCGGGTCAGAGCCAATCCAGCTGCCCTTTGCCCCGTTTGACGGCGAATGGGTGATCGACAGCAAAGATGCACTCGGCCTTTCTGAAATTCCCGGTTCGCTTGTGATTGTCGGCGGCGGTGTGATCGGCTGCGAGTATGCCGGATTGTTCGCCAGACTTGGATCGAAGGTGACGATCATTGAAACGGCCGGCCAGCTGATCCCGGCAGAGGACGAGGATATCGCCCGTCTCTTTCAGGAAAAGCTTGAGGAAGACGGAGTTGAAGTTCACACTTCTTCCCGGTTAGAGCGTGTTGATCAAGCAGCCAAAACGGCGATATGGAAAAGCGGACAGCGTGAGTTTAAGACGAAGGCCGATTATGTGCTGGTGGCGATCGGCAGAAAACCTCATCTGGATGGATTACAGCTTGACCAGGCGGGAATTGATTTTTCCCAAAAAGGTATTCCCGTAAATGAGCAGATGCAGACCAATGTGCCTCATATCTACGCATGCGGGGACGCGATCGGTGGCATTCAGCTGGCCCATGCTGCTTTCCATGAAGGAATCATCGCCGCTTCACACGCTTCAGGACGCGACATCAAAATGAACGAAAAAAACGTGCCTCGATGTATTTACACATCGCCGGAAATCGCATGTATCGGATTGACTGAAAAACAGGCAAGACACGTTTACGGAGAAGTACAGATTGGTGAATTTCCTTTTGCCGCAAACGGGAAGGCGCTCATCAAACACCAAGCGGAAGGAAAGGTCAAGATCGTGGCGGAACCGGAGTTCGGCGAAATCGTCGGAGTCTCAATGATCGGACCGGATGTGACCGAGATTATCGGCCAGGCGGCTGCCATCATGAACGGAGAAATGACGGCGGATATGGCAGAGCATTTTATCGCGGCCCATCCGACACTGTCGGAAACGCTGCACGAAGCATTGTTAAGCACAATTGGGCTTGCGGTGCATGCATAAAAAGAAAAGCTGGCGAATGCGCCGGCTTTTTTGTGTTGAAAGCGCTTTATTTTTCCCCTACAATAGATGAAAACGGCGTGTAAGGGAGGAACGATCAAGGAATGAATTCGATCCCGAACGATTTGCAAACCTGGAAACGTTTTGTGAAAGACGGCGTGCTGGACGAAGCCCGAATAAGAAAAAGGATAGCCGAGTCCTGGCACCGCTGCAGAAAGGCTGAGGTTAACCCCTATTTAGAAAAAGGCCCGAAGGTTTTGCAGCAAACGGAACTGGATCAGCAGTCAAACAAGCATTCATTCTTTCTGTCGACCGCAATGCCTTACCTGGAAAAACTGCTGCCCGCAATAAAAGAAATGGAAATGATGGCGCTATTAATTGATGCGGACGGCATGGTGCTGGCGCTTGACGGCCATCGCCGCGCGCTGCATGAAGCCAAACGCATTAACTTTGTCGAAGGAGCGTGCTGGACAGAAACGGCGGTTGGCACCAATGCAATTGGCACGGCGCTTCACATTAGCGAGCCGGTTGTCATTCAAGGATCAGAGCATTATTCTGTCGCCTCCCATCACTGGAATTGCTCAGCAGCACCGATTCATTATGAGGACGGCAGTCTTGCGGGGGTGATTGATATCTCTTGCCCGGCAGCGCATGCACAGCCAAATATGCTCGGCATTGCCGCGGCCATTGCCTTTGCCGCGGAAAGGGAATTGGCAGCCAAAAGCAGGGAGAAAGAGCTTGAACTGCTCAGCCGCTTTGCCGATAGGGCAGCGTCCCGTGTGCCGATCGTGCTTTGCAATGCCAAACAGCACATCATCGGCGCAAGCCTGCCGATACGATCGTCAATACCGGATTGGCAAGGCCGGCATCTTTATGAGTTGAAGGAAAGGGGTTTTACAATCGATAAAGCGGTCACCATGGGGGACAGCGGCACTTGTTTTTATTTATCGGAACAAAAGAAAAAGCCGGCCTTTCGATTCAATGGAGTCCTCGGACAAAGCAGGCAATCGCAAGCGATGCTCAAAAGCCTCGAACGAGCGGCCGCGGCTGATGCGACAGTTTGCCTGTCGGGTGAAACCGGCACGGGCAAGGAAGTCGCGGCCCGCGCGCTTCATGAAAACAGCGACCGTAAGAACGGCCCGTTTGTAGCCGTGAATTGCGGAGCGATCCCGTCGGATTTAATCGAAAGCGAGCTGTTCGGCTATGCAGAAGGCGCTTTTACAGGAGCGAAACGAGATGGCTACAAAGGCGCCTTCCAAAAAGCGCATCATGGCACCTTATTTCTAGATGAAATCGGAGAAATTTCCCACTCGATGCAGGTGGCGCTTTTACGGGTGCTTCAGGAACGCAAGATTACGCCGGTCGGCGGGACAAAAGAAATTCCGGTTGATATCAGAGTGATTGCTGCCACACATTGTGATTTGCGTGAACTCGCAGAAAGCGGAAAAATCAGAGAGGACCTGTTTTACCGCCTTCATGTCTACCCGATTCAGCTTCCTCCGCTGCGGAACCGTCTCGAAGATATAGAGGCCCTCTTTGCGTACTACACACAGAAAAATGGATGGCCGGGAGAGCTTCCGCCTGCCTTTTTGGACGTACTGAAGCAATGGAAGTGGCCGGGGAATATCCGCGAGCTGTTTAATGTCTTTGAACGTCTTTCCATCAGGTTTCCGGACGGACGGCTGAGTGACGAGCCGCTTTCCTTATTGCTCGAAGCGTCGGGCTTGCCGATCGGCCCCGTAAAAGAAAAGGGGGCTGAAACAAAGGCGCTTACTCTCCGTGAGCAAATTCAAAAAGATATCCTCATCAATGCGCTTGAAACGGCAAAAGGAAACGTCTCCCAAGCCGCGAAAATCAGCGGCATTCCGCGCAGCACTTTCTATAAACGATTGAAAAAATTTAACATGACCGCTGGATCATAAAGCATACTTCTTTCAAGAAATGGAAACGTTATGGGTGAAGGAGGATGTTGAGATGAATATACAGAGAGCGAAAGAAATCGTGGAATCACCGGATATGAAGAAAGTAACTTATAACGGAGTTCCGATTTACATTCAGCATGTGAATGAAGAAACCGGAACAGCAAGAATTTATCCGCTGGATGAACCGCAGCAGGAGCATGAAGTGCTGCTGAACAACTTAAAAGAGAATTAAACAAACATGGCCCGCTTTCATAAGCAGGCCATTTTGTTATGCTCGCGGCGCGAATAAGATCACACAAACGCCTATCAGACAAATCAGTGCGCCGATCCAGTCATACAGATCAGGAGTTTTCCGATCGACAAGCCACCCCCAAAAGACAGCTAGTACGATGAACACTCCTCCATAAGCGGCGTATACACGGCCGAAGGAAGGGAAGGATTGAAACGTCGGGAGAATGCCGTACACAATCAATATCAGCGCCCCGGCTGCCCCGTATCCGACGGGCTTCGCTTCTCTCAGCCACAGCCAAATCAAATAGCCTCCGCCAATTTCAGCAAGTCCCGCCGCGAGAAATAAAAGAATGGTCATCAGCATCACGCGCACCCCTCAAACTTCAATTACATTTCATTATAAAGGAGAGAGAGGCGTTAAAGCTTTGGATTCTCTTCAAATTCCTTTATATACACACTGCGCTGAATCTCCGTAAACTGGCTGATCCAATTGTTTTTCGCCTCTTCCGTCATATGGGGCAGCATATAACGTTCAACCGCTTCAAAAATAATGGATTAGCTATGATGTTCCAAGTCGGAATACGAACGATCTTGCCGTCATTCTTCTCAATATAATATCCTCAAAGAAAATCCCTTTCAAACTGTATTGATGGCGTCCCATATAAATGCGCTTGATTTCAGTAAAAGGCACGCTGCGTTTTTTTGTGAAGATTTCCCCGTCAGGCCCTTGTTTAATACGAAAAATAACATGTCCTCGGCTTGTGAACGCCGGTAAAACCATAGAAAATGTGATCAAGCCATAGACAATTGCCATCAATCCGCCGCCCAAATAAAGCAGAGAGTACTTGGATTCGAACGTAATGGCTTCTGACACCAGCCACACGCCTGCAATCACGGCGCCGCCTGTTGCGAGAAACAGCCAGATTCTGAAAAACATTCTGCTTTTGACTTCGATATCATGTGATTCCAATGTGCTGCTCCTAAAGCTTCGGATGATTCTCAAATTCCTTTAAATACACATTGCGCTGAATCTCTGTAAACTGACCGATCCAATTCGTTTTCGCTTCATCATTCATATGTGGGACAATATAACGTTCAACCGCTTCAAAAAACAAAGGGTTTGGAATGATGTTCCAAGTCGGAATGCGAATTGTCTTGTGGTTAGTTGTTTGAATTATGACATCTTCCTGGAAAATCCCTTTTAAGCGGTATTTATTGCGATTCATTTCAATTTTCTTGATATCGGCAAATTTTACAGCCGCTTTGTCAGTGAATATCTCACCATCTTTTCCGGTTTTAATACGGAAGATGATATTTCCCCTAGAGGTAAAGGCAGGAAAAAAGATGATAAATAAATATAAACAAAACAAGGTGAATAGAAAACCTGCTGGAATGGCTAGGAGATAATATTTCGTTTGAAAGGTAATCCCCATATAAAACAGCCATAAACAAGCAAGCCCCATACCGGCAGATCCGACAAAAGCCCATATTCTCAGGAACATTCTGCTTTTGACTTCGACTACTTGATTTTCCAATGCTCTTCTCCTTTTATCAATTCAGATTCTCGTTCGGTTTTGAAATGATTTGATTTACAACATCCTTATGAGCAGCCATGACAGTAAATTCATTCTGGGTGATACCCGTTACAAGCCAAGTATGGCGGGTGCCGGGCAAGATAAAAGCCATGTCATCCACTTCCGGTGCGTTATCTTTATCGTAAGACAGGCGCATCAGCGTATCCATCTTTCCTTTACGTAATGACAAATCATTTATAAACCGGGTAATGTCCTCCTGGTAGTCGTGCTTTCCAAGGAATTCCTTCAGGTATGAGGGAGTCTCGGAAGCACCTTCCAGAAGTGCTTCAAATTCTTTTGATGTCAAAGTCAGGATAAATTCACTTTTATCCTCGGTATCTATTATATTTAAAAACTCAGCTGTTTTTGTAAGTAATCCGTCGCTTGATTCCATTTTTTTTATACTATGTACTTGCTCATCAAAAAGAAGCTCATGGGAGTAGGTGCCGAATTTTGAAACATGGCAGGAAACATTCCGTTCGCTGCCTTGCTCGTCAAACTTGGAAAGCTTCACTGTATAGTCCGCGTCATTTAATACGTGGATAAACGGGCAATACTCGTCCTTTAATCTGTATTGATGATTCCGATATTCAGCAGCATCCTTCGCCAAAAGCGAACGGCAGGCCGCTTCAAATAAAAATCCGAGCTGCTCATCTTCTACTTCAGGAAAATAGGCTTGCTTCAGTGACATGCCCTGTTCAAAAAAGCCTTCGCTGTAAAAACAAAATATGAGCTCTTCTAAGCTGATCGTAAACTGATTCATGATTTATTCTCCTATCCGAATGAAAGTTTGCCTTTAAGGAAATGAGTTGCGCCGTGTATGAGCGAGTCCGCCGTTTTCTTTGCTTTGGCCATTCCTTTATGAATTGTTTTATTAGCCGCATCTATGCCGTCATTCACCGTTTTTACGACTTTGCCGGCCGCTTCCAGCCCCTTTTTGGCAGTATTTACAACAGCATGAATCGGTTCTTTCAGCTTTAAGGCTGCCTTTTCGGCGAAACCTGCCGTAAATTTGGCAATTTGTTCTCCTACCACTCCGCCAACATAAGAGCCAGCTGCGCCAAGGAGGACAGTACCAACAGGGCCAGCAAAACTTCCGATCGCCCCGCCTATTACAGCGCCTGCCGTTGCGCCGCCAGCGACAAAAATAGTGTTATTCACTGCATTGCCAACAGCTTTTGCATTTTCCCGTTTGAGCACTTCGGGTTTGTCTTCGTATTTCGCGTAATTTTCTGCGATCTTTAAGCCTGCTCCAAACGTTTCTGTCGCTCCGGTTATCAGTGTCGCTGTAATGGCATTTCCTTTTGCGAATTTCAAGCCTGTTTTTCCGACATCCTTCAATGTTGAGCGTACGCCGGCTTCATTAACAAATCCTCTTGTATAGCTCCTTACGCTGTTTGAAAAATCCACCGTGTCCTGCGGAAAGTATTTTGTAAACTTTTTATGTACCAAATCAGAAAATGGCCGGTTTGTCTTTTTAAACAGATATTTTGGGTTCAAAAGCACTCTGGCTGCTTTTTGATAACGGGAGCTGTCTACTGCTCTGGAAATGTCCAATAGAAGCTTTGAATGCCGTGCAGTATGTAAGCCGCTTGGCTGTTTCACAAACTTTGTAAGCCCTAATCCGTAGTATTTTCCCTGGGTCAGCATCAGGGCGGTTAAGCTTGTCATCGTTCCGTATTTGTCGTAAGCGTTATAAAGCTTTCGTAAAATATTGTCTTGCTCAACAAATTTGTCGCTCGTTTTTCTGATGAATATCTCATTGTCACTCAGCTTGCTGACGAGTGCTTTTCCTGAGCTCCAAGCATCCCCAACACCCGAAAAACAGCTGCTGTAGCGGGGATCGCATTGTAAAATCAGCTGTCCCAGCTCCATATGCAAATCCTTATATTTGTTTTCCATATCAGTTAATTCTGTGACCACATCATTCGCCAGCTGTTCAAGCTTATCCGGATCAACTGCAATGTTTCCTGACACGCTATTCACCTCTCGAGTTTATGTCTTTCCTCTCTTGCTTTTCTTTCTAATTCTTCCATTCTGGCAATCTCAGCTTTTCGTTCTTCTATTTTTACGGCAGCTGCCTTAAGTTCCTGGCTTGTTTCAAGCAGCTCCTGTTCGAACTGATCGTAGGCGGCTTTTGTTTCCTCGAAATCCTGGTCGAATGTGTCTCTTGCTTTTCCCTGCCACGCATCGCCCAATGCAGATAACCGGGAGTCAAGGAGCATTTTTGAGCTTCTGACCTCTTCTGCGGCTGCACTGTACTGATTTGCAAGCTCGATGACTTTATGTGAGTCCAACTTTTGTCCCCTGCCTTTCCTAAATTAACGCACAAATGGATGTTTTATATAAATGATTATAAATAATTCGGCATGTATCCGAATCGTACAAAAGAACCTTTTCATAAGAATTGGAAGGGCGTATATTCACTCAAATTTCACAGATGATGAGACTTTGAGATTACAAAAAAGGTAAAAAAATCAAATTGTTGAACTGATAGATAAGTGAGAAATTTCCCGCTCGATGGGAAAAAAAACTAAAACTGATCAAATGACCTAAGTGCGCCAAAAGTATTACGAGACAAGCTGTCACATGATATAAATAAAATGTAAACGTTATCAAGGAGGTCGTCATATGAAGAAAAAATCATTCTCAATCGTAATAGCGGGCGGAGGGAGCACATTTACTCCCGGGATTGTTCTGATGCTCTTAGACCATTTGGATGAGTTTCCGATCAGAAAGCTGAAGCTGTATGACAATGATAAGGAAAGACAGGAGCGGATCGCGGGGGCCTGTGACGTTTTTATCAGAGAAAAAGCACCCGAAATTGAATTTACAGCGACGACTGACCCGGAAGAAGCTTTTACAGACGTTGATTTTGTCATGGCACACATCAGGGTAGGGAAATACGCGATGCGTGCGCTTGATGAGCAAATTCCGCTGAAGTACGGAGTTGTGGGCCAGGAGACGTGCGGACCGGGCGGTATCGCATACGGTATGCGTTCAATTGGCGGCGTGCTTGAAATATTAGATTACATGGAAACATACTCGCCAGATGCGTGGATGCTGAATTACTCCAACCCGGCGGCGATTGTGGCGGAAGCAACGAGACGCCTCAGACCGAACTCGAAAATCCTCAACATTTGTGATATGCCGGTCGGTATCGAAGACCGTATGGCGCAAATTCTCGGCCTGTCCTCAAGAAAAGAAATGAAGGTCCGGTATTATGGATTAAATCATTTCGGCTGGTGGACATCCATTCAGGATCAAGAGGGCAATAATTTAATGCCGAAGCTGAAGGAACATGTGTCTCAGTACGGGTATATTCCGAACGCAGAGTCCGAGGCGGTGGAGGCGAGCTGGAATGACACGTTCGCAAAAGCGCGTGACGTGCAGGCCGCCGATCCGGACACATTGCCGAATACGTATTTACAATATTATCTGTTCCCGGATGACATGGTGAAAAAATCAAATCCGAACCATACGCGGGCAAACGAAGTCATGGAAGGGCGCGAAGCCTTTATTTTCAGCCAATGCGACATGATTGCACGCGAGCAGTCCTCTAAAAACAGCGAAATCAAAATAGACGATCACGCGTCATATATCGTCGATCTTGCCCGCGCCATTGCCTACAATACAGGTGAAAGAATGCTTTTAATTGTTGAAAATAACGGCGCAATCGCAAACTTTGACCCGACAGCGATGGTAGAGGTGCCGTGTATCGTCGGCTCAAACGGGCCTGAACCGATCACAGTCGGAAACATTCCGCAGTTCCAAAAAGGACTGATGGAACAGCAGGTATCAGTTGAAAAATTGACAGTTGAGGCGTGGACGGAAAAATCCTTCCAAAAGCTATGGCAGGCGCTCATTCTCTCAAAAACAGTGCCGAACGCCCGTGTGGCAAGGCTTATTCTCGAAGATTTATTGGAGGCCAACAAAGATTTCTGGCCTGAGCTTGATCAAAGCCCGAGCCGTATCTCATAACTGAAAAATCCCCCATTTTCGAAATCTATATTGTATATAATAGAAAGAAAATGGGGGGATCTGATATGCAGCTCGAAGAACTGATTAATCAGCATTACAGTAAATTAAATGACAATGATTTTCATATTTTGAAATATATATTGAATCACAAGAACACGTGCTATCGTCTTGGAATCGATGCCCTTGCGAAAGCATGCAGCGTATCGCGTTCCTCGATTTTGCGTCTTGCCCAAAAGCTCGGTTTCAGCGGCTACAGTGAATTTCGCGTTTTTTTGAAGTGGGAAGATCAGCCGGAAGAAGGCGAGAGTATGAGTTTTCAAAAGCTGCTGGATGATATTGAAGCAAATTTGAAATTTATAAGGACAAAGGACATGACGGACATGTGCCAGCTGATTGATGAAGCGGACCGCATTTTCGTGTACGGGTCCGGAACGGCGCAAAAGATATGCGCCCATGATTTGCAAAGAATGTTTATCCCTCTCAATAAGTATCTGATTTTAATTGAGGGCAGAAATGAATTTGACCAGATGCAGGATGATTTTAAGGTGAATGACCTGTTTATCATCATTTCGCTGTCCGGAGAAACGCCTGAGCTGATTCCGCAGGCAAGAATGCTTTCCGCAAAGGGAGTTCCCTTTATTTCCATTACGAATTTGAAAAACAATGTCCTCGCCCAGCTCACACCGCATAATCTTTATGCGACAAGCAAGCCCGTGACATTGAGTGATAAAAAAGAAATTGTCGCTTTTGCGCCGTTTTTTCTCGTTGGCGAAGCATTGTTCCGCGCATATGTTGATTACAAAGAAGCTGAAAAAAACGACATTGAGTAGCAGGGGGTTTTGGTATGATGCAAAAAGTCCAGCGCTTTGGAAGCGCGATGTTTGTGCCTGTATTATTATTTGCGTTCGCCGGCATTATCGTGGGTGTCAGCACGCTTTTCAAAAACGAAACCCTGATGGGGCCGCTCGCTGATCCTGACGGG
The DNA here is from genome assembly GCF_058566445.1 of Bacillus sp. SD127. Lineage (NCBI taxonomy): Bacteria > Bacillati > Bacillota > Bacilli > Caryophanales > Bacillaceae > Bacillus > Bacillus sp. SD127. The sequence continues at coordinate 3,391,703 of NZ_CP191226.1, read as the reverse complement.
TTTTGGTATCAGTGCTGGTATATCATTGAGCAAGGCGGCTGGACGGTATTTAATCAAATGCCGCTTTTATTCGCCATCGGCATTCCAGTCGCTTTGGCGAAAAAAGCTCAGGCGCGCGCTTGTTTGGAAGCGCTTACGGTTTATTTAACGTTTAATTATTTTGTCAGCTCGATCCTGACAGTCTGGGGAGGCGCCTTTGGCGTTGATATGAATCAAGAGGTTGGCGGAACGAGCGGATTAACGATGATTGCCGGCATTAAAACGCTTGATACCAACATTATTGGGGCAATCTTTATTTCTTCCATTGTCGTATTTTTGCATAACCGCTATTTTGATAAAAAACTGCCTGATTTTCTCGGCATCTTTCAAGGCTCCACGTATATCGTCATGATTTCCTTCTTCATTATGATTCCGGTCGCTCTGGCCGTGTCTTTTATCTGGCCGATGGTCCAAACGGGAATCGGGTCGCTTCAAAGCTTTCTTGTCGCTTCCGGGGCGGTGGGCGTTTGGATTTACACATTTTTGGAACGGATTTTGATTCCGACCGGTCTTCATCATTTTATTTACACGCCGTTCATCTACGGCCCGGCTGTGGCGGAAGGCGGGATCGTCACGTATTGGGCGCAGCACCTTGGTGAATATTCACAAAGCGCCAAACCGCTGAAGGAGCTGTTCCCGCAAGGCGGATTCGCGCTTCACGGCAATTCAAAAATCTTCGGCATTCCGGGGATTGCGCTCGCGTTTTATGTCACAGCCAAAAAGGAAAAGAAAAAACTCGTTGCCGGCCTGCTGATTCCTGTCACACTCACGGCGATCGTCGCCGGCATCACAGAGCCGATTGAGTTTACTTTCTTATTCATCTCTCCTTTCCTATTTGCGGTTCACGCCGTACTCGCCGCGACAATGTCGACGGTCATGTATATGGCCGGTGTTGTCGGAAACATGGGGGGCGGGTTAATTGAGGCGGTTACCCTGAACTGGATTCCGCTCTTTGGCAGCCACGGTATGACGTATGTGTATCAAATTCTGATTGGACTCTCATTTACTGCAATTTATTTTTTCGTCTTCCGATTTCTGATCCTCAAATTCAATATTGCCACACCGGGACGGGAAATTGACGATCAGCAGGAAACAAAGCTGTATTCGAAACAAGAATACAGAGAAAGAAAAAACAAAAAGGATGAAACAGCCTCCGCTGCAGAAACGGCAGATGAAACCGCTGCATTGTACATCGAAGCGTTAGGCGGAAAAGACAACATCACCGAGGTCACAAACTGCGCCACCCGCCTCAGAGTCAGCGTCAAGGATGAAAAAAAGGTCGAACCCGACAGCGTCTTCCGCGCGCTTGGAGCTCACGGCGTCGTCAGAAACGGAAAAGCGTTTCAGGTGATTATCGGATTGAGTGTGCCGCAGATGCGGGAGCGTGTGGAAAAACTATTAAATCAATAAAGCAGACCCTCCTTTTTGGGAGGGTTTTCGTTTGCCGTCAAAAAGACCATCATAGTAAAGTAAAGAAAGAGACAATCGAGTATAAGGGATTTGGAGGCTTTTACATGTCAAAGGCTTTATCATATTTAAAACCATACTCACTTCTGGTGGGAATTGCGCTGATTCTCATGCTGACGGAACTCGCGGTTGAACTGGTACAGCCTCTATTGATCGCAAAAATCATCGACGATGGGATTTTGAAGCAAGACATGCGGCACGTTTGGATATGGGGTGCGGTCATGATCGGTCTGACCATTTTATCATTTGCGGCGGGGATGCTGAATTCCTTTTACGCTGCCCATGTCAGCCAAAGCTTTTCCTACGATACGAGAAAAGGGCTTTTTCAAAAAATCCAGTCCTTCTCTTATTCAACATTTGGACAGTTTTCGTCCTCATCCTATATGACAAGGCTGACAAACGATGTAACACAGGTGCAAAACCTGATTTTTATGAGCCTGAGGTTTATGCTGCGTGCGCCGTTAATGATTTTGGGCGGCATTGCGCTGTCACTCGCCGTTAATGTGAAGCTCGGCTTTTTTCTTCTTGTGACGATTCCGATCCTGATTTTGTTTTTGCTTTGGGTACTGAAAAAGGGCGGGGCGCTGTTCCGGTCTGTGCAGAAGCGGCTGGATCAGGTGAATACGATCATGCAGGAGAATTTAACTGCGATCAAGCTGATTAAAGCGCTGCTGCGCGGAAGCCATGAGGTCAAGAGATTTATCAAAGCAAACACGATGCTGATGGAAAAAACGGTCTCGGCATTTCAGCTTGTAGAATTTACGATGCCTGTGCTGATGCTGCTGATGAACCTCTGTATTCTTTTTATTTTATGGGCGGGAGCTCACAGCATCACAAGCGGAGGTTCTCAGGTCGGCGATGTCGTTGCGGTTATTAACTATGCGACACGAATTACGGGTGCGCTTTCTATGTTCCCGTTTTTGATTATGATTTTCACCCGGGCAAAAGCCTCAGGCGACAGAATCGGCGAGGTGCTTGAAACAGAAGGTGACGAGCAGGAGGAAGGATTACTCTCATCTCGCTTGTCAGGCCGAATTGACTTTCAGGATGTGTCCTTCCGATATCCGGATATGGACAGAGAAGCGCTGCGCAATGTCTCATTTTCCGCAAAGCCGAAAGAAACGATCGCGATTCTCGGGGCGACAGGATCAGGGAAATCGACGCTTTTTCAGCTCATTCCGCGGCTTTATAAGCCGGATTCGGGCAGCATTTACATAGATGAAAAGCCTATTGATGACTTTCCGGCGGAGGGCCTTCGCAAGCAAATCGGATTTGTGCCCCAGGAAGTGCTCTTGTTCTCAGGCACGATCAAAGAAAATATTGCTTGGGGCAAAGAAAATGCTTCACTTGATGAAATAATGGAAGCGGCCAAACATGCGCAAATCCATGAAACGACCATGAAGCTTCCGAAGGGATATGATACCGTCCTGGGACAAAGAGGCGTCAATTTGTCCGGCGGTCAAAAGCAGCGGATTTCTATTGCAAGGGCACTGATCAGAAAACCCTCCATCCTTCTTTTGGATGACAGCACAAGCGCGCTTGACCTGCAAACGGAAGCGAATCTGCTTGAGGCCATCAGCACATATGAGTGCACAACCTTAATCATTACACAAAAAATAACAACGGCCATGAAAGCTGATGAAATCTTGCTGCTCGAGGATGGAGAGCTGATAGAAAAAGGCACACACAGCCAGCTGCTTTCCGACTCACATTTATATAAGCGCATTTACGAGTCACAATTCGGAAGGGAGGGGAGCGAGTCGTGCTGAAAGACATCCGCCAGCCTTTCCAATATCCCAAAATCCCAATCGATAAAAAAGAGCGCGCCAAAAAAAGGGCGAAAGCAAAGGATACAAAAGGCACCTTGAGACGAATCTGGTCTTACCTGGCAGAACGAAAAGGGCTGCTTATACTCGTTATGCTGATGGTCGTAATCAGCGCGATATTCGGGCTCCTCGGCCCCTTTGTGATCGGAAAGGCCATCGACCATTTCATCGTCGGCCAGACGGTCAGCGGGCTTATTCCCGTTCTGCTCATTCTGCTTGGCATATATCTCATTCAATCTTTATCACTCTGGTTTCAAAACTACTGGATGATCACGATTTCGCAAGGCACAGTTTTTAGAATGCGAAGCGAGCTGTTCACCCATCTGCATGAGCTGCCGATCCCGTTTTTTGATAAACAGCGGCATGGCGAGCTGATGAGCCGGGTGACCAATGACATCGAAAATGTCAGCTCCACTTTAAATACGTCGGTGATTCAAATTCTGTCGAGCGTCATCACTTTCGTCGGAACGATTGCCGTCATGCTGTATATGAGTCCGCTGCTGACGGTGATCACGCTGACGATCATTCCGGTAATGGCGGTGAGTCTGAAATGGATTACAAACCGTACGGGAAAACTGTTTAAAGAACAGCAAAAAAATCTTGGCGAGCTGAACGGATATATTGAAGAAAGCATTTCAGGCGCAAAGGTCATCAAAGCGTATTCACGGGAAGACCAGATTACAGCTGAATTTCTGGAAAAAAACGCCGCACTCAAGACTTCAGGCTTCTGGGCACAGACGATTTCCGGCTTTATCCCGAAAGTGATGAACTCTTTAAACAATTTAAGCTTTACGATCATTGCTGCAATCGGCGGACTGTTTGCGCTGAAAGGCTGGATATCCATCGGCACCATCGTTGTCTTTGCCGAGTACTCAAGACAGTTTACGCGTCCATTAAATGATCTGGCCAATCAGTTTAATACGATGCTGTCCGCTATTGCCGGCGCTGAACGGGTGTTTGACGTGCTGGATGAAAAAGAGGAGCGTGAGGATGAAAAGAGTGCCCTGCATCAGCCGATACAAACAGGCGGCATTGAATTCCGAAATGTTTCCTTCGGCTACGAGGAAAACAATCAGACACTGAAACACCTCCAATTCACAGTGCCGGCCGGGCAGTCAATCGCCTTTGTCGGCCCGACGGGAGCGGGTAAAACCACTGTTACCAATCTGCTTGCCCGTTTTTATGAGCCCAATGAGGGGAGCATTTTAATTGACGGGATTGATATTAAAAAGCTGACAAGGGCGAGCCTGAGAAAAAATATGGGGTTTGTGCTTCAGGATTCGTTCTTGTTCCAAGGCACGATCAGAGAAAATATCCGCTACGGCAGGCTCGATGCCTCCGATCAGGAAGTCGAGGCCGCAGCAAAAACAGCGAATGCCCACAGCTTTATTGAGCGGATGCCAAAAGGATATGATACAGTGCTGACGCAAAACGGCTCGGGCATCAGTCAAGGACAGAAACAATTGATCTCCATAGCAAGAGCCGTGCTGGCCGATCCGGTTCTGCTCATCTTGGATGAAGCGACAAGCAACATTGATACCGTAACAGAAGTGAAAATCCAAGAAGCGCTTGCCCGTTTAATGGAGGGGAGAACGAGCGTTATCATTGCCCACAGGCTGAATACCATTCAAAGAGCGGATCAGATTGTCGTATTAAAAGACGGCGAAATGATTGAAAAAGGCAGCCATGATGAGCTGGTACGCCAAAAAGGATTTTACAGTGACTTATACGAAAGCCAATTTCAGAAATAAAGAAAAAGACCTTTGTCCTGCACAAAGGTCTTTTTTGTTACAGATTTATAGTACTTTTATTTCAATTTCGTAAAATGTAACAAAATTACTTGACGTAAACAAGTTATGTATATATACTAGCTTACATTAAGTAAGTGATAACATTTATCAAGGAGGATAAAAATGAATAAATCATTTGAAATTGGCACATTACTTTTAAGAGTCATCACAGGTATTATCTTTTTTGTTCACGGTTTATCAAAGTTTCAGGCAATGGAGGGCACCATCCAATTTTTCGGCAGCATAGGCCTTCCAAGCTTTATGGCGTATGTCATCGCAGCGATTGAACTCGTTGGCGGAGTGCTCGTCTTTTTCGGATTGGCTACACGTATTGTAGGTGTTCTGTTTGCTCTCACATTGATCGGAGCCATTATTACAGTGAAGCTGAAAGCGCCATTCATGGGCAATGCAGAATTTGATTACCTTCTGCTTTTGACATCCATTCACCTGGCGCTTACTGGAAGCAGATTCCTGGCACTGGACCCATTTGTGTTTAAAGCAAAAAAGAACGAAAACGTATCAGCATAAGAAAAGAGGCATACAGCATGACCAGCATTCATGAGGATACAACCATTGGCTATGTCAAACTCACAATCCGCAGTCTGGAGCGTTCCCTTCAGTTCTACTGCAACGTGATCGGCTTTCAAGTCTTGAATAAGACGGACCGCCAAGCTGAATTAACGGCTGACGGAAAACGCCCCCTGCTTATTCTTGAAGAAAATCCAAGCGCTGTCGTCTTGCCTGAACGCACGGTAACGGGCCTGTATCACTTTGCGATTCTGCTTCCCAACAGAAAGGAACTTGGTATCGCGCTCGCCCGCTTGATTGAAAACGGGATTGCCCTCGGACAGGGGGACCACGCTGTCAGCGAGGCGCTCTATCTCTCAGATCCTGACGGAAACGGAATTGAAATGTACGCTGACCGCCCCCGCAGCACTTGGCAGCGGGATCGTGAAGGAAACTACGTAATGACAACAACTGCTGTCGACATCGAGGGCCTTTTGGAAGAGGCCGGAGAAGAGCGGAAAACAACGCTTCCAAACGGTACGGTCATCGGGCACATTCATCTGCATGTCAGCGATCTGAAAGAAGCAAAAGCGTTTTACACAGATGTGCTGGGCTTTGACATTGTCGGAGACTATGCGGGCATGTCTGCTCTCTTCATTTCAGCCGGTGGCTACCACCACCATATCGGCTTAAACATCTGGGCTGGGAAACATGCGCCGCCTAAGCCGGCAAATGCGAGCGGGCTCGACTATTACACCGTTGTCCTGCCTTATCAGGAGGAACTCAAACGTGTGGCGGACCGAGTCAAAAACGCTGGATATTCGCTTGAAGAAACGGAAAACCATTTTCTTGTGAAAGACCCTGTCTCCGGAGCACATATCAAATTTGTGATTTAACTGTCATCCCTTTGCCCGTAAAAAACGGCAGGGGGATTTTTTATTTCTGTCCGCCTTGTTATGATGGGAGAACCAACTTGTTAGGAGGCGTTTACATGGAACTCAATCACCTTGTGACGGGCAAAATCGCTTTAAATCAATATGTGCATCGCTTAGAGCAAAAGGATGTTTTATTTTACGTCCACTATTGGGGAGCGATGACGAACCACTATAACACACTGCTTCATAAGCATTCCTTTTATGAAATTTGTTACGTCGTAAGAGGTGAAGGATATTACCTTGAAGGCGATCGTACATATCCGCTTCGTGAACAGACGATTTTTTTGTCAAAGCCGGATCATTTGCACCAAATCAAAAGTGAAACAGGTCTGTTCCTTTTTTATGTTGCTTTCGAGCTGAGCGAGGATCAGTCAAGCGCCGAATGGATCAAAGTGATGGAAAAAGTGAAACAAAGTCCCCTTATCACAATGCAAATGAAAGCTGGCGAACCGCCGGGCCTGCTTTGGAAAACATTAATGCTGCAAGCAGCGCAGCCTGTCAATACTTTTGACAAAGAGATCCTATCTCATTTGTCGCATGCATTGATCCTGTCATTAATCCAAACCTTTCTCCCGGCCGCCCATCGCTCGAAACAAAAGCAGCCCATTCACACATCTTCTGCTTTGCTGACAGAGGTGAAACTGCACATAAAAGACAATCTGTCACAGCCGTTAAAGCTGACGGATGTCGCCAGCCACTTTCATATCTCAGGGAGACATTTATCACGTTTATTTGCAGCAGAACTGGGCGTCAGCTACTCAGAATTTGTCCAAAATGAAAAAATAAATAAAGCTGCCGAGCTGCTGAAATCAACGACTCTGTCGATTAAAGAAATAGCAGAAGAAATCGGTTTCTCAGTACATTATTTCACTCGCATATTTTCCGCCAAAATCGGCAGCTCTCCAGGGCTTTTCCGTTCCCTTTATAAAGATTCAAAAATGACCGCATTTCAAATCAATAAACCTTTTCAAAAAACCGAACAGGCCAAGCCGCACGAATAAGATGTCCTGAAATGACAAAACAATGTCTTCATATGATAAAGACGCGAGAAATCTCGTTGTCTTATAATCTTTTTAGAAAGCGGTTACAACAATGAATGTTGCTGAAGGAGGGATGCATTGGCTTATGCTTGGTGTCGGGTGCTCTGCCATTCTTGAAAGAAGGGGAAGAAAGCCGTGAGTACTAAAAAGAAAGAGGCTGTAAAAGAAAAAGAAAGCTTAGCTCATAAAGGGCTTTTACGAACGATTACATTGGTATCTACATTCGGCGGCCTATTGTTCGGTTACGATACGGGTGTCATTAATGGGGCACTTCCTTTTATGGCAACTGCAGGTCAACTGAATCTTACACCTGTTACAGAAGGACTGGTTGCGAGTTCCCTGCTTCTCGGGGCAGCCTTTGGGGCGATGTTTGGAGGACGTCTGTCCGATCGTCACGGCCGCCGAAAAACGATCCTTTATTTAGCCTTACTCTTCATCGCAGCCACACTTGGCTGCACCTTTTCACCAAACGCGTCCGTGATGATTGCCTTTCGTTTTCTGCTCGGACTGGCGGTTGGCTGCGCTTCTGTAACGGTTCCAACCTTTTTAGCGGAAATTTCGCCGGCAGAACGCAGGGGACGAATCGTGACACAAAATGAACTGATGATCGTAATTGGCCAGCTGCTGGCATACACCTTTAACGCCATTATCGGCAGCAGAATGGGGGAGAGCGCAAATGTATGGCGGTATATGCTGGTCATCGCGACACTTCCAGCTGTTGTGTTATGGTTTGGAATGCTCATCGTGCCTGAAAGCCCGCGTTGGCTGGCAGTTAAAGGCAGAATGGGTGACGCCCTGCGGGTGCTTCGGCAAATCCGTGAAGACAGCCGGGCACAGCAGGAAATAAAAGAAATCAAACATGCGATTGAGGGCACAGCAAAAAAGGCAGGCTTTCATGATTTTCAAGAGCCGTGGATCAGGCGCATTTTATTGATTGGGATCGGAATCGCCATCGTACAGCAAATTACCGGTGTCAATTCAATCATGTACTATGGGACAGAAATTCTGAGAGAAGCCGGTTTTCAAACAGAAGCTGCATTAATCGGCAATATTGCAAACGGTGTTATTTCAGTTATTGCGGTCATTTTTGGGATATGGCTTCTCGGCAAAGTCCGCCGTCGGCCCATGCTGATCATCGGACAGATTGGCACGATGACAGCTCTTCTGCTGATCGGGATTTTATCTATTGTCCTTGAAGGAACACTCGCCCTGCCGTATGTTGTTCTGAGTTTGACCGTTTTGTTTCTTGCATTTCAGCAGACAGCCATTTCTACAGTGACGTGGCTCATGCTCTCAGAAATTTTCCCTATGCATGTGCGGGGGCTTGGTATGGGGATCAGTACTTTCTGCTTGTGGACAGCTAACTTTCTCATTGGATTCACCTTTCCCATTTTGCTCAATCATATTGGGATGTCGGCGACATTTTTTATCTTTGTCGCTATGAATATCCTAGCGATTCTATTTGTGAAAAAATATGTGCCTGAGACAAAAGGGCGGTCACTTGAACAGCTTGAACACTCCTTTCGCCAGTATGGCCGCCGCGATGATCAGGAAATCCAAAATCAAACAACTCACTTATCGTAACCTGCAGATACTAGGAGGAATCTATCAATGAAACTATCTTATGTAACAGACAGTTTAGGACATTTGCCTTTTGAAGAAATGCTCAATTTTGCCGCGGAGCTTGGCATTGATACGCTTGAAATGACAACCGGAGGCTGGTCGCCTGCGCCTCACTTGAATCTTGATGAACTGCTGCAAAGCAGTCACAAAAGAGAAGAATTTTCAGCAGCGCTGGAAAAGCGGAATATGACACTTTGCGCTTTAAACTGCTCGGGGAATCCTTTGGATCCAGGCGAACTGGGCAAATTGCACAGAGAAGTAACGGACAAAACGATGGAGCTGGCTGGATTATTAGGCGTCAAAAAAGTGATCATGATGAGCGGCCTGCCAGCCGGCGGCCCGGACGACAAAGTGCCGAACTGGATCACATACACAGTGAGCTGGCCTCCTGTTTTAAAAGATATACTCAATTATCAATGGGAAGATGTTGCGATTCCGTATTGGAAGGAGCTTGTCAAAAAAGCGGAAGCCTGCGGTGTTGAAAAAATCGCGCTTGAAAATTTCAGCTCTCAATTAGTCTATAATCCTGAGACTCTCTTTCGGCTCAGAAATGCAGTCGGCCCGATGGTCGGTTTGAATCTTGACCCGAGCCATTTGTTATGGATGGGCGCAGACCCAATCATCGCAGCAAGGGAGCTCGGAGAAGCCATTCACCATGTTCACGGAAAAGATGTCAGAATTGAAAGACATTTAGCTGCGGTTAACGGGCTGTTAGAAACAAAAGAAGTGACAGATCCTGCAAACCGGGCATGGAATTATGTAGCTGTCGGCTGCGGACAGGATTTACAGTGGTGGAAGGAATTTTTTTCAGTCGTAAAAATGATGGGGTATGACGGTGAGGTTTCCTTAGAAATGGAGGACCTGACGATGTCACCGGAAGCGGGCATCCGCACATCGATAGAAGCTTTAAAACAAACCATCAGCCAATAGGAGGTTTTCATCATGCTAAATGGAGAAAGAACCATTTCAAAACCGCTGCGCTGGGCAATGGTAGGCGGCGGGCGGCTCAGCCAGGTTGGATATAAACATCGTATTGGAGCGCTGAGAGACAATACTGCCTTTCAATTAACCGCAGGCGCCTTTGATATCGATGCCGAAAGAGGAAAAGACTTCGGGGTGAACCTCGGAGTGGAAGCGGAACGCTGTTATCCCGACTATCAAACAATGTTTGCGGAGGAAACGAAAAGAGAGGATGGCATAGAGGTTGTATCGATTGCCACTCCGAACGGCACTCATTATGAGATCTGTAAGGCAGCGCTTGAAGCAGATCTGCATGTCATTTGTGAAAAACCGCTGTTCTTCACTTCAGAAGAGGGCTATGAAATCAAAGCGCTCGCGGAGAAAAAAGGGAAAATTGTCGGCGTGACATACGGTTTTTCCGGCAATCAAATGCTCCTTCAAATGCGTGCGATAATTGAGCAGGGCAAGATCGGCGATATTCGTGTGGTTGACTTGCAGTACACACACGGTTTTTGTGCAGCAGATGAAGGCGAAAACATAAGCGCTGCACAGAAATGGCGTGTCGACCCTGCGATCGCCGGGCCAAGCTTTGTGCTGGGCGATTTATCTACCCACACGTATTATATGTCGCAGCTTATTATGCCGCATATGAAAATAAAAGAGCTGCTGTGTGACCGCCAGAGCTTCGTCGGCAGCCGCACGCCGCTTGAGGATAATGCCCATGTGCTAATGCATTATGAAAACGGGGCGGTCGGGACGATGTGGACATCATCAATCAATGCAGGGTGTATGGATGGCCACAGAATCAGAATTGTTGGCTCTAAAGCAAGCATCGAATGGTGGGACAGCAAACCGAACGAACTGACGTATGAAGTGCAGGGAGAGCCGATTCAGACACTCGTTCGCGGCATGCCATATTTAGATGGTGCATGCAGCGCCGATGAACGTCTCGGCGCCTTACACAGCGAAGGGCTGTCAGAGGCGTGGGCCAATATTTATCTTAAGTTTGCCATAGCAATTGACGCTAAAAATCGCGAAGATGAAGAAACCTTGAACAACTTAGTCTATCCTGACATTGATGCAGGGATCGAGGGCATCCGCTGGATTGAGAATTGCGTGCGTTCAGCAGACCAAGGATCAGTCTGGGTTGAATTCAAATAAATAAGTGGAAACGCCGCATATGACATAAAGTTCATATGCGGTTTTTATTTTCCAGAAACACCTGTAAAAAATAACAAGAGGCAGGTATGATAAGAAAGGAATTGCTTATAGGAGTGATGAGCGTGAAGGCTCTTTTATTTACAAGAATTTTCACCTTGATGGTGAGCTGTTCGATGTATCTGTCCCTCGTAAAGGATGATAACTGGTTTGAATATCTATTTATAGCGTTAGGAGCTGCCGTGTATGCAGCCAATCATTTTCTGCTGAAAACAGAGAAGTATGACGTCTGGTTTTGTCTGATTGATCTTACGGTCGGCTTTTCGTTTGGATTCATGTTTCCCGGCAATGGTTTGTTCATTATTATGCTATGCCCGGTAGCTGTCGCATTTTTTCTGCGCGGGTTCAATAGAAAAATGGCATGGTTTTTGTTATGTCTTTGCTCAATTTTGTTTTCAATTGTCCTCATACGTACATATCTGCTAGCCGGCAATGAATACGTCATGGATCATATCACCAGCATGACATTTGTGGTGTTCTGCGGGGTGGTCGGCAAATTAATCCGCAAACTTCTTGAAGCACAAGAAACGGCAAAACAGCAGTTTCAGGAACTGACGGATTCGCATCGGGCGCTGTCAGCAGCACACCAGGAGCTGCATTTATATGCGAAGCAGGTCGAAGAACTCACTGCCATTCACGAGCGGAACAGAATGGCACGGGACATCCATGATACAGTAGGGCACAAAATGACGGCGCTTCTTGTCCAGCTGCAGCTTCTGCGTGAATGGCAAAAAAGAGACAGCCGAAAAGCAGATGAGACAGTCGGCGTCTGTGAAACGCTCGCCCGTGAAGCACTCGGCGATATCCGCTTATCAGTCCGAACCCTGCAAACGGAGAACGATCCCTCATTCATTGAATCGCTGAAACAACTGACAGAAGACTTTTACAAAAATGCGGGCGTCACATCCGAACTGACGGTCAGCGGCGATCCTGCGCTGGTCCCGCTGTCTCTGCATCCGACTGTGATCAGAACGGTGCAGGAGGCGCTGACCAATGCAAAACGTCACGGCGGCGCCACTGCCTGCTCGATTCAGCTCACGTGTTCACCGGAAACAGTCAGTCTTTTAATTAAAGATGACGGAAAAGGAAATCCTGAGGCCGCGCTGGGATTTGGTCTCTTGAATATGAAAAAGCGGGCGGCCGAGCATGGCGGGATGATCCGTTTTGAAAGCGAGCGGGATCAAGGATTTACCGTGATTGCGGAATTTTCTTTGGCTAATAAAAAATGGAGCTTTGGGCCCGCACAGCAAAAGGAGAGTTTATCATGATTAAAATCATCATTACCGACGATCAGGATATCGTCAGAGAAGGGCTGGCGTCTCTGCTTCAGCTCCGGGAAGAGCTCGATGTCATCGCCACGGCGCGAAACGGACAGGAAGCCTTTGAAAAGGCGAAAGAGCTGGAACCGGATATCGTATTAATGGACATTCGCATGCCGGTGTCCAACGGGGTGGAGGGAACAAAATTGATCACCAGCTCGCTAACGGGCGTAAAGGTGCTGATGCTGACAACCTTTAAAGATTCAGAGCTGATTGCTGAAGCGCTTGAAGAAGGGGCAAGCGGGTACCTGTTAAAGGACATGTCAGCCGATACAATTGTGAAAGCGGTAATGACTGTTCAATCAGGCGGAATGGTGCTCCCGCCGGAACTCACAGCCCAAATGCTGAATGAATGGAAACGGGAAAAACAGCTGAAAGGAACGGAAGAGAAAGAAAAACCGAAGGAGCTGCTCGACCTGACCGAGCGTGAAATGGAAGTGCTGGCTGAGCTCGGGTACGGACTGAACAATAAAGAAATTGCCGAAAAGCTGTACATTACAGAAGGAACAGTGAAAAATCACGTGTCAAACATTATCAGCAAACTGTCTGTCAGAGACAGAACCCAAGCCGCCATTTATTCCGTCAGACATGGCGTATCTGTCTTTTGATAGATGACGTTTGGCATATGCGTTGCCCTGAAAAGGCCTGTCACAGGCCTTTTTTTTATGCCCGATGTTCTATCCGGCGCCACATGTTTCATGCCTCAATCTCTTCTACAATGGCAATGGGATAAAAAAAGGAGTGAAACGGCGTGCTTCAAGCAGAAAATATCAAAAAGGCATACGAAAAAAAAACAATTGTCAAAGGAATCTCTTTTTCCTTGAAAAAGGGTGAGTCGTTCGGACTGCTCGGACCGAACGGAGCGGGGAAGTCCACAACCATTTCTATGATTTCCGGACTTGTGCCGCTTGACGGAGGGGAGATTACAGTCGGCGGGTATGTTATCGGCAAAGACACGAACAAAGCCAAACAAAAAATCGGCATCGTCCCGCAGGAAATCGCCCTGTACCCGACACTGACGGCTCAAGAAAATCTCGTATTCTGGGGGAAAATGTATGGACTCACGCATGGAGAGGCCAAAAAAAGATCAGCAGAAGTCCTTCAATATGTAGGGCTTACTGAGCGGGCTAAAGATAAAATCGAAACATTCTCCGGCGGAATGAAACGGAGAATTAACATAGGCGCCGCCCTTATGCATAAGCCTGAGCTGCTTATCATGGATGAACCGACCGTCGGCATCGACCCTCAATCGAGAAATCATATTTTAGAAACAGTCAAACAGCTCAACGAAACAGGCATGACCGTGATCTATACGAGTCACTACATGGAAGAGGTCGAGTATTTATGTGACCGGATCGGCATTATTGATCAGGGAGAAATGATTGCGATCGGCACAAAAAACGACTTGTGCAGCCGTCTTGGAGGAGACACGATCATCCAGATGACTGTCAGCGGGGCAGATGAAGGATTTCTTTCAGCTATCCGCTCGCTTGCCCATGTGAATGATGTAACAGTGAATGAATCAGAGCTCAAAATTGAGGTTGCTGCGGCGCACCATGAGAAAGTAGTCACCAGCCTGCTCACGGAAGCCGCTGCCCATCAAATGAATCTCCTGTCTCTTCAGGTTCAGGAACCAAATCTGGAACGGCTGTTTCTGAATCTGACAGGCCGCACATTGCGGGATTAGGAGGGGCGGCGATGAAAAAAGCAATATGGATCGCATGGAAAGATGTCAAAATCAGAATCACGGATAAAAAAGGGTTTATGATGCTTATCCTAATGCCGCTGATTTTAACAGCCATATTAGGGGCCGCTCTTGGATCAATCCTTGGCGGAGGCAGCGAGATTGATGAAATCAAAGTCGGCTATGTCCAGTCTGATCAGTCAGGCGCGTCGAAGATGTTTAAAACAGATGTACTTGAAAAAATGAAGATGATCAACGTCACAGAAGCAGGCAGTAAAAAGGAAATGAAAAAGCTGCTGGCGGAAAAGAAAATTGATGTCGGAATTGCCGTCCCGGCACATTGGGGATCCGGCAAGAAACCGGCCGCTGTCTATACTGGCACTGATCAGGAATTAAAAAGCTCTATCATAGAAACGGCTGCAGTGTCTTTTATAGACCAATACAAGGCGGTACGAGAAGCGGCATCCGCCTCGATGGAATATGTCACCAAGACGGAAGCTGTAAAACAAGGAAAGCTCAATCCTTCCCTCATAGCAGAAAATCTTGCTAAGATGCTTGAAAAAGAAGCGGGTGCCAGGCTTGCTGTTACGGAGAAATCAGTCGGCGCAAAAGAAGTTACCAGTTTTCAATACTATTCGGCGGCAATGCTTTGCATGTTTATGCTGTTTCATATGACGGTCGGCGCGAAATCATTTTTGCTGGAAAGGGAAACAGAAACCCTTGCCAGACTGCTGATGACGCCTGCACAAAAATACGCCATTCTCTTCGGGAAGTGGCTCGGAACCTATTTGTTTGCCATTATACAATTTTTCATTTTTATTATTGTGACCATCAATATATTTGATGTGGACTGGGGAGACAATCTCTTGTTTGTGTGCGTGCTGGGGCTTTCCTACGCAGCAGCTGTATCCGGCATTTCAATGCTTCTTGCTTCGTGCATCAGCGATATGAAGTCAGCAGATGTTTTAGGAGGTTTTGGAATTCAGGTGCTTGCCGTTCTTGGCGGTTCTATGCTTCCGTTTTATCAATTTCCGGATTTTCTGCAATCTGTTTCAAAGGCGGTGCCAAATCGATGGGCGCTCGAAGGCTTTCTTTCCTTAATGGAAGGGGGAGGCTGGGCTGAACTTCAAACGCCGGTCCTTCTTTTTGCGGCAACCGGTCTTTGTTCACTGGCTGTTGGCATCAGAAGGCTTCACACAAGATAAGGAGGTAAAACACGGTGAAAAAAATCATAGCCATTTGCGGCGTTGAGCTTTCTCTCATTTTTAAGAAGCCGCAGAACTATTTAATGATGTTCGCTGCCCCGCTGCTGCTGACCTTTGTATTCGGCGGTCTGCTCGGCGGAAATGATGATAAGGTGCGGCTTGCGATCGTCGATCAGGATGACACGCTTCTTTCACAGCATTATATCCGGGAGCTCAAGCAACATGATGATATGTATACATTTCAAACGATGACTAAAAGCAAAGCTTCAGAAAAACTGAATCAAAAGAAAATTGCCGGAGTCATCACCCTTTCCCGCACTTTCCAAGAGAAGCTGGAAAAAGGAGAGAAGCCGGAGCTGGTCTTCAGCCACGGTCCAGAGCTGACAGAAGCGCCAGTCGCTAAACAGTATGCCGAAAGCAAGCTGGCAAAGCTCAACATTCAGGTAACCGCGGCAAAAACAGCGGCCGAGGCGGCGGGGGAGAGCTGGAAATCGGCTTATAAAACGGTAATCGCCAAAGATCGTGGAGATAGCGCCCCAGCTGTAAAACGGGAATCTCTCAATGATAAAAAAGAAGGCGAGGGCGTAAGTGACACAGCTTCACGAGCTGCAGGCTTTTCCATTCTGTTTGTGATGCTGACAATGATGGGAGCAGCGGGCACGATATTAGAAGCGCGAAAAAGCGGCGTCTGGCCGAGACTGCTCACCGCGTCTGTCAGCCGCGCGGAAATCGGAGCGGGGTATGTGCTGTCGTTCTTTGTGATTGGCTGGATTCAATTTGGAATGCTGCTTCTCGCATCCCATTGGCTGTTCGGAATCAGCTGGGGCAATCCGGCTGCACTGATCGTGTTAGTATCCTTTTTTCTGTTAGCAGTCGTGGGCATCGGCTTGATGATTGCTGCCAATGTCAGAACGCCAGAACAGCAGCTTGCTTTCGGCAACTTGTTCGTTATTGCGACGTGTATGGTGAGCGGAATGTATTGGCCGATAGAAATTGAGCCGAAGCTGATGCAGTCCGTTGCTGACTTTCTCCCGCAAAAGTGGGCGATGAACGGACTGACAGAAATTATCGCTAACGGGGCAACCATCACGGATATACTCGGCATTTGCGGCATCTTGCTTGCTTTTGCCGCCATCACCTTCACAGCGGGGCTGAAAGCGCTCCGAACGTAAAAGCATCCGCCTCTGGGCAGATGCTTCTTATCATTATATCGTGTGTTCTGTCAGGTTCAGTCTTTTCCAAGTGTTGTTTGCCGGACGGCCAGTCACCTTCGATTAAGGCCGCTCCTGGGTATTCTCTTGTATCATGGCTAAAATATGCTCCAGCCAGGATACGTAATTCTTTTCCCGTTCCAGCGCTTTTGTCAGTACCAGATAGTGGCCGAAATCCGGTGAAGAAAACGACATTGGCTCCGCTGAGGCCATTAGCTTTTCATAACTGCCTTGCAGATCAGCGAGCTTCTCCTTGCGCTTCAGCAGCTGGTCTGTAAACAAGTCGGCTGCCTCCTGGCGTGACAGAGAAGAAATGAAATAAGCCTTCAGCATAAATTCATCCTTCACTGTTTCCGGAATAGGGTGGTGGCGGGTCAGCCACACGTGAAGCTCCTGTTTTCCGCTGTCTGTCAGGGTATACATTTTTTTCTCAAGTTTTGTGCCCTGAATCGTTGTCCGGAATGTGATAAAGCCTTCATCTGTCAGCTTTTTGAGCTCCGGATAAATCTGGCTGTGCTTGGCGCTCCAAAACTGGCCGAGCTCCGCTTTGAAATAACTTGTAATATCATATCCGCTCAATTCGCCTTTTCGTAAAAGCCCTAATATGGCATATTTTAATACTCTCATGCTGTCCTCCGTGTCTATGGCTGTTTTTGCAAAAAAGAAACTTTTTAAATTCCCTGCCGCCGAAAAATCGTATCGTTCTTTTCTCTTATACCGGCAAAACAAATGTGAATTCTTATATAAAATAGTGAATGCCATCTATTCTCATGCCTAGCTTTCATCTGTTCCCTATATTATAGGAAAGGGAGACTGGGAACACAACCGCATGTCTCCTTACGCTTATAGTCCTTTCAAGTTTCTTTCGAGTGTATGGAAGACAACTGCCAATAGACAAATTTATGCTTTCATCAAAATAATAATGAAATTGAAGATTCTGATAAGTTTATATTTACCAAGTTTAAATTTAACTGTATAATCATTTTGGTAAATACATGATTGAGGAGAAACGGAAAATGAAAAGATTACTTATTGCATCAACTATTTGTCTATCAATGGTTTTGTCTATTCTAGCAGCTCCGCCTTCAAGTGCAAAGGCGGAAACAGCACATAACCCTGTTGTTCTTGTTCATGGGATTAGCGGTGCATCATACAATTTTTTTGCTATTAAAAATTACTTAATCTCTCAGGGCTGGCAAAGCAATAAACTGTATGCAATTGATTTTTATGATAAAACAGGGAATAACCTAAATAACGGCCCGCAGCTTGCAGCATATATTGATCGCGTTTTAAAAGAAACAGGAGCTAAAAAAGTAGATATTGTGGCTCATAGTATGGGAGGAGCCAATACGCTGTATGCTATAAAATATTTAGGCGGGGGCAATAAGATTCAAAATGTTGTCACGCTCGGAGGGGCTAATGGTTTAGTGTCATCTGTTGCGCTGCCGGGTACAGATCCTAATCAAAAGATCCTCTATACATCGATCTACAGTCTGAATGATGAAATTGTCATCAATAGCTTGTCTCGATTACAAGGAGCCAGAAACATCCAACTGTATGGCATTGGACATATTGGATTGCTTTCTAATAGCCAAGTCAACGCCTATATCAAAGAAGGATTGAATGGCGGAGGATTAAATACGAACTGATGCTTCAAAGATATGCGGCTATGTTAAAACCTGCTGTTTGGTTACAGCAGGTTTTTTGTTTTCTGACAGGTTGAAAAGAGCAGAAAGTCAGAACGAACACGGACCTTTTTGTAAGTTCTAATACAGTTATTCAGCACTTCCCGAATGAACACTTCATTGCTGAAGCTTTTCGCAAATACGGGAGCCGCCACCTTCATAACAAATGGTCACTTCCGCAACGCCGGCTTTTTTGGTAATTTCACTCATGGATGCCGAGGCAAATCGCGGATTAGATTACTATCAAAAAGGCATTTTGTAATTTTGCGGAATCAAAAAAGTGAACAGGACACTGTTCCCGTGCGTCAAGCATAGCAGACCGGCTGTACGGGACAAATGGCTGAGGGCGGTATGCCAAAAAGTTATGGGTCTTTATGGGTCTTAGTCGTTCATGCATACTGAAAGATAAGAAATCAGGCACTTTTTTCAATTGAAGCAGGTGTGTTATGGTACAACCATCGATTTCTAAAAATTTGAAATAAAGGAGCGCTGTTATGCAAATCAAAGAAATTTTTGTGATCCGCTGCATTTCGTGCTTAAGTGTCGTTCTGCTCCATATCATTTCAATGGTCCTGATGCTTCAGGCGGAAGCACTTGCTGATATTTCTCACACGGTTGATTCTTTGCGTACACTCCTGATGTTCAGCACGCCTGCTTTCATTTTCATCTCTGAGTTTTTGCTGGCGCGTTCTTATCCTGACGGGGTGCCGGAGGGGTTTTTGAAGAAGAGAGGAAAAGTGATTTTTATTCCCTTTTTGTTTATCGCAGCCATTGATGCCTTGCTGATGGCCAGTGCAATGGGGGGAAAGCTGACTTTTCTGGCGTTTGTGCAGAAATATCTGGAAAACGTATTTTTAGGAAACTTTATCGGTTATTTCATTCTTGTCATCTTCCAATTTTATATCCTGCACATGCTCTTTCATGAGTATTTGAAAAAAGCATCGCCAAAATGGGTGCTGTCTGTTTCGTTTGTGGTGACAGCCGCTTATTTGGGCTATTTCTCAGCAGTCAGTCCGGCACCCGCTTCTGAACAAGGCGGTTCATTTCCGTTCTTCTGGGTTCCGTTTGCAGGCTGGCTTTTCTACTTTTGTCTCGCTTATTACTGCGGAAAAGAGTACAAGCGGTTTTTAGCGCTGCTGAATCAATACCGCTGGGTGGTATACGGCGCTGCGGTCGGGTCCGCCGCGTTGGTTGTGGCTGTTTCTTATTTCGGAGAGGTCGGCATGATCAGCTCAAAGCGGCCTGACATCATGCTTTATTCAACAAGTATGATTTTCCTGTGCTTTCACCTGTTTTCTAACATAAAGCAGGTGCCGAAAATCATTATGTTTATCAGTAACTATTCCTTTTCGATTTATCTGCTGCACGCTTATTTTATGATCATTGGCTATGTTTTGCTGTTAAATATGCCAGACATTCCCGCCGTGCCGGCCGTTCTCTTGCTGTTTGCCGTCTGCACAGCGGGCCCGATACTGACATCCTGGGCACTGAACAAGTTTAAATATGGATATTTGTTTGTAGGGAAAATCTATCAGCCGAAGAGGCGAAAAGTAAAAATGGAAGTGCGAGACCACGCAGGCTGAAAAATCACGGCAGGAGAAATGTTCCTGCCTTTTTTTACGCAAATTTATACATGAAAGAACAACTATTACACCATTTCCTTTAAAATAAAAGTGAATTTTCATATATGCCAATAAGCAGGATCAGCAGATGCCTGTTTATTGAAAGGAGAGCAAACCATGTCAACAGCCAATCTAAGCTATCCGATAGGAGAGTACAAACCTAGGAAATTCATATCAAACGAGCAGAAAGAAGAATGGATTCAAGTGCTGGAGGAAGTGCCGGTTAAGCTGAAGCAAGCCGTTGAGGGAATGACGGACAGCCAGCTTGATACACCATACCGAGACGGCGGATGGACCGTCCGGCAAGTTGTTCATCATCTGGCTGACAGTCATATGAACAGCTATATCCGTTTTAAATTAAGCTTGACAGAAGAGACGCCGGCCATCCGTCCGTATGATGAAAAAGCATGGTCGGAGCTTGAAGACTCCAAAACAGCGGAGCCGAGCGGTTCACTCGCGCTTTTGCAGGAGCTTCACGGAAGATGGACGGCTCTTCTCCGCACTCTGACGGATCAGCAATTTCAGCGCAGATTTTACCATCCCGATACAAAAGAGATCATTACCCTAGAGAACGCGCTGTATGTCTGGCACTCACATCACCATATCGCTCATATTACGGAGCTTTCCAAACGGATGGGGTGGTCTTAACGCTTTTGCCGGCGGAAAGCCGGGAGACTGATTGCTGCAATCACCAGCAGAGAAATCACAGCAGCCGCCGCATATAAATGATCATAGCCGCTGGCAACACTGGCATGAATGGCATCGCTTATCGCAGTTTTGACTTCAGGCACAGGAATGCGTTCGATCTGTTCTTGTAAAGAAGAAACATCTGAACTGTCGATCTCGGGAATCATCTGCATAGCCTTCCCTGACTGTCCGCTGTCCGATAAGCGGCTGCTGATTTCATCGCCGATTTGGTCAAACCCTGCTGTGATAAAACCTGCATAAAGAGTAGGCGCCAATGTCAGTCCGATTTGCCTTACTAATGAAAGCGTGCCGAGCGCCGTGCCCTTATTCGCTTTAGCTGCTTCTGATACAAGAACATTCAGCGGAGCGCCTAGCAGAAAGCCAAAACCGATGCCGGCCGCCACGCTTGCAATGACAAACTCCCATTTTTCCGTCACCCAAAGCGGAAATAAAGCAAATCCCGCACATGAAATAATTCCTGAAAGCACAACAGTTTTCACCGGTCCTTTTTTGTCGGTGAGCGCTCCGCCAAGCCAAGCGCCGATTCCGGAAGCTAAGGCAAGAGGTGTCATCCAATAGCCCGCTTTTGCGGCAGGAACGCCTAAATATTGCTCAACATATGATGGAATAAAAATAACCGCCGCCAAGAGGCCCCCGGATAATAAACCGATGATAAGCGTTCGCTGAAACATGTGATTCCGAAGTAAAGAATACGCCAGAATGGGATCGCCCCCGCGCATTTCCATCCGCTTCTCAAACCATACGAGCGCCGCAAAACAAAAAATACCGAAAACAATACATCCATAAACCTCAGGGTCTCCCAGGCTTTTTAAGAGATTTGCCCCGTCAAGGTTTGTCATGCCGTACATTACAGCCAAAATTGACAAGGACAGAAGAAAAATTCCGGCCGTGTCGAGACGTTTGGCCTCCGGCGCTTTGGTTTCCACAATAAAAAATGCACCGAAAACAACCAGCAGCACTGCAATCGGCAGGTTAATCAAAAACAGCCAATGCCATGACCCGGTCCAATCAAGCAGAAAGCTTCCAATATTGGGTCCGAGCACAGCAGCCATCCCGTTCATCGCCCCTAGCAAACCAAGGGCCTTCCCTTGCTTTTCCTTTGGAAGTGTAGCAAGGACGTGAGAACTTCCGATGATGAAAATCCCGCCGCCTCCAAGCGCCTGAATCAGCCGTGAGATAAGAAAAAGCGGAAAGCTTTGGCTTAAAGCGACAAGCAAAGAACCAAGCCCGAAAAGGCCGACTTCAATAAGAAACAGCTTTTTTCTGCCGTAGCGGTCGGAAAGCTTTCCGACGATCGGCACACTGACGCTGAGACCGAGCGTATAAAGCGTAATGCCCCATGAACCCCAAGACGGAGAAACGGCAAACGATTCGTTTATCGTGGTCAGCGCAGCGGAGATGATCCCGTTATCCAGCGCAGCCATAAACACACCGATGGTAAACAGGCTGATCGCCCACTTTTGGCTTTTTTGATCTGCCAATGCCTTATGCATATTCATCACTCCCTTTACTTCACTTGGAATATATTATTCATTTAAAATGAACTAAATGTCAAATAAAAAAAGTCTGCCTCCGCAGTTTGCGTGAGGACAGACTTCGCTGACATTATTCTTTTTTAGCCTGCTCCAGCGCTCTGGAAAGAATAGAAAGCCCTTTGGAAACAGCTTGCTTTTCATCAGGAGACAGTATCTCCAAGGAACGCTTCAATTTCATATGGCCCTTTTGATAAAGTCCGCGAAAAATATTTTTCGCATTCTCCGTTAAATGAACAACCACTGAACGGCGGTCCTCTTCAGAGTGTGATCGTTTAACAAAGCCGGACTTCTCAAGGCGGTCAAGCAGCCCGGTTGTATTTGACAGGGAAGCCCCCATTTTCTCTGCAATTTCACTGACCTTCAGCGTTCCGTGATTGTTTAAAAGCATGAGCACTTTCATTTGCGGCATGCTCATATCCAGCTTCATCCACTCAGATACATCACCGAGCCCGGCAGATGTTAAGACTTTCATATAAAGCACCCAGATTTCCCGTTCCTCAGATGAAAGAATATTTTCGTTTAATACTGTTGTATCATGTAAGTTATATTCCATTTGATCACTTCCTCGTCATTCGCTCCTCTTACCATATTACTCGATTTTAACCGCTGAAAGAAAGTCAGCATAAACCGCAGATGAGACTTTGTCCGAAAAATAGCGGTAGTGTATAATGAGTTGGAGATTATTGGGGAAAGAAATATCGAATTGTATATGATTGGAGAGACCATTGCTGATTAAAAAGAATGCTTTATCAATTTTAAAAATCGTTTTTCCTGTTGCTGTTTTACTATTTGTGTTTTATCAGTCGAAAAAAGAATTGACAAACCTGTCATTCAAACGAACGCTTATGGTAATCAACGGGCTGGAGCGGACCGACTTATTCATTCTTGTGCTCATCGGCCTGCTTGCTGTTGCGGCCATGTCACTATATGATTACGTTCTTAAATATTCGCTGCGCCTTTCGATCACAAACGGAAAGGTGTTCAGAGTATCCTGGATTGCCAATTCATTTAATAATGTCCTTGGCTTCGGCGGTTTAGCCGGTGTCGGGTTAAGAATGATGTTCTATAAGGAGCATACGAAAGACCATAAGGCGCTCGTGAAAGGAATCGCCTGGCTAACGTCATCTATGCTGCTCGGGCTATCTGTTTTCAGCATTTTCGTCGCAGCGCGGGTGCTGCCAGTGGATGAAGTGATCCATGAAAAGCCTTGGCTGTGGGCAGTCGTTATCGGTTTCGCGCTGATTTTGCCGTTATCCTTGGCGGTGGCCAAAATAAAAGGCCGCAAAGCCGGAGACGAAGAAAATGAGGATAAAGTGAAAAATCCGATTTTCGCTTATATCGGCGCTTCCGTTGCCGAATGGCTCATGGCTGGAGTCGTCATCTATTTTGCTTTGTTCGCCATGGGCATTCATGCTGATATCCGGTATGTGTTCGGAGTGTTCGTCATTGCGGCGATCGGCGGGATGATCAGCCTCGTGCCGGGCGGTTTCGGCTCGTTCGACCTTTTGTTTTTGCTCGGTATGGAGCAGCTTGGCTATCATCAGGAAGCCATTGTTACGTCAATCGTTTTGTACAGGCTCGCCTATTCATTTATTCCATTTGTTTTGGGGCTGTTCTTTGCTGCCGGCGACCTGACCGAAAATACAATGAAACGGCTCGAAACGAACCCGCGAATTGCACCGGCTATCGAAACGACAAACGTGCTGCTTGTCGTACAGCGGGCCATGTTAGTGAGGATTTTGCAGGGATCGCTTTCACTTATTGTGTTCGTAGCCGGTCTCATTGTCCTTGCGTCGGTGTCACTGCCGATTGATAGGCTGACAGTCATTCCGCACATTCCCCGTCCGGTCCTTTTGCTGTTCAACGGGCTGTCCTTAAGCTCAGCGCTCATTTTGCTGATATTGCCGATCGAGCTTTATAAACGGACAAAACGGTCCTATACAATGGCAATTACAGCGCTTGTCGGCGGATTTGTTTTCAGCTTTTTAAAAGGGCTCAATATCAGTGCAATATTCATATTGCCGATTATCATCGTCTTGCTTGTGCTGCTGAAAAAACAATTTGTCAGAGAACAGGCTTCCTATACGCTAGGGCAAATGATTTTCGCTGCTGCCCTGTTTACTGTGGCGCTGTTTAACTATAACCTTATCGCAAGCTTCATCTGGGATCGGATGAAAAAGGTGCTGCGCCACGAATATTTCGTCCACAGCACTTCCCATATTACACATGCGACCATCATGGCAGTCATCGCCGTTCCGCTGTTCTTCTTTATTTTTACAGTGGTGTACCATAAGAAAACCAAACCAATTGGGGAAAAAGCTGATCCAGAACGTCTTGCTGCGTTTCTCAATGAAAAAGGCGGCAACGCGCTGAGCCATCTCGGCTTTCTCGAAGATAAGCGGTTTTATTTTTCAAGTGACGGAAATGCCCTGCTTCTGTTTGGAAAAATCGCCAGACGGCTGGTCGTGCTCGGCGATCCGTCAGGCCAAAGAGAATCGTTCCCGCTCGTGCTGGAAGAATTTCTGAACGAAGCGCATCAAAAGGGTTTCAGCGTTTTGTTTTATCAAATTGAACGAGAGGACATGGCGCTGTACCACGATTTTGGGTATAACTTTTTTAAACTTGGCGAGGAAGCCTATGTGGACTTAAACACGTTTACCATATCAGGGAAGAAAAAAGCCGGCCTGCGGGCAATCAATAACCGGTTTGAACGGGAGGAATATACTTTCCATGTAGATCATCCTCCATTTTCAGAAGCGTTTTTAGAAGAGCTTAAACAAATCTCCGATGAATGGCTCGGCTCGAAAAAGGAGAAGGGCTTTTCGCTCGGGTTCTTTGACCCGTCATATTTACAGAAAGCGCCGATCGCCTATATGAAAAATGCCGAAGGGGACATTGTCGCTTTCGCCAATATCATGCCGATGTATCAGGAAGGCGAAATCTCGGTCGATCTGATGCGCTATCGCAGCGACGCCCCGAACGGTATTATGGATGCCTTGTTCATCCGCATGTTTTTATGGGCGAAGGAGGAGGGGTGCACGTCATTTAACATGGGCATGGCGCCCTTGGCCAATGTCGGCACGGCCTTTACATCCTTCTGGTCAGAGCGCTTCGCGGCTGTCATTTTTAATAATGTTCGGTACATGTACAGCTTCAGCGGGCTCCGAGCATTTAAAGAAAAATACAAACCCGAATGGCGCGGAAAATACTTGGCGTATCGGAAAAACAGATCTCTTTCTGTCACCATGTTCCTCGTCACGCGTCTGATCGGCAAAAGCAAAAAAGACTCCGTCTAAACAGACGGAGTTCTTTTTTTATTTAGACTTTAAGAAATACGTTTCAATATCGTCAAGCAGATAGTTTGCGGCTTTTATTCCGCCTGCGGTTGTCCACACGACATCATCGACCTCATGGGCGTTCCCTGATTTCACAGCCTTGAGGTTTTTCCATAGTGAACTGCTCGTCCACTGATTGGCCCATTTCTCATTATCTTTTGCATTATCGGCTTTATAAGTGAAATAAAAAAGCACATCGCCATCCATATCAGGAATGGATTCTTTGCTGTCTGTTGAGAACGTGAATTGGTCCTTTTGTTTCTTGAATAGCTCAACTTGCTTTTCAGGACGTTTAAAACCAAGCTGGTCTAAAATAATGCCAGAGAATGAATCCTTATAATAGATTCTTGACTCGCCGGACAGAAAGCGTACAACAGACACGGTTTTGTTTGTCTGATCGCCAAGCTTATCTTTCATATCGGCAACGCGCTTATCAAAATCGGCAATGACTTCTTTGCCTTTGTCCGCCTTATTCACCGCGTCGGCATAAAGAGTCAGGTTATCCTTCCAGTTCCCGGCTAAAGATTCAGCAAAAACCGTCGGCGCAATCGCATTTAACTGATCATAAATCTTTTCTTGGCGCACTTTATTTCCAATAATCAAATCAGGCTTTAATTCCGCGATGGCTTCCACATTCGGTTCAGTTTCTAGCCCGACGTTTTTAACACCTTTCATATCGTCTTTCAGGTAGTCATACCACGGGTCGCCCTTCCATGACTTCACGGCCCCGACAGGTTTAATGCCAAGCGCTAAAAGCGCCTCTGTTCCTTCATTTGTTAAGACGACAATCCGTTTTGGATGGGCTGGAATGTTGTCTGATGTACCCATCGCATGTTTAACCGTTCTTGTTTTGCTGCTTGACCCCTCGCTGTTACTTGAACTTTCTGAACTATTACAGGCAGAAAGCACCATAACGGCCATAAGTAATACAAATAGCATGCTGATATGCTTTTTCATCTTTTTCCTCCCAATATTGAAATTCATTATCATTTAGATCATAATAAGCAGTGGTGAGAGTGTCAATCATTAATTGAGGATGATTCTCAAAAACAATCAATTTACTGCAGTCATGATCAAGAATGTTACATAGTAAATCACTAGGAGAATTGGATGATGATCTTCAAAAAGGCTTATTCGAAATGGATTTTGTTATTATGTCTGCTTTTCGTTTTGCTGGCGGCTGTCTGCGCAAGTGTCATATACGGCTATACCGGTACGTCATGGGGACAGGTCTATCAAGCGTTTACATCTTTTAACGGATCAAATGAGCAAGTCATCATTAAAGACGTCAGGCTCCCGCGCGCCTTGGTTGCCACGGTCGTCGGCGCTTCCCTTGCGGCTGCCGGCGCTCTGATGCAGGCGCTGACAAAAAACCCGCTAGCATCACCAGGGATTTTCGGAATCAACGCAGGGGCCGGCTTTTTTATTGTTGCCGGATCATTTTTTCTGCATATTCAATCACCCCAAGCGCTTGTATGGAGCTCGTTTCTCGGTGCTTCCTTTACCGCCGCGATTGTCTATGCCGCAGGTTCGCTTGGAAGGGAAGGGCTCACGCCGATCAAATTGACGCTGGCTGGAGCAGCCATGGCGGCAATGTTTTCTTCGCTGACACAAGGCATGCTTTCCGTCAATGAACTCGAGCTGGCTCAGGTGCTATTTTGGCTGACGGGCTCTGTGCAGGGCAGGAGTCTCGATTTGCTGATGACAATGCTTCCATATGCCGCGGCGGCGCTTTTGATCAGCTGTTTCCTCGGCCGAAAAATTAATCTTCTTGTCATGGGAGAAGATGTTGCCAAAGGACTTGGTCAAAAAACGGGACTGCTGAAATTCGCTATGGCACTATGCATTGTCCTGCTTGCCGGTTCGGCTGTCGCCATTGCCGGGCCGATTTCCTTTATCGGCATCATCATCCCGCACTTTGCCCGCTTTATCATCGGCAATGATTATCGCTGGGTTCTGCCGTTTTCCGCTGTGTTGGGTGCGATTTTACTTGTTGCCGCGGACATCGGGGCACGATATATCATTATGCCTCAGGAAGTTCCTGTCGGGGTTATGACGGCGATTATCGGCATGCCAGTGTTTGTTTACATCGCAAGAAGGGGGGCGAATCTATGAAGCTTCGTTTTGGCATTACAGCGGCTGAAAAGAAAGCATGGATTGTCTTTTTTGTTTTACTCGGTTTAACAGCGGCTGTGTTCATCATAAGCGCCGGTCTCGGACAGCGGTTCATTCCTCCTTGGGATGTGGCCAAAACATTTTTCGGTGCAGGTTCAAAGCTCGATGAAATGATGGTGATGTCGTTCCGCATGCCAAGAATTTTGACAGCTGTATGCGCCGGCGTTTGCTTGGCTGCGGCAGGCGCAATTTTGCAGGGGCTGGTCAGAAACCCTCTCGCATCCCCGGATATTATCGGAATCACGGGCGGAGCGGCTGTGGCTGTGGTGCTTGTCATGATGTTCTTCTCAGACCGAAGCGATTCACTGACGATCAGTCTGTCATGGCTTCCGGCTGCCGCATTTATCGGGGCATCAGTTGTTGGACTTATCGTTTATTTACTCGCATACAAAAATGGCGCCTCCACGTTTCGGCTGGTGCTGATCGGAATCGGATTTTCAATGTCTGCACAAGCGATGACCACATTGCTCATGATCAAAGGACCGATCTACAGGGCGTCCCAAGCCAATGTATATATAACAGGTTCAGTCTACGGATCTAACTGGCAGCATGTAAAAATAGCCGTGTTGCTGTCTGTCATTCTCTTATTCATTTGTTTTATCTGTCTTAAAAATATGAATATACAGATGCTCGGTGAAGATATTGCGGCAGGCGCGGGAAGCTCCGTGCAAAGAAACCGGTTCTTCCTCCTGCTGCTGAGTACGGCTCTTACGGGCTGTGCGGTTTCGGTTGCCGGAACGATTGGTTTTGTCGGTCTGATGGCGCCGCACATCGCAAGGCGTCTCGTCGGCTCGTCTTACGGTGCGCTGCTCCCGGCATCTGCACTGATCGGGGCTCTGCTCGTATTAGGAGCAGACATCATCGGCAGAACCTTATTTGCCCCGGTCGAAGTTCCGGCAGGCGTTTTTACAGCGGCGATCGGCGCCCCCTATTTTATTTATTTGCTCTATAAAACAAGAAATTCCTGATTGTAAGAACCCATTTTCTCTGCAAAGAAAATGGGTTTTTGGTATTGACAGAAAATTCCCTCTAATATTTTGTTATACTGACAGAGACATTGATGTAGAAAGGATGGCAGGCGAATGAAAGCAGAGGTATTAAAATATGAAGCATTTACGGAAAATCCCGGCAAAGGAAACCCCGCGGGAGTGGTATTGCACGGGGACCATTATACAGAAGAAGAAATGCAGAGAATAGCTGAAATCGCAGGATATTCAGAAACCTCCTTTATTCGGAACAGCGAGGCGGCTGATCTTGAACTCCGTTACTTCACTCCTGGACACGAAATGAATTTATGCGGACATGCGACGGTCGCTTCCCTATACGCATTATGTGAAAAAGGAAGGCTGGAGATTGGTAAAACGTACAGCATCCAGACAAAAGCCGGTATCTTGCCAGCAAACATTTCTGAAAAAGAGGGGCGCATCCATATCACACTTGAACAGGCTGCTCCGAAATTCAAACCATTTACGGGCGACCGGGAAAGGCTCGCGGACGCATTGGGAATTACGGCGGAGGACTTTCATGAGGACCTTCCAATTGTTTTTGGCAGTACAGGCATATGGACTGCAATCGTTCCGCTCAAATCATTAGAAGCCTCTAAAAAAATGGTGCCGAATAACAAACAATTTCCGGATGTTCTAGTTGATCTGCCAAAAGCCTCAGTGCATCCGTTTACCTTTGAAACGATTCACTCTGACAGCGACCTGCACGGGCGCCACTTTTCGTCGCCGTATTCAGGAACAATAGAAGATCCCGTGACTGGCACAGCATCCGGTGTGATGGGAGCTTACATGCAGCAATACGGCCGGTCAGGGCAGCGTACATTCATCATTGAACAAGGACAGGAGATGGGGAAAGACGGAAGAGTGGAAATTGAAATAAATGGAGATAACGATCACCTCAAAGTGAACATGACAGGGACTGCCGTTTACTCAGAAACTCGGATTCTTGAAATCTAATATGGCTGACGGTTTACAAAAAGCTGCACTTTCCGTTATGATTATGATTGATAATCATTTTCAATTGGATAGAAAGGGTGAAGCGGTATGCCTCAAGCCGAACAGATAAATCAAGATTCAGCACTGCGGGATATCATACGCAGCAGAAGATCAATCCGTAAATTTAAACAAGATCCCGTACCTCCGGCTGTCATCCTTGACATGCTAGAAACGGCAAAATATGCGCCAAATCACAGAGTGACGGAGCCTTGGAGATTTATTTACGTTTCCAGTGAAACAGGAAAAGCAAGCTTGATTAAAACCTTTGCTTCATTTTCTAAAAAATCAAAGCCGGACATGACGGAAGAAAAACTCCAAAACTTCAAAAAGACACTCAGCCGTGTGCCGGGATTTCTGCTCGTTGTATTTAAGGAAGATGAGAACGAAAGAGCAAGAGATGATGATTTTGCGGCAACCAGCTCATTGATTCAAAACCTCCAGCTTCTTGCCTGGGAAAAAGGAATTGGCATGGTTTGGAAAAGCGGAAAGATCCTCTATGATAAAGACGTGCATCAAGCCTTCGGTTTACAGGATAACGAGCGCTTCGCCGCGATCATACAAACAGGCTATCCTGATGAAATGCCGGAAGTGAAAAAACGCACACCGATAAAGGAACGGTTCACCGAGCTGTAAAAAACCCCCTGTCTCAAGCAGAGACAAGGGGTTTTTCATTAACGTTTTTTGCTTTTCGCTCTGCTGTCGGCCGCTTTCGCGCGCTCCTGCGCTTTGCGGTCATCCGCA
Source organism: Bacillus sp. SD127 (assembly GCF_058566445.1). Taxonomy (NCBI): domain Bacteria; kingdom Bacillati; phylum Bacillota; class Bacilli; order Caryophanales; family Bacillaceae; genus Bacillus; species Bacillus sp. SD127. The sequence goes on along the minus strand of NZ_CP191226.1, from coordinate 3,361,078 downwards.
TCAGCGAGTTCGCTTGAATATTCCTCGTAAACGCCGTCAGTTTCTCGTTTTAACGCATCGGGAACCTGAGGAAGTTTTTGTTTGTTTTTATCACGGTTTTTGTGGATATGATTTCTGCCCATATCAAATTCCCCCTAAAAAGTGATATCAAACAAACATAGTATCTGCTTTCTGGCGCTATGTATCCCTACTTCCGCTTAGCAGCTTTTTCCGCCTTTTTAAATTCACTCGAATAAAGAACTTCCTGCATTTTCTTCAGGTTGGCTCCTTGCTGGTGCTTCTCCCTCTTCTTTTCCATAAAAGGACCTCCTTCAACCATGTTATTCTTAAGGTTGACGCTTCCTTCCGTTTTTATACAGCCTTTTGGTCCGTCAGCAGCTGCGAGAGGGCGAATTCAAGGTCTGAATATGTAAAACGGAATCCGGACGTAATTGCTTTTTTAGGCAGAGCGCGCTGTCCTTTCACAATAAGCAGGCTCATTTCCCCCAATGCTTTTGATAAAAAGAATGCTGGAACGGGGAGCCAGTGGGGACGGTGTTTCACCCGTGCAATCGTTTTTCCGAACTGCTTCATTTCAACCGGATTAGGCGCTGTCACATTAACAGGACCTGAGATGCTGTCGTTTTCGATTGCATATACAATCAGCTGGGCGGCGTCATCCACGTGAATCCAGGACAGCCACTGATTGCCCGTCCCGATCGTTCCGCCGGCCAGCAGTTTATATGGCAGAACCATCAGCGGGAGAGCGCCTTTTTCTCCGAGCATCACGCCAAATCTCGCGTAAACCGTTCGAATGCCCATCATTTCTATATTTTGCCCTTCCCGTTCCCACATATGTGCAGTGTGGCTGAGAAAATCCTCGTCCGACGTGGGGGAGTCTTCTGTAAAGGTTTTTTCAAGGCTAGTGCCGTAAATGCCCACTGCACTGGCTTGAATAAGCGCCTTCGGTTTTTCCGCCTGTTTATGAATAAGCCGCCGTACTTCCCGGGTTGCATCGATCCGGCTGGAGAGAATTTGCTGCTTCGTTTTTTCGTTCCAGCGGCCAAAAATTGATTTTCCCGCAAGATTTACCCAAACATCAATATGAGGAAGTTCTTGTTCAGGCGCAGCTTCTTCAGTCAGCCATTGGACATAACTGATATTTTTTTGTTCAGTTTTTGGCGGGTTTCTTGATAAAATATAAACATGATGTCCCTGGCGGGTGAGGACGCCAGTCAGATGCGTACCGAGAAAACCCGTTCCGCCCGTCATTGCAATATTCATAAACATCTCTCCTCATCGTTCTGATAACTATACTTTACCTCATTTTGATCATAGAAAACGCGTTTGAGACCGGAGAAGGGAGATTAAGATGCCATTTATTACAAAGATTTCAGCGCAAAAAAAGAATACGGAACGCTTTAATATTTTTCTGGATGAAAAATATGCTTTCAGTGTTGACGCAGATGTGCTCGTGAAATTTGAGCTTAAAAAGGGAAAAGAGCTTGATGACCTCGAGATCATTGAGATTCAATACGGAGATGAAGTGAAAAAAGGCTTCAACCGTGCGATTGATTTTTTATCCTATCGAATGCGGTCAACGAAAGAGGTAGAAGACCATTTAAAGAAAAAAGATACCTCGGCGCCCGTCATTGCGGAAGTGATTCATAAGCTGAACGATTACAACTATTTAAATGACCAAGAGTTTGCGGCGGCCTACGTGAGCACTCACAAAAAAACAAACGGAAAAGGGCCTGACGTTTTGTTCAGAGAGCTGAAAGCGAAGGGGATTGATGACGACACCATCAAAGATACACTGAGTTCTTTCTCCTTTGAAGAACAGACGGAAAAAGCAGTTAAGCATATCGAAAAGCTTCTGAAGAAAGACAAGAAACTCTCTTCAAAAGAAATCAAACAGCGAGCACAGATGCAGCTGCAGCGCAAAGGCTTCTCATTTGATGTCATCTCTGCGGCGCTGGAGCAGATTGAATACGAAAATGATGAAGACACTGAAAAAGAAGCGCTGCGTCTTCATGCGGAAAAAGCGTTTAGAAAATACCGTTATGACGGCTCCTATGAAAGTGCCATGAAGGTCAAACAATTTTTATTCAGAAAAGGATTCTCACTCGATTTAATCGAGCAATTTCTGCAGGAAGAGGAGTAGCTGAAAATGGAGAAACGATACAGTCAAATGACAACGCACGAACTCAATACAGAAATCGCAGGACTTTCTGAAAAAGCAAGAAAAGCGGAACAGCTTGGAATCATAAATGAACTGGCAGTGCTCGAACGGAAAATTGCCATGGCAAAGGCATACTTGCTGAACCCGGAGGACTTCTCGCCGGGAGAAACGTATGTTGTGGACGGCTCTGAGGACGAGTTTCGCATTAACTATTTAAATGGCGTTTTCGCTTGGGGATACAGAACATCGGCTCCCGATCAAGAAGAAGCGCTTCCAATCTCAGTATTACAGCAAAAGAAGCAGGGATAACCGAGAGGCTGAATATCAGCCTCTTTTTTATTTGAGCACACTCAAGGCGATTTTTAGAGAAAAAATGATTGAATTCACCCTGGATTTCTTTTAAGATGGAACTCGTTGTTTTTTCACATTAAAGGAGGCGATGACGTTGAGTATGAAAAATCCATCAGTAAAATTAATTATTTTTGTTCTAATGATCTGCACGTTTTCAATTGGATACACAGAATATGCGGTGATGGGTATTTTGACGTCGATTGCCGATGACTTTCATATACATGTTTCCTCTGCGGGACTCCTTGTCACCGCTTATGCGGCAAGCGTCTGTGTGACAGGCCCGCTCGTCACGATTGTTTCTGTTAAGCTCCCGAGAAAGCCGGTGCTTCTTGGATTGATGGGGATTTTCATCCTTTCCAACCTGATGAGCGCACTGGCACCGAATTTTGCGGTATTGGCGGTCTCAAGAATTTTATCTGCTTCCATTCACGGCGCTTTCTTTGCGATTGCGATGGTATTCGCTAGTGAAATGGTGCCGCTGGAAAAACGCGCCGCAGCCGCTGCGTCTATGAACGGCGGTTTAACAGTGGCTTTGATGCTGGGTGTTCCATTCGGTTCCTACTTGGGTGATGTCCTAAACTGGAGAGTCGTGTTTTCCATCATTACGGTGCTTGGAGTGATCGGATTTTTAGGCCTGATGGCTACCGTGCCGAACAGAAAACCAAAAGTCATCCCGATGCTCATGAATGAGTGGGGAGTATTTAAACACAAACAGGTGCTGTATTCCTTTGCGATTACAATTCTAGGCTATTCAGGCGTATTTATCGCTTACACGTTTATCGAACCGATTTTAAGAAATTCAGCAGGTTTCAGCACAGTCGGCATTACAGGCGCCCTCTTCGCCTATGGTTTGGGAGGGGTTGCGGGAAATTTCTTTTCGGGAAAAGTGCCGCTTCCTCTGCTGACCCGGACCATGATTGGCGTCATGATCGGTTTGATCGGCGTACTTGCGGTATTTCCGTACATCGCCGTTTATCCGGCCGCAGCCATTGTCGCGACTTTCTTATTTGGAGCTTGCGCATTCGGCACACCGCCTCTTTTGCAAACAAAGGTGCTTTCTTCATCTGAGAACGGCACAACGATCGCCGCAGCTGTGAGCGTGTCTGCATTTAACCTGGCTAATGCGCTCGGTGCTTGGATCGGCGGCATCATTTTAAGCGGAACCGGCTCTTATTCCTGGCTGTTTGCGGGAGGAGCGCTGATGACCGCGTGCGGACTGGTGCTCTCAACTTTTGCGCATCTGTCTGAAAAGAAAAGCGTCTATGAGTATCAAGTCAATAAAGGCTAAAAAACAGCTGCACATGTGCAGCTGTTCTTCTTTTATCGTTTGCCGGAGGCTCTCATTTTTTCCTGAGGATGCTGGTTGATTGACCCGTCAGGACGCTTTGAAGCATAGTCGTCCTTTGCTCTCGGTTCACCTTGAAACTTGTTTTCGTTTTCGTAAGGAAATCCTTTTTCTTTATTGCGGACCATTTCATATCCCCCTAGGTTCGAGATCAAAAAGTTGCGTCTTGCCAGATGAAGACGTAAGGTTAGTATATGGAGAACATGAAGTTTTAAAGCGTAATTTTTTTCCTGAAGGAAAGGAGACCACCAAATGAATACTTATATTGAGAAACTGACAAATCTGCTTCTGGAAAAAAACGATATGATCAGCTACATTCAGGCGAAAACATGGGTGGAATTGTTATGGAGCGACTTTGAAGCAACCTATGCAAAAGCCGGACACGCCTACCAAGGCGAAAAAATGACCGAAAAAATCGTCACACAGTGGATTGAGAACTATGGCGGCCAGCTCCACCTTTTCCAAAGCGGCCGTGAAGACGTGAATGATTACTTAAACCAAAGCAGAGGGCTTTTACATTAACACAGCCTGCCGGCAAAGTACGGCAGGCTGTTTTTTACACATTTGTATTAAGTACATCACTCATCACCATTCTAAGCATAAAACCAAGAAAAGCAGTATATGCAATCAGCTGCAGATAGGACAGAGGAAGCATGGATTGATGAATAAGAACAACACCTATAAGCAAAATAACAATCATCACCCAATGTGATATATAGCCTGCGAAATGAGCATTTGAGCGGGTGCGTTGGTCATTCTGAAAGTGTACGTTTCCCCAGAGTTTATTTCTATGAATATGTGCGGCAGAATAAAGAACTCGTGCAGTTCCGATGACTGCTAACAGAAGTGTTAAAGTTGAAGGTGAATGCCAATAAAGGACACACAATAAAATGGGAAGCAAAGTTTGCAAAAACAGTACGATACGTCATGTTCATATTATTTGTCTCCTTCTATCCAGAATAATTGATCTAATGAGCACTCTAATACTGAAGATAATTTAATTGCAGTGCCTATCGAGGGTTCATATCTTTGTTTTTCAATTGCAATGACCGTCTGTCTTGTCACTTGAATGTTTTCTGCCAGCTGATCCTGTGTCCATCCTTTAGCTTTTCTGTATTCTTTTACACAATTACGAACCCCGTGCTTCATCTTATTTGATCCTCTCTCATTATGTAACGTATACCTTACATAATGTATCATACAAAGATTAGAATGTAATGTACACCTTACAAACCTTAAAATTTCCTTAACTGTTAGAAAAAATAAACAAAAAGTGTTTCATCCTCCAGGCAATCAGGGAATACCTCTTATATCTTGTCAAAATCCGAGGAGGAGCTATGTATGAAAAAGAAACAAGTATTGCTCGCTTTAACTGCCGCCGCAGGACTGAGTTTCACAGCATGTAGCACTGCTCCCGCAGCAAAAGCTGCAACCCTTCAGACCATAAATGTCACCATGCCATCATCAGATTCTTATATGATTAAAGCAGGAAAACTGAATGTCCGGGCTGAGCCAAAACAAAAAAGCGCGATTCTCGGCACAGTATCATCTGAACAGAAAGTCACTGTAAAGAGATTTGCTAATGCTGATTGGGCTCAAATCGAATTCAAAGGAAAAAAAGGATATATTTCAACACACTTCTTAATGAAAACCGCAAGTCAAGCAAAAACAGCAAAACAGACTGCCTTCTATTCTCCAACACCGGAAAATGGAAAAGCCAAGCAGCTTTCCTCGGGGACAGAAGTCACTTTGCTCGGCTGGGGATTCAGTGAAAACGGAGGATTTGATTTCAGCTGGGCATTCGTTGATCACGGCGGGATAAAAGGCTATATTCCGACAAAGGATTTACAAATACGCTAAATAGACAGGCTCATGCTTGTCTTTTTGTCAGGATATTGAAACATTTCTTCTTTCTGAACGTAACAATGAGAGAGGAGATGATCATATGGCATGTTTAGTCGGCGGAGGGCTCATGATGATTGCAGGTCTTTTTATCAAATTGTTCCCTCCAAAGTCCATTAACAGTATATATGGATTCAGAACGAGACGCTCAATGTCAGATCAAAAGTTATGGAATGAAGCCAACCGTTACAGTGCGGCGCTCATGATCCTGTCAGGTTTGATTGTCTTGGGGGCCGGGGTGCTCCTGAGATCAAGCTTTATCATCCTTCAGCTGATCTTGCTTGTTGCTGCTTGTATCATCACTTTTATACTGACAGAGAAAAGGCTGAAACATATGACGCAAAGTCAAGGAGGAGATTTAAGTGGAAGGAGTTAACAGCCAGTTTGTCAAAACAAATGGAATCACACTCCACGTTGCTTCTGCAGGACCGGAGGACGGCCCGCTTATCGTCCTGCTCCATGGATTTCCTGAGTTTTGGTATGGCTGGAAAAACCAAATCAAACCGCTTGCGGACGCGGGGTACCGGGTGATTGCTCCTGATCAGCGAGGTTACAATCTCAGTGACAAACCGGAAGGAATTGAGGCATATCGGATTGATACATTAAGAGATGATATCATTGGGCTTATTTCGCAATTCACTGATCAAAAAGCAATCGTGATCGGTCATGACTGGGGAGGAGCAGTAGCCTGGCACTTGGCATCAACACGTCCGGAATATCTTGAAAAGCTTATCGCCATTAACATACCGCATCCGCACGTCATGAAAACCGTAACGCCAGTCTACCCTCCGCAATGGCTGAAAAGCTCATACATTGCCTTCTTCCAGCTGCCGGACAAACCGGAGGCCGCGTTAACAGAAAACGACTATGAGAAATTAGATAAAGCCATCGGGCTATCTGATCGGCCGGAGCTTTTTTCTTCTGAGGATATCAATAAGTACAAAGAAGCGTGGAAGCAGCCTGGCGCCCTGACGTCAATGCTGAACTGGTACAGGGCCCTCAGAAAAGGCAGCCTTGCAGAAAATTCCCGCGAATGCCATACAGCCCCTTACCGGATGATCTGGGGAATGGAAGACCGCTTTTTAAGCAGAAAGCTTGCAAAAGAAACAGCAAGACGCTGTCCAAACGGGCATTTAATATTTGTGGATGAAGCGTCCCATTGGATCAGCCACGAAAAGCCGGCCATCGTGAATCAGCTTATTTTAGAATATCTTGAAAACCAATAAGTCAGATTTTCTTTGCACCGTCTGTCGAAATGGCAGACTTTTTCTATGCTTTTTTTTCATACTCTATTTTAAACCTGACAAAATAACATTACATATACTCAAATGTCATACCAAAAATGTAACAAAAAACAGGTTTAAACGACTTTAAAAAAAGGAATAGCCTTACTGAAGATTTGTGTACAATTCCCCTAAGGCAATACTTAAAAAGAATAAAAAAAAGAAGGTGCCTTAATGAAGCAAGGATTAATCTCGATTATTATCCCGTCTTACAATGAAGGTTATAATGTCAAACTCATTCATGAATCTTTAAAAAAGGAATTCAAAAACATTCATTATGATTATGAAATATTCTTCATTAACGACGGAAGTATTGATGACACGCTTCAGCAGATCAAAGACCTGGCATCCAAATGCAGCCGAGTGAAATACATATCATTTTCGCGAAACTTTGGAAAAGAAGCCGCGATCTTGGCCGGATTTGAACATGTTCAAGGCGAGGCAGTTGTCGTGATGGACGCCGATTTGCAGCATCCGACCTATTTGCTGAAGGACTTTATCAAAGGCTACGAGGAAGGCTATGATCAAGTCATTGCCCAAAGGAACAGAAAAGGGGATAACCCCGTGCGTTCGCTTCTTTCGTCCCTTTACTACAAGTTCATTAATAAAGCGGTGGAAGTTGATTTGCGTGACGGTGTCGGAGACTTTCGTCTGTTAAGCCGCCAAGCTGTGGATGCACTTTTGAAATTGAGCGAAGGCAACCGCTTTTCAAAAGGCCTGTTTTGCTGGATCGGCTTCGAACAGAAAATTGTTTTTTACGAAAATGTCGAAAGAAAAAACGGCACATCCAAATGGTCATTCAGCAGCCTTTTTAATTACGGAATGGACGGCGTTGTCTCCTTTAACCATAAACCGCTGAGAATATGCTTTTACACCGGCATTTTTGTATTGCTGCTCTCTCTTATTTATATCATAGCCACGTTCGTCAAAATTCTTACAAACGGTATTTCTGTACCCGGATATTTCACAATTATATCTGCGGTCTTATTCCTTGGCGGGATTCAGCTGTTAAGCCTTGGCATCATAGGAGAATACATCGGCAGAATCTATTACGAAACAAAAAAACGTCCGCATTATTTGATCAAAGAAGCAAATATCCCGAGCAAAGATCTGCCTGAAACGAACGAATTGAAAAACATGCGGCGCCTGACCAAACTGCACTGAAATGAATCAATTGCCATTGGCAGTGCTTTTTTGCATGCTTACAGTTAACGGCAAGACTGGAGAATCCTTATGAAAAAAAGAAAACATGTCATGATTTATGCGGCCAGTCTGTTCATAGCCGTTCTTGCGCACGCTTTTTTTGTGAAAGAATGGGCGGAAGGCAGATATATGACCGGTCCCGGTGACGGACTGGCGCAAATGATCGTATTTAAGAAATTATTATATGAACAATACTCGCAAGGAAACTTTTTCTATCATTATTCATTCGGACTCGGCGGCGGCACATTCAGTCAGCTTGGCTATTATTTTTCTGCTTCTTTCCTTTTTCTTGTGACATCCGCCGCAGTTTGGCTGCTGCAATCGGTTCATCTCATCGGTGAGGCGGATACGCTTTTTTGGGCACAGTCAGCCGTTTTTATCAGCATTTTTAAGCTGAGTCTGATTATTTTTACAGCAGCTTCTGTTTTCAGCTATTTGCTCAAACGCAGAGCAGCGGCGTTTACGGGTGCTGTACTATACGGAGTATCGATTATTTACTTTCGCCATGAAGCGTATTGGGAATTTTTCACCGATACAATGATTTGGCTCCCGCTTCTCGTGCTCGGAGCGGAAAAAATCATCAGGGAGCGGCGTCCGGCATGGTTTATCATTGCTTGCTCACTGAGCTTAATCAACAATTTTTACTTTGCATACATAAATCTGATTTTCATTGGAATTTATATTTTGTTCAGATGGCTGATCAAGCTGGAAGATCATGAAGTGAAAAAATGGGTTCAATGCAGAATGTTTTTAGTCTCGGGACTCATTTCTTTCGGTATCAGTGCGGCGGTATTTGTGCCGGTGGTTTACGGGTATTTAAATAACCTGCGCCCTCCGTATAATGAAAAAATAGAGTGGCTGAATTTCGATGATAATATTTTATTTTCAAGCAGGATTATCGTGGTGCCAGCCATCTTTTTGCTGTTTTTGTTTGTCATTTCTTTTTATAAACACCGGGTGTTTCGCCTTTTTGCCGGATTGAGCCTTCTGTTTATCCTCTTTCATTTCAGTCCGTACGCTGCAAGCGCCTTTAACGGCTTTTCCGCACCGCAAAACCGGTTTGAATATATTTTGGCCTTTACAATCGCCGGAGCAGCCGCCGCAGGTTTATCACAGCTGCAGGAGCTGAGGCGGAAAGAACTGCTTCCTGCAGCAGCGATTGTTCTGCTTCTTTATTGGTATCATGTCCAAAGGTATGAGCTTGATATATGGAAGCCAGCGAATGAAAGCATCCTACTGCTTTTGTTCCTGACAATCGCTGCTTTGTTTACCGCAGTTTTTGTGAAAAAACGGGCAAAGCTGGCTGTATACGTTGTGGTGATTCTGTCTTCGCTGCTTGTCGCTAACACCTATCAGAAATATGCGCTCTCAGAAGGAGGCGGGCTGGACAGTGTCTCAAAATCCTATATTACAAGCGAGGAATACAAAGGAGACGAACAATCTCAGCTCATCAGACGTGTGCAAAAGGAAGACAATGATCCGCTCGTGAGAATCGACTGGATGAATGGCGTCCGCAATAACACTCCGATTATTTACGGGTTTAATGGATTCAGCGCCTACTCGAGCATTTTAAACAGCCATTTGCTCTCCTTCTATTGGAATGATCTTCGCATCGATATGGGAAGAGAAAGCGTCAGCCGCTACGCTTCATTGGGGGACAGAGCGAATTTGTACAGCCTGCTTTACGGCAGATATTATATGACGGAAAAAGTAAACGAAGCGAATGTTCCATACGGCTTTACAAAACATATGGAATCAGAGCACTACACCGTTTATGAAAATCAATACATGCTTCCTTTCGTCAAATCAGTCGATAAAGTTTACTCAGAAAGGGATTTGGAAAAATTGCCGGCTCTTGCGAAAGAGCAAGCGATGCTGAAAGGAATTGTGTTAGCAGATCCAACTGAAAAAACAGAGCAGCCGCCTGATCTGGCGAATCTGATCTCCAAATCGGACATCACTGCAAAACAAGCTCAATATCAAAACGGACTCCTCACTGTAACTGGAGAAAACGGCGGAGAATTGATCATCACTCCGAAAAAGGCGTCAGCCGGTCCGGGCGATTACTATGTCAGTTTTTATTTAAAAAGCAAAGCAAAAGACAAAGGATTTACGCTAAAGGTAAATGATTATGTCACAACAAGAAAATCCAATCAATCGATCTATAAAACGGGTGTAAATGATTTAACCATCAGAGTGCCTAAATCAGACCATATCTCGATCAGGCTTCCGAAAGGAACGTACGAGCTTTCACACATAGCGCTTTATGCAGAAAATTATCAAACATTAAAAAACGCTGTGTCGCAAAACAAAACAGAGAGAACAGACAGCCTGGAATGGAATAAAAACAAGCTGACATTCACATATCACAATTCCAAACCCCAGTACATCATGCTCCCGATTCCGTATGAGAAAGGCTGGGAGCTGAAAATTAACGGAAAACAGCAGAAAATTGAAAAAGCCGATTACACTTTTATCGGTTTTAAGGCGCAAAAGGGAGACAATCAAATTGAACTTACCTACTATCCGCCATATTTTAAAATATCCGCAGTGATGTCTTTCATCAGTCTGCTCTTAGCTGTTTTTTATACAAGACGCAAAAAAGCCCGGCTCTAAATAGAGCCGAGCTTTAATTTTTTCTGAAGCTTTTCTTCGCTGAATATCCAGCCGGTATAAGATGAGCGTATCTCAAGATCATGACTGATATGAACAATTGCGACAAACGGATAGTGCCCTTTACTCCGATAACGCAGGTCAATAAACCGTACCTCGTAATGATCCTTATACGTATCCACTTCCCACCTGTAAACCGGGGAGAACGAAAGAAACGCCGCAATGTTATCATCCTGCTTCGCCGCTTGCATAACGTCGGTTTCAGGCACAGGCACCCGATTAAACGTATCAAGTATCACCACGTGCCCGTCCATGCTCCTTCCTACATAAAAAGCATGCGCAGTTGTAACCGCAATCCGCCATTGCCTGAATTTCATTGTCGGCGAAATGATAATGCTTTCGATCTCTTCATGAATCATCTCACGGAGCTGCCGTTTGATTCGCAGCTGCATCATCAGGCGCAAAATATAATAGCCTGCCAGTATTACGTATAAGGTGAGAAATGTGATACCGGGGCTGCCGCCGACATACCAAACCGCGATGGCCGCCAGATGGCTGATAAATATAAACGGATCAAATGTGTTAATCAGCCCGAGTGCCACCCATTTTTTCGAAAACGGCCGGATGGCTTGTGTTCCGTACGCGTTGAAAATGTCAACAAATACATGTAGCACAACTGCCAGCAATGTCCACAGCCACAGATGCAGAAAATCAGCCTGCGGATAAAATAAATACAAAATCGCCGGAATGATGACAGACCAAAACAAAACGGCGGGAATAGAATGGGTAAAGCCTCTGTGATTTCTTATATAAACAGCATTGTTTTTAAGTTTTAACACAGTATCAATATCAGGAGCCTGTGAGCCCGCAAGCGTAGCGATCATGACTGCGTGAGCCATTGCCGGATCTGTTCCGACAACCGGATCCAGTGTCGCGATTCCGCCGAGGGCTATGCCCATGACAACATGTGTGCCCGTATCCATAGGTGACCTCCTTGCAGGTGTATCCTGCACATTCACTTTTGTAAGACATTACCTATTTTTATATACCCAATCTTTTAACCTGTTTAATCGTTCTCATATGTTTCCGCTTTTTCTTTACTTCTATTTAATGTAACATATTATCGTACTGTGCCCTTAGTGTACAACAAAAAACAGTCTAAAGAAAAGCGGGGCGCGAGAGACTGGGGAGAAACACATATGAACGTACTTGAAGATAAGATAAAACAAAAAGATATACAGCAATTTCAAAATGATTTAATTAACTGGTTCGAAAGAGAACAGCGCATTCTGCCGTGGAGAGAGGACCAGGATCCGTATAAAGTATGGGTATCTGAAGTGATGCTTCAGCAAACGAGGGTAGAGACGGTCATTCCTTACTTTTTACGGTTTGTGGAGCAATTCCCGACAGTAGAAACGCTCGCTGATGCCGATGAAGAAAAAGTGCTCAAAGCATGGGAAGGCCTCGGTTATTATTCGCGGGTCAGAAACCTGCAAAGCGCGGTTAAAGAAGTGAAGCAGCAATACGGGGGAGTTGTTCCGTCAGAAGAAAAAGAGTTCGGCGGCTTAAAAGGCGTAGGCCCTTACACAAAAGGAGCGGTGCTAAGCATCGCATACAATAAACCGATTCCTGCGGTTGACGGAAATGTGATGCGTGTCATGTCGAGAATTTTGTCCATCTGGGATGATATTGCCAAGCCAAAAACAAGAACGATTTTTGAAGAAGCAGTCCGTGCGTTTATTTCAAAAGAAAAACCCTCTGAATTCAATCAGGGTTTAATGGAGCTGGGAGCCATCATCTGTACGCCGAAATCACCTTCTTGCCTGCTTTGTCCTGTTCAGCAGCATTGCTCAGCGTTTGCAGAAGGCACTGAACGAGAACTCCCGGTGAAAAGCAAAAAGAAAAAACCGGGAATCAAAACAATGGCTGCAATTGTACTGACAGATGATGACGGACAAGTCTATATTCATAAACGCCCGTCTAAGGGACTGCTTGCCAATCTGTGGGAATTCCCGAATCTTGAAACGCAAAAAGGAATCAAAACAGAGCGCGAGCAGCTCACTGCATTTTTAGAAAGTGATTTTGGCATAAAAGCTGAAATCAGTGACCTCCAAGGTGTAGTGGAGCATGTTTTCACCCACCTGGTATGGAATATTTCTGTGTTTTTCGGTAAAGTAAAACAAGTGTCGGATACTGCAGACCTAAAAAAAGTAACGAAGGAAGAGCTTGAAGAATTCGCGTTTCCAGTGTCACACCAGAAAATTTGGAAGATGGCAGTGGAAGCAGCCGGAGTCATTTAATTCGGCTGCTCGGTAAGAGTCCTTAATCATAACTGACGCGCGTGCCGTGGCTGTAGTCTGCTTCATTGCGCTTCATTCCGCCGCGCGCTTCAATCTCTTGCGTTAATTCACGGTATTTTGATTGGCCTTCTTCGTTCAAATAAGGCATAATTTGCTGAAAGGCATGATGAAAAAAGGCGAGTTCACTGTTTTTCCAGTCCTTTTTGGAAATCATGGTCAATTCGCTCATATCTCGTCCGACATACATAACAGAAGACCCCCTTTAAAGTTCTTGCCATTATTGTTTGTGGAATGAAGAGAACTATACGCTATAAGGAGCTGAGGAAAAAATGGAACAAAATAAATGCGCACTCGTAACAGGAAGCAGCCGCGGCGTCGGAAAAGCAGCGGCGATCAGACTTGCGGAAAACGGCTATAATATTGTCATTAACTATGCACGCAGCAAAAAAGCCGCTCTGGAAACAGCGGAAGAAATCGAAAAACTTGGCGTGAAAGTGCTTACCGTAAAAGCAAACGTAGGCCAGCCCGCAAAAATTAAAGAAATGTTTCAGCAAATTGATGAAACCTTTGGAAGACTGGATGTTTTTGTTAACAACGCTGCATCAGGCGTACTGAGACCGGTTATGGAATTAGAGGAGACACATTGGGACTGGACGATGAACATCAATGCAAAAGCCTTGCTTTTCTGCGCTCAGGAAGCGGCAAAGCTGATGGAGAAAAACGGCGGCGGTCATATCGTCAGCATCAGCTCATTAGGTTCAATCCGCTACCTTGAAAACTATACGACAGTTGGTGTGTCAAAAGCTGCGTTAGAGGCTTTAACCCGTTATCTCGCAGTAGAGCTTTCACCAAAACAGATTATCGTAAATGCGGTATCAGGCGGAGCGATTGACACAGATGCGCTCAAACACTTCCCGAACAGAGAAGACCTTTTGGAGGATGCGCGTCAAAATACCCCGGCGGGACGTATGGTAGAGATTAAAGATATGGTCGATACGGTTGAATTTTTAGTGTCATCAAAAGCTGACATGATCCGAGGGCAGACCATTATTGTTGACGGCGGGCGCTCACTGCTCGTTTAAAAAATTTTTTTGAAAAAAGGAATAGCCACTCGATTACCTGCACATTCTAATGACCGTGGAGGTGATAACAATGGCTAACTCAAATAACTTCAGCAAAACAAACGCTCAACAAGTCAGAAAACAAAACCAACAATCAGCTGCTGGTCAAGGTCAATTCGGCACTGAATTTGCTAGCGAAACAAACGCTCAGCAAGTCAGAAAACAAAACCAACAATCAGCTGCTGGCCAACAAGGTCAATTCGGCACTGAATTCGCAAGCGAAACTAACACACAGCAGGTAAGACAGCAAAACCAATCTGCTGAACAAAACAAACAACAAAACAGCTAATCACTGAAACAGAAAAAAGCACTTCATCTTCGGGTGGAAGTGCTTTTTTCTGTTTGAAAAACGACAAAACTTGTGAAAGCTCAACAGAATGAGTCAAAGGGTTTGCTTAGATCAGAATCGAAATGATTAATGGTGGAAACGTTTAGACTTTGACCAGGCTGAAGGAGGAACCGATGACGGAATTTGAAAAGCTGGTAATAGAACAGATGAAAACGATGGACAAGCTTCTCGATCTCCAATCAGAGCTCGACCGCTGCAAAGAAATCGAAGCAGAACTCCGGCACTTGGAAAGGGATGCAAGGCTGCGCGGTATTCAGGATGAAATTGCGGTAAAACGAAAGCATCTTGCTGATATACAGGATACGTTTCAGAAACAGACAGAGCAGGTGATTCGTTCATATCGCAGCTCAGAAAAGCCGTCTTCCTATGTGTAGAGCAGGAATGTGCCATTCCCAAGCCGGAATGGCTCTTTTATTTTCATTTTTCAATTTGTAACGTTATAATAGGTAAAAGACGTTGTCGGTAAGCAAATTTGGACATACTAACTGTAGGGCTTTATAGAAAGTAGGGGAGAAATATGGGTTATCCCAAGGAAGGAGAAACCATTCAAATTCACAGCTATAAGCATAATGGGCTGATTCATAGAATTTGGAATGAGACAACAATCTTAAAAAGTACAGAAATGTGTGTCATCGGAGCCAATGACCGGACGATGGTAACCGAATCAGACGGCCGGACATGGATAACCAGAGAGCCCGCAATCTGTTATTTTCACGCAAGACAATGGTTTAATGTCATCGGGATGCTGAGGGAAGACGGGGTTCATTATTATTGCAACATCAGTTCTCCGTTTGCCTATGATGGCGAAGCAATTAAATATATTGATTATGACTTAGATGTTAAGGTTTTTCCTGACATGACTTACAATATTCTCGATGAAGACGAATATGATGATCATCGGAAATCCATGAATTATCCAAAAGAAATTGACAGTATTTTAAGAGACTACTTAAACACACTGCTCCATTGGATTCATCAGCGGCAGGGCCCGTTTGCACCCGAGTTTGTCGATATGTGGTATGAACGGTATTTGCGCTATACAAAATAATGGTTACGTAAAAACCTGTTGCGGGGTACAACAGGTTTTTCACATGGGCTCACACACATCATGATAAAGAGAGGGGGAATCAACGTGGGGGTTATGAAACGCTATATGCAATTCGTCAAACCTTATAAGAAGCAAATTTTCATTACAGTATTAATCGGGATCGTAAAATTCTCCATTCCGCTTGCTCTCCCATTGCTTCTGAAGTACGTAGTTGACGACATTATTCAAGGAGGCGGCACGGCCAGTGACAAAACAACGTCATTGTTCACCATTATGGCGATCATGTTCGCCTTATTTTTAATTTTGCGCCCGCCTGTTGAATATTATCGGCAATATTTTGCCCAGTGGACAGCCAGCAAGGTACTCTATGATATAAGAGCCAAGCTGTTTGATCATATACAGAAGCTGAGCCTTCGTTTCTATGCGAATACTAGAACAGGGGAAGTCATTTCCCGAGTCATCAATGACGTGGAACAAACAAAGGATTTTGTGATCACAGGTCTGATGAATATATGGCTCGATATGCTGACAATTTTGATCGTGATCTCTATCATGCTGACACTGGACGTTAAATTAACGCTTATTTCCATCATTTTGTTTCCGTTATACGGTATATCAGTGAAGTATTTTTACGGCCGTTTAAGAAAGCTGACAAGAGAGCGGTCACAGGCGCTTGCTCAGGTACAGGGGCATTTGCATGAACGGATTCAAGGCATGCCGGTGATCAGAAGCTTTGCGATAGAAGACCATGAGCAGGCCAACTTTAATGAAAAAAACAGCCATTTCTTAGATAAAGCAATCCGTCATACGAATTGGAATGCCAAAACCTTTGCGGTTGTCAACACTATTACAGATCTGGCACCGCTCATCGTGATTGCATTTGCCGGCTATTTTGTCATCAACGGACCGCTGACAGTCGGAACGATGGTTGCATTTGTCGGGTATATCGACAGAATGTATAACCCTGTCAGAAGGCTGATTAATTCTTCTACAACCTTGACGCAGTCAATCGCTTCAATGGACAGGGTATTTGAATTTATTGACGAGCCGTATGAACTGACTGACAAACCAAATGCCATCAAAGCTGACCATATCCGCGGAGAAGTCGAATTTCGAAATGTGTCGTTTCAATATGAAAAGGGAAAAGAAAACATCCTTCACGATGTGTCTTTAAAAGTAACCAGAGGAGAAACCGTAGCCCTCGTTGGAATGAGCGGCGGAGGGAAATCCACGCTCGTCAGCCTGATTCCAAGGTTTTATGATGTATCAAGCGGCAAACTATTGATTGACGGGACAGATATTCGGGATTATGAAGCAAGAAGCCTGCGCAATCAGGTTGGCATGGTGCTTCAGGATACCTTTTTATTCAGTGAAACGATTAGAGAAAATATTGCGATCGGAAAACCTGATGCCACGCTTGAAGACATTATGGAAGCCGCAAAAGCAGCCAATGCACATGATTTTATTATGAGTTTTCCGGAAGGGTATGAGACCCGTGTGGGAGAAAGAGGCGTTAAGCTCTCAGGGGGACAAAAACAGCGGATTTCCATAGCGCGTGTATTTCTGAAAAATCCGCCGCTGCTGATCTTGGATGAAGCTACTTCAGCTTTGGATCTTGAAAGTGAGCACTACATTCAAGAAGCGATGGACAAGCTGGCGAAGGACAGAACAACTTTTGTTGTGGCCCACCGCTTATCAACCATCACACATGCGGATAAAATTGTCGTCATGGAAAACGGAACAATCATCGAAACCGGAACCCATGATGAACTGATGGATTATGACAGTCAATACAAGCACTTATTCACAATCCAAAACTTGAACTAAACATCGATCTTATATCCTTTGATTAAGGATATAAGATTTTTTTGTATGAAAAAAACCCGGTGATGTGAACCGGGTTACTCTTCTATTTCCAATTCGCAGTCTTTCGGATGGTACGTTTGAAAGCTTGTAATAAGTGTTTCTAAATGTTCAAGCTGCTCGCGGTATTCCACAGCGCTTGCCATAATATTAAGCATATTATAATCAAGAAGCTCATCATCTGAGTTGCGCTGGTTTCTAAGGAATGACTTTGTCAGCAGCTGTTTGTATTGGATGCCTTCTTCATCTGTATCATCATGCGGTTTAATTTTGCCGACAAACCTCATCAAAATCCGCTCGTGCCAATGAAGCAGGTAATCAAGTTCTTCAGTCAGCGTTTCCTGAAACTCTTCAGGCATATGATAAATCTCGTTTTCCAGGCGATGCAGCTTCTTCAGCGTGTCGAGCGCCCGGTTTGCGGTTATTATCGCCTGTCTGAACAGGACAAGTTTTCTTGATTTCACGTAAGTCGTTTTCTTAAAGTAGCTTCTTTCTTCTTTATATAGAAGATATGTCTGATCAAGCTTGATCATTTTCTCTTTCAGTTTTTCAATATCCTCTTTCAAAATCGAATGCTCTGTTGACTGGCGCATAATCAGCCTGATCCATTTCATAATTTCTTCAGTGTTTTCGACTGTGTTATGAATCAGCTTTGTTTCGTACTTAGGCGGCAGGAACACCAGGTTGACGATAAAGGAAGAAAGTACCCCTAAAATGACTGTGCTTGTTCTGATCAGCGCAAACATTAAGAAGTCGTCACCGGCAGATTCTAAAATCGCAATAACTGTAACAAGAGCAATCGAAATCGTATGTTCAATTTTAAGCTTCAGCATTATGGTAATAACAATAACTGCTGTCAATCCGATCATAATCGGACTGGGTCCGAAAATAAGACCGAACACTGTGGCGATAACAGCTCCGATAATATTTGCCTGAACCTGATCAATAATAATAAGAAAAGAGCGGTAAATTGACGGCTGGATCGCAAATATCGCTGCAATCCCAGCAAAAATCGGTGCGGGAAGTCCGATCCACGAAGCTAAATAAAGAGCCAGCGTAATCGCGATCCCTGTTTTGAAAATGCGGGCACCAAGTTTCATTGGTTTGTGCGTGCATTCCTTTCTATAGTAAATTGTTTGACCTAGCAAATGGCTAATCCTTAAAATTCCCTGTGAGTTTATTTGCTAAACAATTAAGTAATATACAGGGATCAATACAATTATTCAAGCTATTTTTCAAGAAAATGACCAAAATCTTACACGCTTTTTAAAAGTACAAAAAAACAGGAGCTTTAAGCTCCTGTCCGGGGATGTGCAATATTACTTTTTAAGATGTTTAAAAGCATCCTCAACAGCAGCAAGCGTATCTTTAATATCCTGCTCTGTATGCGCTGTTGTAATAAACCACGCTTCATATTTAGAAGGTGCGAGATTAATGCCGCGCTCCAGCATCAGCTTGAAAAACGTAGCGAATGTTTCACCGTCACTGCGTTCTGCCTGATCGTAATTTTCTACTTTCTCATCAGAGAAGTATACCGTCAGCGCACCCTTTAACCGATTGACTGTTATTGTGATGCCGTAGGTTTCTGCGTGTGCCAAAATGCCTTCCTCAAGCATAGCGCCAAGATGGTCAAGCTTTTCATACACGCCTTCCTCTTTCAGCACTTCCAGGCAAGCAATGCCAGATAAAATAGAAGCGGGGTTTCCGGCCATTGTTCCTGCCTGATATGCAGGGCCGAGCGGTGCGACTTGCTCCATAATTTCTTGTTTGCCGCCATAGGCTCCAATTGGAAGTCCGCCGCCAATAATTTTTCCGAGTGCAGTTAAATCCGGTTTCACCTGTAAAAGATCCTGTGCACCGCCATACATAAAGCGGAAAGCAGTAATGACTTCATCATAAATAACGAGGGCGCCCGCATTGTGTGTCAGTTCGTTTACTTGTTCTAAGAAACCTTCTTTTGGCTCAACAATACCGAAGTTGCCGACAATCGGTTCAACGAGAACCGCTGCGATTTCACTGCCCCATTTCTCTAAGGCCGCTTTGTAGCTGTCAATATCATTAAATGGAACTGTAATGACCTCGTTTGCAATGCTTTTCGGTACACCGGCTGAGTCAGGTGTGCCCAGAGTAGACGGACCGGAGCCGGCCGCTACGAGCACAAGATCTGAATGGCCGTGATAACAGCCTGCAAATTTAATAATTTTGGTGCGGCCTGTGTAAGCACGAGCCACACGGATGGTCGTCATCACAGCTTCTGTCCCTGAATTGACGAATCTTACTTTATCCATAGCAGGGATGGCTTCCTTCAGCATCTTTGCAAAAGTAACCTCATGTTTTGTCGGTGTTCCATATAATACACCGTTTTCCGCGGCTTTTTTAATCGCCTCTGTAATATGCGGGTGGGCATGTCCGGTGATGATTGGCCCGTAAGCCGCCAAATAATCAATGTATTTGTTTCCGTCGACGTCCCAAAAATAAGCGCCATTTGCTTTCTCCATTGCAACAGGAGAACCCCCGCCAACTGCTTTATATGATCTTGAAGGGCTGTTTACACCGCCGACAATATGCTCTAATGCTTCACGGTGAAGTTCAACTGATTTTGTATACAAAAATAATAACCTCCTATATCTCCTTGCGTCCCCTCTATTGTAGCATGCTTCCAGACAAGAACAACGGATTCAGGCTCAAGATACAGGGTCATAGTTGTAATCTGGACAAGAATTGGATACGCTTAATACAAAAACATCCGGAGGTAAAGAAATGACTATTGAAATCGGACAAAAAGCGCCTGATATTGAGTTGAAAGGCGATCATGGGGAGATAGTAAAATTATCGGATTATGAAGGGAAGTATATCGTCCTTTACTTTTATCCAAAAGACATGACACCGGGATGCACAACTGAAGCGTGCGATTTTCGTGACAGCCACGAAAACTTCGCTGAGCTGGATGCTGTGATTATCGGCGTCAGCCCGGACAGCGAGGAAAAACACGGGAAATTTAAAGAGAAGCATAATCTGCCGTTTTTGCTGCTTGTCGATGACGAGCACAAGCTGGCGGAGGCGTTTGATGTATGGAAACTAAAGAAAAACTTCGGAAAAGAATATATGGGGATTGAACGCTCCACTTTTTTAATTGACAAAGAAGGCCGGCTCATTAAAGAATGGAGAAAGGTAAAAGTGAAAGACCATGTAGCCGAAGCGCTCCAGACGCTGAAAGATATGTCGGGAAAGTAAAATCGTCAATCAGCCTCATAGCATATGCTGCAACTTTCACCCTAATATCAATTGACAAATTATCGTAAAAAGAGTTACACTAATTATAAACATTATAATGTAAGAATCTTTTTTAGAAGAGAGGTGCATGACGGATGGCTGCACATGAACTAAAAGAAGCCTTAGAAACGTTGAAGGAAACCGGAGTTCGCATTACTCCTCAACGTCATGCGATTCTGGAATATCTCGTTAACTCTATGGCTCATCCAACAGCGGACGATATATATAAAGCTCTGGAAGGGAAATTTCCTAACATGAGCGTAGCGACGGTATATAACAACTTGCGTGTGTTCCGGGAATCCGGCCTGGTAAAAGAGCTCACATATGGTGATGCTTCCAGCAGATTTGATTTTGTTACATCCGATCACTATCACGCCATTTGTGAAAGCTGCGGTAAAATTGTGGACTTCCACTATCCCGGCCTTGATGAAGTAGAGCAGCTTGCTGCACATGTGACCGGCTTTAAAGTAAGCCACCACCGTTTAGAAATTTACGGCGTCTGCCAAGAGTGTTCAAAAAAAGAAAACCATTAAAATAAGCTGACCGCGAAACGGTCAGCTTATTTATTTCGACATTTTCTTCTTATTATAAGACTCATCAAATTCTTTTCCTTCTAAGCTTTGATCTAAAGTCAGCGGCTCTCTGCAATGCATACACATATCTACTCTGCCTAAAACCTTGGTCTCTTTTTCACAGCCCGGACAAATGACCCGAACCGCTTTGGTCGAGAGCATGCCGATCCAAAAATAAACAACCGTGCTGAGCCCGATAGATAAAAGCCCAAGTATCATAAACAAACTCGAAAGCAAAACGGATTCCTTAAAAAAGATCCCGATGTACATAATGATAAACCCAACGAAAACCAAACTTAACGCAAACGTTCTGATTTTATTAATTTTGCTGGAGTATTTCGCCATGTCCATCCCCCTCTGAATTAAATATAGCACAAACCCGATGGTATTTTCTTCATGTTTTCGTTTGAAATGGAATTTAAATATGGAGACTTGCTTTGAAATTGTTTATAATAGTTCAATGTGTTTAGAAAAAAGGAATTTCGATTTAACCATAGAATTGAATCAAATAGAGAATAAAAAAATTGAACAATTGCATTGGAGGAATAGTGATGGAAAATCTTCTCCGTCCAATTTACCAAGAAAGAGCAAGTCATCCCAATACATTGGCTGTTATTATGATTGAGAGAAGAAACAAAACGTCTTCCATAACAGACAACTTTGATGCCGCTTTGCTTGTCATTGTAAAGCAGTCTGATAAGCCTGTTTTTATAAAGCATTATGAATTTGATCACAAAACAGCCTCTTTGCATGTGATAACTGATGCTCAGGTTCAAGAATGGATTTTGCTCGGCACAAATAGGAGAATCATAGATTGGATTGTAAACGGAAGAGTCATGTTTGACCGCAATGAGTATATTGCTGAGCTTATCGACAGGCTTAATACTTTTCCGTTTGCAGAACGTAAACTGAAGATCGGCCTTGAATACGGCAAGTTAATTAGAAGATACGTTGAAGGAAAAGCTTTCTTTGAAGCCAATCAATTTTTAGATGCCTACAATGCAGTAGTCCATGCATTGCATCATCTAGCACGTATTGAAGTAATCGACAGAGGATTCCATCCGGAAACCACTGTGTGGAGTCAAGTGCGTCAGATGGAGCCTCAAGTGTACAAATTATATTCCGAGCTGATTGAAAGTCACGAAAGCTTGGAAAAAAGACTTGAATTATTATTCTTAGCAAATGATTTTCTTATTCATTCTAAAGCTGAGATTGGTTCAGCACATCTTTTCGAAGTGATGAAAGAAAAGGACATATGGCAATTTAGCGAGCTTCTTCAGCATCCTGACTTAAAACATTTTACTCAAGACCTTGGCGTCATGCTTGATTACCTGACAGAAAAAGGTCTTATCAGCGTGTGCCGAATTGAAACCAAAGGACAGGCTGTCTTTCATCGAGGATATTCTTTTAAAAAAGATGTTGACTCTGATTCCTGAGCATGGTATATTATTAAACGTCGCTGATGCGCTTCTGAAAAAATAAGCTCACAGCGGCGGAGAAATAAAATAAAAAACATTTGACAAAACAAAGACGAAATGTTATACTGAAAAAGTCGCTTCTTAAAGAAGTGGCGGATGATCTTTGAAAACTAAACAAGACAAAACGTACCTGTTAATTCAAGTTTTATTATAAATCGCACAGCGATGTGCGTAGTCAGTCAAACTGAGGTCTGCACGATGCAGATCACGCAGATGTTGCCACAGGATGTGGTGAACTTAATCTGCGATCCATTTATCGGAGAGTTTGATCCTGGCTCAGGACGAACGCTGGCGGCGTGCCTAATACATGCAAGTCGAGCGGACAGATGGGAGCTTGCTCCCTGATGTTAGCGGCGGACGGGTGAGTAACACGTGGGTAACCTGCCTGTAAGACTGGGATAACTCCGGGAAACCGGGGCTAATACCGGATGCTTGTTTGAACCGCATGGTTCAAACATAAAAGGTGGCTTCGGCTACCACTTACAGATGGACCCGCGGCGCATTAGCTAGTTGGTGAGGTAATGGCTCACCAAGGCAACGATGCGTAGCCGACCTGAGAGGGTGATCGGCCACACTGGGACTGAGACACGGCCCAGACTCCTACGGGAGGCAGCAGTAGGGAATCTTCCGCAATGGACGAAAGTCTGACGGAGCAACGCCGCGTGAGTGATGAAGGTTTTCGGATCGTAAAGCTCTGTTGTTAGGGAAGAACAAGTACCGTTCGAATAGGGCGGTACCTTGACGGTACCTAACCAGAAAGCCACGGCTAACTACGTGCCAGCAGCCGCGGTAATACGTAGGTGGCAAGCGTTGTCCGGAATTATTGGGCGTAAAGGGCTCGCAGGCGGTTCCTTAAGTCTGATGTGAAAGCCCCCGGCTCAACCGGGGAGGGTCATTGGAAACTGGGGAACTTGAGTGCAGAAGAGGAGAGTGGAATTCCACGTGTAGCGGTGAAATGCGTAGAGATGTGGAGGAACACCAGTGGCGAAGGCGACTCTCTGGTCTGTAACTGACGCTGAGGAGCGAAAGCGTGGGGAGCGAACAGGATTAGATACCCTGGTAGTCCACGCCGTAAACGATGAGTGCTAAGTGTTAGGGGGTTTCCGCCCCTTAGTGCTGCAGCTAACGCATTAAGCACTCCGCCTGGGGAGTACGGTCGCAAGACTGAAACTCAAAGGAATTGACGGGGGCCCGCACAAGCGGTGGAGCATGTGGTTTAATTCGAAGCAACGCGAAGAACCTTACCAGGTCTTGACATCCTCTGACAATCCTAGAGATAGGACGTCCCCTTCGGGGGCAGAGTGACAGGTGGTGCATGGTTGTCGTCAGCTCGTGTCGTGAGATGTTGGGTTAAGTCCCGCAACGAGCGCAACCCTTGATCTTAGTTGCCAGCATTCAGTTGGGCACTCTAAGGTGACTGCCGGTGACAAACCGGAGGAAGGTGGGGATGACGTCAAATCATCATGCCCCTTATGACCTGGGCTACACACGTGCTACAATGGACAGAACAAAGGGCAGCGAAACCGCGAGGTTAAGCCAATCCCACAAATCTGTTCTCAGTTCGGATCGCAGTCTGCAACTCGACTGCGTGAAGCTGGAATCGCTAGTAATCGCGGATCAGCATGCCGCGGTGAATACGTTCCCGGGCCTTGTACACACCGCCCGTCACACCACGAGAGTTTGTAACACCCGAAGTCGGTGAGGTAACCTTTATGGAGCCAGCCGCCGAAGGTGGGACAGATGATTGGGGTGAAGTCGTAACAAGGTAGCCGTATCGGAAGGTGCGGCTGGATCACCTCCTTTCTAAGGATATTTACGGAATATAAGACCTTGGGTCTTATAAACAGAACGTTCCCTGTCTTGTTTAGTTTTGAAGGATCATTCCTTCGAAACGTGTTCTTTGAAAACTAGATAACAGTAGACATCACATTCAATTAGTAACACAAGATATCACATAGTGATTCTTTTTAACGGTTAAGTTAGAAAGGGCGCACGGTGGATGCCTTGGCACTAGGAGCCGATGAAGGACGGGACGAACACCGATATGCTTCGGGGAGCTGTAAGCAAGCTTTGATCCGGAGATTTCCGAATGGGGAAACCCACCACTCGTAATGGAGTGGTATCCATATCTGAATTCATAGGATATGAGAAGGCAGACCCGGGGAACTGAAACATCTAAGTACCCGGAGGAAGAGAAAGCAAATGCGATTCCCTGAGTAGCGGCGAGCGAAACGGGATTAGCCCAAACCAAGAGGCTTGCCTCTTGGGGTTGTAGGACACTCTATACGGAGTTACAAAGGAACGAGGTAGATGAAGAGGTCTGGAAAGGCCCGCCATAGAAGGTAACAGCCCTGTAGTCAAAACTTCGTTCTCTCCAGAGTGGATCCTGAGTACGGCGGAACACGTGAAATTCCGTCGGAATCCGGGAGGACCATCTCCCAAGGCTAAATACTCCCTAGTGACCGATAGTGAACCAGTACCGTGAGGGAAAGGTGAAAAGCACCCCGGAAGGGGAGTGAAAGAGATCCTGAAACCGTGTGCCTACAAGTAGTCAGAGCCCGTTAATGGGTGATGGCGTGCCTTTTGTAGAATGAACCGGCGAGTTACGATCCCGTGCAAGGTTAAGCAGAAGATGCGGAGCCGCAGCGAAAGCGAGTCTGAATAGGGCGCATGAGTACGTGGTCGTAGACCCGAAACCAGGTGATCTACCCATGTCCAGGGTGAAGTTCAGGTAACACTGAATGGAGGCCCGAACCCACGCACGTTGAAAAGTGCGGGGATGAGGTGTGGGTAGGGGTGAAATGCCAATCGAACCTGGAGATAGCTGGTTCTCTCCGAAATAGCTTTAGGGCTAGCCTCAAGGTAAGAGTCTTGGAGGTAGAGCACTGATTGGACTAGGGGCCCCTACCGGGTTACCGAATTCAGTCAAACTCCGAATGCCAATGACTTATCCTTGGGAGTCAGACTGCGAGTGATAAGATCCGTAGTCGAAAGGGAAACAGCCCAGACCGCCAGCTAAGGTCCCAAAGTATACGTTAAGTGGAAAAGGATGTGGAGTTGCTTAGACAACCAGGATGTTGGCTTAGAAGCAGCCACCATTTAAAGAGTGCGTAATAGCTCACTGGTCGAGTGACTCTGCGCCGAAAATGTACCGGGGCTAAACGTATCACCGAAGCTGCGGACTGTTCTTCGAACAGTGGTAGGAGAGCGTTCTAAGGGCTGTGAAGCCAGACCGGAAGGACTGGTGGAGCGCTTAGAAGTGAGAATGCCGGTATGAGTAGCGAAAGAGGGGTGAGAATCCCCTCCACCGAATGCCTAAGGTTTCCTGAGGAAGGCTCGTCCGCTCAGGGTTAGTCGGGACCTAAGCCGAGGCCGAAAGGCGTAGGCGATGGACAACAGGTTGATATTCCTGTACCACCTCCTCACCATTTGAGCAATGGGGGGACGCAGGAGGATAGGGTAAGCGCGGTATTGGATATCCGCGTCCAAGCAGTTAGGCTGGGAAATAGGCAAATCCGTTTCCCATAAGGCTGAGCTGTGATGGCGAGCGAAATTTAGTAGCGAAGTTCCTGATTCCACACTGCCAAGAAAAGCCTCTAGCGAGGTGAGAGGTGCCCGTACCGCAAACCGACACAGGTAGGCGAGGAGAGAATCCTAAGGTGATCGAGAGAACTCTCGTTAAGGAACTCGGCAAAATGACCCCGTAACTTCGGGAGAAGGGGTGCTCTGTTAGGGTGCAAGCCCGAGAGAGCCGCAGTGAATAGGCCCAGGCGACTGTTTAGCAAAAACACAGGTCTCTGCGAAGCCGTAAGGCGAAGTATAGGGGCTGACGCCTGCCCGGTGCTGGAAGGTTAAGAGGAGCGCTTAGCGTAAGCGAAGGTGCGAATTGAAGCCCCAGTAAACGGCGGCCGTAACTATAACGGTCCTAAGGTAGCGAAATTCCTTGTCGGGTAAGTTCCGACCCGCACGAAAGGCGCAACGATCTGGGCACTGTCTCAACGAGAGACTCGGTGAAATTATAGTACCTGTGAAGATGCAGGTTACCCGCGACAGGACGGAAAGACCCCGTGGAGCTTTACTGCAGCCTGATATTGAATGTTGGTACAGCTTGTACAGGATAGGTAGGAGCCTTGAAAACCGGAGCGCCAGCTTCGGTGGAGGCATCGGTGGGATACTACCCTGGCTGTATTGACCTTCTAACCCGCCGCCCTTATCGGGCGGGGAGACAGTGTCAGGTGGGCAGTTTGACTGGGGCGGTCGCCTCCTAAAAGGTAACGGAGGCGCCCAAAGGTTCCCTCAGAATGGTTGGAAATCATTCGCAGAGTGTAAAGGCACAAGGGAGCTTGACTGCGAGACCTACAAGTCGAGCAGGGACGAAAGTCGGGCTTAGTGATCCGGTGGTTCCGCATGGAAGGGCCATCGCTCAACGGATAAAAGCTACCCCGGGGATAACAGGCTTATCTCCCCCAAGAGTCCACATCGACGGGGAGGTTTGGCACCTCGATGTCGGCTCATCGCATCCTGGGGCTGTAGTCGGTCCCAAGGGTTGGGCTGTTCGCCCATTAAAGCGGTACGCGAGCTGGGTTCAGAACGTCGTGAGACAGTTCGGTCCCTATCCGTCGCGGGCGCAGGAAATTTGAGAGGAGCTGTCCTTAGTACGAGAGGACCGGGATGGACGCACCGCTGGTGTACCAGTTGTTCTGCCAAGGGCATCGCTGGGTAGCTATGTGCGGACGGGATAAGTGCTGAAAGCATCTAAGCATGAAGCCCCCCTCAAGATGAGATTTCCCATTCCGCAAGGAAGTAAGATCCCTGAAAGATGATCAGGTTGATAGGTCTGAGGTGGAAGTGTGGCGACACATGGAGCTGACAGATACTAATCGATCGAGGACTTAACCTAATTTCTAATGATGTCACATCTGTTATCTAGTTTTGAGAGAATATCTCAAAAAAACTCTTGACTTTTCAAGATATACATAGTATAATGTTAAATGTCACTGAAATTGTCTGGTGATGATGGCGAAGAGGTCACACCCGTTCCCATGCCGAACACGGAAGTTAAGCTCTTCAGCGCCGATGGTAGTCGGGGGTTTCCCCCTGTGAGAGTAGGACATCGCCAGGCAGACTTCATTCCGCAGTAGCTCAGTGGTAGAGCTATCGGCTGTTAACCGATCGGTCGTAGGTTCGAATCCTACCTGCGGAGCCATTATTGGAGAGCTGTCCGAGTGGTCGAAGGAGCACGATTGGAAATCGTGTAGGCGGTCAACTCCGTCTCAAGGGTTCGAATCCCTTGCTCTCCGCCACTGATATTTATACATAATCACAATTGAAAGTCTGGGCCCGTTGGTCAAGCGGTTAAGACACCGCCCTTTCACGGCGGTAACACGGGTTCGAATCCCGTACGGGTCATTATATGATGGAGGATTAGCTCAGCTGGGAGAGCATCTGCCTTACAAGCAGAGGGTCGGCGGTTCGAGCCCGTCATCCTCCACCATTATCATCGCGGGGTGGAGCAGTTCGGTAGCTCGTCGGGCTCATAACCCGAAGGTCGCAGGTTCAAATCCTGCCCCCGCAACCAATTAAAATCAAATGGTCCGGTAGTTCAGTTGGTTAGAATGCCTGCCTGTCACGCAGGAGGTCGCGGGTTCGAGTCCCGTCCGGACCGCCATTTAAATAATAAGGCTCGGTAGCTCAGTTGGTAGAGCAACGGACTGAAAATCCGTGTGTCGGCGGTTCGATTCCGTCCCGAGCCACCACCTATGCCGGTGTAGCTCAATTGGTAGAGCAACTGACTTGTAATCAGTAGGTTGGGGGTTCAAGTCCTCTTGCCGGCACTGTTTTTTCAAAACTTAATGTGGAGGGGTAGCGAAGTGGCTAAACGCGGCGGACTGTAAATCCGCTCCCTCAGGGTTCGGCAGTTCGAATCTGCCCCCCTCCACCATTTATAGGGGCATAGTTTAACGGTAGAACAGAGGTCTCCAAAACCTCCGGTGTGGGTTCGATTCCTACTGCCCCTGCCAAATTTATGACATCTTGAGATTATGGCGGTTGTGGCGAAGTGGTTAACGCACCAGATTGTGGCTCTGGCACTCGTGGGTTCGATTCCCATCAATCGCCCCATATTATCATTGGGCTATAGCCAAGCGGTAAGGCAACGGACTTTGACTCCGTCATGCGTTGGTTCGAATCCAGCTAGCCCAGTCTCACTTTTTTATATCAATTGAATATAATGTATTAAGTCCCTTAAGATGCGGAAGTAGTTCAGTGGTAGAACACCACCTTGCCAAGGTGGGGGTCGCGGGTTCGAATCCCGTCTTCCGCTCCAATTACGGCGGCATAGCCAAGTGGTAAGGCAGAGGTCTGCAAAACCTTTATCCCCGGTTCGAATCCGGGTGTCGCCTTTCTTTTGCCGGGGTGGTGGAATTGGCAGACACACAGGACTTAAAATCCTGCGGTAGGTGACTACCGTGCCGGTTCAAGTCCGGCCCTCGGCACCAATTTTACTTACTTGATAAGTTAAATTGGTGTTTGTGCTTGAATATATAATGAAGCTAATCATATTAATGATCTACTTATGTAGATCATTTTTTTATTGTATGAAAGTGTCGATGTAAGCATTGGGCTGTATTTCATAAAAAGTCGCTTTAGCCCTTTATTATTATATTCCCCAAAAAACTTTTTTGAAATACATTGACACTTTATCATATCCATGATATATTTATATTCGTCGGTTAGATACGACGTAAAACTTGCCGGTGTGGCGGAATTGGCAGACGCGCACGACTCAAAATCGTGTTCCTTCTGGAGTGTCGGTTCGACCCCGACCACCGGTATACAAAAGAACCCCGTTTCTTACTTATGTAAGAAACGGGGTTTCGTTTTTATTAAAAGAAGGAGCCTATATTAATAAGCAGAGGCTCCTTTTTGTTATTTACTCAGCATATTGGTCGATGATCTCTTCTAAGACCTCTTCAAGTTGTTCGATATCATCAAGCTCTGATTGTCTGAAACGGACACGTACGAGCTGCTCTCCGTCATTATACATCTCTTCCAGCCATCCACGCAGGCCTCTTGCCCGGCGATCAACTTCGAAAATAATTTCTAAACCGTCTTCCTCTAAAAGAAAAATAAGCTCTAATTCATCAAGCATCTGACGGTAATAGCCTGATGTTGGAACAAACTCAAATTCTTGAACGAAAGGCAGACGGCGCTGGAAGTAAGATGCCTGTTCACAGTCTGCTTCGTTAAGACGGAAGCCAAGGTTCTCAATTGCTTCTAATACATTTTCAACCCAAGGATGTGCTTCTACGAAGATACGATCGTGATCTGATTTATCAATACCGCCTTGAATGTCAAGGTCTGTCACTACTGCGACTTCTACCTTCCCTACAGTAATCGGTGTATCAAGAGGCAGGATGAAGGAGAACGGAAATTGATGTTCTTCTCCAGGCTGAATGGTGAATGAACCAGTTACCCGAAAAGAATGAATTGTTGCGTGTTTCCGGTGCTCTTCATCGTCTTTTACAATGACATATCTTGTGTTGAGCTGTAAATCAATATAACGGATATCCTGGGCGATTTTCCCGCCTTTTACATGTACAGTTCCGCGGACTTCTTCTCCTGGACAATACGCATCTTTCTCCAAAATGGTATCGACTTTTGCTGCACCGATGCCGGCACTTGCGGCAAGTTTCTTAAAAAATGACATATTAGATCTTCCCCTTTTTCTTTTTCTCAACAGTTATACGTGGGAAGAAGGAAAAAAGGTTCATTTATTTTGAAATAAATGAACCTTTTTTCCTATATTCGTTTATCTGAGGGACAGACTAAAAGTGATGCTTAAGTATAGGAGGAGATATGAATGAATAAAGAAACGATGGTCGCTGATGAATTACATAGAATGTTTTTAGCTGGTGAGCTGCAAATCACAGTCGAGGAGGACATTAACAATCTTTCAGAAAGACTGAGAAGCGGTGAACTCAGATTAGACAGTTTGACCGGGGAAGATGCGTTTATAAAAGAAACAGTAAACGAAGCGTTAAGAAGAGTAGAGCAATAAAATAGAGAGACGGCTTCTCAAAATGAGAGACCGTCTTTTTTTATGGTTTAAGAAGAACTTTAATGGCTCCGTCTGTTTTCGTATCAAACACCTCATAACCGTGCTTTGCTTGATCTAACGGCAGAACATGGGTAATGATGTCGCCCGGATCTACTTTACCTGTAGCAATCAGTTCATACAGGTACGGCATATAATGAATGACGGGGGCTTGGCCGGTTCTAATATTTACGTTCCTTTGGAAGATGTCTCCGAATGGAAATGCATTGTATCTCATTCCGTACACACCTGTCACTTGAATTGTGCCGCATTTTCTGACAGCCTGTGCCGCCGTTACCAGCGCACCCATGGCTCCGCCGTGCATTTTAACACCGGTGGCGAGAAATTCAAGCGGGGACATTTTGCCGTCCATTCCGACGCAGTCGATGACGACATCTGCACCGCCCTGTGTGATTTCTTTCAAATATGAACCAGCGTTTTCATGATGCTCGAAATTAACGATTTCTACATTGTTTGTTTTTTTTGCGTGCTGAAGGCGATAGTCTACATAATCCACTGCAATGACTCTTTTGGCGCCTTTCATCCATGCGAATTTTTGCGCGAGCAGCCCGACAGGACCGCAGCCGAGAATAATGACGGTATTTCCCTCTTTTACTCCTGCGTTGTCTACGCTCCAATAGGCTGTCGACATAGCGTCTGAAAGCAATACTAATTTCTCATCTTCTACTTCACAGTCATCAGGCAGTTTAAAGGGAGTGAAGTTAGCATAGGGGACGCGCATGTATTCAGCCTGGCCTCCGGGATAGCCGCCTGCTGAGTCTGAATAGCCAAAATAAGCGCCGACTTCGCCGTTTGCATTTGAATTGTCACATTGGCTTTCAAGCTGGTTTTTGCAGAAAAAACATTCGCCGCAGCTGACGTTAAACGGTATGATGACACGATCGCCTTTTTTAACCTTGTGAACGTCGGGGCCTGTTTCTTCAACAATGCCCATTGGTTCATGGCCGATGATATAATCTTCAGGAAAATTGGGAACCATGCCGTGAATTAGGTGTAAATCAGATCCGCAGATTGCTGTGGTTGTCAGTTTGACGATGATATCATCAGGTTTTTTGATTTCTGGCGCTTTTACTTCTTTGACGCGGACGTCTTTAATGCCTTGATACGTAACAGCTTTCATTCATGATGTCTCCTTATTGTTTAGTGATCGGGCGTTGCGAATGTTCCGAGACGGTTCGTGTTATCGGGGAAAAGTTTTAGTCCGGCGATATCAACGGCTGTTTGTGCTGATTTCATATCGATTTGAAATTGTTTGTCCAAGTCAGAAGGGAAAAGCCAGCCTTTTTCCATCATGAGCTGTGATAGTTCTCCGTGCAGGTAAATAGCGGCGTCTAATTGATTGCGCAATGCTGTTCTGAGTTCTGGGCTTGCGGTTTCCGTGATGGCGACAGCATAATTTTTGATACCGGTTTTTACGGAAATTAAGAAATCTAGGGCAAGTGCTGAATCAGCAAGGTCAGGCATGCCTTTTGCGTTTTTCGGGTCTAAGAAATCGTTCAATGATAGTCACCTCCTGTTATTGTCGGGGCCTTTTGATAGAGGCTCTGAAGCTCAGTTACGTCCCGTACAGACTGCTGTACATCCTTCTCCATAAGGGCTCTCAGTTCCTGATCGAACACCAGTCCCTGCATCATTTTTGATTTAAGTAAACATACGGTTTTGAAGTTGAGGATTTCGTGTAAATCAACTGTTTCGTGGTTTGCCAAACGGTCTTGTTCCATTTTTTCGGTCACCTCCTGATTCAAAGGTATTTTTACCTTGTATCATGCTTTTATGCGAAAGTGCTATAATGGGTAAAATATTTTCTTGGGGGAGTCGGATGATGAAACAGATTATTGCGATGGGCGGCGGAGGTTTTTCAATGGAACCAGATCATCTGGTTCTTGATCAATTTATCATTAATCAGTCAAAGCAGCCCTCACCTCGCATTTGTTTTTTGCCAACGGCAAGCGGGGATGCGGAGAACTATGTTCAGCGGTTTTACCATGCTTTTCAAAAGCTTGATTGTGACCCGTCTCATTTGTCTTTATTTAAGCCGCCGACAACAGATTTAGCCTCCTTTATTATGGAGAAAGATGTGATTTATGTCGGCGGGGGAAATACAAGAAATTTGCTGGTGCTGTGGAAGGAGTGGGGACTGGATCACATATTGAAAAAAGCTTGGGAGAACGGGATTATTTTAGCGGGATTAAGTGCAGGTGCGATCTGCTGGTTTGAAGAAGGTGTGACGGATTCTGCCGGACCGCTGACCGGTTTGAAAAGCTTGGGTTTTTTGCAAGGCAGTTTTTGTCCTCATTATGATGGAGAAAAGGATCGGAGACCTACATATCATCACATGATATCAGAGAAAGCGTTGAGCAGCGGTTATGCGGCGGATGATGGAGCAGCTCTTCATTTTATTGATGATCATTTTTTTCAGGCTGTGAGTTCAAGATCTGATGCAAATGCGTATCAGGTGGTGCTTCATGAAAATGAAATCTCTGAAATAGCATTGCCGATTACATATTTGTCTTGAATTTGCTGAATATTTTATACATTGCTCTTTTTTTCAGTTTGTTTTTATGATACGATAAGTGCGAAATTAATAGTTACTGGGGGTGCCCGCTGACGGGCTGAGAGAGAAGATATGCTTCTTAACCCTTTGGACCTGATCTGGTTCGTACCAGCGTGGGGAAGTAGAGGAATTGTTTTTATTATTGCTGAATACTGCAATAATATGTTTCTTTCTGACTGTAACCGGGTTCATTCAATTGAATCCGGTTTTTTGTGCTGGTTATGGGCTTGATTTTGTCCTTTCAAACAAAGAGAGGGGAAGGATAAGTGATGCAAAATCATTCAGTGCAGCAAGCCAACATTTCCATTATGTCGAGTTTTTCGGGGAGTAAAAAAGTATATGTAGAGGGGGCTTCGCCGGATATTCAAGTGCCGATGAGAGAAATTGAACTCAGTCCGACAACAGGATCATTCGGCGAAGAGGAAAACGCGCCGGTTCGTGTCTATGATACAAGCGGACCGTATACGGACCCCGATGTAAAAATTAATATTCAAGAAGGTTTAAAACCGCTTCGGCACAAGTGGATCACTGGGCGCGGCGATGTTGAAGAATACAATGGACGTGCTGTGAAGCCAGAAGACAACGGCTATAAAAAGGCTAACCCTAATGTAAGCTATCCCGGGTTAAAACGGAAACCGCTGCGGGCGAAAACGGGCCAAAATGTCACTCAAATGCATTATGCGAAAAAGGGGATAATTACCCCTGAAATGGAGTTTATCGCTATTCGTGAGCATGTGTCTCCCGAATTTGTCAGAGATGAAGTAGCCAGCGGCCGGGCGATTATTCCAGCAAATATTAATCATCCGGAAAGTGAACCAATGATTATCGGCCGAAATTTCCATGTGAAAATTAACGCGAATATCGGGAATTCAGCAGTTACATCTTCGATTGAAGAAGAAGTGGAAAAAATGACGTGGGCGATTCGCTGGGGAGCAGATACGATGATGGATCTTTCCACGGGGAAAGATATTCATACGACGCGTGAATGGATTATCCGAAATTGCCCGGTTCCTGTTGGCACCGTTCCGATCTATCAAGCGCTTGAAAAAGTAAACGGTGTAGCGGAGGATTTAACGTGGGAAATCTACCGTGACACGCTGATTGAGCAGGCTGAACAGGGTGTGGATTATTTTACGATTCACGCGGGTGTTTTGCTGCGATATGTGCCGCTAACTGCTAAACGGACAACGGGAATTGTGTCACGCGG
Source organism: Bacillus sp. SD127 (assembly GCF_058566445.1). Classification (NCBI taxonomy): domain Bacteria; kingdom Bacillati; phylum Bacillota; class Bacilli; order Caryophanales; family Bacillaceae; genus Bacillus; species Bacillus sp. SD127. The sequence goes on along the minus strand of NZ_CP191226.1, from coordinate 3,326,339 downwards.
AGGAGCGATTATGGCACAGTGGTGTCTGGCTCATCATAAGGAAAGCTTTCTGTATACTCATTTTGAAGAAATCTGTGAAATTATGAAGACGTATGATATTGCCTTTTCTCTTGGAGACGGGCTTCGCCCAGGGTCAATTGCCGATGCCAATGACGAAGCGCAGTTTGCTGAATTAGAGACTCTCGGAGAACTCACGCAAATTGCCTGGAAGCATGATGTTCAGGTGATGATTGAGGGGCCGGGTCATGTGCCGATGCATAAAATCAAGGAGAACGTCGATAAACAAATGGAAATCTGTAAAGAAGCGCCTTTTTACACGCTAGGGCCGCTGACGACGGATATTGCACCGGGCTATGACCACATTACATCAGCGATCGGAGCGGCGATGATCGGCTGGTACGGTACGGCCATGCTGTGTTATGTGACGCCGAAGGAGCATCTCGGGCTGCCAAACCGTGAAGATGTGCGGGAAGGGGTTATTACATACAAAATTGCGGCGCATGCGGCTGACCTTGCAAAAGGGCATCCAGGAGCGCAAATACGAGATGACGCTTTATCAAAAGCCCGCTTTGAATTCCGCTGGCGAGACCAATTTAACCTCTCGCTTGATCCGGAAAGAGCGCTTGAATATCATGATGAGACCCTGCCTGCTGAAGGGGCGAAAACGGCTCATTTCTGTTCGATGTGCGGGCCGAAATTTTGCAGCATGAGAATTTCTCAGGATATCCGTGATTATGCCAAAGACAAAGAGCTTAATGAGTGGGATGCCATTCAGGAGGGCATGAAAGAAAAAGCCGAGGAATTTGTGAATCAAGGCAGCAAACTTTATAAGTAACAGTATAGAAAGTCATTGACAGGCCGAATTGAATACGTTTTAATATAGCTAATATACATTTCCAACATTTGCTGATCGGATCACCGAAGGCTCTTATCTTTTGAGATAAGAGCCTTTTTTATTTTTAAAGGAGGGAGAAATGATGGGAACCAAAAAAGAGAAAGGGAGAAGACGCTTCAGAAAACGAAAAACATATGGCAATCAGATGCTGCCGCTGGCGCTTCTTATTGAAAAGAACAAGCGGGAGATAATGAATAGTGAGGAGTTAATGGAAAAAATTTATATGAAGATTGACGAGAAGCATACGGCAATCCGTAAATCTATGTAAAAAACCCGCTGAATAACAGCGGGTTTTTTTCTATGCTATTAAACTTCTTTTTTAATCGGCAAACCTAAGCCCTCTGCTATGCGTCTTCCGTATTCAGGATCAGCTTTGTAAAAGTGCTCGATTTGGCGGAGTTTGATATCTTCTTTTTCTACTGGTTTCATTGCATTTACGATATTTTCTACAAGGCGTGTGCGTTCCTCTTCGCTCATTAAACGGTAGAGATCGCCTGCTTGTGTGTAGTGATCATTGTGATCGTAGCTTACGCTGTCAGCCATTCCTTGTACTGGATAAGCCGCTTGTTTATCCTCAGGTGACTCAGTCGGTCCGCCGAAGCTGTTTGGCTCGTAGTAGACGGAGCCGCCGCCGTTATTGTCAAAGCGCATTTGTCCGTCACGCTGATAGTTTCTTACTTCGTTGCGTGCGCGGTTGATCGGCAGGGCCTGGTGGTTTGCTCCCACACGGTAGCGATGCGCATCATGATACGCAAACAGACGCCCTTGAAGCATTTTATCCGGTGATACATCAATACCGGGGACCAGTGTTCCAGGTGAGAATGTTGCTTGTTCTACTTCTGCAAAGTAGTTTTCCGGATTTCTGTCAAGAACCATACGGCCGACTTCAATGAGCGGATAGTCTTTTTGAGACCATACTTTTGTGACATCAAACGGATCGAAGCGGTACGTATTTGCATCTTCTAAAGGCATGATTTGCACATATAATTTCCATGCAGGGAAATCGCCGTTTTCGATTGCATTGAACAGATCTTCAGTATGATAATCCGGGTTTTCACCGGCAATTTTTGCTGCTGTCTTCACATCAAGGTTCTTCACGCCTTGTTCTGTTTTAAAGTGATACTTGATCCATACGCCTTCGCCTTCGGCATTTGTCCATTTGAATGTATGGCTACCAAAACCGTGCATGTGGCGAAGTGTAGCAGGAATTCCGCGGTCAGACATCAGGATCGTCACTTGGTGTAGAGATTCCGGTGAAAGTGACCAGAAATCCCATACAGCTGTAGGATTTTTCAAGTGTGTTTTTGGATCTCTTTTTTGTGTATGGATAAAATCAGGGAACTTAATCGCATCGCGGATGAAGAATACCGGCGTATTGTTGCCGACGATGTCATAGTTTCCTTCTTCTGTATAAAACTTAATAGCAAATCCGCGCGGGTCGCGAACGGTGTCAGCAGAGCCAAGTTCACCGGCAACTGTTGAGAAACGGATGAACAAAGGTGTGCGTTTGCCGACTTCTGATAAGAAAGCAGCTTTTGTATATTTTGTTACATCGTTTGTCACTTCAAAATAACCGTGTGCGCCTGCACCTTTAGCATGAACGACACGCTCAGGAACACGTTCTCTGTTAAAATGGGCCAATTTTTCGAGTAAGTGTACATCTTGGATTAAAGTTGGTCCGCGAGAACCGGCAGTCATTGAATTTTGATTATCTCCAACTGGAGCTCCCCAGCTAGTTGTCAGTTTATTTGAACTCATGTCATCACCTCTTGGAATTGATAAGAACATAATATCATCTCTAAGTAAAAAGTCAATATTATTTTATAATGATTATAAAATAATCATTTGTATAATACGATAAAAACTATTGAAAAAAGCAGAAAACCCTTGGCAGAACAGTTTAATAGAGATGATCGAGGGTTCATAGAAATAAGCGCTATTTGCGAATATGAAAAGTAAGTGATAAACATTCATCCAAAAAATGTTGAATAAAAAAGAGTTGACATATCGGAATAATTTGAATTAACATGATATTCAAACAAAAAAACAATTGGGCAGCTGATCGGACCGCCGAAGGCTCTCATCTCTACAAAAACAGAGATGGGGGCCTTTTTGTTTTTTTAGAAGGCGGGGTTGGCAGAAGGAGAGGGATAAAAGTGGCTGTGACCATCAACATCAAGGAAAAAGCATTTGCTCAAGAAGGCCGCCAAACTACGGTCTTGGAGAATATTCAATTATCAATTGCACCGGGTGAGTTTTTAACGATCATCGGACCGAGCGGATGCGGAAAAAGCACACTTTTAAAGATAATTGCAGGACTTGATTCTGATTTTAGCGGGAGTGTCGAAATTAACGAACGCTATGTGACTGCACCAGGTATTCAGCAAGGATTTATTTTTCAGGAACACCGTCTTTTTCCTTGGCTGACGGTTGAGCAGAATATTGCCGCCGATTTGAATTTGAAAGATCCTAAAGTCAAACAGAAGGTAGATGAACTGATCGAGATTGTCAGATTAAAAGGATCGGAGAAAGCATATCCGCGTGAGCTGTCGGGCGGTATGTCTCAAAGAGTGGCCATCGCACGAGCTCTTCTGCGGGAGCCGGAGGTGCTGCTTTTGGATGAACCGTTCGGTGCGTTAGACGCGTTTACTCGAAAACACCTTCAAGACGTGCTGCTGGATATATGGCGGAGGAAAAAGACAACGATGATACTCGTCACTCATGATATAGATGAATCTGTTTATTTAGGGAATGAGATTGCGATCCTAAAAGCCAAACCGGGAAAAATTCACAAGCTGATGCCAATTCATCTGGCTTATCCCCGAAACAGGACGACGACTGATTTCCAAGCGATCAGACAGAAAGTGCTGTCGGAATTCGAAAAAACAGAAGACTTTGAGTATGCAGAAGGATCAGGGATATAGAAAGGGCTGAAGCAGAGATGAAAAAAGGAATCATTGTATTGGCATCTATTTTTTTTCTGCTGGCAGGGTGCGGAGCAAATGGAGCCAGCGGTGATAAAAAACCATTGAAAGAAATTCGGATCGGAATACAGCAAAGCTTAAGCCCGCTTTTAATTGCCAAGGAAAAAGGCTGGTTTGAAAAGGCTTTTGAAAAAGAAGGCATCAAGGTGAAATGGGTGGAGTTTCAAAGCGGGCCGCCACAATTTGAAGGGCTTGCAGCAGATAAACTTGACTTTTCTCAAGTCGGCAATTCACCAGTGATCGCTGGACAGGCGGCAGGCATTGATTTTAAAGAAATTGGCTTGTCTCAGGACGGATTAAAGGCGAACGGCATACTTGTGAATCCAGCCAGCGGGATTAAGGAGGTCAAAGATTTAAAAGGAAAGAAAATTGCTGTAGCGAAAGGCAGCAGCGGCTTTGACTTTTTGTATAAAGCGCTTGATCAATCAGGCTTGTCAGCTGATGACGTGACCATTATTCAGCTGCAGCCTGATGAAGCGGCCTCTGCGTTTGAAAACGGTTCGGTTGACGCTTGGTCCATCTGGGAGCCGTACCTATCCTTAGAAACAATCAAACACGGAGCGAAACTTCTTGTGAACGGGGAAAGCACCGATTTATATTCACCAGGGTTTACATTAGTTAGAACAACATTCTCTAAGGAACATCCAGACGAAGTGGTCCGTTTTCTGAAGGTATTTAATCAGGCGGTTGTTTGGCAAAAGGAACATCCGGATGAAGCGGCTGACTTGTATGCAAAAATAAAAGATCTCGATAAAAAGGTCGTTGAAAATGTGCTGAAAAATACGGAGCCTCTGAATGAGGTTATTAGTGAAGACATTATAAAAGCGCAGCAGGAGACAGCGGATTTTCAATTTAAAACAAAAGCGATAGATAAGAAAATTGATGTGAGAGAAGTTGTTGATAATTCATTTATCAAAAAAGCGTTAAAGGAAAAAGTCTCTGGAGGTGATCCATCATGAAAGCAGAGGCTGCAGGTTCACTGCCGAAAGCAAATGCTGAAGCGATACAAAGAAAGCCCCATAGAATCAAATACGGGTGGGCAAAGGGGCTTCTGCTGCCTGCTGTGATCATAGCCATCTGGCAGGTGATCGGCAGTCTTGGCATCGTGTCGGCGACAGTGCTCCCTACACCTGTTGCGATCTTGCTGACGTTTAAAGAGCTCATTTTGACAGGCGAGCTCTTTGGCCATCTGCAAATCAGTATATACCGGGCAGCGCTTGGTTTTGTACTTGGTGCGGGGCTTGGACTTTTGATCGGAATTTTGGCCGGATTTTCAAAACGGACGGAATTGTATCTTGACCCATCATTGCAAATGCTCAGAACCGTTCCGCATCTGGCTGTCACGCCGCTGTTTATTTTATGGTTCGGTTTTGATGAAATATCTAAAATTTTGCTGATTGCGCTCGGCGCTTTCTTCCCTGTGTATATCAATACATTTAACGGCATTCGCGGAGTTGACGCTAAGCTGTTCGAAGTTGCCCGGGTGCTTGAATTTAAATGGCACCAGCAGATGACAAAAGTGATTGTGCCGGCATCCCTGCCCAATATATTGCTCGGCATTCGCTTATCGCTAGGTATTGCATGGCTTGGGCTTGTTGTAGCGGAGCTGATGGGTTCAAGCTCAGGGGTCGGTTATATGATCATGGATGCCAGACAATTTTCACAAACAAATAAAGTGTTTGCCGGGATTATCATTTTTGCGGTGGTTGGAAAGCTGACGGATTCTTTTGTCAGACTGCTTGAACGAAAGCTATTAAAGTGGAGAAACAGTTACGAGGGAAAATAGACGAAAAGGAGAGATTGATATGGACATTCTTTGGTTTATTCCGACACATGGAGATGCAAGGTATTTAGGGTCGGAAAGCGATGGACGGACGGCGGATCATGAATACTTTAAACAAGTGGCGCAGGCCGCTGACAGGCTGGGGTATACAGGAGTCCTTCTGCCGACGGGAAGATCGTGCGAGGACCCTTGGCTCACAGCCGCGGCGTTAGCCGGGGAAACAAAGGACTTAAAGTTTTTAGTCGCGGTACGGCCCGGGTTAATGCAGCCTTCTCTTGCAGCCAGAATGACCTCTACCTTAGATCACATTTCAGATGGACGGCTGCTGATTAATGTTGTGGCAGGGGGCGATCCGTACGAGCTAGCCGGGGACGGACTGTTTATCAGTCATGATGAGCGCTATGAAGCAACGGACGAATTTTTAACTGTTTGGCGGGGGCTTTTGCGCGGAGAAACGGTTACCTATGAAGGAAACCATATAAAAGTGGAAAACAGCAATCTGCTATTCCCGCCGCGGCAAGAACCGCACCCGCCTATCTATTTCGGCGGGTCCTCACAGGCTGGAATTGAAGTCGCGGCAAAGCATACAGATGTGTATTTAACGTGGGGTGAGCCGCCTGAGCAGGTAAAAGAAAAGATTGAGAGAGTCAAAAAGCAAGCGGAAAAAGAGGGAAGAACAGTGCGGTTCGGCATTAGGCTGCATGTGATCGCCCGTGAAACAGAACATGAGGCGTGGGAAGCGGCTGAGCGTTTAATCAGCCATTTGGATGATGACACGATTGCCAAAGCACAGAACGCTTTGCGCCGTGCTGATTCTTCGGGTCAAAAGCGGATGGCGGAGCTTCATCGAGGCGATCGGACAAAGCTTGAAATCAGCCCGAATCTGTGGGCGGGTATCGGCCTGGTCAGAGGAGGGGCAGGCACGGCTCTTGTCGGAGATCCGCAGACTATTGCCGACCGCATAGCGGAGTACCAGGCCCTCGGCATTGAATCATTTATTTTTTCCGGCTATCCTCATTTAGAAGAAGCGTACTATTTTGCAGAGCTCGTCTTCCCGCTTTTGCCGTTCGAAAATGAGCGGACAAGGAAACTTCAGAAAAAAAGAGGAGAAGCCGTCGGTAACACTTATTTTGTCAAAGAGAATCATGCGTCAGTTTAAGTGAAAACACAGCCTCCGAACATGGTATGATAATCAAAAAAGGGGGCTGTTTTTTCTGAGAATACTTATAAGTGCCGTTACTCTGATGGTCATGCTGTCAGCATGCGGAAATACGAAGCACATGGAAATCAAAGAGGCAGATGTTTCAGATATTGAAAAAAACAGAATGAAGATTGCGGCTCCGCATTCATTCGCTGCTGAAGTGACTAATATCAACGAAAGCATTTCTGAGGCTGACATGTACATTGAACATTACCAAAACGGAAAGCTTGTTGAAACGATAGGTCCGGTAACTGCTGATTTCACGGAAGAAAATCCCGATACATTACAATTTGTTTATTTTGAGAATGAGGAAGGGCAGAAAAAAATGAGCACCGTTCACTTTGGCATTGTTGATGAACAAGGGAGCAGCACGGCTGCTTCATCGTTTCAGCGTGACGTCAGCGCTGTACAGGAAATGACTCAAAATATATCATCAGCGGAGCCAATTTCTTTCGGGAAACCGATATTGATCGGCAGCAGCATAAAGGATTCTAACGGTACAATGAAAACCTCTGAAAACAAAAATGAACTGATTAAACATAAAGATGCTCTGCTTTATTATATTGAATTGCATAAATAGAATGGACGGCTTCGGCCGTCTGTTTTACCGAGCGGTGTGCTTGCATTTTAGAATACATCGTGATACATTTTAAATCGTAAATATTACGATTTAAAGGAGGCTTTTTCTTGGCTAAGAAATCAAAAGTGGCAAAAGAATTAAAACGCCAGAAGCTTGTTGAACAATATGTTGCTATCAGACAAGAGTTAAAGGCAAAAGGAGATTACGAAGCACTCAGCAAGCTGCCGAGAGATTCAGCACCGGGAAGACTCCATAACCGCTGTATGGTAACGGGCCGCCCGAGAGGATATATGAGAAAATTTAAAATGTCCAGAATTGCTTTTAGGGAGCTGGCGCATAAAGGCCACATTCCCGGTGTGAAAAAAGCAAGCTGGTAAGAAAAAAACTCCGGACGATTACACCGCGCCGGAGTTTTTTTCATTTTTCTTGAAGGAAATGACGTAGGATATGTGCTGGATGATCATGATGATAAACACGATAATAATAGGGAAAAAGGGAATGTGTGACTGAAACAGCGGATAAAAAATGAGCAGGACAGCGGCGGCAGGCAGTGAAAAGTAGACGGCGATATATGACGCACGGCAGGCTTTTGCCGTCATCATCTGCTCTCTTTCATCCTGTTCCTCAAATTCATCTGGCAGCAGAAGATTTTTTGATGCAGGTCGGCTTTTCTTTTGTAAATAGATATAAACTGCAGCTGCCGCAATAAAAAGAATAAACGGGGTGATGTTTATTTCAAACATCATCTGGCCGTTCCTTGTGCTGAAAAAGGCTCCAATGCCTTCCGAAGCTTCAAAGTATGAAATCAGTGTCCAGCATGCAAGGCCGAACAAAACGAGGTGAAATGCTGCTTTTGTTTTCATGCCCATATTAGTCTTCCTCCTCTAGCCAAAAGACATCCTCCATTTTCATGGAGAAGGCTTTGCAGATTTTTAATGCTAATAACAGTGAGGGAACATAGTCTCCTTTTTCAATTGCTGCTACCGTTTGTCTCGTGACGCCGACCGTTTCTCCGAGTTTTTCCTGAGAATAGCTGAAGCGCGCTCTGAGCTCTTTCACTTTATTTTTCATCATGACGTCTGCCACCTTCACATTCTCACTTTCTTCCATTGTATAGTTTATTTAACATTATGTAAATGTAACTTAACAATATTACAAAAATAAAAATTTCTTTCGACAAATTTTTTATATTCTCTTGACGAAAAATTAATAAACGTGTAACATAATAAAAGTCAAAGCGGTGCTGACACCGCCAATAACAAATGCGGGTGTAGTTTAGTGGTAAAACCTCAGCCTTCCAAGCTGATGTCGTGAGTTCGATTCTCATCACCCGCTCCATACATACGTTATTAACGCAGTGTTTCGTTTCTCAGATAAACGAAGTATTGCGTTTTTTTATGTGAAAAAGAACACGAATCTCGTGTTCTTTTACGTAAGCCAATGTACTGTATGGCCGCCGCCGTGAATTTGTTCAAACATTTTCGTTAATGATGTTAATAGGTTAACGGCGTTTTCTTTTTTAATCGATGGCGGGAAAAAGATGATTTGCAGCATGCTTTTTGTATCTGCGGTGACGGGTTTTTGATTGACTTTGTTTTTGAAATCGCCGAATACCCCGTCTTCATCAGAATAAATCAGTATGTTATCTTTTTCTCCTACTGAAATCCGGACTGGCTCCTGGAGCTTGCCGGCATCATAGATCATAATGGGGAGAGAATATTTTAACGCGAAAAAATGTATGGTATCATGGGCTGAATCCTCGCTTTCCATGAATTGTTCTTTGGATATCGGGATCAGCATTTGCTCCATCGGCGTTTTTTCTCCCTCGAATGAAGGGTCAAGCTGCTTAAAGATTGTCTGCCATTCTTTGACGTAAGGCTGGCTGGAAATTCCGCCGTCCGCATAGTCAAAAAACAGGGACTCTTGAAATAAACGAAGTCTGCCTTTCAGCATTTGCGGAGAGGATCCGACTTCAATATTTTCATATATCACAGCGGCTGCATTTATTCCTGCCGCTCGTTCAGTAATAACAGGATCAAGTTTGATATTCACATGCATTCACTCCAATTACGGGATATCAACCTATTATACAACGGCTTATTGTTTTATCACAAAGAAAGGAGGCTGTGCAAACCATGAACGTTTATCAGCTGAAAGAAGAATTAATTGAATACGCGAAAAGCATTGGCGTGGACAAGATCGGTTTTACGACCGCTGATACATTTGACAGTTTAAAAGACCGTTTGATTCTTCAGGAGTCACTCGGATATCTTTCCGGTTTTGAAGAGCCTGATATTGAAAAAAGAGTGACGCCGACGCTGCTTTTGCCGAAAGCGAAATCAATCGTGGCGATTGCACTTGCTTATCCTTCGAGAATGAAGGATGCGCCAAGAAGCACGCGAACTGAGCGCAGAGGCATTTTTTGCAGAGCCTCCTGGGGAAAGGACTATCATGACGTCCTGCGGGAAAAGCTCGATCTTCTGGAGGATTTCCTGAGAAGCAAGCATGAGGATATCAGGACAAAATCAATGGTCGATACGGGTGAATTGTCTGATCGGGCAGTGGCGGAACGGGCCGGAATTGGGTTCAGCGCCAAAAACTGTATGATTACAACGCCGGAGTACGGGTCTTATGTGTATTTGGCGGAAATGATTACAAATATACCTTTCGAGCCGGATGTGCCGATTGAGGATATGTGCGGATCATGCACCAAATGTTTAGATGCTTGCCCGACGGGAGCGCTTGTGAACCCTGGGCAGCTTAACGCTCAGCGCTGTATATCTTTTCTGACCCAGACAAAAGGATTTTTGCCGGATGAATTCCGCACGAAAATCGGAAACCGACTGTATGGATGCGATACGTGCCAAACGGTATGTCCAATCAATAAAGGGAAGGATTTTCATCTGCATCCTGAAATGGAACCGGATCCCGAGATTGCAAAACCGTTATTGAAGCCGCTTTTAACCATCAGCAACCGTGAATTTAAAGAGAAATTCGGACATGTTTCAGGCTCGTGGCGCGGAAAAAAACCGATTCAACGGAATGCGATTCTGGCGCTTGCCCACTTTAAAGACACCTCCGCACTGTCTGAACTGACGGAGCTTATGCATAAAGATGCGCGCCCGGTAATCAGGGGGACGGCTGCCTGGGCGATCGGGAAAATCGGAGACAACACATACGCGGAGGAGCTTGAAAAAGCACTGGAAAAAGAAAATGATGAAGAGGCAAAGCAGGAAATTGAAAAAGGAATTGAATTGCTAAAAGCCGGCATGACTAAATAAGTCTTGTCCTGACATACGTATAGAGCAGAAGGAAAAAACACTTGAGATGCAGCCAAGTGTTTTTTCTCTATAAAAAAGTATGTCGGGTGGGGTGAGCTTGAAGCACATATTAGAACAACTAGCGGAGGAGCGTCTCAGCTATCTGGTAAACGGGCATGATCTGAGACAGGAGCCTCAAGTCGGAGACCTGGAAGTCATGGAACGAAAGAAAAAGCTTCTGGAAAAACGTAAGATTGAGATGATAAAAGCGAAAGCAAAAGCTGTCATAGACTATGTGCAGGTTGAGGATGACGGAACCGCCTGCATCAGGTATATCATACACTTCGAATATCTATACAAGGAGCAGGATGACAGTCTGTATATGGAAGAGCAGATAGAAGAAAGAGTCGCTTTTGTTTATGATCAAATTCTGATTAAGGATCAGGAAGTGATAAAAAAACCGGCGGGCTTTAGTGAAGGCCAAAGCATTATTGACTATTCACAGGAAGAAAGGGAAGCGTTTGGCCGAGCTTTTCAATATGACCGGCTCGGAGCGGTACAATATGCCGAAAAATATTGGAACAAGCGTAATCCGGCTTATAAGAATTTCAGCGATAATTGTACGAATTTTATTTCTCAGTGTCTTCATGCAGGAGGAGCGCCAATGCGCGGTCACCCGAACAGAGGATCTGGCTGGTGGATGAAACAAAGCTCTTGGAGCTATAGCTGGACGGTGGCGCACTCGATGAAAATGTATTTGACGAATTCCAAGGCCGGCCTTCGAGCGGTTCGGGTGAAATCAGCGGAAGAGCTGGTGCCGGGTGATGTGATTTGCTATGATTTTGAGGGAGATGGCCGGTTTAATCATACAACGATTGTGGTGGCGAAGGACAAAGGCAATATGCCGCTTGTCAACGCCCAGTCCTATGACAGCCGGATGAGGTATTGGTCATACGAGGATTCAACTGCATACACACCGTCTATCCGATATGCCTTTTTTCATATCGTTGATGATACGACAAAAGAGTAATTAATGATATAATGATGGGCGGATAAGAAAAATAGAGGTGAACACAGTGGCATTACATGTCGTTTTATATCAACCAGAAATTCCTGCTAATACAGGGAATATCGCACGTACTTGCGCAGCAACAGATACAACGCTCCACCTGATTCGTCCGCTCGGCTTTTCAACAGATGATAAAATGCTGAAGCGCGCCGGACTTGATTATTGGGAGTTTGTAAACGTAGTGTATCATGACTCGTTAGAAGAATTGTTTGAGGCATATAAAAAAGGGCAGTTTTTCTTCATCACGAAATTCGGCCAAAAGCCGCATACATCTTTTGACTACACGGATATTGACGAGGATTATTTCTTTGTATTCGGAAGAGAAACAAGCGGCTTGCCAAAGGAATTAATTCAAAATAATATGGACCGATGCCTGCGTCTTCCGATGACAGAGCATGTCAGATCGCTAAATCTGTCCAATACCGCAGCGATTCTTGTGTATGAGGCGCTGCGTCAGCAAAATTACCGAGATTTAAAATAGTGAAAAACCCGCTCATGTGTATGGGCGGGTTTTTTTGTGTTATGGAACTTTATTCTGGGCTTAACAACGTAACAGTGTTATGTTACAATGTATCCATCAAAGGAGCTGGACTTATGGAAGATCAATTAATCTCTAAAAAAGAATTGCTTGAAGAAACATCCATCTCATACGGTCAGCTGTATCGATGGAAACGAAAAAATTTAATCCCTGAGGAGTGGTTTATACGTAAATCCACATTTACAGGGCAAGAGACGTTTTTTCCTAGAGAGGATATTTTAAAGCGCATTTCAATCATTCAAAAGATGAAAGAAAATTTGTCTTTGGATGAGATGCGGGAGATGCTGTCACCGAAAATGAAGGATGTGAACATGACAGCTGATGAATTGCTGACGAAAGGTTTGATATCAAAGCCGGCTCTGCATGTCTTTTCAGAAGGCGGAGCAGACACGGTGTTTTCTTCTCGGGAGCTGTTGTCGCTGTATGTGCTTGAAGGGCTTTTACAATCCGGAAATGTCAGCTTGGAAGAAGTGAAAATGGCTGCTGAGGTATTGAGGAAGTATGATACAGCGGAGATCAAGAAGCAGACGGAACTGATCATTTTACGCAAGCTGGGTGTAACGACTTGTTTTATAGCGGCTGCCGCAGACAGCATCCTTTTTGAGTCGTCCGTCAAGATTGTCGATAGAGTGGATTTAGCAAATGCTTCAGAGGAACTAAAGACAAAATATATGCAGGAGGGCCATCAATGGAAATAATGGATAATCTGGTGATAAACGGTACGGGGAGTTCAAAGGGCGGAAAATTTCAATCAGTTGAGATTAATGGCAGCGGAACCGTGGCCGGAGACGTGGAGTGTGACTCTTTTTCATTTAACGGGACCGGTAAAGCGGATGGGAGCGTCAAGGCAAAAACAGTAACCATCAGCGGTTCAGGGAAAATTCATGGGGATGTTGAAGCAGAATCCATCCGCATGAATGGAACAGGCTTTATTCAAGGTGATACCGCCGCTAAACAATTGAAGGTTGCGGGATCGTCAACATTTGGCGGAACAGTCAAGGCTGATGACATTGTGATCACCGGAAAGGCGGTCATGGAAGCTGATTGTGAAACGGAAACATTTCAGACCGAAGGGAAATGCAAAGTCAGCGGTCTTTTAAATGCTGATCAGGTGAATATAAAGCTTTCTTCCGGAGAGAGTTATGTGCGGGAAATCGGCTGCCGCCATCTTCAAGTGACGGGCAGAAAAGGGATGCTGACATTGCTGAAGCTGATGCCGACCCCTGTGTTAACGGCTGAACTGATCGAGGGGGACGTGATTGAGCTGACAAATACGAACGCCAAGACTGTGCGGGGAAACACAGTGAAAATCGGTCCGAACTGCCGGATTGAGACCGTGGAATACAGCGGTGATTATACTTGTGATCCGAACGCTTCGGTAGGCACGTACACAAGAATGTAAGGAGGATCATATGGAAACAGTAAAATTAGGGAATTTAAAATTATATGGTGCCGGACACGCTGCGGGAGGTGCCTATCACCATGTCAGCATCAAAGGTGAAGGTACGGTTGGAGAAGGACTGTCTGCTGCAGGCTGCCGCATATACGGCACAGGCCGTTTTCTCGGGAACGCGGAGACTGAACGGCTGAAAGTATTCGGAGAAAGCGAGTTTGAAGGTGATTTGACTGCGGACAAAATCAGCATATATGGGACGATGCAAGTCAGAGGCGCTCTTCATGTTGGCCGATTGAAGCTGAAGGGTCTGACTGAGATCGGCGGCAATATGGCAGGGGATTCGTGTGAAGCAAAAGGAAAGCTCAGCGTGAAAGGCGATTGTGAAATCGAATCGTTTCATATCACTGGCTGTGTGGACGTAACAGGTTTGTTGAATGCAGGCGAGATTGATATCGGATTGAGCCATGATGCCAGCCGGGTTCGGGAAATAGGCGGAACGTCCATTACTGTAAAAAAACGTGCGCGCTTTTTTACGCGAAAAAAAGCGAAACTAACTGCGGAGCTGATTGAAGGAGATAAAATCTATTTGGAAAATACCGAGGCGGCGGTTGTCAGAGGGAAAGAAGTCGTTATCGGGCCCGGCTGTAAAATCGGCACAGTTGAGTTTGAAAACAAATGCGAATGCGATCAGCATTCAAAAATGATGAAAAGAATTAAGTTGTAAAACATTGTTCTGTTACAAAGAAAAAGGGTGCTCTCAGGAGGGAGCACCCTTTTCTTTTTATTCTTTTCCCGGCTTGCTATCGTACCCTGCGGTAAAAATTGATACTAAAAAAGTGACAATGACTCCCATCATGATGATTGTTTTCACCGTCTCTCCCCCTCTTCAATTTTTCCTGCTGTCCGAGTCTGGATGATTCTGTATTTTCTTTATTATGAACGCACGCAGTCTGCCTTGTCAACGCTGTATAAGGTATCTTTATTTTTAAGAAACCAAAGCATGTATCACGAGCTGACGGCATAGATTGTATCAAAGTACCTTTTTTTGCACAGCGCATCAAACATGATAGAGGAGGTCCTTATGGATATATTAAAGAAAATTGAAAAGTACAGAGAGGAAGAGCAGCGTCTGAAATGGGAAGGAACATTCGCTGATTATTTGGAGATTATTAAAGAAAATCCAATGGTCGCGCAATCTGCTCATTCTCGTGTTTTTAATATGATAAAAGACAGCGGGATAGAGGAGATTGACGGACGGAAGAAGTACAGCTTTTTTGACCGCGAGCTGTTCGGGCTTGAAGAATCCCTCGAGCGCCTTGTGGAAGAATATTTTCATCCGGCTGCGAAAAGGCTTGATGTCAGAAAGCGGATTTTGCTTTTAATGGGCCCTGTGAGCGGCGGTAAATCAACGCTGGTCACGATGCTCAAAAAAGGTCTTGAAGCGTACACGCTGACGGATAATGGTGCTGTATACGCGATTAAAGGCTGCCCGATGCACGAGGACCCCCTTCATTTAATCCCTCATCATTTGCGGGAGGATTTTTACAGAGAATACGGCATTAGAATAGAAGGAAGTCTTTCACCATTAAATGTGATGAGGCTGGAGGAAGAGTACGGAGGGCGTATTGAAGATGTGAGGGTGGAGCGGATCTTCTTTTCTGAGGATAAGCGTACGGGAATCGGCACCTTCAGCCCGTCTGACCCGAAATCTCAGGATATTGCCGATTTGACGGGAAGTATTGATTTTTCAACCATTGCCGAGTACGGTTCTGAATCTGATCCGCGCGCCTACCGGTTTGACGGAGAGCTGAACAAGGCGAACCGAGGCATGATGGAGTTTCAGGAGATGCTGAAATGTGATGAGAAGTTTCTCTGGCATTTGCTCTCACTGACACAGGAAGGGAATTTTAAAGCCGGGCGATTTGCGTTAATTTCTGCTGATGAGCTGATCGTAGCTCACACGAATGAAACGGAGTATCGCTCATTTATTTCTAATAAGAAAAACGAAGCCCTGCACTCCAGAATTATTGTGATGCCTGTTCCTTATAACTTAAAAGTGTCTGAGGAAGAAAGAATTTATGAAAAAATGATCGCAGAAAGTGATGTATCGGATGTTCATATTGCTCCTCACACCCTTAAGGTCGCCGCGATGTTTTCAATCCTTACGAGATTAAAAGAGCCGAAGCGGTCTGATATTGATCTGGTGAAGAAAATGAGACTGTATGACGGAGAAAGTGTGGAAGGCTTTAATTCAGTAGACGTTGAGGACATGAAGAAAGAATATAATGATGAGGGGATGAGCGGAATTGACCCGCGCTACGTGATCAACCGCATTTCTTCAACCATTATCAGAAAAAATATGGAGTCGATCAATTCCCTTGATGTTCTCCGTTCTTTAAAAGAAGGACTTGATCAGCATCCGTCTATTTCAAACGAGGATCGGGAGCGGTACTTGAATTTTATTTCCGCAGCACGTAAGGAATATGATGATATTGCGAAGAAGGAAGTCCAAAAAGCGTTTGTGTATTCATATGAAGAATCAGCCAAAACGCTCATGGATAATTATCTCGACAACGTAGAGGCTTATTGCAATAAAAATAAGCTGCGTGATCCTTTGACAGGGGAAGAAATGAATCCGGACGAAAAGCTGATGAGATCGATCGAAGAACAGATCGGCATTTCCGAAAACGCGAAAAAAGCGTTCCGCGAAGAAATCTTAATCCGCATCTCCGCTTATGCGAGAAAAGGAAAGCGGTTTGACTACAATTCCCACGAAAGACTGCGTGAAGCCATTCAGAAAAAATTGTTTGCTGATTTGAAGGATGTCGTTAAAATTACGACCTCAACGAAAACGCCTGATGAGCAGCAGCTGAAGAAAGTAAATGAAGTCGTGGCCCGTTTAATTGATGAGCACGGCTACAACTCGACGAGTGCCAATGAGCTGCTGAAATACGTCGGCAGCCTGCTGAACCGATAAGCAAGTGACCCGTCCGAACAGGGCGGGTTGTTTTGTACCATTTTCTAAATAGTTTGTCAATTAACTGTACTTATGCGCATATGATGAATATAAATCTTTTCGAAAGACTTGTTTCATAATCTGGCACAAGCCGGAATAGGTATGTATCACGACCATAAATGGTTAAGGAGGGGAATTCATGTCCCAAAATGACAGCGGCCATTTTTTGATTTCTGAGGAAAACTGGTCCCTCCATCGCAAAGGCTTCGATGACCAGCAGCGCCACCAAAAAAAAGTACAGGAAGCCATAAAAAACAATCTCCCGGATCTCGTAACCGAGGAAAGCATTATTATGTCTAACGGCAAGGATGTAGTGAAAATTCCAATCCGCTCACTGGATGAGTATAAAATCCGCTATAACTACGATAAAAATAAACATGTAGGGCAAGGGGACGGCGACAGCCAGGTTGGAGATGTGGTAGCCCGGGACGGATCAGACAAAAAGCAGGGGCCGGGTAAAGGCCAGGGGGCCGGAGATCAGGCAGGCGAGGATTATTATGAAGCAGAAGTTTCACTAATGGATTTAGAAGAAGCGCTCTTCAAAGAATTAGAGCTTCCGAATCTTCAGCAAAAAGAAAGAGATAATATCATCCACACGGATATTGAGTTTAACGATATCCGTAAAACAGGGTTAACCGGTAATATTGATAAGAAAAGAACAATGATGTCGGCTTTTAAACGCAACGCGATGACAGGGAAGCCGTCTTTCTATCCGATTTATCCGGAGGACTTAAAATATAAAACATGGAATGATGTCACGAAGCCTGAGTCAAAAGCTGTCGTGTTAGCAATGATGGATACGAGCGGCAGTATGGGCGTGTGGGAAAAGTACATGGCGAGAAGCTTCTTTTTCTGGATGACCCGCTTTTTACGGACGAAATATGAAACAGTTGAAATTGAATTTATTGCCCATCATACAGAAGCAAAAGTTGTGTCTGAGGAAGATTTCTTTTCAAAGGGAGAAAGCGGCGGAACAATCTGTTCTTCCGTATATCGAAAGTCGCTTGAGCTGATCGATGAAAAATACAGCCCCGCCCGTTATAATATTTACCCTTTTCATTTCTCCGACGGCGACAATCTCACATCTGATAATGCCCGGTGCGTGAAATTGGTGAATGATATTATGAAGAAAGCAAATTTATTCTGTTATGGCGAGGTCAATCAATACAATAGACACTCGACGTTAATGTCGGCTTATAAAAATGTGAAAGACGAGAAATTCAAATACTATATTTTAAAGCAGAAGTCAGACGTTTTTCAGGCGCTGAAGAACTTTTTTAGAAATGAAGAAACTGGCATCAGCCATCAATTATCCTAGTGAATAGCCCATTTCAGGGCTTTTTTTTATTTAAAAAAAGTAAGAAAGCGATTACGAAAAAAATAAGAGGAAAAAAGGAATTTTTCCTTTGACAAATCTTCTTTCATTTATTAATATTTTATCTTGTGAACTATTATTGAGGAATGAGGTGAAAAGGAGTTGACTGAATCAGAACGTGCTTTGCTCACTTTTGAACAGCTCTTCGATACGTCTCGGGCTATCTATAAAAAACAGAAGAAGATATTGGAGATTGTGCTTGAGCCTTTTGATATTACAGTCCTTCAATATTTACTGATGTTTAAAATTCATCAAAGCGGAAGCACGCCGCTCAGCAAGCTGGCCATGTCTCTTGATCTTAAGCCTGCTTCTGTGACCCGGATGACCGATATCCTATATAACCGGCAATTGATGAATCGATATGACAGTCCGGATGACCGCCGTATCGTCATGATTCAGTTAACCGAAGAGGGGGAAAAACTTTTACAGAAAGCCGCTGTGCAATACGCAAAAATGGGCGCGAGCCTGTATCAGAAGCTTGACACGTCTCAGCTTCAGTATTTGCGTAAGCTTGCCGGGAGTTTATCTAAGCTCGCTGAAGGCTGTGCAGAAAAAAGCGGTAATTGAAAACTTCCCACATATTTTCACCAGCTTTCCACAAAATGATAGAGGAAGAAACGAAAGGAGAAAAACAAAATGAACAGAGGACGTTTAATTCTGACCAACATTATCGGTTTGATTGTTGTTCTTGCAATTATAGGCGGAGGTGCTTACTACTATTATCAAAGCACAAACTACGTAAAAACAGATGAAGCAAAAGTAGCCGGCGATATGGCAGCTATCTCAGCTCCAGCAGCAGGCAAAGTATCCGACTGGGATCTTGAAGAAGGAAAAACAGTGAAAAAAGGCGACACAGTTGCAAAAATCAAAGGTGAACAAACTGTTGATGTAAAATCCATCATGGATGGAACAATTGTGAAAAACGAAGTGAAAAACGGACAAACCGTACAGGCTGGTACAACAATTGCGCAAACGATTGACATGGACAACCTGTACATCACAGCAAATATTAAAGAAACAGATATTGCGGATGTTGAAGTAGGAAATAGTGTAGACGTAGTAGTTGACGGAGATCCTGATACAACTTTTGACGGTACTGTAGAAGAAATTGGCTATGCGACTAACTCAACTTTTGATATGCTTCCATCTACAAATTCAAGCGGAAACTACACAAAAGTAACGCAAAAAGTTCCTGTTAAAATTTCAATCAAAAACCCATCTGATAAGGTGCTTCCAGGTATGAATGCATCTGTTAAGATTTCTGAGTAAAACAGATCAGTCATCAAACCATGAAAGGAGGTTGTCTTAGATGGCTACAGGCAAAGAAAAAAATACAAAAAGCCCTATGACATTGCTGATTGTGCTAATGGCGGGTTTGTTTTTGGCAATACTAAACCAAACATTGCTTAACGTCGCAATGCCGCACTTAATGACTGAATTTGGCGTAAGTGCAACGACGATTCAGTGGCTGACAACAGGTTACATGCTTGTTAACGGCGTATTGATTCCGTTATCTGCTTTCCTGATTACACGGTTCGGCCAACGGAGTCTCTTTCTCGTTGCGATGTTCTGTTTTACGCTCGGTACGTTAGTCTGCGGTATCGCACCTAACTTCTCTGTAATGCTGATCGGCCGTTTGATCCAGGCCGTGGGCGGAGGTATCTTGCAGCCGCTCGTTATGACAACCATTCTGTTAATCTTCCCGCCTGAAAGCAGGGGGAAAGGAATGGGGATTTTCGGACTTGCGATGATGTTTGCTCCAGCGGTCGGCCCGACTCTTTCTGGGTGGATTATTGAGCATTACACATGGCGCATTATGTTTTACGGACTTGTGCCGGTCGGCGCAATTGTTATCATCGTGGCTTTCTTCATCTTTAAGAATCTGGTGGAGCCGCAAAAAATCAAACTTGACACACTTGGAGCGATCCTCTCAATTGTCGGTTTCGCATCCTTATTATACGGAGTCAGTGAAGCGGGTTCTGACGGCTGGACCGACCCGGTTGTACTGTCTACAGTTATAATCGGCGTCATTGCAATTATTGCTTTTGTTGTTCAGCAATTGCGCCATGATGATCCGATGCTTGATTTCAGAGTGTTTAAATACGACATTTTCTCACTCTCAAGTGTTATTAATATCATTATTACAGTGGCACTTTACACTGGTATGTTCCTGTTACCGATCTATCTGCAAAACCTGGTCGGATTTACGGCGCTTCAATCCGGTCTGCTTCTGCTTCCGGGTGCGATCGTGATGCTGATCATGTCACCGATTTCAGGTATTTTGTTTGATAAATTCGGCCCGAGACCGCTTGCGATTATCGGTCTGGTCGTGACAGTGGTGACAACATTCCAATATACGCAATTGACCATCGATACACCGTATACACACATTATGCTTGTATACTCAATTCGCGCATTCGGTATGTCACTCTTAATGATGCCTGTCATGACAGCCGGGATGAACCAGCTTCCTGCCCGTCTGAACAGTCACGGAACGGCGATGAGCAACACGCTCCGCCAAATCAGCGGATCAATTGGAACAAGCTTAATTACGACGATTTATACAAACCGCACGACATTCCATTATTCACAAATTGCAGATAAAACAAGCACGGCGGACCCGAACTTCCTCCATGCGTTCCAAAATGCAGTTTCGAATATAATGGTGAATATGAATGTGCCTTATGAAACAGCGAAAACGTATGTTTACTCACATATTTATAAACACGCGACACTCGATTCAAACGTCATGGGGATTAATGACGCCTTTATGTGGGCGACATTATTCTGTGTGGCAGGTGTGATTCTCAGTCTTTTCCTGCGTGATGTCAGAAAAGATAAATTGCGTGCGGAGAAAAAGAAAAAAGAGGAGCTTTCATTGCTTCCGGCTCCAAAAGAAGTTAAGGAATCTTAAACTGTACAGGGAGGTTTCCTGAATGAAAATTTATGTAGTGTATGACAGTGAAGGCGAACATACAAAGGTATTGGCAGAAGCGATTGCTGAAGGCGCTCGGGAAAACGACGCGGCTGAAGTATTCATCGACCACGTAGATCAGGCGGATATCCGCAAGCTTAAAGACATGGACGCGATTATTTGGGGATGCCCCGGGCATTTCGGAACAATCAGTGCAGGTCTGAAAACTTGGATCGACAGACTCGGCTACTTATGGGCTGAAGGCGAGCTGATCAACAAAGTCGGCGCAGTATTCTGCACAACGGCAACAACACACGGCGGCTTGGAAATGACAATGCACAACTTAATCACGCCAATGTTCCACCAAGGGATGATTGTTGTCGGTCTGCCTGGCAATGTGCCTGAAAACGCGCTGTACGGTTCTTACTACGGAGCGGGCGTCACTTGCCCGGTAGACAGTGATGAGTTAATGTCTGAGGAAGGTATCCAGCTGGGCCGCGCATTAGGAAGACGCGTCAGCCAAGTCACAGGAAACTTAACAGCCGGACAGTAAGGAGAGGTTAAAATGGCCATTATTATAGCAATTATTGCTGCTGTCATTGTGATTGCGGGCCTTATCACGTATAACGTCCGCAACGCCTCTGCTGGACTCGAGAAGCGAGAAACAGCTGAAAAAATCGCCCCTCCAGAAGAGGAAGAAAACGAAGCACAATACCCTGCTGAAGCACGGGCTGCTGAGCATGTCCCAGCCGTTGTAAAAACTGACTCTGAAAAAGAGAAAAGTGACTCAATTGGGGATGACTTCTACAGGCAGGCGCTTCAAAAGTTTAAGCATTCTGAGGAAGATCAGAAAGACAAAGAGGTCACTGAAAAAAGTGACAAAATGCAGGACAGCAGTTATCGTGATGCGCTGCTCTCCATGAAAAATAAA
This sequence comes from Bacillus sp. SD127, assembly GCF_058566445.1. Classification (NCBI taxonomy): domain Bacteria; kingdom Bacillati; phylum Bacillota; class Bacilli; order Caryophanales; family Bacillaceae; genus Bacillus; species Bacillus sp. SD127. The sequence continues at coordinate 3,304,397 of NZ_CP191226.1, read as the reverse complement.
AAGAAATAATATCAAAGGCAAATCCGTTTACTCATGGCGGGTTTGCTTTTTTTATGCTGTTTAAATGCATAAAACTTGGTTTTTTATAAAATAAATCCATGGAATATGTTGTATTTCAGAAAGTTCTAGTGTACTATTTGAGTCATACACTTCATAAGTGTTTTTAGGAGGAAAAACAATGAAACCGTTTTGGGGTTTAGTAAAAAAGGATCTGAGACTGTCAAAAATGCGGTTTTTTGCATGTCTCGGTGCAGTCATACTTTTAGCTGCCGGAAGCTTTTTATTGGAACGATTGACTGAAGAACCTTTAGCTGCTTTTGGATGCTGGGTAATGCTTGCCATTTTTCAAGTGTTTTTAGCTCCTTTGCTGATCTACAATAGTCTTCGTGTAGAGGGGAAAAATCAGCTATGGTTATATAATCCAAACGGCGCAGCCGCGCTTTTACTCTCGAAGCTGACTACCGGTCTTGTCTATCAATTTATTTTTCAGTTTTTGATTTCAGTTTATGGAGTCTTTCTTTATCAGTACCTTAACTCAAAAGCGCTCATTGCTGATCAAGTTCCGCTTGCAGGCACTATACTGATCTTTAATCTTTATGGGCTGGTATTTACTGCTTATCTTTCCTGTGCGGTGATCCTGCTGTGGAATGTGTTTCATTCTTTAAAATCGAGTTCTTCCTTCATCAGGCGGTTTCGCTGGTTCATTTGTATGTTACTGGGGATAGGGTGGTTTTATGTAGAGGACCATTTGATCATGCCTTGGCTGACACCGCTGGATAAACTGTATTATTTCACAACGTATGGAGATGTCGGTTTTACATACAAGGGATCCTTAGGGTGGATCGTGGAATTAAACATCTTCCATCTTCCCTATCCGTCTATTATAGTCATGCTGGTTTTGGCAGCTGTATTTCTTTTTCTGGCTTCCAGGCTCCTGCAGCGAAAAGTTGAGGTGTAGAGAACATGAGACAAGACTTTCAATCCTCTAAACCGATTTATTTGCAAATTGCTGATCAAATCTTTTATAGGCTGGTCAGACAGGAGCTTGTTCCCGGAGACAAGCTGCCGTCTGTCAGAGAAATGGCAATTCAAACAAAAGTAAATCCGAATACGATTCAAAGAACCTACAGTGAAATGGAAAGGCTGGGAATTGTGGAGACAAGAAGAGGGCAAGGGACGTTTATCGCTGACAAAGCTGAACTCGTGGATGAACTGAAAGAGAGGCTTACCCGTGAAGTGTTTGAAAGCTTTATTCATCAAATGGCAGAGCTGGGATTAACAAAAAAAGAAATGCTGGCAGGCATTAAAAAATACACGGGAGGAGGACAGGAATGAATATTGTATTTGACAATGTGTCTAAGAGATACGGCGGCCACACGGCGCTAAACAATATATCATTCACTTTATATCCGGGAAAAATTTACGGATTTTTGGGCTCGAATGGCAGCGGGAAATCGACAACCTTGAAATTAATGGCCGGATTGATGTTTCCTACTACAGGTTCAGTAAAAGCGGGTGAACAGCCTGTAACAAGAGACATGATCAAGCAGACGGCTTATCTAACAGAGTTAGACATGTTTTATCCCGGATTTACGGTGAAAGATATGCTCGATTTTTACGAATCACAGTTCCCTGACTTTCAGATGGAAAAAGCCTATCAGCTTCTTGAGGAAATGCAGCTGAAGCCTGAAAAAAAGATAAAGCAGCTTTCTAAGGGGAATCGAGGCCGTCTTAAAATCGTGCTGGCACTATCAAGAAAAGCTTCCGTCATTCTGCTGGATGAGCCTTTTTCCGGTCTTGATCCAATGGTCAGGGATTCAATCGTAAACAGCCTCGTTTCTTATATTGATTTTGAGCAGCAGATCGTTGTCATTGCGACACACGAAATTGATGAAATTGAAATCCTGCTTGACGAGGTCATCGTGCTCGCCGACGGAGAAAAAATGGCACAGCGTGATGTAGAAGAGATTCGCGAGCAGGAAGGTATGTCCGTGCTGCAATGGTTTAAAACGAATATGGAAGTTTACTAGAAAGAGGAGGAATTTGATGAAAACAGTATTGGAATTAAAAAATGTGACAAAAAACATCAGAGGCCGGACGATCATTGATCATCTGAGCTTTACGATTCGCGAAGGCGAAGTATTTGGATTTCTGGGACCAAACGGAGCAGGGAAAACGACGACAATCAGAATGATGGTCGGTTTAATGAAGCTGTCACAAGGTGACGTGCTCATTTGCGGCCAATCAATCACAAAAGATTATGCCAAGGCAATCAAACATATCGGGGCTATTGTAGAGAATCCAGAGCTGTATAAATTCTTAAGCGGATATAAAAATCTCCAGCAATACGCAAGGATGGTAAAGGGTGTCACGAAGGAAAAAATTGATGAAGTGGTAGAACTGGTAGGCCTCAAAGAAAGAATCCATGATAAAGTGAAAACCTACTCTCTGGGGATGAGACAGCGTCTCGGCTTGGCACAATGCCTTCTGCACGATCCGAAAGTGCTGATTTTGGATGAACCGACAAACGGCCTTGATCCGGCGGGAATCAGAGAAATCAGAGACCATTTAAAGAAGCTGACGCGAGAAAGAGGAATGTCTGTCATCGTATCAAGCCATCTGCTGTCAGAAATGGAACTAATGTGTGACCGAATTGCGATTATCCAAAAAGGAAAACTTATCGATATTCAGAATGTAAGAGATGAAATAACTGATGAAAAGGATACATATTTCTTCCATGTGGAGCAGCCGAAAGAAGCTGCTGCGATTCTAAAAGAATATGATTCGGTAATCAAGACAAACGGTTTGGAAATCAAACTGGCTAAAGAGGACGTCCCTGCAGTCATTGAATTGCTGGTCATGCAGCAAATCCGCATTTGTGAAGTCAAAGTGATTACAAAATCATTAGAGGATCGTTTCTTAGAAATCACAGGCGAAGCAAAAGAGGAGGTTCAACATGCTTAATTTGATTTATAATGAGTGGATCAAAATTTTCAGCCGTGTCGGAACATGGGTGATGATCGGAATCCTGGCTTTGACAATGATCGGGTGGGCATTTTTAACAAACCACTTTTCAACCGATGAAGCAAATCCGAAGTGGAAAGAAACGCTTCAAGCACAAAATGCTGATTTGAAGAAGGCGATGAAAGAAGATCCTTCCCTAAAAGGACAATATGAAGAAACGATTACAATCAATAACTATCGCATTGAACATAATATCCCGAGTGACACTGGATATACCGTTTGGTCTTATGTAACGGATTCTGCCGGTTTTACAATCCTTACTGGGCTGTTCACGATTATAATTGCAGCTGGCATCGTCGCAAACGAATTTAACTGGGGTACGGTTAAGCTGTTAATGATTCGGCCGCTCAGCCGTTTTCAAATTCTGCTTTCTAAATATATTACCGTTCTTTTATTTGGTCTCTTATTGCTGTTTATATTATTTATAGGTTCAACTTTGCTGGGACTGGTCTTTTTTGGAACAGGCGGGGACACTGCCGCGAATGTTCATTTAATCTATAAAGATGGTCATGTATTGGAACAAAACATGTTAGGATATTTGGCCAAAACGTATCTCTCAGAATCTGTTGCGGCTTTAATGCTGGCTACGATGGCATTTATGCTGTCCGCAGTATTCAGAAACAGCTCTCTTGCTGTAGGGTTTTCTATCTTTTTATTGGTAACGGGCACGACAGCCACTACATTTATAGCGATGAAGTTTGACTGGGCGAAGTATATTTTATTTGCCAATGTTGATCTGATGCAGTATGTAGAAGGAACACCGTTAGTGGAAGGGATGACAACCACTTTTTCTACTGTGATGCTGGTGATTTACTTTGTCGTCTTCCTGTTGCTTGCTTTCGGAATCTTTATGAAACGGGATATTGCGAACTAATGAAAAAAGCTGTTTTGCATAAGCAAAACAGCTTTTTCTTTAAAATAAAAACTGCAGGCTTGCACCTGCAGTTTTTATTATCAATTTATGCTTACGCTTCTTTAGTAACGTTAGCAGCTTGTGGTCCACGGTTTCCTTCAACGATTTCGAAAGAAACTGATTGGCCTTCTTCTAAAGTTTTGAAGCCTTCGCCTTGAATAGCAGAGAAATGAACGAATACATCGTCTTGACCTTCTACTTCGATGAATCCGAAACCTTTTTCAGAGTTGAACCATTTTACTTTACCTTCTAACATGAAATTTCCTCCTAAAGCGATCATAACGCTTAAATTCACTATTCTTGCTCTAAAACAAACTTCCAAGACGAAAACTCTTACAAAACTTTCTTCTTAAAGATAGTTCGAACAAAAATAATTACCTTTACTCTACCAGTAATTTTGAGAAAAAACAACTGTTAAACGAAACTTTTTTCGGAAAATAACATATTATTTTTCATTTTGATATTTATTTGCCGAAATGTATCTGTTTTTTCGATACGTGATCATATGTTTGCAGGACTTTTTACTTTAATTTCTCTTTACGCAAAGGTAGGGTAATAGTAATTGACAACCCTATCTGATATGAGTAAGGTAAAGTTAACCAATGTTACAAATGACAACGTTTATCAACTAAGAGCGTCTGATTTTTATGTCTGATATTGCTTGCATGCTCTAATAAATAGATAGGAGTATGGTGTCACAATGAAAAAGTGGCTTGTATGCAGTTTTGTTCTTATTCTTTTCATTTCATTTACTGCATGCTCACCGTCAGCAGAACATGAAACGATAAAAATTGGAATTGCTGAGTCGGACGAAGCGATATGGAACTATATCGTAAAAAAGGCTGAAGCGGAAGGGCTTGATATTCAGCTGATTCCATTCTCTGATTATGCAGAATCAGATATTGCGCTGGCTAACAAAGAGATTGATGCCAATGCTATTCAATCCATTTCATATTTTCAGTCGTTTTCAAAGAAATACAAACATAAACTGGCACCGCTCGGCACGACATACATAGCGCCTATGGGCATTTATTCAAAACGATATCAGCGAATCAAAGATATTCCGCGCGGTGCTGTTGTTGCTGTCCCAGATGAAGCGCTCGATTTTGGGCGAGCCCTTACGCTGCTGCAGGAAGCGGGTTTGCTTACTTTGAAGAACGGATTTAACGGAACCGGTTCAATTGATGTGATAAAAGATAATCCGAAACACTTGAAATTGAAAACCGTACGCCGACAGGATGTATTGAGCGGAGCCGACGTGTTTGTGATGAATACAGCCGCCGCAAAAAAAGCGGGGCTGAACCTGCAGAAGCATACATTAAAGGGCGGCAGACAAACCGGGAAGGAAGATATGAATGTAATTGTTGTCAGAGCTGAGGACAGAGATCGCGAAACACTGCAAACCATCCTTGAACTCTATCAATCAGATGATACAGCGGCATTTATAGAGAAAGAGTATCAAGGGATGCTTGTTCCCGCTTTTTTGCCTTTACATCGTCTTTCAGATTGGAAGAATGAATTCAAAAAATGAATTCATTCTTTTTTTTCGGAAAACCATACTTTGTTTCGGCCGCTTTCTTTCGCTTTATACAGCATTTGATCAGCAAGAACCGGCAAGGTTTCCGGCTTATCTGTGTTTCGGGGGTAATGGGCTACCCCCAGTGAGGCCGTAACGGCAAGCTTTTCCCCGTTTGTTAATACAATCGGTGTATGACTAATCGAGTGCCTGATCCGTTCGGCGATTTGGAATGCTTTCTCGGGCGTGCAATTTGGCAAGAGGACGGCAAATTCTTCGCCGCCGATCCGTGCGGCAGGATCAGTGTTGCGGATATTTTGTTTTAGTCGGGATCCCAGCTCTTTTAGAACCTGATCCCCCTCATGATGGCCGTATTGATCGTTAATGGTTTTAAAGTGATCGATATCCATATAAATAAGCGAAAATTGTAAAGATGGAGTGTGTGCAGCCTGTTGATACAGGTCTTGTGTGATTTCTTCAAACTTTCTGCGGTTATAAATACCTGTCAAAAAGTCAAAGTGCGCCTGGAACTTATACTGTTTAAATAAAAGATGTGCATTTGTTTCATGCTCGATAATATATAGGCTGAGCATGCCGCCGATAATTGAAATCAGCCAAAAGTAAAAGTGAAGCTTAAGTGAATAGATATCAACAAATACATAGAAGAAAAAGGAGATGAAACCATTTGAAATGATTAAAAGTAACAGAACGTGTTTCAGCTGAACTTTTTCTCTCCTTGATGCAATAAGTGACAGCACGGCAGCGATACAAATTGTAATCATGGAATACAGCGCTGATTCATTCAAGCTGATCAGCATGCGGCCTGCTGCGATTATCATCAGGGCTGCCGCCGTAGACACCCAGCCTCCATAAAGAGCGGCGATCATAATAGGGATATTTCTAAAATCTATGATTGAATGGTGGTACGTCAGACCAAAATTCATAAGAATAACCCCGAGGAGACCGCAAGCAGTTCCTTTTATTAACTGAAAGGACAGGCGGTCTTTTTTATGTATTAACCTTTCTTTAAACAGGTGGGTGAACAGATAATTAAATGTGATTAAAATGGTCAAATTTACGAACAGTTCTTTCAGCAATATTATCACCCTTATATAAGTTACTAAAGAAAGGGGGGAATGAAAAGAACAAAAACGGTATTCATTGGGTTTTTTTATCCAAATATTGATGCTGAAATAATTCTTACTTGAACTATCGGAATTTGTGTAATATAGTATATAAGAAAAATTTTGAAGGGAGAGTTTGCCTCAATTGGAGACTTTGCTAGTCATTTTGCACGTATTTATTTTACTTTTACTCATTATTGGGCTATTTGCCATGCAGAAGAAACATGTTTCTTTTTCAAAACGTGTGTTTACTGCCCTGGGGCTGGGGATCGTTTTTGGATTTGCGCTTCAGCTGATATACGGTCCGACTTCAAACATTGTGGTTCAAACAGCCGACTGGTTTAATATTGCCGGGGGCGGATATGTCAAATTGCTTCAAATGATTGTCATGCCGCTTGTTTTTATTTCCATTCTAGGCGCTTTTACAAAGATGAAGCTGACAAAAAATCTTGGGAAAATCAGCGGTTTGATTATCGGGATTTTGGTTGCGACTACAGCGGTAGCCGCGGCGGTTGGTATTGCGTCCGCCCTTTCCTTTGATCTTCAGGCGATTCAGGTTGACCAAGGAAATACAGAGCTTTCTCGGGGACAGGAGCTTGAACAGAAATCAGAGGAGATGACAGCGAAAACACTGCCGCAGCAAATGATTGAGCTGCTTCCTGGAAATCCGTTTTTGGATTTTACAGGGACTAGACCGACATCAACTATCGGAGTCGTTATTTTTGCCGCTTTTCTGGGCATTGCATTTCTAGGTGTGAGACGGAAACAGCCGGAACAGGCTGAAACGTTCAAAAAATTGATTGATGCTGTTTACGCCATTGTCATGCGTGTTGTTACTCTCATCTTGAGACTGACGCCTTACGGTGTGCTGGCCATTATGACAAAAACGATTGCGACAAGTGATATTGACAGCATTTTGAAACTGGGTATGTTTGTCATTGCTTCATATGCCGCGTTAATTGTAATGTTTATCATCCACTTGCTTCTGCTGACGATCAGCGGATTAAATCCGGTTGTTTATTTGAAAAAAGCGCTGCCTGTACTCGTGTTTGCATTTACGTCACGATCAAGCGCAGGCGCTTTGCCGCTGAATATTAAAACACAAAGAAGCTTGGGTGTCCCGGAAGGAATTGCGAATTTCGCCGGCTCGTTCGGGCTATCTATCGGCCAAAATGGCTGTGCAGGCATTTATCCGGCTATGCTGGCGATGATGATTGCCCCGACAATCGGTCAAAATCCGTTTGATCCGGCGTTTATCATCTCAGTGATCGCGGTTGTTGCCATCAGTTCGTTTGGTGTCGCCGGAGTTGGCGGCGGAGCTACATTCGCTGCGCTGCTCGTTTTATCAGCGTTAAATATGCCTGTCGCGCTCGCCGGTTTATTAATCTCTATCGAACCGTTGATTGACATGGGACGTACTGCGCTGAATGTCAGCGGAAGTATGACATCAGGCCTGATTACCAGCAAAGTCACGAAGGAAATAGATTCTGGTGTATTCCAAGATCGATCCAATGTGATCGAAGCGGAAGAAGCCTAGTCATATTAAAACGTGTAATCCCCACGGGATTACACGTTTTTTTTAACGGCCGGGTTCTAAGTCTTCCAGCATTTCCATTACAGTGTTGTCATCCATTACATTCATTGCGCTTTGTTCGAAATGGATTGGCTCTGCATATTGCTGCTGTCTATTTCTGGCTGTTGTTGTGTCCGTTTGGCGATTATGCTTAGACTGAGACTGATGCTGTTGAGGGTGGCTTTGCTGCTGGCCTGCATGCTGATGCTGCCGGCCATTTTGCTGACGATTTTGAGATTGATCTTGATTATTCCCGCCAAACGCCTGTTTCATCATATCTCCAACATTAGAAACATCAAATGACTTATTTTGAGAATTCCGGTTGCTCATTTGACCTGTAATAAACCCGCTGATTTTTTGCCGGATCTGCGGTGATAAAGCAGCAACAAGCACAGTTGAACCGATAACTAAGGCTGTCGGACTGATTCCTTTTCGCTGATTGAACAACGTGATCCCTCCTTTATAAGTGTATTGATATTTTCCCCTCTGATTAGACAAATTAACCGTTTTATTTCCCGGGAAAGCATTTCCGTTATTTTTTCATGCATATTTAGAGCCAATTAGAAAAACCTATAAGTAAAGTGATAAAGGAGGAATTCACATGCTTGGAAAAAAACAAGTCCTTGCGTCCATGCTTCTTATCCCTTTGCTTATGACTGGCTGCAGTATGGCCAATCAGGGTGAGGGCAGACGTGATAATGCAGAGCCTGAAAATGTTAACTACCGCAATCCGGCAAATGATAACGGCACAAGAAATATCAACAATGCAAATGATAGCCGTGACAACGTTGATAATAATATGACGAATAATGGTAATGACAATAACGGTAATGATAACCGTAAGTTGGAAGTTGCTGATGATGCAGCCGATAAAATTACCGATATGAAAGAAGTTAAACACGCGAATGTGATTGTTGCCGGAAATCAAGCGTATGTTGCAGTTGTATTAACAAATGGGAAAAAAGAAGTTGGAAAAGATCTGAAAAAGAAAATTTCCGATAAAGTAAGAGACACTGATAAGAACATGGACAATGTTTATGTTTCTGCAAATCCAGACTTTGTTGATCGGATGCAGGGGTATGGCGAACGGATTCAAAATGGTGATCCGATTGCAGGATTCTTTGATGAATTCAGTCAAACAGTACAACGTGTCTTTCCGCAAGCTGAATAACAGATAAAAAGCCGCATAACTTGTGCGGCTTTTTTCTTTGCAGAAATGACACGCTGTGAACTAAGGCTGCATAGAGTAAAAATAAAAGGTACAAGACGGACCGGCTCAGGGAGGGAGACGTTTGCAGGGTGGCATAGGAAAGCGTGCGGCATCCGCTCTATTCCTGTGCGGAGTCCTTGTGATGCTGGCCGTAAGCTCGGCCATCGTATCAAGCACGATGTATATTCTGTCTTTGCCAGGGCAGACATCTGGGATAACGAAAGAACAAGTGACGAAGCACATGAAGAAAGAGTCATTTAAACAGGCCGATGTTTATTACACTTCTAAGGAAAAATCCTTACTGCCATTAACGAAAGAAACGCTTGAATATGCGGTGAGTATTAATCAGGTCATGCTTGAATATTCGAATCATAAGCCTATTGATATTATTTTTTTTCCTAATGAAAAACAGATGGAGGCTTATTCCGGTTTATTGGATGTTGTCGGCTTTTATTCTGAGCGGGAGCAGCTGATCGGATTATTGCCTGAAGAGAAAAAGCAGCTTTTAGAAGGTGATGATGTAGCAGTTTATCTGTATCAGAGATTATTGATTCATGAGTACACACACCATGCGTTTCATCAGAAATTACGGGAGCTCGAAGCAGATCCTGATGAGTTCCCCTTATGGTTCCATGAAGGATTAAGCGAGTGGATCGCGAACTATGAATTGCTCATAGATCCGATCACGTTTACTGTCGTGCCGTTTGACCGTTTGCAGACAGATCAGAACTGGCAGGAAGCTCGATCGGAATATGAAACCGATGTTTATTTGCAAAGCTTTTATATGATCAATGAGCTGACGGAAACATACGGGAAAGACATTATTTTGGAGATTATAAAGGAAACAGCGAAAAAAGGGGATTTTAAAAAAGGGTTTAAAGCGGCGACGCAGGATAGTCTTGATCAATTTGAAAAAGATTTTACCAGAACGTTTGAAGAAAATGCGGCATTGGATAGTTTCTATCCAATGCCTTTTTTATTTAATGAAGTCCCTGCTGGCCCATACCGCCTTGAGTCGGAGGCATTTGTCCTTGTGCAGGGGCAAATGAATTTCTCAGTTGTTCCATATCCTGCGCATCAAGCTGCGGAACTTGGTAATAACCATGTTTGTTTTGGTAAAGGAAAATCTCAAAAGCCATTTCGACATACTGCTGAATTTGCGCAGACAGTACACGTCTTACGGCCGGATTTGTCATTTCTAGAGAAGCCATCGTCAGCATAGATGCCTGTGCCTTAACAGCGCAAAGCATTTGGCGGCTGATGATGCTGTCATCAATGTCATTCATGGATTGAACAGGTTTCTTAGGCTGTGCCGGCTGCATACCGTAAACAGTCTGGTTGTCTTCTTTCATCATATAAGTTGCCGTTTTTTGTGAAGGCTCGCTTCCTGTTTTGAAGCACTCTGCCGTTAAGTTATATTGAGATGTAATGAATTGATATTGACGGTCAAGGATGTTTAATAATTCCTGATCCTTACAGAATTGTCTCAGCATCATAAACTGATCAAGCACAGTAAGCGTTCCGGAAAGCACCTCGTGCATATCAAACATTTCATGTCCCCCGTGATTTTGATGCGGTTTGCCTGGTATCCCTTTATTCTGTGATTGCTGCTGAAATTGCTGATCCAAACCGAATTCCTCCTTTTTTTTCAGATCAGCTGTATTTTGTGCTTGTCTGCGGTGTTTTATGCAGCGCCTGACAGGATTTATATGCTGATTGTCGAAGTGATTATCAAATAAACGAATGATGCAAGATGTAAGGGAGGAAAACTGATGAGGCGTTTTTTGCATGTTGTTTTGATCATACTTTTCATTTTCTTGAATGTCATGTCCGCTTATGAAGCTGTAAGAGCTGCTGAGCCAGAACCAATATCGGTTGAAAAAGCGATACAGCAAAAAGAGGGCCAAGCTCTTGTCGAAGGATATACAATCGGCCAAGCCGTTTCACCCCAGCATTACAATCTGACAAGCCCTTTTTCAAATGATTATAACGTTGCTATAGCGGACAGCAAAAACGAGACATCACCCGATCACATTCTTCCCGTGCAAATCCCCTCCGCATTTAGAAGCCAATTCGGACTGCAAACGAACCCGCTGCTTCTTGGGAAAAAGATAGCTGTTCAAGGCGAGCTTGAACATTATTTTAATACGACAGGTCTTAAGAAGGTTCAGTCAATGGTCTTAAAGGATGACGCTGAATCTCCGCCGGCAGCACAGCCTATTACAATACAGGAAGCGCGCGGCCGAATGAATGAACATGTCACGATTAAAGGCGTTGTTACTGCCGATCAGAGCGCAATCGGAGGCGGAAAGCTGTCGACCTTTATGCAGGATGACACAGGCGGCATCAACATTTATTCGGCAGCACCAGAGAATTTCCCTGAGTTAAAAGAAGGAATGCACATTACGGTGACAGGGAAAATAACGACTTACCAAGGGCTTACTGAAATAGTTCCGGATACATCAGGCATCCGCATTACCCAATCAAATCAGCCTCTCCCTGTCCCTGAATTTTCAACGATCAATGAACTGGTCAATGGCAGCTTGGGTGATCAATATGAAGGGCGTCTTGTAACAGTCAAAGCTTATATTTCTTCCATTCCAAATTCTCAAGCAGGCGGCGGTTACAATGTTACGATGATTGATAATGATCACCACGCAATGACACTGCGTGTTATGAGTGAGACAGGTATCATTGATGAACTGACTGAGGATAAATGGTATGAAATCACTGGCGTGTTGAGCAGATATCAATCCCTTCAGCTTCTTCCGCGAAAATCAGCAGACATGAAGCTGCTTCAAGAGCAGCCTGCCCCGCCGTCTTCAGAAGGCGAATATGAAACTGTGGTTGATCGCGTTGTAGACGGTGATACCATTCATGTCAAAAAACCGATACTTGGCACGGCAAAAATCCGTTTTGTAAATGTAGACACGCCAGAAACGTACCACACACCAAAAAATGAAGCGGATGAAAATCAGTTAAAATTTGGCAAGGAAGCCTCTGACTATTTAAAAACTGTTTTGTCTCCAGGAGATCAAATAACGGTAAAAGTCGGCAGCGAAGCCAAGGACAGCTATGGCAGGCTTCTTGGACAGGTTGTGACTGAGACAGGGGCAAATGTAAATTTAGAACTCGTGAAAAATGGCTATGCTCCAACATATTTTATTTGGCCTGTTGAAAATGAAGAGGATTATCAGGAATTTCAGGCCGCAGCCGCCAATGCTAAAAAAGAGCAAAAAGGCATTTGGAATGAAGCGGATCCTCTTATGGAAATGCCGTTTGAATTTAGAGCCAGAGAGCAGGGGAAAGGGCTGACAAGGTATGTGGGAGACTCATCAAACAAGACCTATGTTACGCCAGCAGACTGGAAGCAGGTGGCTGTGGAAAACAGGATCTTCTTTGCTTCAGCAGCTGAAGCAGAGAGTGCCGGTTACAAGAAAAAGCAAACCTCTCTCCAAGAAAATATACCGCTTAGAATTTTAAGCATGAACGATTTACATGGGAAAATCGATCAGCAATACGAGCTTGACCTTGATGGAGACGGCACTCCAGATGGCACATTCGGACGCATGGACTATGCAGCTGCCTATTTGAAAGAAAAAAAGGCGGAAAAGAAAAACACGCTCACTGTGCACGCCGGGGATATGATCGGGGGAAGTTCGCCCGTATCATCTCTTCTTCAAGACGAACCAACTGTCGAGCTGATGGAGGATATCGGATTTGATGTCGGAACTGTGGGCAATCACGAGTTTGATGAAGGTACGGATGAACTCATGAGAATGTTAAAAGGGGGAGATCACCCGAAAGGCACTAGCGGCTATGACGGACAAAACTTTCCCCTTGTGTGCGCCAATTGTAAAATGAAGTCTACCGGAGAACCCTTTTTGCCGGCTTATGACATTATAAACGTAGAGGGCATACCTGTTGCTTTTATTGGGGTTGTCACACAGTCGGCGGCCGGAATGGTCATGCCTGACGGAATAAAGGATATTGAGTTTACCGATGAAGTACAAGCGGTAAATGACGCTGCCGAAGAGCTGAAGAAAAAAGGCATCAGGGCCATTGCAGTGCTCGCACATATGTCTGCCGAACAAAACGGCACCACAATTACAGGCGAATCCGCTGACCTTGCAAACAAATCAGATTCTGAGATAGACATCATTTTTGCAGCGCATAACCATAAGGTCGTCAATGGTGAAGTGAACGGCAAGCTGATCGTTCAGGCGTTTGAATACGGAAAATCGATAGGTGTCGTTGATCTGGAAATCAATAAACAGACAAAAGACATCGTCAAAAAATCGGCTGATATCGAATACGTCGATCAAAGCAAGAAAAAACCTGATGCCAGCGCCTCAGCTATTTTAAGGAAGTATCAGGCCCTTGCTGAACCGATTATCAGCGAAGTAGTCGGTGAGGCGGCTGTTGATATTGAAGGCGGTTATTCTAATGATGGCGACACACCACTTGGGAATTTGATTGCTGATGGCATGAGAGCGGAGATGAAAACGGATTTTGCGCTAATGAATGGCGGCGGGATACGGGAAGGACTGAAGAAAGGCCCAATTACATGGGGAGACCTTTATAACATTCAGCCGTTTGGAAATGTGCTGACGAAGCTTGAGATTAAAGGAAAAGATTTGCGGGAGATCATCAATGCGCAAATCTCACCGATTTTCGGCCCTGACTACAGCATAAGCGGGTTTACGTATACGTGGGATACAGAAACAGGCAAAGCGGTTGATATAAAGATGGCAGACGGAACCGAAATCCAGCCGGATGCCACATACACATTGACCGTTAATCATTTTATGGCGACGGCGACAGGAGCAAAATACCAGCCAATCGGATTGCTTGGGAAACATCCGGTTACAGGGCCTGAGGATTTAGAAGCGACTGTAGAGTATGTAAAAAGCTTTGATAAGCCGATTTCATATACGAAAGAAGGCAGAATAAAACTGGCTGAAGACAGTCAGGCTGAAGACCCAGTCACTGAAGACCCGGCAGACAGTCCGGGAACAGACGATCCGGGCAAGGCAAATCCGACACCTGGGGAAGAACAGCCTGATCTAAGAGAGACCCCGGGCACAGCTCCGGTCCATCAGCTGCCGCCTGCAGTCATTTCGACCTTTGAAGAATTAACAGAGACCAAAAAGCCTGCCACTGCCGCCGGCCGTATAAACACACTGCCTTTGCATAAAGAAAGTGAGGAAAGCGGTTCTGATCATAAGCTTCCGGATACATCAGCAGGATACTACAACTTTATTGTGATCGGCGCAGCGGTCTCACTGTCCGGAACGTATTTATATATCAGAAGGAAAAGGAGTGCCGCTACGACGTGAAAAAATATATTCCTCTTGTGATCATTGTGATCGGTCTTGTGATCACAGGCTACGGGGGCTTCAAGCTGATAGATACCAGCATGAAAACAGAGCAGACATTAAAAGAAGCAAAAAAGGCGGCTGAACAGCAGCAGGCCATTGCAGGCACGAAGAAAAACGATAATCAAGCCGAGAAAAAATCATCGTTTAAGCCGAAGACTGGCCAAGCAAGCGGCATACTGGAAATACCGAAAATCAATGCGGAGCTTCCGATCGTGGAAGGGACCGATGCGGATGATTTAGAAAAGGGTGTGGGGCATTACAAGGACAGCTATTATCCAGATGAAAACGGGCAAATTGTACTGTCAGGACATCGTGACACCGTGTTTCGCCGGACAGGCGAGCTTGAAAAAGGTGACCGGCTCAACATCATCCTTTCATATGGTGATTTCACATATGAAATTGAAAAAACAAAAATCGTGGATAAGGATGATACCTCCATTATTACGCTGCAGCACGAAAAGGAAGAGCTCATTCTGACCACCTGCTATCCTTTTTCATACGTCGGGGATGCCCCGAAACGTTATATTATTTACGGAAAACGTATTTCGTAAAAAAAGCCGCAAGACAATCGGGACTGACCCCATAAGATGAGACAAATAAAAAACACCTTCAAGTTTGAAAACGGATAGTTGTTATCCGAAATAAGACTTGGAGGTGTTTTTTGTATGGGAACAAGAATGAGTTATCCGATTGAAGTCAAACAGAAGGCTGTAGAAATGAGATTGGCAGGCGTGCCTATGAAAGAGATCATGCAGGAATTGAATATCAGGAATAAGACGCAGGTTCAGACATGGGTTAGATGGCATAAAGCTGGGGATACACATCGATTTGAACAGCCTGTTGGTAAGCAATACACTTACGGAAAAGGTCCGGAGTATTCTTCCGAATTAGAGAAACTGCAGGCAGAGAACCGTTATCTGAAACAACAAAATGAAGTTTTAAAAAAGTACAACGAATTGGAAAGGAAGTTGATAGCCAAACGTCAGTCGAACTTGTAGAAGTATTGCACGGCACAATGACCGTACAGAATATCTGTGTTCATTTAGGTATCTCACGAGCGTCTTATTATCGTTGGAAGAAGAACCTGATGAAAGATCATCCCAAGCGCCATTTGGAAAAACAAATCGGCACGTTGTGCCGAGAGCACAAGTATCGATATGGATATCGAAAAATTACAGCTATATTAAAAAAGGAAATGCGTATTAACCATAAAACGGTTCAGCGTATCATGCAGAAAAATCAGTGGCAGTGCCGGGTTAAGGTGAAAAAGCGCAAGAAGAATGGGCAGCCATATGCCGTGGTTGATAATATATTAGATCGAAATTTTCAGTCCGATCATCCTCTTGAAAAACTAGTAACGGATATCACGTATTTGCCTTATGGACAGAAACAATTGTACCTTTCCAGTATATTGGATGTATACAATGGAGAAGTAATTGCTTTCACGATTGGAGATAAGCAGGACACAGACTTTGTCTTAAACACACTTGATCAACTGCCAACACTGCCTCAGAACTGCGTGTTACATAGTGACCAAGGATCTGTGTATACATCTTATGAGTATCAGAAAGCTGTTAAAACAAAAGGCATTACCATGAGCATGTCCCGCAAAGGGACGCCCGCTGATAATGCCTCCATCGAATCGTTTCATTCCTCACTAAAGTCTGAAACGTTCTATCTTAACAGCATTAATCGAACCACGACCGCCATCGTAGAACGCACTGTCAAAGAATACATTTATTATTATAACAACATTCGTATTCAAACGAAACTAAACAGCCAATCACCGATAAGCTATCGGCAATTGGCTGTATAAAAGGTGTTTTGATCCCTGTCTCAAAAACAGGGGTCAGTCCCAATCCCTGCGGCTTTTCTTTCATGATAAATACGTATGGCAAAGGCTTTCTATATCAGCGGGAAGAGGTGCTTCGGCAACGACCAGCTCTTCGGTAATCGGATGAACAGCCTGTACCTTTTTGGCATGCAGTGCCTGCCTGTTAAGAAATTGGCTCCCGCCTCCGTAAAGTGTATCCCCAGTAAGCGGATGGCCGATGCTTGCCATATGCACACGGATTTGATGTGTTCTGCCTGTTTCTAGCTCTAATTCAGCAAGCGAGAGCTGTTCTCTCGCATTGATAGCAAGGGTACGGTAATGGGTGACGGCGGCTTGTCCGCCTGGCGAAACCCGCCGTCTTGTCGGGTGTGATCTGTCTCTTCCAATCGGCGAATCGATCTTGCCTTTTTTTGGTTTCAGTTTTCCTTCAACAATTGCGAGATACGTACGCCTCAGTGTTTTTTGCTCTAGCTGCTGGTCTAAGATGGCATGCGCCAGACGGTGCTTGGCGAATACGACAGCGCCTGATGTATCCTGATCAAGACGGTGGACATGGCGCACTTTGATTGTTTCGCCATTCACCTGAAAGTGATATGCGATCAAATTGGCGAGTGTGCCGGTTTGGCCTTCCTCGTTGGGATGAGTGGAAATACCAGCTGGTTTATTGACGATTAACATGTGGCGGTCTTCAAATAAAATATCAAGCTCTCCATACTCAGGTATGACGGAGGACTCTTCGTTTTCCTGAAGATCAATAAAAAGGCGGTCACCCTTTTTTACGAGTATATTGTTTTTGACAGGCTCGTGATTGACCTTTATATTGTGATAAGTCATCCATTCTTGGATAACGGGTTTAGAAGCTTTGAGCTCTGTTTTCAGCACAGAAAACAGCCATTGTCCGTCCTGTTTTTCACTGATTATCAGCTCTAGCCCTTTGCCTTTTTCTTTCATGATCAAATGGCTCCTTTTTTGCGCGAAAGGCCGCTGCTTCTCATAGGAAACACTTACCTTAGCTTTCGCGTTTTTTTCTGTGATATTCTTGAGAAAGACTTTGGATATTCGATGGCAAGAAAGGTGATAGACGTGAGAATCGTGAACGCAGCAACTGAAGAACAGGAAAGCTTTATCAAGGAACTGTCAATGGAGCTTTTCCATCATGTATTTCCTCTTTATTTCTCCGAACTGGACATTCAGCGCTTTAAAAAGAAAGGTGTTCTGTCTTTAAATAACCAATATTACCAAGGAACATTAAAAGAAGCTTTTCAAATTATGGCTTGTCTGCAAATGATACATATTATTCTGACAAAGCCTTCACCGCACGATGACTTGAGTGATCAAGCCATTTTTGATAAAAACAGCAAGATGCTGAATGATTGCGGAGTATATTTTCCGTTTGCTTTATATGATTTTCAACCGAAAACAAACAATGCCTTTTCGGGTCACAGAAGGCTGATATAATCTGCGGCAAGAGCTTTTCCGTTTCGAGAAAAGCTCTTTTGGCATCAGAGAAATCATACCACAAAACCTTTCCTGCAACTCCCTTTTTAATCATCCGGTGTCTGAACATACTAATGATTGAAAGGGGTGCTGACCAATGAGTTCAGTTAAACATTCAATGACAACGCAGGTAGCAACCGTTTCTCCGAATCAAACGATTCAGGAAGCGGCTTCTCTGATGAAACAGCATAACGTCGGGGCGGTTCCCGTGGTAGAGCAAGGTGTTTTAAAAGGAATGCTGACTGACCGTGACATTGCATTGAGAACCACAGCTCAAGGCCGAGATGGCCAGACACCCGTTTCAGAAGTGATGTCAACAGACCTCGTATCAGGAAATCCTAATATGAGTCTGGAAGACGCGTCGCATCTGATGGCCCAGCACCAAATCCGCCGCCTTCCTATTGTAGATCAAAACAATCTAGTCGGGATCGTTGCGCTTGGAGACCTGGCTGTCAATCAGATGTCGAACGAGTCTGCTGGAGAAGCGCTGACAAACATTTCTCATCAAAACTTGCATTAATAAGAAAGAGCTTGCAATGTGCAGGCTCTTTCTTCACATAAACCCTTACTTTTTGAAAGCAGAGACGTTTCGGGGTATAGTGTATACATATGTCTCAATTCGGGCCAAAGGAGTTGTACGCAGTGATAAAAGCGTTAATTTTTGATTTTGATGGGCTTATTCTTGATACAGAAACACATGAATATGAAGTCCTTCAGGAAATTTTTGAGGAACATGGCTCAGTTCTGCCGTTATCCGTTTGGGGCAAGGTTATCGGAACAGCGGCGGGATTTCGGCCATTTGAATACTTAGAAGAGCAGATAGGCAAAAAGCTGAACCATGAAGAGCTGACAAAACTGAGAAGAGACCGGTTTGCAAAACGCATGGAAACAGAAAAAGCGAGACCTGGTGTTGAAGCGTATCTGAATGCGGCAAAGGATTTAGGTTTAAAAGTAGGACTGGCTTCCAGCTCAGATTATAAATGGGTATCCGGCCATTTAAAGCAACTTGGCCTGTTTGACGAATTCGAAGTGATTCAGACAGCTGATGATGTAGAAGAGGTCAAACCCAATCCCGAGCTGTATTTGTTAGCGGCAAAGAATCTTGGAGTATCGCCGTCGGAATGTCTCGCATTTGAGGATTCCGTCAATGGTTCGATTGCTGCCAAGCGAGCGGGCATGAAGTGTGTAATCGTTCCAAATCAAGTAACAGGCACCTTGATGTTTGAAGAATATGATCACAGGCTCGAATCAATGGCGGAGATGGAGCTCGCCCTATTGCTTGATCATCTGAACGCACAAAACTAGAAAGGAGCGAGTAGATTGTCTGAGAAATTAGATTTGACCCGTTTTGAAAAGAAAATGGTCATCCGTAATATCGAAGAGAAAGATATTGACAACATTATCGACCTTCAAAAGGACTGCTTTCCAGGCATGGAGCCGTGGAAGCGAGAGCATTTAATCAGCCATCTGGAGCATTTTCCGGAAGGGCAGTTTTGTGCAGAATTCGAAGGTGAAATTATCGGTTCGTGCTCAAGCCTCCTGATTAATTTTGATGAATATGATGACCGCCATACGTGGCAGGACATTACAGATGACGGATACATCACCAATCACAATCCGGATGGCTTAAACATGTACGGGATCGAGGTCATGGTGCATCCTGATTACAGACGGATGAAAATCGGCCATCGTTTGTATGAGGCAAGAAAGGATTTGGCAAGACGTTTAAATCTGAAAAGCATCATCATAGGCGGACGGATACCGAACTATCATAAATATGCTGATGAAATGACTGCGAGAGAGTATGTTGAACAGGTAACACGCCATCAAATTTACGATCCTGTCCTTTCTTTTCAGCTGATGAACGGCTTTACCCTGATGCGGATTAACCCGGATTATCTCCCGGATGATACAGCTTCAATCAAATATGCGACGCTGATGGAATGGAATAATGTCGATTATCTGCCGCAGCAGACAAAGCGTTATTATAAATCGGCCTTCCCTGTGAGAATTTGTGTCATTCAATACGAAATGAAAAAAATCTATTCCTTTGAGGAATTTGCGAATCAAGTAGAGTACTATGTCGATGTCGCATCTGACGCGAGGTCTGATTTTGCAGTGTTCCCGGAAATTTTCACAACCCAGCTGATGTCCTTCCTTGAGGAACGTTCACCAAGCTTGGCGGTACAGAGAATTACCGAGTATACTGAGGATTACATCAGTCTGTTTACAGACTTGGCTGTTAAGTATAATGTCAACATTATCGGCGGATCTCATTTCGTAGAAGAGGAAGGGAAAATTTATAATATCGCCTACCTGTTCAGACGCGATGGAACGATTGAGAAGCAATATAAACTGCATATTACGCCGAATGAACGGAAATGGTGGGGAATCAGCGCGGGCGACCAGGTACGTGTGTTTGATACGGACTGCGGGAAAATTGCGATCCAAATTTGCTATGACATTGAGTTTCCTGAGCTTGCCCGTATTGCGGCCGATAAAGGCGCAAAAATTATTTTTACGCCATTTTGTACGGAAGACCGCCAAGGCTACTTGCGTGTCAGATACTGTTCACAGGCAAGAGCAGTCGAAAATCAAATTTATACCGTCATTTCCGGAACGGTTGGAAACCTGCCGCAAACGGAAAATATGGATATCCAATATGCTCAGTCCGGCATCTTTGCCCCTTCTGATTTTGAATTCGCAAGAGACGGCATCGTTGGGGAAACCAACCCGAATATTGAAATGGTCGTCATTGGCGATGTTGACTTAGAAATTCTCAGAAGACAGCGCCAAAACGGAACAGTGCGTCAGCTCAAAGACAGACGCCGCGATATTTATCATATTCACTATAAAAAATAATGCGAAAGCCCGCCTGAATTGGCGGGCTTTTTTTAAAAAAAACGGAATTGAAACGCTTCCGTGCTTTCTTTAAAATAGAAATAAATGTGTGTACATCGGAAAAGAAGGTGCCCTATGGAGTTTCTGCTTGTTTTAGTTCCTGTTTTCGGAATCTTCGCAATTGGTTATATCGGACAGAAAACACTCGGTTTTGATATTCAGACACTGTCCAAAATGTCCTTATATTTAATGTCTCCTTTTTTGGCTTTTGATACGTTTTATTCAAACGAGCTGACGATGGACTATGTGTATCTGTCTATTTTTGTGCTGGGTCTATGCCTGGTTCTTGTGCTGTTGGTCTCCTTTTTATCCTTTTTTCATAGGTATCCGAACCAAGATCGCTGTGCCATGATTCTCTCATCAGCCTTTATGAATAACGGCAATTATGGCACGCCTGTCGTACTGCTTGTGTTTGGGACGGCGGGGCTGGATACGGCTGTTGTGTTAATGGTGCTGCAACAGTTAATTATGAGTACTATCGGCATGTATTACGCTGCAAAGGGCGGTTCGGAGGAAGGCGGATGTAAAACGGTGATGACTCGGGTTATCCGTATGCCTGTGGCGTACGGAGCACTTTTAGGCGCAATACTTCAGCTTATGCATATTTCAATCCCTAAAGAGTTAATGACAGGCATTGAACTGGTCGGAAATGCGACGATTCCGACGATCATGATTATTCTTGGCATGCAGCTTGCGCTGATCTCTTTCAGGAATATTGAATACAGAAAAATTTCTTATTCTCTGCTGCTGAAGCTGATGGTATCACCGTTAATTGCGCTGGCCTTCACATTGATTTTGCCTGTGGATGACATGACGAAGCAAATTATGATTCTCGTAGCGGCCATGCCGACCGCTGCCAATACGACCTTAATGGCCGTTCAGTTTAATACAAGGCCCGAAGTCGTTTCCAGTGCCACTTTTATCAGCACAATGCTGAGCATAGTCACTTTGCCGGTCCTGCTTTGGATGCTGCATCCTCTTTCTTCTTGATGAAAGAGGATGTTTTAATTACCCGGCGGTTTATTGACTCCTTTGTCGTCTGGCTTTATATTGAAGTCAGGGAAATCATCACCTAGACATCACATAAGAGAAGGTCTGTTTCAATTTATTTATTGAACGCTAATGAAATGGAGATGATGGGGATGGAAAACATTCAGCAAAATCAGGGATTAAAGCAAAAGGATGAGCAATTCGTGTGGCATGCTATGAAGGGAGCGCATCAAGCGGACAGCCTGATTGCCCAAAAGGCGGAAGGAGCCTGGGTGACTGATATAGACGGACGCCGCTATCTTGATGCGATGTCCGGTTTGTGGTGCGTTAATGTTGGTTACGGCAGAAAAGAGCTTGCGGAGGCTGCTTATGAACAATTAAAGGAACTGCCGTATTACCCGTTAACGCAAAGTCACGCACCTGCGATTCACTTGGCGGAGAAGCTGAATGAGTGGCTTGGCGGCGATTATGTGATTTTCTTTTCCAACAGCGGATCGGAAGCAAATGAAACCGCTTTTAAGATCGCTCGCCAGTACCATCTGGAAAACGGCGACCACAGCCGTTATAAATTCATCTCTAGATATAGAGCCTATCACGGCAATACGTTGGGAGCACTCTCTGCAACCGGCCAGGCACAGCGGAAATATAAATATGAACCGTTAAGCCAAGGATTCTTGCACGCCGCCCCGCCTGATGTCTACCGAAATCCTGAAGACGCCGATACGCTAGAGAGCGCAAATGAAATTGACCGCATCATGACATGGGAATTAAGCGAAACGATTGCCGGTGTCATTATGGAGCCCATTATTACTGGCGGAGGCATTTTAATGCCGCCGGACGGATATATGAAGAAAGTGGAGGAAATCTGCCGCCGCCACGGCGCCCTGCTGATTTGTGACGAAGTCATCTGCGGATTTGGGCGGACTGGCGAGCCGTTCGGATTTATGCACTACGGCGTGAAGCCCGATATCATTACAATGGCGAAAGGGATTACAAGCGCGTATCTGCCATTGTCAGCGACCGCAGTTAAACGGGAGATTTTTGAAGCATACCAAGGAGAAGCTCCTTATGACCGTTTCCGCCACGTCAACACATTCGGCGGCAGCCCGGCAGCCTGCGCATTGGCTTTGAAAAACCTGCAAATTATGGAGGATGAACAGCTGATTCAGCGATCCCGCGATCTCGGAGCAAAGCTTTTAGGTGAGCTTCAGTCGTTGAGAGAACACTCTGCAGTAGGAGATGTAAGGGGAAAAGGGCTGCTGGTCGGAATCGAACTTGTCAAAGATAAGCTGACTAAAGAGCCGGCTGGCGCTGACCAAGTGAACCAAGTGGTTGCGGCATGCAAAGAGAAAGGGCTGATCATCGGCAAAAACGGCGATACAGTCGCCGGATATAACAATGTCATTCAGCTCGCCCCGCCATTTTGTCTGACAGAAGAAGACCTTGCATTTATCGTAAAAACGGTGAAGGAAAGCATACTGACGATTTGATACAAAAGTGATTTGTTAAAGGAGCACACTATGAGTTTTCACAACCAGCCTATTTTACCGGCTATTCGTAATATGAAGCAATTTGATGAGTTTTTAAACAGCTCGTTTTCGTACGGCGTGATACTTGATATTCATCTCGGACAATTAAAGGGCGTGATCAGAGAGGCGCAAAAGCACGGGAAGAAGATGATGGTGCATGTCGATTTAATCCAAGGGATCAAACATGATGAATACGGAGCGGAATTTATCTGCCAGGATATCAAGCCAGCGGGGATTATCTCAACAAGATCAAACGTGATTGCAAAAGCGAAGCAGAAGAAAATCTATGCGATCCAGCGTTTGTTTCTGCTTGATACAAGCGCAATGGAAAAAAGCATGGAGTTTGTCGGCAAGCATAAGCCTGACTTCATTGAAGTGCTGCCGGGCATCGTGCCGTCACTTATTCAGGAAATTAAAGAGAAAACAGGTATCCCTATCTTTGCGGGAGGTTTCATCCGCACAGAACAAGATGTAGAACAGGCACTGAAAGCTGGTGCCGTTGCTGTCACCACATCTAACACCAAATTATGGAAAAAATATGAAAACTTTTTGACAGAAAGTGATTGACACCGCTTTCATCCACTGATACAATTGAACTAGGTTAATACAATGTGATGGAGAATCCGGAGACCCACAGCAGCTCTTTACGGTAAAAGTTATACATCCGTAAAGCGGTTTGTTGTGGTTTTTTTATTCTCTATCATACTTCTTAATCGCAACCTTAGGAGGAATTATCTATGACAGCATTTTGGGGAGAACTAATCGGTACGATGCTGCTTGTTATTTTTGGCGCAGGTGTTTGTGCAGGAGTCAATTTGAAGAAATCGCTTTCATATCAATCTGGCTGGATTGTTGTTGTATTTGGATGGGGATTAGGTGTGGCAATGGCCGCTTATGCGGTCGGCGGCATCAGCGGCGCCCATCTCAATCCCGCGTTAACGATAGCATTTGCTTTTGTTGGTGATTTTCCGTGGAAAGAGGTTCCGGTTTACATTGCGGCGCAAATGATCGGAGCAATGATCGGTGCGGTGATTGTTTACCTTCATTACCTGCCGCATTGGAAGTCTACCGATGATCCGGCTGCCAAGCTGGGTGTTTTTTCAACCGGACCCAGCATTCCGCATACGTTTGCAAACGTTTTAAGTGAGGTTATTGGGACATTTGTCCTTGTGCTTGGAATTTTGGCGATTGGGGCAAATGAGTTTACAGAGGGACTTAACCCTTTAATCGTCGGTTTTCTCATCGTTGCTATCGGTATTTCTCTTGGAGGAACCACGGGATATGCAATTAATCCCGCCCGCGACTTAGGTCCGCGGATTGCCCACGCACTTCTGCCGATTCCGGGGAAAGGCTCATCAAACTGGAAGTACGCATGGGTTCCTGTTGCCGGCCCGATTTTGGGCGGATCATTCGGCGGTGTATTTTACAGCGCCGCGTTTCAGGGGCAGATTACAAGCAGTTTCTGGATTGTAAGCGTTGTATTGGTTGTGGTATTGTTAGGACTCTATGGCTATACGAAAAAACATGCAGCTAAAACACTATCAAATTCAAAATATATTTAAGCAAAGGGGAGACATCTTATGGAAACTTACATTTTATCCTTAGATCAAGGGACAACAAGTTCAAGAGCGATTCTGTTTAATAAAGAAGGCAAAATCGTTCACTCCGCTCAAAAGGAATTTACACAATACTTCCCGCATCCAGGATGGGTTGAGCATAATGCAAATGAAATTTGGGGATCTGTCCTTGCTGTTATCGCATCAGTCATTTCTGAATCGGGAATCAGCGCTTCTCAAATTGCCGGAATCGGCATTACCAACCAAAGGGAAACAGCGGTTGTTTGGGATAAGGATACAGGAAAGCCTGTGTATAATGCGATCGTTTGGCAGTCCCGACAGACGTCTGGAATCTGCGAGGAGCTTCGTGAAAAAGGATATAATGATACATTCAGAGAGAAAACAGGCCTTTTGATAGATCCATATTTTTCTGGCACGAAGGTGAAATGGATTTTAGACAATGTGGAAGGCGCAAGAGAAAAAGCGGAAAAAGGCGAGCTGCTGTTTGGAACGATTGATACATGGCTCATTTGGAAAATGTCAGGCGGAAAAGCCCACGTGACGGATTATTCCAATGCCTCAAGAACGCTGATGTTTAATATTTACGATTTGAAATGGGACGATGAGCTGCTTGAGATTTTAGGCGTTCCGAAATCAATGCTCCCTGAAGTGAAACCGTCCTCTCATGTGTATGCGGAGACAGTTGATTATCACTTCTTCGGAAAAAATATTCCGATTGCTGGAGCGGCAGGCGACCAGCAGTCCGCGCTGTTCGGCCAGGCGTGCTTTGAAGCAGGCATGGGGAAAAACACATACGGCACAGGATGTTTCATGCTGATGAATACAGGGGAAAAAGCAATTAAGTCGGAACACGGGCTGCTGACAACAATCGCCTGGGGCATTGACGGTAAAGTTGAATATGCTTTAGAAGGAAGTATTTTTGTCGCAGGCTCAGCCATCCAATGGCTCAGAGACGGAATGAGAATGTTCCAGGACTCTTCGCTTAGCGAATCATACGCGGAGAAAGTTGATTCAACTGACGGCGTATATGTCGTTCCGGCCTTTGTCGGCTTGGGAACGCCTTACTGGGACAGCGATGTGCGCGGTTCAGTTTTCGGCCTGACAAGAGGCACAACAAAAGAACATTTTATCCGTGCCACGCTGGAGTCATTGGCTTATCAGACGAAAGATGTGCTTGATGCAATGGAAGCGGATTCTAACATTTCATTGAAAACGCTTCGTGTGGATGGCGGCGCTGTTAAAAATAACTTTTTGATGCAGTTTCAAGGGGATATTTTGGATGTGCCTGTGGAACGACCGGAAATCAATGAAACAACTGCGCTTGGCGCGGCATATTTGGCAGGTATCGCTGTGGGGTTCTGGAAGGATCGTTCTGAAATTATTAACCAGTGGAATCTGGATAAGCGTTTTGAACCTAAATTGGAAGAAGAAAAACGAAATGAGCTGTATACAGGCTGGCAAAAAGCCGTTAAAGCAGCTATGGCTTTTAAATAAAATAAGAGTATGTTATAATGGTTACAAGTTAATAAGAACGGTCCTGAGATGAGGAGAGACCACAGCACCAAAGTGTGAACATGCACTTTGGCTGTTGTGGTCTCTTTTTCTATTTACTTACCGTGACAACAAGGAGGAAACGTAATAATGAAAAATCAATTTTCAAGTCTTGAGCGGGATCGCATGCTGACAGACATGACGAAAAAAACATATGATCTATTTATTATCGGAGGAGGAATTACAGGAGCTGGTACAGCTCTTGACGCGGCATCAAGGGGCATGAAGGTCGCACTCAGCGAAATGCAGGATTTCGCGGCTGGAACATCAAGCAGATCAACAAAATTGGTTCATGGCGGATTGCGCTATTTAAAACAATTTGAAGTGAAAATGGTCGCTGAGGTAGGGAAAGAGCGGGCGATTGTCTATGAAAACGGCCCGCACGTTACCACACCGGAATGGATGCTGCTTCCGTTTCATAAAGGCGGCACATTCGGTTCATTCACAACCTCTATCGGTTTAAGAGTTTATGACTTCTTAGCCGGCGTAAAAAAATCAGAACGCAGAAGCATGCTTTCAGCAAAAGAAACGCTGCAAAAAGAGCCTTTGGTGAAAAAAGACGGCTTAAAAGGCGGCGGCTACTATGTTGAATACCGCACTGACGATGCGAGACTGACAATCGAAGTCATGAAGGAAGCAGTCAAATTCGGGGCAGAGCCTGTGAATTATTCCAAAGTAAAAGAACTCCTTTATGAAAAAGGCAAAGCAGTCGGTGTATTAATTGAAGACGTTTTGACGAAAAAAGAATATAAAGTATACGCGAAAAAAATCGTCAATGCGACAGGCCCTTGGGTAGACCAGCTCAGAGAAAAAGACCATTCTAAAAACGGAAAGCACCTTCAGCATACAAAAGGTATTCACCTTGTATTTGACCAATCTGTCTTTCCTTTGAAACAAGCGGTATATTTCGATACACCGGACGGCCGCATGGTGTTTGCTATTCCTCGTGAAGGCAAAACATACGTGGGCACAACCGATACCGTTTACAAAGAGGCCCTGGAGCATCCGCGCATGACAACTGAGGATCGCGATTACGTCATCAATTCAATCAATTACATGTTCCCGGAACTGAATATTAAAGCTGATGATATCGAATCAAGCTGGGCTGGCCTGCGTCCGCTCATTCATGAAGAAGGAAAGGACCCTTCCGAGATTTCACGCAAAGATGAAATTTGGACGTCAGATTCAGGCTTGATCACTATTGCCGGCGGTAAGCTGACCGGGTACAGAAAAATGGCGGAGCACATTGTCGATCTTGTTCGTGATCGATTAAAAGAGGAAGGCGAAAAGGATTTCGGCCCATGCAAAACGAAAAACATGCCGATTTCAGGCGGGCACGTCGGCGGTTCTAAAAACCTTGCATCCTTCGTGACGGCGAAAACGAAAGAAGGCATTGCGGCCGGCTTATCAGAAAAAGATGCGAAACAGCTGGCTATCAGATACGGCTCCAACGTAGAGCGTGTCTTTAATCGGGTCGAGGCACTGAAAGACGAGGCTGCGAAGCGAAATATCCCGGTTCATATCCTTGCCGAGGCAGAATACAGCATCGAAGAAGAATTGACTGCAACGCCTGCTGACTTCTTTGTCCGCAGAACGGGACGTTTATTTTTTGATATCAATTGGGTAAAAACATATAAAGACGCCGTTATTGATTTTATGAGCGAGCGATTCCAGTGGGATAAGCAGACGCAAAACAAACATACAGAAAACCTTAACAAGCTATTACACGATGCGGTTGTACCGGTCGAACAATAAAAATAACGGGCTGTCTGCAGCCCGTTATTTCTTTTATGAGCCAGAAAGCGTCAGATCTCAAGATATCAAGTGACAGAGACGCTCTCTTCATATTAAAATAATGGCATATGGCTGATACATAGGAGGACGAATTATGACTTGGAGAAAGAGCTATGAACGCTGGAAACAGACAGAAAATTTAGATCCTGAATTAAAAAAGCTCCTCACTGAATTAGAGGGGAATGATCAGGCTCTTGAAGACTGCTTCTATAAAAACCTTGAATTCGGAACTGGGGGTATGCGCGGAGAAATTGGCGCCGGTACGAATCGGATGAATATTTACACGGTGCGCAAGGCATCAGCGGGATTTGCGGCATACATCTTGCAGCAGGGTGAGGAAGCGAAAAAACGGGGCGTTGTCATTGCGTATGATTCCCGCCATAAATCACCGGAGTTTGCGATGGAAGCTGCAAAAACGCTTGCTACACAAGGCATCCAAACGTACGTATTTGATGAGCTTCGCCCGACGCCGGAGCTGTCATTCGCTGTCAGACAACTGAACGCTTACGGAGGAATTGTCGTGACGGCTAGCCATAACCCGCCTGAATATAATGGGTACAAAGTGTACGGTGATGACGGCGGCCAGCTGCCTCCGCGGGAAGCAGACATCGTCATTGAGCAGGTAAACGCCATCGAAAATGAACTGACAATCACGGTCGATGATGAAGAAGCGTTAAAAGAAAAAGGCTTAATAAAGATCATCGGTGAAGAGATTGATAAGGTCTATACTGAAAAACTGACATCTATTTCCGTTCATCCTGAGTTATCCGGAGAAGTGGATGTGAAAGTGGTTTTCACTCCGCTGCATGGAACCGCAAACAAACCGGTCAGACGCGGGCTCGAAGCCCTTGGCTATCAAAATGTCACGGTCGTGAAGGAACAGGAACGGCCAGATCCGGACTTTTCAACTGTAACATCTCCGAACCCGGAAGAGCATGCTGCATTTGAATACGCTATTAAGCTCGGCGAAGAGCAAAATGCAGATATTCTTATTGCAACAGATCCAGATGCGGACCGCCTTGGCATTGCGGTGAAAAATGATGAAGGCAAATATACAGTGCTGACAGGAAACCAAACCGGCGCGTTGCTGCTTCATTATTTGCTTTCTGAAAAGAAAAAACAAGGAACCCTGCCTGAGAATGGCGTCGTTCTCAAAACAATCGTAACAAGTGAAATCGGCCGCGATGTCGCATCTTCATTCGGACTCGATACGATTGATACACTGACGGGCTTTAAGTTTATCGGTGAAAAGATTAAAGAATACGAAGCCTCAGGCCAGTACACTTTCCAATTCGGATATGAAGAAAGCTATGGTTATTTAATCGGAGATTTCGCCCGCGACAAGGATGCCATTCAGGCCGCACTTTTGGCAGTTGAAGTTTGCGCGTTCTATAAGAAACAAGGAACGTCATTGTACGAAGCGTTAATGAATATCTTCAAAGAATATGGTTTTTACCGTGAAGGGCTGAAATCACTGACGCTGAAAGGAAAACAGGGAGCGGAGCAGATTGAAGCGATTCTTGCTTCCTTCAGGCAAAATCCGCCGCAAACAATGGCCGGTAAACAGGTTGTCACTGCTGAGGATTACGCTGTAAGCAAACGGATGGTTTTGACGGAAAATAAAGAAGAAGCCATCGACCTGCCAAAATCAAATGTATTGAAATACTTCTTGGAAGACGGATCTTGGTTCTGCCTCCGTCCTTCTGGTACTGAGCCGAAGGTCAAATTTTATTTCGCCGTAAAAGGAACATCCCTACAAGACAGTGAACAGCGTCTTGCCGCACTTTCTGACGATGTCATGAAGACAGTTGACGAAATTGTCGAAGCAACAGCAAAGTAATTCTAAAAAAGCTGGATCACGCAATGTGATCCAGCTTTTTTCTATTTCTCATCCAAAAGTCTGAAAGAAAATCATCCTTCATGTGAAGTAACAATATTCAAAAAACTGGTATAATCTTAGATAATAACCATAGCCGGAGTGAGAGACGTGACCAAACCGAGGGTGGAAAAATTAAGAACACTGAAAACCATTGCCGAGACTTTGAATCAAGGACACGATGTCAAAGCAACGCTGAATGAAGTTTTAAAAGAATTGCTGAGCTTAACGAATCTTCAGTCTGGATGGATCTTTCTCATTGAAGAGGACGGTTCCTATACGTTAGCAGCAGACGCATACCTGCCGCCTGCTTTAAGCCGCAGGGAAAAAGTGCTGATGTGTGAAGGGGAGTGCTATTGCCTGACGAAATTCAATAACGGCGGACTTAGAAAAGCAGCCAATATTATGAACTGTAAACGCATAGAATCAGCTGAAGAGCTGCATTGTTTTGACACAGAAGGGATTACGCATCATGCAACCGTTCCCTTAGAAGATGGAGACAGACGGTTTGGTTTATTAAATGTGGCGGCGGCCGGAAAGACACTTTTTGATGAGGAGGAGCTTCATTTGCTGGAGGCGGTTGCTTTTCAGATCGGAACGGCGATACAGCGGATGAGGCTTGCTGAATACAAACAAAAAAACGCTCTTTTAATGGAGCGGAACCGTCTCGCTCAGGAGCTGCATGATTCAGTCAACCAGATGCTGTTTTCCGTCAGTTTAACAGCAAAAGCGGCAAAGACATTAACACAAGAAGAGACCCTGCAGCAAATGATTGATTTTATTCAAACGTTAACGCAGGACGCGCTGGCTGAAATGAAGTCCTTAATCTGGCAGCTTCGCCCCGGAGGATTGGAAAAAGGGCTGGCTGAAGCCATTAAAAGCTACGGCACTCTGATCGGATTGAATGTCGTCTTTACACAAAAAGGATGTCCGGCCCTTCGTGATGAAGAGGAGCATATGCTGTGGCGTGTCGTGCAGGAAGCCCTCAATAATTGCAAAAAGCATGCCGGGACTGATACAGCGTATGTCAGAATTACTGCTTCTTCGTCCTATGCAGAACTGGATATTATCGATCATGGGGCAGGGTTTCGTTATGAAGCGCACGACGGACTGCCTTCACTTGGCATCAAAGGAATGAAAGAGCGGGCAGAAAAAGCCGGCGCGGAATTTTTCATTGAGTCAGAGCTTGGAGCTGGCACGAAGCTGTCTGTCAGACTTCCGCTTACCAATTAGAAAGGAAGGACAGTGAGATGAGAATTGTAATAGCGGATGATCACCATGTTGTCCGGAAGGGGCTTCGTTTTTTCTTTGCCACCAAGGACGACATTGAAGTTGTCGGAGAAGCGGCAACCGGAAGTGAGGCCCTCCGTGTCATCGAAGAAACAAAGCCTGATCTCGTTCTGATGGATCTGTCGATGCCGGATATGGATGGAATAGCAGCAACAAAAAAAGCAGTACAGCAATTTCCCGGTGTCCATATCGTCGTGCTGACGAGCTACTCTGATCAGGAGCATGTAATCCCTGCGCTTCAGGCAGGAGCGAAGGCGTATCAGCTAAAGGATACGGAGCCGGAGGAATTGGTGAAAACACTGAGACAGGTTGATTCAGGCGAATATATGCTGTCTTCAGCTATTATGCCCCATGTCCTGACACATATGAAAAAACAGAATGAACCGGAAAAAGAAAAATTTTATCAATTAACCCGGCGGGAAAGAGATGTGCTAAACGAAATTGCTTGCGGAAAAAGCAATAAAGAAATCGCAGCATCGTTGTTTATTTCAGAAAAAACAGTAAAAACCCATGTGTCTAATCTTTTAGCAAAGCTTGAGCTGACGGACCGCACACAAGCAGCGCTTTTTGCAGTGAAATACAACCTGAATGGAGAGACCACAAAGTGAACATATTAGTGATTAGCGGCTCGCCGAGAACACATGGCAGGACAAG
Source organism: Bacillus sp. SD127 (assembly GCF_058566445.1). Lineage (NCBI taxonomy): Bacteria > Bacillati > Bacillota > Bacilli > Caryophanales > Bacillaceae > Bacillus > Bacillus sp. SD127. The sequence goes on along the minus strand of NZ_CP191226.1, from coordinate 3,272,163 downwards.
AATTGCGGCAGCCTATATTTCATCTGTGTATCAAACGGATTTGATTGATTTGAGCGAATTTATATTGCCGTTATTTAACGGTGAAGCCGAACAGGCCGAGCTTATGCGGGTACAAGAGCTGAAGCAGCGCGTCAGCAAAGCGGATGCGATTGTATTACTATCTCCTGAATATCACAGCGGCATGAGCGGCGCTTTAAAAAATGCACTGGATTTTTTAAGCAGCGAACAATTTAAATATAAGCCAGTAGCTCTTTTGGCAGCAGCAGGCGGCGGAAAAGGCGGAATCAATGCGCTGAACAATATGAGAACCGTGATGCGGGGCTTATATGCCAATGTCATTCCGAGGCAGCTTGTGCTTGATCCGGTAACGATTGATGTGGAAAACGCAACAGTAACGGAACACATGGCGGCCAGCATAAAAGAGCTGATGGAAGAATTGCACATGTTCGCAAATGCAGGAACCCCCGGCGTCTAAACACCGGGGGTTTTTTTATGTGAGAAGCGCTAATTGATCCTCATATGTCAGCTCAGTGGCATGGTCAATATAGCGGAGAAGAGAATACAGCACCTTTTCTAATACAGCATAATCCTGTTCAAAATGGTATGCATGCAAAAAATGCTCAATTCGTTTTGATAACAAATCATCCTCTGTCCGCACCATTAAAATTAATAAATTATCCCATTGGGAACGATGGGTGTAATACAATGCTTTGTCGTAATCAGCATAATCCATATCAATCGCTTCTCCTTTCCTGTGTGAGAAGTTCAGGATTAGTTTATGCCGCATCAGCTGTTATTGACGGGGCAAAACTTGGCGTCTGCGTCAGAACTGGGGTAGCAATATGAGGGAGACATAAAATGAAAATGTCTGAATGAAGCAAGCGGTTTTGGAAAACCTAAGATGAAAATAATCTGGGTACAGGAGACTGAAAACATGAAATCTCTGCCGTATGCCATTGCGCTTCTGTTTTGCGGTTTCATCATCTTATCGATGGCTGCAAAAGGGCATTCAGAAAACATGAACGAGTCTGTTCAAAAGTGGGAACAGCTCGCTTGGAGTAAAATTCAAGATGAATATAAAGGGGCTTCTTTTTCCGATTACGCCTATATGGGGCGGACCGAGGTGAATGACCAGCAGACAAAGGATGTCTTTCGGGTGACCGTCAAACAGAATGATGAAACATTTTCCGTGCGTGCGGAAGTATATTTTCACCCTGTGACAAAACATATGATCAGCATCAATGTGTTTCGTCTTTAATAACAAAACTGTACAGCCGACAAAGGCCATACAGTTTTGTTTTTAGAAATAACGCTTTGCTCCGAGGTAGCGCTGTTTCCAGTATGAGTTGTTCATATTTGAAATGACAACCCCTGAGTCGTTGGCATTAATGAATTCCCCGTTTCCGAGGTAAATCCCGACATGAGAAGGGCCGGCTTTGTATGTCGAAAAGAAGACAAAGTCTCCGACTGCAGGCTGGCTGACAGATTTCATGGTGTTCCAGTAGCCGGCCGCCGTTAATCTGGACACAGATGTCACTTTGTTTAGCGCATAGTAAATGAATCCGCTGCAGTCAAATCCGGCCGGTGTCGTTCCTCCCCAGCGATATGGAACGCCAAGCTGCTCCTTAGCGGCCGCGATCATTTTGTTAATCTTCGCGCTTGTTGAGATCGTGCTGCCTGAAGATCCGGAACTTGAATTTGAAGATGAAGCTTTGCCTGTAATCGTGAGCTTCTGGCCGATTTGTAAGACATCGTTTTTCAAGTTGTTTTTCTCCCGGATCTGCTGGGCTGTCACATTGAATTTTTGAGCAATCACCCATAAGGAATCCCCGCTCTTCACCGTATATGTAGTCGTCGTTGTGCCGGAGCTTGAATTTGACGAAGACGGTGTTGTTGATGTGCCGGAAGTTGATTTGCCGGTCAGCTTCAGCACTTGTCCGACGTACAGAACGTCTGATTTCAGATTGTTGCTGTTTCGGATTTGCTGTACAGTCAGGTTATATTTGTTTGCGATCTTCCAAAGTGAGTCTCCGCTTTTTACGGTGTACTTCGTTGTTGCTGATGTTGATTGATTTGATTTGGATGAATTGTCTTTGGATGACGAATTAGAACCCGCTGATTTTGTTTTTAATACTTGATTCACATAAATGGTATCTGATTTTAAATTGTTCAATACCTTCAATTCAGCGATGGACATATTGACTTTGTTCGCGATTTTCCAAAGCGAATCACCTAGCTGCACTTTGTAAGTGCCAGTCGAAGCTGATGAGCTTGAGCTCGATTTAGAGCTGCTTGAAGTGCCGGAACTGGAATTTGAAGAAACCTTTCCGGATACTTTTAATTTTTGCCCTGCACGAATCATGTCGCTGCTCAATCCGTTTAACTTTTTCAGTTCCTGTACCGACATCTTAAACTCATTGGCAATCAGCCATAGTGAATCGCCGCTTTTCACTGTGTAAACAGAATTTCCGCTCTTCTTTGCTGTTGAGCCTGAAGAAGATGATGAAGTGCCGGAATTGCTGCCTGGGATGGTAAGCGTCTGGCCGATTGACAGGACGGTAGTCGAAAGATGGTTGGCGGATGTGATGGCCGCTACACTTGTGTTGTAGTTTTGCGCCAGCTTCCATAAGGAATCTCCGCTTTTGACTTTAATCGTTGCTGCTTCAGCGGGTGTAATCGCTAGTGTTGTGCTGACAATCGCGGATGCTGTCAGCCCTGCTGCTAATTTCTTTTTCATCTGAGCTCTCCTTTTTCCCCCAATGATTTTGAATATGCTGTTTCTTTTTTATATCGGCAGATTCAACTCATCGTTTTGCCTTTTTTAAAAATCAGTCATATTATCTTAACAGAAAGCAGGAAAAAGGGCATAAAAAAAGAAGGAATCATCAACTATTCCTTCATTTTCAAAAGCTGCATAATTTCCTCTTTGTTTTTGACAAGGTCTCGCAGCGTATATTTGTTTAAAACGGCAAGATAGGCCATAAGCGCTTCATTAAGCACGTGTTTTAAGCCGCACACTGGAGAAATAATGCAGAGATTTCTATTCGCATCAAAACATTCAACAATATTAAAATCGTCTTCTGTTTTTCTGACGACCTCTCCAATATTAATGTCTTCAGGATCCATGCCTAAACGTATGCCGCCTCCACGTCCGCGTATCGTTTCTACATATCCGAGCTGACCGAGCCTGTATATGACTTTCATGAGATGATTTTTTGAAATAGAATACGTTTCGGCGATCTGTTTTATATTTGAAAGTTCTCCGGGACGTTCTGCAGCAAGAAAAATCAAAACTCGTAATGAATAATCTGTATAATTTGTTAACTTCATATTAAGACCTCGGAATAAGACATTTTCTATATCTTATCATAATCTATTATAAAATGAAAAAAAAGGAATTTCCCTAAAAAAGCGTGCACCCTGCTGGGCACACGCTTTTTTTTAATTCATGTCATTGGAAGGATTTTGTTTTGAACGGTTTTTCGTATCAACCTCGGTGTTTTGAATTTTGCGTTCGAATTTAGAAAGATAACGTGAAGCAAAATCCTTTCCGCCAAGACCGAATGATAAACCGAATGCAAGTGCGAATCCGCCAAGCACGATGATAAATGCGGAATTGACAATTGTGTCAGCGACTCCGAGCTGATCTAGTGCCATAAAGAAAGCCAGTGCGATGATTGTATACTTTGCAATCGCAGCTAAAGATTTGAACTCCTGACCTTTGATCATGCTGGCCAGTACCTTGCGCACCAATTCTCCGGCGTAAAGGCCGATTCCAAGGATAAATACTGCGACAAGGACATTCGGCAGATACGCGATGATGCCTCCTGCGATCTCAACGAGTAAATGCAGCTGAACAATTTGCAGCGCCTCGGCTGTAAACAGCAGGATCACAATGATTTGCGCAATCATACCGACAACTTGGGAGAGTGACAGCTTTGCGGATGCGCCAGGTTCTACGCCCATTTTTCCTAATAAAGAATCAAAGCCTGCACGGCGGAGCAGTCCGGACACCATTGTGTTTACCCATTTTCCGGCCCATATACCGGCTAAAATCAGTACGATGGCGATAATGATATTCGGAAGCATGTTTAAGATGGTATTGAGCATAGAGACGGCTGGCTGAGAAATGCCGGCGACATCAAGACGATCAAGCGCTGAAATGACAACCGGAATTAAAATCAGCACATAAGCAATGGTCCCGATGACAGCTGAAAGGCTTGTATCCTTTAAGTAAATGGATAACCCCATACGAGCAGCGAATCTTTCTGTACCGATGCTTGCTAGGAAATTTGTGATGATGTCACGGACCAGGCGGGCGATGAGCCAGCCGATTAAAACGATCAGCGCCGCAGCGAATAATTTCGGCAGAAAAGCGAGTACGCTTTCCATCATATTTGTAAACGGGCCTGAAATTCCGCTGATATTCAGTGAAGATAAGACTCCCGGCAAGAATATGAGCAGCACGAGGTAAAAGACAATTTGTGAAGCTGCGTTAACTGCCTGGTGAATATCTTTCCCTTCAGATACCAAGTTCCATTTGCGCAGTTTTTCGCTCGTGTTCAGCTTCATCCCGATTTTTTTGACAAGAAAGCTTAACACAGAAGCTGCCGCCCAGCCTAACAGCAGAATCAATCCGGCCTTCAGCACGCTCGGAACAGCTGCTGCAATAGCAGAAAGCATGCTGACAAAAGGCGAAGCCACTGTTGTCAGGTGCAAAATGTTAAAGAATAAAATAAAGACGATAATCAAAGCGATAAAATAAACGACCTTGCTTACGATTTTTTCCGATGAATAGCGTGACGGCTTTTTCTCAGCAAAGATCTTGTCGTCGATTTTTGTTTTTCTGAGCCCTTTGTACACCGCTTTTTCAATGATTTTGGCGATAGCCCATCCGATTAATAAGACAAGCAAAGCAATGATGAGGTTTGGCAATTTACTGAGATAAGAAGAAAACATGTCTGCTGCATTCAATTGGTATCGCTCCTTTTTTTCGTAATATGGTCTGTTTTTACCCACTGACACATTTGGCAAACAGGCCAATGTGCAGGGCAAGTTTTTTTCAGGCGGAAATGTGACTTATCATCTTTTATCAGGCGGGCTCATACATTATAGATAAGTCCAAGTAGGGGGGATTCGGTTGAACGCGGAGGAGAAAAAGGGATTACAGCGGGCAATTGAGGAAATTACCGAAGTTGCAAAAGGATTCGGCCTTGATTTCTATCCGATGAGATATGAAATCTGCCCGGCTGAAATTATTTATACATTCGGCGCGTACGGGATGCCGACAAGATTCAGCCACTGGAGCTTCGGGAAACAGTTTCACAAAATGAAACTGCATTATGACCTTGGATTAAGCAAAATTTATGAGCTTGTCATTAACTCAGACCCATGCTACGCCTTTTTGCTGGACAGCAATTCACTGATTCAAAATAAATTGATTGTCGCCCATGTACTCGCCCACTGTGACTTTTTCAAAAACAACTGCCGCTTCCAAAACACGAAGCGTGACATGGTGGAAAGCATGGCGGCAACGGCGGAGCGGATTAAGTATTATGAACGGATTCACGGAATAAAGGAAGTGGAGGCCTTTTTAGACGCGATCCTTTCAATCCAGGAGCATATCGATCCTTCTTTGGTGCGTCCGAAGCTCCAGTGGAGTGTGGATGATGAGGAAGAAGAATTTGAGGAAATGGCTACGCCGTACGATGATCTATGGAATTTAGATGGAAAGAAACCGAGAAAGCAACTGAAAAAATCAAAAAAACCTTTCCCGCCGCGGCCCGAGAAAGATATTCTGCTTTTTATTGAAGAGCATTCAAGGGAACTTGAGCCGTGGCAGCGTGATATTTTGACGATGATGAGAGAAGAAATGCTTTATTTCTGGCCTCAGCTGGAAACGAAAATTATGAATGAAGGATGGGCCTCATACTGGCATCAAAGAATTATCCGGGAGCTTGATTTAACCTCTGATGAAGCGATAGAGTTCGCCAAGCTGAATGCCGGGGTTGTCCAGCCGTCAAAAACGGGAATCAACCCTTATTATTTGGGACTGAAGATTTTTGAAGATATTGAGGAACGGTATAACAATCCGACTGAGGAAATGAAGAAAATGGGCGTCAAGCCGAACTCAGGCCGGGAGAAAATGTTTGAGGTCAGAGAGATTGAATCAGATATCTCATTCATCCGCAATTATTTAACAAAAGATTTAGTGATGCGCGAGGATCTTTACCTGTTCCAAAAGCAGGGCAGAGACTACAAAATCGTCGATAAAGAGTGGGAGGCTGTCCGCGATCAGCTTGTGAGCATGCGGGTAAACGGAGGATTTCCGTATTTGACAGTAAACGAAGGCGATTATCTGAAAAATAACGAGCTCTTAATTAAGCATTGGTATGAGGGCATAGAACTGGATTTGAAATACTTGGAGAAAGTGCTTCCTTATTTATACCAGCTGTGGGGAAGAAGCGTGCATATCGAATCTGTGCTGGAGGATAAGCAAGTGATGTTTTCGTATGACGGAAAAGGGGTTCACCGCAGGTATTTATAAGAAAAAAGGATGCAGTGTTCTGCATCCTTTTTATTTTCCTGTTTTCAAAATGTTAAATATGATTTTTGCCTGGTCGGTATTGTTGATCAGTCCGCTGAATTTCTCTTTTCCGGGGCCGTACGCGTATACCGGTACTTCTTCACCGGTGTGATCGGTACTGGTCCAGCCGCTGTTAGAGCGGGTGTTGAAAATCTTGATGATGGCTTTGTAGGCGCCTTTGCTTTTGTCAGCCTGTGAAGCGGCTTCAATACTTTTCATTTCTTCACGTGTGAAATCCAGATCTGTATAGCGGGCGAGCACATCTTTGACCGGTTTGCCTTCGCTGATTTTTTTGGCCATAAACTCAGGTGTTTTTTTCGCGGCCAAAATCGGCTCCGCATGCCAATTTTTTTCGCCGTTTGCACCGATGGTAAATCCGCCTGTTGTATGATCAGCAGCTGCAATCACAAGCGTATGTTTATCTTTTTTCGCAAATTCAATAGCTGCTTTATAGGCCTGTTCAAAATCCTTAACCTCGCTCATGGCTCCGACAGTATCATTGTCGTGAGCGGCCCAGTCAATTTGGCTGCCTTCAACCATCAAGAAAAACCCTTTTTTATTTTGATTCAGCCGGTCAATTGCTGAAACAGTCATATCTTTCAGGGATGGGGTTTTGCTGTCGCGGTCGAGCGCTTTATCAAGCCCACCGTCTGCAAAAAGCCCGAGCACCTGCTGATCTTTATTTTTCTTCAGCGCTTGTTTTGTTGTCACATAGCTGTAGCCCGCTTGTTTAAATTCTTTCGTTAAATTTCTGTCCTTGCGGGTAAAGTAGGATTTTCCGCCGCCAAGCAAAACGTCAATTTTTTGTTTGCCTTTTATTTTATCATCTATATAGCTGTTGGCGATTTGGTTCATATTTTTCCGCGATTCATTGTGAGCGCCGTATGATGCGGGTGTGGCGTGGTTAATTTCAGAAGTTGCGACAAGCCCTGTTGACTTGCCTTGCTGCTTGGCTTCTTCGAGTATTGATTTTACTTTTTTTCCGTTTTTATCGACGCCAATTGCATTGTTATATGTCTTAACGCCTGTCGCCAATGCTGTTCCGGCGGCTGCTGAATCTGTAATATTATAGTCAGGGTCATCCGGGTGCGTCATCATCATGCCTGTCAGGTTCCGGTCAAATTCAGTTAACTTCGGGTTGTTCGGTGTTTCACCGTTATTTTTCATGGAACGGTAGGCGTTTATGTATGATGCTCCCATGCCGTCCCCAATCATCACAATGACATTTCTGATCTCATCTTTGTTTTGTTTTTTGGCGCTTGCTTTTTCGGTCTGCTGCAGCTCTGCACCGGCGAATATACCGGCTGTAAGCACGGAAACAGCTGCGACTGGCAGCAATTTTGATTTCATTTTTTGAAACAGACTCATTTTTTTGCAGGCCTCCTTTAATTTGTTCTGCTTATTACGATAGGGAATGTTTGTTAAGTGCGGCTGTTGATCCTGTAAACATTAGGTAAAGGATTGTGATGAATATAAATTGTCTGTGTCCGTTATCTTGCCTTTCTTTCATCAAAGCATTCATTTTTCCGGAAAAATCTTTACCTCATGGTTTATGCGTGATATGGTTGTTTAAATAAAAAAACTGCGGATGCCCGCAGTTTTTATCGAAACCTATAAGTTCCACATTCTTTCGCTATGTCATAAATCCCCAAAACCTTCTTCAATTATTTCCTAAATGTTGATAAACCGCCCAAAAAACATGACAAAAGCACTCGTTTTTTGTCACCTTTGAAATGAAAATGAAATATTTAATACCCTTAAAAACTTTTTTTGAAAACGAATAATTAAGAAATTTGTCACGTGAAGTCAAGACTATTTCTGTTGGGAATCCATCCTTATAATAGAAAACAAGATGATTAATTAAAAAAAGAGATAATAATAGATATACATATTTAGGGAGGAAAACATGAAAAAGCAAATCATTACAGCTACAACAGCAGTAGTTTTAGGATCGACCTTATTTGCAGGAGCGGCATCTGCACAAAGCGTCAAGGTGAAAAAAGGCGACACGTTATGGGATCTTTCAAAAAAATACGGCACCACAATAAGTAAAATTAAATCAGAAAACAAGCTTCATTCCGATATTATTTACGCAGGACAGACTTTATCTATTAACGGTAAATCGGCAGCATCAGGTTCAAAAAGCAGTTCATCTTCTTCTACATACAAAGTAGTGAGCGGCGACAGTCTTTGGAAGATTTCGAAAAAATACGGCATGACGATCAATGAACTGAAAAAACTGAACGGCTTAAAATCAGATCTTCTGCGTATCGGACAAGTTCTGAAAGTGAAGGGCTCAAGCAGTTCAAGCAGCTCCGGCTCATCAAGCGTGTCTACGTCTGCAACTTCTACATACAAAGTAGTAAGCGGCGACAGTCTATCTAAAATCGCGAAAAAATACGGCACAACGGTTAGCAAAATAAAGAGTCTCAACGGCTTAAAATCAGATTTAATCTATGTCGGACAAGTATTGAAGGTGAAAGGAACAAGTTCAAAACCTGTCACTTCCTCTAAGCCTTCATCTAGTTCAAGCAGCAAAGTATCATCTACATCACTTAACGTAAGCAAACTGGTTTCTGATGCAAAAGCGCTAACTGGAACGCCGTACAAATGGGGCGGAACAACAACTTCCGGTTTTGACTGCAGCGGATTCATTTGGTACGTATTAAACAAACAAACAAGTGTGGCAAGAACGAGCACTGCGGGATACTGGAGTTCCATGAAGAGCATTGCCAGCCCGTCTGTCGGTGATTTCGTATTCTTTACAACATATAAATCCGGCCCTTCTCACATGGGGATTTACATTGGAAACAACAGTTTCGTTCATGCAGGATCTGACGGTGTACAAATCAGCAGCCTGAACAACAGCTACTGGAAGCCTCGCTACCTCGGTGCGAAAAGATTCTAATTTTACGAAGTAACCCGTTCATAGAACGGGTTTTTTTCATTAGACGGAGCATCTTCGTTTTGGTTACATCTAAAAATGAAAATGTGATAAAAAGTCCAAAAACTTTTTTTCCTTCTTATTTTCATAAAGGGCGATCGCATAAGCACCGGCATAAGGCAGCTGCACAGAATGGTAAGGAATTCTGATCATCTGTTTTTCCTCTAATTCGCGCTTTACTGTAGATAAGGGGAGGAATGAAACGCCAAGTCCTTCTTTTATAAACCGTTTCGTTATATGGGTTTGTGTGACTTTCATTGTTCTCACAAATGGAAAAGTCACTCTGACTTGACGGAGTAAGTCGTCCCAGTAGTCAGGATGATTGTGGGTCAAAAGCAGGTATTGCTCAAGCACCTCTTTGGCATCAATTTCTTCGTCTGATGTGAAACGCTGATCAGGAGGCGCAACGAGGACGACAGGGTCCTTATATAAACAGTGGCATGTTAAAGAAGAAGACTGGACTTTTAAACAGCTCAGTCCGATATCCGCCTCGCCGGCTTTAATCAGAGACGAGATTTCTGCCGATTCAAAAATTTTCACTGCAATTTCTGTTTCGGTATTCATTGAAGTGTATCGTTTCATAACAGATGGAAGCACGGTATCGGCAATAAGCGGCGAAACCGCGAGCTGTAAGGTTTGAGAGTAGCCTTGTCTCACTCTGTGGAGCTCTGCCATGCTGTTTTCATAGTCATCAAGCAGCCTCAGTGCGAACGGCAAATAAGCCCTGCCTTCATCGGTTAACTGAATCTGCCTGCCTTTTCGCTCGAACAGCTTGCAGCTGATTTCTTTTTCTAATTGCTTGATATGAACGGTTACAGTGGGCTGAGATAAAAAAAGCGTTTCTGCTGTTTTTCTGAAGTTTTCATATTTCGCTGCGGTCACAAAGGTGTGAAGCCATTTGAAATCCATTTCCATTCTCCCTCTGATTAAGATTTTTAATTAATACCCTTTAAAATATTCAATATTTTTTAAATATTATATTTACTATAATAACAGAAAAGGATAGGGGGAATACAAATGGTACATTACGGATTAAAGGGAATTACATGTGTGGACACATCAATCAGCCATATTGACGGCGAAAAAGGTCGCCTTATCTACAGAGGGCATCATGCAAAAGACATCGCGCTGCATCACAGCTTTGAAGAAGCCGCTTACTTGATTTTATTTGGAAAACTGCCGGCATCAGATGAATTACAGACATTTGAAAAAAAGCTGATTGCGGAGCGAAATCTGCCTGACCGCATCGGGCGTTTGATTCAGTCGCTGCCAAACAACATGGACGACATGTCGGTACTGAGAACGGTTGTTTCAGCATTAGGGGAAAATACGTACACGTTTTATCCAAAAATAGAAGAAGCGATTCGGCTGATTGCCATCACGCCGTCCATTATCGCTTACAGAAAACGCTGGGTGCGCGGCGAGCAAGCCATTGAGCCATCTTCCCAGTACGGACATGTCGAAAACTATTATTATATGCTCACAGGTGAACAGCCTTCAGAAGCAAAAAAGAAAGCGCTTGAAACATATATGATTCTGGCCATGGAGCACGGCATGAACGCATCAACTTTCTCGGCACGGGTCACTTTGTCTACAGAGAGTGATTTGGTATCGGCCATTACCGCGGCGCTTGGCACGATGAAAGGCCCGCTTCATGGAGGGGCTCCATCTGCTGTGACGAAAATGCTTGAAGACATTGGAGAAAAAGCGAATGCTGCAGCGTATTTGACAGCAAAACTTGAAAAAGGAGAACGCCTGATGGGATTTGGGCACCGCGTGTATAAGACGAAAGATCCGCGGGCAGAAGCTTTGAGACAGAAAGCTGAAGAGGTTGCAGGCGATGACCGTGATTTGGATCTGGCGCTGCATGTAGAGGCAGAAGCGATTCGTTTGCTGGACATCTACAAACCGGGCCGCAAGCTGTACACAAACGTTGAATTTTATGCAGCTGCTGTCATGAAGGCGATTGATTTTGATGATGAATTGTTTACACCGACGTTTTCCGCAAGCCGAATGGTAGGCTGGTGCGCACACGTGCTGGAACAAGCAGAAAACAACATGATTTTCCGCCCGTCAGCTAAATATACAGGGGCTATTCCTGAAGAAGTACTTTTATAAACATATTTTGCGGTTTATTCGCTGCTGTGATGTGGTAAACGATCAGTATTATCATGTCTAGGAGTGATCAATATGAACCCAATGGACAGACAAACAGAAGGACAAGAACCGCAGCGGCAGGACCGGCAGCCGGGTATTGAGTCCGAAATGAATCCTCTTCCTTTATCAGAGGACCGTGATTATAAAGGAAGCGGAAAACTGAAAGGAAAAGTCGCGATCATTACAGGAGGCGACAGCGGAATCGGGAGAGCGGCAGCAATCGCGTACGCAAAAGAAGGGGCGGACGTCTCCATTCTTTATCTGGACGAACATTCTGACGCGGAGGAAACGCGAAAACAGATTGAACAGGAAAACGTCCGCTGCCTGCTGATTCCGGGTGACGTCGGAGATGAGAAGCATTGTGAACAGGCTGTACAGCAAACCGTAGACCATTTTGGGAAGCTGGATATTTTGGTTAACAACGCAGCTGAACAGCACCCGCAGGACAGTATTCTTGATATTTCAACAGAACAGCTTGAAAAAACCTTCCGCACGAACATTTTTTCAATGTTTCATATGACAAAGAAAGCTTTGCCTCATTTGAAAGAAGGGAGCGCAATCATTAATACGACCTCGATTACCGCTTATGAGGGGGATACCGCATTAATTGATTATTCCAGTACAAAGGGGGCAATTGTCTCCTTTACACGATCAATGAGCAAATCTCTTGCGGACAAAGGCATCAGAGTGAATGCGGTGGCGCCCGGTCCGATTTGGACACCGCTGATTCCGGCGACATTCCCGGAAGAAAAAGTGAAACAGCATGGACTTGATACACCGATGGGCAGACCGGGACAGCCGGTTGAGCATGCGGGGGCGTACGTCTTGCTCGCATCTGACGAATCTTCCTATATGACGGGACAGACGATTCATGTAAATGGCGGCCGTTTTATTTCAACATAATGTACAAAAAACCAGCAGATTTGCTGGTTTTTTTGTGCATGAAAATATGTTACCGCAGAAATTTGTCGAATTTTTTAAAAATTTAGTTTTCATTTTCAGATTTTTATATATAATATTGAGTAGGAGAAAGGAATGATTCATCACCAGTACAAATATAGTAGAAAAAAAGAAAAACGGCCATTACCGCTCATGAATTCAGAAAATTCAAATAAAATATAAAGAAAACATCAGCTAGGAGTTGAAGGGGAATGAAAGGAAGCGTATTTAGGAAGAAAAGCATACAAGATTTAATCGCTGCAACAAATGGAGAAAAATCCTTAAAAAGAGAATTAGGGGCGTTTGACTTAACATTGCTTGGGATTGGGGCCATTATTGGTACTGGGATTTTTGTACTGACGGGGACAGGGGCGGTAACTGCCGGACCCGGACTGACCATTTCATTTGTTGTCGCAGCGCTGGCTTGTTTATTCGCTGCATTGTCTTATGCTGAATTTGCTTCAAGTGTGCCTGTCTCAGGTTCCGTGTACACATTTACTTATGCTACAATGGGAGAACTTTTGGCCTTCATTATCGGGTGGGATTTAATTTTAGAGTATATGCTGGCGGTAAGTGCCGTTTCAGTCGGGTGGTCCGGGTATTTTCAATCATTTTTGTCCGGGCTGGGCATTCATCTTCCGGTTGCCTTAACGGCTGCTCCGGGGGCTGTAAAAGGAACATTTACCATTTTTAATCTGCCTGCGTTTGTCATTGTTCTTGCGATTACGTATTTGCTTTATTTAGGCATCAGAGAATCTAAAAGAGTCAACAACATTATGGTGATTTTAAAAGTGCTGGTCGTTCTCTTATTTATTGCGGTAGCAGCTGTTTACGTGAAGCCGGATAACTGGCAGCCGTTTATGCCAATGGGCTTTGGCGGCGTTTTCAGCGCAGCGGCGCTCGTTTTCTTTGCTTTTATCGGATTTGACGCTGTATCCTCTGCTGCGGAAGAGACGAAAAACCCTGGGAAGGATCTGCCGAAAGGAATTATTTTCTCATTATTGGCTTGTACGATTTTATATGTTACTGTATCAGCCATCATGACAGGGGTTGTTCCGTTTGCCCAGTTTGCAGGCGTCGATCATCCGGTTTCTCTCGTTCTTCAAAGCGCGGGGCAAAACTGGGTGGCAGGCATTATCGATATCGGCGCGGTTTTGGGAATGACAACGGTTATGCTTGTGATGCTTTATGGACAGACACGCGTTATGTTTGCTATGTCTCGTGACGGCCTGGTTCCGGGCTCGCTTTCTAAGGTTCATCCGAAGCATAAAACACCTTATGTTGCGACTTGGTTTTTCGGCATTATGTCGGCGCTTCTCGGTTCACTTGTTCCGCTTGATGAGCTTGCCAAGCTGGTAAACATCGGTACGCTGTCAGCGTTTGTGCTGATTTCTGTGGCGGTTATCGTATTGAGAAAGAAACAGCCTGATCTCCCGAGAGCTTTTAAATGTCCGGGGGTTCCGGTTATCCCGGGCTTAGCAATTCTTTTCTGCCTGTTCTTAATTTTTAATCTTGGATGGGTAACGATTGTCCGCTTCCTTGTGTGGCTGTTAATTGGCATGGCGATCTATTTCTTATATTCAAGAAAGCATTCAAAATTAAATCAATAACTCTCAAAGAAGAGAGCGGCTTACACTGGCCGCTCTTTTTTCTATTCTCATCAAATGAATATATAGAAATAAGCATAAAAATAAGAGATAATATAGGCTGGAAAGGAAGTGACATCATTGTCTGAGCAAAAACCAGTCCAATGGGCTTCAAAAATCGGTTTCGTCATGGCTGCCGCTGGATCAGCTATCGGCTTAGGCGCGATTTGGAAGTTCCCTTATGTAGCGGGGACGAATGGAGGAGGCGCCTTTTTCCTTATTTTTGTGCTATTTACCATTCTCTTGGGCTATCCGCTTTTAGTGGGAGAATTTATCTTTGGAAGACGGAACCAAACGAATGCCATTGATGCATATAAAAAAGAAGCGCCGCGAACAGCTTGGTTTCTCACAGGTTGGGTCGGCGTAGCGGCTTGTTTCTTAGTTTTATCGTTTTACAGTGTTATCGGAGGATGGATTTTACTATATATAGTGAAAACAGCATCAGGTTCACTGTCAGGACTCACCCAGGAACAGTACGGTGCACTTTTTGGTTCTGTTATTCAAAATCCCGTGCAGACGCTCGCGGCTCAGCTTATCTTTATGGTGCTGACTGTGCTGGTTGTCGCCAGAGGGGTTCAAAAAGGGATTGAACGGGTAAGCGCGGTGATGATGCCGATTTTGTTTATATTGTTTGTCCTGCTTGTTCTTCGGTCGCTCACGCTGGATCATGCGATTGAAGGCGTGAAATTTTTGCTTGTGCCTCATTTCGGCGATTTGACGCCGGAGTCTGTTTTATTTGCGCTGGGACAGGCTTTCTTTACGTTAACACTGGGGGTTTCGGTCATGGTGACTTACAGCTCCTATCTGCCGAAAACGCAAAATATCCCGCGTTCTGCAGCCTCCATTGTCGTCATGAATATCATTGTGACACTTTTGGCAGGCCTGGCTATTTTTCCTGCGGTTTTCTCCTTCGGATTGGAGCCGAATGAAGGTCCGACTTTGCTGTTTACAGTGCTTCCGGCCGTTTTTGAACAGCTTCCGTTCGGCATCCTGTTTTTCATCGGCTTTCTAGTCGCATTTTTATTTGCCGCACTGACCTCTGCCTTTTCAATGGTGGAAATAATTGTAGCCATTATCGGCAAAGGCGATGAAACGAAGAGGAAAAAACTGTCATGGACAAGCGGGTTTTTAATCTTCTTAGTCGGTATCCCATCTTGCTTATCTTATGGCATGCTGAGCGATGTGCACATATTTGATAAGACGTTTTTTGACGTTGTCGATTTTACTGTCAGCAATGTTCTGCTGCCATTAGGCGCCCTGTTAATTTCTATTTTCATTCCGCTGAAAATATCGAAACAGGAGCTGTGGGCAGAAATGAGACAAGGATCGCATCCCGGAAAAGCATTCTTTTATATATGGTTTTATTTGCTTCGTTTCGTTGTGCCGCTGGCTATTATTATTGTGTTCTTAAATTTAATCGGGATTATATCCTTTTAGAAAAACAGGCTCCGCTGGGGGCCTGTTTTTTTGTTTTTTATGATTTCATCAGCGGCTCCCATGCGGTTTTCAGCTTTTTGATACCGAGCCGGATGTCCTCTTCAGAAAGCCCTCCATAACCGATTAAGACAGAAACAAACGGCGGCTGGCTTTTGTACGATGGAGATACCGGATAGACATTCACTCTGTTTTTGGCAGCGGCTTTTATTGCTTTATCCTCACTGGCTGAAAACATAAGCCGGAGCAGGATGTGAAGCCCCGAGTTTTTTCCGAGAACCTCCACACTGTCTCCCAGTTCAGTTCGAATCGCTTCCAGCAGAACAGCATGTTTTTTTCGATACAAGGATCTCATCCTGTTCAAATGCTTTTGCCATTCGCCGTTTTCAATGAAATCTGCCAATGCCAATTGATTATGAGAAGAGACGGTCTGTTTCATCAAAAGCGCATTTTTTCTTACGGGTTCAATAAGTGCAGCAGGAAGAATCATATAGCTGATCCGCAAGGAAGGGAGCAATGATTTTGAAAAAGTGCCGAGATAAATGACCCTGCCATTCGGGTCAAGGCCTTGCAGAGATGGAATGGGCTGCCCGCTGTAGCGAAATTCTCCATCATAATCATCCTCAATAATAAATGAGTTTGCCTCTTTTGCCCAAGATAACAGTTCCTGTCTTCGGGCGATCGTCATTATGCTCCCGAGCGGGAATTGATGCGAGGGAGTCGTATAGACAAGATGCGGGCTCTCGTGTGTAAGGATAGCCGGCAGGACTCCTTCTTCATCAGTGCAAATGGGAATCACGTTCATGTGATTGGCCTCAAACATTCGTCTTGAACGGTGAAATCCCGGTTCTTCAAAACCGATTTTTGTTCCCGGCTGAAGCGTAAGGCAAAGAATTTGCAGAAGGACAGTAGTGCCTGCTCCGATAATAATCTGGCTGGGGTCACAATTGACACCGCGTGACAGTCTGACAAATCGGGCTATCATTTCTCTGAGTGCAGGTTCTCCTTGAGGATCGCCTGAGGTGTGAAATTGTTCAGAATACAGATCGAGACTTTTCACTATGCTTTTTCGCCAAGCGTTAAAGGGAAAGTGGACCGGATCGACATTTCCTTGATGAAAGTTAATAACAGGTTCTATTTCTTTATGAGTGACCGATTGAGGAGGCGGTTGATATGATACTGGAGCAGCCGGAAACTCAGGTTCAATTTCTGCCGCAAACCAGCCGATTTTAGGCTTATTTTTGACATATCCTTCAGCGGTTAATTGCTCGTAGGCGCGTTCTACCGTTGCCGTGCTGACACCGAGCAAGCCGGAGAGCCTGCGTTTTGACGGAAGCCTCATTCCCTTGGTGATTCTGGCATGTGTCATTTCTTGTTTGAAATAGGTGTAAAGCTGTTCATACAGCGGTGTTTTGCTTGTTTTGTCCAGAAACGGCGTGATATCCATTTTATCTCTCCTTTGCATCTGGCATGGTCATTTTTTCAGGTTTTGGCTATTTGGTGAATGCCATAAATCGGATATCATCATTGTAACGAATGGAGAGGGGATTGATAAGATGCTTCATATCAAACAATTAACGACTAGAGAAGAATGGATGGAAGCATATCCGGTGATGCACGAATTAAGAACAGAGCTGGATGAAAAGACGTATTTACATAGGCTGGAACGCTGTGTCCAAAAAGAGTCGTATATGCTGTTTGCCTTATATGAGGATAAAGCGATTAGGGCGCTGTGCGGCGCACTGCCAAGGGTCTCGCTTCATAAAGGAGAGTACGTATGGATAGCGGATCTTGTCACAAGCGGGTCTCATAGATCTAAAGGGTACGGCAAACTTCTTTTGGATTATGCGGCAAACTGGGCGAAAGATGCGGGCTATCCTCTTGTCAGTCTTTCATCAGGCCTTCAGCGCAAAGACGCCCACAGATTTTATACGGATAAAATGGGATTTGCGATTGAAAGTTATTTATTCAGAAAACAGCTGTAATAAAAAAGACGCCGTTTCAGGCGTCTTTTCTGCTAAAAGCCAAACTGTAAGTTGGTATCCACTGATACGATGGTATACACACAGATAATCACAAAGAGATTAAGTACAACGCCGAGCAGGCCGGGACCCGTGCGTCCTCTTTTGATGAAAAGCTCGATAACGCCAAACGGAACGGCGGCCATGGCAAACGGCAGCATTTGATAAGAATAAGAGGTCACATTGCTGATAATCGCCAAATTAAGCAAGAGCAAAGACAGAATTGCTGTCCCGACAGATATCCAGCCAAATACATTATGTTCTTTAAAAATTCTTACCAATTCCATAATTCCACCTCGCCGACATTTGCTGATTTTACTGATTTGTTTTTCAGCATGCGCTGTATTTCCTTGGTCGGTCCTGTAACGACTGAGCCGTATACATTAACACCATTTTTCTCTACATAATCCAAGCGGGAGTCCACTTTTAAATCTTTTCGTTTTGAGATGACCTGCGCCCATTTCTCGTGCTTCGATATGTAAGTTAAAGCATCGATAAATTGGTCGCCGTTTGACTTGCCTTTTGTATTAAGCGCAGTCAGGAACTTTGAATCTTTCCCTGGGTAGCCAAGCGGCTCTGCGTAAGGGGTATCCTTTGTATTGTTCTCTGTTTCAACTGCGTTCCACAAAAAGCTTACATCATAGCCGCTGAATTTTTGATACACTTCTTTTGTCGGATATGCCCGGTCATAAGAAAGGTAGACCTCGGAAACAGTCCCTTCAGGCAAAGTTTTTAATGTTTTTTCTGCTTTTGCGGTTGTTTGTTCAGATCCGCTTGATGGGTGTGTAAAGTAATGGCCGGCTTTATGGATTTCTAAGTCATAGTAGTTGACGACCGGCGCTTTCACTCTGTCATAAAACATTTCCACCCGTTCATTCCCCACGGCGGCCGTTTTTGTGCCAATCTGTTTTTGCAGCGGGAATTCTGTATTCATGCCAAACAGCTTCACCTGGCTCTTCAGTCCAGAAGTATCGACAAGAACATTTGGCATAGTCAGGGCTACAGTGACTGCGGCAGTTTCCATAAATTCATTGCCGGTGCTGTGTTTTCCTCCCATTCCGTAATAGAGGTAGCTTCCCAGCGTACATAGCGGCAAAATCATTAATGTCGAAATGACGGCAAGCGCGGAAATACGCAAATAAGACTTCCGTTTGCCGTAGGCCAGAATGGCTTTTTGTTTTTCAGGACTGATGTCGACATCCCAATCATGATCGTCTGGCAGCTCACTATCAATCATTTCCTGATACACTTCGAGCTTCTCAAGTTCCTCTTCAAACGCGGTCATTTCCTGATCGCTCATTTCACCGTTTTTATATTGATCAAAACGCTTTTTAAATTCTTCATTCATCATTAACACCTCTATTATAAAGTGCTTTCAGCCGCTGTCTGGCACGAAACAAAACACTTTTAAAATTCGCCTCTGAAATATTCATAATATGGGATGCTTCTTTGTAATTTAATTCTTTTAAATAATATAGTGTTAACGCCTCCCGATAGTTATCGGGGAGCTCGGACATATAACCAGTCAGCACTTCCTTTATCTCTACCTGATGGGCAGGGCTCTGAACAGCAGTTTGAAAGAGACTTCCAATCAAATCATCAGAAATGGTTACTTCTTTCTTATGCTTTCTGACGTAATCAATGAAGGCGTTCCGCGCCACTTGAAAAAGCCAGGGCTTTACTTTGCTGTGATCATAGGAGTGAATGTGTATGTATGCCCGCATAAAGGTTTCCTGCAGCAAGTCTTCGGCAAGATGCTTGTCTTTTGTCATGGAGAGCAGGAACCTGTAAACATCATTCATGTACATTTGGTAAATTTCATCGATCGTCACTGCCTTTTCTCCCCTCTATGTTATACACGCATAAGAAAGGTTTAAAGTTGCACATTACATGCAAACGGCTTTTTAATACGTAATCAAACACCATTACTCTATAGTACCTAAAATTTGCCCTGAAAGATAGTGGTGAGAAATGTTTAACATTTTTTCCATCAGGGAAACCATAGTGAAAAAGTGAAGGAGTGGCACAATGGAATACACCAGTATCTCAGACACAGGAATAAAAGCCTCACGAATTGGACTCGGCACATGGGCGATCGGCGGCACCATGTGGGGAGGCACTGATGAAAAAACATCGATCGAAACCATCCGCGCCGCTCTTGATAAGGGGATCACACTGATTGACACCGCGCCGGCGTATGGCTTCGGACAGTCCGAAGAAATTGTCGGGAAGGCGATCAAGCAGCATGGGGCAAGAGATCAGGTTGTTCTTGCCACTAAAACGGCGCTGGATTGGAAAAACAATCAGCTGTTCCGCCATGCTAACAGAGCGAGAATTATACAGGAGGTCGAAGATTCCCTGCAACGTCTTCAGACGGATTATATCGATCTATATCAGGTGCACTGGCCTGATCCGCTTGTCCCGATAGAGGAAACAGCAGAAGTGATGAAGGAATTATATGATGCCGGGAAAATCCGCGCGATCGGCGTCAGTAATTTTTCGGTTGAACAAATGGATACATTTAGGGCTGTTGCTCCGCTTCATACAATCCAGCCTCCTTACAATCTGTTTGAAAGGGAAATTGAAGAGAATGTGCTCCCGTATGCGAAAGACAAACAGATGACAACACTATTGTACGGCAGTTTATGCAGAGGGCTGTTAACAGGAAAAATGACAGAAGATCAATCGTTTGAGGGAGACGATCTCCGAAATCACGATCCGAAATTCCAGAAGCCAAGATTTAAAGAGTATCTTTCTGCTGTCAATCAATTAGATGAGCTGGCGAAGACACGGTATGGAAAATCAGTGATTCATCTGGCCGTCAGATGGATTTTAGACCAGCCGGGAGCTGGGATCGCCCTTTGGGGGGCTAGAAAACCTGAGCAAATAGAAGCGGTTTCAGAAATTACCGGCTGGACGCTGAGCAGTGAAGATAAAAAAGACATCAATACCATATTGGAACATACGATATCAAACCCGGTCGGACCGGAATTTATGGCGCCTCCGACAAGAGAGGGCATATAACAAAAAGCTGAGGATGATTCCTCAGCTTTTTGACGTTAAGAAAAGAGAAATCTTAAAAATTAGTACCAGGTAATAAAAAATGTTGTTATAATAAGTAACAGAAAGAATCATTGATTACGACAAAGGAAGTGCGATATGTATAAGTTTTGTGCAAATGCTTTAAAAGTTATTCTTTCTCTTCGCGGAGGAGTGAAGGTGTATAACAAAGAAAACCTTCCGGCCGATTCAGGTTTTGTCATCGCGTGTACACACTCTGGCTGGGTTGATGTGATCACACTCGGAGTCGGGATTCTTCCTTATCAAATACACTACATGGCGAAAAAAGAGCTTTTTCAAAATAAATGGATCGGTTCGTTTCTGAAGAAAATTCATGCCTTTCCGGTAGATCGGGAAAATCCCGGCCCAAGCAGCATTAAAACGCCGATTAAGCTGCTGAAAGAAGGAGAAATTGTCGGAATCTTCCCAAGCGGAACAAGAACCTCTGAGGATGTGCCTTTAAAAAGAGGCGCAGTGACAATTGCGCAAATGGGGAAAGCGCCCCTTGTTCCGGCCGCTTATAAAGGACCTTCAAGCGGAAAGGCGTTGTTCAAAAAAGGAAAAATGAAGCTGATTATCGGTAAACCTTTGCAGCAGGCCGATTTTGCCCACCTTCCGTCTAAGGAAAGGCTGGCGGCTATGACAGAGGCTTTGAATAACAGCATTAAAGAGCTTGAAAAGAAGCTGGAACAACTTTAATTCATCAGTCATTGCATTCATCCATTTCCCGATTGTTTATAATTTCCTGGGCCATTAGCTATACTAAATGAGGTATTGATCATTGGGAAAGGTTACGGATCATGAAAAAAATGATAATAGTCGGGGCTGGAATTTTGGGAGCATCAACAGCATATCAGCTAGCCAAAATGGGTGCAGAGGTTCTTGTTATAGATCGGAAAGATAAGGGCCAGGCCACCCATGCAGCGAAAGGCATTATCTGTCCATGGCTGTCTCCTCGCCGTGATCAGGCTTGGTATCGGCTGGCAAAGGACGGAGCGCGCTTTTATCCTCGGTTCATAGAAGAACTTAGAAAAGAAGGCGAGACGGACATTGGTTATGCTCAAGTCGGTGCTCTCAGTATTCATCACGATAAAGAAAAGATAGAAAAGATCGAAAAACGTGTGCGGGAGCGTAAACAAGCTGCCGCCGAAATTGGTGAGATTACCTTTCTTCATGAAAACCAAACCGCTGATTTGTTTCCTCTGCTGACTGAACGGTACCATTCTGTTCATATAAGCGGAGCCGCCCGCGTGGATGGAGAAGTGCTGCGAGATACATTATTGAGATCTGCTCAAAGAAACGGCGCAGTCATTTTAAAAGGTGATGCTGCGCTTCGACATCATTCGAATCGTGTCACAGGCGTAACTGTCGGTAATGAAATCTATTCTTCTGACGAGGTTATTGTTTGTGCCGGCGTTTGGGCAGACCAATTGTTAGCGCCTTTGGGAATTCACTTCAAAGTAAGTGTGCAAAAAGCGCAAATTGTGTATGTGCAGGTGCCGAATGTAAATCATATCGACAGCTGGCCTGCAGTGATGCCGCCTTCCAAAGAATATCTTTTAGCTTATCATGACAATAGAATAGCCATCGGTGCGACACGTGAAGATGAGATAGGCGGACGTGATGTGCGGGTAACGGCCGGCGGGTTGCAGGAACTTCTGAGCAAAGGATTAGAAATGGCTCCCGGCTTAGCGAACAGCACCTTTCAAGAGGCAAGAGTCGGCTTACGCCCCTTTACACCAGGAGATGTGCCGGTGATCGGATCTCTTCCCGGCTGGAATGGGATCATAGTGGCAAACGGCCTTGGATCGTCTGGTTTAACAATGGGCCCCTATATGGGGGAGCAGTTGGCGAAGATGGCCCTCAAAATGGATTTGGATATCAATTTAGATGATTATGATATAAAAAAAGCAGCAGGAGTCCGGTGATCGCCTGCTGCTTTTTTGTGATGTTTATATTTTTGATAATGATAGCTGATCCTCTGGCAGTGCTTTAAGAGAGCCGTCATTATTTAATACAGAACGCCATGTATAACGCGGTTCATAGCCAAGGACCTTTTTGGCTTTATCGATTGCCATCAGCGTTTCATATCCTTTTATATCTCTCTTTAAAGATACATCGGGGAAAAATCGTTTTACTAAGTCTTCACTCGGCTCTTTCATGATGGTATCGGGTGCAGTAATATGGAAGACGTCATTTCCGAGATTGTTTTTTTCGAGTGCTAGAAGGCAAGCATGTGCAGCATCCCTGACATCACAATACGCCCATGCGTTTTTCTTTTGAATATCCTTTTGCTGCTCGTTCCAGTGCATGCCTGGGATTTTTTCGTACTCATCAGGCTCATATATATTCGCAAAGCGGAGAGTGACAATTTGTGTATTGATCAGCTTTGAATACATATCTGAGAGGATTTCGGTCAGCCGTTTTGCCATCGCATAAGATGACTTTACGATCGTTGGATGCTCCTCGTCTACGGGAAGGTAACTGAGCTCGTCCGGCACAAATGGATATCCCAGCACTGTTTCACTTGAAGCCCACACAAGCTTACGGATTTTAAAATCTTTACAGGCTTCCAGGATATTAAAATTAACAAGCATATTATTTTCAAATATCGCCTGTGATGTATTCCTGACATCTGTAGGGATATTCCCAAGGTGAATCACAGCGTCACAGCCCATAATTAGCTGACATACCTGACCGTAATCCCGTAAATCAGCTTGAATAAATTTTTTCGATGCGGATTCTTCTTTTAATACTCTGTCTGATGCTGTCACATCATGGCCGGCCTCTAATATTGTTCTTACAGCCCAGCGTCCGATTTTACCTGCTGCTCCAGTTACGACAACTTTCATGTTTTCGCTCCTTTTCGATAATAATGCAGAGATGTTCGTTTTTCTCGCAGTTGCACCTTTTTAGAGTTCCCGCGGATGACCGATTTATTAGCAGCAGTTTTCAGAAGAGAGGTATGATCACGTCAAAAACGGACCAGAATAAAAAAAGACACCCCAATAAAGGGTGTCTTTTTCAAATTATGCTTCTTTCGACTCTCCAACTTCTATCAGCTCTTCTGCTGCGAGCTTTTTCACTTCAATATAAGCGACGTGGTGGCCGTCAATTTCATTAATAATAAATTCACAGCCTTCTTCGATAATTGAATCGTTCTTTTCAACATCGTATTTCTGAGTAAGGAACCAGCCGCCGATCGTATCGACTTCTTCATTCTCTAAATGAATGCCGAGCAGGTCGTTCACTTGGTCGATCAAGACTTTACCGTCCAGCATGTAATGGCCTTCGCCGATCTTGCGGATTTCGCTGATTTCATCAATATCAAACTCATCGCGGATTTCGCCAACGATTTCTTCAATAATGTCCTCTACGGTCACCAGTCCGGCAGTTCCGCCGTATTCATCTGACAGGATTGCCATGTGGACTCTTTCTTTTTGCATTTTGACAAGCAAATCATGGATCGGCGCAGATTCAATCACATGAATGATCGGATTCACAAATTGAGAGATGGTGGAATCAACAGAAACCTCGCCGCTGATGCAGGCGGTCAGCACTTCTTTAATATTAATAACCCCGATAATATTATCTTTATCGCCCTCTTCTACTGGGTAGCGGGTATATTTTTCAATTTGAATGATTTCCATCATTTCAGAAATCTTAATGTCATGCGGAAGGCTGACAATCTCGGTCCGCGGGATCATAATTTCTTTCGCGAGCCTGTCGTCAAATTCAAAGATTTTATTCACATATTTAAACTCTGACTGGTTAATTTCACCGCTTTTATAGCTTTCCGACAGAATGATTCTTAGCTCTTCTTCAGAGTGAGCCAGTTCGTTTTCTGATACGGTCTCCAGGCCAAAAGCTTTTGTCAATAACCGTGCGGAATTGTTCAAAAGCCAGATGAACGGGAACATGATGCGGTAAAACCAAATCAGCGGTTTCGCAAACAGCATAGACACTGCTTCCGCCTTTTGGATGGCAACTGTCTTAGGTGCAAGTTCTCCGACAACAACGTGCAGGAACGTGATAATGGCATACGCCAAAATAAACGATATGATATGTGAAAGGGAACTTGGTACGTCCAATTGTACGAAAAGCGGATGAACAAGCCTTTCAATCGTTGATTCCCCTAAAACCCCTAATCCAATGGAAGTCAATGTAATTCCAAGCTGACACGCAGATAGATACTCATCAAGATGCGTGGTCACTCTTTTTGCGGCAATTGCTGCTTTATTTCCTTCCGCGATCAGCTGATCAATCCGTGAGCCTCTGATTCTGATAATGGCAAACTCAGATGCTACGAAAAACGCCGTCAGGGCGATTAAAACAGCGACTAAAATCAAATTCACTATGTCCAATTAGAACCTTCACTCTACAATGAGAATGAAGGTAACACCTCCTGTTAGTAAAATGGTTTTAACTTAACAGCAGCATAAATGATTGGAACACGGCGAGCTTTTCGGGTGTAAGTTTGCTTTTTAGCTTGTCACGCTCCTCAGGCTCCAGCCGTTCAAACCGATGCAAGATTCCGGAGATGTTTTGATTCATATAATCAATTTCAGATGCCAGATTTCCAATTTCATCATGATCTATGGCTGAAGAGGGAAACTGGTTCTCCAGTCGATCTTTAATATCGGACAGGGCCAATCTCTGCTGCTTGCAATCTACAATAAATATGAGTCGTTTAAGTGCGTTTTCATCGTAGTAACGATAATTTGAACAGGATCTGGCCGGCGTCAGCAGACCAAGATTCGTATAATAATCAACTGTTCGTTTCGTTACTCCGGCAAGTGCCGCTAGTTCACTGATACGATAAGTCTCAGCCCCATCTAAATCCCTCCCAACCATCACGTTATAGTTATGAGAATAGTTTAATATATGAAGGGTGCCTTACACAAGTTTATTGTTTTTTTGAGATGCCGGATATGGAAATTGTGGCATCCGAATTCTGATTGAAGTAACATAGATAGATAGAATGTTCAATTTATATGTGCAGAAGGGACAGATGAGATTGGCTGGTTTATCGCGGGAAATTGAAGAGAACCTTAATAAAGGATCGTGGATTCGAAAGCTGTTCGATGAAGGAGCGAGACTGAAGAAAGAGTTCGGGAATGACCAGGTGTTTGATTTTTCAATCGGCAACCCGGTAGTTGAACCGCCTGAAGCCTTTACGAGAGCATTAATAGAAGAAGCTGAAAAAGGAAACCACGGATACATACAAAATCAGGGCCTTCCTGAAGCTAGAGAAAAAGTCGCGCAATTTCTGGCAGGCCGCTTTGCTGCCGAGTTTTCAGCTGAGCGCGTTGTCATGACAGTAGGTGCGGGCGGCGCATTGAATGTGGCGTTAAAAAGTATATTAAATCCGGGAGAAGAGGTCATGATTCTCGCTCCTTATTTTGCAGAATATAAATTGTATATTGAGAACTATGGCGGGAAGGCTGTCAGCTGCCCGCTGACAGCCCGGTTCGAGATTGACATTGAAGCGGTCAGGCAGGCGATCACCCCGCAGACGAAGGGTCTCATTCTGAATACACCGCATAAC
This sequence comes from Bacillus sp. SD127, assembly GCF_058566445.1. Lineage (NCBI taxonomy): Bacteria > Bacillati > Bacillota > Bacilli > Caryophanales > Bacillaceae > Bacillus > Bacillus sp. SD127. The sequence continues at coordinate 3,245,828 of NZ_CP191226.1, read as the reverse complement.
CCGACGGGAACCGTACTCAGCCAGAAAAATATAGATGATCTAGGCGCTCTGTTAAAAGAGATCGAAGAGACAAACGGCCAAACCATCTATGTGCTGTTTGATGAACCGTACAGTCAGCTGATTTATGATGAAGAACTGGCAAATCCGTTTCAATCGTATCACCGTGTCATTTTGGCGAGCTCATTCAGTAAAGACCTCGGCATAGCAGGGGAGCGGCTCGGTTATATCGGCTTAGACAGCAGCATGCCGGATGCTGACCTTTTGATAAACGCTTTTGTGTACTGCAATCGAACGCTTGGATTTGTAAATGCGCCTGTCATGATGCAGCGGGCTGTGGCGAGAATGGATGATTTAAGAATAGACGCAAGCGCTTATAAAGAGCGCAGGGATCTCATGGTTGATATTTTAAAGGAAGCCGGTTTTGAATTTGAAATGCCAAAAGGCGGTTTCTTCGTTTTTCCGAAGTCGCCAATTGAAGATGAAGTCGCATTTTGTGTGCATGCAGCGCAAAAGTATAAATTGTTAATTGTACCGAGCAGCGGTTTTGGGATGAAAGGGCACTTCCGTTTATCCTTCAGTGTGCCGCTGGAGCAGATCAAAAAATCACGCGACATCTTTATTGCCTTATATAAAGATTTTTCATAGGCCATCTCAGACAAAAAGATAACAGCTATTTGAGGCTGTTATCTTTTTTATTTGTCGTATGCCCCAAGCTTTGTCCTGTTTTTCAATTCCTGATTTTATCTCTCCCTTAGATAAACCGCCAAATTCAATCATAACAGCAGAGCCCGCCAAATGAAGGAAAAACCATTTATAACGCATACTGGATAAGCCAATTACTGGCCCTTGCCTGCGCTGCGTGACAGACGCATCTTTTAAGCATTCAAATGATCTAACGGTCACCAATTGTTCCGTCTTAAACGAGCTTCATCCTATGCACGCCTTTGAATCAGTATACGAGCTTCAGCTTGAAAAACAGATCAATGTCTGATATTTCAGCGAACAGCGTCTTGCCAATAGCCTTTAGCATCTTTACAGGTGCAGAGTCAGAGATTGAAAGGCTATACACAGATATCGAGAACCTGCTGGCCGGATGAATCAATAGTTTGTCCCGTGATAAAAGTCTAAAAATTAAAAATCATTTTTGGAATGAGTTGTGTTACAATAAAATATACAATTTATAATCAAACTTTGACTTGGAGGTGGTATGATGGGGCCCTCTGCTTAGGCAACAATACACCGCGTACCTCAATGTTAAGGAAAAATGATTATATCAGGAGGTGACTCCTTATCCTTTAATGAGGGGATAAGGTTAAATGGACGATATTGACAGTCTGATTTTAATTGGTGTGCTCATTGCTTTAACTGCATTTTTCGTCGCAAGTGAGTTTGCGATTGTTAGAGTAAGGAGATCCAAAATTGATCAGCTTATAACAGAAGGAAACAAACGGGCGATACTCGCAAAGCGTGTCATTACAGATTTGGATGAATATTTATCTGCATCCCAGCTGGGCATTACAGTGACATCGATTGGACTCGGCGTGCTGGGGGAGCCGGCATTTGAACGGCTGCTGCACCCATTGTTTGAACCGCTCGGCCTGCCGGAATCGGTTTCTCATGCAGTCTCTTTTGCGGTCGCGTACGGCTTGATTACATTTCTGCATGTTGTTGTAGGTGAACTGGCCCCGAAAACGGTCGCGATTCAAAAGGCTGAACAGCTAACCTTGCTGATAGCGGGTCCGCTGCGACTATTCTATTTGCTCCTGTTTCCGTTTATTTGGATCCTGAATGGATCGGCGCGGCTTTTATGCGGCATGTTTGGTTTAAAGCCGGCGTCAGAACATGAGGGTTCTCATTCTGAAGAAGAACTCAGAATGCTGTTGTCTGAGAGTTTAAAAAACGGAGAGATTAATCCGTCTGAATATAAATATGTGAATAAGATTTTTGAATTTGATAACCGCATTGCCAAAGAAATTATGATACCGCGGAAGGAAATGGCCGCTGTATCAACAGATATGACAATGGCCGAGATGCTGGAGGTTATGCTGAAAGAAAAATACACCCGCTGGCCTGTCACAGATGGGGACAAAGACAGTGTAATCGGTTTGGTCAATACGAAGCATTTGTTTTCTGATTTGCTGTTTATGACAGAAGAGGAAAGAATGAAAATGACAATCCATCCGTATGTGCGGCCAGTGATTGAAGTCATTGAAACAATTCCGGTTCATGATCTGCTGATTAAAATGCAGCGTGAACGCATTCATATGGCGATTTTGTCGGATGAATACGGCGGAACCTCGGGACTTGTCACGACAGAGGACATTCTTGAAGAAATTGTCGGCGAGATCAGAGATGAATTTGATGAAGACGAACAGCCGCTGATCCAAAAGCTTGGCGACCGCCATTATATTATGGATGGAAAGGTTCGCATGGATCAGGTGAACAGCCTTCTTGGCGCATCGATTCAAGAAGACGTGGACACTATCGGCGGGCTGATATTGAAAGAAAACATTGATATTGAGGCTGGTGAATCCATTCGCATCGGATCATATACAATAAAGGTGCTGAAGATGGATGGCCGTCTGATTAAGCAAATAGATATAAAAGAAGAAATCAGCAAGACAACCGGGGTTACGGCCCACCATACGCTGCCGATGCCCGAGCCGGTCATGCTGAACAGTGCAACCTTGAGCGAGAAATAAGCTCAAGGTTTTTTTATGTCAGCAGCGTCCAGCCGCACCAAAACGCCAAGAGGGACCCGCAAAGCGTTAAGCCGATGTATAGGATGCTTTCCTTTACACGCTTCGCCAGCAAGAGCTGAACACTTTCAACGCTGAAAGTGGAAAAAGTGGTAAAGGCGCCAAAAAAGCCGGTGCCGATGATGAGTGCTGCAGATGAATTTGTCACGTGAAGCCCTGTAAAAAGACCAAGACCGAGGGCACCCAGTATATTAACGGTCAAAATACCGACTGGAAAACGAAGGCTTTCGGTTTTAGATGTTATGACATTGCCGAGCCAAAAACGCAGCACAGCACCGAGTCCTCCCGCTGCGAAAATACCAGCTAGTGTCATCATTGCTTCCGCCCCCTTCCTATTTGAGATCGGGCTATTTGCCGTCCTGCCAAAACGCCAAAGAGGGCAAGTACGATTCCGGATATGAATGAGGACACCATATACAAAACAGCTAATGACGAATGGGATTGCAACAGCATGACCGTTTCTTTAGAAAATGTTGACATGGTTGTAAAGCCTCCGCAAAAACCGGTGCCTAAAAAAGCCGATAGCAAAGGCCGTTTCGCCCTAATCATAAAAAAACCGGTCAGAACGCCTAGTAGAAGGCTGCCTGCCGCGTTCTCCAGCCAAGTTGCAGCCGGAAATATGTCATTGTTTATGCCGATGTTCAATCCGTATCGGAGACAAGCGCCAAGGGCGCCTCCGATAAAAACTGCACTATATCTATTCATGTTTTCCATCCTTTAATACGTAGTCCGGGTAGTCTGTGACAATACCGTCCACGCCCATGGCCTGCAATTTGGCTGCTGTTTTCTGATGCCTTACTGTCCATGCAAACACTTTTAATCCGTTTTTATGGGCGGAAGCGATCATGAGACGATTGAGACGTGTGTATTTGATGTTGACATAATTTGCGAAAGATTTGCAGGCTTTCAGCTGATTTCTGGACAGCATGCCAAAATTCGGCCTTGTAATAACGGCTGTCGGAATCGATGGATAAAGTTCGCAGAACCTTTGGATGGAGCGGAACCCAAAGGATTGAACAATATTGTTAATAGAAAAAGAAAATTGTCCTAACAGCTGTCCCACTTCTTCTTCAATCCCGATTTGCGAAGGATGGCCTTTTAGTTCAATTAAAAGTCCGATTTTTTTATGGTAGCGCTTGAGCACGTCCTCCAGAGTCGGGATTTTTTCTCCTTGAAAAGCGGGGCCGTACCAGCTTCCTGCATCGAGTGCCTGCAGCTCCTTCAGCGTAAAATCCTTAACAAAGCCTGAACCGTTTGTTGTCCGGTCCACTCTGTCATCGTGTATAACGACAATCTGCCTATCTTTTGTTAGCTGGACATCCAGCTCAATCATATCTGCATTCATTTCTGCCGCGAGATCAAATGCAGCAATTGTATTTTCGGGAGCGTAGCCGGATGCTCCGCGGTGGGCAATGGTGTACAAGCTTGTCAGCTCCTCATATGGGCATTTCTGTTATTGTATCAAATCCATATATGCACCGCGATACCAACTTGTGAATTTTTTTCTGTCATATTTGAATAGTCCAAGCTGAAAACAACGTATAACTGAAACAAGAACACTCACCGTATCCGAGCATATTTCGGCAGAAAAATAGTGCTTTCGACATGTTCACAAAATATTCTGTTATTTTATAATAGCAAAAAAGGAGGCGAGATCATGGGAAAAGGGAGAATCAGAGTGGAGGAAAGAATTAAAGCCGAAACGGATGTTGAAATGCAAAAAGCAACTCTCCTTGATCAGACACAAACGAAAAAAAGTAAGTGACTGTCCCTATTGAATCTGGCTGAATGGTTAAAATGAGAAATTGCCCCGGCGCTCCGCCGGGGTTTTGTGTTTTATAAAGACATTTAGGGAAGCATTCTGCCGAATATTTTAGTATAATAAACATTCGATTGGGATAGAGGGGAGACTGCCATGCTAGATCATCTGCAGCAATATTTCACGCTAGATAAAATCATACAAACCGGCATCAGTTTGGCAATTTTGCTGTTGTTTCTTATACTAAGAAAACTGTTTACAAGATATTTCTTTAATTTGCTTTTTAATATAACAAACAAACCGAAAACCGAAATTTTTAAACAGGTGGTTGTGGCATTCGATAAGCCTGCCAGATGGTTTTTTGTTGCCTTAGGGCTGTTTTTAGCGATTCGCTATTCACCGTTTTTAGATGCACAGATGCCGCTGATCAGCAAAATATACCGCTCGCTGATTGTGGCGCTGTTGAGCTGGGGGCTTTGTAATTTGACCGCTACATCATCTTTTATTTTTCATAAAGTGAATCAGCGCTTCGAACTGGATATGGATGATATTCTGGCGCCATTTTTGTCTAAGCTGCTCCGTTTTGTCATTATAGCGCTCAGTGTGAGCGTGATCGCGCAGGAATTTAATTATGACGTCAATGGGTTTGTGGCGGGCCTTGGGCTTGGCGGATTGGCTTTTGCGCTAGCAGCGAAAGACACGATCAGCAACTTCTTTGGCGGAATCATCATTATCACTGAAAAGCCGTTTACGATCGGTGATTGGGTGGAGACGGCGACAGTGACCGGATCAGTGGAGGATATTACCTTCAGAAGCACAAGATTCAGAACAGCGCAGGGTGCGCTTGTAACGGTGCCGAATTCCACGCTGTCGATGGAAGCCATCACGAACTGGACGAGAATGACCAAGCGCCAGATTACGTTTTCCATTCATGTATCCTACGCAACGCCGATTGAGAATTTGGAACGCTGCATTCGTTCGCTCAGAAAGATGCTGCTTGAACATGAAGGCGTCGATAATGATACAATCATGGTCAATTTTGATACGTTTGCTGACAGCTATTACAATTTATTTTTCAACTTCTATACAAAAACAACGGTTTGGGCGGAGAACCTTCATGTCAGAGAGGATATCAACTATAAAATTATTGAAATCCTCGGCGCTGAAGGGGTTGAATTTGCTTATCCCGGACAAATGGTGTATGTCAACCAGAAGCACCAGCACGATCCGTTTCAAGTAAATCTCAATAAAGGGGAAAAGGAACGGGCTTAAAAAAGAAAGACTTCGTCTCAAAGAGGCGGGGTCTTTTTCATGGTAAAATAAGAAAAAAGACTGTAAGGCGGTGTTGAATTGGAAGCATTCAGAAACATGCTGAATGAAGCGCAGCGAATTGTCGTGCTGACCGGAGCGGGAATGAGCACAGAATCAGGCATACCCGATTTTCGCTCAGCCGGCGGCATCTGGACTGAGGATGCCTCAAGGATGGAGGCGATGAGCCTTGATTATTTTTTAAGCTATCCGCGTCTGTTTTGGCCTAAGTTCAAAGAATTGTTTCAAATGAAAATGAGCGGGAGCTATGAACCGAATGAAGGGCATTTGCTTTTGGCAGAACTGGAGAAACAAGGGAAGCAGGTGGATATATTCACACAAAACATTGACGGCCTTCATAGAAAAGCCGGAAGCAGACATGTATACGAGTTGCATGGCTCTATCCAAACAGCGAGCTGTCTCTCATGCGGCGCCCGATATGATCTCCCTCATTTACTGAAGCATGATGTGCCGGAGTGTACAGCGTTCGGAAATGACGGTGAGGTGTGCGGAACGGTATTAAAAACCGATGTCGTTCTGTTTGGTGATGCCGTTTTGCATTTTGACACGCTTTATGAAAAGCTGGATAAAGCCGACCTATTATTGGTGATCGGCACGTCTCTTGAGGTTGCTCCCGCGAGATTTGTGCCTGAGGATGCAAGCCGGATTCCAGGCATAAAAAAAGCCATTATTAACCTGGAGCCGACGTACTGCGACAGTTTGTTTGATTTCGTCATCCATCAAAAAATCGGAGAGTTTGCCCGGAGCTTGGGCATAAAAAAGTGAGGGCGCAGATAAGCGCCTCACTTTTTATTCATGAACCGGAACCATTGTATCCTTTAACACACCGAAGGAATAGCCCTTTTCTTTCAGTTTATGGATTAGCACCGGCAGTGCGTTTACTGTAGCAGGAAGATCGTGCATGAGAATCACATACGGCCGATTAGAATGGCTGTGTTCCATATTGTCAAGCTGCTGCAATACTTCTGCTACGTATTTTGAGTTGCGGTATTTCCAGTCCATGCTGTCAATCGTCCAATCCCAGTACACAAAACCGTCTTTTTCTAGATTGCGAATTTGTGAATCTGTAAGAGACGGCTTGCTGCCGTAGGGCGTTCTGACGAGATCAGTGCGATAGCCTGTAATGCTTTCCAGCGTGTCACGCGCCTGCTGCATTTCTTTTAGCGGTGATGTCGGCGTTTGATAAAACAATTTGTTATTATGCGTGACCCCGTGTAAACCGAGTGCATGCCCTTCATTTCCGGCCCTTTTAACCGCGTGTTTGAATTCGTTCATTCGCGGTGACAGCATAAAAAATGTCGCCTTTACATCGGCGCTTTTCAGTACGTCCAGCAAGCGGTTTGTAGAGGCTGACGGGCCATCATCGAAGGTTAAATAAACCGTTTTGTCTCCCATATTCTGCTCGGTCTGCAAATGTTTTATCAGCAGGCCTGGGGAGTCGTCTTTCAGCTTCAGGCTTTCCTTCTCATCACGAAGCTGGCTGTTTGTTGTGACAGTGATCTCCTTTGCTTTCGAGGAGCTGTTGGAATAACCTAAAATCACCATAAGCAAAAGCAGCACACATAAAACTGCTAAACTTGCAAATTTAAAAGCAAGCGAAACTGCAGAAGGAGAAGCGTCTCCTCTCGTTTGTCGCATAACAATCTCTCCATTGGCATAAAATCTCTACATACCGCTGTATTGGCAGCTCTGAAGGTGCCATTGTTTACAACCTATGTATTACGAGTCAAGTATACAGGAATAAAACTGGAAAGAACATAGAAAAAATGTCGAAATGTCAGATTTTAAGGAAAAAATAATCTCCTTCCCAGCTATTGAGTTCTTCGATCTTTCTGTTTTTCAGCTGGTTTGATATGGTAGAATGAGTGACAATGACAGCTTGATTAGGCATCAGGATAAATACGAAAAAGGGAGGGCTTATATGAAGATTTTAGTCAATGGCCAACTGGTGGAGCGAAACGAGGCATCCGTTGATGTGGAAGATCGCGGTTATCAGTTTGGAGACGGAATCTATGAGGTTATCAGGGTGTATAAAGGGGTATTATTCGGCTTGCGCGAGCATGCGGAGCGTTTATTCAGAAGCGCGGCTGAGATCGGAATTTCACTGCCGTTCAGTTTAGAAGATTTAGAGTGGGACCTGCAAAAGCTTGTGCAGGAAAATGCGGTCAGCGACGGAGCGGTTTACATTCAAACCACAAGAGGGGTTGCTCCGCGAAAACACCAATATGAAGCGGGCCTTGAGCCGCAGACGACGGCCTATACATTTTCTGTTAAAAAGCCGGAACAGGAGCAGACATACGGCGTTTCAGCCATCACGGATGAGGATCTTCGCTGGCTGAGATGCGATATTAAAAGTCTGAATTTACTGTATAATGTGATGGCAAAGCAGAAAGCCTACGAAGCGGGAGCATTTGAAGGCATTTTAATAAGAGACGGAATTGTTACAGAAGGTACATCTTCTAATGTTTATGCCGTTTTAAACGGTACGGTGCGGACGCATCCGGCTAACCGAATGATTCTCAATGGGATTACACGAATGAAGATTTTGGATCTCATCGTAAAGAACGGCATAGAGTTTGATGAAAGGCCCGTTACTGAAGAAGAGCTGAGACAGGCGGAGGAAATCTTTATTTCTTCAACGACGGCAGAGATTGTTCCCGTTGTGACGCTTGATGGAAAATCAGTCGGAAGCGGAGTGCCCGGACCGGTGACAAAACAGCTGCAGGCGGCTTTTCAAGAAAGCATTCAGCAGGCAGCCCGCGTATCATTTTAATGATAAAAAAGAGCCCGCTTTGCAAGCGGCGCTCTTTTTATTTTTTTACAAATCCAACTAAAATCGAGATGATCGGCGATATATAGAGGAAGAACGTAAATGGGATATAGTCAATGACGGGAACACCAAGCGCGGTTGCCATAAAAGCCCCGCTGACGCCCCAAGGGATTAATGGATTAATCAATGTTCCGCCGTCCTCTAATGATCTTGATAAAAACTTCCGCTGAATGTTTTGTTTGTCATATAAGGATTTATATGACTGTCCCGGTATTAATATAGATAAATACTGTTCGCCTGTTGCAAGATTGACACCGATACTGGAGCAGACAGTTGCTGCAATGAGACTGCCCTTTGAACGGATTCCTTTCATCACACCCTCCAATAGTGCGGAGATCAGGCCGATTTTCTCCATTAAACCGCCGAGTGCAAAAGCGATCATAATAAGAGAAACTGAGCCCATCATGGATTGCAGTCCGCCTCTGTTGATGATTTTAGCGGCAGCCTCATTGTCAGTTTCGAACATGGTGCCATTTTGCAGGGCTGACATAAAAGCCTGAATGCTGCTGTCGGGAACAAAGATGGCTGTCAAAATTCCCGAGGAAATAATACCGGCAGTCAGAACGGGAATAACGGACACGCGCTTAATCGCCAGCAAAACAACTAAGAGCGGAGAAAGAAGCGCCCACGGTGTGACGTTTGCTGCATCTTTTATTCCGGCAATAACATGTGCAATATCATCTGTTGAAGCAGCGTCTGCTGAGACTGATAAACCAAGAAAGTAAAAAAGGACAACGGTGATCAGCAAGGCGGGAATGGTTGTGCCCATCATGTGGCGAATGTGTTCAAAGATAGATATTTCGCCTATACCCGCAGCAAAATTTGTTGTATCCGACATCGGTGACATTTTATCACCAAAGCAGGCTCCGCAAATGACTGCCCCCGCCGTCCATTCGAGCGGAACGCCTGCCGCGCTCGCCACGCCGATCAGTGCCACGCCAATTGTGCTTACAGTTGTCAGGCTTGAGCCGACAAGCGTGCTGATGATCATGCAGGAAAACAAAGCAGTCAACAGAAGATGGCTCGGTTCAATAAAGGACAAAGCATAAACTGTAACGGACGGTATGGCGCCGCTGTACATCCAAGCGCCGATTAAGATACCGATCAGTGCCAGAACAATGATCGGCTGTACACCGTTTTTAATCCCGTTTACAATTCCTTTTTCAAGGCTGTTCCAGGAAAAACCGTACCATAAACCGGCTGCTGAAAGCAGGACAACACATAGGAACAGCGGGATATGCGGTTCTGTATGAAGAAAAAATAAGCAGGAGATAATGACTCCTAACATTAATATAAATAAACCGACGGCTAACGGAAACGTCAGCTTTTTTTGAGAATCCAAAACAACACCCCATCATTTTCTTTAATGCTTTTGTGCTTTTGGGCACGAAAGCATTATATCAGAAAAAAACGAAAATCCGTGTTTTTTCACAATTATGAATATAAAAAAGCGAGCACGTGGCGTGCTCACTTTACGATCAGAACCGGTATATCTGATTTCGCCGAAAGCTTTTCACTTACACTTCCAAACAAAAGTTTCTTCAGTCTGTTTTGGTCTCTGCTTCCGGTTACAATCAGATTGGCTGAAACCCGGTTGGCATGCTCGATAATTGATTCAGCCGGGTCACCTTCCAATATATCGATATCTCCCTCTGTCTGCTGATCATTCAGCATCATTCTGGCTTCGGCGATGACTTCTTCCGTACGGTCTTCATAAATCATTGGCTCCGGTGGCGCAACATCTGATATCAGCGGGTCAGGAACACTTGTCATGCCTCCGCCAATATAGCTTGCCCCTGCTGCGGGCCTCGGCGGGTCGATGATGGTCTGGTTGTCTTTCATATCATGTGAATGGGCGACTGTAATGGCTGCATTTACCGTTTTCGCAAGATCAATGGCTGTCTGAAGCGCTTTCTTACTGTTTTCACTTCCGTCAAACGCAACAATAATACGGTCAGCATGAAACATCATTCTCACCCTTTCAAAAAACGTCGTACAATACAATACCCGACATCATATCTATTTAATCTTTTCTCTGTTCAAGTAATGATTGACAAAAAAAGGTTTTGTTTATATTATGAAAAAAGAGTGAAAAATCAGAATGAATGGAGGGTTTGCTATGCCAAGGAATGATATGTCTTACAGAACAGTTTCATATTGGCGCGGCAAACCCTTATTCTGTTTTTTTGAATTGGGTTAATCCGCGCGCCGAAAAGCGCTCTGTACATCATAATCGATAACAAAAGGCATGGAGCTGACGCTTCATGCCTTTTTTATATACAAAATCTTAAGAAAGACAGGTGTATCGGATGTGAAGACAGATACAGAGGCAAGGATTAGTTATGACAACCTGAACGAAAAGAGCTGCAAGGAAAAAATAGAAGGCGGCTGACGAGATAAAGGAGATGGGGATGGATGTTTTCAGTATTGAAAAAGCTGGGCTGGTTTTTTAAAGCCTACTGGCTGCGCTATACCATTGCGATTGTGCTTTTATTATGTGTAAATGTACTTGAGATGTTTCCGCCTAAACTGTTGGGGAACGCCATCGATGATATGAAATCGGGGGAGTTTACCTCAGGCGGGCTGCTGTTTTATGTCAGCGTATTTTTAGGTTTGACGGCGGTGGTGTATATCATGTCTTATTTTTGGATGCACCAGCTGTTCGGCGGAGCGAATGTGATGGAAAAAATTCTCCGCTCAAAGCTGATGGGCCATTTGCTGAAAATGGCGCCGCCGTTTTATGAAAAATACAGAACAGGAGATTTAATGGCGCGGGGGACAAATGATCTCCAGGCTGTCAGTTTAACGACGGGTTTTGGCATTTTGACATTAGTCGATTCCACAATGTTTATGATGACGATCTTTTTGACGATGGGGTTTTTGATCAGCTGGAAGCTGACGCTTGCAGCCATAATACCTCTTCCCATTATGGCTGTTGCGATCAGCATATACGGAAGTAAAATTCATGAAAGGTTTACAGAGGCACAACATTCTTTCGGAGCGCTGAATGACAGGGTGCTCGAATCGGTCTCGGGTGTGAGAGTGATTCGCGCTTATGTGCAGGAAACGAATGATGAACGCCGTTTTAATGAAATGACGGCCGATGTGTACCGGAAGAATATGAAGGTAGCCTTTATCGATTCTCTGTTTGAGCCGACTGTTAAGCTGCTTGTCGGCGCCAGCTATCTGATTGGGCTGGGGTATGGAGCGTTTCTTGTTTTCCGTAATGAGCTGACGCTTGGCGAGCTTGTTTCCTTTAATGTCTATTTGGGCATGATGATTTGGCCGATGTTTGCGATCGGTGAATTAATTAATGTGATGCAGCGCGGCAACGGGTCCTTAGATCGGGTAAATGAAACCCTTTCTTATGAACCGGACGTGACAGATCCGAAGCGGCCGTCTGATTTAAAAGAGCCTGGAGATATCGTTTTCAGCCATGTCAGCTTTACATACCCAAGCTCAACAAATGTGAATATTCAAGATATTTCTTTTGCCGTGCGAAAAGGGCAGACTGTCGGGATTGCCGGTAAAACAGGGAGCGGTAAAACGACGATCATTAAGCAGCTTTTGCGCCAGTATCCAGCCGGTGAAGGGAGTATCACATGTTCAGGTGTGCCGATTGAGCAGATTCCTCTTGACCGGCTCCGCGGATGGATTGGATATGTGCCGCAGGATCATTTACTGTTTTCCCGGTCTGTAAAAGAAAACATCTTGTACGGAAAGCTTGACGCAAGTGATGCTGAGGTAAAGAAGGCTGTTTCAGAAGCTCATTTTGAAAAAGACTTGCAAATGCTTCCGGCCGGTCTGGAGACAATGGTGGGTGAAAAAGGCGTCGCACTCTCTGGAGGGCAAAAACAAAGAATTTCAATCGCGAGGGCGCTGATGGCGAATCCGGAGATTTTAATCCTGGATGATTCTCTTTCCGCTGTAGATGCAAAAACGGAGGCGGCTATTATCAGCAATATCAGGAAAAACCGCCAAGAGAAAACGACATTTATTCTGACGCATCGTTTATCAGCTGTGGAGCATGCCGATCTCATCCTTGTGATGGACGGCGGCGTGATTTCTGAGAGAGGCACACATCAAGAGCTGATGGCCAATAACGGATGGTATCGGGAACAATACGAAAGGCAGCAGCTGTTCACTGCAGAAGAAGGGGGAGCAGGGGCATGAACACGGGAAAAACATTATGGAGATACGCACTCCTATATAAAAAATTGCTGATCACTGCCGTCCTGTTACTTGCGATTGCAGTCGGGGCAGAGCTGACCGGACCGTTTATCGGCAAAAAAATGATTGACGACCACATCCTCGGCATTGAAAAAACATGGTATGAGGTCTCGGAAAAAGATAAAAATGCAGTTGAATTTGACGGCACCTCCTATGTCAGGGAGGACCGGATGCAGGGAGCGGCTGCTAAAGAGAAAGAAGCGCATATTTATCAAGTGGGAATGGCGTTTTATTTCGTTGATCAGGCTGTCAGCTTTGACGGGAACAGAACGGTTTCTGACGGAAAGCTGACGATCACTAATGGGAATGAAAGCCGGACGTATCCTGCTGAAAAGCTGACAAAGCAGGAGATTTTTCAGTTCTATAAGCCGGAAATGAAGGGGATGACGTTTCTTGTTTTTCTGTATGCCGGTTTGCTTGTCTTCTCGGTATTTTTCCAATATGGGCAGCATTATTTATTGCAGATGAGTGCCAACCGCATTATTCAAAAGATGAGACAGGATGTGTTTTCCCGCATTCAGAGACTGCCGATCCGCTATTTTGATAATCTTCCCGCGGGCAAAGTAGTCGCAAGAATTACAAATGATACCGAGGCAATCAGAGATTTATATGTGACAGTGCTGTCGACGTTTGTGACAAGCGGCATATATATGATCGGGATATTTACGGCGTTGTTCCTGCTGGATGTAAAGCTCGCGTTTTTATGCTTGGCGATTGTGCCGATCATCTGGCTGTGGTCGATTATCTACCGGAAATACGCTTCCTATTACAATCATCAAATCCGTTCGATCAATAGTGACATTAATGCAAAAATGAATGAGTCTATTCAAGGCATGCCGATCATCCAAGCTTTTCGCCATCAAAAAGAAACAATGAGAGAGTTTGAGGAATTAAATGAATCTCATTATTACTATCAGAACAGGATGCTGAATTTAAACTCCTTAATGTCACACAATCTTGTGAATGTGATCCGCAACCTTGCGTTTGTCTGTCTGATCTGGCATTTTGGCGGCGCAAGTCTAAACGCGGCAGGAATTGTTTCCATCGGTGTGCTGTACGCGTTTGTGGATTACTTAAACCGCTTATTCCAGCCGATTACAGGTATCGTCAATCAGTTTTCTAAGCTGGAACTGGCGCGGGTGTCCGCCGGGCGTGTTTTTGAACTGCTTGAAGAAAAGGAAACGGAAGAAACGGGTGAACCGGCGAAGGAGCGCGCGCTGGGGCGGGTTGAATTTAGAGACGTATCATTTGCTTATCAAGAAGGACAAAATGTTTTGAAACACATTTCCTTTACAGCACAAAAAGGCGAAACTGTAGCGCTTGTCGGCCATACCGGATCAGGCAAGAGCTCGATTTTGAATATTCTCTTCCGCTTTTATGATGCGCAAAAAGGGGATGTGCTCATCGATGGGAGAAGCATTTACAGCATGTCAAGGCAGGAACTTAGATCCCATATGGGGATTGTGCTGCAGGACCCGTACTTATTTTCAGGAACAATCGGTTCTAACGTCAGTCTGGAGGATGAAAGAATTTCAGAAGAAGACATCATAGAAGCACTGCGGCAAGTTGGGGCTGAGTCGCTTCTTGAAAAGCTTCCGAAAGGCATCAGCGAACCTGTCATTGAAAAAGGCAGCACGCTATCCTCGGGAGAGCGGCAGCTCATTTCCTTTGCAAGAGCTCTGGCGTACGATCCCGCCATTTTGATTTTGGATGAAGCAACGGCGCATATTGATACGGAGACAGAGGCTTTGATCCAGAAGGCACTGGATGTAGTGAAACAAGGGCGCACGACATTTGTCATTGCACATCGGCTTTCAACCATCAGAAACGCGGATCAAATTTTAGTGCTTGAAAAAGGAGAAATTGTTGAGAAAGGGAATCATGAGGAACTAATGGCGTTAAAAGGGCAATATTATCAAATGTATGAGCTGCAAAAAGGACAGAGGCACTCCATTGCATAGTTTTCAAAAACCCAAGACATTCAATGTTTTGGGTTTTTGTACGCATTAATAAGCCAGTCCTACCCGGCAGCCGATATAGTCTCCTGTAAGAAGCTCGTGATACAGAAAAGCCGCAGTGTCGCCGACAGTGATCTTTTTGCCTTCCGCCGGCAAGACGTTGCGCTCTGCACGGTATTCACCTGCTGCTTCTCCGTCGGGGAGATATGTGGGGCAGATCATGGTCCAGTCTAAGGACGAATCTCTAAGCATTTCATATACCTTTGCATGCTCCTTGGCAGCGCGGGTCAGCTTTCGTTTTGATTCATTTGTTTCAAATCGGTATTTTCCTGGTTCAAATCGTGAATTAAGAATGCCCGCGGTGCCGATCGTTATGAGCCGTTTGATATGCTTTTCCTGCATAATGGCAAGAATATGTGTCATGGCAGCTGACAACGTATCGTCGCCATCTGTACCGAGACAGCTGATGACGATCTCAGCATCCTTCATAACTTCTTTCACATCTTCTCGGCAGCGGGCATTCCCGATAACGATCCGTTCTTTCGGCAGGCCAAGTTTATCATTCGATGATCTGATCAGAGCGTAAATATCCAGTTGTTCATTGGTGCCTGCCAATCTTAAAAAGGCTTGTCCGACACGGCCGGTTGCGCCAAATAAGGCAATTTTCATGAAAAAACCTCCTCGCCCCTCATTATAAAAGGATGTACTCAGTTTGAACAGCGCGGGAAAGAATACCTGTACAAAAAGACAGAACGATGGGAAACATATTCATTAATCATGGATATACTTACGAACTGCACCAGCTCCCAATTCACAATAGCGATGAATGGCACCTTGATTCCCTCCCTTTTCTCCTAGGATATGTGGTGTAGGAAAAAAGGGTGACAAATATAAAGAAGGCGCGGAAACCGCGCCTTCTGTCAGCCATTTATTGAATTGTTATTGTACGCGTCCGCCCATGTTCTGCTGAGCGAAAGATACTAAACGTTTTGTGATTTCTCCTCCGACAGAACCGTTAGCGCGGGAAGTCGTATCCGCTCCAAGGTTAACGCCGAATTCAGAAGCGATTTCAAGTTTCATTTGGTCGATAGCCTGAGCTGCGCCAGGTACTAGTAATTGATTTGAAGAGTTTTGGTTTGCCATGTGTAAAATCTCCTTTTTTATTTGATATGGTTGGGTTAACTGGAGTTGCACCAGTCTGTGGACCCGTCTCGGGTGTCACTGCCGTCTCGGCGTAACCCAATGCTTTGCCGGCTTGTTACTACGTATTATGTTAGATTTGACTGAAACTCATGCGGGGATTTTAGTGGTAAATCTTGAGAAGGCATAAAAAAAGCTTAGCCGCTCAGGCTAAGCTAATCGTAAATATGAAAAAGCATCAATTCATGTATCTCGTTTTTGAGTGCAGGCTCATCAGCACGGGTGGGAAACAAATCTCCCCATTCAATCTCGCCGCTTTTATGATAGATGCCCTCGTAATGCATGCCTTTATAGTAAAACGAAATTGTCCATCCGGGCAGTTTTTGTTTTTGAAACAAAGGTTTCCAGCTGAAATGAGAAATCATCAGGGGCCACGCTCCTTGAAATTGATATCAATTGACATGGATACGGACGAATTACATTCATTGTATCATTGTTGCAAAACATCATTGAAGGGGCTTTATGATGAACTTGTCCTTGCGTTGAATAAACTTCAAGCCCGCTTTTACATAAAGCGGGCAAATTAGGATGGCCACAGCGATTCATGGGAGGTAATGGCCATCTTCGAAAGATATGAAGCATATTCAAAGCTTCTTCGTTTTGTCAAAGAATCGACAGATTGCAGACTCGGATGAGAAAAAATACTGCGGCCCGGACGTGAATTCGCTTCAAACATCCATACCTTACCATTTTGGTCAATGCCAAAATCAAAACCGATCTCGCCGATGAACCCTTCGATATGGTCATGGAGCACTTGGCTGGCAGTCAATGCCGCCGCAGAAAGCTTTTTAATGACATGTATTCGTTCCGCCGGATCATCGTATACTTCGGCCAGCGTTTTCACTTTTCCGCCATTCGATAGGTGTGTTGTAATGCTGTTTTCTCCTGAAATTTTTACTGCGATGGCGGTCACAGTCCATTTCCCTTTACTGTTTTTATTCGTATGAACGCGGAAATCGGCTGGTTTTCCCTGAAATTCAATCAAATTTACCCCTTGCTGAACGAGAAAGACAGCGGGATCATGCTGTTTTTGAAATTCATCCAGAAATGCGGAAGCATCGGGATAGTCGATTGAAGAAAAAGATTTGGCATCATTTGTATGTTTCACAGTCAAACCGGATTTTGTTTTGGCGAGCTGATAAATCCCGGTGCCGAGTGCTCCGTCCGCCGGTTTTATATAAACCTTGCCGAATGAATCACTCAGCTCTTCAATCCGCTCAACAGTAGGATGAAGGATTGATTTCGGTAAGTAAGGAGCCGTTCTCGGGTCTTTTTCCAGCAATTGATGAACATCCCATTTGTTGAAAAATGTTTTATTGAACCATGGGATTTGATATTCATTGATCAGCCGGTTTTTTGTATTCTGCAAGACAATTGAGTTCTCGATTTTTCTATTCGGCAAACGGTCATACACGACGTTCGGCAGCGGGACAATGTGTTTCTCCCAGCCATTTTCCCTGTATAGAAGCGCTTCAATCGTCCCTTCCTGCCAATTGATTTGGTGCGCGCCGAACACGAAGCAATAGCTTCCTGTTTGTTCATGCAAAGTGAGCAGTTTAGAAAAAAAGAGAGAACGGTCCTTAAAAGGGCGCTCAAGTGATGCGGTAAACCCCGCGGTGAAGATGCCGATTAACGGACCAATGTGCACCGAATGATCATGAATGAGAATATCAGCCCGGCTGCGATGCGGTATCAGCAGTTCGTGAAACAGATTTTCAGAGAGGAGCACTGTCTGTTCGAGATTTCGTCTGAAAGTAACATGGCATCTGACAACCTTCGTTCCGAATGAGGCAGACAACAGGCCGTCTTGCTTCATTGCGGAGGGCAGAAACAGAGTATTTTCACTGTTTTTGTCTATGCCGATCAAAAACCGTTTACGATTCACGCGGAAGGACTCCTTTCTGGTTTTGCAGCGAAAATAGAAATTTGCACCGCTTAAGAGGACAAGTATATAGATGTTCTTTTTTCTCAGGAGAAACATGAAGTATTGATTTTCTGCCTGGTTTAGAATTGATATCAAGGATCCAGATCCTCCCGTCCTTCGCAAGGCATATATCCAGACCGAGTTCAAATAATGGCCCGTATCGCTCATCAAGATAATACGGAACCGATTGGGTAATCGAGAATACGTCATCCAGTAAGACTACCTGCTGTTTTTTCGGGATATTTTCAAACCATGTATCAAATGTAAGCGTATCCGATCCGCCTGATAAATTGGCCAGCAGCCCGTTTTTGTATCCGCGTCTCACTGCCTTTCCGACGGTATGCCATTCACCGTCCTCATTTTTTTGCATAAACAGCCGGATATCACAAGGGTATTGCTCCTTATCTTGGATATTTAAATAAGGCTGCATCAAATATTGGTGCTGAAGCACTTTTTTGCACCAAGTTTTAAATGAAGCTTGGTTGGAAAAGGATTTTGTCTGTTTATCCTTTCCGATATGGTAGGTGGCGGTTATGTTTTTCTTGCCAAGCTCCAGAAGTATCACGCCTCTGCCGCCAGCACCGAACGCTGGCTTTAAAATACAGGCTTTTTCTTTCAATAAATACGAATGGATTTGTTCAAATCGGCTCACTTTCATGGTTTCTGGAATGTAAGGATTGATCACAGAATGCTCCTGCAAATCTTGAAACACAGTCCATTTATCAGGAAGACCCCGCCCGATAAATTCGGTTTTCGGATATTTTTTGAGCCATTCAACGATCGGCTTTGCTTTTTGTGATTGTGAATCCTTCCCATAAAAGCAGCGGTCATAAATATAATCGGGAATCGCAAGTTCTGTTTCGTTCCAATTGCTGCTCGCTGGATGATAAACCAGCGCTTTGACACGCAGGGTGTCGGGCAAAATGTCAAACGGTGTAAAGCGGATCAAACGTATGCCGAATTCGGGCGCTCTTGTAGCCAATTCTGCGGAATAATCCTGCTCGTGCTGGCGGGTTAAGGACATAAAACCGAGTGTTATCATGGTGAGACTCCCCCTTTTATTAAAAAGCTGCCGGCCGGTGTCAGCAGCTTTACGCTTCAAAAAACATCAGGAACACAGCTGTCGGTAGTCTACTTTACAGATTACGATTCAGCATCTTGCCCTATTCCTGTTAAACAAGCTGATTTTATGGCCATATGTTTTGTCTCCTTGTTTGCTAAGTGATCACACCAACCTCTATAATACAAATAGGTCATTCTATTTATGAAAAAGTAAAAGCACAGATGGAGGCAGATGAGCAGGAATGGGTATTGCAGGAACCTTTATATTTATGATCGTGATCGGCGCAGTTATCGGCGCGGTGACCAATCATTTAGCAATTCAAATGCTATTTAGGCCATATAAGGCATATTATTTGTTTGGAAAACGAGTCCCTTTTACTCCGGGATTGATTCCAAGAAGACGTGATGAGCTTGCGAAACAAATGGGGCTGATGGTGGTAAACCATTTATTAACGCCTGAGGGTATTAAAAAGCGGCTTGTTTCAGATTCAGCCAAAAAGCAGGCGCTTCAAGTCGGAGAACAGCTGATTCAAAACCTGTCGCTATCTGAAATGACAGTAAAAGAAGCGCTTGAAAAAGCCGGAGTAAAGCATCCGGGTGAAGCGGCAGACGCTTGGATCAGCCGCTGGACGGATGATAAATTGAATGAACTTTTCCGCCGATATGAGCATCAAACGTTAAAGGAAGCACTGCCATTGGAAGTGCAGGAAAAGCTAGAAGAGAAGATACCGATGATTTCAGGCTATATTTTGGCGCGAAGCATTCATTATTTTGAAAGTGAAGAAGGAAAAATCCGTCTCGGCAATATGATTGATGATTTCTTAAAAGAACGCGGTATGCTTGGAAGCATGGTGCAAATGTTTCTCGGCAATTCAAGCCTTGCTGATCGCGTGCTGCCGGAGCTTCTGAAGTTTTTGCGGAATGAGGAAACGAATAAGCTGCTTTCTGATCTTCTGAAAAACGAATGGGGCAAGCTGAAGGAGTATACATTTAATGAAGCGGACGAAAAATGGAACGCAAAAGTACTAATCTTTAGCCTGAAACAAAGAGTGCTGCAAGCATTTTCAACTGCTCCGTTTTTTGAAAATACGATTGGCTCGCTTACAGCCCGCTATGAAAATGATCTGAACCATCGTATCCTGCCGGCGCTTTTAGACAAATTGCTTGAGGGGATTTCAACCAATCTTGAAAGTGTATTAAAACGAATGCGCCTTGAGGAAATTGTAAAGGAGCAGGTGGATCAGTTCCCGGTACAGCGTCTTGAAGAAATGGTGCTGTCGATTTCGAAAAAAGAATTTAAAATGATAACCTATTTGGGCGGCCTTCTCGGCGGAATCATAGGTGCAATTCAAGCGTTGTTTGTCATCCTTTTTTAAGAAGAAACGGGTTTCGATTAATGAAAGGAGCTCCATAGTCTGTTATAGTGGAGTGGTATGTCAATCGGCAATAATGAAAGGAGCTATTTACAATGGCTGTTAATTTTTATGATGTAGCGTATGATCTGGAAAATGCATTGCGCGGGAGCGAAGAGTTTACCCGTTTAAAAAACCTGTACGATGAAGTAAACGCAGACGAGTCTGCGAAACGAATGTTCGAAAACTTCCGTGATGTGCAGCTGAGACTTCAGCAAAAACAAATGGCTGGAGAAGAAATTACAGAAGACGAAGTGCAGCAGGCTCAAAAAACCGTTGCGCTTGTGCAGCAGCACGAAAAAATCTCTCAGCTGATGGAAGCGGAGCAGCGTATGAGTATGCTGATCGGCGAATTAAACAAAATCATCATGAAGCCTTTAGAAGAGCTTTACGGCAGTGTCGAAGGCTAATCATTCAAAATCCCTTCTGGAAAAGAAGGGATTTTTTTATTCGTTTAGCAAACTAGAAAATCCAGCGATTTCTTTACCTCTCCATTGATGATTACTGATAATGTATGAATTCCTTTGTAATGTTTTCTTGTAGATAAATCCTTAAAGGTTTGTGTTTTGGTATATGATTTTGTTTCGTTTTTTCGTATATTCGTTTCTGTTATTTTAAATACCTTTCGATGATGCTGGCCTCTGGCTTTTACGTAATCAATGGCGTACTCAATTCTTACTTTCTGATCCCTGTCTGAATGAATGTGAAAAGTAAACTTGAGGGTTTCGCCAATAGAAATACGGCTGGACTCGCACGTTAATTCTTGCAGTTGAATCGAGTCAGCATCGTGATAGCCAAAAAGCGATAAAGCCTGTTTATCGCCTTTTTTTAACAAGGTCCGGTAAGCGTGTTTGATGATCCAGTCTGTATGAGGATGTGTTCCATACCATTGTTCTGCGACTTTTCTCAGCAAGTGAGGATGCGTTTTTGATATATCATTAAGGTTGTTGGCCACACTTTTTCTCACATACAAAGACTCGTCCTGCATCAGCTGCTCGAGGATCGGCAGCACGGGGGAGGGGTCCGATTTCAAAGCGGGTATCGATTTTCCCCATGGGAGGCGGGGCCTGCTTCCTTCACTCGCAAGTCTTCTTACGTGCTCATTTTCATGCTTAGACCATATCAGGAATTGTGCAATCATTTTTTCCTGATTTAAAAGCAAAAAAGGTCTCACAGCAAATTCTGAAGTGGAATATGCCGTAAAGTATTCTAACGCCTTCATTGAATCATCCCAATGCTCTAAGCCGTAATGCTCCACATAATCAGGAAATATGATTCCGCTGAGTCCCTTAAAATGAGGAGCTGCATCCCATAATACTGCAAGCGCTTCGCCATAATGTTTCGGCAGTGTTTCGTATAAAGCAACGGTAATGCGGCGCATGCGTTCTTTTAATGCGAGCCCAGGCCATTCTCCCGTCATTAAGAGTTCCTCGAATTTGTCTTTGTTGAACGCTGGATAGGTTTCTTTTACAGTATCTGTCAATCGAGAGATCAGTTCTTGATTATAAATTTCTTTTAATACAGTCATTGGACCACCGCTTTTTTCATTTAATGTTTATATTGTATACGAATGTACGTTCTTATTCAAGTGGTGAAATCCAATAATTAACATTACACGCTACCTTAGTTACACAGATATTGGTTACTTTTTTTAGTTAAAAAAACCCTTGTCATCTGCAGAGAAAACTGGGATAATAACATTGAAAGCGCCTACACTTACCTATTTCAAATGGATACGGTCGCATATCATGCCGTTATATAGAGGGGATAAGCAACAGAGAGTAAGTGTTCGGAGCGCATCATTGGTCAAATAAGGGGTTCCTGATACATGATTTTTCGTAAGTAAATCGAAATAACGATATTAGGGAGAATGGCTGCTTCGATCGTATCCTATTATGATTGCGTATATAAAGTCTGCTGAGTCAGGCTTTTTTTGCTGTACAGAAAAGGTTGTTCTAAACACAGAGACAGGGTCATATCCTATACACAAGTACAGTCATCAAGGAGGGGAACATCTCTGTGTCTAAACAATTGCTTGCCTTAAACATAGATGGAGCGCTGCTTCGGTCGAACGGGAAAATTCATCAGGCAACGAAAGACGCGATTGAATATGTTAAGAAAAAAGGGATTTACGTCACACTTGTCACCAACCGCCATTTTCGCTCAGCTCAGAAAATAGCAAAATCGCTGAAGCTTGATGCAAAGCTGATCACCCACAGCGGCGCCTATATCGCTGAGAAAATAGACGCGCCCTTTTTTGAAAAAAGAATTTCTGACGATCATACTTTTAATATCGTTCAAGTGCTTGAGAGCTATCAATGCAACATCAGGCTTCTTCACGAGAAATATTCGATTGGAAACAAGAAAAAGGTCAATTCAAATTTGCTTGGGAAAGCGCTGATCCACCCGTCAGATCCCATCTTTTACCCGGTTCAGTTTGTTGAATCGTTAAGCGATCTTCTGATGGATGAACCGGTGAGTGCGCCCGTCATCGAAGTATATACAGAACACGATATTCAGCAAGACATTACAGAAACGATTACAAAAGCCTTCCCGGCGGTTGACGTGATTCGCGTAAACGATGAGAAGATGAACATTGTTCCAAAGGGAGTTTCGAAGGAAGCGGGCCTTGCACTTGTTGCTTCGGAACTGGGGCTGGGGATGGAGGATGTAGTCGCTATCGGCCATCAGCAAGACGATCTTCCGATGATTGAGCTTGCCGGACTTGGGGTTGCAATGGGGAACGCTGCACCGGAAATAAAGAGAAAAGCAGATTGGGTCACAAGGTCAAATGACGAGCAAGGCGTCGCATATATGATGAAGGAATATTTCCGTATGCAGCAGCGAAAAGGGTTCCTCGATAAGTTCCACATGAAACGCGTATAAAAAAAGCCGCTCGCGCCCAAACAGGTGCGGCGGCTTTTTTGCCGGATTGATTTTAGCTGTTTATTTCTGTACACTAAAGAAAGTTTTGAATCTGATAAATTAGGTGATGAAGTTGCAAATTAAAATAGAAGGCATACACGATGACCGCCTTCATCGGCCACTGCAAAATATCGCAAATTTGTTTTATGAGGAATGCGGTCTTGTCTACGGCGGAGAGGAGCCGGCGGATCTTGTCATCTCTTTAGCGTGCACGCAAACGGATGAGCATGTGACGGTTTCAGGAGAAGTGAAAGGAACCGGAATTAAGGAACACCATACTAAATCTTTTTCTCCTGATATGAATGAAAAAGAAGCTTTCAAACAAGTAAAAAACACAATTTCTTATGTTTACTTAAATCTTCTTCAAGCGCATACGGGCATGACGCAAAAGTGGGGAATCCTCACGGGAATCCGCCCGACCAAGCTGCTTCATAAAAAGCTGCAAAGCGGGATGCCGAAGGAACAGGCGCATGCAGAATTGAAAAAAGACTATTTAATTCATGATGAGAAAATCGAATTGATGCAGCAAATTGTCGACAGGCAGCTGGCGGCAGTTCCTGATTTGTATCAAGTAAAGGACGAAGTCAGTATTTATATCGGCATTCCTTTCTGCCCGACCAAATGTGCGTATTGCACATTCCCTGCATACGCTATCCAAGGACAAGCAGGCAGAGTCGGCTCATTTTTATGGGGGCTGCATTACGAAATGCAGAAAATCGGCGAATGGCTCAAGGAGCATGACGTCAAGGTCACAACCATATATTTTGGCGGCGGGACGCCTACAAGCATTACAGCGGAAGAGATGGATCTACTGTATGAAGAAATGGTCCGCTCCTTCCCGGATGTGAAAAACATTCGGGAAATTACTGTGGAAGCCGGCCGCCCCGACACGATTACTGAAGAAAAACTTGCCGTGTTGAACAAATATGATATTGACCGGATCAGCATTAACCCGCAATCCTATGAAAACGAAACGCTCAAAGCAATCGGCCGTCATCATACGGTGGAAGAGACCATTGAAAAATATCATCTGTCACGCCAGCACGGCATGAATAATATCAATATGGATTTAATTATCGGTTTGCCTGGCGAAGGCGTGAAGGAGTTCAGACACAGCCTCTCAGAAACCGAGAAACTGATGCCGGAATCGCTGACTGTTCATACCCTTTCCTTTAAGCGGGCGTCAGAAATGACAAGAAACAAACATAAATACAAAGTTGCCGGGAGAGAAGAGGTTTCTCAAATGATGGATGATGCGGTAGCTTGGACGAAAGAACATGGATACGTGCCTTATTATTTATACCGCCAGAAAAATATTCTTGGAAATCTGGAAAACGTCGGGTACTCGATTCCGGGCCAGGAAAGCATCTACAACATTATGATTATGGAAGAAGTGCAGACGATTATCGGCATCGGCTGCGGTGCGGCAAGTAAATTTATTGATCCGGATACAGGGAAAATCACACACTTTGCCAATCCGAAAGACCCGAAATCATACAATGACCGATTTGAGCACTACACGGACGAAAAGATCAAATATTTAGAGCAGATTTTTGAGAGAACGACAAAGCAGCACTGATCACAGTGCTGCTTTTTTTTATCCCCGCTGTTTTTTCACAGGCTGAACGTCCGGCTTCCATTTAAACACCTTGTTCAGCTGGCGGTAAATCCATTTTGACTCTTTTGTTAATAATGGCCCCAAAATCGCCAGAATGAGGACATATAATGCGGCGAACGGCTTTAATGTGGCTGACAGGCCGCCGGCTATGCCGAGGTTGGCAACGATAATCGAAAACTCACCCCGTGATACGATCGTAAGACCGATATTGGATGAGGCTTTATGAGAAAGCCCTGCGCGGCGTCCAGCCACCATTCCGGCGATAAAGTTTCCGAATATGGTCAGGATCACAGCTCCCAATGCCAGCCAAACCGCTTCACCAAGTGAAAAAGGGTCTATGCTGAGGCCGAAGCTGAAAAAGAACATCGCGCCGAAAAAGTCGCGAAACGGAACGACAAGGTGCTCAATCCGATCGGAATGCTCTGTTTCCGAAAATACCAAACCGAGCAGCAGCGCGCCGATGGCTTCTGCCACATGAATTGTCTCTGAAAATCCGGCGATGAAAAAGAGCGCTGCAAAAATGACGATAATAAACACTTCGTTCGAGCGAATGTCCAACAGCTTATTCAAAAGCGGCGGGAGCTTTCTGGCCGCGATAAAAAACAGCAGCATATAGCCAAATGCGATCAGAATGGACAAAAGCGCACTCCCGACTGATGTCGCGTCTCCAAGCACAAGGCCGGAAACAACAGACAGATACACGGCAAGGAAGATATCCTCAAACATAATAATGCCGAGAATCAGCTCTGTTTCCGGGTTGGCCGTTCTTTTTAAATCGACCAGCACTTTTGCGACGATCGCGCTTGAAGAAATGGTGATGACGCCTGCCAGCACGAGGACTTCCAGAAAAGAAAACCCGGTGATAAAGCCATAAAGCAGTCCGAGGCTGAAGTTAATCAAAATATAAATTGATCCGCCAATTGCGATGGATTTTCCAGACTTGATCAGCTTTCCGACAGAGAATTCAAGTCCGAGATAGAAAAGGAGGAAAAGCACGCCCATCCGCCCGAAAAACTCAATGATTTCACTGCTTTCTATAAACGTGAGGTCAATGATCCCGACTTTAGGGGCATGAGGGCCAAGCAGCATCCCTAAAATAATGAGAAACGGGATAATTGAAAACTTAATTTTATTTGCGATGACACTGGCAATTGCCACAAGCACAAGCGCGGTTCCGACTTCAAAAACAAGATGATCCATCCGCTGATCACACGCCCTCTCTAGAAAGAAAATCATGAGTCAGTTTTTTCAGATGCTTTCTTTCACCTGAGAGGACAAGGGTATCATCTTCTTCAATCACCGAGTCAGCGCCTGGATTTAAAAACTTTTGCTGGTTGTGTTTAATGATGGCGATGACAGTGACATCATAGTTTTGACGGACATCAAGTTCGCCGAGGGTGCGCCCGATTGACTTCGCGCCTTTTTCCACCTTAAACCATTCAATAATGAGGTCGCTAAACGCCATCTCGATGGATTCCAGCGCCTGCGGCTTATAGACCATGCCGCCTAAAATGGCTGCAATTTGCCTTGCTTCAGAATCATCCAATGAAATATTGGAAAGAAGCTCATCCGGATCCCGATCATCAAATCGATAGATTTCTCTTCTTCCGTCATCATGAATGATAATCGTCATTTTTTCGCGGTTTCTTGTTTCAATTTCAAATTTTTTGCCGATTCCCGGCAGATCGTTTTCTTTTATATTCAATGAAAATCCCTCCGAATGTAGTGTTGGCATAAAAGATAGGGTACAAACAAAACGATATACATTCATATTCGGAGGTAATTAGACTGGTATTTGACAGGGACGGCACAAACCCTTTCCAGCCTGTTGATGTGAGGATCATCAAGCGGCTTGACAGATAACGTTCTGATAGACTGCGCCAATGGATTGTACTCTTTCATAAACTCCGCCAGATGCAGACTGCCCGGTGACGGCGTTTTGGCTGATTGTGATTCTTTCGGATATGAGGACATTGGCACATAGCTGTCAGTGCTTGCATCAAACTGTGAGGGCAGGGCCACGTCAGAAGGGGGAAAGCACACCATAAATAAGCTTAATAGAAAGCTGATCAGCAATTTATCCATGTTACCTTCCCCCTTTCTCATTCTATATCCCTTCCATTTCACTATATAAAACTTTATGTTCCCATTCAAATGATATGCATTTTTCAGTATCTATTGACCTTGAAAAATAAAAAAGGTTTCTTTAAGGACGGTGGGGAATGTATATGAGAAAGAAAAAAGAAAGCGTATACATGGAGGTGTTTCATATGGATTATATTCAATATGAACTGAAGGGGCCTGTGGCAGAAATTGTGCTGAATCGTCCTGATGCTCATCACGCCTTGAATGAGCAAATGCTTTTCGAGCTGAAGGAGGCGTGTGAAAAGGTTTCTGAAAGCGAGGCGCTCATCGTCCTCCTGAGAGGTACCGGAAAAGGTTTTTCGGCAGGCGGCGATATACGGATGATGACCTCTGAGCATGACCCTGATCAATTTAGGCAGCTGATGGATACGATCGAAGCCATTACTTTAACGTTATACGAAATGAAAAAAGTGACAATTGCCGCTGTCCATGGTGCTGCCGCTGGGCTGGGCTTGAGTTTAGCACTTTGTGCTGACATTGTGCTTGCGGAGAAAAATGCCGTCCTTGCAATGAACTTTATCGGCATCGGCCTTGTTCCTGATGGCGGGGGACATTATTTGCTGAAAAAAAGGCTTGGGGAAGCGAAAGCGAAAAAGCTGATTTGGAGCGGGAAAAAGCTATCCGCTGAAGAAGCGGCTGGCATGGGTCTCTTGGATGGAACATTTAACGGAGATCCTGCGGAAGGTGCAAGACCTTATGTTGAAACGCTTTTAGCCTCGCCCTTATTGGCAATGATTGAGACGAAAGCCATTTTTCAAAGCCTCCATATTGATGAATTGAAGAAGGTGCTGGCTCTTGAACGAAGTGCCCAGGAGAGAATGAGGAGGACGAAAGATCACCAGGAAGGAATCCGTGCATTTTTAGAGAAACGGGAGCCGAAGTTTCAAGCATAACAGATCAGCCGGGAAGCTGATCATCTCTGAAACAAAATCAGCTTTCCGGCTGCATTCACTAAACGATGGGTATGACGATGAAGCTCTTTTTCCTTTAATAGGGCTTCACCCTGCTGTTTTGCCGCATCTTCGTTTTCTGCGTCAAATCGCTCGTTTATCAGTGTTTCTCCCGAAGGATCAAAAGCCGTAAGAAAATACTCCGCCATTATATTTCGCCTCCAACTTCATCATTTATCGTTCTTTCTTCATTTATATTCTAAATAGCAAACCAAAATCCTTTATTATGTTTTAACCAAATATAGTATATAATGGGGCAGGGAAGGAGGAGATTCGGTGCTGACGATTGATCACGTAACGAAGACATTTGGAGATTATAAAGCGGTTGACGGTTTGAATCTGGAAATTCCGGAACAGCAAATGTTTGGCCTCTTAGGCGCAAACGGAGCGGGAAAAACGACGACCTTTCGCATGATTCTCGGCTTATTAAGCATTACGGAGGGTACGATCAGCTGGAAAGACCGTCCCGTCAACTACAGTATGAGCAACAAAATCGGATATTTGCCGGAAGAGCGCGGACTTTATCCGAAAATGAAGGTAAAGGACCAGCTTGTCTATCTGGCAAGATTAAAAGGCATGGAGAAACGCGAAGCCGTAAAAGAGCTCGGAACATGGCTTGAACGCTTCAATATAACAGAATACGAGAATAAAAAAGTAGAAGAGCTTTCAAAAGGAAACCAGCAGAAAATCCAGTTTATTTCGTCGGTTTTGCATAAGCCTGAGCTGCTGATTCTCGATGAACCATTCAGCGGGCTGGACCCTGTCAATGTCGAGCTGTTGAAGGAGGCTGTTATCTCTTTGAAAAACAGCGGTGTCTCGATTTTATTTTCCAGCCATCGGATGGAGCATGTCGAGGAGCTGTGTGAGCACCTTTGTATTTTGCAAAAAGGGAAGCCTGTTGTGCAAGGCAGACTGAAGGAAATTAAACGTTCATTCGGCAAAAAGAATGTGACCATTCATTCCGATGACGATCTGCATTTTTTACAGGGGCATGAAGGAATTACGCAATGGAAAGAAACGGCGGGCGGCGTAAAGCTGCAAATTGCCAATGAAGACATCTCTCAAGAGATCTTCGCCATGCTCCAAGGAAAAGGATTTATTCGAAAGTTTGAGCTTGAAGAGCCGTCACTCCATGATATTTTTATAGAAAAGGTGGGGGCCGTCTATGAATAAATTTTTGATCATGCTTTCTCATACATACAAAAATAAGATTATGGCAAAGTCTTTTATTATTTCTACTGTCATTACGGTTCTGCTTGTATTGGCTGTCACCAATTTAGAATCGATCATTTCTATGTTTCAAGGAGAAGATACAAAAGAGAAAATTGCTGTTATTGATGAAACAAACGAATTATATCCGATTTTCTCAAAGCAGCTGAAAGCAGTCGATACAGATAGCGATCTTGATGTGAAGCAGTCTAAGCAATCAGAGGAAAAGGTTATAAAGCAAGTCAAAGAGGAAACGCTTGATGGGATGCTCATTATCAAAAGAGATGAAAAAGGGACGATCTCAGGGACGTACAAAGCGTTAACGATTTCGGATGAAAGCACGTACCAAACACTGCAGCAGGCGTTAACACAAACAAAAACCGCTGTTGGAACAGAGGAGCTCGGCGTTTCGCAGGAAACCATCAGCAGCCTCTATGCGCCTGTCACTGTCGGGCAGGAGGCGCTGAAAGAGGGTGCAAAGTCTGAGGAAGAGCTGGGGCAGGCGATGGGGCTTGTTTACATTATGCTGTTTGTCATATATTTCTCCGTTATTATGTATGCCAGTATGATTGCGATGGAGGTTGCGACTGAAAAATCTTCGCGTGTCATGGAAATCCTCATCTCAAGCATGCCGCCGATCCAGCAAATGTTTGCAAAGCTGTTAGGCATCGGGCTTGTCGGAATAACACAGCTTGCTGTCATTATTTCTGCCGGATATCTATCGCTGAAGCTGAACAAAACGAGCGAAACGGCTTCATCTGTCGGCGGTTTTCTTAATCTGACCGACGTTCCCGTTTCTACCGTGATATATGCTGTTATTTTCTTTTTGCTCGGTTACTTTTTATATGCGACACTGGCCGCGTTTCTTGGCAGCGTCGTCAGCAGAATAGAGGACGTGCAGCAAACGATCACACCGATGACGCTTTTGGTGGTTGCCGGTT
This sequence comes from Bacillus sp. SD127, assembly GCF_058566445.1. Taxonomy (NCBI): domain Bacteria; kingdom Bacillati; phylum Bacillota; class Bacilli; order Caryophanales; family Bacillaceae; genus Bacillus; species Bacillus sp. SD127. Next base: position 3,215,577 of record NZ_CP191226.1, on the reverse strand, counting down.
TTATGATTGCCATGTTCGGACTAAACGCTCCGGACGCAGGATTTATTACGGTCACATCGTTTATCCCGTTCTTTACGCCGATGATTATGTTCTTGCGCGTCGGCATGCTTGATATTCCGTTTTGGCAGGCGGCTGCCGGCATCGGGATAACATTGCTCACCATTATCATACTTGCCGTCATTGGCGCCAGAATCTATAAAGGCGGCGTCTTGATTTACGGCAACTCAAGCGCGTTTAAAGCAATCAAACAAGCGCTGCGTTTGTCAAAAAGCTGATTGGAAAACAGCCTGGGGATGCTCAGGCTGTTTTTGATTGTATTCGTTTTGACAGAACGTGCATTCGTAAGAAATCGGTGCTAAAATAAGGGTACTTCATCCTGGAAAGGAGCAGAATGTTGACTGATCTAACCTTTATTCATGCGGCAGATCTTCATCTCGACAGCCCGTTTTACGGGATATCGCATCTGCCGGAACCCATTTTTGCCCGGATCAAAGAAAGCACGTTTTCAAGCGTGAGACATATCATAGACGCTGCAATCACAGAGAACGTTGATTTCGTTTTGCTGGCGGGGGATTTGTTTGATGAGGCCAATCGAAGTTTAAAGGCGCAGCTCTTTTTGAAAAAACAGTTCGATAGACTTAGAGAGTACGGGATTTCAGTCTATGTGATTTTTGGGAACCATGATCATCTCGGCGGAGAATGGACGCCGATTGAATGGCCGGAGAATGTTCACATGTTTACATCCCCAGTCCCTGAAGAAAAATCGTTTTATAAGGATGGCAGGCGCGCAGCAAGCATTTACGGTTTCAGCTATCAGACCAGAGCCGTGACGGAAAACCAAGCCGCCCGCTACCGGAGATCAACTGACGCGCCCTTTCATATCGGGATGCTCCACGGCACGTTATCAGGATCTGAAGGACACGATCCATATTGTCCGTTTACTCAGGATGATCTTGTGAAAAGCGGGATGGATTATTGGGCGCTTGGCCATATTCACAAAAGCCAGGTTCTTTCTGCCGGGAATCCGGCCGTGATATATCCGGGAAATCCTCAAGCGCGCCATATGAAGGAGACAGGAGATAAAGGCTTTTATCTTGTCCGTGTGGAGCGCGGAGATATTTCCTATGAATTTAAGAAAGCGCATGACGTCCTGTGGGAGAAAGCAGAAGTTGATGTGTCAGCGATAGAGAATATGACCGCGCTCTTTCAAATTGTCGAGGACACGTTTTCAAAGCTGCGGAAAAAAGGGACTCCTGCTTGTGTGAAGCTCGTATTACAGGGGATCGCGCCAGAATGGTTATCGGATGCGCCGAGAGGTTCACTGGACGAGCTCCTTGAAGCCTTTCAGGAGCAAGAGGTGGACGAGGAGAATTTTATATGGCCGCTCTCATTGGAAGATGAGACGGAAAATGAAGCAGAGCTTAAGAGCCTTGATCCTTTTTTTGGCGGTTTATTGGAAGACATTGAACAGACTGATCTTGCAGGCGTGCTGGAAGGACTTGAACGGCATCCTGTATATAGGAGACACGCAGACCGGTTTAGTCAAGAGGAGATAAAGGAAATAAAAGAGCAGGCACAGGTTTTATTGAAAAGACAGCTTAAGGTGCTTGAGTCATGAGGCGGTGAAAGCTATGCGAATCATATCAATACATATCTACCAATACGGAAAATTTTCAAATCGAACCTTTCACTTTTCCGCCTCGCCTGTCCAATTAATCTACGGATTAAATGAGGCAGGAAAAACGACGATGATGTCATTTATCGAAAGCATGCTGTTTGGTTTTCCGAAATCGAAAAAATATGAACCGAAATCAGGCGGTGTGTATGGCGGTGTTCTTGAGGCTGAACACCCTGAATACGGCGTGATGAAGATTGAACGGGCGAAAGGAACCGCTGAGAAGGTAAGGGTGTACACAGAAACCGGAGAGGTAAAGCAGGAAGATTTTCTGAAGCAGCTGTTCCAGGGTACGGACAGGGCGCTGTACAAAGCCATTTATTCGTTTGACGTATTCGGATTGCAGGAAATTCACGCCTTTAATCGGGACAAGATTGGAGAATTCCTGCTGTTTTCCAGCCTGTTTGGCGCTGAAGCTGTATCAAAGCTTGATTCAAGACTGATGAAGGAAAGCGAAAGGCTCTTTAAACCAAACGGCCGAAACCCTCATTTGAATCAGGAGCTGGAAACGCTGAAACAGCTGGCAGCAAAGCTGAAGCAGGCTGAAGCGGAGGAGGCGGGCTATCATCAGCTACTTGAGGAGAAAAGAACGCTCGAATCCCGTCTTGCTGCTGCTGAAACAGAGCTGAATGAGACTGCGGAACATATTCGAAACATCGACAGAGCCATTGAACTGAAGCCGGTGCTAATCGAAAAAACTGCGTTGGAACAGGCGATTGAACAATATCCGGAGCATGCGGGGCAATTCCCTGCTGACGGGTTACATCGTTTAGAAAAGTATGAATCCCATCTTCATCCGAAATCCGCACAGCTGGAGGCGCTTCGGGTAAAGCTTGCAGAGTTGGACAAACAGCTGCAAAAGCTTAACCCGAATGAGGATATATTGGCGAATGAAGCGCTTATCCTAGAGCTATCATCAGCGTATCATATGTACCAATCCTACGGGGAACAGCTTGCCGCCATCCAGGCTCAGCTGCGTCAGTCCTCTTCACAGGCAGCGGCTGGGCTGGAGCAGCTGAATAAAACAGATGAAAATGAACTGCTGAATATGAACACGTCTTATGACTATGAATGGCAGCTCCAGCAGGCGGTGCGGCATTACGTACAGGCAAGAGACAGAAAAAGACAGCTTGATGAAGCGTTTGAAGCGGCGCGGCGCGAGCTGGAAGACGCTGAAAGGGCAATTCGTGACGTATCTACCGCCATACTTGAAAACAGCCAAAGAAAAGAAAAAGAAGCCGCTCTTAAAGCATATGATGAAGCACAGGGACAGCATCAAGAGCAGATGAAACTGAGGGAACAGCTGAAGTTCTTCGAAAGGCAGCAGGCGAAACAAAAGAAGATCGTGATTGCAGCAGGCATTCTCTTCATGGTTCTCTTTCTGCTGCTGGGGCAATGGATTCCAGCCATATGCGTCGGCGCTGCATTCATGCTGTATGCCTTTACAACTGGCAGAAAGCCGCTATCTTCTGAAGAAGCAAGGGAGAGGGAAGAGCCAGAAATGGATATTTCTCCGCGAGAAGCCGAAGCGATTAGAGAAGCGTTATGGGAGGATGACCGCAATAAACAGCACCTCACATCGTTGCGGGCAGAGCTCCAGCAGAAAGAGGCAGCCTACGAAAGGATCATCCAGCAATTCGAACAGTGGGAGGCCGATATGGCTCCCTCCTTCAGCCAAGCTGAGCAATTCATGAATGAACTCGGATTTAAGGAAGACCCTTCCTTCTTACTGGATGCTTACAATGTAATGAAGGATGTAAAAAAAGTAGTGAAGAAAAAACATGAGCTGACGATCGAAGCCGGGAGATTACAAAAGCATCGGCGGACATTTGAGGAACGCGTCAGAATGCTGCATTCTGGCAAAAACGATTCTCAAACCCTCGTGGCTGATGTCCTTCACGCACTGCGGAAAAATGCGGAACGCGAAAAAGAGATCGAGAAGCAAAAAAGAGAAATTAAAACAGATATCCAATTTCACGAAGAGCAGGTGCTGGAGCTGGAGCAAGAAATACGGTATTTCCAAGCGCAGATCGAACAATTATTCACTGAGGCGGGTGCAAAAAACAGAAATGAGTTTTTCGCCATAGCCGACATCAGCAAGAAATTGAAGGATACTGAAATAAGGCTGTATAACGTTAATGCACAGCTTCAAGGTGTCAGCTCAGCAGAACTTCATCTGGCGGACTCCGGCACTCTTTCTGAATTGGAACAAAAACGACTGCAGGAACATGAAAAAAAAGAACGGCTCGATGAGGAGCTGAAACAGCTGCGCGCTCAAATCGCATTGCTTTTGGTCAAACAGGAACAGTTAGAGGCTTCGGGATTGGTCTCAGATCTCAAATTGCAAACTGAAATGCAAAAAGAGCGTGTGAAAGAAGCTGCAAAAAAATGGGCATCGATTCAAATGGTCAGACATGTGATCAGAAACAAAATGGAGCGGCATAAAAAAGTCGGCCTGCCGCGTCTTTTGGAGACGGCTGGAGAATTCTTCCGCCCGCTGACTGACGGCAGCTATCAATCGATTTATTTTTCCGAAACAGATGATTCCATCATGGTTATGAACAGCGCTGGAACGGTATTTCAGACGGAAGAGCTGTCTCAGGGCACGTGTGAACAGCTGTATACAGCAATTCGTTTCGCTCTGGCCGTTACTCGTCAGGATGGGGCAATGCTGCCATTCCAGCTCGACGACAGCTTTGTCCATTTCGATCAGAAACGTCTGAACCGCGTGCTGGAAATGCTTGCTGTTTTATCAGGAGGAGAACGGCAGATTTTCTATTTTACATGCCATGAACATGTAAAAAATGCGTTTCAAAGTGATCAAATCATCCATTTAGTATCATAAATGAGGTTATATAGCTGAAAATCGGTATGTGATATACTGATATTATGTAAGATACGGAGGGAGCTTTAATAGTATGGCTAAAGGGATTATGCTACATGAGGTTGGCGAACAGGTTGACCAATATCTATTGATCAAATCCTTAACAAAAGGGATTGCAAGCAATGGAAAACCGTTTTTAACTCTGATGCTTCAAGACCAGTCAGGTGATATTGAAGCCAAGCTGTGGGATGCCAAGCAAAGTGATGAAGTAACCTATGCGCCGCAGACGATTGTTAAGGTTGTGGGGGATGTCCACCATTACCGCGGGCGCACCCAGCTGAAGCTGAGAAATATCAGACCGGTAAGCGAGAATGAAAACGTCAATATTGATGATTTTTTGGAAACTGCGCCGATTCCGAAAAATGAAATGCTGGATACCATCACTCAATATATATTTGAAATGAAAAATCCAAATATCCAGCGGATAACAAGATATTTGGTCAAAAAGCACGAAGCAGAATTTATGGATTATCCGGCGGCTACGAAAAATCATCACGAGTTTGTCTCAGGTTTAGCGTATCACGTCGTCTCTATGCTGAATCTGGCAAAAGCAATTGCTGATTTATATCCGTCTCTTGACCGTGATCTTCTTTATGCAGGAGTTATCCTTCACGATCTCGGAAAAGTGAAAGAGCTGTCCGGGCCCGTTTCCACTTCCTATACAGTAGAAGGCAATCTGCTCGGCCATATTTCCATTATGGTCACAGAGCTGTCAAAAGCGGCTGAGGAGCTTCAAATCGATTCTGAAGAGGTGTTGATTCTTCAGCACTTGATCCTGAGCCATCACGGCAAAGCAGAATGGGGCAGCCCAAAACCGCCGATGGTAAAAGAAGCGGAAATTTTGCACTATATTGATAATCTGGATGCGAAAATGAATATGATGGACAGAGCGCTGGAGCGCGTGAAGCCGGGTGAGTACACTGAACGTGTATTTGCACTTGAAAACCGTTCCTTTTATAAACCGACTTTTCATCAATAATCAAAAAGGACTGATGCTGACATGTTCAGCTCAGTCCTTTTTTACATGCTTTTCCCGCTCATAACCTGTCTCATTCCTGCATAAGGTTAAAAATAAAGAATCTATGCAAAAGGGGGAGAAGCCCGTGTTGTTTTTTCCATGGTGGGTATATCTTTGTATTGTGGGTATCATTTTCAGTGCATATAAGCTGGTGTCAGCAGCCAAAGAGGAAGATAAGTTAGACCAGTCTTTTATTGAAAAAGAAGGTCAGATTTATATTGAAAGGATGGAAAAAGAAAAAGAACGCCGCACGTCCCAGCAGCGTGAGGAAGAAAACCAAAATCATTCCATCGCATAAAAAAAGCTGCGCAGCTCCGGTGAGCCTGCACAGCTTTTTTTTATTATTTAGAACTGTTTGAAGGACTGCTAGTAGAAGCAGAAGTGTTAAATGTATCCTTCAAATCTTTATCCTTCACATCGATGTCAGCTTTTTTCATTACTTTTTGAACGGCTGCTTGCACAGCTGTATTGTCATTAAGTTTTTGCTCAAGAACTTCAGATTTCAGCTCTTTTTTCATATCTTCATATTTTCCGCGTTCTTCAGTCTTTTTGATGATATGGTAGCCATATTGTGTTTTCACAGGATCACTGACTTCGCCAGTTTTTAATTTGAATGCAGCTTTGCTGAATTCAGCGACCATACCGTCTTTCGCAAACCAGCCAAGGTCCCCGCCTTGTGAAGCAGAGTTGTCTGTAGAGTATTCTTTCGCAAGGTCTTCAAATTTCTCGCCTTTTTTCAGCTTTTTCTCCACTTCTTCAGCTGTCTTTTTATCAGCGACAAGGATGTGGCTTGCGCGGATTTTATTTTTTAAGCCTTCCCAGTATTCTTTTATATCGTCATCTGTAACCTTGATGTTATCTTTAGCTGCTTTTTGTGTAAGTAATTCAAATTTAACTTGTTCTTTAAGGTAATCTTTTCCATATTGATCTTCTAACGCAGTATATTGATCCCCGAGCTGTGTTTTGTATTCTTTCAGCTTGTTGTCAATTTCTTTATCTGATACTTTGTATTTCTTGTCCAAAACTTTTTCTTGCACCAGCTGAGTCAGGACGCTCGCTCCAGCTTGTTTTTTCATGTTTGTGTAAAGTTCGCCTTTTGTTACATCGCCTGCGTCTGTTTTTGCGATGACTTCTTTGTCGCCGCTGCTGCAAGCACTGAGAGCGAGGATGCTTGTAGCAGTGATAGCTGCTATTGCGATTTTCTTCATTGTTTCAAACACTCCTAATCATTCCAAATTGAATTGCCTATGCGTATCATAACATATTGTGGCTTTCTGTAAAAAGATTTTAAATAAAGGGCATTCGTCTAGTCAAACTTTTCCTGATGACATACAAATATATTGATCAAGAAAAGGAGGTATGTAACATGAGCGGAGGATATTCAAACGGTTTCGCTTTGCTTGTTGTACTGTTCATTTTGCTTATCATTGTAGGTGCAGCTTACATCTACTAAGCGGCAAAAGGGATCGCTTGTTGAATAAGCGATCCTTTGCTTTCACAAGCGCCTAATCGTTTCATCAATTAACTGCATAAGATGTAATTGGAAAATAAAGCTTTTTACAGGAGGTGCTTTTTAAGATGGGTGAAGTATTTGCAGGCGGTTTCGCTTTATTGGTCGTCTTATTTATCTTGTTGATTATCATCGGCGCTTCTTGGCTTTACTAATCAATGCAAAAAAGCATAGCTGCCGGTTCTAGCGAGACCGGCAGCTATGCTTTCTTTACTTCCTTCATATTTAAACAGTAAAGGATATCTCCACAAATGAAGAGATCAGTAAAATTAATATACATACATTGATAAATCGAAATACCTTATCCTGGCGCTCTTCAGGAATCTCTCTGACAAGGCATAATGTATTGGTGAGCCTGTTTATAAAGTAAACAATAAACAAGGCAGTCACGATAAAATAGAATAAAATGATGGGAGATTCCCCCTCTCTCTGAACTGCTCCCATATTACATTACCAAATATTTATCAAAAAAGATAGAATGTAAACTGAAAAATCGGCACAGCGCCAAGCGTCCGCTACTTTTCGACCAAAATATCCAAGCCGTCTGCTTCCTGATCGATAAAGCATGCTTTCGGTGCTTGCATCAGCTTCAGAGCCAGCAAAAAATCAGGCAGACAGTAGCCTGCATGAATGCCTGAAATCATGCAGAAGTAATGGGCGTGATTCGGAAACGCCAGCGCGGCGTAAAATAATACAGGTGTTATCAGCATAAAAGGGCTTAACAGTGAAATCAGCATCGTCGTTTTCGGTATTCGTTTCCACGTTCGCATACGCCATATATAAATCTTTTTTTCTATTTTTCTTTTTTTGCAGATGATCGGCAGGACATGGATGACTTTATGTACAAATAAAATAACGACGAGCAAAACGCCGAACAGCGGTACATATTCATCGCTCAAGCTTGTTTTAGGCCGCAACAGCTCAAATGCTAAGAAGTTAGATATAAAAACCATAATCATGAAACACACAGCAATCAATATTATGCGAACGGCACCATAATCTTTCATCAGATTTATGGTTTTCCAGCAATTCATCAAAGTCATCCTTCCGTACATCTTGAATAGAATCTCAAAATAATTTACTCCTCCCAAGAAAAAAAATCAATGCTTTTTTAAGAAAAAATATCTTTCAATAGGTATTTTTTTGAAAGGAGCAAACAATCTATGAAATATGGGGTTAGAACTTTCTTCTCAGTGAATTATCAGCTAAAATAAGATTAAAGATAGAAAGAAGTGGTGTGGATGGATTCGATGGATCATCGCATTGAGCGATTGGAATATTACATACAATTATTAGTGAAAACAGTGGATATGGACAGGTACCCTTTCTATGCGCTGCTGATTGATAAAGGGCTGAGCAGAGAAGAAGGGGAAGAGGTTGTGCGCATATGCGGTGAATTGTCGGAGGAGCTGGCAGCACAAAAAGCGCAAGGATTTGTAACCTTTGATAAGCTCCTTGCGCTTTTTGCCGGACAGCTGAACGAAAAATTAGATGTTCATGAAACGATTTTTGCCCTGTATGAGCAGGGGCTTTATAAAGAACTGATGGAAGTTTTTATAGACATTATCAGACACTTTGATTAACTGTTTACAGGTTCAAGTTCTTCGGCTGATTCATCCGCAGCAGTGTCCGTTGCTTTTTTCTTCAGTTTTCCGTTTACGCTTTCAAAGTCGTTGTCGATATTTGTGAGTGATGTTTCAAAGATTTCCATAAAATCATCGCCGTATATATGGCGGATCATACACATCATTTCTGCCACTTCAGGGAACTTTCCGAATAAATGATACAGAGGCTGTGACCCTTTAAAAACCGCGTTGCGCGTCGGATCAAATTCTTCAAGCAAGCTCCAGAATACCTCAGTTCCTTCCTCAGTCAGCTGAACATAAGTGTTTCGTTTATCGTTCAGCCGTTTTGAAAACCTTAAATACCCGCGTTCCTCAAGCTTTTTTGAAAAGTTAAATGCCGTTGAAACGTGCATGACTCCGAACTTTGCAATTTCAGAAATGGAAGCTCCATTCAGCTGATAAGCAATCCATAAAATATGGTGCTCATTAATATTCAGGTCATACGGTTTGAGCCATTGCTGCCAATCCTTCTCAATCGATTTCCAAAGAGCTTTGCTAAGCTGAGCCATTTTCTGGGTGAAGACCAGAGCCTCTTTCACATCATAAGGCGGTTCCACTTGATTCATTACGTCACCTGCTTCTCTTTATCTTTTTCTCTATTATGCCAATAAAATAAAGATTAATAAAGATGAAAATGTAAGAATTTTTTAATAAATTCTTGAGCCGTTGCTAGGAAAGGCTTTTGCGAATAAAAAAAGTGCAGGTCATGTTATGACCCGCACTTTTTTCCTTTGAATAGGATATTAGTTTTGTAAGGTTTTCTCCAGCTGTTTGATTTTTTCTTCAATATCGGCGATTTCTTTTTGAAGATCCTGCTGATGAGGTTTGATCTCTTCCTGCCATTTTTTAATTGAGGTTTGCAGTTCACCGCTCACGTCTTTAATGACATCTGCACTTTCTTTTGCCGCTTTCACTAGCTGGTCCTTTAAAGTTAAGCCGTCTGATTTTAAGCGCTTGATCGTTTCTTCAAAAGAATCGCAATTGGTTTTGATTTTTTCACGCAGCTGTTTGCCTGAAGAAGGTGCTGATAGAAGAACTGCAGCACCACCGATGATGCCGCCCACGAATAGTCCTGTTAATAGAGAACGTCCGTCCGCCATTAAAATCACCCCGTTTTTTTCTTGAAATATGATACGTGCAGCTTTTTCAATTTTGTTCGAAGAATGAACTTCTATACATAGCTTGCTTTATTTTAGCATATTTTTTAAGTGAAAAGGAGGGAGAAGGTTGTCTGTCTTTATGATTGTGTTATCCTGCATCACCCTTGCCTTTGCAACAGGCGCCATTTACTATATCAGACTTCTCAGCCAGGCTGCTTCTTATCCGCCGAAGAAAGTCATCCGGCAGAAAGCGCTTGTTTGTTCAACCGGAACCGCCTTTACACTATGTCTTATCTTTTTCACAAAACTCCTCGCTTAAAACATGCTGACATGCTGCGGGCTCTTTTTTTAAAAAAACCTCTCCCGGAAGCGGAAGAGGTTTTGTGTCACATTTATTTTGCAGCTTCCATAAAACTTGAGCGTCTTAAAATGGTTTGCACAATCGGATACATTATGATCATGGCAATTGTATTCAATACAGCTGCCGGAAGAACGACTGCGGCAAATAATGCGGCGAAACCGCCAGGCAAACCGACGATAAATAAAGCTGACGTTAAAAATACAGTTCCTGATAAGATGGTGCCGATGACTGTCAGCACTGCGGCTGCAGCTGTTTTATGGCTCTTTCTGACCAGAAGGAACAGGAAGAAAAACAGAAACGCTGATACAGGTTTGTCAATGATATTCGGAATCTGTCCGGCCGGAAATGCGGTTGTAAGAGCTGAAATGATTCCGGTCACAATCCCGATAACGAGTACATTTTGCACCCGCGGGAACAGAAGGATGCCCATAAACATCATGATCAGCATCATATCTGGTTTCATCCCGCCTAAAAAGGGCGGAATAATGGAATGGAGCGCTGCGCCGATTGCGGCAAACAGAGCCATAATGACTAACTCTTTTGTTTTCATAACTATGCTCTCCTCTGCTAAGCTTTTTGCCCTCCAATAATATGCTCATCATTTATTGCGAAGGCTTAAAGAATTTGTTATGCAAACAGTATACCAAACGAATGGTTTGCACAGCCAGACTTTTTACTCATTTTCCTGCTGGAATTTCTTCATGAACGCAGCTAATTTTTCACAGTCTTCCAGTGACACCGCATTATAAATGGAAGCACGGCAGCCTCCTACTGAACGGTGTCCGCCAAGGCCTACCATTTTTGTTTCTTTTGCCTCCTGAACGAACTTTTTCGTTAAACCGTCATCACGGAGCGTAAAGGTAACGTTCATGCATGAACGGCTGTCCTTTCTGGCATGGCCTTTATAGAAGCCATTGCTTTCGTCAATGCAGCTGTAAAGAACCTGTGCTTTTTGTTCGTTGCGCTGTTCAGCGGCTTCAACTCCGCCGTTTTTCTTCAGCCACTCAAGGACGAGGCTCAGCATATAAATGGCAAATGTAGGCGGAGTGTTGTAAAGAGAATCCGCTTTGACATGTGTTGAATATTTAAGGATTTTCGGAACGTTGGCATTTTCATTTTGCAGCCATGATTTTTTCATTACGACAACGGTAACACCTGAAGGACCAAGGTTTTTTTGGGCACCGCCGTAAATGACGTCAAATTTGGATACATCGATTTTTCGGCTTAAAATATCGCTGGACATGTCAGCGACAAGCGGAATTGGAGAATTCGGGAATTCCTGCCACTGTGTGCCGAAAATCGTATTGTTAGATGTAATATGTAAATATGCGCCGTCTTTTATATCTGTAAGGTCAACCTTGGGAATGTAGCTGTAATTGTCTGATTCGCTTGTTGCCGTCACAGATGTGTTTCCGAACAGTTTCGCTTCAGCTAGCGCTTTTTCAGACCAAGCGCCTGTCATCACAAAATGAGCGGTTTTTTTAGGTGTTAAAAAGTTCATCGGAAGCATTGAGAATTGAAGGCTTGCCCCGCCTTGAAGAAACAGAATGTCATAGTCTTCCGGGATGTCCATCAGTTCAATCAGCAAGCTTTTCGCTTTTTGATGCACCGCTTCATATTCTTTGCTGCGGTGGGAAAGCTCCATAACGGACATGCCGGATTCATTAAAATCAATAAACTCTTTCTGTGCTGTTTGCAGAACTTCTAATGGCAGCGCTGCAGGACCTGCGTTAAAATTCGTTGTACGTTCCATCATGATCTCTCCCTGTTTTCCACGTTAATGTAATAAATAATACAATTATCCTATCACAAAAATTCAGTTTTTTTGATAAAAAATTAGAATTATCAAAAGAAAATGACGAATATTTGCGAATTGTTCACAAATAAAAAAACCTCATCTTTATGATGAGGCCAGGCGTTTGGCAATGGATGAAGAAATGTCTTGGAGATCTTCCGGTTTGTAATCATCTGCATGTGTTTTCCACACTGCTCCAAATCCGTCTCCTTTTCCGTAGCGCGGGATAATATGCATATGGTAATGGAAAACAGATTGTCCTGCTTTTTCGCCGTTGTTGTTTAACGTATTTAAGCCGATCGGTTCAAATTCATCCCTGATTGCGCGGGCAATTTTCGGAACGGCGTGAAAATATTGTTTCGCTAATTCGTCTGTAAATTCGTAAACATTTTCAATATGGGTTTTCGGGATAACGAGGGTGTGGCCTTTCGTCACTTGGCTGATATCGAGAAATGCCAGCACATGTTCATCTTCATAAACCTTTGCTGACGGGATTTCGCCGGCGATAATTTTACAAAAGATACAGTTCTCTGCACTATGCATGAGGGTTCCTCCTTATGAAATTGTTTTTTTATGTATAAACTCATCGTACCACAGAAATGAAGAAAATAGAAAACAGGATGAACGGCGGAGCGTTCACCCTGAATGCAGAGGAATCAGCTTTATGAAGAAAATGTGATATGCCTTTGGTAAGCACCTCATTTGTCAATAAAATGAAGACTTGTTTAATGCCTAACGATTCCTGCGATAAACACCTCATTTGATAGTCAGCTTCAGAAATGAAGATTCATCAATTCAGTGAATGCAAAAAGGTTTGAGCATAGGACATGTTATTTTCTATCCAACTGTGCCTAAGACGTCTTTGACAAACACCTCATTTTTCAGTTGATATGCTTTTTCCTCTACAACGATTATATTGTCCAGAAACCTGTCTCTTTATTACAGCAAATTCATCATTTGTTAAAAGGGAATTGTTTCAAATCAGGCTTTGTTTTTGGTACTATGAAGAAAAACAATATAAGGGGAGAAACTATGTCTCTGCTATCGGTAAAAGACTTAACCGGCGGTTATACGAGAAATCCGGTTTTGAAAAACGTGTCATTCGCCCTTGAGCCGAACCAAATTGTCGGTTTAATCGGTTTAAATGGTGCAGGTAAAAGTACAACAATCAGACATATCATCGGGCTGATGGACCCGCATAAAGGATCTATTGAGTTAAACGGGAAAACCTTTGCTGAGGATCGGGAAGGCTATCGGTCCCAATTCACTTATATTCCTGAGACACCCGTCTTATATGAAGAACTGACGCTGATGGAACACCTTGAATTGACGGCGATGGCATACGGCCTTTCAAAAGAAACGATGGAAAAAAGATTGCCGCCGCTGTTAAAGGAATTTCGAATGGAAAAAAGGCTGAAATGGTTCCCGGCGCATTTTTCTAAAGGAATGAAGCAGAAGGTCATGATCATGTGTGCGTTTTTGGCAGAGCCTGCGCTCTACATCATTGATGAGCCGTTTCTGGGACTTGATCCGCTGGCAATCAATGCTCTTCTTGAGCGGATGAATGAAGCGAAGAAAAGTGGGGCGAGCGTACTGATGTCAACGCACATCCTGGCAACGGCGGAGCGCTATTGCGATTCGTTTATCATTTTACATAACGGCGAAGTGCGGGCGCGCGGCACGCTGTCCGAGCTCAGAGAGCAGTTTGGAATGAAGGACGCGGCGCTGGATGATTTGTATCTAGAGCTCACAAAGGAAGACGCTGGCCATGAATAACATGCTGGATATTTGGCAGTCTCGGCTGCAGGAGCATATTAAAGAAACAAGAATGTACATGAAATATATGCTCAACGATCACCTCGTTATCGTTTTGATCTTTTTTATCGCAGGTGCGGCGAGCTGGTACAGCAAATGGGTACGGGACATTCCCGCTCACTTTCCGTCCTTTTGGGTGATGGCCGTTCTGTTTTCACTCGTTTTGACAGGATCTTATGTGCGGACGCTTTTAAAGGAGGCTGACCTTGTCTTCTTATTGCCGCTTGAGGCTAAGATGGAGCCGTATTTGAGACAGGCGTTTGTTTACAGCTATGTGTCCCAGCTGTTTCCGCTGATTGCACTGAGCCTTGTAGCGATGCCGCTTTATTTCGCTGTCACGCCGGGAGCATCGCTCGTGTCGTACGCGGCGGTATTTGTACAGCTTCTGCTGCTGAAAGCGTGGAATCAGGCCTTGGAATGGCGTATGACGTTTCAAAATGATCGAAGCATGAAACAGATGGATCTTGTCATTCGTTTTGCCGCTAATACACTCGTTCTGTATTTTGTTTTTCAGTCTGTTTATGTGTATGCGCTTGTGATCTATATCATTATGGCGGCTCTTTATCTTTATGTGTCTTCCGCTGCAAAAGGAAAAACATTTAAATGGGAAAGCCATATTGAATACGAATTGAGACGCAAGCAGCGTTTTTACCGGATTGCCAACCTATTTACGGATGTGCCGCATTTAAAGAAACAAGCGAAACGGAGAGCGTATCTCGACTTTTTGCTGCGGTTTGTGCCGTTTGAACAGCGTAAAACGTTCGCCTATATGTTTGCCCGCGCGTTTTTGCGTTCAAGTGATTATCTGGGCATTCAAGTCAGATTAACCGTTATTTTCGCGCTGATTATTATGTATGCGTCTGCAAGCCCGATGATCGCAGGGATTTTGACTGTGTTTACCGTCTTTATCACAGGCATTCAGCTTCTGCCGCTGTTTGGCCACTTTGACCATCTGGCGCTTCAAGAGCTATATCCTGTCAAAAAGGAAGCGAAGCTGAAAAGCTATTTCTCTCTATTAAAAACTGCGCTTAGCGTGCAGGCTCTGCTCATGGCAGCGGCCTCTGCATATGCTGCGGGCGCTGCAGGTTTTCTGTACGCGCTGATCGGCTCTGCCGTCTTGATCTTTGTCGTTCTGCCGTCTTACATGACCGCCAGATTAAAAAAACACGGAAAGCTGTGAGCTGAAAAAAGGGGTAGGTCAAATGAGCGAGAATCTGCTGATGCAGGAAGCTCTTCAATGGAAAATGCATTTTTTGCGAAAGGATTCCATGTTTGAACGCTTCTCAAAGCGTGTGCAAACAAAGGTGAATGAACGAATACCTGAAAAAATTCATGCAGCGGTAACTGAAAGCGTGAAAAAAATGGTGGAAGCAACGATGGCAGGATCTAATATCACCACTTATAAGAAGGATACAAGCACGCTTTCACTCAGTGAAAAAAACGAGCTTGCGAAAAAAACGATTGCTTCTTATCAGAAAGTGGCGGCTGCTGAAGGAGTCGGCACCGGGGCGGGCGGCATCTTTTTAGGTATTGCCGATTTCCCGCTGCTGCTTTCCATTAAGATGAAATGTTTATTCACTTTGTCCTCGATATACGGTTTTGATGTGAAGAATGCAGAAGAAAGGATGTTTTTACTTCTTGTATTTCAGCTTGCTTTTTCAAGTGATGACTGCCGCAAATCACTTTTTTCGGTCATTGAAAACTGGGAGACGGAGAAAAAGGATATTGACTGGAGAGTGTTTCAGCAGGAGTATCGCGATTATATTGATGTCGTCAAGCTTTTTCAGCTTTTACCAGGGGTAGGGGCCGCAGTCGGCGGAATTGCCAATTATAAACTGCTTGCTCAGCTTGGAGATACAGCAAGACACGTTTTTCATCTGAGAATATTAAAGGAAACAGCCGGAGAGTAAAACTCCGGCTGTTTTTTTAAGATAAATGGTAAGTGATTGCAGCGCCCACAAGCACTTTTGCAGCAGTCAGCATCGCTTTTTCATTGATATCAAATTTTGGATGGTGGTGGGAAAAGATACGTTCAGGCTGTTCAGGAGCGGCGCCGGTAAAGAAAAAGGTTCCTTTGACATGCTGTAAGTAATAAGAAAAATCTTCGCCGCCCATTTGCGGTTCACCTTGAAGAACCTGATGAACGCCGTCTGTGGCTTTTGCGACGTTTACCAGATGGTCGGTCTCCGCAGGGTGATTGACTACCGCCGGGTAGCCGCGTTCATAGTTGTAGTCATAGGAAGCGCCGTGCATGCTGCACACACCTTTTACAACAGCTTCGATTTCTTTTTCCAGAATGTCGCGGACATTTTCATTAAACGAACGAGCTGTGCCAATGAGAGTTGCATGGTCTGCAATCACATTAAACGGGTTATCAGCCATGAAAGAGCCTGTCGATATGACAGCGGAGTGAATCGGATTGACTTTGCGGCTGACAATATGCTGCAGCGAGGAAACGATTTGCGAGCCGATCAGGACGGCGTCTTTTGTATCATGGGGGTGAGCACCATGGCCGCCCTTTCCGTGAATGCTGATTGTAAATCTGTCAGCTGCGGCCATTACGGCACCGGAGCGGCAGAGAATGGTACCGATCGGCTCAGTCGCCCAAAGATGGGTGCCGAATATGACGTCTGCGTTTTCAAGACAGCCGTCCTCAATCATCGGTTTTGCGCCCCCTGGCGCGTACTCCTCAGCGTGCTGGTGGATCATAATAAATGTTCCTTTCAGATCATGCCTGTTCTGATAAAGCACCTTTCCGACGGCAAGCAGAGCCGCTGTATGGGCGTCATGGCCGCATGCATGCATGACACCGGGCACTTTGGAGGCGTAAGGAACATCTTTTTCATCCTGGATGGGAAGGGCGTCAAAATCGGCCCGCAATGCGACAGCAGGACCGGGCTCGCTGCCTTCAATATAAGCCAAAACTCCATTGCCGCCGACTTTGGTGCGGATCGGGACTCCTAACGATTCGTAATAGGAAGCAATAAAAGCGGCCGTTTTTTCTTCCTGATTGGACAGTTCAGGGTACATATGGAAATGGCGCCTGATTTCCACCATTTCATCGAAACAGCTGTCGAGCTGTTTGTTTATCTCTTTTTGCAGCGTCTTTATGGACAAAGCCGCTTCCCCCTTTTCTAAGCTTTTCCATGATTGTATAGAAAAAGTCTGAATATTTCAACTGGTCGGGTTTCAAAGCATGATCATCGCTGCAATGGTTGTCACCGAAAGTCCGATCACAACGGGGAGGAAGTTCTTTCTGGCAAGCTCAAATGGATCGACCTTGCAAATGGCTGCAGCGGGAATGAGCGCCCATGGAATAAGTGTACCGCCGCCCACCCAGATGGCTGATATTTGCCCGAGTGCGGTCAGGACGGCTGGATCAGCATGGAGAGCGGATGAAAAGAGCTTGGCGATGGAGCCGGCGAGGGAAATGCCTGAAAAACCTGAACCGTCGAGTCCGGTTACGGCTCCAGCGGCAGTCAAGGCTGCGGCGGCAAGCTCCTTAGACATAGGCATGGCGTGGGATAAGGCGATGCCGAGATCATTGACAATGCCGTGTGAATGTTTAGGGAGTTCAGTACCCAAGATGCTCTCATAGCCGGAATCACCAAGATAAAAGAAAGCGGCAATTGGAATGACGGGACCGAAAACCTTAAAGCCGAATTGAAACCCTTCGATAAAATATCCAGTGATTTTTTCAAGCCCTTTCTGTTTATACACAAGGAAATGAACGATCAGCAGGATGCAAATGGCCGATCCGCCAATTAACGCGGTTGCATCATTTCCTTGAAGGTTGAATATGACCATGCACGCGATATCAGCGGCAAATACAAGAGGAATCAAAAGAGCCAGCATTGACCGAAGACGTTTCGGCAAATACATTGAAGTGTCATGTTCTTCTGACATCGGGGAAAAAGAAGCGGGCCGCAATTGTTTTTTGCGTTCACGCTGAATCATAAAGAAAGCCGCAGTTGTTGTGGTCACGCCCATAATCAAAACGAGCGGAATGCTTGCTGAGATGACATCACCGACAGGGATGCCTGCTGCATCAGCTGTCAGTTTTGGCGCTGCCTGAATGACAAAGTCTCCTGAAAGGGCAAAGCCGTGCCCGAATAAATTCATTGCCATGGCGGCAGCGATAGGCGGCAGGCCGGCACGGGCGGCTGCCGGAAGCAGAACGGCGCCGATTAAAGCGACACCCGGCGAAGGCCAGAAGAATAGAGAAATGGCAAACATCAGTCCGCCAATCAGCCAGTATGCAATTACAGGACCTTTAACAAGACGGACAAAGGGAGAAATCATCGCTTCATTTATCCCTGTTTTCGTTAACACATCACTCATAGACACGATAAAACAGATGATGAAAATCGTAGGAAGCAGCTCAGATGCCGCATAGATGAAGCTGTGGAATAAACTGCTGACCGAAGCTGAAAGCGAATGGCTGGCCCATAACGAAATGATGAAAATCCCAAATAACGAAATAAAGGTTGTATCTTTTCGCAGCAGCATAAAAAGAATGATCGCTCCAATAAAAAACACATAAAGAACATGAACAGACATAATCCCGATTTCCATCATTGATCACTCCTTCCGCTTCCTACAGATTATTCATAGGCGGGCGGAAGGTGCCGGGACAGATAGCATCTGACCGCAGATATTACTTCAGATAAGACAGATATGCTTTAGCTGCTCGATCAACTCGTGCTTCAATACTTTTTTAGCCTGCTGCTGATGCTGCGGGTACAGCAAGCCAGTTTTTTCGGTAGGCGATTATGCTTTCCAAAGGCTCTGAATATGAACCGTCCTCACGCGTCATTTCAAAATCGTCAAATCCGAATTGGAAGCCGCAGCACGAGCAGATTTCATAGGAGTGATTCCCTTGGTCATCATATGCCGGTTCTGTCAGCCCTTTAAACCCGCAGACTTGGCTCATCTAGCTTCCCTCCCTTTCGCCATAAAAAAAGCTGCCGGACATTCCGGCAGCTATTCGACAGCAACATATGTGGTGACATACGAAGGCCGGGAGAAAATGGACGTTGTGTCAACTCCGGCAGACGTGCCGCGTTTTTTGTGGGCTTCTTTGTATGAGCCTGACTGCTGCCAGTCTTGGAAGGATCTTTCTGTTTCCCACAAGGTGAGAATGACGTACGTGTCGCTGTCAAGCGGACGCAGGACACGAATGGCTTCAAAACCTGGCTCGTTTTCGACTTTTCCCGCTCTGTTTTTAAATCTGTTTTCAAACAGCGGCCGTCCTTCCTGTGTGACGGCTATATTGTTCAATACTGCGAAACCGGGATGCTTCATGTCCCCGACTTGGTCAATGACTTCATAGGAATGGGGGGCCTGAAAAACCGTTTCTCCGTTTGTTTCGTGAATTAAAATCGCATTTTCCTGTCCCTGCATCAAAAGCATATTTTCCGAGGAATGTTTTTGCACGATGTTTTTCAAAAAATCGGCTGTCCCATATGTAATATAAACCTTCATATCAGCCACCTCCTGCTTGCTAGTATATCAAAACAATGGTATAAGTTTCTATTGGCGACTGCTTCAAACATAAATCCAAACAATTTTTCCCATACTACCTTTAGAAAGGCGAGGTGAGTTCATGTTTAAGATAAAGAAAAAGAAACTTTTCATTCCCATCATTATTTTAGTGTTAACTGCTTTTCTCGCTTTAATAGGATATATTTCAATCATTTTTCTCGGTCATTATGTCATAGATGAAAAGAAGCTGATCCTTCACGCATCTTCAAAAATTGTTGACCAAAACGGGGATGAGGTCGCAAGTCTGTATACAGAAAATCGTGAACCGGTCTCTATCAATGAAATTCCGAAAGAGGTCAGAGAAGCGTTTATCTCAGTGGAAGATAAGAGATTTTATGAACACCACGGTATCGATGTGAAATCTGTCGGAAGAGCGGTGTACCGCGATATATTAGCAGGAGGAAAAGTAGAAGGCGCGAGCACGATCACCCAGCAGCTTGCCAAAAATATTTTTCTGACACATGACAAAACGTTTTTAAGAAAAACGAAAGAAGTGATCATAGCGATCAACCTTGAACGGGATTACAGCAAGGACAAGCTGCTGGAAATGTATCTGAACCAGCTATACTTCGGACACGGGGTTTATGGAATTCAAGCTGCATCCCATTATTATTTTAATAAGGAAGTTAAAGATTTAACCGTGTCAGAAGGCGCGGTCTTGGCTGCTATTCCGAAGGCGCCTTCTACGTATTCTCCTGTTTTGCATCCTGATAAAAGCAAGGAGCGGCGTGATACGATTCTCGGCATGATGAATGACCAAGGCTATATCAGTGCGAAAGAGGCTGTCAGCGCGCAGGGGAGGACGCTCGGGCTGAACGTGAAAAAACAGTCGGAAACACCTTGGTTTGACAGCTATATTGACCTTGTGATCCAAGAAGCGGAGGACAAGTATTCCATTTCCGGAGAGCAGCTGCTTCAAGGCGGGTACACGATTAAGGTGCCGCTTGATTCAAAACTGCAAAAAACGGCATATCAAGTCATGAAGGAAGGCAGCTATTATCCCGGAACAGATCAAGATGCTGAAGGAAGCGCAGTCTTTATCAACAATAAAACAGGCGGTGTGGAAGCAGCGATCGGCGGAAGAGATTACACGGCTAAAGGATATAATCGTGTGACAGCTGTGCGCCAGCCGGGGTCAACGTTTAAGCCGCTGGCCGTATACGGACCTGCGATGCAGGAAAAGAAATTTAAGCCGTACTCTCTGTTAAAGGATGAATTACAATCCTACGGAGATTACACACCGAAAAACTATGACGGCCGTTATGAAGGGGAAGTCACGATGTCTGATGCCATCACTTACAGCAAAAACGCGCCTGCAGTGTGGACGCTGAATGAGATCGGTGTGGAAACGGGGAAATCTTATTTGAAGGCAAACGGCATTGATATACCGGATGAAGGGCTTGCTCTGGCTCTCGGCGGTTTGGAAAAAGGCGTATCACCCCTCCAGCTTGCCGGCGCTTTTCATACGTTTGCCGCGAATGGAACATACACCGAGCCGTACTTTATTTCAAACATAACAGATGAAGACGGGGAAACAATAGCCGATCATAAAGAAGAAGGAAAACGAGTATTCAGCAAACAGACGTCTTGGAACATGACGAGAATGCTTCAGCAGGTGGTTAAGAAGGGAACAGCAACGTCCGGCACCTATCACGGCGATCTTGCCGGGAAAACCGGTTCTACTTCATATACAGGCGTTTCCGGCGCAACAAAGGATGCCTGGTTTGCAGGCTATACGCCGAACATAACGGGAGCTGTCTGGATGGGCTATGACAAAACAGATCAAAACCATTACTTAAAAGGCGGAAGCGCATATCCGACCAGAATGTTTAAGGATATTTTGACACAGGCTGGCGAAACGGGTTCTGCGTTTGCGAAGCCTAAAAAAGTAAAAGAACTTGAAAGCCCAATTGAGCTTGAGCCTGTCAAAACGCTGACGGCTGACTATACATTTAGGGCAGCGGGGCTGTTTACGATTGAATTAAAATGGGATGCGCAAGAGGATGATCGGGCAGTGTACAGAATTTATGTAAATAAGGACGGCAAGGAAACGCTTCTTGATTCTGTTGAAGGAAAGGGAAGCTATGAGATCCCATATGCCAATTTGTTTTCGGGCGCTTCCTATAAAGTGGTGCCTTATAATACACAGACAAAAAAAGAAGGAGAAGGAACCGATTACGTTCAGCCGAAACTGTTTTCCTCTTAATGGAATTCGGCGATTTTTTGAACTTTGAGCCGCATTTCTATACCATTTGCCCAAAACGAGGTATAGTGTAATGGTCAAGGAACACGAACGTATGGTTGCAGTATGAAAGGTGGAAATCAGATGAGGAAACGAGAAACGTTTAACGAGACGTTTTTAAAAGCTGCGCGGGGAGAAAAAGCGGATCACACGCCTGTTTGGTACATGAGACAAGCCGGGCGCTCACAGCCGGAATACCGTAAGCTGAAGGAAAAATACGGATTGTTCGAAATTACACATCAGCCCGAATTGTGTGCGTACGTCACAAGACTTCCGGTCGAGCAATACGGAGTCGATGCTGCAATCCTTTATAAAGATATTATGACGCCGCTTCCGTCGATCGGTGTAGATGTTGAAATTAAAAATGGAATCGGGCCGGTGATTGATCAGCCGATTCGTTCACTGCAGGACATTGAAAAGCTCGGCAAGCTTGAGCCGGAACAGGACGTGCCGTATGTGCTCGAAACGATCAAACTGCTTGTCAATGAACAGCTTGACGTCCCGCTAATCGGTTTCTCTGGTGCGCCTTTTACGCTTGCCAGCTATATGATCGAAGGCGGGCCTTCGAAAAACTACAATAAAACAAAAGCCTTTATGTACAGCATGCCGGATGCCTGGAACCTGCTGATGACAAAGCTTGCCGACATGATTATCGTGTACGCGAAAGCGCAAATTAAGGCGGGCGCAAAAGCCATTCAAATCTTTGATTCATGGGTTGGCGCGCTGAATCAAGCGGATTACAGAACGTACATCAAACCGGTGATGAACCGAATTTTTTCTGAGCTGGCATCGGAAAATGTGCCGCTTATCATGTTTGGTGTAGGTGCCAGCCATTTAGCAACGGATTGGCATGACCTGCCTCTCGATGTTGTGGGGCTCGATTGGAGACTCGGCATTGATGAAGCCAGATCAAAAGGCATCACCAAAACGGTGCAAGGCAACCTGGACCCGTCCATTTTGCTTGCTCCTTGGGAAGTGATCGAGAAGAGAACGAAAGAGATTCTTGATCAAGGCTTAAAATCGGACAGCTTCATTTTTAACCTCGGGCACGGTGTATTTCCTGATGTCAGTCCGGAAGTGCTGAAAAAGCTGACTGCATTTGTACATGAATATTCTCAATCAAAGAAAATAGGCCAATACTCCTGAGCATATTTTTTGGTATCAGGATAAAAGCCTGTCAAAATTGTTTTGTGATAGATCATCTAAAGAGGGTGTAAACAGTGGGTAAAAAGAAAATGGGGCTTCTCATTATGGCGTACGGCACGCCTTACAAAGAAGAAGATATAGAGCGTTATTATACACATATCAGAAGAGGCAGAAAGCCTGAGCCTGAAATGCTTCAGGATCTGAAAGACAGATATGAAGCAATCGGGGGCATTTCGCCGCTTGCCAAAATCACAGAAGAACAGGCTTATAAGCTTGAACAGCACTTAAACGAGATTCAGGATGAGATTACGTTTAAAGCGTATATCGGGCTGAAGCATATCGAGCCGTTTATTGAAGACGCTGTGGCAGAGATGCATAAGGACGGCATTACAGAGGCGGTCAGCCTTGTATTGGCACCGCACTTCTCCACATTCAGCGTGCAGTCTTACAACAAACGTGCGAAAGAAGAGGCTGAAAAACTCGGCGGCTTAACAATTACGTCTGTCGAAAGCTGGTACGATGAACCGAAGTTTGTGAAATATTGGGTTGACCAAGTGAAGGACACGTACGCGTCAATGCCGAAGGAAGAAAGAGAAAACGCGATGCTCATCGTTTCTGCGCACAGCCTTCCGGAAAAAATTAAAGAGTACGGAGATCCGTACCCGGATCAGCTTCATGAATCCGCAAAGCTGATCGCTGAAGGCGCAGGCGTATCTGAATACGCTGTCGGCTGGCAAAGTGAAGGCAACACGCCTGATCCGTGGCTCGGACCTGACGTGCAAGATCTGACACGTGATTTATTTGAACAAAAAGGCTATCAAGCATTTGTATATGCGCCTGTCGGATTTGTCGCGGACCATCTAGAAGTGCTTTATGACAACGATTATGAATGCAAAGTGGTGACTGACGATATCGGCGCCAGCTATTACCGGCCGGAAATGCCAAACGCTAAGCCGGCATTTATTGATGCTTTAGCAACAGTCGTTTTGAAAAAATTAGGACGTTAAAGAAGGCGATGAACATGAGTGACGGCAAAAAACATGTAGTCATCATCGGCGGCGGCATTACCGGTTTGGCCGCCGCCTTCTACATGGAAAAAGAAATCAGAGACAAAGATTTGCCGCTTGAGCTGACGCTTATTGAGGCAAGTCCGAGAGTAGGCGGAAAAATCCAGACAGTCAAGAAGGACGGCTATATCATCGAAAGAGGGCCTGATTCATTCCTGGAACGGAAAAAAAGCGCTCCGCAGCTTGTCAAAGACTTAGGTCTTGACCATCTGCTTGTGAACAATGCGACCGGACAATCTTACGTGCTTGTCAACCGCACTTTGCATCCGATGCCGAAGGGGGCTGTAATGGGAATACCGACAAAAATCGCGCCGTTCGTGTCAACGGGGCTGTTTTCTCTGTCAGGGAAGGCGCGAGCTGCAATGGATTTCATCCTGCCCGCAAGTAAATCAAAAGAGGATCAGTCACTGGGAGAATTTTTCCGCAGACGTGTCGGGGATGAAGTTGTCGAGAATTTAATCGAGCCGCTTTTATCAGGCATCTATGCAGGTGATATCGACAAACTCAGCCTGATGTCAACATTCCCACAATTTTATCAGACGGAACAAAAGCACAGAAGCCTGATCCTTGGGATGAAAAAAACAAGACCTCAAGGTTCCGGCCAGCAGCTGACAGCCAAAAAACAAGGGCAGTTTCAGACGCTGACAACAGGCCTGCAGACGCTTGTCGAAGAGATTGAAAATCAACTAAAGCTGACAAAGGTATACAAAGGCACAAAGGTTACCAAGATTAGCCGAGAGGGCACGGGCTACTCGCTTGATCTTGATAACGGCGTATCACTTGATGCCGAATCAGTGATTGTAACAGCACCGCATAAAGCTGCCGCGGGAATGCTTTCAGATTTGCCGGCTGTTGCAAATCTGAAAAACATGCATTCCACATCTGTGGCGAATGTCGCCTTGGGCTTCCCGGAAGGCGCCGTCCAAATGGAGCATGAGGGCACGGGCTTTGTCATCTCAAGAAACAGTGATTTCGCGATCACAGCTTGTACGTGGACGAACAAAAAATGGCCGCACGCAGCGCCGGAAGGCAAAACACTGCTTCGGGCATATGTCGGAAAAGCCGGAGACGAATCCATCGTCGACCTCTCAGATAACGACATTATCAACATTGTGCTGGAAGACCTAAAGAAAGTAATGAAAATCAACGGTGAGCCGGAAATGACATGTGTCACGCGCTGGCATGAAAGTATGCCTCAGTACCATGTCGGCCATAAACGCCGTATCAATGAGCTCCGTGAAGCGCTGGCTTCCTCATATCCTGGTGTGTACATGACTGGCGCATCCTTCGAGGGTGTTGGAATCCCGGACTGTATCGATCAAGGAAAAGCAGCTGTGTCAGACGCGCTGAAATATTTATTCGACTAAAAAACCTCCGTACCCGGTACGGAGGTTTTTTGTGTCTAGATGATGGCAATATTGTGTAAAAAATGTTTGAATTGTTCAGCATGGTATGATACATTTGCATATGTACTTATTGACTAAAATGTTCAAATGGTCAGTTTTGAGGTGATATACAATGTCAATAGATCGAAAAAAGCTCATTTTGGAGGCTGCCACAAAGTCTTTCACACAGTTTGGCTATAAAGCGACGACAATGGATTTGGTGGCGAAGCTTGCGAACGTGGGAAAAGGAACCATCTATACGTTTTTCAAAAATAAAGAAGAGCTGTTTGATGATATTTTCTCTACGTTATTAAAAGAAATGAAGCAAAAAGCTGACGAAGCGATGGAGCCTGATCTCCCGTTCCATGAAAATGTTCACAGAGCGCTGTTTGCCATTCTTGAATTCAGGAAAACACATCAGCTGACGATTAAAATTTTTCAAGAAAATGCTGAGATTGGTACAATGGCAGTTCAGGACGTGATTCAGAAAATGGAGCGTTCCATTCTTTCTTATATTAAAAATAAGATAGAAGAGGGTGTCGAAAACGGAGATATCAAGCCGTGTGATCCTGAGCTGACGGCTTTTGTCATGTTGAAGCTTTATATCGCGCTCATTTTTGATTGGGAAAAACAGCATCCCCCGCTTGATAAAGAAACGATTGCGGAACTGCTTGAGTTGTATGTTGTCAAAGGATTGTCAGCCAACTAGATAATCCTTTCTCTTTACAAGAAAATGACCATTTTTCATGATGAGTCAGTTTTAGAATGGAGGCATCAGGATGAACACAATACGAAGTCAATGGAAAGACATCGTAACGAGTAAAAAATTATTGATTCCCATCATCGCCATTTTGTTTGTCCCGCTTATTTACAGCGGTGTTTTCTTAAAGGCCTATTGGGACCCGTACGGCACAGTTGACCAGCTGCCTGTCGTTGTCGTCAACCAGGATAAAGGAACGACATATGAGGGAGAAAAGCTACAAATCGGTGATGATCTGGTAAAAGAATTAAAGGATAATAAAAGCTTTGACTGGCATTTTTCCACTGATCTCGACCAATCGTTAAAGGACTTATTAAATCAAAAATACTATTTAGTAGTCGAGATTCCAGAAGACTTTTCTAAAAACGCCAGCACTGTAATGGACAAAAATCCGAAAAAACTGGATTTGAAATACCATACGAATGCCGGTTCAAACTATGTAGGAGCAACGATTGGCGAAAAAGCGATTGATAAACTGAAAGCTTCTGTTTCTAAAGAAGTGACCGAGCAATATACGAAAGTGATTTTTGATAACTTTAAAGATATTGCCAAAGGTCTCAGCGACGCGAGCAGCGGAGCGAAAAAAATTGATGACGGCACTAAGGACGCAAAAAACGGAAGCGCCAAGCTGAAAGAAAATCTGGAGAAGCTGACAGAAAGCACTGCGACAATCAGCGACAAAACGGCGCAGCTTGCAGAAGGAGCAGCTAAAGTAACAAGCGGCATTCAATCGCTTGACAGCTCGCTCGGCAAATTCCAGGACAGCAGCAATACCATTTATGAAAATTCAGGAAAAATTGCCGCGGGATCAAGTGAGCTGACAGGAAGGCTGAATGAACTTCTAGCCGGCCAGCAGACATTGCAGCAGGGATTTCCAAAGATTACAAACGGGCTGGATCAGCTTAATACAAAGGCCGCAGAGGCTTCTCAGAAAGTAGAAAAAGCAGAGAAGGTCATAAACGCAGTCGATTTGACACAGCTTGAAACAGCTGTCAGCAACCTTGAAAAATCTGAAACTGCCATGAATGAATTTAAAAAGCAGCTGACAGAGTTTGAAAACAGCTTGAAAAACCGTGATCAGGCATTTAAAAATGTGATCAATTCAAGCGAGTTCTTAACAGCGGAACAAAAAAGCCAGCTGATCAATTCTGTTGAGAAGAAGCTTCCGCAAGTAGATGCGCCTGATTTTGATCAAATCATTAGCCGGCTCCCTTCAGTGGATCAGCTTCCTGACATTTCAACGATTAAAGCTTCTCTGGAAGATGTAAAAGAGCAGGCGGCACAGCTGAAAGCAATGCCGGAAGCTACATCTAAGCTTTATAACGGTGCAAAAGCGACGCAAGATGCAATTGACAAATTAACTGAAGGAACCGAGAAGATATACAACGGTTCACAGCAGATCACAGATAGCCAAAATAAACTGACAGCCGGTATTGGAGAATACAATAAACAGTTTGCAAAAGCAAAAGCGGGCTCAGAACAATTGGTGACAGGCGGCAGCCAAGTGTCGGGCGGCTTACTGAAACTGTTAGACGGTTCTAAACAAGTTCAAAATGGATCATCAAAACTCGCTGAGGGATCTGAATCGCTTGATACAGGTTTAGGCAAGCTATTGGACGGCACAGGACAGCTGTCTAATAAGCTGAATGATGCGGCTGATCAAACAGGGGATATCAGCGCTGATGATAAAACATACGGTATGTTTGCGGATCCGGTCAAAACTAATGACGACGCGATTCATTCCGTCCCTAACTACGGAACAGGGCTGACGCCTTATATCCTATCAATGGGCTTGTATGTCGGCGGCATTATGCTGACGGTCGTATTCCCGCTGAAAGAAGCATCAGGCCGTCCGAGAAACGGATTTGAGTGGTTCTTCAGTAAATTTAATGTCATGATGCTCGTTGGAATCATTCAATCGCTGATTGTGGCGACGGTCTTGCTTCTGGGAATTGGTCTCGAGGTTGAGAGCACGTGGAGGTTTTACGTGTTTACGATCATTACGAGTCTCGCTTTTCTTGCAATGATTCAATTTTTGGCCACGACGATGGGCAATCCGGGCCGGTTTATTGCAGTCATTATTTTAGTGCTGCAGCTCGGGGCCAGCGGAGGAACCTTCCCATTAGAATTGCTTCCGAATTTCTATCAGGTGATCCATGGCGCGCTGCCGATGACCTACAGCATAAACGGGTTCAGAGCGGTGATTTCAAACGGAGATTTCGGCTACATGTGGCAGATGGCCGGTGTCTTAATCGGCATTGCTCTAGTCATGATCGCGCTGAGCATTACCTACTTTACGATCTTAAGCCGGAAGGAAGACACTTCAGAAGAACAGCCGGCTTCCTAATGAAAAAGACCTTGTTTCTCAGGAAACAAGGTCTTTTTTGATTTAACATCCCCATTTAATCAGAAGTCCGGTATACGTTAATCCTCCGCCGAATCCGAAAAGCATCAGGGTTTGGTCTTTTTTCAGCTTCCCGGCTTTCACTGCCAGATCAAGGGCCAAAACAATAGAGACTGAGGATGTATTTCCGTAGTATTCGACACTGGTGAGTGTTTGTTCAATCGGAAACGGTGTTTTTTCACAAATCGATTCGATCATGCGCAAGTTGGCGCTGTGGGGAACAAACCAATCAAGATCATCACGGCTGAGCCCTGCTTTGTGTAAAAGATGTTCAAATTCACGGGGAATGGTTCTTGCGGCCCACTTATACACTTCGCGTCCGTTTTGGACCATTTTCCCGGAATCCGCAAGCGGCATGCCGTTGAGTTCGCTCCGCAGTCCGGCCCTATACAAAATATCTGCACCTTTTCCATATGTTCCTTGGACGGAGGCGAGGAATCCCGGTGCCTCTTCAGTTCGTTCAACCAATAGTGCGCCCGCAGCATCGCCGAACAGAACGCATGTCGTTCGATCTGTATAATCAGTCACTTTTGACAATGTTTCTCCGGCGATGACGAGAATTTTTTGATGAAGCCCGGATGTAATCAATCCGTTTGCCAAATGGAGACCGTATGTCAGTCCTGCGCATGTCGCATTGATATCTAACGCGCCGGTGTTCTCCCAGCCGAAATATTCCTGCACCCGGCAAGCCGTACTCGGAAAGGCATAATCTGCTGTTGTTGTGGCGACGAGAATCATATCCACATCTTCAAGTGTTCCTTCGTAACGGCTCTTGAGATCTTTGACTGCTTCAATGCATAGGTCTGAAGTGAACTGCTGCTCATCGGCAATCCGCCGTTCTCTCATTCCTGTGCGCTGAACAATCCATTCATCAGACGTATCTACGATTTTTTCCAGATCCGCATTGGTTAAACGCCGGGTCGGCGCATAGGTGCCGATTGCTGTAATGTTTGCTTTTGACATAATAACACAACTCCTTTTATTATCAGATTATAACACTAGATATTAGTATCTGGTATTAAAAAGAGGATTTTTGATAAAAAAAGAGAAACTGTCAGTAGAAAACCAGAAAAGGAGGAAAAAAATGGTCAGTCAAGGAGCGATAGCCTCTATGATTATTTCCGGGGTTATTGCGTTTTTGTTGCCGATCGGACTGATGATATGGTTTAGGCGAAAGTATCATGCTCCGATTAAGGTGTTTTTTATTGGCGCTCTTACGTTTTTTGTTTTTGCTCAGCTGTTGGAGGGCGGCGTTCATGTTTATGTTCTGCAAATGAATGAAACGACGAAAGAAGTGATGAAGCATCCAGTCTGGTATGCCATTTACGGATGCTTGATGGCCGGGATTTTTGAGGAGTGCGGAAGGTATATCATGATGCGTTTCTTTATGAAGCGCCGTCTTTCTTGGGCGGACGGTCTGGCCTTCGGAGCGGGCCACGGCGGTCTGGAGGCGATACTAATAACCGGCTTGTCCAGCATTACGCTTATCGTGTACGCTTTTGCGATCAATAGCGGCACTTTTGAACAGCTTTTGATTAATCAAGATGTGAAGCAGGCACTTATGCCGATTCAGGCGCAGCTGCTGAATACACCTTCGTATGAATGGCTGCTCGGCGGAATTGAAAGAATCAGCGCCATCTCTGTTCAAATCGGTCTGTCACTATTTGTGCTGTATGCGGTTAAAAGCCGCCGGCCGCTGTTTTTGCTGTATTCGATTCTCTTACACGGGCTGTTTAATGTACCGGCGGTTTTATACCAAAAAGGAGTGATAGAACATGCGGCGGCTGTTGAACTCATCGTTGCTGGGATAGCTGCGGCATCAGTGGTTTGGATTGTAAAGGCAAAAAGGCTGTTTCAATAAAAAATCCAAGCAGCAGTAACAGCCCGCTTGGAAAAATGAAATATTCGTTTAGGCATGGGGTATCAGAATATTTCTGACTCAGTCCTTAGCAATGACAGCAAGAGTGGCAGCGTTTTTTGCAAGAGCAATGTCTTTTCTTTTTCTTCTTTTTCTCGCAAGGGTCATGGCATTCTTTCTCTTTCTTGCAATGGTCGTGGAAATCCTTATCGAACCACTCGTCAAAGAACCAAAAATCATCAAACCAAAAATTACAATGATGTTTCCGTTCATGTGAATGACGACAGCACATAGATATCCCTCCTCTTCCCATGCTCTCTACAGCATATGCTAGATTGATAGGAAAAGATTGGACGGGTTCAGCGGGAAAAGAGTATATTTTAAATAGAAAATAAAAGGAGGAATGTCCTATGACGTCCGTTCGTAAAACAATGGAGCTGATTAAAGAACTCGTTTCTATTCCAAGTCCGACAGGGAATACATATGAGGTGATCAAATACGTTGAAAACCTTTTAAAAGAATGGAAGGTCGAAACGGTTCTGAACCATAAGGGCGGTTTGATCGCCACGCTTCCGGGCCGCGATACATCCCGTCACCGAATGCTGACGGCGCACGTTGACACCTTGGGCGCGATGGTGAAAGAAATTAAAGCTGACGGCCGGCTGAAAATCGATTTGATCGGCGGTTTCCGCTATAACTCGATCGAAGGGGAGTATTGCCAAATTGAAACGGCTTCAGGGAAAACGTATACGGGCACCATTTTAATGCATCAAACGTCTGTGCACGTGTACAAAGACGCGGGAAAAGCGGAGCGCAATCAAGAGAATATGGAAATCCGCCTGGATGAGCCTGTGCACTGCCGTAAGGATACGGAAGAGCTTGGCATTGGCGTCGGAGATTTTGTTTCGTTTGATCCCCGTGTTGAGATCACATCAAGCGGATTCATTAAATCACGCCATTTAGATGACAAAGCAAGTGTGGCCTTGTTGCTTCGCTTAATCCATCAAATTCAAACAGAAGAAATTGAACTGCCGTATACGACTCATTTTCTGATTTCTAATAATGAAGAAATCGGATATGGCGGAAACTCTAATATTCCTGCTGAAACTGTTGAATACTTGGCGGTGGATATGGGGGCTATCGGCGACGGCCAGGCGACAGACGAATATTCGGTTTCGATTTGTGTGAAGGATTCGAGCGGTCCGTATCATTATCAGCTGAGAAAGCATTTGGTCGATTTAGCTGAAAAGCACCATATTGACTATAAGCTTGATATTTACCCGTATTACGGGTCGGACGCCTCAGCAGCGATCAAATCCGGGCATGATATTGTGCACGGCCTGATCGGGCCGGGAATTGACGCTTCGCACGCTTTTGAGCGCACGCATAAGTCTTCTCTCCGCCATACAGCGAAGCTCCTGTATTATTATGTGCAATCACCGATGGTATAAGAGGGAGAAAACAAATGAAAATCTATGAACTGAAAAGCACTTTCGGCTGGGAAGGCGATGAAGGTCTTGGAGAACAGCTGATCCAGCAAATCCTTGCTGGAGAAAAAACGGCCACCTGCGCGCCGAAATCATTATATTCAAAAGATGAACTGAGTGATGTATATCAAACAGCGGGACAGCTTGTAACCGTTTATGATAAACATGATCATCCGAGATGCAATATAAAAGTGACAGATGTGTTTGAAACGACCTTTGGAGCGCCTGATAGGAGGTTAGTCAAAGGAGAGGGCAACGGAGACCGAATTGATGAATTTCAAGAGGACCATCGAAGAGCATGGGCGGAGCTGATCAAAAATGGCGAAATGGAACTGAATGAGGACACTGTTTTGATTACAGAGCTGTTTGAGCTTGTCCAAGATTAAAAAAAGCCTGCGGGGCGTTGAGAACCCCGCAGGCTTTTTGATTAACCGGAAATGGTTGCGTTTTGATCTGCTTTAGATTGGCTCATGACAGCTTCCGCTTTTGCAGGATTAAACATGCCTTCCCATTTAGACATTACAACGGCAGCAAGTGCGTTACCAGTCAGGTTTACAACTGTACGTGCCATGTCCATAATGCGGTCTACACCGGCAATAAAGGCAAGTCCTTCTGCCGGAACACCGATCGTGCCCAGTGTTGCAAGCAAGACGACAAAAGAAGTTCCCGGAACGGCAGCCATTCCTTTAGATGTCACCATCAAAACTAATACAAGCGTAATTTGGTGCCAAATTGTTAAATCAATGCCGTATACTTGTGCAAGAAACAGCGCTGCAATAGATTGATAGAGAACGGAGCCGTCTAAGTTAAACGTATATCCAATCGGGATAACGAAAGACACAATACCTTTCGGACAGCCGATTTTCTCCATTTTTTCCATGATGCGCGGAAGAACGGTTTCAGAGCTGGACGTACTGAACGCCAATAAAATTTCGTCCTTCATGTAAGCCAGGAATTTGAAGATGCTGATACCGGCAATTTTTCCGACAATCCCAAAAATGACAATTAAGAAGAAAGCCAGTGCGACATATACCAATCCGACAAGCTTTCCGAGAGATAGAAGAGAACCGAGTCCGAATTTAGAGACAGTAACTCCGATTAGAGCAAAAACCCCGAATGGCGCTACTTTCATCACAAGGTTTACCACATGGAACATCGAATGGGAAACGCCTTCAAAAAAGGCTAATACTGGCTTGCCTCTTTCACCGATCGCGGAAATTCCCAATGCAAATAGTACGGTAAAGAAGATGATGGCAAGAAGATCCCCTTCGACCAAGGATTGGAAGAAGTTTGTCGGCACAATGTGCAGGAATGTCTCTGCCACTGATTTATTGCTTTGTTCTTTTTCTGTTTCAACATATTGACTGATGTCTGTTTTTTGAGCTTCGTGTATATTAACTCCTGTACCCGGGTGGAAGATGTTTGCAAGGGCTAGTCCGAGAATGATGGCAAAGGTCGTAATAATCTCAAAGTACAGAATTGTTCTGAAGCCTAATTTACCAACTTGCTTTCCATTTCCGGCTCCGGCTACACCGATGATTAAACTGGAGACAACAATAGGAATCACTATCATTTTGATTAAGCGTAAAAAGAGATCCCCGATTGGCTGCAGATAAGTAGGCAGTGCTGGGTTGCCGTACCAAATAACGCCAGCAATAACACCTAGAATAAGTCCAACGAATATTTGCGTAGCTAATCCAAACCTAATTCTTTTCATAGATTACCTCCCAAAAAACAAAGTATCAACATATATCATGAATAGACATATATTTAATCTCACTATTAGATCAAATTATAATAGATAAGAAATAGGTTCGTCTATAGTAAATTATATTTTGAAAATATAGAATATTCAAAAATATCAAGTGAATCACCAGAATTATCTAAAAACAGGTGAGCTTTGACCCAACCTGATTATTATTTCAATATAAAGAGAAGTTAGAAGAATAAGAAAATCTCACACTGTATGCGTGAGATTTTCGCCTCTTTACATATCGCTTACTTTTATACAGTCGTTGCAAATATTACCATAACACTCATGCTGCTCATCAATCTTTTTTCCGCATTCCGCGCACTTTTTCGAAGGCAGGTTTCTAAAAAATTCAGTAATTTTCCCTAGCATAACCAATCCCTCTTTCCCCTTTGTAATGTTTTCATTGTAATATAACAGAAAGTAAAATTCAACATCTGTTTTGATACAATGTTTAAAACATGCTTTTTTTTAGAAAAATGGGTATATTGAAGGAGGATCAATTTTCTTTGAAAAGAAGGAGGACATTATGAAAGTTACAGTTATCGGATGCTACGGCGGTTTTCCGGCCGCAAATGAAGCGACGTCGGGTTACTTGTTTCAATCGAGGGATTTTTCATTGTTAGTGGACTGCGGAAGTGCCGTGTTATCTAAGCTGTTTGGATATGTCCCGGCGGAAAAGCTGGACGCGGTGGTTCTGTCTCATTATCACCATGACCATATTGCGGACATCGGGCCGCTGCAATTTGCGAAGCAAGTCGGATCATTCCTCGGCAAAGGAGAACACTCGCTTCCGATTTACGGACATGATGCTGATATAGAACAGTTTCAAAAGCTTACATATAAAACGCATACGAAAGGGATTGCCTATCAGCCTGATCAGCAGCTGACTGTCGGTCCGTTTACGATCACCTTTTTAAAGACGGTTCACCCGGTGACTTGTTATGCGATGCGGATTACTGACGGCAGCCATACTGTTGTGTATACTGCTGATTCCAGCTATCAGGATTCATTTATTCCGTTTTCGGAAAACGCTGATTTATTGATCTCAGAATGTAATTTTTATGCTGATCAAGACGGGACAAGCGCAGGCCATATGAACAGCTTGGAAGCAGGGCGAATTGCAGAAGAAGCGGGAGCGGGCGGGCTGCTGCTGACCCATCTGCCTCATTTCGGCGTGCATGACAACCTTCGCAAAGAAGCCAAGACCGTTTTTAACGGGAAAGTGAACATTGCGAAATCTGGTTTTGTGTGGGAAGGATAAAGGAGGAGCACGATGTTATTTATTGACAATCAAAATATCAATGATCCGCGGATCAATCTTGCTATCGAGGAGTATTGCCTTAAATATTTAGACCCTGAACAGCCGTATTTGCTTTTTTACGTGAATCAGCCGTCTATCATCATCGGAAAAAACCAAAATACAATAGAAGAAATCAATACAAAGTATGTAGAGGAAAACGGAATTATCGTCGTCCGCCGTTTATCTGGCGGCGGGGCTGTGTATCATGATTTAGGGAATTTAAATTTCAGCTTTATCACGAAGGATGACGGTGAAAGCTTTCATAACTTCAAAAAATTCACTGAGCCGGTGATTCAAGCGCTACATCAGCTCGGAGTTGAAGCGGAATTAAGCGGCCGGAATGATATTGTGGTAGATGGCCGCAAAATATCAGGTAACGCCCAATTTGCCACAAGAGGCCGCATCTTCAGCCATGGCACCCTCATGTTTGATTCAGCCATTGATCATGTTGTGTCCGCTTTAAAAGTCAAAAAGGATAAAATTGAATCAAAGGGCATCAAATCAATCAGAAGCCGTGTGGCAAACATCAGTGAGTTTCTTGATGATAAAATGACGACCGAAGATTTCCGCAGTCATTTGCT
Source organism: Bacillus sp. SD127 (assembly GCF_058566445.1). NCBI lineage: Bacteria > Bacillati > Bacillota > Bacilli > Caryophanales > Bacillaceae > Bacillus > Bacillus sp. SD127. The sequence continues at coordinate 3,180,267 of NZ_CP191226.1, read as the reverse complement.
CAAACATATTTTCAATACAAATCACATTCAAGATGTGCCGGAGTATAAGCTGACTGAAAAAGATTGGGAAGTCATTCGCAAAATCTCGGAAGAACGCTATCAAAATTGGGACTGGAACTACGGCCGCTCACCTAAATTTAACCTGAACCATTCAAAGCGTTATCCGGTCGGGTCCATTGATTTGCGTTTGGAAGTAAAAAAAGGGAAAATTGAAGACTGCAAAATTTTCGGCGATTTCTTCGGTGTGGGCGATGTGTCGGAAATCGAAAACCTGCTGATTGGAAAGCAATATGAGCGCAGTGTGATCGCTGATGCGCTGGCTGATGTGAATCTGAAGCATTATTTTGGGAACATTACGAAAGAAGATTTTCTTGATCTGATTTATTAATGTAAAACACATTGTTTGAAAGGAAATTTGTGTTTTGAAATAATGGAGGCAGGAGGGATTCACATGAAAGTGTTTTTAATCGGAGCGAACGGACAAATCGGACAAAGACTTGTTTCTTTATTCAAAGAGAATGCTGATCATTCCGTCAGAGCGATGGTCAGAAAAGAAGAACAGAAAGCATCTTTGGAAGCGGCCGGCGCGGAAGCTGTGCTAGCAAATCTAGAAGGAAGCCCGGAAGAAATCGCAGCTGCGGCAAAAGGCTGTGACGCGATTATTTTTACGGCGGGTTCCGGCGGGAGCACAGGCTATGATAAAACGCTGCTGGTGGATCTTGACGGAGCGGCAAAAGCAATAGAGGCTGCGGAAATCGCGGGAATCAAACGTTTTATTATGGTCAGCGCCCTGCAGGCCCACCGCCGTGAAAATTGGAATGAGGCACTTAAACCTTATTACGTGGCCAAGCATTATGCTGATAAAATTCTGGAATCCAGCGGCTTAGCCTATACGATTATACGTCCGGGAGGCCTTCGCAATGAACCGGGAACAGGAACGGTTTCCGCAGCCCCAGATCTAGAGCGGGGTGATATATCACGTGATGACGTTGCGACAGCAGTCATTGCCTCTTTAGATGAAACCAACACGGAAAATCGGGCTTTTGATCTCACTGAAGGAGATACACCGATTGCCGAAGCTTTGAAGAATCTATAACACTACTGACACTCGGGGCTTTTTGCTCTTGAGTGTTTTTTTGTGTTTCTCTATAATGAAAAGGAAAGCTTATCTTCAATAATGAATGACTACTCATTCACTTTAAGGGGTGGGAGAATGAATCTGGTTTCAAAATTAGAAGAGACAGCATCTGAGAAGCCGGACAGCATCGCATGCAGGTTTAGGGATCAAGTGATTACTTACAAGGATCTGAATGACAATATTCAGCGTTTTGCGGACGGCCTTCAGGAAGCGGGTATGGAAAAAGGGGATCACCTTGCTTTGCTGCTTGGCAATTCGCCTGATTTTGTCATCGCATTTTTCGGCGCATTAAAGGCCGGTATTGTGGTGGTGCCGATCAATCCGACGTACACGCCGACAGAAATCGGCTATATGCTGACAAACGGCGATGTCAAAGCAATCGTAGGAGTAGATCAGCTTTTGCCGATTTATGAAAGCATGCACGAATCTTTGCCAAAGGTCGAACTCGTCATTTTATGCCGGACAGGAGAAACTGAGCTGGAAGCTTCAGATCCTGAGGTCAGAATGAAAATGACAACGTTTACAAAAATGTTGCGTCCGACACCCGGTGCTGCACGCCATCCAGAGGTTGTGCCTGATGATACTGCGGTAATTTTATATACGTCAGGAACAACGGGAAGACCGAAAGGCGCGATGCTGACCCACCAGAATTTGTTCAGCAATGCAAACGATGTCGCCGGGTATTTGGGAATGGATGAGAAAGACAATGTGGTTTGCGCTCTTCCGATGTTTCATGTTTTTTGCTTAACTGTCTGCATGAACGCTCCGCTGATGAGCGGCGCATGCGTGCTGATTGAACCGCAGTTCAGCCCCGCATCTGTTTTTAAGCTTGTAAAGCAGCGGCAGGCAACGATTTTTGCCGGCGTGCCTACGATGTATAACTATTTATTCCAGCATGAAGAAGGCAAGGCAGATGATTTTTCTTCTATTCGCCTATGCATCTCGGGTGGTGCGGCCATGCCGGTCGCGCTGCTTACGGCATTTGAAGAGAAATTCGGCGTCACCATTTTGGAGGGCTACGGGCTTTCGGAAGCATCGCCTGTCACATGCTTTAACCCGTTTGACAGAGGGAGAAAACCAGGCTCCATCGGGACAAGTATTTTGCATGTCGAAAACAAGGTCGTCGATCCGCTCGGCCGAGAGGTCCCTGATCACCAGGTGGGCGAATTGATCGTAAAAGGGCCCAATGTGATGAAGGGCTATTATAATATGCCGATGGAAACGGAGCACGCTTTAAAGGACGGATGGCTTTATACGGGAGACCTGGCAAGGCGGGATGAGGACGGTTATTTTTACATTGTTGACCGGAAAAAAGACATGATTATTGTAGGCGGCTACAATGTGTATCCGCGTGAAGTGGAAGAGGTCCTGTACAGCCACCCGGACGTAAAGGAGGCTGTTGTCATCGGCGTGCCTGATGCTGAAAGCGGCGAAGCGGTAAAGGGATATGTCGTACCGAAACGGTCTGGTGTCACAGAAGAAGAAATGATGGCGCATTGTGAAAAGCATCTGGCAAAATACAAACGGCCTGCCGAGATCATCTTTCTTGATGAGATTCCGAAAAATGCGACAGGCAAAATGCTCAGACGGGCGCTCAAAGATATGCTGCCTCATTAATGTGAAAAAAGCGAAGCCAGTGGGCTTCGCTTTTTTCATTGTTAATCCTTTGCTTCTTTTTTAATGATAGTTTGCAGCGCTTTGGTATCGTTTCGCGTTAATTTGTAATACGTGCCGTCTTTCAAAAAAATGGCCTGCTGGCTGTCGTCAATCCATAATCTGAATGAGTCAAATCTGTCTTTATGAAATTTAATCGTGCCTTCGTAATCAGGAGCTGATGTTTTTTCGGTTTTCAGCTGCTTTCCCTGATTCATAATGTCCAGCATATCTTTGACGTGCTGTCTTTTTTCGATTTCAATCTTTTCCCGCCCGTCTGAAGACAGGGTGATCAATTCCGCATCAACCGATTGATATACATCGCCTGACCGGCTGTAAAGGTAGAAAAATGCAATAAACACAAGACCGATAACAACGATGGCTGCTACTATTTTTTTCATCTGCATCACTCCAAACATTTGCTAGTTTCTCCAGCAAAGGGCGATTCCATGCGAAAAAGTCCGAACTCACAGCTTGGTTCTAAGAAATTGAATTTATGATTACAATAGAAGTAATGGGTCTAGATGTGAGGAGTGAGGCGTTATGCGCAAGTGGATTGCGGGTGCAGGGCTTGCATATGTGCTGTATGGGCTTTTTTTCTATTGGTATTTCTTTATGTCCGGCGATTCCGCTGTCCCGGAGGCCGTGAAAGGAACACAGGCTGACCCGGCTTCTTTCATGAAGCCGTCTCAATTGGCTGTCGCCGAACAGTATTCTGATGTGAAGAACTTTTTATTTTTTATCAGTATTCCTCTTGATTGGTTTCTGTTTTTTGTATTGCTGACCAGCGGTGTTTCAAAGAAAATCAAGCAATGGATGGAAGCGGCTGTGCGTTTTCGTTTTTTGCAGATCATCGGTTTTGTGTTTGTGCTTTCGCTGATCACGGCTCTGGTGACGCTGCCTTTGGATTGGATAGGCTATCAGGTATCGCTTGATTACAATATTTCGACGCAGACAGCCTCCAGCTGGGCTAAAGATCAAGTCATTGATTTTTGGATCAGTTTTCCGATCTTTACGCTTTGCGTGCTGGTGTTTTATTGGCTGATCAAAAAGCATGAAAAAAAATGGTGGTTTTACGCCTGGCTGTTAACAGTGCCGTTTTCGCTGTTTCTGTTTTTTATTCAGCCGGTGATTATTGATCCTTTATACAACGATTTTTATCCGCTGAAAAACAAAGAGCTGGAAAGCAAAATTTTAGCACTGGCTGAAGAAGCCGATATTCCGGCTGATCATGTGTATGAAGTGAATATGTCAGAGAAAACAAACGCGCTTAATGCCTATGTGACAGGAATTGGGGCTAATAAGCGGATTGTTCTATGGGATACGACGCTGAATAAACTCGACGATTCAGAAATTCTCTTTATTATGGGGCACGAAATGGGCCATTATGTCATGAAGCACGTGTATATCGGATTGGCTGGCTATTTAATCGTGTCGCTAGCGGGATTTTATATGGTTGATAAGCTTTACAAGCGGGGGGTACGGCTTGCACGCAATCTGTTTCATGTAGAGAGCCGGCGTGATCTTGCGGCATTGCCGCTGTTATTGCTTATCGTATCTGTTTTGAGCTTTGCTGTTACGCCTTTTTCTAATGCTGTTTCCCGCTATCAGGAGAATAAGGCTGACCAATATGGGATTGAGCTGACAGGGGACAGCGAAGCCGCAGTCAGAACGTTTCAGGATTTGGCTGTTACGGGGCTGAGCCAGGTTGATCCGCCTTTTCTCGTGAAACTTTTCAGAGGGAGCCATCCTTCGATCATGGAACGGATTCAACATGCGGAAACCGAAGAAAATACCTCAGAACACCCGGCCTCAGAACAGGGGGACGACCAATAAAAAAAGAAGCAGGTATGGAGTGACCTGCTTCTCTTTTATCTTATTGTGCAGCTGCTTGAACGTTGATTAACCCTTTTCCATAGTAGAAAGAGCTGCCAAGGTTTGTCGCAGTGCTTTCTAAACGATCACGGACTTGCGCATTTGACCAAGTCGGATGTTTAGAAAGGATTAAAGCCGCTGCTCCGGCAACGTGAGGTGTCGCCATTGAGGTTCCGTTGTAAGAGCCGTATGTGCCGCCAGGAAGTGTGCTTTGGATCGACACGCCTGGAGCCATAACGTCAAGCTCAGAACCTGCGCTTGAGAAAGAAGCTCTTTGGTTGCTGCTGTTTACTGCGCCTACTGCAATAGTAGAAGGATATTTTGCAGGGTAGCCGACTGTGCTTGTGCTTCCTGAACTTCCTTCGTTTCCGGCTGCGGCAACAACGACGATACCGCTTGCAACCGCTTTATCGACTACTGTTTTCAACGCTGTAGACCCAGTAGGTCCGCCAAGACTCATGTTGATGACATCCATGTTGTTAGAAATCGCCCATTCAATACCGTTAATAATCCAGCTGTATTGGCCGCTTCCTGTAGAATCAAGCACTTTTACTGCATATAATGATGCGCTAGGCGCTACGCCCAGAACACCAATTGTGTTATTAAGAGCGGCAACAGTACCGGCTACATGCGTGCCGTGAGAACTGCCGTCTTGGTATGGGTTTGTTTCAGAAGGTACGAAGCTTGCTCCGCCTCGAACGTTTAAGTCAGGATGAGAAGAGTCAATTCCGCTGTCGATGACAGCTACTTTTACATTAGAGCCTGTGTAGCCTTGAGAGTGAAGAGCCGGCGCTTTAATTTGAGAAATGCCGTAAGGAACAGATTGCGCATATTCATGTGCAACATGATCTTCTTCCACATAAGCAACACTCGGATCTTTTTTCAGTTCTTTTACAGCTTTTTCATCCAATGTTGCTGTGGCTGCATTTACATACTTAAATTGCTTTTGAACTTTCCCGCCTTTTTCAGAAATAACATCTTTTTTCTTGGCGGTGCTCATAGCTCCCATTGTCTGTTTAAACCCGACAATGTACTTCTTTTCTTCACTGTTTTTTCCGGCAGCCTGTGCAGACATGTTGCTGAATGCCATCGTGAAGATTAGCGTGAACGCAAACAACAAGCTGATCCACAATTTTTTGCTTCTCACTCTTTACCCTCTCCTTTACAATTTCAGAGCAGCCTATTAATAGACTATTCTGTGAATTTATTGTAATAGATTGGATACTATTTTAGTAGACCCATTTTTTTGAGATTGTTTTATTTCTATTTAGGTATATCATCTCTCGTTATTTCTATAGAGACTCGAAATAACTGCATTCATACAGAAAAGAACGAAAATAGACATGAGTAAATAATCATTATGTTGAAATTTCATGTTTTTTCAGGTTAAATCCTCCCGCGACCAGAAAAAACCCTGTCGAATAAATCAGTTCCATTGACCTGCATGTTTTTCTATGAGATCAATGGATATTATCGTGATATTTTTTCCATGCATGCTGAAAAAAGTATTCTGATCAATATGGTTTACAGAAAATTCTAATATAAAATGTACTTCTTAACAGCATATAGAGAGAAGGAAACGAGATGAACATTCGTCAAGCTTTACCAGCAGATGCGGCAGCTATAGCACCGCTGTTTAATCAGTATCGGGAATTTTATAAGCAGGAGTCGGATCTGGAAGGAGCGGAGGCTTTTTTGAAAGCACGCCTGGAAAAGGAAGAGTCTGTTATTTTTATCGCAGAAGAAAATGGGGAATTCATTGGTTTTACACAGCTTTATCCAGGCCTTTTCTTCCGTGGCTATGAAAAGAATCTACATATTAAATGATTTATTCGCCGCTTCTTCTGTACGAAAAAAGGGAGTTGGCCGGCGGCTGCTTTCCGCTGCAAAGGATTATGCCGCGGAAAACGGAGCGAAATGTTTAAAGCTGCAGACGGAACATCACAACCGGGCGGCAAGAAGTTTATATGAGCAAAACGGCTATGAAGAGGAAACCGCATTTGTGCATTACAGCCTTAATGTGCCGGAGAAATGAAAATAGAGGCCTCATGATTTGGTTTTTTGGCCGATGTTCGGTTACGATAAAAATGAAAAGGAGTGTGCCGAATGTCAACGTTATTTCAAGCATTGCTGGCAGAAAAAAATGCAGATGATGTTTCAGTCAATATCAAAACCATATCAACAGAGGATTTGCCGAAAGACGGCGTGCTGATTAAAACAGCATATTCAGGCATCAACTACAAAGACGGCTTGGCCGGAAAAGCGGGCGGCAATATTGTCAGAGAATATCCGCTTATTTTAGGCATTGATGCTGCAGGTACGGTTGTCTCTTCAAATGATCCGCGTTTTGCCGAAGGGGATGAAGTCATTGCGACAAGCTATGAGCTTGGTGTCTCACGTCATGGCGGATTAAGCGAATATGTTTCAGTGCCTGGCGACTGGCTGGTGCCTTTGCCAAAGAACCTTTCGCTGCAGGAAGCGATGGCGTACGGAACGGCGGGGTTTACAGCGGCGTTATCTGTGCATCGTCTTGAACAGAACGGACTCTCTCCTGAAAAAGGGAGCGTGCTTGTCACCGGAGCAACCGGCGGTGTCGGCGGAATTGCAATAACGATGCTCAGCAAACGCGGCTACAACGTGGTCGCAAGCACAGGAAACCGGGAGGCGGCTGACTATTTGAAGCAGCTCGGTGCTAATGAAGTAATCAGCAGGGAAGATGTCTATGACGGTAAACGTAAGGCGCTGTCCAAGCAGCAATGGCAAGGAGCTGTCGATCCTGTCGGCGGTAAGCAGCTTGCCTCGCTTTTAAGCAAAATCCAATACGGCGGATCTGTCGCGGTGAGCGGTCTAACGGGCGGGGGAGAGGTTCCTGCAACGGTGTATCCGTTTATTCTTCGCGGAGTCAGCCTGCTGGGGATAGACTCAGTCTATTGTCCAATGGATATTAGAGCGGCGGTTTGGGAGCGCATGGCCTCCGATCTTAAGCCGGAACAGCTTCTGACAATCATAGACAAGGAAGTCTCATTAACAGAAGCACCTGATGCGCTAAAAGATATCTTGCAAAATCACATTCAAGGAAGAGTCCTTGTAAAACTGTAAAATTGAAGTTTCAGCTTGCAGAAAACACGATGCTTTTTCTGCAAGCTTTTTTGTTTGATTCTAGAATATGCAAGTGCATCTCATAGCAACAGAGAAACGATACTTCGATGTGAAACTTTCTATACTGATTTTCAATAATAATAGTGATAATGATTATCATTCCGTGTTATACTATCTTTTGGACATCTTAATTGAGAAACTACATACAGGAGAGACTGGAATGTTATGAAAAAAACACTGATTATTCTTACAGTTTTACTTCTTTCTGTTTTGACAGCGGCTTGTTCTTCTTCAGCCGGCCATCAAAACAGTGAAGAAAATAAAGCAGCGGTAACACATGATTTAGGGAAAACGAACGTGCCTGAGCATCCGAAGCGGGTCGTTGTGCTTGAGCTTGGCTTTATCGACACTTTGCTTGATCTCGGCATTACGCCTGTTGGAGTGGCGGATGACAATAAAGCAAAGCAGCTGATCAACAAGGATGTACTGAAAAAAATTGACGGCTACACCTCTGTCGGCACACGGTCACAGCCAAGCATGGAAAAAATCGCTTCGCTAAAACCGGATTTGATTATTGCAGACACGACCCGTCATAAGAAGATATATGATCAGCTGAAAAACATCGCGCCGACGATCGCGCTTAATAATTTAAATGCTGATTATCAGGATACAATTGACGCTTCTCTTACCATTGCCAAAGCAGTCGGCAAAGAGAAGGAAATGGAGAAAAAGCTGACAGCGCATGAAGAAAAAGTAAATGAAACAAAGAGAAAGATCAGTGCGAACAGTCAATCTGTGCTTTTGATTGGAAATACAAATGATACGATTATGGCCAGAGATGAAAATTTCTTCACATCGAGACTTTTAACACAAGTCGGCTATCAATATGCGATCAGCACGTCCGATAACAAAAAAACCGGTAATGGCGGCGACTCTGTGAACATGAAAATGACACTTGAGCAGCTGCTGAAAACAGACCCGGATGTAATCATACTGATGACAGGAAAAACAGACGACATTGACGCGGACGGCAAACGCCCGATCGAAAAAAATGTTCTGTGGAAGAAGCTGAAGGCAGTGAAAAACGGGCATGTGTACCATGTTGACCGTCAGGTATGGTCTCTGCGCCGCAGTGTGGACGGAGCGAATGCGATTTTAGATGAGCTTCAAAATGATATGGCAGCAGAAAATAAATAAAAACAGACAGGCAAACGCCTGTCTTTTCTTATTGAATAAAACCGGATAAGTGGCTATTGATGTTATAATCTTTAATTTTCCATTTTTCTTCTGCAAATTCAATGTTACTGAGGCAGGCATTGACAAGGCGCGTATTTTGAAGCTCGGCATCACCGCCGGAAATCTCTGTCAGCAGTGCGTGAATCGCTGCGCCGTGCGCGACAATCAGTACCTTTTGATTTGGATATGCGTGGTTTACTTTCACCAATCCGCCCATCAGCCTGTCCGTGAGCTCTTTTAGCGTTTCCATGTTTGGGTAGTTCTTGTCCGGATAGCGCTTTGTCCGTTCTTCAAGCGGCATGCCCTCCGCGTCCCCGTAATCACGCTCCTTAAAGTCATCCATCTCGACGATAGGAAGATTGAGGTATTCATTAATAATGTCCGCGGTTCTTCTGGCTCTTTTCAGCGGGCTGGTGACAATGATATCCCAAGAGAAATCTTTTAAGTATTCTCCGGTTTCTTTTGCTTGGCGTTCGCCTGTCGCGTTCAGCGGGATATCTGTTTTCCCTTGGCATTTTTGCTGCAGGTTCCAATCGGTTTCTCCGTGTCTTACTAAGCAAACGGCTGTCATAAAATCCCCTTCCTGACTTTGATCTTATCGCTATTATACTAAATCAGAGGCATGCATCCTATGAAAAAGCCTATGCCAAAACCTCAAATAATAAAGCCAAGCCGATTCCGCCGCCGATTCCGATGGCGGCGACAGCATATTGACAGCCTGTCCGTCTCTGCGCTTCATAAAACAATCTGGTGACCAGTGCCGCCCCGGAAGCGCCGTAAGGATGGCCGAGAGCTAACGCGCCGCCCCGCACATTGATCTTCGTATAGGGAATGCAAAGTTCTTGTGAGCAGACACATATTTTAACGGCAAAGGCTTCGTTGATTTCGTATAAACCGATATCGTCACTTGTCAACGCGTTTGCAGCTAAAAGCTTTTTGATCGCTTCAATCGGCGCAGCGGACGGATAGTTGGGATGAATGCCGCTAACGGCGCTTCCGATAAAGCGCAGCACAGGTTTATAGCCGAGGGATGCAGCTTTTTTCTCTTCCATGACAAGGAGTGCAGCCGCTCCATCTGAAATGCCGCTGCTATTGGCGGCTGTAACCGTTCCGGAGCTGGTGTCAAACACCGGCTTTGCACGAGAAATGATCGATTCCATCGGCCGTCTTTTCAGAAAAGCTTCGTCTGTTTCCAACTCCCCGAGAGGAACAATCTCTTCACGGTACAATCCTTCGGTATGAGCACTCCAGCTGCGTTGATAGCTGAGAAGTGTGTATTCGTCCTGCATGTTTCTTGGGATGGCATAGCGTGCTGCTGTATATTCGGCCGCCATGCCCATATCGGGATCACCAACAGTGTCCGGCGAAAAGCGGGCTCTTTCTGAAAAAGGCGACCGGCTGCTGCTTTCTGCGCCGCCTGCGATATAAATGTTTCCGGCACCCGCTTTGATAAGATTGCATGCGGAACGCACTGCTTCAAGCCCGGAGCCGCATTGTCTGTCAATCGTCATGCCGGGAACAGATAAAGGAAGTTCAGCTTGAAGTGCTGACAGCCGGGCGAGGTTGCCGCCTCTGCCAGTGGCGTTTCCCAAAATCACCTCGTCAATTTGATCCTCTAACTTTCGGCCGAGACAGCTGATGAGAGGAGCGGCCAAATCCTCCGGCAGAAACTGTTTCAGCAGTCCGTTTTCTTTTCCGAAAATCGTTCGTTTTGCATCTGCAATAACCGCGTTCAATTCACCATACCCCGCAGCCATTTTTTTACGCTGGAACGGGCAATTTTGCCGCTGCTTGTTTCCGGCATACTGTCTGTAAATACCCATTTTTTCGGGATTTTGTAGGATGCCAGTTTCTGCTTGCACCAGGCTTTCAGCTTTTTGACGTCTGTATTCCCGCAAATGACGGCCGCGGCGATTTCTCCCCAATACTCGTCCGGAATGCCCGCCACAGCTGCTTTTTCAACCTCTGGGCAGGAGAGAAGCACACGCTCAACTTCTTCAGGGAATATATTTAATCCGCCATATACGATCATTCCGTTTTCCCGTCCTGCAATGTACAGAAATCCCTCTTCATCAACATATCCCATGTCATCTACTGTCATCCATTCCGATTGATCTGGTGTGCGGCTGTTTACATAGCCTGAGAACTTCATCGGGCTTTTGACGAATATTTTCCCGATTTCCCTAGGCTGACAGAGGTCCCCGGCGGCGCTGCGAATCTCAATGCGGACATTATGAAAAGGGCGGCCCGCTGAATGAGGTTTTCGTTTGCTGTCTTCCGGTGAGAGATACGCCACAAAACTAAGCTCAGATGTGCCGTAAAAATCGTACAGCTTCAAATGAGGCCATTTGGCTGCGAGCTTCTCCTTGGATGCTGCCGGCCAGTCCGCTCCCGATGAAATGATTGTAACGGAGCTGTCAGGAAAAGTGTGAATGTTGGCGAGGGCATCTGTCATTGTCGGTACGGTATAGAGTACGCTGATGGATTTCTGTGTTAGCCACTCCTTCGTTTGAGCGGGAATGAATTTTTTAAGCAAACAAACGGTACCCCCGAGATACAGAGTGCTGACAGCACCGTATAAAAAGTGAGAGGACAGTAATGTTCCCGGAATCAGAACTTTGTCATTTGAAGAGACCAAAAAATCAGTTTTTGTACAATGAAAGCTTTCAATCCAAGAGCGATGAGAGCGCGTAAATGCTTTCGGCTTGCCTGTTGAGCCTGATGTAAAGCCCATATAAAAGGGAAGCTCCGGATCAACGGCTGGGGCCGGGGCAGCGGATGCCTCTGCGATATGCGCCATACAGTCTTCCAGCCAAACTACGGGTGTCAGACAATCTGTCAGTTTGTTTTTAAAAAGAGATGAAGCCACCACAAAATCAGCACCGCTTAATGCCAGCCGCTCACCGCATTCAGCCGCACTCCAGCGTGTATCAATAGGAACCGCCGTACATCCGGCCGCGGCAGCTCCGGCAAACAGCTGTAAAAATGCAAGGCTGTTTGGGAGCAGGATGGCTACACGTTTTGGAACGTTTGGCTGCGCCCGCAGCCAATTGGCAGTTTGGGTGACGAGCCGGTTCCAATCCCGATATGTAATATGTTCAGATTCAGTCTGGATCGCAATCCGGCCTGGATTTTTATTGGCAAAAGATAGATATGTATGTGTAATGGTCACAGAATGTCAGCCTCCTTTTGTATACATCGTATCAGAAAGAGACAAGGCTTGGGTGATCTTAATGGCAAGCAGCGCAGATGCTGCCGCTTTTAATAAATCGCCGGGCACAAATGAAAGACTTATAAAACCGGCCTGTAACAGATCAATATGCATGATAAAAGCTTGTACAGGAATGCCAAGCAGGTAAATAAAGGCGATGCCGAATACAATATGAATGAAAAAGAGACGGAACACTGTCACCTTACGCAGTCTGTGAACAGCTAGGCTGATCAGCCACGAGGCGAACGGATAAGCAATCAGAAAACCCGCACTCGGTCCGAAAAAAACGCCAAACCCGCCGCGGCCGCCGGGCAATAGCGGCGCTCCAAAGGCGACGAGCAGCAAAAAGACAAGCTGGCTTAAAAAAGCGGCTTTGGGTCTGAGAATGCTGCCGGCCAGCATGACACCGAGCGTCTGCAGTGTAATGGGAACAGGTGTAAAGGATAAGAAAAGAGGGGGGATAAAACCAAGCACTGCCATCAGTGCAGTAAAGATTGCAATGTGCATCATGTCTAGTAATTTCATATGAAATCCTCCAGCTAACGAATAAAATATGGTTATAAAATAAATGCAGACAGCTTTTATGTCAACTTAATTTTAATTAGGGTTTACAAATGGGCGCAAAAAAACCGGCCCTGCGGCCGGCCGGTTTTTGATGATTATTCTTCTGTAAGAATGACAAGCGAATCAACAGAAGCAGCCACATGAGAAACGGCGCGGCTGACCTCCTGGAGCCCTCCGAGAAAGGCCTGCAGATCGACGTCAATTTTTCCTGATTGTTCTTTGCTGACTTTCATGCTGTGAACAATTTCATCGAATAAACGGTTAATTTGTGTCATTTTTTCTTTGCTTTCGCTGACAAGCCCGTTCACGTCTTTGATATGCTTCGACACGATGTTGATTTGTGTATTGGTGTTGTTCACAAGCTCGGACACTGTAGAAACGGTTTTTTTAGTATCTTCAGACAGCTTTCGCACCTCATTTGCCACAACGGCAAAGCCTTTGCCGTGTTCGCCTGCACGGGCTGATTCAATAGATGCGTTTAGCGACAGAAGATTCGTTTGTTCGGCGATGCCTGTGACGATGCCGAAGATTTTTTCAATTTGCTGTGCGATTTCATCCAGCTTGACCATTTCTTTTTCGATTTGGACGAGGCTTGTATCGATCTGGTTCATCTGTTTTTGCTGGATTTCAAGCTCTTTTTTCCCGCCGATCGACTTTTCTTCAACGGTGCTGGATGTCACTGTGCCGGCTTTGGATGCTTCGGAAATGCCTTCAGATTTGTCAACAAGCTCTTGAACGGATCGGCTCGTTTCTGAAAACAAATTTGCGATCGACCCGGAGGTTTCTTGGATTCTCTGATGCAGAAGGTTTTTCCTTTCTTCTTGTTCATCGCGGGTTTGGTTGTACTCATCCTGAAACGCTTCAAGGACAAGCTGCTGTTCTAAGTTCAAGATTTTAGTTGTTGCTTTGATTGCTTTCAGCAGTTCCTGGTGATCTGTAATTGATTTTTCATAAATGTCAATCATTGATAGAAGCAATTCCTGAAACGCCCCCATGTACCATTTTGGCAGAAGGCCGATTCGTAAATGGATAGAAGCAATTTTATTTCGTTTTTCAATAAATTCATCATCAATGACACCGGCAAACATTTCTTGAATATGCCGTTTTAACGTTTGTTTTAAGCGGTCAACTGAGCTGTGGTCGTTAATGATATCCATTAATGAGCTTTCATGATCGAGATTTTTATAGAAAGCGTCAACAATGTAAACAATGTTTTCTTGGATTAAGGGCTGTAGCTCCTGCAGCACGTGCAGCTCTGGATCTCCCAGTCTGACCATTTTGAGCTGTTTTTTCACATCTGAGAACTTGTTTGTGAGCTGAATGCGGTTTTTTTGCTGGTCGTTTGAATCTGAAAAATAAGCCGTTTCTTTTTTTCTATCTTTTTTAAATAACAATACAGTGATCCCCCTTGGGAAAATATAATTTTATCTTTTGGCTTTTTAAGCCTTTTTCTTTTTTATCGGTCAAGGGAAGCACGAATGAAGACGGCAGATAGAAAATATTTATAAAAAAACCGTTCAGTTATATGAACGGTTTAATTAAGGTCAATTTGTTTTAGTGGTTTGATGGCCGGTCCTTCGACTACCTCGCCAGTTGGTTTAAAGCGTGATCCGTGGCACGGACAATCCCATGTGTGCTCTCCATCGTTCCATTCCACTTCACAGCCTAAATGGGTGCAGGTTGTATCAACAAGATGCAGGCAGCCCGTTTCATCTCTGAATGCCCCCGCGCGTCTGCCGTTAATGGTGACGGCTTTTCCTTCACCTGGCGCGATCTCTTCAAAATCGACGTTCGGTTTTTCAAGCTTCCCTTTAATGAAATGCTTAGCCACATCTGCATTGTAAGAAATCACCTTTTGCAAGCCGGGATTCAGATGGAAACGAGACGGTGTAAAAATGCTCTCATATGGATTGTCTTTTTTCTCCACAAGGTCTGACAAAAGCTGAGCTGCGACAGCTGCTGATGTCATGCCCCATTTTTTGAAGCCGGTCGCAACGAGAATATTGTCTTCGTTTTCAGACATAGGCCCGATGAATGGGATTTTATCGATTGTCACGAGATCCTGTGTGGACCAGTAATAGGGAATGCTTTCGATTCCAATTGTGCTTTCTGCCAATTGTCTCAGCGTTTCGTAATGGGTCGACATGTCTTTGCCTTGGCCTGTTTTATGGCTTACTCCGCTGAAGAGAATCAGCTTTTCTCCGTTCACAATGGTGTAGCGAAGCGCAACTGACGGCTGGTCTATACTTACATACATGCCCTCAGGATAGTCGATCTTCGGCTTGACGGCGAGGACATAGGATCTATCAGAATACATTCTTGCTGCATATAATCCGCCCCCGTCATAAAAAGGGAAATGGGAGCAGCATACGATAAATCGGCTTTTAATGGCGTGCCGGCTTTTTGTAACAACTTCAGGCATTTCTCCTTTTTTAATATCAAGCGCAACAGTCTCTTCATAAATCCGTCCGCCCTTTTGCACGATCTGATCAAGGAGCCCGGTTAAAAAGTGAAGCGGGTGAAATTGGGCCTGATTCTTCATCACGAGCGCCAGCTTAGAGCCGACGGGAAGCGGAAGATCTTTTATGAGATCCCTTTCAATCCCGAGTTTTGTGTATGCCTCATGCTCAGTGCGGATTTTTTGTACAGCATCTTCACTTGTTGTGTAAAGGTAAGCGTCTTGTTCGGCCCATTCGCAATCGATCTGAAGTTCATCAACAATTCCTTTTATATAATCAATTGCATTCTGGTTCGCTTCATAATAAAGCCTTGCGTGGTTCAGTCCGAAATTGCGGATAAATTCATCATAAATCATGTCGTGCTGCGCTGTAATTTTTGCCGTTGTGTGGGCCGTTGTGCCATTGAGAACCTGATTCGCTTCAATCAGAATGACACGGAAGCCTCTTTTGGACAGCTCATAGGCCGTCGTGATTCCTGTAATGCCTCCTCCAATAATGGTGACATCACATTCCGTATCTTCTTGCAGCGCCGGAAAAGAAGGCAAGTCCGCCGATGTTTTCCAATATGTTTCGGGAGCTTCTTTTGAAAAAGGTTGATTAGCCAAACCATTGTACCTCCAATATCATTTATTCTTAATTTTTCCATTTTCTATCTTTTCATACATAGGAAGCAGGCTTTGTTCATACCATAATAGGGTTGAAAAGGAGTGATTGCATTGGCGAATGAGAAAAAGAAAACATTGCCGCCGCAGCATCAGGACCAGCAGCCGGGATTCGAATATCTGATGGATCCCCGTCCGGTATTTGATAAGCCGAAGAAGGCAAAAAAACTAGCGGGCAAAACGGCCATTATTACAGGAGGAGACAGCGGGATCGGACGCGCTGTATCGGTGTTATTCGCAAAAGAAGGGGCGAATGTGGTCATTGTGTATTTTAATGAACATCAGGACGCCGAAGAAACAAAGGAGTATGTAGAGAAAGAAGGGGTGAAGTGCCTGCTGATTGCAGGAGATGTCGGAGATGAAGCCTTTTGTAATGAAGTTGTAAGACAGGCCAGCCAGGCTTTTCCAACCATAGATATTTTGGTTAATAATGCCGCTGAGCAGCATGTGCAGCCGAGCATTGAAAAAATCACTAGCCACCAGCTGATCAGAACCTTCCAGACGAACATTTTCTCTATGTTTTATTTAACGAAGGCTGTGCTGCCTCATTTGAAAAAAGGAAGCAGTATTATCAATACAGCATCGATCACCGCGTACAAAGGCAATAAAACACTGATCGATTATTCAGCGACGAAAGGAGCCATTGTCACTTTTACAAGATCCCTTTCCCAATCGCTTGTCCAGCAAGGCATTCGTGTCAATGCGGTTGCGCCGGGGCCAATCTGGACACCGCTCATTCCGGCCAGCTTTGCTGCAAAAGATGTGGAAGTGTTTGGTTCGGATGTGCCGATGGAACGGCCGGGCCAGCCGGTGGAAGTGGCGCCGAGCTATTTATATCTTGCCAGCGATGATTCCACTTACGTCACCGGCCAGACAATTCATGTCAACGGGGGAACGATTGTAAATGGGTAATTAAAAAAGCCAATCCTTAAGGATTGGCTTATTCGCTCTGTTTGAGCGCTGCATATTCTTTAGAGAGCGTAAGAAACGCATCTTTATCTTTTTTGTCCAAGGCTTTGTTGATTTGGTCAGTCAGCATGGTCAACCGACGCTTAAACAAGGATTCATCGAGCACCATTTGAATGTAAATATCCATCATTGTTACATCAAATTCTTTTGTTTTTTGCGTGTTGCGGGACTTCATGAGCTCAGTGTACGACTTTTTCTCTTTCATAAAGAATCCCCCCAATGCCTTTTTTATAGTATATGGATAACGGTCGAAAAAATCAATAAATTTTTATAATCTTTAGACAACTAATACTAGGCAATCTATCGACATATCCTGCGAAATGCTGTGATCTGAGATCATGCAGTAAAATAAAATCGGGTTATTACTAGTAAAATAGAACTAAAAAATATAAATAAAAGATGATTTTAGTTCATTTGTTAAAAAATCCTGTCGTTTTATAAACACAGATGATAGATTATTAGTATAAATTTTGCAGAAAAAGGATGGAGGCCATAACATGAGTCAGAAAACTGACGCACCATTAGAATCATATGAAGTAAACAGCGCAACAATTGCCGTTTTGCCAGAAGAAATCGACGGCAAAATCTGTTCGAAAATCATTGAAAAAGACTGTATGTTTTACGTCAGCATGAAGCCGCTGCAAATTGTCGACCGAAGCTGCCGATTTTTCGGATCAAGCTACGCGGGAAGAAAAGCGGGAACTTATGAAGTGACAAAAATTTCTCACAAACCGCCAATCATGGTGGACCCTTCGAACCAAATCTTTTTATTCCCTACACTTTCTTCGACTAGACCCCAATGCGGCTGGATTTCCCATGTGCATGTAAAAGAATTCAAACCGACTGAATTCGACGATACGGAAGTGACGTTTTCAAACGGAAAAACGATGGAACTGCCGGTCTCCTGCAATTCGTTCGAGAATCAGGTATACCGGACAGCCTGGCTCAGAACCAAATTTCAGGACAGAATCGAACACCGTGTCCCGAAACGGCAGGAATTTATGCTGTATCCGAAGGAAGAGCGGACGAAGATGATTTATGATTTTATTTTGCGTGAGCTTGGGAGCGGTATTAGAAGGATAAAAGTGAATTTGAGAGTGCTTTGCAATGTTGATGCAACATAAACTTTTTAAGGGAAATTTAGCTAAGGCATTCCAGAAATAAAAAAGTGTTGGTGAAATAAAAGAGCTCAATACGTTAAAATGTATTGAGCTCTTTATTAAATGATCAATTGTTAAAGGGAAATTGAGTCACTTCCGCAGGTGTACCAAGTTCCATTTGCTGCTTGCGCCCATCCATAAATTCTTGTTCCAGTACCCAATTTTCTTTTTACTTCATCAAGGGATAAAGTGATAGACGTTGTATCTCCGGCTCTTTTAGTTGCTAAGATATTGCTTTTCGTGCTGTCAGGTTGGCCGCCATCAGTTGTCCAAGCTACCATATTATAGTATTTGGATGTGAACGGGTTTGATAGTCCATTGATTGATAAGGTAACCTGATTGTTGCTAGCCGTTACGGTTGTATAAGCAGCACTCATCGGTTTAATTGAGGATGCTTTTTGTGCTGGTGTGTGGTTTTCAGCTGCAAAAACATTTGTGCCTCCTGTCACTAGTAGTCCGACAGCTAATGCTCCTGAAAGGATTTTTTTATTCATTGTTATTCCTCCTTTTTTTAATACATAGTTAAATTACTTCAATTAATTGGAAAATCCTTTTTGTTAGCAAGAAGTTAACAAAATTTACAAATTTCAAACGTGATTAATATGTAACCTCAAATTGTAGAGTCTGGATATCGATATTAAAAAGGAGCACTCCAGTAAAATAAGGAGAGCCCCTTCTAACGCTAGGCCGTCGGAATTCCGCCGGTGATGCCGTATATTTGAGATGTCACATAGCTTGAATTCTCTGAAGCTAAGAATACATAAACATCTGCCAGTTCCACCGGCTGTCCCGCGCGGTTTAATGGTGACGGCGGCGTCCCTTTGCCGAATTTCGGAATGTTTTCAGTTGGCTGTCCGCCGGAAATTTGCAGCGGAGTCCAGATTGGTCCTGGCGCAACAGAGTTCACTCTGATGCCTTTGGGCGCCAGCTGTTTTCCGAGCGCAACGGTAAAGCCGATAATGGCGTTTTTCGTCGCCGCGTAATCTAACAGCATTGGGCTTGGGTTGTAGCCTTCAACTGAAGTTGTGGTAATAATAGACGCACCCTCCGGCAAATACGGAAGCGCCGCTTTAACAACCCAATATAGCGAGAAGACGTTCACTTCAAACGTTTTATAGATTTGTTCAGTAGGAAGGTCTTCGATGTTTTGCACTGCTTGCTGTTTACCGGCAACGAGCGCTAACACATCCAGCCCGCCGAGTTCGTTATGCGCTTGTTTGACTAAATCGTGACAAAACGATTCGTCACTCAGATCACCTGGAATCAGGACTGCCTTGCGTCCTTCTGCTTCAATCAGTTCTTTTACTTCTTCTGCATCAGGCTGTTCCGCGGGCAAGTAGTTAATTGCCACATCGGCGCCTTCCCGCGCATAAGCGATGGCGGCAGCGCGGCCAATACCGGAATCACCGCCGGTGACAAGAGCTTTTCGGCCATTTAGTTTGCCAGCTCCTTTATAGCTTTTTTCTCCGCAGTCCGGAATCGGCTTCATTTTTTGCTGCAAGCCGGGCGGTTCTTGGTATTGTTCAGGAAATTCATCGTGAAAAAATGCTGTTAAAGGATTGTTTCGTTTTGTATCAGACATCATCAACGCTCCTTTTTGTGTGGTGTACATTCGTATGTGTACCCTTGAGCAAAGTGAGAAAAACATGTTTTGGCAGTTTGCATCTCTGCAAGACAAAGAAAGTAAAAAAAACTGCCGCTCCTTCCATATTTATCTTGTGAAATATGACGAATTGAATTATGATAAAATCGCTATAAAACAACTAAATATTGGGTATGGGGGAGTATATTGTCATGAAAAAAGCCGCGGCGCTTTTGCTGTCACTCGGTCTCGTTTTCGGTTTTTCATACGGAGCTGACCATGTGGCGGAAGCCAAAACGAAGGTAAAGACGTATAAGAACTGCAAGGAATTAAACAAAGTGTACAAAGGCGGGGTAGCCCGTACGTCCAAGGTGAAAAATAAAGGCGGAAAAACGAAGTACAAGCCTTACGTGTCTAAGGCGCTTTATGATGCCAATAAAAAGAGCGACCGTGATAAAGATTTTATCGCCTGCGAACGCTAAACAAAAAAGCAATCTGTTGTCCAGATTGCTTTTTTCTTGTTTAAGCGGCTTGATCAGCAGCTGTGCTTTTCGTTTTTCTTGTCACGAGACTTACCGCTATCATGACCGTAACATTCAGCAGCAAAGCGACAATGCCGACGTTTAAGTCTTTCGCCGCTTGCGGCAGCGCCGGAAATAAAGTGCCGATTGTTGTTTCCGTAACCGTAATATAAGAAACCGCTCCGACTCCCGTTATAATGCCGGCAAAGGCTCCTTGTTTGGTCACGATCTTATGCTTGAATAGGCTGAACAGCAGGGCCGGAAATAGCTGTGTGACGAGGCTGTATCCCATAAGGAGAAGCGTAACGATTGTGTTCCCGCCTTTGAATGTAAAGTACACAGCAATCAGCGCAATCACAGGCACTAAACATTTAGCTAATAATGACACCTGCTGTTCCGTCGTGCGGGGAGCAAACACTTGATAAACATTTTTTGCAAACAAAGTGGAGGCCGACATTAAAATCATGGAACCCGGCACAAGCGCTGTCAGCAGTCCGGCTGCACCGATGATTCCGACAAACCAAGGATCAAAGGTTTGAAGAGACAGTCTCAAAAGTGATAGATCCGCGTCTGCGCCTTTCAGACCGGGAACTTGCAGGATAGCCGCAAAGCCGACGAAAAGGACGAATAGAAGGACCAGCTGGTATAAAGGCATAATAATGGCGTTTTTTCGAAAGACTTTTGGGTTTTCTGCTGAATAGGAAGCGGAAAACGTATGGGGCCACATGTAAAAGCCCAGCGCCGTCAGCAGCACGGTTGAACTGAACCATGCAGCACTTTGCCCTGTTTCGGGCAGGGTAATAAAACCGGGATTTGCGTTTTCAATCTGCTGAAACATGTCTTGAAATCCGCCGTAGTAATGAATCGGCAGATATATGCCTAAGAATAAAACGACGGCCAAAATCATGATGTCTTTGACAACGGATATCCAGGCGGACCCGTGGATGCCGGATACCATAACGTAAACTGTGATTGAAATGACGCCGATCCAAATGGCAGCAGTAGGAGAAATTTTTCCGTAAGACGTTTCCGATACAATCAATCCAAGCCCTTTCAGCTGCAGCACAAGATAAGGAATAAGCGCGGCAATGCCGACAAGTGAGACGAGCACACCAAGCAGCGGACTGTTGTACTTTTTGATGAAAAAATCGGACTGCGACATCAGCTTATGCTGTTTCGCATAGGACCATACCGCCGGCAGGAGCCAATAAGAAAGAATATAGGCCAGACAGCCGTAGGCGATGATGTAAAAGGCAGGCCCGCCTTTTCCGTAAGCCCAGCCGCTTCCGCCGAGAAACGTAAACGTCGTATAAATCTCTCCTGCCATCAATAGGAAAACAAAGACAGTACCGAAGCCGCGGCCTCCAACCGTCCACTGCTCAAGGTCCATGTCTTTTCCTTTTTGGGCGCGTACGCCGAGAAACATGCTGAATAGCAGGACACCGAAAATGATGATGAGAGCTGCGTTCATTCTGCTTCCTCCCTTTTATTTTCTTTGTCGAGGACATACACGATCGCCATCAGGACAGAGGTCAGCAAAGCCCACATGACGACATAGGCGAGAATGAATGGCATGCCAAACAGATAGGGTGTCACTTTGTTTGCAAAAGGGATGCCAAGCAAAAGTCCGATGAAGGGCAAAGCGGCAAGAATGTGAATCAGTTTCATAAAATCCTCCTTTGATCAAAAGTTGGGCGGTGCGTGTCATGCGCGGGCTGCAAATCATGTCGCTAATCTGGCGGCACATGTCATTTTTTGGGGAGTGAAAGGCTGTGGTACGAATTATAAATAAATTTATTTTGTTTGTATAGTGTGAATTGTCTGAAATTTATTCTTGAGGAGCTAGAAGGGGGGACGGGCGCAAGGAGGGGAATACAGAATGATTCGAAAGACTCATGGCGAGTCCGGCGCAAATAAATAGTATGTTAACAAACTGCTTACTTGCTCCCGGATTCGCGGGTTAAAATAGCGGTGTTTTTCTTCGTAGCCATCGATGACAAATAAATAAAGCGTAAAGGCTTCATCACGCTCAGCCTCGTGGATGGCGATTTTTCTTTTCCTCAGCTCTTTTCTGACCTCAATCAGATCCTTTTGTGCTATTTTTAATGATTCGTTGATAAGTTGTATATAAGGGTGTTTCAATTTTAATGAGCTTTTCTCAATTCCGCCGAGATCGCGGTTTAAAATGGTAATGACCATAGGCAAAAAGAGAGCCCGCTCTATCAATTCATATCCTTCCGGCTGCAAATGCGGCATGGTAACTCCTTCTTTCTTAAGGGAACGTTTGTTCTTGTTATATTCTATATCGGCTGGTGAAATGTTTCAAGACAGAAAAAATCACCAAAACTTTTTAGTTTTTCGCCGAGAATGTGTAGAATAAGAATAGACAAACCCGGTGAGGAGTATAAACGTTGGAGCAATTTTTATACTATTTGACAGAGGATCGTTTAACTGAATTATTTCAAAGCTATAGGGCTTTCGGTCCGCTTATTGCTGTGCTGCTGCCTTTAATTGAAGCATTTCTTCCGTTTTTGCCGCTTATCGTTTTTGTGGTGGCGAATACAAATTCGTTTGGATTGTGGGAAGGCTTCATCCTGTCATGGGCCGGATCAACAGCGGGGTCCATTCTCGTGTTTTTCATTGTCCGTCATTATGGACAAAGAAGAGCTCTTGGATTCATCCGCAGGCATCCGTCTGTCAGAAAGCTTATGTTATGGGTGGAAAGACACGGTTTTGGCCCGATGTTTCTGCTGCTTTGTTTTCCATTTACACCGTCTGCCGCGGTGAATGTGGTCGCCGGTTTGTCAAGGATCGGGACGCGGCCGTTTGTTTTGGCGGCAGCCTCGGGAAAGCTCGTCATGATTTTTATGATCAGCTTCATCGGATATGATCTTCACGCGCTGATCACACAGCCGATTCGCACGGTTATTGCCGTTCTGGTGATTGCTGTCTTATGGTATGTCGGCAAAAGGGTGGAACGGCATCTGCATGTGAGAGCCAGCCAGCGTGAGCATGATGGAGGGAGACAGTAACATGAAAAAACGGTTTTGGTTTCTTGCCGGTGTCGTGTCCGTAGTTCTCGCCATTCAAGTCAAAAATGCCGTCTTTATTGATTACAAAGTAGAAGGCATCAGCATGAACCCGACTTTTCAGGAAGGGAACGAACTGTTGGTCAATAAATTTTCACATCGATTCAAAACCATCCATCGTTTTGATATTGTTTTGTTTAAAGGCCCTGATCAAAAAGTGCTGATAAAGCGAGTCATTGGATTGCCCGGTGAATCGATCAAATATAATGACGATCAGCTGTATGTGAACGGAAAACAGGTGGCTGAACCATTTTTGAAACCATTGAAATCTGTATCTGCCGGAAGCCATGTAACGGGAGATTTTTCACTGAAAGAAACGACAGGGAAAAAGACGTTATCGAAGGGGCAATATTTTGTAATCGGAGATAATCGCATATATAGCTTTGACAGCCGGCATTTCGGTCCGATCAGGGAAAAAGACATTGTCGGAGTCATTTCGGATTAGGAACTGTACACTGAGAAAAAGGCGCCATTTGAAAGGCGTCTTTTTTGTGCTGGTTGGAAAAATATGTTGCGAGATCATTTGTCACCCGATATAATTATTTTTGTTACGTGTGTAACAAAATGAAATATTCATTAACACTTATTTCTTTTTTTCTTAGGCTTTTTGTTTAGTTGCAGATAAAACAAAAGGAGTGATCTCATGATGGATTACAAAACAGTTATTATCGGAGGCGGACCGGTTGGATTGATGCTGGCTTCTGAGCTGGCATTAGCAGGGGTAAAAACATGCGTGCTTGAGCGGCTTGAACAGCCAGTGCCGTATTCGAAGGCGTTGACGCTGCACCCCCGCACGCTTGAGCTTTTTGAAATGAGAGGGCTGCTTGAGCGTTTTGCGTCTCGTGGGAAAAAGATATCTTCCGGCCATTTTTCAATGCTCGATACGCGTCTTGATTTTTCCAGTCTGGATACGAGCTGTCCTTATACGCTATTGCTTCCGCAGACCGAGACTGAACAGCTGCTTGAGGAACGTGCGCGAAGCCTGGGGGCAGAGGTGTTACGGGGGGCAGAGGTGCTAACGGTAACGCAAAACGAAGAGGCAGTGCAAACCATTTTCAAGGATCGGGAAGGCATTGTGCGGACGTTGAGCAGCCTGTTTGCCGTTGGCGCTGACGGAGCAGGGAGCGTCGTTCGGAAACAGGCGGGAATTGCGTTTCCTGGAACAGACAGCACCGTCACCGCAGCTCTTGGTGATGTGAAGCTTCTTTCTCCGCCGCCATCAGGAGTTTTGTCGCTTTGTACGACAGAGGGAGGAGTCATGATTGTTCCGCTTTCTCCTGACCGGTATCGCGTTGTGTTGATCAGCCCTTACCGCACGCAGACGCCGAAAGATGCTCCTGTCACAGAAGAGGAGCTGAAAACAGATCTCATCCGGATATGCGGAACTGATTTTGGCTTAAACGAGCCTACGTGGATGTCCCGATTCGGGAATGCCTCCCGTCAAGCGAAGGAGTATCGGAGCGGCAGACTCTTTCTTGCGGGCGATGCAGCACATATTCATTTTCCTGCTGGCGGCCAAGGGCTGAATGTCGGTCTTCAGGATGCCATGAACCTTGGATGGAAGCTTGCGGCGGCTGTCGGCGGCTCTGCACCTTCATGGCTTTTGGACAGCTATCACGCAGAGCGGCATCCGGTGGCGGAAGATCTTCTTCGGAACACAGAGGCGCAGACGCGGCTGATGGATTTCACGAAGGCCGGTCTCCATTTGCGAAGCATGGTGTCCGATATGCTTGCTTTTCCCGATGTGAATCGCTTTATAGCGGGCCAAATTTCTGCAATCGATGTCGGGTATGAAGCTGACCAAAACATGCCGCCGCATCGGTTGAACGGCAAAAGACTTCCGGATGTGGAACTGCGGCTTCCTGATGGCAGTATGGAACGCCTCTATAACTGCCTGCATAACGGGGCATACGTTTTGCTGTCACTGAAACAAGGAGCTGATAATGACCACATCCCATTTAAAGGCTTGCACACAGTGTGTGCTTCTCTTGCAGAACCGCGTGAAGAGTGGAGAGACGTGCATACTGTATTGGTTCGGCCTGATGGCCATGCCGCCTGGGCAGTCGATGCCGCCGGGCCAGATACGGCAGAAGTGATTCAATCAGGTATCAGACGCTGGCTCCCGATTGCCAGCCGTGTGTAACACAAATCGATTGTTTCATCTGTAACAAAACGTTATGATATAAGAAACAATTGAATGAAAAAGGTTGGAAAATCCGATGAATACAGACCATACGAAACGCAACATTTTTGAATTATATGCGGAACTCATTCATCAGCAGGAGAAATGGGAGGGGCTCATAAAAGTCTTTTTGGCTGATGAAATGAAGAAGCTGGATCAGGAGCACGGACAAAAATCTCAATTAACGATGACAGAAATTCATGTTCTTTCCTGTGTGGGGGAGCATGAGCCGATCAATGTCACTTCGATTGCCGACAAAATGAATACGACGAAAGCGACGGTGTCACGCATCAGCACAAAATTGCTTGGCGCCGGCTTTCTTCACAGAACACAGCTCAGCGATAATAAGAAGGAGGTCTACTTCCGTTTGACGCCGGCAGGGAAGAAGCTGCACAGCTTGCATCTATACTATCATCAAAAGGTTGAGCAGCGTTTTCTTTCCTTTTTTGACCGATATACAGAGGAAGAGATTCTGTTTGCGGAAAGGCTGTTCCGGGATCTGGCGACGAAATGGTATCCGTCCTCAGAAGAAATGGAAGAGGGGTTTCACAACGTTTTCAAATAAAAAACACGCACTGAGGTGCGTGTTTTTTACGTTTCTTCTTTCTTTTTCAAGATTGTAAGGTAAATCAGATTTCCTCCGGCTAAAATGATAAGCGGCAGTCCAGGGGAGCTGGATGTCACCAAATTATAAATCAGCCAGATTCCTAAACATATTCCATAATATAAGTGCATTGCTTTCTCGGGGTTGTCGCGCAGCAAACTCCCTTTAAAAATCTTTTTCATCATAACGCCCCTATTAATTTTATGATTTCTCCTTTAGTTTACATGCATCTTCGGTTAATCTCAAAATTCGATCTTTGGCTTTTGATGCTTCCTCAGAATATGCTGAGGAAATTTAGGAATTATTTTTGATGGGGAGCAACAGTCTAGTATACCTTGATTTATGGATGTATCATAAAACAATTCTGTAAATACCTTTGCTTGTTACCTGAACGTATCTCGGACAGGTACAGAATCATAATCACTTCTATCATCTACTATCTCCCTTGCTAAAACACTGTTTTCTCCTGATAAAAAAGAGGACATTAAGTCCTCTTCTTACTTACGATATGTCTATTAGTATCTTTAATTCACACGTTTTTTACTGTGTTTTTGAAGCTTTGCTTTCAAGTGAAATAGGGTCTTCTGTTTTAGTTCTCCTAATCTTTACAGAAATACCTACTAGAATTACCGCCATCGTTGTAAATATTCCCATGGTTAATAAGATCGTATCATGATTTAAACTCCATCCAATTAAGAAAGAGATTATCGCTCCGCCGAAACTTGCCGAAGCAATAAATAAACTTGTAACTTCGTCAACGTACTTTTGAATAATGATTGATGCTAGTGTTAAAGCAATGGGAAATATGCCCGCTATACTTAGACCAATCAAAAATGTGCCACCCAATTGAAGTATTGGGTTATTTATATAAGAGAAGGCGATCAACAAAACAATTAAACAACTGCAACTAAATAGGAGGTACTTAGAAAAATCAAGCCTTCTGCTTACGAAACCAATCAGTATTCTTCCTATGATGATCCCTACCCAGAAAAAGGAGACACTGATAAGACTGATTTGTTCATTGTCTTGGTTTATCATAATTGAAGGTAAAAAGTTGGCGAAATTTGTTTCGATACCAGCATATAGAAAAGCAAAAAATACAAAAAAGCCTAATTGCTTTGATTTTTTTCTGTCTCCTATAAAGTATTGAAATGCTCCTACATTTGGCAAGGCCACTTGCTGGTTAGCATTCTTAGCGTACTTTCGGTTCTTGGATAAGAAAATTAACCACCCTGCTAATAGGACGAACAAAAAGGTGAATATGCAGTAATACGGTAAAAACCAGTTATTGATATTGATGAAGGAATTAATTAATAATGGGAAAGTTAAAGCGCCTAATCCAAAGAGGACTTCCAGCTTACTCATTTTTTCTGCATTACTTTCGAAATTAGCAATAACAAAGGAACCAACTGTCGTTTCTAATGTACCTGCTCCATATCCTAAGAGAAAAGCCATTACAACAATATAATACCAATCCTTAGTGAGAAAAAAGATACTTAACGCTGCAAGCATTATGATCAAAGCTAAAGTAAGTGTCCTAAAGTGACTGTATTTCTTAATCATTAACGGTGCGATTAATACCCCGCTTAGGAATCCGGTAAACTGAAAGAAAATGATGACCGAAATATCATCTGTTGTCTTGTTAAAAGACTCTAAAAGAAATGGTGTCAAACTTCCTGTTGATATATGGATAATACCCACTGTGAAAAAGAAAGCATATCCAAATAAATATGTCCCTCTTAACATTCATTACACCCCTATATGAAAAAGCAGGAAAATAAATTCCTGCTTTTTCAGTAACTTATCTCTTCGAAATACTAGTTGACTGCTAAAACAGACATTGTTTGAGAGTTGCTATCTTTCTCAAAGAACATTTCTAATACTTCCTGAGATCTAAAACCATCGTTAAAAGAAGGGATCTCAACCCAATCTTTCTGAGTTGATGAAATCCAATTGATTAACTCGCTTCTAAAAGAATCAGCCCACCCATAAAATTCGTTTGGCGGATCGTTTAAGAGACTTTGCGGCACTGGGCAGTCTACCACGTTCAAGCCATCTATGAGCTTGTAAACGTGAGGATTGCCTGTGTGGTATTTAAACTCTTTTTTGTGTCCAACTACCTCAATGCTAAAACCGCAGTCTTCAGGTACAGAACATTTTGATGTGATGATATTTACAAATACCTTGTTCTTCAGTTGACCATAAATTTCTGCATAGTCATCTACAAGTACCTGTTTATCCTCTTTTGTTTTTACATTTGTGTTCATCTTTGCCCTTACTGATTCTGTGATGAAATCACTCTCGAACAAATACCATACCATGTCGATAAGGTGAATACCCAGATCCCCCAATGACCCGCTGGTCTTCTTACTATTAGCGTCATCTCTCCAAGTAAACTTCTTACGTCTAAGTGCACTATTTTTCTTGAAGTGTACTTTTATGGACAGTATGTTACCTAGTTCATTATTGATAATTAAGCTTTTTAAGATATTTACGTAAGACAAATATCTATAATTAAATCCCATACTAGCTCTTACGTCTAACCTTTCAGCAGTATCTTTCATAATGCTTGCTTCTTCAAGAGAAATAGCCATAGGCTTTTCACACAATACATGCTTATGTTTTGCTAATGCTTGCAAAGCATGTTCTTTATGGCAAAAGTTTGGAGATGCTACAATTAAACCTTCTGAGACATCAATTAGTTCATCTACATTTTCATATGTCTTCCCACCGAAAGTTTTAACAAAGCTTTCCGCATTTTGTTGATTTATGTCATACACCCCTACTAACTCTGCATTTTTAATTGTAGATAAAGCAGTTGCGTGCGCTCTTGCAATACCGCCTGCACCTATGATACCAATCTTCTTCATACTCTATTTCCTCCTCATTATCCAATTAATTTTTTCAAGGTATTGGTAATTCCTTTTGAGTACTCACTATCGGTTATCAATTGATGCAGATTTTTGGCTTCTTGTGTTGCATTTTTAAGTAGATATCCATTTCCTACTGCCTGTAACATCCGAACATCATTTCCGCTATCTCCAAATGCGATAGCTTTTTCAGTATTTAGGTTGTATTTCTCTAACATAAACTTTACAATTTCATTCTTTCCTGTTCCCATGGGTATAAAATCTACATCATAGCTGTCTTCTGGATCACCTGCTAAGGGATTGCAACGATTTATATTAACTGAAACTCCGTATTCCTCGCAGATCTTTTCAATTGCTAATAGGTTTTTCTTGTCGTTTATTTCATCTTGTTCCTGATAATAAAAATTATGCTTATACCGTGACGTTCCTAATTGAGTTTGCGGATTCAAAAGAATGTTATGATTTTCATGTAACTGTTTTACAAGTATCTCAATCTTTTCTTTACTAAACTCTTCATTTATACGACTGTTCCACTCATTATCTTGCTGTCCGAAATTATGCTCTGAAAAGTACGTAATTTCAGTTCCAAGATCACTAGCTATAAAATGCGGGAAATATCTAAATTTTCCTCGTCCCATTTTATCGAGAATAGATTCTATACTGCTCCCGGTAACCCATCCGATGAGTAGTTCCCCATCTTTACTTTTTTGTTCTAGATAATCTTCGAGTTCATATATGTCTCGTTGTTTTTGTTCATCGATTGTATGCGGAAAATACGTTTCATCAAAATCACAAAAAACAATATACTTAGGATGGTCAACCTTGGATAACGTTTTATACTCTGACTTCTTGCTTAATAACATGAAACAGACCCTCCACTACTCTGTCTTGTTCTTCTAAAGTAAATGACGGATATAATGGCAAATGCAGTACCTGACTATGAGCTTTTTCCGTATGAACCAATTGGAGTTTTGTATACTTGTCCTGTACTAAAGGAGTTTTTTGCATATGAGACAGGATTGGATAATATACATCTGTTTGAACACCAAAACCTTCATTTAATTTCGTCATGATATTTGTCCTATCTTCTGTTCTTACCTTAATAGGAAACAGATGCCACACATGATCTTCACTTAATTCCGGTAATTCAATAAGACCTTTATTCTGTAATTCTGCTAATTGAGTAATGTATCTATCCGCCAAAAACAGTCTTTTGAAGTTGTTTAATGAAAGATACTTCATTCTCTCTAAACCAATAGCTGCTTGTAAATTGTCCATTTTTGAGTTAAGTCCAAAATCGATGACTTTCTTATTTTTCACATTTACTTCAAAACCATGATAACTAAATTGAATGCATTTTTTAGCGAGTTCTTCATTATCAGTTGCTATTGCTCCAGCCTTACCACATACACCAAAATTCTTATATGGATTAAAACTTAATGTGGTTATGTCTGCATCCTTTCCTAAGTCTGTCAGTCCAATTCCTTGGCAAGCATCCTCAATTACTTTCAATTGATAACGATTTGCGATTTGACGGATATGCTTCATGTCTGAATGTTTTCCGTATAAATGCACAGGCAGAATAAATTTTGTATAAGGAGTTATTGCTTCCTCGATTTTGTTAGGATCGATGCAGAATGTTTGCGGGTTAATATCTACATAGATAGGAACGCCTCCCAAAGCTAACACAGCATTTTCAGTAGCTGAAAAGCTATTAGCTGGCATGATCACTTCATCCCCGCGGTTTAACCCTAAAGCCAATAATCCTATCATAATAGCATCCGTTCCACTGCTAGTTGCAATTACATACCTTTTATGTAAATATGTAGATAAAACATCTTCGAATTGCTCTAAATAGGAACCACTCGTAAATTTTCCAGTTGGCAAAACTTTAGTTAAAGTATTTAAGATATCATCCACTTCATCATTGGTTATTAATCTGTCTACAGGCATAAAAGGGACTTTACTGATTTCACGATTTTTTTGGTAGTTGAAAAGGTCGTTTTCAATATCTGTATTTTCTTTTAATACTTGTTTCCACCGCTCGTTTGCAATACTGTCTTCAATAACAAGTTCTTTTCCTTGCATGTCACCTTTTAAGTGTTTTAGCAATAACATGTTTTCTTTACTTTTACCTGAAACTCTAACCTGTTTTTGCATGAACAGTACCTCCAATGATTTTTATAATCTGGAAAATTTGATACAAATTTATCCTAATTTCTGAAACCGATAACATGTCAATAACTTTTTTGAGGAAGGGAAAATATGCCTACAATTGATGAAATAGCAAAATTGTGCAATGTGTCTAAAACCACAGTATCAAGAGTATTGAATAATCATCCTTATGTATCAAAAGAAAAAAGAGATATGATCTTAGAGGCTATTAACGATCTTGACTACACTCCCAATTATTTAGCTCGGAATTTTAGGAGAAATAAGACACAAACGATAGCTTTATCGGTTCCGAGTATCGACCATCCATTTTTTGCTCAATTAATAAAAGGGGTCTCTCATGAAGCGCTGTTTAAGAATTACAAGGTCATTGTATTTCAAACCTTTTATGACAAACAGACAGAGCTGGAATTATTAGAGTTATTGAAACATAAAGAAGTTGATGGCATTATTCTTGGAACTTTAGAAAATGAATGGGATAAGATATCCCCTTTCTTAAAGTATGGTCCTATCTTATTGTGTAATGAATATCATCACTCAGCGGACATAACGATCATTGGGTATGATGAATTTGAAGCCGCATACATGGGGGTAGCACATTTAATTGAAAGAGGACATAAAAAAATTGGATTTTGTTTTGATACTCCATATAGCGAAGCTCAATGTCAGAGGAGAGAGGGTTACTTGAAAGCTTTACAAGATTACAATTTACATCATAGAAACGAATGGATATTCGGCGAATTGT
Source organism: Bacillus sp. SD127 (assembly GCF_058566445.1). NCBI lineage: Bacteria > Bacillati > Bacillota > Bacilli > Caryophanales > Bacillaceae > Bacillus > Bacillus sp. SD127. Next base: position 3,148,476 of record NZ_CP191226.1, on the reverse strand, counting down.
TTAATATCGAGGATGGCTTTCGTGTTTTTCATAAGATAAAGGATCTAAAGGACAGACCCTCAGCAATATTTACAGGAAATGATCAAGTCGCCGCAGGGATTATTAAACAGGCGATAAAAAATGGCTTTAAAGTTCCAGAAGACTTAGCTGTAATTGGTTTTGACAACCATTCGATTTGCCAAGTCGTTACTCCGACCATAACAACAATTGATATTCCCATAATAGAATTAGGTCAACAGGCTGTGTTGAAAATAATCGAGTATATTTCGGGGAACACTTCTTTAAACAGAAAAATTATTAAGCTGCCAACAAATCTTATTATAAGAGAATCAACGTAACTATAAATTTTCACTTCCTTATCATTTTATCACTTTGTATAGAAAAAAGAGGTTATCATATATAACCTCTTTTTCAATCAGGAAATTTCACTTTCCTGCCTCATTTTGAAGTCTCCATACTCTGCAGAATAGAGTCGCTCCTGCCCTTTTCTTCCTAAGTATTCCTTTTTTTAACTAGGCATTGCTGCCGCTTATCGAACTCTCTTTGCCTTTTTTTTCACCATGAAGATGGTGAAGCAGACGATAAAACGGCGGCAAGAGGGCGATGACAAGGATGACGCGTATGACCTGAACCGCAACGACAAAGGTGGAATCGGCATGCAATGTAACAGACGTCGTCGCCATTTCTGCAATGCCGCCGGGTGCAAATGCCAAAACAGAGGTGATCAGCGAAATCCCTGTCAGTTTGGAAACGATCACCGCGCTTAAAAGCATAGCGGCAATTAAGCCGACTGATGAAATGAAACCGACGATCATGATACGTGTAACGCCGGCAAACATGCTTTTGTACATCTTAGAACCGATTGTAGCCCCCAGAAATATCTGCGAAAGATGGTTGGCCTGTGACGGCCACCATGCAAGCATGTCATGGCCTGTTATTGAAGCGCCGCCTATGTGCACGGCCGCTACACCGAGCATACTGCCGAGCAGCCACGGAGCGGGAAATTTTAAATATTTTGCCGCTTTACAAGCTCCCCAGGCAATGAAAATGAGAACGCCGGTCCACAGTACGGGAGCGAGCCCGATTTCTGTCGTAGCAGCGGATACCGTTTGTGTTGCGGCACTTGCAGGGCCATCTTGTTTAGCGTAAATCAGGATAACCAAAAACGGAATAGACAGGACCACGAGCAGCACCCGCATCATTTGAACGAGACTGACAATAGCGGTATTGGCACCGACCTCCTGAGCAATACTCGGCATGGCGGACAGTCCGCCGGGAGCCGTGCCGACAAAGCTGGTCATCATATCCGTTTTGCTGAAACGCCACAGCACATAGCCTGACAGCATGGCAAGAAGTATCGATAAAATCAGCATGATGCCGACCGAAAACCAATGATCTTTGAGGACAGACAGAACGGATAGGTTCAGCTTTTGGCCCAATTCAATGCCGAGGATCATCTGCCCGAGAGCGAGCCACCGGCGGTTAATTCCTTTTTGGTCTGGCGCCATCATCAGCCAAGCCGGCCGTATCATAGCAAGACAGCAGGCGACAATCAGCGTTCCGATCATCCATCCGATCGATATTCCGGTTAACGAAAGAATAAACCCCCCGGCTGCACTGATTGCGATAAACCATAGATCTGTGAGGAGATTTTTGTCTTTCTTCAATATAAAACCCTTCTTCCTATTAACTTACAGCTCCAATTGTTCATGTAGTGAATGTATGATTACTATAGTATATTTTTGTTGATAAAGAAATTATGAATTTTTTTCTGTCAGCCATTGATTTTTCTTATGACCTTATATTCAATCCTCTCCATGATATGAGACTGCAAGAAACCGGCGGCGAGAAGACACACGGAAAGAGTGTAAAACATGATTTCTCCGCCAAACGAAGTCAGGATCAGTCCGCCGGCCAGCGGTCCGATTGACCGTGAAATATCCCAATGCAAGCCGTATATCGCATAAAAACGGCCGAGCATATGCGGCGGCGCCAGCCGGGAAATAAAGGTTTGGATATGAGTGAGTCCGATGCTTTCTCCAACCGTCATCACGGCAGCAGTCAGCATAAGCAGCGTTAAAGATGTTGAGAATGCAAAGCCGGCGGCCGCAAGTGAGTAGCTGATATAGGTGATGAGAAGAATCGTTTTCATCGATAACTTTTCTGTCCATTTTACTAGAGGTACTTGAAGAACAAAGCTTAATAAAGCTTTTGCCGCCGAATAGATTGCCAGCATGGACAGGTAATCAGAAAACATACTTTTGCTGAACAGCCTGTATGTCGTTTCTGTTTGCGCGTATAACATGCTGATTGGGAGAGAAAGCAGCAAAAGGATCAAAACAGGCCGATATCTTGTGAAACGCGCGGATAATGCTGCGGGATGATCGGCTTTTAGCGGCTTTGTTTCTGGTAATTTAAAGGCGGCGATAAGAAAATAAATGAACAGCGCCGCGGCATCTAATGCAAATATCCAAACGGGATCATGAGCGTACAGCAGCAGCCCAAGCAGCGGACCTGCCGTCAAGCCTGCTGAGTAGATGGCATTGATGACGGCAAAAACTTCCGAACGTCTGCTTTCCGGCGTGCTTTCGGCGATCTGTGCGCGTGATGCAGGAATGTACAGGGATCTGCCGATGCCGTTGAGGATATAAAGGAAAGCGAAAAAATACGCATCATGAGCAAAAAACAAAACCCGCCATTGCCGCTGTTTGCAGAAGCAGGGCAGTCAGGATCGCTGTTCGCCGTCCGAGCTGATCTGTCACACGTCCCGCTATGAGTGTCAGGCAAATATCAGCGAAGGGCTGAAGACTGATGATAAGCATGGGAAGCATCACGCTTCCGTTTAATTGCTCATGCAGATACAGCACCATAAACGGCCCCATCATGGCCCCTGTCAGGCTTGTCAGCATTTCGCCGAAAAATCGGAGCCAAACGGGTGCTGTGTAGCGGGATTTAATTGATTGGAAGAGGATAAACATGTGATTTCCGCCTTTCGCTGTTTGATATAGTAGTAGTGTATAGAAGGGGCGGCGGGCCAAAAAGAGAAGAAAATAAGAGAAAAAGATTCCCCTTTTTTGTCAGGAGGTGCAGGGATTGAAGCTGATTGACCACTATGTGGCGCTCGCAAAAGCTGAGAGCGGCGAACCGGGACAGATGAAGGAAATGCCGCTCAGTGAGATTGCGGCTTGTTTATATTGTACAGAGAGAAATGCGAAGCTGATTTTACATAAGATGGAGAGCAAAAAATGGATCATTCGTGAAAGCGGATCGGGGCGCGGCCATAAATCAAAAATCGCTTTTCTCCGTCAGCCGGAAGATTTGCTGCTTCAAACTGCCAAGGAATATACAACAGCCGGTAAACTTGAAAAAGCAAAAGAACTGCTTGACCATTATCAGCCGGCGTTTCCGGGGATTCAAAATATGTATGACATGTGGTTTTCTGAGGTGTTCGGTTTTGTAACAGAAACCGGACAGGATGGTGAACAGGATGTGCTGCGCTTGTTTATAGCCCCAGCAGCGGTAAGCAGTTTTGATCCGTGCAGGATCTTTCTGCGATCAGAGGGCCATTTTGTCAAGCAGATTTATGATACACTGCTCCGATTTGATCGGGAAAAGAGAGAGCCGCAGCCGCATTTAATCCACGGATGGAATAAGGCAGGGAAAAAAAGGTGGCGATTTTTTCTTCGGAAAGGCGTTTCTTTTCATAATGGAAAGCCATTGACGTCAAGGGATGTTGTATTTACGTTTCAGCGTTTTATGGATCATGATGAAAATCCATATAAATGGCTGCTGAAAGGTGTTGAACGGATTTCAGAGAAAGGGCCTTTTTGTGTGGACATTGAGCTCGATCAGCCGAATGAGCTTTTGCCGTATATTCTTTGTGATGAACGGCTGTCTATCCTGCCGGCAGAAACGAACGGCGGGGTGAATGGGACGGGACCTTTTTGCCTTGTTCAGCATGACGAACACATGCTCATTCTTCAAGCCAACGAGCGTTACTTTAAGGGCCGGGCATTCTTAGATCGTATTGAGTTTGTGCTTTCTGAGCAAGCAGATGATATGTACGGTTTTACCCTTCGAGAAAAACAGAAACCTCCTGAGAGGCAAACTGTTTTTGAAGAACGGCATGTTCAATATTTGTCACTAAACCTCAGAAAGAAAGGGCCGCTTCAGCATCCAAGCTTGAGAAAAGCCCTTCGGCTGCTGATTTCATCTGAACAGCTCGTTCGTGAGGCGGGAGGACACAGAAGCATTCCGGTATCATCTTTTTTCCCCCCGGCGCCTTTTGACTGGGGATATGCTTCACCTGCGGAATTAATAAAAAAAAGCGGATATGCGGGGGAAACGCTGTCACTGTTTACCTTTTCTGAAACAGATCATCGCGAGGACGCAGCATGGATTCAAGAGGTTTGTGAACGGAACGGCATTAGGCTTGACCTGGAATTTTGTGCTGCTGCCGATTTGCGCCGCCCGGAAATCGTACAAATGGCTGACATCATTCATGACAGCGCAACGTTTTATGAAGAAAGCGAGTTTGGTTTTTTGCATTTGCTGCTTTCGGAGAACAGCTTTTTGCATCAGCATCTTTCAGATGAACAGAAACGGACATTTTCAGAAATGATAGAACGGTTTTTCTCATTGCGCGACCTGCCTTCCAGAATGAATATAGTAAAACAAATTGACCGTCAGCTTATAGGCGATGTCAGCGCGATTCCGCTGTATCAAAATGTGCTTGAGGTTGCATCGAGTGAAACTGTTGAGGGTCTGATGCTGGATGAAGAGGGGTGGATTGATTTTTACTCTGTATGGCTGTCAAAAGAGTGAAGAGGGCTCTCATTTGCCCCCTCTTATCTTCCTGTTACGCAGCCATTTTGCGGCAGTGATCGGCGCAGGCAAAGCAAGACGTCGCACACGCTTGGCAATGATCATGATCATGCTTTTCGCATTCAGTGCCGCAGGCTTCACAAATATCGGCGCAAAGTGCGCAAATTTCTTTCATAAAGGGGCTGTCCGTTTGCATGGCTTTCACTGCCAGCGCGCAAATATCCGCACATTCCCTGTCAAGCCGGATGCAGCCGCTCAGATCGTGGTGCGCACTTTCTTCTAAACATTTTGTAAAACAATGGTTGCAAGCTTCCATACATTCGATACAAGCTTCAATGGTTTGCTGCATGCTTGATTCCCCCTCATATGTTCGTGTATGATTTTATGTTTCCCGGCTGAGGTTAAGAAAAACAGTGGAGTGTGTTTTAGGGGGAGAGGGTGTAAATATAATCTGATCGTGTCTATCAAAATCGTGTGCTAGCGATCCATCAAATAGTATAAAAACCAGACAGCATGATTTTGTTCATCTCGTGCGGCGCGCGTAAAGATACCCTTTGCCTTTACATTTGAGGTTTCCTCAGCTGCGCGTAAGTAAAAGTCAACGGTTTTTTGTTCATCTTTAAAAGCGGCATCAAGTCCTCTTGTAAAAGTGTCCGGGCATTTCTCTGTTTGTTTCGGCATGATAGGTTTGCCTGTAATGGCTCCGTATAATGAGGAGAAATTACGGAGATGGCGGATCTCATCGCGCCTGATTTCTTCAATTTGTTTTCTGACATCGGCAGGGTGGGCAAGTTCAGCAAGCCTGCGGTAGCATTGAACCGCGCTGAATTCTCCGTTGATGGCTTTCTGGAGATTTTGAATCAAAACAGGGTCTTCCCGATATTGCGCTGGATAAGGAAAATAGCTGTAATACAAGGGGTTCAACTCCATTCTTAAGGAATTGGGCTTCTGTAAAAGTATATGTGAGGCCAGAAAACATGTGCGGAGAAATTCAGCTTCTCATAAGTGAAAAGGCCGTTTTTACCAATAGATCAGATTGGTCATTTTCGTCAATGTTCGATAAAATATAAACAGATAAAAAGAGAGGGGTCTTCTAATTTGGGAGCAGAGTTTTTAGTAGGCAGGTCCGGGAGTGGAAAAACGAAGCTGATCATCGACAGCATTCAAGATGAACTGCGCCGGGCTCCATTCGGGAAACCGATCATTTTTCTAGTCCCGGATCAAATGACGTTTTTAATGGAATACGAGCTTGCTAAAACGCCTGATACGGGCGGCATGATTCGTGCTCAAGTCTTCAGCTTTTCACGACTGGCCTGGCGCGTCCTCCAGCATACGGGAGGAATGAGCAGGCCGTTTCTTACGAGCACGGGCGTACAGATGCTCCTGCGGAAGCTCATTGAAGAGCACAAACAGGAGTTTAAAGTCTATCAAAAAGCAAGTGATAAAAGCGGTTTTACCGCACAGGTAGAACGGATGCTGACTGAGTTTAAGAGATACTGTCTGGAACCGGAAGATATTCGACGGATGGCGGATAGCGGAACAGCTTCCGAGTATCGGGGGGAACGTGTTTTATCTGAAAAGCTTCATGATTTATCGATCCTGTACCAGCAGATGGAAAAAAGCCTTGAGGATCAGTATCTTCATTCTGAGGATTATTTGACACTATTGGCAGAGCATATCCCGCAGGCGGAAGATTTGAAAGGGGCACATGTCTATGTAGACGGCTTTTATCAGTTTACACCGCAGGAATTCAGGGTGTTAGAGCAGCTTATGCTTCAGGCAGAGCATATCACGTTTTCACTCACAGCGGACAAGCCGTCACATGAGGGGGAGCCGCAGGAACTTGATTTGTTCAGAATGACGGGAAAAACGTATTATCGCCTCCACCAGACGGCAAAGGAACTGAATCTGGACATCACCTATAAAGAGCTTGATGAATCAAAGCGGCACAAGCGCGCACCGGAATTAGCCCATTTAGAAGCACAGTATGAAGCGCGTCCGGTTATTCCGTTTGCTGAGAAACAAGAGGCTTTTACCGTGATGCAGGCCGCAAACAGACGAGCAGAGCTGGAAGGTATTGCCCGGGAAATCCACAGCCTTGTCAGAGAGAAGGGCTACCGTTACAAGGATATGGCGATTCTAGCGCGTCAGCCGGAAGACTATAAGGATATGGTCAAGGAAGTATTTGCAGATTACGAGATTCCTTATTTTATTGACGGGAAAACATCTATGCTGAACCACCCGTTAGTAGAATTTATCCGGTCAAGCCTTGACGTATTAAAGGGAAATTGGCGTTATGAAGCGGTGTTCCGCTGCGTGAAAACCGAACTGTTATTCCCGCTTAACCAGCCGAAGGCCAAGGTAAGAGAGCAGGTTGATCAGCTGGAGAATTACTGCATCGCTTACGGGATCAAAGGCGATCGCTGGACAAAGGGTGACCGTTTCCATTACAGACGTTTTGTGTCGTTAGATGATGAATTTGCGCAGACCGATCAAGAAATCGAAATGGAAAACATGCTGAATGACACGCGCGATTGGATTGTTCTGCCGCTGTTCCAGCTGCAGAAACGAATGAAAAAAGCAAAAACGGTTCAAGAGAAGGCGGAGGCGCTTTACCGTTATTTAGAAGAGACAGATGTGCCGCTGAAGCTGGATCAGGAAAGACAGCGGGCTGAGGAAGACGGCAGAATCATTGAAGCACAGCAGCACCAGCAGGCGTGGGATGCAGTCATTCAGCTGCTTGAGGAGTTTGTGGAAATGATGGGCGAAGATGACATTTCTCTCGATTTGTTTCAGCAAATGATGGAGACTGGTGCAGAGTCGCTGACATTCTCTCTCATCCCTCCGGCGCTTGATCAGGTGTTTGTCGGCAATATGGATTTGTCCAGAATATACGGCACCTCATGCACCTTTGTGATCGGGGCAAACGACGGCGTCCTGCCGGCTCGCCCTGACGAAAACGGGGTGCTGTCGGATGATGATCGTGAGTGGCTGAAGACGATAGGTATAGAGCTTTCCTCCGGCGGGCGGGAGCGTCTGCTTGATGAGCATTTCCTCATCTATATGGCGCTTTCAAGCCCGTCTGACCGCCTTTATGTGACGTATCCGATTGCTGATGCGGAAGGGAAAACGCTTTTGCCGTCGATTGTAATCAAGCGGCTGGAAGAACTGTTTCCGCAGCATCGTGAGCGTCTATTGACAAATGAACCGGAGCAGGTCAGCGATGAGGAACAGCTTATGTACCTTGTCAATAAAAGCGTGGCACAATCATACACCGCTAGCCAGCTCAGATTATGGACGAGGGAATATGAGATCAGCGACGTCTGGTGGAGCGCGTATAATGCGCTGATGAATGAACCTGACAGGCTGGAATCGAAAAAGCTTTTCTCTAGCCTGTTTTTCCGAAATGAAGTCAAGCAGCTTGAACGCTCTGTATCGAGACAGCTCTATGGTGAACGCATTCAAGGGAGCGTGTCGAGGATGGAAACCTTTAACGCTTGCCCGTTCTCCCATTTTGCGTCCCACGGGTTGCATCTGAAGGAACGTCAATTTTTCAAGCTTGAAGCACCGGATATCGGGCAGCTGTTTCACTCCAGCTTAAAACTGATTTCAGACCGGCTTCGTGAGCAAAAAATAGATTGGCGCGACCTAACGAAGGAGCAGTGCGAGCTGTTTTCTTATGATGCGGTCGAGCGGCTGGCGCCGAAACTGCAAAAAGAAATTCTGCTCAGTTCAAACAGACATTATTACGTGAAGGAAAAACTGCAAAAAATTGTGACACGCGTATCCGGCATTTTAAGCGAGCATGCAAAAGCGAGCGGATTCGTGCCGATCGGCCTTGAATTGGGCTTTGGCGGAAAGGGCCCGCTCCCGCCGCTTACCTTTAAGCTGAAAAACGGCTGTACGATGGAGCTCGTCGGGCGGATTGACCGCGTGGATAAAGCGGAAAGCTCTAAAGGCCTGCTCCTCCGAATTGTCGACTATAAATCCAGCGATAAAGGCCTTGACTTGGCGGAAGTGTATTACGGACTTGCGCTGCAAATGCTGACGTATCTGGATTTATCGATTACACATTCGTTAGACTGGCTAGGAATGAAAGCCACGCCGGCCGGAGTGCTGTATTTCCATATTCATGACCCGATGATCCAATCGAATCTTCCGCTCGGACTTGATGAAATTGAACAGGAAATTTTTAAGAAATTTAAGATGAAGGGCCTCCTCCTTGGTGATCAGGAAGCGATTCGCCTCATGGATACAACCCTTCAAGAAGGAAGATCAAATATCATCAATGCGGGCCTGAAGAAAGACGGCTCACTCAGATCGGATTCAGCGGCAGTCGGTGAAAAAGAATTTGAACTGTTGACGAAGCATGTGCGCCGCACCTTCCAAGAAGCAGGCGAGCAAATCACTGACGGGCGCGTATCCATTGAGCCGTATAAAATGAAGAACAAGACGCCTTGCACATACTGTGCGTTCAAATCAGTATGCCAATTTGATGAATCATTAGAAGAAAACGAGTATCGTCTGTTAAAGGCCGAAAAGGACAAGACGGTACTTGATTGGATAAAGAAGGAGGCTGATGGCAATGAACATTCCTAAACCGGCAGACAGCACATGGACAGATGACCAGTGGAATGCCATCGTCTCAACCGGCCAGGATATCCTTGTGGCAGCGGCGGCAGGCTCCGGCAAAACCGCTGTTCTTGTCGAAAGAATGATCCGGAAAATCACGGCGGAAGAAAATCCGATTGATGTAGACCGGCTTCTCGTTGTCACCTTTACAAACGCCTCAGCGGCAGAGATGAAACACCGGATCGCGGATGCACTGGAAAAAGAGCTGGTGAAACGCCCAGGATCACTGCATATCCGACGCCAGCTGTCGCTGTTAAACCGGGCCAGCATTTCAACGCTTCATTCGTTTTGCCTGCAGGTGCTGAAAAAATATTACTACCTGATTGATCTTGATCCGGGCTTTCGGATTGCTGATCAGACAGAAGGCGAGCTTCTCGGGGACGAGGTGCTTGATGAGCTGTTTGAGGATGAATATGCAAAGGGTGATAAGGCGTTCTTTGAGCTTGTCGACCGCTACACGACTGACCGGCATGACTTAGATCTGCAATATCTCGTGAAACAGGTGTACGAGTATTCCCGTTCCCATCCTGATCCGGAGACATGGCTGAAAAGCTTTGTTCATTTGTATGATGTAACAGAAAAGAGCGCGATCGAGGAACTGCCGTTTTATCCGTATGTCAAAGAAGATATTGCGATGGTGCTGAACGGAGCAAAGGAAAAGCTGCAGCGTGCCCTTGAGCTGACAAAAGCGCCGGGCGGACCTGCGCCGCGCGCTGAAAATTTTCTCGATGATCTCGCGCAGATTGATGACCTGATTCAGCATCAGGATGACTTCAATGAACTTTATCAACGCGTGCCCGCTGTCTCCTTTAAGCGTGCAAAAGCGGTGAAAGGGGACGAGTTCGATTCCGTCTTGCTTGATGAAGCGACAGACTTAAGAAATGGCGCCAAAAAACTGCTTGAAAAACTTAAAACCGATTACTTCACCAGAAGCCCGGAGCAGCATGTAAAAAGTTTGGCTGACATGGAGCCTGTCATTGAAACACTCGTCCAGCTTGTTATCAGCTACGGGAAACGGTTTGAAGCCGCGAAGCAGGAGAAATCGCTTATCGATTTTTCTGATTTGGAGCATTATTGCCTGTCCATCTTGACCGCTGTGAACGAAAAAGGCGAACGTGAGCCGAGTGAGGCGGCAAGATTTTATCAAGAGCAGTTTCATGAGGTGCTTGTCGATGAATATCAGGATACCAACCTGGTGCAAGAATCCATTCTTCAGCTCGTCACAAGCGGGCCGGAAGAGACAGGCAACCTGTTTATGGTAGGAGATGTCAAACAGTCGATTTATCGATTCAGGCTTGCGGAGCCGCTTCTTTTTCTTTCAAAGTACAAACGGTTTACAGAGAGCGGAGAAGGTACTGGCCGGAAAATCGACTTGAACAAAAACTTTCGAAGCAGGGCTGATATTTTAGACAGCACAAACTTTTTGTTCAAACAGCTGATGGGCGGCAAAATCGGCGAGGTCGATTATGATGAACAGGCTGAGCTGAAACTCGGAGCGGCGTATCCGGAAAACAACGAAACGGAAACAGAGCTGCTGCTGATTGACAAGTCAGAGGAGGCGGACGCAGGCGAGGAAGCGGAAGAGCTGGAAACGGTGCAGTTCGAAGCTAAAGCGATCGCTAAAGAAATACGCAAGCTGATCTCATCGCCATTTAAAGTATATGACGGGAAAACGAAGACACATCGCAATATTCAATACCGCGATATCGTGATTTTGCTGCGATCGATGCCGTGGGCGCCGCAAATCATGGAGGAACTGCGAGCTCAGGGCATACCGGTTTACGCCAATTTAACATCAGGCTACTTTGATGCGGTAGAAGTGTCTGTGGTGCTTTCTGTCCTGAAGGTGATTGATAACCCGTATCAGGATATTCCGCTTGCTTCCGTTCTGCGTTCACCGATTGTCGGTGCTGACGAGAACGAGCTGTCTTTGATCCGGCTTGAAAACAAAAAGGCGCCGTACTATGAAGCAATGAAAGACTATTTGGCAGCCGGCGACCGAAACGATGAGCTCTATCAAAAGCTGCAAACGTTTTACGGACATTTGCAAAAGTGGCGCGCTTTTTCGAAAAACCATTCGGTGTCCGAGCTGATCTGGGAAGTGTACCGCGACACAAAATATATGGATTATGTCGGCGGGATGCCGGGCGGAAAACAGCGCCAGGCTAACTTGCGCGTCCTTTATGACCGGGCGCGCCAATATGAATCGACGGCATTTCGCGGCCTGTTTCGATTCTTGAGGTTTATCGAACGCATGCAGGAACGCGGCGATGATCTGGGAACGGCGAGAGCGTTGACCGAACAGGAGGATGTTGTCCGTTTGATGACGATTCACAGCAGCAAAGGGCTCGAATTTCCAGTCGTCTTCACAGCGGGACTCGGCCGGAATTTCAACATGATGGATCTCAACAAATCCTACCTGCTGGACAAGGAGCTTGGGTTTGGCACGAAATTTATCCATCCTGAATGGCGCATCAGCTATCCGACGCTTCCGCTCATCGCGATGAAGAAAAAAATGCGCAGGGAACTGCTGTCTGAGGAATTGCGTGTCCTCTATGTTGCTTTAACGAGGGCAAAGGAAAAGCTGTTTCTTGTAGGCTCATGCAAGGATCATCAGAAACAGCTGGCAAAATGGCAGGCATCCGCGTCCCAAGCTGACTGGCTTCTGCCAGAATTTGACCGCTATCAGGCGAAAACGTATTTGGATTTCATCGGACCAGCTCTTGTCAGACACAGAGACTTGGAGTCTTTAGCTGAGGGCGGTACGGCAGCGGTTTCTGATATATCAGGCCATCCGGCCCGCTTTGCTATTCAAATGATCCATTCATATGATCTGCTTGATGATGAGCTGGAAGAGAGACTGGAAGAAAAAAGTGAACGTCTTGAAGCGATCCGCCGTGGTGAACCGGTTCCCGGCCCGTTTGCATTTGAGGAAAAAGCTCGCGAGCGGCTGGCTTGGAAGTATTCGCATCACGAGGTGACACAAATTCGCACGAAGCAGTCCGTTTCTGAGATTAAGAGAAGAAGAGAGTACGAAGACGAATACAGCGGACGGGCGCCCGTTAAACCGGCTGATGGAAGCATTCTGTACAGACGCCCGGCTTTCATGATGAAAAAAGGCCTGACAGCAGCAGAAAAAGGAACAGCTATGCATACGGTCATGCAGCATATTCCGCTGACACATGTGCCGACGATAGAAGAAGCGGAGCGGACAGTGCAGCATCTTTATGAAAAAGAGCTGCTCACCGAAGAACAGCAATCCGCTATCAATATCGAGGAAATCGTTCAATTTTTCCATACGGAAATTGGCGAAAAACTGATCGGCGCTAAATGGAAGAACCGCGAAGTTCCATTCAGTTTGGCGCTTCCGGCAAAAGAGATTTATCCTGATGCGAAAGAGGCGGATGAGCCGCTATTGGTGCAGGGGATCATCGATTGTCTCTACGAAACAGAGGATGGCTTATATTTGCTGGACTATAAAACAGACCGAATTGAGGGTAAATTCCAGCACGGCTTTGAAGGAGCAGCCCCGATCCTGAAAAAGAGATATGAAACGCAAATTCAGCTGTACACAAGGGCCGTTGAACAAATTGCTCAAACGAAGGTAAAAGGGTGTGCGCTTTATTTCTTTGACGGAGGGCACATTCTGACTTTATAACGAGATCCATAAGCTCCGGGAATTCAGACGGAGCGGATCTCGTTTTCTATACAAAAGAGAGGTGAACGCATTTGCGGATTTTACATACGGCTGACTGGCATCTAGGAAAAACGCTTGAAGGAAGAAGCAGGCTGAGTGAACAGGCGGATGTATTGGACGAACTGAATACAATCGTAAAGGAAGAGCAGATCGATGCTATTGTGATGGCGGGAGACGCGTTTGATACCGTGAACCCGCCGGCTTTAGCCGAGCAGTTATTTTATGAAAGCCTGTCCGCTCTCAGTGACAGAGGAAAGCGCCCGATCGTTGTCATTGCCGGAAACCATGATAATCCTGACAGATTGTCCGCTGCTTCACCGCTGACACATGAGAACGGCATTTATTTAATCGGCTATCCGACAACTGAACCGCTTCATATAGAAGTGCCTTCAGCAGGTGAGCTTTTGGCTGTCGGAGCGCTGGCATACCCGTCTGAGGCACGGTTAAATGAGGTTCTTTCCGATACATTTGATGAGAAGCTTCTCCGTGATCACTATGATGTGAAAATCAGTCAGGCATTTGAACAGATTACAAGCCGCTTCCGAAAAGACGCCGTAAAGATTGCCGCCAGCCATATTTATGTTGCGGGCGGCAACCAAACGGACTCGGAGCGGCCGATTGAAGTCGGCGGCGCTTATACGGTGGCCGCTGAAAGCCTGCCGGCGGATGCCGCTTACGTGGCGCTTGGCCATTTGCATCGGCCGCAAACGATTAAACGGGCGCGAACGCTTGCGCGGTATTCTGGATCTCCGCTGGCCTACAGCTTTTCTGAGGCAGGCTACGCCAAATCGGTGACCATTGTAGACGCAAAGCCTGGCGAAGAGGCCTCATGGCATGAGGTTTTATTATCAAGCGGCAAGTCTCTCGTGAAATGGAAAGCGCAAAATGGTTTAAGCGAGGTATACAGCTGGCTCGATGAAGGCAGGGATCAGAATGCCTGGATTGATCTTGAAATCCGTGTGACGGACCAGCTGTCACTTGAAGACATTCACAGACTGCGAAAAGCACATCCGGGCTTTATCCATATCAGGCCGGTCTTTGAAGAACAAAATAGTGAGCGCGAACGGATCGAGGTTAAGCATGTGTCCATCGAAGACCGTTTTAAGAAATTTTATGAAAAACAGACAGGCGGCGCAGTGCCGGATGATGAAATGGTGAAGCTGTTTTTAGAGCTTGCATCAGGCGCAGAAGATGAGGAGGAAGCAAGATGAAGCCGATCGCCTTAACGATAAAAGGGCTCCACAGCTTTAGGGAGGAGCAGACGATAGATTTTGACAGCCTTTCCGGTGCGGGTGTCTTCGGTATTTTCGGGCCGACAGGAAGCGGTAAATCCTCGATCCTTGATGCGATGACCCTTGCTTTATACGGAAAGGTAGAGCGGGCGGCGAACAATACGCACGGGATCTTAAACCATGCGGAAGATTCGCTGACTGTTTCCTTTACCTTTGCGCTTCAGACCAATCATCAAACCTCTTACAAAGTCGAGCGTGTGTTTAAGAGAACGGATGAAATGAAGGTGAAAACAGCACTTTGCCGTTTCATCGAGATCAAGGATGAGCAAACTGTGCTTGCTGATAAGGCCAATGAAGTGAACAAAAGAGTCGAGGAGCTCTTGGGGCTGACCATCGACGACTTTACGAGAGCGGTTGTGCTGCCGCAAGGGAAGTTTGCTGAATTTCTTTCCTTAAAAGGGGCGGAACGCAGGCATATGCTTCAGCGTTTATTCAATTTGGAACAGTATGGAGACCGCCTTGTGAAAAAGCTGAGACGGCAGGCGCAGGAAGCCAATGCGAGAAAAAACGAAATGCTTGCAGAGCAATCGGGTCTCGGCGAGGCGAGTTCAGAAGCGGTTGAACAAGCTGAACAAGCGGTTGAACAAGCGGAAGCCAAACTGGAATCAGTGAGAAAAAATCGTGATCAAATAAAAGAACGGTTTGCGGAGCATCAAGAGATCTGGAATGTCCAAAAGGAAAAAATCGTTTATGAAGCAGAGAAAAAGCAGCTTGAAGAGGAAGAACCGCATGTCGGCAGCATGCAAAAACGCCTGGCGGAAGCGGAAACAGCAGCCGCTTTAAAGCCGTATGCGGACCGGTACTTGGAAGCGGTACAGCATGAGGAGAAGGCCGCGAGGGAAGAAGTGCTTGCCCAAAAGGATTTAACAGAACGTACCGCTTTCTTTCAGCAAAAGAATGGAGAATATGAAGCGTGGCGCCGCCATAAAAGCGAGAAAGAGCCAGAGCTTTTAGCTGAGCAGGAACAGCTCTTCCGCTTGCAGGAGATCGAAATCAAATTGAGAGAGGCCCAGCAGGAGGCAGAGCGCAAACAGGCTGAACTTCAGCAGAAGGCCGAAAATCTTCAATCTGTCATGAAGGAATTAGAAACCGTAACTGACCGTCTTACAAGGGGACAAAACAGACAGACGGAATTAAAACAGCAGCTCAAAACCTTGCAGGTAACCACTGATGAGCGGAAAAGCTGCCAGCAGGCCGCTGAAATGGCTTTGCGGATCAGACAGACTGAGGAGCAGCTGGCAAAAGAGAAAAAACGCATTGACGCATTGAACCTTGTATTACAGAAGATGAATGAGGAAAAGAACACACTCGTTCAAAAGGCTGAAGCGGAAGAAAATAAAATCATACAGGCATATGAGGCTGTGCAAGCTGTGTATCATATGGTCTGCGAGACGGAACGATCCCTTACGCGTACTGCTGATCAGGCAAAACAGCGACAAAACACACTTCATACTCAGCGTGAGAAAGCAAGAATGGCGGCACTTACCAAGGAGTTATCGGAAAAATTGATTGCCGGAAAACCTTGCCCGGTCTGCGGTTCAACCGATCATGATCCGTCTGCCTCAGCACATGGGACATATGAGCCGGATCGCAACGTTGAAGCAGAAATCAAACAGACAGAAGATTTGCTGTCAGAAGCGGCGGCGCTCAGTCAGGAGATTCTTTCTGCCAAAATCACACTTGAAGAGCAGTCCGCCCGCTTTCTCGAGCAGTGTCCGTTTTTGAAATCGATTCAAGCGCCGACTCTTGAGGCAGCTGCTTCCTGCGAGAATCAGCCGGTGCAGGAAGCTTTTCATGCCGCAAAAATTGAATGGAAGCAAATCAAACAGGACATCCTGTCAGTCAAAACACGAATGACCCAAATGATTGGCGCATATCAGGAATCATTAAAAAAAGTCGAGCAGCTTAATGAAAGAATGAGTTTTGAAAAAAGAGAGGCTGACCGTATTGGCAGCATGATCGCAGAGCTTCAGTCCTCGATGGACAGCCAGCAGAAGATGTTTCATGAAGCATTTGAAGGCCAATCCCTGGATGAAGCGGAAAAATGGCAGCAAGCCATTGAAGAAAAGGATCGGGCCGCGGAAGAGTGCGAGAAACGAATTGAACGCAGTATCGCTTTTCTTTCTGAGCATGAGTCACAAAAGGAGCGGCTGCGGGAATCGAGCCATCAGCTTGAAAGGGAAAAACTGGAGCTTCACTATGCCGCAGAACGTACGAAGGGCGTCGTAGCTGATTATAAGCAGGAACTCGGAGACTATGTAAAAGAGGATTCCATCCAAACGAAGCTCCGCTCAGTTCAGCAGGATCTGAAATGTTTAAAGGAAAAAGAACAATCTCTATATGAAGAGCTGCAAAGCGCCCAAATGATGCTCAATCAGGCAAAAAGCCGCGCTTCAGCAAGCGAGCATACGCTTAAGGAAGCGGAAGAAAGGTTGAAAAAAGCGGAAGCGGATTGGCTTGAACATGCGAAAAGCACCCGCTTTGTCCGGGCTGACGAGGTGGAGCGCAGTCTTATCCCAGCCGATGAGCTTGAAAAGATCAAAGGCAGCATTGACCAGTTTTTGGATAAATGTAAGCAAAATGCCGCAAACTTAAAACGTGTGTCTGATAAGCTCGCCGGCAGATCCTTATCCGAAAGTGAATGGAACGAAACCGTCACGTCCTTAAAAGAAGCCGAGGAGGCATTTGGGACTGCTATGGAAGAAAAAGGAGCGGCGGCCAAAGCACTGGCTGTGATCCGCGACCATCACAAACGTTTCAATGAAATTGAAGCTGAGCTGAAAAAATGGCAGACCCATATCGACAGGCTGGACAAGCTTCAAGCAGTGTTTAAAGGCAATACGTTCGTTGAATTTTTAGCTGAGGAACAGCTTGAAAGTGTTGCACGGGATGCGTCAGCACGGCTCGGCGTGCTGACAAGACAGCGTTATGCCATTGAAGTGGATTCAGAAGGCGGATTTGTGATGCGGGATGATGCCAATGGAGGTGTTAAGCGCCCGGTATCAAGCTTGTCAGGAGGGGAGACCTTCCTTACCTCGCTTTCTCTTGCTCTCGCACTTTCTGCACAGATCCAGCTTCGCGGTGAATACCCGCTGCAGTTCTTTTTCTTGGATGAAGGGTTTGGAACGCTTGACCAAGATCTGCTTGATACGGTTGTCACCGCCTTGGAAAAACTGCAATCAGACAATCTGTCTGTCGGCGTGATCAGCCATGTGCAGGAACTGCGGGCGCGGCTTCCGAAAAAGCTGATCGTACATCCGGCTGAACCTAGCGGACGCGGCACAAGGGTAACACTTGAGATGATGTAAGGGGGGCGCGGATGTGGCAAAACAGACTGTCGGGATATGTGAGCTATGCGGGCGGAGCGATGTCCAGCTGACAGAGCACCACCTCACACCGAAGGAAGAAGGCGGAACGTTCCTGCCGACTGCGATGCTTTGCATCCCTTGCCATAAACAGATCCACGCCTTGTATACAAATCAGGAGCTGGCAGTTCGACTGTCCGGAATAGAAGAGCTCAGAAACGATCCGCAGCTTGCCCGGTTTGTTAAATGGATCAGAAAACAGCCGCCTGAAAAGCTGATTAAAACAAAGAAGTCCAATGAACGGAAAAAGAAAAAATAAAAAGCAGCCCTCTCTTTGCAGAGCGGCTGCTTTTTATCCGTTTCCAACCATATCCTGATCGCTGACATCGGGGTCTATATAATTTGTCGCGTTGACTGCATTGTTTAAAAGAAGGAAATCTCCCGTGTTTCCTGCTCCCGAACCGAGCGCAGATTTTGAAGAGCTTTTCGGAGAAAGGTAAAAGGAATCACCAAAGTTCACGACTCCGCCCGATATGGAATTGATAGCTATAGGCCCGACAATTGCTGGCATAGACGACACCCTTTATAGAAGTCTCTGTTTATTATATGCCCGTGCCGGACGATTGTGAGTTTGGAGGCAGAATCTGACGGATATGTTTAATCCGCGCGTCGCCGCGTACGACCGAAGCTGAGCCTGCGTGAAAGACGGAAGAGGATGAGACCCCTTGAATTTTGATGTTGCGGACATGGATGACAGGCACCTCATGGCAAAAAGCGGTTTGCACGCCCGTTTCCGGAAGAAGCTTCACAGCGTGCTGATCAAAAATAGGGTACTCCTTTCTGTTAAATGAGCCCTCATTTTCATAAAACGTTGAAAGCGAGCGCTGAACAGCGAGCACTTTTATTTTCATATCAATTTCGTTTGTATCGCCTGCTTGAAATACGCTTGATATTCCGAGTGAGTTAAACTTAATCTGTCTGATGCGTGATATACGCTTAAGCATGATTCGACGGCAGCGGAGCAAACGGACCGATAATAAGGGATTCAGGCGGCGTATCGAAAATAGAAGATAAATAGATGGATTCTGCGTCTCCAATTTGGAAAACAGAGGAACTGGATACACCGTTCATTCGGATATCCCCGACTTCCAGGCTGCGGTTGACGACGGTAAAGATCATGCTTGCTCATCTCCTTTCATCTCGGAGGGGATATGTTCGAGAAAATGTTCCACAGCACGGATCACGTCACGCTTCACATGCTCAGCGATATGTTCCGCATATTGTTTGGGCGGCGTGTTTTCTTCTTTTTTGATATGGGACATATAATAGTGAATCCGGCTGTCTATTTGTTTTCTGATGTCCTCAATTACATGATGCCGATTTGTGTCGTCAAGCCTGCTGTCATATTGGTTTTCTAGCTGCTCCAAAACAGCCGGGATTTCCTCGGTTAAGTACATGTCGACGTTCTGCCGGATTTGCTGCATGAGCTGGGCGCTCTCTTCCTGCTGCATCATTCCGATTTCCGGTGTAGTCTGGCTCACTTCAAAGTTTTGAACGCTGTTCGGTTCTGTCGGATTTAAACCGATATTCAGCGTGCCGTCGAGCCGTTCGATTTTCAGCTGATCAAATTTATATTCCACACGCTCAATGGTTGTGGCCGGCCGCTGTTTCATCGTATTCATTTCAGTTTGCATCTCTTTCAGCTGGCGTTCGAGCTGCTGAATATGCAGCGCCTGCTGCTGAACGAAGGAATTCAAATTTTGCAAGTAAGAGGAAATGGATTGATCATACATGTTCTTTCACCTCTCATCTTATTATTAACGGCCAGGGGGCTGGAGCGGCACCAATGATCCTGTATCGGGCCCTTCCGATTCAACCTGTTCCCCCGAAGCGGAAACTTCAGGTGCGGGTTCCACATAGCTGCCCGTATTATACAAGTTTGAAAGAGACTTAATAGATCCGGCGCTCCCGATTTGCAGTATGGAGGAGTTGCTGATTGATTCCAGCCGGAGATAGTTAATTTGGATGGTTTGATTGATATAAAAATTCATGAAGCACCGCTCCTTTACGCATTGCCTGCGATCGGCTGATCAACCACATCATTGTCGTACACATTCGTTGCGTTTTTATAATTCATCACCTTCAGACTGTCACCGGTATTAAAGCTGCCTGCCCCGGCAAACGTTCTGACCTCGGCTTGAGGAGAAATGGTAATGCAGTCTCCGATATGAACGACTCCGCTCGTACCGACCGCATTAATTTTAAACGCTCCGACAATTGCCGGCATACGAGCACATCCTTTGTTGGAAAATTGAAAAAAGGCAGGTGAAGTAAGGACAAGATTTGTTTGTGCTGGGCTATTCACGATAGCTTATGACAAACGCACATTTGTGTGAGAGAAAATTAAATGGGGACATGCCGGAGAGATTTTAAAAAAATCCGTTTATTTTTTCCAGATGAAGGTTTAAACATTTCAGAAGCTGGGTATTGTCTATGGCCAAGCGGAAATGCGGCGATGCTGCCGCTGTCCGCCTGCGTGATTGTATATTGTTTTGCGTTGGTGTATGTGCAAAAGAGGTACAGGAAATGTCTTTCGGAGTAATTCGTGCTGCTGGAGTGTTATCTGCCGTGATGTTTCATGCTGATCCAGAAAGGGTCTGCTGTATTGTTCAACATGTTGTTTTCGGGCGGCAAATTCTCGACCTGAAGCATGTCTCAGGATGTTGATGAGCAATAGCGGCGGGTGAGGCGGGAAGCCTTTAAATACATATCATATGATCACACACGGGCGTTTTGCCCCCAAGAGGTGATTTCTTCTTTAATTCGAATATTGAGCAGACTGTCCAGCTCTTGGCTGCATTGAATCGTTTCTTTCGAATTCATACCGTATTTTTGTGCTGTTTCAATTAGCATAACTCTCATTTCTTCAATTTTTGTATTCATGAAACAATCTCCAATTCTAGATTTTATTTTGATGCATACTGGATATAGATAGTATAACCTATTTTGGCTGAAAAGGTTGCCTTTCGTCAATTTGACTAAAAAAGCGACAATTTTTGCTGCGGTCTTTTTGACTTGCTCTGGTGGAGAAAGGACTATAGTCTCGCCAGGTGTACTTGTAAAAAGTCCTGCCGCTCTTCGATTTCGCGCAGGATATTTGCTTGCTCCTTCTCTAATTGTAAGGGGCTTTTTTTCATATGCGGATCATCGCTTGCTCTTTGACAAATGTCAAAATGCCAGTCCCTGATAAACGGAGACAGACGGTCAATCGTAAACTCCCGGCTCAGCACGTTTTTCATTAGCGCGTGATATTGTGCCCGGAAAGCTGGGATGGAGAGAAGTCTTGACGCAAGTGTACGGCCGTTTGTCAATAGAGGGTCTTCTTCTGTAAATCCGTATGCGGCAAGCGCTTTTGTTTCCATTGGAGCGATGTGAAAGCGGCCGGCCTCGTTCAAACAAAAGCTGTAATAAAAGGCTTGGCGGGTGCAGGCGCTGCCGATCAGCCACAGGAAAAACAGCTTTACATCAAGATACATTTTAATTCGTTCGGCAAATTCGTCATCCTCCGCTTTACAGATCAGCGTGAGAAATTCACGTAAGTATGCGGTGCGCTGTCTGTTTTCAATGGAAGCTTCGTGTTTGAAAACAGACAGCGGAACCCTCGGATCGGTATCCTTCACTTCATAAATGGCTCCTTTCGGAAGCCGGCGATTCTCATCGAGCCCATCAATTTTTAAATAAATGCCTTCCCTTTGGCCATTGATGATCAGAAAGATGTAAGAAGCATCCTGGGAAGCGACGCCGATTTGATGAAAAAAACAATAAGCAAGCCTGCGCCGCATCAGTGAAGGATCATCTTGTTCCGCATTCAGATAAAACTTTTTTTCACCGAGCGGAGACTGATCACAGTTTATTTCATAGGACGCCTTTTGCAGGCTGTCACGCTGTGTGAGAAGAATGGGAGAAACGATTCTGTCTGTCATCATCAGTCCTTTGGCAGTCCCCGTTCTGTTAAGCTGCTGCCGACGAAAAAATAAATGTATGCTTTCCATATTCTTTCCTCCTCCTCAGAAGCCATTTGTATGATATGTACAGCGAGCCAGTCCCGAAACGGGAATGAAAACACGCATTTGATAAAAAGGAATTTCAGCATTCGACAGAGAATAACTGAAGTAGAACTCTGATTTAAAAGATGATGGAGGAATAACATGAAATTTGCGACAGGGGAACTTTACAACCGAATGTTTGTCGGCCTGATCATTGAAGATGATAAAATTATGGACTTGCAAAGGGCTGAAAAAAAACTGTTTGAACTTGAGACGATTCCGAGTTCGCTGATTGAGTGTATCGCAGAAGGGGATAAATTTGTTGCGCATGCAAGGCAGCTGGCCGAGTGGGCGAAGAAACCAAATGATGAGCTTGGGTCATTTATTTACTCATTATCTGACGTGAAGCTCCATGCGCCTATTCCTAAGCCGTCAAAAAATATCATGTGCATCGGCAAAAACTATAGGGATCATGCAATTGAAATGGGCAGCGAGGCTGACATTCCGGAGCATCCGATGGTATTTACAAAATCGCCTGTAACAGTCACTGGCCACGGTGATGCGGTAAACAGCCATGAGGAGGTCACCTCTCAGCTCGATTACGAAGGAGAGCTTGCTGTCGTCATCGGAAAAAGCGGCACCCGCATTTCAAAAGAAGAAGCTTATGACCATATTTTCGGATACACGATTGTGAATGATATCACGGCGCGGGATCTGCAAAAAAGACATAAGCAGTTTTTTATCGGAAAAAGTCTGGATACGACATGTCCGATGGGACCTGTGCTTGTACATAAATCGTTAATCCCCGATCCGGAGCGCCTTAAGGTTGAAACGAGGGTCAACGGCGAGCTGCGCCAATCCGGCTCGGCAAGCGATATGATTTTCTCTGTCGCGGAATTAATCGAAACCCTTTCAATGGGGATGACGCTTGAAGCGGGGGACATCATTGCGACCGGCACGCCGTCTGGGGTAGGAAAAGGCTTTACACCGCCGAAATTTCTGCGGCGAGGCGATCAAATCGACATCACGATTGAACCCATCGGAACGCTGTCAAATCAAATCGGCTGATCATAAGGAGGGCGGCACAGGAACCGCCCGCTTTTTCTGTGAATCATCTTTGTAGCCAGGGACAAGTTCGTGGTACTATAAGTGGGGTAATGTTATCTGATAGGGGGAACATGTATGACACACATGCATATTACATCATGGGTGGTAGCGCTGATCCTGCTTTTCGTCAGCTACTCGCTGTATTCATCAGGAAGTGCGAAGGGCGCCAAAATCACTCATATGATTCTGCGGTTATTCTATATCATTATTATTTTGACAGGTGCTGAGCTGTTTGTCCGTTTCGCCAACTGGAACGGGGAATACGCTGGAAAAATGCTGCTTGGCATTATCACCATCGGCCTGATGGAAATGCTATTGATCCGCAAGAAAAAAGAAAAATCAACTGGCGGACTGTGGATCGGCTTTATCATTGTCCTTGTGCTGACAGTGCTGCTCGGTCTTCATCTGCCGATTGGATTCCGATTATTTTAATAGAAAAAGCTTGAACCCGGTTCTAAAGAGAATCGGGTTTTTTTATATGGTTCCTCCCTGATATTCCAAATCATTTAAAATAACCTTAAAATTCCCTGTAAGCGGTATCTCGGCCTATGAAATTATGATACTCTTCAAAAAGATTCATTATTTTACAGGAGGGATAACATGAAACGAAGAAAATTCAGCTCTTTTTTGGCGGCAGTGCTCATTTTCGCACTGATCTTCAGCCTTTTTTCTCCAGGCACCAAAGCAGCTGCTGCCGGAACCATTGATGTAGCTGGTGTGCTGGAAAAAGGAAAAGAACAAACGGGAACCATGAAGGAACCGGAGCAGGCGAAATGGTATCAAGTGAATCCGGGAAAGGCAGATATTCAGAAAGACTCTCATATGGCACTGACTGTTAAGAGTGATGCTGTTCTGAATGTATCTGTCTACCCAAGCAAGGAAAAAGCGCTTAAAGATGAGACGTTTGACATGTACCGTTCCTACACAGCAGAGGATGGAAAGAGTGAAATTGTTTTTCCTTATGCATGGAGCGGCCCTTACTATGTAAAGGTTGAGAACCTTGGGGAAGAGGAAACGGAAGACGGAGGAAGCGCAGAAGCAGCTGCCGAAGCCAAATATACGATTGGATATACAGGCACCAAAAAGCAGCCCTCAGATCTGGAAGAGGCAGAAGCCTGCCCGGTGGAAATGAGTGTCGATCAGAAAAAATCGGGAAAAGGCATTCTGGCAAAACTGAGAGCGATTCGTGATGAGCAGCTCAGCCAAACAGCAGAGGGCAAAGAACTGACAAGCCTTTACTACAAAGCGGCTCCATTTATTGCTGCAAAACTCGCACTCAATAAAACAGAGAGAAATGAAGTCTATCAAGATCTTGTGACGTTAAAACCGATGTTTGACGATGTGTCAGAAAATGGCGCAGCGTCTGCATATAAGGTAACCGAAAAGGATCAAAAAGCAATCAATCGGTTATATGAAACAGCTTTACAATCCGTTCCGTCTTTCCTGAAAAGGGATATAAAGAAACAGGCGGAGCGATTAAACATCACAAAGCTTGAGGGCAAGACGGCAGGAGCGGTTTTATCTGAAAACAGCCTGGCGGCAAAAAGCGAAGTTCAGACAACAAAGGTGATTTTTAAGGTAAAAGACAATAAAAGCCTCTCATCAGTACATAACGAAATGAAGGGCTTTTCTGCCAGCGCGCAATCGAAACAAGACATTTCCAATGTGAAAAAGGCAAAGAAACTGTTTGACAACCTCTACTCTTTTGAACTGCCGAAGGATCAAAAGCAAAGCGGGACATACACGGCAAGCGCAAAACGTGTGAAAAGCGCTGCCGCGACATTATCCAAAATGTCTAACGTAGAATTTGCTGAACCGGTTCAGGAATACAAAAGCATGTCTAACGACGTTCAGTACTCTTACCAGTGGCCGCTTAGAAACAATGGTGAAAACGGCGGCATCAAAAATGCAGATGTCAAATATGAGCCTGCCAGCACATTGCTGTCCAAGCGCAAGCTGAACGATACATTGATTGCGGTTGTGGACACAGGTGTAGACAGTACGCTTGCTGATTTAAAAGGGAAAGTAAGAACCGATCTGGGACACAATTTTGTGGGACGGAATAACAATGCAATGGATGATCAAGGGCATGGAACGCATGTCGCCGGCATTATCGCCGCCCAAAGTGATAACGGCTATTCCATGACTGGCCTGAACGCCAAAGCGAAAATTATACCGGTTAAGGTGCTTGATTCAACAGGCTCCGGAGATACTGAACAAATTGCCCTCGGCATCAAATACGCAGCTGACAAAGGAGCAAAGGTCATTAACTTAAGCTTAGGCGGAGGCTACAGCCGCGTGCTTGAATTTGCTTTGAAATACGCGGCTGACAAAAACGTCCTGATTGCGGCAGCCAGCGGAAATGACGGAGCCAATTCCTTATCTTACCCAGCTTCCTCTAAATATGTCATGTCAGTCGGAGCGACGAACCGCATGGATATGACAGCAGACTTTTCTAACTACGGGAAAGGTCTCGACATCAGTGCGCCGGGTTCTGATATCCCGAGCTTGGTGCCGAACGGAAATGTGACGTACATGAGCGGAACGTCCATGGCGACGCCTTATGCGGCAGCTGCGGCAGGGCTGCTGTTTGCGCAAAATCCGAAACTTAAAAGAACAGAAGTAGAGGAACTCCTGAAAAAGACAGCGGACGATATTTCCTTTGAAAGCGCCGACGGTGAAGAAGAGGAAATGTATGACGATAATGGCGATCCAATCGAAATTCCCCGCATTCCAGGAGTTGACTGGCATTCCGGATACGGCCGGCTGAATGTGATGCAGGCTGTCAGCGCTGTTGATTTACAGGTGAAGGTCAATAAGCTGGAAAGCACGCAAACAGCCGTCAGAGGAAAAGCGAAAGAAGGCACGCTGATCGAGGTGATGAGCGGCAAGAAAAAACTCGGCAGTGCCAAAGCGGGAAAAGACGGTACATTTAAAGTCAGCATCCCGACTCAGAAACAAGATAAAGTCCTGCATGTGAAAGCCTCAAAAGGCGATGCAAAAACATCCATACAAGTGGTTGTCGTGAAAGGAAAACCATCCGGCACACCGAAAGTAAAGGCTGTCAAAACGAAAGACACAGCAGTAAGAGGCACGGCCAACAGCAAAGCGGTGATCAAAGTGAAAAACAAATCGAAAAAAGTGATCGCTTCTGGTAAAGCTGACGCAAAAGGTGCCTTTACGGTAAAAATCAAAAAACAAAAAGCCGGTACGGTGCTGTACGTCACGGCAGCTGATACGGATAAAAAAGAAAGCAAGGCTATAAAGGTTGTTGTAGAAAAATAAAGAAAAAGCGGTGCTGAAGCACCGCTTTTTTATTTGCGTCCCCGCTGGACCGCTGAATACATAATGGAACGTTTTCCATCGGAAGCCGTCCATTCGAACCGGTCGCCAGCCGCTCCTCTGCTGTAATGGTGCTGCAGCGCGCATTGGGCGGTATCATTTGAAAAGTGATAAAAGGAAACACCCTGTTCCTCTGAGATATTCGAAAAGACCTCTTTATTATAAGAAAACACGCAATCGAATACCGATAAACCAAAGCTGTGCAAATGCTGCAAAAAAGCGAGAAAGGTTTCATCATCCAGCGAATCCAGAAGCGTCATAAGCGGACGTTTTACCGATTTTTCATAGCGTATGCATTCTCCGCCGGAAAGGGAGATGTCTTCTCCGCAACATGTCAGAACCATTTTGTCCTGGAAATCGGCCTGCTCCCACTTCCCTTCGCGCTGAATCCAGATCGGTCTGTTTTGAAGACTTTCCGCCAGCAGCACTTCACCTTCCTGGTTTTCGATTAAGCATATGCCTTCTTCGACCAGAATGGTGCCGTATTCCCATTTCTGTTCATCTTTATATAGAAATTGTTTTCGTTTCATAAATGAAGTGCTCTCCTTTTTTCTTCGTTCCTCTCTTTTCTTTCCAATACAAGCCTGTCCCATACAACTCTTTTGTGGACAAATCAACTATCTGTCTATAGATGCATAAACTTACTAAGGTGCTGAAAGAAACGAATTTGATACCGAAAGAAACGGGATTGGAGCTGATATCACATGTGTGGAATTACGGGTTGGGTCGACTTTAAAAAGCAGCTCGTCCAAGAAAAACAAACGATGAACAGAATGACAGACACTCTTTCCAAACGGGGGCCTGATGATTCTAACGTTTGGGGAGAGCACCATGTTTTATTCGGACATAAAAGGCTTGCGGTTGTTGATATTGAAGGCGGACGCCAGCCGATGGCATGCACCTATAAAGGGGATACGTACACAATTATTTACAATGGTGAGCTGTATAACACGGAAGATCTGCGCAAAGAGCTGCGGGCGCGGGGCCATCAGTTCGAGCGGACATCTGATACCGAGGTGTTGCTGCACAGCTACATTGAATGGCAGGAGAATTGTGTGGATCGCTTGAACGGCATTTTCGCCTTTGCCGTGTGGGATGAAAAGCGTGATCTGCTGTTTGCGGCGAGAGACCGTCTTGGCGTGAAGCCGTTTTTTTATACGGAGCAAGGCTCTTCTTTTCTCTTCGGATCAGAACTCAAAGCCATCCTCGCACACCCCGAGGTGAAGGCGCGGGTGGACAGAACGGGTCTCTCGGAAATTTTCGGGCTCGGACCGTCCAGAACCCCGGGGACAGGCGTGTTTAAAGGCATTAATGAAGTCCGTCCGGCCCATGCGCTGACGTTTTCTAAAGACGGACTGAACATATGGCGTTATTGGAATGTCAAAAGCGAGAAACATACGGACAGCTTTGAAGACAGTGTGGCCAATGTGAGATCGTTGTTTCAGGATGCGGTGACGCGGCAGCTAGTGTCGGATGTTCCGGTTTGTACGTTCCTATCCGGCGGACTTGATTCGAGTGCGATTACCGCCATTGCCGCAGGCCATTTTGAAAAGGAAGGAAAAGCCCCGCTTCATACTTATTCGATTGATTACGAAGAAAACGACAAATTTTTTCAAGCGAGCGCCTTTCAGCCGAATGACGACGGGCCGTGGATTGAAAAAATGACAGAGGCCTTTGGCACGACGCACCATAAATGCGTCATCAGCCAAAAAGATCTCGTCGATCATTTGGAGGAAGCCGTTCTGGTCAAAGACCTGCCGGGAATGGCTGATGTCGACTCATCCCTATTGTGGTTTTGCCGTGAAATCAAAAAGGACTTTGTCGTCAGCCTGTCAGGAGAATGCGCGGATGAGATTTTCGGCGGATATCCGTGGTTCCATACAGCAGACGTTGAGTCCGGTTTTCCATGGATGAGATCAACTGAAGAGCGGGTGAAGCTGCTCTCCGATTCGTGGCAAAAAAAATTGAATTTGAAGGAATACGTACATGCGAAATACGAAGAAACCTTGGCCGAAACGCCGTTATTAGACGGTGAAACAGGTGAGGATAAAGCAAGAAGACAGCTGTTCTATTTAAATATGCTTTGGTTTATGACCAATCTTTTGGACCGGAAGGACCGCATGAGCATGGGGGCGAGCCTTGAGGTGCGGGTGCCGTTTGCAGATCATCGGCTCGTTGAATATGTCTGGAATATCCCATGGGAAATGAAAATGCATGACAACCGGGAAAAAGGCATTTTGCGAAAAGCGCTTGAAGGCATTTTGCCTGATGAAATCTTATATCGTAAAAAAAGTCCGTATCCGAAAACGCACCATCCTGAATATACAAAAGGCGTCAGCGAGTGGCTGAAAGCGATCAGGAGCCAAAAGGACTCCGTGCTCCATACCTTGCTGGACAGAAACCAATTGGATCAGCTTTTAGACACGGAAGGCTCCTCCTTTCAGGTCCCATGGTACGGACAGCTGATGAAAGGACCGCAGCTGATCGCCCATCTTGCCCAAATTCATACATGGTTTGAGGCGTATCGGATTGATATTGACGAGAGGTAGGTTCTATGCAAATGTTTTTAAAAGCCGGAGATGTATAGATTAAAATAAGAAAGGATAGATGGGCAGAGAAATATATGCTCTATCTATCCTTTTTTTTACAACAGCAATATCGAAGTGTTGTTGCGCCAAAGTCCCCACGTTCCTTCAATATGAATGAATAGGTTTTAATGTTCTGCCGATAAAACTAGCTGATACTGGGCTTAACTTTAATTCCCTAGCCCATACAGAAAGTTGACCAATATGGTGGATTTCGTGAGCGATTATATGGTGTAATATTTCATCTCGCGTATATAGAACATCTTTCTCCCAAGGAACGCTTACAAGTTCATCTTTTATTTGCTCTGAATGTGTTTCTAAAACATCAATAATTTCAGTTCGGAATGTATTTGAGAGGGATTTCACTTTATCGAGTGTATGAAAATCAGCGAACTGAACAACGATATCTTCTTTTCTTTGGATAGCACGAACCCAACTATATTCCACGTCAATAATATGAAAAAGGGTATATAAAATATTCTCTACCCCGCCAAGATGGTTTTTAAGTAACTCTTCAGTGCTTAGTTGATGACACCAAGTAAACCATTGATCTCTAACCTGCCAGTTATATTCAAAAAATTTTATCACTGAACTCACTCCATTACTATAATGTATTAAATAACAATTAGCCCTTTTTTCCGTGATTCCTCTTTTATTGAAGCAGTGATTGAGAAGTGTTTAATCTCTATCTGTTGTATGGCATTAAAAATAAAAAAGCATATCTCGTTGATGGTCCAGTTCAGACTAGGTATTCGAGGTTTATATGATTGAAGCAGCATGTTGCGCATTTTTCATTCTTGTTACTTTTACAAAGTAAGAATCGGCTTTTTCTTCATATACAATTAGGAGAAAACATAATAGACTTGAAGAAGCAGTGATACATAGGAGTGAAAAGAAATGAAAGAGATAAAAGAAGCCTATCAGCAGTGCGGACAGATTGTCAGCGAGTACGCGCCAGCCTGTTTCCAGGCATTCTCATTTCTCCCGCTGAAGCAAAGACAAGCTGCTTGGGCGGTTTTGGCGTTTTGCCATACGGCAGCCAGTGCAGACGAGAAGGCGATACCTGTATTTGAAGCTGAGGCTGAACATGTTTTTCAAAGGGCAAGTAACGGGAAACACGATTTGTGGAAAGCGTTCGACCATGCGTATCAGACATTTACATTAGACAGCGAGCCTTTTCGGGAGTTCCTTGCCGCAAAGAAAGATGAATCGAAGACGCATGAAACCCTTGATGAACTGCTCATGGATGCATATCAGACGGGCGGAAACGCGGGATTGATGCTGCTGCCGATGCTGACGCGCCGAAATCAAGATCAGCTCAAACAAGCAGCGGTCTCTCTCGGCTTGGCCATACAGCTGATTCGAATTTTAAACAATCTCGGAACGGACCAGCATCAAAAAAAACGCATTCCCCGCCAGGTGATGCAGCAATTCGGCTATACGGAAGACGATCTCCAAAAAGGCACCGTCAATAAAGCGTTCACGATGACGTGGGAGTACATCGCTTTTGAAGCGGAGGCTTACCTTGAAGAGTGCCTGGATGCCCTGCCGATTTTCCCTCAGTATTCTCAAAAAGCGGTAAAAGCTGCAGCTCAGCTGTACCGAGCCATTCTGGAAAAAATCCGAGCGGAGCAGTACAACGTATTTGGACACAAGCATGCCTTAACAGACAGCGAAGCAAAATTGATTCTGTCCGAGCTGTAAAAAAACACCCGGCTTGTTCTGCCGGGTGTTACGCCATACCTTTTTGAATCCAGATCCGTGAGCGCCATCTTCTGTACATTAAGATTCCCCGGACCCATTCGTCCGCGATAAAAGAAATCCATACGCCGGCAAGCCCGAAACCGAGATGAATGCCGAATAGATAAGCAAGCGGAAGGCCGATGCCCCACATGGAAATCATCGCCATGTAGACCGGGAATTTCGCATCCCCCGCGGCGCGCAGAGAGTTAATAATAATCACATTAAACGAGCGGCCCGGTTCAAGGATGATGGTCATCGCAATCAAAAGGCTTGCGGTAGCAATAATATCAGGGCTTTGTGTGAAGATGCCGATAAGGTCTTTTGAAAAGATTGTCATCAAAACAGATGTGGCCGCAGCGATTCCGAGCGCCCAATACAAGCTTTTCATGCAGCGCTCATAAGCGGCGTCAAACTGTTTGCCGCCGATATAGCGGCCGATTAAAATTTGTGTGCCCTGGCTGATCGCAGTCCCGAAGAGCAGAATAAACATCGTAATATTCTGCGTATACACTTTGGTTGTTAAAGCCTGCGCACCCATGATGGCAATAAAATATGTGACAATCATTTGCGAAAGGTTATAAGAAAGCTGTTCGCCTGCTGAAGGAATGCCGATTTTCAGCAGCTTGCGCAAATGGTCTTTATGCATATGAAATACTTTTTTCAACGACATCTTCAGCTGAATGCGTTTGTTGACAATGACAATCATCGCGATTAATCCGATAACACGCGCGATAGATGTGGACATGGCAACACCGGCTACGCCGAGAACTGGAAAGCCGAACAGACCGAAAATGACAACAAAGTTTCCGGCAATGTTTAAAATGTTCATGCCGATTGTGACAAACATTGTATCCTTTGTGTAGCCATAGCTTTTTAAGATCGCGCTGAATGTCATGATTAAAGCCTGAATAAAGGACAGACCTCCGACAACTTGTAAAAAGACTTTAGCGTCAGGCATCAGCTCATTTGATAATCCCATCATATGAAGCAGAGGAACTGCCGCAAAAAAGATGAGAGCGCTGATCGCAAGGCTGATGAAGAAGTTGGCTGCGATTGACACATAAGCGACTTCCATAGCTTCTTTCTTTTTCCGGGATCCTAAAAATTGTGAGATGACAACAGTTGTTCCTGTTGCGATAAAGCTGAACATCACGATAATTAAATTCAAAATCTGGTTGCTGACGCCGACTGCCGCCACACTGTTATCTGAGTATTGGCTCAGCATCAGTGTATCAGCATTACCCATAAACATATATAATGAGACCTCAATAAAGATCGGCCAAGTAAGCGAAAATAATGAGAACGATTTGTCAGCGGGTTTTTTCAAAGCAGTTGATTTGAAGACAGCTTGTTTCATAGTGTCTAACCCCTTTCGTAAATAAAATCAACGTTTTAAAGTGTACCTCCATTTCCTTATAATAAAAAGGGAGAGAAACGATACTTCTTGCAAAAATCCGACTTAAAAAGGAGGGTGATCAAATTGCCTCGCATCCTGTTTACAGTCCCGCCTTTTCCGGTATTTATCGCAGCCGGAGAAGGGGTTTTTAAAAAAGGAGAAACCCATGTCAAACGCGTTTTTTCTGTATTTGATCTGATATACGTCAAGCAGGGGACGTTATATATCACTGAAAATGAAAAATCGTTCTCTGTTGAAGGGGGCGAATATATCTTGCTTTCTCCCGGTCTTGAACACTATGGGACAAAGGGCAGTGATGAAGCGACCTCCTATTATTGGCTTCACTTTGATGAACATCAATATGAATTTACTGCAAAAGGGGGCAGCAATTGGGCAGAGCTTCAGCAGGAAAAGGGGAGCTTCGAGGAGCCGGCCCGCTATGGACTCGCATTGCCGAGAAAAGGCAAGGTGCAGCGCCCGCAATTTATGGCGCAGCAGTTTGAAAGGCTCATTGATTACTCCGCAGAAAACTCCGATTTGCCGCTCAGAAAACAAATCTTGTTTGAAGAGCTGATGCTGCACCTTCAAAAGGAGGCGTTTCAAATTCCATCTGCAAAAGAGCGGGTGGCATGGGAGGCGGCCCGATACTTACAGGAGCATTATAAGGAGAAAACGACAATCAAGGATCTGTCGCTCGCCCTGCACTATAATCAGGATTATGTGACCCGCTGCATGCAGCAAGTGCTTGGTGTCACGCCGGGGCAATACACAAATCGGGTGAGAATGACTGAAGCAAAGCGTCTTTTATCCTCGACAAATGATAAAATGGGCGTCATCGCGGAAACGATTGGAATGGAGGACCCGACATATTTTTCAAAGCTCTTTAAGCAAATTGAAGGCATTTCACCAATTGAATACCGGAAAATTGTCAGCCGGAAAGTTCAATGAGCAGACGAGGGATGAAGATGAAAACGACAATTTACGATGTGGCGAGGAAGGCGGGTGTCTCGATCACGACCGTATCGCGCGTCATTAACCATACGGGCCGGATCAGTGACAAAACAAGGCAAAGGGTCATGAATGTGATGAAGGAAATGGAGTACACGCCCAATGTCCACGCCGCTGCTTTATCGGGAAAGCGGACCAATATTATCGGCCTTGTGACGCCTGATATTTCAAACCCGTTTTACGGCGAGCTCGCGAAAAGCATAGAGGAAAGAGCGGATGAGCTTGGTTTTCAGATGATCATTTGCAGTACCGATTACGATCCGAAAAAAGAAACGAAATATTTTTCTGTCCTAAAGCAAAAAAACGTAGACGGCATCATTTTTGCGACAGGAATTGAGAATCATGACAGCATGTCAGCTTTAGAGGAAATCATTAGCGAACATATCCCGCTCGCCATGATTTCTCAGGATAAGCCCCTTCTTCCGATGGATATCGTTGTGATGGATGATGTTCTCGGCGGGTATGAGGCTGCCAAGCATCTTTTGTCACTGGGCCACACGAGGATTGCCTGCATTGTGGGTGATGGGTCAACGACAGGTGAAACAGACAGAATCAAAGGATTCCGGCAGGCGATGGGGGAAGCGAATGTGCCGGTCGATGAGTCGCTGATCGTTCCGACACGCTTCTCTTTGGAGAGCGGAAAGGAAGAGGCGGGAAAATTGCTGGACAGGGATAGGCCAACCGCTATTTTTGCTTTTAACGATGTATTGGCCTGTGCCGCCATTCAGGCAGCGAGAATAAGAGGCATCAAGGTTCCGGATGACCTGTCCATCATCGGGTTTGATAACACCATCCTTGCTGAAATGGTCGATCCGCCCCTGACAACGGTAGCCCAGCCGATTAAAGAAATGGGGCAGCGCGTCATTGAACTGCTGGGGGAAGAAATCGAAGGAAAACGAAAGGCAAAACAAAAAATAGTGTTATCACCCGAGCTAGTGATCAGACATTCTACAGCACCGTTCAAGAAAAGAATCCGATAATGCAGCGGGTTCTTTTCTTTTTGACAGCGAAGGCGAAAAAGATATTGCATGGGAAGAAAGGACATTGTAAAATGAAATCACCTTTTGAGAAAGCGCTTGCGCAAAAATATATCGGCCAAATAGTGGATGAACCGCTATTTTTTTAATCATTCTGGTAAAGCGCTTTCATTAGGTGAAAAAAAAGGAGAATAAGGAGATGAGGACATGGGGAATCGAGTAAGATGCGCGGTATTAGGGTTAGGGAGACTGGGATACTATCACGCAAGAAACCTTATGACCAGCGTTCCGGGAGCTGAGCTTGTCAGTGTCGGTGATCCGATGACAGAAAGAGCCGAGCAGGTCGCTAAAGAATTCGGGCTTGAAAAATGGTCGGATGATCCGCATGAGATTTTAGCAGATCCCGAGATTGATGCAGTGGTCATCGTAACGCCGACAAGCACACATGGGGAAATGATCATCAAAGCGGCGGAAAACGGCAAGCAGATTTTCGTTGAAAAACCGCTGACATTAAACCTTGAGGAATCAAAATCAGTTTCTGAAAAAATAAAAGAGACAGGTGTCATCTGCCAAGTCGGTTTTATGAGGCGTTTTGATCCTGCATATGCGGATGCGAAACGGCGGATAGACGCGGGTGAGATCGGCAAACCCATCTATTATAAAGGCTTTACACGCGATCAAGGAGCGCCTCCCGCTGAGTTTATCAAACATAGCGGAGGGATCTTTATCGACTGTTCCATCCATGATTACGATATTGCCCGTTATTTGCTCGGAGCGGAGATCACTTCTGTTTCCGGACACGGCCGGATTTTAAACAACCCGTTTATGGAACAATACGGCGATGTTGATCAGGCGCTGACGTATTTAGAGTTTGATTCCGGCGCAGCGGGAGACGTCGAGGCAAGCAGAACCTCTCCATACGGCCATGACATCCGTGCAGAAATTATCGGGACAGAAGGCAGTATTTTCATAGGGGCATTGAGAAACCAAAATGTGACCATCCTGACCGCTAAAGGGAGCAGCTATGAGATCATCCCAGACTTTCAAACTCGTTTTCATGAAGCCTACTGCTTAGAACTGCAGCATTTTGCAGAGTGCGTCCGGAATGGAAAAACACCGATTGTGACAGATGTCGATGCGACGATCAATTTAGAAGTCGGCATCGCCGCGACCGATTCGTATCGAAGCGGCAGGCCTGTACAGCTTGATGTGGAGCGTGCTTATACAGGTATGTAAAAGTTAATAGGTTCCATTTGAGGCTTTTCCGCCAAAAAAAGCAAGGACAGTTTAGCCCTTGCTTTCTCTTTTCTCATATAAATAGTACATATAATCAGTAGGTACGCCTGAATGGTCCAGCTGTCTTAGCATGGCTGTCACGTTCCCTCTGTGATAAGTGCCGTGATTGACGACATGCAGGATGGTGTCTGCATAGGTTGATTCCAGTGTACCGAGTTTCGGATGCTGCATGGAGAAGGTCTGTTCTAAGTCCGTTTGGCGGCTGAAGAAATGATGATACTGTAATTCCAACTCGGAAGCGTGCAGTTTAATCGCTTCCATATTGCCATGCGCGGACTCGAATTTGCCTGTGCCGTCTATAATCTCTTGGTAGTCCACTCCCGAAAGAACGTTCAGCCATATGTAGTCAGCCCTGCACATATGAAGCAGTACGTCACTGACTGAAGGGAATACGCTCTTTACTTCTTGATAAGCAGTTTCCTCCGGCAGGTGTTCGATATGGTTCAAGATTCGCTTGTTCGCCCAGGAATGGTAGTCATAAAACTGTTTAGCATCAGTCACAAACATCGCCCCCTTTTCTAAATAGAATTCGATGTTTGGGCTGTGGTTTCCTCCAGTTAACGAAAGATCGAGAACAAGAAATAGACGGCGGCAGCCCACATTACCACCGCAGAACATTTGTTTACGATCAACATAAGCCTGCCGCTCGTATCTATCGTCTGAAACAGCCGGCCCGCTATTGCAAGACTGATAAACCAAATCCAAGACACAGCGATGCAGGCGGCCATAAAGAGCCATTTCTCCAGTCCAGAATATTGTAAAGAGCTTGTACCGATGACGCCGACAGTGTCTAAAATGGCGTGCGGGTTTAACAGAGACACGGCTGCGGCAAATGCGGCTTGTTTCTTTGCT
Source organism: Bacillus sp. SD127 (assembly GCF_058566445.1). Taxonomy (NCBI): domain Bacteria; kingdom Bacillati; phylum Bacillota; class Bacilli; order Caryophanales; family Bacillaceae; genus Bacillus; species Bacillus sp. SD127. The sequence continues at coordinate 3,112,374 of NZ_CP191226.1, read as the reverse complement.
GTGAATATATTGTTTTCTTTGTCATCCGTTTTCGGACGGCTGTTCCATGTCACCCAGCCCATGTAAATGAGAAACAAAAATCCCACGGCCATCATTCCCGTCTCAAAAACAGGCACCTGCTGCACAATGACAGATACACCCGCAACCGCTAACACAATGAGCAGGGTATCGCAGACAGAAGCACTGATGACGGCTGGAAGCGCCAGCCAAATATGCCTTTGCCACGCTCCCTGCTGAAAAATAAACACATTCTGCGCCCCCAGCGGCAAAATTAAGCTGAAGGCCAGCACGATTCCGTGAATCATTGCATTCATGCTGAAAAACTCCTTTCACATCTGTTTTTCTCATAATAATAGAGAAGATTTTACATGTCTCCGGCCATTTGGTTGGTTTTGAAACCAGCCAAATGTATAATGTGAAAAAAAGGGGGCTTGACGTTGTCACATTGGCAGCCAAGCCGTGAATCAGACATTCCGCTTCATCGGCAAATCGAACAATATATAAAAGAAAAAATTCTCCATGGCGAGTGGGCTGTAGGGACGAAAATTCCGTCGCAAAGAACGCTGGCGGATATGTTTCAGGTCAACCGAAGCACAGTGACATCGGCGATTGATGAACTCACGTCTCAAGGTCTGTTAGAGGGGAGAAGAGGCGGCGGCACAAAGGTAGTAAACAGCACATGGAGCGTGCTTGCGTCAGCTCCGCCGCTTGATTGGAGCACCTATGTCCGCTCAGGGATTCATCATCCCAATTCTTCTATCATTCAGGATATCAATAAAAACGAGGCGCGAGCGGATATCATTCGGCTGGGGACGGGAGAGCTTTCACCAGAGCTGCTGCCGGCTGAAACGATGCGCAGGATGTTTCAGCAAATCAATCCGCATGTTCTGTCTTTAGGATACGAACAGCCGAAAGGAAATATAGACCTGCGGGAGGCGGTGGCTGAGCATTTAAAAACAAAGCATATCAATGTGTCACCTTCAGCCATTTTAATTGTATCCGGCGCACTGCAGGCGCTCCAGCTCATTTCGATCGGGCTTTTAAAGCGGGACTCAGTCATTTTGACAGAAAAACCTTCCTATCTTCACTCTTTGCATGTTTTTCAATCCGCAGGGATGCGGCTTCGCGGTGTGCCGATGGATGAAGAAGGAATGCAGGCGGGGCTGATTTCAGCTTACCGGAAGCAATACGGGGGCCAGCTGCTTTACACAATTCCGTCGTTTCATAATCCGACTGGCATTGTCATGTCAGAGAAGAGAAGGGAAGAGGTTGTCAGTCTGTCAAAAAAAGAGCAGCTGCCGGTCATTGAAGATGCTGCGTACGGTGATTTGTGGTTTGAAGAACAGCCGCCGCTGCCGTTAAAGTCGATGGATCAGGAAGGCAATGTCCTGTATCTCGGCACGTTTTCGAAAACAGTAAGCCCCGGTCTTCGAATCGGCTGGCTGGCCGGCCCGGAACCAGTTATTGAAAGGCTGGCTGACATTAAAATGCAGACGGATTACGGATCGAGCGGCCTCTCTCAATGGGCCGCGGCGCAATGGCTGTCACAAGGATATTATGAAGAACACCTCGCTTGGGTAAGAAAGGAGCTGAAGAAAAGGAGAGACGCGGCACTTCAGCTTCTTCAGCAGTATGCAGGAGATATTGCAGAGTGGGAAATCCCAGCCGGCGGCTTTTATATATGGGTCACATTCCATAAACAACTGCCTGTCAGGCAGCTGTTTCTTGAATTATTGAAACAGCAGGTGCTGGTGAACCCCGGTTCCGTTTATGACGGCGATGACCGGCGCAGCATCCGGCTGTCGTATTCCTATGCGTCTCTTCAGGATCTGAAAATCGGCATCAAGGCGGCTGCAGATACAGCCCGCCGCCTGATGACGCAGGCTTAAGCTAGACGATGACAGCTCCCAGCGCTCTCGCAAAGGCCATTGCGTGCTCAGGAGCAATTTTGCAGCCCTTTAATTTGTCTAGTGAGACATGGATCTGTTCAAACCGGCAGGAGCTGATGTCCACGTTTTGAAGTGACGTACCGGTAAAGTTGGCGCCCTCCAGTTCGCACGCATCAAAGTGTGTCTGCTGAAGCGCCATGCTGCTGCATTCACTTTGCAGAAGGACACAATGATGAAATAGAACGTGTTTCATACTCGAATAATAAAATGAACTGAATTGTCCGTGACATTCCTCGAACGATACATTCCGCAGCGTTGAGTCCGCCAGGTTCATCCCGACCATTTTCGATTGCTTGAATAAAGTTCTGTGCAGAACAGCCCCGCTGAAATCGGCGTTCGATACATCACATTTTTCGAAAATCACATCTGTCAGCTCAATAAAACGAAAGGAAACATCGATAAACACGACATTCCGAAATATGGTTTTTTCAATACAAAGCCTGTCTATGTCCTCACCGGAAATTGAACAATCTTCAAATAAATGCATGCTGATCACATCATCTGTTGCAGCCGTTTCATGAAAATCGGCAGCTTGCAGGTTTTCTGGTACGTACGGTTTTTGAATCGCTGTTTTATTCATCATTTGACATCCTTTACATTCCTGAATGACCTAAAGCCATCAGGATCAATTTCATTGATCGTTTCCGCGGATTGATACATATAGTAAAACGTGAAGAGCCTTTTCTGGGTGCTGCACCCCGCTTGTTTTGTAAGCATAAATGCAAAGCTTCCCGCACGTCAAGGCGTTTACAAGACGGGAAAGAAAAGGGAATAGGAGGAATGTGGAGTGGGGCATTACGTAAAAACCGAGGAGCATGTGACACTGTTTGTGGAGGATATCGGGCATGGAAGGCCTATTATCTTCTTGCATGGCTGGCCGCTGAACCATAAGATGTTTGAATATCAAATGAATGAGCTGCCGAAAAGAGGATTCCGTTTTATTGGCATCGATTTTCGGGGCTACGGTGATTCCGATCGCCCGTGGGAAGGCTACGATTATAATACGATGGCAGATGACGTGAAGGCCGTCATTTATACGCTGCAGCTTGAGAATGCGATTCTCGCCGGCTTTTCGATGGGAGGTGCGATTGCAATCCGCTACATGGCAAGGCATGAGAGCGCCGATATCGATAAACTGGTTTTATTGTCAGCGGCCGCGCCAGCATTTACAAAGCGCCCGGGCTATCCGTACGGCATGAGGAAACAGGACATTGATGACATGATTGAACAATTCAAAAGCGATCGGCCGAAGACGCTTGCTGACCTGGGAAGACAGTTTTTCGAGAAACAAGTTTCTCCGGAGTTCCAGCAATGGTTTCAGAATCTTTTGCTGGATGCTTCCTCTTACGGAACGATTCACTCAGGCATTGCGTTAAGAGACGAGGATCTCAGAAAGGATCTGGCGGAAATCAAGGTGCCGACACTCATCTTGCATGGCAGAAAGGACAAAATCGCTCCGTTTGATTTTGCCAAAGAATTAAAACGCGGCATAAAGCAGTCAGAATTGGTTCCGTTTGAAAACAATGGGCACGGGCTCTTTTATGAGGAAAAAGAAAAAATAAACAGCCTGATTGCGCAGTTTGCTAAATAAAAAAACCCGATCAATGTCGGGTTTTTTAAATGATGCCTTTGTGCTGCAATTTTTTGATGATCAAATCAGCTCCATCCGCAATGGACGTTTGGTCAGATTCAATGATCAAATCGGGAGAAAGAGGCGCTTCATAGGGAGAATCAATCCCCGTGAAATGTTTAATGTCTCCGTTGCGCGCTTTTTTATAAAGGCCTTTCGGATCCCGCTGTTCACAAATCTGGAGCGGGCACTTCACATAAATTTCGAGAAATTCTCCATCGGGAAACAGCGCTCTGACCATATCCCGATCCTCTCTGAACGGAGAAATAAAGGCTGTTAAGATCATTTGGCCGCTATCGACAAACAGCTTCGCGACTTCCCCGATCCGGCGGATGTTTTCGATTCTGTCCTCAGTCCGAAAGCCGAGATCTCGATTCAATCCGTGGCGGATATTATCGCCGTCAAGAACATAACTCCGAATTCCCATGTGATAGAGCTTTTCATCTACGGCATTGGCGAGCACTGATTTTCCTGAGCCGGACAGACCGGTAAACCAAAGGGCGCAGCTTTTATGTCCGTTTAAGCTCTGTCTGTCAGATTTTTGGATCACCGCTGGATGCCAAACGATATTCGGGTTGTGTGTCATTCTGATCCCCCGCTGTTTCTCTGAATGGCAACAGGCTGCTGATGGAGCCCTTTTATCAGCACGCTTGCAACTTCGGGCCGGCTGAATTCTTTCGGCGGCTTTTTGCCTTGGCGGAGAAGCTCTCTCACTTTGGTGCCTGATAAATGGATGTGATCTCTCGCGCTGTGCGGACACGTTTTGGAGGTGCCCATATTTCCGCATTTCCGGCAGTAAAAGCTATGCTCAAAAAACAGCGGCTTGATGCCCAGCTCTTCTTCAGTGAATGATTTGAAAATGGTCTGTGCGTCGTACGTTCCGTAATAGCTGCCGACACCTGCATGATCGCGTCCGACGATAAAATGGGTGCAGCCGTAATTTTTGCGGACGAGCGCATGGAAAATCGCTTCACGCGGTCCGGCATACCGCATGGCGGCAGGGAACACCGATAACATCACCCGATCCTTTGGATAATACTGGTCAAGCAGTACTTGGTAGCTTTCCATTCTGATATCACTCGGAATATCATCTGATTTCGTTTCTCCTACTAGCGGATGAAGCAGCAGACCGTCGACGGTTTCCAACGCTGTTTTTTGAATATATTCATGGGCTCTGTGAACGGGATTCCGCGTCTGGAAGCCGACAATTGTTTTCCAGCCGAGCTTTTCAAAGGCCGTTCTCGTTTGTGCCGGCGCTGCATAAAACTGTTCGAAGGACTTATCGGGAAGGCGGCTGACAAGGATAGGCCCTCCAATATAAAAGTCCGGACGCTCCAGCAGTTTTTTTACTCCGGGGTGGGCGGGATCGTTTGTTTTATAAACAGACAGCGCCTCCTGTGTTTTATCTGGCTGATAGATATCGGTCACTGTCATCATGCCGTACGTCACGCCGTGTTTCACAAGCTTCACGTGATTTCCGACAGACAGCTGTTTGGCTGTTTCTTCGCTGACAGGCAGCGTAATAGGCAGACTCCACGGCAAACCGTTCGCCAGCCTCATCTCTTTCACAACGGAATGATAATCTTTTTCTCCCAAAAAACCTGTTAACGGGCTGTAGCCGCCGATCGCGATAAGCTCGAGGTCGCTCAGTGCCAGCTGATCAAGCTCAGCTTCGCAAGTGCAGCCATCAAAAGTGCATGCGGGATCGATGCGGTTGATTAACACCCCTCCATGGGGCTCGATTGCATTCACGTGCTTAACCTCCATCTTTGCGTTTTACATTGTTTTTTAATAGTCTGCCATTTCTTCGCTGGACGGGCTTTCTCATCAATAGAAAATGTAGATTGAAACCTGCCGGCGCTTCCATTCTCACGACATACGGTCTTTCATTCCTGGTGCAGACCGCATTCAGTTTTCTCGCGTCCGGCCCATCTTCCCGCTCTCTCATCATTTGGGTTTGAAGAAGGCAATGTGCACATTTCACAGCCTATGCTCGGGTAATTTTGATCGTGCAGTTTGTTGTAAGGCAAATTGTGGAGCCGGATGTACGTCCAAACATCATCCCATGTCCAGTGAATGAGCGGACAGATTTTAATAAGCTTAAATTTCTGATCCTGATTGATGAATTGAATATGCTTTCTCGTCGGCGATTGCTCCCGGCGCAGACCTGATATCCAAGCTGTCATGCCAGATAAGTGTTTTTGCAGAGGTGCAATTTTCCGTAATTGACAGCAGAGATTCGGGTTGTGTTTCCATAATTCATCGCCGTATTGCGCCGCTTGTTCTTTTAAGTTCAGCTCGGGTTCAAGCAGCTGGATCGTAAATGCCGGGTATTTTTGTTTGACGGCTTCGATCAGCTCATATGTTTCCTGAAAATGGAGCCCTGTATCTAAAAAGATGATGTGCGCATGTTTGTTGATCTTTGAAATTAAGTCGAGAAGCACCATCCCTTCAGCGCCAAAGCTGCATGCATACACGATCTTATCCCCGTATGTCCTGTAAGCCCATTTCAATACATCGAGCTCATCGATCAATTGGTCCGTCATCTCTTTTGCCAGCGTTTCGTTCCATGTGTCAAAGGTGATGTGTTCGTTCAATATTTTCCCCCCGTTTTGCATCTGTCTGTTTTTTATCTATTGATCGAGTTATAGGCAGACTATTCACTTTTGAGATAAAGGTTCAGGGTTTTTAGGTGTGCGGCCGCCTAAAATGAGGAGACGGAGGCGCGGCGGAACCAATAAGAGACCAGCTGAATATGCTTTTTAGCAAAATGGTTTTATGCCCAAGGAGAGGTATTATGCCGATTACCATTTATCAGGGGCATCATCATTCACTTGTCCCGGCAGATATCAATATCGTTATTGACGTCATTCGAGCCTTTACCGTGGCCCATTTTGCTTTTATCGGCGGGGCGAAAGAAATTCTCTTGGTCCGGACAACTGAAGAAGCTTTCAAGTTGAAAGAAACCTATCCGGATTATGTATTAACAGGAGAGGAAAAGGGGGTCGGAATCAAAGGATTTGATTTGGATAATTCTCCAAAACGTATGGCAGAGCAGGATATGGCGGATAAGCGGCTGATCCAGAAAACGACAAACGGCGTCACAGCGGCGTTAGGAGCGCTGAAGGCCAAGCATCTTTTTGTGACCGGATTTTCTAATGCCAGAACAACAGCGGAATATGTGAATAAGCTCGCTGCAAAAGATTGTGTGCTGAACATTGTGGCTTCCCATCCGTCAGGTGATGATGATATGGCGTGTGCGGAATATATCAAAGGCATCATAGAAGGGACGAATGGTGCGGCGGCCGAAGTGATTGAAAGAATCAAAAACTCATCCGTTGCGGAGAAGTTTTTTGACAGGAGCCAGCCGTTATTTGAACCGGAAGATATTGCGTACTGTACAAAAGAAATAATGGGCGATTTCGTGATGAAAGTAAAACAAGAAAGAGAAGTTCCAACGATTGAGAGGGTCATGATATGAATGATTTTTCACTAGAATTGCCAATGAGAACAAGTAAACCGAGGGAAAACGGACAGACCATTTTAATCGACAACGGCTACCCCTTACAGTTTTTCAAAGATGTGATAGGCGCGGCATCCGACTATATAGATTTTGTGAAGTTCGGCTGGGGCACTTCATTACTTACGAAAGACCTTGAAGAAAAAATCAGCTCCCTGAAAGAGCATGACGTGAAGTTTTTCTTCGGCGGCACGCTGTTTGAGAAATATGTAAGCCAGAATAAAGTCAACGAATTTCATCGGTACTGCACCTACTTCGGGTGCGAATATATTGAGATTTCAAACGGCACTCTCCCGATGACGAATAAAGAAAAAGCGGCTTATATTGCTGATTTTTCTGATGAATTTCTTGTTCTCAGCGAGGTGGGCAGCAAGGATGAGGAAGTATCAAGCTGCCAGTGCTCTGAGGAATGGCTTGAGTATATTCTCGAAGATATGGAGGCAGGCGCAGAGAAAGTGATTACGGAAGCAAGGGAAAGCGGGACAGGGGGGATCTGTTCCAGCAGCGGAGATGTCCGGTTTCAAATCGTTGATGATATCATTTTGTCGGATATTGATATCAGCCGAATGATATTTGAAGCACCGAACAAAACGCTCCAGCAAGGTTTTATTCAAAGGATCGGGCCGAATGTCAATCTGGCGAATATCTCATTTCATGATGCGATTGCTCTGGAGACTTTGCGCTTGGGGTTAAGATCCGATACCTTTTATTTGTAAAACAGCGGCTGCAGGGCTCTCTGTATCGGGAGAGCCTCTTGCCTATTATTTTTTATGACGGTACATAGGCGTAAGTATGGGAAGAGAGGTCAGGCGGATGTTATAGATGAAGTCGATGACTCTTGTTGATATCACTTGGCAAATCAGAGCTTGAATCACAATGCCCCAGGCAATAATTGATGCGGTAATCATAAAAATGATGCAATTCATAATGAGCAAGATGGTTCCCGGGTTTCCGCCCCGGTAAATTGAGATCATAAGAGCAAGGGCTCCAAACCCTCCGTTAGAAATTTTATATTTGTATAAAAGTCCGATGCCGAGTCCTAATAAAACAGCGCCGCTTGCCAAATCAAGCCACAGGTTTGAGGTGATGTCCGGAAAAATGACATCGAAGATCAATACCGATACAGAGGTGACGGTAATCGAGGCGAGAGTGCCGGTGAATGTTCTCATCTCCAGCCATTTTAAAGCAGTGAAAAGCATTGACACATTCACAGCCCATACCGAGAAGCCGTGGGGAATGTGAAACAAATGGTGCAATAAGACCGCAATACCTGCCGCCCCGCCTGTCGGAATATCATGCGGAAATAAAAATAAGGACATGCCGAGTCCCTGTAATACACCGCCTGTGACAATCATAAACGTGAGTTTTGCTTTCATCAGCAGTTCAGCCATTAAGTCATTTGCTCCTTTATGAAAAGACTTGTCCGCTGTTACCATTTTATGAGGCTGTCCATGATTTATGTCTATAAATAAAGGGATGGGACAGCTTAAAACGCTGAACCATCCCACATATACCGATTGATGATCTCCATATTGATTTCTCTGCCGATCCCTGTTCCTTTCGGGAGGTGCACGATTCCTTTTGAAGGCTGAAGGCTGATCAGTTCTGTAAAAGGATTCTCCATTACGTCCCACTCAATCGGTTCAATTTGGTCGTTCTCCATTTTTGACCACGGAGGCAGACAGGCCTGCGTAAATAAAGCATAAAGCCGGGAAAGAGCGCCGTCATAGGCATGGGCAGACGCTCTCACACCGAAATAACGCGCGAGCTGGAGGCAGTCGCGAAACTCATCGATTCCATTGACATGCATGACATCAGGCTGAATAATATCCAGGCAGCGCTGTGAGAGGAGAGGCGCAAATTGTGCCGCGCCTTTCATATTTTCTCCGCCGGCGACAGGAATGGATAAACGGCTCCGCAGAAAAGTGTAATCCTGCGGCTGGTCAAAAGGCAGAGGCTCTTCCAGCCAGCTGATATTGGTCCATTTCGAAAAAAGACGCTCCCACTTTAAAGCTGCTGCTGTATCGTAGCTTTGGTTTGCGTCCAGAATAATAGAAATAGAGCTGCCGGCCGTGTTTTGCAGGGCAGTGATATGCCGCACATCTTCCTCAAAGGTTGTCCCGCCGATTTTGACTTTGATTTGATTGAAGCCCTGTTTCAATTGAACTTCAACATTCGTAAGCGAGCTGCTGATCCATTGCGGATGGTCTGAATATGATTGGAAAGAGGCATATACAGGGAGTTCTTCTCTGTACCGCCCGCCCCACATGTCGCATACGGAACAACCTGCTGTTTTTGCCGCAATCTCCGTCAGTGCCATACTTACAGCCGATGCCGCCCGCTGATGCCATTTTTTGATTGTGCGCACTAAAGGCAGGCGGCTGCCTGCCTGTTTACCTAAGAGATAGGGAATGATTCGTTTTGTGAAACCGACATGCAGGGCCGGGAGCCAATCCGCGCACTCTCCCCAGCCGTCAATGCCGCTTTCTGTGATAATTCTGATCAGATAGCATGTCCGGTATTGTTTAAATCCGTTTGCATCTCCGTAAGGTTTCTCTAATCGGTGCAAGAGCGGAAAGGTCTCGATCCGTTCGATTTTCAAACCGGACGCTACCTTTCCTCAGCCGGCTGAAGCCGATTGCCATTCATTGCAGGCTCTTCTTTTTCATTCGTCTCGTCTTTATTTTGTTTGACATGAATCAGCGTGAGCACAAGAATGCCGACAACCAGCGTCAAGCCCGCAATGCTTAAGAACATGCCGGGTCTTGACCACTGCATCAAGCGCCCGAAAATAGGAGGCCCGATCGCCACCCCCAGAAAACGCACTGATCCGTACAGCGATGTCACAAAACCCCGTCGTTCTTTGCCGACAGCGCCTGTGATAAAGCTGTTAATACAAGGAAGGACAAGGCCTGAACCGATACTGCTCAGCACGAGAACGCTGATAAACAGGACGAGATTTTCAATGAATGACAGTGCCGCGTAAGACACAGTCATAAACGCTAAACCGATGACGATCAGCTTTTTCATTAACGATTGCTTTTGCCCGATTTTGCTGCCCGTCGTATAAGATGTCACACACATGACCAAAAGGGGAATCGCCAAAATCAGCCCTTTTTTGACGCCATCTGTATCGTATGTTTTTTCCAGTACGTCTGATAGGTAAAACAAAATGCCGAATAAGGTAAACAAACAGGTAGCCCCGGCTAAATAAGCGGTAAACAGCCATCTGCCTTCATGCTTAAATACACTTAACAGCCCTTTTGCATATTTTCCGATAGGAGGCGGTTCTTTATCTTTTTCCTTTTCTTTAATAAAAATCCAAGTCAGCACGATTGAAATGATACAAAACACAGGAAAGGCAAAAAATGCGCCATACCAAACGATCAGGGCGATAAGTGAACCAATAATCGGCGATAGAACTTTCCCCATTCCGTTTGACGCTTCAACAAGGCCGAGCACTCTGCTTTCCTGCGCGCCTTTAAATAGGTCCGCTGACAGCGCCATCGCAATCGGTCCCGTTCCGGCTGCTCCGATACCCTGAAGAGCCCGGCCAGCCATGACCCACGGATAAGCATTGTCAAAAAAACCTGCCGCAAACCCGGCCAGCAATCCGCCTGCTCCATACAAAAATAAGCAGGGAATAATGATGATTTTCCGTGAAAACCGGTCTGCGAGATAGCCGACAATCGGAATCGCAAACGCCGCAATCAGGGAAAACACCGTGATCACGAGACTGACTTGAAATTGGGATAAATGAAGTTCAGATTTCATTTTTGGCAGTATAGGAATAAGCATAGAGTTTCCAAGGGTTAATATTAAAGGGATTGAACCGATAGCTACAATCGTCATTCCGTTATTTTGTTTTGATGTTTCCATCTCAAAGCACACTCCTTTTCTTCTGCTTAGAGTGTCCCTGAAGGCATTAAAAAAACCGAACAGAATCTTCCTGTTCGGGTAAAAAAGGGTTAACCGAGCGCTTGTGAGATGACAGCGAATAATTGTCTGTTTCGTGCAGGCAGCGTCTTTTTTTGGTACATCATAAGCGGGGGCTCATCGTCTAAGTGAAATCCCATTGCTTCCAGGCTGTCATGCAGAAACAGGCTGTCCCCAGGCACGTCGATTCGCATCGGTCCTTGTTTTCCTGCAGCCAGCCTGTTGACCAATACAGCAGCGAGACCCGGTGACGGTGCGATAAGCGGTCCTAATTTCAGATTGGCCGGTGTCTGGACAGATAAGCCATAGCCAATTAATGTGCCTTCATTATTTTTGGCAATTACACATTCCGCTGATTGAGAGATCAAATGATGCAGAAGTGCTGCTCTGTCTCCGCCAAAGGCGGCTTGATCAGCCGCGATTAATTCCGGAAAATCCTTTTCTGTAAAAGATGTCAGTTCAATGTCATGCTGCTTTGTAAGCGGCTTGAAGCTTTGACAGCTGTATTTGCGGATTGAACCCGCTGTTTGAAATCCGGCTTTTTCATAAATCGGCAAACCTTCCTTCGTGGCGCAAAGCATGATGGCGGTGTTTTCATCGACTTGGCTGATACACGCGTTCACCATACGCCGCCCCAGACCTCGCCGTTTGTACTCGTTGTCGACGATAACGAGTCCGATAGAAGCAAGTCGGCCATACAAAAACAAACCGATGCAGGAGATGATGTCTCCTTGGCTGTTTTGATACCCGAAGAAGCGTCCATGTTTTACAAGCAACTGCAGCTCTCGTTCGCCGTAATCCGGCCACCCGGCTTGCCGGCACAGATGCAATAGGCCGGGCACATGTTTTTCAGTAAGCTGAATCAGCTCAATTGCTGAATGCATGTCATCACCTGCTTGTTCCTGTTTTTTTGTACATCACAATATGGGTGCCAATGCCGGAAATCTCAAACGGCTCGCCAAGTTCTTTCCAGCCAAGCTTTTCGTAATAGCCTTTCACATGGTATCTTGCGTTGCACCAGACCGCCTGCACGCCCATATCGGCCAGCTTCTGCTCCGCGTATGTGATCAGTGTGCTTCCGGCTTTTTGATCACGGTATTCTTCGAGCGTTGCCATGCCTCTAAGCCGATATGCGGGTGAATCAGTCAATAGCGGCTGATTTTCGGGAGAAAAGGAAGCGATGCTGATCAGCGTTCCTTCAAAAAAAGCGCCGAGATGGAAAGAGCCTTCTGCTTGATCCTGTTCATATTTGCATTGTTCAATTGATTGATGGGGACGCAAAATGCGGTTCCTGATTTCATATGTATCCTCTGCGGGTATGGTTTTCACTTCAAGCATGATGTTCCTCCTCCTATGTGATTTATTTTCTATATCGTAACACGAATCGGGTTTGAAAAAGACTGCCCAATTGGTTCGGACAGTCTTAGAAAGCGATTTTAATGCAAATAAATATTCTGACGCTGTTCATCTTTTTGCTTAATGTAAGAAGTAAGTTCCGACGTCAAGTCAGATCTGAGAAAAGGCGTGATTAAATAGATGCCGTTAAACAGCTCGCAGGCAGTATCCAGCAGGGAGCGTGCAATCGCAAGGCCTTCCGCCTTTTGTTTCTCTTTATCTTCGCCGGCGCGCGCCATTTTTTCGCGGATGGAATCGGACAGCTTGATGCCCGGAATTTCGTTATGGATAAACTCAGCGTTCCGGCTGCTTGTCAGCGGCATAACGCCGATATAAATCGGAGTCTTCAAATGCTTTGTTTCATTATGAATATCGACAAGCTGCTGCTCCGAATAGACGGGCTGTGAGATAAAATAATCAGCGCCGCAGTCTATTTTTTTCTCCAGCCGTTTTACGGCTTTATCGAGATGGCGGACGTTTGGATTAAAAGCAGCGGCCACTGAGAAATTGGTTTTCTTTCCGAGCGGTTTTCCGGACAGAGACAGCCCTTCATTGAACTGTTTAATCAGCCTGATTAAATCAAAGGATGTTAAATCATAGACAGACGTTGCACCCGGGAAATCACCGATTTTAGAAGGATCGCCGGTAATCGCCAGCACATCATGCAGCCCTAATGTGTCCAGTCCCATTAAATGTGACTGGAGTCCGATAATGTTTCGGTCCCGGCATGTAATATGGACAAGAGACCGCATATCGAGCTGCTGCTTGACAAGGGCGCCGCAGGCAACATTGCTGATCCGCGGGGTTGCCAGTGAGTTATCGGCGAGCGTCAGGGCATCGATTCCCGCTTCTTTTAATTCGGCAGCGGCGGACAGAAATTTGTCAAAGCTCAATTTCTTCGGCGGGTCCAGCTCAACAATAATTGAGCGCTTTTCCGCAGCGATTTCATTTAATCCCGGCTCTGTCCGTTCGTGCTGAACGGTCACCAATTCCTTTGCCCGAACCTTTACATGCTTTTCCGTAACAGGGGCGAGTCCGCCCACAGCCTCTGCCATAGCCCGGATGTGGTTTGGCGTGGTGCCGCAGCAGCCGCCGATAATCCGCGCGCCTTGCTTGCGGAACTCAGCCGCGCTGTTTTGAAAATACTTGTCGTCAGTTTCATATACAAGCCGGCCTTCTTCGAGTGAGGGGAGGCTGCTGTTCGGGTAGACAGATAAAAACACGTCATCAAAAATCGGCACTTCACTGAGCGCTTCAATCATGTGGTAAGGGCCGAGCCGGCAGTTAATGCCGACGATATCGGCACCGAGATCCGCAACCGAGCGCAGCGCATCAGAAAGCGGCGTTCCATCCTGAAGTACGCCTTGCTCATGCATGGATACATTCAGCATAATCGGAAGATCGGTTTCTTTTCGGGCGATTTTCAGCACTGCACGGGCTTCTTCCAAATCATAATACGTTTCTAACAGCAAACCGTCCGGCTCTTCATGCAGCAGTAAATACAGCTGTTCGCGAAAGCTTCGTTTGATTTCGTCAAGGCTGTACGCATTTTTGTTAAACGTGCGGATGCCGCCCATCGTCCCGAGCACATACGCATCGCCGGCGGAAGCCCGCGCGATTTTTACAGCCTCCTGATTCATTTTTTTGATGTCATCTTCAAGGCCGTGTCTCGATAATTTAATATAGTTCGCTCCGTACGTGTTGGTCTGAATGATGTTTGCTCCCGCTTCGACATAGGCTTTATGTATACGCTGAATTTCCTCAGGTTTTGAAAGATTAAGCTCCTCAAAGCACCTGTCTATTCCGAAGGAGTAAAGCAGCGTGCCCATTGCGCCGTCACCGATTAACACCTGTTTCTTCAAATCTTCTAAAAGTCCCATTGTCTGCCTCCTTTATTCACATTCAGCAAGGAAAAAAGAGAAATAAAAAAAGTCCTCTTAAGAAGAAGACTTTGTCAGTGATATTGTCTCTTCTTATCTTCCAAGCTGTTCGAGCTTGCTGGATTTAGCACCTTGGTCATGGCAATGCGCCATTACACCGGTTGCTGAAGCTTCGTCGGGCCAGTCCCTCTGCTTCTCTTGATAAGAACGGATATGAAATTTTACATGTTCAGGAGCTGCCAAAAGATGCCTGGCATTTTCCCTTTCTCCAAATTTACCGAAAATAAAGACAATAATCAATAGGAATCAGAAAATTTATCTGAAATTTATAAATTGAACGTCAATTGGCAGATCGGCACCTCGAACTGCTGCGATAACCTGCTGAAGATCATCCTTGTTTTTTCCGGTGACACGCACTTGATCATCCTGCACTTGAGATTTTACTTTCAGTCCGGAGTTTTTGATGATGGTATTGATTTTTTTGGCGTTGTCTTTGTCAATCCCTTGAACAAGCTTTGCGCGCTGGCGTACGGTGCCGCCGGACGCGTTCTCAATTTTGGCGTAATCAATGTTTTTTGTCGGCACGCTGCGCTTAATCAATTTGCTGACAAGCACATCCTTGAGCTGGCTTAATTTGAATTCGTCATCGGAAACAAGAACAAGCTCTTCTTTATCTAATGAAATGTCGCTTTTGCTCCCTTTGAAGTCATAGCGTGTGCTGATTTCCTTCAGTGCGATTTGAATCGCGTTTTGCACTTCAGGGAGTTCCACCTTGGATACAATATCAAATGAACTTTCTTTTGCCATATGAAAACCTCCATAACATTTAACTTATGTGTTGATTATAGTAGAATAAAGAGAAACTTCCAACAAAACAAAGAATCAATTTGTGATGATTGGAAAAAATGTTAACAAGATCCGCAGTGAAATAAGCGGGAAGAGGAAGGACGATAGCATGAGACCAGGGCAGCAATTAACCTTGAGTATAGATCACGAAACGGACTTCGGTTACTTTTTAACCGATGGAGAAGATACGATTCTCTTACATAACAGTGAAGTGACAGAGGATATAGAAGACAGAGATGAGGTAGAGGTCTTTATATACGTTGACCAGCAGGAACGGCTTGCAGCAACGATGAAAATTCCGGTCATCAGCGCTGATGAGTACGGATGGGTAGAAGTGGTGGACACGGTAGATGATATGGGCGTATTCGTCGATGTCGGCCTTTCGAAAGACGCGCTTGTCGCAACAGAGCATCTGCCGCCGTATGAAGATGTCTGGCCGCAAAAAGGGGATAAGCTCTACTGTATGCTGAAGGTGACAAATCGGGGGCGCATGTTTGCCAAACCCGCACCGGAGGATATCATCAGCGAGCTGTTTACGGACGCTTCAGACGATCTGATGAATAAAGAGCTGACCGGAACGGTGTACAGGCTGATCGCTTCAGGATCGTTCATCATTACGGATGACGGAATCCGCGGTTTTATTCATTCATCAGAAAGAAAAGAAGAGCCTAGACTCGGCTCAAGAGTGACAGGACGTGTGATTCAAGTGAAGGAAGACGGCTCAGTGAATATGTCGCTTCTTCCGAGAAAGCAGGATGCGCTGTCTGTTGATGCCGAGTATATTCTAACGTATTTAAGAACGAGAAACGGCGCCATGCCGTACAGCGACAAAAGCCAGCCCGATGATATCAAAGAACGTTTTAACATGAGCAAGGCTGCCTTTAAACGGGCGCTTGGCCACTTAATGAAAAACGGAAAAGTGTATCAGGAAGACGGCTGGACATACGAGAAAAAATAATGCATGAAAAAGACTCGCCTGCAGCAGAACTGCGGAGCGAGCCTTTTTTAATTCTAATTTAATTCATCAACCAGCGTTCTGATTGCCATTTCGCGATCCACATTGTCTGAAATCGCGATCGGCGTAATATCAATGGCAAGAATGACAAGAATCAGCGCACCGGCTGCGGCAACATAAGAAACATAATAGAAATAGTTAGCGGTATCGACCGTGTTGACGAGCTCGGCTTGAACTCTGGACGTATCATCCTTGGAAGCGGCGATGTCCTTTGCAGCTTCTACTTTTTCTTCAACGATTTGACCTGCTTTTTTCAGCAGTTCATCCACCTTCATTGCATCTTTGCTGTAAACAGCTTTCTTCAGATTGTCAAAAAAGTCAGCATCCTCTTTTTTGATATCAGCAACAACCTGATTGGCAAAAGCCTTTGCCTGTTTTGTGTTGAGCTTGTCAGTCATGGCTTTATTAAATACCTCTGGAAGCTTTTTGCCCACTTCACCCTGAGCAAACACAAACCCTTTAAAAATCTCTTCACCTGAATACTCAAGCTGCTTCGCCTGTGCTACACTTTCCTGCTGCTTCACCAAAAACACTGTCGTCACCAATACAACCGACAAAAATACAAGAAACGCCTTCTTCAAACTGAAACCTCTCCCTTCTTTTCTTTTTTATTCCACTTCAGTCTGCGTATATATGTAAATTGAAACGTGGAATCAATTGGAGTGAGATACAATATCAAAATGCCGGCCATGATGAGTGAAAAGCTGATTAAACCCAGCATAACCGCGAATATCTCGTGCATAAAAACAGCGATGATTAAAATCAATCTCCAATGCTTCTTCGGCGCGAACAGTGCCGCAAAGATGACAATCTGAACGAGAAGCGTCCCCCATGTCGGAATCACCACAAACGGACTTGATACAAACGGCTTCGTTAAAGCCTGAAAAAAGCCGTTGAAGCCGATGGTTTTTTCCTGGGCGAAATAATAGACGGCCGTTCCGTCCACCCATTCCTGCTGAGACAGCTTAGCGACAGTAGAGTGGAAGTAAAGTACCGCTACTTGAAGTCTGATGACAAAATAAGAAATAAAAGCTGTGATTTTACCAATTGTTCTTTGGCCCTCTGGGTCATCAGGCCTTCCGCTCCAATGCCATTTTCTCGGGTCAGTCAGCGTGATAGGAATCAGCAAAAATGTGATAACCGCGGCTGCCTGCTCGCCTCCGTCGATGACAATTAACGACGACTGCAGGCTGTAACTGACATACCAATGGAGAATCCCGGTGATTCTGGGGCGCCACCCGATCACAACAAGCACCAGAATGGCAATACAGACCCACCTGAACAGATTTAACATCATATAGTTATTTTCGCCGAGGCAAAAGAGACTGAGATTCATTTTACAAGCAGGGTAACTGCTGATTCCGCTGGCTGGCTTCATAATGAGGCTCGGATGATTGACAAGCAGCGTCAGCAGGCTGGATAAAGCAATAATGCTTCGCGCGAGTCCGTATACATTTGTCCACGGGTTTTTTTGGTCCCATCCGGTGATGGTCTGTTTTATGTTTTCGAGCATGAGATCACAACCTTGACTATGCTTTTTACCTGATAAGACGAAGCGGTGTATTTAGAATAGCTCCATGGAACGATGTCCTCTTTCGTCAAATAATAGCTGCCGCAAAGCAGCGGGCGGGGCGCCGGTGTTTGCAGCTGAACGGTTTTGGCTTTGCTTTTGCAGGCACTCAGGTCCGTTTCTTTACATTCTGTCCACTGTTCCTTGCCGACTTGGCTGTAGATCACGCCCATTTCTACGCCCTGCGATCGCCCATAACGATACAGGCCGAATAGATTATCAGCCCTCATATTAGGCCACCTGACCTTGGCGCTGGCATCTCCATCTTCATATAAGCCGATGGAGGTATCACGGGGGTTTTTGCTGAAAAAGCCCCAGCCTTGAGGAATGACGCTGGACATGAGAAATTTGGAGTCCTTTGTCAGCGGAATCGGGGTTGTCCCTAAGCTGCCAATGATTGAAAACAGAAATAAAGACCCCCAGAGGACTGAAAAAATGATAAAAAATGATATCGATTTCTGCATTCGACTGCTCCTTTTCAAACTGAAGAAATTCACTTTTCTTACTTTTCATAATATAAAAACATTTTTGTAATAAAAAGGTTAAAAAGTATGAGAAATTCCATTTTTGTTAATGGGAAAAATAGGACATTTTTCATAGCTATATGTCATTGATATATAGTGATTTTTTCGATATATTTAAACCATGAAAACGAATCAAATTAACGACCGCTGGATTGTTCAATTTCGCAAAGGGATTTTCGAGCTGGCTATTTTATCCCTGCTGCGCTCAAAACCGATGTATGGTTATGAGCTGACATCGTCCTTAAAAACAACCCCGGCACTGGCTATTTCAGAGGGTGCGATTTATCCCATTTTGAAACGGATGACGGAGAAGGACTGGGTCGAATTTTTTTGGCAAGATTCTTTGGACGGCCCGAAAAGGAAGTACTACAAAATGACGCAAAAAGGAGAAGAGATGTTAAAAGAACGGCTGGAGAAGTACCTGGAAACCCATCAAGCTTTATTGTCTTTATCGGGGGATTTGCTATGAATGCACAGCACATCATTGACCGCTATACGGAGGAACTAAACGCTGAGCTGGCGAATATGCCTGAAGTAGAGAGAGAAAACACGCTAGCCGAACTGAAGGGCCATTTAACCGCTTTTGTACAAGACAGATTGAATGCCGGCCATGGTGTAGAGGATCTGCGGGAAGCTGTTGAAAATGAGTTTTCTCATCCGAAAGAGCTTGCCGAAGCGATGATGGGCGAAGGGGAGGAACAGAAACGGAGGGGTTCTGTGTTAGGAAAAAGCGGACTTTCAGTTTTTCTCATTGCTGTAATCATACTCCTGCCGCTGCTGCCGCCCTCATACAGATATGTGCCATTGGCTCTTTATTTGGCGGTGCTCGCAGGCTATGTGTGGAAGCGGAAGAAGTTAATGATGTTTGCGGGTGTAAGAAAAAACAAAATGCGCTCTCAACATGAGATTGTCACGATTTCTAGGGTCGGTGCGGGCTATCTGCTGTTTTTGGCTGTTCTGCTTCTTGTGCAGCCGCTTATCAATGCATTCGTCGTCCTTCTGCTGATTGTGGTTAGCTGTGCCGCTTTTTTTCTTTATTTAAACGTCAAGTAATGTTGTAGGAGGCTGTAATATGGAGATCAGCATCAATTATCTATTAATTGTCATTTCGCTTTTATTCTTTGTGGTAGCCTATTTTGTCGGGATCAAAAAACAGACGTGGATGCTGGCGGGGTTTAATGAGGCACGTATCCGGGATAAGGATCGGCTGGCCAGAATAGCAGGCTACTTTTTCTTGAATTCCGG
The DNA here is from genome assembly GCF_058566445.1 of Bacillus sp. SD127. Lineage (NCBI taxonomy): Bacteria > Bacillati > Bacillota > Bacilli > Caryophanales > Bacillaceae > Bacillus > Bacillus sp. SD127. The sequence continues at coordinate 3,092,864 of NZ_CP191226.1, read as the reverse complement.
TTTGTTCATTCTGCTGAACAGCTTTATCTCATTTCAAGGCCAGGAGCAGCTGATTCCGCCGCTTATTTTGGCATATGGCGCAGGGGTTATTATTTACGTGAATAAAAAACTGGTAGAATAGGAGCTGAAGGACGGAGCGAAAGCTCTGTCCTTCTTTCTTTTTCCTGAAAATAGGAACGAAGCACCACATACAAGTTTCGGTTTTTTTGTTAGGATGAACGAAAAAATAGATTCCAAAACAGGAAGGATGTGGTGTTTTGCGTACACTGTTCAAAACATCTCTGTTTATGGCCGGCTTATGCACGGCGGCTCAATGTGTTTTTGCATCAAATGCCTCAGCAGATCAAAGCATCAAATACGACCATACGTATCAAACCCCTTCATACATCATCGAAAAATCACAGCCATCATGGCAGCCAGCTCAAAACCTAACGCAGAAAGAAGCGCTATTTTCATATCTGGACAAGCAACAAACCCATTTTAAGCTCAAAGGAAACGCGAACAGACATTTTCGCATTTCAAAAACAATAAAGGATTCAAAGACAAAACAAACATTTTTTAAATTAGAGGAAGTGTATAAAGGGATTCCTGTTTACGGCTTTGGACAGGCGGTCGCGATGAAGGAAAACAAACAAGTGAAAAGTTTCTTCGGGAAGGTGCACCCGCAAATAAATGACATATCTGTCACACCGTCTGTATCTAAGAAAAAAGCCATACATACAGCGCGCCGTGCGCTTGAGGCCTCCATTGGAAAAATCGAGTATGTTGACGGAGAACCGAAAGCCGAATTATATATTTATCCGCACGAAGGCGCATATGATCTTGCCTACCTTGTAAGACTTTCGACGTCTGAACCTGAGCCTGGTTATTGGCATTATTTCATTCATGCCAAAAGCGGAAAGGTCATCGATTCTTTTAATGCCATTCATGAAGCAGCCGGTACAGGGATCGGCGTATCAGGCGAAGAAAAAAGCTTTGAAGTAACTGAACAGAATGGGCGTTATTATTTGGCTGACGAAACAAGGGGAAAAGGGATAAATACTTTTGACGCAAAGAACCTGAACGAAACCTTGTTTACCCTTTTGTCTCAATTGATCGGGTATACAGGCAGTGAAGTGGTCAGCGGCACGTCCGTATTTCATGACCCGGCGGCTGTAGATGCCCATGCAAACGCACAAACCGTTTACGACTATTACAGCCGCACGTTCGGCCGCCATTCTTTTGATCAAAACGGCGCGAGAATTACGTCTACCGTACATGTGGGAACACAGTGGAACAATGCGGCGTGGAACGGTGTGCAGATGGTGTACGGGGATGGTGACGGCGCTAGGTTTAAGCCGCTGTCCGGATCGCTCGACATTGTGGCGCATGAAATGACACACGCGGTCACCCAGTATTCCGCCGGCCTTTTATATCAGGGAGAACCCGGCGCGTTAAACGAATCCATTTCTGATATTATGGCGGCGATGACAGACCGGGATGACTGGGAAATCGGCGAGGATGTATATACGCCGGATGTACGCGGGGATGCTTTACGTTCATTAGAGGACCCTTCCAAGCAGGGGAATCCGGATCATTATTCAAACCGTTATACGGGCACAGAGGATTACGGCGGGGTGCATATTAATTCGTCGATCCACAATAAAGCGGCATATCTTCTCGCAGAAGGCGGCGTGCACCATGATGTGCGGGTTGAGGGGATCGGGCGTGAAGCTTGTGAGCAAATTTATTACCGGGCTTTGACATATTACGTAACGCCTTCTTCAGACTTCAGCATGATGAAGCAAGCGGCTATCGAAGCTGCCAATGATTTATACGGTGAAGACTCGAAGCAATCAGCTTCTGTCGAAAAGGCATATGACGCAGTCGGAATTCAATAAAAATGAAAAAACAGCCAGGGCTTTTTTAGCCTGGCTGTTTTATTATGATCTACCCAGAAAAAATATGGCCAGTGTGCCCGGCCCGGAATGGGATCCGACAGCAGAGCCGATGGAGTGCATGATGATGTCTTTCGGCTTGAACGCGTCTTCGATCAAGTGTTTCATTTCATTGGCTGTTCCTTCGTTAGCGGCATAGCTGATCCCGACGGTTTGATCGCTCCAATTGTCTCCTCGCTCTTTCATTAATTCAATAATCCGTTTGAACAGCTTTTTCTGTCCGCGGATTTTTTCAAGAGGCACAAGCTTGCCGTCCTCCATATGAAGAAGCGGTTTAATATTAAGCAGACCGCCGACAAAAGCGGACGTTTTTGAAATTCGGCCGCCCCGGGCGAGGTACGTTAAATCATCGACTGTAAAAATGTGCTCAAGCTGTGCGCAAAAGCTCTTTACAGACGTTTCAATTTCTTGTATTGTATTTCCGTTGATACAGAGTTCGCGTGCATGCCGGACGGCCAGACCGCAGCCTAATGAAGCGCATTTGGAATCAATCACCCGCAAATCAAAATCGGGGAATTCTTCCTTCACTTCATTGGCGATCATGACGGCTGTCTGATAGGTGCCGGAGAGTCCTGAGGAAAAAGCGATGTAAAGTGCGGGCTCTCCTGTTTTGGCATATTGCAAAAATACATTTTTAATTGTTTGCGGTGAGGCTTGGGACGTCTTTGGCGCTTCCCCATTTTGCATCGCTTCAAATATTTGTTCCGAATGAATCGTGACTGCATCTTCATATTCTTTGTCGCCGAGAGAAACCCTAAGCGGGATAAAGCCAATGCCGTTTTCCTCAAAATAAGAACGAGGCAGATCAGCGGCGCTGTCAGCGATGAGATGAACTGTCATTTTGCTTCCCTTCTTTCCGTTTATCGCTCGTCATCATGTGATTTAAGCCAACTATATCATATTAATTTGTCAAAATCGTGTTCAAATATTTGTTTTAAGGGAAAACATAATAAAGAAGAATGAGCGGAGGAACATGCCATGGTACTAGATCAAACAAAAAAATTACTCATCGTCATCATCGGGGCCTTACTTAATGCGGCCGGGCTGAACTTATTTCTGATTCCGGCAGATGTATATGCCAGCGGATTCACGGGTGTCGCCCAGCTTTTATCAAGCGTCGTTGACCAATATGCCCCTTTCTACATATCGACGGGAACGCTCTTGTTCCTCTTAAATATTCCGGTCGGTATTTTAGGATGGCTGAAGGTCGGCAGATCGTTTACGGTGTACAGCATTTTGAGTGTCGCACTGACCACATTGTTTATGGGAATCCTGCCGGAAATGAGACTGTCTCATGACATCCTGCTGAACGCGGTATTCGGCGGCGTGATTTCCGCGGTCGGAATCGGTTTAACATTAAAGTACGGCGCTTCGACAGGCGGCCTTGATATCGTCGCTATGGTGCTGGCCAAGTGGAAGGATAAACCCGTCGGCACGTATTTCTTTATTCTGAACGGGATTATCATTCTGACGGCAGGATTATTGCAAGGTTGGGAGAAAGCTTTATATACCCTTGTTACTTTGTATGTGACAACGAGGGTGATCGACGCGATTCATACCCGGCACATGAAGCTGACAGCAATGATTGTGACGAAAAAAGCGGACGAAATCAAAGAAGCCATTTATGGAAAAATGGTGCGGGGCATAACGACTGTCCCAGCCAAAGGAGCTTTTACAAACGAGCAGAAAGAAATGATGATTATCGTCATCACGAGGTATGAATTGTACGATTTAGAAAAAATTGTAAAAGAAGTGGACCCGAAAGCATTTACAAACATTGTCCAAACGACCGGGATTTTTGGTTTCTTTAGAAAAGACTGACGAAAGCAGGTGGAAGTCGTGAAACGGCTGCTTGTGATGCTCTTGCCTGTGGTGCTTTTAATGGGCTGCGGGAAAAATGAGCGGACAGAACCCGATAAGGAGGTATCAGGCGGAATGGAGAATCAAGAGGTTGTTTTATCTGTTGACGCAATTCAGGAGCCTGAACAAATCAAGTTTAACATGTCACTGAAGAACCAAAGCGAACGCAGTGTGGAGTTTCAATTCAGCACGGGACAAAAATTTGAACTTGTCGTGTACGATTCAGAACACAAAGAAAGATACCGTTATTCGAAAGACAAAATGTTTACACAGGCTTTTCAAAACCTGACGCTTGAACCGGGAGAAACCTATGATTTCACTGATGAGTGGAAGGAAGTACCGGAGCCGGGAACTTACGAGGTGAAGGTAACATTTAAGGGCAAAGCGGAAAATCTCAAGCAGGTTCAGTCGGTTCAGCAATTTGAAGTCAAATAAGAGGCTATGGCGAATCGCCATAGCCTTTTTTTTATTGCAATTTATCCAGTTGATCTTGAAATTGATGAAGCTGTTGACGTTCCGCATCTGTCGAATTGGCATACGCAGAAGACACAGCATTTTTGGCCCTCAGAATCGCTTGCTCCTGATCGCCTTCCTCAAAGCCGTTTGTCACCATGACAGCCTGTTGAACAAATGATTTCGCCTGCTGAAACAGTTCGTTTCTCATTTAATATTCATACTGCCTTTCAGCCGAGTCTCGTGCCGCGGCATGCTGGTGAGCTTCTTCTAAAGTAGACCGATATGGAAATCTTGCGGCGTGTTGCCCGATGGAGTCTTTACCCTGCTGAATAAACCTTTTGGATTTGCTTCGTTTACCCATTGTGAGACTGCCCCCTTCCATACTTTGACGAGATGAGTCGTCTCCTATAGTATGCTGGGGCTGTAAAGGTTTATAAGTGGGAAAAATTAAAACACTTCGCTCTTTATATTGAAAAATATTCTTTCAAAAATTGGGCAACGCCGTCTTCTTCATTGGAAACCGTCGTTTTGTCAGCGATCTGCTTGACTGCGTCAATTCCATTTCCCATGGCAACGCCGCATCCTGCAAATTCGAGCATTTCCAGGTCGTTATCTTCATCGCCAAAAGCGATGATCCGTTCTCGCGGCACGCCGTAGTAATCGCTGATTTTCTGCAAGCCAATCGCTTTGTTCATGCCGCTTTTAATAATCTCAATCACATGCCACGGGGCTGCCCATCTTCTGTGATCGATCACCTCGGCGTGCACATCTGTTAAATAAGCGCGTATCTCTGGCACATCTTCCTCTTTCGCATGGATGAGAACAGAGGTGACATCCTCACCGAGATTTTCACGCAAATCGCCGACGGTGACATTTGTTGTGTTCATGTTAAAGGCATCAATCAGATGCTCATCATGATAATGGAAGTACACATCATCGATGACTTCAGCAAGTATATTATGTACGTTGTAAGTCTCGCTGATATCCACAAGCTGTTTGACAACTTGAAGCGGCAGTGAGGTATGATACCGTCCCCAGCTGTCATCTTGCGGATGGTGAACAAATGCTCCATTGAAATTGACGATCGGCGTTGTCAGATTCATCTGCTCATAGTACATGGAACTTGAACGGTACGGCCGGCCGGTGGAGATGCAGACGTAATGTCCGTCATTTTTTAGGCGCTGTATCGTTTGAAGGGTGTTTTCTGATATTGTTTTATCGTCCTTTAATAATGTTCCATCTAAATCTAATGCGATTACATAGGGTTTTGTCTCCATGAAAAGCTCCTTTAACCTAAGATTTTACGCGAGTTGCCTTAATGACAGTGTAGCTTTTTACCATCTTTATTGTCTACATGTTACACTTATGATTATGGTTATCCTAAGGAGGGGACATTGTGATTCAAATTGAAAATCAGACCGTTTCCGGCATTCCGTTTTTACATATTGTAAAAGAAGAGAACCGGCACCGTGCTGTTCCTCTTGTTTTCTTTATACATGGCTTTGCAAGCGCAAAGGAACACAACCTTCATATTGCTTATCTGCTTGCGGAGAAGGGCTTTAGAGCCGTTCTGCCGGAGGCTCTGCACCATGGTGAACGGGGAGAGCAAATGGCTGTTGAAAAGCTGGCCGGCCATTTTTGGGACATCGTGCTAAACGAGATTGAAGAGCTTGAAGTACTCAAGAACCATTTTGAGAAGGAAGGCCTGATAGAAGGCGGCCGTATCGGGCTTGCGGGTACATCAATGGGCGGCATTACAACGCTTGGCGCCTTAACGGTTTATGACTGGGTACAAGCCGGCGTCAGCCTGATGGGAAGCCCGAATTATGTCGAGCTGTTTCAGCAGCAGATCGACCACATCAAATCTCAGGGCATTGATATCGATGTGCCGGAGGAAAGGGTGCGGGAGCTCATGGAGCGCCTTAAAGTGCTGGATCTCAGCCTTCAGCCGGAGAAACTTCGCCAGCGCCCGCTTTTATTTTGGCATGGCGTTAAAGACCAAGTCGTGCCTTACGCGCCGACCCGGAAATTTTATGACACGATCAAATCTTACTACAGCGAGCAGCCGGAACATCTCCAGTTTATTGCGGATGAACGAGCCGATCACAAAGTGCCGCGGGCCGCTGTGTTAAAAACCGTTGAATGGTTTGAAACGCATTTATAAAGCACAAAGGTGTAAACACAGACCGGATTTACGTTATACTGTAGAAAAAAGGAGTGAGGGAACGTGGAAGAAGCATTAAAAGAAAACATTATGGGCGCCCTAGAACAGGTTGTCGATCCTGAGCTTGGCGTTGATATCGTGAACCTCGGGTTAGTATACGATGTTGATATGGACGAAGACGGCTTAACGCACGTCACAATGACACTGACGTCAATGGGATGCCCTTTAGCGCCGATTATTGTGGATGAAGTGAAAAAAGCGCTTGCGGACATTCCGGAAGTGAAAGAGACGGAAGTTCACATTGTGTGGAATCCGCCGTGGACTCGGGACAAAATGTCAAGATATGCAAAAATCGCGCTTGGCATACAATAAAACAAAAGAGGACAGCCTTACTGTGAGGCTGTCCTTTTTACAGCTGAAAAGGAGTGAAGCAAAATGATGTACCTTCTTGCCGTTCTATGTCCGCCGCTTGCTGTTTTGTTTACGGGAAAGCCGTTTCAGGCCCTGCTCAATCTCATATTGACATGCATTTTTTGGCTGCCGGGCGCCATTCACGCTTGTTTTATCGTGGCTGACCGCCGCGCTGAAAAACGGGCAAGACGATAATCTGGAAAAAAGAGGACGCAAACATGGTATAATGGCCATAAAAAACAGCAGGGAGAGCGCCATGAAAAAGAAATTGCTTGCATTCGCGCTGTGCACCGGTGCGTATGCGGCCCTGTTTGCGTACTCTGTTCACTCAGAGCAAAAAAGCGGCTCCAGCGAGATGACCGATGTCAGCCGCTTGATGCCGGTGAAAATTAAGCAGACGGTGAAAGGGCAGGAAGAAAATAACCTCATTGACACAGTCAAAGAGGCCAATCGAAAAAACATAAAAATCTCAATAGCCGGAACCCAGCATTCGATGGGCGGCCATACATATTACGAGGACGGCATCGTTCTCGACATGACAGGCTACAACAATATCCTCGCTTTCGATAAAGAGAAAAAAACCATCAGGGTCCAAAGCGGGGCGACGTGGAATGACATACAGAAATACGTAAATCCATACGGGCTTGCGGTAAAAGTCATGCAGTCACAAAATATTTTTACAATCGGAGGATCTCTCAGCGCCAATGCCCACGGGCGTGATATCCGCTATGGATCGCTGATTGATACAGTCAAATCATTCCGTCTTTTAAAAGCCGACGGCACAATTGTCACTGTCACTCCAAAAGATGACTTATTTTCAGCAGTCATCGGCGGGTACGGTCTTTTTGGCGTGATTCTCGATGCTGAGCTTGAATTAACGGATGACGAGCTGTACGTCATGCAGACGGAAAAAATGAACTACAGTACATACGCTGACTATTTTACAAAGCATGTCAAAGGCAATCCCGGTGTCCGTATGCACCTCGCTCGCATCTCAACAGCAGAAAAAGGATTTCTGAAAGACATGTATGTCACAAATTACGTATTATCAGACGAGCAGGATCAGCTGACATCTTACAGCGATCTCAAAGAGGATGAGCATACACAGGTGACGAAATTCGCGCTCGGCCTGTCAAGAAGGTACGGGTGGGGCAGAAACTGGCTGTGGAATACCCAGCAATCCTATTTTCTAAGCCAAAATGGAACAAAGATCTCACGCAATAACGTCATGCGGTCAGAATCAAAATTTCTCGAATACGAAAATAATGAAAATACAGACGTGCTGCAGGAATACTTTGTGCCGGTGAAGGAGTACGCTTCCTATATTGATGACCTGAGACAAACGCTGTCACACGAAGACCTGAATCTGCTTAATATCACGATCCGGTATGTGCAAAAAAACGAAAAAGCCGACCTGTCTTATGCGAAGGATGATATGTTTTCGCTCGTGCTTTTAATCAACGAGGGCTTTTCAAAAGAAGACCAGGCTGACGCTGCCAGGATCATCAGGCGCATGACAGACGTTGCGCTCAAACACGGAGGAAGCTATTATCTGCCGTATATGACATATCAGACAAAAGCGCAAATGAGACAGGCGTATCCGAAAAGCGAAGCGTTTTTTCAGAAAAAAAAGACGTATGATCCGGATGAGCGGTTTATGAATTACTTTTATCAGAGGTATAAATAATGGGGAAAAACAAATTAAAATGGCTGACACTTTCACAAAGTAGCGTGTTTTTCGCAAGCAGTTTAATCTTTCCGTTTTATATTCTGTTTGTGAAGAATATCGGCTCAAGCTACACGCAGTTCGGGTTTTCCTACGGATTATTCGGACTGAGCGGAGCGCTCATTTACCCGCTCCTCGGCCGGCTTTCTGAAAGGATCGACAGCCGCTATTATCTGCTTGCGAACTCATGGGGCATGGCGGTTCTGCTTTTGTATGTCCCGCATGTTAACAGCGTTCTTCAAGTGTACATCGTGCAAGTGCTGTTAGGTCTCTTTGGGGCGATGCAAAAACACGGAGAAAAAGTATTAATCGCCGACTTTACAGACACCGGGGAACGCGGAAAAAAGATTGGGAATTATCATTTTTGGACCGCTGTTTTTTCAGCGGCTGCCATTATGCTCGGCGGTTTTCTCGCCGACTTTTTTACGGTGCAAATGATTTTTTATACAAGCTCTATTCTATATTTTCTGAGCGGATTGATGATGATGAAAACAGGCTGACACGGTCAGCCTGTTTTTTTATACAGCTGCAAATGGCGCCGTACCAACAACTTGAAGCGATATCTGCCTGCTTTTTAAGAGCCGGTTTTTTTATTGAACAGAAAATTTATAAATGAATAAAAATATTAAATATACGATTGAATTAATTTTTATTCATGTTATAATGTTAAATAATTTCACAAAGACCAAGAAGGTGAATTCGTTTTGAAAATAGGAATTGTAGGCGCTACGGGTTATGGAGGCGCCGAACTTGTCAGGATTCTTACACATCATCCTCATACAGAAGAATGTATACTTTATTCATCCAGCGGGGAAGGAAATGTCTATAGTAATGCTTACCCTCATCTTACCGGCTTGGCTGAGCAGAGGCTGAAGCCCATTGATATGAATACAATCAAACAGGAAATCGATGTCATGTTTCTTGCTGCGCCCCCGGGAGTATCAAGTGAACTGACTCCGCAGCTTGCAGAGGCGGGAATTTCGGTTATTGATCTGTCAGGTGATCTGAGGATCCAAGAGCCTGCTGTATATGAAAAGTGGTATAAACGGACAGCGGCACCAAAAGAAACAATTCAAGAGGCAGTTTACGGTCTTTCGGAGCTGAATCAAAGGAACATTCAGCAGGCGAAGCTCATCGCCAATCCGGGGTGTTTCCCGACGGCTGTACTGCTAGGCCTCGCGCCTCTGGCTCAAAAAAAGCTGCTTGATGAATCGTTCGTTATCGTTGATGCGAAAACAGGTGTTTCCGGTGCGGGGAGGAAAGCATCCATGGGAACCCATTTTTCTGAGCTTAACGACAATTTTAAAATTTATAAAGTAAATGAACATCAGCACACCCCTGAGATTGAACAGACTTTAAAAGAATGGCAGCCAGAGTTGAAGGCTATTACATTTTCTGCTCACTTGGTTCCGATGACAAGGGGAATCATGGCGACAATGTATACGCAATTAACATCTGACCTATCTGCAGAAGATCTGCACGATTTATATTCGGAATTTTACCAAGATTCATATTTTGTGAGAGTGAGGCCAAAGGGTCATTACCCGCAAACGAAGGAAGTGTTCGGCAGCAATTTCTGCGATGTATCCGTTACCCTCGACGAAAGAACGAACAGGGTCACGATCGTATCGGTAATTGATAATCTGATGAAGGGTGCCGCTGGGCAGGCAGTACAAAATTTCAATATCATGAATGGCTGGAACGAAGAGACAGGTCTTACCATGACACCAATTTATCCATAGAACAGGAGAGAATCGAACCATGATTCAGTTGAGTGAAGATCAAATAGTGAAAGTAAAAGGCGATGTATCCTCGCCAAAAGGATTTCAGGCAAAGGGCGTGCATTGCGGGCTGCGCTACTCGAAAAAAGACCTTGGCGTCATCATCAGCGAGACACCGGCAGTGAGCGCGGCAGTTTATACGCAAAGCCACTTTCAGGCGGCTCCGATTAAAGTCACACAGGACAGCTTAAAGCATGGATCAGCTCTGAAAGCAGTCATTGTCAACAGCGCCATTGCCAATGCTTGTACAGGGGAACAGGGCTTAGAGGATGCATACAAAATGCGGGAGAGCCTCGCTTTACAGCTGGGCATTGAGCCGGAGCTTGTCGCCGTTTCTTCAACTGGTGTCATCGGCGAACATTTAAATATGGAAAACATTCAGGCCGGCATCGAGCTTTTGAAAGAAACGCCTGCGGGATCTGGAGATTTCGAGGAAGCGATTTTAACGACAGATACCGTCATCAAGCAAACGTGCTATGAACTGACAATCGGCGGTCAAAAAGTCACCATCGGCGGAGCGGCTAAAGGCTCCGGAATGATTCACCCAAACATGGCAACGATGCTGGGGTTTGTGACAACAGACGCGGCAATCGAAGAAAAAACGCTGCAAAAAGCGCTCCGCGACATCACTGACGTCTCTTTTAATCAAATTACAGTTGACGGAGAAACCTCCACCAATGACATGGTATTGGTCATGGCAAATGGCTGCGCGGAAAATGAGTGCCTTACGGAAGATCATAAAGACTGGCCGCTCTTTAAAAAAGCGCTTCTTATGGCTTGCGAAGATTTGGCTAAGGAGATTGCCAGAGACGGAGAAGGCGCGACAAAACTAATCGAAGCCCAAGTAAAAGGGGCGAAAAACAATCTTGATGCAAACGTAATTGCCAAGAAAATTGTCGGGTCGAACCTCGTAAAAACCGCTGTATACGGAACAGACGCGAACTGGGGGCGCATTATCGGGGCTATCGGGCACAGCGCGGCTCAGGTGAAGGCTGAAGAAGTAGAGGTTTATCTCGGGGGCCAATGCCTGTTTAAAAACAACGAGCCTCAGCCATTCTCTGAATCTCTCGCGAAAGAATATCTTGAAGGAGATGAGATAGCCATTGTCATCAATATGCATGAAGGAGACGGGAACGGAAGAGCATGGGGCTGTGATCTGACCTATGATTATATCAAAATTAATGCGAGCTATCGCACGTAATAAAGGGGAGCACAATGAAGAAAACAATCGTTTTTAAATGCGGGGGAAGTGTCATCCGTGAGCTGTCGGAAGAATTTTTTCAAAACCTGAAAGAATTGATGGAGTCAGGATGGAAATTGGCAATCGTGCACGGCGGCGGACCGGAAATCACACATATGCTGAAACGGTTAAACATCAAAACAGAATTTGCAGGCGGACAGCGGAAAACAACCAAACCGGTATTGGAAGTCGCTGAAATGGTACTGTCCGGCTCAGTGAATAAATTTTTCGTTGCCGAGCTTGCAAAACACGGGCTCCGGGCTGCGGGAGTGTCCGGCAAGGATGGAGGCCTTCTCGAAGCAGACTATCTTGATCCGGACACATACGGGGAAGTCGGAGAAATTAAAAAAGTTAATGCCTCTATGGTAAACGCGCTGATGGATGAAGGCATCATTCCGGTAATTGCGCCCCTGTCTTTGACGAGCGATTACAAAACACTGAATGTCAATGCTGATCTTGCAGCTTCGGCAGTCGCCGGGGCGCTGAAAGCCGATAAGCTGATGTTCGTCACAGACGTGGAAGGAATTATGAAGGAAAAACAGCGTCTCGACATCCTGACCCCTGAGGAAATTCAGACTCTCATTAAACAGGAAGTGATCACAGGCGGGATGATACCAAAGGTCAATTCAGCCTTGTCAGCATTATCGGATCAGGTATCAGAAGTGATGATCGTAAATGGAAAAGGATCGTTTTTCTCAGATCAAACATTTCAAGGAACAAAAATCGTCAAAGCAAAGGAGGCTGTTTCATGAGCAGCTTGTTTCAAACCTACGGACGGTGGAACATTGAGATAAAGAAAGCGAAGGGAACTTACGTTGAGGATCAAAACGGCAAAACATACCTCGATTTCATTCAAGGGATTGCGGTTTCCAACCTAGGTCACTGCCATGAAGCGGTCACAGAAGCGGTCAAAAAACAGCTCGACAGCGTATGGCACGTATCCAATCTGTTTGAAAACAGTCTTCAGGAGCAAGCGGCACAGCAGTTAGCAGCAAACAGTGCCGGAGATCTCGTTTTTTTCTGCAACAGCGGAGCGGAAGCGAATGAAGGCGCGATTAAGCTGGCGCGAAAAGCAACTGGAAAAACGAAAATCATCACATTTCTTCAATCATTCCACGGCCGCACCTATGCAGGGATGGCAGCTACCGGACAGGATAAAATCAAAACAGGCTTCGGTCCGATGCTGGAAGGCTTTCACTACCTCCCGTACAATGATCCTGGCGCTTTTGATGCTCTTGGGGAGGAAGACGGCATAGCCGCGGTAATGCTTGAGACCGTACAGGGAGAAGGCGGAGTCAATCCGGCCAGTGCAGAATTTTTTACAGCCGTACAGTCGTTTTGCAAGGAAAAGCAGGCGCTTCTGATCGTAGATGAAATTCAGACCGGCATTGGACGGACGGGAAAGGGCTTCGCATACGAACACTTCGGCCTCTCACCTGATATCATCACGGCTGCAAAAGGATTGGGGAACGGCTTTCCAGTCGGTGCGGTAATCGGAAAGAAAGAGCTGGGAGCAGCGTTTACTCCTGGGTCTCACGGAACGACTTTCGGAGGGAATATGCTGGCGATGGCCGCCGTCAATGCAACATTGCAGGTTGTATTCCAGCCTGACTTTCTGAAAGAGGCTGCTGATAAGGGTGCGTTTTTGAAAGAACAGCTGGAGGCTGAACTGAAGAGTCCTTTTGTGAAGCAAATCCGCGGCAAAGGATTAATGCTTGGAATTGAGTGTGATGGGCCGGTTGCAGACATCATTGCTGAATTGCAGACATTAGGCTTGCTCGTACTGCCGGCCGGACCGAACGTGATTCGTCTGCTGCCGCCGCTCACCGTGACAAAGGATGAAATAACAGAAGCCGTCAGCAAGCTGAAACAAGCGATTGCTCAGCATTCCGCTGTCAATCTGTAATTTTTTTCGATGTAAAAGCATAAAAATTCATTTTTATAATTAATTATTCATCAAGAGGTGGGCTTTTAGATGGAAGGTTATTTAGTATTAGAAGATGGAACAGTGTTCAGCGGAGAACTGGACGGACATGAAAACTGCACGGGCGAAGCTGTGTTTTTCACAGGAATGACGGGTTATCAGGAAGTGCTGACAGACCCGTCATACAAAGGACAGATTATCGTATTTACGTACCCGCTGATCGGCAACTACGGTATTAATGAAAACGACTTTGAAAGCAAAAAACCGCAAGTGAAAGCAGCGGTTGTTTACGAGGCGTGCGATCATTTTTCTCATCATGAAGCGGTATACAGTCTTAAGGAATATCTGAAAAAATGGAACATCCCGCTCTTGTCCCATGTCGATACGAGGGCTGTCGTCAAAAAAATCCGCGCGAACGGAACGATGGGGGCGTCTGTCACTGCCTCTAAAGAAGCGGCTGAGATTGCCCTGCAGCCTGAGAACGTCGCAGAACAGGCGACCGCACAGGACATCAGCACAATCGGTGAAGGAAATAAACATATTGCTCTCATTGACTTTGGCTATAAAAAATCAATTGCATCATCCCTCGTGGAACGAGGCTGCAAGGTCACTGTTATACCGTATCAGCAAATGGAATCGGTTTACGGCATAAAGCCCGACGGTGTCGTGTTATCCAACGGACCCGGAGATCCGAAAGCCATTACACCGTATATGGAACAAATCAAAAACATTGTCAGCCGCTTTCCGACACTCGGCATATGTCTCGGCCACCAGCTGATTGCACTCGCTTTCGGCGGAAATACGTTTAAGCTGCCGTTCGGACACAGGGGCGCAAATCATCCGGTCATCGATCGTGAAACGAAGCGGGTTTTCATGACCAGCCAAAATCACAGCTATGTGGTCGATGAAAAAACTATTAATCAAGAAGAGCTGACGATCAGATTCCATCATGTCAATGACACATCAGTTGAAGGACTTTCCCATAAAAAACTGCCCGTCATGAGTGTGCAATTCCACCCGGAAGCCCATCCCGGACCGGCGGAAAGCGAATGGATTTTTGATGATTATTTAAAGAATGTGATACCAGCAAGGAGAGAAATCGCCCATGCCTAAAGACACCAGTATTTCAAGCATATTAGTAATCGGCTCAGGCCCGATCATCATCGGCCAGGCGGCAGAATTTGATTATTCAGGCACTCAAGGTTGCATCGCGCTCAAGGAAGAAGGCTATCGGGTTATTCTCGTCAACAACAACCCGGCAACAATTATGACCGATGAAGCTTTCGCGGATGACATTTATTTTGAACCGCTGACAGCAGAAAGCCTGACAGACATTATTAAGAAAGAAAAGCCCGACGGACTTCTGGCCAATTTAGGCGGGCAGACTGCACTGAATCTTGCGGTTGAACTTGAAGAAGCGGGTATTTTAAAGGCGCACGGCGTCAAACTTCTTGGTACATCCGTTGATACAATACAAAAAGGAGAGGACCGGGAAAAATTTCGTTCTTTAATGAACGAGCTGAATCAGCCAGTTCCAGAAAGCGAAATTGTCGATAACGAAACAGATGCCCTTCGTTTTGCGGAATCCATCGGCTTTCCTGTCATTATCCGGCCTGCTTACACGTTAGGCGGAAAAGGCGGGGGGATCGCGCCCACGAAAGAAGCATTTGCCGCCATGATCAAGCAAGCGCTCCTGGCTAGCCCGATCAATCAATGCCTGGTAGAAAAGAGCATTGCCGGCTTTAAAGAAATTGAATATGAAGTGATGCGCGACAGCAACAACACATGCATTACCGTCTGTAATATGGAAAACATCGATCCGGTCGGTGTGCATACAGGCGATTCGATCGTAGTGGCGCCTTCACAAACATTAACTGATGAAGACTATCAAATGCTCCGGACGGCAAGTCTGACGATCATTTCGGCACTTGATGTCGTAGGCGGCTGCAACATTCAGTTTGCGCTTGATCCGTTCAGCAAGCAATACTACGTCATTGAAGTGAATCCGCGTGTGAGCCGTTCATCTGCTCTCGCGTCAAAAGCAACAGGTTATCCCATTGCGAAAATGGCTGCGAAATTGGCGGTCGGATACACGCTTGACGAATTAAAAAACCCGCTTACAGGCTCCACTTATGCGAGCTTCGAACCGGCATTGGACTATGTCATCGTCAAGTTTCCGCGCTGGCCGTTTGATAAATTCAAAAACGCGGACCGCAAGCTCGGCACAAAAATGAAAGCCACCGGAGAAGTGATGGCGATTGAACGTAATGTAGAAGCGGCGCTCCAAAAGGCGGCAGCCTCCCTTGAGCTGAAAAACGTCGGCACGCATCTGCCGGAGCTCGGCGGCTTATCAATTGAAGCGCTCTGGGAGCTGGCAATCACACCTGACGATCGAAGATTTTTCGTTGTGATGGAGCTGTTAAGCCGAAGCATATCAATAGAAGAAATCCATGCAAAAACAAAAATCGACCCGTTTTTCCTTCACACCTTTAACAATATCATCAAGCTGGAAAATCAGATCATGGAAGCGGGGAGCGACCTTTCTTTTGATTTATTGAAAAAGGCAAAGGAAAAAGGGTTTTCAGACGCAACGATTGCCTCGCTTATCGGCAAGACAGAGGCAGAGGTGCGCGCTCTTCGCAAAGAGAAGGGGATTACGCCTTCCTTCAAAATTGTTGATACTTGCGCAGCTGAGTTTGATGCGAAAACCAACTATTTTTACTCCACGTATTTCGGAGAAACCGATGGAGACATCAGCCGCAAAGAGAAAAAGCGCGCGCTGATTATCGGCTCAGGACCGATTCGCATCGGGCAGGGCGTTGAATTCGATTACAGTGCTGTTCATGGGGTGTTAACGCTGCAAAAGCTTGGATTCGAAACGATTATGATTAATAACAACCCGGAAACCGTGAGCACAGATTATGAAATTGCGGACCGCCTGTATTTTGAACCGCTGACAACGGAGCACATATTAAACGTGGCGGAGCAGGAAAACATTGACTTTGCGATCGTGCAGTTCGGCGGCCAAACCGCGATCAATGCTGCTGAAGCGCTCGAAAAAGCCGGAATCACGCTTCTCGGCACATCGTTTGAAACGCTTGACGTGTTAGAGGATCGCGATCAATTTTATCAGCTTCTTGATGAACTCGGATTGCAGCACGCTAAAGGAGAAATTGCCTATACAAAAGAAGAGGCTGCAGAGAAAGCAAACGGCATCGGCTATCCTGTATTAATCCGTCCTTCTTATGTCATTGGCGGAATGGGCATGATCATCGTTGAATCGGAAGCTGCGCTTTCTCAGCTGCTGGACGGAGAAGACAGCATGCCGTACCCGATTTTGATTGATCAGTACGTGTCAGGAAAAGAAGTCGAAATTGATCTGATTTCCGATGGCGAAGAAGTCTTTATCCCGACATATACCGAACATATTGAGCGGGCGGGCGTCCACTCAGGAGACAGCTTCGCCATTCTCCCGGGGCCTTCTGTCACAAACAAGCTGCAGCAGGGAATAAAAGATGCTGCTCAAAAAATTGCCCAAAAGCTTTCGTTTAAAGGCATTATGAACATCCAATTTGTGATCGACAACGAAACCATTCTCGTCCTTGAAGTGAACCCGAGAGCGAGCCGTACAGTTCCGGTCGTCAGCAAAGTCATGGGCGTCCCGATGATTCCGCTCGCCACAAGGCTGCTGGCGGGGGCATCTCTAAAAGATGTAAACCCGGCAGTTCAAAATCACCACGGCGTTGCTGTAAAGTTCCCGGTCTTTTCCTCACATGCGATTCAAGATGTAGATGTCAAGCTTGGACCGGAGATGAAATCGACAGGAGAAGGCATGTGTGTTGCATACGACGCCGACAGCGCCTTGAAAAAAATCTACACGCGTGTTTGGAATCAAAAAGGAAGCATTTATTTGCAAAACGGACCGGAAGATTTGAAGACATTAGCGGAAAACGCCGGCTTTACGGTTCATGAAGGCACATTCGCCTCATGGATGGAACAGGATGAAAAAGCGCTCCATATCCATTTGAATGGCTCTGAAGAAGCACGCAAAGAGCGTTTGGAAGCCATGACACACGGCATTACCGTCTTTACTGAAGAGGAAACCGTACGGGCGTTTTTGCAAAGCGGATCAGGCAGTCCGCACCCTGTTTCCCTCAGAGATCTTTATAAAAAGGAAGTGGCATCATGCACACAGTGAATATAGGAGAAATGCAAACCAATCTATTCGGAAAAGACCTATTAACGCTAAAAGATCTCAGTGAACAGGATATCAGCGCGTTGCTTGCTGAAGCCAGTGAACTGAAACAAAACAAGATTCAGCCTATTTTTCAAGGCAAAACCCTTGCGATGATTTTTGAAAAATCATCCACACGGACACGTGTTTCATTTGAGGCCGGCATGGCGCAGCTTGGCGGAAATGCCCTCTTTTTAAGCCAGAAAGATCTGCAGCTGGGCCGCGGTGAAACTGTGGCTGACACGGCAAAAGTGCTCTCGGGCTATGTAGATGCAATCATGATCCGGACCTTCGAGCATGAAAAGGTGGAGGAGCTTGCTGAACACGCTGATATTCCGGTCATCAACGGGCTTACTGATAAATATCATCCTTGCCAGGCGCTGGCGGACCTATTGACGATCAAGGAAATCAAAGGCGATCTCAAAGGTGTGAAAGTCGCATATATCGGTGACGGAAATAATGTGGCGCACTCCCTGATGATCGGCTGCGCAAAAATGGGCTGTGATATCTCGATTGCTTCGCCTAAGGGATACGAAGTGTTAGACGAAGCGGCGGAAGCAGCCAAAGCATTTGCCCTTCAATCCGGTGCTTCCATTACACTTACAGCTGATCCGATTGAAGCCGTAAAAAATGCGGACGTCATTTATTCAGATGTATTCACAAGCATGGGACAGGAAGCGGAAGAACAAGAGCGTCTCGCAGTCTTCGCGCCTTACCAGGTGAATGCATCGCTTGTCAGCCATGCTAAACCTGACTATACATTTTTGCACTGTCTTCCTGCACACCGTGAAGAAGAAGTGACGGCAGAGATTATTGACGGTCCGAATTCCGCTGTATTCCAGCAGGCCGAAAACCGTCTCCATGTGCAAAAAGCGCTGTTAAAGGCGATCCTTTACAAAGGGGAATAACCGAAAAAACTGCTGAGCCGGTCTCAGCAGTTTTTTTATGGAAACATATTCACACCCGCTTAGGCGCATACTACACGAAAAAGGAAAAGGAGGAAAAACAGTGGGACAGCAGCATCAATTCCGGCCCGGGCAGAAAGCGCCCAACAACGGCATCTACGTAGAAATCGGCGAGACGGGGAGTATGGTCAAAAACCCGCAAAAGGTCCATCTGTCAGCAGGAGATATGTTTCCTGAAACATCTAATCACAACCGCTTGTGGACGTATAAAAGAAAACCGTGATCACGAAAAAACCCAAAACAATACATGTTTTGGGTTTTTGGCTTATTAATGCTGGCTGGCATTGTTGTTCATAGGCATGATTGCTGCTAGCGCCATGATCAGCACATATAAAACGACAGCAATTACGGATGATGTTGTGAAGTTATACGCTACACTGTTCATGCTGGCAATCAAATAGCATGCCATATGCGATAAAAGGAACGTCCAAATAAAAGCAATAATAAATCGCACGTTTCCACCTCGTCCTTCTCATTCTATTCTAGAAGTTATCATACCATACATAAAGCCAAGGGGGAATCTAATTTTAGAAGAAAGTGAGGTGACAAAAGAGTCTGATTCGTCACATTTTTAATGGTAAAATATAAAAAATAAATATCGTCAATTGGTATAATAGCCAAAAGATAGAAAGGCTAGGACTTTACCTTATTCGTTTCTTTTCTTTTTACATAAGATAGCGTGAGATGAAGTGTGAAAGGAGGCGGGCAAGCGATGGGAATAACGGAAAGGTATTTTCAATTGGGAACGGAGCATAACGTGATTCATCTGCCCTATCGTCCGAACGGCTTTGGCATCTTTGTCCTCGGGGACAGAACCCACTTTGTCGGTAATGATTCAAGTTTTTGGCTTCAGCATTATGGCAGAAATCAGCTTTTAAATATGCTGAGGGACGAAGGCTATACCATTTTTAACAGCAATCTGTTCGGAAGGCACTGGGGCGCGGGAAAAGCGGTCACCTATGCCAAACAGCTGATACATTTCGTGTTGAAGCAGGAAATACTCAATCCGAAGATTCATATTTTAGCAGAAGGGATGGGCGCTCTCGTGGCCGATGAACTGCTTCGTTTTTCCCCGGATCATATCCGATCAGCCGCGATGTTGAATCCTTGTCTCGATCTTCAGGCACATTATGAATCAGAAAAAGAAAATAAATTTTTCTATAAACAATTTTTGAAAGAGGTATCGGAAAGCTACGAAATCTCCGAAAAAGAAGCGGCTTCACTCCGTTATAAAACAATCGAAAGCTATCCGAGCAGCGTACCGGTTCATATATGGCAGCGGATGACCGGAGCACCGTATCCGTACAGCCTGCATGCGGAAGTATTTAAGGAAAAGCAGCAGCAAAACCAAGGCTGTCCGGTTGACATAACGTTTCATTTATTTGAGCACCCGAGCAGGATCTATGCATCAATCTGCAAATTCTTTCACAGGCATGAAAAAGAGTTATAAAGAATACAATAAAAATAGCCTTCTCTTTTGCGGAGGCTGTTTTGCTTTGGATAAATGAAAAACCGGAAGGGCGGCAGATGAAATGGAATCAACGCTGATTGTAGGGGCGGATGAATTTTTCGGCCTTTCTTTATGCGAGCGAATGATGGATGAAGGCATATACGTCGATGTCGTTTTGGCTGAAACAGATGATGAAAACAGACAAATGTACTTAGAAGAAAGACTCATGTGGCTTGGAAGAAACGAGCACTTTCGGCAGCTTGAGCACATTGAGGATCAAAAGTATGATACAATTTGTATCCAATATGGCAGCGGCTTTTTGCCTTTGGACCAATATAAATCCGCATATGTATTGGTATACGAACAAGACCGAAAAGAGTGGGAGAAACGTGAAAAGACAGGTTCAGAAAAAGCGGTGATCCTTCCTAAAATGTATGGGCCGTGGAAAGAAGAACAGGAGGAAGAGGGCTTTTATACAGAAGATGTAGCTGACGAGCTGTTGAGATTCCTGCTTGAGCCCGGCCGTGATACCGGCAAAGATTGCATTTTTGATTTGCAAGTCACGAAAAAAACTTCAAAAGATGAAGCGAAAACAAAAATTCTCGAGTGGAAAAGACAATTTTCATCAATTTTCGACAAATATTAAGAAAAACCTTCCATGTTTCGAGTTTTCTAGATACAATAAACGTATCATTTTAATACATGTGATAGCTTGTCAAAAGGAGTTGAACATGACTTGATCACAAGGCTTGTCATGATCTTTTCTGTCCTCCTTTTATTAAGCGGATGTGGACAAACTCCGTTTAAAGGAAAAATTGAGAAGGTCGGCATGCTCTTTCCTGATACGATTAATGACCTCGTATGGGGCACAAAAGGGTATAAAGGATTACTGAATATACAATCTAAATACAATGTGGACGTCTACTATAAAGAAGGCGTAAAAACAGATGAAGATATTATAAATGCGATTGAAGATTTTCATAAGCGCGGCGTCAATCTCCTCTTTGGCCATGGAAGTGAGTATGAAGAAGTATTTAACTTGGTCAGTGAAGACTATCCGGATATGCAGTTTGTGATTTCAAATGCAAAAGCAAAAGCGGACAATGTCACAAGCGTTCATCTCAGCGGGGAAGCAATCGGCTTTTTCGGCGGAATGACCGCTGCCCATATGTCAAAAACCAATCAGGTCGGCGTCATCGCTTCTTTTTCATGGCAGCCAGAAGTGGACGGCTTTATAAAAGGGGCTAAGTATGAAAATCCTAATATAGAAGTGAATACAAAATATACGGATCACTGGGATGATGATTCGACTGCGGTGAACCTTTATCAAAAAATGAAGAACGAAGGCGCGGATGTTGTGTATCCTGCCGGAGACGGGTATAATGTTCCTGTCATTCAGCAAATCAAAAAAGACGGCCTATATGCGATCGGCTATGTCACAGATCAATCCGATCTTGGCGAAAACACCGTGTTAACCAGCACGGTGCAAAATGTGGACAAGGCCTATGAAATTATAGCTGAGCAATTCGACAAAGGGACTTTAAAAGGCGGCGATCACTATTACGATCTGAAAAGCCGAGTTGTCGAAATGGGAACCTTCAGTCCGCTTGTGGACAAAGCCTTTCAGAAAAAAATCGCCAAACTGGTCAAAATATATAACAAAACAGGTGAACTGCCAAAAAACGAGTAACGGGGTGACTTTACATGCAGCACGAAAAATCACTTGAGTTTCTGCAAATAGCAATGAAATATCTGCCTGAAGCGAAAGAGCAGCTTGAAAAATCAGGAATAGAGCTGTCGATGGAGGCCATTCAGCCGTTTATGAATTTATTTACAACGGTAATGGCGGAAGCCTATGAGCTGGGTAAATCCGACGCGAAATCTGAAACCGAATAAGAAGAAGCCACTTTCTCGAAAGTGGCTTTTCACATGATTTTCTTTTTAATAGCGGATACCATAGGCGCGAGTTCCTTCAGAGCGGGCTTGATTTGATCGAGAGAGTTCATAATCGAACCGATTTGGTTCATAATATACATGTAATCAATCGTCTCTTCTTCGTTTGTCGGGGAAACCTCCTCCTCCTGCACTTCTTCTTTTTCTGTTTTTTGTTTGGCGTTATCGCCGAACATCATTTTTGAAAACACATCCACCTGCATACGCCTCCTTTTCCATATACCATACTCTATGAGTAAGATGAACCGATAGTTTAGACGAATATATTGCCATGTGAAAAAAAATAAGATAGAATTAGTACCTGATACTAATAATTGATCATAACCTGATTGATCTTCTAAATTAACTATATAAAGGAGTCTTCCCTTATGAAAGCTGGAATACTTGGAGTTGGACGTTATATCCCTGAGAAGGTTTTAACAAATCATGATTTAGAAAAAATGGTTGAAACTTCTGACGAGTGGATTCGTACAAGAACAGGAATAGAAGAAAGAAGAATTGCCGCTGATGACGTATATTCATCACATATGGCTGTTGCAGCAGCGAAAAAAGCGCTGGAACAAGCTGAAGTGTCCGCTGAGGATCTCGATATGATTCTCGTTGCGACTGTCACACCTGATCAGTCATTTCCTACAGTTTCTTGTATGATTCAAGAACAGCTCGGCGCAAAGAAAGCATGTGCCATGGATATCAGCGCGGCTTGTGCAGGCTTTATGTACGGGGTTGTAACGGGTAAACAATTTATTGAATCCGGAACTTATAAGCATGTCCTTGTTGTCGGTGTAGAAAAGCTCTCAAGCATTACAGACTGGGAAGACCGCAACACAGCCGTTCTGTTTGGTGACGGAGCGGGCGCTGCGGTAGTCGGGCCAGTCAGTGATGACAGAGGAATTCTTTCATTTGAACTAGGAGCAGACGGCACAGGCGGTCAGCACTTGTATCTGAATGAAAAAGGACATACAATCATGAATGGACGTGAAGTTTTCAAATTTGCGGTCCGCCAAATGGGTGAATCATGCGTAAATGTCATTGAAAAAGCCGGACTCTCAAAAGAGGACGTCGACTTTTTGATTCCGCATCAGGCGAACATCCGCATCATGGAAGCTGCACGTGAGCGTTTAGAGCTTCCTGTCGAAAAGATGTCTAAAACTGTTCATAAATATGGAAACACTTCTGCCGCATCCATTCCTATTTCTCTAGTAGAAGAATTGGAAGCCGGTAAAATCAAAGATGGCGATGTGATCGTCATGGTAGGATTCGGCGGAGGATTAACTTGGGGCGCCATTGCAATCCGCTGGGGCCGATAAAAAAAGGTGAGGTGCACACAAGATGAGTAAAAAAAGAGTAGTTGTTACAGGACTCGGAGCATTGTCTCCGCTTGGCAACGACGTCGATACAAGTTGGAATAACGCAATCAACGGTGTGTCCGGGATCGGTCCGATCACTCGTGTTGATTCTGAAGAATATCCGGCTAAAGTAGCCGCTGAATTAAAAGACTTTAATGTTGAAGATTACATGGACAAAAAAGAAGCAAGAAAAATGGACCGTTTCACTCAATATGCGGTTGTTGCTGCGAAAATGGCAGTTGAAGACGCAGGTCTTGAAATTACTGATGAAATCGCGCCGAGAGTCGGTGTTTGGGTTGGTTCCGGAATCGGAGGGCTTGAAACGCTTGAGTCTCAGTTTGAAATCTTCTTAACAAAAGGCCCAAGACGGGTAAGCCCGTTTTTTGTGCCGATGATGATTCCTGATATGGCGACAGGCCAAATTTCTATCGCTTTAGGAGCAAAGGGAGTTAACTCTTGTACGGTAACTGCATGTGCAACAGGAACAAACTCTATCGGTGACGCATTTAAAGTGATTCAGCGCGGCGATGCAGACGCTATGATCACAGGCGGAACAGAAGCGCCGCTGACTAGAATGTCATTCGCGGGCTTCAGTGCCAACAAAGCGCTTTCTACAAATCCGGATCCGAAAACTGCGAGCCGTCCGTTTGATAAAAACCGTGACGGATTCGTTATGGGTGAAGGTGCGGGTATTATCGTTCTTGAAGAACTTGAGCATGCACTTGCACGCGGCGCCAAAATTTACGGAGAAATCGTCGGTTACGGTTCGACGGGAGACGCTTATCATATCACAGCGCCTGCCCAAGACGGCGAAGGCGGAGCGAGAGCGATGCAAGAAGCCATTAAAGATGCGGGCATTGCGCCTGAAGAGATTGACTATATCAATGCTCATGGCACAAGCACATATTACAATGACAAATATGAAACAATGGCGATTAAGACAGTTTTTGGCGAGCATGCCTATAAACTTGCGGTAAGCTCTACAAAATCTATGACGGGCCACCTTCTAGGCGCGGCGGGCGGTATTGAAGCCATTTTCTCTATCCTTGCCATTAAAGAAGGCATGATCCCGCCAACAATCAATATTGAAACGCCTGACGAAGAATGCGATTTAGATTATGTGCCTGATGAAGCACGCAGACAGGATCTCAGCTATGTTCTCAGCAACTCACTGGGATTCGGCGGACATAATGCAACGCTAATCTTCAAAAAATATCAGTAATCATGACGCCAAACCGGCTGCCCTAAAAGGGTAGCCGGTTTTTTTCGTGCGCATAGGATAAAAAAGAGGAGGCGATAGCATGAGCGTGGAACAAACATACAAATGGTTTGAAAAAGCCGCTTCAATAGATGATCTGGCGCATTACATTGTCCCGTACTTTTCAAGAAGGAAGAAAGAAGACTGGAAAGGCATCTTGGGACATTTGCAGCATCACGGAATGTTTAAAAACATAACAGAGGGAATAAGCACGTCTTCCATTCTGAAAGAAAAAGGACTTTTCCGGCATATACAAAAAGAGGAGCAGTACCTCAAAAAGAAGTGGCAAGGACCTGACGTGCCAATCGTAGCACTGCCGGTTGATGAACGAAACAGAAGAATCCGTTTAGAATTCGGGTCAAAATCAGGGCTCGCCTTTCCAGATAAAATGTTTCTCTTTCTCTCGTCAGATATCGAATTGTCCTCGGTTTCAGCCCTTATGACACATGAATATCATCATGTTTGCCGGTTAGATCATATGACAAAAGAGGAAAAAGACGTCACATTACTTGATACAATCATCATGGAGGGGCTGGCAGAATATGCTGTTTATGAGAGGTTAGGCCAGAGTCAAACGGCTGAATGGACCACCTGGTATACCCCTCTGCAGCTTGAGGTGTTTTACGAAAAAAAGATTGCGCCCCATCTGAACATCAAACGGGGTCATCGATTGTTCGATCAGCTTTTATACGGCAAAGGATATCAGCCGAAAATGCTTGGATACGCAGTCGGATTCAATATTGTAAAAAAATATTTAACAGAGAACAGAGCCAGTACAGCAGATGGGCTGTCCATCTCTCCTGAAGCCTTTTTGAAAGCAACGCTTTAATAGAATAAAATAATGGAATTTCGTTAATAATATTACATTTATCCTAAAAAATTCTTGATTTTGCAAAATGATTGTAATAATATACAACTATAAAATTTTTCGATAATTCAATATTGTTTATTATTTCTGAATAGAGGGATTACTTTCTCTTGAAAACGTTTGACGACAAGAGGGGGAAGGGGAGCTAGCATGAGCACACTTTTAGAAGTGAATAATTTAAAGACTTATTTTTTCAGAAAAAAGGAGCCGATCCCTGCGGTGGACGGAGTCGATTTCTACATCAAAAAAGGCGAAACCGTCGCGCTTGTAGGCGAATCGGGCTCCGGCAAAAGTATTACTTCATTGTCTATTATGGGTCTCGTCCAGAGCTCAGGCGGAAAAATCATGGACGGTACGATTAAACTCGAAGACAAGGACCTCACCACATTCACTGAAAATGACTATTGTAAAATCCGCGGAAACGAAGTATCCATGATCTTTCAAGAACCAATGACCTCCCTTAATCCGGTGTTAACGATCGGAGAACAAATTACCGAAGTGCTGATTTACCATAAAAATATGAAGAAAAAAGAAGCGTATCAAAGAGCCGTCGAACTCTTGAAGATGGTTGGGTTTTCAAGAGCGGAGCAAATTATGAAGGAATACCCGCACCGTCTATCTGGCGGCATGAGACAGAGGGTGATGATTGCCATCGCGCTCAGCTGTAATCCAAAACTGCTTATTGCCGATGAACCGACAACGGCGTTAGACGTGACAATACAAGCCCAAGTGCTGGAGCTAATGAAAGATCTCTGCCAGAAGTTTGATACTTCAATTTTGCTGATTACACATGACTTAGGTGTCGTATCGGAAGCAGCCGACAGAGTCATTGTCATGTACTGCGGACAAGTCGTAGAAAATGCCTCAGTCGATGAGTTATTTTTAGAGCCCCTTCATCCTTATACAGAAGGACTGCTATTGTCTATTCCAGTCATAGATGGAGAGATTGATAAATTAACTGCGATTAAAGGCAGCGTGCCGACACCAGATAATCTGCCGCCGGGGTGCCGTTTTGCTCCAAGGTGCCCAAAAGCCATGGATAAATGCTGGACCCATCAGCCTTCGCTATTGACACACAAAAGCGGAAGGTCAGTGAGATGCTTTTTATATGAGGAAGAAGGTGCCGAACAATCATGACAGCAGCTAATCAGGAAACAATTTTAGAACTTCGGGACGTGAAAAAATATTTCCCGATCCGCTCAGGCTTTTTTCAAAGAAAAGTTGGTGATGTGAAAGCGGTGGACGGTGTTTCGTTTTCTTTAAAAAAAGGAGAAACACTCGGAATCGTTGGAGAGTCGGGCTGCGGAAAATCGACTGCCGGCCGAACGATGATCAGGCTGTACAAACCGACTGAAGGCCAGATTCTCTTTAAGGGACAGGATATTTCCAATCTGTCAGAGGAGAATTTACGAAAAAACGTCCGCAAAAATATTCAGATGGTCTTTCAAGATCCATTTGCTTCGCTGAATCCAAGAAAAACGCTGCGTTCTATTATTAAGGAGCCTTTTAACACACATCACATGTACACGATGCGAGAACGAAATGAGAAAGTCGAAGAGCTGCTTGCGAGAGTAGGCCTTCATCCGTCGTTTGCCTCACGTTATCCCCATGAATTTTCCGGCGGGCAGCGTCAGCGGATCGGCATTGCGAGAGCCCTCACGCTGAATCCGGAGCTTATCATTGCAGACGAACCGGTTTCTGCACTTGATGTATCGATTCAGGCCCAGGTCATCAACTTAATGGAAGAATTGCAGGAAGAATTTAATCTGACGTATCTATTTATCTCTCACGATTTAAGTGTCGTCCGCCATATCAGTGACAGGGTCGGAGTAATGTACCTCGGCAAAATGATGGAACTGACCGACAAGCATGAGTTATATGACAATCCGCTACATCCATACACCCAAGCCCTTTTATCATCTGTCCCGGTTACAAGAAAAAAAGGATCTGTCAAACGCGAACGCATCGTCCTGAAAGGAGAACTGCCCAGCCCGGCCAATCCGCCTAAAGGCTGTGTTTTCCATACGAGATGTCCTGTTGCAAAACCGATATGCAAGGAACAAATACCAGAATTCAAAGAAGCTGCTCCCAGCCATTTTGTGGCTTGTCACCTTTATAGCTAACTGTCGCCCGCACAGCTTTGAGAGGGGGTATGCATACTACATAAACAGCAGCTAAGAAGAACGAACATTTCAAGAGGGGGAATATCTAATGAAAAGACGTAAAACCGCACTGATGATGCTAAGTGTATTAATGGTGATGGCCATCTTTTTATCGGCCTGCTCGGGATCGAAGTCAAGCAGCAGCGAGAAAAAATCAACCGGCAAACCGCAGCAGGGCGGGGACTTGGTTGTTGGTTCAATCGGTGCCCCGACACTTTTCAACTCATTATATTCAACAGATGAATCGAGTACGGATATAGAACAAATGATTTACAGCTTTTTAACAAAAACAGATGAAAAATTAAATGTCAAAATGTCATTGGCTGAGAGTGTCAAAGAGCTGGATGGCGGTCTGAAATATGATGTAAAAATCAAAAAAGGCGTGAAGTTCCATGACGGAGAAGAACTTACTGCTGACGATGTAGTATTTACGTTTAACATCCCGCTGAACAAGGATTACAAAGGTGAGCGCGGATCTAACTTTGAAATGCTGAAATCAGTAGAGAAAAAGGGAGATTACGAGGTTTTATTTACCCTGAAATACAAAGACCCTAACTTCTATAACAATACATTAGACAGCTACGGCATTCTTCCGGAGCATATTTTAAAAGATGTACCGGTTGCGCAGCTTGAAGATAATGAATTTAACAGGAAAAATCCGATCGGCTCAGGGCCTTTCAAATTTAAAGAATGGAAAGATGGGCAATACGTCAAGCTCGTTGCCAATGATGACTACTATGACGGACGTCCGTATTTAGACAGTGTCACGTATAAAATCATTCCTGATGCCAATGCTGCGGTTGCCCAGCTTCAAGCGGGGGATATTGATTTCTTTAACGTTCCGTCAACTGATTATAAGACAGCTGAATCGTTTAATAATGTCAAGGTTGTAACAGACTTGGCGCTTAGCTACTCATATATCGGCTGGAATGAGAAAAACGAGCTCTTTAAAGACAAAAAAGTGCGCCAGGCGCTTACCACAGCGTTAGACCGTGAAACGATGGTGGAAACTGTATTGGATGGCGACGGAGAGGTCGCTTATATCCCGGAAAGTCCGGCTTCCTGGAACTATCCGAAAGGCGTAGAAGTGCCTAAATTTAAATACAATGTGAAGAAAGCGAAGAAGATGCTGAAAGAAGCCGGCTGGGAAGATACTGACGGTGACGGCATCTTAGATAAAGACGGCAAAAAATTCGAGTTTACGCTGAAAACGAACCAAGGAAATAAGGTGCGTGAAGATATTGCAGTTGTTGTTCAAGAGCAGCTGAAGAAAGTCGGTATTAAAGTAACGCCGCAAATCGTGGAATGGAGTGCGCTTGTTGAGCAAACCAGCGCCCCTAATTGGGACTATGACGCAATGGTATTAGGCTGGAGCCTGTCCACATTCCCGGATCATTACGATATTTTCCATTCAAGCCAGTCTGAAAAAGGCTTAAATAACATGTGGTATAAAAATCCAGAGGTCGATAAACTTCTGAAAGCTGCAAAATCGATCAGTGACCGTGAGCAATACTCTAAAGCGTATGAGAAGATTTACCAAAAGCTTGCTGAAGATCAGCCGTATACCTTCCTTTATTATCCAAACAACCATATGGCGATGCCAGCTAACTTAGAGGGGTATGTGTATCATCCAAAACGTGAACTATATCAGATTGAAAAATGGTGGCTTGCCCAATAATTTTCCCTTGAAGGGGAGGGAGCGAATTTCCTTCCCCTTCTATATTGAAAAAGAACCACAAAGGGGACAAGAATATGGTTACATATATCATTCGAAGAACATTAGCTTCGATTCCTATCTTATTAGGAATTACAATTTTGTCTTTTGTCATTATGAAAGCGGCTCCTGGAGATCCGATGACGCTTATGATGGACCCTACCATCAGCCAGGCAGACAGAGCGCAGTTTATTGAAAAATACGGCCTGAATGACCCGGAATACGTTCAATATTTAAAATGGCTCGGCAATATGGTTCAGGGGGATTTCGGGACGTCCATTATCAGAAAAGGAACGCCTGTTTCAGAGCTGATTATAGCAAGGCTACCTAACACACTCCTCCTTATGCTGGTGTCGACGATTTTGGCGCTGATCATTTCAATCCCATTTGGCGTGATTTCTGCAAAAAAACCTTATTCAAAACTGGATTATGGCATTACATTTACTTCATTTATCGGTTTAGCCATTCCGAACTTTTGGTTCGGTCTGATTTTAATTATGGTGTTTGCTGTGAACCTCGGCTGGTTCCCAACTGGGGGAGTCGCTACTCTTAATACAGATTTTAGCTTATTAGACCGGATTCATCATTTGTTATTACCCGCATTTGTGTTAGCTACGGCAGATATGGCTGGCTTAACGAGATATACAAGGTCAAACATGCTTGATGTGTTAAATCAAGACTATATCCGAACAGCCAGATCAAAAGGCTTTAAAGAAAATCGCGTGCTATTTAAGCATGGCTTGCGGAATGCGCTATTGCCTGTTATTACGATCTTCGGTTTAATGATTCCCTCATTTATCGGCGGAGCGGTTGTTGTAGAGCAGATTTTCACTTGGCCGGGGCTGGGGAAACTGTTTGTCGATTCGGCATTCCAGCGTGATTATCCGGTTATTATGGCAATGACCGTGATTTCGGCAGTGCTTGTCGTGATCGGAAACCTCATTGCAGACATCCTTTACGCGATTGTTGATCCGCGGATCGAATATTAAGAGGAGGGAAACAGAGATGTCAGAGCTGCAAACAACTCCCTCGCCGGAGATCAGACTAAAAGAAAACATTTCGAAAAAACCAGAGACGATGACCAAGATCTTCTGGGAGAAATTCTCGAAAAACAAGCTGGCCATTCTAGGTGCCGTCATTCTATTTATCATTATTATGTCGGCTGTTTTCGCTCCTTTGATTGCACCTTACCCCCAAGAGCAGCAAAGCCTGCTTGATAAGTATAAAGCGCCGGGCCTTGAACATTTGATGGGAACGGATAAATTCGGCCGCGATATTTTCAGCCGGATTTTGTATGGAGCGCGCGTCTCTTTATTGGTCGGTTTTGCTTCTGTAGTCGGTTCTATTTTAATCGGAACTGTATTAGGTGCGTTAGCAGGTTATTTCAGAGGAATTGTCGACGCTGTCATTATGCGTTTAGTCGACATTGTATTATCCATTCCGGATATTTTCTTGCTGATCACGCTGGTTACCATTTTTAAGCCTGGCGTGGACAAACTAATTTTAATTTTCTGTCTCACCGGCTGGACAACAACGGCACGATTGGTAAGAGGAGAGTTTCTATCGCTTCGTTCAAGGGAATACGTTCTGGCTGCTAAAACAATCGGAACGAAGACTCACAAAATTATCTTTTCACATATTCTCCCCAATGCATTAGGACCGATTATTGTGTCAGCAACATTAAAGGTAGGTTCAGTTATTCTCGCTGAGTCCGCGCTGAGCTACTTAGGCTTCGGAATTCAGCCGCCAATCGCAAGCTGGGGAAATATGCTTCAAGACGCACAAAATTTCACAGTGATGATTCAAGCATGGTGGTACCCATTATTTCCCGGGCTATTTATTTTAATTACCGTGCTGTGCTTCAACTTTGTCGGAGACGGTTTGCGGGATGCTCTTGATCCTAAAAATATTAAATAAAAATGAAAATCATGTTCGTTAGAAAATGTAACGAATTCCTAGAGTAAGCAGATTTCCTTTGTCAGAAAATATACGAGGAAGTCTGCTTTTTGTGTTTCTAACAGAAACCCAGTTATTCCAGATTTCCTCAATCTCTATGGAATAATTTCTCTGCACCTTGCCTATACTGTGGACAACAGTTTTTATAAAGTGAGGGGTTAGAGATGTTATTTCTTCATGATGTGTGGGTCAATTGGTTTGAAGGGGAAGAAAATGGCTACAATGTATGCCACTTTCATGAATGGCGCAAGGAAGATACGGTTGAGCTTTTGGATCAGGTGCCTCTCTTAAGGGTGCCGTCAGTATTGTTTCATTACATAGAAAACGATTTGTCAGAGCTTCCAAAAGATTTGCTTGAAGAGGTTCATCAAAAATCGTACATTCGCAAAAATCATGAACGCACAAAGCTGGAGTATTGTTTTGTTGTGACGGACGGAATCGGCATTTTGGCTGTTGATACAATCGGCTACACGATCCCTGTCAGAAAAAGCCGCCTTATTCCGCGCCAGGAGCAGCTCGTGTATGAAATGGTGAAAGATGTAGAGCCGGAAACGTATGAATTTGAGCCGAAGAAGCTGGAGTCTTCAAAAGAATATCATATCTTATCATTGGCACCAGAGCACGTCAGAGGATTAACGAGAAAAGAGCGGCAAATTAAGCAGCTTATGTTTATGGCGCTGGATCAATTAAAAGGGCTGAAAAACCGTGCGGAGATTGGTTACTGGTACACAGAGTGGAACCCGCATATGTATGAACAAATCAAACGGATGAGCTTTGAAGAGATTTGGGACATGCTGTATAACGAAACCATTGAAGGCTGGTCGGACAAGCATTTGGCTTTTTGCGAAAACCTGATCAAAGGACAGCCTTTTTTCGAGAAGCTTTGGGAAATAGAAAATGAATCAAAGGTAAATTAAAAAAAACCGCTCTTTGCAAATCGCAAGAGCGGTCTTTTTGTTATCGTCTTTTTCGGCCGAGACCCATGGCATTTTCCATTTTTTTGAGCATTTTGTTTGCTGTTCGGTTCGCCCGCTCAGCGCCTTCATCAAGAATCCGGTCTAATTCTTCGGACTCAATCAGTTCATGATAACGGTCTTGAATTGGCTTCAATGCACCGACTACCACTTCTGCCAAATCACCTTTGAACTCGCCATAGCCTTTTCCTTCGTATTTCGCTTCAAGTTCTTCAATCGTCGTATTGCCGAGAATTGAATAAATCGTAAGAAGGTTGGAAACGCCCGGTTTGTTTTCTTTATCAAATTTTACAATACCTTCAGAATCTGTCACAGCGCTTTTGATTTTCTTTTCAAGCTGCTTTGGTTCGTCCAGCAATGTAATAAAAGATTTCTGGTTCGGATCAGATTTACTCATTTTCTTCAGCGGGTCAGTCAGAGACATGATCCGGGCGCCTACTTTTGGAATCTTCACTTCCGGAATTGTAAAGATGTCGTTATATTTTTTGTTAAAGCGCTCTGCAAGGTTTCGTGTCAGCTCAAGATGCTGCTTTTGATCCTCGCCGACAGGCACAAGATCTGTTCCGTACAGCAGAATGTCAGCAGCCATCAGCGGCGGGTACGTTAACAGGCCCGAGACAACTGCTTCTTTGCCATTTGACTTGTCCTTAAATTGAGTCATTCGTTCAAGCTCGCCGATATAAGCGACGCACTGCATCATCCAACCGGCCTGTGCATGTGCGGGAACCTCTGATTGAATAAACAGTGTTGCCTTTTCAGGGTCGAGACCGACAGCTAGATAAAGCGCAGCCAGACTGCGGATGTTTTTTCTCAGCTGAAGCCGATCCTGAGGCACTGTGATCGCATGCTGGTCTACGATGCAAAAATAGCTGTTATAATCATGCTGCAGTTCGACAAACTGCTTCATTGCACCGATGTAGTTGCCGAGTGTAACGGAACCGCTTGGCTGGATGCCTGAAAAAATCGTCTGTTTCATTGGAAAATCAACCTCATTTCTTAGAACATAATAAAAAAGGCTCATTCTTCCCCTGTAAAAAAGGGACGAATGAACCGTGGTACCACCCTGATTATTCCATTAAAATGGAATCACTCTGACGTTTGTAACGGAGACTGCTCCGGCTGAGCCTACTTTTTGGTTCGGTCAGCTGCTCCAAAGTCCATTCCACATTGCCCGATATCTGCTCCCAGCACCGCAGACTCTCTTCAAACGGGTGAAATGTGTACTACTCTTTTTCATAGCAAGCTTTTCTTTTGATTGCTTCATTATAAATCAATTATAACCAATTGTCATCCTGAAAAAACGTTCTTTTTGCATGAAAATTGTAATGATATAAATAAAAGAACAGTTATAAATCGCCCAAATGATAACCGCTCTCAGCAGTTAAACAGCCAGATATTATATGTATAAAGCAATATGGATTGGAAACTTCTAAAATAGTTTTTAATCAATTTATGCTTTAAACGGCAGAAGGATATCGCGTTATTGGCAGAAAAACTAACGAAGTTTAAAAATTTTAAATTGATAAAATAATATTGCAATAAAGAATTTGTTTCATTATGATGAACTTGTTCACTCTATTGTTACAGCTTTTTTACAAAAATAATCAGAAAAGACGGAACAGAATAAAAGTTATGTAAACTTAGGTTCATTTGTCTGATATTTCTGAGGATTTAGCCGTAAGGAGCTGAAAAAATGATTATTAGGGGGTTTGTGGATATGAAAAAACGTTGGTCGATTGTCACGTTAATGCTCATTTTCACTCTCGTGCTGAGCGCATGCGGCTTTGGCGGCAGCGGTTCAAACGGTGATGGGAAAAAAGACAGCAAAGGGAAGACGACTCTTAACATTAATATTAAAACTGAGCCGTTCTCCTTACATCCCGGATTGGCAAATGACTCGGTATCAGGCGGGGTTATCCGTCAGACTTTTGAAGGATTGACACGTATTAATGCAGATGGTGAACCTGAAGAAGGCGCAGCTTCTAAAATTGAAACAAGCAAAGATGGAAAAACCTATACGTTTACGATTCGTGATGATGCAAAATGGTCAAACGGTGACCCTGTCACAGCGCAAGATTTTGAATATGCATGGAAATGGGCGCTTGATCCTAATAACGAATCACAATACGCTTACCAGCTCTACTACATAAAAGGTGCTGAGGCGGCAAATACCGGTAAAGGCAGCCTTGATGATGTGGCAGTGAAAGCTGAAAACGATAAGACATTAAAGGTTGAACTAAACAACCCGACTCCATACTTCACTGAATTAACAGCATTTTATACTTATATGCCGATTAACAAAAAAATTGCAGAGAAAAACAAAAAGTGGAACACAAATGCCGGAGACGATTATGTGTCAAACGGGCCATTTAAGATGACGGCATGGAAACACAGCGGATCTATCGATCTTGAAAAGAATGATCAATACTGGGATAAAGACAAAGTCAAACTGAAGAAAATCAATATGGTTATGATCAACAACAACAATACTGAACTGAAAAAATTCCAAGCTGGCGAACTTGATTGGGCTGGTTTGCCGCTCGGACAGCTTCCGACTGAATCGCTCCCTAGCTTGAAAAAAGACGGTTCTTTACATGTTGAGCCGATGGCAGGTGTGTATTGGTACAAATTCAATACTGAAGCGAAGCCGTTAGACAACGTCAATATCCGTAAAGCATTATCTTATGCGATTGACCGCCAATCGATTGTTAAAAACATTACACAGGGTGAACAAATCCCGGCAATGGCTGCGGTGCCGCCGACAATGAAGGGATTTGAAGATAACAAAGAAGGCTACTACAAAGACAACGATGTCAAAACGGCAAAAGAATACCTTGAAAAAGGCCTGAAAGAAATGGGCTTAAGCAAGGCATCTGACCTGCCGAAAATCAAATTATCTTATAACACTGATGATGCACATGCAAAAATCGCTCAAGCAGTGCAAGAAATGTGGAAGAAAAATTTAGGCGTGGATGTAGAGCTTGATAACTCAGAATGGAATGTATATATTGATAAGCTTCACAGCCAAGATTATCAAATCGGCCGTATGGGCTGGCTTGGCGACTTCAATGATCCTATTAACTTCCTTGAGCTGTTCCGTGACAAAGACGGAGGAAATAACGATACCGGCTGGGAAAATCCAGAATTCAAAAAACTTCTGAACCAGTCACAAACTGAAACTGATCCAACTAAACGTGCTGAGCTGCTGAAAAAAGCAGAAGGTATTTTCATTGATGAAATGCCAGTAGCGCCAGTTTATTTTTATACGATTCCTTGGGTGCAAGACGAAAATCTGAAAGGAACCATCATTACTGGAACCGGAGAAATTTATTTCAGAAACTCGTACTTTCAATAAGTCTTATTTGTGAAAACAAAAACCTCAAGGTATATGGGGACCTATTTCCCATATACCTTTCTTACTGATGGATTGTAAAAATGTAAAAACCATGGAGGTGTTCCCCCTTGCTAAAATATATCGGAAGACGTTTAGTCTATATGATTATCACATTATTTGTGATTGTAACCGTGACATTCTTCTTAATGCAAGCAGCACCGGGCGGGCCATTTTCAGGTGAGAAAAAGCTTCCGCCTGAAATTGAAGCAAACTTAAATGCGCATTATGGCCTGGACAAGCCGCTGTTTGTACAATATGCGAGCTATTTGAAATCAGTTGCAATGTGGGATTTCGGACCGTCATTTAAATATAAAGGTCAGAGTGTTAACGACCTGATCAGTTCAGGTTTCCCCGTTTCATTCACTCTTGGAGCAGAAGCTATTCTCCTCGCTTTAGCGTTTGGTGTACTGTTTGGGGTGATTGCAGCCCTTTATCATAATAAATGGCAGGATTATACCGTCGCGATTTTAACGATCTTTGGTATTTCAGTTCCGAGCTTTATCATGGCGGCTGTGCTGCAATATGTGTTCTCCATGAAGCTTGAGCTGTTTCCGGTCGCGGGGTGGGAGTCCTGGTCATACACCTTTTTGCCTTCCATCGCACTTGCTTCCATGCCGATGGCGTTTATTGCCAGACTTTCCCGTTCAAGCATGATTGAAGTGTTAAACAGTGATTATATTCGTACAGCGAAAGCGAAAGGGCTGTCGCGTCCTGCAGTTACAGTGCGGCACGCCATCCGAAACGCGCTGTTGCCAGTCGTTACATATATGGGCCCTATGGCCGCTCAAGTTTTAACTGGAAGCTTTATCATTGAAACCATTTTTGGTATCCCGGGGCTTGGTTCACACTTCGTAAACAGTATTACAAACCGTGATTATACGGTCATTATGGGTGTAACGGTGTTCTTCAGTGTCATCCTGCTTTTATGTGTATTAATCGTAGACGTGTTATACGGCATTATTGATCCAAGAATCAAGCTTTCCAAAGCAAAGAAAGGAGCCTAGGCCATGCAGAACATTCCAAAAAACATGTTTGAACCAGCCGCAGCGAATGCCGGCGATGCTGAGAAAATAAGTAAAAAGAGCCTTTCCCTCTGGAAAGATGCGATGCTACGCTTCCGCAGCAATAAGCTTGCGATGGTCGGGCTTGTTATTATTGTTCTCATTATTCTCATGGCGATTTTTGCGCCTGTTTTCTCAAAATATGATTATTCGACTACCAATCTCTTAAATGCGGATAAGCCGCCTTCAAAGGATCACTGGTTCGGGACTGATGATCTAGGAAGGGACATTTTCGTCCGTACATGGGTAGGTGCGCGAATTTCAATCTTTATCGGTGTCGCGGCCGCTGTTCTTGACTTGCTGATCGGTGTGATTTGGGGCAGTATTTCAGGGTTCCGCGGAGGCAGAACAGATGAGATTATGATGCGTATCGCAGATATCCTTTGGGCTGTTCCTTCATTATTAATGGTTATCCTGCTGATGGTCGTTCTTCCGAAAGGGCTGTTAACGATTATTATTGCCATGACGATTACGGGCTGGATTAATATGGCCAGAATCGTTCGCGG
The DNA here is from genome assembly GCF_058566445.1 of Bacillus sp. SD127. NCBI lineage: Bacteria > Bacillati > Bacillota > Bacilli > Caryophanales > Bacillaceae > Bacillus > Bacillus sp. SD127. Next base: position 3,055,524 of record NZ_CP191226.1, on the reverse strand, counting down.
ACAAGTGCTGCAGCTGAAGAACCAGGAATACGTGCTTGCGTCGCAGACACTCGGGGCGAAAACATCCCGTCTGCTGTTTAAACATATCGTGCCGAACGCAATGGGCTCTATTTTAGTCACGATGACACTAACTGTTCCAACCGCGATTTTTACAGAAGCCTTTTTAAGCTATTTAGGACTTGGTGTTCCGGCTCCTCTTGCAAGCTGGGGAACGATGGCTTCTGACGGATTGCCTGCATTGACCTATTATCCGTGGCGTTTGTTTTTCCCTGCCGGTTTTATCTGCATTACCATGTTTGGTTTTAACGTTGTCGGCGACGGATTAAGAGACGCATTGGATCCTAAGTTACGTAAATAAGGGAGTGATACGGGTGACACGCCTATTAGAAGTAAAAGATTTAGCGATTTCATTTAAAACATACGGCGGAGAGGTCCAGGCGATCCGCGGAGTGAATTTCCATCTGAATAAAGGAGAAACATTGGCAATCGTCGGGGAGTCAGGCTCTGGAAAAAGTGTGACATCTCAAGCGATCATGAAGCTGATACCGATGCCTCCGGGTTATTTTAAACGCGGTGAGATTTTATTTGACGGCAAGGATTTAGTGCCGCTGTCCGAAAAAGAGATGCAAAATGTACGGGGGAAAGAGATCGGAATGATATTCCAAGATCCGATGACCTCTTTAAACCCGACAATGAAAGTCGGCAAACAAATTACGGAAGTGCTTTTTAAACACGAAAACATTTCAAAGGAAGCTGCGAAAAAACGTGCTGTTGAGCTGCTTGATTTAGTAGGTATCCCAATGCCGGAAAAACGGGTCAATCAATTTCCGCACGAGTTTTCAGGCGGGATGAGACAGCGTGTTGTCATTGCGATGGCACTTGCGGCGAATCCGAAGCTGTTAATTGCCGATGAGCCGACAACTGCTCTTGACGTGACCATCCAAGCGCAGATTCTTGAATTGATGAAAGAATTGCAAAAGAAAATCGACACGTCCATCATCTTTATCACTCACGATCTCGGTGTTGTGGCTAACGTTGCTGACCGGGTCGCTGTCATGTATGCGGGACAGATTGTAGAAACCGGTACGGTAGACGAGATTTTTTATGATCCGAGACATCCGTATACTTGGGGGCTGCTGGCATCCATGCCGACACTTGACAGCTCAGGAGACGAACAGCTGACGGCAATCCCGGGCACGCCGCCTGATTTGACAAATCCTCCAAAAGGAGATGCCTTTGCGCTCCGGAGCTCATATGCGATGAAAATTGATTTTGAACAGGAGCCGCCAATGTTTAAGGTTTCCGATACTCATTATGTGAAATCGTGGCTGCTTCATCCTGATGCGCCAAAGGTAGAGCCGCCTGAAACGGTAAAAGCGAAAATGCGGACGCTGGCGAATACGTATCAAAAACCTGTCTTAGTGAGAGAAGGTGAATAAATTGACGGAGAAACTATTAGAAATCAAACATTTAAAACAGCACTTTGTTACGCCGAGAGGAACGGTTAAAGCCGTAGATGACCTGTCGTTTGATATCTATAGGGGCGAAACATTAGGTTTGGTTGGTGAATCTGGCTGCGGTAAATCGACAACAGGCCGAAGTATCATTCGGCTGTACGAAGCAACTGATGGGGAAGTGCTGTTTAACGGTGAAAATGTTCACGGTAAAAAATCCCGCAAAAAGCTGCTCGAATTCAACCGCAAAATGCAAATGATTTTCCAGGACCCATATGCATCGCTGAATCCGAGAATGACAGTCGCAGATATTATTGCTGAAGGCCTCGACATTCATAAGCTGACGAAAACGAAGAAAGAGCGTATGCAGCGGGTTCATGAGCTCCTGCAAACAGTCGGTTTAAACAAGGAGCATGCCAACCGTTATCCGCATGAATTTTCCGGCGGACAGCGGCAAAGAATCGGGATCGCGAGAGCTCTTGCCGTTGATCCTGAATTTATTATCGCGGATGAACCGATTTCTGCATTGGATGTGTCTATTCAGGCACAAGTCGTGAACTTAATGAAAGAACTCCAAAAGGAAAAAGGACTCACCTACTTGTTTATCGCCCATGATTTATCAATGGTCAAATACATCAGCGACCGTATCGGAGTGATGTATTTCGGAAAGCTGGTTGAACTTGCGCCGGCAGATGAACTTTACGAAAACCCGCTACACCCGTATACAAAATCATTGCTTTCTGCCATTCCGCTTCCTGACCCGGATTATGAGAGAAATCGTGTCCGCCAGAAATACGATCCGTCCGTGCATCGGCTAAAGGATGGAGAAAAGATGGAATTCCGTGAAGTAAAACCAGATCATTTTGTGATGTGCACGGAAGAAGAATTTAAAGCCTACTCATAATAAGTTGAAAATCCTTCAAAACAAATGTTTTGAAGGATTTTTTTATACAGGCTGATAGAAAGTAAGAGTCATATCTTTTACAATTAGAGGAAAAACGGAGGCGGACACTATTCAAATTATTCATCAGAAAAATGTCTTTGCGCTGCTTCTGTCGCAATCTCTGCAATCTTTAGCTGGAGTACTAGTGACAATCATTTTAATGGTAAGGGTCTATCAAATGACCGATTCTGTCTTTTTTTCGGGTCTTATTTTATCATTCATGTCGTTTGCAAGTGTTGCGGCAAGCTTTTGCATTTCAGATGCACTCCATAAGCTTGGTTTTAAAAAGGTGCTTGCCGGTGCAAGTCTGCTGAGAGCGGTCTTTGCGATGCTAATCGCATACAGTGTCAGCCAAAACGGAATTTCCTCCTTGATCATGACGCTGCTGTTTGTTTTTTGTTTTTCATTTTCGGGCGCCTTTTTTCAGCCTGCAAGGTTCGCGCTGCTGCCTGTCATTGTTTCAAAAGAGCATTACGTGAAAGCGAACGGCGTGATTTCACTCGCTAATCAATTGTTTTTAACAGCTGGCTGGGGACTTGGAGGTTTTCTTACATATGCTGTATCTTTTGAGTTCGTTGTCGGCAGTGCCATATGCCTGTTTGTCTTTTCCGGAGCTTTCATCAGCCTGCTTCATGTGAACGATGAAGGAATGAAAAGAACAGCTGAAACAGCATCTGCCAGAAGTGTATGGAAGGATTTGATGACAACCCCGATTGTAAGAGACATCACTGCAATGGACATGATAGAAGCTCTAGCCGGCTCAGTTTGGTCATCTGCCATTCTTTTGGCTTTTACAGTGGCTGTTCTGCATGAAACAGAAGTGTGGTGGGGAATCTTTAACGCTTCTTATTTTATAGGTGCTATGATCGGCAGTGTCATCGCCATCCATTTTTCTGCATTTTTTGAGCGAAACATGGGGTACGCGATTATATTCAGCTCACTTGTAATGTCAGTGCTGACATTTTTCTTTGCGGTTTCTCCCTTCCCATTTTTATGCGCCCTGGCTTGCGCGGCGATGGGGCCTTTTTATCAGGTCAGAGATATTTGTCAGGAAACCGTATTGCAGGAGGTCATTCCGGCACATAAGCGCATCGGGATCATGGCTGCCAAAAACGCGCTGTTGACTCCTTGGTCTGGTGTTACTTATTCCATCATGGGACTGCTGGCTGATGCTGCTGGTGCAAAAACAGCTTTTATTTCGGCGGCTGTATTATACGGCATGACTTTTTTGATTGTGTTGGCGCAGCCCGGCCTGAGTCATTACAAACGTGAAAAACACGCGAATTGAGCATGATCAAACATCTCCGGTGGAACGACGAATCGTCTTACTTGCCGAAAAAAAATGAAACCATGCGGAAAGTTCGTACGTCTTTATAGATGTAAGGCTGTTTAAACAAGAAGAAATGGGGTATATCTAAAAGTATGAAGACAACGAACTCATAAGGAGCAAATCAATGAACTGGTACGAAAAGCTTAGCGAGTACTTTCCAATTGAAGAATTGAAATCAAAAGCGCATATGGAAGCTCTTTTGAAAGAGCGAAGCGATATTTATCATAAAGACGAAGGCAAGCATCATATTTTAATGTTTGCGGAATTTGAATCTTTTATCTTCGTTGATTATCTGTATGTGTCAAAAGATGCAAGAGGGCAGGGGCTTGGGGGCAAACTGATTGCCAAGCTGAAAAAGAAAAATAAGCCGATATTGCTTGAGGTGGAGCCTGTGGATGAAGATGATGCTGATACAGAAAAACGCCTGAGATTTTATCAAAGAGAGCATTTTAAGCATGCTCAGTCAATTGGGTACCGGCGCCGGTCATTGGCTACGAATGAAGTCAACAAGATGGAGATTCTGTACTGGTCACCGAAAACAGAATCAGAAGAAGAAATTCTTGAAGCCATGAAACAGACATATGAAAACATTCATACTTATAAAGATGAGAAATGGTACGGGGAATCATACGAAAAAACGGATGAAGTCCTGACACTCATTGATGAAGAAAAGCAAAAAAATATTTTCGATGAGTTAAGCTAATTGAGAATGCAAACACATGAATAAAATAAAAATTTGCTGGATTGACACATTTTTTTCTTAGGACACTGTTCACACTTACTTTTTTATAGTATAATACCTATAAAGATTCCTTTTTTAGAGTAATTTCAATTTAAGAATAAAATAGATGTTCATCCTACTAATTAGAGGAGTGAAGATGAATGGTTACATTATACACATCACCAAGCTGTACTTCATGCAGAAAGGCGAGAGCGTGGCTCGAGGAGCATGAGATTCCTTATGTAGAAAGAAACATTTTCTCTGAACCTTTATCAATTGATGAAATAAAACAAATCTTAAGAATGACTGAGGACGGAACAGATGAGATCATCTCAACCCGTTCAAAAGTATTCCAAAAATTGAATGTGAACGTTGAATCAATGCCGCTGCAAGACTTGTACCGCTTGATCAACGAGCACCCAGGTTTGCTTCGCCGTCCGATCATCATCGATGAAAAACGTTTGCAGGTCGGATACAACGAAGACGAAATCAGACGTTTCCTGCCAAGAAAAGTCCGCTCTTTCCAATTAAGAGAAGCACAGCGTTTGGCAAACTAATAGATCGCACGTTAAAAAGAAGGCTGAGACATCAGCCTTCTTTTATTTTTCAACCTGCTGATAATAAATGCTGGCAAGGATGACAAAGACGACGGTTAAAATGGGGAGAAGCGCTTCAACGGCGCCGTGCTGAGCCATAAAAAAAGACAGCTTTTTATCCCGGACAATCATTTCTCCGCCTGTATAAGCCAATAATCCGCTTCCCGCATAAATCAATAAAGGTATTTTCTCAAGCGCGATGTGGATAAGTTTGCTGCCCCAAATAATTACCGGCACCGATACACACAGACCAATCATAACGAGAGAAAGCTCACCGTGCGACGCTCCTGCGACAGCAATAACATTGTCCAGCGACATAAACAGGTCTGCGAGTACAATTGTTCGTATGGCTTTCCACAGAGAGGTGCTGCTTTTGACATGCTGGGCGTCTTTTTTTTCAATTAATAGCTGGTATCCCAAATATAGAAGGAAAATTCCGCCGGCGCATTGCAGGAAAGGAATATTCAAAAGATAAACCGCTGCGCTTGTTAATCCGATTCTCATCGCAACGGCGATAAATGTTCCGAGAATAATGGCTTGCTGTCTTTGCTTGTCCGGTAAATTTCGGCTGGCCATGGCGATCACGACTGCATTATCGCCGCCGAGAATCAGATCAATTCCGACGATAAGCAGCAGCGATATCAGATAGTCATGCTCCATGAATCGGCACCTCGCTTTCGTTCCATCGCTTGTACCACTAATATATGAAGCGGGACGCAATTTATGATAGCGGTGCGGAAGACAAGCCATTTTTTGGCCGAAGATGCATTTTTATTTCTTTTGTGACTGATTTATCATAAAATAGAAATACAAAGGAATTCACACTTGCCTTGGTTCAAGGTTAAGATGTGGACGGAATGGGTAAAGTGTAGTAAAGTACTATTAATCGGGAGCTTAGATGTCCCTTCAACATCTTATATAGAAGGGAAGGTTGGCAAATGGAAATTGAAAGAATTAACGAGCATACAGTAAAATTTTATATGTCTTATGGAGATATTGAAGATCGCGGTTTTGACAGAGAAGAAATTTGGTATAACCGTGAGCGCAGTGAAGAACTATTCTGGGAAGTTATGGATGAAGTTCATGAGGAAGAGGAATTCGCTGTTGAAGGTCCTCTTTGGATTCAAGTTCAGGCACTGGACAAAGGATTAGAAATTATCGTCACCAAAGCCCAGCTTTCCAAAGACGGACAAAAGCTCGAACTGCCGATTCCTGAGGATAAAAAGCAAGAACCAGCATCTGAGGATCTTGACGCCTTGCTGGATGATTTTCAAAAAGAAGAGCAAGAAGTCAATCAGGAAGAAAAGGAGCAAAAGCTTCAATTTGTCTTGCGGTTTGATGACTTCGAAGATGTAATTTCTCTATCTAAATTAAACGTTAACGGAAGTAAAACGACTTTATATTCGTTTGAGAACCGATATTATTTATATGTGGATTTTTACAATTTGACTGATGAAGAGGTTGAAAATCAGCTAAGCATCCTGTTGGAGTACGCGTCTGAATCCTCAATCAGCATACACCGTCTTGAAGAATACGGCAAGCTGGTTGTGTCAGAGCACGCTCTTGAAACGATAAAAAAACACTTTGCATCATAGCAGACCGATTTCTTGACGGAAATCGGTTTTTTTCTATTTCAAAACAACATATTGAAGCTGGAAAATCAAAAACATACATAGAGGCAAAACATCAGCGAACAGGAGTTCATCGGTTATTTCCAGAAAGAGTTATGAATCTGGAAAGGAGAGATGACAATTGTTTAGTGCTGTGACAGAAGACGGCCAAGTGTTTCACCTTATAGGCAGGCAGAGGAGAGAACAATTAAAGCAGACCAGATTTTTCTGCCCGGTGTGTGCAGAGGAGCTCGATGTGAAGCTAGGGTCTCAGAAAGCGCCGCATTTTGCCCATAAACAGAACAAGTCATGCACGATAGACATAGAACCTGAGAGCGCCTATCACTTAGAAGGAAAACGGCAGCTTTATGTATGGCTGAAAACGCAAAAGGCTTCCCCGCTCTTAGAGCCGTACGTGAAAGAGATTAAACAAAGGCCCGACATCTTGGCAAAAGTAAAGGGGGATACGCTTGCAGTTGAATACCAATGCGCGACTCTCGCTCCAGATGTCTTTCAAAAAAGAACAGCCGGTTTCAAACAAGCAGGACTGATACCGCAGTGGATTCTTGGAGGCAGCCGCTTAAAACGGACATCATCATCCTTTTACCAGCTGTCCGCTTTCCATTGGCAGTTTATCAATGCCAGTCCGAACAGTGATCTGTTATGTTACTGCCCCGAAACACATTCTTTCCTGAGGCTCAGCCGCATGATCCCGTTTTACACAACCCATTTTTACTGCTCCGTCCAAACGATTCCAATCCGCCAGGCAGCGGCTGAAGATTTATTTTGCACGGAACCAGATTCTTCGTTTAAGCACTCAGATTGGACAGGAGCCATTCTCCGTTTTCGCCGCAAAACTCATCGCTTTCTCTCTAAAGATATGAATCGGATCAGGCTTCTGTTTTATGAAAAACGGCAAACACCTCTCTCTTTTCTTCCGACAGAGGTGTTTGTTCCTGTAAAGAAAGGAGCTGTTTTTAAGAGCCCCGTTTTTGTATGGCAGGGCTATCTTTATCTGTTTATTACGGATCTTGGATATAAACATGCGCCCATTCGTTTTTCAGCCGTTTTGCAGCACTGCAAAATACACATTCATAAAAAGAACATTTTGCTAAGAGGCGTATACAGGGATCAGGATTTCATTGAGGCGGTTAAACAGTACATTGAGTTTTTGTGCAAGAAGGGATTTTTGAGGGAGACTCAGAAAGAAGTATATGTGCTGAATCAGCCCGCAAAGCGCAGCCAATCATTACAGGATCTCATTGAAAAAGACAGAAGCTGTTTTATCGAATGAGTTTTCCTGATTTGGCTCACCCTAAGACAAAGGTGGTGGGCTGGTTGTGAGAAGCACAAAAGGAAAGGTTTTTCGTGTTTTTACTGCTTTTTTGGCATTCGTTCTCTTCATAACTGCATATGATTTGACAAATGACAGTGAAAAACCGGAAGATATTCACAACACAAGTTTATTGAGAAACAACCGTTTTTTCAATTGGCTTGAATCAAAGAAAACGAGGGGGATCACCATGGCTGAGGAAAAAAAAGCTAATCAACTGCCTGACCGAAGCGAGGTTAAGGTAGAGGACACATGGAGACTAGAGGATATTTTTCCTAGTGATGAGGCCTGGAATAAAGAATTTCAAGCTGTCAAAGAATTAATACCGGATTTATCTAAGTATAAAGGCAAGCTGGCTGATTCAGCTGATCATTTATACGAAGCCCTTACTTACCAAGATAAGGTGATGGAGCGTTTGGGCAAACTTTACGCATACGCGCATATGCGCTCAGACCAAGATACCGGGAACTCCTTTTATCAGGGGCTTAATGATAAGGCTGGAAATCTGTATACACAGGCCGCAAGCGCAACAGCCTATCTTGTTCCGGAGATTTTATCCATAGAGGAAGACAAACTGCAGCAGTTTATTCTTGAAAAAGAAGAGCTGAAGCTTTACTCACACGCGATTGAAGAAATCACAAAGGAACGCCCGCACGTGCTGAGCGAGAAGGAAGAAGCGCTGCTGGCTGAAGCTTCTGAGGTGCTGTCTTCGTCGTCAAATACGTTCAGCGTGTTAAATAATGCCGATATTACATTCCCATCTATTAAAGATGAAGAGGGAAATGAAAAACAGATCACTCACGGCAATTTTATTAATTTCTTAGAAAGCGAAAACCGCGAAGTCCGCAAAAATGCGTTCGACGCTGTATATAAAACATACGGCCAATATAAAAACACAATGGCGACTACCTTGAGCGGGACTGTGAAAAAAGACAACTTCTACGCAAGAATGAAAAAGTACAAATCAGCACGAGAAGCTGCGCTTTCTAACAACAGTATCCCTGAAGAGGTATACGACAATCTCGTCAAAACGATTAACAAGCATCTTCCGCTGCTGCATCGTTATATTGCACTGAGAAAGAAAGTGCTTGAGCTGGATGAAGTGCATATCTATGATCTGTATACACCGCTTGTGAAGGATGCGGGGATGAAGGTTACGTACGAACAAGCTAAAGATTATATGCTAGAGGGGCTTGCACCTTTAGGAGAAGAATACCGCTCTATCTTAAAAGAGGGGCTTGAAAACCGCTGGGTTGATGTTTATGAAAATAAAGGGAAACGCAACGGCGCTTACTCTTCTGGAACATACGGCACAAATCCGTATATTTTAATGAACTGGCATGATAACGTCAATAATCTCTTTACGCTGGTCCATGAGTTCGGCCACTCTGTTCACAGCTACTATACGAGAAAACACCAGCCATATCCTTACGGCAATTACAGCATCTTTGTCGCGGAAGTTGCCTCCACGACAAATGAAGCGCTGCTTGGTGAATATTTGCTGAACAATTTAGAGGACGAAAAACAGCGTTTATATATTCTCAACCATATGCTTGAGGGCTTTAGAGGAACCGTCTTCAGACAAACGATGTTTGCAGAATTTGAACATCTTATCCATATAAAAGCGCAAGAAGGAGAGCCGCTGACACCTGAGCTCCTGACCAATGTATATTATGATCTGAATAAAAAGTATTTCGGAAACGACATGGTGATTGATAAAGAAATCGGACTTGAATGGTCAAGGATTCCGCATTTCTATTACAACTACTATGTATATCAGTATGCGACAGGGTACAGTGCGGCCCAGGCGTTAAGCAGCCAAATTTTGAAGGAAGGCAAGCCTGCGGTTGACCGTTATATTGACTTCCTGAAAGCGGGCAGCTCACAATATCCGATCGACATCCTGAAAAAAGCGGGCGTTGATATGACGTCTCCAGAACCGATTGAAGCTGCGTGCAAAATGTTTGAGGAAAAACTTGATGAGATGGAAGAACTGCTGTTAAAAGTAAAGCAGTCTTAAAAAAATTGCCTGTGCATAAATGATGCACAGGCTTTTTAAAATCCTTTAAAGGTTTTCCGATGGTTCAGGCGGTACAAGGTAAACAGAATAGAGAGAAACAGCAGAGGGGATGTAATGTAAAGAGGCAGCATATGCATCATAGCTAATAAATTTAAACAGAAAAAAACAACAATGCACACAATTGAGATCACATTAAACATCATGGCGATCCTCCTCGTCCTTGTTCCTTACAAGCATATGAATGAAATCTGTCAGTTATGTTTTGTGACAAAAATATGAACATTAAGCTTAATGGTTGTCAACAGTCGACAACTTTTGATATGATAAGGATGTGAAATTGATCACAAACAAACATTACCCCTTTGTTTGACCGTGAAAAATTTCTCCCATCCCCTTTGTTGTCGTTAAGACATATGAAACCGCGCTTATCCCGGCGCGGTTTCTTTAGTGCTTTGAACGGAACATATGTTTGATTTTTGCGCAAAAAAACAGCCTCAAGCATATACACGCCTGCGGCTATTTTTCACATGATTGGTATTCATCAGAACTGCTGGTGAGGGACTGCCAAAACATTCCATGCTTGGCCTCTACTTTGGCAACCTTTTTAGCAAACGCCAATTTTTTCATTTCCTTTTCTACCTCTTCAAGACTCAAATCATATACAAGAGCGATTTCCTTAGAGGCAACGAAACGGAAATATTCAATAAAACATTCCAGAGGCGGTGTTTCTGACGGCTTCGGCTCGTCGCCAAGCATCTCAAATAAGATTTCTTCATATACATGATATGAATAGCTGCCGGGGACTTTAAGTCCTTCGTCTTCATGCTGCGTATTAAAAAACGTCAGCGTCGGTGTGGCTGTAACATCCATCTCAGCCGCGATTTTCATGTCACATTGAAGCGCCTTTACCGCGCTTTGGGAGTGAAGGTCTTTTTGAAATTCCTCGAGATCTAGGCTTGTTTTTGACGCTATTTCCAAAAGCACGTTTTCATCCGTAATATTCTTCTTCGAAACGAACAGACTCTCTTGCATATTCCGAAGAAATTGCATACCGGCTCTTCTTCCTTGAAGTTCGGCTGCCTTAAATGCGAGAGCGGCCATATATGGAGAAGAGAGCGGCTGATCTTGCTCAAACCATACACCGCCGTCACACGGCATACCGGAACGGCTAGCGAGCTTTTCCCAAGCTTCTGCCAGAAGATGCTTTTTGCGTTTCTTATTTAACGCTGTAAGGCTTGCGGATGCGATGATGCGTAAGGTGAAAAAACGTCCGTATCTGATTTTCATTTTTTTTATGACAGGCTCTAAGGACCAGCATTCGGGACATAAAGGGTCAACAAACATGTAGATTTCCAGCGGTTTTTTTGGATGGCCGTGGCAATGGGCGAAGTATTGCTCATGCTGATAGTTTGTCAATATGATCGATCCTCCGCTTCTGTTTGATTCACCATATGCCTTGCTGTCAACTCCAGCCGGCCAAACAAAAATTCACGAATATCGCCCTCTAGTCCTACATGGTCCATTGCGTCTTTCATACAGCTGAGCCACGCATCGGCCCTCTCGTTTGTAATTGGAAAGGGAAGATGTCTTGCCCTGAGCATGGGATGGCCGTGTTCCTCAGTATAAAGGGGAGGCCCGCCTAAATACTGTGTCAAAAATTGCTTCTGTTTCCTGGCCGTTTCTGTTAAATCGCTCGGAAATATGGGCTTAAGCAAAGGATGAGACGCGACACGCTCATAAAAAGTATCAACAAGTTGCGATAGAAGTTCTTCTCCAATCGCTTCATAAGGTGCGTTAAACGATTGTCCCATGTTGACTACTCCTTTAAATATGGCTAATAGGAATCATAATTCCTATTGCAAAAAGTTATTTTCTGTATTTATTTCAATTCATCTATGATTTATTTTAGCAACAAGGCATCATTTCTACAAACAAACTGCCTTTTATGTGCTTGAAGACAGGGTTCGGCTTTAGAGCCGGGTTTGTATTTCATATCATATCACATACAAATCATGAATGTGTAAGATTTCACTCCGCAAAAAAACCGGAGGGCAAGAGCCGCTCCGGTTACGCGTAATAGGTTGCTGTTATTTTTTTTACATAGTTTTGAGTTTCTCTGAAAGGCGGAATGCCTCCGTATCGATCAACGTTTCCCGGTCCGGCGTTATAAGCTGCTAACGCCATGGATACATTGCCATCATATTTATCCAGCATTTGTTTTAAATACTTCGTTCCGCCCTCAACGTTTTGCTGCGGATTAAGCGGATTGGAAACGCCAAGTGAGGTTGCTGTTGACGGCATCAGCTGCATTAAGCCCATTGCGCCTGCACCGCTGACGGCTTTTGCATTGAAGCCTGATTCCTGTTTGATGACAGCGCGGATTAATTTTTCATCGACTCCGTATTTGTCAGAGGCTTTTTTTATAGCGCTGTCGATTGAGAAATCACCCGAGCTGACGGTTTTATCCTCTTGTTTGTTTGAGGAGGTATCAACAGCAGCTGTTTCAGTGCTTTCACTCGCTTTTGTCATTTGGCCGGCATTGCCGTTTGAATAGGAGGTAAGCCCGTAAGCTGAAAGCAGTGACGGCGATGTCCCGTAAACGCTGTTCAGCTGGCTGAGCGGGCTTGAAGATGCTGCTGACGCTGTTGTTTGCTGGGACAGTCCATTTGTATATTGGCTGAGCAAGGAGCTGAAGCTTGAAAGCGGGCTTTCGGCACTCTGACTGCCTGTGCTGCTTGCATTTGATATAGACTGTAATGCCTGAAGCTGAAGGAGAGCCGCCCAATTCGTTACGTTCACTATGTCATTCCACCTTATATAGACTTTCGTTTTTCTTCATAAAAACGCTGAATTTTATTTTTGGTTTCGCGCAGAGGAATACTGAATTGCTGAAGCAGCTTTTCAAAGGCCAGCTTGCCTTCATGCCAGTCAGCCGCCTCAAATTCGATTTCATAATCCTCTTTATTTAAATATCGGCTGTGATCTAAAACTATTAAACCTTTTTCTGTTTCTTTTTCTGCACGGTTTGTTGCTAAAGATCCAAAATAATGAATGGCGTCTGTATCGATGTGAAGCTTCTTCAGCTGGTCCTCGACAGGGCCTTTCGGAATCGTGAAACGTGTAAAGTCGGATACGCCGGAAAGTTTCTGGTGGGTTTCCAGAAGTCCAACTTCAGCCGGTTCTTTTAACGTCAGCACATACTCGCCATTTTTCTTGCGTATTCGAAGCGCCGCATGTTTTTGTTTCAGTGCGAAGCTGTTTGTATCAAAATAGTGATTCTCTTGATTTGTAAATTCTTTTTCTGTCAAGTGCAGTGCTGCAGCTATGTTTTCAAATTCATGTTTTGTCAGCAGATTTTTAAATTCAATTTCAATTTCTTGGCTCATGATTGTCTTCCTTTCAGCTCTGTAAATCTCATTTTTACTATTATCTCTTTAGATGTTAGGTTTATCAATATCGAGCTTGATATGATAAAATGAATCTGTACTTTGTTTATAAAGGAGAGCATTATGCAAAACAGAATCGAAATCTTAAATGCAACACTATCGGATGTTGAGCTTCGCCTTACCTGTGAGACAGAAGGAATCGAAGCAGATCGCAAGCCGTCAGGTCAAATGCTTGTTGATTCTGACAACATTGCTTTTGTATACATACTTGAATTAGCTGATTCTTTTGAATATGTCATGATAAAGGAACATATATGGCCTGAACTGAAGCAGGCCCATGATCAAAGAAAACCGATTGTTTTAGAGGCAGGGAAGGAAAGCATTGAGCTGTCAGGCCTCTATGAGGAGCTGGAGTATCTTTTAGAAAATATTAAAGATAATGCGAACTACGGAGAAGAAATGGAAGAAAAAGTGAAACGCGTATTTCTATAGAAACTGGTGCTGAATTGGGGGATGTATGATGGATGACAAGCAATGGGAGCGTTTTTTAGTGCCGTACCGCCAGGCTGTTGAAGAATTAAAAGTGAAGCTTAAGGGGATCCGCACGCTTTATGAATATGAGGATGACCATTCACCGATTGAGTTTGTGACAGGACGCGTCAAGCCTGTGGCGAGTATACTCGAAAAAGCCAGACGGAAAAGCATACCGTTACATGAAATTGAAACCATGCAGGATATCGCAGGCCTTAGGATCATGTGCCAATTTGTCGATGACATCCAATTTGTAAAGGAAATGCTGTTTGCCCGAAAAGATTTCACCGTTGTGGATCAGAGAGATTATATTGCAGAACATAAAGAGAGCGGGTATCGGTCATATCACCTTGTCGTGATGTATCCTTTGCAGACGATATCCGGAGAGAAACATGTTCTTGTTGAAATACAGATCCGTACGCTGGCGATGAATTTTTGGGCGACCATTGAGCATTCATTAAATTATAAATACAGCGGAAACATTCCTGAAAAAGTAAAACTGAGGCTTCAGCGCGCTTCTGAAGCGGCTTCGCGGCTTGATGAAGAGATGTCGGAGATCAAGGGTGAAATACAGGAAGCTCAAGCTGCCTTTTCTAGAAAGAAAAAAGGAAGCGAGCATCAATAGGTAAAGGGGAAGAAAAAGCATGAAATTTGCCGTATCGTCAAAAGGAGATAATGTTTCTGATACGCTGAAAAGCAAAATACAGGCGTATTTATTGGATTTTGACATGGAACTGGATGAAAATGAACCGGAAATCGTCATTTCAGTCGGGGGCGACGGGACGCTCTTATACGCTTTTCACAGATACAGCGACAGGTTAGATAAAACGGCTTTTGTCGGCGTTCACACGGGTCATCTTGGGTTTTATGCGGACTGGGTTCCTCATGAAATTGAAAAACTCGTGCTCGCAATTGCGAAAACACCGTATCATACTGTGGAATATCCGCTCCTTGAAGTGGTAGTGACCTATCATGAAAATGAGCGGGAGGAAAGATATTTGGCGTTAAATGAATGTACGATTAAAAGCATAGAAGGAAGCCTTGTGGCGGATGTGGAAATCAAAGGGCAGCTCTTTGAAACGTTCCGAGGCGACGGCCTTTGCCTGTCAACGCCTTCTGGGAGCACAGCCTATAATAAAGCGCTGGGCGGAGCGATTATCCATCCATCCATCAGAGCGATTCAGCTGGCGGAAATGGCATCTATCAATAACCGCGTATTCCGGACGGTCGGATCACCGCTCCTTCTCCCATCCCATCATGATTGCATGATTAAACCGAGAAACGAAGTTGACTTTCAAGTAACAATTGACCATTTAACTCTGCTTCATAAGGATGTAAAGTCCATCCGCTGCCAGGTTGCATCCGAAAATGTAAGATTTGCAAGATTCCGTCCGTTTCCGTTTTGGAAAAGAGTCCAGGATTCATTTATCGGAAAAGGTGAGTAGAAAGAGGACGTATCGTGGAGCAATTTATTATTGAAAAGAACATCACTTCCGCTGAAGACGGAATGACCTTAAAGGAATATGCGGGCGAGCTGGGGATTTCTAAACGTCTGCTGACCGACATCAAGTTTAGCGGAGGAGATCTTCTCATTAACGGTAAGCATGTGACTGTTAAATACGTATTGAGAGAGGGAGACCTTCTTGTTGTAAAGTTTCCTGAGGAACAGGTGAGCGAGACGCTTTTGGCCGAGCCAGTTCCGCTCGATATTCTGTATGAGGATGAACACGTGCTTGTGATAAACAAACAGCCGTATGTGTCATCTATTCCGTCGCGAGAGCACCCGGCGGGAAGCATAGCAAATGGCATCATCCATCACTACCAAAAAAACGGAGTGCGGGCCACGGTGCATCTTGTCACCCGGCTAGACCGGGACACGTCTGGTGTCATGCTGATTGCCAAACATCGCTTTGCCCACTCCATTTTATCGTCGGCGCAAAAAAACGGCCTTGTGAAACGCAGATATGTTGCGGTTGTGCATGGACGTATGACAGAGACAGAGGGAAAGATAGACGCCCCGATTGACAGACATCCTGACAGTATCATTGAACGGATGGTGACACCGGGCGGTCAGAAGGCTGTTACTCACTTTCGTGTCACACGTATAACAGATGACTTAACCTCGGTGGCATTGCAGCTTGAGACAGGGCGGACCCACCAGATTCGCGTCCATATGAGCTATCTCGGACACCCGCTGTGCGGCGATACGTTGTACGGCGGAACGAGACAAAAGATTGACAGGCAGGCGCTGCACAGTGAGCAGCTGTCGTTTATCCACCCGCTGACGCAGGAGAAAATGACGTTTCATGCGGCTCTGCCGCACGATATGCAAGAATTAGTTAAAGGAGAGAATCATTAAAACGATTCTCTCCTTTTTTATATGGGGCGAAATCTAGATTCGTCATAGGGCATAGAGCTTGGAACGGAGACTGTCTCCAGTTCGGGAAAACGCAAGGCCGTCAGTTCATTCCCAAACACACAGCCTGTATCAATGTTAATGGTGCGATTTATGATGCGGGGCTCTTTAACAGGTGTGTGTCCGTATACAACCCATGCTTTCCCGTTATAGGCGGCGGCCCAATCCCTCCTGACGGGTCTGCCGTCCGGATACGTTTCACCCGTCACATCGCCGTAAAGTACAAAGTCCTTTACTCTCCTTGTGTTTTTGCCGATATCGTCAGCCTTTATGCCAGCATGGGCGACAACCAATTCTCCATTATGTAAGATGTCGTAAAGCGGCGCAGTTTCATAAAGCTTCATAAATTGTTCGCTGACTTTTCTTCTTTCTTCTTCAGAAAGTGCTTTAAGCTCTGCCGCAGTTGTTTCAAGACCGTGCATCACTTTAACGGGATTTCCTTTTAAGTAGCGGTACAGCTTGTTGCAATGATTTCCCGGGACATAACGCACTGCTCCTTGTTCATAAGCGCCGGCTACAAAGCGGATGACTTCAATTGATTTAGGGCCTCGGTCTGTCAAATCCCCGGCAAAAACAAGCATCCTGCCTTCATCATGTACAGGCAATCCATTTTTTATTGTGTATCCAAGTTTTTCTATCAGGGCTGTCATTTCATCATAGCAGCCATGAATATCGCTGATGATATCGTAGTAAGCCATGCAGCATCCTCCTTACTCATGATTTTATTTATTATGAAGCAAATTGCTGTGAGTCATCACCAGCTTTTATGTGCAAATTATAGAAGAATCATTTTCTGAAAAAAATGAGACCTTATTACTTTATTTTTCATCATCACCCTTGTTAAAATCGCGTTATGTTTTTTTAAAAGGAGGTTCAGATTATGGCGCATACATCTGTCGCATCATTAGTTGTCGTACTTATCGTTGCATTTTTAACTCCCATCCTTTTGCATCGGTTTAAACTCAGCATCCCTGTTGTAGTTGCTGAAATTATTATGGGATTGATTATAGGAAAAAGCGGTCTTAATTTAGTTGTGGAGGGTGATACTTGGCTTCAGACGCTCTCTATGCTGGGATTTATCTTTTTAATGTTTTTAAGCGGGCTTGAAATTGATTTTTCATCCTTTGAGAGAGGAAAGAAAAAACAGTTTCTGCAAAACGGCAAGGAAGCACCCAATACATTTGTCACAGCATCCATTATTTTTATCGGTATTTTTATTTTATCATTGCTGCTGTCCTATGGGTTCGTCTTGGCCGGATTTATCCAAAATGCTTTTTTAATGACGCTTATTATTTCTACGATTTCGTTAGGTGTTGTTGTTCCAACCTTAAAGGAAGAACGGATCATGGATTCAAACATCGGGCAGATTATCCTGCTTGTTGCTGTGATTGCTGACTTGGTCACTATGATTCTTCTTGCTGTATTTTCTTCTCTATACGGAGAGGACAGCGGAAACATGTGGCTCTTGATGATCCTGTTCGCAGCCGGAGTAGTGCTTTACTTCTTCGGCCGGGTCTTCAAACACCGTTCTTTTGTTCAATCCATGTCAAAAGGGACGATCCAGATCGGGACTCGTGCTATTTTCACCTTAATTATCGTACTGGTGGCTCTGTCTGAATCACTGGGGGCAGAAAATATTCTCGGCGCTTTCTTAGCGGGCGTGCTTGTTTCCCTGCTCTCGCCGAACAAGGAACTGGTTCAGCAGCTTGATTCCTTCGGCTACGGGTTCTTAATACCGATTTTCTTTGTGATGGTCGGTGTAAAATTGGATATTTGGACACTTTTTCAGGACCCGAAAATTTTAGTGATGATTCCGCTGTTGCTTATGGCGCTGTTAGTAAGCAAAATTCTTCCTGTCCTGTACTTGAAGAAATGGTATGATAACCGCACAATATTGGCGTCTGGTTTCCTGCTGACATCAACGCTTTCTCTTGTGATTGCCGCTGCGACAATCGGCCAGCAGCTTCATGTAATCAGCGCAAATATGTCAGGAGCGCTTACGCTGGTGGCGGTTATTGCAAGTATTTTTACGCCGGTCGGTTTTAAAAAGCTGTACAAAAAACAGGAGCAGCCGGAGGAGAAAAAGAAGATCACATTTATCGGCGCTAATCAAATGACACTGCCTGTGACACTTGAATTGCCTGAGAGCGAGTATAAAGTGCGTGTCGTGCACGTTTATCAAGAAAACGCTGAGGAAAAGCTGTCAGACTCAGTATTTTCCGTCGAAACGATTTCTGATTATGAGCATCAAACCCTTGAATCACTCGGTATATTTGATACAGAAATCCTTGTGGTGGCGACAGGGGATGAAGACATGAATACGGACATCGCACTATACGCCAAAGAAAAAGGAACAGAAAGAGTCATTGCCAGCACCGGATCACCGGAGAACGAAGCGAAATTGAAAGAGCAGGGCATCAGCATCTTTTCCATCTTGCTGTCGACCAAAACGCTGCTTCGCGCGCTGATAGAAGCGCCTGGCGTCATGAAACTGCTCACGAACCAAGAGTCCTCGCTGTATCAAATTAATATGGAAAACAGCAAATACGACGGCGTGATTCTCCGTGAATTCCCTTTAACAGGCGATGTGATTTTTGTCAGGATTTTCCGAGGTGTCGACAGCATTGTTCCTCACGGCGATACAAGGCTGAAAATCGGAGACCGCTTAATTGTCACCGGATCACGCGGGTACGTAACGGATCTTAAGAAAACATTGGAAGGATAATATCTTGACCAAATAAGGATTCGTGTTAATATAGAGGTGCAGAACAATTCAATATGTATTCGTAAAACCACTAGGGGTGTCCTTTATAAGGGCTGAGATAAAAGTGTGACTTTTAGACCCTCATAACTTGAACAGGTTCAGACCTGCGTAGGGAAGTGGAGCGGTATTTGTGTTATACAACTATGCCAATTCCAAACCACTTTTCCTTGCGGGAAAGTGGTTTTTTTATTAACAGACAGGGGGAATGACGTGTGAAGTTTTCAGAAGAATGCCGCAGTGCAGCCGCAGAATGGTGGGAAGGCAGCTTTGTCCATCCATTTGTTCAGGGGATCGGTGACGGAACTCTCCCGATCGACCGCTTTAAATATTACGTGCTTCAGGATTCTTACTATTTAACTCATTTTGCAAAGGTGCAATCGTTCGGTGCCGCTTATGCAAAGGATCTTTATACAACAGGACGCATGGCCAGCCATGCTCAAGGTACATATGAAGCGGAGATGGCGCTTCATCGCGAGTTTACGGAGCTTTTGGAAATCAGTGAGGAAGAACGGAAGTCATTTAAGCCATCTCCTACCGCTTACTCCTATACATCCCATATGTACCGTTCGGTTTTGAGCGGGAATTTTGCAGAAATCTTGGCAGCTCTTCTCCCGTGCTATTGGCTTTATTATGAGGTTGGTGAGAAATTGCTGACATGTGATCCGGGGCATCCGATTTACCAGAAGTGGATTAGCACATACGGCGGTGACTGGTTCAGACAGCAGGTGGAAGAACAAATTAACCGCCTGGATGAGCTGGCGGAAAACAGCACAGAGGAAGTGCGTGCCAAGATGAAAGAGAATTTCGTTATTTCGAGCTATTATGAATATCAGTTCTGGGGAATGGCTTATCGAAAAGAAGGCTGGTCAGACAGCGGCGTAAAAGAGGTGGAAGGGCTTGGAGCTGCACGCCATAACTGATGACCGCAAGCCGGTTGAAGATCTAATGAGATCAATTATAGCCATTCAGGATGAGGTTGATTTCATCCATATTCGTGAACGGTCTAAATCGGCGGCTGACATTTTGAAACTGCTGGAGCTTATTTCTGAAGGCGGTGTTGATAAGCAAAAGCTGGTGATGAATGGCCGGGTTGATATTGCGCTTTTTTCAAATATTCACCGCGTTCAGCTGCCGAGCAGCAGCTTTTCGCCGAAACAAGTAAGAGCCAGATTTCCTCACCTGCACATTGGGCGATCGGTGCATTCACTGGAGGAAGCGCTTCAGGCAGAAAAGGAAGACGCTGATTATGTTTTGTTCGGCCATGTGTTTGAAACGGATTGCAAACAAGGCCTTGATGGCAGAGGCGTGTCTTTGCTTTCAGAAATCAAACAGAGGATCTCGATTCCGGTTATTGCAATTGGCGGAATGACACCTGCCAGATTAAGAGAAGTGAAACAAGCAGGTTCAGACGGTATCGCTGTCATGTCCGGAATTTTTTCTTCCGATGATCCTTTGGAAGCTGCCAGACGATATTCCCGCAAGCTAAAGGAGATTCAGTATGAAAAGGCATTATGATGCAGTTGTCATTGGAGGCGGAATTATTGGTTCCGCGATAGCTTATCAGTTGGCAAAAGAAAAGAAAAACACCGCATTGCTTGAAAGCGGAACAATCGGCGGCAGAACAACAAGCGCCGCGGCAGGGATGCTTGGCGCCCATGCCGAGTGCGAGGAGCGGGATGCGTTTTTTGATTTCGCCATGCACAGTCAGCGTTTGTATCAGGGTCTTGGAGAGGAGCTACTTGCCTTATCCGGCATTGATATCAGAAGGCATGAAGGCGGTATGTTTAAGCTTGCATTCTCCGAAGAAGACGTGTCCCGCTTGAGACGGATGGACGATTTGCATACTGTCAGCTGGCATACAAAAGAAGAAGTGCTGGAAAAAGAGCCGTATACGGCCGGTGAGATTTACGGGGCGAGCTTTATTCAGGACGATGTTCATGTTGAGCCTTATTTTGTGTGCAAGGCATACGCTAAATCGGCTAAAGCGCTTGGTACGGATATTTTTGAGCATACTCCCGTTCTCGATGTGACGCGTGGCGGTGAATCCATTTTGATCAAAACGGGTTCCGGTGACGTGCATGCGGACCATGTCGTGGTTGCCAGCGGGGTCTGGAGCGGGATGTTTTTTAAACAGCTCGGGTTGAACCAGTCATTTTTTCCTGTAAAAGGAGAGTGCCTGTCTGTTTGGAATGATGATATTCCGCTGACAAAAACACTTTATCATGATCATTGCTATATCGTACCGAGAAAAAGCGGCAGACTGGTTGTCGGCGCGACGATGAAGCCTGGTGATTGGAGCGATAAGCCGGATCTTGGCGGACTTCAGTCGGTTATGGAAAAAGCGAAAACGATGTTGCCGGCGATTCAGAATATGAAGGTTGATCGTTTTTGGGCGGGACTGCGTCCGGGGACAAAGGACGGAAAACCATACATTGGCAGACACCCTGAGGACAGCCGCATTTTATTTGCGGCGGGCCATTTCAGAAACGGGATTCTGCTTGCTCCTGCAACGGGTGCTTTAATCGGTGATCTCATTATGAATAAAGAGGTCAAGGCAGACTGGCTGCACGCCTTTCGAATTGATCGCAAGGAGGCGGTTCAGATATGATGCTTCAGCTGAACGGTAAACAAGTTGAGTGGGATAGAGACACAGGTACGATTCAGGATTTGCTTGCGTCTTATCAGCTTGAAAATAAAATCGTGATCGTTGAAAGAAATAAAGAAATTATCGGTAAAGAACAATATCACGAGGTAGAGCTTTCTGATCGTGATGTCATCGAAATTGTCCATTTTGTAGGAGGCGGATGAGAATGCTAACAATTGGCGGGAAACAATTTCAATCAAGGTTGCTGCTGGGCACGGGAAAATATCCATCGTTTGACATTCAAAAGGAAGCGGTGGCTGTTTCAGAGTCTGATATTTTAACATTTGCTGTGCGGAGAATGAATATCTTTGAAGCGTCTCAGCCTAATTTTCTGGAGCAGCTTGATTTATCAAAATATACGCTTCTGCCAAATACAGCAGGCGCCAGCACGGCGGAAGAAGCAGTTCGAATTGCACGGCTTGCGAAGGCATCCGGGCTTTGTGACATGATTAAAGTCGAAGTCATCGGGTGCAGCCGCTCCTTGCTGCCCGATCCTGTGGAAACGTTAAAAGCGTCTGAACAGCTTCTTGAAGAAGGGTTCATTGTGCTGCCGTACACTTCGGATGATGTGGTACTGGCGAGAAAGCTTGAAGAGCTTGGTGTTCATGCCATTATGCCGGGGGCTTCTCCGATTGGATCGGGACAGGGGATTTTAAATCCTCTGAATCTGTCATTTATCATTGAACAGGCGAAAGTGCCTGTCATCGTGGATGCCGGAATCGGATCGCCAAAAGATGCGGCATATGCAATGGAGCTTGGAGCGGACGGCGTACTGCTGAATACGGCCGTATCAGGTGCGAACGATCCGGTGAAAATGGCACACGCCATGAAGCTCGCGGTAGAAGCAGGACGTCTATCTTATGAAGCAGGCCGCATTCCAGCCAAGTCATATGGGACGGCTAGCAGTCCGGGAGAAGGTCTTCCTGTATGACGGACAGGTATTCCAGACAGGAGCTGTTTGCTCCAATCGGCCCCGAAGGCCAGAAGAAACTGAGAGAGGCGCGCGTTGTGATCATCGGCGCCGGCGCACTGGGAACAGCCAGCGCAGAGATGCTGGTGAGAGCGGGAGTCGGATCGGTGAAAATCGCCGATAGAGATTACGTCGAATGGAGCAATCTGCAGCGCCAGCAGCTTTACACAGAAAATGATGTCAAAAAGGAACTGCCGAAAGCAGCAGCTGCTGAGCAGCGTCTTCGTTCCATTAACAGTGATGTGGATGTGACCGGACTTGTCATGGATGTCACAGCAGAAAACGTATCGGAGCTGATTCGCGGCGCATCAATCATTGTAGATGCCGCCGATAATTTTGAAACCCGGCTCATTGTGAACGATGCTGCGGTGAAAGAAGGCATTCCGTTTCTTTACGGCGCTTGTGTAGGGAGCTACGGTCTCACGTTTACTGTATTGCCGGGAGTAACACCCTGCCTTCATTGTTTACTCGATACTCTTCCGATTGGCGGTGCGACATGCGACACAGCCGGCATTATCAGCCCAGCTGTTCTGCAGGTTGCTGTCCTTCAGGTGACAGACGCCCTGAAACTGCTGACGGGAGAGGAATGCGAGCCCGTGCTGCGCTCCTTTGACCTGTGGAACAATGAGCGGTCAGAGGTAAGAGCAGCGGGACTTAAAGATGACTCGTGTCCAAGCTGCGGCACAAAGGATTTTCCGTTTTTATCATACGAAAACCAAACGAAAGCAGCAGTATTGTGCGGCAGAAACACGGTGCAAATCAGATTCTCTTTCACAAAAGAAGCAGATCTTGACGTGTTGGCGGGGCAGCTGAGGCAGGCGGGGCTGGAAGTAGCAGCGAATCCGTATTTAATTTCCTGCCGCTCGGATGACATGAAAATGGTGCTGTTTAGGGACGGCAGAGCATTGATCCATGGAACAAATGATATTGCCAGGGCAAAATCCATCTATCATAAATGGATTGGGTAATAAAAGGAGTGTAGTTTGATGAGTATATATAAAGCCTTGACAATCGCCGGCTCTGACTCAGGCGGCGGCGCGGGGATACAGGCAGATATTAAAACCTTTCAGGAGCTTGGTGTATTCGGAATGTCTGCCATTACGGCGGTAACTGCTCAAAATACACTTGGCGTCCACGGTGTGTATCCACTGACTGCAGAGGCATTGAGAGAGCAAATTGACGCTGTGGCGGAGGATTTGAGACCGGACGCCGTAAAAACAGGAATGCTTTGGAATGCGGAAATGATTGAAGAAGTGGCAAGAAAAATTGATCAATACGAATTAAGCCGGGTGATCGTTGATCCGGTTATGATCGCGAAGGGCGGGGCGTCCTTGCTTCGCGATGAATCAATCGCTACGCTGAAGGAGCTGCTGATTCCAAGAAGCTATGCGATCACGCCGAATGTGCCGGAAGCAGAAGCGCTGACGGGTATGGCGATCCGTTCGCTTGATGACCGGAAGAAAGCTGCGGAACAGCTGGTGAAGATGGGTGCGCAGCATGTGATTATCAAAGGTGGGCACCAGCCTGAGGACAATCACATTACTGACCTTCTTTTTGATGGAAACATGTTTATGCAAATCAGCCATCCTTATATCGATACGAAGCATACGCATGGCACAGGCTGCACCTTTGCTGCGGCTTTAACAGCCCAAACCGCTAAAGGAGACAGCATCCATCAGGCATTCGAGGTTGCTGCCAACTTTGTCCGCGAAGCTGTGGAAAATACGCTCGGCATCGGATCGGGCCACGGACCGACAAATCATTTCGCTTTTAAACGAAACAGTATAAAAATAAACCGATGAGACCACCTGCTTATGGGGGTCTCTTTCATGTTTGACTTTGGTATGCGCTTTTCATCTGGACAAGGTTATGATATGATAGGTATTAAGATCAGGTACTAATACTATGTCTTTAACAAATATAGGAGGCTTTATACATATGAATTTTTCACTTGAAGGCCGCAACATTGTTGTTATGGGAGTAGCCAACAAACGCAGTATCGCTTGGGGAATTGCGCGCTCTTTACATGAAGCGGGCGCACGATTGATTTTCACATATGCAGGTGAACGCCTGGAGAAATCTGTTCATGAACTCGCTGGAACTTTGGAGCGAAACGATTCCATTATCCTTCCTTGCGACGTGACAAACGACGCGGAAATCGAAACTTGTTTCGCAAGCATTAAGGAGCAGGTCGGTGTGATCCACGGTATCGCGCATTGTATCGCGTTTGCCAACAAAGAAGAGCTTGTCGGCGAATACTTAAACACAAATCGTGAGGGCTTCCTTCTAGCTCACAACATCAGCTCATACTCACTGACCGCTGTCGCAAAAGCGGCGCGTCCGATGATGACTGAAGGCGGAAGCATCGTAACGCTGACTTACCTTGGCGGAGAGCTCGTTATGCCGAACTACAACGTGATGGGTGTAGCGAAAGCTTCTCTTGACGCAAGTGTGAAGTACTTAGCTGCTGACTTAGGAAAAGAAAATATCCGCGTTAACAGCATTTCTGCCGGTCCGATCAGAACATTGTCTGCTAAAGGCATCAGTGACTTCAACTCCATCTTAAAAGACATTGAAGAGCGTGCGCCGCTACGCCGCACGACTACACCTGAAGAGGTGGGAGATACAGCAGCATTTTTATTTAGCGATATGTCCCGAGGCATCACAGGTGAAAATCTTCATGTTGATTCAGGTTTCCATATCACTGCCCGCTAAGCAGATTCACCATCAAGCAGTCCCAAATAGGGATTGCTTTTTTATTTCTTCTGATTTTCAGCATTCTGTCATATAGATAGAATATGACAGAATCGGAGGGATGAAGATGTCTAATAAGAAAAGAAACGCGGATAAAAAACCGCTCATGTATATTGTTCAGCCGGATTATATGGAAACACGCTCGTCCATGCAGGAGATCGTCATTAAAAGAAAAGCCAAACCGGCTCCGACAAAAGCAGAGGAACAGCCGGTTTATCATGAAAAAGAGCGGGAAGACATTCAGGTAAAAGGTGCAATTGAAACAGAGGAAAAAGAGCGGGAAGACATTCAGGCAAAAGATGCTCAGCAAACAGAGAAAAAACAGGCAGAGGAACAAGTGAGTCAGCAAAAACAAGAGGCGAGAGAGCCGGAGAACCAGAAAAAGCAGCAGGAACCGTTAGAAGAGCCGCAGGCAATTGAAGACACCGCCAAACAGCAACCTCAGGAAGCGGAAAAAAAGGAAGAGCCTGCACCTGAAGCCCGTAAGCCTGAAAAGGAACCGGAGGCCGTTCATAATGCAGCTAAAGCTGAAGAAAAGACACCGCCGGCCAGAAAAGTGAAAAAACCGATGAGCAAGATGTCCATCCATGAAAAAATCGACTTTTTAACAAAACTGCCGCATAACATGCCGAGAGCGCTTTGTCTGATTGAAGCCAATGGGAAAACGTACAGAGGCGTGATTGTCGGAAGAAGAAATGATTCCGTTCTGCTTCGGACGACCGGAAACGGCGCTCCGACTGAGCTGGCGATCGATGATATCACATCTCTGCACCCGTTAGGTTTTTAATGAAAGCAAAAAGCTGCCCGGCAGATCGTTCCGGCAGCTTTTTTACATAGAGAAAAGCCTGCAAATCTGCAAGCTTTTCCGCCTTATCATGAATGATGATGTGTTCGATTGATTAAACGGGGATTTAAGCAATTGATCGCGCAGAAGCAGTCTAAATCCACTTCAATACAGTAGTGCGTTTTTTCAAGTCGGAACACTTCACAAATCGTGTCTTTATCGGTGAAGTCCAAAATGTGTTTGTGTTCGTCAAAAGCGATTAATAAGGATAGCGTTGCGCAGCTGCCATGAACTTTTTCTACTCTAAAAAATACTGTATTAAAGCAAGGTCCGTTATCCAGCTCGCCGACATTACCGAAGGCGACTAAAGGCTTTGATTTTGATGTAAATATTGCAAAAGGCACTGTATCGCCTAATGAATGGCTTACAGACAAAAGCTTGGAATGGCAGCCGGCCGGGCAATCCTCTTCAACCGCGTTTTGCAGATCTTCAATTTGTTCTACCGCTTCACGCACGCAGCTTGATGTTTTCTGGCTCATATTATCCCTCCTGCCTTGTAATTTTGAGACTGGCGAAATGATGGAGAGTCAGCTGCCTCACTTTCGAAGCAGCTGAATAATTTGCACCTGTAATAGAGCTTGGAAGGGGATTCCTCTTTACAAGTGTTTATCCATTGTGATGATGCTTTTTATCTTTATGAGGCGAAGTTCTGTCAACTAACTCTGGTGACAGGCATTGAATCGCACAGAAGCATCCGAGGTCCACTTCGATGCAAAAATCTGTTTTTTCTAGCCCGAAGAAATCCGGGTCGCAAGGGTGGCAAACACTTAAGGTATCGCCTTTGACATCGACCGGGCGTAAAATAGAAAGTGTTGCACAGCAATCGCATAATTTTTCAACGCGGAAGAAAATGGATTCAAAGCATTGCATATCATCCACAAATCCCCCCACGTTTCCGAATGTGGAGAACAATCCGCCTTTTTTATCAAAAACGAGAAACGGAATTGTGTCTTTTCCAGCAATCGTAGGGTTTAAAAGGTTGGTATAGCAGCCAGTCGGACACTGTTCTTCAACTGCCTCCTGCTCTGCTAAAATCTTTTCCACTGCATCGCATACACAGTTCTCATGCCGGCCATGGGTTTTTCCGCAGCTCATTGATTTCAGCTCCTTCTTTATAGGGTATTTGACTTTAGTCCTTAACAACATATGTACTCGTGCCTCACTTGGTGTGGGTGAACGTCTATATATTCATCATATGCGGGAAAATAAGAAAAAGCAGAGCGTTTTTAGCTCTGCTTTTAGGTTCTAGAGGACAAGAGTGATTGTTAAGACAGCGACTAGGAGGTTTACTGCTGTAGAAACAACTGTTGCAATATCGGCATCTACTGTTGTAACATTTACGCCGCGGGAGCATTCGATAAGAAGTTTTTGGCGATTTACTTGTTTGTTAGCTGCAATCTGCAATAAATCTTGTGCGACTAATTCGGCAATTACTCCGTCTGCAATGGATGTTAGAGTTAATACTATGGTTGCGGAATTAAGCGCCGTTAAAACTGATGTTACTGCTTGAACATCTGTAGATGAAACGTTGATGTCACAAGAATCTCTGATAATAATTGTCTCATCGGAGACTTGTTTGTTGAGATTTGCCTGAGCCAGATTTTGGTCAATCAATGCGTTGTCGTTGCCAAAAAACCCATTGCCATTGCAGCAAATATCGCAATTACATTTTCTTTCTTCTTTTTTATCTTTCTCGTCTAACGGATGGTCACAGTCAGGATCAAGTGCAACCCAAGAGTATGGTCTGCTTTCCATATCTATTCCTCCTTTTCTTTTACTGTTATTAAATGAGCGAGCCTCTTACTTTGACTGAGTCATATATCTTGATGATGTGCCCTATTTTTTATGATTGGTTTGAATTGTTATTGTTTTGACGTCTTTGTCTGAGCTGCTCAATTAATTGTTCTCTGCGGCTTAGCGGTTTTTCGTTTTGTTGCTCTTGCACGGTGGCTTCTTCTTTTTTCTTCTTTTGTTTTTCAATTATTTCCGCTGATTTAGCTTGCAAGTCTTTTACCATATTCAAAAGCATTTCCTTTTCTTCATCTGATACTTTTTTCATTTTGTCTTTCGTGACACCGTGTTTAAGAAAGATATTTTGAACCAGCGCTTTCGTCATCGGATCTGCTTCGGGAAGCTTTGCAATCTCTTCTTTGATTTTATCGTTATCTGACATTTGTTTTCACCTCAGCTTTTAAGTTTGTGAAAAGAAAGGGTTAAAGGACGTCAAGTTCATTGAGAATGCTGTTTAGCACCTGAAGCAAAATTTGTACAAAGGTTATTATTTCGTCGGCAGACAAAGTAATTTTGATGTTTCGGCTGTTGATAATTTTAATGATGGTTCTTTTTTTGATTTGGGAGTTATCGAGAATAAGAATTTCGCTTGCCACTGCGTCAGCTAAGTCCTCGTCGGCGATGACGAGCTGTGTTGCCAGGATAATCATTGTTGTCACTAAGGCTTGTATAGAAAGGGCAGATGTTATATGTGACGTATCTATTGTGATATTCTCGCAATCAATGACTTCGATCTGCTGTTCGAATTCGCTAGATAATTGCTCAAATATTTCAGGATGCAGGGATTCAACATTTTCTTCAAACGACATAACCTTCACTCCTTTCTTATCCATACTGTATATAATGCAGAACAAGTGCAGAGCGGAATAAGAAAAATAACCAATTTTCAACAGGACAAGATACAAAATCATGAAAGCTAGGGTTTCTGCATATATGTGAAGGGGATGATGAAAGGAGTGAACAAGTGGTTATCAATTGGCTGTCTCTTTTCCTTCTTTCGCTTGCGGTCTTCCGGCTCGCGCGTCTTTTCGTGTTTGATACGATTATGGCGCCGCTGCGCAGCCTTTTTCATGAAGAGAAGGAGGAAAAGGATGCGGACGGGAACATTGAAACGTATATTGTCATAAAGGGAACGGGTGTCAGGGCGTTTATCGGTGAATTGCTGAGCTGCTATTGGTGCACAGGCGTGTGGTGCGCCGGCTTTTTGATTTTGTGCCAGGCCTTTATTCCAGAGGCGGCCCAGTGGCTGGTTTTGCTGCTGGCGATCGCAGGGCTGGCCGGTATTATTGAAACCCTTGTATCAAAATGGCTGCAGGAATGAGGCATTCCCACCAGTAACTTTCCGTCAGAATCCGCATAAAATAGCATATATGACATAAGGAAAGGAAGGGATCAAAGTGAATCAATTTAACAAACCTTCCCAAAAAACTCCATATACAGATTCATCGTATCAAACAAAAAAGATCAAAAAGAAAGGCTGCGGATGCGGCAGTAAAAAGAAAAAACCTCAATAGCTTGACACTGACAAGAGACCGGAGATGTCCGGTTTTTTGTTTTTTTAACAATGCTGATACGCTCAGCATATGTCATGAGAGGGGGGGATCTCATGAACGAGTTTGAAAAATTCATAGAGGGCAGGTATGGACCGCACGATCAAAAGCAAAACAAACATGACAAGACGATCAAACATATTGAAAAGGAATTGGCTTTATTTGACGAAGCCGGCCTGTCGTTTGAACAAGAAATTGAAGAATTGGCTGAAAAGACGGAAGCCTTACTGAAAAAACGGCAGGCGCAGCATGATCCATCATAAATCCGCAAGCGCCCTATGCGAATATCCAAGCCGATCATGATGTCTCACATAGTGTATAGAGAGTAAAGGAGGTGCTTAGTTATGGGATTTGGTTACGGAGGCGGCTGCTACGGCGGCGGTTATGCTGGAGGATATTCAGGCGGTTACGGTTCAACATTCGTTCTTGTGGTCGTACTGTTCATTCTTCTCATCATCGTAGGTGCATCTTTTTTTAACTACTAAGAAATGAATGAAGGAGGAAGTGCGGATGATTCCCGTGCTTCTTCCTACTTTATGTACCCTTTGCTGCTTTTTAAATCAGTAACTTATTTTTGATTGCGAATCATCACATTATGCGTAAAGCGTTCATACAATACTGTATTACTCCGCCAAAAGGAGGCGTATCATGGATAATCAATTTTTTAAGAACATTGAAAAGAAAACAGGCGTGAACATGCAGGATGTCATGAATCTTGCAGGATCACTCCAAAACGCCAATTTTAAAGATGAAAACACAGTCCGCAGCGTCATTAAACGCGTGGCGCAGCTGGCAAACAGACGCGTGCCGAAAGAACTGGAAGATAAGATTGTCCAGTCCATTACAAGCGGAAAAGAAAAGCTTGATTTTGGAACGATTTCTAAAATGTTGGATAATAAATAAGCGGATGGCCTGGGCAGCGGGCCTTTTTTACAGTGAAAAACCCGGCAGTATCACTGCCGGGCTGTTTATTTGGGCAAAGGCTGTCTCGTTTGCTGCAAAAGAGGATACAAAAACCTTGAACGGTGGGCGGTTTTGCCGCGCCTGTTTGCGGGACAAGACAAATATAAATGCTGTTTGGCCCGTGTCATTGCAACATACAGAAGGCGTCTTTCTTCCTCAAGCGGAGCTTCGTCTCCCTTTCTCGCTGTTTCTAGTGAGAAATCATGCGGGATGGAGCCGTCTACCGTGCCTAATACATAGACGGTTTTGAATTCGAGGCCCTTTGACCGGTGAATGGTCATCAGCTGAACGCCGTTTTCATCCGTTTTGTTTTTTTCAGCAGCCCGCATGTGATCGACATGGGCGAGAAAGTCAGGGATGGTTTTGAATTTTTTGGCGACAACCTTGACGTCACGCAGGTCATCAGAGCCTTTTTCCAGCTTATTTCCTTCGTTGCCCCGTTTTTTTAAGTATTCGGAGAAGCCCATTTTTCCTTCGGCAAAGGTAATGGCTTCCACCGGCTTCATGGTGCGGATGCTTGCGAAAAAGGGCACGATTTTTTTGATTTTATCCAGCTGGAACGGCTTCAGATCCGGCAATTTGGCCAGCGCTTTGATCATGGAGCAGTCCTCGGTAATCGAGAGCGCCTTCAGCGTGTTTAAAGCAGACTGTTTTAGAAATAAGGCAGGCAGCAAGTGCTTAATCGCTTCAGTATCATCCTCGTTTTGGCTTGCGTACAAGTATGCGAGTATCTGGCGGACGATCCTTCTGCTGTAAAAGGACTGGACGCCGCGATCTGCGGTATACGGAATGGATGATTGATGAAGCCTTTCATAAATGGCGCGGCCGGCGCTGTTTGTCCGGTAGAGAACCGCAAAATCTTCAGGTTTTGCGCCGTTTTGAATTTTTTCTTTCATATCGGAAACCACCATTGTCGCTTCTTCTTCTTCGTCATAAGGATAAAACAGCACAGGGACCTGCGCGTCGTCACGTGCGGCTTCCAGCATCTTGGCATACCTGTTTTTGTTCTTTTTCACGACAATATCAGCACTGGAAACGATCGGATGTGTTGAACGGTAGTTCGCTGTTAAATAGATTGTTTTGGCACCGGGATAATCCTTTTGAAAATCCAGAATAAAAGAAGGGCTGCTGCCGCGAAACGCATAGATTGACTGATCATCGTCACCGACACAGCACAGGTTTTGTTCCGGACTCGCCAGCATTTGCATGATTTTATATTGAACCGGATTAATGTCCTGAAACTCATCGATTAAAATATACGTAAACCTAGATTGATATTGCTCCAGAAGGTCAGGCCGTTCTATAAACAGTTCATAGCAGGCTGACGCCATATCATCAAAATCAAATTGGCGGTGTTCTTTTTTCTGGCGCTCATAATATTCGTATAGGCGGTAGACTTGTTTTTCCCACTCATCCTTTAAAGGAATATGTTCATTCGGCAAATAAGTGTTTTTCCAGAAGCCGATTTGCTGCAAAGCCTGATCGACAGGGAACTCTTTCTCATCTACGCCTTCTTCATAGAGTGCTTTTTTCATATATTGTTCCTTTTGCCACTCCATTTTAAGCAAATGTTCGCCATTCCATTTGGCAGAATCATAGTGATATAGGATTTTATAAAACAAGCTGTGGAATGTTCCGGTGACAAGTCTTCTGACTTTTGACGGCTGTAATCCGTACTGCTTCGCCATGCGATCTTTCATTTCCGCGACGGCTTTTGTTGTAAAGGTGACAAGCAGCATATGTTCCGGCGGTATGTCTAAGTGTTCGATCATGTGGGCAGCGCGCGCGGTCAGCACACGTGTTTTTCCGCTTCCTGCACCGGCAAGCACCAATAAAGGGCCTTCCGTTTCCGTGACAGCTTTCAGCTGATCTGTGTTTAAGCCGACAGTCGGAAAAAGGCTCATATCAGGTGTTTCCGGTCTTTTTATAAAAGGTGTACCAGGTTTAATATGTCTTGGAGTCTGCCATTCCGTGACACCGGGTGCCGGATCAGCTGATATCGCTTTTCCTTTAGGCAAACGAAAGACGCCGGATTCCTGAAAGTCTTCTTTTCTCTCTTCTTTCGCCGGTTTCGGTTCGCAGGCTTCCTCACACGCCGGGAAATCACCAGGCTGCCGGTGAATAAATGCAGGCGGTTCAGCGATGTTGAGCCTTAACAAAACAGGCTTTCCGCAATGAGAACAAAATAAATTCCCTTTTATTCCTTCTTCATAGAGGAATTGATAATGTTCTCTCGAATATGTATGTAAATGTATTGTTCGATCATTCAGTCGGGCGCATTTCAAAAAGGGGTCCTCCCAATAAAAAGGTGTTCATTACAGACAAAGACTATCATATCAAAAGA
Source organism: Bacillus sp. SD127 (assembly GCF_058566445.1). NCBI lineage: Bacteria > Bacillati > Bacillota > Bacilli > Caryophanales > Bacillaceae > Bacillus > Bacillus sp. SD127. Next base: position 3,022,560 of record NZ_CP191226.1, on the reverse strand, counting down.
AACGTGTTTCAAAAAGTAAGTTTAAGGGAAAAGAACAGCAGAAGGGTGGGGATCGTATGATATATGCAGGTCAAATTCAGAACCAGCAATACGCTCAATATGCCAATCGCACAATAGGCCATAAACAGGATTATGCCGGAACAGAGAAGATCAGCTATGTCCCATTTCAGCGGGTATACAAGGAACTTGAAAAGCAGCAGGAGAATCTAACGGCTGCTGAAAGGAAAGTAAACGAGGCAAAACGTAAGCGCTCTCTTTATAAAAGATTTCGAGAAAAAGGGATAGGCACATCTATTAATCGATATGTATAAAAAACCGTTCACATGAGAGAGCGGTTTTTTATATGCGAAAAAATCCGGATCTCAGAAGACCCGGATGGTGTTTAATCCTTAATCATTTGCAAATGGGGAATGCCGGCATCGAGAAATTCCTCTTCAGACAGCACCCGATATCCATGTTTTTTGTAAAATGGCACTGCTTGTGTCTGCGCATTTAACATAAAACCTGAAGCACCGCCGTCTGCTGCCGCTTTTTCCAGCGCTTTCATAATGATGCCGCCGACACCGGCTGAGCGGTGGCTTTTTAAGACACAAATTCGCTCTAATTTGCCGTATCCGTTTTTTAGCCGCCATCTTCCGGCGCCGACCGGCTGATCTCCGTCATATACCACAATATGCTCTGATTCGTTTTCTAGCTCATCAATTTCTTCTTCAGCTGGTACGTTTTGTTCTTTGACAAAGACTTCTTTTCTTACATAAAATGCATCTTTCATTTGTTCTTCATTTTTTGCGATAACTGCTTCCAATCGTTTATTCTCCTCCGCCTAACAGGAACGTTTCATATACCGTCCACGAACCGTTTTCCAATTGATACAGCAGATGAAAACGGTCAACAATTTCTTCATGAGATACTTCCTGCATTTTTAACTGCCCTAATACATCCGAATGCTCATCGTCGGAAAGGTTTTGGCCGACCGTCACATGCGGAACAAAATTGTATTCCTGATTACCGGCTAATACACCGGTGTAAAGTTTTTCATTCAGTGTTTTTAATTCTTCCGTCGGTTCTGCTTTAATGTAAATGACATTATTGACAGGCGCAAAAGAACTGTATTTGGTCATTTTGAGAACAATCGGATGAGATTCTTTAGCGATCTCTCTCAATTGTGATACCAATTCACCGGCTTCCTCTTCTGTAAATTCAAATGAAGATCTCAGCGTCAAATGAGGCGGGATCAGTGAATAGCTCGGATCATAGCGCTTTCTGTAAGAGTTCGCGAGATCTTGCAGTTTTTTTGATGGAAATAAAACAATTCCGTATTTCATAGTATGTCCCTCCTGAAAATAAAGTATGTTAGAGCATTTTTTTCAGAGCCGGCGTAATGAGCGGCTGCCAGTATGTCCACTTGTGGTCTCCGTCAAATGGCTCAAAATAATAATCGGAAAGCTTTTCCTCCAAAAGCTTTTTCAGCTCCTGATTCGGTTCTGTGAAGTCCAAAATATTGCCGTCTGTCGTATGGACGTCTGTTTCTTTTGTTCCGATTTGGTGATAAAGAGAGAGGTGTTTGATGTCGTCTGACTGTTTCACGGCTTCTAATACATGTTGATCTACATAGGGAGACTGCATGATGATGTTACCAAACATATTCGGATAATCAAGCGCTGTCATAAGAGAAACGGTCGCTCCGAGAGAATCACCGATCAGTGTCCGCCCGTAGCCGACTTGGTACGTCGGAAATTCATGATCTGCAAAAGGAACTAGCTCGTGGGCAATGAATCGTTTATATGCCGAAAACTTAGAACCTTCCGGATGATAGGTTTTTCTGCGTTCTTTTACATCCTTGTAAGGAACACCGATAATAATGCATCGGTCTATTTCTCTTTTGGACAGCAATTCCTCCACTTGTCTGCCGATTCTCCCCAGCCTGAAATAATCGTGGCCGTCCTGCGCGATAATAAGATGATATTTATAAAGAGGGGAGTAGTTTGACGGCAGATAAACGAGTACTGTCATTTCCTCGTTAAGCTCTTTTGAAAAGAGCTTCTTTTCTTGAACTGTGCCGTTTTTCGGTGCCATAATACATTCCTCCAGGGCATCACTAGACTTTCTTGCGTTTGAAATTATTGTACCATGAATTATTAGAAATTTCTCTCTTTAAATAGTTCGGTGCCCGAAGAAAAAAGTATTGAAATAAACTGCAAATTGCGCTAATATAAAACAATCAGAAAATTGAAATCGATATTTCTTATCGTGAGAGGTGGAGGGACTGGCCCTTAGAAACCTCAGCAACCGGCTTGTTTTGCATACGTGCAAAGCGCCAAGGTGCTAAATCCAGCAAGCGTACTATGCTTGGAAGATAAGAAGAAGCGTTAAACCCCTTCTTCTTATGAAGAAGGGGTTTTTTATTATGAAAAGGGAAGGTGTCAGCTATATGTCACAGCACGTTGAAACGAAATTAGCCCAAATCGGAAACCGAAGCGACGAAGTAACGGGAACAGTGAGTCCTCCTATTTATTTATCAACAGCATACCGCCACAGAGGGATCGGCGAATCGACCGGATTTGATTATGTTCGGACAAAAAACCCGACACGCCAGCTTGTTGAGGACGCGATTGCCAGTTTAGAAAACGGAGCGAGAGGGCTTGCCTTCAGTTCGGGAATGGCAGCAATTCAAACGATTATGGCGCTGTTTAAAAGCGGGGATGAACTGATCGTTTCATCGGACTTGTATGGCGGCACGTACCGTCTGTTTGAAAATGAATGGAAAAAATACGGCTTGACCTTTTATTATGATGATTTCAGCGATGAGGACTGTTTACGCTCCAAGATTACACCAAATACAAAAGCAGTGTTTGTGGAAACACCGACAAATCCGCTGATGCAGGAGGCGGACATTGAAAAGATCGCTCGGATTTCAAAAGAGCACGATCTTCTGGTGATTGTTGACAACACATTTTATACACCGGTTTTGCAGCGTCCGCTTGAGCTTGGAGCCGACATTGTCATTCACAGCGCAACCAAATATTTAGGCGGGCATAACGATCTGCTTGCGGGGCTTGTTGTTGTCAAGGATGAACAGCTTGGAGAAGAAATGTTTCAGCATCAAAACGCCATCGGCGCCGTCTTGCCTCCGTTTGACTCATGGCTTTTGATGAGAGGAATGAAGACGCTCAGTCTCAGAATGCGCCAGCATCAGGCGAACGCTCAGGAGTTAGCGGCCTTTTTAGAGAAGCAAGAAGAAATCAAGGATGTGCTTTACCCGGGAAAAGGAGGCATGTTGTCCTTCCGTCTGCAAAAAGAAGAATGGGTGAATCCATTTTTAAAAGCACTGAAAACGATTTGCTTTGCAGAAAGCCTCGGCGGGGTGGAGAGCTTTATTACATACCCTGCCACACAGACGCACATGGATATTCCTGAAGAAATCCGTATCGCAAACGGTGTCTGCAATCGTCTGCTGCGTTTTTCAGTCGGAATTGAACATGCGGAAGATTTAAAAGAGGACCTAAAACAGGCGTTATGTCAGGTCAAAGAGGGAGCTGTTTCATTTGAGTAATCACAATTGGACGCTGGAAACCCAGCTCGTGCACAATCCATTTAAAACAGACGGTGCAACCGGGGCGGTCAGTGTACCGATCCAGCACGCATCGACCTTCCATCAATCTTCATTTGAAGAATTTGGCGCATATGATTACAGCCGCTCAGGCACGCCGACAAGAACAGCTCTCGAAGAAACAATTGCCGCACTGGAAGGCGGAACGAGAGGGTTTGCTTTCAGTTCAGGCATGGCTGCGATCTCAACAGCATTTTTACTTCTCTCACAGGGCGATCACGTTCTTGTGACAGAAGATGTATACGGCGGAACCTTCCGCATGGTGACAGAGGTTTTGACCCGTTTTGGCATTGAGCACACGTTTGTTGATATGACGGATATCAACGAAGTGGCACGGAATATCCAGCCAAACACAAAGGTCATTTATATGGAGACACCGTCAAATCCGACACTTGGAATTACTGATATTAAAGCGGTTGTCCAGCTTGCAAAAGAAAACGGCTGTCTGACCTTTCTGGATAATACATTCATGACACCGGCACTGCAGCGTCCGCTTGATCTCGGCGTGGATATTGTGCTTCACAGCGCAACAAAATTCCTGAGCGGACACAGCGATGTGCTGTCAGGACTGGCTGCTGTCAAGGATGAAGAGCTTGGGAAGCAGCTGTATAAGCTGCAAAACTCGTTCGGCGCCGTCCTTGGCGTGCAAGATTGCTGGCTCGTGCTGCGCGGCTTAAAAACATTGCAGGTCCGTTTAGAAAAAGCGAGCCAAACAGCGCAGCGGCTTGCGGAATTTTTCCAGAAGCATCCGGCGGTGAAACGCGTGTATTATCCGGGGCTGTCTGATCATCCGGGGGCCCAAACCCATAAAAGTCAGTCGGTGGGAGCGGGTGCTGTGCTTTCTTTTGAGCTTGAAAGCAAAAAGGCCGTTAAGAAATTAGTAGAGAATGTATCACTTCCGGTCTTTGCTGTGAGCCTTGGCGCCGTGGAATCGATTTTGTCCTATCCGGCAACGATGTCTCACGCGGCAATGCCTAAGGAAGAGCGTGAAAAACGCGGCATCACAGACGGCCTGCTCCGTCTAAGTGTGGGAGTCGAACATGCAGATGATTTAGAACGTGATTTCGAACAAGCGCTGAAAGAAATTGCGCCCGTAGCTGCGCGTTAAAAAAGAAGCCGGGCGATATCCCGGCTTCTTTTTTATTTTTCATCATCAGGATTCAGAATCGCCAGTACTTGATGATCCTCCCATTTTCCATTGATTTTCACGTTTTTTCGGGCAATACCCTCTTTATGAAATCCCGCTTTTTCTAATACGCGCATGGACCCCAGATTGCGAGGCATGACACCGGCTTCAATGCGATGCAGTTTCAAATCGTGAAACGCATAATCAACAATCAGTCTGACCGCCTCTGTCATAAGGCCCTTTCCGTTATGGGCTTTATCTAAAAAGTATCCAATAAACGCGCATTGCAGCGCTCCGCGGATGATTTGGAAAAGGGAAACCGTCCCGATTAATGTATGGTCTTTATTTGTGAAGATGCCGAAGTGATACTCTTGGTCATTTACCAGCCTTTGCTGATATTGTTCGATCCTTTTTCTCTGCCCTTCAATCGTATAGTAATCGTCTGCGCGAATCATGGAGAACTGTTCAAAAAATGCCCGGTTTTCGCTTTGCAGCCGAAGATTCTCTTCAGCATCTTCTGTTTCTAAAGGTCTTATATAAATGGTATGTCCTTTTAACATACAGTGATCTCTCCGTTTCTCTTACATAGTATTCTGAGGAAAGTGTGAAAATCCTTTTTATAAAAAGGAAGAAAACCAATTTCCCATAAAGGTGCCAACATAATTGCCGATCAAGTAGCCGAGTGTGCCGACCAGCATAATCGGTGCAACAAGCTCCCGCCATCCTTTGGCAATCGCCATCGCAGCTGCTGTCGTAGGGCCGCCGACTGTGGCGTTTACGGCAAGCAGAATTTCCTCAAGGCGCACGCGGAACAATTTACCGACAGCTAAGGAAACCGCTAAATTGCTGATGGCGATGATAAAGACAAATAAGAGAATAAGAGGCGCATTTGTGATGATTAACCGGAGATCTGCAGGAATGCCAATCACCACAAAAAACAAATAAATCAAGTAGGTGCCAAGCTCCTGAGATCCATTGAGCCTTTCAAAAAAACGAGGGAACAGAAAGATGATAAGAACGGATAAAGACGTAAGCACAAGGTACTGATCGCCAAGCGTCCCGGTCAAAAGGGGGTGAGAGAACGTAATTTTGAAATAGCCGGAAACCTTACCGCTTACCGCAACAAGAGCAAAAGCAGCTCCAGCGTTAAAGGCAATGTCCTTTAATGAAATGTCTTTCCGCTTCCAATAGCTTTCCGCGCTGTTACCACTGTTTCCTTCCGCTTTTGCCTGATCTTCAAACGGCATCGCATAATGCCGGCGAAACCATTTGAGTGCGGGAATGCTGATTAAAATAAAAAACAACAGCGCCATCATAAAGTTATCTGCCACAACCGTTGCCGACACATATTCGCCCGGTGTCTCAAATTTCGCAGCCATCGCCGCAAAATTAATCCCGCCGCCAATATAGGAGGCACTGATCATCCCGCCGATCTTATCTAGATAGGGAATATGCTGTTTTAATAGAAAAAAAGCGATGATGCTGCCAACCACTGTCCCTAAGGAGCTTATAAGAAAAATAAACAGCAAACGCCTGCTTTCCTTAAAAATCTGCCGCACATTGATCTGAAACAGCAAAAGAGGAATCGCAAGCGGCACTACATATGACCATACGGTGTCGTATACAGGCGATTCAACAGGAAGCACTCCTATATTTGTAAACACCATTGCACCTGCCAGTGCGATAATAGCCCCTGACACAGCGGAAGCCCACTTAAACCGCTGCTCCAGCCAGATGCTCACTGCCGCCCACACCGCAATAAATCCCCATAATACCCATACATCATCAGAAGAAATCAAAGAATGCAAAACCCCATCACCCCTATTGTTAGAAAATTAAGACATATTATAATAGCCGATGAACATAACAGCAAGTCCGAAAAAAGTTTTTCTGAAAAAGCAGTTGACGAATAGAAGGGAAGGTTATATAATAGAACTTGTCAGAAAGACAACAACATACCCAGCAACACATACATATCATGATTCCGTAGCTCAGCTGGGAGAGCGCTACCTTGACAGGGTAGAGGTCGCTGGTTCGAGCCCAGTCGGAATCATAGCTTAAACCCTTGCGCAGCAAGGGTTTTTTACTTTTTATAGGGGTTGTCGGTTTTATTAATGCAGAATATGATTTAAATGAAAACCCAAGAATAAAAATTGAGTTGAGAAGATAAAGTAAAAACCCCATTTGTAAAGTCCAAAATGGGGTTATTTCTTAGATTTCATATTAAGTTGCTGCTCTATCTGCGACCTTATAAGTGGACTGCTCAGAAAGAGCGTATGAAGCGCTAGATACTCCAACAACGCCAAGCAAGAGCGCTAAACAAATTGCAATTTTACATTTTTTCATTTAAATGTTTCCCCCTTTGAATTTGTTTGCGTGCTTCAATATCATGTCTGTCTTCTTTGTTGGTCAAAAAATCAGCAACAGCAACAGCGTATTCTTCCATATCACCGTAAAGGTTTTTCTCTTCGAAGAACTTGAACACTTCTCTAAGTGTTTGTAAGTCGAATGATAAATAAAGACCTTTAACCAGTTTTAATTTCTCGGTTACTTCCTGGTTATTGTGTCGGGCAGCAACCTTCTGACCTTCCTGGTATAATTCTAATGCAGTCTTTAAATCATTTTTCTTTGCTTTGACATATGCCAGATTAAAAATCGCTTTGGACTCATAAATGTGTTTTCGATCCTTATGAATTTCATAGGCAATTTGAAAATGTTTCTCAGAATTGTCAAGTTCTTCAAGGCTATTATAACATAATCCCACGTTAAAATGAGCTGAACCAATTAAATGTTGCTCCCCTATTTTTATAGCATCATTTAAGGCTTTTTCAGCTGTTTCTAAAGCATCCTCATAACACATTTTATCTAGCCAGTTCCCAAAGACAACAAACTGACATTGGACCATTTCTTTGCCATATGTAAGGTTACCCTGAGCATCTTTTTGCTCTTTAAATATAGAATATGCTCGCTGAGCATAATTCATTGAGAAATGAGTCTCTTTCATATAGTAATAGACCTCTGATACTTTAAAATAGAACTCGGCATTATCTGTATTTGCGTTTTCAGCTTCGCGATAATATGTTAAGGCAATAACTAAATCTCTTGTTCTGAAATGATACATACCGGTAAAAAAATTATAATAGAACTCTATTGTATTCGTAAGGGATTCAGGGGCCATATTCTCCCTTGTCTTTTTAAGAGCAGATAAACACCATCTATATTTTTAACAGAGTCAGGTTCGAGATACGACAGCATTATTTCGTGCCGTAGCTTTAATAGCTGAAGATAGACTGCAACCTTTTCATCTTTCTCCATCATATCGAATTCTTTTTCAACTTTTCTTTTCATTTCTTTTGCTTTCTCAACTCGACCCTACTTTATTACAACATACCAATGATTAATGTCTGTAGTTACATAATGATATGGGATTAAATCCGAAACAGGCAATCAAATACCTCCTTTTCTTTACATATATTTAATATTATACCACTAAGGACCCCCTCTAATAGAGTATTTTTTTGAAAAGTCCCTCTATTTAGACTGAAAAGGGTCGGAATAAACATAAATGAGGACCATATCGTCTGATATCGACCCTTTAGCTTGCTTTAGAATTTATAGAAAATTGGTCTAAAAGGCTATCGATGTCGTTTAATGATTTATAAATGACATCTACATTTTTCAAGAAAATGTTATAATGAAAAGTCATAAAATGATGTGAGGAGGAATTTCGGTGCATTACATAACTGCATGCTTAAAAATCATCAGTGATAAAGACCTTAATGAAATAATGAAGGAATTTAAAAAACTTGAGGAAGAAACAAACAAAGAAGAAGGGTGTATTACATTCCATGCATATCCGCTTGAACCATCAGAACGCAAAATAATGCTTTGGGAGATTTGGGAAAACGAAGAAGCTGTTAAAGAACATTTCACGAAAAAACACACAAAAGACGTTCAAAAACAAGAATTAACGGAAGTAGAATGGTTAATGAAAAGCAATGTGAATGAGTAAAAGGTTCCTTAAAAACATTCAATGGTTAAGAATCAACCACCTGTAATTAAGTAGTAAAGTGTTGGCGGATTGTTGTCCAATTCTGCCAACAATCATTATTTTCATTCAGAAGTCATCAGATGTACAATTCAATAGGCTTTGAAATAAAAGGGCAAACTTGATTTTTCGGCTTAGAAATTCATTGATCCTGTCTCTTTTTAGGGTCAAAATCATTGAAAAGTTCAGCGGTGTTTAATTTGAACCTGGATAGGAACATAAAATCTCAATTTTCTAAGAAAAGCTCCCACACAATAGGGAGCTTTTCTATTTTCGCATCACTTGATATAAAGCAGAAACTTTTATAGATGCTTAAGAGATTTAGTGATGTTTTTTATACGATTCGACAAAATCATAATAATGATCATCGTCATCATAATACTTTTTATCGTAATGATAATCGTGATCATCATCATAATACTTCTTGTTATGATCAAAATCATAATACTTATTGTCGCAATCATAATGCTTCTTATCGCAGTCATAATACTTTTTGTCGCAATCATAATGCTTCTTATCGTGGTCATAATACTTTTTGTAATAAGTTTTTTTCCAAGTGTAATACTCTTCTTTATATTTTTTATAATAACCCAATTTAAGCCCTCCTATTATTTTAATCAATATTAATATATGAAGTTTATATGATATGGTATGGCCAAATTCACTAATAATTTATTAATAGGGCTGTTTCTGATAACCAAATATAAGTTAGGTGAAAGGATTCGATCACAGTGAATAGACGAAGTATGTTGTAATGCCATTTGGGAACAGATGGGGACGAATAGGGGACAAACTTTTTAGTCAAAACAAAAGGTTTTTTATCAGAAATTCTTGTTAGAAAACCCTATAAAATATGGTTATTAAAATAATACGTAAGTTCGTATCGGCATATAGTCCCTTCCTCCTTGACAGGGGAGAGGCCACTGGTTCGAACCCAGGCGGAATCATACAGAAAAACGGCAGGAAACGCTGATAAAGGCGTTCCTGCCGTTTTTGTTTTGTGTTATCTTTTCGCAATGAGATAAAGTGATATGGCTCTTTGGGTTTGAAGAGGATTATGAATCGTAATCACCCACTGGTTTCTTCTCCTCGGAAAACTGCCTATTGCATACATTGGAGCATAATCACGTGGAGTAAACCCGCCATTTATTACCTTTATATCTCTTCCTTCAAGATAACAAACAAGGTATTCACCGGGATCTATGACCTGTTGGTTAGTCCATGCGTAAGAATAAAAGCCGTCTCCGAGATCCTCGGTGGAAGATGGCGGTATAAAACCATCTACATTCAATGTGATTTCTCTTCTTCGCTGTCTTTCTGAAAAGTCTTGATTTCTTTGCGTGTGATGAGCAGGTGGTAAGTGAGGAATTAACACAGGAACATAAAAGTAATGATACAAAGCAACCACTCCTTCGTTTACATTCATACAAAGTGTATGTTGGCGTATTTCGTTAATTCCTGTTTTGTTGTCAGTTGACTAAGAATGGAACTAAAGGAGTGAGGACAATCAGCTTGTCCATTTTTGTTTTACGACTGCCTTCATTTTTTGTATAGCAAGTTCTATGAGGTCTTTTTGCCATTGACTAGTTTTATAGCCAAATCATTTTTATGATATAATGGATATGTTTTGCAGTAATCTATAGTGTTGGTAATGGAGGAAACTATATGAAATGGTATTGGAATGGCTTAAAGAACTATGTCAATTTTGAAGGGAGAGCTCGGCGAAAGGAATATTGGATGTTTCATCTCTTTAATGGCATCATTTGTTTTATTTTATTACTGCTATCATTAATACTAGTTGGATTATTTACATCAGGCCCATTGGCGGCAGAAGGATATGCCAGTTCTCAAGTAGGATATGTAATTGGATATGGCGGGGGATTACTGGCATATATTCTGATCTTTCTTTATCAGTTAGCTGTTTTTCTTCCGTCTCTTGCTCTCAGTATCCGCAGATTGCATGATATCGGCAAAAGTGGCTGGTGGATATTTATAGGCTTTATTCCGGTGGTCGGTCCTATTATTATGCTGATCTTTAACTGCCAAGATAGTGAAACAATAGAGAATCAATATGGAGCAAATCCTAAGATTATAAATGAATCGTAAATTGCGCCCCAATTGTTAGACAATGAGTTTAGCGATTGGGGTGTTTTTTATAGCCTGAAAAACTCATAAGGAAACTACATATTCAAGATAGAGAACAACTTCACCAAAGAGGGAGGAATAAATCAACCTTAGAGAATATTGTGCTGCAGGATATCGGCATGAATGATCTTACATTATTTGATTTAACGTGGTTAACTGCATTTTGAATAGTTATTTATTTTTCTTCTTAACCACATCCTAAGCACCTTTGTTTATAGTTTTCGCAAAGGATTGAATTAATATGCTGATCAAGAAGACATTTAGAATGGAACGAATCAAAGTGAACTTAATGGACAAACTTATATGGATTAAAAAGAAGAGAGGAGGGTGGAAATGAGTAAAAAATGGTTGCAAATAATAACTGCGTTATGTCTATCCACTTTTATATTAATGGGCTGTAATAATGATCAAAATAATAATGATCAAGATAACAATACTCCAGATGTTGAGGAGAACGATCAAGATAATAATGGTAACAATGCGCCGGGTGTTGATGAGGACGATACGATCAATAAAGATGATGAAAAAGATAATGAGACTGATCCCGAAGATCCGGTTGAGGATAATGAAGATGCCGATAAAGATAAAAAAGATGAGTAAGGAAACAGCACATCATCATTGTTTGCAGAAGAACCGACACTTCGTGCAAAGAAGTTTTAGTATTCTTTTCTGATGCTTTCTGCTGGCGGTGCTACAGACGAAAAACGTGCTTGAAAGGTTCTAAAATGACAAAAAGCTCTGTCCTTAGTGGATGGGGCTTATTGTGTGTTTGTGACACGTTTTTGAAATGAATATGATTTACCGAATTTAAAACATAAGAAAAATTCAAATAATACTTTAGAAACAAAATGTGTGAAGTTTGTAAAAATGACATTGATTTCAACTCGAATTTTTGATAACTAATAATTGTCTATATTGTCAAAAGGAGTTGGAATCATGAACAAATTTTTCTTGGCTCTCTTTTTATCCGTTTTCACTTCTGTCAGCATTGTTTCAACAGCAAATGCAGCAGTAATCGATCATGACAAGGTTGTCGGTTTTAAAGAGGCAGCGCCTGCCACTGTTACTCAAAAAGCGGCGAAACGTTTTCAGCCATATTTGAAGGTTTATAGCGGGTGCGTGCCTTTTCCTGCAGTCGATGCACAAGGCAATACAAGTGGAGGTTTAGAGCCTACTGGAGCGCCTGAAGGACATTGCAGCAAAAATACTGGACAAGTATATTCGCGTTCTGCTTGGTACAATGGTGTTTGGGCAATTATGTATTCCTGGTATTTTCCAAAAGATGAAGCCTCTCCAAAATTAGGTCACAGACATGACTGGGAAGGAATCGTTGTATGGATTGATAATCCAGCAAATCAACATCCAAAAGTTTTATCCATTGCATATTCCGGACACGGAAAATTCACAAATGCAGCACCAAGTGGAAGCAACATGAGAGATAATCATCCTTTGATTGCATATGACAGCACTTGGCCGCTGAACCATGAATTACTTATGAGCGATGATGTAGTAGGCGGAACTCAACCGTTAATCGGATGGGATGATTTAACTCCTGCCGCAAGGAATGCATTACATACAACAGATTTCGGTAAAGCAAATGTTCCTTTTAATGATAATAACTTTACCAGCAATTTAAAGAAAGCATGGTTTAAATAAAAACATCTTGGTATTGGGAAGAGTCCTTACAAAGAAGGATTCTTTTTTTGACTTACATGAATTCCTATTAGTTACAGTTTCTACGATAGCTGATTGGCAATGATTACTTTTAAAAATGGAACGAATGATAATAAGAGAAGTCCTTGTCGGAAAGCCTTTTCTCTCAAGAATCTCTCTGTGGTGTAAATGATGTCTGTCTTTTAAATGAGACCCGCAATCTATTTACCATTAAGAGTAGTAATTAAGATTCAAAAAATTGACAAATCGATGTATTTTCAACAAAAGGGCAACCCCTTCATGTATACTGAGTCCGTAATTACAATATGTAGAAAGGGGTAATAGAATGAAAATCAGTTTGGAGAAAAAAGCAGGTTTCTGGAAGAAGGCAGCGATTTCATCATTTATTTTTACCATGTTTTTTACCCTGATGATGAGTGATACGGTTTTTGCGGCCGGACTGAACAAGGATCAAAAGCGCCGGGCGGAACAGCTGACCAGTATCTTTGAAAACGGCACGACGGAAATCCAATACGGATATGTGGAACCCTTGGGGGATGGAAGAGGCTATACATGCGGCCGGGCAGGCTTTACAACGGCTACCGGGGATGCATTGGAAGTAGTTGAAGTATACACAAAGGCAGTACCGAATAACAAACTGAAAAAGTACCTGCCTGAATTGCGCCGTCTGGCCGAAGAAGAAAGCGATGACATAAGCAACCTCAAGGGATTTGCTTCTGCCTGGCGTTCGCTTGGAAATGATAAAGATTTCCGTGCTGCCCAAGACAAGGTAAATGATCGCTTGTATTATCAGCCTGCCATGAAACGATCAGAGAATGCCGGATTGAAAACGGCACTGGCAAAAGCTGTGATGTACGATACAGTTATTCAGCATGGCGATGGTGATGACCCTGACTCTTTTTATGCCTTGATCAAACGCACGAACAAAAAGGCGGGCGGCTCACCTAAAGACGGAATAGATGAGAAGAAATGGTTAAATAAATTTCTGGACGTGCGCTATGACGATCTGATGAATCCAGCAGATCCGGACACCCGTGATGAGTGGAGAGAATCGGTTGCCCGTGTGGATGTGTTCGCTCTATCGCCAAGTCGAACAACTACAATCTGAACGGACCGATCAATATCCATTCAGCAGAATACGGTGATTTCGTAATCAAATAAGCAGCGAGTGTAAAGAAACCGGCTGCACCCTTTGCGAATACACCCGCCGCCCTCATTATATGGCGGTGGTTAACGTATGAACCGATTGTGTAAATGTCATTACCATTACTTAGCCTTTCTCAGAGAGAAGGGCTTATTTCAATCTAATCTGCTTTTCCGATTCAATGAAAAAAACCAGATTCGATTCACTAGCATGAATGTATCCGATCCAACGGCAGTCACATCAGCAATTAGGCTTAATACATAATTCTAGACTTGTTTTCATGCTGGCTGATCCTCTAAATAAAGAGTGTTTTTCTTACAGTAAAGGGAACAGTTTCTGTCATATTACATTCTTTAAACTTATTGTGTTGACTGAAAGATAAATTATGGTTTGGCAGATACAGAACTAATGACGAATGATTTTTTTGTTATTGGTCAAAAGGGGTGAATGAATGCCTGCTCAAAAGACAGAATAAGGGTGAAGCTGATATTCCAATGTTTTCAGAAAAGAGGTGAAAGCATGACTAAAAAAGGGATTCAAAATTCAAGTATTGAACAAATAAGAAATGATCATGAGACTGAAACAGCATTCAAGGCAGATGACCCTAAAAAACATGGCACAGGTTCAAAGAGGACCAAATAAGTTTTGTTTCAATGGAAAGCCTAATATCAAGATAGGGCCAATTGTTTTTGGCCTGTCATATTGATTGATAAGGAATGGGAGTGGATGATGTGACTCAAAAAAATGGAGCAGACAGACCTGATGATTATAAAAGATTTTCGGAAATTGACAAGGACTTTGATTTTAATCAAAATGGCGATCCTAAGTCAGAGACATTAGGTAAGAACGAACAAACCAATAACAAAGAAGAAGCAAACGAAAATATGGATGTCGCAGGAAGATATTTTGAACCGTCAGATTACAAAGGAACCACACAATTGGAACAGGGTTTGGCTGAAACGCATGAACAAGTCAGTGATGACTATTTTGAGGGAACCATCGACCAAAACTTGGACTAATAATCAAGCGGAGCTGACTCGAATGAACTTGAGTTAGTTCCGTTTTCAGTACAAAGATGAAACTGGTTCGGCAGAAGCTGCTTTCATAAAGGGGCATGCAAATAATGGGATCCTCGCTTTTGCGAAACAAAAGGAAACCGTAGCTTGATATTCTATTGAAAGAAGAGAATGCAATTCTATTTAATTTTTTTCAGTCTTCTTTGGATTCCTTGATTTTGAAAAGAGAAAAAAGGTTCAAGCTGATGCATGACTTATTCTTTAATATCTTTTCTCTAAAGGGAAAAATTGATAAAATTTAAGCGGAAGAATGAAAAAACACGATTCGGTTGGTAGTCCGAATGCATTTTTATCATGTCAGTAACCTTCCCCTCCTCGGGATGTCCGTCATTCTTTCATCATTTTAAAGAGGGGGGAATCGTTATGAAATTAACGATTTACTACAATGGTCAGTTTTGGGTAGGAGTTATTGAGGTTGTGAAAAACGGAAAACTAAAGGCCTCTCAGCATTTGTTTGGAAAAGAGCCGAAGGATTCTGAAGTATTAGATTTTGTTAATAGACAACTCTTAAAGACTCTGTCCCAGTCTGAGCAGGAAGGAGTTAGTGTAAAGGCCCAAGATCAGAAAAAGATAAATCCGAAAAGATTGCAACGTCAGGTTTCGAAGGAATTGAAACGTGCCGGAGCATCCTTAAAGGCACAGGATGCGATGAAACAAGAGTTGGAAGCGAAGAAGCAAAAGAAAAAACAAATAACGAAAGAACAAAGAGAAAAAATAAAAGAACAAAAATATCTCATCAGAAAGCAAAAAGCTAAAAAAAAGCATAAAGGAAAATAGCTTGAAAAAGCAGGCATAGAGCCTGCTTTCTTATAAGTGAAGTATATGTTTTTACACTTTAGCGTATCTCCAATGGATAAAGTCTTTTTCTTCACGGTCCAGTTTAAACCCTAACTTCTTCAAAATATGCTGTGATCCCATATTGCCATGTTCACATCTTGCCGCAATACAGTTAACATTCTCTTCGCTTAATGCCCAGTTTATTAACTTTTGGGCAGCCTCAAAACAATAACCTTTACGGCGGTGACTTTTATTTGTTGCAAAACCGATTTCAACCATGCCATCCGTATCAGGGTCGCCTAAAAACCCAGTTCCTCCGACAATTTCATAATCATTCTTTTTTAAAATGATCCATGAATCAAATCCTCTTGTCCCTTTATTTTTCATTAAAATCTCGCGGAAATAAGGAATTGCTTCAAAAAAATCGGAGTTTGGCCATTCTCCATTTGTTTTATAACCCAGGTCTATAATAGCCTGATGATCTCGTTTAGATGCAGCGTCTAGAAGGTTAACATCAATCGTTTTTAATAGTAACCGATCCGTTTCAAGGAGAACCATCTCTTTAGCCTCTCTTCTATTTGATATCTATACATGTGATTCTTTTTATGTTCATTTACCATGAATCGAGAATTAATTGTCCTCTCTATAACAAGTTTGTCACAATGCATATTCATTATTTTCTCTCTCTATAATGTATCCGTAATATGTGCCGCACCAAAAAAATTCATGAACTTGATAACAGAAAAAAACGATAAAGAAATCAGTATGATTTCAAATTTCAAATGGTAAGAATAACCGTCTGGGTCTAAATAAACGGATAATAAGGAGTAAAGGGGGAGCAGAGATGATGCCTGCTCTTTATTATGAAAAGATATGTGCAGCTAACAAGAATATGCATAAGTTTGGCGGTGAGAACAAAGCAGTAGCAGACTCCCTTAAGACATACTCATACTTTGATGCTCACTAATCGTCTTCAGCAGGCTGCGCATCGAATTTGTCATGTAAGCGTCTTTGTGCCGAATAAAGATGGTTGAGATCATGCTATATTTCTCAGGCAGCGGGTGACAATAAACCTTACCTGCGGCTGAAAGATGTGTTATGGCAGATTCGGGTACGACTGTGATTCCAAGACCAAGTGCAACACTATTTAAAATGGTCTCTAGAATGTTAAATTCCAAAATTCTTTTTGGCAGTAAACCTTCATCTTTGAGCCAATGTTCCAGCCTGGAACGATATCCGCATCCTTGATTAGACACAAGGATCGGCGTCGTCATAAAATCCTCTATTCGAAACGTTTTATTTGCCGTTACTAGAGTAAGTTTTTCAGTATAGACATCATATTGTTCGAGAATGGAATGCTTAATTGGCCCTGATATAAAAGCCCCGTCTAATTCGTGGTTGGTTACCTTCTCAATAAGTTCCTCCGTTAAACCAGCCTGCAATGATAAATCCACGTTTGGATACTTTTTATAATAGGAGGCTAAGATGGTCGGCAGTATCCTCACTGTTTCCACTGTACCGATTTTTAATATTCCAGAGGGGATATCACTATCAAGAAAGACTTGTTTTAGCTCTTCAACATCTTTCAAGATTTTGTTAACGTATTCAAGCATTTTTCGGCCCTCAGGATTTAATGTTACCCCTTTTTTATGCCGATTGAAAAGAGGTGTTTTGAGTTCGTTTTCTAATTGCTTAATACGTGCTGTTACATTGGATTGTACATAGCTTAATTCCTTTGCAGCGCCGGTAATACTTTTGTGATGGGCAACGCTTTGGAAAATTTGTAAGTCTCGCAGTTCCATTTAGTATCCCTCCTTCATTTAAAATATCATTATAAATGATGTTTTTCATCATTTTTATTCATTTTACATGATGTCATCCTTCTTTTTATAATTCTCATTGTCAATACAAGAAAAGGAGGGGAATTACAATGAAAAACGGTCAATTATTCATTGGTGTCCTCACATGTTTAGTAGCAAGTATGTCGTGGGGCGCAATGTTTCCAGTTGCAGATCATGCATTAGCATTTGTTGATCCATTTTATTTTTCATCTATTCGATATGGCGTGGTAGCAGTTATCTTAGTGATTTTATTATTGGTAAGGGAGGGGAAGAGATCATTTCGTTTAGAGGGTAAAGCAAAATTGCTCATTTTTTTTGGTGTAATGGCGTTTACTGTATACAACGTTTTTATTTTTTTGGGCCAAAGGTTGATGGGGAAGTCTGGAATCATGACTGCGTCTATTGCAGAGGCACTTATGCCAATCATTTCTATTTTTATCCTGTGGGGATATAAACATGTGAAACCGAAAAAATATAAGATTATATCTATTATGATTGCTTTTTTTGGAGCCGCATTCGTTATTACCAAAGGCGATATGAGTTTCTTTTATACATTGAAAGATAATCTGTTTTCGTTAACCTTTATTTTAATGGGTGTTGTGGGATGGGTAATCTATACAATGGGGGGACAGCTATTTCAAGAATGGTCTACGCTGCGTTATTCAACATTGACGTGTTTATTCGGTACAGCTGTAACAGGTATTCTAACAGCTGCGCTCACCGCTCAAGGATACGTGTCCATACCTAGTATAAATGTGATTGCTGAAATTAAGTATGACTTAATATTTATGATTACTTTACCAGGTATCGTAGCTCTCCTTAGCTGGAACTATGGTGTTAAAATTTTATCACCCATTAACGGGATTTTATTTATTAACTTTGTTCCCATTACTACATTGTTAATCATGATGATACAAGGATCTAAAATCACCACTTTTGATGTAGCAGGAACACTGCTTGTCATGACAGCGCTTATTCTAAATAACATTTTTCAGCGTAAGGAAGATAAAAATGATAAGCGGTCTTTAGAAAATGAACAAACACAGTTGACTATCTCTTAAACGTTGGAGGATGCTATATGTTTGAAGGTTTATTGTTTTTTATTTCGGCTGGAATCGTCTGCGAACTAGCAGCCATTAATCGAAATGGCCGCAAAAATATAAAACAACAGGAGGAGTTCAATCAACTTTTAAAAGAACTTCTTAATAGAGACATCAAATAAGTTTCGGTATATGACATGTTGCAGATAAATCATCTCCTTGAAACATTCAAGGAGATTTTTTTAAAAAAAGCTTTGACATTCACGTTACGTCAAAGTGTACGGTTACTGTATAAGGAGGGAGAAGAAATGGAATATACCGTTCAGAAGTTAGCCAAATTAGCGGGAGTCAGCACAAGAACGCTTAGGTATTATGATGAGATCAACCTTTTACAGCCAGCACGGATTAATTCATCTGGATACCGAATTTATGGGGAAAAAGAAGTCAACCAATTACAGCACATTTTATTTTATCGAGAGTTAGGCTTCCAATTAGAGGAGATAAAAAAATTAATCTTTTCCCCATCTTTTAATCGTCAGAAAGCATTAAAGGATCATCATGCAGAGCTTTTAGAAGAAAGAGCCCGGATTGATAGCCTTATCCAAAATGTAGAGAAAACAATTCATGCAGAGGAGAGAAATGAAAAGATGAGAGATGAAGAGAAATTTAAAGGATTTAAAAAAGAGCTTGTGGAAAAAAACGAGAGGAAATACGGAGCGGAAATACGCCAAAAGTATGGAGAAGAAGCGGTGGAAGATACTAACCAAAAAGTGTTGAATATGACAAAGGAGCAATATGAAGAGCTGACCGCTACAGAAAAAGAAATGTTTGAAAAACTTAAAAAAGCATTTGAAGAAGGAGATCCAAAAAGTGAAGATGCCTTGAAAGCGGCGGAATTGCACAAAAAATGGCTTCAATATTATTGGAGCGACTACTGCAAAGAAGCTCATGCAGGTCTAGGGGAGATGTATGTATCAGATGAGCGCTTTAAACGATATTACGATCAACATGGTGAGGGATTAGCTGAATTTCTAAGACAGGTGATCTATGTGTATACTGGGAAAGTAAATGATTAAGCATCGAACTGATGCATGAACTTTATCGAGCGAAAACGAAAGCGAAGTTTGAAGCACGATAGAAAAAACTAGAGTCTTTCTTTGTCATGAAGGGTCAAAAAAGCTTACTAATTGTAAGCTTTTTATGATTTGTCATTTATAAATGTAAGTTACTCAATGGTAAGAATGCTTAGCCATAAAGACTAAGCATCTTCCACATCTCTTTCAAATATCATTTCAAAATAAGCAGCTGCTCCATACCCGTCTATACTAGGGGCGAAAATCTGAATAAACTTCCATCCTCTTTGAGCATAGTCACGAATGATTTGTTGGTAGTCTTCTTTGGGTCTTCTTCTCATGGTACTAAGTTCGACTCTAACGAATTCATACTCTTTCATCATGTGATACCTCCTGTAAGGTTATACGAAAGAGCGAGAGGAAAGTTCCGAAAGATGGAAAAACAAAAGGTGAACATACCGAAATTACCAATGAAACAAGAACATTCAAGTTCAGATCATATAAACGCAGTTCTGATTGACCATACGAATATAGAGAAGATATAAATCGTGCACCTAATCGTGGAATGCTTAGCAATCAAGTGCGCGGAGCGAGCTACGCCTTGCCATATCCTTTAGATGAACTGGCGATTAAAGAAAAAAGAGGGGGAGGATCATAACGGTGCTCCTTTTATGGTATTTCAATGGGGCATGGGAAATGACATATTCTTTACCGAGCCGTGTGGCAATCGCGAATCAGCAAAAAAAGTGATAATAACACATATAAAAACGAACAGATCATCAGTATATTCATGACCGGATAGTGTTTCGCAGAGTATATGAAAAAATCCAGCTGTGAAATTTGTTTGGGGCTTGTGATGGTGTCAATGCCGTTAAGGAGCTTTGAAAATTTGGCTGTGTAATTCCAATCGAATTGATCTGAAACAAGCTCGCTTCCTTGATACCAATTGACAGCGGCTAAAAACAGAAAAGCCATGAATGAAAATCCAAGCTGAACAACTAAAACAATCCCTTTCATCGTACGCCTCCAAATCAATGAACATGAGAAAAGCAGATCATATATTACCATAATGTAGGTGGTTGGACAATTTTTTCTTTATTCCGGACTGGGATAGCTGACAATGGAAAGGATCTCAATCTGTAATATTTCATATCTTAGAATGGAGAGCCAGTATGTCTTTCATTGGAGCTTTAGTTCAGGCTGGGCTGGTACTTTTTTGCTCTTTCGGCTTTTGCCGCTCTCAACTATGTGTTATTTTGGATATTGGTGATCATATCCAGAAAGTGATGGTGTCCATGAACAAAGAAATCCTAAAATACATACTCACTATTTTTTCAATATGTGCAGCCCTCCAGAAAACCGATGATATGAGTATTGCCCATAGCTGGATTTTGACTGAAATCGTCCGATTTTTGATTTGCGCGGCTGTGTTTATTATCCTGACATTTCTATTAGAGACTGTTTTCCCAAACAAAAAAGAGTCACATTAATGTGTGGCTCTTTTTGCATAAAATCATCAGATTAATAACATTACAAATGAATCAATCATCATGACAAAAAACAGCAAGCAAAAATAAATGAGTGAGTAGACAAACATATCCTTTGCCCACTTTACGTCATCGTCTGTTTTGAATCCTTGCATGCTTTTTTTGATCCATATACCTCCGAGAACCAAGGCAGTTAAAAAATAAAATGGGCTTATATGGCCGGTGCCGAGAGAAAAAGGAAATAATAGCGTAACCGGCACCAGGACTGCAATATATTGAATCATTTTTACTTTCGTTACATGATTTCCTTTTACAACAGGCAAGAGCGGGACACCCGCCGCCCGATATTCCTCTTTGCGTCTTATCCCAATAGCCCAAAAATGCGGGGGCTGCCACAGAAACATAATGGCATATAACATGACAGCGGTTAAACTGATTTCTCCTGTGATGGCACAATAACCCATCAGCGGCGGAGCAGCTCCCGGAAAGCTTCCGACAAACGTGCTCCATACCGAGGCCCGTTTCACCCATACTGTATAGATGATGGCATAAAAAATAAAGGCGGCCAGTCCGAGAATTGCAGTTAAAGGGTTGAGGGAATACAGCATGGCAAGACCTGCTATTCCTAAAACAGAGCCATACGTTAAGATCAAAGCCGGCGGCATTTTTCCTGTGACTGAGGCCCTGCTGCGGGTGCGCTCCATTTTTGCATCCATATGCCGATCAAAATAGTTGTTGTAGACAGTGCCGGAGGCCATGACGAACGCGGTTCCCAGCATTGCCGTTATCATTGTCATGAAAAAAGCGAGTCCTGTTAATGGTATTTCTGAGCTCACAAATGCGATCCAAAATCCGCCGAAGGCTGCTATCGAGTTTGATATGATAATGCCGGGTTTTGCAAGCTTTATAAAATCGTAAACGGATACCCGGTTCGAGGCTTTTATGTATTTTGTTTCAGAAATCGGAGCAGAAACTCTTGAATTCTCCAAAAATAGACGCCTCCCCCAAAACTGCATGCTTTAGTTATCGTACCAAGAGGCCAGCCAGATCACAATTATTTCCTATATTTGTCATTATATTGTCAATTTTTATACAAAAAAAGGGGAGCTGGACTGCCCCCATTCTCGGTAAACACCGCCTGCTATCTGTTGTATCCTCCATATCCGCCGCCATATCCGCCGCCGTACCCGTACCAAGGGTAGTAAGGTGGGCGCGGGTAGTAGTAAGGCGGACGCGGATAAAACGGATAAAACGGTCTTGGGTAATAATAAGGCGGATAAAATGGCGGTCTAGGGCGCGGACGCGGGTAGTAATATGGCTGTCTTTCATCAAAAGGTGAAACTTGCTCAAACTGATCGTAATTAACAGGAAATTCCAATAGGGTTACCTCCCTAGCATTTTTTATTCTGTTTACCTTATTCCTGATATGAGAAATGGGTGTATGTCCATCGACCAAATTGTTTTTTTTTAATTGAGTAAATCCTCAGAAAGGGATTGACAAGAACTTCTAAATCTCCTATTATTACAAAAGTGAAATAAATGTTACTTTAATGTTACAAAAATATTTCTAATTGAGTACGAATGAGCATAAAAAACATCATCTGAATCTTTTGATGGGATATAAATCGAAGTGATTACGAAAGAAGGAGTTTGTGTTGTTGGCGAGAAGAATCAAATGGTTTCAAGTATTATTAGCAGTTGTTTGTGCGGCAGGGCTTATAGGCTTTTGCCATAATACATCAAAAAAAGAAACGGTCATGAATCAGGTAAAAACCGATTCTCAGTATGGAGATGTAGAGATCGCAACGCTTGTGAATGACGGGAAAACATTCAATTACGCGGTCAACTACCCTGTTTTTAAAAATAAAAAAATGGATGCGGCATTAAAGAGTTTCGCAGAGAAAGAGGTTCGCCAATTTCAGAAGGAAACGAAAGATGCTGACCAGGAGCATACAAAAAAGCGCAATGAACTCAACATCGATTATGAAATTGTTCATTATGCCAAGCAGACAGCGGCAGTGGTCTTTAATGAATATAAATACATAGGCGGCGCGCATGGACAAAACGTAAAAAAAACATTTAACTTTGATTTTAGCAAGGAAGCCTTTCTTTCTATTGATGATATTTTCAAAAAGGACTCTGATTATTTACAAAAGCTTTCGCTGATCGCTTATCATGAGCTTAAAAAGAATAAGGACATTGCAGCGGACGACGAATTGTTAAAAGAAGGAACTGCACCGGCAAAAGAAAATTTCAGCCGTTTTGCCGTCAAGGAAGATTATATCGAGTTTTATTTTGATACATATCAAGTCGCTGCGGGCTATCTTGGAGAGCAGTCGATTGCGATTAAGAAACATCTTTTAAAAGATATATTGAAAGAACAATATATTGATAAAGCGAAAAACAAAAATAAAATCAAAGAACAAAAACCGAAGCACGAAGTCATTTCATTACCCAAAGAAGAAACAGTTGATCCGAATAAAAAAGTCATTGCGCTTACTTTCGACGACGGTCCGAATCCTGCGACAACAAATCAGATTCTGGACTCCTTGAAGAAATATGAAGGGCATGCAACGTTTTTTGTGCTGGGCAGCAGGGTTCAATATTATCCGGAAACGTTAAAAAGAATGCTGAAAGAAGGAAATGAAGTGGGGAACCACTCATGGAGCCATCCGCTTCTCACAAGGCTTTCAGTGAAAGAGGCTGTAAAGCAGATCAATGACACGCAGGACATGATTGAAAAAATAAGCGGGTATCGTCCGACGCTTGTGCGTCCTCCATATGGCGGCATTAATGATGAACTGCGCAGCAAGCTGAAAATGGATGTCGCGTTATGGGACATTGATCCGGAAGATTGGAAAGACCGAAATAAAAATACAATTGTCAACCGAGTCATGAGCCACGCGGCTGACGGAAAGACGATTTTAATTCACGACATTTACGGCACTTCTGCTGATGCGGCCGATGAGATTATCAAAAGACTGACCGATCAAGGCTATCAATTGGTGACGGTCACTCAGCTGGAAGAGGTAAAAAAACAAAGGGAAGCTAAATAAATGTGGAAAGGCTGTCGCGGGAAATGCCCGTTGGACAGCCTTTTTTCTTTTTAATAAGAGCCTGTGGTTGCCCATACATTCAGGTTGGGGCCTGAATATTTACCGAAAGCGTAGGAGGTTCTCGGGTCTAAGTCATAGACCATAGGCGTATAACAAGATTTTTGGCCTGCCACCGCTTTGCCATTGCCGCCTGCAGAGTCACAGTTATATCTCTTTTTGTCTGTGTTCCGGGTTATTTCCGCATTTGCTTCATAGCCTGTTGTCAAGGTGTTGTTCATCGTTATTTTTGCCCATGCCGTTTTGCATGTACTGCTGAACTTGAGCTCGACGACTCCGATGACTTGATTGTTTGCGTTCACTAAGTTAGAAGATTTTTTTGTGGCGGCGCTGGACGCACAATCATTGTAATAAGGGCTTTTTCCATCGTAGGCATGTGTTTCCGCATGAGCGGGTGCTCCCTTGATGGCAAAAATAAATACGAATGCGAACAACACCAAAGACACCTTTTTAACCATTCTTTTCATCTCTTCCTGACCTCCTTAAAATGACAAACAATAAATCATACGGAGGAAAGGCCAAAACATGCATGCTTTTTTGTGAAAAATAAAGGCGGCCGGGAGGATGGAGTTCTTGGCCGCCTGGGGTGTGAAGCTAAGCTTTCAGGTCAATTTTTTGTCCGAGCGTCGGATGCTGAATCAGCTTAAGGGTTTGATCAGCATTTTGCTGGGCAGTGTCCAGCATCTTTTTCGTTAAAGCGATATCAACATTTTGGGCCAGGTTTGCTTGATGCATGGCAACTGATAATGCAGGAATATCCATTGCTACACCTCCTATGCCTTACCTATCGGCGGCCGGCTTTGATTTTATAGGGCAGAAAGGCTTAATTTTTTCTGTTGACCTTTACGCTGCGGCATACCGTATATTTTTCGTGAGGAGGGATTAGGATGAATATCGTAATAGAACAGACCTTTCAGCAATATGAAAAGCTGTTTTCGATGGAAGAACACGAAAGAGAGGACGAGTTTCGGTATACGATGATGGGACCGTTTGAAAAAATGTGGAGCGCCATACAGGTTCCCCTAAAAGCAAAGACACCAAATGGATATGATGTGATCATGGCTGTAAAGATGCTTGGTTATTTGGATGTGTGTAATGCTGAAACCGGACAGAAAGCATTAAGAAAACTGCAGCAATTGCATATTGCCGAGACTGCTGAATCTGCGCTGCAGCAGTGTATACATTTTGCCGAGCGTGAAAAGCTGCGAGTAAATGCGGAAGAAATGAGGTTCGGGCTTTACATTGCTGATCCAAGCAAGCTGAAGCTGCAAAAAGGGTATTGCGGGTTTGGGGGAATTCCAGGCTTTATTCACGTTTGGATGTATCCGAACAGCTATAACCTTCTTAGGATTTCATCGATGATTGCCCATGAATTTCACCATAATCTGCGGTTTTCGTATTTTGATTTTCACCGAGGTTCTGTGTCAGTCGGGGATTATCTTGTCATTGAAGGGCTGGCTGAGTCATTTGCGCGGGAGCTCTTTGGCGAAGAACAATTAGGCCCTTGGGTTACTCGCTTTGATCGGGACGATTTGCAATATTCCATTGAAGTCATAAAAGAGGTGATTGATGTAAAAGGCTTTTCGGAGGTGAGCCGTTACATGTTTGGAGATCAAATAGCGAAAGCGCAAGGCTTTGAGCCGGCGGGATTATCTGCTTTTGCCGGATATGCGGTTGGATATCACGCTGTTCAGTCTTTTATGAATAAACACCGGGTCGATATAAAGGAGGCCACACTCTTGGATACAGAGACGATTCTGTCTCAGTGCGGGCTGTTCTCGACATAAGAAAAAGCGTCACGTCAGCGGCGCTTTTTGATGTTTTGATGGATCAGCTCTATGAGTGTGCAGGTGACAATTCCCATCGTATAAGCTATGATATCGCTCCATAAAAATCCGTACCCCAGCACGAGGCCGCCGAGCGAATTGTCCCTGATCCGGTCGATCCACTCAGCATGGTACAGCTGGCTGCATTCGATAATAACGCAAAATGAAAGGCTGATAATGCCTGTCATGATGGTTTTCATCGTCTGAAACAGAAAGCCGCAGCCCGTAAAAATCATTGCGGCCCACAGCGCATCTCCGAGATAGGCATTGACGCTAGCCGGAAGAAAACTGGAGAATGCTCTTGACCCCAGTCCCAACCCAATGATGAGGATTGTAAAGGCCGCATATATGAACCGGTTCCTTCTCATTAATGATTGATACCTCTTCCCGCATTTTCCCTCCCATGTATTGTAAAGAATCCATCCTCACTTTGTCCATAAAAAAAAGCGGCTGGAGCTGCAGGTACTTTTATCTTGCTCTTAGATTGACATGGTCGGCTGTCTGGTCTTTTCCAATGACGAAATGGAGCTCATAACGGCCTGTATCATAGATATAGTCGATTTCATCCGTGAATGGGACGGTTAAAATTCGGTCGGCGGGGCCAATTTTATCGCTCAG
This sequence comes from Bacillus sp. SD127, assembly GCF_058566445.1. Taxonomy (NCBI): domain Bacteria; kingdom Bacillati; phylum Bacillota; class Bacilli; order Caryophanales; family Bacillaceae; genus Bacillus; species Bacillus sp. SD127. Next base: position 2,995,962 of record NZ_CP191226.1, on the reverse strand, counting down.
CACATCCGGTGTAACCCCTCCAAGATTCAGACGGCGTTCTACTCCGGTTCCAAAGTAACGGATTTCTGAAATGGTCATGTCTTTGTTATAGGAAAAGCCGTAGCCGGGATTTCCCATATTCCAGCTGTATAGATCAAACATATTGTTTCCTCCAGCCGGTCTTTCCGGTTCTCCCATCTTGGCATGGACATCCCCTTTTGTGCTTTTGTTAATCGTAAGACCTTGTACCTGCTGCGGCATTTCACCTGTAAAAGCGGTGTTATAAAGATTTTTTACAAGCTCAGCGGATGATGAGGTTGTTTCTTCAGCAGGCGGATTTGCCTGAGCGGCAGCTTTTGCCGGAATTGCCGTCCCGAAGCCAAAAACAGTGCCTGACAGTGCTGCCGCTGCTGTTAATGCGGAAATGGTTTTCTTCATGGTTATCCCTCCCTTTTTGTCTATCATGACGTTTCCCGATGTTCGTGCATTAAAACATTTGTATGCGCTCTGTATGTTTTAATCAGCACATGTAAGGGAACTGAAATGGGTAATTCGGTATATAAACGCAAGAAAGGGGAATGGAGATGGCGGACACAAAAAAAGTAACAATCAACGGCGTTGAGATGGAGACAGCCGGAGACCAGACGGTGCTGCAGCTTTTGAATAACAGTTCAATCGAAGTGCCGCAAGTATGCTATCATCCGAGCCTTGGGCCGATAGAAACATGTGATACGTGTATTGTCAGCATCAATGGTGAGCTGAAGAGATCGTGCTCTGCTGAAATAAAGGATGGCGATGTCATTGATACGCTTGCGTCTGACGTGAAAAAGGCACAGGTCATCGGGATGGATAAAATCTTATATAATCATGAGCTTTACTGTACTGTTTGCGATTACAACAATGGAGGATGCGAAATACATAATACGGTGAAAGAAATGAAAATCAATCACCAAAGCATCCCGTTTGATCAAAAGCCTTATCATAAGGATGAATCCCATCCGTTTTACCGGTATGATCCTGATCAATGTATTTTGTGCGGCCGCTGTGTCGAAGCATGCCAAGACGTACAGGTGACAGAAACACTGACGATTGACTGGGAGCGGGAACGCCCGCGCGTCATTTGGGATCATGACGTGCCGATTAACGAGTCGTCATGTGTGTCGTGCGGCCATTGCTCAACCGTATGTCCGTGCAACGCGATGATGGAAAAAGGAATGGAAGGGGAGGCCGGATATTTAACAGGCATCAATAACGAATCACTGCGCCCGATGATCGAGATTACGAAAGGCGTAGAGACAGGATACGGCTCGATTCTCGCCATTTCTGACATGGAATCTGCCATGCGTGATGAACGAATCAAAAAAACCAAAACCGTCTGCACCTATTGCGGTGTCGGCTGCAGTTTTGATGTTTGGACTAAGGGCAGAGATATTCTGAAAGTGGAGCCGCAGGAGGAGGCGCCTGCCAATGGCATTTCCACTTGTGTAAAAGGCAAGTTCGGCTGGGATTTTGTAAACAGTGAGGAGCGTCTGACAAAACCGCTCATCCGCGAAGGCGACCATTTCCGGGAAGCAGAGTGGGAGGAAGCCTTAACACTGATCGCAAGCAAGTTCACTGAATTGAAAGAAGAATGTGGCCCTGACTCACTTGCTTTTATCACGTCGTCTAAATGTACGAATGAAGAATCCTACCTGATGCAAAAGCTGGCCAGAGGGGTTATCGGCACAAATAATGTGGATAACTGCTCGCGCTATTGCCAGTCTCCGGCTACTGCCGGCCTGTTCCGGACAGTCGGATACGGCGGTGACTCAGGATCGATTACAGATATCGCCCAGGCAGATCTTGTTTTAATTATCGGTTCGAACACATCAGAGTCGCATCCGGTATTGTCTACCCGCATTAAACGGGCTCACAAGCTGAGAGGGCAGAAGGTTATCGTGGCTGATATCAGAAAACACGAAATGGCTGAGCGTTCTGATCTATTTGTTCAGCCGCGTGCCGGATCAGATATCGTCTGGCTGAATGCCATCTCCAAATATCTGATTGAAAACGGCAAGGCCGATGAACGCTTTTTGCAGGAAAGGGTCAACGGCCGGGATAAATACGTGAAAAGCCTTGCGCCGTACACACTTGAATATGCAGAGGAGAAAACCGGAATTGATAAACAAACCCTGATTCAAATGGCTGAAATGATTCATGAGGCTGACAGTGTGTGTGCGTTGTGGGCCATGGGCGTGACACAGCACATTGGAGGCAGCGATACAAGCACTGCGATTTCAAATTTGCTGCTTGTCACAGGAAACTACGGAAAACCGGGTGCGGGTTCTTATCCATTACGCGGCCATAACAACGTGCAGGGAGCAAGTGACTTCGGAAGCATGCCAGACAGCCTGCCGGGCTATGAAAAAGTGAAGGATGAACAAGTCCGCAAGAAATACGAACAAGCCTGGGGTGTGCAGCTGCCGAAGGAGCCGGGCATGACCAACCATGAAATGATTGAAAAAATCCATTCCGGCCAGCTGAAAGCGATGTATGTAAAAGGGGAAGAAATGGGCCTTGTCGATTCTAATATCAATCATGTACACGCCGCATATGAAAAACTTGATTTCTTTGTTGTGCAGGACATTTTCCTATCTCGGACGGCAGAATTTGCAGATGTTGTTCTTCCTGCGAGCCCGAGCCTTGAAAAAGAAGGAACCTTTACAAACACTGAACGCCGTATTCAGCGTTTATACCAGGTATTTGAACCTATGGGTGAATCAAAGCCGGACTGGCAGATTATTATGGAGGTAGCGAATAAGCTTGGGGCCAATTGGAATTATGAGCATCCTTCCGATATTATGGAAGAAGCTGCAATGCTGTCACCAATTTATGCAGGAGTAACCTATGAACGTCTTGAGGGCTACAACTCCCTGCAATGGCCTGTAAGTGCTGATGGGAAGGATTCACCTTTACTCTTTACAGAACGCTTTCCTTTTCCGGACGGCAAAGCGATTCTTTATCCGGTTCAATGGACTGAGCCTGAGGAGTTCGGTGAGGAATATGACATCCATGTAAATAACGGCAGACTCTTGGAGCATTTCCATGAAGGAAACCTGACGTATAAATCAAAAGGCATTTCTGAAAAAACGCCGCATGTATTTTTAGAAATTTCTCCAGAGCTTGCGGCAGAACGGGGAATCCAGAACGGGACCCTTGTCAGACTCACGTCGCCTTTTGGAAATGTGAAGGTGAAATGCCTGATCACTGATCGTGTCAAAGGGAAGGAAGTGTATCTGCCAATGAACGATTCTGGGGAAGCGGCGATCAACCTGTTAACAGGCAGCCACGCGGACAAGGATACCGACACGCCTGCGTACAAAGAAACATCAGCAAAGATGGAAATATTGAAGCAGGATGGAATCAATCCGCTGCCTAAAATCAATCACCGCAACGGAAATCCGCAGCCGCAAATCGGTGTGCAGGTTCATAAGAAATGGGCGCGGAAGGATTACATCTTCCCTGGCGATGCTGTGAAAAGGGGGATTGGGCACAATGGCTAAAGCGATTAAACGCATTCAGAAAGTACAGGTGACCGAAGAAGATCAGCGCAAACGTGATTTGGAAGAAATCGAAGATGCCTTAGTCGACAACAAAGAAGCCATTCTGGAGACGCTGCAAATGCTTGGGCACATGAACGAACGGGGCGTGCTGCCTTTGCTCCGCGGTCTTTTTGGCCAAGGTGATAAAGTCCTTGACATCCTAGTGAAAAAGACAGATACAGAGGAAACGGCCAATATGCTTAAAAACCTGCTTCTCCTGTTTGGAACACTCGGCATGCTGGATGTCAAACAGCTGGAGCCGCTCATTTTGAAAGTGAATGCCGGTGTGGCGAACGCGGTAGAACAGAAGAACAGCGAAGAGAAAACAGGTTATTTTGATATCATCCGTTCGCTTAAAGACCCGGAAATCAACAAAGCGGTTACGCTGCTGTTCTCCTTTTTAAAAGGAATGGGACAAGATACAAAGGAGCTGGAACGCACAACTCAGCCTCCGGAACATCAAAAGCATCATCAGGAACCCCGAAAGAAAAGGGGAATGGATAAGCGAGATTGACACCCGCCCGAGCCGGCTAATGCCAGCTCGGGTTTTTGTCGATATGAGTCTTTAGAACTAGGAGGAAATATCCGAATTAGAAACAAGACAAAGAAGCTTTTGTTTTGGAAAATGATATGCCATCACCGGCCTGTCCAGTATTTTTTCCAGTAAAGGATAAATATCTATGTCATTAGCTGACCAATACTATGAATGGATTTGATAGAGTAATTTGTTACTTTATTCCCTGTTAAGAAAAGGAAAAGCGTGATTATAATAGAAAATGATTACTTTAGATGGAGGAACGGCAATGAAAAAAGCATTATTCATTTTGTTTGTGCTAACGATTGGATTTGCGCTTTCTGCGTGCAGCCAGTCCAGTGATGCGTCAGCTGAGCAAAAGACAGAAAAGAAAGAAGCAACAGCAACGGAAAAGAAAACAAAGGAAAAAGAAACCAAAACGGATGAAAAGGTGTATAAAGTAGGCGAAACTTTTAAAGCTTCCAGCACAAATTTCTCGGTCAATAAAGTATATACAACGGCAGAACAAGGCGAGTATAAGACAAAAATTGGCGAGAAAGAAAAAACAATAAATAATAATGAAGAATTTTTAATAGCTGAGGTAACGATCGAAAATACAAGCGACAAGTCTTTCAATTATACGAGTGGCGGTTTTGAATTGAAAGATGGCAAAGATCAATCAATCAGAGCAAACATAGTATCTACTGCTGACCTGAAAACAAGCCTTAAATCAGGAAAGTTAGCCTCGGGTAAAAAGGTAACAGGCACAGTCAGTTTCGTGATTCCAAAAGGAGAAAAAAACCTTAATCTGTCATATAGTCCATCATTTTTAAATTTTGAAACAGAGGATATTACATATTTCGTAAAACTGAATTAAGGTATCTTTTGAGCATGTCACCGGAAAATCGGAGCATGCTTTTTTAATTTAAAAGAGATTGATAGTATAAAATGGTAGTGAGGTGATCAATTATGCAAACCAAATGGCTGGAACGGGCCCAGCGGATTCAGGCGATCGCACAGGCGGGGCTTGCTTTTTCCAAGGATGTGTATGACAGGGAAAGGTACGAAGAGCTGATGAAGCTCAGCGCAGAGATGATGGCGGATTACTCGGAGAAGGACATTGAAGTCATCACTGATTTATGGAAAGGCGAGAAAGGCTATCCGACACCGAAGGCGGATGTTCGCGGCGCGGTATTTCGAGAGAATCGCATATTGCTTGTCCGGGAGAAGCATGACGAGCTGTGGTCACTCCCAGGCGGTTTTTGTGAAATTGGTTTATCACCCGCTGAAAATGTGATCAAGGAAATCAAAGAAGAGTCGGGTTACGATACAGTGCCTTCTCGATTACTGGCCGTGCTGGACAGCCATAAGCATCCTCATCCCCCTCAGCCTTATCATTACTATAAGATCTTCATTGAATGCAGCATAACGGGCGGGCAGCAGAAAACCGGAATTGAGACGAACCATGCCGCTTTTTTTCCGGAAGACAGGCTCCCTCCGCTTTCTCCAAAACGAAACACACAGTCACAGCTCAGTATGCTTTTTGACTTTCAGCGTCATCCGGATAAAAAAACTGTATTGGATTAAACAAAAAAGAGCCGGAGGCTCTTTTTTGTTTTTACAGGGCAATATGTTTTTCGCTGGCTAGCTTCAAAAGGGTTAGTACCGAATCGGCTTGTTTATGGCCGAGCTTTTGTTTTAGTTTGCTTTCTTCCACTAAACGGCTTCCATATATATCGACAGAGGCTTTGTCGACGACAGTATGCCAGTTTTCCTGTTTTTTTCCCTCAACGAGCGGTTTTGAATGTCTCTCAGAAAAAGAGAACACAAACAATACAAATGCAAGTGAAAGTACGATGCCGACAACTAGTTTTTTACGGTTGATCTGTGCTGTCATTTGTTCTCTCCTTCACCATTTTACTTTCTATTTAATCATATCTTCAGCATGCTTTACATAATGGAAAAGTCATCTTTTAGAGTAGTGCTTACGTTGCGGATGAGGGCGACGTGTGAGATTTTCATAAGCTATTGATTGCGTTTCTAAAATCGATGAGCATGCCTAAGGTCACGTTGTGAACCAAATTGGGTGTGCGTAATAGAAAAAAATTGAAAGATTATGGTAAGATGAACAACATTCGAGGGGGATTATATGATGCCTGCACCGGCATCTTGAAGACCTGCCTGCTGTTTCAGACGACAAAATGGATGTCCCTCTCTTTTTCGATAGCAGGAGGTGGTGAAGTTCGTCAATTGCTGAATCTTTTCTTTCATGGGGAGGGGAAACGCATGAATGTGGTAAATCGGCGACAAGCTTTGCAGCGTGCACTGATGAACGGAAAAAATAAACAGGATGCTTATCATCCGTTTCCGTGGTACGAATCGATGAGAAAGGAAGCTCCTGTTACCTATGATGAAGACAATCAAGTATGGAGTGTTTTTCTTTATGATGATGTCAAAAAAGTGATTGGGGATAAAGAGCTTTTCTCCAGTTATATGCCGGAGCAGACAAGTTCTATCGGGAATTCGATCATTAATATGGACCCGCCAAGACACACGCAAATCCGTTCTGTTGTCAATAGAGCGTTTACACCGCGTGTCATGAAGCAGTGGGAACCAAGAATTCAAGACATCGCAGATGATCTGATACATCGTTTTCATGGACGAAGCGAGTTTGATTTGGTTCAGGATTTCTCATATCCGCTTCCTGTCATTGTGATATCTGAGCTTTTAGGCGTTCCTTCAGAGCATATGGATGCGTTTAAGACATGGTCTGATATTTTGGTGAGCACACCAAGAGATGGAAGTGAGGAAGCGGAGAAAGCCTTTCTGAAAGAGCGGAACAAGTGCGAGGAAGAGCTAGCCGCGTTTTTTGCCGGCATCATAGAAGAAAAACGGAAGAAACCGGAACAGGACATCATCTCCATTTTAATTAAAGCGGAAGAAACCGGTGAGAAGCTTTCCGGAGAAGAGCTGATTCCGTTTTGTACATTACTGCTGGTGGCGGGAAATGAAACGACAACGAACTTGATTTCAAACGCGATGTACAGCATTTTAGACACGCCGGGCGTTTATGACGAATTGCGGCGGCATCCAGAGCTGATGCCTCAGGCGGTGGAAGAAGCTCTGCGTTTCAGGGCGCCTGCACCTGTTTTGCGGCGAATTGCCAAGAGGGATACGGAGATTGGTGGCCATCAGATGAAAGAAGGCGACATGGTGTTAGCGTTTGTGGCGTCTGCAAATCGTGATGAAGCGAAGTTTGACAGGGCGCACATGTTTGATATTCACCGCCATCCCAATCCGCATATTGCGTTTGGCCACGGCATTCATTTTTGTCTTGGGGCTCCGCTTGCACGGCTTGAAGCAGCCATCGCGTTAACGGCATTGACTCAAACGTTTTCTCGTATGGAGCCGGTCAGTATCACCCCGATTGAAAATAGCGTGATTTACGGACTAAAGAGTTTTCGCGTCAACATATAATATGAAAATTGGAGGCTGAAATGATGAGACAGCATCATATCTCAATTATTAATATCCCGGCATACGGACATGTGAATCCAACTCTTGCGTTAGTGGAGAAGCTTTGTGAAAAAGGGCACCGTGTTACTTATGCGACGACTGAGGAATTCGCGCCTGCGGTGAAGCAAGCCGGGGCAAGCCCGCTTTTATATCAAACTACGATTAACGTGGAACCGGAACGCATTAAGGAAATGATAGAGAAAAATGAAACACCGATTAGCATTTTAAAAGAATCGCTCGAAATCTTGCCTCAGCTTGAAGAATTATATCAAAATGACCAGCCTGATCTTATCGTTTATGATTTTATCGCATTTGCGGGAAAATTGTTTGCTGATAAGCTGAATGTGCCGGCCATCAGGCTCTGTTCTTCCTATGCGCAAAATGAATCCTTCCAGCTTGGAAGTGAAGAGATGCTCAAGCAACTCAAACAAGCGGAGGCCGATTTCCAGGTTTACCTTGAGAAAGAAAACTTACCGGCTGTCTCATTTGAACACTTGGCTATACCGGAAGCGTTAAATATTGTCTTTATGCCGAAGTCTTTTCAGATTAAAAACGAAACCTTTGATGAGCGATTCTGCTTTGTCGGCCCTTCACTTGGAAAACGAGGTGAACAAGAGAGCCTGCTGCCGGAAACAGGCAATCGTCCGCTCATGCTGATTTCATTGGGAACCGCTTTTAACGCATGGCCGGAATTTTATCGTATGTGTATAGATGCATTTCGGAATTCCGACTGGCATGTTGTGATGTCAACAGGGATATCAATTGAACCTGACAGTCTAGGTGACATTCCTGACAACTTTACAGTACGCCAGCGCGTTCCGCAGTTGGATATCTTAGCGAAAGCCGATCTGTTTGTTTCTCACGGGGGAATGAACAGTACGATGGAGGCAATGAATGCGGGGGTACCGCTTGTTGTGATTCCGCAAATGTATGAGCAGGAGCTCACTGCCCGGCGTGTTGATGAATTAGGCCTCGGCGTCTATTTGCCGAAAGAAGAGGTCAGCGTCTCCCGTTTGCAGAAGGCAGTTCAGGACGTATCCGGAGATAAAGAAATGCTCAACCGCGTAAAAGACATGCAGAAAGACGTAAAAGAAGCAGGCGGAGCGGAGAAGGCAGCCGCGGAAATTGAAGCCTTCATAAAAAAGTCTGTCGTTCCGCAATAACATATTTGCACCCGAAATCTGCTGAGATTTCGGTTTTTCTTCTTTTAAAAAGGATGGGATGCAATGAGTAAAGAAAACGCCGTCTATCTGATTACAGGGGTGATGGCAGCGGGAAAGTCCACAGTTGCCCAGCTTCTTTCTGAGCGTTTAGACAAGAGCGTTCATGTCAGGGGAGATGTATTTAGAAAAATGATTGTAAACGGCGAAATGCAAATGTCAGACACTCCTTCAGCTGAGGCGCTGGAACAGTTGCGTCTTCGCTACCGGCTGGCGGCTAACGTATCAGATATGTATGCTGAAGCGGGGTTTCATACGGTGGTGCAGGATGTGATCATCGGACCTATGTTAGAAGAAATGGTGAAGTTGATCAGTTATCGTCCATTGTATGTGATCGTGTTGGCACCCCGAGCTGACATAATAGCCGCAAGAGAATCAGCACGCAAGAAAAAAGGATATGGAGATATCAGCATTGAATCTCTCGATGCCGTCTTGCAGTCAGAAACACCGCGTCTTGGCCTGTGGCTGGATTCGTCAGAGATGACGCCGGAAGAGACGGTGGGAATGATATACAAAGGGCTGGAGACTGCAGCGAAAATAAAATAATGAATTCCGCTTTCTCCAGCTTGTTCTCGGGTGCAGAGGCTAACCCCTGACCCGCGAACACCATCTATTAAATATTCTTTTTCATCCCGCATCTCCGGCATTCTCTCAAAAACTTTCCGCCTTTTACGGAGCTTTTAAAAAGCGTATAGTCACAATTATCACAGCGTCCGCTATGGACGTCGGGATATTCGTTGAATTCATAAATAACCGATGTGTCGTAGCCTTTTGTTTCGTATTCTTCTTTTGTTTCCATGGTCGATCCTCCGTTAAAGCGTGTCTGTTGTTTATATTACAGCATGCATCCGGTGTATTCAACGGGTAATGAGAGGCATTTGGTTCATCTTGATTTCTCCCTTGGTTTGCGACACAATAGCTTTATTAAAGGTTATATACATATAAAGCCTAAGCTGGCAAAGAGGAGAGGAACGGATATGGGTAAAGGTTTACATGGAAAACGCGTTGCGATCGGCGGTTCTCGGAAAACGGAAGAAATCAGCACAATCATTGAAAAACAGGGCGGAATTCCTGTCGTCCGGCCTCTCCAAGGAACAGTGTACTTGGCAGAGGAGCAGGTGGAGCCGGAGCTGCGCAAATTTGCGGAAGAAAAAGCCGACTGGGTGATCTTTACGACAGGCATCGGTACGGAGACGCTTGTGAAGATGGCAGAGAAAATCGGCGTAAAGGACGAGTTTCTGCTGGCGATTCGCCAGGCTAAAGCGGCGTGCCGAGGGTACAAAACATTGTCTGCGTTAAAAAAGCTTGGAATCACCGCAGAGGCTTCTGATGAAGATGGGACAACCAGCGGATTGATCCGGTCCTTGGAGCCTTACGACTTTTCAGGAAAAAAAGTAATGGTGCAGCTTCACGGAGAAAATGCACCTGCCCTCATAGCATTTTTGGAGGAAAAAGGAGCTTCAGTTTTGCCGATTCTCCCTTATCAGCATATCCCGCCAGAGGAGGAAACGGTAGAACAGTTATGCCGGGAACTGCTGAATGGTGAATTGGATGCTGTTTGTTTTACCACGGCGATTCAGGTTCGTTCTCTGTTTCAATTTGCCAAGGAGCGCGGCTTTATCAATGAAGTGAAGGCTGTATTCGAAGAGCGTGCCATCGCAGCGGCTGTCGGAAAAGTGACTGCTGAAGCGCTGCGGGAAGAAGGCATCACAAGGCTGCTTGCTCCGGAGATTGAGCGGATGGGCGCGATGATTATTGAACTTTCACGGTATTATGAAGAAATGGCTGGGGAATAACCAGCACAAAAGCCGCTTTTCTGTTGAGAAGCGGCTTTTGTGTAATCTGCAAATCCCGAAATCGCTGTCATAATGTTAACCATTTTGCTTCAGCTGCTGATGCGCGGTAAATAATGACGGGTATGTCAGCATGCTGAGTAGGACACAAGTCAGCGCGGCGGACGCCATCGTTGTAAAAACAATCAAAAGCTGAAAGCGTACCGCCTGAATCGGATCGGCGCCCGCTAAGATCTGGCCGGTCATCATGCCGGGAAGCTGGACGAGCCCTAATGTTTTCTGGCTTTCGAGCGTTGGGATCATACTCATTTTCATGGCGGAAGTCAGGATATGCTGTATGGATTGTTTTGGTGTGCCGCCAAGCGACAAAATCAATTGAATTTCTTCCTTGCGCACCCCGACCTCGGAGCTGAGCCGGTTTAAAAACAGGCTCGCGAGCACCATTGAATTTCCGATGACCATTCCGCTGATGGGGATGACATACCGTGCGGTAAGCGGGATGATGTGAAGCGCCAAAAGAATGCCTTGGGTGACGATTTCTACAATCGCTAACGCCACAAACACCCTCCAAAAAGAACCGATTTTCATTTTCTTTCGTTTGACGACGTTTTGCGCCGCCACCGCCAGCATTAACAGCACCATCAGCAGGATAAACACAGGGTGATCTCCATGAAATATCAGCGACAGCACATAACCGATCACAAGCAGCTGTACCGCCGCCCGGATCGTTGCAATCATCATATCTTTTTCAACGCCGGCTTTAAAGGATTTTGATAAAAACAAGGCAATCAGCACAAAGATCATGGTGAATGAGAGAGAAAGGTAATCCATTACCGTGTGCCTCCCTTCAAAAATTCACGGGCTGCTTCATGCTGAGGATGCGAGAAAAATGTGTCTGTCTCCGCGATTTCCAACAGCCGGCCATCAGCCATAAACCAAATGGTATCGGCTACTCGTTTCGCCTGTTCCATGTTATGGGTCACCCACATCACCGTCAGTTTTTTCTCTTGATGCTGCCTTTTGATCAGCTCTTCAATCTCCAGAGCAGAAACAGGGTCCAGGGCAGATGTAATTTCGTCCAATAATAGGATGGAGGAAGGGTTTGCGAGTGTTCTGGCAAGTGAAAGCCTTTGCCGCTGTCCGCCTGATAAATCCTTGGCGCTTCTGTCTAACAGCTCTGGAGACAGGCCTGTCAGTGAAGCGAGCTCTTCAGGAGAGTAAAGCTGGGTTTGGTGGAGCTTTTGTACCAGATTCAGATTGTCACGCACCGTTCCGTCAAGGACGGGGGCGGATTGAAAGGCAAGGGAGGCCGTCCGCCTCAGTTCATTCACATTCCAGTCTCTGACTTCCTTTCCGTAAATCTTCACTTCACCGTGATCCGGTGTTTTCATCAAATTGCATATGGACAGCAGTGTGCTTTTTCCTGAACCGGAAGGGCCCAAAAGTGCCACGATTGCACCCTGTTGAATGTCTCCGGTGACATCCTTTAATACATCATAGGTTTGTCCCTCTTGTTCATAGCTTTTTCGCACAGATGTGAATGAGATTGCTGGTATATCGTCTTTTTGATTGTTTGCTTCCATTAAAATATCACCTTTCAGTTAAGTGGGCTTAGACTATACATAAATATAACGTGAAACAGGTCTCTTTTGGAAGGCGTTAAAAAGAAAGGAGAACGGGCTTTCGCCCATTCTCCAGAAGCCGCTAAGCAGTCAGATTTGACTGAGTTTTCTCTTTAGGTTTTTGTTGGGAAGCGAAGGTATGTAACACCATTCCGGCAATAATGATCATTAATCCGGCAAACGATAAAATGGAAGGGAAAACACCTGACAGCAGGATTATTTCACCAAGCAAAGCGAATATCACTTCCCCGGATTGTGTTGCTTCAACAGCAGCAAGCTTTTGCGGATTATCTCTTACCATATCCGTTGCCCAGAAAAATAAAACGGTCGCAATGATGCCTGAGCTGACGGCAACGATAAAGGATTGAACGGTTTGTCCCGCGGTCGGGAGGCCATCTGACCACCAGCCGTAAGCTGCCAATACAAGCCAGAATGGAAGGCTTGCAAGGGTCATTCCCAGCACACGCTGGAACGTATCAAGCCTGCCTCCGTATTGCTCAAGCATTCTCCGGTTTCCCAGCGGATAGGCGAAAGCCGCAATGACAACCGGCAGCACGCTGAAGAGCAGCATTTTTCCGGAAAGCGATTCTGCATGCTGGAGCTGAATCAGCGCTGCCCCAATCAGAATGACGACGGAAGTGCCCAGCGAAACAAGGGGAATCTTTTGCCGAACGAGCAAAGTGCCTCCAGGCGTGTCTTTTTTCTCATAGAAAAATGGAGACAGCAGCACACCGGCTACAATGGTAATTTGCCATGTTCCGGCTACGAGCCAGCCCGGCCCGAATGCGGCGGCAAACGTGATCGGCGCATAAAAAAGAACAAAGCCGACAAAGCTCCACTTTATCCAAAAAAACGGCTTTTTCCGCATCTCTTGTAAAAGAGGAACGAACTTCCCTTTCATTATGACAATCAGACATAAAAACGGAACCATAAAAATAAAGCGTAACGAGGCGCTCCAAAGCCAGCTGCCTCCGGATAATTCCATCGCCCTGTTTAAAATAAAGGTAACGGCGAAAAAGAGAGAAGCCAATATTCCGATTATGATCGCTTTCATCAAATCCCTCATTCTGGCATTATTTTTTTATACTATACTACCCGGGATGATACAGATCAACGGAATTGTGAGAAAATAATGATGTTTTACGGATCAATATATGTGGAAGACAGAAATAGGGAGGTGAAAATGATGGAAACAGAAACGTACTTTTTTCAGGATGACGGCAGGGTTCCAAATCACCCTGATTTTCCGCTCGTTATCTATAAAAATGTTTTTATGGGACGTGCTGAACAGGCAGAGCGGATCGTCAACCGGCATGGCTGGCTAAACAGCTGGTCGGGCAGTGTTTTTCCGTACCATCATTATCACAGCAACACGCATGAAGTCCTAATCGCAGTCCGAGGGGAGGCTGTTATTCAATTTGGGGGAGAAAAAGGAGCTGCTGTTCCTATCAAAACGGGCGACGCAGCGGTCATTCCAGCCGGTGTCGGCCATAAAAAGCTAAGCGCGAGCCCCGATTTTACCGTGATCGGCGCTTATCCAGATGGTTCTCGGTATGATATGAAGACGGGAAAGCCGGATGAAAGAGCGGCTGCGCTAGAGAATATAGAGCAAGCAGTACTTCCGGCATTGGATCCAGTTACAGGAAAAAGAGAACCTCTATTGGACATATGGGTAACGCGTAGGGGAGAAAATTGATGGATTGTCAATAACTAGTGCTGAAGAAATGTTATGACACGGGCACCATATAAATTAATTTCATAATCGAAGCAATTCACGTTCAAATTTTGTTCAAAAAGTGTTATCATATAGAAGGTAATCAAATTGGAGTTTTTTATGTTTGCTATTTTCAGAGAGAGTAAAGGATTTTGACTTATTCAATGGTTTATTTTTGAGATAAAAATAATACTGAATATGGCAAGATGAAAAACTGGGTAGTAAACATTTATTTTTGCGAATGATTGTGCACGAATTCACAATCCTTCTTCTCATGCTTTCAAACATGAGATCAGGGAGAGGCACTACCCTTTCCAAAAAATCAGCATACTGCTTATAGTAAAGGAGAATTGGATATGCCAGAAACAATCGATCAAACAAATGCGTCTGTCAGCCAAAGCCAGCAAGATCTTATTGATCAGCTGTTAAAGCCAGAAGTTCAAGAATCACTGACTGTTTTAGTTGACCAGCTTCCAAAGCTGACTGAGTTAGTGAATATTTTAACGAAGTCTTATGATTTCGCTCAGTCTGTTGCGACTGACGAAGTATTGAAAAGCGATACAGTCGGTGCAATCACTGAAATTCTTGAGCCTGTAAAAGAAACAGCAAAAGAAGTGGCTGCGACTGCAATCGAAGCGAAAGACCGCGCGGATGCTAGCAACGAAACGATTGGACTTTTCGGCCTGTTGCGCATGCTGAAAGATCCTCAAGCTCAAAAGCTGTTCCGTTTTGCTAACAGCTACCTTGAAATCATGAACGAAAAACAAAAATAATCTCAGATTCAAATTGATATAAAGGACGGAGGATATACGATGTCAAAACATATTGTCATTTTAGGCGCTGGTTATGGCGGTGTTCTTTCTGCTTTAACAGTTCGCAAACATTACACAAAAGAACAAGCACGCGTGACAGTGGTAAACAAATACCCAACTCACCAAATCATTACGGAATTACACCGTCTTGCAGCAGGCAACGTGTCTGAAAAAGCGGTTGCAATGCCGTTAGAAAAACTTTTCAAAGGCAAAGACATTGATCTTAAAATCGCGGAAGTCAGCTCTTTCTCTGTTGATAAAAAAGAGGTTGCGCTTGCTGACGGTTCTGCATTAACTTATGATGCGCTAGTAGTAGGCCTTGGTTCTGTCACTGCTTACTTCGGCATCCCAGGACTTGAAGAAAACAGCATGGTTCTTAAATCTGCTGCTGATGCTAACAAAGTTTTCAACCACGTTGAAGACCGTGTGCGCGAGTACTCTAAAACGAAAAACGAAGCGGATGCAACAATCCTTATCGGCGGAGGCGGCTTAACAGGCGTTGAGCTTGTCGGTGAGCTTGCTGACATCATGCCGAACCTTGCGAAAAAATACGGCGTAGACCACAAAGAAATCAAATTGAAATTGGTTGAAGCAGGTCCGAAAATCCTTCCTGTTCTTCCGGATGATCTTATCGAACGCGCAACTAAAAGCCTTGAAAAACGCGGCGTTGAGTTCTTAACAGGCCTTCCTGTTACAAATGTAGAAGGAAACGTGATTGATCTGAAAGACGGATCAAAAGTTGTTGCCAACACATTTGTTTGGACTGGCGGCGTACAAGGAAATCCTTTAGTCGGCGAATCAGGTCTTGAAGTGAACCGCGGCCGTGCGACAGTTAACGATTTCCTTCAATCTACATCTCATGAAGATGTATTTGTTGCGGGTGACAGCGCAGTTTACTTTGCGGCAGACGGCCGTCCATACCCGCCAACTGCACAAATCGCATGGCAAATGGGTGAGCTGATCGGTTACAATCTATTCGCTTACTTAGAAGGAAAAACACTTGAAACATTCCAGCCAGTAAACTCTGGTACACTTGCAAGTCTTGGACGCAAAGATGCGGTAGCCATCATTGGTGCTAATTCTACACCGCTTAAAGGTCTTCCTGCTTCCTTGATGAAAGAAGCAAGTAATGTACGCTACTTAACACACATTAAAGGACTATTCAGCCTGGCTTACTAATCCTTTCTTGTAAAATCGGACATTGCCAAAAAGAGGTCTTTTCAGGCAGCTTTACGGCAATGTCTTTTTTGCGCTTATTTGCTAACGTTAACATTTAAATTTTAAAAAGAGATTGATCCCAGAGGAATATAAAGGTAAAATAAAAACAAATCAAAATGTTAACGTTAACATTTTGAAATAGAATGAAAGACGGTGAGGACATGGAACCCTTTATGGGAGAAAACTTTTTGCTGAAAAATGAAACCGCTGTCAACCTCTATCACCATTATGCGAAAGACATGCCGATTATTGATTATCACTGCCATTTGAGTCCGAAAGAAATCTATGAAAATAAGAGATTTCAAAACATGACAGAAGCCTGGCTGTATGGAGACCATTACAAATGGCGCATCATGAGAGCCAATGGAATTGAAGAAACATACATTACAGGCGATGCAGCTGATGAGGAGAAGTTCATGGCATGGGCGAGAACAGTACCGATGGCGATTGGCAATCCGCTCTACAATTGGACCCATTTAGAGCTGCAGCGATTTTTTGGGATTTACGAGATATTAAATGAGCAATCGGCGCCAAATATTTGGAAACGGACGAATGAACTGCTGCAAGGAGAAGGCTTCGGGGCAAGGGATTTCATTGTGAAATCAAATGTAAAAGTAGTATGCACAACCGATGACCCTGTCGATTCCCTCGAGTACCACCTATTATTAAAAGAGGACAAAGATTTTCCTGTCAGTGTGCTGCCGGGATTTCGGCCGGATAAAGGGCTGGAAATCAATCGCGAAGGCTTCCCGGATTGGGTGCAGGCGCTTGAAAAGGCTGCGTCACTTTCGATTACAACCTATGATGAGTTTTTGAAGGCTCTTGAAGAACGAGTGCGTTTCTTCCATTCAGTCGGCGGCAGAGTATCTGATCATGCGATTGATTCAATGGTGTTTGCCGAAACGGACAAAGAGGAAGCGGACCTCATTTTTACCTCAAGATTAAACGGGGAACAGGTTTCTTACGAAGACGAGAAGAAATTCAAGACATATACGCTTCAATTTCTTTGCGGATTGTATGCTGAGCTTGACTGGGCGATGCAGTTTCATATCAATGCACTCAGAAATACGAATACGAAAATGAAGAAGAAATTGGGGCCGGATACAGGCTATGATTCTATGAATGACGAAGAAATTGCGAAGCCTTTGTACAGGCTGCTGAATTCAGTCGAAATGAAAAACCAGCTGCCGAAAACGATTTTATATTCGCTCAACCCAAATGATAACTATGTCATTGCCAGCATGATAAATAGCTTTCAAGACGGCATCACGCCTGGGAAAATACAATTTGGCACAGCATGGTGGTTTAACGATTCCAAGGATGGGATGCTCGATCAAATGAAAGCGTTGTCAAACGTCGGGCTTTTCAGCCGTTTTATCGGCATGCTGACTGATTCCAGAAGCTTTTTGTCGTATACACGCCATGAATACTTCAGACGGATTGTCTGCAATCTGATCGGCGAATGGGCTGAAAACGGTGAAGTGCCGAAAGATATGGAGCTTCTTGGCGGTATCGTACAAGGCATTTGCTATCACAATGCGAAACAATATTTTCAATTTCAAGAAGAAAAGGCAAACGTATAAAATAAGTTCCGCTCAGAATAGCCAGCGTCATACTGAGCGGACATCTCATCGAAAATTCTTAAGACACAGAGGTGGAAGATGCGAGCAGAACTGGAAAATAAGGTTGTGTCGATTGAAACGGAGAAGAGGCTTTCGCTGAAGGAGAAAATTTCCTATGGTTTTGGTGATTTTGGGAACGGTTTTATGTTTGATTTAGGCCAAATCTATTTATTAAAGTATTTTACTGATGTGGCGGGAATTCCGGCCGCAATGGCGGGAAGTATTTTTTTAGTCAGCAAGCTCTTTGCGGCTGTAACAGACCCCATTGTCGGCTCATCAATTGATTATCGCAAAAACATCGGCAGGCGGGGGAAATTCAGGCCTTATTTATTAATCGGCAGCATTGTTCTTGCGGTGCTTACTGTTCTTATTTTTCTGTCCCCGAATGTATCAACGACAGGCAAGCTGATTTATGCGTATGCATCCTATATACTGTGGGGCGTGGGCTATTCATTTGTAAACATTCCGTACGGCTCATTGGGAGCGGCGATGACTCAAAATACCGAAGACCGGACTTCTATCTCTACTTTTCGCCAAATCGGCTCACTCGGGGCTTTGTTTATCACGAGCGTGGCCGTCATGCCGCTGCTCGTCAAGTTTGATAACCCGAAGGTAGGCTATCCGGTGGTCATGGGATTGTTTGCTGTTCTCGGTGTGCTTTGGTTTTATATTTGCTATCGCAACTGCAAGGAACGTATTGTTCTTGCGGAAGCGCCAAAAGAGAAATTAACATTTTCATCTGTCGTCAAAACGTTTATAACGAACAAACCGCTGTTAACCCTTGTCCTGATGACCATTTTTTCGATTTCCGCATACAACATTAAATCCGCAATGCTCGTATACTTCGCACAATATAACCTAGGCAATGTCGAACTGATGGCTTATATGAACTTTATCATTATTGGATCTTCCTTTTTGGGCGTCGTGTTTCTGCCAAAGCTCGTCAAGATGTTTGGAAAGAAACAAACCGCAATGATCGGTTTCGGCATCAGTGTTGCCGCGGATCTGATCAACTTTATGCTTCCTTCAAATGTATATGTGTTTACGATCCTTGCAAGCATCGCGTTTATTGGGATCAGTATTCCCAATGGCATTACGTGGGCGCTTGTCTCAGATATCATTGACTACGGCGAGTGGAAATCCGGTGAGCGGAAAGAAGCAACGACATATTCCCTCTTTAACTTCTCGCGAAAGCTTGCTCAGTCATTGTCTGGTTTTCTCTCGGGGATCGGATTGGGGCTTGTCGGATATATGCCGAACGTAGCCCAGACGGCACAAGCGCTGCTCGGCATTAAAGCGCTTCTTCTTCTGTATCCCGCCATTGCTTTGGCATTAGCTATGGTCATTATCGGTTTTCTTTATAAACTGACAGATCAGCAGCATGCACAGATTGTCGAAGAGCTTCAGCATAGAAACTGATCAAACAATCATATAAAGAATATTTTGAATAGTTCGCAAGTAATAATAATTTGTAAGGGTTTTCGCTAAGTGATGAAACTGAAAGAAAGGAGGCTCTTTATTGAATTGAATACGGTAACGATTTCCGCTGAAGAAGCGAAGGAACTGGTTCAGCAAAAGCTGATCGGCGCCAATTTGAATGAACGAGATGCCGAAAAAGTAGCAGACGTGCTCATACACGCCGATTTACGCAATGTGAATTCTCATGGTGTTTTGCGAACAGAACATTATGTGAACAGGCTGAGGGCTGGAGGCATCAATCCAAAAGCGTGTCCCATTTTTAAAGAAACGGGGCCGGTGACAGGAGTGCTGGACGGTGATGACGGGTTCGGCCATGTGATTGCCGATAAGGCGATGGCTCATGCCATTGAAATGGCAAAGAAAAATGGTGTTGGCATGGTCACCGCGACAAACAGCAGCCATTGCGGAGCGTTAAGTTATTTTGTGCAACAAGCGGCTGAGGAAAAACTGATCGGAATCGCTATGTCTCATACTGACAGTATTGTAGTCCCGTTTGGCGGGAGGTCTCCTTTTTTAGGCACGAATCCAATTGCTTACGGTGTGCCGGCAAAGCATAAAAAACCGTTTATCCTAGATATGGCGACGTCAAAAGTGGCATTTGGAAAGATTCTGCAGGCGCGTGAAGAGGGCAGAGAAATACCAGAAGGATGGGGAGTCGATGAAAACGGAGAGACGGTAACAGACCCTCACAAGGTCGTCTCACTTTCAACGTTCGGGGGTCCTAAAGGCTACGGGCTATCTGTTGTGGTGGATGTGTTTTCAGGTTTGCTGGCTGGGGCGGCTTTTGGTCCGCATATCGCTAAAATGTATGGCGATCTTGATCAAAATAGGAAGCTTGGACATTATGTTTGCGCGATCCATCCGTCCTATTTTACCGGACAAGATACGTTTTTAGAGCAGATGGACGCCATGCTTGATGAACTGCAGCAATCACCTTCGGCTAGAGGAGTCGAGCGAGTGTATGTGCCTGGCGAATTGGAGCAGCTGCATGAGGAAAGAAACAGGAAACACGGAATTTCAATTGCTCGGAGCGTGTATGAATTTTTAAAAAGCAGGTGAGAAAATGAAAGCGGTTCAAGTGCGAAAAGCGTATGATTTGGTGACAGCAGACATGGAAAAGCCTGTTCTTTCAAAGGCTGATGAGGTGCTCGTCAAAGTAAAACGAGTCGGAATTTGCGGTTCTGATATGCATATTTATCATGGCACGAATCCGCTTGCGACCCTTCCGAGAGTAATCGGACACGAGGTAACGGGAGAAGTGGAGGAGGTTGGTGCGAATGTTAAAGGCCTGAAAGCCGGAGACCATGTTGTGATTGAACCGATTTCTTATTGCGGAAACTGTTATGCCTGCCGTAAAGGCCGGCCAAATGTTTGTGCGAAGCTTTCTGTGTTTGGCGTTCATGAAGACGGCGGGATGCGGGAATATGTTGTGCTTCCTGAAAAGCAGCTTCACGCGGTTTCAAAAGAGCTGCCTTGGGAGGAGGCAGTTATGGCCGAGCCTTATACAATAGGTGCCCAGGCTGTTTGGCGGGGACAGGTGGAAAAGGGTGATCGCGTTCTGATTCAGGGGGCGGGGCCTATCGGCATCTGTGTGTTAAAAATGGCAAAGCTAGCGGGTGCTTCCGTCATGATAACCGACTTAAATAATGAGCGGCTGACATTTGCTACAGAAAACGGTGCCGACGCTGTTGTGAATGTTCAAACAGAACATGCGGCTGAGCGGGTTCGGGAATGGACGGGCAATGAAGGAGCCAATGTAGTCATTGATGCTGTCTGTCTCCCTGCGACTTTTGAGCTTTCCGTTGATGTTGTTTCTCCGGCAGGGCGTGTGGTGGTGCTTGGATTTGATGAGAGAGCGTCACAAATTCCTCAGCTCCCCATTACAAAAAAAGAAGTCACGATTACCGGCTCAAGACTCCAGACAAATCAGTTTCCGAAAGTTGTAAAGCTGCTGAATGAAGGCCGGTTAGCGCATAACGGGCTCGTCACCCATACGTTTTCAGTTGAAGATGTCCATCACGCGTTTCAATTTATCAAGGAGCATCCTGATCAGGTGCGGAAGGCAGTGATCACATTTGATTAAAAGGCTCAATCCGGAGGTTTAGGATGAATATTACATTTCGATGGTATGGACGAGGCAACGATACAGTCACACTTGAACACGTGAAACAAATTCCCGGGGTGAAAGGCATTGTCTGGGCTCTCCATCACAAACCTGCCGGGGAAGTGTGGGAAATAGAGGAAATCAAAGCCGAGACGGAATATATACAATCCCATGGTTTTCATGCAGAGGTTGTCGAAAGCGTAAACGTTCATGAAGCGATTAAACTGGGCAGCGAAGAACGCGGCCGGTACATTGAACATTATAAGCAGACCATCCGCAATCTGTCTGCTTTTGGCGTGAAAGTGATTTGCTACAATTTTATGCCGATTTTCGACTGGACGCGCACCGACATGTTCCGTCCGCTGGAGGACGGCTCAACCGCTCTGTTTTTTGAGAAAGCCAAAGTGGAGAGCCTGGAGCCTGAAGAGCTGATCCGGACGGTGGAAGAAGCGTCTGACCTGACACTTCCGGGGTGGGAGCCTGAAAAAATGGCTCAGATCAAAGAACTGTTTGAGGCCTACAGGGCGGTCGATGAAGAACAGCTCTGGAACAATTTATCGTTCTTTTTGAAGGAAATTCTGCCGGTTGCTGAAGCGCACGGCATTCAAATGGCCATTCATCCGGATGACCCGCCTTGGCCGATTTTTGGATTGCCGCGTATTATCACAGGAGAGGCAAGCTATGAGAAGCTGCGGGCCATATCAGACTCACCTTCTAACTGCATCACCTTATGTACCGGTTCCATGGGGGCCAATCCCGCCAATGACATGGTGGAAATTGCTAAAACATATGCCGGGCTTGCTCCATTTTCACACATCCGCAATGTGAAGATCTTTGAAAATGGGGATTTTATTGAAACGTCTCATCTGACAAAGGACGGTTCGATTAATATTCATGGGGTCATGGCAGAACTGCACAAGCAGGATTACAACGGATATGTCAGGCCGGATCACGGTCGCCATATTTGGGGAGAGCAATGCCGTCCGGGCTACGGCTTATATGATCGCGCTTTAGGCATCATGTATTTGAACGGACTGTGGGACGCGTACGAATTAATGGCGAAAAAAGAGGTGGAATTATGATTCCTCTTCATCATCGGCTGGCAGGTAAAGTTGCTGTTATCACAGGCGGCAGCGGTGTGCTCTGCTCGGCCATGGCCCGGGAGCTTGCCCGCCATGGCATGAAGGTGGCGATACTGAACCGGTCAGCTGAAACAGGACAAGAGGTTGTGAGGGAAATTACGAAAGCTGGCGGCACGGCATATTCCGTTTCTGCTGATGTGCTGGACAGGACGTCGCTAGAGAAGGCGAAGATTGATATCCTTGACCGATTTGGCGCTGTTCATCTCTTAATCAATGGAGCAGGAGGAAATCATCCCGCTGCGATTACTGATGTGGAGACATATGAAGCAGAAGGAGAAGGGCAATCATTCTTTGACATGGATGAAAACGGATTTTCAACTGTTTTTTCAACCAACTTCACTGGGGCATTTCTGGCTACCCAAGTATTTGGAAGGGAATTGCTGAAGGCAGACTCACCAGCCATTGTGAATATCTCATCAATGAGCGCTTATTCACCTATGACGAAGGTTCCGGCGTACAGTGCGGCCAAAGCATCAATCAATAATTTTACAATGTGGCTGGCTGTGCATTTTGCGGAAACCGGACTGAGGGTTAACGCAATCGCACCAGGCTTTTTTCTGACAAAACAAAATCACGATCTGCTGATCAATAAGGATGGAAGCTTTACAGACCGCTCTAAAAAGATTATTGCGGGAACACCGATGAAGCGATTTGGAAAACCGGAGGACCTGCTCGGCACGCTTCTTTGGCTGGCGGATGATTCCTATTCAGGCTTTGTCACCGGCATCACCGTTCCTGTCGATGGAGGTTTTATGGCTTATTCAGGAGTGTGACGAAAGCAGATACAGATACTGAACCAACATAGGGGTGAGGTTGAGATGTTTTCAAAAGATAAGCTTCCAGTCATCCTTTTTTTGTTCCTGGCTGGTGTGATTAACTATCTGGACCGTTCGGCATTGTCCATTGCAGCTCCATTCATTCAGGATGATCTCACACTGTCCGCTACACAAATGGGCTTGATTTTCAGCAGTTTTTCGATTGGATATGCCGTTTTCAATTTTCTTGGCGGTGTGGCATCCGACCGCTATGGAGCAAAATTGACCTTATTTGTGGCCATGGTCGTTTGGTCGCTGTTCAGCGGAGCAGTTGCATTGGCTTTTGGCTTTGTCAGCCTGCTGATCATACGAATTTTGTTTGGAATGGGGGAAGGGCCGCTTTCGGCGACCATCAATAAAATGGTCAATAACTGGTTTCCGCCGACTCAGCGGGCGTCTGTTGTCGGAGTCACAAATAGCGGAACGCCCCTTGGCGGAGCCATTTCCGGACCAATTGTCGGCATGATCGCCGTTGCATTCAGCTGGAAGGTTTCCTTCGTTCTCATCATGATCATCGGATTGATTTGGGCATTTCTCTGGTTAAAATGCGTAAAAGAAAAGCCGGCTGAGCCAATGGGCAATGCACCTGCGATGAAAGTTGAAGCCGCTCCCGAGGAGAAAATTCCGCTGACCTTTTATCTGAAACAAAAAACAGTCTTGTTCACGGCGTTTGCTTTTTTCGCTTACAACTACATCCTCTTCTTCTTTTTGACGTGGTTTCCGAGCTATCTTGTCGAGGAGCGGGGATTGAGTGTTGGGTCAATGAGTGTCATCACAGTCATTCCGTGGATTTTAGGATTTATCGGCCTGGCAGCCGGGGGATTTGTTTCGGACTATGTATACAAAAAAACAGTCCGGAAAGGCGTGCTGTTTTCGCGTAAAGTCGTGCTCGTCACGTGTTTGTTTTCTTCCGCGGTATTGATTGGTTTAGCTGGGCTTGTCACCACAACTGTAAGCGCTGTTACACTCGTGGCTCTGTCTGTCTTCTTTTTATATTTGACGGGCGCGATCTACTGGGCTGTTATTCAGGATGTAGTCGACCAAAAGAATGTCGGTTCTGTTGGCGGATTCATGCATTTTCTCGCCAACACCGCAGGCATCATCGGTCCCGCTTTAACCGGCTTTATAGTTGACCGGACGGGTACTTTTACTGGCGCATTTTTACTTGCCGGAGGGCTGGCCGTCTTCGCTTCACTGGCTGTCATCCGTTTTGTGCGGCCGATCATCGGCAGCGCTGCAGGAACGCATGCTGATGACACGGTTTCTTATTAATCTGGAAATATGGTGGGAGAGGCGGTGTGTTTGATGATACAATATGTAATAACGAATCGCAGCCGGTATGATAAGGAAGGGAAATAGATGGTAACCATAAAAGATATCGCAAAACTTGCAAACGTATCCCACACAACCGTATCCAGAGCACTCAATAACAGCCCTTATATTAAAGAACACACGAAGAAAAAAATATTGGAGCTTGCCTCACAGCTCAACTATACACCGAATGTGAATGCAAAAAGCCTTGCAATGCAAAAATCCCATACGATCGGGCTTTTCTTTACAAGCATCACAAACGGAACCTCACACAGTTTTTTCGCTGATACCATAAAAGGCGTAAACCAGGCAATCAGCGAGGAGTACAATCTGTATGTGCGCGGCATTGATGATCTGAAAAGCTATGACTCTGTAACACCAATGAGATATGACGGCATTATTTTAATGAGTCAAAGCGATATTGATAATTCTTTTATTTATCATATTCGGGAAAAAAAGATTCCGCTCGTCGTGCTGAACCGGGATATCGATGACAGGAGCATTACCAACATATTGTCCAATGACAAGGAAGGTTCTCAGGAAGCTGTAGAATACTTGATTAAAAACGGACATCAAGACATCGCCATCATTGAGGGAATCGAAGGATTTAAATCCTCTCAGCAGCGAAAGGAAGGCTACTTAGCGGCGCTGATTCGCCATCATATACCGATCAAACATGAATACAGTGTAAAAGGGCAATACGATATGGAGAGCGGCTTTCAGGCGATGGAACGCCTGCTGGCGCTTCCGAACACTCCAACCGCTGTCTTTTGTTCGAATGATGACATGGCGATCGGAGCAATGAATGCCATATTTGCCAAGGGGATGCGCGTGCCTGATGATATATCTGTCATCGGATTTGATGATATTGGTTTTTCGCAATATATCACGCCAAGGCTTTCTACAGTGAAACGTCCTGTTGAAAAAATCAGCGTGCTCGGTGCAAAAAAATTATTGGCGCTGATCAGCACACCTGATACGAAAGCAGAAAAAATCTTTGAAAACACAGAGTTTATGGTGCGTGATTCAGTAAAAGATGTCACGACATGATGCCCCGTTTTTCCAGCGGGCATTCTTTATAGAGAAAAATGTTAACGTGTGCATAAATCTGAAAGGGAGGCAATGACGGTGCAAAAGCTGAATAAAAAATTGTACGAAAGCTATACACAGTATCCGGAAAGGATTCTCCAGTTTGGAGAAGGAAATTTTCTGCGGGCGTTTGTCGATTGGCAAATTGAGCAATTGAATCGACATACTGATTTCAATGGAAGTGTCGCGGTTGTACAGCCGAGAGGTTCAGAGAAAATCAAAAGATTAAATGACCAGGATGGCTTGTATACTCTTTTTTTACAGGGAATGAAGGATGGAGAAGCGGTAAACGAAAAGATGATTATCAATTCAATCAGCCGCGGGATTGATCTGTTTTCCGACTATGACGAGTTCAAAAAGTTGGCTTCAAGCGAAGCACTGCGTTTTATCATTTCTAATACGACCGAAGCTGGTATTGTTTGTGAGAAAGAAGACCGCTTAGAGGATAGGCCGCAAAAAACATTTCCAGGGAAATTAACAGCTTTTCTGTACTTTCGCTACCAGGCTTTTGCTGGAGACGAGACAAAAGGGTGTGTCTTGATTCCGTGTGAGCTGATTGAGAATAACGGGCAAAAGCTGAAGGAAGCGATTCTGCATTATGCTGGTCTATGGGAGCTGGAAGAGGGGTTTACGCAATGGATTCAGAACGCCAACACGTTTTGTAATAGTTTAGTAGACCGCATTGTTCCCGGTTTTCCTGTAGACAGCATTAATGAGATCACTGCGGAATTAGGCTATCAAGATGAACTGGTTGTTGTGGGAGAACAGTATTATTTATGGGTGATTGAAGGGCCGAATTGGATTGGAGAAGAATTGCCTTTTGCGGCAGCCGGTCTTCATACAAAGATTGTAAGCGATCTGACCCCATACCGGACGAAAAAAGTGAGAATTTTAAATGGCGCGCATACGGCAATGACGCCAGTGTCTTCTTTATACGGTTTGAAAACGGTGCGTGATTCAGTTGAACATCCGGCAGTGGGGCGCTTTGTTGAGGAGCTGATTCATGATGAAATACTTCCTGTTTTGAAAATGGAAGGGCTTGCTCAATATGCGGAGGATGTGCTGAATCGCTTTAAAAACCCGTACATCAAACATTATGTGGAAAGCATTGCACTGAATTCAGTGTCAAAGTTCAAAACGAGAAACCTGCCGACCCTTCAGGAATATGTTGAACAAAAGGGTCAGCTTCCTGCACGTTTAGTGTTTTCATTCAGCGCGCTTCTGTATGTTTATCGAAATAAGGAAATGCAGGATGACCCGGCTGTTCTTCAATTTTTCCAAGAGGTTTGGAATCAGGAGATCGGAGATATGCTCCGTATCGCTTCAGCCTTATTAGGAGAACAATGGCTGTGGGGAGCAAATCTGAATGAAATTCCGAAGCTGACTGAGAGAGTCGCTGATTACTTGAATGATATTCAAGAACTGGGAATGGAGCGGGCTCTTGAACAATGCTGTCTGCAAAGGGGGAAAGTGCTGTGAAATCATTTATAAAAATTCATAGACAGGATAATGTCTTGCTTGCTCTGCGTGATATTCGGAAGGGGGAGCGGCTGAACGCGGACGGCGTGTCGATTGAAGTAAAAGATGATATTAAAAGAGGCCATAAGATTGCATTGCAGCATATAAAGGAAAACGGCAGCATCATCAAATACGGGTTTCCGATCGGGCATGCGTTAAAAGATATTTTTATTGGGGAGCATATTCATGTTCATAATGCAAAAACAAATTTATCTGATATCCAAACGTACAGTTATACACCGAGATTTGAACAAAATCCATACACACATGAGGAGCGGACATTTAAAGGATATAGAAGAGAAAACGGCAATGCCGGTGTTCGCAATGAATTGTGGATCGTGCCAACCGTCGGCTGTGTCAATGGAATAGCCGAAAAAATGCTTCAGCGGTTTGTCAGAGAAACGAGGGATATTGCCCCATTTGACAACGTATTAGTGCTAAAACATCAATACGGATGCTCACAGCTTGGCGATGATCACGAAAATACTAGGCAAATCCTGCTGAACGCCATTCGCCATCCAAATGCCGGCGGTGTCTTGGTGCTGGGGCTCGGCTGTGAAAATAACGAGCTGGCAGCAATGAAAAAAGCGCTTCAGGATGTCAACAAGGATCGGGTGAAATTTCTCGAATCCCAGTCGGTGACAGACGAAATGGAGGCAGGTGTCGCATTGCTGAAGGACATCCATGAAGCGGCCAAAGGGGATAAACGGGAAGACATCCCGCTTTCTGAACTGAAAATAGGGTTGAAATGCGGGGGGTCTGACGGTTTTTCCGGCATCACAGCGAACCCATTGCTCGGACGATTTTCTGATTATATCATTGCGCAGGGAGGCAGCACGGTGCTGACGGAGGTGCCGGAGATGTTCGGTGCGGAAACGCTGCTGATGCAGCGGGCTGCCAATGAAGAGGTATTCCATAAAATTGTCGATTTAATCAATGATTTTAAACAATATTTTATAAAGCATGATCAGCCGGTGTACGAAAACCCTTCGCCAGGCAACAAAGCAGGCGGCATTTCCACCCTTGAGGATAAATCGCTGGGCTGCACGCAAAAGGCGGGGATTTCTCCTGTCTCGGATGTATTAAAATACGGTGAAGTGCTTCAGACAAACGGACTGACGCTATTGAGCGCGCCCGGCAATGATTTAATCGCCTCCTCCGCATTGGCTGCTGCCGGCTGCCACATTGTTCTGTTTACAACAGGACGAGGCACGCCGTTCGGCACTTTTGTTCCAACGGTAAAGGTGGCGACGAATACACAGCTGTACGAGACGAAGCCGCACTGGATTGATTTTAACGCAGGTCTCTTAGCAGAGGATGATGTTCATGAGG
Organism: Bacillus sp. SD127; assembly: GCF_058566445.1. NCBI lineage: Bacteria > Bacillati > Bacillota > Bacilli > Caryophanales > Bacillaceae > Bacillus > Bacillus sp. SD127. The sequence goes on along the minus strand of NZ_CP191226.1, from coordinate 2,967,581 downwards.
AATTTGTGCTTCGTGAGTTTATCGATTATATCACGAAGGTTGCAAGCGGAGAGCTCGTGAATCACGAAAAAAATGACTTCAGAGAGCTTGCCATTTTTAAATCGGGTGTGACGCTATAAACCAAGAAAGGCTATCCTGTTCAGGATAGCCTTGTTGATTAAATCAGCTTCAAGCCGCTGATTAAGATAATGGATGCCATAATAAATTGCAGCGGACGGGGTGAAAATCTAGGTGAGAGATGACTGCCAACCAGCACCCCCGGAATGGAACCGATAAGCAAATTGGCCGCTAACAAATAATCAACGCTCCCGAAGCTTGCGTTTAAAATACCTGCCGCAGTAACGAGCAGAAAAGCATGCGCAATATCTGTTCCGACAATGTCGGATGTTTTCATTTTAAATAAGTACAGCATAGCAATCGCAAACAACGAGCCGGAACCGATCGACGTTAAGCCAACGATAAATCCAAACACGACACCGATAAGAATCGTAAGCATCCGCTTGTCTTCTAGCGGCATCAGCTGCCAGCGGTTCGGGCGAAGTTTTTTGTCCAGAAACAGGCGGACGATGATCGAAATGGCAACTAGGGTCAACACATAACCAAGAGCGTGTTTAATAATCTCTTCCTGATGCTGGTGGAAGGCGGGGAACAAATGAAGTATGCCAATGGCTATAGAAGCACTCGGAATACTGCCGATGGCTAAGTATTTTACCAATTTAAAATTGATTGTTTTCTGCCGCCAATGGGACGCAACACCAAACAGCTTGGTGATCGAGTTATAGACAAGGTCCGTACCGACTGCAATGGAAGGATTGATTCCAAGCACTATTAAAAGAGGAGTTAAAAGCGCAGCTCCGCCTACACCTGTCAATCCGACTAAGACACCGACTAACAAACCCATCAAAATGATGCTAACACTCATGATAAAGGCCTCCTGAAAACCCGACTATTTTTATCAGATTATATATGATTAGGTCGCTTTAATCAATTAAATTTTTTGAATATTTGTACGGGTGTTTCTTTGATTTTTGTATGCTCAATATCTTTATTCATTTGCCCTATAATGAGTGTCAGGACGAGATGGGATTGAGTTTGACCGGTTAAAACAGGTAATTCCGGTCGGTATTTGGCTGAATGAGGTCAACCAGTCAGCTATATGCAAATACTGGCTGTCACTGGGAATGGGGTATATTGGATACGGTAGTGAACTGAAGGCAATAAAAAAGATACCTTTAGATCAGGTATCTTTTTTTAGGTTACATGCGCTGCTGATAAAACGGCAGCTCCGTATGGCCCATTTCCCTTACATAAACAAACAGGTTGCCTTTATGGTGAATTTCATGCTCCATCGCAAGCTGAAGCAATGCGCTGCCAGTGACTTTTCTTCCGAAAGTGGCTGTCAGGTCAATTTCTCTGTCAAGGTGTTCCTCAGTGAGCTGCTCAAGGATGGCAGCCGTTTTTTCTGTAAACGTTTTAGCCAAAACATTGAGATCTGTTTCCGTTTCTTCCTGCTGGTTTTGAAAAGGTGAGGCATTGCCTTCTTTAATGACATTTGCGAACAGATGGAAAGTCGTCAGGATGTGCTTGACAAGCTCTTCTGCTGACATTGATGTTTCCGTCGGTTTGTAGCTGTAATGATTTTTGCTGATTTTTTCTGTCAGCTCAATCGTCACATTGCGATGTGACAAAAAGTGACTCACAATTTGAGTGGATTGGCTCAATAGAATCTCCTCCATATGTAAAAATAAATGGTGCAATGAAATCCTATATCAATGGGCATAAATTAACAAGCAATATGCTGAGAAGTGATTGTATTTTTTGCGGTTAGCCGAAATTCGACAATTGCGGTCTTTTTGCGTTCTTCTTTTTCTTGTAAATATGATAAAATATGACATATCTCGGGTATATAAAAGGGGGGATTAATTGAGGATGAAGCAGACTATTCCGTCCTCTTATGTCGGGCTTAAAATTAATGAATGGTATACCCATATCCGGCAGTTTCACGTAGCTGAAGCCGAACGGGTCAAGCTCGAAGTAGAAAGAGAAATCGAGGATATGGAAGAAGATCAAGATTTGCTGCTGTATTATTCTTTAATGGAATTTAGGCACCGTGTTATGCTGGATTACATTAAGCCTTTGGGAGAGGACACCTCGCAGCTAGAGTTTTCAGAATTATTAGAAGACATCGAGGGGAATCAGTACAAGCTGACAGGACTGCTCGAATACTACTTTAACTTTTTTCGCGGGATGTATGAATTTAAGCAGAAAATGTTTGTCAGTGCCATGATGTACTATAAGAGGGCAGAAAAGAACCTTGCCCTTGTGTCAGACGACATTGAAAAAGCTGAATTTGCTTTTAAAATGGCTGAGATCTTTTACAATTTAAAGCAGACTTATGTCTCTATGAGCTATGCCGTTCAGGCGTTAGAAACGTATCAGATGTATGAAACGTACACTGTCCGCAGAATCCAATGTGAATTCGTTATTGCAGGTAATTATGATGATATGCAGTATCCAGAAAGAGCATTGCCCCATTTAGAACTGGCTTTAGATCTTGCAAAGAAAGAAGGCAATCCCCGCCTGATCAGTTCGGCCCTTTACAATCTCGGGAACTGTTACGAGAAAATGGGTGAACTGCAAAAGGCAGCCGAATACTTTGAGAAATCTGTTTCTATTTGCAAGTCGGAAAAGTTCGATAATCTTCCGCATTCTATCTACTCATTAACACAAGTTCTGTATAAACAAAAAAATGATGCCGAAGCGCAAAAGCAATATCGTCAAGGATTGGAAATCGCCCGTCAGTATAGTGATGAATTATTCGTGGAGCTTTTTCAATTTTTACATGCGTTATACGGAAAAAACATTGACACAGAATCAGTCTCACACACCTTTCAATTTCTTGAAGAACATATGCTGTATCCTTACATTGAAGAGCTGGCGCATGATGCTGCCCAATACTATATAGAGAATGGACAGCCTGAAAAAGCACTTTCCTTTTATGAGAAAATGGTGCACGCACAAAAACAAATCCAGAGAGGAGATTGTTTATATGAAATCTAAATGGATGACAGGTTTGTTGCTCGTTGCGGTCGGGTTCAGCTTTACTCAGGTGATGGTCCATGCAGGAGAAACAGCAGATACAGAGGGAAAAACATTTCATATCGCGGCACGCAATCAAACATGATGATGACAAAAAAAGACCCTCCGGTTGCGGAAGGGTCTTTTTTATTTCAGCTTCCATTCCTTAATGGTCAGCTCAGAGGACCCGCTGAACACCAATGGATCAGCTTGTCCGATTTCGCGCGCCTCTTCCAGTGAGCCCGCTTTGATGACGTAGGCTCCGCCTGTGGCGTCGCTGAAAGGCCCGAACATTTTTAAGCGTTTTTCTGCCTGCAGACGGTCCAAAAATTCATAGTGTCCGGCTGCATGCTTCTGATTGAATTGATCTGTTCTCGTAGTCAGCATTAAGTACGTATTCAAGAATGTCTCCTCCTTTTGAACTTTAGCTTAGCACAATTATCCATATAGCGGTGCTTTTCGTCCTACGAATGCCACCTATTGATGAAAAAAGAAAAAGGAGAGATGATAGGTGAGCATTCAAGTGAAGAAAAATTTGGTTTCTGAGGCAAAGTACGCGCTGAAATGCCCGAATGCGATGTCCGCTGAATATATTACCATTCACAACACGGCAAACGACGCGTCCGCTGCCAACGAAATTAGCTACATGATCGGGAACACCAGCTCGACAAGCTTTCATTTCGCGGTTGATGATAAAGAGGTGATTCAGGGATTGCCGCTTAACCGTAACGCTTGGCATACTGGTGACGGCACAAACGGTACAGGCAACCGCAAGTCGATTGGCGTTGAAATTTGCTACAGCAAATCGGGAGGCCCAAAGTACGAGGCAGCCGAGGCATTGGCGATCTCTTTTGTGGCACAGCTTTTGAAGGAGCGGGGCTGGGGAATTGATCGAGTCAGAAAGCACCAAGACTGGAACGGAAAATACTGCCCGCACCGCATTTTATCAGAGGGGCGCTGGGAGCAAGTCAAGGCGGCAATTGAAGCGGAATTAAACGGCAGCGCCTCAGCGAAAAAGGTTTCTCCTTCTGCGCAAGTGTATCATGTGAAAAAAGGAGATACGCTGTCCGGCATCGCAGCATCACACGGTATCAGTGTGAAAACTCTGCAAAGCTTAAATCACATCACTGATCCAAATTACATTAAAGTCGGACAGGAGATCAAGCTTTCCGGGACTGCCTCTTCCTCTAAAAGCCATGCCGCATCCTCTTATCCGCTGCCATCGGGGGTAATCAAAGTAACGAGCCCGCTGACAAAAGGCACAAAAGTAAAGCAGGTTCAGACTGCGCTGGCAGCTCTTTATTTTTATCCTGATAAAGGGGCGAAGAATCATGGGGTGGACGGTGTATATGGGCCAAAAACAGCAAATGCTGTCAAACGCTTTCAATCTGTCAGCGGATTAACGGCAGACGGCATTTACGGGCCGAAAACGAAAGCTAAAATTGAACAAAAACTATAATGAAAAAAGGAAGCTTCACTTGGATGGAGCTTCCTTTTTTACCTTACATACAAACGGCAGCAAGAACCTTTTGACTGATTTGGCACAGCAGGAGAGCGCCGCGCCACAATAGGATGTTAAGAGTTATGAACAATTTGCTAGGCATAAAGTTAACAAGAAATCTAGAAAAGCAAAAAACCTTCGAGCAATAAAATAGAAAATAAAAAGACCCGGTGATCACCGGGGAAAAGAAATAGAACGTTAAAGGTTTAGTAATACTTTTTATATTCTACTTTGTAATCATAGTCATGCTTGTCATGATCATAACACTTTTTGCCGTGGTCATAATATTTTTTGTCATGGTCATAGTATTTTTTGTCGCAATCATAATCTTTCTCATGATCATCATAATACTTTTTATCGTGGTCGTAATACTTCTTGTAGTACTTCTTTTTGTAAGTGTAATACTCTTCTTTATATTTTTTATAATAACCCATACTAACGCCTCCTTTAATGTTTGATCAGTTTTATTATATGGATTAAAAAAGAGATGGTATGGTCAAATGTATTCGTTATCAAAAAAAGGCTGTTTTCAAAAACAAACTGATAAAAATGGATAGCGTGCCAGCTTACATAAGCCTTTTAAAAGAATGATTTATAACATTTATACTTAATCCACCTGTAGATCGACCGCATAAGGCCCCCATTTAAACGCCGCAGTTTTTCTTTCTAGTAAAATAAGTGCTTACTTTTCTATCGCCTCAGCTGTTGAAAGAGTTGACACATTCCAGCAAGATATCGATAAATCCCTTCATATATCTCCTGATATGGAAATACGATAAAAAGGTTTTCATTCATAGATGAGTAGAGTAAACTGGTGCTGACTGATAAAGGAGAGCGCTTAACATGAAAGATATGTATGACAGTTTTTTATCTCTTTCTGCGTCTGAATCGGAATACCGGATTATTTATGAAGAGAACAGCGGGAGCGAGCATATTGTCATCGGCCCTCACGGCGGAAGAATTGAGCCGGGCGTCAGCGAACTGGTGCGGGCATTTGCTGATCAAAGTTCCATTTATATCTTTGAAGGATTGAAGCAGCGCAACAACCGTTCGCTCCACCTGACAAGCACTCGTTTTGATGAACCGCTTGCCATAGAAAAAGTAAACGCCCACCGATTCGCGCTGGCATTTCACGGCTATCATGATCTGAAAAAGCCGCATACATTGGTCGGGGGCGCGGATCGGATAAAAGCAGAAGCCATTTGCGAGTTGCTGAATGAGGCAGGTTTCAGTGCGGAACTGGTCAGTGAAAAAGACCGGCTGGCAGGTGTTCATCCGCAAAATATCGTCAATCGGACGAAAAGGGAGATGGGGCTGCAGCTGGAATTGAGTACGGCGCAGCGGAGCGCGCTGTTTCACAATTTTGGCTGCCGTAAGGGACAATACATAGAAAACAATCTTTTTTCTCGATATGTGAATGCCGTTAAGCTTGGTTTTTATGGAAGAAGCAAGCAGGACCTGCAATAACTGCCTATTCCTTCATATGCTGTGATTGTTTGAATGCGCAGGGAGGAATAAACGATGTTTTATCATATTAAAGAGCTTCAGTATCAGGCAAAGCCTTCCCATCCGGATCCTGTTTATGCGAAAAAGCTCCAAGAGGTGCTGGGCGGCCAATTTGGTGAAATTAGTGTGATGATGCAATATTTGTTTCAGGGTTTTAACTGCAGGGCGGATGCCAAGTATAAAGATTTGCTATGTGATGTGGGGACGGAAGAGATCGGACATGTGGAAATGTTGGCTACGATGATTTCCAGGCTTCTGGATGATGCTCCCGCTGATGTACAGGAGAATGCTTACAAAAGCAACCCCGCTATTGCAGCAGTGATGTCAGGGATGAATCCTCAGCACGCTATTGTGTCCGGCTTGGGTGCGATGGCATCAGATAGTGAGGGCTATCCGTGGAATGCAAAATACATTATCTCAAGCGGAAATCTGCTGGCGGATTTCCGTGCAAACTTAAATGCGGAAGCCCAGGGGCGCCTTCAGGTGACACGGCTTTACGCCATGACTGATGATCCCGGGGTAAGAGATATGCTGTCATTTTTGATTGCGAGGGATACTTATCATCAAAATATGTGGTATGCAGCGATTAAAGAGCTGGAAGAAAGAGAACGGGATATTGTCGTTCCCACGACATTTCCGCGTGAGCTAGAAAAGCAGGAAGTATCCTATGACCTGTTTAACTTTTCCAGAGGGGATGAAAGCTCACAGGGAAGGTGGGCTCATGGCGAATCATTTGACGGCCGGGGAGAATTCAGATATATACCGGCTCCGATTGCATTTGGTCCGGAACCTCATCTTAAACCGGCACCGAAGTGGTTGCATGATACGATGCCTCCCATGTCAAAATGCTAGTTTCTCTGCGGTCTGAGGACATATGTCCCCAGACCGTTTTCATGTCAGCCGCGCCTTCTGATATTGTACAGTGCTTTTGCTTCCGCTACCTGTAATGGGGGCTGATCTTCCTCATATTCCGCTTTTGGCCGCTTATCAGATAATAAATAAGCAAGCCGCTTCTGAAATTGAATACCTGCTTTACGCCGTTCAAACATTTCAAGTCTTTTCTCAGCAAAGTCCTTTGTCACCCGGAATACCGTCGCAATGGTTGCAAGAGCCTGACTTCTCCATTGCGGCAGTTCCATCTGCAACAGCATAAAGGTTGGCACACAGAAGTGGTACATAAATTGGTTCGCCTGAAATTCCTGCAGCTCCCTGAAGAGCTTGTTCATCTGAAAATGATTGCCTGCATGCTTTAATACGTGGCACAGTTCATGGCCAAAATCCTCCCATTGCTCTTCCTGGGACTTTCTTTGGTTCAATATGATACTGTACATGCCGTCGTATTTCACCATCATGCTTCCCATATCCTCGAAATGAACCCATATATCAAGATCGTTTGCGATTTTCAGCATGTCAATGTGATGGGGAGAGGTGATGCCCAGCCGGCTGTATAAATTTTTTACGTATTCCTCCAGATGTGATAAGTAATCGCCCAATTGAATACTCCCTTTCGAACATATGTTCTGTTTGTAGCGAGAAAGAAAAGCCCGTTTAGGACTAAAAAGTGTGTTGAAATCTTTCCCTTTTCTTTAAAAAATAAACACTTTTTCTTTATATCGGTCTATTTTTTATATGTTTTAGAGAACAGAGAAATATTTATTTGTTTTTCGATTTCCGGTTTTTCTCTTTTTCTTTTAAATAGTTGATAAATTCGATGGCCTGCTGTTTGCTTTCAGGGGAAAAATCCTGCATATCCCGGTATGCGAGCTGCAAGTCCGGATCAGAAAACATATCATCATCAGATTTTTTTTCTTTTCCTGTTAATAAGTAATCCGTTGTCACTTGGAAGTAATCAGCCAGCTTTTGCAGTGTGTCGTAATCAGGTTCGCTTCGCCCGTTTTCATAATGAGAATATCGTGCGCGCGATACACCGATGTGAGATGCGATTTCTTCCTGTGTCCTTTTCCCTCTGAGACTCTTCAATCTGCCGCCTATCATACTATGACCTCTCTTTTTTAAACTCCCTAAGTTACTTATGATTATAGATACAATCTGTATCAAAATAAAGTTATGATAAAAAAAGTATCAAAAATAACTTGATGATACAGAATGTATCGTTTATACTTGGTAACAGTTGATACGAATTGTATCAAAAACAAATCGGGGGAGTGATCACATGCATCCGATTCAAATCGTTTTTAGTGAACATCCGATAGATCAGCGCCATCTCGGACAATCCGGCGGCTCCATTTCTTTTACGGCATGCGGCCTTCCGGTATTCCATTTTGAAAATCGAGAACAATTTCAAGCGTACTTGCTGTTAAAAGAAGAGGTGAAACGCAATGAAAATGGATAAAAGCTATCCTTTTCCTATGTATTCAGGGCTGTTGAATTCAGAACATTATGACAAAATAGGCTCGGCCCTGTGGCTGTTTCTCTGGTTTATCAGCTCAACGACAAAAGAAATTGAAAAGGACGGCGTGAGCTGGGGAATTGTGCTCGGCCATAAGCCATTAAAAGCAAGAGAGATGGCGGCCGTATTCGGTGTAAGTGAAAAAACAGTCAGAAGATGGCTGGAGCTTCTTGAAAGCCATGGATACATAAAGGCTGCCCGCGCGCCATACGGACTCATGATTTCTGTGAAGCACTCTAAAAAATTCAGCTTCAGATCGGACAAAACTGCACACCGCAGCGATAATGAGCGGTCATTTTCGCCGCTGGCACAGGACAAAGAAGACCGCTCTAATATAGATAAAGCAAAAACATATACTGCTGCTGATGATGCAGTGGATCACATTGCGAAGCGGTTTACACAATTACGGTCGGCTCAAGAAGGACGCACCGTGTATCCTTCCTCCAGAGATTATCAAGCCATCGCCCGTATTGTCGCCATCGGCGTTCCCGTAACGCAAACAATCAAATGGCTTGAGGAATGTTTTCAAGCTTTTGAAAACCGGCGAACTGCTGCTTCAGAAACGATAAAGGCCTTTCGCTACTGTTCGAAATTCATCGAAGACCGATTTTTCGCGCAGCAAGCCAAAAAGACCGCCGCAATACAACATGAGAGGAATGAAAGTAATGACAAAACATACAATCGAGCAGATTTTAGACGAGTTGAGAAAAGGGAGACGTCCATTACTGGCGGACAAACCGGCCGAATCAGACGCAAGCCGGTATGATTGTCCGCGCTGCAAGGATCAGGGAGGATATCTCAGCCGGCAAGACGGTCTGGAAGTGTGGACAATGTGCAGCTGTATGGCAGAACGAAAAGTGAAACGGCTGCTTGGCGCAAGTGAAATTACACCTGCTTTCAGACAGCTTGGCTTCCATGAATTCCGCACCCAAGGGAAGCCACAGGCCGTCAAGGACGCGTTTGAATGCGCCAAAGAGTTTGTGGCGGATTATGAACAAATCAAGGACAGCCGGAAAAACAGCATCGCCCTTTTGGGTCAGCCTGGTTCCGGGAAAACACATCTTCTTACCGCTGCGGCCAATGACCTGATGAGAAAGCGCCATGTGCCGGTCATTTATTTTCCGTTCGTTGAAGGCTTTACTGATTTAAAAAATGATTTTGATCTTTTGGAAGCCAAGCTGAATCGAATAAAGCAGGCAGATGTGCTGTTCATTGATGATCTCTTTAAACCGGTAAACGGCAAACCGCGCGCCACTGATTGGCAGCTGGAACAAATGTATTCCGTTTTGAACTACCGCTACTTAAATCATAAACCGATTCTGCTTTCAAGCGAGCTTACGATTGAAACGCTCGTCCGGGTTGATGAAGCGATCGGCACGAGAATCTATGAAATGTGCAGTGATTATTTAGTGATTATCAAAGGAACAGCGTATGACCTGAATCATAGATTGGAGGGCATCAGATAATGTGCAGGCTCTGTAAGACAAAGAAAGTAATTGTTGAACATACCGGGATCGGAGCGGTTTTTCATCCATGTCCGAACTGCCGGTCCGGCAATGATTTAACGCCGGTTATTCAAAAGCTGGAACAAATGCTGACAGCCGGAAAAGCGGGGCTGAATGCCCGTGATTAAACAGCTGGCTGCTCTGTTCGCGTTGCTGTTTCGGGCGAAGCGGACAGAAAAAAACATCGAACAATGGTACAAGGATGATGGGAAGTGAAGCAGATGCAAGAAACAAAACAATTTGAAATGAGTCCTGCGCCGTGGCGTGCTGTCGCAAGCGGAGATACGAAGCCAATTTATATCTATTCTGCTTACAGTGAAGAAGAAAAAGAGAGATTCCCTTATTCAAACGGCCGGCTGATCGCCGCTGTATTTGACCTCAGCTCTTTTTCGCAAATAAGCAATGCCAACTTGATGGCAGCCGCACCTGAGCTGAAGGAAGCGGCTAAAGCGGCGCTGGATTTTCTAAACGGGAATTCCGCTCACTCCAAGGAGCACATCATAAGGGTATTAGAAAAAGCTAACAAAAGTGCTGAACCCGAAAGGAAGGAAAAGACATATGATCAACCCTAAAAAGCTCGTAAATATTGATTCCATCACGCTCGACAGCCAGCTTGAGGATGGGAAAATCCGCGTTATTATAGTCGACGGCATAAAGCATGAAGCCTGGATCACAGAAGCTCCGGAGCACGGGAAAACGCTTGTTGAAACGAGAAAGGGAGACCTTGCCCGAGTAGAATTTGAAATCGGCTACAAATTAAACTAAAGCGAAAAAAGAATACGTCCAAGACGGAAAGCCTGCGGACACTGATCAACATGCACAGCATTTGTGCGTTGATTGGTGTCCGCTTTTTTATTGCACAAATGAGGAGGAATCATAGAATGCAAGACTTATTATTTGAATATAAACGCACATTAAAACAAACAAGAACACAATATAAACCGCTCGCTGAAGCAGATGAATCAGTGCTCTCAGCTGAGGACATGAAGGATAAAAAGATTATCAGAAACATCATCACAGACCTTGAATATGTAACAGAATGGCTTGAAAAAGGAAGACAGCCCGGCATCAGACGGGCGATTGACCGGCGTGATGCGTATCAGCGGCTGATGATCAAAGATCCAAGAATCATAGAATCATTTTCTTGCGATATGATGTTTGAGCCGGACGGACAGGTATCTGAGGAAGACAGGGAGAGAATCCGAGAAGCTTTATCCCTTTTAACGGACAGGGAGAAAGAAATGTTTTTGCTGCACAAGGTGGAATGCTTTTCTTATGAACGCATTGCCGATCTTCTTGGCGTCAAAAAATCAACTGTGCAGACAACAATCAAACGGGCTTTATTAAAGATGCAAAGACAGCAGGAGGAAATAAACCGATCGCTTGCCTGAATGCTTGTCATACGTTTGCCACCTATAAGTGAAAAGAGCATGACACATAAGCGGACGGCATAACCGGCCGCTTTTATGAATAGAAATCCATGCTGGAGGTGGCGGTGATGCCGTAGCATGAAAACACAACAGAGAGAACAAGCATTAGCAATCTATCAGCACCATCAGGGAAATATCACAAACAGGGCCATTGCAGACACAATCGGCGTTTCGGCGAAAACAATCGGCATCTGGAAAAAACAGGACGGATGGAAAGAAGTTTTGTTTTCTGAAAACGGACTTAAGCAGCGCCGCATAGAAAACGATGAATTAAATGAACGGCAGCGGCTGTTCTGCCTGTACTATGTAAAAAGCTTCAATGCGACACAATCAGCGATCAAGGCGGGCTATTCTCCGGACAGCGCCCATGTGACGGGCTGCCGGCTGTTAAAGAATGAAAAGGTTGCCGCTGAAATCAGGCGGATAAAAAAAGAAATGGTGAATGAAGTGTTTATTGAAGCGATGGACGTTTTGCAGGTATATGTCAAAATCGCGTTCGCCGATATCACGGATTATGTGACCTTTGGCAAAAAAGAGGTGCAGGCCGTCGGAAAGTCGGGACCGCTGTTTGATGAAGATGATAACCCGATCATGAAGGAAATCAGCTTTGTCGACGTCAAAGACTCCGGTCTCGTTGACGGCACCATTGTCACGGAGGCAAAGCTCGGCAAGGAAGGCATCGCCATTAAGCTTGCCGATAAGATGAAAGCACTTGAAAAGCTGTCATTATACTTTGATTTGTTTCCGGATCAATTTAAACAAAAAATAGAAAATGAGAAGTTAAAGCTCGCGAAACAAAAAGCGGAAAAAACTGATGACGGCCGCGAGCCAATTGAAATCATGATCAAACGAAAAGAGGACAAGGCATGATTGTAAAAGAAATCAATCCTCATTTTGAAGATTACGTGTTCAATTGGGAGCAGACGTACCAGTTTCTCGTCGGCGGCTACGGCTCATCAAAAAGCTATCATACGGCGCTGAAAATCGTGTTAAAGCTGTTGAAGGAAAAGCGGACGGCGCTCGTCATACGCGAGGTGTTCGATACCCACCGGGATTCGACCTTCGCTTTATTTGAAGAGGTGATTGAAGAGCTTGGTCTCTCGAAGGCAGCCGCAGCACTTTCTTCCCCGCTTCAGCTGCGGTTTCAAAACGGCAGCCGGATCATGTTCAAAGGAATGGACAACCCGGCGAAGCTGAAATCTGTTCACAACATTTCTTTAATATGGATTGAAGAGTGCTCTGAGGTGAAGTATGAAGGCTTTAAGGAATTAATCGGCCGTCTTCGCCACCCTGAGCTGAAGCTGCATATGATTTGCACCACCAATCCCGTCGGCACCTCCAATTGGACGTACCGGCATTTTTTTCGGGATGAACGCAATCAGCGGTTTGTGCTGGATGACAGCGAGCTTTACGAAAAGCGGACACTTGTCAGGAGAGATACGTATTACCATCATTCCACGGCAAACGACAACCTCTTTCTCCCGAAAAGCTATATCAGGCAGCTTGACGGACTGAAGGAATATGATCCTGACTTATACCGAATTGCCCGTAAAGGCAGGTTCGGCGTCAATGGAATCAGGGTGCTGCCGCAGTTTGAGGTGCTCCCGCACGACCGTATTGAAGAACGTATTGCCGCCATCAGCCAGCCGATCCTTCGCACAGGCATGGATTTTGGTTTCGAAGAATCCTACAATGCTGTCGTCCGTCTCGCCGTCGATCCTGATAAGAAATATCTCTACATTTATTGGGAGTATTATAAAAACAAAATGACAGATGACAGGACCGCTGAGGAGCTGCGGGAATTGGCTGAAACACAGGAAATGATCAAAGCCGACTCTGCTGAGCCGAAAAGCATTCAATATTTCCGCCAGCAGGGTTTTCGGATGGTCGGAGCCAGGAAGTTTCCCGGCTCCAGGCTTCAATACACCAAAAAGGTGAAACGCTTCAAAAAGATCTTCTGTTCGGACCGCTGTGAAAATGTCATCTATGAGCTCAAGACACTGACGTACGCCAAAGATAAAAACGGCGCGCTGATTGAGGATGAATTCACGATTGACCCGCATACGCTTTCTGCTATTTGGTATGCGCTCGATGATTATGAGGTCGCAGATGTGAAGGAAACAGCGCAAAAACGAATCCGTCCGAACCGAGAAAGGAGGAGGTCATAAATGCCGCACAATCAAACAGTCAGAGCAACGGTTTTAAAAGCCAATGCATCTGCTCCTCAGACAAAGCAAATTTATGAAGACGACTTTTCTGATTTGTACGGAGAGGATATCATCGCTCCGCCCTACAATATCACTGAGCTCAAAACAATTGCTGAATACTCAACCATTCTTCAGCAATGCATTGATGCGTACAGAGTGAATATTACTGGTTTTGGTTTTGATGTGGAGTACACGTTTGATGTCAACGCCACGGATGTCGACCAGGAGAAAAAGAAAAAAGCAGAAAAAGACTGGGCCAGACTTGAAGCCTTTTACAAATGCCTTCACTTTGATGAATCTGCTGAAATGATTTTAGGCTATGCCATTGAAGACAGGGAAAAAACCGGAAACGGCTTTATGGAAGTGCTTCGCGACGGGATGGGAAAACCGGCTGGCATTGAATATTTGGATGTGAAATATATGCGCGTATGCGGAGCCGGCGAGCCTGTCGAAGTATCTTTTATGTATGAAGAAAACGGAAAAGTGAAGAGAATCAAAAGGCAAAAACGGTTTCGGAAATTTGTACAGATGATCAATGGAAAAAAAGTATTTTTCAAAGAATACGGCGATCCCCGAAAAATGGACATGCGCACGGGCGAGTATGTCAGCACACTGGCTGAAAAGCACCAAGCAAACGAAGTGATCCATCTTAAAATCGGAAGCGGCGTATACGGCGTGCCCCGCTGGGTAGGCAATATCGTCAATTTATACGGCGCCCGGAAAGCGGAAGAGCTCAATTTTATGTACTTTAAGCAGGGGCGTCACGTACCCGCTGCGATTACGGTGGAAAACGGGATGCTGTCTGAAGCTTCTTACCGGGAACTGCAGGAGTATATGAATGACCTTGAAGGTGTGGAAAACGCCCATAAATTTCTTCTGATTGAGGCGGAAGGCATCGCGAAGGAGAAGGACCTTCACGGCGGTGAAGATATCACGCCGGTTTCTGTGGAAATCAAATCCCTTGCGGAAATCCTGCAAAACGACGCCTTGTTTCTTGAATATGATGAAAAAAGCAGAAATAAGCTGCGCTCTGCTTTCCGTCTGCCGCCGCTTTATACGGGAGAAGCTCAGGAATACAACCGGGCTACGGCTGATACAGCGAGAAAAATTACGGAGGAGCAGGTGTTTCAGCCAGAGCGGAAAACGCTTGTCAACAAATTGAACACACTGCTTTTGCCGGAGCTGAATCTTCACGATGTGAGGCTGACATTAAAAGGACCGGACTTTCGTGATCCGCTTGAGATTGCGAAAGTGCTCGGTCCTTTTATTACAGCTGGAGCCGTTTCGCCGAATGATTTGCGAGACCTTGCCGGACGGGTGCTCGGCAAAACGCTTGAGGAGTGGCCGGAGGACATTTACAAACGCCCTGCCGGACAGGATGCTGAAAAGACAAATCTGACAGCACTTATGCAGGAGCTGAAGGACAGCATCGAAGATATCAAAACGTCCTGAAGGGAGGTGAATCAAGCAGGTGGCGCGGGAATTGAAAAATGCCAAAATCAGCTTTGTCAGCTATGTGGACAAGGCGGCAAACCAGACAGAATTTTTCTTTACGAAGTCAGCCGAACCTCCGTCATTTGAAAAAAAAGTTCGGCTGTTTACGAAAAGCGAGCAGGATGAACAAAAGCTCGTATACGGAATTGTGTATGAGCCTGATGTTCCAGATGCCCACGGCGACTATATGACCGCAGAAGAAATTGAAAAAGCGGCGCATGGCTTTCTTGCAGACGCGCGGGAGATTGATATCAATCACAGCTTTGAAGGCGGCACAGGTGTGGTCGTTGAATCCTATGTGGCGCCCGATGATTTTATCATCGGAACAAAACGGATTACAAAGGGCTCGTGGGTGCTTGTGACAAGAGCGTCAGATGAGGTGTGGGAACAAATCAAAGCCGGCATCATCACCGGCTACAGCATGGCGGGCACTGCTGATGTATATGAAGAAGAACCGGTTGAAAAAGCCGGATTTCTAAGCGTGTTTAAGCAGCTGCTGGCCGACAAAACAGGAAAGGAGACTGAAGAAATGAGGAAAGAAGACATGAGGGAATCAATCGAGCATGCGCTGTATCCGTTGCTCAAACGGCTGGAGACAATTGAAAAAAACACAGAAACAGAGGAAAAACCGGAGCAGACGGGAGATGACGAGCGCCTGAAGAAGCTCGTTGAGGACATGATTGCCCCGCTGATCGAACGCATTGAGGCCCTGGAAAAAGCTCGGGGAGCCTCTAAACAGACGGCGGACGATGCGGCCGGCAATACAGAGCAAGTCAAAAAATCAATCTGGAGCGGACTGCTGTAAACCAGTCAAAGAGGAGGAAATCAATTGAGAAATCAAGAGATCATTCGGAAAGCGGAAATGTCGCTTTCTGCTTTAAAAAGCGGCGGGCTCATGAACCCTGCACAAGCATCAGCTTTTATCCGCATGGTGCAAAACACGCCGACGATTTTCAGTGAATCCCGTGTGATTCAAATGGAAAACGATTCGCAAAAATTTGAGAAAATCGGTTTCGGCCAGCGTATTTTGCGCGCGGCTCAAGAAGGAAAGGCGCTGACAGCAGACGAACTGACGGTTCCGACGACAAGCACTGTCCAGCTGAACACAAAGGAAGTCATTGCGGAAATTAACATTACGTACGACACGCTCGAAAACAATATTGAAAAAGGCGGACTGCAGCAAACGATCATGCAAATTTTAGCAGAGCGGGCGGCAGTTGATATTGAAGAGCTGATCGTAAACGGAGATACTGCATCAGCAGATCCATACCTGGCGCAGCTGGACGGCATCCGTAAACAAGCAGTGTCACACATCGTCGATATGAACGGTGAAGAACTGTCCAGAGCGACATTTAAAAAAGGCTTAAAGGCTGTTCCGCCAAAATATTTGCGCATCCCTCAGGAATTCAGATTCTATACATCGCACGGCTTAGAAGTTGAATGGAAGGACCGCGTGGCGGACCGCCAGACAAATCTTGGGGACCAGGCTGTTCAGGGCGGCTTGTCCACAGCATTCGGCGTACCGGTAAAAGGGGTATCCAATATCCAGCCGTACGCAGTCGGAGAGGGAGACGCGCAATATGATGCGTCCGATATCATTCTGACACATCCGAAAAATATCATTCTCGGCTTCTCACGCAATATTCGAATTGAAGTCGACAAGGATATCCGCTCCCGTAAGTTCATCATTGTCTTAACGGCGAAGCTGGACAGCAAGTTCGAGGAAGAGGATGCCTGCGCTAAATTAATTAACGTAAAAGAATAATCGAAATGGGGTGGCCAGCTTATATGCTCATCGAACCGACGGACGTTACCGCCTATTCGGTCTATGACCAGGTGAAAAACAGGCCGGAAGAACTGCTGGCGCAGGATATCATCGAGGCGGAATCGGAAGCGGCCCTCATTACAGGGCACAGCTTTACAGACAGCATCTACGACCCGCTCCCTGAAAAGGCGAGATTAGCTTTGCTGAAGCTCGCCCAATACTTTGCGCTAGTAAACAGCGACGAATCAGCCGCATCAAGATATCAGTCTGAGAAAATGGGGGATTACTCCTACACGGTTTCCGGTGAAGCCGGCATTCAAAAGCCCGATGTATATCATTTGCTGGAAGAGTTTATCGCACCGGACTATGTTCCGGAGTCTGCCAGATTGAAGGTGCGGTCGTTATGAGTTATCAGCAGATGCTGATCCATCGCTGTGATATTTATCATGAAACAGCGCAGCCGCCGCCGGCGGGACGATTCGGAATTCCGGCGGACAAGCTTCAGCCGGTCTTTTCATATCCGAATACACCTGATGAAGAAAATGTCCCTTGCTACTTTACAGAAAAAACGCAGCAGCTGATTCAGGAGGAGCCTGATCAAACCGTGTATCACAGCTTGCTTGTCCATTTTCCATTCTCTGCGGATATCCGGATGAACGACAAAATCATTTGGCAACACAACAGCTATATTCTGAAGCTGCCAAAAAAGATCAGACACCATCATTGGGAAGTCATCGCTGTCAGAGATGAAAGTCTATGAAGATAGCGGGACTTAAAAAGCTGAACGCATCGTTAAAAGAAGCGGCATCCGGCGGTTTTTCCCGCGAGGCGTCCCGGTGGCTTGAAGAGTGTGGGCAAGATTTTCTGGAGATCGTACAATCTGAACTCATCAGCACGCAAACGATAGATACAGAAAAACTGCTCAGCTCCTTTCAGAAAGGCTCAGAGGACAACCTCTGGAAGGTACAAAGCGGCGGACTCTCACTTGAGGTCGGGACCCAGCTTGAATATGCTTCTTTTCTCAATGACGGCCACTGGACGTCAAAAGGAGACGATGTGAGATGGGTGCCGGGGCATTTTCAAGGCTCACGGTTTATCTATGATCCGGCTTCTTTCACAGGCATGGCACTCAAGAAAAAATGGATACCCGGCACGAGCTATTGGGAGCATGCACTGCTTCTATATGAACAGATGTTTGCAAAATCAATGGAACATAAATTGCGCCAGTGGCTGAAAAAGATGTAAAGGAGGAGCCGGATGAACAGCGAAACAGGATCGATCATGGCTTTTTTGTACAGCCAGTGGTCTGTTCCCATTTATGAAAGCGAGCTGCCTGATCAGTTTCAAGTGCCGTCTTTATATGTCCCTGCGCCATCTGTTTTTGAAGAAACAGATACAGTCTCCACATTTAAAAAAACCTACAGTCTCAATGTAAAGCTGTTTCATCTTGACTCCGTGCAGGCGCTGGATGAAGCGGACAGGCTGGCGGATGCCATCAGAGAAGCGAGAAATATAGTTCCGCTGCTTAGTGAATCCGGTGAGAAGACAGGGGATATGCTTCGCATCACCCGAATTGAGACAAGGGTGGGAGACAGGGGCGAGGCGGTCATGGTGATCAGGTGGAGCAGCCGATATTATTATCATAAAACAGAACAGCCTGTCTTACAGGATATCGATATGAACAGCGGGGTGAAATAGCGGTGGCAAAGCAGAAACAAGCGAAGGCTGTACATACAGAGAGCCGGGAAGCTCTTTTTGATACAGCGGATTTGATCAAGCACGCAAAGGAACTGTTCGGCGTTAAGCCGGAGATCCTTCAGGGGGCTTTATTTGGCGTGGACAAAACACGCCTGACGAAATCAGAGGCAAGTCAATTGATACAAACATTTTTAACTAAGGAGGTCATGCAATAATGAATGGCGGAACATTTACAGCAGGAAAAGAAAAGGACCGTGCAGGCATTTATTTCAATTTTAAAACGACGGCACAGGAACGGGTGTCACTCGGTGAACGGGGGACGGTCGCACTTCCGGTCGCATCAAGCTGGGGCGAAGCGAAAACATTCGTCTCCATTTCAAGCGTGGAGGATTTAAACAAAAAAGTGGGTCTCAGCATCGACGATCCATCTTTATTACTGTTGCGTGAAGCGAAGAAAAACGCGAAAACGGTATTGATGTACCGCCTCACTGAAGGCGTCAGAGCATCTGCCGATATTGCCGAAGGCGTTAAAGCGACTGCTCTATACGGAGGATCAAAAGGGAATGACATCATCATCCGCATTAATGAAAATGTACTGGATGCAGCGTCATTTGATGTCACAACGTATATGGATGAATCAGAAGTGGATAAACAGACTGTCAAAAAAGCTGAAGAATTAACAGCAAACGGCTATGTGACATTTACCGGAAAAGGAGACCTTTCCTCTTCAATTCCGCTGACTGGATCAGAGGGAGACGCGGCTGCCGAGACGCTGAACGCATCTGCGGGTATCCGTTTATCCGGCGGTACAGATAAAGCGCCGGTCAACTCAGACTATACTGATTTCTTGGCTGCGGCTGAAACGGAGAGCTTTGATGTCATCGCTTTGCCGGTTGCAGAAGGAGATCAGCTGAAGGCGACCTTTGCCGCATTCATTAAGCGTCTGCGTGACGGTCAAGGGCAAAAAGTCCAAGGGGTAACAGCCAACTACAGCGGTGACTATGAAGGCATCATCAACGTGACAGAAGGTGTGCTGCTGGAAGATGGAACAGAAGTGACACCGGACAAAGCGACGGCGTGGGTAGCCGGCGCAAGTGCGGGAGCAACCTTTAACCAATCTCTCACATTTGTGGAGTATGAAGGTGCCGTTGATGTCTTAAACCGCCTTGACCACGACGCGATTGTGGAACGCTTAGCCAAAGGCGAATTTTTATTCACATTTGACGCCCGCGATAAATCGGTAAGCGTAGAAAAAGACATTAACTCACTTGTCACGTTTACGGCTGAGAAAAACAAGAAGTTTGCGAAAAACAAAATCGTCCGTGTACTCGACGCAGTCAATAACGATTTAACACGCGAGCTGAAAGCATTAATCAAATCAAGAAAGGGAAGCGGAAGCGACATCCCGGCCTCTGAAGACGGGCTTCAGTATGTGAAAACGATGATTACGCAATACATGACAACACTTCAGGATGCGGGCGGCATTACCGGTTTTGATTCTGATCAAGATATCACAATTTCAATGAATGAAGACCGTGACGGCTTCTTGATTGACCTTGCTGTACAGCCTGTCGACGCGGCAGAAAAATTCTACTTTAATGTGGAGGTAAACTAATATGGCATTAAAAGCACAAAACACGATTTCAGGTAAAGAAGGACGCTTATTTCTCGATGGCGAAGAAATGGCGCATATCAAAACATTTGAAGCAAATGTGGAGAAAAACAAGTCTGAAGTAAATATTATGGGCCGTCGCATGACAGGCCATAAAACAACAGGCGCAAACGGAACAGGCACAGCGACGTTTTACAAAGTCACATCAAAATTTGTGATCCTTATGATGGATTACGTCAAAAAAGGCAGCGATCCTTATTTCACCCTGCAGGCTGTGTTAGATGATAAATCTTCCGGAAGAGGAACAGAAAGAGTCACGCTTTACGACGTAAACTTCGACTCCGCAAAAATCGCCAGCCTCGATGTCGATTCAGAAGCATTAGAGGAAGAAGTTCCGTTTACATTTGAAGACTTCGACGTGCCTGAAAAGCTTTCTGACACGTTTTAATCAAAACTGAACAAGCCATAAGCAGACCTTTCTGAGAAAGGTCTGTTTGTAAATGATGAAATCAATTTAAAGATAAGGGAGTTTTTTACATGAGCGAGAAGAACGAAAACGTATATGATCTTTCCTTTTTTATGCCGGGAAAAACAATCGAAGCCGAAGAAATCAAAGTGCCGATCTCTAAACGTTTTGTTGATAAAAAAGGGAATGTCATACCGTTTATTTTAAAACCAATTACCACCGAACGAATTGATGAACTGGAGAAAGAAAATACAACATTTAAAAATGTGAAAGGCCGCGGACGCGTTAAAGATTTAGACTCCCAGCGCTTTTATGCGAGAATTGCCATCGAATCCACTATTTATCCGGATTTTCGTTCAAAAGATTTAAGAGAGGCATACAAAACAGCAGACCCGGTGGAAGTCGCCAAACGTGTACTATCGGTGGGAGGAGAATATGCAAACTGGCTGAATAAAGCAATTGAAATCAATGGTTTTGAAGATGATCTTGAAGATCTAGAAGAAGAAGCAAAAAACTAGTAAAGGATGGCGATAAGGAAACTGTGTATTTGTATTATGCAATGCATGAACTTCATTATTCGCCATCCCAGCTTCTTGAATTATATGAAGCACCAAAGCACTTTAAAGCTCTTTTATTTGGGTTGATTGGATATAAGTTAGATCTATTAGAAAAAGAATCAAGGAGAGGAGGGAATTAAAATCGCAAAATTAACAGCCCGCTTTGATCTCGAAGACAAGGTATCTAAAAAACTAAAACGGATACATAAAGGATTCCAAGAGGTCGAAAAAAAAGTAAAGACCATTAATCGGCAAATCAAAATTAGTATCAGAGCAGAAGATCAGGCATTTTACCGGCTGAGAAAAATAAATGACTACATTATTTTGAAATTCGCGAAATCACTTGAAATCAAAGTTGTACTTGATGACCAAGCCACTTCAAAGCTGGAAGCGATTGAACAAAAACTAAAACGGTTGCCGAAAGAAAAGAAGCTGACTGTATCTTTGGTAGACCGGACAGCAGCTGCGTACAAAAAAATAAAGAAGATGCTATCTAAACAAAAACTATCATTCCTTTTGGTTCCAGATGACAAGGTTACTTCAGCCGTTAAAAAGATTATTGGTTATATCAAGAAAAATTTGAAAAACGGATATACAGTCAAATTAAAAGTTATCGATGAAATTACAAAAACAGTGAATCGATTAACAGCACTTTTGAAGAAATTTGAAAAAACCTATTATGTAAAGGTCGTTGTTAAGACAAAAATATCAGACAAAATCAATAAAAAAGAAAGCCCGATTAATAAAGACAAATCTAAGAAAGAATCAGACAAAGCTTCGGATAAAGGCGCTGACAAAAGTTCTGATCAAAAACCTGGCTGGGTCGGGAAAATCAAAGGATGGCTGAAGGATTGGTGGACAAAGTCAGCTTGGCCTTGGATTAAGGATACGCTCAACCAAATAGGCAAAGCTTTTTTGGATCGTTTCAAAGAAAGATTGATAGAAAAGCTGAAAAATGATGTGTTTGATAAGATCATTGATAAAATTCTAGGACCTCAAAAAAAGGACGATTCTGGTGAAAATTCTGAAACGGATAATAAAGTCCTTAACCGTAATACAGGAGGAAATTGTTGCTGTTGCTGCTGTGAAGACGGGGGTAACAGTCCGGGCAGTAAAAATAGAAAAACCTATAAAAAAAAGAAAAGCCCGACAAAGGCTCCAAACAGAACACTTAGGGTTCCTGGAGAGGTAATAAGAAGACGCCAGAGCGGCACATCCGGTGAAAGTGCGCCACGGTCCTCTGGTTCGAAGTTCAAGAACTGGCTCGGAAGCTTAAAATCGCTAGGGAAGGATTCATCCAAACTAGGAAAAGCGTTCAGAGGAATGGGTAAGGCTGTTCCATACGTAGGATCTGCTTTAGCAATGTTCGATCTAGCTGGAATCAATAAAGATAATGCTGGTGAAAAGGTTGGTTCAATCGGAGGACGCATTGCCGGCGCAGAAGCAGGAGCAACTGCCGGAGCAGAGGCTGGTGCGACAATCGGATCCTTTGTGGGTCCGGAAGGTACAGTAATCGGGGGAGCTATCGGCGGAGTCGGCGGCGGTTTAGTAGGCGGAATAGGCGGCGAAGAAGCAGGTAAGAACATTGGTAAGATGTTTGATACTTCTCAAATCAAAGAGAACATTTCAAATACATTATTTAATGGTGATTGGTGGAATGAAAAATGGACAGGTGTTAAAACAACAACGAGTGATACTCTCGGAGGCCTTAGTGATACATGGACTAATATAAAAGATACAGCTTCTACTACTTTTTTTGACTCAAATTGGTGGGCAGAAAAAGCTGGTTATGCATACGGTACATTAGAGTCTACACTTTTCAATAGTGATTGGTGGGGCGGAAAATGGGAGTCTGTAAAAGGTTGGACACAGGAAAAATGGGATCAAGCTTCCTCTGTCTGGAACTCTGTAAAATCAAAAGTAAAAGAAACAGTCTTTAATAAAGATTGGTGGTCCGGTAAGTGGGAAGGCGTTAAGAGCTGGGCTCAAGAAAAATGGAACGGTGCCGTTTCTGTTTGGGAATCAATTAAGTCGAAAGTAAAAGAAACAGTATTCAATAAAGACTGGTGGTCCGGTAAATGGGAAGGTGTTAAAGGCTGGACAAAAGAAAAATGGGAAAACACAAAGTCGCTTTGGAAAAAATTCAAATCCACACTTGAAGACAGCCTATTTAATAAAGACTGGTGGTCTGAAAAATGGGGCTCAGTAAAAGAGTGGGGAAAAAATATATTAGGAGATTCTTGGAATGCAGTAAAGTCTGCAGGCGGAAAAGTAGTAAAAACTGCTCAAAAAGTGGGCGGCGGAGTGACGTCTTGGGTTAAAGAAAAGGTAGATCATTTTCAAAAAGGACGAGAGAAGGCTCACAGAGACTTTGGGATGAAAGCTGACAAAAACGCCACAGGTGGTTTTATTACCAAACCGACTATCTCCTGGATCGGTGAGGCAGGTAAGGAATTTGTCATTCCAGTCGATAATAATCGCGGTCGCGGCAAAATGCTGTTAGGGCAAGCAGCATCGAAATTGGGCATGCATGTGGTCGATGATATGGCATCAGCCTCTACACTTTCAGGTGGGACAGCTCTAAACACTGTTGGCAGCCATTCTGCTTCAATGCCATCTTCTATTAACACATCTAGCCTTAACGGCCAAGCTTCAGACCTCGGACAGCAATTTTCAGAAGGCTTTGGTAAAGGCATCAGCAATCAGCCGGTCAAAATGGAAGATTGGAAAAAGAAAAACATCAATATGCCATTTACACAAATGATTTCTTCTTCACCAAATTACGGAAAACAGATGGTAAGCGGCTATGCTAAGGGGCAAAACAGCACAGCAACCGGAACAGACGGCTTTTTACAATCAAAAGTCAAAACACCGTTCCAAGCTACTGTAAACAAATCTTCATCATGGGGAAGCAGTACAATCAAAGGATTTACTTCAGGACAAAATAGTTCCCAAACCGGTACTGATCAATATGTAAATACACATGTGAATAAGCCGTTTTTGCGATCTAAAGAATCATCAAACGGCTGGGGTAGCGGCATGATCGGGAATTTTGTTTCAGGTATGACTTCAAAGGCAAGTGAAGTCCATGAAGCTGCCAAGGAACTCGCGAAAAAAGTTGAGAAGGCTTTCCGTGAAGAATTAGATATCCATTCGCCTTCTCGAGTTATGATGAGTCTCGGCCGCTTTGCATCTGTCGGGGTAGTAAAAGGATTGGATTCTGTCGATGTGAAAAAATACGCTGAAAAGCAAGCCGGTTCACTGGCAGCTGCTTATTCCGGAATGGGTGCAGTAGGGGGAAATGTGAAGCAGTGGCTTATGGCTGCAATGATGGCCACAAAGACACCTTTAAGCTGGCTTCCAGGATTGATGACGATTGCTCAGTATGAATCAGGAGGCAACCCGAACTCTATTAACCTGTGGGATAGCAACGCGAAGGCGGGA
Organism: Bacillus sp. SD127; assembly: GCF_058566445.1. Taxonomy (NCBI): domain Bacteria; kingdom Bacillati; phylum Bacillota; class Bacilli; order Caryophanales; family Bacillaceae; genus Bacillus; species Bacillus sp. SD127. The sequence continues at coordinate 2,942,908 of NZ_CP191226.1, read as the reverse complement.
AATCCATCACAAGGACTCATGCAGACAGTCCCGACCACATTTAATGCTCATAAAGCACCGGGCATGGGTAACATCAGAAATCCGATTCACAACGCTGCTGCCGCTATCGGCTATATCAAAAGCAGATACGGCTCAATTGATAATGTACCTGGCATTAAAAGCCTGAAACGTGGCGGTCCCTATGTCGGTTATGCCAACGGCGGACTGATCACAAAAGAACAAATCGCCCGTGTCGGTGAAGGAAACAAGCGGGAATGGATCATTCCGGAGGAGCGAGGCATACGCGGCCGCTACCTCCTTCAGAGAGCAGCGCAAGCTCTGGGTATGGAAGTGACAGATCCGTCTCAATCCCAGCAGTCTGAGCTTTCTTCAGGCCAAGTCTCCGCTGTTACTTCGGCAAGCCGGCCAACGACAGCGGTATCCGGATCAAAAGAAATTTATATTCAATTTAATGGTGACCAGCACTTCCATAATGGACAAGACGCCGAAACTCTTGCAGCGAAAATCAAGCAGGCGCTTATAGACGAACTGCAAAAGGATATCAATATTGGAACGAAGGGAGTCGTTGCATTTGACTAAATCCGTATATGAATTTTGGATTTCACAAGGGAAGGACAAGCTGCGGCTCCCCGTACTTCCCGACCAGCTGAATATTTCAAATACGGTTCAGAATGAGACGGTTAAAGTAGCCAAGTTTGGTGACCTTACATTTATTGACGAACAGGGAGCGAAAGAAATTTCGTTCTCTTCGTTTTTTCCGAAGAAATACAGCCCGATAGCTGAATATCAAAACTTCCCGTCGCCGGAAAACGCGATAACAAAAATTGAAAAATGGATGAAGGCCAAAAAAACGGTCCAGTTTTTGATTACGGGGACAAAAGTCAATCTGACCTGCAGCATTGAGGGATTTTCCTACAGCGAAGGCCAGCAGGATATCGGTGATCGCTCGTTTGATATTCAATTAAAAGAATACAAAACCGCTTCCCCCCGAAAAATCAAGCAAAAGAAAAAAACAAAGGCAAAACGTCCGTCAAAGGCCTCTCCGAAAACCTATACAGTGAAAAAGGGAGACACGCTTTGGGACATTGCCGGCAGATTTTACGGGAACAGCACGCAATGGCGCAAAATTTGGAACGCCAATAAAACAGCGATGATCAAGCGAAGTAAACGAAATATCAGGCAGCCGGGCCACTGGATTTTTCCCGGTCAAAAATTAAAGATACCGCAATGAAGCAGGTGATGTATGATGATAGAATTGTTCGTCATTAAAGATACAGAATGGCTTGAGCTGGTAGCGGAAAGCGTGTCGCTGGAGGGACACCGATATCAAGCGCCGCGCTCCATAGAAGCGACCATCGTCATCAAACAGGGCGACCAAACGTATTACAGCGTCACAGAAGGAGATACCGTCTTGTTTAAGTGGAAGGGAAAAGAGCTTTTCCGCGGGATCGTCTTCGCCCGAACGCCTGATGAACATACGCTTGCCTTCAGTGCGTACGATATGCTGCAATATCTGGTCAAAAATCAGGATGTGTACGTGTTTTCCAATCAGCGTGCTGACCAGATGATCAGGAGGATCGCCAATGATTTTCAAATTCCGACAACCTCTATTGCGAACACAAGTCATACGATCAAAAGCCTTGTGATTAAAAATGATACGAGCCTGTACGACATCATATTGAAGGCTTTAAAACAGACAAAGAGCCAGACGGGCAGGAATTATCAGCTGTATTCGGAAAAAGGAAAGCTCGGTCTGCGCGCTTGGCCAGATCCATCAGAGGTATGGGTGCTGGAAACCGGCGTCAATATTACGGGCTACCAATACAGCACGTCTATAAATGATACCGCAACACGGGTGGTGCTGCGCCGCCAGAAGGAGAATAAGACGTATAAAGCGTCTGCGAAGGACAATTTAGGCTTAAACAAATACGGCGTGCTTCAATATACGGAGACCGTAACAGACGAAATTAACCAGGCGCAGCTTCAGCAGAGGGCCGACGTACGCCTTGCTGAAAAAAAGGGCGTAAAAAAAGAACTGAAAAATATTCAGGCCATCGGCATTCCAGAAGTGCAGAGCGGCTTGCCTGTCTATATATCCATTCCGGAGGCAGGGATTAAGAAAATCTACTGGGTAGATACAGACCGGCATGAGTTTAAAGGAACGAAACATACGATGACCATTGATGTTGTCGAAAAGAATACGATGCCGGAAGGGGTTTCCTGATGAGACTGAGTGAAGCCATCAAACATTTGGCCGTCGGTGCGGTTGATGCTGAATCTCCGGTGGAGCTGCTCCCAGCTGAGGTGGTTTCGGTTTCTCCTGTTGAAATCAAATTAAAAGAAAACAGCAAACTGATTATACCGGCTGACGCCCTCATCATCCCAAAACGGATGCAGTCCGGAGGAGATGATGCACTCGAGCTGGGGGATCGCGTCATGACTGCAGCTCTGACAGGCGGACAATCGTTTTTTATTTTAGATAAACTGTAAACAAAACCGCTTCGGACGAAGTGGTTTTTTATTTAGCATGTATAAAGGAGTGGGCATCATGGCCCTGACACCAGAAGTGGAGTTTGAGGATATTGAAGATGACGGCGAAGTCATTGAAACCTCGCAAACCTACAAAATAGATTTTGAAAACGGAAGAATTACAAATGAGTTGATTACCGGGCTTGAAGCAATCAGACAGTTTGTGTATATCGCCTTACAAACTGAACGATATGCGTATTCAGTTTATAGCCATAATGTCGGAAATGAGCTTCAGGACGTGCTTACAGATCATGAGACGACTGATGCCTACAAAAAAATGGAGATTCCAAGGCTCATAGAGGAGGCACTTGTTTATGATGACCGTATTTCCGCTGTAACAGACTTTGAGATAGAAAAACAAGGCGATGCATTTCATGTTTCCTTTGTAGTCGAGACAGATGAAGGATCGCTTGAGATTGAGGAGGTGATTGGCGAAGATGTTTGAGGACCAGACCTTTGAAGATATTATGGAGCGTATGCTGAACAGCATCTCCGCAGATATTGACACGAGAGAAGGCAGTGTTATTTATAACGCATTAGCCCCGGCGGCAGCCGAGCTTGCGAAGTCGTATATATGGCTTGATACCGTGCTTGAGCTTGTGTTTTCTGATACTGCGCAAGGAGAGTTTTTGGACCGGCGCGCTGCGGAAGCGGGGATTGAACGGACAGCTGCCACAAAGGCCGTGAGAGCAGGGGAGTTCACAGCTGGCGTCAGAATTCCTGAAGGCTCCCGCTTCTATGTGGACAATCTTTATTTTCAATATACAAGAGACGGGACGCTTGTCTGTGAAACGCCGGGAGAAGCAGGAAACGCCAATCTGACCGGACGCAATCTGTTGTCACTGGATACCATCCCGGGATTGGAAAAAGCGATTGTCAAAGAGATTCTGATTCCCGGGCGTGAAGAAGAAGGAGATGACAGCTTAAGAGAACGGTATTTTACGAGGGTTCGGCGTGAGGCTGTCAGCGCCAATAAAATGCATTATAAAGAGTGGGCTGAAGAAGTGGACGGTGTTGGAAAGGCAAAGATCTTCCCGCTTTGGAACGGAGACGGGACGGTTAAAATTGTCGTCACGAATGCTAACCTTGAACCGGCTTCTGAAATCTTAATTCAAAAAGTGAAAGACTATATTGATCCTGAGCCCGGTCAGGGCGAGGGGCAGGCGCCAATCGGAGCCGTTGTCACAGTAGAAAGCGCGGTCTGGAAGGAAGTTGAGATTTCTGCCGAGGTGCTTCCAGAAGTCAATCACTCGATTGATGAAGTAAAGACAGAAATTCAAGAAGGCGTTTTAAATCTCTTTAAGAAAATGGCATTCGAAGATAACATTATCCGCCTTTCTCAAATTAATAACATCGTCTATAATTCGCCGTCTGTCAGTGATTATTCAAATATTAAAATCAACGGCACTTCCGAAAATTTAGTGCTGAGCGACGTAGAAATCCCTAAGCTTGGGCAGGTGAAGATCATTGAGCAAACAAGATGACATGATTTCATATCTGCCGCCGTTTCTCACCAGCTTAAAAGAAATGTCGGAGCTGCTGAAAGCGGAAGCACCTGAGTTTGATCAGCAAAATAACAGCATATTTGATCTGACAGACCAGTTATTTGTGCCAACAGCAACATGGGGGCTTAGCCGCTGGGAAAAGATTTTAAACGTGCCGCGGGAATCTGGAGACACCGATGAAATCAGGCGATTACGGCTCATTTCGAAGATGTCGAACATCCCGCCGATCACCTACAGGGCCATTGAGCAGGCGGTGAACCGTTTCTTAAAAAAACCGTCGGCACAAGTCCGCCTGCTGCCCGGTGAATACCGCTTTAATGTAGACATCAATATTGATGATCTCCAGCACATGAATGAGCTGATCGAAGCATTGGAAAATATGAAGCCGGCACATCTGGCGTATACGCTCAGAGGCGGATTGAATGAGACGCTCCAAATAAAGGACAGAGTCATCCTGAATCACCGAAGATACCGAACAGCCAGTGAGCTGAAGGTCGGTTATTCTGTCACCCTTAACAATAATGAGGTGGTCTTAACTTGATTTCAACCATATACAGAGAACGTACAGCTACCGATCTCAAAAGCAGGATTCATCACGTGCTGCTTAACGGCCAAGAAACAGAAATAGTGGAGCTCACCATTGAAGGAGCAACAGTGACCGTTCTGACAAAACGTGAGGAAGATATTAAACATATAGAAACGGTACAAATTTTAGACGAGCTGGGCAACATCATTACAGAAAGAAAAACAGACCTGGACGTCAGTGAAAACAGAACACTCGATTTCAGATTTACCTTTGAGGTGGTGTAAATATGGCATACGAAGAAAAAACAGACTGGCTTCCGGATGATCCAATTAACGAGGACGACGTCAACCGCTGGGAAAAAGGCATAAAAGACGCCCACACAGACCTGGCTGCCCACAAAAACGACATGAACAACCCCCACAACACAACAAAGGCGCAAATCGGGCTGGGGAATGTGGATAATGTGCAGCAGGCACCAAAAAAAGATTTTGAACTGCACGTGAATGACGATACGATACACATTACTGCTACTGACAGGTCAAAGTGGAACAACGCGCAGTTAAGTAAGATATCAGGCGATGATGGTAGAGTCTTCTACAAGAGTGTGAACGAAATTACTGATTATAATGATTTAATCGATACTGGTATGTACTTGATATACAATGACGGCTTGAACGGTCCGGGCCTAAACATGTGCTTTCTCCTTGTGATGAGCTATAAAAACACACTTGTTCAAATAGCTTATGACGGATTTAAGGGAGAACAATCACTTTTTAGAATAAGAAAAAATGATTCTACAACATGGACGGCATGGATTGAATCAGAAACTACAGAGGGGTCTCAAAAGAAAATAGATGCACATGCCAATAAAGCAGATATTCACGTAACAAAATCCGATAAAGACAAGTGGAACGACTCACAGCTCTTTAAAATAACTCAGGATAACGGTGTCGCAAAGTACCGTAAAGGTGCAGATTTCAATACGATCACCGAAACAGGATTCTATTACATGAGTGGTGTGACTACAGCATTAAATGCTCCAGTGGATAACAATGGTTATTTAATGGTTTATAACTACAGCACGTATGCATATCAAGAATACACGTCTTATAGTAGCATTGACACAATATCTACTGGCCGAAGGAAATTCATGAGGAATAAAGTGGCTAATTCAGAGGCTTGGACACCTTGGCGAGAGATCGAATCGGTTGAAGGTTCACAGGACAAAATAGATGCACATGCCAATAAAACAGATATCCACGTAACAAAAGCCGATAAGGACAAATGGAATAATGCACAACTATATAAATTAACTGATACTCAGGGTTGCCGGACTAAAATCCCAGATGGAACTGACTTATTAACGCTGCCCTCTGGTTTTTATTATGCATTAGGGAATGTCATAACAAACAATCCTGTTTCAGGAGATGGATCATGGTATAACTATGATGTTATCGAAACAGGAGGTGGCGGGCGAAAAACCATTTTTGCATCTAGAAGTTACGACGGAACCTTTTGGATGGCAACGATTCATACAGATGGCGTGTTTAAAGGATGGAATAAGATCGAGACTGAGGTAAGTGCTCAAACCAAAGCAGATAAAGCTTTGGCTGATGCTAAAAACTATGTTGACACAAATTATACAAACCAAAAGTTAACCATTCTTACAGGCTCTAATGCAATACAAGACGCAAGAACTGGAGGGAATGATTATCCTCCGGGGTTAACACTAATGGATATTGGCCAAGGAAATACAACAGGTTATCCGCTAGGGTATGGAATTGTGAAAAATGAAAAATATAGTGATTATCGTTTTACACAATATTTTTATGGCACAGGTAATGAAACAAGTGTATATGCAAATAGTACCGGAACTTGGATACGTCACTGGTGGTCTGGTTCAGGATGGACTCCTTGGGAAAAAATCTCTGGTTTCGGGCATATGATTGCAAAAACAACAGGTAAACAAGCGCTGAATAAAGGGGAACAAAATAAAATATTATTTAAAAATGTATTGAAGGATAGCAATAAACTGTATGATCCATCGAACAGTAGATTTGTAGCAAGTCACGCTGGTATGTATTTGGTTAATGCCAGCTTATATTTTCAAAATACATTACAGTATTCCAATTTTGAGTTGTATACGTATGTGAATGGTTCGCAATATAAATTAATGAATCAGTTTAGAACGCCAGCTCCTAAAGATAATAGTGATTCAAAAGAATTTTATGTAACTGTTACAGGATCGGTTGCGGTATCGCTTAATGCGGGTGATTATGTCGAAATCTACGTTTATGTGGGGTACACAGGTACAGAAACTCGGTATATTGTTGATGATACGTCCGTTAGTAAAAATTACTTTGATATCCTAGAACTTGGAGGCCGAAATTTCCCTACACTATAGGAGGTGCAAAATGATATTATACGATGCAATCATGTACAAATACCCTGACGCTGTGCCAAGAAAGGATTTCGAGCTGCGGAATGACGGAAATGGTTCCTACATTGAAAAATGGAACCTGCGCGCCCCGATCCCGACGCAAAAAGAACTGGAAGCCTGGTGGGAGGAATCGCAAAAAAATCCTCCGTACGAGCCGCCTGATCAGGTGGAGCTGCTTGCTCAGGAATTATCGCAGGAAAAGCTGGCACGCAAGCAGCTTGAAGAGCTAAACAAAACGTTGGGGAGCGAGCTGTCAGATATAAAGCTTTCATTATTATCTTTGAAAGGAGAGAGTGCTGAATGAATTATTGGGTGCTTGCCCTCTACTATGAGTGGGCGACAACGGATATGGTGAAACAGGCCATCGCATATCAAGACTGTTCATTTGAGGATCTGGCAGAAGGCGTGAACAAAAAACTGATCACTTCTGGCCAGTATGAAGAAATTACCGGTAAAGCCATGTAGGCTTTTTTATTTTGCTCGTTTTTACATGAAAAGGAGGATAAAAATGGTCAAGTATCAATATGAATTTCCTCTCGATAAGACTGGAAAAGCCGGAGCTGTAAAGCCCTATCGAGGAGGAAAAAATGATTTTGTGACACCTGTTTCGAATTTGTCGGGTGTAGCGGAGATTTTAACAAATGCTTCCTTAAAGGCGACTGAGGCATACAGTCAGCTCGGGCAGGACAGGCTTGGCGCAGTTCTGATTTCAAAAGTGAAGGGCTGGGCGTATGCAGATCGTGAAGGTACGCTCTTTATAGAAGAAAGTGACAATAACAATGTTTGGACGACGACAGCATCAGTTAATGTCGCAGCAGGTGTCCTGACAGCGACGGACTGGGTATATCTTTCTAAACGCTATTACCGCTTCCGCTATGTGAACGGGAATCTTCAGCAATCAGACTTTGTATTATACCAATCAGTCGGTGCGGGTGAAATGGATGTGCGTGTCAGTGGAAAAGCGCCTTTGCAGATTGACTTTCAGGAGAATCAAACACACGATGGACGGTTGAAAGTGGAGGCCCGCAAAACATTTGACTTTGTCTTTCATGAAAATGCAGAGTCCGCCAGTGAGGGTGCTGCTTTACCTGTTGACGGTGCCGAGCATTTACTCGTTGAAGTATACGGCACAGCGGAAATGAGCGAAGTCAAATTTTGGGGCAAATCGGTGTCAGGACAGAAACTACCGATCAGAGGCGTGAAAACTGATGATGCCAGCTCTGCATTGAGTACATTAGGAAAAGCTGAGGCGTGGGCCTTTGATATTAAAGGGTTTAAGGAGATCATTATGGAGATCGTCAGTATCACCGGCGGTACTCTTTCGGTAAAAGGAACCGCTGTTTCATAACAGTTTTGGCTCTCGGAAGGGAGGTGATCTGCATGTGAAGGAGGAGTGAGTAATGCAGCAAGAGGCAGATGTTAATGTCTTTCAGCAGGATTTAGCAGACATAAAAGGTGAACAAAAAGCGCTCGAACAGAGAGTTTCGGCATTGGAACGCGTGTCTGACCGGCAAGACCAGCAAATCATGACGCTGAACGAAAAATTAAACAAAATTGATGAAAATACAACATGGATTAAGCGCACCATTACAGGTGCCATCATTACAGCAGTGTGCACAGGGATCATTGGCGGAGCGATCGCCATTATGTACAACCTGCTGCAGCATTAAGGGGGATTATCATGAAAACGTATGATAAAGGCACGGTCACTAGGACGGTGCTTCTTTTGCTTGCGCTCATCAACCAGAGCATGCTGATGTTTGGCAAATCACCATTGGACATACAGGAAGAGCAGGTGAATCAGCTTGCAGATGCTCTGTATTCAGCAGGATCAGTGATCTTCACAATTGGGACAACACTAGCAGCTTGGTTTAAAAACAACTATGTAACAGAAAGAGGGAAAAAGCAACGCGACTTGTTAAAGGAAAATAATCTGACGAAATAAGGAGAGATGAAAATGGTTAACATTATTCAAGATTTTATTCCGGTCGGTGCAAATAACCGTCCAGGCTACGCGATGACACCTCTTTATATTACCGTACACAATACAGCGAACACGGCAGCAGGCGCCGATGCCCAAGCGCATGCCCGCTATTTGAAAAACCCTGATACGGCGACAAGCTGGCATTTTACAGTTGATGATACAGAGATTTATCAGCATCTGCCGTTAAATGAAAACGGCTGGCATGCAGGAGACGGGAACGGAAGCGGCAATCGGGCTTCTATTGGGATTGAAATTTGTGAAAATGCGGATGGTGACTTTGCACAAGCAACAGCTAATGCCCAGTGGCTGATCAAAACATTGATGGATGAACACGGTATCAGTCTCGCTAACGTCGTGCCTCATAAATATTGGTCAGGGAAGGAATGCCCTCGCAAACTGTTGGATACGTGGGACTCGTTTAAAGCGGGAATTGGCGGCGGCGGGAGCCAAACTTACGTCGTAAAAAAAGGTGACACACTTACATCCATAGCGAGAGCGTTCGGTGTTACTGTTGCTCAGCTGCAAGAGTGGAACAATATCGAAGATCCGAATCTCATTCAGGTTGGTCAAGTGTTAATTGTAAGTGCTCCTTCGTCCGCTGCAGAGCCAGAACTCTATCCGCTCCCTGACGGTATCATTCAGCTGACAACACCATATACCTCAGGCGAACACGTCTTTCAGGTGCAACGAGCGCTGGCGGCTCTCTACTTTTATCCTGATAAAGGAGCTGTGAACAACGGAATCGACGGCATTTACGGGCCGAAAACAGCAGACGCGGTTGCGCGTTTTCAGTCTGTTAACGGTCTACCCGCCGACGGTATCTACGGACCTGCGACAAAAGCGAAGATCTCAGCTCAAGTTAGCTGATGAAAGAACATAAAAATCCCGGAGTTGCTCCGGGATTTATTTTTTCTTCTTCAATTTTTTTAAAATTCCTGCACTCCGCTCCCTCACCCGAAGCGAATACCCGGAAAAGCCAAACCTCCCGTAATCAATAACCTTCACACGCCGCACCAATTTTTTCACTGTATCACCTGACATTATCCTCTGTTTGTTTTATTATATGTAGCCCCTTAAGAAAAGGAATAAGGACAAGAGCTGTTTCTCTTGTCCTTTTAGTGTGATCATGCTTTTTTTCGTTTATACTCATCAATCAGCCGTTCGTTTTCTTTGAAGATTCTTGCTGTGTGCGGACTGACTTGATAGCTTGCGACACTGGTGGTTGAACGTTTTTTCAGGATTTTAAACGGTTTCTTTGCCCGCGGATGGCATCCGTTTTGAAACGCGTTTTCCATTATCCTTCACCTTCCTCCTCAATTGGCAGCACCAAATCATATATGCTCGTTAATGATGTGAATAGCAAATAATCAAATTCCGTTACAATGCTGTCAGACGTCAGTTTGATGACATAGCTCTGTGTCTCAATTGTAAAGGGAATGAGCACTACTTTTCCATACTGGTCGTAATAGACATCCTTTCGATCCAGCCTCGTTTGCACGTCAGCGGGATCCTCCATGTGCTCGGTTAACCGGTCTTTATCAGACTGTGTCGAATAGTGACAAAGGCTGGCCGTCAGATTCATTTTATCAGCATAGGTTTTCAGCAGTTTATCAATTCCTTCAGCATATGCTTCTATACTTCCATAATAAACATGAATCGGTTCGTTTTTCAATAGATATTGGTATGTTTTCAGCCGATCGAGATACATGTGGAGCATTTCGTTGTTTTCTTCGAGAATTTCTCTTGTGTCTGTTTCCAGTTCACTGCCGGCCAGTTTTTTCACATAAGCGCTCAAAAAGATAAAAGCGTCAATTAAAGCAAAGCTGACAGCGACAATGACATACCGTTCCCAGTTTGTGAACAGGGAAGAGGGATCATATGTCCAGTATATCATGGCGCCCAAAACAAACAGCAAATACCATGTTTTTCGGATGGCGGACATTTTTTCTTTGACCTTCGCTTCGAACCGCCATGTGGCGTATACGTATAAGCCTAAAGCGGCCATAGTGCACCAGACCATGATTTGAAAGAATAAAAGCATACATCAATCCCTCGCATCTGAAATAGGTTCTGATTATTGTATTCGAGAGATGCGGCTGGTTTTCCTGTTCCATCAAAAAAACCGCTTCTGTTAAGAAGCGGTTCCACATTAAAAAATCATATTTAAAATAAAGTAGGCGATAGCACCAAGTGTCGCTGAAATCGGAAGCGTGATGACCCATGTAATGAGCATCCGCTTAGCTGTGCCCCAGTTTACGCCTTTTACCCGGTGTGATGCACCGACGCCAAGGATTGATGAAGAAATGACGTGGGTTGTACTGACCGGCAAATGAATAAATGTGGCGCCGAAAATAATGGCTGCCCCGGTTAAGTCAGCGGATACACCGTTTACCGGACGAATCTTCATGATTTTTCCGCCAACGGTTTTAATGATTTTCCATCCGCCGATTGAAGTTCCGAGACCCATGGCTGTCGCGCAGGCGAATTGCACCCAGGTTGGAATATCATTAGCAGAAGTATGTAAATTTGCTGTGATGAGAGCCATTGTGATAATTCCCATTGCTTTTTGCGCATCGTTTGTTCCGTGTGTATAGGATTGCAGGGCAGCAGTTATAATCTGCACTCTGCGGAATTGCTTGTTCGTTTTCGCCAAATTGCTGTCTTTGAAGATCAGCTTGACGATGCTGTAAAGAATATAACCAAGGACAAAGGCAATAATTGGTGATAAGATGAGTGCCTCAATGATTTTAATGAAGCCCTTATAATTTAACGCAGTAAATCCGGCTGCCGCAACGGCTGCACCGGCAATCGCCCCGATGATGGCATGGGATGAGCTGCTTGGGATGCCGTAATACCAAGTGAGCAGGTTCCACGCTATTGCTGCGACTAAAGCAGCCAAAATAACAACAGAGCCATTTTCCAAAGTATAAGGGTCTACAATATCTTTCGTAATGGTTTTGGCAACACCTGTAAACGTCATTGCTCCGACAAAGTTCATCACTGCCGCCATTATAATGGCATGGCGCGGTTTCAACGCTTTTGTTGATACTGAAGTCGCAATTGCGTTCGCCGTATCATGAAACCCGTTGATGAAATCAAACGCCAGAGCAAAAATGACTATTAGTATCGTTAATATAAATAGAATATCCATTTTTACCCCTCGTTACGCGTTTTTCATAATGATGGTTTCAAGATTATTGGCAACACTTTGGCACGAATCGGCAATTTCTTCAAGTGTTTCGTAAATTTCACGATATTGAATGACTTTAATTGGATCTGTTTCATTTCCGAAAAGATTCTTTAATGATTTTCTGTGCAGGTTGTCACAGCTGTGCTCATACTCTTTAATTTTGATCGCGTGAGGCTGAATATCCTTTAAGCGGTTTTCTGCCAGCAGCTCAATTGTAATCAAAATTTCTTTCGCGCATTCTCTGATGTATCCGCTGAATTTATCGATATGCTCGTCTGATGAAGTAATTGAGAAAATCTCCATCATGGCAGAGAAATGTTCGATTCCGTCAAGCACATCATCCAGGCTGTTTGTCAGCTGAAGGATATCCTCGCGCTCAATAGGAGTGATGAATGCTTTGTTAAGCTCTTTGATCATGACATGAACATGATTGTCACCTTTTGTTTCATATTCCTTTAACGTATCTGCAAACTCTTTAAGCGTCGTTTGGTTAGTGACCTTAAAATTCAAAAAATATTCTGCAGTTTCGTCTATGTTCTTTGCAATTTCTGTTAAAAGGAGTGAGAACTTATCTTTTTTTCTTCTTATCATTAAAAACCCTCCATAGTTTGAATGAACAATGCACACATCAAATTATTATATAGCCTTTTGTCGAAAAAAAACAGGAAAAGTCGAAAAAAACGCGGCTTGACTTTTTCGATAAAACGTGTCTCCTTATTTTGGCCTACTTCACCTCAAAAAAACGAACCAAGTTTGCAAAATCTTTCTGGTTAACGTAAAAAGTATATCAAAAGTTGTGTTTTTTTTGTCAACATTTATCTTCTGATTCACTAAAAAACGGTTCCCTAAACAAGGGAACCGTTTTTTTAGCTGGCTTTTCGTTTTTGCATCCAATAATACACAGGGAGTCCGGCCAGACCGATGAGAATTGATAATCCGCAGCTTAATGTGTCTGTAATGAGTGTGCTTCCCAATACAAAGAATGAACCTGCGATCGCCAATATCGGCATGAACGGGTAAAGCGGAACACTGTAAGCACGCGTTTTTCCCTTTGTTTGTTTGCGAAGAATAAATACTGCAAAAAAGGCCATCACATAAAAGATATAGATCATAAAAATAGAGATTTCAGAGAGCTTATCAGGATTACTGATGAGCATCAGGATGATCGCCACAGCGATTTGGAAAGAAATCGCAATCCACGGTGTGCGGAATGTCGGGTGCACGCGGGACAATTTCTCAGCAAAAGGCAGCTGTTTTCGTTCTGCCATCGCAAAGGTCACACGCGGGAAAGAAAGAACCTTTCCGTTTAAACAGCCGAAGATGCTGACAATAATTCCTATACTGACCAGCTTTCCGCCGATTGAACCGAACAGCATGCTGGCAGCAGTGCTTGTCGCATTTTCTCCAAGTGTCACAATTTCGTTTGCGGACAGGATGTGAAGCAGCGCAAAATTAATGAAGATATAAATGGCTGTTACGATTAACAGTCCGCCAGTCATTGCGCGAGGCAGAAGCTTTTCAGGATTTTTCATTTCTCCGCCGAGAGCTGCAAGCAGGATCCATCCGTCATAAGCAAACAATGTGGCCAAAATGGCTGCACCGAAATTCATATCAGAAATGCTTTCGTTTACTGCTGTAAAGATATGCTGATCGCCTTTCCAAAGGCCGAAAATAATGATACAAGCAATCGGAATCAGCTTTCCGACCGTAGTCAGCGTTTGAACAAAACCGCCGTATTTTGTACCGATAATATTAATTACACATAAAAAGATAACTGCGATAATACCGATTACCTTTGATAGTCCTGAACCCCAGCCGAAAAGATTCGCCATTAAAGATCCAAAATATAAACCGAGTGCCCCGATAATCGCCGGGCCGTAAATAATGATCTGCACCCAGCCGCATAAAAATCCCCAAAACTCGCCGTACACTTCTTCAAGGTACGTATAAAGTCCGCCTGTTTTCGGAATCTGCGTACCGATTTCTGCAATCGTCAGTCCGCCTGCCAGCGTTAATATACCGCCCAACAGCCACGCAAATAGCGCAGTTTTTGAGTCTCCTGAATAAGCGAGCACAGCACCGGGCTTCATAAAAACGCCGGAACCGATAATGGTTCCAATAACAAGAGTAAGGGCAAACAAGAGGCCTATCTCTTTTTTTAAACCGTTTTCTTCAGTATGCATGTCCTTAACCTCCTATGATGAAGCTTCGTGATGAAGAATCTATTTTTCATATTGTAAACCCTATTTTAGAAAAGTGAAATAAAATAAATTTTCTGATTTTCGATATTTGCTTTATTTCCATTCGTAAAATCTGTGAAATCGTCTATTTACTATCTATTGAAACGAATGAAATTGAGTGTAATCTTATCTAAAGTTCGTGTTTTGCGAAAGGTGTTCAAGCGGAGAATGAGCACATTAAACGGCTGACATCGGGACTTAGCAGGATGCCGGACCTAGATGAAGCTGATATGTTGACTTTCGTATGTGAATAAAATACCTTGTAATTAGGAAAATAAATATACATCTTTAATATAATATCTCGAAATCGAGATAAATTGACCTGGAGGGACAGCATATGAAAGTCAACGGCATTCACCACGTGTCCGCATTAACAGCTGACGCGCAAAAAAACTTAGATTTCTATAGTAAAGTATTAGGATTAAAACTCGTCAAAAAATCCGTAAACCAAGATGAACCGACGATGTACCATCTATTTTACGGAGATGAAGTGGCAAATCCGGGAACGGAACTGACGTTTTTTGAGATTCCCCGTATTGCGCCGTTTCATGCGGGAACAAACAGTATTTCTTCTATTGGATTGCGTGTTCCAAGCACAGAAGCGCTGCATTACTGGAAAGAACGTTTTGAAGAGCATCAGGTAGCGCATAGCGGCATCGCCCAAAGAGCCGGACGTGACATATTGGCGTTCGAAGATCATGAAGGACAGCGCCTTGTGCTGACTGCTGATGAGAAAGGCAAAGGTTATGGTCTGCCTGTTAAACAAAGCGGCATTCCGGAAGAATTTTCATTTCGCGGGTTAGGGCCTGTTGAATTGACAGTGCCGTACGCTGAACCAACATTACATGTATTAACCAATATTCTTGGGTTTACAGAGGTCAGCCGAGAGCCGGTTGAAGGACAGGGAACAGCGGTCATTTTAGAATCTGGAGAAGGCGGTGCGGCCACAGAAATCCATTTAATTGAAAGAAATGATCTTCCGCGCGAACGTCAAGGAAAAGGAAGTGTCCATCATGTCGCATTTCGCGTGAGAGACGAAGAAGAGCTTGCCGGATGGCACCGCATCATCAGCCGGGAAGGCTTTAGCAACTCAGGCATCGTTGAGCGCTACTATTTCAAGGCGCTGTATTTCAGAGAACCGAACGGCATTCTGTTTGAATTATCTACAGACGGTCCGGGCTTTATGGTTGATGAAGAAATTGATGAGCTTGGCCAAACCATCGCTCTTCCGCCATATCTTGAGCATAGAAGAGAGGAAATCGAAGCAAGACTGAAGCCGATTCAATAACGATATATTGTGATTCTTTGCCTTCCGGCGTCACCGGAAGGCTATTTTTGTTCAAAAACGGCTTACATATGGATGATTAGGTACAAAATATCAGATTTAGATCAGGATAAAGACCCGAAAACTTTTGCTTTTATGGACTGATCGTATGAATTGGTTTTGGCAAAAATATTGCCTTTGTTTATTAATAGTTTTTTCATATTTGCTTGTTACACTATTTCAAAGTTAGACGAAAAGGAGTGAAGACAAACGTGGAAAAGAAAAAACGCGAGCTGGACATCTTCCTGATTCTCATTTTGCTCGCATCTGCATTTTTAAATATCTATAACATCTGGAATGATGATACGGTGAATCCTTATTACACCGCTGCAGTCACAAGTATGATGCAAAGCTTTCATAATTTTTTCTATACCTCATTCGATGCGGCGGGGTTTATAACGGTTGATAAACCGCCTGTTACGTTCCAGATACAAACCATCAGCGCACTTATATTCGGTATGCACGGCTGGAGCGTCATCCTGCCTCAGGCACTTGCTGGTGTAGGTTCTGTCCTTTTAATGTATCTGTTAATAAAACCGACATTCGGTAAGACGGCAGCAAGAATCGCCTCTTTCATCATGGCATGTACACCGATTGCGGTGGCTGTGGCCCGGACAAACAATGTTGATGCATTACTGGTATTTTTCTTATTGCTGGCTACATGGCTTCTCTTTAAAGCCATCAGAAAAGGAAAGCTGATCTGGCTGTTAGCAGCATTTTTCGTCGTTGGTGCAGGTTTCAACACAAAAATGCTTCAAGCTTATATGATTTTACCGGCTTTCTTATTGTTCTACCTGATTGCGGCAAATGCCACAATCAAGAAAAAAATCATTTCATTAGGAAGCGCATTAGTCGTATTAGCGGCAGTTTCGTTATCATGGCCGCTCATCGTTGACAATATCCCTGCCAGCAAACGTCCTTATGTCGGAAGCAGCCAAACCAACTCTGTTTTGGAATTGGCTTTCGGATACAACGGAATTCAGCGGCTGACAGGGCAAAATTTCGGCGGCGGTCAGGGCGGGTCAAGCGGAGACACAGCAAAAGAAATGCCTTCTTCGGAGAACAGTTCATCTGACGCTCAGGCACCGCCTAATCAGTCATCAAGCAGCAGCTCATCAAACGATGACAAATCTGCAAATGGCAATATGACGGCACCGCCATCCAATGGGGAAATGCCAAGCGGCGGTCAAGGAGGCCCTCCTAACGGCGGAGGAGATGGCGGACAAGGCGGACCTGGCGGCGACGGAGGTAAGGGCGGTTCAGGCGGATCGAAAATGCAATCAGGTACAGGTATGTTCGGAACGGGAACACCTGGCCCGCTTCGGCTCTTCCAACAAGAGCTAGCTGATCAAATCAGCTGGCTGCTGCCATTTGCGCTTTTTGGAATTGCAGGCTTGCTGATTGCAGGCGCGAGAGAAAGAAGAAGATTATCTGTTGAGCAGAAGGAGACGGTGTTCTGGGTTGCATGGCTTGTGCCGATTGCCGGATTCTTCAGCGTAGCAGAATTTTTCCATCATTATTATCTCATTATGCTGGCGCCGCCGATTGCTGCACTTATCGGAGCTGGATGGGTTGCGCTCGTTCAGTTATACCGAAACCATACAGGCTGGAAGTCTTGGCTTTTGCCGGCGGCGATGATTGCCACAACAGGATTTGAATTGTTTATTCTGAGAAACTACAACGATCAAATCGGTGTTGGATGGAGTATCGGCGTAGGGGTTATCGGTGCGTTATCTGCCATTGCTCTTTTGATTTTTAAACAGCGCCAAAAACCGCTCACATATTATATATCACTTGCAGGTCTTCTCGTATTGCTTGTGATGCCGATTTATTGGGCAAGCACACCTCTCCTGTACGGAGGAAACAGCTCTCTTCCTGAAACAGGGCCGCAGCTCTCTTCAAGCAGCGGAAAAGGCATGGGAATGAACGAGTCGAGTGTAAATGAAAAATTAATTGAGTATTTAGAAGAAAACAACTCCGGAGCGGAATATTTATTCGCCACAACTGATTCAAACACAGCGGCTCCGTATATCATCAAAACGAAAAAGGCCGTCATGACGATCGGCGGATTCAGCGGTTCTGACCCGGCCATCACGCTGACTCAATTTAAAAAGCTCGTAAAAGAAGGAAAAGTGAAATACTTCTTGGCTTCAGGAATGGGGAAAGGCGGAAACAATGAAATTGTCGAATGGGTTCAAGAAAACGGCAAGAAAGTTTCTTCTGATAAATGGCAGTCAAGCGCTGATCAGCAGACATCATCTGATCAGACTGATTCATCAGGTACGTCAAGCGAGAGCAACGCTTCAGGCCAAACCGGCAAAATGGGCGGCGGGCCTGGCGGAATGAACCAGTCAGCTGCATTATACGAACTACATGCTGATGAATAGGAGGAAAAAAACATGAGCAGACATATTCAATATTCAATTGTGGTACCTGTGTATAATGAAGAGCTTGTCATTCATGAAACCTATCAGCGCTTAAAAGAGGTCATGGATCAAACGAAGGAAAACTATGAGCTGCTATTTGTCAATGACGGCAGCAAAGATCGCAGTATTGAGATTTTAAGAGAACACAGTCTGATTGATCCGAGAGTGAAAATCATTGATTTTTCCAGGAATTTTGGGCACCAGATCGCGATTACAGCGGGAATGGATTATGCACAGGGGAATGCAATCGCCGTCATTGACGCCGATCTGCAGGACCCTCCTGAGTTAATTTTAGACATGATTGAAAAGTGGAAGGAAGGCTATGAGGTCGTATACGCCGTACGGACAAAACGAAAAGGGGAAACCTTTTTCAAAAAACAGACAGCGGCCATGTTTTACCGGCTTCTCAGCAGCATGACAGATATTGATATCCCGATTGACACCGGGGATTTCCGTCTCATGGACAGAAAAGTCTGTGATGAAATGAAAAAATTAAAGGAAAAAAACCCTTTTGTCCGAGGACTCGTCAGCTGGGTAGGCTTCAAACAAACGGCAGTTGAGTATGTACGTGATGAAAGGCTTGCCGGAGAAACGAAATACCCGCTTAAGAAAATGCTGAAGCTTTCAATGGACGGCATTACGACATTTTCACATAAACCGCTGAAGCTGGCAAGCTATGTCGGGGTCTTAATGTCAGGCGCAGGATTTCTGTATATGTTTATCGTACTGTATTTGAAGCTGTTCACCGACAGCACCATTACCGGCTGGTCATCGCTTATCGTCATCCAGCTCCTGTTCAGCGGCATCGTACTTCTGATACTGGGCATGATTGGTGAATATATCGGCAGAATCTATGATGAAGCCAAAGACCGGCCGCTTTACATCGTACAGAAATCGTACGGGATTGAAAATAAAAGACTCTATAGAGACCAGCATATGTCCTAACCTGAACCCCTGTCCATTACGGACAGGGGTTTTTTATGTCCTGCATGATGATCAAAGTAAAAGATGCTGATAGGGAAGGAAGAAGAAGAGAAGAAGGGACTGTGAACTTGCACTGCGGTTCAGGCGAGCTGAAATAAAAACGGCAACGCCTAAAAGCTTTCGTCTTAGGCGCTACTGAAATCAGCTGTTAGATTGAGGGTTTTTTAAGAAACGCATAATCACAGCAGTGCCTGTTATGTTTAATAGAATACTGGTACCCAGTGTAACTCCCCATGCCAATGTTGATGCAGGAAGGAGAAAGCTCAGCATCAGAAAAGCCAATCCTGCGCAAATTATGCTCAATCCTACGGTTTTCATGTCATTCCTCCTTTTTAAACAATGCTTCAAGCATCTGATTAGAATGATGTCAGCCTGTATCATATACGGGTGTCTCGGCAGAAAGTTTCGTAGAGTGTATAGGTCTTTTATCTAATAAAAAGCCTCAGGCAGCTTTTGCGGCCTGAGGCGCTTTTCTTAAGAAGGTGTTTCTTCTTTTTGATCGAGTTTGATTTTTTTCGTCATTTCTTTTCCGTTTCTGAGAATTTTCACTTCGACGGTGTCGCCGATGTTTGCGTCTTTATATAAGATATTGCGCAATTCGCTGCCTGTATTGATTTCTTTGCCCTTAAGGCCGATGATAATATCCTCTGCTTTTAATCCAGCCTTTTCAGCAGGAGAGCCGGAAGCGACCTCGCGGATATATACGCCCTTATTCAGCTGGCTGCCGAACAGGCCGAGTGTGCCTTCCTGATAGTTTTGCGGCACTTGTTCTAAATCAAGCATGCTGACACCGATATACGGACGTTCAATTTGCCCTTTAGACAGCAATTCTTCAGCTATCGGTTTTACATCATTGCTTGGAATGGCAAATCCGATGCCCTCAACATCATCTTCACTGATTTTCATACTGTTAATGCCGACAATTTTACCGTCTGTATTTAACAATGGACCGCCGCTGTTACCCGGGTTAATCGCGGCATCAGTTTGAATCACGTTAATGCTTGTTTGACCGGCTGAGGTTGACATTGAAACTGTTCTATCCACGCCGCTTACAATTCCCTGTGTTACTGTGCGAGACAGGTCTTTTCCGAGCGGATCTCCAATCGCAATGACGGTTTCGCCTGTTCTGAGATCTGATGAATCACCGAAGTTTGCTACCTTTGTTACGTGGTCATCACTGATTTGAAGAACAGCTAAATCTGTTAAAGAGTCACTGCCTACGAGCTTAGCTGTCACATCAGTGCCGTCGTATAAAGACACCTTGAGTGAAGTTGCGCCTTCTACAACGTGGTTATTCGTAATAATATAAGCCTTGCCGTTCTCTTTTTTGAAAATGACACCCGATCCTGAGCCGCTTTCTGTATCTTCACTTGAATCAGAGCTGGAACCGGAAGAGCCAAACAAAGAGCTGTTTGACTGAGCCTGAAGGTTTGTGATGCCAACAATCGCCGGTGAAAGATCTTCCACCATATCTGAGATTTTAGAAGAATCCTCGCTCTTAAATGCAGATGAGCTTGTCGAGCTTTTGCTTGATTCAGAGGATGTGCTTTTAGCTGTAACAGATTGAGTTTGCTGCTGGCTGGACGTCTGTTTCGGTGCGTCCTGAGAATCGTGGTCGCCAAGCGGTGTGAACGTATAAATGCCAAGGGCGAGACTTCCGCCGATGACTCCGCCAAGCAGCGGCCTGAACCATCCGAATCCGCGTTTTTTCTTCTCTTGATCATGAATCACATTGCGGGCTGAGTAAGACGGGTTTTGATCATTCTCTTTCGTTAAAAAAACCTCATTCTCTTGTCCTTCTGTTCTATTTTCGTCACGATAGTTATCCATCATGTTCACTCCGTTTCTCTCTATTTTCAACTCATTACATTTTGATTATGGCAGTTTTATGACTTGAGTTTATCATAAACAAAAACTGTGGGATAAAAATGAAAACATTATGGGAAATTGTGAAAAAGTGCGAAAAACGGTACACTTTATAAGGAATATTGTACATGAAAGGGCTGAAACGATGGAGTCAATCGGATTGATAGGATATGGCAGCATGGCGGATATGATCGCCAGGCAGCTGTTGAAGCATAAACAAGTAGAGGAAAATGAGCTGTTTGTTGAGACAAGAACTAAGGGAGAGCGGCTTCAGGCTTTGCTCGCTGATTATCCAGACGTTTCGGCAAAACCGCTTGAGATATGGGCGGAAAAGTGCGCCTTGATCTTTATATGTGTCCCGCCGCTCCATGTCATTGAAACAGTACGCCGGCTTCACCCGTATGTGAACCGGAATACTCATATTGTATCCATTGCGGCTGGTGTGCCTCTGCGGCTTTTAGAGGGTGAAACGGCAGCTGGAATATCACGGGTGATTCCGGCCATTACATCTGAAGCGGAAGCCGGCATCTCACTGGTTGTTCACAGTGAAGCACTGGCGGCACAGAAGAAAGAACGTTTGTATGAATTGTTATCGGCTTTCAGCAGTGTGCGAGAAATAAAAGAATCAAATTTGGATGCCGCCAGTAATCTGACGAGCTCTGCTCCGGGCTTCATCGCCGCAGTGTTTGAAGAATTAGCGCTGTCGGCTGTGAGAAACAGCGGCCTGACAAAAGAAGAAGCCTTTGATTTCCTGATACACTCACTGTATGGGACAGGCAAGCTGCTGATCGAAAAGAAGATGTCCTTTGAGGAGACGCTGAACCGTGTTGCAACGAAAGGCGGAATTACAGGGGAGGGAGCGGCGGTGATACGTGCCTCTGTGCCGCATGTTTTTGATCAAGTATTTGAAAAAACACTCGAAAAATATGAGCAGCTGACAGAACAGGCAGCAAAAGAAACATGAATCCTTGAAAGAGGATTCTTTTTTATCTCTGAACGTTAGTGATTTTTCCCAGCTATATTGCATTTTTCCTCTTTTTTTAATATAATCTGTTAGAATATTCATAATTTAGTAAAAAAGGAGGAGCGTTATGAAACTGTACATGTCAGTAGATATGGAGGGTATTTCAGGTCTTCCGGATGATACCTTTGTTGATTCCGGCAAGCGTAATTATGAACGCGGACGGCTGATCATGACCGAAGAAGCAAACTACTGTATTACCGAAGCGTTTAACAGCGGGTGTACGGAGGTGCTGGTGAATGACAGCCATTCGAAAATGAATAATTTGATGATTGAAAAGCTTCATCCCGAGGCAGATTTGATCTCCGGCGATGTTAAACCATTTTCAATGGTGCAGGGGCTAGATGATACTTTCACGGGTGCTTTGTTTCTCGGTTATCACGCAAGAGCCTCAACTCCCGGTGTCATGTCTCATAGCATGATTTTCGGTGTCCGTCATTTTTACATAAATGATCAGCCTGTCGGTGAGCTTGGATTAAATGCTTACGTTGCCGGTTATTACGATGTCCCGGTAATAATGGTAGCCGGTGATGACCGGGCGGCCAAAGAAGCTGAAGAGCTCATCCCGAATGTCACGACAGCTGCTGTTAAACAAACGATTTCAAGGTCTGCAGTCAAATGTCTGTCGCCTGCGAAAGCCGGCCGGCTGCTGACAGAAAAAACCGCATATGCCTTGCAGAACAAAGATAAAGTTAAACCGCTTACACCGCCTGACAGGCCTGTATTAAGCATTGAATTTGCCAATTACGGCCAAGCTGAGTGGGCTCATCTAATGCCGGGTACAGAAATCAAACCGGGAACCACAACCGTTCAATTTCAGGCGAAGGATATGCTTGAAGCCTATCAGGCTATGCTTGTCATGACTGAACTGGCAATGCGAACATCATTCTGCTAAAGGGGTGTTAAGGCTTTGGCAAGATATATAATGAAGCGTTTTTGGGCAATGGCAGCTACGATTTTGGTCATTACCACCCTGACTTTCGTTCTGATGAAGGTCATTCCCGGATCTCCTTTTAATGAGGAGAGGGGCACAAATGAAGCGGTTCAAAGAAATCTCGAAGCCTACTATCACTTAGACGATCCTCTCATTATCCAATACATCATCTATCTAAAATCCATCATTACATTCGATTTTGGCCCTTCTATTAAAAAACCGTCAGACAGCGTAAATGATATGCTGGAACGCGGATTTCCCGTTTCCTTTGAACTTGGGATGGCAGCGATTGTCATTGCTGTGATCTCAGGGCTGATACTTGGCGTAACTGCCGCGCTGCGCCGCAACGGCTTTTTGGACTACGCTGCGATGAGCCTCGCGGTACTCGGCATTTCCATCCCGAATTTCATTATGGCGACGTTGCTTATTCAGCAGTTTGCCGTCAATTTTAAACTATTTCCCGCCGCTACGTGGACGAGCCCGATCCATATGGTGCTTCCGACCGCAGCGCTTGCAGTTGGACCGATGGCGATTATCGCCAGGCTGACAAGATCAAGCATGGTCGAAGTCCTGACACAGGATTATATCCGCACAGCGAAAGCAAAAGGGCTGTCTCCGCTCAAAATTATCGTAAAACACGCACTCAGAAACGCGCTCATGCCCGTCATTACCGTACTGGGAACTCTCGTTGCCAGCATTTTAACAGGAAGTTTTGTGATTGAAAAAATCTTTGCCATTCCCGGAATGGGAAAATATTTTGTCGAAAGCATTAATCAGCGGGACTATCCCGTGATTATGGGAACGACCGTTTTTTACAGCGTCATTTTGATCGTAATGCTGTTTTTGGTCGACTTGGCCTACGGTCTGCTGGACCCGCGCATTAAACTGCATAAGAAAGGGTGAAGCGTATGAATCTCCCTGTACAAACAGATGAACGCCAGCCGCAGCAGCACGCTCAGGTGCCGGACGAATGGTTTGTTTCGAATCAGGAAAAGACCCAAGAGACCGATTCAGTCAAACGGCCGAGTTTATCCTATGCGCAGGATGCCTGGAGAAGGCTGAAAAAAAATAAACTAGCGATGGCCGGGCTTTTTATTCTTTTATTTCTATTTGTGATGGCAGCAATTGGTCCTTTTTTATCTCCTCACAGTGTCGAGCGCCAATCGCTGACAGAACAAAATCTTCCGCCTTCTACAGATCATTGGTTCGGTACCGATGAGCTTGGCCGGGACGTGTTTACACGAACATGGTACGGAGCGAGGATTTCGTTATTTGTCGGAGTGATGGCTGCACTGATTGATTTTTTGATCGGTGTCATTTACGGAGGCATTGCCGGCTATAAAGGCGGCAGAACAGACAGTGTCATGATGCGGATTATTGAAGTGCTGTACGGGCTGCCGTATCTTCTTGTTGTCATTTTGCTGATGGTCTTGATGGGTCCGGGGCTCGGCACCATTATCGTAGCGCTGACTGTTACGGGATGGGTCGGCATGGCGAGAATTGTAAGAGGCCAAGTGCTGCAAATAAAAAATTACGAGTATGTGCTCGCCTCGAAAACCTTTGGTGCAAAAACCTTTCGCATCATCCGCAAAAATTTGCTGCCGAATACAATGGGCGCGATCATCGTACAAATGACTTTAACTGTACCTACCGCCATATTCGCAGAATCATTTTTGAGCTTTCTCGGTCTCGGCATTCAAGCGCCGTTTGCCAGCTGGGGTGTGATGGCGAATGACGGCCTGCCGACCATTTTGTCCGGGCATTGGTGGCGCCTGTTCTTTCCTGCCTTTTTCATCTCGTTAACGATGTACGCGTTTAATGTGCTGGGGGACGGATTGCAGGATGCACTGGACCCTAAGCTAAGGAGGTAGCTGTATGGAGAAAGTTCTGTCAGTCAATGATTTGCACGTTTCTTTTACGACTTACGGCGGGACGGTTCAGGCGGTCAGAGGCGTGAGCTTCGATTTGTACAAAGGCGAAACCTTTGCCATTGTCGGTGAATCGGGCTGCGGCAAGAGCGTCACCTCTCAAAGCATTATGGGACTGCTCCCGCCCTATTCAGCGAAGGTGACAGACGGCAGCATTTTATTTAAAAACAAAGACCTTTGCCGTCTCTCTGACAGAGAAATGAGGAGCATAAGGGGCGCGGACATTTCAATGATTTTTCAAGACCCGATGACGGCGCTAAACCCGACGCTGACTGTCGGCGACCAGCTGGCGGAAGCGCTTCTTCGTCACAAAAGGATGACGAAAAAGGCGGCTGAGAAAGAGGTTCTGTCCATGCTTGCATTGGTCGGCATTCCGGATCCTGAAGCACGCCTGAAGCAGTACCCCCATCAATTCAGCGGCGGCATGAGACAGCGGATTGTCATTGCGATGGCGCTGATCTGCGAGCCTGATATTTTAATAGCGGATGAACCGACAACTGCCCTTGACGTCACCATACAGGCGCAAATACTGGAACTATTTAAAGAGATTCAGCGAAAAACAAAGGTTTCTGTCATTTTGATCACACACGATTTAGGCGTGGTTGCCCAGGTTGCTGACAGGGTGGCTGTTATGTATGCCGGAAAAATAGCGGAAATTGGCACGAGAAAAGATATATTTTACAAGCCGCAGCACCCTTATACAAAAGGGCTGCTGAATTCTGTCCCGCGGCTGGATCTTGAGGGCGCGGAGCTGATTCCGATTGACGGCACGCCGCCGGATTTATTTTCACCGCCGCCGGGCTGCCCATTTGCCGCCCGCTGTCCGAGCAGAATGATCGTGTGTGACAGGGTATACCCTTATCACACTGTTCGATCCGGCACGCACGCTGTACACTGCTGGCTTCAGGATAAACGGGCTGAGCATGCGGTGCTGCCGGGAGCGAAGGATGAATAACGAAAAAGGGGGAAGAGGATGAAGAGAGTGAAGAAGCTATGGGGAATGGGCCTTGCACTGGGACTTTCATTTGCGCTGATGGGATGTACAGCTAATGAGCAGGCTGGAAAAGAAAGCGGAGAAGATAAGGCAAAGACAAGCGGAGAAAAGGTACTGTACTTAAATAATGAAAATGAACCGACATCGTTTGATCCGCCGATCGGTTTTAATAACGTGTCTTGGCAGCCGTTAAATAACATCATGGAAGGGTTAACGCGCCTCGGCAAAGACAATGAACCGGAGCCGGCGATGGCAGAGAAGTGGTCTGTGTCGAAAGACAAGAAAACGTACACATTTACGATTCGGGAAAATGCGAAATGGACGAACGGAGACCCTGTGACAGCCGGAGATTTTGAATACGCTTGGAAACGGATGCTTGACCCGAAAACAGGAGCTTCTTCCGCGTTTCTCGGCTATTTTATTGAAGGCGGCGAAGCCTATAACAGCGGAAAAGGGAAAAGAGACGATGTGAAGGTGACGGCAAAGGATGATCACACCCTTGAAGTGACGCTTGCCGCACCGCAAAAATATTTCCTGAGCGTGGTGTCAAACCCGGCGTATTTTCCGGTTAACGAAAAAGTCGACAAAGAAAATCCAAAGTGGTTTGCTGAAGCCGATACATTTGTCGGAAACGGCCCGTTTAAACTGTCAGAATGGAAGCATGATGACAGCATCACAATGGAAAAAAGCGATACGTACTGGGATAAAGAAACCGTGAAGCTTGACAAAGTGAAATGGGCAATGGTGAGTGACAGAAATACAGATTACCAAATGTTCCAGTCCGGTGAATTGGACACCGCATACGTACCGGCTGAGCTAAGTGACCAGCTGCTGGATCAAGACAACGTGCACATCGTTGATCAGGCGGGTTTATACTTTTACCGCTTTAATGTCAATATGGAGCCGTTTCAAAATGAAAACATCAGAAAAGCTTTCGCAATGGCTGTTGATCAGAAGGAAATCGTAAAATACGTCACGAAAAACAATGAAAAACCGGCACACGCTTTTGTTTCGCCCGGGTTTACACAGCCTGACGGCAAGGATTTCCGGGAAGCGGGCGGAGACCTGATCACACCAAATGGAAACAAAGCGAAGCAGCTGTTGGAAAAAGGAATGAAGGAAGAGAAGTATGACAAGCTGCCTGCGATCATGCTTACTTACAGTACGAAACCGGAGCATAAAAAGATTGCTGAAGCCATCCAGCAAAAATTGAAAAATACCCTTGGCGTCGATGTGAAGCTGGCCAATATGGAGTGGAACGTGTTTTTAGAGGAGCAAAAAGCGCTTAAGTTTCAATTCTCACAAAGCTCATTTCTGCCTGACTATGCGGACCCTATCAGTTTTCTGGAAGCCTTCCAAACAGGAAATTCAATGAACCGCACAGGCTGGACCAACAAAGAATATGATCAGCTGATGAAACAGGCGAAAAATGAAGCGGATGAAAAAACGCGTTTTTCACTCATGCATAAGGCGGAAAAGCTTCTCATCAATGAAGCGCCGATCATTCCGGTGTATTTCTATAATCAGGTCAATCTGCAAAACGAACATGTAAAGGACATCGTCCGGCACCCTGTCGGCTACATCGATTTAAAATGGGCCGATAAAAACTAACGCGGCGATAGAGAAAATACTGCTCTCTTTATGTGAAGGAGCGGTATTTTTTCTCTTATTTTCACGTATACGTAGGGTGCAGAGCAAATGAAGGGAGCTGATCGGAGTTGAATCACAAGCCGAACGCACTGAAAAAAGGCGATACAGTCGGTGTCATCGCACCTGCAAGCCCGCCTGATCCGAAAAAGCTTGAAACGGCGCTTTTGTTTTTAGAGGAGCTCGGTCTTCAGGTAAAGCTGGGCAAGGCGCTGAAAAACCAGCACGGCTATTTAGCGGGACAGGATGATGAGCGGCTGGCTGATCTGCACGAGATGTTCAAAGACCAGGAGGTGAAAGCGGTGCTGTGCGCATGCGGAGGCTTTGGCACGGGACGGATCGCTTCAGGCATTGATTACAGCTTGCTCCGCAAACATCCTAAAATCTTTTGGGGATACAGTGATATTACGTTTTTACATACCGCCATCCATCAAAACACAGGCCTCGTCACTTTTCACGGGCCGATGCTCAGCTCAGATATAGGCCTGGAAGACGTTCATCCCCTGACAAAAGCGTCGTATGAGCAGCTGTTTCAAGAGACAGTATTCACCTATACAGAAAAGCTTTCTCCGCTGACGGTGCTTGTTCCGGGAAAAGCGGAAGGAGAGCTTGTCGGCGGCAATCTTTCCTTGCTGTCATCGACACTCGGCACGCCGTTTGAAATTGATACGAGGGGAAAGCTCCTGTTTATTGAAGACATTGATGAAGAGCCGTATCAAATTGACCGGATGCTGAATCAGCTGAAAATGGCAGGGAAGCTAGCGGACGCAGCCGGTATTCTTGTTTGTGATTTTCATAACTGCATCCCGGTGAAGCGGGAGAAATCTTTGACACTTGAGCAGGTGCTCGAAGACTATATTGTGTCCGCCGGAAGGCCTGCTCTTAGAGGGTTTAAGATCGGCCACTGTTCGCCGAGTATTGCCGTTCCGATCGGTGCGCACGCTGCCATGGATACAGCCGAAAAAACGGTCGTCATTGAGGCGGGCGTTTCTGAAGGGGCGCTTTGAGTATGAAGATCACAAAAATAGACACGAAACGGGTCGCCGTGCCGCTGACAAAGCCGTTTAAAACGGCGCTTCGCACAGTGTATACGGCTGAATCTGTTATCGTAACGATCACTTATGATAATGGCGCAATCGGATGGGGAGAAGCGCCTCCGACAATTGTGATTACCGGAGACAGCATGGACAGTATTGAAAGTGCGATTCACAACGTCTTAAAGCCGGCACTGCTTGGAAGAAGACTGTCCGGCTGCGAGGCCATTCTGCATGACATCCAGCATCTTCTGGAAGGGAATCAAAGCGCAAAAGCAGCTGTAGAAATGGCTGTATACGACGGCTGGGCGCAGATGAGCGGACAGCCGCTTTACCAAATGCTCGGCGGGTATCGAAGCACACTTGAAACGGACTACACCGTCAGTGTGAACTCGCCTGAAGAGATGGCGGCGGATGCAGAGAGCTTTCTTAAACAAGGCTTTCAAACGCTAAAAATAAAGGTTGGCAGAGATGACATTGAGACAGATATCTCCCGTATTCAAGAAATCAGAAAGCGTGTCGGGCCTGGGGTAAAGCTGCGTTTGGATGCCAATCAGGGATGGGTGCCGAAAGAAGCGGTAACGGCCATTCGGAAAATGGAGGATGCCGGCCTGGACATTGAGCTTGTCGAGCAGCCTGTCCATAAGGATGATCTTGCCGGGCTCAAGAAAGTTACGGATGCAACGGACACGCCAATCATGGCTGATGAAAGTGTATTTACTCCGCGACAGGCATTCGAAGTCCTTCAAACCCGCAGCGCCGACCTGATCAATATTAAATTGATGAAGGCAGGAGGAATCAGCGGTGCAGAGAAAATCAATGCCATGGCTGAGATTTGCGGGGTGGAGTGCATGGTCGGCAGCATGATCGAAACAAAGCTCGGCATAACAGCTGCGGCGCATTTCGCGGCAAGCAAAAAAAACATTACCCGCTTTGATTTCGACGCCCCGCTCATGCTGAAAACGGATTTGATCAAGGGCGGGATTATTTACAGCGGCAGCACGATTACGATGCCTGACAAAGCTGGTCTTGGCATTACCGGTGTCGTGCATCAGAAAGGAGGGATAGAGACATGAACCATACTGTTATATCAGCAGTTGCCAACATATGGACAGCACCTGATACTCCTCGTCCATTTGATCACAAAATGCTCGATCCAACCGTGTCGATCAGAGAATGGCTGAAGAGCATGACCTATGATCAGCGGCTTGGGTTATGTACAGATAATGTGATTCAGACGCAGGTTCTCTTTGGTGAGGAGGTGCTGGTCACGGCAGAACAGGATGAATGGGTGTCTGTCGTTGTGCCCGGCCAGTCATCCCGCAAGGATAAACGCGGATATCCGGGCTGGATGAAAAAGAACCAGCTGGAAAACACAAATCTCCCACAATCGAATCACACCGTGGCGATCACTAAACCAACAGCTTTTTTGTATGGGGATACCGGAGATAAGGAAATTGAACTGAGCTTCTTAACTGCTCTGCCTCTCATTGGGGAAGAGGACGGCTTTTTCAAGGTAGCGACTCCTTTCGGAGATAGGCTCCTGCGACAAACTGATGCGGCGCTTGTTCGGGATAAAAAAGGAACGGCCGAAGACATCATTCATACAGGGGCAAGTTTTCTCGGGCTTCCTTATTTATGGGGAGGTATAAGCGGGTTTGGATTTGACTGCTCTGGTTTTATGTACAGCGTATTTAAAGCAAATGGATACAGGATTCCCCGTGATGCGGGAGACCAGGCGAAAACAGGGAAGGAAGTGCCGCTTCACGACATCGGTGCAGGTGATCTGCTGTTTTATGCATATGAGGAAGGAAATGGAGCAATTCATCATGTAGGTCTGTCCATAGGAGACGGAAAAATGCTCCATTCTCCTAAAACAGGGAAATCGATCGAAATTATCACGCTGAAAGATACAGGATATGAAAAAGAGCTTTGTGCGGCACGCCGCTGTTTTTCAGAATGAGGAGGGAGACACATGACACCACTGCTAGAGGTCAGTCAGCTGAAAATGCATTTTGATGCAGGGAAAAAGCGAACAGTCAAAGCGGTCGACGGGGTAACCTTCCAGATTCATGAGGGGGAGACGTTCGGGCTTGTCGGAGAATCCGGCTGCGGGAAATCAACCTTGGGAAGAGTGCTGATGCGTCTTTACCATCCCACAGAAGGAAGCGTCAAATACCGCGGAACAAATCTTCACGCCCTCAGTGAGAAAGAGCAGTTTGCCTATAACCGCAAACTGCAGATGATTTTTCAGGACCCTTATGCATCGCTCAATCCGCGGATGACCGTTCGAGAAATCATTCTAGAGCCGATGGAAATTCACAATCTTTACAATACCCATAAAGCGCGGCTTCTCGTTGTGGACGAGCTGCTTGAGGCAGTGGGGCTTCACCCGGATTTCGGCAGCCGTTATCCGCATGAATTCAGCGGCGGTCAAAGGCAGAGAATCGGGATTGCCAGAGCGCTTTCATTGAATCCGGAGTTTATCGTAGCGGACGAACCGATTTCTGCGCTTGATGTGTCGGTTCAGGCGCAAGTGGTCAACCTGCTGAAGCGGCTTCAAAAAGAAAAAGGGCTCACATTTCTGTTTATTGCCCATGATTTATCGATGGTAAAGCATATCAGCGACAGAATCGGCGTTATGTACTTAGGCCACATGATGGAAATTACAGATAGCGGCACATTGTATCGTGAACCGCTGCACCCGTATACGAAGGCGCTGCTGTCCTCGATTCCGATTCCGGACCCCGAATTAGAGGACAAGCGTGAGCGCATCATTTTAAAAGGGGAGCTGCCGAGTCCGGTACATCCGCCGAGCGGCTGTGTGTTTCGGACGCGCTGCCCGGAGGCGATGCCTGAATGCGGGGAATCACGCCCTTTGCTTCAAGAAATCGAAGCCGGCCGTTTCGTTGCCTGCCATTTATATCGAAATGCTGAAACGAAAGAAAAGGTGAGATAAACAAAAAGCTGGCTCCGTTGTTGGGAGCCAGCTTTCATTTATCATTGCTGTAAAAATTTCACGCACACTGGATAAGGGACAGAAACGGTTGAAGGAAGCAGCGTCAGTCGGCCTGTCTCTGTGTCTCTTTCAAACAATACGAGATTGCCTGTTTCTTCATTTGAAGCAACGAGGAAGGTCTCCGTTGGATCCAGCACAAAGTCACGAGGCCAGTTTCCTTCAGTCGATACTCTTTCCACAAATGCCAGCTCGCCTGAATATTGATTTACTTCAAACACAGCGATGCTGTCATGGCCACGGTTTGCAACGTAAACAAAACGCCCATCCTGAGTGACGTGAATGGCGCTCCCCTGGCTGTTATCTGTGAAATCATCAGGGATGGCAGAGACGACTTGAAGTTCTCTGAATTCGCCGGCTGTCGGATTGTATTCAAGCGCAATGACTTCATTGCTTAATTCTGTCATGACATATGCGTATTTTTCTTTCGGGTGAAAAGCGATATGGCGAGGGCCTGCACCGGGAGCGAAGGAATGGCTTCCGGATTCAGTCAATTCACCGTCTTTCAGCTTATAGGTGTACAGCTTATCTGTTCCTAAGTCAACCGCTACGACGTAATTATGTTCAGGTGTAAAGCCCGCATAGTGTGTATGCGGCTTTTCCTGTCTTTCATGCGGACCCTTTCCTGTATGGGCGGCTTCAGAAGCGGGAGATTGCAAACCTCCGTCTTGTTGAACCGGAAAAGCGTGCACCTTCCCGCTGTGATAGTTGGCTGTCAATACGAATTGCTGATGATCATCGACACTCACGTGACATGGCGATGGGCCATCGATTAACTGATGATTCAGAAATGTTAATTCGCCGCTGTTTTTATCGATTTTATAGGCAGCAATACCGCCTTTACCGTCTGCTTTTTCAATTGAATAAAGAATCGTGTTGTCTTTATTCGGCGTCACATATGTGGGGTTTCCCAGCTTTGCGGCAAGTTTTGGCTCGCTGAGTGTTTTTTTCTCAGTATCCAGCTCGAATGAATAAATGCCTTCACTTCCGCCTTTTGTATATGTTCCGACATATCCTATGTACTTTGTCATGCGATTTCCCCCTTAAAAATGATGTCATCTCTATATTAACGTATCTTAAAGAAATACGCTGTTCAAAACATGAAAAAGGGGAATATTCTTCATTCGCCTCGAATGAGCGGCATCGTACAGCATCTGAAGGAACCGCCTGATTTGATAATTTCTGACAAGTCAATTTCGATGATGTGATAGCCTCTTTTGGATAATTCACGATTCACATGACGATTGCCCGGCAGGCTGATGATGGTCTTTCTGCCGATAGACAGGACGTTTGTGCCAAGTGTAAATTGTTCGTTTTCGGGTACCTCAATGAGATTGTAACGCTCTGCCAGCATATCGACTTCCTGCTGCGGAAGGGCTTCAGGGTAGATTAATGCTTCGCTTTCAGAAATAATATTAAATACGCAGTCCAGATGCAGAAATTTTTCATGGAGCGGAACTGGGATGATGGTATATTCAGGAAGCTCTTCTTGCAGCTGGCCGACCGCTGAGATGTCCGTGCGCTGGCTGATTCCGACATAAACGGTATCACCATCTATGACGACGTCCCCGCCTTCAATGCTAGTATCCAGCATCCGGGTATAAGGAATCCCTTGATTGTGGAAAAATTCTTTTATCACAGCTTCTTCCCCTTGGCGAATGGGCTCAGTCATGCTGGAAAGAAAGGCTTTTTCCCCGATGACAAAACCGATATCCCGGGTAAATACCTGCTCAGGCAGTCCGTGCTGAACAGGCAAAAGGATGACCTCAATGCTGTGTGACCTGAGCTCTTCTACTAAGCGTTTGTGCTGCTCTTTGGCGGTTTTGACCTGAATATTGTCATCTTCAAAATGTTTTTGGGTTTCATTAATAACGTCCTTAATTGTCATATGCTCGGGTTTGCATAAAATAACTTTCTTCAAGGTGTCATATTCTGTTTGGCATACCGTTTTGTGCTGATGTTTTGGAACGGATACATCCATTTGTTTCTCCTCCTGACCGTGTGAAGAATACGTATATTATTCCCTTGTCAGCCAAATCATTAAACATTTAAGAAAGAAAACCTGACAGACAAATCATTTTAAATTTTAGACAAATGGATGAGAATATTGTTTAATAGGAGAATATGAGTGCATTTACTAATCGATCAGACATCAAAGGGGAGAAAGGTATGGAAGCACAGGAAACAAAATTTTGTAAAGAGTCAAAGGTTGTGAAAACCAGCAGGGTATTCCCTCTCGATACGAACAATCATAATACGCTGTTTGGCGGAAAACTGATGAGTTATATCGATGATATTGCCTCTATTTCCGCAGCGCGCCATTGCAGACGTGATACGGTAACGGCTTCGATGGACTCTGTCGATTTTCTGAAACCGATCGGGCAAAGGGAGTCTGTCTGCTTGGAATCATATGTGACTTGGGTCGGCACATCTTCCATGGAGGTGTTTGTGAAAGTCATCAAAGAGCATCTGATGACTGGTGAACGGGAGCTCGCCGCGACATCTTTTTTGACCTTTGTCGCATTAGACTCAAACGGTAAGCCGGTGCCTGTGCCGAGAGTTGTACCGGAAACAGAAGAGGAAATCATGCTGCATAACACAGCGGTTCAGCGTGCCAGTGAACGGAAAAACCGAAAAAAACACAGTCAGGCGCTGGCAAATGCGCTTGGAACAGACAAGCCTTGGTAAACATGAAACCCAAAACATACGTTGTTTTGGGTTTTTTTGTGCCTTCCATTATTTCGCTGTTAATGTGATCATTACAGAGGTTAGTCCGTTTTTGCTAGGGGATTCTATAAAAAAGCAACAATTGTCACGTTAAATTGATAATTTTGTGACAACTTTATTAAAGATTCATTTTAAATATATCTTTTAAAGGCAGGATCATGTATTTTAAAGATATATTTTAAATACATCTTTTCGGAAGGGTTGTTAAACGATGATAGATAACAAAACAATCGAAATCATAAAAAGCACTGTACCAGTATTACAGCAGCACGGAGAATCCATTACAGGACGTTTTTACGACCTCATGTTCCAAGATCATCCTGAGCTTTTAAACATTTTTAATCAAACAAACCAAAAGAAAAAAACACAGCGTACCGCTCTGGCAAATGCCGTTATTGCAGCTGCAGCCAATATTGACCAGCTTGGCAATATCATTCCGGTCGTCAAACAAATCGGCCATAAACACCGCAGTATCGGTATTAAGCCTGAACATTATCCGATTGTCGGCAAATATTTGCTGATTGCGATTAAAGATGTTTTGGGAGATGCAGCGACCCCTGACATTATGCAGGCGTGGGAGAAAGCGTATGGAGTTATAGCTGACGCTTTTATCGGAATTGAAGAAGAAATGTATGAACAAGCGGAACACCAAACTGGCGGATGGAAGGAGTATAAGCCTTTCGTCGTTGCGAAAAAAGTGCGTGAAAGCAAAGAAATAACATCCTTCTATTTGAAACCGGAAGACGGCAAGCCGTTACCTGAATTTCAAGCAGGGCAGTATATCAGCATCAAAGTCCGGATTCCTGATTCTGAATATACGCATATCCGTCAATACAGCTTGTCTGATATGCCGGGAAAAGACTATTATCGAATTTCAGTTAAGAAAGACGGTGCTGTGTCTTCTTATTTACACGAAGGGCTGCATGAGGGGGATTCATTAGAAATCAGCGCACCGGCAGGAGATTTTGTTTTAGATTCTTCATCCCGCAAAGATCTCGTTCTGCTTAGTGCCGGAGTTGGCATCACACCGATGATCAGCATGCTGAAAACGTCTGTTTCCAAACAGCCTGAGCGGCAGATTCTGTTTATCCATGCCGCGAAAAATAGTGAATACCACGCGCTACGCGATGAAGCAGAAGAGGCAGCAGAGCATTCTTCTGTTAAAACGGCATTTGTGTATCGCGAGCCGACAGAAGAAGACCGCGCGGGTGACATTCAATTTCATGAAGGTCAAATTGACCAGCAGTTCCTCAAAAGCCTGATCGCCAATACAGATGCGGATTATTATATTTGCGGTTCACCGTCATTTATCACTCAAATGCATAAGCTTGTATCGGAACTCGGATCAGCGCCAGAGTCTATTCATTACGAACTGTTCGGTCCTCAATTAAGCATCGCACAGTCCATTTCTTAATACACACAGCTCTTCTCCTATATGAGAAGGGCTTTTTTTAGGTAAATAGAAGAAGGCGGACGCGCCTTCTTCTACATCCGCACAATGACTGATCCGCCTCCATTTGTGCATACGCGATTTTGCTGCTCTTGAATCGTTCTCAGCAATTCATTGTTCACCTCGATGGCTCTGATCAAATGCTCCATTTTAAGCTCTAAACCGGCCAGCCTGTCAGCTGTATGGTATGGCTGATAGGATGCGGATTTTGACTGTATGCTTTCATAGTGCCAATTGGCACTCTTATGCTGATGTTTCATGCTGTCCCTCCAATAACATGACTTTCTACTATGTTATGTGCCTGCATTCTGCACGTTCGCCTATTTGGATGCTGGATGAAGAGGTAAGATATGCATAGTGTTTCAGTTACTGGGAACAATATATTCATTATGACTAGCGGATGGAGGGCAATGATCAGTGTTATGGATGGTATGGGCATTTTTATTCAAGCCTGTTATCGTGTTTTCGATTGCATATATTTTGTTTCGGCTTGCCGGAAAAAAAGCCGTGTCACAAATGAACAATTTTGATTTGCTTTTGACCTTCGCAATCGGAACCATCATCAGTGAGCCAATCCTCACATCCAAGCTGCCGATGTCTATTTATTACGCAGGCGCCTTTTTATTGCTTTATCTTCTGATGAGCAAGCTTGCTCTTTCTAATAAGTGGAGATGGCTGCTGGTGGTCAGTCCGACAGTGTTAATCCGGAACGGGGATATCGATGAGCGTGGACTCAAAAAAGAGAGGCTGACCGTCAATGAGCTGCTCGGAAAACTGAGAGAAAAGGGCTATGCTGATCCGGCTGATATTGACCTTGCCATCATTGAAGAAACGGGAGAAGTAAGCGTGATCCCGACAGAAGAAGCGAGAGCAGTGCAGGTGCGGGATTTGAATATAGAGGCTGAACGGAACTTTATCCCGATACCCCTCATATTGGACGGCGAGATCCTTGATCACAATTTGAAGTACCTGCAAAAAAACCGAAGCTGGCTGTTTGAAAAACTTAAGGAAAAAGGACACAGCCCAAAACAGCTGTCTTTGGTCACGCTCGGCACGTTAAATGACCGCGGTGACATCTCACTCGATTTGAATACATCCAACGATGCGCACCATGATCCGTATTTGTACAAGCCTGGAAATAACAATTAAATGTGCTGCCGACATCTTTGGCGCTTTCTTGATAGATTAGATTGTGCCTTCTGCAAAGGAAATGTCCCCCCTTACGTCAAAATGTACACATAGGTAAGGAGGGAATGGAACATGAGGGACTTATTCATTAGAAAAGACATGGCGCCGACAGTCAGTCTGCTGTATTCTGCAGTGGAAGAAAACAGCCTCCGTCTGGCATCCATTGTGAGCCGCATGACTCACAAAGAGCTATATTATAAGGGGTGCTGTCAAACAAAAAACAGCACGGCACAGCTGATGCAGCATATCGCAAATGTTGATATCAGATGGGTGTGGCGCATAAAGGAGAATCGGGTCCCAGAACATATTGAAGACATTTACGGCCCGATGACAGATGAAAGCGGACGATTGCCTGAACCAAAGAATCAGCTGGGTTTAGAAGAACTTTTGACAAGACATCAACATGTCATAAACGAGCTGAAATCGGTATGTAAGACCTTGACCGAGAGCGATTTGCATCAAACACTTTCTTACGAGGGTGACAAGGCAACAGTAAGATGGGGGATATGGCATATGGCGGACCATAATCGCTATCATCAAGCCCATATTGAAGCCCTTAAAAAAGAATGGAAGCAGGATATGATCAAAAATGGACGCTGAAACGAAGCTTGTGACCGAACGGATTCGTTTGCGCTGTATGGAGGACCGGGATCAAGAATCTTTACTTGAGCTTTTCAGCGACCCTGAAGTGATGAAATATTATTCCGGTTTAAAAGATAAACGGCAAACTCGCGAGTGGATCGCTTGGAACAAAAGAAATGAAAAAGGGTACCGGGTCAGTCTCTGGATCGCCGAAGACATACAGACGGGGGATTTTTTAGGCCAATGCGGAATCGTGCCTCAGCAAACCGAAAATGAAACGGCAATGGAAATCGGCTATATGTTTGCCCGCCGGCACTGGGGAAACGGCTATGCGCAAGAAGCGGCCAAAGCCTGCCTGGACTATGGTTTCAAGGAGAGGCAGTACGGAAAAATTGCAGCTTTGATTGACCCGGATAACAAAGCGTCTTTACGGGTGGCAGAGAAAATCGGCATGCTTTACAGCCGGACGATCAGAAAATGGAATAAACCGATCGCTGTGTATGAAAGAAAATCTTACAATTGAAGACAGCGTCGAGGTGTAGTATCATAAGACCAGATAAAGTTTTCTAGGGTTCCGCATGTTAATTAACATGGACTGGTCCGAGAGAAAACACATATGCGCATCATAACAGCGCATATGCACACGGAGGGAAAAAAGCCCGGGAGAGTCAAGCTCATTATGAGTCGACTGTCCGGGGTTTTTTTGTTTTCGGAGAATTTTATTGCATAAATAGAAAGGAATGATGTGATATGAAATGGGGATTGGTTGTGCTAGCCGCCGTGTTTGAGGTTGTTTGGGTTGTGGGCTTAAAGCATGCTGACTCAGTCTTAACATGGAGCGGAACTGCCGTCGGTATCATAGTTAGCTTTTATTTGTTAATGAAGGCGACAGCCAGCCTGCCGGTCGGTACCGTATACGCCGTCTTTACAGGCCTTGGCACGGCAGGAACGGTGATGAGTGAAATGTTTCTGTTTCACGAACCGGTCGGATTGCCGAAGCTTTTGTTAATCGGCGTGCTCTTAATCGGTGTGATCGGATTGAAGCTTGTGACACAGGATGAGGCTGATGAAAAAGGAGGCGAGGCATAATGCTTCATTGGATCAGTTTATTAGGCGCGGGATTTTTGGAAATGGCAGGCGTCGCACTTATGAATCAATTTGCGAAAGAAAAAAGTGCGAAATGGGTGGTGCTGATCATTATCGGTTTTGCCGCCTCATTTTCCTTATTATCATTTGCTATGGAAACCATTCCGATGGGCACCGCTTACGCCGTTTGGACAGGAATCGGCACCGCGGGCGGGGCGCTTATCGGCATTCTCTTTTACAATGAGCCGAAAGACGCCAAACGGATCTTCTTTATCGCATTAATCTTGTGCTCAGCCGTCGGTTTAAAAATTCTGTCATAAATTGATTTTTATCAAATCTTCAGTATAATGGATAATTAGTTTAGACTTACAAAGATAAGAGGGATTATTCATGAAATCATATATGACCCAGCGGTTAAATGAATACCGTGACGGAAATGAAGATAAAGGGCGCCTCTTGGTCAGCTGTCCTGATCAGCCGGGTATTGTTGCTGCGGTTTCTGCGTTTTTATTAGAACATGGCGCCAATATTATTGAATCCAATCAATATACGACAGATCCTGAAGGCGGGCGTTTTTTCCTGAGAATTGACTTCGACTGTGAAGGCATTCAGGAGAAAAAAGAAAAACTTCAGGATGCGTTTTCGTCTATTGCGGATACATTCGACATGACGTGGAGCTTAACGATGGCCAGCGAGCTGAAGCGTGTCGCTATTTTTGTATCAAAGGAGCTTCACTGTCTGCATGAGCTCATTTGGGAATGGCAAACAGGCAATCTCATGGCGGAAATCGCGGTTGTCATCAGCAACCATGAAGATGCGAGAGACCTTGTTGAACCGCTGAACATTCCATTCCACTATTTAAAAGCGAACAAAGATATCAGAGCGGAAGTTGAGAAACAGCAGCTTGAACTGCTGGAACAATATGATATTGATGTGATCGTTCTTGCTCGCTACATGCAGATCTTAACGCCTGATTTTGTGTCGGCTCATCCGAATCGAATCATCAATATCCACCATTCCTTCCTGCCTGCTTTTATCGGTGCCAATCCGTATAAACGGGCTTATGAGCGGGGGGTCAAGTTGATTGGCGCAACTTCTCACTATGTCACAAATGACCTTGATGAAGGTCCGATCATTGAACAGGACATTGAGCGTGTTGACCACCGCGACAATGCCGACGCGCTGAAAAATATCGGCAGAACGATTGAACGCAGCGTTCTTGCCCGCGCTGTGAAATGGCACCTGGAAGACCGCGTCATCGTTCACGAAAATAAAACCATTGTCTTTAACTAGACTGCCAGACGCCCGCGCAATGCGGGCTTTTTTGATGTGGAAAAAACCTTGACAAGAGGCTTTTTTCTTTGCATAATATAAAAAAATCATTGAGCGTTGAAGAGGATTAGTAAGCAGACCTTTCTGTGACAGAGAGCAAAATGAGTGGCTGAAACATTTTGCCGCATGAAACCTGCCGAACCTGCCTTGGAGTCTTAGGGGGAAAACCTAGGCGCATAACCTGGCGTTACAGGGAAGCGGAACGTGCTGAAGTGCGTTCAAACAAGGTGGTACCACGGAAATCCATTTCGTCCTTATGAATGAGGATGAAATGGGTTTTTTTATTGTAAGTTGGCTGGCGAAGAGCCGCGGAGGAGAATAAATGAAAAAACAAAGAATAGTAGTGAAGATAGGAAGCAGTTCGCTTACAAATAGCAAAGGAAGCATTGATGAGGTGAAAATC
This sequence comes from Bacillus sp. SD127, assembly GCF_058566445.1. NCBI lineage: Bacteria > Bacillati > Bacillota > Bacilli > Caryophanales > Bacillaceae > Bacillus > Bacillus sp. SD127. The sequence goes on along the minus strand of NZ_CP191226.1, from coordinate 2,902,552 downwards.
AGAGAACACGTTCAGGCAATTTCTCTTTTGAAAAAAGCGGGGCATGAAATGCTTTTGATTACCTCGGGAGCAGTAGCGGCGGGGTTTTCCAGTCTCGGTTATCCGTCCCGTCCTGTTACCCTCAAGGGAAAGCAGGCGGCAGCCGCGGTCGGACAAACACTGTTAATGCAGCAATACATGAATCAATTTAAACAATACTCACTTACCCCGGGACAAATCCTTTTGACGAGAAATGATTTTTCGAAGAGAGAGCGGTATCGAAACGCGTATGCAACGATTATGGAGTTGCTGGAGCGCGGTGTTATCCCGGTTATTAATGAAAATGATTCTACGTCTGTTGAAGAATTGACTTTTGGCGACAATGATATGCTCTCTGCTTTGGTCAGCGGATTAATTCATGCAGACCAGCTCATGATCCTGACTGACATTAACGGGCTGTATGATGCCAATCCAAATGAAAATCCTGATGCGAAACGATTTGATTATTTGCAGGAGATCACCCCTGAATTGCTGGGATACGCGGGTTCAGCCGGATCAAGGGTCGGCACGGGCGGTATGAAATCAAAGCTGTTAGCTGCACAAACCGCACTGTCTCTTGGGGTCAAAGTATTCATCGGAACAGGCAGCGGCGAACAAAAGCTGGCGGATATTTTAGACGGCAGGGGAGATGGGACTTATATCGGCGACAAGGAGCTATCCTCAGTCAACAATACGAGACAATGGATTCAATTCCACTCGCCGATATCAGGGGAAATCGTCATTGACGCGGGTGCCGAAGAGGCGATGGTTCATAACGGAAGCAGTCTTTTACCGGCTGGCGTAGTGGGCGTGAACGGAAGCTTTCCAAAAGGGGCTGTCGTTGAAGTCCGGGGACCGGGCGGTGTGATCGGCAAAGGCCAGACCCATTATTCATCTGAGGAGATTATGGAGGCAAAAGGAAAACGAAGCAATGAGCTTGATTTTGACAAAACGTTTGAGGTCATTCACAGGAATGACTGGGTCAACTTAAAAGACTAGGGGGCGGAAAAATGAGTGAAGTTTCTGTAAAATCGACGCTGGCGAAAGAAGCAGCAGCTGAAATGATGATGAAAACAACGGCTGAAAAAAATGAGGCGCTCAGTCTCATTGCAAATGGACTCCGTAAAGAATTGGATTTTCTCTTATCGGAAAATGCAAAAGACATTGAGAACGGAAAAGCAAATGGGTTAACACCCGATGTCATTGACCGTCTCACGCTGGATGAGAAACGCATACGCGACATCGCGGACGCGGTAGAGCTATTGATTGATCTGGCTGACCCAGTCGGCGAATCTCTTGAAACAATTGAAAAAGCGAACGGCCTGTTTATTGAAAAAATCCGTGTGCCGCTCGGTGTTGCCGGAATGATTTACGAGGCGAGGCCAAACGTCACAGTTGATGCGGCTACCCTCTGCCTGAAAACAGGAAATGCGGTTGTCCTGCGGGGGAGCTCCTCAGCCATTCACAGCAACAAAGCACTCGTCAGTGTTATTCACAGAGCGCTTGAGCAATCAGAGCTTCCAATCAACGCTGTGCAGCTGATTGAGGATACGAGCAGAGAGACAGCAAAAGAACTCTTTACGTTAAATGACGGTTTGGATGTATTGATTCCGCGCGGAGGAAAAAAACTGATCGATCTCGTTGTAAGAGAATCAACAGTCCCGGTATTAGAAACCGGAGCCGGCAACTGTCATATTTTCATAGATGAAACGGCAAATCAGCAAATGGCTGAAAAGATTGTCATAAACGCCAAAACGCAGCGCCCTTCCGTGTGCAACGCGATTGAATCACTGCTGATCCACAAAGCGTGGGCAGAGCAGCACGGAAAAGAATTGCTGACGCAGCTGGAAAAAGCGGGAGTCGAAATCCGCGGCGATGAATTCGTATGCGGGCTTCATTCTTCAAGCAAACAGGCGTCAGAAGAAGATTGGGGAACGGAATACTTAGGGCCTGTCATCAGTGTAAAGACGGTTGAAAGTGTACAGGAAGCTGTGCAGCATATCCAGAAATACGGCACTAATCATTCTGAAGCCATTTTAACTGAAAACGATAAGCATGCGGCTTACTTTCAAACGGCTGTAGACGCCGCCGCGGTCTATCATAACGCGTCGACCCGTTTTACCGATGGCTTTGAATTTGGCTACGGAGCAGAAATCGGCATCAGTACACAAAAGCTTCATGCAAGAGGACCGATGGGGCTTCCTGCATTAACTTCTACAAAATATATCATTAAAGGAACAGGACAAATTCGCGAATAGCGGGGCAATGTTCGATGAAAAAGCTTATCTCGTAACGGGATAAGCTTTTTTTTTGTGCACTAAAAAATTGACTCCAAATTAGATTGTGTACAATTTAATTGTATAAAATATATTTAGGGGGATACAAAAATGAGTCAGCCATTATTTACAGCATCCGTTTCAGCCGTAGGAGGAAGAGAAGGAAAGGTAATTTCATCAGACCGCGTTCTCGAGCTCGATGTCGCAATGCCGGGAACACCGAGAGCAAAGAAATTAGAAAAAGCGACAAATCCGGAGCAGCTGTTTGCGGCAGGTTACGCAGCTTGCTTTGACAGTGCACTTCAGCTTGTAGCAAGAACAGAACGAGTAAAAGTGGAGACAGAGGTTACAGCGCATGTCAGCCTGCTAAAGGATGAAGCAGATCAGGGCTACAAACTGGGTGTGACGCTGCAGGTGAAAGGAAAAGGAGTCAGTGCATCAGAATTACAGGCACTTGTGCAAAAAGCGCACGGTGTCTGCCCTTATTCAAAAGCAACATCCGGCAATATCGATGTCACATTGGAAGTCGCTGAATAAAAAATGAGGATGCCTCACATAGGGCATCCTCATTTTTTTTGGTGCAGCGTTTCAAGCAATGTATATAGAGCCGATTTTAAGTGTTTTAATTCCTCGCCGGACTGGCCTGAGAGTCCCAGAATCGTTCCCGGAATATCAGCCGCTTTTTCTTTTAATAACGTTCCGTTCTCTGTCAGGCTGATCATCACCAACCGCTCATCCTCTTCAGATCTTTTTCTGGTAATCAAGTCCTGCTGCTCCATCCGTTTCAGCATCGGTGTCAGCGTTCCGGAATCCAAATACAGAAGCTCGCCCATTTTTTTGACGGAAAGTGTTTCGTGTTCCCACAATAAAAGCAAAGCCAAATATTGAGGGTATGTCACATTCAGCTTTTCAAGCAGCGGCTTGTACTGCTTTGTCATTTCCCGCGAACTCGCATAAAGCAAAAAACAAAGCTGATTCTCTAATTTCATATGATCAAATCCATTTTGCATCTGTGTTCACCAACTCTTTCTGACATTACATACTATTGTAGCTGAAAATCACCACTTTTCCTATTCTCGGCAAACAAAACATGTTTAAAAAGATGTGTATGGGAAATATAACAACTAAAGACAAATAAGGAGGCTGAAAACAAATGGCATTATTTACAGCAAAAGCCACTGCTCGCGGCGGACGTTCAGGACATATTCAATCAGATGACGGGGTTCTCGATTTTGACATTGTCATGCCCAATGCAAAAAAAGAAGGACAAACTGGAACAAACCCGGAACAGCTCTTTGCCGCAGGTTATGCAGCATGCTTTGGCGGCGCGCTTGAACACGTGGCCAAAGAACAAAATATTGACATTGATTCAGAAATTGAAGGACAGGTCAGCCTCATGAAGGATGAGAAAGACGGCGGCTTTAAAATTGGAGTCACACTAGTCGTCAATACAAAGGGATTGGATCGGGATCAGGCCCAAAAGCTTGTCGAGGCTGCTCATGAATTTTGTCCTTATTCTAAAGCGACAAGAGGAAATGTTGATGTAAAATTGGAATTAAAATAATTTGCAGCATCCTGAGAGTTCTCAGGATGTTTTTTTGATATGAACGGATTGGTTATGATCTTTTCGAAGTGTGAATACATGTAGTATAGGTGGATTCAGACTAGAGAAAAGGTGAGCGAATGAAAAGACCGATGCTGTCAGTTTGTATGATTGTCAAAAATGAAGAACGTCATATTGTCCGCTGTTTAGAGAGTGTGCAGCATATTGCTGATGAAATCATTGTCGTTGATACCGGATCAAACGATCAAACAGTAGAAATTTGCAGAAGTTTTCATGCTCAGGTCTATCATCATCAATGGACACAGGATTATTCGCAGGCAAGAAACATCAGTTTACAGCATGCCAAGGGTGAGTGGATTTTGATTTTGGATGCAGATGAAGAGTTAGACGTGGATACGGGAAGCTTGCTGCGTTCACTGCTGAATGACTGCAGGCAGTCCCTTGGTTACGTAAAGGTTATAAACTATACGGGAAAGCAATGGGATGAAAACGAAGCATTTGAACAAATGCAGATCAGGCTGATACGGAATCAGCGGAAGATAACGTTTAAGGGAAGAATTTGCGAAAAGCCCGTGGGTGAGGAGGCAAGCGGCGCTTTCTCTCTCCCTTGTGTTATTCACCATTACGGCTATCTGGAGCAGGAGGCAAAGTGTAAGCATAAACGTAATTTAAGCATATTGAATACAGAATTATTGACGTCATATGCCGACCCGCTTCTCATTTATCAGAAAGCAGCTGAGTACGACAGAGGCGGTGAACAGAGCAAAGCCATCCGCCTGGCAATGAAGTGCATAAATGAATGCAACAGCAAAAAGCAAATTCCTCCAGCGGTTTTATATTATATCAAGTTTCAACTCTTCATTGATTCTGAACGGTATGAAGAAGCTGAGCGGGATATTGATGAAGCACTGCGGCATTATCCAGATTACAGCACCCTTTACTACTACAAAGGGATAATGAAGTATCAGCTTAAAAAAGTCAGAGAAGCGATTACAGCATTTGAATCCTGTCTGCAAACGCAAGGTGAAAACCATCAGTACGTACAGGTTAAAGGGGCCGCTGATTTTCGATCCCTTTGCTGGCTGGGCGTCTGTCACGCTGAATTGCATCAACATATGACAGCAGTTTTATATTTGCAAAAAGCGCTGAAAGCAAACCCGAGGTGTACTCAGGCACAGCAGCTGCTCAGTGAATTAACAAAGGATCAGGCCGCACATGCCTGATCCTTTAATATTCTTTTTTATGGTCAACATCCCGCCATGCTTGAAACGGAGATAAATGCTCCGTGAGAGTTACGTGATAAAAGGGGATCGTTCTTTCTTCAGCAGGTTTATTGATTTCTTCATAAATGAATGAATCATCAAAACCGGCTTCAGCAGCATCTGTATGCTCAGCAGCATAGTAAACGGCTTTCGGCCGGGCCCAGTAGATGGCGCCTAAGCACATTGGGCATGGCTCGCAGCTCGTATACAACATGCAGTCATCCAGCTGGTATGTCCCAAGCGCTTTACAGGCGTTTCGAATAGCAGTTACTTCCGCGTGGGCAGTCGGATCATTGCTTGTAGTAACGTTGTTCTGTCCTTCGGCTATAATGGCCCCGTCCTTCACGATAACAGCTCCGAAAGGCCCGCCGATTCCAGCAATCACTCCTTCACGAGCAAGCTCGACAGCCCGCTTTAAAAACGTTTCATGATTCATCCCATACCCTCCCAGTCGATCGAATGATATAAGTATAGCCGAAAAGAAGTGCAAAAAACATTCTCAAAAAAATGAAAAATAAACAAAATATTTGGGTGATTTGCTAAGATGAAAAAAAGGGAGGGGGAGCATATGCTGCATTTGTATATCGCCAGGCATGGACAGACACATTGGAACGTAGAAAAAAGAATGCAGGGCTGGCTGGATTCTGGTGTAACAGAACTTGGGCTGTACAATGCCCGAGCTCTTGGAGAACGGCTGAAGGATATTAAATTCAATCAGGTTTACATCAGCCCGAGCAAGCGGACAGAAGAGACGGCAAAAGCTATATTGGGACCGCGCTGCCTGCCGCTGGTGAAAGATCGTATATTCAGAGAAATGTCTCTGGGGCCATGGGAAGGGAAAAAACAAGAGGATATTGAAAGAGACGAACCTGATCTTTTTCATGCTTATTTTCATCATCCTGAAGCATATCGCCAGCCGGGATGTGAAACGTTTTTTGACCTCGAAAGCCGGGCAAGGCTGGCTCTCCAATTGATTTTAGACAGCCATTCTTCCGGGAATATTCTTCTGGTTACCCATTCTGTCTTTATATTAATGCTGTTAAATATCATAAAGGGAAGAGGCATTCATGACATATGGAATTCTGCTTACATACATGATACATCATTGAGCCTTGTGGCATTTGATAAAAATGGAACAGCCAAAATACTAAAAGAAGGGGATGGGGAGCATCGAAAACCGATTCCCGTTTTCTAAAAGAAAAAACCATCTGCATTTGCAGATGGTTTTCGTATTATACAAGCTGTGTCTGCTTAGCTCTTGCCTGTTTCGCCGCTTCAACCATATTTTTTAAGGCTGCGACTGTTTCTTCCTGCTGTCTTGTTTTTAAACCGCAGTCAGGATTTACCCAGAAACGGTCAGTCGGACATACAGCAAGCGCATCAACGATAATGTTGTACATTTCCTCAGTTGACGGGACACGTGGACTGTGAATGTCATAAACACCAAGCCCGAGCCCTTTCAAATACGGATGCTCTTTTAAGTAATCCAAAAATCCTCCGTGGCTTCTGCTGTGTTCGATCGTAATGACATCAGCGTCAAGATCATTGATCGTATCGACGATGTCTTCGAAGTTGCTGTAGCACATATGTGTATGAATTTGTGTTTCATTTTTCACGGAAGAGGTTGTTAATCTGAATGCTTCGGCAGCCCAAGTCAAATATTCATCCCAATCACGGGTTTTTAACGGAAGGCCTTCACGCAGGGCTGGCTCATCGACTTGAATGATTTGAATGCCCGCGTCTTCAAGCGCTTTTACTTCTTTGCGGAGGGCGAGTCCGATTTGGAATGCGATTTCTTTTCTCGAGATATCGTTCCGAGGGAAGGACCAATTTAAAATCGTAACAGGACCTGTCAGCATTCCTTTTACATGCTTGGATGTTAACGATTGAGCGTATACAGTATCTTTCACTGTCATCGGTTCAATAAACTCTACATCTCCATAAATGACCGGCGGGCGTACACAGCGTGAACCGTATGATTGAACCCAGGCGTACTTCGTAAAGGCGAAGCCGGCCAGCTTTTCACCAAAGTATTCAACCATGTCTGTCCGTTCGAATTCACCGTGAACAAGAACATCAAGATCCAATTCCTCCTGAATATCAATCCATCTTTTCGTCTCCGCGTTGATAAAGTTTTGGTATTGTTCATCAGACCACTCGTTTTTCCGCCATTTTTGGCGTGCGCTGCGTACTTCAGCAGACTGCGGGAAGCTTCCGATTGTTGTTGTCGGCAAAAGCGGGAGTCCGAGAGATTCATTTTGCAGGGTTAAGCGTTCTTCAAACGGAATGGGGCGCTTGAAGTCTTTATCGCTTAATTGTTCCAGCTCTTGCTTTTGTTCAGAATTGGCTCCTGTTGCAAATTGTTTGAGCGCTTTGATGTCCGCTTTCGCTTGCTGAATTCGCTCACTGATGGCGGCTTTGCCTGATACTAAGCCTTCTTTTAAAGCTGTTAGCTCTGCCAGTTTTTCTTTCGCGTAGGACAATCCGTTCAGCAGATCTTGTTCCAAATGCTCATCTGGGTGTTTCGCTACCGGAACATGAAGAAGGCTGCTGGAAGGCTGAATCCACAGTTCATCAACCTGTGCAATGCTGAGGATATGAAGCACGGCATCCAGGCGTTCTTCAAGATCCGCTTTCCAAATGTTGCGTCCGTCTATGACACCGGCTGCCAGCACTTTATCTTTCGGAAAGCCGTGTGTCTTAAGCTGTTCCAGGTTTCTGCCTTTATCATGAACGAAATCAAGCCCAATACCCTGTACAGGATAAGAAATAAGCTCCTCATAAGCATCAACAGAATCGAAATACGTTTGCAAAAGCACATTCAAGGAAGAAAGCTCATTTGTGATGCTCTCGAATAACTCTTTTACGCCGCGTACATCCTCAGCTGAAGCGGTGACAAGCGCAGGTTCATCAATTTGAACCCATTTTACGCCTTCTTCTTCAAGCTCTTTTAAAAGCTGTACATATAACGGCACGAGACGTTTTTGAATTGCTTTAGCTTCAGATGGCTCGTAGCCTTTTGCAAGCGTGACGAACGTATAAGGGCCGACGATAACAGGTTTTGTTTCAACGCCGTACTCCTGTTTGATTCGGCGGTAGTCTTCAAGCTGTTTGTTTCTTGTCAGGCGGAACTCTAGGCTCTCGTCATATTCCGGCACGATGTAATGGTAGTTTGTATTAAACCATTTTGTCATTTCACTTGATACGGCGTCTTTTATTCCGCGGGCGATGGCGAAGTATGTATCTGTACTGTCAGTCAGGTGTCTGAAGCGTTGCGGGATCCAGTTGAAACTGACCGCAGTGTCAAGAATATGATCATACTGTGTGAAATCAGAAACAGGCACAACATCAATCTGCTGGTCAATTTGCGTTTTCACTGCGGATAAGAATAATTCATCGATTTGCTTCAAAAACGTATCTTTATCGCTGTTTCCTTTCCAATACGCTTCAAGCGATTTTTTCCATTCTCTGTTCAGTCCGATTCTTGGAAATCCTAAATTCGATGTTTTGATTGTTGTCATTGTTTCTCCTCCTTTATATGTAAAACACTCTTGTTGACCCGCGGATACAGGCTGTTAAGAGGTTTTCTCACAACTAAAAAGCCTCTTTCCCATGAGAGAAAGAGGCTTTTTTGCAAAACATACAGCCTCTCTCATCTCTCAGAAACAATCTGATGGAATTAGCACCGTGCCTTAAGAGATATAAATCTCGGCGCGAAAATCAGTGCGCCCCATTTCACAATGGAATTACGGTCGGTTGCTGTTGGGGTCAAAAGGCCAATCCCTCGCCCAACTCTCGATAAGAGAAAATGTTATTAATTTTTTGAAAAGTTGAATCATTTGTTGGTAATCTTAACAGCAATTCAAATTCATTGTCAACAAAGATTTTGAAATTTTTTTTACAATTTACGGTATATATTATATGAGAAAAATAATATTATAGGGTCAGTAAATGTGACTGCTCTGCTTTCTCTGACAGCTCATCAGGAGCGGTTAAATACAGGAATCCATTCCCGGCCAATGTTTTTGCGATATCGAGCGGAAGTGTCCTGCGGATCAGCTGCGCATAAAGCTCAGATTCAGAGAGCTCTCTTTGAAAAGATTCTTCTTCAAAGCTTTTAATTAAAGCAAGCGCTCCGCTGACATGAGGGGCAGCCATTGATGTGCCGGTAAGCTTCCCGTATTTCTTGTTGGGAAGAGTGGATAAAATGTTTTCACCAGGTGCAACAAGATCAATCTCTTTGTTTGTGTTTGAAAATTCTGACGATTCACGCGCTACTGAAACAGATCCAACCGCAATTACATCATTATACGCAGCAGGATAGGAAAGCTCCTCTGTGCGTTCGTCGCCGTCACCCTCATTTCCCGCGGCACAAACGACTAGCACTCCGTTTTTGACGGTGTTTTTGACCGCTTCCTCCAGTTCAGGCACATCGCTCGGTCCGCCAAGGGACATTGAGATGATATCAGCCTTTTGCTCAACAGCATAGTTAATGCCGTTAATAATCCATTCGTACTTTCCGCTGCCGTTTTCACCGCCAAGCACCTTTACAATTAAAAGGCTTGCCTCAGGCGCAACCCCGGCGATGCCGCCGTTTGAATCGTTAGCCGCAATCGTTCCGGCAACGTGTGTGCCGTGTCCGTTGTAGTCGGAAATGGCATCTTCCTTGCCGCCGTCATCATCTGTGAAATTCTTTCCGCCGATGATTTGGTTTTTCAAATCGGGATGGCTCGTATCGCAGCCGGTGTCCAATACAGCAATTTTTACGTCTTTGCCTTTAACCCCTTTTGACCACACTTCTGGCGCCTTAATCACTTTAATACCCTCAGGAAGCTCGTTCACATCCATGATCTGCTCATTCGTCACATACGGGATCAAGCGGATTTCACCATTCATAAAAAAGCCCTCCTTTTTTATGCTTGCAAGTGGATACAAGGGTGTTATCTCACATTATATGAAAAAAGCAGCCGCTCGGACAGTGTCGTTTGAAGCATTTTGAAAAAATAGGATACAATCCAATGGATTAGTAATTTTCAAAATAATGGATGTCTCTAGCGTGTATGGCTGGGATTCAGCTGTCAGTCAAGTTATAATAGAAGTTGGGAAAGGAGCAGTGTGATGAAACTGAATGAAAAAATATTTGCGTTTTTTTCTGAGCATGTAGAACAAATGGCCGAGGAATGGATTGACACAATGGAGGAAAGCGATCCGAATTCGATTTATGCCTTACATAATGCAACTGTAACCGAGGAGCTGAAAGAGCAGGACAGAGAGTTCTACCGGCATCTGAATTACATGTATGTTTTACCGGAAAAACAATTTCTCGATGAATTTCAACAATGGGTTATTGAGCTGACGAATGATCAAAAACATCTCGATACCCCGGTGCAATACGTCATCCGTGAGTTTATGAGAAATCGAAGATTATATACGAAGTATTTTGAGAAGTTCGCAGAAGAAAACGAGTCGGCATTTGGACCGGGAGAGAAACAAAAATGGGCCGATTTGATTGTGAAAGTTTTTGATTTTACCATTTATACATTCGTCGATCACGCTGAATCGAATGCAAAACAGCAATTAAATGCCCAGAGAGAAATGATACTGGAATTAAGCTCGCCTGTCATTACTCTGAGCAAAACGACAGCTCTGCTGCCGCTTGTCGGTGATATTGATACTGAACGGGCAAAGTTTATTCTTGAGAACACGCTTAATGCATGTGCGAAAAGACGCGTTGAGCATCTGTTGATCGATCTTTCAGGTGTCGTCGTTGTTGATACAATGGTGGCGCACCAAATCTTTAAATTGATTGAGGCGCTTACTTTAATCGGTGTCAGATCCACATTGTCTGGAATCAGACCAGAAATTGCGCAAACCGCTGTACAGCTTGGAATTGATTTTACGAACATTAATATTAAAACCAATCTTGCCCAAGCATTGAACTATCATCAATAATAAAAAAGCCGCTATTCAACATAGCGGCTTTTTCTATGAGGTAAAACATAAAGACACAAGAAAAGATCCTGCGAATAACAAGAGAATGAGGAAAAAGAACAGCCAGTCGCGCGGGCTGACGGTAAGCGACCGGTAATACGTCCGGTTTCGGCTGCCTGTAAATCCTTTTGATTCCATCGCAAGAGCTGTTCGTTCCGCTTTTCTGATCGCGCTTGCTAATAGCGGGATGGTATAGCGCTTTAACGCGTTTATTTTTTCTTTTAAGCCATTTTCCGCCGCCCCGCCTCGGATTTTATGTGCCTGCTGGATCAGCTGGACCTCCTCTTTTAACAGAGGGAGAAAACGAAATCCGGCAATGACGCCATATGCAAGCTTCGGGGACAGCTTGCACTGCTGCACAAGACTCAGCATAAATAAAATCGGATCGGTTGTAAAAACAAACATCATTGATAAGGCAGAAAAGCACAAAATACGAAACCCGAGTGAGATGCCGACAGCCACATTTTCACTGTTGATCGAAAAAGGGCCGGCTTGGAACAGAAAATTATCTGCGGTCGTCGGAATCTTGCCGAAAACAGCGGCTGTCCATACGCAGCCGAATGCTAAAATCAAAAACGGAATCGTGAACAAAAGCCATTTTTTCAGCGGTATTCTGGCCGCAAACGGGACACCCGCAACAATCATGATATAAAAGCACGCCGGTGTGTAAGGATTGTAAATAAACGACAGCATGACGACACAGCAAAAAACCGCCCCTGCTTTTACTGCCGGGTTAATGAGATGTAACGGCTGCTTCATCACGCACCTCCTGCTGGTATGTCATCCATTCATATCGAAGGGGGAGGGTGAGCTTTGCTTTTTGGACGAGCTCGGCTTCCCTGGAAAATAATTGTTCCGGTGTTCCGTCAAAGGCCAAATGTGTGCCGTGAAGCACAAGCACGCTGTCAGCATATGAAGATACAAGCTCCATATCGTGTGTGATCATGAGGACAGCGGTGCCTTCTGTCTGGATATGCTGAATCATTTCCATGCATTCAGCGGCTGTTTTGGCGTCTTGGCCATAGGTCGGTTCGTCTAAAAGCAAAACCGTTACATCGTGCATCAGCATTGTGGCGACACTCAGCCGCCGTTTTTGCCCTTGGCTGATCGCAAACGGATGGTGGTCCGCCAAATGTGCAAGGCCGAAACGCTGCAGCAGGTTCTGCGCTTTTTTCTCGGTTTCGGCATTTGCCGCATGGCCGAACAGCAGCTCATCATATACTGTGTCAGTCACAAACTGGTGCTCTGGATTTTGGAAAACCAATCCCATTTGTTTGCGAAGCTCTTTTTCTTTGTAAGACTCCAGCGGCTTATCATGCAGAAGAATCTTGCCGCTTTTCGGTTTGAGCAAACGGGCGAGAACAGACAACAGCGTAGATTTTCCTGTGCCGTTTGGCCCGACAAGTGCCGTCAAAGAGCCTGCACGCAATGAAAAACTGATGTCTTTGAAAATGGTCTGCTGTCCTCTTGAAAACGATAAGCTCTGGACCTGCACTGCGTGTTCAGCAGAAAGAACCGCCGCTTCTTCAGCAGGCCCAGCAGGGAAGGGTTCCTTGAACAGCGTTTCTTTTGACAATGTAAACGGTATGCTCACATTTTCTTGTAAGCCACAAATTTTTGGCACAGCGATTCCCATTGTTCTTAACATGTTTGAGTGATGCTGAAACATATCCTTAGTCGGCCCGTCTAAGGCTTTCTTGCCTGCTCCATCCAGTACGATTGTTCTTTCAACCCAAGGCGCCCACTCATCAAGCTGATGTTCGATCACGAGAAGGCCGAAGCCTTTTTCCTGCTGAAGCTCTTTGATCATTTGAACGAATTCCCGTGCTGAATAAGGGTCTAAAAGGGAAGTCGGTTCATCCAGAATAATAAGCTCAGGCTCCATCGCCAAAATACAGGCGAGCGCGACTTTTTGCTTCAGTCCCCCTGACAGAGTGGAAATCGTTTTTTCCTTTACATGAGTGATGTGTAATTTTTCCAGAACGTCATCAATTTTCTTCACCATTTCTTCTTGGGGGATTTGCAGATTTTCCAATCCAAAGGCGATTTCATCCTCTACTGTCAGCATACAAAACTGCTGCTCAGGGTCCTGAAAGACGACTCCGACATGCTGAGCGATTGTTTCAGAGGTTTCAGCGTCAGTGATCGTTTTTTGAAATAAGAATACATGCCCAGACAGCATCCCGTCGCAAGCTTCAGGGTAAAGCCCGTTTAAACAGAGGGCAAGCGAGCTTTTTCCGCACCCGCTCGGCCCTAACAATAAAGCGCATTCTCCTTTTTGGAGCTCAAACGTTATATCCTGAAAAATCGGTTTCTCGTTTTCTTCATATGAAAAGCTAAGCCGGTCAACCGAAAGCAACTTGTTATAGGCTTGCATGATTTGATACCCGTTTCCGTTTCTTTTTCAGTTCCTTTCCGAGTGCCATTCCGTTTAAGACACCCGTATATGCGAGAGAATCGCTGACAGCTTTTCCGAGTAGGCCGGCCAGGACCGCACCTGAAACGAGACGGATCACAAGCATAATGAGCAGATAGCCCGGTGAGTACGCCGCATAACCGGAAACAAAGAAATCATAAATAAAGCTGGACACCGAAGACCCCATACCCGCCAGAAGCAGCACAGGAAGGGAATAAGCTTTCCAGCGTGTCGCAAGAAATACAGCTTCTGCTCCGAGACCTTGAACAATGCCGATAACGATAACCATCGGGCCTGAAGGATTTCCCAGCAAACATTCAACGAGAGCTGCGATGATTTCTGAAACAAGGGCCGCGCCCGGTTTACGAATGATGTACGCGGCAATCACCGACACGATAAACCAAATGCCGTAAATCGGTTCATAAGCGATGGGCCCGAACATCCCTGCAAGTACGTTCCCGAAATGGGTGAATACTAAATACACAATGCCAAAAACAATACTGATAACAGACATGATGACAATTTCTTTTACTTTCCAGCTTTTCATTTTATCCCTGCTTTCTGTTTTCTTGATGGACTGTTTGCCGAGAAGTTCACGGTCATGGTGACATGGGCTGTTTGCTGATTTGCCATGCGGAAAGCGGCTTCCAGTGTCCGGAACACGTCGTGTGCATCTCCGTCTATCTCACTTGCGTAATGAACACCCTGTACAAAGGTGCCGTCAGCCTTAGCGATTTCAACAGCTTTCATGATAATGTCCATATAATTCGGCTCATTCATCGGATAAAGTGCAAATTGGCATGGAGCCTCTGCTTTCAGGTCGTGAACAGATTCTTCATTGACTCGCTTTTCATCTGCTGTCAGATATGTATCTCCTTGTGTATCGCCCGGGCAGCCGATGGAAAACGTCCCGTTCATGACAATGTGCTTTTCGCTATTTGCTGCATACAGGTAGATGGCTTTAGCGGCGTCGAATACATGAGCGATCGATCCGCGCAAAACTGTACTGATATGATCGGTCTTTGTCCAAACCTTTGACGTATCCGTTTTTTTCAGCGCAGACTTGATCACACTGATAAAATCATCTGTCATTGGGTATAAAGAAAACCGAAATCCGGCGATTCTGCTTGTACCGCATAAGTTGTCCATTTCTCTGACCTCCTGTTTTTTTGGTAAAATAAAAAACTGCATATCCTTAGGGAATATGCAGTCATAGATCGAGTAAGCGCACGAAAAAATACACCTTTCGGTCAACCTGCACTTCCCCACGCTGGTATTATCCAGATCGGGTCATAAGGGATCAAAGCGCGTTTTTGCGCGCTTTATCTCAGCCATAACAGCACCCCTAGTGCTTTCCGTATACAATTTTTTATTTTGACATCATAATAGATGATAAGAATCATTTTGTAAACAATGAAATCATTTTTTTCATATAGGAACATGAGAGGATGATCGGAATTGGAAAAAGGGCACATATTAATTGTGGAAGATGAAGAAAAAATCGCGAGGGTCCTTCAGCTTGAATTGGAATATGAAGGATACAGCGTCACCATCAAACATAATGGCTCTGAAGGACTTAACGCGGCCACGGAAGGTTCGTATTCCCTATTGCTGCTCGATGTCATGCTGCCGGGGTTGAGCGGGCTTGAAGTGCTGCGCCGGCTGAGGAAAACGGATCAAGAGACACCGGTTATTTTATTAACAGCCCGCGACAGCGTTCCAGATAAGGTAACGGGGCTTGACATCGGTGCGAATGACTATGTCACCAAGCCGTTTGAAATTGAAGAATTGCTTGCCAGAATCAGAGCGGCACTCCGCCAAACCGGAAGCAAAACAGAGGATATCGGCACATTTTTGACATATGATGATTTGCAGGTGAATGAGAAAACACGTGAAGTCAGACGGGGAGACAAAGAGGTTGAATTAACGCCCCGGGAATTTGATTTGCTTGTCTATATGCTGAAGCATCCGCAGCAAGTGCTGACGAGGGAGCAAATTCTCAGCTCTGTATGGGGGTTTGATTACATCGGTGATACAAATGTCGTCGACGTGTACATAAGATATATCAGAAAAAAATTGGACTATCCTTACGAAAAACAGCTGATTCATACCGTACGCGGGGTCGGCTATACCATTAAGGGGTAAATGATGAAGCTGAAGACAAAGATTCATCTGTATACTTCCATTTGGCTGTTGATTTTATTAATGTTGGTTCATACTGCGGTCTATCTCATTTTTTCATCGGCACTCACCTCAAAGGATGCGGCCCGTCTTGCCGATGAAACGGACAATATCACCGAAGCTCTTCATACCGCCGAAACACAAGGGGTGGCTTTGCAGGATATGCTGCAGGCCTATCTTCCGGCAAACGGAATGGTGCGGGTAGTGAGTGCGGATCGGAAAGCCGTCATGACCATCACAAAGGAAAAAGCATATAAAGACTTCCCTCTTTCTTTTCACAGCGGGGAAACGACAGACGTGACAAAGCATGAAGGCAAACTGTTTGCAGCAGCAGCTGTCCCGGTCATTTGGACAGACGGACAAGTCGTATCGCTTCAGCTCGTGGAAAGGCTGGAGCATACAGAAGAGAGTCTTCTTCTGCTAAGAATCATCTTAATTGCGGCCAGCGCGGCTGTCTGTATCGCTTCCTTCTTTGCCGGCAGCTTACTCGCCCGCCATATCACCAATCCAATCAGACAATTGGTGACAACGATGAAAGACATACAGAGAGAAAAAGCATTCAAAACAATTTCTCTGGAAGGACAGTCGCATGACGAACTGTATCAAATGGGGCTGACCTTTAATGAGATGGCGAGCATGCTGAAAGAGCACTACGATAAACAGCAGCAATTCGTCCAAGACGCTTCACACGAGCTGAAAACCCCGCTCACCATTATTGAAAGCTACAGCAATCTGATGAAACGCTGGGGGGCAAAAAAGCCTGAAGTGCTTGAGGAATCCATTGAAGCTATTCATTCAGAAGCGGTCCATATGAAAAAACTGACCAATCAGCTGCTTACGCTGGCCAAGACCCATAAAGAACTGGAGCTTGATCTGAAAACGGTTGACCTGATCGAAGTGTCGCGCGCCGTCATACAAACACTCCAGCCGGTTTATAAACGCGACATCCTTCTTGAGACGGACAAGGAGAATTTGCTTGTAACGGCAGATGAAGAACGCATAAAGCAGCTGCTGACGATTTTGCTTGATAATGCCATAAAGTATAGTGACAAGGCCATTGTGATTTCCGCAGGAACCAATAACAGACGTCCGTTTTTGTCCGTAAGGGATGAAGGAATCGGCATACCTGAAGATCATATCCCGCGCCTGTTTGAACGTTTTTACCGGGCGGATGAGGCACGTAACCGCAAAACAGGCGGAACGGGTTTAGGTCTATCCATTGCCAAACATATTGCCGATGAGCATGGTATTGACCTGTCTGTAAAAAGCAAACCGGGACAGGGAACAAATGTCACGATGCAATTTAGAGAACAGAATGGGGGAGCGCTATGACAAAACGAATGAAAACAGGAGCTGCTGCTGCGGCAGCCGTTTTAGCCATTGTCATCTGCGCGGTTCTTATCATTCAGCAAACCCATGAGGACGCGCTGTCAAAGGAGGCAGTCATAAAAAAAGTAGAAACCTCCTATGAAGGCGACATCACAAAAGTGACGCAATCCAATGATAAAAAAACGTATGATATGACTTTGGAAAATCCAAAAGGAATTTATTTTCTAAAAGCTGATGCTAAATCGGGCGACATATTGTCAATGAACAGAGTGAAAAAGACGAACACATCTGAGATGACAGAAAAAGAAGCTGAGCAGCTCGCTCTGGTGCGGGTGCCGGGCACCGTCAAAAAACACACGCGAAAACACGGAGTTGCGTCGTATACCATTCAAAAAAATAATGGGGAAACATACGAAGTGAAGGTAGATATGAAGACAAAAGCGGTGGTGTCCGCTGATAAAATCAGCAGCAAAGACAAACAAAAGACAACAATTTCGGAAAAAGAGGCAAAAGCCATTGCAGAGCGTGAGGCTGGAGGAAAAGCGGATGACGCCGATTTGGAAGAAAGCGAAGGCACTCTCCTGTTTGAAGTAGATGTTGATCTCCCGAATGACAAGGAAGCTACGGTGAAAATAAACGCCTATACCGGCAAAGTTTCTAATATTATCTATGAAGACTAATGGTTTTCTCATCAAATTCTCATCTTTCTCTCGTTTTCCTTTCATGTTGAGTGTGTAAACTGATCTCATAATGAACAAGGGAGGAATCACATATGCTGAAGAAAAGATGGATGATTGGCTTATTAGCAGGGTGTTTAGCGGCCGGAGGGTTCAGCTACAACGCGTTTGCGAAAGAAAATAATGAACAAACACAGTCTGTTTCTGAAACTGGCGGACTTACTGAACAAGAAGCGGAGTCCATTGCCAAAACAGTTGTTGACGGAACAGTGGATGACATCGACAGAGACATCTATAATGGCAAAGAAGCTTATGAAGTTGAAATCGAAAAAGACGGTGAAGATTATGATGTTTATGTGGATATCAAGACCAAACAAGCGCTCAATGACCCGTTAAAAGAGAAAAAAGAGCAAGTTGTTTTGACAAAAGAAGAAGCAGAACAGATTGCTCTAAAGAAAACAGCTGGAACCGTCACAGAAAGCAAGCTGGATGAAGACGACGGTGCTTATATCTACGAAATTGAGGTTCAAACGAAACAAGGGACTGAAGCAGAATTTGACATCTCTGCAAAGGACGGACGTATTATGAAACAGGAATTAGACGACTAACCCCGCACCCGCGGGGTTTTTTTCATGATAACGAACCGCTTTTTGGACAATCTAATAAGAAAAGGAGGCGAAGCGCTTGGAAAAGAAAGAAGAACAATACATCAATCAGGCTGAGTATGTTCCACATCCGACGAAGGAAGGGGAATACGCCTTATTTCTTCATGAAACCTATCATTTGCTTTCTGAAGATGATGAGACGCAAACAACAGAATAAGGGCTAAGGCCCTTATTTTATTTCATTTGATGAGATGTAAACGCATAAATAACTTTTTTAAGTTGACATAGCTTGTTTTTTTCTGTAATCTCAGTGTGTCAATTCAATTACGAACTTCGTTAGGTGAGGCTCCTGTATGGAGATACGCTGCTGCCCAAAAATGTCCAAAGACGCCAATGGGTCAACAGAAATCATCGACATAAGGTGATTTTTAATGCAGCTGGATGATTGCTCCTATGCCATACAGTGCTAAAGCTCTACGATTGAAGGCGCCCGCACGCTTTTTTTGCCGTGCTTCTTTCACCTTCAATCCAGAAGGCTTTTTTTATGCCTTGAAAACGAAATGTTGAACAAAAAGGAGGTGCGGAGTATGGATTCTCCCCATTCGAGTCAATCTGAAGAAGTACCCATATACTATGACAGCAAGACAATTGATTACACGATGAGGAGACGATCTGCCGCACCTTCTGGCGAGGCCGGCACGTCTCCGTAGAGGAGGTACGAGTCCCGATGGTTCAAAACATGACCTATGACGAACTCATTTTACGCATCATTATCTTATTGCGAGACGGAAAAATCAGGGATTTCAGAAGTGTTATTGATGAGCTTCAGCCCTATGATATGGCGTTTATTTTTAAAGAAATGCCGGAAAAACACCGCGCCCGCTATTTATCTTATTTAACTGTTGATGATATTACTGATATGATCGGCGAACTGGAACGGGAATTTCAGCTAGCCGTCTTAAATAAAGTCGGAAAAACAAAAGCAACACTCGCCATGAACAAAATGGACAACGATGACCTCGCTCAATTGCTTGAAGAAATGGATGAAGAACTGAAGGAACAGCTTTTATCCAGCATGGAAGCATCAGAGTCAAAAGCTGTTCAGCTCCTTATGAACTACCCGGCTGATTCAGCGGGGCGCATGATGACCAACCGTTATGTGTGGATTCCTCAGCATTACACGGTAAAAGACGCGGTCGTCAAACTAAAAAGTTTCGCGGAAATCGCAGAGTCTATCAACTACTTATATGTTATAAATGACAGTAAGCAGCTTGTCGGCGTTTTGTCATATCGCGATTTGATTCTCGGGGAACCGGAAGAAAAGGTACAAGACTTGATGTTTACCCGTGTCATTGCAGCAGACGCGCTTCAAGATCAGGAAGAAGTGGCGCGGCTGATTGAACGTTACGATTTCTTAGCGATTCCGATTGTGGAAGAAAACAATGTGCTTGTCGGGATCGTGACGGTCGATGATATCATCGACGTCGTTATTCGGGAAGCCGATGAGGACTACGAAAAATTCGCCGCATCAGGTAAAGCCATTACCTTCGATACAAAAGCATATGTTGCAGCATACCGCCGCCTTCCATGGCTGATCCTGCTTTTGTTCATCGGGCTGATTTCAGGCAGCATCATGAGCTATTTTGAAGATACGCTGAAGCAGGTCGTGGCGCTGGCATTCTTTATGCCGATGGTGTCAGGGATGACAGGGAATACAGGAACACAGTCTCTCGCGGTTGTCATCAGAGGTTTATCTAAAGAAGAAATGAATAAAACAACGATTGTGAAACTGATTTTTCGGGAGCTCAGAACGAGTATTTATATCGGTGCCGTCTGTTCTGTCTTAATTACGGTGATCGCCATTATATGGCAGGGGAATGTGCTTTTAGGATTTGTTGTAGGCTCTTCACTGCTGCTGACCTTAATTATCGGCACGATGTCCGGAACAATCATCCCCATTATTCTGCATAGACTGAATGTAGACCCGGCCATTGCGTCAGGCCCGCTCATTACGACGTTAAATGATATTTTGTCATTATTAATTTACTTTGGTATTGCGACTGCATTCATTCACTCATTATAAACGATAAAAGTCCGTCTCAGATTGCGAGGCGGACTTTTATCGTTTAACGGTTTTTGTACCTAAAGTGAGCATTAAGCTGCCCCTCCAGCATTTTTTTTCGTACTTGCGGATCGTTTTTTACCATTTGTTCTTTTTTGCGCATATCTTTTAAAATTTCAGCTGTCTGCACGCCGTCTTCGCGTTTATTCGCGATATCCATCAGCCGCTCGACGTCGGCAAAAGAATATTTTCTCGTTCCCCTTGAAGAACGCTGCGGATAAATCAGCTTACGCTCCTCATAATACCTGATCTGTCTTACGGATAACCCTGTCAATTCACTGACAATCCCGATTGAAATCACTTTTTTGTCTTTATAAGAATGATCTTCTGTGGTCATTTTTCCACCCCTGGATGTCTTTTGATAATAGTATATAAAAAACATAGAGAAAAAACCTGACGCTTGTTATATTTTCTAACATGAAATAGCAGATTTTTGAAAAAATACGGCAGAAAAATTAACAAGAATGATGCGTAACCTATAAGCGCGTTTTATCCTTTATGTAACGATTAAATGAGGAGGAAGGATAATCATGGAGGAAGAAAAAGCGGTCTCACTGGCAAAGGAAATAATCGAGTTGGATATGAAACGGGATGAAATGCTTGAAACGTTTATGCAGCTTGCCGGAGAACATGCTTTTCAGCTTTTAAGATCAGTTCAAAACGGACTTTACCGAAAATCTTCGTAAACATAAATTCTTTACATTAGATTCACACCACATTCATTTAAAAAGAGTATCTTATTTAGAGGATACCTTAAAATGAAGGAGGACGCTATGAGTAATTTATTGAAAACTGCATTAGAAAAAGAACGTAGCCATTATTCAGAAAAACTCTTTCAAATCGGAGTTTATAATAAAGAAGTAATGAACAAAATGACACTTTCTGAACTGCGGAAGGAATACGCATATTTCTTTCGCAGCATACCATATCACCAAAAAAATCCTTATACAAAATAACGAGTATAAGGATTTTTTTGTTTCCTAAAAAGGAATTTCTCGAATTATAGCGAATAAAAATAATAAGGGCATTAAACTCTTATTATATGTAAGGGTTTTCATTATTTTTTTATAAAAATTCTATATACGGGGTAGATATGATGAGATTATCGTTTAACGAAGAAGAAGTTGAGCGTGCGATGAATTTGTACAGAGTTTTTGCAAGGGCTTTCAAAAGTGTGTCTGAACACAGCATCCGTGACAGCAAAGAGCACGGCTTTAATCCCACAGAATTTGCCGTACTGGAACTTTTGTATACGAGAGGCCCGCAAAAATTACAGCAAATTGGGTCGCGACTTCTGCTTGTAAGCGGAAACGTCACATATGTCATTGACAAGCTAGAAAGAAACGGGTTTTTAGTCAGGGAGCAGGACCCGAAAGATAAACGCTCCGTTTACGCGCATCTCACGGATAAAGGGAATGAGTATTTGGATAAAATTTATCCAATCCATGCGCTCCGTATAGCGAGAGCGTTTTCAGGCCTTTCGTCTGATGAGCAGGACCAGCTGATCCTCCTGCTGAAGAAAGCAGGTATTCACAGCCAGCATTTACTGTTTCGTTAGTCATTCCACACTCTCTTTTCAGGAGGGTGTTTTTTTATGTTCACATTCATCTAATATCCTTTTTAAAACCTCCCCAATCTCCCGGTCACACATTTGGCCAAGATACTCCCTGACTTGCTTCTCTGCTGCTGCCCGTTCATTCGATTGAAAAAATGCGGAAATGCGTTCCTCTGCCCGCTTCATATCCCAGTTTCTTATATCTGTGACAAGCTGCCGTTCTTTTAACAGGTTCACATTCATTTCCTCCTGTCCCGGCAGCGCATGATAGATAAAAACCGGAAGCCTTTTCTTTAAGCATTCACTGATGGTTACGCCTCCTGGCTTTGTCATGACGCCTGAGGCTTGTGCGTACAGACTGTTCATTTCTGCTTTGCTGTGAAGGTATGGGATCGCTTCGATAAAAGGATGTTGTAAACTTTTGACATAGCGGTAGAGCTTTTCGTTTCTGCCGCATAATATTTTGTATAAGATGTTTCCGCCTGGCGACAGCTCCTGGACCAGCTTAAAAATACCTCCGACTCCCATACTGCCGCCTGTGATCATAACGGTATAAGGCAGACGATGCTGACAGGTTTCTGCGGTTCCTGTTTCATAAGCCCGGTGAACGGGAATGCCGGTCAAAAATATTTTTTCCTGGCTGATTCCTTCGGTCATGAGCTGCTTCTTGATATCCATGATCGGGACAAAGTGGTAGTCAATGTTCTTCCGCCCCCATACCTGATTCACAAAAAAATCCGTGTATACATTTACAATGGTCATGTTTGGATATTCCGGTTTCAGCCGGTTTAGCAGGTAAGAAGGCAGGGCGTGTGTGCAGAAGGCGATATCAGGCTGTTTTTCTTTGAGAATCTGTCTCATGCTTTGCATAAACAGCCATTCATACATGGCATAGCGTTTGACATTTTTACACTCTCCGCAAGCGAGAAGCTTGTATATTCCGCTGTACGTTTTCGGGAAATATTGAATCCATTTTAAATAAGCTGAGGAGGACAGTTGTTCTAAACGTTTATACGTATGTGAAAAGATATCAATTTTTTCTGAATGCAGTCCTTTAGATTCCAGATCAGCCTTCAGGGTATCAGCAACATGATGATGCCCGGTGGAAATGCTTAAAAAAGGAAAAATAAGAATGTTTGTCATGTCTGTCCTCCTTAAAAATATGGCAACTATATTTTGGGGAGAATCATCACAAAATATAAGGGTGTTTTTTTGATGATAAGGAAGGTGAAGAGATGAAAACCTGTTTCCTTTCCATTTGGAGAGTGATTGACCCGATTTATTTCTTTTTTTCGAGGCTGACTTTGATTGAAGATGAGCGAAAATGCGTCTTGCGAGTCAGACTGACGAAATACAAAGGGCATCATGTGGTGCTGAGTGACGGAACGCATATAAGAAAAAACGATGTGCTCGTTAAAATCCATCTGCACAACATCAAGCTGATCAGGGAACTGCAAAGCATTGAAAGCGCGGTCAGAAAAGGAATCATCATTTATCAAAAAGTATATCAATCCATGCCGATGCTGCTGGATTATATCAACAATCATAAAAAAAGCGAAAAAATCAAAGGGATCATTGGCATTACAATGCTTGATAAAGGGGTAGAAAGGCTCGGCTTTGACGTGGTAACCCCGGTCAATCCTTTTTACAGATCCTTTAAAAAAATCACCCATATGCCGATTTTATATTTAACGTCAAAGCCAGTGAGCTTGCGAGATCTGCCGGATTCATCCTATTTGTTTATCTCGAAAGAAAAGCTTCAGCAAACCTATCAAAAAAAAGACTGATGCCATGGTCAGCACAGTCTTTTTAAATTTGATGGAAAGTCACTTCGGGGCGGCTTCCTACACGGATATTAACGCCAGTTTGTCCTAAACCTTCACTGATATAAAACGGTTTATCGTGATGATAATGAAGACCTTTAATCATATTCATGCGTACAAGCTTGCCCATTTTCACCAAATGATACGGCTTTGGCCAGTGGATTTGCCCTCCGTGAAAATGGCCTGATAACAGGTAGTCAAAATGAATATCCTGCATCTCTAAAATAATGTTTGGATCATGTGTCAATACAAGGTGATAGCCATTCTGAAGGCCTTTATAAGAGTTTGTGATTTTACTGCGATTCGTACTGTAATCGTCAATTCCGATAATATTAACAGGCCCTGCATCAGTATTGATGTGAACATGTTCATTTTGCAGCGTAATGCAGCCATTTTCCTCCAGCACTCGCTTTAATCTTTGAAAGTCCTTTTCTTTTAATACATAATCATGATTGCCAAACACCGCGTACATGCCATACGCAGGCTTCAGTTGTTGCAGTGCCTGCAAGTAGCCGGCAAGCTTTGGAATATTTCGTTTCCGGTCAAGAAAATCTCCGGTAAGCGCAATGAGGTCTACAGGTTGATTATTTGTTAAACGATACAGCTCATCAGGCGAAACAGAAATGTTTTCTAAATGAAGATCCGATAAATGAAGGATATTCAGTTTTTTTCTTGTTGGAAGGCCGTCTTGCTGATCAATTGAAATCGTGTTGACCTTCACATCTTTTGTGTTGCGGTTTGCTTTATATATAAATGGCATAACAGCAAGTATGACCAATGAAAGTAAGATGAACACATGTATCCCCTCCCTTCTACCAGTATAGTAAGTGATCCAGCCTTATGGATAGCGGGAATTAATGGGTTGAAGACCAGTTTGAAAAATGCAGAAAGGATTGTCATTTGATGAATGTTTTAGAAGGGAAAAGGGATAATAAATTTTGACAGGTGAGGCAGATCATGCCCAATAGAAGTCAGAATAACAGATGGATGTGTTAGGGATGTTACGATTAAGACAACACAAAAAAGAAACATATTATCTTTTGATGGCTTTATTTCTCCTTTTGCTGTATGTCTCCCCGCTTTTTATTTTGAAGGAAGACGCCCATATTCGCGTACACGATAATTTGGATTCCAATATCGCTTGGTACAAGGTGCTGGCCGACAGCGGAGAAATCATCGGCAAAGTTGATGCGGCCATTCCGCAAATCATTAACGGACTGCCACGGGACGCGTTTGGCACTGAGTGGAGCGGAATTGTTTGGCTGCACGCGTTGTTTTCTTCTATGACCGCCTATGCGGTAAGCCAGACCATTACGAGAGTTGTCGCTTTCTTCGGAATGTATGTGCTGCTGAAGAAACATGTGATTCCGGAGGAGAAAGCGGCATTGATCCGAATTGGCGTATCACTCGCATTTGCCTTAACGCCTTTTTGGCCTTCTGGAATGCTGAGCACGCTTGGATACCCTTTGGCGCTGTGGGCTTTTTTGAATATCCGAAAAGGGGATATCTCATGGAGAGAATGGCTGACGCTCGGTTTGCTGCCGTTGTATTCAAGCTTTGTATTAGGCTTCTTCTTTTTCTTGGCTGGGATGGCATGCTTCTGGCTGTATGATGTCATCACAAAAAGAAAATGGAATTTCATTTTCTTAGGCAGCATCGCTTTTATGACAAGTATTTATCTATTTGTCGAGTACCGGCTTGTCTATTCGATGTTGATTTCACACGCGCCGATGCACCGGATTGAATTTATTTCATCAAGGCATGATGTTTGGCACTCTCTGCGTTTGTCCGTCAAAAACTTTGTCTACGGACACAACCATGTCATGACAGTTCATACCGTTGTGATTCTTCCAATCTTATTACTCGTATTTTTTGCTGTGCTGTTCAAACGAAATCGGACAAGGGAAGAAAACGTTTATCTTTTTCTCTGCGTGCTGAATTATGCGCTGTCACTGTGGTATGCGTTTTGGTTCAACAAAATATGGGCTGTTCCAAAGCAGAAATTTGCATTTTTAGCTGAATTTAATTTTGCCCGTTTTCATTTTTTGCGCCCGCTGGTGATCTACATGAGTTTTGCGCTCGCTTTGTACCTCATCTGGCGGATGGGGAAAAAGTGGCGATGGCTTGTGTATGCGGCAGTTACTGCGCAGCTGATGGTCCTTGCGCCTTTTAATGAGGAGTATACGTATGGCGTTCACTACAACGCGCCGACGTTTCGTGAATTTTACGCGTCTGACCAATTTAAAGAAATTAAGGAGTATATCGGGCGCCCGCAAGATTCGTACAGGGTGGCGAGTATCGGTCTGCATCCGTCTATTGCCCAATACAACGGTTTTTACACCTTAGATACATATAACAACCTGTACCCGCTCTCATATAAATATGAATTTAGAAAAATCATTGAAAAAGAGCTAGAAAAAAACGCCCAATTGAAACGATACTTTGATGAATGGGGGAGCCGCTGCTATCTGTTCGTCGATGAGCTTGGCAAACGATATGACTTTAAAAAGAATTCGAAGAAAACAATCAATCATCTTGAATTAAATACAGATGTGTTTAAACAAATGGGCGGACAATATATTTTTTCTTCGGTTCCCATCATGAACGCTGACCAAAACCACCTGGCGCTCGTGAAAACATTTGACCATAAAGATTCCGCCTGGCGCATTTATTTATACGAAACAAAATAAGGAGGATATCGATTGAAACAGCCACAGCCAGTGTTAACCATCGTCGTTCCGTGTTTCAATGAAGAGGAAGTATTTAAAGAGACAAGCCGTCAGCTGACGGAGGTTGTAAACAGCTTAATGGAAGAAAAAATGATATCCGAAGACAGTAAAATTTTATTTGTTGATGACGGCAGCAAAGACCGCACCTGGTCTTTGATTGCCATGGAAAGTGTGAAAAACAAGAAGGTAACCGGATTAAAATTAGCCTGCAATGTCGGACATCAAAAAGCGCTTTTAGCAGGTTTGCATAAAGCAAAGCAAAAATCAGACTGCGTGATTTCGATTGATGCCGACCTGCAGGATGATATCTCTGTTATCAGAGAATTTATGCTGAGATATCACGATGGTTTTGAAATCGTGTACGGCGTGCGCCGCAGCCGGAAAACCGATACCTTTTTTAAGCGGACGACCGCTATAGGGTTTTACCGGCTCATGAATAAGCTTGGGATTAAGTTAATTTACAATCATGCCGATTTTCGCTTAATGAATAAAAGGGCGCTTGAAGAACTCGCGCGCTATCCGGAAGCCAATTTGTTTTTAAGGGGCATCGTTCCTATGATCGGCTTCAGGTCAGCCGAAGTTTTGTATGACCGCAAAGAACGTTTTGCCGGAAAAACGAAATATCCGCTGAAAAAAATGCTTTCATTCGCATTTAACGGAATCACATCCTTCAGTGTGGCCCCGATTCGCTTTTTTACGCTTTTGGGTTTTCTATTATTTTTGGTAAGCGCCATGGCAGGGATTGGCGCAGTCATTCAAAAAATGCTTGGCCACACTAATGCGGGCTGGGCGTCTCTCATCATCTCCATTTGGTTTCTGGGCGGATTGCAGCTCATGGGAATCGGGATTATCGGCGAATATATCGGAACGATTTTCTCTGAAGTGAAAAAACGGCCGAAATATGCGGTTGATATCGATTTGTATAATGAACCCTTGGGCCCGCTGCAGCGCCAGGAAAGTGAGCGTTTGGAGAAAAAATACAGTTGAAACAACAAAAAGAGCTGACCGGATAAGTCAGCTCTTTTTCTTCAGCTGATTCAAAATAGCGGCAAGAGGTTCATCCTGCGGA
The DNA here is from genome assembly GCF_058566445.1 of Bacillus sp. SD127. Taxonomy (NCBI): domain Bacteria; kingdom Bacillati; phylum Bacillota; class Bacilli; order Caryophanales; family Bacillaceae; genus Bacillus; species Bacillus sp. SD127. Next base: position 2,874,935 of record NZ_CP191226.1, on the reverse strand, counting down.
ATGCGGTAAAATTCATAAAACGGGCATCCGTGTTTCTTGACCCGGTCAACGACGGTATCGATTGTATACATCGCCGGTGTTAAAGATGGCTGCACCTCGTGCCAATACAGCGGCGCTGCTACGGTGCCAAGCTCGTTTCCCCTGGTGGAATAGGGGCAGATAATCGTTTTTCCTTCAGCATGCTGCAAATAATCGAGATACAATTTTCCATGCCTGTTTTTGATCAGGCGTTCGGTTGTAAATAGATCCGGAAATGCATTGGTACAATATTCGGCAATCAGCTGTGTGAATTGGCGTGTGTCCTCGTACGTAAATGCTTCTGGTGACAAGGGAATGTAAAGCTGAATCCCCTTGTTGCCGGAAAGCTTCGGATACGATGTGATGCCGAAGGATTCAAAGAGCCGTTTGAGTTCATTTGCTGCCTGAACAGCCATCAGAAAGTCATCTCGGGACGGGGGATCTAAATCAATGACAATCTCTGCCGGCCTTCTGCTTGTAATCGTTTGAAAAGGAACATGAAACTCTAAAGCGAGCTGATTGGCAAGCCACAATAAGGTGGACAGGTCCTTACAGACAATATGTTCATGGCTACCGTCAAAAAAGGATTGGACAAAGTCCGGTGTATAATCCGGCTTGTTTTTTTGGAAAAAGGATTCGCCCCTTGATCCGTGCGGATAGCGAATAACCGTGACAGCACGGTCTTTGAGAAACGGGAACAGGTAGTCGCTGATTTCAATCATATACTGGATGAAATCTTCTTTTGTTTTTTTATGCTTTTCAAATATGATTTTATCCAGGCTTGTAAACTGCAGTTTTGGATGAACCGGCTTTGAGCGGCGCACAAGCTGTGCAAAGGTGCAGTCGGTCCAGTCCATTTGAAATTGAAATTTGACAAACGAAACCTCTCGAAGCGTGCCTTGTAAAATCGTTAAGTACTGGACAGTAGCGCAGATCGATGGTTCGAGCGTATATTCACCTGATGCTGTTTTATGTCCGTGCTGTTCCATAATCGCGCGTATTGCATTTTTTTCTTCCTCGCTCATCCCATGTGATACAGAGGCTACAGGCGTCATTACACCGTTTTTTAACACAGAAACCGTCAGAAATCCATTGTGAGGATTAAATCCTGTGATACAAACATCGGCATGTTTAAAGTTTTTATATTTCAGCCAATCAGATGACCGTTTTTTTTCGAGCCATTTGCTGTTGATTTTTTTTGCTACAATTCCCTCTCCGTCATACTTTATTACCTTCTCCCAAATCGGATCGAAGTGCTGGTAGGAGGGGATATACTGAATGGTTTCCTTTGCATAAGGATTTGGCTCAGCCGGAAGCTTTGCAGCAGACATCAGCTCATGCAGCGATGTTTTTCGGTCAGTATAGGAATAAGTCGATACATCTTGTCCGCTTCGTTCCAAAAGGTCAAATGCGAGAAAGCAGCAAGGCCGAGAGTTTGCGGATTCCTGTATCTTCTCCGGCCTTTTCAAACGTCCCCGCACTTGAATATGTTCAAAATCTGAACGGAATGGATTCGCCAAAAACACGATTTCTCCGTCAAGTTTTAACGGAAGTTCCTTTTCTATATGCTGAAAAGCAGTTTCGGCAAAATTAGCAATTTCAGGGAAGGTGCTGTTAAGCTCTAAGCCATTTCTGCTCGTTAATGTCACGCCTGACGGATGAATACGGAGAATACAGCGAAACCCGTCATATTTTACTTCGTAACGCCATTCCGCTCCTTTTGGAGGTGAAGAAGTAAGGACGGGCTGCATGGTAAACGCCATTGGTTATGATGTGCCGGAGACTTTTTTTCTAGTGGTTTTCTGCTTTTTTTCTCCGGCTCCTTTCGGTTCTCCGCCTTCGGCTGGTGCTGCCGCTGGTTTTTCCCGGTTCGGCCTTTTGGTTCGATCGATGCTGGCTTGAAGTGCGCTGACCAGGTCGATCACATCCTCACGAGGAGGCGCTTTGTCAGGAGTGACGGCTGTTTCTTTATTTTCCAGCTTATCATTGACTCTTTGCAGCAAGGCTTTTCGATACGTATCCTCATATTGTTCCGGCTGAAAATCAGTTGTCAGCTCATCTATCAGTGTAATGGCGGTTTGCAATTCTTTATCATTTACACTTGATTGATCAGGCACTCCGGGTACGTGGGCAGCACTACGGACCTCATCGGGATAATGAATGGATTCCATTACGATGCAATTTTCATATACGCGGAGAATGGCAAGCTGCTGTTTCGACCTGATCGTCATATTGGCGATCCCGATCTTTCCGGTGGATCGAAGCGCCTCGCGAAGAAGAGTATAGGCTTTCGTGCCGTTATCTCCGGGTCCGACAAAGTAGGAGCGGTTAAAATATATCGGGTCAATTTCCTGCAGTTGAACAAAATCGACAATTTCAACCGCTTTCTCTTCATGCTCCTGCTTTAAGCTTTTTAAATCTTCATCAGTCAGCACGACATATTTTCCTTTTACGTATTCATATCCCTTCACAATTTCGTCAGGGCTGAGCGTTTTTTCGCAGTTGGTGCACATTTTTTCATATTTAATTGGCGCATGATCTTCTTTATGAAGGCTTCGCAGTTTGATGTCTTTGTCTTCTGTGGCGGCATAAAGCTTGATGGGGATATTCACCAAACCGAAGCTGATGGATCCCTTCCACATTGTATGCATATCGATGAACCCCTTTTTTCATTATTGTGGAGATGAGAGGGGTGATTCATGTGTAGTAACTTATGGGTATAAAAAAAAGCCGGCGCTGTTAACGCGGCGGCTGGTTCAATATCAAGTGTTCAAGCTGTTCGGGCGGTATCGGCCTGCTGAAAAAGAAGCCCTGTAAATGGTCACAGCCTTTTTCGTCAAGCAGCTGTTTTTGACCGGAGTTTTCCACGCCTTCGGCAATGACTTGTAAAGACAGCTGATGGCCCATGGCAATAATGGCACCTGTAATTTGTTCTGATTTTGGGTGTGTCTGAATATCATCGATGAATGATTTATCGATTTTCAGCCTGTGGATCGGAAAGTCCTTTAAATAGCTTAGAGAACTATGCCCCGTGCCAAAATCGTCAATGCTGATCCTGATGCCTAATTTGGTTAAAGAAGATAGAACCTTTTTGGAGTGGTCAAGATTATCCATAGTCATGCTTTCTGTTACTTCAACTTCAAGAAGGCGAGGGGGAAGCATGTATTTAGAAAGTGTATTCTTGATGAGCGGAATCAGTTCCTCCGATTGAAACTGTCTGGCGGAAATATTAATGGCGACAGAAAGATCAAATCCTTTGTCGTGCCATACTTTTGCCTGCCTGCACGCCTCATCAATAATCCACTTTCCAATATCAATAATAAGGCCGGTTTCTTCGGCAACACCGATGAATTCTCCAGGCGGACGCAGATTGCCGTCGGAAGTGACAAGGCGTATGAGCGCTTCAGCACCTGTCATTTTTTGATCTCTTGTACTGAATTGCGGCTGATAATGCAAGACAAATCTTTTGTTATCAATCGCTTCCCTCAGCTCCATTTCTTGATTAAGCTTGACGGTTTCTTTATTGCCGATTGAGAAAGAGTAGTATCTGTATTTGCTTTTGTTTCGCTCTTTGGCCGCATACATTGCCATATCTGCTTTTTTCATCAATTCAGGGCCGTCTGTTCCGTCTTTAGGAGAAATCGCAATTCCGATGCTGACGGATGTAATAAGGGTGTGTTCCTGAATTTTAAATGGCTTTTTGAATTGCTGAATGATTTTTTTAGCCAAAACATCGGCTTCTCCCGTTCCGGTATTGGCGTCAGTCATAATAATAATGAATTCGTCACCCCCAAGCCGTGCGATAAATCCATTATCCGGTATAACGGATGAAAGCCGTTTAGCCGCGAGCTGGAGCAGCTGATCGCCCACATTATGGCCTAATGCGTCATTTATCACCTTAAACCGGTTCAAATCTAAGAAAAATACCACGGTGTTATAATCCAAGGCATGCTCGCGATTCAAGACCTTTGTTAAATGGGAGATCGCATGTCTTCTGTTGGGTAAATCTGTAAGTGAGTCGTAATGAGCCATTCTATGGATTTTTTTTTCGGCCCTGTACTGTTTTGTCACATCTTTACAGATGACATATATGCTGTCCAGTTCTTGGTTCACCTCAACAGGAATAAACGTAATATTCAAATGAAACTGGCCTTTGTCCGTCATAAGATTGGTATCGCTGTTAATGGCTTGTTTTTCGCTTTTGACCTGCTTAAAAAGCGCATTGATTTTTGGCGACATATAATGATTCCAATTTTGATGGTTTAGGCCGAAATTATTCATCATATCCTCACCAGCATGATTAGAAGAAATAATATCTCCTTTTAATGACAGGATAAAGATCGCATCAATATTATGAATGATTAAAGATTGAAACCGCTGTTCGTTATCCTTCATGCGTTCATTTTGTTTCATGAATTTTCGATCAGCATGAGAACTGAATAATAATAACGTTTGAATACAGAAGACGATTAAGGCAATCAGAATAGACCAATCGAATGTATGGACTTCCATATGATGGTCGGGAGGTGCAACATCCTCATAAAATGTAGCGGCCATCATTCCTGTATAATGCATTCCCGATATGCCAATTCCCATTATTAAGGCACTGATTATTTTATAAATCAGCAAATGGTCTGCAGGTTTTTTTATGGACAAGTCAAAGAAAATCTTTAGTGAGACGAAAGAAGCTCCAATGGCAATGACAATGGATAATGTAAAAAGCAGCGGTTCATACATCATCATTACCCGGGAAATGGAAGACATTCCGATATAATGCATAGACGAAATCGATGCACCCAGCACCACCGATCCTGTAAGCAGCCTGTAAAAGGTTAGGATATAACGGCTGACGATATATAAAGAAACAAATGATCCAGAAACAGCAGCTGCAATCGAGGCAACTAAAGGCGCCAGTTCATAATGCATCGGCATCTCCGTATGAACAGCCATCATGCCGATAAAATGCATGGACCAAATCCCAAAGCCCATAATGATAGAGCCTGCAATCAGCCATACCTTGCTTTTTAATCCTGTATGAATGGTGACTTTTCTTGAAAGTTCAAGGGAGGTGAACGATGCTGCACAAGCAATAAGAATAGATAAACATATGAGTGTTGTATTATACGTTGCGTGTAATTCCATATGGAGATTCCCCCGTGTGTTCCAGTCTTGTTGACTCTCCTTAATATCGGCTGTCAGCTAAAGAATTTCAGTCTATATGCCTGGAGAAATTGTCAGAAAAACGCTTGAAATGAAGATTCTCTGTTTTTAGTTCTGCTGACCGTCAAAAATATGTTAAAATCATTTTGATGTTTTGAGTGAAAAACAAAAATGTGTATACATAGATCAGGGAAAAGGGAAGTGAAGATGATCGAAGAATTGGTTATGTCCTGGATAGAAGCATTTAAAAGCTTATCTTATTTCGGAATTTTTCTGGCGCTCTGTATTGAATTTATTCCGGCCGAAATTGTCCTTCCGCTTGCAGGTTATTGGGTATCGAAAGGTGACATGACGCTTGCCGGCGCTGTTCTGGCAGGATCATTAGGAGGAGTCGCCGGTCCGCTCACCCTGTATTGGATCGGGCGTTATGGAGGCAGGCCGTTCCTTGAACGTTTCGGAAAGTACCTCTTTATAAAGCCTGAGGCTCTTGACAAATCGGATGAATTTTTTAAAAAGCATGGCGGTTTTGTCGCTTTCAGCGGCCGCTTCCTGCCAGGGATCCGCACACTGATTTCCATACCATGCGGCATCGCAAAAATGAATGTCTGGGTGTTTTCTCTTTACACGTTTATCGCCATGCTTCCGATCACATTTGTTTATGTATATCTCGGTGTGAAGCTCGGAGAAAATTGGAAAGACGTTGGCTCTATTCTAGACCAATATATGCTTCCGATCGGGATCGCCATTTTGATCTTGTTTGTTCTCTATTTAGTGATAAAAAAGAGGAAAAAACGAATGCAGTCTGAACATTTTTCAGTTTTTTTAAAAAATAAGCGTTGACAAATAAACTCGCTCCGCATATCATTGACATATAATATGATATTTCTTGAAATCCCAAAGGGGAGTAGCGTCCGGAATGTTCCGGAAACAAAGTCGTCATTTCATGGATAGTGATATCCATCGGCTTTGTTGGCATGCCTGAATTCATGTCTAGCAAGACCTTTGCCTTATGTCGGCAAAGGTCTTTTTTGCATGTCCGGCCGGCATAAGATCGGATGAAGAGAAAGAAAACAACTTTTTTGGGAGGGTATCATTTATGGATGCAGCATTATTATTGGAGTATGGTTGGGTTCTTCTCGTCTTGATCGGGCTGGAAGGTATTTTAGCCGCCGATAACGCTTTAGTGATGGCGGTTATGGTAAAACATTTGCCGGAGGAGCAAAGAAAGAAGGCATTGTTTTATGGGCTGGCAGGCGCCTTTGTTCTGCGATTTGGCTCTTTATTCGCTATTTCTTTTTTGGTGAACGTATGGCAGGTTCAAGCCATTGGCGCGATCTACTTGCTGTATATTGCAGCAAGCCACTTGCTCAAAAGATATGTATTTAAGAAAGAAGACAATCATAAGGTGACGAAGCAAAGCGGATTTTGGCCGACTGTATTAAAGGTTGAACTGGCAGATATCGCTTTTGCTGTTGACTCCATCTTAGCGGCCGTCGCTCTGGCCGTTACGCTGCCGGGAACTTCACTTCCAAAGATCGGCGGACTTGATGGAGGACAATTCTTCGTTATTTTGGCCGGAGGCATTATCGGACTGGTGATTATGCGGTTTGCGGCATCGATGTTTGTTAAGCTTTTAAAGGAACGTCCAAGCCTAGAAACAGCAGCATTTGTTATTGTCGGATGGGTCGGGGTAAAGCTTGCTTTATATACACTCGCACATGATGACATCGCCATAGTGTCCTCGCACTTTATCCACTCAGGGACATGGAAGGTGATTTTCTGGGGTGTCTTAGCGGCGATCGCAGTTTGCGGCTGGTTTATGTCAGGCTCAAAAAAACAGGCGGAAGACGCACAAAACGAACAAAATAACAGAAGCCAAGAAAGGGCTTAATCATAAAGACTCTGCTGAAAAGCAGAGTCTTTTCATGTTTGAAGCGTTTTCAAAGACGAAATAAAATAACATTTTTATAACAGCTTTGTTACAAAAACCTCTTTTAAAACCCCCAAAATTCTCTTTAAAGGCACGAAATCCTGTATAGTACGTGAGAATGGATTGTCATAATTGAGACATTGGAAATCAATATTTCTTTTTCTCCTTTGCGATTCCCTATCAAATTAGCTATCATTAATGAATAGTTATAGGGAGGAACTGAGGTGAAACCAGTGCTTAGCCTTTTGTTTAAATTGGGAAAAAAGAAGCAAACGCTTGAAAAATCTGTTGAAAGCATACAAAAAGGCAATAAAGATCTGCAAAACGAGTTGATACAGCAATATAAGCCATTTATCGCAAAGACGGTTTCATCCGTTTGTAAACGATATATAGATGAAAAAGACGATGAGTTCAGCATCGGACTGATTGCATTTAACGAAGCTATTGAAAAGTACTCACCTGAAAAAGGAAATTCGCTGCTCGCATTCGCAGAGCTTATTATAAAAAGAAAAGTCATTGATTACATTAGAAAAGAAGCAAGAACCGCACAAAATATTAATATGGATTTACAGGAGGGTGACGATCAGGAATCCTCACAAAGCCTGATTGAAGCCGAGCTTTCTATTGATGAATACCGCCGCCAGATAGAACAGGAACAGAGGCGGGAGGAAATTCTGTATTTTCAAAAGCAGCTCAAAGACTACGGACTTTCATTTCAAGAGCTGCTTGAACATTCTCCAAAGCATGCGGACGCAAGGCAAAACGCCATAAAGGTGGCGCTCACTCTTGTCGAGCATGAAGAATTAGCTGCGATTCTTTATACGAAGAAACAGCTTCCTGTTAAACAGCTCGAACAGCTCGTTTCAGTAAGCAGAAAAACGATTGAGCGAAACAGAAAATATATCATTGCAATGTGCATTATCATTACCGGTGATTATATTTATTTAAAAGATTATCTTAAAGGGGTGCTGCACTCATGAGAAGAGGGATCATAGTAGAGAAAAATAAAAAATTCGTCACGTTGCTGACCCCTGACGGACAATTTTTAAAAGCAAAAAATGATCGCCAAACATATGAAATCGGAGAAGAAATCATGCTTCCGAGTGAGACACGCATGGGCAGAAGGGCCAGCTTTTTTGATGTTTTAAGACTGCGCCCTTTCAAAATGGGGATTTTTTCGATGACTGCTATTATGCTTTTTATTTTTATTATCCTCCCCGTTTTCTCTAATGACAAGGCCTATGCGTATATGACAATAGATATCAATCCAAGCTTCGAAATGGCGTTAAACAGCGATTACGAAGTGATCGAACTGACGCCCTTAAATGATGACGGCAAGAAGGTTATCAGTGACATCGATGATTGGGAGGAGACTGATTTTAAAAAGGTGATAGACGATATTATTACGGATTGCAGCGAGCATGGATATGTAAAGGAATCGAAAGAAATATTGATTTCCACTGTTTATGAAAATACGGATGACGATACATATAAATCAGGAGTAAAAAAACAGCTGAATGATGTAACGGAAAAATATAAAACGACATACCGCATGGAATCTCTCGAAACAGATATGAAAACGAGAGAAAAAGCAAAAAAGGAAGGCGTATCAACAGGCAGCTACATAAAATCGAATGAAAAGAATAACATGAAAGATCCAAATGAAGATTCTCAAAAATCCGGGGAAGAGGATCAAAAAAATACCGGCAACGAGGAAGAAAACACGAATCAGACAGACGATCAGGACAGCAAACAAGGAGAAAATGAACAGCTGGATGATACGGATTCACAGAAAGAAGATACAACTGACACGCAGAATGATGATAGTGAACAGAATAAAGATGTAAAGGAATCAGATGAAAACAAGAAAGTTGAAAAAGATGGGGATACTGAGCAAACCCCTACACAAGTTCCTCAAGATAACGGAAATGAAGAAGAAGACAATGGTGAACAGAATAGCAAGAATAGCAAAAATCGCAAAAATTGGAATAACGGTGAAAAAGGAAAGGATCATTCCTCATCTAATCGGGATAATGCTTCTTACCACCGTAACCCAAATGGCTACAGCAGCAATAATGAATCAGCTCAAACAGAAGATTCGCCGAGTGCCCCCGGCGAATAGAGTCCTGAGTTTATTTATTTGTGCCATTTAGCTGTGATTGTGCCTGCTGAACCAGACGCTTTGTCATTTCCCCGCCTACAGAGCCGTTAGCGCGTGAAACTGTATCAGAACCAAGGTTCACACCGAATTCTTGAGCCACTTCAAGTTTAAATTGGTCTAGTGCCTGCTCCACCCCTGGAACAACGAGTTTATTTCTGCTCGCCATCTTTTTTCATCTCCTTTTTCTATTAAGAAATTCTTAACGCGTATTTAGTTTGAAATGTACGGGGTTTATTTATGCTGGCAATTGTTGTGGGGGAATAAGAAACCCCCGGCAATTTGCCGGGGGTACCTCCTGATTACAGTATGTCAGCGGTCATTTTGTTCGCGGTCGCCTGAATATGGAACGTCAAAATGGAGAGAACTGTAATGGCAATAATCTGCCTGATTTTGACCCATTGGGCGTCACTCAGCTCTTCAAAATGGTGACGAAGAAGGTCTGTTTCCTGTTCGACAATCTGCTGGAGGTTTGATTCCTTCATGGAAGGAGTATCTTGGTGATAAATGGCATGCAACACATGCGCGCAGCTTTCATAGTACGCTAACGGGCTGATGACATCATCAGATCTGTCTGAGATGGTGTTAAAAGCAACTTTTAAGATAGCTCGTATGTGTTCAAAGTCATAAATGGATTTTAGGTCACGTACAATTAAAAGAATCACTGCCTGTTCAACTGAATACTTTTTACCCAGCTCAGGATGGCCAATGAGGTCTTTGATATCGCGTTTCACCCAATTTTGAATCGCGGTTGACTTTAACGAAGTCAGCTCGCATAAATTGCCAAGCTCAACGATTTCGTTGGTTGACAGGCCGTATTCTTTTTTCTGTTTTTTTCGTTCATATCTTGTAAGAAATTCTGGAATTTGAAGATGGCTTGCCGCTTCTTCCGCTGACATATTCGCCGATTTAACGAGGATGTCGAGCGGGCTAATGTCTCCCAGGCCTTTAAGGGAATAGAGTAGCCGTACCATCTCAATTCGAGTGAGTTTAAAAATATTCATTGTTCACCTCTTCAAGACAATTTGACGCGGATATAATCTCTATGTATAAATGCACTATTAAAGCGTCAGTAATACATTAACATCATACGTCTAAATCCTTGCATTTTCAAACAGATGTTTTATAATTTAAATATACAGGTTCATTTGATCTTAAAAATAACGGAGGTTATTATGGCGAAAAGAATTTTTCTGTTTATTTTAACGAATATTTTGGTGCTTACAACGATCGGAATTGTTTTATCTGTCATAAGCTCTGTCACTGGAGTTGGGACGTACTTTACAGCTGATGGCGGTATAGATCCTATTGCGCTTCTTGTATTCAGTTTAGTCGTCGGTTTTGTCGGTTCCTTTACGTCTCTTGCGATGTCCAGATGGATGGCAAAGACAATGATGGGCGTCAGAGTGCTGAATCCGGAGAAACATACACTTAGCCATGAAGAGCAGCAATTGGTTGACCGTGTTTATAGATTAAGCCGCTCTGCCGGCTTAACGAAGATGCCGGAGGTCGGAATTTACCGCTCATCCGAAGTGAATGCGTTTGCGACTGGCCCTTCAAAACGCCGCTCTCTTGTCGCTGTGTCGTCAGGCCTGCTTGATCAAATGGATGATGCTGCGGTTGAAGGCGTGCTTGCCCATGAGGTCGCTCATATTGCAAATGGTGATATGGTGACAATGACGCTTTTACAAGGTATTGTGAATACCTTTGTCGTCTTTTTATCACGTATTGCTGCATGGATCGCGAGCCGCTTTGTTAAGGAAGATCTTGCTCCGATTGTTCATTTTATCGCAATGATTGTGTTTCAGATTGTCTTTTCAATTCTCGGAAGCCTCGTTGTTTTTGCGTATTCACGCCACCGTGAATTCCATGCTGACCGGGGAGGAGCGGATCTTGCCGGCAAGGATAAGATGATTCATGCTCTTCGAACGCTTAAGAGCTATTCTTCCCGCATCATGGAAGAAGATCAGACAGCTGTCCAAACACTAAAGATTAATGGCAAGAAGCGGTCATCGCTTTTCTCTACTCATCCTGATTTAGATGAAAGAATCAGACGATTAGAAGCAAAATAAAATAAAAACATCCTTCCTCTGAGAACCCTCAGAGGTTTTTTTTCTGTTTCACTTTGACTAAAATAATAAAAAAATATGCAAGTTAAGAAAATGTTTCGCAAAAGCCTTTAAAAATGGATCTAATATCTTTAGAATAATTACCGTACTTTAAAAGAGAGGCAGAAGGATTTCACATGAGATTAAAGCTTGGAAAATTGATACAGGCATTATCTCCGGCCCAGCTGATTGCATTATATTACTTTCTCGCAGTAACTGTGGCCCTGATATTGCTGAGCCTGCCGTCTGCCCATAAGCAGGGAGCGGATTGGACTTTTATTGACGCGCTTTTTACGGCTGTCAGTTCAGTCAGCGTCACGGGGCTGACGGTTGTGGATACAGCTGATACATTCAGCACTACAGGCATTTTTATTTTGGCATTTGTTCTGCAATTTGGCGGAATCGGGATTATGACGCTCGGAACGTTTATTTGGCTGATCATGGGAAAAAGAATCGGCCTTAAAGAACGGAAATTGATTATGGTAGACCAAAACCAATCCCAGTTTTCAGGAATTGTCAATTTAATGAAGCAGGTTCTTTTTCTTATATTGTGGATTGAATTTTTTGGAGGAGTAATACTTGGCACTTATTTTTTAACCTACTATGATTCCTTTCAGGAAGCTTATTTACACGGGTTTTTTGCAAGTGTCAGCGCAACCACAAATGGCGGGTTTGATATAACAGGAAATTCCATGGTTCCATTCCGCCATGATTATTTTGTGCAGTTTATTACGATGCTTTTGATCATATTCGGAGCGATCGGCTTTCCGGTGCTTGTCGAAGTAAAGGACTTCTTGTTTTCAAAGCATCGGCGATATCCGTTTACGCTTTTTACAAAAATCACGACCATTATGTTTGGCTCACTCGTAGTGTTTGGCGCCATCGGCATCTATGCGCTGGAAGCAAGCCACTCGTTTGCAGGAAAGGCATGGCATGATATTTTGTTTCTATCCTTGTTTCAATCAACAGCTACCCGAAGCGGCGGGCTTGCAACAATTGATATCAGTCAGCTGTCGGATCCCACGTTGTTTTTTATGTGCGCGCTGATGTTTATCGGTGCGTCACCAAGCTCAGTCGGAGGAGGCATAAGGACAACAACTTTTGCCTTGAATCTGCTTGCGCTGTTTCATTTTGCCCGCGGCAATAAAGCAGTAAAAGTATTCAAACGGGAGCTGCACCCAGCAGATCTGATGAAGTCTCTTGTGGTCACAATGATGGCGATTTTGCTCGTTTTTGGAGCGACACTGATCCTTACAGTGACAGAAAAGCATTCTCTACTGGAGCTTTTGTTTGAGGTATGTTCGGCCTTTGGAACGACTGGTCTGTCCCTTGGCATTACCGCTGATTTGAGCAACGTAGGAAAATGTGTCATTATGATCGTAATGTTTATCGGGCGGATCGGAATATTGACTTTCCTTTATCTGATCGGAAGAAAAGAAATTGAAGCAAATTACCATTATCCGAAGGAAAGAGTGATTATCGGATAATTAAACACCGCATCTGCGGTGTTTTTTTATTGCCAAAAAAAAGATGTGTGACCTGGCACCAGTTGGAGAACCTAACATAAACAGCTGCAGTTAATCAGCTGGCCTGCATTTTCAAGCGAAATAAAAATTAGAAAATACTGGCGAGGAGGATTTCTATGAAACGTAAGGCTGAGGTCGATGAAGCCATAAAAAATAACAATACACCGACTGAGAGTATGGACAGAAATGCATATAAGACTCAATATCACGACGACCCGAATTTCCGAGGGGCCAATCGCAATTCCAAACAAGGTCAGCAAGGAGGCGCGTGATCATGAAAAAGAACCAGCACAGCAAAGACATGCAGAATCATAAAAAGCCGATGAATAAGAAGGTGCTTGAGGAAGAATTCTCAAGTGAGCTTGGGGATTACAACGCCGGGAAAATCATTGAAACCCTTGAAGTAACAAAGCCGAAAAAGAAAAAAGAGAAAAAACAAAAATAAAAAACACCTCTTAGGCGGCATGCCGCTTAAGAGGTGTTATGCTATTTTAAATAGGCATTTTTGCTGCTTCCTCTGACTAGCTGCAGCAAGCCTGTCATTCTCAGTTCAATGAACGGCTGAGCAACCGTTTTGACGAAATTGCTTGAGAGAATGGAGGTAAGAGCTGCAGTTAAGAGCAGCAGGATGACTAAGTTTTGATAGTCAGTGAGTCCATCCTCAAGCCCGACCTGCCTGAGTGTTTTAATGATAAATCCGTGGAGCAGGTATACGTAAAATGTCCTTGTTCCCCACTTAGTAAAGAAATAGCGTTTTTGCGGAACAAGCGCTAAAAAGCTAAAGGTTGCCGCAAAGGCAAGTACATACCAGCCGATTCGGGAGAGGCCGCTTGCCAAGGTGACATCGCCAAATGATGAGTACGGCTTAGAGCCGAACAGCCATGAATAGTCAAAATCGATGCCCCAGCAGATGACAAATACGGCGGCGAGCACACCGAGCGCAATCTGTTTGCCTCGTTTTGATCTCAGTAAATCAAAGTGATGTTTATTCGAGTAAAATCCGACAAGGAACATCGGCAAGAATACAAATGTCCGGGACAGGCTCAGTGTGCTGCTGACAAAGTCGAGATAGCCGATCAGCACGGCGATGCCGCAGCTGACAAACAGCGCCCAATGCTTAGAAAGCTTTGAAAAAGGATAGAGCAGGATATTCCAGAAAAATAAGCTTACCAGAAACCATAACGACCATTGCGGATCAATCGGATTCACATTTGTCATGCTTTCGTCTTGAATGATGTAATAAAAGACGGAATAGATGCTTTGGAAAATCAAATATGGAATAATCAGCTTGACCGCCAGCTTTTTCACATATCCGGCGCGTTTAAAACCTTTGGCGAAATAACCGGATACAAGAATAAAGGCAGGCATGTGGAACGTGTAAATGAACTTGTAGAGGTAGAGCATAAAATTGTTATCATGAATAAAAGATCGAAGAATATGACCGAATACAACAAGGAATATCAATAAGAATTTTGCATTGTCAAAATAACTGTCTCGCGATTTACTCATAGCATCACCTTCTCTTTAAATCAGTCACTAAAAGATTATTCCCTGTTGGTATTTATTTTAAAATAAAAGATCAAAAAGGATTTGAAAAAACGTCTGATTGTTAGGACGATGTAAAGTGACGGTAAGGATCGTTGAAAATGTCTTCTTTATGTAATCACGCTGAAATTTTCTGAAATGTATAGGGCGAATGAAGGAAGTTCATGCAATATGTAGAAATATTGAGGGATAGGTTTTGAAGAAGGAGTGTTTACGCATGGAAACTCTCGATGTCGAGACAAATTCAGATCTGAAAGAGGAACTGAAGCGCCTCAAACAAGAAAATGATCGGCTGAAAAAGGAATTACATCAGCATCAAGTGATTGTGAACAATACGCTCGATGCTATTTTTATATGTGATAATGAAATGAAAATCGTGCAGGCAAATGAAGCAACAGCGAGGATGCTTCAAGTAGATGCGGAAGGTTTGAAAAAGCGTTCCGTTTTTGATTTTTTGTTTTCTATTCCAAAGGATGAGCTGGACCTTTCCGTGAAGAAGTTTTTTAAGAAAGGTTTTCTGTGGAAGGAGGTTCCGATCAGGCTGGACAGCGGAGCGACAAAATATATTGAGTTTCTTGCCAAAAGAGGGATTGGCGAGGATTTCTTTTTTGTCGTTATGAGAGACATTTCTTCAAAGAAAATTTTGGAGCGGGAGTTTTCCATGAATGAACAGCTTTTTAAGGACTTGTTTGACAGAGCTGTCGACGGAATCGTTTTATTTGATAAAGACGGCGGTTTTATTGATGCCAATCTGTCCTTTTGCAAAAGCTTTGAAATCGACCAGAATGAGCTGTCACATTTGTCGCTGTATCAATTCATAGACAGCGGATCGCGAAAAGATTTCGATAATATTTGGCACACGCTTTATCGAAAGGGAAAAGCAAAAGGCGAGCTGCCTGTCAGGCTTCGTTCAGGAGATCAGAAGCTGTTTGAATTTACTATTACGTCTAATATCATCAGCGGTTTTTATATGTCGATTATGCGGGATATCACAGAGAAGAGGTCCATGGAGCTCCAGCTATTTAAAAGTGAGGAGCGCTTCAGAGAAATTTTTGAAAACGCCATGGATGCCATTATCATCTGGTCGAATGACGGAAGAATCGTTAAGGCCAATCAGTCAGCCTGTAAAATTTTTGAGCTGCCGATGAATTTGCTGTTAAAAAGAAAGCTGTGTGATTTTCTCGTAGACTCTCAGCAGAAATACAGCTTGACGAAGAGAAAATATGCAAAATACGGTGAGATCAGAGAAGAGATGCTGTTTCAAATGGGCAACGGGCAGTTCAAAGAGCTTGAATTCACTTCAAAGCGGACAATACTTGAAAACCAGCACTTAACAATTTTAAGAAATGTCAGTGACCGAAAGCGGATGGAAAAGGAGCTTCGGGAAAGCGAGCTCAAATTCAGAAAAGTGTTCAACGGCTCAATGGACGGCAACGTATTATTCGACAATCAGTACCGAATCATCGACGCCAACCCGTTAGCGAGCAATATTTTGGGCCTGCCGCATGAAGAACTGAAAAAACACAGCCTGCTTGATATTATTTCTTCTTATGAAATAGAAAATCTGGCATCGCCCGCAAGGCAGATTAATTTCGATGAAATGGACAATGAGATTCCATTTTTGCTGAGCAGCAATGATAATCGAAAACTAGAATTTTCGTTTAAACGAAATATTATTCAAAATATGAACCTGGCTATCTTTAAAGATGTCACAGAGCGAAAAGAACTGGAAGAGCGTCTTCGCAAATCTGATACTCTCCATGTCGTTGGAGAACTCGCCGCCGGCATCGCTCACGAAATCAGAAATCCAATGACAGCTCTTAAAGGCTTCATTCAGCTCCTGAAAGGGAGTGTGGAGGGAGACTATTCTCTTTACTTCAACGTCATCACCTCAGAATTAAAGCGCATCGAATCCATCATCACAGAGTTTTTAATTTTAGCCAAGCCCCAGGCTATCATGTATGAGGAAAAACATGTGACACAAATTATGAAAGACACATTAGACCTTCTTAACGCGCAAGCCAATCTCAGCAACGTACAAATGCATCTGGATTTAGTCGGCGACATTCCGCCGATATACTGTGAACCGAATCAGCTGAAACAGGTTTTTATCAATATATTAAAGAACGCCATCGAAGTCATGCCTGATGGCGGCAATATTTATGTGACGATCAAAAAAGCTGATCAAGATCATATTCTTATATCTTTGAAAGACGAAGGAGTCGGAATCACAGAGGATAAATTAAAGCGTCTCGGAGAACCATTTTATACAACAAAGGAACGGGGAACTGGACTCGGGCTTATGGTAAGCTATAAAATTATTGAAGAACATCAAGGCAAAATAATGGTGGAAAGTGAAGAAGGAAAGGGGACTGTTTTTCATCTTACACTTCCCGTCAGGCAGAATTTTGAAGAAAGAAGGTTAGACGAATGAATTACTATACGACAGCGGAAACGCCGCTCGGGGAGCTCGCAATTGTCGAGGAAGAAGGCAGCATCACCCGTCTCTTCCTCAGTAAGGAAGATTTGATGCAGTGGAAAGAATCTGTTGAGAATACGGAGCAGTTGGAGACGGCTTTTTTGGCAGAAGCGAAAAAGCAGCTTCACGAATATTTTGCGGGAGAAAGAAAGATATTCTCACTGCCATTGAGCCAAAAGGGCACGCCTTTTCAGCAAAAAGTATGGGAGGCGCTTGCCATGATTCCGTATGGCGAATCACGAAGCTATGCTGACATTGCCGTAGCGGTCGGAAGTCCGAAAGCAGTGCGCGCTGTCGGACAGGCAAATAAACGAAATGACCTGCCGATATTTGTTCCGTGCCACAGAGTGATCGGCAAAAACAGCACGTTAACAGGGTATGCCGGAAGCAAAACTGACATCAAAGCTTATTTGCTTAGCATCGAGCAAATCTCCTATAAAGAAAAATAAAACATATGGCACGTTCCCTTTTTTCGCCGCCGACATATGATTTTACTAAGTTAAAAAAGTTGGTCTGATGAAAGAGGAGGACAAAGCAATTGAAGCCGAGCCGCTCTGAGAAAATTGCCGTTTTTGCCGAGCTGCTTGTAAAACTGCATATCTTATCCAGCGCTCAAAAAGATGAAATAATCGATATGAATATGAGCAAACAAAAAAACCGCTGACTCGGCCCAATATGAGCAAAGTCTTCAGCGGTTTTTTAATGAACCTTTTCGCCTGTAAACAGCTGTTCAATTTCTTCTTCATAGGAACCGGTCATAATCCCTTTTTCAGTGATGATCCCAGAAATAAGATGGTGTGGTGTAATATCAAAAGCAGGATTAAAGACAGGCACTTCAGCCGGAGCGGTTCGGACGCCGGAAATGTTCCTGACTTCTTCGGGGTCCCGTTCCTCTATCGGGATATCAGCCCCGCTTTTTACTTTTGTGTCAAAAGTAGATAAAGGTGCTGCTACAAAAAACGGAATATCGAAGGCGTTTGCTAAAATAGCAAGTCCGTAAGTGCCAATTTTATTCGCGGTATCTCCGTTCTTTGCAATTCGGTCCGCGCCAACGATGACGGCAGAAATTTGTTTTTCTTTCATCGTATGGGCTGCCATGCTGTCCGTAATCAGAGTGACGTCAATACCGCCTTGCATCAGTTCCCAAGCAGTAAGCCGTGACCCTTGAAGAACCGGTCTGGTTTCACAAGCATAAATATGAAGCCCCAAATCCTTTTGTTTCGCCAAATAAAACGGGGCAAGCGCGGTTCCATAGCGGCTTGTCGCGATAGAACCGGCATTGCAGATTGTCATAATCTTGTCGCCTTTTTTGAAAAGCTGAAGCGCGTTTTGGCCGATCATACGGCACGTTTCTTCATCCTCGACTTGAATCTGAATCGCTTCATGGACAAGATTGGTTTTTGCTTCATTTACAGAAATGGCGTTTTGAATTGAATGGCTTAGTCTCTCGAGCGCCCATGATAAATTGATTGCTGTCGGCCTTGAACTGTTCAAATAATTTTTGATGTTATCCAATTCGCAGCGGAATTCCGCCACATTATCAGTTTCGATGTTTTTTGCCGCCAGCGCGAGCCCAAATGCTGCCGTAATGCCGATCGCCGGGGCTCCTCTAACTTTAAGTGAGACAATCGCGTCAAATACTTCTTCTTTCGTTGTCAGCTCCAAATATTCCGTAACATCAGGAAGCTTTTGCTGATTTAAAATCTTAATGGCTGTTTCTTTCCATTCAACAGAACGCGGAACAGCAAATGAATTGGTCATGGGTGAATCATTCCTTTACAAGTAACTTAAAACATTCAATAACATCCGTTATGGTTTTTAATTGTGAACGTTTTTCGATGAAGGCAGTACCGGTTTCCAGCGCCAGCCGTTTTCTTTCGATTCGCTTATCAAACGGTACGATTGTATCCAGATCTGCCACATGGGCAAGACCAACGGTGCGGCGTATCAGTTCGCAGCCGGCAAACCCAATTGTCTCTTCAAAAATATGGCTGAGTGTATCAGCGAGATAACCGTCGATTTTGGCATACACATCGAGACTGTTTTTCTCCCAGGCTTCACTGAATGTTGTTTGAAACGTGTCCCACACTTGTTTTACATGTTCATATAATGGCTCTCGATCAGCACCGTCACGGCTGAGTGCATTTAACAATAAGTTGGCGATAAATTGACCAACATCAAAACCGATTGGTCCGTAAAAAGCGAATTCAGGATCAATCACCTTTGTCTCAAGCTCGCTGGCAAAAATGCTTCCTGTATGCAGATCGCCATGAATCAGCGTTTCGGCAGATGTTAAAAATGACTTTTTCAGCTTAGCCGCTTCAACTTTGACCTTGTCATTTTTCCAAAGCTTTTCAACATATGGACGAAGCTCTTCCTCAAATTCATTTGTATCATGATCAAAGAAAGGATCTGTAAATACGAGTCTTTCGGTAATATCGCAGAGCTCAGGATTTGTAAATTGTTTAACAAGCTGTTTTTTTACCTTAGGCTCAAGTGCGTAATCAGAAGAGTAAAAAAGCGTTTTTCCTAAAAATTCGCCAATGTCTCGTGACAGATTTGGATAATTTTCACCTTCAAGAAGTCCTTTTCTAGCGATCTTCATATGTGAAAGATCCTCCATGACCGTAACCGCCAATTCAGTATCTGAATAGTAAACTCTCGGTACGAGGTGAGGGACGTGTTCACCATGACGGATCAGTGCGCTGCTTTCGATTCTTGCCCGATCGATTGTCAGCGGCCAGCTTTCCCCGACAACTTTTGCATAAGGAACCGCCTGTTTAATGATCAAAGCCCTGTCATTTTCTTGGTCATAAATATGAAAGACGTAGTTTAAATTTCCGTCGCCGATCTCCTGGCATGTCAGTGTGCTTTTGCTTTGAAATAAGCCGAGTTTCACTGCCAGTGCGACAGCGGAGCTTTCATTTAACGTTTCGTATAAAGGTGTTTTTGTGACTGCCATCGTCATTACCTCCAGTTATGTAATATCTTGTTATGTGTGCCGCGAATGGCCGTAAAAAAGCCTCCTTCTCAGAGAGAAGGAGGCTTAACAATCATGTCCCGCCTCTCTTATCTCTCAGATCAAATCTGATGGAATTAGCACCGTGCCTTACGAGACCTCAGTCTCGGCGCCAAGAAGATGCGCCCCATTTCACAATGGAATTACGGTCGGTTGCTGTTGGGGTCAAAAGGCCAATCCCTCGCCCAACTCTCGATAAGAGAATATATTCACTTGTTAAACAATTCTAATTTATCAGTTGATGAACATAGTAACAGGTGTGTGATTGAATTGTCAATATATTTTTTAATATAAATCTTTTCTGATATCATCGAAAACAGGAATTTTTCCCCGCACCTCAACGCTTTCTTGAAGGTCAATTTCCGCTCTGACAATGCCTTCTTCACGGCCGCCCTCGGCCAATATGCGTCCCCAAGGGTCAATAATCATGCTGTGCCCGGCGAATTCATTATCGGGATTAGATCCTGTGCAATTGCAGGCAGCGACAAAGCATTGATTCTCAATAGCCCTCGCAATAAGCAGGCTTTTCCAATGATCAAGACGGGGCAGAGGCCATTCCGCAGAAATGAACAGCACGTTAGCGCCTTTAGTCGTATGTTTTCTGATCCATTCCGGAAAACGGATATCATAACAGATCAGTCCTGAGCTTTTGACGCCTTCAAGCTCGAAGTATCCGTCCTCGGAACCGGCTGATAAATACTCATGCTCATCCATCAGCTGAAAAAGATGGGCTTTGCTGTACTCTTTAATGATTCGTCCTTCCTTATCTGCGATGAACATTGTATTATAAACATCAGAACCCTTTCTGACAGCAACAGATCCTGCGACAATATGAACCCCGTGTTTTTTTGCGGTTTTTTGCAGCCAGCTTTGAGCAGTGAGCCCGTCTTCATCAGCAAGCTGATCAAGTTTGGCAAGGTCGTAACCAGTCGTCCATAATTCAGGGAGAACAAGAACGTCAGCATTTTTACTCTCTTTTTCAATTAAAGATTCAGCCTTTTTTATATTTTCTGAAGGTTTTCCGTATGAAATATCAAATTGAAGACAAGATATGGTCCATTTCATTTTTTAACACCCCATATTTTTCTTTACTTTTTTCATTTAACCATATATGATACTGGACTATCATTTCAAGATTTTTTTAGAAGGTGAAAACAGATGAAATTTGAACATTCTCAAGTGCTGCAGGAACTGCCTAAACAATTCTTTGCTTCTCTTGTGCAGAAAGTGAACCTAAAGCTGAAGGAAGGACATGATGTCATCAATTTGGGGCAGGGGAATCCGGATCAGCCGACGCCCGAGCATATTGTTGAGGAAATGAAGCGAGCCGTTGCTCAGCCTGAAAATCATAAATACTCCTCATTTCGAGGTTCGCACAGTCTTAAATCAGCAGCGGCTGCATTTTATAAAAGAGAATACGGCGTTCAGCTTGATCCGGAAACTGAAGTAGCCGTATTATTCGGCGGGAAAGCCGGTCTTGTCGAGCTGCCGCAATGCCTGCTAAATCCGGGGGATACGATTTTGGTTCCTGACCCTGGCTATCCAGATTATTGGTCCGGTGTCACGCTTGCGAAAGCGAATATGGAAATGATGCCGCTCACTAAGGAAAATGCGTTTCTTCCTGAATACGCAAGCATTTCCCCTGACGTAAGAGAACAAGCGAAACTGATGTACTTGAATTATCCGAATAATCCGACTGGAGCCGTCGCTACCGCAGAATTTTTTAGAGAAACGGTGAGTTTTGCGATAGAAAACGAAATCTGTGTGGTCCATGATTTTGCTTACGGTGCAGTGGGCTTTGACGGACACAAGTCTTTAAGCTTTTTGCAGACTGAAGGCGCTAAGGATATCGGAATAGAAATTTACACGCTGTCCAAAACATATAATATGGCGGGCTGGCGGGTCGGTTTTGCAGTTGGTAACGCCTCGGTCATAGAAGCGATCAATCTTTATCAAGACCATATGTTTGTCAGTCTTTTCAAAGCAACCCAGCAGGCTGCCGAGGCGGCACTTTTATCTGAGCAGACATGCGTAGCGGAGCAAAATGCCCGGTATGAAAGCAGGCGCAACGCTTGGATAGCGGCATGCAGGGAAATTGGCTGGGATGTAACAGCGCCTGCGGGTTCATTTTTTGCGTGGCTGCCGGTGCCTGAAGGCTATAGCTCTGAGCAATTCTCAGATCTCTTGCTTGAAAAAGCGAATGTGGCGGTTGCAGCAGGAAACGGCTTTGGTAAATATGGCGAGGGGTATGTCAGAGTGGGGCTCTTAACGAGTGAAGCTAGGCTTAAAGAAGCAGCTCATCGAATTGGCAAACTAAACCTGTTTACCCAAAAAAGCATTGACAAGATTCTTTAACGGTGGGATAATTCAAAATAATTTATAAAATCTATATTTTCTTATCAAGAGCAGGCAGAGGGACGAGCCCGATGAAGCCCGGCAACCGACTTGTAAAGCACGGTGCTAATTCTTGCAGCTGGCGGCTGAGAGATAAGATTCGGACGAGAAACGAAACCTCTTTAGACGCATTGCTGTTTGAAGAGGTTTTTTATATGGGTTAAAAAATGAAAGGAGCTCTGGCATGAGTGAATTATTAGCAACATATCTCCTGACCGAGCCGGGAGCCGACACGGAGAAAAAAGCAGAACAAATCGCAACAGGATTGACGGTGGGCTCTTGGACTGATCTGCCTCTGGTGAAGCAGGAGCAGATGCAAAAGCATAAGGGACGGGTTGTAAAGGTCGAGGAGAGAGAGGGACATCTTGCATCAGGAAAACAAGCGGTTATCACAATTGCCTATCCCGAGGTAAATTTCTCACAGGATATTCCGGCATTGCTGACAACTGTGTTTGGCAAGCTGTCGCTGGACGGAAAAATCAAGTTAATAGATCTCGAATTTTCTGTAGCGTTTAAGCGAACACTTCCGGGCCCGAAGTTTGGCGTATACGGCATCCGGAAGATGCTTGGAGAGTTTGAAAGACCGCTGTTAATGAGCATTTTTAAAGGGGTCATCGGAAGGGACCTGAGTGATATTAAAGAACAGCTCAGGCAGCAGGCGCTAGGCGGGGTTGACTTAATCAAAGACGATGAAATTTTCTTTGAGACGGGTTTAGCACCTTTTGAAACAAGAATTACAGAGGGAAAACAAATTTTGAAAGAAACATACGAGCAGACCGGCCATAAAACGCTGTATGCAGTGAATTTGACTGGAAGAACGGCTGAGCTTAAAGATAAAGCAAGACGCGCCGCTGAATTGGGAGCGGATGCGCTTTTATTGAATGTCTTCGCTTACGGTTTGGACGTCATGCAAAGCCTTGCGGAAGATCCGGACGTATCAATCCCCATTATGGCGCACCCAGCAGTCAGCGGGGCATTTACATCCTCACCGTTGTACGGGTTTTCCCATGCCCTTTTGCTCGGAAAATTAAACCGATATTGCGGCGCTGACTTCAGTCTGTTTCCTTCTCCATATGGCTCAGTTGCGCTTCCGAAAGAAGACGCGCTGGCGATTCATGAAGAATGCGTAAGAGAAGATGCCTTTAACCAGACATTTGCCGTTCCGTCCGCCGGTATTCACCCTGGTATGGTTCCGCTTCTCATGCGTGATTTTGGCATTGATCATATTATTAACGCCGGCGGAGGCATACACGGACATCCAAACGGCGCCCAAGGCGGGGGCAAAGCGTTCAGAGCTATTATTGATGCGGTTTTGGAGGCGCAGCCGATTGAAGAAAAAGCCGGTCAATGCGAAGATTTGAAGCTTGCGCTTGATAAATGGGGAAAGGCTGAAGCCGTATGACGACTCAAAAACCGTTAATGATATGTGATTTTGATGGAACCATCACGATGAACGACAACATTATAAACATTATGAAAACATTCGCTCCGCCGGAGTGGACGGCGTTAAAAGACGGCGTGCTCTCCAAAACGATGTCGATCCAAGAAGGCGTCGGACGAATGTTCGGCCTTCTGCCGAGCAGCTTAAAAGAGGAGATTACGAGATTCGTATTAGAAGACGCAAAAATCCGGGACGGCTTTCGGGAATTTGTCGCATTTGTTAACAAGCATGAACTCCCGTTTTATGTCGTAAGCGGGGGGATGGACTTTTTTGTCTATCCGCTGCTTGAAGGAATTGTTGAGAAAGATCATATTTATTGCAACCGTGCGTTATTTGAGAACGAATTCATTCATATTGATTGGCCTCATTCTTGCAAAGGCACATGCACAAATCAATGCGGGTGCTGCAAGCCGACTGTTATGAACGAGCTTTCTGAGCCTGATCAATATATCATCATGATCGGTGACTCCGTTACCGATGTAGAGGCGGCAAAGCTGTCTGATCTTTGCTTTGCAAGGGATTATTTATTAAATGAATGCAAGGAGCATCATCTGAATCATATCCCATACCATGATTTTCACGAAATAAAGAAAGCGATTGAAGACGTAACGGAGGTAAAGAAATGGCTGCAAAACAAGAGCGCTGGCGCGAGCTTGCCGAAGTGAAACGGGAATTGGCAGAAAGAGATTGGTTTCCGGCGACCAGCGGCAACCTGTCCATCAAGGTTTCTGATGAGCCATTGCAATTTCTCGTAACGGCGAGCGGAAAAGATAAACGAAAAGAAACGGATGAAGACTTCCTGTTGGTGGATCAGAACGGAGAGCCTGCCGAAAGCGGACATCATCTGAAACCGTCAGCAGAAACGCTTTTGCATACGCATCTGTACAATAAAACAAATGCCGGATGCTGTCTTCATGTTCATACGGTCAACAATAACGTCATCTCAGAGCTGTATGGAGATCAAAATCAAATCACTTTTAAAGGTCAAGAAATTATAAAAGCGCTTGGCCTGTGGGAAGAGAATGCAGAAGTGTCCATTCCAATTATAGAAAATCCGGCTCATATTCCGACTCTCGCAGCGCTTTTCGCGGATCAGGTTACTGGAGATTCAGGAGCTGTCCTGATCCGGAACCATGGCATTACTGCTTGGGGAAGAACAGCATTTGAAGCGAAAAGAGTGCTTGAAGCATATGAATTTTTATTCAGCTATCATTTGAAGCTGAAAACACTCCAGCATCAGCTGGTTAAATAAAAGGGGGAACCGCAAATGGCAACAATTCGAATTCATGATGATGCAAATACAACGATTGAAAATCAAGAGGAAGTGGCAAGCTTTCTGGACAGCCAAGAGGTGATCTATGAGCAATGGGATATCGCCAAGCTCCCTGAACAGCTTTCAGAAAAATATGCCCTGTCTGAAGAAGAAAAACAGCAAATTCTTGACACCTTCGACGCTGAAATTAAAGATATCTCAGCCCGCCGCGGCTACAAAGCCCAAGATGTTATTTCTTTGTCTGACGCAAATCCGAAACTGGATGAACTGCTTGAAAACTTTAAAAGAGAACATCACCATACAGACGATGAAGTCCGTTTTATTGTAAGCGGACACGGAATTTTCGTCATTCAAGGCAAGGACGGCACATTTTTTGATGTCCGTTTAAACCCTGGAGATTTAATCTCGGTACCTGAAAATATCCGCCATTATTTCACGCTTCAAGAGGATCGAAAAGTTGTGGCGGTGCGGATCTTTGTAACATCTGAAGGCTGGGTTCCGATTTATGAAAAAGACAGCGTGAACCAATAAGAAGAAAAAGCCCCGTCCATAAAGGCGGGGCTTTTTCTTCTTATCGTAAACGCCATTCTTCGTATTGGGACATTTCTTTTTTGACCAGCGTCCAAATCAAACCGAGAACGGCAGCATCGTCAAGAATTCCTAAACCGAGCACGAAGTCCGGAATCATATCAATCGGCATGATGATATAAAAGATAGCAGCTGTCAGAAGCAACAGTGTTTTAATCTGTGAACGGGGATAGTCACCGTTTCGCCAATCGCGAAGCATTTGACAAAAGATCGTGATATGATTGATTAATTTTTTGCGGGTTTTCCTTTTCAGAATAGCTTTTCCGCCTGCCGCACCGAGCATTATCGCTTTTTTTTTCTTCATTTAGCATTCCTCCTGCCTGCCGGTGTGTTTAAGATGGTCTTCGTCTGGGTATTGTTCTTCTAATCCTATCAATATATCTATTATAAATGAAAAATTAAGTTATTTAATAAAAATATGTTTACAAATAAAGTATAATCTGTAATAATGCACAATAACCCAATCAAACTTGTTTCCTATTTCTTAGCGGCGAGGGGTGAATTGAATGGGCTGTTCTTCTGAACAAGAAAGATTGCTGGTGTCTATTGATGAAAAAAGAAAGTTAATGATAGACGCCGCTAGTAAGCAGGGATTTACAGGGCATGACACAATCAGGCACAGTCAGGAGCTGGATTCTTTAATGAACGAATACCACCAGCTCATGCAAGAAAACGAACATTCCAAAGGAATTCAAGGCCTTGTGAAGAAATTAGGCTTGTGGCCCCGAAGAGACGTCATGCCTGCATATGATGCACATAAATAGCGGCGCTATCTGATGCATATATAAAGAGAGAGCTTTTCAGAAGCGCTCTTTTTTTCTGGGAAAATTTCATACGAAAGAGGGAACTGATGAAAGAACTGGCGGTAGTCATTACTGAAATGATAAACCAATTTCATGATGCTTTTATTTCGATATGCGGGATGCTTGGCATTCAATTAACCGACAAAGAAATGCATTTTTGGGTAATTGGAATATTTGGCATCTCCTTTTTCGCTG
Organism: Bacillus sp. SD127; assembly: GCF_058566445.1. NCBI lineage: Bacteria > Bacillati > Bacillota > Bacilli > Caryophanales > Bacillaceae > Bacillus > Bacillus sp. SD127. The sequence goes on along the minus strand of NZ_CP191226.1, from coordinate 2,848,298 downwards.
TCACTCACGCTGTATTTACATGGCTTTCTAAATGGAGCTTGACGGCTTTGTCCTTTATCTATACCGTAACGATCATCATTGTTATCGTATTTGCAATTGAGATTCAGCAAAAAGTGACCGGACGGGGAAATATGGAGTTTTTAGATGCGACGGAAGGGTTAAAAGGCTTTTTGGTGTTCTTTTTCATCTTTTTGCTTTTGAAAATGCTTTTGCGTTTGATTCGATTCTTCTTTTCAGGAGGAGCTGTAAGCAAGGAGAATGAAAATACCCGTTCACGAAAATAAATAAGCCCTCCTGAGACTGTCAGGGGGCTAGGAAGAGGAGACGGGGAGGGTAATGGTAACCTCGGTTCCTCTTCGTACTTCACTTTCTATATGAATGGAACCTCCGTACATCAGCACGATCCGTTTACATACGACTAGCCCGAGGCCGGTTCCTTTTTCTTTAGAAGTGACAAATGGAAGAAAGATATGATCCAGCATTTCCTGTGATATCCCTTCACCGTTATCCATCACTTTTATAATGGCCTTTTTATCAACTGCTCCTAAGGAAATTGTGAGTTTGCCACCTTCCGGCATAGACTCAAGGCCATTTTTCGCAACATTCAAAATGACTTGTTTAATATGATCTTTTGTACATTTTACTTTTAGAGGTTTATCAGTTAAAAATGTTAACTCTACCTCCACATTATATAAATTTCCTTCAGAATAGATGATCGGCATAATTTCTCCGATAATATCCTGAAGCGAGTTAAGCTCCCATTTCTCAGCTGTCGGTTTTCCGAGAACTAAAAACTCACTCACAATTTGATTGATACGTTTAATCTCCTGGTCGATAATTGAAAAATACAGCTGGTCTTCTTCACCTTTATATTTCTTTTGCAGCAGCTGAATAAAACCGCTTATGCCGGTGAGCGGATTGCGGATTTCGTGAGCCGTGCTGGCAGCAAGCGTTCCGATCAGCTCTAATTTTTGCTGCTCATTTTCCGTGCGCTCCAGCTGGGTCCGCCGCTTCAGCAAATAATAAAGTACTAGAATAAAAAGAATATTCAGCAAGACTATAATACAGGAAAGAGGAAGCACAAGGCTTTTACTCAGCTCCTCTATTGTGACAGGATTCGGATATACTTTCATATTCCAGCTGATATCATCAAGATAACCGCTGACAGGTTTTTGATCTCTTGCGTGAGAAGCCTGTCCGCTTGAGAAAATCATTTTGTTATTTTCGTTCACAACCTCAATATAGACATCAGGGCTCAGCAAGTTAATCAGGTTTTGCAGATAGTCAATTTGTATAGCTGCCACAAGATAATCTGTGACATTTTTCTTTTCATCCAGCACGGGAACACAAATTGTAAAAATCGGCTGGCCTGTGATCCTGCTTGAATAGCTGTCTGTAATGACAGTCTTTTTTGTTTTTTTCGCTTTTGTAAAAAAGGATCTGTCGGCCAGATTGACTTTAGTTTTTAATTCTGTTGCGCTGGCAGTGACATCTCCTTTAGCATTGAGAAAATAAAGACCGGAAAACCTTGGTTCGGAATCAAACGTTTTTTCCAAAACAGTTTTCATTTTATTCATATCTATCGGTCTGTCGATAGCGATAGACAAGGACGTCATTCTCGCTTTTGTTTCCCCGATTAAATAATTTATTTTGTTGCGGTGAAGGTTCAGCATAACACTGGCTTCTTGCTTATGTTCTGCAGCTATTGTTTCTTTTTCTTTTTCATAGACGAAAAAGCTTATGACGAGTGCCGGAATCACTACTAGTGCAATATAAAGCTTAATTCTCCCGCAGGCGCCTTTTAGTATTTTCAATTTGCATCGCTCCAACATACACCTGATTAGAGGTATTATATCATTGTTTCTTCTTGTTTAATAAGAAAAAATAACCAAAATAATTAAGAAAAAATATGTTGTTCACATGAATAATAAAAAAGAAGAGAAATATTGGAAAGATTTTTATTGACATTTCGGTATTTGTTTATTAATGTTTCTCTGTAACGGTTTCTAAAAGGATGATTGAGACATGACAGAAAAATCACTGAAGTTATTTATCGTGCTGTCACGCGCGTATCGGTCTATTAATGATCATATGAATAAGCATATTCATAAGCATGGACTGAATCCTACTGAATTTGCTGTGCTGGAGCTGTTATATCATAAAGGTGATCAGCCGCTGCAGCAGATAGGGGATAAAATACTCTTGGCCAGCGGGAGCATCACCTACGTCGTAGATAAGCTTGAGCAAAAAGAGCTCCTTATTCGGAAAGCGTCGCCTACAGACAGACGAGTAACATTTGCACAAATTACCGAAAAAGGCATCAGTCTTTTGGATGATATTTTCCCTGATCATGCAGCTGAAATTGATGAAATGATCAGCGTATTAAGCGAAGAAGAAGTTGAAATGTGCACTGAAATGTTAAAAAGAGTAGGATTAAACGCAAAACAGTTTCATAATAAGTAAAAAAAGGAAGCCTTGTGATAGATCAGGCTTCCTTTTTTACTATTTTTCATTTGTTTCCGCTGCGCCTCTTGGCAAGATGAGAACCTCAACCCGCCTGTTTTTGCTTCGGCCTTCCGCAGTTTTGTTGGAGGCCACCGGTTTATACTCACCATAGCCTTTGGCACTAAACACTTTGGCATCGAGCTTAGGGTTCTCAATCAGAAGCCCCATGAAGTTTACGGCTCTCATCACACTTAAATGCCAGTTGGACTGAAATTCTGAATTTCTAATCGGCATATTGTCTGTATGTCCGCTGATAATGATGTTTCTCGGCGGATTAATCACAAGAAGGTTTGAAATCTCTTTTGCAAGCGGAATGTCTTCCTGGCGGATGGTCGCTTTTCCTGAATCAAAGAAGATGCTGTCTTTAATCGTGATCAGCAGGCCTTCCTTAGTCATCTTTGTTTCCAGCTGATGCTCCAGCTTTTTATTTTTAATGAACTTTTCCACCTGGCTCTGCACGTTTTTAAGTTCTTCTTGATCAGCTGCTTTTTCCTTTTCTTTCTTGTTTTCCTTTTTCTCTTCTTTTTCCTTTTCCACTTCGTCGATTCCGTCTGACTCATTTTTAGGAGGGGTGACGCTGGAATAATCCAATACGCCGGTCCCGCCTGTAAAGACTTCATTAAATGATTTTGAAAGCATTTGAAATTTAGCTGCGTCAATCGAGCTGCTCGCGTACAGCACAATAAACAATGCTAGGAGAAGGGTAAGGATATCGGCGTAAGGAACCAGCCATGATTCATCAACGTGCTCGTCCTCATGCTTCTTCTTCTTTTTTCTCGCCATTTTGCGCCTCTCCTTCTCGTTCTGCAAATTTCAAACGGTCCTTCGCAGGAAGGTACATTAAAAGTTTCTGCTCGATCACTTTCGGTGCCTGTCCTTCTAAAACGGACAGGACGCCTTCAATCATAATTTCACGGAGCTTGACTTCCTGTTTTGACTTGCGTTTTAATTTGTTTGCAAAAGGATGCCATAATACATATCCCGTAAAGATACCGAGAAGAGTGGCTACAAAGGCTGCACTGATGGCGTGACCAAGCTCATCTGTATTGTCCATATGAGAAAGTGCGGCGATCAGTCCGATAACAGCACCGAGCACCCCAAGTGTCGGCGCGTAAGTTCCCGCCTGTGTAAAAATAGCGGCTCCGGCCTGGTGTCTTTCCTCCATCGCTTCAACTTCTTCAGTCATGATATCTCTGATAAATTCTGCGCTTTGCCCGTCAACAGCCATGCTGAGACCGTTTTTCAGAAACGCGTCATCTACATTTTCAATACTTGCTTCCAAAGCCAGCAGGCCTTCACGGCGTGCAAGCTGAGCCCATTCAGAGAACATAGGAATGAGTTCTTCTATTGTCAGCTGTTTGTTTTCTTTAAATAGCACACGGAACAGCACAGGCACTTTTTTGATTTCTTTCGTTGGGAACGCAATGACTACCGCTGATATCGTTCCGGCGATGATAATTAAAATGGCAGCGGGATTTGCAAGAGCAGCGAAACTGACGCCTTTCAGAACCATTCCCACACTCAATGCAACAAAAGCAAGAATAATACCGATAATCGAAGTTTTATCCATAATTTTCACCAAATCCTTTTTTACTAGCTTGTCTATGGTTAATATCGGTATCAGTGTCTGGAACTTTAGGGACATTGTGAAATTGTTCATGAAATATTCAAGGAAGATACATAGAAGGGAGAAATAAACAAACGCAGGCTTTTCAGCAGGGGAAAGGCCGCGGGTTTTGACGTGCGTATCTGATTCTCTAAAGTGCTTTCGTATAACAATAGAAATAAATATTCATCATGTTCCATCCCTCTTTATGAAAAGTGTAAAGAAAGAAGGAGATGAGCGCTTCAGGGGATGGAATGACATGTTCTCGGACGAGAGAAGGATTTCACATAAAAAGCGGCTTCCCTAAAAAGGAAGCCACTGATTTTTATTTTGCCTGAACTTTGATGTTATCATTTTCTACTGTGACGTGAAAACTTGCAATCTCGTTATTGTCAAGCAGCAGATCAGTCATTTCGTCCTCAACCCATTCCTGGATCGTTCTTCTGAGCGGGCGCGCACCGAATGAGGGATGGTAACCCAGCTCAGCGATTTTTTCTTTCGCTTCATCTGAAACACTCAAGCTGATGCCGCGTTCTGCCAATGTTTCTTCCAGTTCTCCAAGAAGAAGGCTGACGATTTTGACCAGATGCTCTTTTTCAAGGGAACGGAATTCGATGATGCTGTCAAATCGGTTGAGAAACTCAGGTTTAAAGAACATGCTGAGTGAATCAATTAATGTTTGTTCTTCAATCACGCTGTCTTCTGATTGGAAACCGACTTTCGTTTGTTTTTCACCAGTGCCTGCATTGCTTGTCATAATGATGACGGTGTCTTTAAAGCTTACGGTTCTGCCTTGGCTGTCCGTTAAGCGGCCGTCCTCCATAATTTGCAGGAACATATGCTGAACATCTGGGTGCGCTTTTTCAATCTCATCAAGCAGCACGATGCTGTATGGATTGCGGCGCACTTTTTCCGTTAATTGTCCGGCTTCCTCATGACCGACGTATCCAGGCGGTGAACCAATAATTTTCGATACGGCATGTTTCTCCATGTATTCACTCATATCGAGACGGATAATGGCATCTTTCGTACCGAATAATTCATCCGCCAGGGTTTTAGAAAGCTCTGTTTTCCCTACGCCGGTTGGTCCGACAAAGAGGAAGGAGCCGACTGGTCTGTTTTTTGATTTTAAGCCGGCGCGGCTGCGTCTGACCGCTTTTGCCACTTTTTGAACAGCCGCTTCTTGTCCGATGACGCGTTTGTGAAGCTTTGCTTCAAGCTCTTTCATTTTTGTTTGCTCATCTGCCTGCAGTTTTCCCACAGGAATGCCTGTTTTTTGTTCTACGATATCCTGAATGTGCTCAGCTTCCACTGTGACGGCGGAATGTGAAGAAGAGCTGTTCAGTTTTTTCTCCAGTGCGATTTCTTCATCACGGAGTTTTGCTGCCAATTCGTAATTCTCTTCTTCCAGCGCTTTTGTTTTTTCTGCTTCAATTGCAGTCAGCCGTTCAGCTGCATCTTCATCATTCAAATCATCAATTAACAGGTTGGCTTTAGATCCAGCTTCGTCTAATAAATCAATCGCTTTGTCCGGCAGATGTCTGTCCTGAATGTAGCGTGATGATAAAGTGACACAGGCTTTCAGTGCTTCATCGCTGAATGTCACGCCATGGTATGCTTCGTATTTGTCTTTAATTCCTTGCAGAATGCTGATCGCTTGTTCAATTGTAGGCTCCTGCACCATGACAGGCTGAAAACGTCTTTCCAGCGCAGCATCTTTTTCAATTTGGCGGTATTCTTTCAGTGTTGTCGCTCCGATAACCTGCAGCTCGCCTCTGGCAAGAGCGGGTTTGAGAATGTTACCTGCATCCATTGAGCCTTCGGCAGAGCCTGCCCCAACGAGAAGGTGAATTTCATCAATGAAAAGAATGACATTTTTGCGCTCTTTCAGCTCAGTGATCAGCTGTTTCATTCTTTCTTCAAATTGACCTCTGATGCCAGTGTTTGCAACAAGGGATGCGACATCAAGCAAGTAAAGCTCTTTGTTTTTCAATTTATTTGGAACAGCGCCTTCAGTGATTTTTAAAGCGAGCCCTTCTGCAATTGCTGTTTTCCCTACACCAGGCTCTCCAATCAGAACCGGATTGTTTTTGTTGCGGCGGTTAAGAATCTCGATCACACGCGCAACTTCTTCATCACGGCCGATGACGGGATCAATCAGACCGGCTTTTGCGCCGTTTGTAATATTTTGCGCCAGTTCATCAAGCAATCCTTTTTTCTCGCTTCGCTTAGCTGCGCTTTGTTCTTTCGGCTGGAATGCTTGTTCAAACGGAAAACCGAAAGATTGAGGACCCATGCTCATTGAAGGTTTACGGGTCAGTTCGTGATAGCAAGTTTCACATAAAACCATTTGTTTATGAACGGAATTTATTTGCATGTTAAGGCGAATCGTCGCCTCGTTTTGATGACAGTGTTGACAACGCATTTGCCAAAACCTCCTTATAAAATTTGATCATCTTTGACCAATTGGTTTAGAAAAAAGGCCGATTCCTTTGACCTTCTTTGACTATTAGTATACGCCAGATTCTCTGGCTTTCAAAACCATTTGCTCAAAGCAGTCTTGTTTTTGACTAACTTTGACCAATGAAATAATATAAAAAGACGGCTGGTTTGACCTTCTTTGATGAATAGTATACTCTGACCTTTTTTGACTTTCAAGGCTTTTGCTCAAAAATATTTTTGAATTGTTTACACAGTAAAACATGTTTTGTTCGTCTTTTCAAGGAACTTGTCTCATAGGCTATAAAAAGGCTAAAAGGACAATACTGCGGTTGGTTCGGAGGGGAGAAATGGAACAATCAAAAGGGTCTGCACATCAGCTCGCTTTTGTGTATGTAGGCACAGTCGTCGGAGCGGGATTTGCAACTGGCAGGGAAATTGTTGAGTTTTTTCTGAAGTTCGGCTGGTTCGGATTGCTTGGTATTATTATAAGCGGCGGGATGTTCACGTTTTTAGGCGCAAAGCTGATGATCATTTCAAAGCGAATCAATGCCAAGTCCTATCAGGAAATGAATATATACTTGTTCGGGGCGGCTGCCGGACGGATTATCAATGTCTTTATGCTGTTCGTTCTTCTCGGTGTCACATCTGTCATGCTGTCGGGGGCAGGAGCGCTTTTTGAGGAACAGCTTGGGATGTCCGCTCAGGTTGGAATGCTGATCACAATTGGATTAAGTTTGATTGTGATGACAAGAGGAGTAAAAGGCATTTTCGGTGTGAATGTGTTTGTTGTACCGCTTTTGATTATCTTTTCTATGATTGTGGTGGCCGATTCATTTATTTTCAGTGAGACGCGAAATACAGCTCAGTGGGTGTGGCCGCATCGATGGGACTGGCTATTATCAGCAGTGTCGTACGGAGCCTTGAATTTATCGCTTGCCCAGGCTGTTTTGGTGCCGCTGGCGAATGAAATGTCTTCGGAACAGGTGATAAAAAAAGGCGCTTTCATCGGCGGTACAATGCTGACAATTGTGCTTTCCGCAAGTTTTTTGTCTTTGTCGATGCTCCCGGATGTATTTTTGTACGATATTCCGATGGCTCAAGTGGTTTACCTCTTCGCGCGATCTGTACATTTGATTTATTTGTTGATTATATTCGGCGAAGTGTTCACATCGGTGATCGGAAACCTTTATGGGCTGGAAAAACAAGTGAAGAGCTTTCTTCCTATAAAAAGTAAATATATTTTTGCCGCAATAATGATTACGGCTTATATCACGAGTCAAATCGGCTACGGCAAGCTCATTTCAACCATTTACCCACTGTTTGGCTATGTGAGCTTGGCTTTCATAGGCGCTTTGGTCTGTAAAAAGCTCCCCCGGCGCAGTTTGTAATCACAATATTGAAACATATATAATAATGAAGCAAATGTTTATGTTAGACCCTGCGCCAGCCGAAACGGATCTTAATTAGGTATTTTCGCTGTGTAAAAGGATCAAGGCGGAAAAAATGAGACAGGCTTTTCGGCTATCTTTTTTATTGTCAATAAAAACAACATTATGGTAAGATAGCAGAAGTGAAAAATTGAAGAAAATCCGTTCGATATGCGGGAGAGGTTCTAGCTACACCCTCTATAAAAAACTAAGGACGTGCTGTATCCTTGGATACGGCCTTTTTTATGTTTTTCTAGAGCACCTTTCCAAAAAGGTGTTTTTTTATATTTAACAGTTGTAGCGATGTCTCTCGCCGAGATTTTTATAGCGGAGAAGGAGAGGAATCATGAAAAAGGAAAAAGCAATTGTCGTATTCAGCGGCGGCCAAGACAGTACCACATGTTTACTGTGGGCGTTAAAGGAATTTGAGGAAGTGGAAACTGTAACTTTTCATTATAATCAGCGTCATTCGCAGGAAGTTGAAGTGGCGAAGGGGATTGCGGATAAGCTTGGTGTGAAAAATCATTTGCTTGATATGTCACTTTTAAACCAGCTTGCGCCTAATGCCCTGACGAGAAATGATATAGAAATTGAAGCAAAAGACGGCGAGCTGCCATCAACATTTGTTCCAGGCCGTAACTTAGTATTCTTATCTTTTGCGTCTATCCTGGCGTACCAAATTGGCGCCCGCCATATTATCACGGGCGTTTGCGAAACTGATTTCAGCGGCTATCCTGACTGCCGTGATGAATTCGTTAAATCTTGCAATGTGACGGTTAACCTGGCCATGGAGAAGCCATTTGTGATTCATACACCGCTCATGTGGCTGAATAAGGCGGAAACGTGGAAGCTTGCAGATGAGCTGGACGCGCTTGATTTTGTGAAAAACAACACGCTTACATGCTATAACGGCATCATCGCAGACGGCTGCGGCGAATGTCCGGCATGTCATCTTCGCTCCAGAGGCTATGAAGAATATATGGCGATGAAAGGAGAGCGGGCATAAATTGTTATCTCAAATATATCCACAGGTCCAGCATCCTTATTCATTTGAATTGAATAAGGACATGCAAATTTCTGCTGCTCATTTTATTCCGCGTGAAAGTGCGGGAGCGTGCAGCAGGGTTCACGGGCATACGTATACCGTAAATATTACCGTTGTCGGTGATGAGCTTGACAATTCCGGCTTTCTCGTGAATTTCAGTGTGCTCAAAAAGCTGGTTCACGGCTCCTATGACCATACGCTTTTAAATGATCATGAAGAATTTTCTAAGGACGACCGGTATTCACTGCCGACAACTGAAGTCGTGGCGAAAACGATCTATGACAAAGTGCAGGCTTATTTAAACACACTCGAGAATAAACCAAGCTGTGTGCAGGTGTTTGTCCGTGAAACACCGACCAGTTATTGTGTATACCGTCCGAAAAAGGGTGGTTTGAATGGCTAAAGGAATTCCTGTATTAGAAATTTTCGGCCCGACGATTCAAGGGGAAGGCATGGTGATCGGACAGAAGACAATGTTTGTCCGCACGGCCGGCTGTGATTACTCCTGCAGCTGGTGTGACTCCGCCTTCACTTGGGACGGATCTGCTAAAAAAGATATTCGCTGGATGACAGCCGAGGAGATTTTTTCAGAGCTTAAGGAGATTGGGGGAGACGCGTTTTCCCACGTAACAATCTCCGGCGGAAACCCGGCGCTGTTAAAACAGCTGGATGCTTTGATAGAACTGCTGAAGGAAAACAATATCCGTGCAGCTCTCGAGACACAGGGGACAGTCTATCAGGATTGGTTTACACTGATCGATGATCTGACGATTTCACCAAAACCGCCAAGCTCGAAAATGGTGACGAACTTTGATAAGCTGGATCACATTTTGACATCACTGAAAGAGAATAACAGACAGCATGCTGTCAGCTTGAAGGTTGTCATTTTTAATGATGAAGATCTCGAGTTTGCCAAAACTGTACACAAACGCTACCCGGGGATACCATTTTATCTGCAAGTCGGTAATGATGATGTGCATACGGCAGACGACAAACCACTCATTGCACATTTGCTTGGAAAATATGAAGCGCTCGTTGATCAGGTAGCTGCCGATGCGGAGCTGAATCTTGTCAGAGTGCTTCCGCAGCTGCATACCCTGTTATGGGGCAACAAACGAGGAGTTTAATAGAAAGGAAGATAAATATGACGACAAGAAAAGAATCAGAATTAGAAGGTGTAACACTGCTTGGCAACCAAGGAACAAACTATTTATTCGAATATGCGCCGGACGTGCTCGAATCCTTCCCGAATAAACATGTAAACCGTGATTACTTTGTAAAATTCAACTGCCCTGAATTTACATCTTTATGTCCGAAAACAGGGCAGCCTGACTTTGCAACAATTTACATCAGCTATATTCCTGATGAAAAAATGGTGGAGAGCAAATCACTAAAACTGTACTTGTTCAGCTTCAGAAACCATGGAGACTTCCACGAAGACTGCATGAACATCATCATGAATGACTTGATTGAATTAATGGACCCGCGCTACATTGAAGTATGGGGCAAATTCACGCCAAGAGGCGGAATTTCCATTGATCCGTACACAAACTACGGAAAACCTGGCACGAAGTATGAGAAAATGGCCGAGTACCGTATGATGAATCATGACTTGTATCCGGAGACGATTGATAATCGCTAATGAGAACCCACACTAAGTCCAATAAAAGTGTGACCTAGTGTGACTTTTATGCAGTGAAAAGTTGATATTGCAGAGGTAATTTAAGACGTACAAATGTGTACGTCTTTTTCTTTTATGCAAAAATCAATATATTAACGTAAGTTTTTTGGCAGAAAGTCTAGCTAAATCAAAGGAAAGTATTTTGTAGATCGCTTTCTTTTCTGTGGGGCATCCGCACAAGCTATTAAATGATGATTATAATTTTTATTTCTCATTATATATGGATGGCGTATCCGGCAATACCGAAAGTATTTTTCAGCTTCTGTTATATTTTTTCGTGTCGACGAGAGAAACGATTATTTTTCGTTCTCTTAGAATGTAATTTTTCAGGAAGCTATTACGTCATCTCATATCTGAACGTTTTGTATAGACTAGTACCGTCACAAGTTATATTACAAATACATACCAATAAGTAGACATTAAAAAGTGAAAGAGAGGACGAACATGTGTGAAAATTCTTTTTCTAGAGAGTCATCCTATGTGGCTCTATGGTTTACCGAATGGGTTTAGTGAAGCAGGCCATACCGTAATGATTTCGGGCCCTGTAAGTCGGGAAAATGTTACTGAAATGATAGAAGAATTCAAACCAGATCTAATCGTATCTATGGGTTGGACACCAGAGCATTCAAGGGAAAAGCAAGCCTGGATCCGCAATGCTACTAAAAAGGTGAAGATCCCCCTCGTTTATTGGGCAACTGAAGACCCGCTGCACACTCAAAACTTTACTATCCCGTTAATTAAAAAGATGAAACCGGATTTTGTTTTCACCGTTACACCTTCTCTATGTAAAACTTATGAAAGGATGGGGATAAAAGCGGCTCATTTAGACTTTGCATATCACGAAAGTATACATCATCAGATTAAACCATTGGACAAATATAGCTGTGATATAGCGGTGGTGGCTAATGCTTACCCTAATTTTCTTGAAGAACATCCGGAAGTGTTCCGCTCGTCCTCTTTAAAAACGCTTATTCGTCCTCTCATACAAAATGGTATTCGCATTGATTTTTGGGGGAAAAATTGGGAGAAAATGAGCAAACATATAGGAAGAGAAATTCCCCGGAATTGGATTCATGGATACCTTGATTATACTGAAGCATATAAAGTTTACAGTTCAGCAAAAATCATTCTCGGTTTGCAAAACTGTGAAAGCCAGCTTACGCAGCGCACCTATGAGATTCTTGGTTCCGGAGGGGTTTTATTGACATCGGATACACCAGCAGTTCGAGGTAAATTCAAACCTGGCCGCGATCTCATCGTTTCATCTTCCCCAAAAGAAACATTTGAAAAGGTTAAATACTATTTGAATCATGATAGCGAGAGAAAGAAGATTCGGATAAACGGTAAAAAGGCTGTAAAGAATGATTCCTATCGGCATAGAGCTGAGAGAATGCTTGAGGTGCTAAAAAGCAGAGGAATCTTAAGAAACCTAGAGGAAACCATTCATTATGTTGATGTTCTCAAAGAAAATTACGTGATCCATCATGTTGCTCCCGGTGAAACATTAACGAAAATCGCCATAAAGTATAAAGTTTCCCTTCAGCAAATCATGGAGCTAAATCATTTCAAATCAGATCAGATATATGCGGGACAAATCATTAAGATTAGAAAGAAACGGTCTAGAGATGTTAAAAATAAATTTTTCTAAAGGAGAGTAATATGAATGAAGGGGAAAAAACCAAAACAGAAGTGAAAAGAACGCCTCGTTATATGGAATTTCCCGTGACATATGAAGTATATTGTGTGGAATCCGGCGATACATTATGGACGATTTCAAAATCCTTTAATATTCCGGCACAACAACTTATGAATCTTAATAAGCTTTCTTCAGATAGAATTTATCCCGGACAAATGATAAAGATAAGAGAAAGGTAATTTATGAGGTTTCGGAAACGAAACAAATTGAAATGGTCAATTATTTGTTAAAACTTGATATCTCTGAGAATGAAGGGGTTATGAGATGTTTCAAATGAGCTATTTCTATTCTGGATTAGGTTATGGTATTATTCATCACGTTGATCAAACGAACGGAGTATTAAAAGTCGTGTCTCCTGACTTTTTCTATATCAGAAAAAATGGATCACTACTTCTCCGTTCAGCTAATCCTGATGTGATTAAAGCTCTTCATAGAAGAAAATTAAAAGTAGTTCCTTTTTTAAGCAATCATTGGAATCAGGATTTGGGTCGAGTTGCGTTAAAGAAACGAGTGGTTTTGGCTAAACAAATTTCTAATGCAATAGAAGAACTGGATCTAGACGGGGTCAATATCGATATAGAAAACCTTACAGAGAAAGATCGGCAGGCATTTACGGATTTCGTTAGATTAGTAAGAAAAGGTATTCCTAGGCACAAAGAGGTATCAGTTGCAGTGGCAGCAAATCCTTTTGGCTGGACGAAGGGCTGGCACGGATTATATGATTATGAGAATTTAGCTAAACATGCGGACTATCTAATGGTTATGGCCTATGATGAAAGCCGCCTTGCTGGGCCTACTGCAAGTGTAGGATGGGTGGAAAAGTCCATTCAATATGCTCTAGCCCAAAAAATCTCTCCCAAAAAACTGGTTTTAGGATTGCCTTTCTATGGCCGTTGCTGGATGCAAAACCAATCTAACTCACAAGCCATTTCACTTTACCTTGTTAACTCATTAGTAAAAAGGCATAACGGTACAATTATTTTTGACATAAAGAGTCAGTCTCCAAAAGCTGTTTTTACGATCAAACACGATAAGAAGGATCTATTACCTCCAGGAACATATACATTATGGTTCGAAAATGAACAGTCACTCAGAGCAAAAATAAAACTCGTTCAAAAATATAACCTAAAAGGTCTTGGCAGCTGGAGTCTTGGACAAGAAGATTCGTCAGTCTGGAATAGAGTGTTTAAAAATATATAAGCGGAGGCGGTTAATAATCGTTAATATAGTTTCTCCTGCGGAATGCAGGGGATTTTATACATAAAAAAGACGAGTGAATCCGGGGGGGAATGCCACTCGTCACCTTCTAATGAAAAGACGGGATGCTGGATGGCAGCTCGTCTGTTTTATTATAAAATATCGAACGTATGTTTGTAAAGGCGTCTTTTTTAAAGAAATGGTTAAAATAATGCTCAGAACAGATTCATTGTAAATGTTAACGGCGTTATGTTAAGATGCATGAACTGATAAGGAGTGATACAAAGTGAAAACATTGCGTTTAAACGATGTCACGTTAGAAATGTCAACATATCAAGAAGAGAGCGAGCCGAAGCGGAAAATTGCCTTTACCTTACACGTTACCAGTGAGACTTATCATGATATCGCTGTGCTGTTATATGAAAAGACATTTAACGTCGAAGTTCCGGAACGAAATCTTGCCTTACGCGGTGAAATCACAAATTATTCAACGTCATTGACCAACCTGTACGAAGCGGGAGCCGTGAGTGAATTTTATATCGAAATAACGGAAACAGACACGAACGCCGATTCATAATCGGTGTTTTTTATGTAAAAAAGCTGCCGGCCGGCAGCTTTTGAGAAAGCTAATTTGATATGTAAGGTGTTTAATTGTTCGTCTTGCAGTTTTTGCGAATGCGTGTGGATGAAGGAGGATTTAATAGGAGTCTCTGATGATCTTGTAATTTTTATGATTAACAACAGTCAGTGAATCTAGCTCAAGATCCCGATAGTTATCCATAATGGTAACATCTACGATAACAGAATTCTCATTAACTTTTTCAACAACACCGGTTAATCCGTTTTTAAATTCAATGACGTTTCCGACCTTAGCGATTTTCACAAGCTTCCTCTCCTTTAAACATAATAATTCCTTTTGAAAGTATTAAACAGTATTTTTATTGAGAAGTAAAGCGATAAGGAGTTTTATCGTCCTAAGGAATTGTCCTGGCGCAGGAAAAATGATATATTGATTTTCGTTCAAAGATTGAAAAGGGGGAGTTTTGATTGCGTCCCGAAGACATAACAGAACAGATTGAACAGCTTCGTACTGGTGAAATAAAAGAATTGAGAGTCCAAAAAGAACACTTTCTTGATTTCAGGGCCGTTTTATCGAAACAGGACGATTTTAAGCATTTCCGAGGCATTGCCCAGCAAGGCGGAGATGTGGTGTTTCAATATTTAGAACAGCCAAGAAGCTAAAAGGTTTCTCATAAGTGAGAAGCCTTTTTATCATATATGACAGAACGCCAGCCTTTTATTACAAATGATGTAACAGACGTAAATAAAATGTAAAATTACAAAAATGGATAAATATTCCTTTAAATGACAAGATTTATAGAAAATCACGCTGTTTTTTTGCCATTAATCAGTGCGTCACCCGATATATTCCATCCTGATACCTGTTTGGGAGAGTTGGAAAATCTTTTTCCGTGAAATTGATTTGATCTCTTGTTAAGGTTATGAAGTGTTTTTTGAGCACTTTAAGGAGGAAACTGTATGACGACAAAATTTACTGCGCTAGCTGTTTTTCTTCTTTGTTTCATGCCTGCTTCGAAAATTGAACATACACAAGCTTCACTACTGAACACAAAGAAGACAAAACATGAAGAAGCTAAGCTGCTTACCCATATAAATCATGACACAGACACATCTTTCTCTTCACTGTCTGCTGATGAGGACAAGAAAAAAATAAAGCCGATCAAGCTATCAGCGAACACTGAAAAGAAAGAAAAAGAACAATCAGAGAAAGCGAATGAGAAGAGAGAAACTTATTCTGAGTCTGAAAAAGAATTGCTTTCCCGACTCGTTCACGCAGAGGCGAAGGGCGAATCCTATGAAGGCAAGGTCGCTGTTGCAAGCGTTGTGCTGAACAGGACGGATAAGAAGGGCTTTCCCGATACAATCAGAGGGGTTATTTATCAGAAAAATGCCTTTGAACCTGTCGCAAACGGAAGCATTAATCAAGAGCCAGACAAAGAATCAATTGAGGCTGTTGAAGAAGCGATGTCATCTAAGGACAGAGAAACAGAAGCCCTTTTCTTTTATAACCCGAAAACGGCGTCAGATGACTGGATTCGCTCAAGGAAAATCATTGAAAAAATCGGCAGGCATGTCTTTGCCATATAAGCATAGAAGAGACCATTCGTCTCAGCTGTGCTTTTTTTATAGAAAGAGTAAAAATAAAATAATTTTTGAACTTGTCTCATATGATGTTGGTAGTACAAGAGACAAGGAGAGACATCATGAATCGATTTGTAAAAGGGATTATTCTTTTATCCATTGCCGCCTTTTTCGCCGAATGCCTTGAATTTGTCGTGAATATGATTTTGGCGCGCGAGCTTGGCGAGCACGGGATGGGGCTTTACATGAGTATTTTGCCTACCATCTTTTTAATTATTGTCATCGCAAGCTTGGAGCTGCCAATATCAATTTCTAAATTTATCGCTGAATCAAATCCAAAGCTCCATGAAAGCATGCTGAGGCACGCCTTCAGAATGACAGCTGTTTTCACGGCCTTTTCCACCGCCGCCGCCAGTATTGCGCTTCCTTTTATTCCGGTGTTTGATACATATCACCCGTTTATCAAAGGAATTGTCATCGGCTTGATTCCTATTGTCGCCTTTACGTCAATTGCCAGAGGCTACTTTATGGGTGTGCAAAAAATGGGGAAGATCGCAATCGCTAATGTACTGAAAAAAATCATTCAGCTGTTGTGCTTGTTCATCTTCTTTCAATGGTACTCGTTTGAGCTGGACATGGCTGTGCTGATTTCGCTGTTTGTCCTTGTCGTGAGCGATGTGATCGTGCTTGTTTACTTGTATTCACAGTTTATCCTGGCAAGACGTGCGGTATCGGTTCAGCAGCATATCCATTTACGCGGGAAAGATGTTAGAAAAAGACTGCTTGCCGTATCGATTCCGACAACCGGACTGCGCATTTTCCACGCCGTAGTCAACGCCATTGAACCCTTTTTAGTAAAAGGAGCGCTTTTGGCAGCGGGCGTTGCCGGGACAACTGCCATCGATCAATACGGCATGCTTGCCGGAGTGGCTGTGACGATAGGGTCGTTTCCTGCTTTTATCGCCCATTCGTTAATGGTCGTCATGATTCCCAGTATTTCTGAAGCTTATTCTCTCTCACAATATGACATCGTATTAAAAAGGCTGAAGCAGTCGATCTTTATCACGTTGGGATACGGTATACCGGCTGTCTGGATCATGTTTCAGTTTGCGGAGCCCCTGACCCATCTGTTTTTTCACTCTCCTGAAGCGCAGTATTATTTGCAGCTTTTGTGGCCGTACTTTCTCTTTCATTTATTTGTGATGCCCCTGCAGGCATGTTTAATCGGGATGGGCTTTGTCAAAGAAGCTTTTTATCACAACGTGTGGAGCCATCTCGTTGCGCTGAGTATGATGTATGTGCTGGGTTCAATGGAAAACCTGCAAATGCTCGGGATTATCCTTGGGATGAATACAGGTATGATTTTGCTGACGAGCCTACACTATACAACGATTTGCAAAGCGCTGCGTGTATCTGTTTTTCTGACGGGAGGAAACCGAACGCCGCGGATTGAAGGATGATAAATCTCTAGCGGGGCAAGCTATTTGAAAAGCATGAAAGGAAGATTCCATGTTGACAAAACGCTTGCCCCTCGCTATTTGCCTGATCTTATTTGCTATGATTCCATGGCTGCCTCTATCGGCACAGGCTGCCAATAAACAGCCTGCTGTTCCTGCGGTTTTCCTCATGAAAACGATAGAAGGAGAGGATATCTCCATCCCAAATAAAGGACAGAAAACGATCCTGCATTTTTGGACTTCATGGTGTCCGCCCTGCAAAAAGGAACTCCCTCAGTTCCAATCATTTTACGAGGCTCATCGATCTGACAGTGTGAAGCTGGTAACGGTCAATTTAGTGAATTCAGAACAAAATCAGCAAGTCGTTGAAGACTTTATCAAAGCAAACCATCTGACCTTTCCGATTGTTCTCGACACAAAAGGGGATTTAATGAAGGAATATCATATTATAACGATTCCCACCTCGTTTTTGCTGAATGAAAAGGGTGAAATTGAAGAAACAAAAGTGGGGCCGATGACGGCTGAACAATTGAAAGAATGGACGAAAAAATAAGCTGAGAGCGTAGCCTTTCAGCTTTTTTGTCATATAATGAAAGGTGAACAGATGTTAATGATAATTATTATCAAAAAGAAATTAAAATAATTATAATTGAAATTCTTTTTCTGCATGCTATAATTAAGAAAGACATCATGAAATAACCAACGATGAAGCTGCCTTCTGGGCGGCGATTTTGTTTTTTATAAGAGAAATGAAGATGATTTGCGTTCTCAATTAGGGAGGAGGATTCGATATGAATGAACAAGTGATGCTTCAACATGATCAGCATCAGCCATTAAAGACAGAACAGCCAGAAAAAAGCTGGTCCCAGCATGCGGAGCTTATCGCAGCCCTTGTGTCAGGTGCTCTTATTTTAGCAGGCTGGCTCCTTTCCTCACATCAGTTGTTATCGGTAACGCTATATTTGCTGGCCTTTGTCATCGGCGGATTTGCTAAAGCGAAAGAAGGAATCGAAGAAACGCTCGAATCCAAAACGCTGAATGTTGAGCTTTTAATGATTTTCGCTGCCGTGGGTTCCGCATTGATTGGGTACTGGGCAGAGGGTGCCGTTTTAATCTTTATTTTTTCCTTAAGCGGAGCTTTAGAAACATACACGATGAATAAAAGCAGCAGGGATTTAACTTCTTTAATGAAGCTTGAGCCTGAAGAAGCAACGCTGATTGTAAACGGTGAAACCAAAAGAGTATCGGTTGCAGATATAAAGGCTGGTGATACGATTGTTATCAAACCTGGAGAACGGGTGGCAGCTGACGGAATCATTGAATCTGGTTCTACAAGTCTTGACGAGTCAGCGTTAACGGGCGAATCGATGCCCGTAGAAAAAAACACCGGCGACGCTGTGTATACGGGAACTGTTAATCGAAACGGCTCCTTGACCGTCCGTGTCACAAAAGCAAGCGAAGATTCTTTATTCCGAAAGATTATCAAATTGGTGGAATCTGCGCAAAACAGTGTGTCACCTGCGCAAGCTTTTATCGAACGATTTGAAAATGCATATGTAAAAGGCGTTCTGATCGTGGTGGGGCTGCTGTTGTTTGTGCCGCACTTTGCACTTGGCTGGAGCTGGAGTGAAACCTTTTATCGCGCGATGGTATTTATGGTGGTGGCGTCACCTTGCGCACTTGTCGCGTCCATCATGCCGGCAGCGCTGTCCTTGATTTCAAATGGCGCCCGCAACGGCATGCTAGTGAAAGGAAGTGTATTTCTTGAACAGCTGGGATCTGTGCAAATGATCGCTTTTGACAAAACGGGGACTGTAACAAAAGGCCAGCCCGCGGTTGAGACGGTCAGACTGGCGGAAGGGTATGAAGAAACGGAAGTGCTTGAAGCTGTCTATGCGATTGAGAAGCAGTCCAGCCATCCGCTCGCGCAAGCCATTGCCGGCTACGCTGAAAGCCGCGGCATCAACAAGTCCGGCTACATATCAATCGAAGAAACGTCAGGCTTTGGTGTAATGGCTGAAGTGGCGGGTGCCAAATGGAAAGTCGGAAAGGCAGGATTTATTGGGGAAGAATTGTCAGCACAATTTTTGAAACAATCTGCATCAGATATCATTCAAAACGGCCAAACCATAGTGTTTGTGAAAAAGGACGATCAAATTGCCGGCTGTATCGCTTTGAAAGATCAAATCAGACCTGAAGCAAAAGAAGTCATGGATGAACTGAGCAGTCTGGGGATTAAAACGGCCATGCTGACGGGAGATCACGAGGACACGGCTCAAGCGATAGCGAAGGAAGCGGGAATGACAACAGTTGCAGCAGAATGTCTGCCTGACCAAAAAGTAAATGAAGTGAAACGATTAAAAGAAGAATTCGGGACCATTGCAATGGTCGGAGACGGAATCAACGATGCGCCGGCACTAAAAGCGGCGGATGTCGGCATTGCAATGGGCGGCGGAACAGACGTGGCCCTTGAAACTGCTGATATGGTGCTCATGCAAAACGATTTGAAAAAACTCGTAAAAATGTGCCGTTTATCACGGAAAATGAACAGGATTGTAAAGCAGAATATCGTATTTTCTCTCGCGGTCATTTGCCTGCTTATTTGCGCAAACTTTTTACAGGTGATGGAATTGCCGTTTGGCGTTATAGGCCATGAAGGAAGTACGATCTTGGTGATTCTAAACGGTTTAAGGCTTTTAAAATAAAAAACAGCGGTCCAAATGGGCTGCTGTTTTTTTATGGATCAAGTTTTACCTTCCTTTTCTTTTTCTCTTGATCCGGCCTTTTCATCACAATGATGAGAGCCAGGATGCAGCAAAGGAAGCCGGCAGCACAGCCTATGATAGAGCTGTAATAATAAAAATCCACCAGCTTCATACCGACAAAAGGAGCGGAAATTCCCGCAACTGTTAATAGAACAACTGCCTTACGTCTGAAAAAATTCATCAGCAAACGGAACAACTCCCTGCGATTTAACTCTCCTCTCAGTATACAAGATGACCGGCAGGAAATAAAATGATGGAAAACGGAAAGTCGCCGTGAAAGGCAAACACCCGTAAAACCTGTTACAATATATAAAGAACAATGCATGGCAAAAGGCAGGGAGGAACAAGAAATGAATAGAATACAACGCGTCTCTTCATGGCTGAAGGAAGCGGGGCATACTGCCGCATTTATTCATACGAAAGAAAATGTATTTTACTTAACCGGTTTTTATACAGAGCCGCATGAACGTGTAATGGGTTTGTTTATCTTTCAAGAGGAGGAGCCATTTTTCGTTTGTCCGGGAATGGAGGCAGACCAGGCCCGAAATGCCGGATGGAATCACGAAATTATTGGCTATGCCGATCACGAAAATCCATGGGAGCTCATTGAAAAAGCACTCAAAAAACGAAATGTCAGCATACATACGCTTGCCGTAGAAAAGGATTCAATCTCGCTTTCGCGTGCCGAACAACTGAAGCATTCAGCTGGAGGGGCTCAATTTGTATCAGCAGAAGAAACACTTAACCAGTTTCGTCTGATTAAAGGCGAGCATGAAATTAAATTGCTGAAAGAGGCGGCGAAGCTTGCCGATTTTGGTGTTGAAGTCGGAACAGCTGCTTTGCGTGAAGGCATCAGTGAGGTGGAAGTTCTCGCTCAGATTGAGTATGAGTTGAAGAAAAAAGGAATTCAGGGCATGTCTTTCTCGACAATGGTGCTATTCGGGAAAAAATCAGGTCAGCCTCACGGAAATCCGGGGACAGCCACATTAAAGAAAGGCGATCTTGTCTTGTTTGACCTGGGTGTTATTATGGACGGCTATTGCTCTGATATCACGCGAACCTTTGCTTACAAAACAATCAATCCGAAGCAGGAAGAAATGTACGAGACGGTGCTTCAAGCGGAAAAAGCCGCGATAGAAGCAAGCAAACCAGGCGTGAGAATCGGAGATCTGGACTTAACTGCCCGCGGAATCATTGAAAAAGCCGGATACGGAGAATATTTCCCTCACCGGCTGGGCCATGGTCTCGGCATTTCAGTGCATGAGTACCCGTCAATGAGCAAAGCCAATGACACGCTGCTGCAGGAAGGAATGGTTTACACAATCGAACCGGGCATTTATGTGCCGGATGTTGGCGGCGTACGCATTGAAGATGACGTTCACGTAACAAAAGACGGGGCGGTTGCGCTTACTCAATATCCGAAGGAATTAACGATATTGCCGTAACAGGCAGAGATAAAAAAGGACTTTGTTCTCGACATCGTCCTTTTTTATCTGTTTTAAATAAAAAAATCATCAAACGTCCGAAATGGTTTCACTTCATGTTTTTGATTGAGCGGTCTTACAGCCAGGCAGCTTCCGCCCAGAACGGCCAGACATAATCCAATTAAAATGAAGAAACCCATTTATATCTTCTCCTTTCAGCAAAAAAACATCTAATCTGTCGGTACGTTCTTATCGTATTGTATGAAACGCATTCCAGATCAAGGGAAATCAGAAAGAAGGGAATTTATGGCTAATATTAAAGACATTGCAGACAAAGCCGGTGTCTCCGTTACGACGGTTTCCAGAGTCATAAACAATCATCCTTATGTAAGTGAAGAGAAAAGAAAAAGAGTGCTTGAAGCAATGGAAGTGTTGGAGTACACAAGAAATGTCCACGCTGTGCATTTGTCGAAGGGGTTTTCAAACATGATCGGTGTTGTGATGCCGACGATCGGCCTTCCTTATTTTGCGGAACTGATGGCGGGAATCTCAGACGCTGCCGCAGAATCAGGCATTCACCTCTCTTTATTCCAGACAAATTATGACGTGAAGAAAGAAATCTTTGCGCTGTCCCAATTAAAACAGCGCCAGGTTGACGGTTTGATTTTTTGCTCGAAGGCGCTGTCTGATGACAAGCTCAAGGAGTGGGAAGGGCCGATATTGCTTTGTCAGAATTCAAACAAGGGCGGGTTTTCCACAATCAGCATTCCTCATCAAGCCGCATTCCGGGACGGACTCGACTATTTAATCGCCAAAGGGCACAAAAAAATAGCGATTTGCTTAGCGAGAAAAAAAGGCATGAACAGTCATTTTCGCATCAAAGCATATAAAGAAGCATTGGAAGAGATCGGAGAAACATTCAATGAAGAATGGGTGATTGAGAAAGCGATTACAATGAACGATGGAAAAGCGCTTTTTCATAAATGGAACAACTGGAGAGAAAGGCCGACGGCTATTTTTGTCGCGAATGACCAGGTATCGGCAGGGCTTTTACTCGAAGCGAAAGCTCAGAAAGTGTCTGTTCCGGATGAACTTGCGATCTTAAGCTTTGATAACCATGAAATCAGCCAATTGCTTGGGATATCAACTATCGATATTCAAGCGAAGGAAATGGGCAAGCAGGCGTTTTCCATGCTGGAAAAAAGGATTCAAGGTCAGCCGATTGAAAAAAGAGTTCTTGATTACCGTCTCATTGAAAGATCGACTGTTTAGTGAATGCATGAAAAAAGGTTTGACGCGCATTCCGTTCGTTATGTACGATATGAGGTATTGAATGACAAAGGAGCTGAGGATCGTGAATGGGTCCTTTACAGTGAAAAAGGTACTGAATAATAACGTATTAATTGCTTCTCATCATAAATACAGTGAAGTAGTTTTGATCGGAAAAGGAATTGGTTTCGGAAAAAAACAAGATGATGTGATTGAAGATAAAGGGTACGATAAAATGTTCATTTTAAAGGACGAAAAGGAACAGAAGCAGTTTAAAAAGCTCCTCGACTATGTTGATGAAAAGCTCGTTGATATTTCAAACGATGTCATATACCATATCAGCAATCGGACAAACCGCTCACTAAATGAACATATTCATATTGCACTGACTGACCATATTGCATTTGCAATCAAAAGGCAGCAGCAGGGCTTTGATATGAAAAATCCTTTTTTAATGGAGACGCAGTCACTTTATCCGGATGAATATCAGATTGCCAAAGAAGTCATTGATATGATCAATGAAAAAGCGGGCATCTGCCTTCCGGAAGGGGAGATCGGTTTTATCGCCCTGCATATTCATTCAGCCCTGACGAATCGCCCGCTGTCCGAAGTCAATAAGCACTCTCAGCTGATGGCGCAGCTTGTAGAGGTGATTGAAGACTCGTTTCAAATGAAAGTAAATAAGGAAAGCGTCAACTATTTACGGCTTATCCGGCACATCAGATTTACGATAGAAAGAATTAAAAAAGAGGAACCGACTAAAGAACCAGAAAAATTAATGTTGTTATTGAAAAATGAATATCCGCTATGCTACAATACAGCTTGGAAATTGATTAAAATCTTGCAGCAAACATTGAAGAAACCAGTTCATGAGGCGGAAGCGGTTTATCTCACGCTTCATCTGTACCGATTAACCAATAAAATTTCATAAATTCAGTTTATCCTTTAAAAACGTGTTACTGATCCGATCAGGCATGAGTGATTGAGGGGAAAAAACGGGAAGGTCATTCTCGTTCTTTTGCGCACCCTATTTTGCTCATGCCTTTTTTGTTGTGTAAAAGGGCAAATGTAAACGGTTAAACTGGAAGACTTACGCCTGTGAATTCGTTGTCATGATTTTTAGCTGTAAGGTCAGACTAGTAAAAAGAGGAGGTCAATTCTTATGTTTAAAGCATTATTCGGCGTTCTCCAAAAAATCGGGCGTGCGCTTATGCTTCCAGTTGCGATTCTTCCTGCGGCGGGTATTTTGCTTGCGATCGGGAATGCAATGCAAAACAAGGACATGATTCAAGTCCTGCATTTCCTAAGCAATGACAATGTTCAGCTCGTAGCGGGTGTGATGGAAAGCGCTGGGCAGATTGTTTTCGATAACCTTCCGCTTCTTTTCGCAGTAGGTGTAGCCATCGGGCTTGCCAACGGAGATGGAGTTGCCGGGATAGCAGCAATTATCGGTTATCTGGTGATGAACGTATCCATGAGTGCGGTTCTTCTTGCAAACGGAACCATACCTTCCGATTCAATCGAAAGAGCCAAGTTCTTCACGGAAAACCACCCGGCATATGTAAACATGCTCGGCATACCTACCTTGGCGACAGGGGTATTCGGCGGTATTATCGTCGGTGTGCTGGCAGCATTGTTGTTTAACAAATTTTATACAATTGAATTGCCGCAATATCTTGGTTTCTTTGCGGGTAAACGTTTCGTACCGATTATTACGTCAATTTCCGCACTGATTCTGGGTCTTATTATGTTAGTGATCTGGCCTCCGATCCAGCATGGATTGAATGCCTTTTCAACTGGATTAGTGGAAGCGAATCCAACCCTAGCTGCATTTATCTTCGGGGTCATTGAACGTTCGCTTATTCCATTTGGTCTGCATCATATTTTCTACTCGCCGTTCTGGTATGAATTCTTCAGCTACAAAAGTGCAGCCGGAGAGATCATCCGCGGGGATCAGCGTATCTTTATGGCGCAGATTAAAGACGGCGTACAATTAACAGCAGGTACGTTCATGACAGGTAAATATCCATTTATGATGTTCGGACTTCCTGCTGCGGCACTTGCGATTTATCATGAAGCAAAACCGCAAAACAAAAAACTTGTTGCAGGTATTATGGGTTCAGCAGCACTGACATCCTTCCTGACAGGGATCACAGAGCCATTGGAATTCTCATTCCTATTCGTTGCCCCTGTCCTATTTGCGATTCACTGTTTGTTTGCAGGGCTTTCATTCATGGTCATGCAGCTGTTGAATGTTAAGATTGGTATGACATTCTCCGGCGGTTTAATTGACTACTTCCTTTTCGGCATTTTACCGAACCGGACGGCTTGGTGGCTTGTCATCCCTGTTGGTTTAGGGATTGCGGTTATTTACTACTTCGGATTCCGATTTGCGATCCGCAAATTTAATCTGAAAACACCAGGCCGTGAGGATGCTTCAGCTGAAACAGCAGCATCCGGGAAAACAGGAGAAGCAGGCGACCTTCCTTACGAGATCCTGCAGGCCATGGGTGACCAGGAAAACATCAAACACCTTGATGCTTGTATCACTCGTCTTCGTGTGACAGTAAACGATCAGAAAAAGGTTGATAAAGACCTTCTGAAGCAGCTTGGCGCCTCCGGGGTTCTGGAAGTGGGCAACAATATTCAGGCGATTTTCGGACCGCGTTCTGACGGATTAAAAACACAAATGCAGGACATCATCGCGGGACGCAAACCAAGACCTGAACCGAAAACATCCGCTGAGGAAGAAGTAGGGCAGCAGGTTGAGGAAGTCATTGCAGAACCGCTGCAAAATGAAATTGGCGAGGAAGTCTTTGTTTCTCCGATTGCTGGAGAAATTCACCCGATTACTGATGTTCCTGACCAAGTCTTCTCAGGAAAAATGATGGGTGACGGCTTTGCGATCCTTCCTTCTGAAGGCATCGTCGTTTCTCCGGTACGAGGAAAAATATTAAATGTTTTCCCGACAAAACATGCAATCGGCCTGCAATCCGACGGTGGAAAAGAAATTTTGATCCACTTCGGCATTGATACGGTCAGCCTCAAGGGCGAAGGGTTTACGTCTTTCGTATCAGAAGGGGACCGCGTTGAGCCTGGACAAAAGCTTCTTGAAGTTGATTTGGACGCAGTAAAACCGAATGTACCATCTCTCATGACACCGATCGTATTTACGAACCTTGCTGAAGGAGAAACAGTCAGCATTAAGGCAAGCGGATCAGTTAACAGAGAGCAAGAAGACATTGTGAAGATTGAAAAATAAGGGTATATAGTACGCTGTGCTTGTCAGATGACAAGTACGGCTGTATGATATAATATTGTGAAGTAATATAGCTTTAAGTTAAAAGGAGAATGATAAAAATGGCACAAAAAACATTCAAAGTAACTGCAGATTCTGGAATTCACGCTCGTCCTGCAACAGTTCTTGTACAAACTGCAAGCAAATACGACGCTGACGTTAATTTGGAATATAACGGCAAAACTGTAAACCTTAAATCAATCATGGGTGTTATGTCTCTTGGAATCGCTAAAGGCGCTGAAATCACAATTTCTGCTGCTGGCGCTGACGAAAACGATGCTCTTAACGCTTTAGAAGAAACAATGAAAAGCGAAGGACTCGGCGAGTAATGCAAGAATTAAAAGGGATTGGTGCTTCAGCCGGCATCGCGATTGCAAAAGCGTACCGGCTTGAAGAGCCAGATTTAACGGTTGAAAAGAAAAACATCTCTGATTCTGAAGCGGAAGTAAGCCGTTTTGATGAAGCGATTGCACGTTCTAAAGAAGAGCTCGAAAAAATCAAAGAGCATGCTTTGAAAGAACTGGGTCAGGATAAAGCTGATATTTTTTCTGCTCACCTTTTAGTTCTCAGTGACCCTGAGCTTCTGAATCCTGTGAAAGAAAAAATCAGCTCTGATTCTGTAAACGCTGAATTCGCTTTAAAAGAAACGTCTTCTATGTTCGTTACCATGTTTGAATCTATGGATAATGAATACATGAAAGAGCGTGCGGCAGATATCCGCGACGTAACAAAACGCGTAACGGGCCACCTGCTTGGCGTTGAAATTCCAAACCCAAGCATGATTTCAGAAGAAGTTATTATTGTAGCTGAAGACTTAACACCGTCTGACACGGCTCAATTAAACCGTGAGTTCGTAAAAGGATTCACAACTGATATCGGCGGACGCACATCTCACTCTGCCATCATGGCGCGTTCTCTTGAGATTCCTGCAGTTGTCGGAACGAAAGCGGCTACAGGCACGATCCAAAACGGCGTGACTGTTATCGTTGACGGTATTAATGGCGATGTCATTATCGATCCTTCTGCGGAAACTGTAAAAGAGTATGAAGAAAAACATAACGCTTATTTAGCTCAAAAAGCTGAGTGGGCGAAGCTGGTCAATGAACCGACTGTATCAAAAGACGGCCATCATGTAGAGCTTGCAGCGAATATCGGTACTCCTGATGATGTGAAGGGTGTTCTTGAAAACGGCGGAGAAGCAGTTGGTCTTTACCGTACAGAATTCCTTTACATGGGAAGAGATCAGCTGCCTACAGAAGATGAGCAGTTTGACGCTTACAAAACGGTTCTTGAGCGTATGGAAGGAAAATCAGTTGTCGTTCGGACACTTGATATCGGCGGAGACAAAGAGCTTCCTTACCTGCAGCTTCCTAAAGAAATGAACCCGTTCTTGGGCTACAGAGCGATTCGTCTTTGCCTTGAAGAGCAAGAAATCTTCAGAACACAGCTTCGCGCGCTGCTTCGTGCAAGTACATACGGAAACTTGAAAATCATGTTCCCTATGATTGCGACAGTTAACGAATTCAAAGAAGCGAAAGCGATCCTTCTTGAAGAGAAAGAAAAGCTTGTCAAAGCGGGACAAACTGTATCTGACGACATCGAAGTCGGTATGATGGTTGAGATTCCGTCAACTGCAGTTATCGCTGATCAGTTTGCTAAAGAAGTTGACTTCTTCAGTATCGGAACAAATGATTTGATCCAATACACAATGGCAGCTGACCGTATGAATGAACGTGTATCTTACCTGTATCAGCCATACAACCCTGCAATCCTTCGCTTAATTACACTTGTAATTGAAGCGGCACATAAAGAAGGAAAATGGGTCGGCATGTGCGGAGAAATGGCAGGAGATGAAATTGCGATTCCGATTCTTCTTGGCTTAGGCTTAGATGAGTTCTCAATGAGCGCAACTTCTATCCTTCCGGCAAGAACACAAATCAGCAAATTGTCTAAACAAGAAGCTGAGTCATTCAAAGAGAAAATCTTATCTATGAGCACGACAGAAGAAGTTGTCGCGTTCGTAAAAGAAACATTCAAGTAATTCACAAAAACCAGACGGCCTCCGGCCTGTCTGGTTTTTTTCATAATCAGGGATGCAGCGGGGCACAATAACATGGCTAGGAGGGATAGAATGTCAAACGAATTTAACGCAGGAGATACAGTCTACGTCATCTACAGAAATCCGCACGCCGCCAATGTTGCTCATATAAAAGAAGCTGAAATTGTGCATCACCCATACCATGAGGGTGAGCTTTCCCTGTTTATATTTGAAACCTACCATCCGTTTGCTGAGGATGATGCTGTTTTTGCAAGCTATGAAGAAGCAAAATCACTTTACAAAGAATTATTTGATATCGATCCGTACGAGTAACAAGGAAAACATTACAACTCATATCCTTTCCGCCTTATGAGAAAAGTAACGGTAGAAAAGGAAAAGGATGTGGCACCATGCAGAACCCATTTGTTCCGCAGCTCGTTTATATTGAACCGAGAGCAATGGAATATCCATTGGCACAGGAATTACATGATAAATTTGAAAAAATGGGCATCGAAATCAGAGAAACGACGTCCCATAACCAAGTGCGCAATATTCCTGGTAAAAACCATCTTCAGCAATACCGTAATGCAAAATCAACTTTAGTAATCGGTGTCCGAAAAACATTAAAGTTTGATTCTTCAAAACCGTCAGCTGAATATGCGATCCCGTTTGCGACAGGCTGTATGGGGCATTGCCATTACTGCTATTTACAAACCACAATGGGAACAAAACCCTATATCAGAACCTATGTAAATGTCGAAGAAATCTTGGACCAGGCGGATCAGTATATGAAAGAACGTGCACCGGAGTTTACAAGGTTTGAAGCTTCATGTACCTCGGATATTGTGGGCATCGACCATTTGACACATACGCTCAAGCACGCCATTGAACATTTTGGACAGAGTGAGCTTGGCAAGCTCAGATTTGTCACGAAGTTTCACCATGTTGATCACCTTTTGGATGCGAAACATAACGGGAAAACAAGATTCAGATTCAGCATAAATGCTGACTATGTGATTAAGAATTTTGAGCCGGGAACCTCTCCTCTCGATAAACGGATTGAAGCGGCTGTAAAAGTAGCGAAAGCAGGCTACCCGCTAGGCTTTATTGTTGCGCCGATTTACATCCATGAAGGCTGGGAGGAAGGATACAGACATCTGTTTGAAAAACTTGATGCCGCTTTGCCGCAGGATGTCAGACATGATATTACCTTTGAATTGATTCAGCATCGATTTACGAAGCCGGCGAAACGAGTCATTGAGAAGAATTATCCAAAAACAAAGCTTGAGTTAGATGAAGAAAAGCGGCGCTATAAATGGGGACGCTACGGGATCGGAAAATATATTTATCAGAAAGATGAAGAGCATGTGCTTCGGGAAACGCTTGAATCTTATATCGATACGTATTTTCCTAATGCAAAAATTGAATATTTCACGTAAACGGGCTGTCAGCTTTACAGCTCGTTTTTTCATAAAAAGGGATTTTTCCACTCCATCAAAACCCCGTAATTCAAGGATTCTTCATCGTCCAAATAATTGCTGACGATGCAGAGCGGTGAACGGCCGCAATGGAGGAGAAATGACAGTACAGGATCTTTCTTTTTTCCTTCTATAACATCCTCTACATATTGTGAAGCACTGATCTCATGTGCGTACTTATGATAAAAAGGAATACGTCCGCCGCCGAGTAACCGTTCCATTCGCTTTTCAACGGCTAATTCATACATTGTATTCATCAGCCATTTTCCTATTCCAAGCTTCCGGTAATGCGGTGAAACCGAAATATCAACTACATATAACGTATTTGCCTGCGGATCATGACATGTAATATAGCCGTTATCTGTTGTCTCCGCCCATGTATGCTCGGGAGCATCAGGATCAAATTGCACGATAAGGGAAGTCATCGAACCGACGATTTCACCATTAACCAGCGCGCATAAGGCGCCTTCCGGAAAGGTGTTGATATGGCTGTCAAGCTGTTCTTCTGACCACAGCAATTCCTGCGGAAATGGAGGGGGGAAACACTCTTTCTGCAGAGAAAGCAATCCCTCAATGTCTGTTCTTGAATAATTTCTGATCGTCAGCCGCTCAAATTTAATGCCATTATGGACATACATCTGTTTAAAAATGACAATCACTCTCCTTGTGCTGTTTATTATATCGTAATCCTAACTGCTGAAAAACAATCTGTTTGAATCTTCAGTAAATATCTTGTGATTTCATTATAATTTATTTTATGTTTATTCATTTTTTGGGTGAAAAGGCCGATATAGAAAATAGGAGGGGATTGGTTTGTTTAAAAAACTTCACATGAAGATTGCTGTTTTCGTTTCTATCATGTTAGTCGTCACAGTTGTTCTTTTGATGCTTTCTTCTTACCGGACGTTAAAACCGATGATTACAGAGGATGGGAAAAACACGACACAAAACGTAACAAACTCGCTTGAACAAAATATCGAACTGCAATTAAAGAGTTATGACATTTCGCTGTTAAGATTGGCAAATGGAGAGTTAACACGTGCATTTGTGACAAACTCAAGTAAAGCAGCTGCCAGGCTGTTTAATGATGACATTAAACAAATTAAAGAAAACGATGATTATGTGGCGATGGCCTATATAGGAACCGCAAAAAAAGAAATGTTTACATATCCGAAAGCAGAATTTGCAAAAGATTATGATCCGGTTTCTAGACCATGGTATAAGCGCGCGGCTGAAACACCCGATAAAGTCGTCTGGACGGAACCCTATAAAGATGTCGTGACGGGAGAAATGATCGTCACAGCCTCAAAAGCAGTTCTTGACGGGCAGAAGGTGATAGGCGTTGCCAGTTATGATCTGAAACTTTCTTCCATCCAGACCATGGTAAATAAGCAAAAGGTGCCATACAATGGCTTTGCTTTTTTAGCTGATGCAAGCGGCAATCTTTTAGCACATCCGTCAAACCAAGGAACAAATATCTCCAAGGACCAAACATTAAAAACCATTGCATCTGACAAAAACGGGATACAAGATGCAAAGGGAAAAATGATTGTGTATCAAACGGTTGGAGAAACGGGATGGAAAGTCGGAACACAATTTGACACAAATCAATTAATGTGGATTTCAGATAAAATGAATCGGGCGAACCTTTTCATCTCACTCATCGCGCTGGCGGTGACGATTATTCTCAGCTACTTCCTCGCCAAAACAATAACCGGGCCGATCCAGCAGCTGATTGCAAAAACAAAGGCCGTCTCTGCAGGCGATTTGACAGTGCATGCAGAGTCAAAGACGAGGGATGAAGTCGGCATTTTAACAAGAGACTTTAATCAGATGGTTGAAAACATGAAGGAAATGGTGGAGCAAGTCAGACATTCTTCAGGAAAAGTGTCTGACACCTCTGAACAATTAACAGCTGTCTCCGCTGAAACCAATGAAACGAGCGGACAAATTGCAAAAGCGATCGAAGAAGTGGCAGCCGGGGCAACGGAACAGGCTTCAGAAGTTGAGACCATTAACGAAAAATCGGAAAACCTGTCTGCTAAAATCAGACGAATTGCGGATCAGGCAGGCGGCATAAAAGCACGTTCAAAATCCTCAGAGGATGCAAGCTATAAAGGGCTTGACGCGCTCGGCCAGCTGCTGATGAAATCAAACGAAGCCAATACGGAAACAAAGAAAGTCGAAACGATGCTGTTGGATTTGGAAAGTCAAACGAAGAATATTGAAGAAGTGGTTACTGCGATTTCAAATATTTCGGATCAAACCAATTTACTTGCCTTAAATGCCAGTATTGAAGCAGCCAGAGCCGGTGAAAGCGGACGCGGATTTGCTGTCGTGGCTGAAGAGGTGCGGAAGCTTGCCGAGCAGTCAGCGCTTTCCACCAAGCATATCAGTGAGACAGTGAAGTTGATTCAGCTTGAAACAAAAGAGGCTTCCCATGCAATGGTCGAAGCAAGTAAAATGAATGATGAACAAAACAGTGCAATTCATGAGACTGGCGAAGTATTAAACACCATCACCGCGGAAATGCAGTCACTTGTTCAAGGTATTGATCAAATTTACGAAGAAATACAAAGAATGAGTGAAGAACAGCTTGCCATTTCTGAAGCGATTCAAAGCATCTCAGCTATATCACAGGAATCGGCTGCTGCAGCGGAGGAAGTCAACGCCTCAACCGATGAACAGCTGATCACGCTTGAGAAAGTCAAACACTCAACTGATACATTAAAACATGCAAGCCAAGAGCTTATGAACGCTATTGCTAAATTTACATTATAATCATCATTGGATACCCAAGACTTTTTCAAGTTTTGGGTTTTTTTATTTTTTAGACTCTACTATATGATTACTAGATATGGTAGTCTAGAAAATGATAAATTTTAACTAAATGAAATCTAACGTCTGGGGGAATTTACTTGAAAAAAACAGTCGGTTTTATCGGTCTTGGAGTAATGGGAAACAGTATGGCTTCACATATCCTTAAAGATGGACATCACGTATTGGTGTATACCCGGACAAAAGCAAAAGCGGACAGCATACTGGAAAAAGGCGCGGTGTGGAAAGACACTGTAAAAGAACTATCGAAAGAAGCGGATATCATTATTACAATGGTAGGCTATCCCAGTGATGTAGAAGAAGTGTATTTCGGCAGCAGCGGAATTATTGAAAATGCTAAAAAAGGCGCTTATCTCATTGATATGACGACTTCCAAACCGTCGTTAGCCAAAAAAATTGCGAAGGCAGCCAAAGAAAAATCATTATTTGCCTTAGACGCACCTGTTTCAGGAGGTGACATCGGCGCGCAAAACGGAACACTGGCGATTATGGTCGGAGGGGAAAAAGAAGCGTTTGAAGCTTGCCTGCCCATCTTCACTTTAATGGGAGAGAATATTCAATATCAAGGGCCGGCAGGGAGCGGCCAGCACACAAAGATGTGTAATCAAATCGCGATTGCAGCAGGTATGATCGGTGTAGCCGAAGCGATGGCTTATGCCCAAAAATCAGGCCTTCAGCCGGAAAATGTCCTGAAGAGCATTACAACTGGAGCGGCAGGAAGCTGGTCATTATCAAATCTCGCCCCGCGTATGCTGAAAGGTGATTTCGCACCCGGCTTCTACGTTAAACACTTTATTAAAGACATGGGAATTGCTCTTGAAGAAGCAGAGCTCATGGGAGAAGAGATGCCCGGATTGACGCTGGCCAAATCATTATACGACAAGCTTCCGGAACAAGGGGAAGAAAACAGCGGGACTCAAAGCATTTATAAGCTTTGGGTGAAATAAAAAAGATTGCCCGACGGGGCAATCTCAGCTTGTCGACAAAGTCACAAAAAGTGGCTTCATCGACAAGCTTTTTTTGTTAAAATGTAAATGAATCTAGTTTTTGGAGGTTTTACCATGTTGTCCAAGCACTCAAAAGATCAGCGTGAACAGCTCCGAAGTCGTTACCTTAAGTGAACTTGTCCCTGAAGATCATTTGGTCAGGAAGATGGAAGAAGCCATGGATTTTTCGTTTATTTATGGTAAAGTTACCCCTCTTTATTCTTCAAAAGGACGTCCAAGCATTGATCCTGTCGTATTGATCAAAATAGTCCTGATTCAATACGTGTTTGGCCATCGCTCCATGCGCGAAACCATTAAGCAAATTGAAACCGATGTGGCTTGACGCAAGATTTAATAAAAGATGGTTTCAAATAGATCGGTGTCATGAAAACGACGTTCATAGTTTTTACTGAAGGTTGAAAAATTAGGGATTTTTTCAGAGAATCCACATCCAATAAACCAACGAAAAGAAACGAGGGCTTATCAGGGGCTGCTAGATCAAGAAATTAACGCCAATCGTGAAGCGAACGGTAAAAAACCTTTGAAGCCCAGAACATGCTCAGAGAAACGAGAAATAAAAGAAAGTACGACAGACCCTGAAAGCGGATATTTTGTTAAGGGTGAACGGGAACGCCTTTTTGCTTATGGTTTTCATACAGCTTGTGATCGGAACGGGTTTGTATTGGGGACGGTTGTTGAGCCGACGAATATTCATGACAGTCAAGTGTTTGCGCCTTTGTTCCAACAAATAAAAGAACGTGTTGCCAAGCCTGATACAGTCGCAGTTGATGCTGGATATAAGACACCATTTATCGCGAAGTTTCTAAGTGATGAAAATGTTCGCCCTGTCATGCCCTACACCCGACCGCAAACGAAAAAAGGATTCTGAGAAAACACGAATATGTCTACGATGAATACTACGATGCTTACATTTGTCCTGAAAACCACGTTCTGACTTATCGCACAACCAACCGAGAAGGCTACCGGGTATATGCGTCAGATCCAAAACGATGTGAACTGCCCATTACTGAATCAATGTATGGAAAGTCGAAATCACCAAAAAATAATTAATCGGCATCTTTGGCAAGATCATTTAGATGAGGTCGATCATTTGCGGCACACGGACGAGAATAGGCAAATCTATGCCAAACGCAAAGAAACGATCGAACGGGTTTTTGCGGATTTAAAGCACAAGCATGGTCGGCGCTGGACAACCCTGCGGGGAAAGAAAAAATTGTCCATGCAGGCGATGCTTGTTTTTGCTGCCATGAATCTAAAAAACTGGCGAATTGGACTTGGAAAGGACCAATACGCCGGCCTATTCGACGGAAAAATAGAATAAATTGGATAAAAACAGGTCGGATCATAGAGATCCGACCTGTTTTGTCAACGGTCTGAGATTGCCCGACGGGGCAATCTTCTGTCTGGTGAGTTAGCACTTGTAAATTCCCGCATTTTTGTCTAACCGCTTCAATGATAGCTTCGGAACCCAATGTTAAAAAGAGAGCTTCTTTTTTGAGCTGTTCTTCTTGTTCGGGAAAAAAATAAGTAAACTCAAATGACTCTTGTTCAGGGGTTTCAAATATTTGATAGTTTTTAGCTAACTCTTGTTTCAAGGTGACCAACTCGAGAGCGGCTCAGGACACGCCAGCCTTTTGATCGACGCGATTGTACTGCATGATCCGGACCGCCTGTTTGAATACGCGAAACGGACCTCGCTTTCGAGCGCTTCACAGCCGTCCTGCATAAGCATTAGGAGGTTAAAAGGTATGAACACCAATTCCTTATGTAATTGAAAAAAAGCGGCAGGAGAAAGATCCTACGATATTTTTCCACGGCTTTTGAAAGACCGTATCATAATGATCGGCTCTGAATTTACGGACGATCTCGCTAACCGTATAACCGCCCAATTGCTATTTTTGTCAGCAGAAGACAATGAAAAGGACATTTCGGTCTATATCAACAGTCCGGGTGGATCAACCTCTGCCGGATATGCAATCTTAGATACGATGGAATATGTAAAACCGGATATTCGCACAATCTGCGTCGGGATGGCGGATTCGATGGGAGTGATCATTCTCGCGGGCGGAACGAAAGGAAAGAGGTTTGCCTTTAAAAACAGCGAAATCATGATTCACCAGCCGCTTGGCGGTGTCAAAGGACAGGCGATGGACATGGAGATTTTTGCGAGACGGATCATTAAGCTGAAGGACAAAATCTAGCAATTTTTCCATGAACGGACGGGTCAGCCGCTGGAAAAACTAAAAGAAGACATGAAACGCGACTATTTTATGGATGTCGAGGAAGCGAAGGCTTACGGTATTGTTGATGGTGTTTTGTAAACAATGATCTGCAAACCTTGTATTCTTAGGGCCTTTAATGAAGACAGGAACTTGGCAGGATAATGTATTAACGTGTATCCATTTATAATGTTCTACTGTGAATAATTTTGAAAATTCCCCTCGTTTATTTGATGCAGACTGTCTATTATAAAATCAAAAGGGGGATTGCCGAATAATCATTAGGATTAATACAACTTTACTACAGTAGGATTTATCATGTTTGATTTAAACTATGAATTCGAGTTCGTATTCCCGCAATTAAAACAATAATAATTTGGATCCGAAATTGAAACTCTACAGATTAGCCTTCTAGCAAAACTGAAAATAAAAGAGGATGTATCGTAAAAATCCAAGAGATTTACGAAAACATCCTCGATTCAGAGATTTCATCATTACATGCTGTTTTTGAGAATTCCAGATGAAATCAACGTAATAATATGAATTTTAATGTTGTACAGTAATATAGTGCTTCAGTTCTCCTGTAAAGGTTTGATGTCCCCAAGTCGTTGATACCAGCACATCATACTTGCCTGCTGGAATATTTTTTGTTGAAAAGCTTACTCTAAAACTGCGAATATTACGGCGATCAACATCTATTCTTTTTACTAATTTTCCTTTTTTATTTATAAGAGCAACTACAACACCGTTGTTTAGCTCAGCATGCCTTCCGGACATAGTACCTGTTACGACAATAGAAGTAGCGTGTTTTGAGTAAGTATTGGCATCTGTTTGAAATTTAATTGCTCCTTTTGAAGTCATGGCTAACGCTTCTGAACTGTTTGAGAAAATCCCTAATGTCAAAAGAGCAGCTATGAATAGTGTCATTACAATTTTTTTCAATTTAAACTTCCTTTCTTCCTTTATTTAGAAACCTATTTACTATATTAATAAATTTTGAAGAAGTATTCAACGAAAAAATAGGTAAATTCTACTTTTTTATTATAAAAAGTATTAAATAAAGATTTTGCCGTCTCCGGGTTCACTGGTTTTCAGCACTTTTTGCGCCGTCTCAGCCATTTTTTCAACAGGAGGTTTTTTCCTGAAACAAACAAGCGATTTTGTCTGACCTTTTCTTTATGGTCTTCCCATACATGCCGAGTAATAACTTTCTGATGGTTCTTTGATTTGTGCAGTTCTCAAGCAGCGGGCAGAAGGAACATATTTCAGGATTTGATTTATATGATGGGTAGCCTTTTCGGTCAGTTGTTAAGTATGTAAGGGTTTGCTGGTTCTGACAAATATATCTGTCTTGTTCACTGTCGTAATGAAATTTCCATTTTGGAAATAAGCCTCTGGCAGGATGGTAACGCCTATGTGCGATGACACCAAAGATATGACGGTCAGATAATCCTTTACAGATCGGAGTCGTTAAATATCCGGAATCAAGGGCGACGGCTTCTACTTGAAACCCAAATCGTGCGATTTGGTGGTCTAATCGGTCAAGATAAGGCACAGAATCATGGACATTTCCAGGTGTGACATAGGTATCTTGTGATAATGTTGTATTTCATATCTGTTGTGCGGTGATCTAAATAGAAAAAACCTTCTGGTTTGTTTTCGCTGTAGTAGTGTTTCACCTTTTCAATGATGAAAGAGAAGTCTATGTGTTTATCAATTTTTCGAAGCAGATGATCCTCTTCGAAAAGTTGGTCGAGAAGAACAAATTCGGCTGTGTTTTGAGAAGAATTTCTTGTGTGGAACATGAGAAAGACACTGTCCGTTTTAGTCTTTCTTTTATTTTATTACAGGAGAATGGATATTTTAAGGGAAAATAATAAAAAAGAGATTGCCTGTCCAAAACAGGCAATCTCTTTTTTATTATTTTCCGATGAATTGCTGTGTCCAGTAGCTGCCGGATTCAACATAACCGACACCGATGTGTGTAAAGTTAGGGTTAAGAATGTTTTTTCTGTGGCCCTCACTGTTCATCCAAGCTTTTACTACTTCTTCAGGTGTTTTTTGTCCTTTAGCAATGTTTTCACCAGCTGTTTTGTAGCTGATTCCGAAAGATTTCATCATATCAAACGGTGAGCCGTAAGTTGGGCTTTGGTGATCAAAATAGTTTTTGTCTTTCATATCCTGTGATTTTGCACGTGCAGATTTGCTTAATGTTTCATCAATTTGAAGCGGTTTTAAACCTTGTTTTTGTCTTTCAGCATTTGTCAGCTCAACAACTTTTTTCTCATATTCACTTACAGATGAAGGTGCAGCTGTTGTTGTATTATTGCTTGTTTTTTCAGCAGTAGCCGGTGCTTTAGCAGCAGTGCTTTGATCAGCGGCTTTTTCAGGAGCCTTTTGCGCTGGCTTTACTGCTTCCGGTTTTTGAACATCCTGAATCTTCATGTTGGATTGTTTCGCATGCTTTTGAAGGAGCTGCTCAAGCTCTTTTTCATTCGCCGCGTTTAGTGTTTTTATATTTGTTTTAATATGTAGCTTTTTCACTACATCCTTAAGCGTAAGGTTTTGCACTGTGTTCCCCGTTTTGACCGTTACCACAGGCTGGCAGGAGAGTTCTTTCGCTGATGCTTGCTGTACGCCTCCGAATGTGAATAATCCAACCGCAGCGGCAGCAGATAAAATAAATGCTTTTTTCATTAGTTCGTAACCTCCTAGAGTTGTTTGTTTTCTACAAAAAAATCATAACATAGCTTTTTTGTCATAAAGAATCCATCACTTTCCTTTGACAAATGATGATTGTCATTTTTGTAATCAAAACGCACTGAACCGCTGATGACAAGCGAGTCATGCGTATGTAGTGACTTTATCTCACAGTTACATAGCTTCCTATTTTTTGAATCGTTAGTTATATTTTAATGTATTTCATTATTGACAACTTTTTTTATCCCTTTTCGCTGTAACAACTATTACAAAGGTGTTACAATTAAAAACAGTATATGTAAATATATTGAATGATTTGAGAGGGGTAACCAGAAGTGACTGAAATAGGACGTGAACCAAAGAAAAAGCGAAAAGGAAGCAGAGCAATCAGAATGAATCTGTATTTCCTAGCGGTCTTTGTTCTATTTACTGCATTAATCTTTAAGCTTGGCGTTGTTCAAATTGTCGAAGGCGAACAGCATGAAGAAAACGCTGAGAAAGCTAATGCGAAAACAGCGTATTATCCAGCGCCTCGGGGAAAGATGTATGACAGAAACGAGAAAGTGGCTGTTGATAACCAGAGCGTTCCGGAAATTGTGTATGTCTCAACATCAAGCACAAAAACAAAGGACAAAATCAAAACAGCTAAACGGCTTGCCGCTTTGATCGATATTGATACCGAATTTTTAAAGGATAGAGATTTACGTGATTACTGGCTCGCTTCTCATCCGAAAAAAGCCGCCCGCCTGTTAAAGGAATCTGAAAGCAATCTGAAGGGGACACAGGCTTACAAGCTTCAAGTGGAACGCGTCCCGGCTAAAGAATTGAAGGCCATTCAGCGGGATGACGAAGCTATGCAAACCGCGGCCATATACACAAGATTTTCAAGCGGGAATGCGTATGAACCTCAGATTGTAAAAGCGATGGACCCAAATGACAGCAACGGCAACGGCAAAAACGGATCATTGCTTGATGAAAAGAAAAACTCCTCGCAAAGACCGAAAAATGATTTAACATATGATGAAATTTCTATTGTGTCTGAGCATTTAGAAGAGCTGCCGGGGATAGATGTCGTAAACGATTGGACACGAAAATACCCTTATGACAAAACACTTTATTCCGTTTTTGGAGGTGTCACAACACCTGATCAAGGGCTGCTCAGCGACCGGAAAGACTTTTATGTTACGAGAGGCTATGCGAGTAATGACAGAGTCGGCAAAAGTTATTTGGAGTATCAATATGAGGACTATTTAAATTCTCATAAAGAAAAAGTGGAATACGTGGAAGACAATAAAGGAAATGTCGTCAGCCAGAAAACAATCGACAAAGGCAGCAGGGGCTATGATCTTCGGCTTTCATTTGACATGGAGCTGCAGGCAAAGGTAGAAAAGATTGTGGAAGAAGAAGTGAGAAATAGCCGCGCACGCGGAAACTATATGCTTGACCGGGCCTTTGTTGTGATGATGGATCCGAATAACGGCGATATTTTGTCGATGGCAGGAAAAAAGATAGATTTAGAAACAAATAAGATTCAAGATTATGCGATCGGTGCTTTTACAACCCAATATGAAATGGGATCAGCAGTAAAGGGTGCAACCGTTCTCGCCGGCTATCAAGATGGTATCCCGCATTATAAATATTTTGTTGATACACCTCTGTATTTTGCAGGAAATAATAGGCCTAAGAAATCCTATATGAACATGGGAACCATCAATGAATTAACGGCTTTGCAAAAAAGTTCAAACGTATATATGTTTAATGTTGCTATGCATATAGCTGGGGTAAC
Organism: Bacillus sp. SD127; assembly: GCF_058566445.1. Classification (NCBI taxonomy): domain Bacteria; kingdom Bacillati; phylum Bacillota; class Bacilli; order Caryophanales; family Bacillaceae; genus Bacillus; species Bacillus sp. SD127. Next base: position 2,808,257 of record NZ_CP191226.1, on the reverse strand, counting down.
GTATAAGCCGCATGGACCGCTTCCTGCTGATCAGAAGGATCTGCTCAAAATGAGAAATTACTACAGCCAGTTTGGCTTGGGCGTAAAGACAGGCATTGATCTGCCGCAGGAATCTGCCGGTATGCAGACGACACCTGATGCCGTAGGGGGACTAATTTTAGACTTGGCCATCGGTCAATATGATACATATACACCGCTTCAGATGGCGCAGTACATTTCTGTGATTGCAAACGGAGGGTACCGTGTACAGCCTAGAATCGTCACAAGCATACATGAGCCAGGCAAAAAAGATGAACTCGGTAAGGCAATCGAGCAAAGGAAACCTAAAGTGCTGAATAAGATCAATAATTCCCAAAGTGATTTGCAGCAAGTGCAAACAGGTATGAAATTAGTAACCTCTTCAGGAACAGCTAAAAATACTTTTACAGAAGATGTATCGGGAAAAACTGGAACAGCAGAAACATTTTATTACGGCACAAATCGGAATTGGTGGGGGAAAAAAACGTATAACTTAACATTTGTCGGTTATTATCCGTCAAAAAAACCTAAGGTCGCCTTTAGTGTCGTTGTGCCGTCAGTAGATGATGACGATAAAATCAATAAAATTATCGCCAAAAGAGCCATACACGCTTACGCAGAGCTCGAAAAGAAAAATAGCGAAAAATAAAAAACAGGGTGCACATCTGACAGATTGTGTGCCCTTTCTTTTCCTCAAAAATTAGAGATCACTATAAGAATAGAAGGAGAATACTCATTTTCTAGCGAATCATACTAGGTAAAAGTCAATCTGTAAATGTCGAACATGATGATCATGCAAAGGAGGGATTCTGTGGAACAGGATACGCAGTATGTTAAGCCATTTCAAACGAAAACCGATATTCATGCAGTCTTGGCTTCTAATGGACGCATCATTTATATATCAGCCAACTCCAAACTGTATCTGGGTTATCTCCAGGGAGAAATGATCGGATCATTCCTCAAGACATTTCTGCATGAGGAAGACCAATTTTTAGTTGAAAGCTATTTTTATAATGAACATCATCTGATGCCGTGCACCTTTCGTTTCATTAAAAAAGATCATACGATTGTATGGGTGGAGGCTGCAGTAGAAATTGTGACGACGAGAGCTGAGCGGACGGAACGGGAAATCATTTTGAAAATGAAGATTCTCGAAGAAGAGTCCGGGCATCAGCCTCTTAACTGCGAAAAACATGAAATTGAGCCTGAGAACCCGGAATCAACTACATATATAACGGATGATTATGAGCGGCTAGTTGAAAATCTTCCAAGCCCGCTATGCATCAGTGTCAGCGGCAAAATCGTCTATGTAAACAGCGCGATGCTTTCCATGCTGGGAGCAAAAAGCAAGGATGCTGTTATTGGCAAATGGTCCTATGAATTTATTGAGGAAGAGTATCATGATATCGTGAAAAACAGAATTATAAGAATGCAAAAAGGAATGGAAGTCGGAATGATTGAACAGACGTGGAAAAGGCTTGATGGCACACCTGTTCATTTAGAAGTGAAAGCGTCCCCGACCGTCTACAAAAACCAGCAGGCTGAACTGCTTCTGCTAATCGATATCTCTTCAAGGAAAAAATTCCAAACCATCCTGCAAAAAAGCCGTGAACGATATCAGCTGCTGATTCAAAATTCAATCGATACTATTGCTGTGATTCATAATGGGAAATGGGTGTTTATGAATGAGTCGGGAATTTCGCTGTTTGAAGCGGCGACCTATGAGGATTTAATCGGCAAAAATATATACGATCAGCTCCACCCTTGTGATCATGAGGACGTGAAAGAGAGAATCCAAAACATTGCCGAGCAAAAAACAGAATCGGAAATCGTTAAACAATCATGGTTTACCTTTCAGAACAGGGTCATCTACACGGAGATGGTCTGCATTCCGACGACCTTTTTCGGTGAAGCGGCTGTCCAAGTCATTCTGCGTGATATTTCTGAGAGAAAACAAACAGAGGAACTCATGCTTAAATCAGAAAAGTTATCTATCGCAGGACAGCTCGCAGCGGGAATCGCGCATGAGATCCGCAATCCGCTGACCGCGATCAAAGGGTTTTTACAGCTGATGAAACCGACGATGGAAGGAAATGAACATTATTTTGACATTGTATTCTCTGAGCTCAGCCGAATTGAATTAATACTCAGTGAACTGCTGATGCTGGCGAAGCCCCAGCAGAATGCCGTTAAAGAGCATTTGAACTTGAAAAAACTAATCGGTGAAGTCTCTGCGCTGCTGGAAACCCAAGCGAATTTAAACGGGATTTTCATCAGAACCCGTTATGAGAAAGACAGCATTTATATAAACGGGGACCAAAATCAGCTAAAGCAGGTATTCATTAATTTAATAAAAAATGCAGTAGAATCTATGCCTGACGGAGGCACTGTAGACATTATCGTAACAGAGGATAAGCATTCTGTTCATGTTACCGTCAAGGACGAAGGGGAGGGCATACCTGAAAAGGTGCTCAACCGTATTGGAGAACCATTTTTAACGACAAAAGAAAAGGGAACGGGACTCGGGCTGATGGTAACATTTAATATCATTGAGAATCATCAAGGCGTTATCCATGTAGACAGCCAGCCGGATAAAGGCACAGCGTTTAAAATCTCATTTCCAAAAAATAAAACAACGGCTTAAACGCCGTTGTTTATATCGTCTGCATCGATTCCCTTTTCTTTAGTACAAATAATTCTAAACGATCTAATCCTTCTCTTAATGTGTCCAGCGAGTATGCAAAAGACAGCCTTACATATCCTTCACCAAACGCTGAGAACGAGCTGCCGGGCACAAGCGCCACACCAGCATCCTCCAAAAGAGCCATACTAAAGTCAAACGAAGACATCCCAAAGGATTTAATAGAAGGAAAAATATAAAATGCGCCAGACGGTTTTACGACATCAAGACCCATAGACACGAGGCGGTCATACACATAATCGAGCCGTTTTTTGTACTGCTCTCTCATGATCAGGGCGTCGTCAAATCCGTTAGTCACAGCTTCAAGTGCTGCCTTCTGAGAAATAGAGGACGCACATGACACATTGTATTGATGAACCTTTAAAATGTGTTTTGCTATGTCTTTCGGAGCGAATAAAAATCCGATTCTCCATCCCGTCATGCTGTGGGACTTTGACAAGCCGTTAATGACAATGGTTTGATCCCGCAAATGTGTTGCAATCGAATGGTGCGGTCTGTCATATGTTAATTCGCTGTATATTTCGTCTGACAATACGAAGACATTTCTGCCTTTTAATAGAGCCGCGATGCTTTTCAGCTCTTCTTCAGATAATGTCACACCGGTAGGGTTTGACGGATAAGGAAGCACGACACACTTGGTATTGGGAGTCAGAGCTTCTTCAATCAGCCGGGCTGTGAGTTTAAACCCGTGAGACGTCGTGTCAACAATGACAGGCTTGGCACCGCATAAATTGATAATAGGTTCATAACCCGGGTATATCGGACCTGGCATAATGACTTCATCGCCGGGAGACAGAATGGTGCGGAAAGCTGCATCAATGGCTTGGCTCGCTCCCGTTGTGATCATTATTTCACTTTCAGCTTCATAGTTGAAGTCCGCTTTTTTCTTCATATAAAGCTGAACAGCTTGTCTCAATTCCAGGTAGCCGGCATTTGGAGTGTATGACGTAACATTGTCATCAATGGCTTTTTTTGCGGCAGCTTTCACATGATGCGGCGTGAAAAAATCAGGCTGGCCGATCGTAAGTGAAATGACATTTTCGTGTTGAGATACAAGATTTGAGAATTTGCGTATTCCTGAAATTTCAATTTCTCTGGCTTTCGGATTCAGCAAATGTTCCATAATTCATCACCTTAATATATATAATGAGTTTCTCCTATTTTACCACTAGCTGGCCATTTGTCACCTTTTTAACCGATATATTTCGATTGTATGCGCCTATTTACTAAACATACCTTCCTTCTCAGAAAAAAAGAAGACAACCAGCGATTTGATTGTCTTTATTGTATCATGTTCTATTATTGTTTATATGTGCCAATTTCATCAATAACCATAGTCAAAATGAAGGTCTTCGTGCCAAATCATGTACGGGGGATGCTCTTCTTGAAGATCAGCAGATTCTTTCTTCATATGAAGATAAGTCTCTTCACTGATATCCTCTAAAACAGTCATTTCATTTTCTTTAAATATTACTAAAGTACCCATTATTTACACCCTTCTTTGGAAAAATCCTTGACTATTTTATCACTGTCAGTTGGAAAGTCAATGGTCATTAGGAAAAAAGTTTCTTTTTTTAAGGTTATCAGCATAACTGTCGCCAGAATAGGATTTTGAAGAGCCTCACCATTCATTTTTTATAATTTGCGCCGATATATACAGTACAATACTGAATGCGAATAGCGAGGGATTGAATTGTCGTTACAACAATACGAAATTTTATTGGATTCTGGTACAAATGAATTAGAAATTGTGAAGTTTGGCGTTGGTGGCAATGCTTTCGGCATTAACGTCATGAAAGTAAGAGAGATTATTCAGCCTGTCGAGGTCACATCAGTGCCTCACTCCCACCAGCATGTTGAAGGAATGATTAAACTAAGAGGAGAAATTCTCCCAGTCATCAGCCTGTTTTCCTTTTTCGGAGTTGAGCCTGAGGGATCAAAAGACGAGAAGTATATCGTAACCGAATTTAATAAGCGAAAAATTGTTTTCCATGTCGGGTCTGTTTCTCAAATTCACAGGGTTTCATGGGAAGCGATTGAAAAACCGACTTCCTTAAATCAAGGAATGGAGCGGCACCTCACAGGGATTATCAAACTGGAAGAAACGATGATCTTTTTGCCTGATTATGAAAAAATCATCTATGATATCGAATCAGACTCAGGTGTTGATACGTACAATATGCATACCGAGGGCTTTGATGAAAGAAGAACTGATAAAAAGCTTATCATTGTAGAAGACTCACCGCTTCTGATGCGTCTTTTAAAAGATGAATTAACCGAAGCCGGATACAACAATATTACAGCGTTTGAGAATGGAAAAGACGCATATGACTATATCATGAACCTTACCGAAAGCGGCAATGATTTAACAGAACAGATCGATATGATCATCAGTGATATTGAAATGCCGAAAATGGACGGACACAGGCTGACAAAGCTGCTTAAAGACAATCCGAAGAGTTCTGATGTGCCGATTATGATTTTCTCATCATTAATTACAGATGATTTGCGTCACCGGGGAGAAGTGGTCGGCGCCGATGAGCAAATCAGCAAGCCGGAAATCAGCGATCTGATTAAAAAAGTGGATACGTATGTGATCGATTAATAAAAAAAGCCGGATGCCATAAGTGGCATCGGCTTTTTTTATTAAAAATAACTCTCGCCGAGTTTCTTAAAGACAGGCTTATGATAAGCGGGCTGCTGGCGATTCGTCACAAGCGGCTTTTCTTTCATGCCGACGTATTCTTGCAATAGGTGTTTTGCTTTTGTTAAAGACATTTGAGCTTTAGGATTTCGGTACGACTGATTAAGTGTACCTAAATGCGGAAGATGTTCGAAGTCTTCTTTAGTTGGAGGCATGTGAAAATAGTAGTCTCCGATTGAGATAAGCACGTCCGATTGCTGTTGGCTGAACCTTGGATTTTTTGAAAAATGAAGCCCTATTTTCTTTCCTTTACCTTCTTTGACAAGCTTTTGCAAAGCCCGTTTTTTCAGCAGATATAGGTATTTAGGGTTGGGGGCGGTTTTTGCATGGCGGTTCACGGTGTAAACTGCTTTTGAAAGATTTTCTACGGTTGGCTGCAGATCTTTCGAGTATGCATGGTCGTCCATTATTTCTCTCCTTTGCTCTTATCAAATTTCTTATGATTAGATTATACTTTTTTAAGGTTGAAATGCAAATATTGAATGCAAAAATGCGCTTTTTCTATGGAAAAAAAGCGCATTTTCAACTTATATTATACAGATTTTGCTTTCTTTTTCGGCTGAGCCTGAAATGTTTCCTGTACATTCACTTCTACAGCCTGCGCACTGTATTTTGGCAGTGCGACAAAATAGAAAATGAAAACAGCTAAGATGAAAACGCCCATGCCGTAATACAAATAATCGATGTTTGATACAAACTTAGGGAATAACAGCGCCACTAAGCCAAGTGTCAAAGACTGCGCAAACATCATAAAAGGATCTTGCCAGCCGCTTACACGTCCCATAAGCTTCGGATTGACAATCTTAGGCATCCATCCCCCAATGGCGATGTTTACCGGACCGATGCACATCCCCAGTACAAAAGTAGTTGCATAGTACACCCATAAAACTTTGGTGTAGCCAAGGACAAAAATCAGCAAGCCCGCAATTAAAATCGGCACCGACATTAAAAAGTGAGGCTTCACTTTTTTAGAGATTAACGTGCCGATCACACTTCCTGCCAAAAGCCCAAACCCGATTGCGATCGTAAAAACGGATGTATGCCATTCATAACGGTCGGGGGCCAGTCCATACTTCATTGTAAACATTGGCAATACAGCAAATCCTCCGTTCACAAAACCAAAAACAAAGAAACCGAAAATAAGAGAGGCCAGCAGCTTGTTTTTTAAAATGTAGACAATGCCTTCCTTAAAATCGTTTATCGAATCCTTGACGGAAGCTTGTCTCCAGTTAAATGTGCCGTTCGGCTGTCTGGCTTCTTTCGGAATCCGGCAGGTGCGGATAAGCAGGCCGGAAATAATAAAGCTGACAAAATCAAGAATAATCGCTCCATGAATTCCGATTGTGTTATACATAAAAGCACCGATTCCAACGCCAAATACCATAAAGATACTAAAAAGCATCTGATTAAGCCCGGCCGCTTTCGCATAATGCTCCTTCGGCAGGATGGCTTGTACTAAACTGTTTTCTGCAGGAAAGAAAAACTTGGTTACAGCGCTTCTGACAAACAATATACAGAAAACAAGAGGAATATTGCCGGTAAATAAAGTGAAAAAAAGTACGACAGTCAGGGCGGCTCTGATCCAATCACAGTTTTCCGCGACTTTTTTTCTGTCAAACCGGTCCGCAACGACTCCCACAAGCAAAAACACAAATACTGTAGGAAGGGAATACATCAGTTCAGCCAAGGTTGTATAAGAAGGCTGGCTGCTGAAGCGGTCCAGCAAGAAAAAAGCAAATGCCATGTTGCCTACTGTCGTGCCCATTTGAGAAGCGAGTGCTGCGAAAAATAGACGAACAAAATTACGATTTTTAAATATATCCATAAAAACGCTCCTTACCCTAAAGGTCCCACTTTATCATATTATAAACCGCCTGTTTTTGAAACAAATAAGAAAACATTACCGGTTAATCATGACTCTTGTTCCGTTTGGCACAATTGAAGCGAGTTCCAGAACATCTTTGTTATGCATGCGGATACAGCCTTTAGACACAGCCTTGCCAATCGAAGCGGGATTATTCGTTCCGTGTATTCCATAGTGCTGCCTTGAAAGGCTCAGCCAATAAGCGCCAAATGGGCCGCCGGGATTGCGTTGGCGGTTAATAATATAGAACTCGCCAGTTGGTGTTTGTGTCAATATTTTACCGACGGCGATCGGATAAGTTTTTATTACCTGATTATTTTGGTACAAAGTAAGGGTTTTAGCCCCAATAGAGACTGCAATATGATATGGGATCGTATTTGGGTCCGGCAGACCGGGGATGACAATGCGCTGTCCGGCGATAACTCCTGATTGCAGCGATGGGTTGGCTTGAATCAAAGCAGCGGTGCTGATTCTGAAATCGGCCGCGATGCTGGTGAGTGTATCGCCTTGTTTAATCTGGTACGTAAGCAGTTTCCTCATCCTCCCTTTTTTATTTATAAGTATTGATGAGGAACCCATTCTGCTACATTAAGTTGTGCTTTTTAATGTAAAGACTGTGATTTCAGGTTTAGCCAGAAATCGCAAAGGCAGTCTCGTCATCCCGAGGCCGCGGTTCACATAAATATGAGTGTCGCCTGTTTGGTACATTCCTTCGGTATAGACTTTTCCGTACGGAGGCGTAATAAGCGGTCCGTAGAAGGGCAGCTGGATCTGCCCGCCGTGTGTGTGTCCGGATAGCTGCAGATTGACAGGATATGTTTTTGTATTCAAGGCAGCATCAGGCTCATGGACGAGCAGAATGGAAAACAGCCTCTCGCTTAGTTTCGATAGGGTGCCTTCATAATCGGGCTTGCCGAGCATTAAATCATCGAGCGCAGCGATCTCAATTTCGCTGCCGTCTGTGAGCGCCAATTTTTGATAGGCATTGCGGAATACCGTAAAACCTCCTGATGACATCAGGCTTTTATAAGCATCGGTTCCATAGCCGCCGTGATCATGATTGCCGTAAACACAAAACTTGCCGAAGGGTGCTTGCAGCTTTCTCAAAAAAGGAATCACTGTCTGATAATGTTGATACGTATCAGGGTTATCGATAATATCCCCGGTAAAAACAATTAAATCAGGCTTAGTTTCATTGATCGTCAGGATGACAGTTCTAAAGTCTTCAAGCGTAAAATAATCGCTTAAATGTGTATCACTGAACTGCACGATTTTAAAACCGTCAAATCCATGGGGAATGAGAGAGCTTTTAATCGTGTGTTTAGTAGTCTCAATCATATGCGGTTCCAGATAGCGGGCATAGCCATATCCCCCGCTGGCCGTTAAAACCCCGGCCGCAAAAACGCCGAGCGTTCCTTTTAAAAATTGTCTTCTGGACATCTTTTTCATTTCAAACCAACCTTTAGTAGAGTTTTTCTATTATATCACCTGTAACTTGAAAAAATCTCATCTCAGCATGTGCTGACAGCAGCTGGCATATAATGATAGAATAATATTGAATGAATACTCATTCATAACAGGAGGGATCATACAATGGAAAAAAAGGTTGTTATTATTACCGGCGGGTCAAGCGGCATGGGAAAAGCAATGGCAAAAAAACAGGCCGAATTAGGCTGGAATGTCATGATAACAGGGCGGAACCATGAAGCACTTGAAGAAACAAAAAAAGAAATTGAAACCTTTGAGGGCCAAGTTGCCTGTTTTCAAATGGATGTCCGTTCTGATTCTGGGGCAGCACAAATGGCTGCAGAAGCGTTACGTGTGTTTGGGCGTCTTGATGCACTTATTAATAATGCGGCCGGCAATTTTATTTGTCCGGCAGAAAAGCTCACGCCCAATGGATGGAAAGCGGTAATTGAGATTGTATTAAATGGTACGTTTTTTTGCAGCCAAGCCGCAGCCAAGCACTGGATTGAGCATCAGCAGAGGGGTGTTATTTTAAATATGGCCGCCACATATGCGTGGGGAGCGGGAGCGGGGGTTGTTCATTCCGCTGCGGCAAAAGCTGGCGTATTGTCGCTCACTAGAACTCTTGCCGTAGAGTGGGGCAGTCAATACGGAATCCGCACAAACGCGATTGCACCCGGTCCAATTGAACGAACAGGCGGTGCAGAGAAGCTATTTGAATCGGAAAAAGCGAAGGCCCGCACGCTGAACAGTGTGCCGCTCGGCCGGCTTGGCACACCCGAGGAAATCGCCGCTTTGGCCGCGTTTATGCTTTCTGATGAAGCGTCCTATATGAATGGGGAATGTGTCACTCTGGATGGGGGGCAATGGCTGAATCCTTATCCGTTTTAATTTCACATAATATTTATCAGTAAATATTGAAATTATTAAGTGAAATTTTTATGTTTAAAAGTTTAACCTCCAAAATTAACCTTCTTCCTATCCAATTAAACCTATTAAGATAACACATAAAGCTCTAATTGTTTAAGAGGAATTGGTGTCATACGTAAGCCACCTAATATATGAAAGTTATATTTCAAAAGGGGAGGCGAAGTATGAAGAACTTAGATTAAAACATTCATATAATTACCTCTTTAACTAAAAAGAGAAATTATAGGAATGAATTAATTAGGTTTATATTATTATGGGAGGAAGGTTAAATAATGGACGAAATGGTATTATTAACTCAGGAATGGCTCAATGAAACGTACAAGGGGAAAAGTGGCTATAATCCCATTGAGGAAAATGGGAAAACTGGCTGGGAAACAATGTATGCATTAACTAGAGCCTTACAACTAGAATTGGGAATTATACAGACTTCCGACAGCTTTGGTCCTACAACTTTGAGAAAGCTTGGAGAGTTAGGCCCAATTTCTATGTCATCTAATTCAAAAAAAAATATTGTGAAAATTGTTCAAGGTGCCCTATATTGTAAAGGTTATGGTCCAGGTGGATTAACGGGTACATTTGGACAGGGAACGAAAGGCGCGATAGCAGAAATGCAATTGCATATGGGGCTTTCTAAAACAGACGGTGTAGTAACGCCTAAAGTGTTTAAAGCTTTATTAAACATGGACTCTTATATCCTTTTAAATGGGGCGTCAGAGAAAGTTCGTTCAATACAGCAATGGCTAAATAATAAATATAACAATAGAGAGAATTTCTATTTTATGCCCTGTGATGGCCTGTATTCAAGGGATACTCAAAAGTCTCTTGTTTATGCAATACAGTACGAGGAAGGGTTAAGTGATAGTATAGCTAATGGGAATTTTGGACCAACTACTCAAAGATTGATTCCTGTATTAAGAATTGGAGAAACAGATGAAAAAAACAGTTTTATTCATTTATTTCAAGCTGCTCTAATCTTTAATGGCTACAATGTTCCTTTTGATGGAGTATACTCTGAATCTGTAAGATCAAAAGTAAAGGCTTTTCAGTCTTTTGCAAAATTACAACAGAGTGGTACTGCCGACTTTCAAACATGGGCTTCACTTCTAGTAAGTACTGGAGACCCTAATCGAAAAGGAGTTGCTTGTGACTCAATTACTCAAATTACATCGGACAGGGCGGAGTCCCTTAAGAGGGCAGGTTATAAGATTGTAGGGCGATATCTAACAAATGCGCCGGGGAGTACACTAAATAAAAAAATACAACCAGGTGAATTAGAAACAATCTTAAAATCAGGTTTAAATGTTTTTCCGATTTATCAAACCTATGGGGGAGCAACAAATTATTTTAATAAAGAACAAGGAAAGAAAGATGCGTTTGCTGCTTATAAAGCAGCAAAAGAATACGGGTTTAAAAATAACACTGTAATATACTTTGCAGTAGATTATGATGCATATGGTAACGATTTAAACAACAATATTATTCCACACTTCGAAGGTATAAATGAAATAATGAACGGTTTTTTAGGTTCAACTTACAAAATTGGTATTTATGCCCCTAGGAATGTATGTACTATAGTTTCTAAAAAAGGTTTAGCATTTGCAAGTTTTGTAAGTGGTATGTCTACTGGCTTTAGCGGAAACTTAGGATATCCTTTGCCTTACAATTGGGCGTTTGACCAAATTTCAACAATTACTGTTGGAAATGGTTCTGGAATGATTGAAATTGATAATGATATTTGTTCAGGTTTGGATAATGGAGTTAATACCATAAATATAGTGTCTTCAGAGAATAAGAAGTTTTTTGATCAAATTGATGTTTTATATGAAACTGCTGAAAAATATGCTCAAATGCAAAGCGATTTAAATAATGGGGTAGAAAAAACACAATTAGCTAATGAGTTGGTTGCCCAGTATTTAAGAAAGGATGACTACAAAGGGTGGAAGTGGGTCCCTACCGCAGGCCAGATTGATCCTATTTATCGTGAATGGGCAGATAAAGCGCTAGGGGAAGACCTAGTAAATGGAATTGTTGATCCTATATCAAAAACTGTCATAGGAACGCAGCATCTTATGGCAACTTATAATGCCATTATTTATAGTGGTGGTTACTCTCAAACACTACGAGATTTTGCTGGTTGGACTGGAGATCTATTAACAACAATACAGGACATGAAATTACACGCTCAAGAATTTAATTCGCCTTATGATGCGGCTATGAAAATAATAGGTAATATGTATCAATTTAGCCTAGATGATTTATTTAGTGATGTAGATGCAATTAATCTAGCGAATAAAACATCAGTTGGTGCTAATGCACAACCTCTAAATATCGCAATTAGAGATTATTATAGTAATAATGACTGTATGAATAGGTTCACTCAATTTGTAAATAATAGATTTGATGGTTCGTTAGACAAAATTTTCTCTGAAGCAGAGTATTATTTAAATACAAACCTTGACCCAGTTGTTGTTCCAATTAGGTTAGCCTTTAAACGTGCTTTTGATGTTGAGGATTATAGTGAAGAGATTGGAAAAATAACAGCACAAGCATTTAGAGATGTTATTGAGAAAAAAATGATATCTGAATAAACTGCAAAACAAGCGAACGTTAAAACTGGTCGTTCGCTTGTTTTATTTTCTATTCAAATTTATGATATAATTTTTAAAGATTAAGGAGTGATTCATTGAAGAAATTGTTAAAAAAGTTAGTTGTATTATTTTTAAGCAGTTTAGTTATCATCTTTAATATTTGGTACTTTATTATTTGTGCTTTTTCCCCAGAGTATTATCAAAATACAAATCTTACTTCTAATGAAATAATAAGATTTGAAAAACTATACCACATAGATTTTCCTGATGAAACAAAATTTATTAAAGCTAGAGAGTATTTGGCTGGGCCCGGAGGAGATACGTCAGCTGTATTATATGTGTCTCTGCCAACCAAGCGGGTAGAAAAAGTTTTATCTGATTACACGCATATGAAAATAAACTATACTGACAATGTCGGTTCAATGTATGGAGTTGACGTTTCAAAGAGTGTCGCCGGTTTAACAACTCTTACATTTGGCACTTACGATAAAAAAGGAACTTTCTATAATATGAAACATGATGATGATTGGATGTATAAAGGCACTGACTGGAATCTTTACTTTTGGACAGCTGCTAGTTATAATGCTGTTATTTTTGTATTTGTCTTGGTTATTGTGAAACAAATGAATAAAATTCTTAATTAACCAGTCTGTAGATTGATAATCTCAAAAAAATTTTCCTCTTCTTTTAACATACTCCATACGACCCTCTTTTCCATACTATGATTTTTTTGAAATTTGTGGTGTAGTTATAATTGTGCGTATAATCAGACAAAGATAGAGAAGCAGGTGATAACATGTTGGATCCACTTGATATTTTAACGAACATTGATGATGTCCTCCCATATTACCAGGCGATTTTCAGTGCCGAGGAGCAGAAAATCGTCGGATATGAGGTGCTGGGACGTATATTGGCAGATTCAGAAATTCAAAGTCTCGGACCCTTTTTTTTAGATGCGGGGATACCCGAAGAATATAAATTAGAGGTTGATAACAGAATTATCCGCCAGGCTCTTGACCGCTTTTTAGAAGCGGATTCTGATCTGCTGATTTTTATGAATCAGGATGCCAATCTTTTAATGCTTGATCACGGCGAAAGCTTTCTTGAGCTTCTGAAAGAATATGAAGCGAGAGGGATCGAACTTCATCGTTTCGTGCTTGAAATTACGGAACACAATTTTGAAGGGGACATTGAGCAGCTTTACCATATGCTTGCCTACTATCGTACATACGGAATCAAAATAGCAGTTGATAATATCGGAAAAGAAAGCAGCAATCTGGACAGAATTGCGCTGCTATCGCCAGATTTGTTAAAAATCGATTTACAGGCGCTGAAAATCTCACAGCCATCTCCGTCTTATGAGCATGTGCTGTACAGCATTTCATTATTAGCAAGAAAAATTGGTGCGGCGCTGCTTTACGAAGATATTGAGGCGAATTTTCAGCTTCAATACGCATGGAGAAACGGCGGCCGCTATTTTCAGGGCTATTATTTGGTGTCCCCGTCAGAAACGTTTTTAGAGAGAGATGTATTGAAGCGAAGACTTAAGACAGAATTTCACCAATTTATTACACATGAGAAAAAGAAACTAGAAACCGTCTATGAGCACTCTGAACAGTTTTACAAACGGGTGCACCAAGCTGTTACATCATTGCGGAAAAACAGCCAGTCTCCCGATGATGATTTTATTAAAAAGCTGGCGGAAGAGCTGACGGATTGCAGCTTTAGAATTTACATCTGTGATGGAGAAGGCGATCAGCTGACTGGAAATGTTTTTAAACAAGACGGAGAATGGATTTATCAGCCGGAGTATACGGAGAAGAACTGGAGCTGGCGTCCTTATTTTCTGGAGAACATCATGAGAATGAGAAACCTCAGAAAAGGGTTTTTCAGTGATTTGTACAGCGATTTGGAAACAGGCGAAATGATCAGAACGTTTTCATATCCGATGGATGATCAAATATATTTATTTATAGACCTGCCGTATTCTTATTTATATGAGCAGGATGGATTGATTTAAACGGCTGAAGAGCCGTTTTTTTTATGAATTGAAAAAAATATCAAAAAACGATTGACATTGATACTGAGAATCATTATCATTTAATTATAGAGAGAAGCTACTCTCTGTTCCCCAACCCCTCTATCAGATCAAGATCCGAAAAGCTTGGCGCTACCCCCGCCAAGTTTTTTATTTGTCAACGCATAAGACAATCCGTAGAAACAATAAACCTTATTAGTGGTAAACAACGGCACTAGGAGGTAAAAACATGTTCAAAAGGAGCAACAGACTGCTGATTGACCTTCCAACCCCAGAACATCCTGACCCAAATGCGGCAGCAGCGGTTCAAGAGCTGTTAGGCGGCAAATTTGGTGAAATGTCCACTCTCAATAATTATATGTTCCAGTCCTTTAACTTTCGCAGCAAGAAAAAATTAAAACCGTTTTACGATCTCGTATCAAGCATTACCGCTGAAGAATTCGGCCATGTTGAGCTTGTGTCTAATACGATATCCTTAATGCTGACAGGTTCGACATTTAAAGGTGATCCCGACGTTACACCGATGAGAGATGCAAAAAATAAACGAAATTCCCAGCATTTTATTGAAACGGCTCAAACGTCTTATCCGTTTGATTCGATGGGGAAAGCCTGGACCGGTGAAAATGTGTTTAACAGCGGAAATCTGGTGCTGGATTTGCTCCATAACTTTTTCCTGGAATGCGGCGCCCGAACTCACAAAATGAGAGTGTATGAAATGACTGATCATCCGGTGGCCAGAGAAATGATCGGTTATTTGCTCGTGCGCGGCGGCGTTCATATCGTGGCGTATGCCAAAGCGCTTGAGATTGCGACTGGCGTAAATATCGGCAAAATGCTTCCGATCCCGAATCTTGATAATAAACATTTTGATACAGCCAGAAAATTCGAAGAGCAGGGAATTCATACGAAGCTGTATACATTCAGTGATACGGATTACAAGGATATCAATAAAATCTGGAAAGGTGAGCATCCGATAGACGGCAGTGAGCTTCATGTCATTGAGGGGAGCCCTAAGGGAGCGCCCGTTCCTGATTTCAGAGAAGTGCCGGAGGAATTTGCTCCCGGGATTTCAAAAGAGGATTTTGACGAAATTGCAAAAAGGCTGTTGGATTCTGCCGGAATATCAAAAAAATCTTAATTGTGTGTATGACATTCCAAAAAAAGCCTCAAACTACGTAAAAATAGTTTTTTCACTTTTTTTCTTTTCTTAAATTCAGCAGGGAAAATGCCATCCTGTCCGACTTTATGGTATGATGCTCAATAGAACTTGTATTATAATAAATACTTGTTGATTTGAAGTTGTTTTTTGAAAGGAGTCTTTTTTTAGAATGTCACAATTAATGGGTATCATCACACGGCTGCAAAGTCTGCAAGAAACGGCGGAAGCGGCTAACGAGCCAATGCAGCGCTACTTCGAAGTAAATGGTGAGAAAATATGCAGTGTTAAATATTTCGAAAAAAATCAAACATTTGAACTGACGGTTTTCCAAAAAGGTGAAAAGCCGAACACATATCCGTTTGATAATATCGACATGGTTTCAATCGAAATCTTTGAACTTCTGCAGTAAGACTCTTGATATAGGGAAAACAAGCTTTCGCTTTGCAGCATGTAATCGAAATAAACGGTAAGGAACATACTTGTTTCATGGTTGTAAATCCTTGAAAAGGAGTGTCGTCATGGCCGATTCTTTTCTGTTTTATAATCTTTCAGAAGCACAGATGACCTTTCAAGATGTGATGGAGCGGCTTAAAGCCTTTATTCGAAGGGATCCCCGTTCTTCATATGTGTTATCGATCGGAACCGATTCACAGGTTTATCGTGATTACACAAAGTTTATTACTGCATTACATTTGCATCGTACAGGCAAGGGAGCTTGGGGCTGCTTGAAAAACCGCGCAGTCGACAGACCCATACATAGCCTTCGTGAAAAGATTTCGTTAGAAACGGCGTACAGTCAAGAAACAGCCGCCTATATTCTGGATGGACACTTGATGGATATTACCGATCTGCTCCTGCCTTTTACAGGCGAAGGGGCGGATCTTACATTTGAGGTTCACTTGGATATTGGGAAAAAAGGGCTTACAAAAGAACTGATTCAAGAAATGACAGGGCGCATTACTTCAATGGGGATTGAGGCTAAAATCAAACCGGATTCATACACAGCCTTCAGCTATGCAAATCGTTTCACAAAATAATTCCGGCTCGCAAGCCGAGGGAAATGTCGAATTATGCGGTTGACGATTGTTTTCTGATTACTTATTCTAGCGGTAGAGCTGAAAGTAAGTTTTCTTGCTTTCAGAGGTATTCAGTATAAAACAGGGGGCCTGATTACGAATGAGTCTTATCGGTGAACGATTTACAGAAGAAGAACAAAAACTTCTGCTGAATATCCTGATCAATCATGAGTATGCTATCGAGCTTTTAAGCAGTGAGATCAACGATATAGAGACAGGAACCAAAAACGTTGACGGAACCACCTACAAAAAACTTGTAACGCTATACGACCGATTTCGATTTGAAAATTAATGGCACACCTTATAATTGATACTCCTCCAAAGAGTATCTTTTTTATTGAGGGAAACTTTTCGACAAATACTGATAAAGTTTATATTATTGTAGTATAGGGAATGTATGTGTTGATGAAAATGAAAAGGGGTCGAAAACATGATAAGCTTGCAATCAGATCAGCTTCTTGAGGCAACAGTCGGACAATTTATGATTGAGGCGGACAAAGTAGCGCACGTTCAAGTTGGGAACAACCTGGAGCACGCTTTATTAGTGCTGACAAAAACAGGGTACACAGCCATCCCGGTGCTGGATGCGTCATATCGTTTACACGGCTTAATAGGAACCAATATGATCATGAACAGCATTTTTGGTCTTGAAAGAATTGAATTTGAAAAGCTTGACCAAATTACCGTTGAGGAAGTTATGCTGACTGATATTCCGCGTCTTCATATAAATGATCCGATTATCAAAGGGTTCAGCATGGTCATTGATAACGGGTTTGTTTGCGTTGAAAATGATGATCAGGTCTTTGAGGGGATTTTCACAAGAAGAGTGGTTTTGAAGGAATTGAATAAGCATATTCGCTCATTAAACAAGTAGGCTGCTCAGCCTATTTTTTATTCTATTTGCAGAGCAATAAAGAAAGCGCATACATAAATTGGGGTGAAAAGGACTTGAATCATAAACTAAGATTTTATTAGAATAGAAGATAAGAAAAACTTATTGATAATAAAAAGGAGGACGACATGCAGCTTCAAGAGCTTCATATGCTCGTAGTTTTAGCTGAGGAGTTAAATATGAGAAAGGCGGCGGAACGGCTTTTTGTATCCCAGCCGGCTTTATCTCAGCGTTTACAAACCATTGAAAAGGCGTGGGGGACAAAGATATTTTTAAGATCCCAAAAAGGATTGACAGTAACGCCGGCCGGAGAGAAAATCATTCAGTTTGCGAATGACGTTACGTTAGAGCAGGACAGAATTAGAGAAAATATCGATGAGCTCGAAGGGGAAATTCACGGCACACTGAAGCTTGCCGTCGCCTCCATCATCGGCCAGCATTGGCTTCCAAAAGTTCTAAAAACGTATGTGGAAAAGTATCCGAATGCAAAGGTCTCGCTCATTACCGGCTGGAGCAGCGAAATGCTGAAAAGCCTTTATGAGGATCAGGTTCATATTGGCATTATTAGAGGAAACCCCGAGTGGAAAGGCCGCAAAGACTATTTAATGACAGACCATCTGTATTTAGTCGACACTGAAATCTCTTGTATAGAAGATATTGCTCATACAGAACGGCCGTTTATCCAATTTAAAAGCGACAGCACTTATTTTCAGGAGATTCAGCATTGGTGGCATCAAAAATTTAAAACGTCGCCAAAACAGACTATATTGGTTGATCAGATTGAAACGTGCAAACAGATGGCGCTGCATGGGATCGGATATGCGATTTTGCCGTCTGTTACCCTTCAGAACGAAGACAAAGTCAATAAAATGCCTCTGTTAGACGTGAAAGGCAATCCTATCGGGCGGGATACCTGGTTATTAGGCTATGAACCTGCTTTTGAACTGAAGCAAGTTCAAGCTTTTGTTTCAGTTGTAAAGGAGATGCTTGATCAAGAGCATCCATTTTAAGAGAAAAGACAGCACAAGGCTGTCTTTTTTTATTTATATATTGACAATGAAAATCATTATCATTTAAAGTGATACATATGATATTGAAAATCATTATCAATTATGAGGTGATAACATGGCAAAAGCCTTGATTACATATGCCAGCATGTCAGGAAATACCGAAGACATTGCCGGAATTATAAAAGATACGCTGCAGGAGTATAGTCTAGACATTGATTGCATCGATATGGATGACGCGGAGGCATCGGCTCTGACTTCTTATGATTATGTGCTCATTGGCACCTACACATGGGGAGATGGCGATTTGCCTTACGAAGCAGAGGACTTTTTCGAAGAGGTTCAGCAGCTCCAGCTGAACGGTTTGAAAACAGCTTGCTTCGGCTCGGGGGATTACTCTTATCCAAAGTTTTGCGAAGCTGTCAATTTGTTCAGTGACATGCTGCAAGAGGCGGGAGCTGCTGTCTATCAAGAAACACTTAAAATTGAGCTTGCCCCTGAAACGGATGATGACGTGGAAAGCTGCAGAGAATTTGCAAGAGGTTTTCTTGCATGGGCAGACTTTATGAACAAGGGAAAAAGCCATGTTTCATAAAGGGGCGACAGCTGTTGCGGCATCGGCGTTTTCTGGCTATTTTGTGGCAGTAAAAAGAGAAGGCATTTTTCATTATTCTTTGGAACAAGGCTGGAAAAAGCTTTTTCGTTTAAAAGCGAAAATACACTGCATCAGTTACATCGGTCCTTACTTATTCGGTGTCGGTGAAAAGGGAACGATCATTCGTTCATCTGACGAAGGGAAAAGCTGGACGATGTCGAGCTTCCCGACAAATGCGACAGTGTGGTCGATTACCGGCAGGAATGATGGATTTGTTTGCGCCCATGGCAAGCACTGCATTTATGTATCAGAAGACTTCGGTATTTCGTGGCGGGTTGCCAAACCCTTTGCGGAATTTGAACATCCGCCTGTTATCCGTTCACTGTGTCTGCATGGCGGGAATCTTTATATTGGTACACAAATACACGAATGTTTCGGAGGGATTTGGGCTTACGATTTCAAACGAGGCGCTGTCCGAATGGTAAAAAAAGAAGACAGCCGTATGACGGCATCCATGCTTGTGTTCGATGAAAAATGGCTGGTTGCTGCAATGGGCTCTGCAAAAGGAAAGCGCGGAGCCGTCACTGCACAACATATTTTAACGGCTGAAGAAGTCACGATACATTCCAGCATGATCAAAAAAGAAGAATCGTTTCTTGATATTTCAGAGGATGATGGCATTATTTATGTCACAACGGCTCAAGACGAAAATGGCTATTCGAGGATTTATCAGGCTGATCTTGAGGCCCGAGAGCTAAAATGGTTCGATACCATTAAAGGTCATGGATGGAGAGTCGCCAATCAAAAAGAAAATTTCTTTTGTGCAGGCTTGTATGAATGTAAATTTGTCCAGCCGTACGAAGTTTCAGCAATGATTCATTAGAGGAGGAATACGGAATTGGGGAAGATTTTGCTGGTTTACGCAACGATGTCAGGCAACACAGAAGCCATGGCTGATTTGATTGAAAAGGGTCTTCAGGAGGCGGAAGCGGAAGTAGATCGATTTGAAGCGATGGACATTGATGATGCCGAGCTGTTTAATGATTATGAACATATCATCTTAGGAACCTATACATGGGGAGACGGTGATCTGCCTGACGAATTTCTTGACCTTGCCGAAGAAATGGAAGCCCTTGACTTTACCGGAAAAACATGCGCCGTTTTCGGTTCCGGTGATACAGCATATGAATATTTCTGCGGTGCTGTAGATACGCTTGAAGAGAAAATAAAAGAACGAGGCGGCGAAATTGTGCTTCCTTCCGTAAAGGTTGAAATGAATCCTGAAGGGGAAGAAGAAGAAGTATTAAAGGAATTCGGCAGACAATTTGCCAGAAAAAGCGGCTGTGCTGTCTGATAGATGCAAAGGGAACTGCCGAGCGGCTGTTTCCTTTTTTTCTTGTCTTTGTATCTTTCCTTTGATACAGTAATGAGGTAGAAAATCAGGAGGAGGACTATACATATGAAAATGATGGACGCAAATGAAATTATTTCATTTATTCAAAATAGCACAAAATCTACACCTGTAAAGGTTTATGTAAAAGGTGAGCTGGAAGGAATCAATTTCGGTGAATCTGCGAAAGCTTTTCTAAACGGAAACACTGGTGTTGTTTTCGGTGAATGGAGCGAAATCAAAACAGCAATTGAAGAAAACCAAAGCAAAATCGAAGATTACGTGGTAGAAAATGACCGCCGCAACTCTGCGATTCCTATGCTTGATCTTAAAGATGTCAAAGCGCGCATCGAGCCGGGTGCGATCATCCGCGACCAAGTTGAAATCGGCGATAACGCAGTCATCATGATGGGGGCTTCTATCAATATCGGATCAGTTATCGGAGAAGGTACAATGATCGATATGAACGTTGTTCTTGGCGGACGAGCTACTGTCGGTAAAAACTGTCACATCGGTGCGGGTTCTGTGCTTGCGGGCGTTATTGAGCCGCCATCCGCTAAACCGGTTGTCATTGAAGACGACGTTGTGATCGGTGCAAATGCTGTCGTACTCGAAGGTGTAACAGTCGGTAAAGGAGCTGTTGTCGCTGCGGGAGCGATCGTAGTGAACGATGTTGAGCCATACACAGTTGTTGCGGGAACACCTGCTAAGAAAATTAAAGATATCGATGAGAAAACAAAAGGCAAAACCGAAATCAAGCAGGAATTACGCCAGCTGTAAGGAATGATTTGATCAAAAAGGCGTGGATGATATATCCACGCCTTATTCGTATAGGCAGGAGGAAATGAAAATGAAGAAAGAGGAGCTCATTGCAATTCGCAGAGATCTGCACCGTATTCCCGAGCTTGGATTTCAGGAATTCAAAACACAGCAATATTTATTAAACGTCTTGGAGCAATATCCGAAAGACAGAATTGAAATTGAGAAATGGAGAACCGGACTTTTTGTGAAAGTGAACGGAACAGCGCCGGACAAAATGCTCGGATACCGAGCGGACATTGACGCGCTTTCAATCGAAGAGCAGACAGGGCTGCCATTCGCATCAGAGCATCACGGCAACATGCACGCCTGCGGACATGATTTGCATATGACGATTGCGCTGGGCATCATCGACCACTTTGTTCATCACCCTGTTAAGCATGATCTGCTCTTTTTATTTCAGCCGGCAGAGGAAGGGCCAGGGGGAGCGGAACCGATGCTTGAGAGCGACGTCTTAAAAAAGTGGCAGCCTGATCTCATCACTGCGCTTCATATTGCTCCAGAGCTTCCGGTCGGCACCATCGCGACAAAAAGCGGTTTGCTTTTTGCGAATACATCAGAGCTTGTCATTGACCTGGAAGGCAAAGGGGGGCATGCCGCTTATCCGCACTTAGCTGAGGATATGGTTGTAGCGGCAAGCACACTCGTTACTCAATTGCAAACGATCATCTCCAGAAACACAGACCCGCTGGACAGCGCTGTGATTACTATCGGTACGATTACGGGCGGCTCCGCGCAAAATATTATTGCGCAAACAGCTCACCTGGAAGGCACAATCCGCACGCTTTCTGAAGAATCCATGAAGCAGGTAAAGGAACGGATCGAAGATTTAGTAAAGGGAATCGAAATCGGCTTCCGGTGTAAAGGAAAAGTGACGTATCCGTCTGTGTATCACCAAGTTTACAATACAAGCGGGCTCACAGAGGAGTTTATGTCTTTTGTTGCTGAGCAAAAATTGGCACAAGTAATCGAAGCAAAAGAAGCGATGACAGGAGAGGATTTTGGCTACATGCTGAAAAAATACCCGGGTTTCATGTTCTGGCTCGGCGCTGATTCCGCGCACGGACTCCATCACGCGAAGCTGAATCCTGATGAAAATGCGATCGAAACAGCGGTTAACGTGATGACAGGTTATTTTTCTGTTTATGCCAATTAAGTACAATGGAAAGAATAAAATGCCATATGATGAGCACCCTATTTAACGGAGGTGTTCTTTATGACAAAAAAAATAGGAATTGAACAGTCGTTATCAGATGTAGAAGCTGCATTAAGAGAAAAAGGATATGACGTTGTCATGATGAAAAGTCCTGCAGATGCAAAAGGCTGTGACTGCTGTGTCGTAACAGGGCTAGACAACAATGTGCAAGGTATTGCCGATACAGTAACACAAGCACCGGTCATTACAGCTTCCGGGATGACTGCTGAAGAAATTTGCAGCGAAGTTGAAAGCAGAATTCAGTAAAGTAAAAACCGAAGCAAAAGCTTCGGTTCTTTTGTTATTCTGTTTCTTTAGGAAAAGCGCGATCGAGTGCGGTTTTTATTTCTTTTCTCAGCACTCGTTCGACCCGCCACTGTTCCATATTTTCTGTTTTTGCAATGACTCTGATCACAATTTCAGAGGTTCCCAGCTCTTGAATGCCAATGACATTAGGACCCTCTTTTATTTGTGGAAGAGCAGCTGCCGTTTCGTCACATACATGTTGTAAGATGTGAATGGTTTCATCGAGGTTTCTTTCAGCCGGGACTTTAATATCAACCAGCGCCTGCATCGTTCCGCGGGAATGGTTGCTTACATTTGTGATGTTCCGGTTCGGAATGTAATGCAGTGTGCCGTCAAAGCTGCGGATTTGGGTCGTTCTTAAACCGACCTGCTCCACAATTCCGTCAAAGGTCGCAACGGTTATATAATCTCCGACATCCAATTGTTTTTCAAGCAGAATAAAAAAACCTGTCACGATGTCGCTGACAAGGCCTTGGGCGCCAAAACCGACCGCCAGACCTACGATTCCCGCACCTGCTAAAAGAGCGCTCGGGTCGTAATGAAACAAATCCAGAACCATAACGAAAAAAATAAAAATCAATATGTAAGCAAATACGTTAAGTGTCAGGCTTCGGAGCGTGTGAGCGCGTCCGATAGACAGGCTGTTTTGGGCTTCAAATTTTGCAAATAGATGTTTAATAATTCTCATGCCTACAGATCGAACGATAAAATATAAGCAAATCATAATGACGAGCTTAATGAGTAAAACACCCGCACTGGTGACAAGACCTGTCCAATCATACTGTGTAATAAAATCCATGTTGGAGCTTCCTTTCTGAATGTGTTGCAGCATGTTAAAGTTTGTTTCCCTATACATGAACATGTTAAACTTTTTACCGTAAAATGTCGAAGGCAAAGACATGTATTCTTTGTTAAAAATTGACTGGGAAAATGCGGTTCGATATAATAGTCATTGCGAGGTTATTGACGAAATAAGGAATATTTTCCTTTATTTTCTTGTTCATCTGGCTTTTAAAGCCAAACTATCAATTGGAGGGATACATATGGCAGAACGTATGGTAGGTAAACAAGCTCCTCGTTTTGAAATGGAAGCAGTCCTTGCAAATAAGGAATTTGGCAAAGTAAGTCTTGAAGAAAACATGAAAAACGATAAATGGACGGTTCTTTTCTTCTATCCAATGGACTTTACTTTTGTCTGTCCGACAGAAATTACAGCGATGTCTGACCGTTATGACGAATTCGAAGATCTTGATGCTGAAGTGATCGGCGTTTCAACTGATACAATCCATACTCACTTGGCGTGGATCAACACAGACCGCAAAGAAAATGGTCTTGGTCAGCTGAAATATCCGCTTGCTGCTGATACTAACCATGAAGTATCCCGTGAATATGGCGTTTTAATTGAAGAAGAAGGCGTTGCACTTCGCGGATTGTTTATTATCAATCCTGAAGGCGAGCTACAATATCAAACGGTTTTCCATAACAACATCGGCCGTGACGTTGATGAAACGCTTCGAGTACTTCAAGCACTTCAAACAGGCGGACTATGCCCGGCTAACTGGAAACCAGGTCAAAAAACACTTTAATTCTTTTTGAGAACGAAAGAAAAAGGTCTAACAATTCGTTAGGCCTTTTTGACTCTTACTGCTCACTAGGAGGGAAAAGCGATGAAATTACGTCAGCCAATGCCTGAATTGACAGGAGAAAAAGCTTGGTTCAATGGTGAAGTAACAAAAGAACAACTGATTGGAGAAAAACCGACACTTATTCATTTCTGGTCCATCAGCTGCCACCTGTGCAAAGAAGCAATGCCGCAGGTGAATGAATTCCGTGACAAATATCAAGACAAGCTGAACGTTGTAGCTGTTCATATGCCTCGTTCCGAAGATGACCTGGATCTCGACAAAATCAAAGAAGTAGCTGCTGAACATGACATTACTCAGCCTATTTTTGTTGACAGCGACCATACCTTAACCGACGCATTTGAAAACGAGTATGTGCCTGCGTACTATGTGTTTGATAAAACCGGACAGCTTCGTCATTTTCAAGCCGGCGGCAGCGGCATGAAAATGCTTGAAAAACGTGTGAACCGCGTTCTGGCTGAAACAGAACAAGAAGCTGAATAATTGTGCGCAAATTAAAAACCTGATCCTAATCAGGTTTTTTTATTTGCGCAAAAAAGGAAAAGAGTAAGAAGCTTATTTTTCCATATTTGGGTATAAGAAAAACGCTTTTTAATGATTTATCTTCTAAAAACGAGACCTAATTTCTTATGTTTTTCTGCATATTTAGATATTTTTCATATCCCTGCACGCGAAAATTGTAGATATTACACTAAATTTCATTAAAGAAGTAATTAAAAGATATATTTTCAACTTTATTCCAAATGACTGACATAAGCTCTTGAACCCTTGTGAATAAAGAGGTCTGTTAAAAAATGAAACATTTTCAGAAAATAAGGAATTTTTCATAGAGTAAATATAATAGTAAAATGCTAAAATAATAGTTGATAAAATTACTTTTGTAATCTAATATCTTAATTAAAGATGTTAATTCTGATAGGGGGTACATTGAGGAATGTTTAATGAAAGAGAAGCTTTGCGCTTGCGATTAGAACAATTAAATGAAGCTGAAGTAAAAGTCATTCGTGAATATCAAATTGAACGCGATAAAATATACGCAAAATTAAGAGAGCTGGACAGAAATGGAAGCACTTCCGAAACGAAAAAGGAGTTCCGTTCTGAAAGAAAAACTGACTCTCTGCCAGTTCTCGCCGAGCTTGCAGCTCAGGAAATCAGAAGCTATCAGCCGCCATCACAGCAGCAGTCCGCCCAGCCTCAGCTTCAATCTATTTCCTCTCTTCCTGCCGGTATACCAGATGGAGCGACTAGAAGAAGAAGAGGAACGGCAAGACCGGGATCTAAAGCAGCTAAACTGCGTGAAGCGGCTATTAAAACATTAAAACGCCACAACGCGGCAATTAAGAGCTCCGAACTTCAAAAAGAGATTGAAAAGGAAAGCGGTCTTGAAATCCCTAATATGACAACGTTTATGCAAAGTTTAATTAAAATGTATCCGGAAGTGAAAAAACCGTATCGCGGCCAGTACATTTTAGAGGGTGACATCGAATCAGCTGAATCAGCAACAGAATAAGCACACAGAAAAACTGCTTGGGAGTTCAAGCAGTTTTTTTATTATTGGGTTTTTTTCGGTGAAGGTTTGTTTTCTTTTTCAAGATTAAGCTTATACACCCATTTTTGATAAGGTTTTTCTTCGGCGGCACGGCTCTTCAGCTCTTCAATTTTATGGTTGATAAGCTGGTCAGATGATTGGGCTCTGGTCAGCTGTTTTTGAAGCTCATTTACTTGTTTTGTGACATCTTCAAGGATGGTCTCTACATGACTTGACGGTGCGTAAACGGTTTGAGCTTCTTCTGCCGTTTTTTCTTTCTGTTTCGCACCGCCATCAATATCGGCAAAATGAGAAGCAATCCAGGCATCACTTTCATCAAGCTGTCGTTTGTACGAAATAATAGTTTCTTGAAATAGTTTTTCTTTCGTTTTTTCTATTTCAAGCAGCCTTTCTTTCGTTTCTATGATTCGATCTTTCATATGATCTATTTCTATTTTGATATGTTTTAGCTGGTATTCTTTTTCTATCATTTGCTCTTTCAAGCGTCCGTTTTCGGCTTTTATCGTTTCAGCTTGCTGCTTCGCTTGAAACAATTCGTTCTGTTCCCGCTGGATAGAGGTATTAAGATGAATAATTTGTTTATGCAAATTTTTATTTTCTTCCTCAATTTTGATTTTTTCGATATGAAGCTTATGTTTTTCTTCGATTTCGGTTTTGCGTTTGTAGGTTTCTGCGGAAAGAAGCTCCTGCAAGGTGACGATTTTATCGAGCAGTTCGGCTCTCATTTGATGCAGTGTATGGCTCGTATAGGAGGCGTGTTGTTCTTTCATTGACATTTGCTTTAGCTCAGCGGACAGCTGCTGAAGTTTTTCTTTCATATTGGTATTTTCTTTGAGCAGTTTGTTATTTTTCTGATGGAAGTAGCTTGCCTCAAGCTCGGAAATTAGTTTACGGCACCTTGACAGCTCTGATTTTAAATAAAGGTTCTCCTGTGACACGTCATGGAAAAAAGGACCTGTTCTTTTCAATCGAACCATCTCCCTCATGATGTTAACATTACAATATGCAAATACTGAACAGCTATTCCTCTTTAATAAACAGACAAGCATTGGCGTTGGGGCCTTGCTTTTGCTATGCTTTTGGTAACTAGAGGTGAGAGCATGAAACATATAAATGTACTTTTAGCAGGAGGAGCCTCACGCCGGTTTGGGGAGCCCAAGGCGTTTGTAAAATGGAGAGGCCGCATGTTTTACGAATGGGCTAAAAAGTCGCTGGGTGAGCAAGCGGTCATCATCAGCCGTCCCGAGTTTATCGATAGATTTCAAGAGAATGGCGAAACCGAAGTGTATCAAGACGCGGAGCCGTTCCAAGGAATGGGCCCATTGGCTGGTATCTATACTGCTTTTGAAAAGACAGACGGTGACCTTTATACGATTCTATCCTGTGACACACCGCTGATACGAAAAAGGATGATGGCGGAGCTCAGGCGCATGGTAACTGCCGATACGGACGCAGTCATCCCGATATCAGGCGGACGAGTGCAGCCATTGATAGCACTGTATCATAAAAGGATCATGCCTATTCTATATGAACAGCTATCTGAGAAAAAATTAAAACTATCAGATTTCTTAGACCGTATTTCAGTTCAGTACGTACAGGCAGAGGAAATCGCGGCAGTGCCGGAAGAGTTTATGAATATTAATACACGACATGACTATAGGCGTTTGAATGAACTCAAGACATTCTCCTGCTGGGACTGACGGGGGGAAATCATGGTATGATTGACATAAAAGATAAGGAGATCAGGTTTGATGGAAGAGCGTTATTCACGGCAAATCAGATTTAAGCAAATTGGAGAAGAGGGACAGCAAAGACTGGCAGACAGCCGCGTGCTGATCGTAGGAGCAGGAGCGCTCGGAACAGCCGGAGCTGAAGGGCTATCGAGAGCGGGAGTTGGAACCGTCACCATCATTGACCGTGATTATGTAGAATGGAGCAATCTGCAAAGGCAGCAGCTCTATACAGAAAGCGATGCGGAACTCCGCATGCCAAAAGCTATGGCTGCCAAAGAACATTTATCCGCTATTAACAGCGGCATACATATTGAGGCATACGTTACAGAGGGGACGGCTGAAACGCTTGAACCGCTGATTGAAAAAGCGGATGTTGTCATCGATGCAACAGATAATTTTGAAACACGCATGCTTATCAACGATCTAGCTCAGAAAACAAAGACACCGTGGATTTATGGCGCTTGTGTAAGCAGCCAAGGGATGTTCATGACAATTATTCCGGGGGAGACACCTTGTTTGTCTTGTTTGTTTGAGCAAATTCCTGTCGGCGGAGCGACGTGCGATACAGCAGGGATTATTCCGCCTGCGGTCCATATGGTTTCAGCCTATCAGCAGGCGGAAGCGCTGAAACTGTTAACGGGAAACACAGAGGCGATACAGCGCGGCTTTGTCACGTTTGATGTCTGGAACAATTCACATATGAAAATCAACGTTAGCAATGTACGAGTCGAAGATTGTCCGTCATGCGGCGTACACGCAGTTTATCCTTATCTTCAAGACTGGAACACGCCAAAAGCTGCTGTACTGTGCGGCCGTGATACGGTTCAAGTCAGATCAGAGTCATTAAAAAGAATACCGAAGCAGGAGCTAGCCAGTCGGCTGAAAACAATCGGCAAGGTAGAGGCCAATGCATTTTTGCTTCATATCTATTATGAAAATTTCAGAATCGTCATTTTTAATGACGGACGAGCTCTGATTCACGGAACAAGTGATGTGAAAGAAGCTAATTCTGTGTTGGCAAGAGTAATCGGATTGTAACAACAGGAGGGTTCAGAATGCTGGAGAAAAGAACACCGATACCGGTAGATGAAGCTGTTCGGCGTGTCAGCCGATTTCAAAAACGAGGGGAAACAGAATGGGTGGCGCTTGAAAACAGCCTTCACCGATTTTTAGCTGAAGATGTAACGGCAGATCACCATGTGCCTGCATTTGACCGTTCGCCATATGACGGTTTTGCTGTCAGAGCATGTGATACGGCTGAAGCTTCACGCGAGCACCCTGTCCGCTTTGAGGTCATTGACCATATCGGAGCAGGAGCTGTATCAGAGAAAGAACTTGCTGCGTTTCAGGCAGTGCGGATCATGACAGGTGCGCAAATTCCAAAAGGCGCGGATGCCGTGGTCATGATTGAGCTGACTCAAGCCTTTGAAGAGAATGGTCAGCCGTTTATGTGTTTAAAACGCCGCTTCCAGCCAGGGGACAATATTTCAAAAACAGGTGAAGATGCTCAAAAAGGGAGCGTTTTAGTCAGAAAGGGCACGCGAATTACCCCGGGGGTAACAGCTCTTCTGGCAACCTTTGGATACGCTTCTGTGCCTGTCGTGAGAAAGCCTGTTGTCGGGATTATCGCTACCGGCACTGAATTGCTGAATGTCAGTGACCCGCTGGAGCCGGGGAAAATCCGTAACAGCAACGCCAGTATGGTATATGCACAAGTTATCGAAGCGGGCGCTTCACCTCTTTATTTAGGGAAAATCTCCGATGATCTTGATCAAAGCTTTGCTGCGGTCGAGAAAGCAATGGAAAAGGTTGATTTTCTAATCACAACAGGCGGCGTGTCAGTGGGTGACTTTGACTTTTTGCCTGAAATCTATGAAAGGCTCGGAGCTGATGTGCTCTTTAATAAAGTTGCTATGCGCCCGGGAAGTGTAACGACTGTGGCTCATGCAAACGATATGCTGCTGTTTGGGCTGTCAGGAAACCCGTCGGCATGCTATGTCGGTTTTGAACTGTTTGTAAAACCGATGATCCGGTCATGGCTGCTTCATGATAAACCGCATCCAATTTGCGCAGAAGCTGTTTTGACTAAGGACTTTCCGAAGCCGAATCCTTTTACCCGATTTGTACGTGCTTATGTACACCATCAGGAAGGAAAGCTGTTAGCGGCTCCCGTTGGATTAGATAAGTCAAGCTCTGTCACTTCACTTGCAGAAGCGAATGCGTTTATCATCCTGCCGGGCGGTACGAGAGGTTACGAATCAGGCAGAACGGTCCACGTGCTGCTGATCAGAGAAGAGAATGGAAGTGAGTGGCCTTGGTCCGTCCTTTCCCGATCGTCCAAGTTGTAGGATTCCAAAACAGCGGAAAAACAACGTTGATAGAGCGTATTCTTAAAAAAGCCGCACAACAGGGACTGCATGCAGGCTGCCTGAAGCATCACGGTCATGGCGGTGAACCGGAAGCATTCACTGAAGGAAAAGACACTGACCGTTACCAAGCTGCGGGAGCTGAAGTAACAGCAGTAGAAGGAGCGGGTGTTTTACAGCTTACGGCCCGCCGTAAATGGGATCTCCCGCAGCTGATCGAGTTATATCGCTTTCTCGATATGGATTGCCTGCTCATAGAAGGCTTTAAAAAAGTTCCTTATCCTAAAGTAGTAATAGTACGAGATAAGAATGATCTGGCTGAACTGCAGGCAGTAAATATAATCGCAATTATATACAGAGAAAAAGAACAAATGGCTGCACACCAAGGATTACCCGTTTTTCACGCGGATGATCCAGCAGCAGTTGATTTTGTGCTTTCACAGCTGAAAGGGGAATCTGTGTAATGGGAAGGTTTGAGATTACGAAAACACCCATCGTTACTGAAGATATCATAAAAAAAGTAGAGAAACGGGAAGCCGGAGCTATTACCACGTTTATCGGGACAGTTCGGGAGTGGACAAACGGAAAAAAAACAATCCGGCTGGAATATGAGGCTTATGAACCGATGGCTGTGCAGATGCTGGCCCAAATCGGGGCTGAAATAGAAGAGAAATGGAAAGGTGCTTCGGCTGCTATCACACATCGGATCGGTGTACTGGATATCGGCGAAGCGGCAGTTGTCATCGCTGTGTCTTCTCCCCATCGAAAAGCCGCTTATGAAGCCAATGAGTATGCAATCGAACGCATTAAACAGATTGTGCCTATTTGGAAAAAAGAAATTTGGGAAGACGGAGAGCAATGGATCGGTGACCAGCTTGAGACAACAGCTTATCCGAATGGAAAACCAGATGTAAGTGAGGGAGAGCAGCATGATTAACATTCTTTTGTTTGCGGGACTTGCTGAAAAGGCCGGCACGTCAACGCTTGAAATTGATATGGAACAAGCAACAACCGATGATATAAAAGCGGTATTAAAGGAACAATACGGACTTGAATCAATTGATACGGCTATGATTGCTGTAAATGAAAACTACGTCAAAGAAAATACCTCAGTATCTTCCGGTGACACGGTGGCTGTTATTCCACCTGTCAGCGGGGGATGAAAACCGGACGGCGATAAAGCCGTCCGGTTTTTGCGTTAAAAGTCATATCCCTCTTTTTTTGCATATCCTGCTCATCATCCTGCATACAATGATTTTCTGTAGGCATTTATTTTACATAAGTCCCACCATATAAAGTAAGAGACTATCCCCACCATTAGATTGAATTTTTGAAAAATAATAGAAATTTATTTCTGGAATCGATATAGTAAGGGTGAAAAAACTGGAAGGGTGCTGGGTATGGAGACATTTAAAAGATTAAAAGCATTTTATTGGCCGTACAGAAAGGTGTTTATGTGGTCGCTTCTGGCGATGGTTTTGATGACAGCCATTACGGTCGTTTATCCGATCATTCTGCAAATTACGATTGATGAGATCGTACTGGGGAGGCAGTATCAGCTTGCAGCATGGATCAGTCTGGGATTTATTGCGGTTATGGCTGTAAAAGGAACTGCCACTTTTTTTCATCAGTATTTAGGTGATATGTTTGGCATCAAATCTGTTTATCGGCTGAGAAATGGCCTGTATGCAAAACTGCAGAGGCTTTCTTTTTCTTACTATGACAACGCAAAAACAGGTGATTTGATGTCCAGGCTGACAGCCGATGTTGAAGGGCTCAGGTTTTTTTTATCCTACGGGCTTGCTGAGTTTATTCGATTCGGCTTGCTGGTTGCAATCAGCTTATCGGTCATGTTTTACTATTCGGTTCCGCTTACGCTGGTAACAATCGCTGCTTTGCCTTTTCTGGCGGTCGCGGTATATCAGTTTGACAAAAGAGTACACCCCGCATTCCGAGGCATCAGAAAATCGTTTGCAAAGCTCAATACAAAGGTGCAGGAAAATATCAGCGGCATCAACACAGTTAAGTCACTATCAAGAGAAGATTTTCAAATCAGCGCCTTTAATAAGGCAAATGCGGCCTACAGAACAAAATATTTACAAACGTCATCCATCTGGTCTGCGTATTTTCCGCTGATGGAGTTTATCGGCAATATTTGTATTGTGGCTCTTCTTTCATACGGCGGCTATTTGGTCATGCAAAATCAGCTGAATCCGGGTGAGCTTGTCGCTTTCTTCAGTCTTGTCAATTATATGATGTGGCCGATTATGAACTTAGGTTTTGTGATTAATATGTTTTCTCAGGCAAAAGCCTCAGGAGAGCGTCTGTTAGACATTCTTGATGAAGAGGAAGACATCAAAGACCACGTTCATGCTTTACATCAGCCAAAGTTAACCGGAGATGTCTCATTCAAAGATGTAACTCTCACATACAGAAATGAACAAACGAACGCGCTTTCCGATGTAAGCTTTGAAGCAAAAAGCGGAAAGATGATCGGACTTTTGGGTCCTACAGGATCTGGAAAAAGCTCAGTCACACAGCTCCTCACTAGATTTTACAGTCCTGCAGGCGGAATCATCACCATTGATCATAAACCTATCACAGATTATTCATTAAAAACCCTTCGCTCAAATATTGGAGTTGTACTTCAAGAATCATTCCTATTTTCATCTACTATTCGATCAAATATTTCATACGGGAAGCCGGATGCTTCGATGGACGACATTATAAATGCGGCAAAAAGAGCTCAGGCCCACGATTTTATTATGGAACTGCCTGACGGATATGACACCATGCTTGGAGAAAGGGGGCTGGGGCTTTCTGGAGGTCAGAAGCAGCGCATTGCTATTGCCAGAGCCATCTGTTTAAACCCGAGCATTTTAATATTAGATGACGCCACAAGTGCAGTAGATATGCAAACTGAGCACAGCATACAGCTTGCGTTAAAAGAAGTCATGAAAAACCGCACAACCTTTATCATCGCTCACCGCATTTCTTCACTGAAACACGCAGATGAAATTCTTGTCTTCGATAAAGGTAGCATTCGTGAAAGAGGCAATCATCACGAGCTTCTTGCCAAGAACGGCTATTACAAAAAGATATACGATTTGCAATACCGGGACGTCAATATGATAAATGAGCCGCATCAGGTCGGATAGGGAGGAACATATGAAACAAGCAAAAAAACAGGGGATTTTGGAGCGTTTCTATTATTCTTCAGATGAAATCATTGAAAAACCGTTTAACTGGGCTCAAATGTGGCGGCTGTTAAGCTATGTCAAACCATACGGAAAAACAATTCTGCCGCTTTCTTTTCTCACCGTTTTGATTGGGACTGCTGTGAAGCTTGTCATTCCTATTCTGATCGGTGTTTATGTTCTCGATCAAGCCATTACAGCAAAGAATTCGGAATTGCTGATGCAGCTGATTATTTTGATCAGCGTTTTATACGCTGTTAATTATGCAGCCAATATGCTAAGGATCAGATGGATGAACCAGCTTGGCCAGCATGTCATTTACGATTTGCGCCAGCATTTATTTACCCATGTGCAGCGCTTGTCCCACCGATTTTTTGATCAGAGATCGGCAGGGTCTATTCTCGTCAGAATTATGAATGACATTAACTCCCTTCAGGAGCTTTTCACAAGCGGCGTGATTAACTTATTAACAGATTTATTGCTTTTGGCGGGAGTCGTCATCATTTTATTCACGCTGAGTCCTGAACTGACCATAGCCATCATGGTGACTCTGCCGATTATGTTTTTTATTTCAACAAGTCTCAGAAAAAAAATCCGCCGTTCATGGCAAACGGTGCGTCTGAAGCAATCAAAGCTGAACTCCCATTTAAATGAAAGCATACAAGGTATCCGCGTAACGCAGGCTTTCACGCAGGAACAAGAAAACATGGCGTATTTTGACGGAGTCAATCAGGAGAACTATCAATCATGGCGGGAAGCAACAAGAAAAAATGCTGTGTTCCGTCCGCTGGTAGAAATGACAAATGCGATAGGAACGGCTGTATTAATATGGTATGGCGCCACACTCATCATGAACCAAACTATTACAATAGGTGTCTTCGTATCTTTCGCCTTCTATTTAGGCATGTTTTGGGAGCCTATTTCAAGATTAGGCCAGGTTTATAACCAATTGTTAATGGGGATGGCCTCGTCAGAGCGGATTTTCGAGTTTTTAGACGAACAGCCGAACGTCAAGGAAAAGCGGGATGCCATTCACAAGAAAAATATTAAAGGCCATATCAGCTTTGAAGAGGTTGAATTTTCTTATGATGAAAAACGAAAGGCACTTCATGCCGTTTCCTTTTCTATTCCTGCAGGCTCGAC
Organism: Bacillus sp. SD127; assembly: GCF_058566445.1. Lineage (NCBI taxonomy): Bacteria > Bacillati > Bacillota > Bacilli > Caryophanales > Bacillaceae > Bacillus > Bacillus sp. SD127. Next base: position 2,773,877 of record NZ_CP191226.1, on the reverse strand, counting down.
ACTTGCACTAGTCGGACACACGGGGAGCGGGAAAACAACGATTGCCAATTTAATCAGCCGATTTTATGATGCAACAGGAGGAACCATTAAAATAGACGGCACTCCGATAAAAGACCTGGCCATTGCCAGTTTACGCTCTCAAATCAGCATTGTGCTTCAAGATACGTTTATTTTCTCGGGAACGATTATGGAAAATATTCGTTTCGGAAGGCCGGATGCGTCAGACGAAGAAGTGATAAAAGCTGCTCAAGCAGTCGGAGCGGATGAGTTTATATCTGGTTTAGCAGAAGGATACGAAACAGAAGTGGAAGAAAGGGGCAGCGTACTATCCGCCGGTCAGCGCCAGCTCATTTCCTTCGCAAGAGCGCTGCTCGCAGATCCTGCTATTATCATTCTTGACGAAGCCACGGCAAGCATTGATACAGAGACAGAAGTCAAAATCCAGCAGGCTTTAAAAACTTTGCTGAAAGGCCGTACAGCCGTCATGATTGCCCATAGATTGTCCACGATCCGCGACGCCGACCATATCATCGTTCTTGATCACGGCAGGAAAATGGAAGAGGGCAGCCACGAACAGCTGCTTGCGAAAGGAGGTATTTATGCAGGACTGGTGAAAGCGCAATACAGCATAGCTGCCGAATAAAAGCCTGCAGTTTGAAAGTCTGAAGGCCTATTGAATGATTTGGATATTTTTTAAAAAAATATGAAACTTTTTTTAGATCCTTTCGTATTATCAGCTAGATATGTTCAAGGAGGTTTTATATATGGAAGCAAATGTAGAAAAAAACGGCGGAGTGTCAACTGAAAAGCCATCCCTTTTTGGAGTGATCACAAGTCCTGGAACTCAATTTGAGAGAATAAGAGAAAGGCCGGTTGTATGGGGCCCGCTCTTGATTGTTGCGGCAATCATCATAGTTGGTGCTGTATTGCAGGGTCTCGGAACGGATTATAGCGAGCTTCTTAAAGCGACGGATACTGAAGGTTTATCGCCTGAGCAGATTTCAACTGTCGCCACTATTACCAAGTTTGGAGCAATGGCAGGTTCGATTCTCGGCGGAATTGCAGCTTTATTTATTGCACCTCTCATTTATTGGCTCTGTGTGAAAATATCAGGAGGCGTAACGACGTATAAGAAAATGCTTTCTCTCGGTCTGTTTGTCTCCTTAATCAGCAGCTTAGGATTATTGATCAACGGAATTGTTGCTTTTACAACTGACACAAGTTCACTTTACAGCATGACGTCACTTGCGGGAATTATTCCTTCAGACATGCCTTTAGCCAATGTATTAAATACATTTGAAATCTTCAGCATTTGGAGCTATGTATTATTAGCGATCGGTCTTCACAAAACGGGAGGCATCTCCAAAAAAGCAGGGTGGATATCCGTTATTATTCTTTTCGTCCTTTTGGTCGCATTTTCGTTTGTTTCAGGGGCGATAAACTCTGTGGCAGGTGCATAAATAGATGAAAAAAGTCTGGATTGGAATTGGGATTGCAGCATTAGTCGCTCTTTTTATAGGAATTAATATTTACCGGTCTGCCGCTCCGACAAGCGGCAGCGCCGGCCAGAAGGTGGAGACGGGCAGTCTAGAAGAAAAAAAGATATCGTCAACGGTTATGGTTCCAGGCACACTTAAATTTTCAAATGAACAATATGTGTTTTATGAAGCCGATAAAGGAACTTTGAACGACATTAAAGTGAAGGAAGGCGACAAAGTTAAAAAGGGTACGCCGTTAGTCACTTATACGAACGAGCAGCTTAGTCTGGAAAAAGAACAGAATCAATTGACCTCTGAATCGAACCGGCTGCAAATCGATCAAATTCAAGAAAAGCTACAAGCGTTGGACAGTAAAGAAAAAGAACTGACAAAACAGCTTGGAAAGAAAGAAGCAGAAAAACAAGTTGACTCTGAGCGCACAGAGCTTGAAATGCAGGAAAAAACAGCTCAAATTGAATTAAAGCAAACTGAGCTTCAGCGGCAGTCGCTTGCCAATCAAGTGTCAGATCTTCAAGTGAAAAGCGAGATCGAAGGCACTGTGATTTCTGTCAACCAGGAAGCGGCATCAAAAAAGTCAGATATTCAAGAGCCCGTTATACATATCGGCAATCCTAAAGATCTTGTCGTTGCAGGAAAATTGTCTGAATACGATACACTTAAAGTCAAAAAAGGCCAAAAGGTCACACTCACTTCAGATGTCATTCAGGATAAAACATGGAAAGGTACAGTTTCAGCTGTCGGACTAGTGCCGGATCAGCAGGATAACGCCGCGGCAGCAGCTGGCACAGATCAGGCGGTACAATACCCGCTTCAAGTCAAAATAAAAGGTGATCTTCCTGAAGGAAAGCCAGGTTTTAAATTCATTATGAATATAGAAACGGATAAGCGGAAAACCAATACGCTTCCTTCTAAGGCAGTTAAAAAAGAAGACGATCAATATTATGTGTATACAGTAAAGGACGGTAAAGCCAAGCGAGTCGACGTCAAAATCGGGGAAGTAACAGATGATGTAACGGAAATAAAAGAAGGAATTTCTAAGGATGATCAGGTCATTTTAAATCCTGCTGATGATTTGGCTGACGGAACGGAAGTGAAAGCATAAATGATTCAGCTTTCAAATGTGCGAAAAAGCTACCAGATCGGCAGAGAAACGTTTGATGTTCTTCATTCGATTGATTTGAACATCAATCAAGGGGAATACGTTTCGATCATGGGGCCGTCAGGATCGGGAAAATCAACGATTATGAATATTATCGGCTGTCTAGACCGTCCGACTTCCGGTATATATAAGCTGGACGGCGAAGACATCTCTTCTTATAAAGACAGAGAACTGGCCGCAGTCCGCAACAAATCCATCGGTTTTGTCTTTCAGCAATTCCAGCTTCTCCCGCGGCTGAACGCTAAAAAAAATGTCGAGCTGCCGATGATTTATTCCGGCATTGGAAAAAAAGAACGCCAAGAGAGAGCCGAAAGAGCCTTAGAAAAGGTCGGATTAGGCGATCGGATGCTTCATATGCCGAATGAGTTATCCGGCGGTCAGAAGCAGCGTGTGGCCATTGCGAGGGCAATCGTCAATGAACCAAAATTAATTTTGGCGGATGAACCGACTGGCGCGTTGGATACGAAAACAAGTGCAGCGATTATGGACCAATTTACAGCGTTAAACGACGAGGGAACAACGATTGTACTTGTCACCCACGAGCCGGAAGTTGCAGATTGCACGAACCGGGTCATTATGGTGCGAGACGGAGAAATTGTTCCTCCCGGCTCCGGACAAAGGAGCGTGGGGGAATGAGTCTGTTAGAAAACGTCAGAATGGCTTTGAGCTCTGTTCTTGCACATAAAATGCGTTCCATTTTAACGATGCTCGGAATCATAATTGGTGTTGGCTCTGTTATTGTCGTCGTTGCTGTAGGGCAGGGCGGCGAGCAAATGCTTAAGCAGTCCATCAGCGGTCCGGGGAATACGGTGGAACTTTACTACATGCCGAGTGACGAAGAGCTTGCAAGTAATCCGAACGCCGTAACGGAGTCAACTTTCACAGAAAACGATATTAGCGGATTAAAAGATATAGAAGGGATAAAACAAGTGGTTGCATCGACTTCTGAAAGCATGAAGGCGCGTTATCATGAGGAAGAAACCGATGTAACCATTAACGGAATCAACGACGGATATATGAATGTCAATTCCTTAGAAATAGAAAGCGGGAGAACCTTTACTGATAATGACTTTCTTGCGGGAAAAAGGGCGGGCATTATATCGCAAAAAATGGCAGAAGAGCTGTTTGATAAATCCTCTCCTCTCGGTGAAGTTGTCTGGGTAAACGGACAGCCTGTGGAAATTATCGGTGTGCTGAAGAAGGAAACAGGTTTGCTGTCTTTCGGACTAAGTGAAATGTATGTGCCGTTTAATATGATGAAATCGTCTTTCGGTACAAGTGACTTCAGTAATGTGTCATTGCAGGTCGAATCGGCTGATGATATAAAATCTATCGGAAAAGAAGCGGCACAGCTGGTGAATGACCATCATGGCACTGAGGATTCATATCAAGTAATGAACATGGAAGAGATTGCAGCAGGAATTGGAAAGATCACAACAATCATGACCACGATTATCGGCTCAATTGCAGGCATTTCGCTTGTAGTCGGCGGAATCGGTGTCATGAATATTATGCTCGTGTCAGTGACAGAACGAACGCGGGAAATTGGGATTCGGAAGTCTCTCGGAGCGACGAGAGGACAAATTCTGACCCAGTTTTTAATCGAATCAGTCGTATTAACGCTTATCGGCGGACTGATTGGGATCGGGATCGGATACGGAGGGGCCGCGCTGGTTTCTGCCATTGCCGGCTGGCCGTCATTAGTATCCTGGCAGGTCGTATGCGGAGGCGTGCTGTTCAGTATGCTTATTGGCGTTGTCTTTGGAATGCTTCCTGCAAATAAAGCTGCCAAGCTCGATCCGATTGAAGCGCTGCGTTACGAGTAACCTCATGCATATGCATGAGGTTTTTTTATGTTTGGTGCTTTTTACTATGAATATAAAAGACTTTTTACATTAAGATAAGAAGAAAAAGTCATACAATTGTCCTTATTTTTGTCGAATTTACAGTTTACAAACCCTATATACATACGTTAATATGGAGAAACGTGAAAGATTTTGATAGTTATTGAATGAATTTGAATGATTTTAGTTGCCTATTGTAAAAAAAGCGTTTACAATGAAATTGTATTCAAAATGAATACGTTTTCATTAGGAGGTGAAGCATGCTAACTCCTGAAAGATATCAGTTGATTATTGATCAAATAGAAAAGCGTGATGTGGTAAAGATTCAAGAGCTCATAAATCTTACAAATGCTTCTGAATCTACAATCAGAAGAGATTTATCGACGCTTGAAGAACGCGGTTTTTTAAAGCGTGTTCACGGGGGAGCTGCCAAGCTTTCCGATATCAGACTTGAACCTGATATGCTTGAAAAATCATCCAAAAACCTTCAAGACAAATTGAAGATTGCTGAAAAAGCCGCTTCACTTTTGGAGGAAGGGGATTGCATTTATCTCGATGCGGGCACGACGACTTTGCACATGATTGATTTTATGGATAAAAGCAAAGATATTGTTGTGGTCACGAACGGGGTTATGCACATCGACGCATTGATAAGGAAAGAAATATCTTTTTATCTGCTTGGAGGATATGTAAAGCACAGAACGGGTGCGGTTATCGGAGGCGCTTCACTGATTGCCATGGATCAGTACAGATTCGATAAGAGTTTTCTGGGGGCAAACGGTGTGCATACAGAGGCCGGCTTCACAACGCCTGACCCTGATGAAGCCCTTTTGAAAACGAAGGCTGTCAAACAGGCAAAACACGCTTACGTCTTAGCGGACCCTTCGAAATTTGGAGAAATTTCATTTTCGGCATTTGCCGGCATAGGCGACGCAACAATCATTACGACTGACGCTGAAGAGCTTACATTCGATAATTACCAAGAAAAAACTGTCGTAAAGGTAGTGAAACCATGATTTATACTGTAACACTTAATCCATCTGTCGATTATATTGTTCACGTTGAAGATTTTACTGTAGGAGGCCTGAACCGTTCCGCATACGATACAAAGTATCCAGGGGGAAAAGGCATCAACGTATCGAGACTGCTGAAAAGACATCATGTTCAGTCAAAAGCGCTCGGATTTATCGGCGGATTTACCGGAGAATATATCAAAACATTTTTGCGCGAAGAAAACCTGGAAACAGCTTTTTCTGAAGTAAAAGAAGATACCCGCATCAATGTGAAATTGAAAACTGGTGATGAAACGGAAATTAACGGTCAGGGACCAACGATTTCAGACGAAGATTTCAATGCCTTTTTAGAACAGTTTACATCTTTGCAAGAGGGGGATATTGTCGTTCTTGCTGGAAGCATTCCATCTTCACTGCCTCAAGATACCTATGAAAAAATCGCAGAGGCTTGCAAACAGCAGAACGCGCGTGTTGTGTTAGATATCTCTGGCGAAGCGCTTATGAAAGCAACAGAAATGAAACCGTTTTTGATGAAGCCAAACCATCACGAGCTTGGTGAAATGTTCGGAACGACGATTTCATCTGTTGAAGAAGCTGTTCCTTATGGGAAAAAGCTTGTAGAACAAGGCGCTGAGCATGTAATCGTATCCATGGCCGGTGACGGAGCGCTTCTGTTTACGAAGGATGCCGTTTACTTTGCAAACGTACCAAAGGGGAAATTGGTAAACTCAGTCGGAGCAGGAGATTCTGTCGTTGCAGGTTTTCTTGCCGGTGTTTCCAAGCAGCTGCCGCTTGAAGAGGCATTCCGCTTAGGAGTTACATCAGGCAGCGCTACCGCGTTTTCTGAGGAACTTGGTACAGAAGAATTTGTCCAGCAGCTTCTTCCTGAAGTTAAGGTCACACGTCTATAGAGGAGGAAACAAAAGTGAAAATAACTGAGCTTTTAACGAAGCATACGATAAAGCTTAATATTGAAAGCAAAGAAAAAGAAAACGTTATTGACGAAATGGTCACAGTTCTTGATAAGGCTGGAAAATTAAATGACAGACAAGCCTACAAAGAAGCCATTTTAAATCGTGAAAGCCAAAGTTCAACGGGTATCGGTGAAGGAATCGCTATTCCGCATGCGAAAACGGCAAGCGTTATCAACCCGGCGATTGCGTTTGGGCGTTCAAAAGACGGTGTCGATTATGAATCACTAGACGGCCAGCCGGCACACTTGGTCTTCATGATTGCAGCGACTGAAGGTGCAAACAACACTCACCTTGAAGCACTGTCAAGACTGTCTACGCTGTTAATGCGTGAAGAAATTCGCAAACAGCTGCTTGAAGCTGAATCAGAAGACGCGATTATTGACATTATCAATCAGCATGATAAAGATGATGACGAAGAGGAAGAAGAAGAAACGGCACCAGCACCAGCCGGAAAAGGTAAAATCCTAGCGGTTACAGCTTGTCCGACAGGTATTGCCCATACTTTCATGGCAGCGGATGCCCTTAAAGAAAAAGCGAAAGAGCTTGGTGTTGAGATTAAGGTTGAAACAAATGGTTCAAGCGGTATTAAGCACAAGTTAACTGCTCAAGAAATTGAAGATGCACCTGTAATCATTGTCGCAGCGGACAAGCAGGTTGAAATGGAGCGCTTTAAAGGCAAACGCGTGCTTCAGGTTCCAGTAACGGCAGGTATCAGACGTCCGCAAGAGCTTATCGAAAAAGCGGTGAATCAAGACGCACCGATTTATCAAGGCAGCGGCAGCGGTTCTTCTGCTCAAAGTGATGAAAATGAACCAAAAGCCAAATCTGGCGGCATTGGAAACGCGTTTTATAAGCACCTTATGAGCGGTGTCAGCAACATGCTTCCATTCGTAGTGGGCGGCGGTATACTCGTTGCAATTTCATTCTTCTGGGGTATCCATTCTTCAGATCCGAATGATCCTAGCTACAATACGTTTGCTGCAGCATTGAACTTTATCGGCGGCGACAATGCATTAAAACTGATTGTTGCAGTTCTGGCCGGCTTTATCGCGATGAGTATTGCAGATCGTCCGGGATTTGCTCCTGGTATGGTCGGCGGGTTTATGGCCACTCAAGCGAATGCTGGATTCTTAGGCGGTTTGATTGCCGGATTCCTTGCTGGTTATGTCGTGATTTTATTGAAAAAAGTATTTGTGTTTATCCCTCAGTCACTTGATGGATTGAAGCCTGTATTGATTTATCCGCTGTTTGGTATTTTTATCACTGGCGTATTAATGCAATTTGTAATCAATACACCTGTAGCAGCATTCATGAATTTCTTAACAGACTGGCTTCAAAGCCTTGGTACTGGAAACTTGGTGTTAATGGGTATTATTTTAGGCGGTATGATGGCGATCGACATGGGCGGTCCGCTTAATAAAGCAGCCTTCACGTTCGGTATCGCGATGATTGATGCAGGCAACTATGCGCCTCATGCAGCGATCATGGCCGGCGGTATGGTTCCTCCGCTAGGTATCGCACTTGCAACAACAATTTTCAGAAACAAGTTCTCTCAGCGTGACCGTGAAGCAGGTATTACATGCTACTTCATGGGTGCGGCTTTCGTAACAGAAGGCGCAATCCCGTTTGCTGCGGCTGATCCGCTTCGCGTCATTCCAGCGGCTGTGGTCGGTGCAGCGGTTGCCGGCGGATTAACTGAATTCTTCCGTGTAACCCTTCCTGCACCTCACGGGGGCATATTCGTAGCCTTTATTACAAACCATCCGCTCCTTTACTTATTAAGTATTGTAATTGGTGCTGTGGTTATGGCGATGATCCTAGGTATCGTGAAAAAACCTGTAACTGAAAAATAAGGAAAAAAGCGTCCTGTTACTAAAGGACGCTTTTTCTCTATCTTCTCGCGGCAGCGCGGTTAAGTTATGTATTTTATAATAAATTATGATAAAGTAAAAGAAGGGAAACAACTGACATAGCAATCGTCTAGGAGGAAACACTTTGACCGAAGAAAATCAAACAAAAACTGAAAAAGCGGGGAAGAAAAAAACCAATACGTATTGGGAATGGGGAAAAGCAATTGTCATTGCTGTCCTGCTGGCACTCATTATCCGCCACTTCCTATTTGAACCGTATTTAGTCGAAGGTTCATCTATGTACCCCACTTTACATGACGGCGAAAGACTGTTTGTCAATAAAACGGTACACTATATCGGTGAGCTGGAGCGGGGAGATATCGTCATTATCAATGGTGAGACTTCAAAAATCCATTACGTCAAACGATTGATCGGTAAGCCTGGAGAAACCGTGGAAATGAAGGATGACACGCTTTATATAAACGGAAAAAAAGTTGCCGAGCCTTATTTGTCTAAAAACAAAAAAGAGGCAGAAAAGCTTGGTGTCAGTCTTACAGGCGACTTTGGCCCGGTTAAAGTACCGAAAGGCAAATATTTCGTCATGGGGGATAACCGGCTAAACTCCATGGACAGCAGAAATGGCCTCGGACTGATTGCGGAAGATCGGATTGTGGGTACGTCGAAGTTTGTATTTTTCCCGTTTAATGAAATGCGCCAAACCAAATAAAAACGCCTTGCTGGCCTTTGGACAGCAGGCGTTTTTATTTGGAAAAAGAAGCGACTAATGCAATGCATAATACAGTGACAAATACTGAACCGATAATGGCCAGCACACTGAAGAAAAGATGCACTTGCTTGTTCTCTTTGCCGCGTTTTTCTAATAACCGTTTAGAGAAGATATGTGAGAAGATATAAATCAGGGCGATCCCGATATATAAGCCGATATCTTTGGCGGTAAAGCCAGTTACGGCAAGGTAAAAGCCTGTAAAAAAGATCAATAAGCAATATTCAGTCAGTGTTAAAAGCCTCAATGTGTTCCTCCGAGTAAGAATGTATGATTTTCCATCTGGATGCATCCTCTTTGCCTTCAATTGTATCACAGCTTCGCCCTTTTAGTGTAGAAGTGTTTCTGCCTGCTTTTATCAGGGAAGCATTTCTCTTGTCTTCCATTCATGGTATACTTTTAATGATGATAGACATGATGGAGGATATTAAATGATTGCTGTAAATAATGTGAGCTTGCGCTTTGCGGATCGCAAGTTATTTGAAGATGTAAATATTAAATTTACCCCAGGCAACTGCTACGGGTTAATTGGTGCCAATGGTGCTGGTAAATCAACGTTTCTGAAAGTGTTATCAGGAGAAATTGAGCCTCAGACAGGCGATGTTCATATGAGTCCTGGCGAGCGTCTTGCCATCCTGAAACAGAACCACTTTGAGTACGAACAGTATGAAGTGCTAAAAGTTGTAATTATGGGACATAAGCGTTTATACGAGGTCATGCAGGAGAAAGACGCAATTTACATGAAGCCTGATTTCTCGGATGAAGACGGAATTCGTGCGGCAGAGCTCGAAGGTGAATTTGCAGAGCTGAACGGATGGGAAGCAGAAAGTGAAGCTGCGATCCTTCTAAAAGGTCTCGGCATCTCAGAAGATCTTCACACGAAGAAGATGGAAGACCTTGGCGGTTCCGAAAAAGTGAAAGTTCTCTTGGCTCAGGCATTATTCGGCAAGCCCGATGTTCTGCTTCTTGATGAGCCGACGAACCACTTGGACCTTCAGGCAATTCAGTGGCTGGAAGAGTTTCTGATTAACTTTGAAAACACTGTGATTGTTGTATCCCATGACCGTCACTTTTTAAATAAAGTGTGTACACATATTGCTGACCTTGATTTTAACAAAATCCAAATCTACGTCGGAAACTATGATTTCTGGTATGAATCAAGCCAGCTTGCTTTGAAGCTTTCTCAAGAAGCGAACAAGAAAAAAGAAGAGCAAATTAAACAGCTACAAGAGTTTGTGGCCAGATTCAGCGCAAATGCGTCTAAATCAAAACAGGCGACTTCAAGAAAGAAACTTCTTGATAAAATTTCTCTTGATGATATTAAACCGTCTTCACGCCGTTATCCTTACGTCAACTTCACACCGGAACGAGAAATCGGTAATGATGTTCTCCGGGTAGAAGGATTAACGAAAACAATTGACGGTGTAAAAGTTCTCGACAATGTCAGCTTTATTATGAATAGAGAAGATAAAATTGCTTTTACAGGACGTAATGAATTGGCTGTTACTACTTTGTTCAAAATCATTTCCGGGGAGATGGAAGCTGACAGCGGAACATTTAAATGGGGCGTGACGACATCTCAAGCGTACTTCCCTAAAGACAACAGCGAATATTTTGAAGGCAGTGATTTAAATCTTGTAGACTGGCTTCGCCAATATTCTCCTCATGATCAAAGTGAGAGCTTTTTACGCGGCTTCTTAGGACGCATGCTGTTTTCCGGTGAAGAAGTACACAAAAAAGCAAATGTTTTATCCGGGGGAGAAAAGGTTCGCTGCATGCTTTCGAAAGCAATGCTTTCTGGCGCCAATATTTTAATTTTGGATGAACCGACCAACCACTTAGACCTAGAATCTATTACAGCGCTCAATAATGGCTTAATCAGCTTTAAAGGCGCTATGCTGTTTACATCACATGACCACCAGTTTGTACAGACGATTGCCAACAGAATCATAGAGATTACACCTAATGGCATTGTTGACAAGCAAATGAGCTATGACGAGTTCCTTGAAAATGCTGATGTGCAGAAAAAACTGGCTGAACTATACGCGTAATAAAAAAAGCAGAGAATTCTCTGCTTTTTTTGTACATAGAAAAGAAAGGGGACATTAACTTGAAATTTTTAATTGTCGGAGCAGGTGGAGTAGGCGGTTATATTGGCGGACGGCTTGCAGAGAAAGGGAATGCGGTGACGTTTCTTGTCCGCCAAAAAAGAGCTGAACAGTTAAAACAAACGGGACTAGTTATTCATAGTGAAAAGGGTGACGTGTCCTTTCAGCCCGCAGTTATCACTGCAGGAGAAAAAGAACAGTTTGATGTGATCATCATCGCTTCTAAAGCATATTCACTCGGTCAGGTGATTAGCGATGTCAAACCTTTTGTCCATAGCGAATCAGTCATTATTCCTTTCTTAAACGGTTATCGTCACTACGAGCAGCTGTTTACGGCATTTTCGAAAGATCAGGTGCTGGGCGGGCTGTGCTTCATAGAAAGTGCTTTAAACAATCTGGGAGAAATCAACCATACAAGTGCGTCGCATCGTTTTGTGTTCGGTGAATGGAACGGTGAGCGCACGGAACGGATAAAAGAGCTTGAGGAAGCATTTGCAGGAGTGAAGGCAGAGGTCATCATTAGCGGGCATATTGAGAAAGACATCTGGAAAAAATATCTGTTTATTGCAGCACAAGCAGGAATGACAACCTTATTTCAAAGACCGCTTGGACCAATCCTTGAAACAGAGAGCGGACGGCACACTGCGCGAACACTCATTGGGGAAATCGGTATGATCTTGCGCAAGGAAGGAGTTCCGGCTGATCCAGAGCTTGAAGAAGACAGCTTCCGCACAATGACAAGCATGTCTTATCATATGAAATCATCCATGCTCCGTGATATGGAAAATGGCCAAACGACTGAAGGAGATCATCTGCACGGCTTTTTGCTTGATAAAGCAAAGCGTTTGTCTCTTTCAACACCAATATTAGAAACAGTTTATGCCAATCTGCAAATGTATGAAGCAAAAAAATAAGAAGGAGGCGAAAGCCTCCTTCTTTATTTAAAAAGCCCAATTTCCATTTCTAAAGATAGGCTCTCTTTTTCCGTCTTCAGTAATTCCATCAATGTTCATATCCTTAGAACCAACCATAAAGTCTACGTGGGTAATGCTTTCATTTAAGCCTTCTTTGACAAGCTCTTCGCGAGACATCTGTTTTCCGCCCTCAATATTAAAAGCATAGGCACTGCCGATCGCCAGATGATTTGACGCATTTTCATCAAATAAAGTGTTGTAAAAAAGAATATTTGACTGTGAAATAGCCGAATCGTACGGGACAAGAGCTACCTCACCAAGATAGTGAGAGCCTTCATCTGTTTCGACCAATTCTTTTAAAATGTCTTCTCCTTTTTCGGCTTTAATGTCAACAATACGGCCGTTTTTGAATGTGAGCGTGAAGTTTTCGATAATGTTCCCGCCGTAGCTTAGCGGTTTTGTGCTCGATACAAACCCGTCAACCCCGTCTTTTTGCGGCAGTGTGAATACTTCTTCTGTCGGCATATTGGCCATAAATTCATGTCCGCTTTCATTTACGCTTCCGGCACCTGCCCAAACGTGTTTTTTCGGCAGCTTGATTGTTAAATCAGTTCCTTCTGCTTGGTAATGTAAAGCGGCATAATGTTTTTGGTTCAAGTGATCAACTTTTTCATGAAGGTTTTGATCATGATTGATCCACGCTTGAACCGGATTTTCTTCGTTTACGCGTGTGGCTTTAAAAATTTCTTCCCACAGGAGCTGTGTCGCTTCCTCTTCTGATTTGCCAGGGAATACTTTCTGAGCCCAACCTGCTGATGCAGCACCGACGACAGTCCAGCTCACTTTATCAGATTGAATGTATTGTCTGTATGTATGTAACGCTTTGCCTGCAGCTTTTTGGAAGGCGGCAATCCGTTTGGAATCTACACCTTGCAGTAAATCTGGGTTTGAGGATACGACTGAAATAAAAGCAGCTCCTTTCTTGGCAAGCTCTTCTCTGCCTTTCGCTTCCCATTCAGGATACTCTTCAAAGGCTTCAAACGGCGCCAGTTCATATTTTAATTTGGCCAATTCGTCATCCTGCCAATTCACTGTTACATTTTTTGCGCCTTTTTCATATGCATGTTTTACAATCAGACGGACGAAATCGCGTACCTCCGTCGAAGCATTTACCACCACATACTGGCCTTTTTGGACATTAACGCCGACCTCAACCGCCAGCTGGGCATATGTATTTAGTTTCTCTGAAAATGTATCCATCAATCTTTCCTCCTCGTGCTTTTTTCTCATCATATCAAATAATCTCCTATAAAGAAAAGAAAGGAGTGCAAAGAGAAAAACCCAAAACAAAATGGTTTTGGGCTTTTCAACACTTATGGATGATTCATTTTTACAGTACCTTCAGGCGCATGAGGCATGTTTGCCAGTGAAATGCTCATGCCTCCAAGAATGATTCCGCTCAAAATGGCTGCAATCGCTACCCGTCTTCCTAAATCTCTAAGCATCTGTTTCCTCCTTATCGTTTCTCCATTTCCCACAATATGAAGCGAGAGAGGAAAAAAGAAGCAGGAATTTCAATTACTTTCTGAGATTTTGCGAGAAAAGGATTATTTAACCGCTTTTTGGAGCTTATCAATCACCTCTAAAGAACGGCCGGTGCCGATTGCCACGGATTCAAGCGGGTTTGGCGCCACGTGTACAGGTACAACGATTTCTTCTGACAGCCATTCTTTGATCCCGTTAAGAAGCGCCCCGCCGCCTGTTAAAATAACGCCGCGATCGACAATGTCTCCGCTTAATTCAGGAGGACAGTCCTCAAGTGTGGCTCTAATCGCTTCAAGAATATGAAGGAGAGATTCACGCATCGCGTTTTGAATTTCATTTGATTGAAGCATAATGGTTTTCGGTAGCCCCGTCACAAGGTCACGTCCGCGAATTTCCATTGCATCCGGCACATGCTCAATCAATGCATGGCCAATTTCCATTTTAACCTGCTCAGCTGTACGTTCACCGATCAGCAAATTGTACTTTTTCCGCACAAAAGCAACGATATCCTCATCAAGCTGGTCTCCGCCGATTCTGATTGAATGGCAGGAGACAACGCCTCCAAAGGAAATAATCGCGACTTCCGTCGTCCCTCCGCCGATATCTACCACCACGTTAGCAACCGGCTCGTCAACCGGCAAATCCGCTCCGATTGCAGCTGCCACCGGTTCTTCAATTAAATGGACGTTTTTCGCTCCGCAATTTTTCACCGCGTCACTGATGGCGCGGCGTTCCACTGCAGTTGAGCCTGATGGTGTGCACACAACGACATTCGGCTTTCTGAACGACATGCCGATGCTCTTTCCGGCTTTTTTCATGATGTGCTTTAACAAATCAGTTGTCATGTCGTAGTCAGCGATAACGCCGTCCTTCATCGGTCTGACAGCGACAATTTTTCCCGGTGTTTTACCGATCATATTTTTCGCGTCAGTCCCGATCGCAAGCACTGCTTTAGTCGTTGTATCTACTGCGACAACAGAAGGTTCATTTAAGATGATTCCTTTATTTTTGCTGTAAACAAGTATATTAGCTGTTCCTAAGTCAATTCCAATTTCAGTTGATTGAAACATGTTTTCACCCAATCTTTATCCTGATTTTATATGATTCTACATTTAAAGTTTCTAAGAAAAGAAGTGATTTTTGGGGGTGTGCGTCGGGAAAGAAATGTTTTTGTAAAAAACTGCGGAAGGGTGTAACAGAAGTAATACATTTTTCGGTTTTATGGAAAAAATATCTTGCGATTCTTCAAGAAAGCGGGAAACTTTTTCTAAGTTTCGTACGTCTACGATATATTGAGGGACAACCTTGAATATTACATGAAAAAAGAAACATTTAAGGAAGAAGGGTTTTTATGAAATCAATAGGTGTTGTAAGAAAAGTAGATGAATTAGGCCGTATTGTTATGCCGATAGAGTTAAGACGGGCACTGGATATTGCTATCAAAGACAGCATTGAGTTTTTTGTCGAGGGCGATAAAATTATTTTGAAAAAGTACAAACCTCATGGCGTTTGTTTAATGACTGGGGAAATCACTTCAGAAAATAAAGAGTACGGCAACGGTAAAATTACGTTAAGCCCTGAAGGCGCACAGCTGCTTCTCGAAGAAATTCAAGCCGCTTTAAAAGAATAATATATGTTGAAAAAGGCGGAATGGTGTAATCTCCGCCTTTTTTTGCGTGCCGATTTCTGATTACCGCCGCCTAAGATATGACATCATGAACAAAAGGTAATGAATGATTTGGGATACTTTACATATTTTACTCAATTATTTGTCGAAGAATGGTACAATAAACAGAGAAACACAAGCGGCAGGTGGTCATATGAGAAAATATCAAGCACGTATCATTTCCATTATTTTGGCAATGATTTTTATTATGTTTTGGGATTATTTATTTTATTTTATAGGCAAAAACCCGATTAATTGGCCTGTTGACATTGTGTATACAGCAGTAACGATTTTCAGTGTCTGGATGCTGGCGTATTATGTCGATGAGAAAAAACAGCTGGTCAAGAAAATGAAAGATAATGAATGGAAGTATAAACAGCTTTCTGATGAGAAGAACCGCATCATGGATAATTTACAGGAGATCGTTTTTCAAACAAACGCAAAAGGCGAAATTACATACTTAAATCAAGCGTGGGCAGCCATCACAGGTTTTTCGATCAGTGAATGTATGGGGACAATGTATAATGATTACTTCATAAAAGAAAAGCATGTAGCTGATCACATTAATACTCAAATCAAAAACAAAGCGTCCTCGGGGATGTTTACGGCAAAATATGTGACAAAGAACGGGACGATTTTTTGGGGCGAGGTTCACTATAAACTTTACTATGACCGAGATGAGCAATTTACCGGAAGCCTGGGTACAATGTCAGACATCACTGAGCGAAAAGAGGCTGAAGATGAGCTTCTGGAAATTAATGAACGGCTTGCGAGGGAGTCGCAGAAACTGTCAATCACGAGTGAACTGGCTGCCGGCATTGCACATGAGGTCAGAAATCCTTTAACGTCCGTCAGCGGATTCCTTCAAATTATGAAAACATCATATCCGGATAGAAAAGATTATTTTGATATCATCTTTTCAGAGATTAAAAGAATTGATCTGGTGCTCGGCGAGCTGCTGCTGCTGGCGAAGCCGCAGGAAATTACATTTAAAACGCACCCAATCAATGAAATTTTGAAACAAGTCACGACATTGCTTGATACGAATGCCATATTGTCCAATATTGCTATTGAAAAGAATTTTGGTGAGACGGAAGCCTGTATGATTAAAGGGGACGAAAACCAGCTGAAGCAGGTTTTTATCAATATTATTAAAAATGGAATTGAAGCAATGCCAAAGGGCGGTGTCGTAACGATTTCCACTGCTAAAACAGCTTCACACGCCGTAATAAGCGTAAAAGATGAAGGGAACGGCATGTCACAGGAAAAGCTTGAGCAAATCGGAAAACCTTTTTATTCAACAAAGGAGAAAGGCACAGGGCTGGGGCTCGCCATTTGTTTGAGAATATTAAAGGAACATAACGGGGAATTGAAGATTGAAAGTGAAGCTGGAAAAGGCAGCATCTTTCAAGTTGTTTTGCCTTTGAAATCTGACAGCTGAGAGGGGAAAAACAAGATGAACTCGCTTCTGTTTGTATATGGGACCTTAAGGAAGCATGAAAAAAATCATCATTTGTTATCACAGTCGGCTTGTATCAGTGAGCAGGCGCGGACAAAGGGAAGTCTTTTTAATACGGCAGCCGAGGAACCCGCGGCCGTGTTTGGGGCTGATGGCTATATTTGCGGTGAGATATATGAAGCAGATGAATCGTGTATACATAAGCTTGATCTTTTTTATCAAGGCTACCACAAGAAATCTGTACATGTCGAAACTGATGCTGGAATCAAGGAAGCACTTGTATATTATATGGAAAAAGATGATTGTGCTGACTTTGTGAAAATAGGCAGCGGTGACTGGAAAGAACATCAGATGATCAGCAAATCTAAAGATCCCGTGTACTATTTTGCCTATGGATCTTGTATGGACAATGCCCGTTTTCAAAAAGCAGGGGTTGATCATTATTTTCAAGATCCAGTGGGAGGAGCTGTTTTAAAAGGGTATACAACCCGCTTTACGTTAAAAAGGCCAGACGGCTCAAGAGCGGATATCACTGAAGACGGAGGCACGACAGAAGGGGTTCTGTATCGTCTTCCTTTTTCAGCTGTCACCTATTTGTATAAAAGGGAAGGGGTTGAATCTCTTACCTATCGGCCGGCATTTGTAGACGTTGAAGCAGGGGGAAAGCTCTATACCGATTGTTTAACCTTTCTCGTCCTCCGAAAAGAAGCAGAAACAGCACCTCCTCAGCATTATCAAATCGAGATTGAACGGGGAGCGGAGCTTTATTTGACCCCGGGCTTTACTGAACGGCTTAAGCAGCATATGAATTCGCTGCCAAAAGGTTGATGAAATTAACACTGCTTCAAAAGAATATGTTAAAATTTGATCAATATGATGTTAGGTAAAGGAGCACCACTATGAAAAAAGAATTTGCCGTAATTGGTCTCGGCCGTTTTGGTGGAAGTATATGCAAAGCATTGAGCGAAGAGGGCGTCGAGGTCATGGCGATGGATATTGATGAAGATAAAGTCAACGAGTATGCCAAGATTGCATCACATGCCGTCATCGGAGACTCGACCGACGAATCTGTTCTGAAAAATTTAGGTTTGAGGAATTTTGACCACGTCATTGTTGCGATCGGTGAAAATATTCAGGCGAGTATATTAACAACTCTGATCCTCAAAGAACTGGGTGTCAATACGATTACAGTTAAGGCTCAGAACGATTATCATGAAAAAGTGCTGTCCAAAATCGGCGCGGATCACATTGTCCACCCGGAACGTGATATGGCAAAAAGAATTGCGCATAATATCGTTTCCAACAATGTACTTGATTATTTGGAGCTGTCAGAAGAGCATAGTCTTGTCGAGATCGTGGCCAACAGCCGTCTTGCCGGAAACACTCTTCTCGATTTAGATATACGGGCGAAATACGGTATTAATATTGTAGCGATTAAAAGGGGCAAGGAAGTCATCGTGTCGCCGCTTGCGACTGAAGTGATACATCAAGAAGATATTCTCATCGTCATTGGATCGGTTACGGATATTTCACGTTTTGAGAAAAGAGTTCTTCATACGAAATAGAAGAAATATAAGCCGTCCTTAGGGGCGGTTTTTTCATATTATCAGAATATAACAACTTTAATGAACTAAGCGCCAATTTACTAAAATTTTATTGACTACGGATAAGCGTTCCGATAGCATATTGTACCATATAAATAAAAAAGAGGAGGGGGCCATTTGAATAAAGAAGCGCTGGTCAAAAGGCTGAATGCTTCAGCCCGCAGACAAAAAGCTGACATCGTCATTAAGAACGGGAAAATCATGGACGTATATAATCATCAGTGGATTTATGAAGATATTGCGATAACAGACGGAGTTATTGTAGGCCTCGGCCAGTATGAAGGTGAAGAAACCATTGATGCAGAGGGGCAAGTCATTGTGCCGGGATTTATTGATGGTCATGTACATATTGAGTCATCAATGGTGACACCGATCGAGTTTGCAAAAGCCGTATTGCCGAATGGCGTGACGACCATCATTACCGATCCGCATGAAATAGCGAACGTGTCCGGTCAGGAAGGGATCAAATTTATGATTGAACAGGCTCGCCAAACACCGCTGAATATCCATTTTATGCTTCCCTCCAGTGTGCCTGCCGCCAGCTTTGAGCGATCCGGTGCGGTACTTCGGGCGGCCGATTTGAAGCCATTTTACGAAGAGAAGGAGGTATTGGGTCTGGCTGAAGTGATGGATTATGTATCGGTTGAGCAGGGTGAAGCAGACATGGTTAATAAGCTGTTTGATGCCCGGAGCGCGGGGAAACGGATTGACGGACATTTAGCAGGCTTGTCAACTGATCTCATCAATATATACAGAACCGCTTTTGTCTTGACTGATCATGAGGTAACGACGAAGGAAGAAGCGCTGGATCGTATCAGAAGAGGAATGTACGTCATGATGCGAGAAGGGTCAGTCGCCAAAAACACAATGAAAGTGCTGCCGGCTGTTAATGAAAAGAATGCGCGCCGTTTCTTCTTCTGTACTGATGATAAACACGTAGATGATTTATTGTCAGAGGGAAGTGTGAATCATCAGGTGAAAATGGCTATTCAAGCAGGTCTCGATCCGTTTTTGGCATACCAATTAGGAAGCCTGAATGCAGCGGAATGCTACGGACTAGATACAAAGGGAGCGGTTGCTCCGGGATTTGACGCCGATTTGCTCTTTATTTCAGATGTGGAAAATGTCACTGTCACAAAGACGTTGGTAAAAGGACAAACTGTTGCTGAAGATAATAAAGCAGTCTGTCAGGCGCAAGCTCATACGCTAACACCAGACCTGACGCTGCTTCATTCCGTTAACCTTGCTGCTCCTCTTTCCGAACAGGATTTTCATATGCCAATTGATCCCCAGCAGCAGATGAATGTCATTCAAATCATACCAAATCAGCTTGAAACACGCCTGGTGAGTGTTCCGGCTCCGGAAGCACCCATTTTTCAGCCTGATATCGATCTTGACTTGTTAAAGATTGCAGTCGTGGAACGGCATAAGGGATTAAACGAAACGGGACTTGGTATTGTGAAAGGATTTGGTTTGAAAAGCGGGGCGATTGCAACAACGATTTCACACGATTCGCATAATATCATTGCCGTGGGGACAAATGACACCGATATCGCAGCCGCAGTAAATAAGCTGCAGGAAATTGGCGGCGGATTAACAGTTATAAAAGACGGGGAAGAACTTCACTCGGTTCCTCTGCCGATTGCGGGGTTATTATCCGACCAATCTGCAGAATTGGTGAATCAAAGCTTAATGACGCTTCATGAAAAGCTCTCATTCATCGGTTTCAAAGACCGGTTTAACCCATTTTTGACGCTTTCATTTTTGGCTTTGCCTGTCATTCCTGACATCAAAATGACGACAACAGGGTTGTTTGATGTAAAGTCATTTCAGCATATAGCACTGCAATAAAAAAGATGCACTCCTAAGTGAGTGCATCTTTTTTTTAAACCTCCATAATGATCGGAAGGATCATTGGGCGGCGTTTCGTTTTTTCATATAAGAACGGAGCAAGCGTATCCGTGATCTCATTTTTGATTTCTGACCATTGAGTGGTTTTTCGTTCCATGACTTTTTGCAAGTGGTTTGAAATGAGCTCCTGGGCGTCATTGATCAAATCACCTGATTCTCTCATGTAAACAAACCCTCTGGAAATCAAGTCAGGGCCCGCTGAAATCTTAAAGTCATCCATATCTATGCTGACAACGACGATCACAAGACCTTCTTCAGAAAGAATTCTGCGGTCGCGAAGCACGATATTTCCAATATCACCGATACCGCTACCGTCGATATATACTGAACCGGATGGGATTTTACCGGCAACTGAAGCTTCATCGCCTTTAAGCGCCAATACTTCACCGTTATCCATGATAAAGCAGTTTTCTTCAGGGATGCCGCAATCTGTCGCAAGCTTGACATGCATCTTTTGCATTCTGTACTCACCGTGAATCGGCATGAAGAATTTAGGCTTGATTAAACGAAGCATCAGCTTTTGTTCTTCCTGTCCGCCGTGACCGGATGTATGGATATCATTAAGAGGTCCGTGAATAACCTCGGCCCCCGCACGATACAGCTGGTTAATTGTGCGGCTCACGCTGATTGTGTTGCCCGGGATAGGGGATGAAGAAAATACGACTGTATCTCCAGGATTGATTGAAATCTGCCGGTGTGTGCCGTTTGCAATTCTGGATAAAGCCGCCATCGGTTCCCCTTGGCTTCCTGTACACAGGATCGTTACTTTATTGGCAGGAATGCGATTGATTTCATTATGTTCAATAAACGTATTTTTAGGACAGTTAATATAGCCGAGAGTTTGTCCGATTTCGATAGCCGATTCCATACTGCGTCCAAATACGGCAACTTTTCTTCCATTTAATACAGCAGCCTCAATTACCTGCTGCAAGCGGTGAATATTCGACGCAAATGTAGCGAAGATAACTCGGCCGTCCACCTTGCGGAAAATGTCATGAATGCTTTCTCCGACACGGCGTTCAGACATAGTGAACTCGGGGTTTTCACTGTTTGTGCTGTCTGAAAGGAGGCACAGAACGCCTTCTTTGCCGATTTCGGCCATTTTCGTTAAGTTTGCCGGCTCGCCGACTGGAGTAAAGTCGAATTTGAAATCTCCAGTATGTACGATGTTTCCGGGCGGCGTTTTTACAACAATACCGTAGGAATCCGGAATACTGTGTGTTGTTCTAAAGAATGACACAGCCGTTTTGCGAAATTTTACGATATCATCCTCACCGATGATGTTAAGCTTAGTCTGTCTTAATAATCCGTGCTCTTCAAGTTTATTCCGAAGTAAGCCGATCGCGAGTTTACCGCCGTAAACGGGAATATTGACTTGTCTAAGCAGGTACGGGATGCCGCCGATATGGTCTTCGTGCCCGTGAGTGATAAAAAGCCCTTTAATTTTATCTTCGTTTTTAACTAAATACGTGTAATCGGGAATGACGTAATCAATACCGAGCAGTTCGTCCTCGGGAAACTTGATCCCCGCGTCAATCAGCACAATTTCATCCTGAAACTGCACCGCATACGTATTTTTACCGATTTCGCCCAGTCCTCCGAGGGCGAAAACAGCAGTTTGATCGTTTTTTACAAATTTCATACCGCTCATAACTCCAATACTTTAAAATTTTCACTCTGTTGCTCATATTCTAAAAAAGCACCGTCAACAGGTGTGATAAATTCAATATTAAATTTCTTGTCTTTCAGTTTCGTTCTGACGTCACGCTCTGATACGCCTTCAATATAAAGTGAATCTGTTTTTTCCCGAACAGGTACTTCCTCAGCTTTTTTTTGATAAAATACCTTATAAATCATCCAAATCTCTCCTTAAATGCCGTATGTTAGACTCGCTTATTCTATTATATTCGAAAACGGAATATAAGGAAAGTCTTGAGCAAAATAAGGACCTTTCAAAAAGGGACAGATCCCTTATCAGGCAATGGCTCTCCTGCGGAGCATTCCGTTCCATTGTCTTCTGAGTTTCTTTTTTAACTTCCGAAGCATAACGCGGTCCCTCCTTCGATTGATACTTGTCCAAGGCTGTTTTATACAAATAGTATACGGAGTTTAGCACGGACTTTTCGTGGATATTAATGGAATTTTATTTTGTTTTTGAGGGAAATAGTTTGCTGAACTGAAATCTTTTTGTATGATGAGTGTGGGAATTGCAGATTTAGACGATAAAGGGGAATAACGATGGACTCAAAATTAATTTTTTTCGATATTGACGGCACGATATATGATCACGACAAAAAGATACCGGAAAGCACAAGAAAAACGGTAGCGGAGCTTCAAAGGCAGGGGCACCATGTGTTTATCGCCAGCGGGCGGTCCCCGTTTCTGGTGAAGCCGATTTTAGAGGAGTTAGGCATTCACTCATTTATTTCCTACAACGGTCAGTATGTCGTCTTTGAAAATGAAGTGATTTATAAGAATCCGCTGCCTGAAGAGGCAATCAGAAGATTGTTAAAGCAGGCGGGAGAAGGAAGCCACCCGGTTGTGTTTATGGCTGAAGATACAATGAAAGCGACTGTTGCTGACCATCCTCATGTCTTGGAGGGAATCGGCAGCCTGAAAACCGACTATCCTGAAACCGATGACCTCTTTTATGAAGGAAAAGAAATTTTTCAGCTTCTGTTGTTTTGCCAGGATGAAGAAGAAAAAATTTATGGGGCTTTTCCAGAATTCGATCTTGTACGCTGGCATGAGCTTTCGACTGATGTGCTGCCGCGCGGCGGATCAAAGGCGGAGGGGATTAAAAAAGTAATCGAGCGCCTTCCGTTTGATATCAGAGATACATATGCCTTCGGTGACGGATTAAATGATCTGCAAATGATTCAGTTTGTCGGAACAGGCGTTGCCATGGGGAATGCCGTTCCTGAATTAAAAGAAGTTGCGGATTTTGTAACAAAGCCTGTAGACGAGGATGGAATTGCTTATGCTGTCAAAGAATTAGGCCTGCTAAAATAAAAAAGCGGCTGGCACTTATAGTGTCAGCCGCATATTTTCTTTTAGCGGTCAATCGCCATCGCGTTTTCAGGTTCTTTAAATGGATTTTCTTTATCGATATGATCATAAAACATAACGCCATTTAAATGGTCGATTTCATGCTGAAATACAATCGCCGGAAATCCTTTTAAACGAATGTCTATTTGTTCTCCCTCCAGTGTTGTTCCTTTCACTCTGATACGAGCGTAGCGCGGAACATAGCCGGGAATTGCCTCATCAACTGACAGGCAGCCTTCACCGCTTGTTAAATAGCTTCTTTCAACGGAATGGCTGACGATCTTCGGGTTAAACAATGCATAGCTGTATAACTTCCCGGAAGCATCTTCTGCATGGACTGCGATCATCCGTTTATTAATATTAATTTGAGGTGCCGCAAGTCCTACGCCGGGGCGCAGATTGTATTTTTCAGCTAATTCCGGATTTTGGCTGTTTTTTACGAATTCAATCATATCTGCCAGCTGCTGTTTTTCTTCTTCTGTGGCAGGCAGCCCGACAGGCTCTGCTGTCTCTCTTAAGGCAGGGTGGCCGTCGCGCACGATGTTTTCCATAGTAATCAAGAAACTTCACTCCTAAAGCTTAATATGTAAATTATATCGGATTTCTTCGTAAAGGTGCAACGAAACGAATGACCAGCCGTAAATGGCTGGTCAGTGTTTTACTGTGTAATTAGCAACAGCCTCCGCCTAAATAAGCAGCTCCAACAATGATTAACAGAATGAATAAAACAACGATTAACGCAAATGTGCGGCCATATCCTGCTCCGCCATATCCGTAACCATAACTGCAGCAGCCTCCGCCGTAACCATATCCATAACCGTACATGAACATAACCTCCTCTTTTAATTACGCCAGAGCCTTGTAGTAGGCATAGCGTCTACAATAACCTATGTAAAAACAAAAAAGTTGTATGGTCATCTGTCCTGATTTTTGACGATTTAGATTTGATTTTTTGCTCAGCAAGCCATGCGATAACCACCTGGCTATTGTCAAATATCTCTATGGATTCTATAGTAGAAATTGTCAAGATTGGGGGATTTAACGTGAAAGACGGAATAAAACGGCGCCACGGTGTGAAAATCGGAGCCTTTTGCGCTGTGACTTTACTATTAACAGGGTGCGTGGGACAGGATCCGCTGGATTCACTTCATGACTCATTAGAAAAAGTCGCTGATCTAGAAAAACCGTTTCAAGAAGAACAGAAAACGCTCGAGGAATTAGAGAAAAAAGAACATGCTCTCTACAATGATGTCATCAAGCTCAATATGGATGATTATAAAAAAATCGTTTCATTATCAGACGAAGCGCTTGAGAATGTAAATAAACGCGAAGAACATCTGAAGCTTGAAAATGAGAGCATCGAAAAATCCGAATCAGAATTTGAGGAAGCCAAAACATCCGCAGAAAATATTAAGGATAAACACATCAAGGCAAAGGCCGAGACTGCGGCAGATCATATGAAAAAAAGATATGCTGCATACAGCTCTATGTCTGAAGAATATGAAAAAGCCATTAAACTTGATAAAAAACTGTATAAGCTGCTGAAAGACAAAGACTTGACGCTGGATAAGCTTGATCAGCAGATCGAAAAAGCGAATGCTTCTTATAAAAAAGTCCTTAAACAAAGCGGCGAATTTGATGTGCAAACGGAGAAATATAATAAAGCCCGCGAAGATTTATATGACGCCGCAGGCTATCATATAAAAAAGAGCTGACTATGATCAGCTCTTTTTTAAAATTCTATTCAAAATTTAAATTTCTATTGTAGTACAGTGTGATAGGTTATACTAGTACAGTTTGAGGTACAGGCTGCATCTGTTTTTTTATAGAAAATGTAAAGCGAATACATTTATTGAAAATCAGCGATGAAAACGATTGACGGTTCTTCTTTATATGGTGTAAACTAATCCATGTTAAGCGGTGTTGTATTAGTTTTTTACAACTTCGAAATAATACAGTTCAAAGCAGAGTGTAACTATCCTACATAAATGGTTTCGGCAAACTGGGGATCGGCTAAAATATATACGACTTACTGCTGATACTTTAGGGTACCCTAAGTTTGTATGTATAAAAGGAATGCACGTCTAATGACTGTTTAAAAGAAAGGAAGAGGTGACTTTAGTATGGCTGCAAAAACGAAAAAAGTAATCGTTGATAGTAAGAAGCAATTTGATGCCATTAAAAAGCAGTTCGAAACGTTCCAAATTTTAAATGAAAAGGGAGAAGTCGTGAATGAAGCGGCGATGCCTGATTTAACTGATGATCAATTGAAAGAGCTTATGCGCCGCATGGTATTTACGCGTGTGCTTGATCAGCGCTCTATCTCATTAAACCGTCAAGGACGTCTCGGATTCTACGCTCCTACTGCGGGCCAAGAAGCTTCTCAGATTGCTACACATTTCGCGCTTGAAAAAGAAGACTTCGTTCTTCCGGGATACCGTGATGTGCCTCAGTTAATCTGGCACGGCCTTCCATTATATCAAGCGTTCCTGTTCTCTCGCGGACATTTCCGAGGAAACCAAATGCCTGATGATGTGAATGCCCTTTCTCCACAAATCATTATCGGTGCTCAATACATTCAAACGGCCGGTGTTGCGCTAGGTCTTAAAAAACGCGGTAAGAAAGCTGTCGCAATCACTTATACTGGTGACGGCGGAGCTTCACAAGGGGACTTCTACGAAGGAATTAACTTTGCCGGCGCTTATAAAGCACCTGCGATCTTCGTTGTACAAAACAACCGCTACGCGATTTCAACTCCAGTTGAAAAACAATCTGCAGCAGGCACAATTGCACAAAAAGCAGTAGCTGCCGGTATTGTGGGTGTACAAGTAGACGGAATGGATCCGCTTGCTGTATACGCTGCAACTGCTGAAGCACGCGAACGCGCGATTAACGGCGAAGGCCCGACACTGATTGAAACACTGACATTCCGTTATGGCCCGCACACAATGGCTGGTGACGATCCGACTAAATATCGCACAAAAGAAATCGAAAACGAGTGGGAGCAAAAAGATCCGCTTGTACGCTTCCGTGCGTTCCTTGAAAACAAAGGCCTATGGTCTGAAGAAGAAGAAACAAAAGTAATCGAGGATGCAAAAGAAGAAATTAAGCAGGCGATCAAAAAAGCGGATGCTGAGCCTAAGCAAAAAGTAACTGATTTAATGAAAATCATGTTTGAAAAAATGCCTCATAACCTTGAGGAGCAATTTGAAATTTATACACAGAAGGAGTCGAAGTAAGCCATGGCGCAAATGACAATGATTCAAGCAATCACGGATGCGTTACGCACAGAACTGAAAAATGACGAAAATGTCTTAGTTTTCGGAGAAGACGTTGGTGTTAACGGCGGCGTATTCCGTGCGACAGAAGGATTGCAAAAAGAATTCGGTGAAGACCGTGTGTTTGACACGCCACTTGCTGAATCTGGTATCGGCGGTCTTGCCCTTGGTTTAGGCTTAAACGGCTTCCGTCCGGTAATGGAAATCCAATTCTTTGGATTTGTTTACGAAGTAATGGATTCAGTTTCTGGCCAAATGGCTCGTATGCGTTACCGTTCTGGCGGACGCTGGACTTCACCTGTAACCATTCGTTCTCCGTTCGGCGGCGGTGTTCATACTCCTGAGCTTCACGCTGACAGCTTAGAAGGTCTTGTTGCACAACAGCCTGGTATCAAAGTTGTTATTCCATCAACTCCTTACGATGCCAAAGGACTTTTGATTTCTGCGATCAGAGACAACGATCCTGTTGTTTTCTTAGAGCACATGAAGCTTTACCGTTCTTTCCGTCAGGAAGTTCCTGAAGAAGAATACACAATTGAGCTTGGCAAAGCTGACGTAAAACGTGAAGGTACTGACCTTTCAATCATCACTTACGGCGCAATGGTTCATGAATCATTAAAAGCTGCCGAGGAGCTTGAAAAAGACGGCATTTCTGCTGAAGTTGTCGACCTTCGCACTGTAAGCCCGCTTGACATTGATACAATCATCGCATCTGTAGAAAAAACAGGACGCGCGATTGTTGTTCAAGAGGCACAAAAACAAGCCGGTATTGCTGCAAACGTAGTAGCAGAAATTAATGACCGTGCGATCTTGAGCTTGGAAGCACCTGTACTTCGCGTGGCTGCGCCTGATACAGTATTTCCTTTCTCTCAAGCGGAGAGCGTATGGCTTCCAAACCATAAAGATGTTCTTGAAACAGCAAGAAAAGTACTTGAATTTTAATCAAACTGCATAATCGAGAGGGAAGATGAACGTTTTCCCTCTATTATATATCTGTTTTCAATGCTTACGTTGTAAACTTTAAAATTGCTTAATCAAACTAGGAGGTCGAGAACTGTGGCATTTGAATTTAAACTTCCAGATATCGGGGAAGGTATCCACGAAGGCGAAATCGTAAAATGGTTTGTCAAGCCTAACGATGAGGTTGACGAAGATGATGTACTGGCGGAAGTCCAAAATGATAAAGCAGTAGTAGAAATTCCTTCACCTGTTAAAGGAAAAGTATTAGAATTAAAAGTTGAAGAGGGAACGGTTGCAACTGTTGGACAAACGATCATTACGTTTGATGCACCTGGTTACGAAGACCTTCAATTTAAAGGCAGCGATGAGTCTGGCGACGCAAAAACTGAAGCACAAGTTCAGTCTACTGGTGAAGCTGGACAAGATGTTGCGAAAGAAGAGCGTGCTGAAGAGCCTGCTAAAGAAACTGGTGCAGGACAGCAGGATCAAGCTGAAGTTGACCCGAACAAACGCGTGATCGCTATGCCTTCTGTACGTAAATACGCTCGTGAAAAAGGCGTAGATATCCGTAAAGTAACAGGTTCAGGCAACAACGGACGTGTTGTGAAAGAAGATATCGACAGCTTTGTAAACGGAGGAGCGCAAGAAGCTGCGCCGCAAGAAACGGCTGCACCTCAAGAAACAGCTGCTAAACCGGCTGCTGCACCGGCTCCAGAGGGTGAATTCCCAGAAACTCGCGAAAAAATGAGTGGTATCCGTAAAGCAATTGCAAAAGCGATGGTTAACTCTAAACATACTGCTCCTCATGTAACACTAATGGACGAAGTGGACGTAACAAACCTTGTTGCACATCGTAAACAGTTCAAACAGGTTGCTGCTGATCAAGGCATCAAGCTGACATACTTGCCTTACGTTGTAAAAGCTCTTACATCTGCACTGAAAAAATTCCCTGTTTTAAACACGTCAATTGACGATAAAACAGATGAAGTAATCCAAAAACATTACTTCAACATCGGTATTGCTGCTGACACTGAAAAAGGCTTGCTTGTGCCAGTTGTAAAAAATGCAGACCGTAAAGCGATCTTTGAAATTTCTGATGAGATCAACAGCCTTGCAACAAAAGCTCGTGAAGGCAAGCTTGCTCCAGCTGAAATGAAAGGCGCATCTTGCACAATTACAAACATCGGTTCAGCCGGCGGACAATGGTTCACTCCGGTTATCAACCATCCAGAAGTTGCGATTCTTGGTATCGGACGCATTGCAGAAAAAGCGATTGTTCGTGATGGCGAAATCGTAGCAGCTCCAGTCTTAGCTCTTTCTCTCAGCTTCGACCACCGTATGATCGACGGAGCGACTGCGCAAAATGCACTAAATCACATCAAGCGTTTACTGAACGATCCACAATTAATTTTAATGGAGGCGTAATGTTATGGTAGTAGGAGATTTCCCTATTGAAACAGATACTCTTGTAATTGGTGCGGGACCTGGCGGCTATGTAGCTGCCATCCGCGCTGCACAGCTTGGACAAAAAGTAACAGTCGTTGAAAAAGCAACTCTTGGAGGCGTTTGTCTGAACGTTGGATGTATCCCTTCAAAAGCGCTGATCAATGCTGGCCACCGTTATGAGAATGCTAAGCATTCTGATGACATGGGAATCACTGCTGAGAACGTAACAGTTGATTTCACAAAAGTTCAAGAGTGGAAAACTTCTGTTGTTAACAAGCTTACTGGCGGTGTAGCAGGTCTTCTTAAAGGCAACAAAGTAGATGTAGTAAAAGGCGAAGCTTACTTTGTAGACAGCAATTCAGTTCGTGTAATGGATGAGAATTCTGCTCAAACATACACGTTCAAAAACGCAATCATTGCGACTGGTTCTCGTCCTATCGAATTGCCAAACTTCAAATATACTGAGCGTGTCCTAAATTCAACAGGTGCTTTGGCTCTTAAAGAAATTCCTAAAAAGCTTGTTGTTATCGGCGGCGGATACATCGGAACTGAGCTTGGAACTGCGTATGCAAACTTCGGCACTGAGCTTGTTATTCTTGAAGGCGGAGATGAAATTCTTCCAGGCTTCGAAAAACAAATGAGTTCCCTTGTAACTCGCAGACTGAAGAAAAAAGGCAACGTTGAAATCCATACAAACGCGATGGCTAAAGGCGTTGAAGAAAAAGCTGACGGCGTAACAGTCACTTTCGAAGTAAAAGGTGAAGAAAAAACTGTTGATGCTGATTACGTACTGATTACTGTCGGACGCCGTCCAAATACTGATGAACTTGGTCTTGAGCAAGTCGGTATTGAAATGACTGACCGCGGTGTTATCAAAACTGACAAACAGTGCCGCACGAACGTACCTAACATCTATGCAATCGGTGATATCATTGAAGGACCGCCGCTTGCTCACAAAGCATCTTACGAAGGTAAGATTGCTGCAGAAGCGATCGCTGGAGAGCCTGCAGAAATCGATTACCTTGGTATTCCTGCGGTTGTCTTCTCTGAGCCTGAGCTTGCATCAGTCGGTTACACTGAAGCACAAGCGAAAGAAGAAGGCCTTGACATTGTTGCTGCTAAATTCCCATTTGCAGCAAACGGCCGCGCGCTTTCTCTTAACGAAACTGACGGCTTCATGAAGCTGATCACTCGTAAAGAGGATGGCCTTGTAATCGGTGCGCAAATCGCCGGCGCAAGCGCTTCTGACATGATTTCTGAATTAAGTTTAGCTATCGAAGGCGGCATGACTGCTGAAGATATTGCTATGACAATTCATGCACATCCAACATTGGGTGAAATCACAATGGAAGCTGCTGAAGTGGCAATCGGAAGCCCGATTCACATCGTAAAATAATAGAGATGACATAAAAAACAGCCCCGTAAGCGGGGGCTGTTTTATTTATTTAGACAGTACATGCTGTAATGGTTTAATGATGTCTTCTTTCTTTTTCACACATCCCTCTATTTTCACAACGACATGCCGCTGATCAACTACCATGAGAGTAGGGACGGTTTCGATTTCATCTTCCCAGCCTTTTCTGTTATCGTATACCTTCATTTTATCTATTTGATCAGGATAATCCTTTTCTAAATCTAGCAGAGCATCATAATATGACGCCTCTTGATCAATTTGATTTTCATCAGAAAAAAATAGGATTTGAGTATGATGAATGCTGTCAATTCGGCTTTTTTTAATTGGATTGATTGTGGAAAGGGTGCAGCCCGATAAAGCAAATACTATCATCAGTATGGGAAATACCGCGCGATATCGCATCTATCTTCTCCTCTGTATAAACCATAGTAAACTAGTTTTAGTTTATCACGAGTAACCGCGTCATCTGCTTCTTGTTACCTAATTGTTATATAATTGAAACCGTTTTTAAAGAGAGATAACATCTCTTTAAACCGAATACTCTGAACGCACACATTATTCATCGCGAATCATTTGCAATTTCGTTACACTATTCAAAAAAAGTTCGCGAAAACATGAAATCACAATGTCTTTTCAGCATATGTATCGAATGAAAGCGTTTGTTAAGAAGATGATAATTCATGGAACCGAAAAGAAAAAACATGTTACATTAAAAGTTTTTGAAATAAATGTGTTATACAGTTTATTGTTGACATTTTAAATGTGACATATTAATATAATACCAACAAAAGAAATTAAGCGTTTTCAAAATTAAAAGAAATGGGGAATGAGAGATGGGTACGATTGTTTGCCAAGATTGTAACGAAGCCATTCATTACTTCGAGGATGAGAAGGTTACAACGTTATACGGAACATGCTGCGGACAATGTCAGTGTCCTCTTGATGAAGAGTAAGAAAAAGCATGCGGCTTAGCCGCATGCTTTTTGTATTTATTGAATAGCTTTTTGCTCTTTTATGACTCGAATCATGCTCAAAGTAGAATCCTCCGGTCCTTGAACTGGAAGTCCGGCATCAATGTTTTTGAAGATGTAGCTGATGTTTTCTTCTGTAATAATCTCGCCCGGGATAAAGATAGGAATTCCAGGAGGATACACCATCACAAATTCAGCGATAATCCGTCCTGCTGCTTCTTTTAATGGAACAACTTCTGTATTTGCATAGAAAGCGTCACGCGGCGTCATCGCCAGTAATGGGATTTCTGGAAGCAGTACCTTTGTCTGTTTATGCGTAACATCATTTGCTGACATTTGACGCGCTATCTCTTTTAAAGCTTCCACAAGGCGATCTGCATCGTTCTGGCTGTCACCAGGTGTGAAGATACACAAAATGTTGTACAGATCTGAAAGCTCTACTTCAATATTAAAGGATTCCCGCAGCCACTTCTCGACATCATGTCCTGTGAGCCCCAGGTTTTTAACTGAAATAATTAATTTTGTCGGGTCATAATTGTAAGCCGCTTTAGAACCGAGAATTTCAGAGCCGACACAGTAAATGCCGTCAATTTGGTTCAGACGTTCTCTCGTCTGATTAGCAAGCTTCAACGTTTCTTCAGCAAGCTGATAGCCTTCTGTCGCAAGCCGTTTTCTGGCCACGTCCAAAGAGGCTAGAAGCAAATAAGAAGTAGACGTGGTTGTCAGCATGCTGAGTATCGATTGCACTCTGTCTTTAGAAACAAGGCCTTCTTTCATGTTTAGAATAGAGCTTTGTGTCAGTGATCCGCCTAGCTTATGCACACTTGTCGCAGCCATGTCTGCACCTGCCTGCATCGCTGAAAGCGGAAATTGGTCGTGAAAATGAATATGAACGCCGTGTGCTTCATCGACCAGAACCGGCACATCAAAGGAGTGGGCTAGTTCTACGATGCTTTTTAAATCAGCAGCTACTCCGAAATATGTCGGGTTGATCACAAGAAGCCCTTTGGCATCAGGATGTTCATGCAGCGCCCGTTTAGCGGATTCAAGTGTAATGCCGTGAGAGATGCCCAGTTCATTGTCAATTTCAGGATGAATAAAGATTGGGACAGCTCCGGAAAATACAATAGCTGACATAATGGATTTGTGCACATTTCTTGGAATGATGATTTTATCTCCAGGTCCGCAGACAGCCATCACCATTGTCATGATTGCGCCGCTTGTTCCCTGAACAGAAAAAAAGGTGTGATCCGCTCCGAAAGCTTCGGCCGCCAAATCCTGCGCTTCTTTAATAATGCCTTTAGGCGCATGCAGGTCATCTAATGGTTCAATATTAATCAAATCTATACTTAACGCGTTTTCACCGATAAATTGTCTGAACTCTGGATCCATTCCTGCCCCTTTTTTATGGCCGGGAATGTGGAATTGAACAGGCTGTCTGCTTGCGTGCTTTTTCAGGCCTGTGAATAAGGGTGTTTCATGTTGCGACAATTGTTTTCCCACCTTTGTAGTAATACCTATGCATATTAGTGTGTATTAAAATCAGTTTCTCAACCGTTTTTTAGACGTAAAACAAATGAATTATATTATGAACTTGAAAGAATGTAAAGAACAATTTATGATCAAATGAAGATGCTTTTTGTAAAAGGAAAGCGAATCTATAAGGAGTGAAGAAAATGGAATACCAATATCCGATGAATGAAGATTGGACAACCGAAGAAGCAGTGGATGTGATTGCATTTTTCCAGCAGGTTGAGCTGGCTTATGAAAAGGGAGCCGACCGTGAAGAGCTGCTTAAGACGTATCGGCGATTCAAAGAAATTGTGCCGGGAAAAGCTGAAGAAAAAAAGCTGTGCGGCGAATTTGAGGAACAAAGTACATACTCTCCTTATCGTACGGTCAAGCAGGCGAAGGAATCTGACCAGGCAAAGATTAAGATGTAAAAGGAAAAGAGCCGGATGAAAGGTCCCGGCTCTTTTTTATGCTTGTGATACTTTTTGGGTTAAGCGGTACAGAAATGCAAGCTGCTGGAAGGCATCATCGATTCGCTGAAGGAATTCTTGGTTATTCATCTTCAGCACCTCTTCTTTTTGAAGCTGAATGCCGCATAACAGCTCGGCTTTCTTTATTGTCTGCAACCGTTCAAACAATGTTTTGAGTTGTTCCTTGCCCATTTCT
The DNA here is from genome assembly GCF_058566445.1 of Bacillus sp. SD127. Lineage (NCBI taxonomy): Bacteria > Bacillati > Bacillota > Bacilli > Caryophanales > Bacillaceae > Bacillus > Bacillus sp. SD127. The sequence goes on along the minus strand of NZ_CP191226.1, from coordinate 2,740,252 downwards.
GACTGCTTATGGACCCCTGGTTTTGTGTGATCCGCAGACCAAACAAAGCTGTCTGGAATGTGATTTGTAACGCTGTCTTGATTCGCTTCAAGCAATTTGCCGTATTCTTCTTTTATAGGGGACTCATAAATGATCGCGAACCATACAAAAACATGGCTCTCCCACAAGCCGATTTGAAAATGCGGCAGTTTTTTATAGCCTCTTTTGCTGTTTGCGAATGCCACCCAGCTGTCTGCAGGAGGGTTGACTGATCTCCTTGCATGCTTGGCCACATGGGGAAACATTTCATCTCCGGTTAAAGCGGATAATGTCGGGGCAAAGTGCTCGCCTAAAGCAGTCAGCTTCGGACGAACCCGCTCTTTTAACACCTCCATGCGTGGGTCTAAGCCGTCTATTGTAAATGTGTTAAAGTCTTCTTCAGTAAAACGCATTTGTGTCATGATTTTCCTCCTTCATGCTAAGTATACATATTTTATCACAGTTAGAACGCGCAGCAAAAAGATGAGCACGCGTTTGAAGAGAGGGGGAATGTGGTAATAAACGAATAGGTAAACACACAATTTTCAGAATCATGTTACAGGTAAATAGAAGAATCATAGGATATAAGAAGTATCATTGTTGAATGGCAAAATGGGATGCTTTTTTAAAACAAATGATCTCTGGAAGGGGCGAAAGACAATGAGGCAAGTTGTGAAAGAGGGATTTAGGGAAGAGAAAAACAACCGTGTAGCTGTCTGGAGACTAGAGGTTGATTATGAATTGGCAACCCTTTATGAGGCAATGCAAAAGGAAAATGACGAACAAATTGAGCTAAGCAAAAACAAACTTGAACGTCTCAGAAAAGAATGGATTCGCCTCAACGGGTAAAAAGCTATAGTAAAAACGAACCGCGTGAATGGTTCGTTTTTACGTGAGAAGGCATAATTTTCATTTTCCTTGCTTTTTCACCGCCGTTATCAGTATCCTATAAAATAAAGGTCTACATAGAAAAGAGGTACGCATGAATGACAAATTGGACGGAAATTGATGAGACTGCAAAGAAATGGATAAAAGAAGCAGGCGCAAGAATTAAACAGTCGATGCACGAAAGCCTGACAATTGAAACAAAATCAAATCCGAATGATTTAGTCACAAATATTGACAAGGAAACGGAAAAGTTTTTTATTGACCGCATCCAAGAAACCTTTCCGGGGCATCGCATACTCGGAGAAGAAGGACAAGGAGACGAACTTCACTCGTTGGAAGGTGTCGTCTGGATTATCGATCCGATTGACGGCACGATGAATTTTGTGCACCAGCAAAGAAATTTTGCAATTTCAATCGGTATTTTTGAAAATGGAATTGGCAAAATCGGTTTAATTTACGATGTGGTGCATGATGAACTGTATCACGCGTTTAGCGGTAAAGGTGCTTATATGAATGAAACGAAGCTGTCTCCTTTAAAGGAAACCGTTATTGAAGAAGCGATTCTAGCCATTAATGCGACATGGGTGACGGAAAACAGAAGAATTGACCCGGGTGTGCTGGCACCGCTTGTAAAAAGGGTGAGAGGAACACGCTCCTATGGCTCTGCCGCTCTAGAACTGGCAAACGTCGCTGCGGGAAGAATTGACGCTTACATTACGATGCGGCTTGCTCCTTGGGATTACGCAGCCGGCTGTGTGCTGTTAAACGAAGTAGGGGGCATTTATACAACGACTGAAGGAGAACCGTTCACCTTTTTAGAGAATCACTGTGTGCTGGCCGGAAACCCATCTATACATAAAACAATATTTGAAGAGTATCTTCATGCTGAAAAATAGACCATTTGAACAGGATGACCTCAGTTGGTTAGAGGAAATTGCGGAGGCTCATCCTGTTTGGAAAAAGGAAGAGTTTGGGGAAAAAGATGCAGAAAGCTATATGATCTCCTATTCGATGTATAACGGATCATGGCTTGTTTGGGAAAAAGACGGTCTGCCTGTTGCCGTCAGCTATCATCTCGAATGGGCTCCTTCAAACGGAAAGCCATGGCTGGGAACAGTGCTGGTTGATCCTGCTGAAGAAAGAAAGGGACATGCTAGGAAGATCATTGAACAGATCGGCCAATCGCTTCAAGACAAACATAGAGCACTATTTACAGCGGTTCCGATTGACCGGAATGAATGGATACTGTTTTTGAGCCAATGCGGCTTTGAACAGCTCAAGACGGAGAAAGATGAGGCAGATAAGCCGTACATAATCATGGTAAAGCCTTTAGTTTAAGCTGCCGTATATATGACGGCAGCTTATTTTCATGCGCAAAAAACCTCCCAATCCTTCACCGTCGATTGAGAGGCGAGCCTGGTGAAGAACCAGGGGGGTTATTTTTTTACGGCATGTATATAATGAATGGTTTCAAACGCTGACAAATAATCCGTTCGTTTCTTGAAGAAAAGGTCATTGATTTCGGCTGGTGTTACATGTTCATAGATGAGTAAACCAGCTGAATCTAATGCTTTTTCGATTTCAAGATAAGTAAAACACGATTTCATCGGTTCACCGCTTGCTGAAGCCATTTTCACCATATGTTCAACTCTATTAGACTTTCCTTTTGTTTCAAAGAGCGTTTCGTCTGCGTAATCAAAAACGATAGAGCTTCCGGAGGGGACATGGGCAAATAATTGGTTAAGCAGGCTTTTATTCTCTTCTTTCGTCAAATAATAAGAAACGCCTAAAAGGCTGAAGAACGTTTTTTGGTTATCAAAGCCTTCATTTAAGAGAGGCTGATATGAAAACGTTTTGGTAAAGTCCATAGGAACCAAATGAAGATTCGCTGGAATAGTAAGCCTTGCATCATCCAGTCTTTTCTTTTTCAATTGCTGTGTAGCCGGGTAATCAATTTCAAATATGTCTAAGCTGTCTTCCAGCTCTGGATGCCGGAAGCAGAATGTATCTAACCCGGCGCCAAGAATGACATACTGTTTTGCTCCCAGCACCACTTCGTTGCGAAATACTTTCTCACAATATGCTGCTCGAGCTAAGGGCGTAGGGGAAAGCTGGACTTGTGTAATCCACTTTAGTATCTCTTCTGGGTCATCTTGAAACTTTCGGGCAATATCTTTATTGAAAAACTGTATGCATTGTATCATATTTTGACTAATGTCGGAAAACTCTTTTTCAGAAATAAGGTGTTTGGCGATATAATCGTCAAAAATTTTAGGTGTATCATATTGACTGTGATAGGCTCGGCTAAATGCTGATATTAAAGCTGTTAAACTGGACTCATTTTCCCTCATACCATGTCCTCCTGATAAACAAAAATAAGATTCCCCTGGCCAGGAGAACCTTATTATACACACAAATATACTAATAGTAAATTATAGCATAAATAAAAAATTTTGTCAATGTATTTGAGGTTGGAAGAGTAAGATTCTTCTATTCAATTTTTGGCTGTTTAAATGGGAATGAAAGAATGTTTTTACAATACGAAGTGTATGGTCTTGGGTAAACCGATATGTCCGGCACCTTTTACTTTATACATAACTCATCATGACCTGCTTTTGTAAGTGCCCTGTATAAATCAGCGCTATGCTTATACAGAACAACGTCATCCTGATCACCGCACATAATGAGAAGCGGAGTCGCCTCGCGATGAACATAAGCGGCTTGGGCCTAGCTCTAGAACCTGAAGTTTATTTGTTCGGGTCCAGCAGTCGGGATGAGAGTTTTCATGAGTGTGGAAAAGCTCACCTTCTTCAACAATCTCTTTTGACATCGATGAAGCCCGATTTTTTTAACAATCGGCTGATTTGGCGGATAATGACCGAGTTTGTATTTACACTGTCTGCGATTTGTTCAGAGGCAAGGTGGTCATATGTACGGCTATCATGAAACAGCTGCTGATTTTTAAACAAACTTGAAAATCAAGAAAAAGCCTGAGATATCTCAGGCTTTTCATTTAGAAATTACAAACCGACGGCTTTCCAGGCTGCTTCAACTTTTGCGGCATCAGTTGAGCCATAAAGGTCACGGGCAGACTGAATGAGGGCGGCCTTCGCATCTTTGAAAGTGGAATAAGGCGTAAGGTACGTTGTTAACGCACGGTAATAAATCTGCTGTGATTTAGATATGCCTAGGCTTGTAATGGTATTATAAGCGGCTTTGTTTGGAATTCCGCTGTTTATGTGTACACCGCCGTAATCGCCTTCATCTGTATTCGGAAGGTTTTGATAGTTGGCGTAATTGTCAGGCTGGTCATATTTTGTCGGATTGGACAAACTGCGGAGAGCCGGCTGGCTGACCGTAATGTCTTCACCGATATCCCAGTCTTCTGTATCAGTGAAATAACCGAATACATCAGAGAACGACTCGTTTAATGCCCCAGGCTGGTTTTCATAGACAAGGTTGGCTGTTTCTTGAGTGACACCGTGTGTCATTTCATGCGCCGTCACATCCAATGAGCCGGAAAGCGGGGAGAAGAAGGAGCCGTCTCCATCACCGTAAATCATTTGATCCCCTGTCCAAGCGGCGTTATTATAACGGCTGCCGTAGTGAACAGAAGAAACGATTTTACTGCCTTTGTTGTCATAGCTGTTTCGTTTAAACGTAGAGTAAAAATAATCGTACACTTTACCCAGGTTATAGTGGGCATCTACAGCTGCGCGCTGTGATGAAGTTGTGAATTTATTTGTTGTACTTGAGACAAGTGTTCCCGGAAGGCGGCTTTGTCTGTTTTGTAAATCATACGTGATAATTTGAGTGCCGGTTGGTTTTGACAGATCTCTTAAAACATATTTGCCGCTTTCATAAGAAATATTCAGAGGAACTGTTGCGCCTTTTAGTGTTGTCCCTGATCCTGTTGCGGCTGCATGTTCTACTTTATTTTGCTGTTTTAAAATGGTGCCTGATTCGGCATCCACTAAGACTTCCCAGTTAGCAGGTTCAGGTTCGATATAGCGAATCGTGACATCGTAAGCCAGACGATAACCGCCGTCCTCTGTTTCTACCGCTTTTAACTCTGCTTTATCGCTGTTTTTTGCGCTTCCGTTAGAAACGGCGTCAGGTGATTTGCCAATGGCTTTAAAAGCGAGTGCCAGTGCTTTGTCAGAGGATACCTTTTGGCTGTTTTCTGTTTTTGAAGCAGACTGATTGTGCAATTCTCCATTGATCGCATAGACATTGTCAGATTTATCGACGTGAACGATCACTTGTGAATCTTTAATAGGCACTCCGTTAATGACGGGCACATATCGAAAGTGCTTGTACCCAAGAGCGTCAGTTGTGCTTTCCACAAGTTTCAGTCTTTTGGCGGGATCGCCTTTAAACACTTTGCTGTTCTTTTTCAAAAACTGTTTGACAGCTTTGTCATTTGGAGCAGAGAGCTCTGTTTGTGCAATGGCGCTTTTAGGGAGAAAGTTTGTTTGATTCTCCTTAAGCTGGTCATTCTCAGCAGCCTGAACACCCGGAAGGCCGATTGATAAACTCATAAACGAAGCAGCGACAACGACGGACAATTTCTTACCTAAACCCACAATAAATCCCCCTTTTTGAAAATACTGAAAAATCTTTATATCGTTATATTAAACGAGCAATCTGGTATTCTCAACAAAAACTAACATAACTAGACAAAATTGATAGAATTGTCCTGTGTTTATTTTTGTTGAATAATATCAAGATGAGTCAAGTGTCATGTGATGGATGAATTGCAAGAGTTATGTCGTCTTTATATCGAAGGGGAGATGAGAAATTTTTGGTTTTTATTGAAACTTTTTAACAAGCGGCTTGTCTAACCGGATGAGGCCTTAATAAGAAGTAAAGGATTGTTGTTCGTGTTTGATTTATTCAGTCATTATGTATTGCATTTTGAACGTTATTTTATTTTGAGCAGGCAAAGCACTTTGCTGATTCAATGGTCAATTGTTGCCCTTGCAGCACTGTATATATTTGCATATCACCCGAAAATCAATCGGTGCCATACATTGTTTTTGGCTGGAGTATTATTACGGGTTGTTTTGCTGGCGGGCGTGTCTGTTGAACTTGTTCATCAGGTGCAGGTAACGAACTTTACCAGCGCTTATTTAAGGGATGAGGGGAATGAACTGCTGCCGCTGCTGCATTTTTTCTTATACGGGTATGTGCTGCTGACGGCTTTTCATTATATGTTAATGCTTCGTGATCATGGCGGAAAAGGGATGTTTTTTACGTTTGATCTGGCTGTTGTCAGCTTGCCGATTGTGCAGATGGTATTCAGTCTCTTTTCGTATTGGAAGCAATATCCTGATGAGATCGAGCCGATTGTATACGGCTCTCTGTTTTTAATGATCGTTCTTCCTATTGTATTGAATGTGCTATTTTTCAAACTGTATTGGAGAACAAATAAGATTTTATTAGGTTTATTTTATTCGCTGATTGTCGGACTCCTTGTACTGCTGCTTGTGCCATATCCCGAACACATTTCGATTGACTATGGTGCTACAATGCCGTATACGATTTATTTGACAATGGCGGGGTTTTTGATGAGTTATCATCTGTTCCAAAAGTCAGGTAAAGCTTATGTGCGTATTAAGAAGAGGCTGACGATCGCTGTCATTGTGATGTTTATTTTGCTCTTAAATCCGATATATAACTTAGGAACGGTTGCTTTTGCTATATCAAAGCCAGCAAATGTCACTGATACATTCAATTTTGTAGGAGAACACATTTCATCTGAAAAAGCGGAACAGATTTTAAAGTCATTTTTTCCGACGGATGAAACATTATTTTTACACAATACAAATATGGATGTGCATTATTTCTACTCATTTAAAAGCATGAGCTATGAGGCAGAGGTTGATGAAGTATCCCAGATGATACGTAATTATCAGTACTTGAAAAAGGCACATGGGAAAACGCTGGCTGATCAGGAATACGTACGAAAGTCAATCGCTTTTCTTGAGCGACACGGACGAGTGTTAAGTAAGGATCATATCGAAACAAAAGTATCTAAAGAAGACGGTCAGACAGCCGTTCGTATATTCCTCAAAAATCAATTTCATAAAAAAGATAACGATGATGATGGCACAGTATGTTATTGGGAAAAGGAAACCTTAATGGGCTTTAGTGAAGACCCTTCAATTTATCAGCTTGATTCCCTTCGGCATGTTCATATCACAGAACAAGACATACACAACAAAGTGAAGGAAATGTTTACAGCTTTGAAAATACCTCAACAGCCTTATCAAATTACAGATATTGAAAGTAACAGCCTGCTTGGAAGCCTGGTGCGGGTTGAAACAAAAGAAGGAATGGTTTTGTCCTTCGAGGCTGAAACCGGCAATTTGCAAAGTCTTTCACTTCCAATTAAAAGAAAAAGTTCACTGACAAACAGTCAGCAGCTGCAGCAGATGTTATCGGTCTTCGAAGCGGATGGATCAGAAATAAAGAAAAAAAGCAGGCAGAGTGATAAGGTGGTGTATTCTGATTCCTCTAAAACATATGAGTTTTTTGAAGATCAAGGGTTGCTAAACGTTTATGTTTACAACGATACACCCGATAATTCATTCCCGTATACGTATCGTGATGGCAAATTGGCTTATGAAAAAGTAGCTTCTGTATATAAGGATGTCATTTACAAAAAACGCATGCGTCCGATTATCGTTCAAAGAGGGAATGAACGCCATTATGCATGGCTGATCATTATTCAGCCGTTCGGCTCAAATCGTCATGATGCTTATGTGGTGGATGGAGAATCTCAAGAGGTGAAAAGTCTTTATGAATCATAGAGAAAAAGAGTCTGTGTTTTTAGATTTATACGACCTATATAAAGAAAGAGAGCTAGAGGATGAATCAATGGAATGGATGAAACAGCATGAGCCGTTATATCAAAAAAATGCGGAAGGCTTAAAGAGTGAATCTTGTTCAAAGAGAACTGAAGATGAGAGCCAAATCAGACATATGAAAGTATATATGTCTTCCATGTATATCTGTTTCATTTTATTGGCCATTTGGATGACGGTGTGGTTTTATTTTTAATGAAACAGAAGGATTCGATTGAGAATTTGTATCGACAGTATTACCAGGAGATTTTGAATTATCTATTCCGGAGAACTCATCAACTCGAAACAGCCAAGGATTTAGCACAGGACACTTTTGTGAAAGCCTTTAACGGGCTTGCTTCATTTAAAGGGCACTCCTCCATCAGAACGTGGCTGTATACGATTGCACACCATACATTTATTAATTGGTACCGAAGGGAAGTTAAATACCAATTTACTGATATCAGCTTAAATGAAGGACTGAAGCAAACGATTTATGAACAGCCTGAACAGTATCTTTCGCGGACGGTTAAAAGTGATACGTTGTGGCAAGAGCTCCTGCAGCTAAAGGATCAGCACCAATCCGTTTTGATTTTAAGAGAATTTCAAGAGCTTTCTTATGAGGAAATCGCCGAAATCTTAGGCTGGAGCCTTTCGAAAGTGAAAACCACTCTTCACCGGGCTAGATTAGAGCTCAAGAAAAACATGACGAAAAGAAGAGAGGAGGAGCGGATATGATCTGCTTTCTAGTAAGAGACCTTCTCCCTCTGTATATTGAAGGTGATTGCAAAAAAGAAACGGAAAACTTCATTGAAAAGCATATGAACACCTGCCGCAGCTGCAGAGAAATGTTTGAACAGATGTCTGAGCCTTTTGAGTTTAAAGATGAACAGCCCCCTCAAGATGCTTTTCTGCCTGAAGAAGAAATCCGTTTTAAACAAAGATACTATGGTTTGCTGATTATTAAAGCAGCCTTCTGGTTTGGAGCTGTGTTTGCTGTGATGCTGATCATCAAACTGCTGATATAAAGGAAAAGCGCTTGCCGGATTTACGGACAAGCGCTTTTCTTACATTAAGCTTGCGGATGAAGCATTTGGTAGATGGCTGCAAGCTGTTCTTGAGACAGTGCACCGAAGAGCTTTTCATAAAAATCAGCCTGCTCCGGTGTCGCACCAGCTTCTAAAGCTGCATCTTTATCAAAGCTGTACGCTCCATCTTCTGAAACAATGGATGCCTGCAGAATATGAATTTTAAGGGAAACAGCGGCGAAAAATTGGTCAAGCGCGAGTGCTTCTTTTTCTGTGAAGCCGAGCTCAACAGCTTTTTCTGTATCAAATTTGTAGCTGCCGTCTTCAACATACACACATTGTGAAACAATATCGAAGAATTCAGATGTCGATTCCCACAATTTTGCAATGATTTGAGCCTCTTCTTGTGTCATTCCTAACTCGACAGCTTTTTCACTGTCAAAATAATAAACCCCGTCTTTTTCATATATACATTGATTTAATAAATCGAAAAATGTATTCAGGTCTTCATTTGTGATTGTCTCCTGCAAAGCAGGTGTGCTGTGACTAACTGTTTTTGCGCTTGCGGCATCGGGTCCGAAAGTAAGCAGGGTGGCTGAGGTCAGTGCGGCAGTTGTAAGTATGGCTTTTTTTACAAATGGTTTCTTCATGTTTCGTCTCTCCCTTTTGTGAATTGTGGTACAAATCCCATTATAGGGAGAGGCTGGTGTGAGGAAAATAGGCTTTATGGTAGTTTGTGTATATCAATGTCGAACCACTTTTGTTTGGTTAAAAGTGTCATATTTAGAACGATTGTCCATGAATGGATGTTGTTTTGCTTCTTCCCGCCTAGGAAACAGGGGAGATAAGCCTTACGCAACGAAAAAACACCGCATTCATTTGCGGTGTTTTTGATTACAATGTCTTTAGCAAGGATAAGCTTTTAATCGAGTAATCCTTGCTCACGCATTTTCTTTTTTAACGTAAATCCGCTTCCCATAACGGCGCAAACGAGCACAATGCTGGCGATAATGCCCCACGCGCTTTTTTCGGCGATAAAGACGCCGATCAGCATTATGCTGAAAACCGCTGCAAATGCAAATAATAATAAAAGCCAATTCATTTTTTTCATATTTCCATCCCCTTTTACGTCTTATAATAAGTTTACAGAAAAACGTGACGCTTTTAAAGAGGATGTGTGGTATAATATGAAAGTTATCTAATTTTTTTAGGAGATGAAAAAGTGAAACTTCGAAATGATCTTCGCAACATCGCGATTATTGCCCACGTTGACCATGGGAAAACGACTCTAGTCGATCAGCTTTTACACCAGGCTGGTACATTCCGTGCCAACGAACAAGTTGCTGAACGCGCAATGGACTCAAACGATCTTGAACGCGAACGCGGCATTACAATTTTGGCGAAAAATACTGCGATTAACTATAAAGATACACGCATCAATATTTTGGATACCCCTGGACACGCAGACTTTGGGGGAGAGGTAGAACGGATTATGAAAATGGTTGACGGCGTACTGCTTGTCGTTGACGCATATGAAGGCTGCATGCCTCAAACTCGCTTCGTTCTGAAGAAAGCTCTTGAGCAAAACTTGAACCCGGTTGTTGTTGTGAACAAAATCGACCGTGATTTCGCACGTCCTGAAGAAGTTATCGATGAGGTTCTTGACCTGTTCATCGAGCTTGACGCAAATGAAGAACAGCTCGAATTCCCGGTGGTATATGCTTCCGCGATTAATGGAACAGCGAGCCTTGACCCTAAGCAGCAAGATGAAAACATGGAAGCTTTATATGAAACGATTATTAAGCATGTTCCGGCACCTGTTGAGAATGCAGATGAGCCGCTTCAATTCCAAGTTGCACTTCTTGATTATAACGACTATGTAGGCCGTATCGGAATCGGACGTGTTTTCCGCGGTACGATGAAAGTCGGTCAGCAGGTTTCTCTTATGAAGCTTGACGGTACAGCTAAATCATTCCGTGTGACAAAAATCTTTGGTTTCCAAGGCTTAAAACGGGTGGAAATTGAAGAAGCAAAAGCGGGAGACCTCGTTGCGGTTTCCGGTATGGAAGATATCAACGTCGGTGAAACAGTTTGTCCTGTAGAGCATCAAGAACCGCTTCCGGTGCTTCGTATTGATGAACCGACACTTCAAATGACATTTGTCGTGAATAACAGCCCGTTTGCCGGCCGTGAAGGGAAATATGTGACAGCCCGTAAAATTGAAGAGCGCCTTCAGTCACAGCTGCAGACTGATGTCAGCTTGCGTGTCGAGCCTACAGCTTCTCCAGATGCTTGGGTGGTTTCCGGCCGCGGTGAGCTTCACCTGTCTATTTTAATTGAAAACATGCGCCGTGAAGGCTATGAGCTTCAAGTGTCAAAACCTGAAGTTATCATCAAAGAAATTGACGGTGTACGCTGTGAGCCTGTAGAGCGCGTGCAAATTGATGTTCCGGAAGAGCATACAGGCTCTGTAATGGAATCAATGGGAGCGCGTAAAGGTGAAATGATCGATATGATTAACAACGGTAACGGCCAAGTCCGTTTAATCTTTACAGTGCCTTCCCGCGGATTGATCGGTTACTCAACAGAGTTCCTGTCATTAACACGCGGCTTCGGTATCCTGAACCATACGTTTGACAGTTACCAGCCGATGCAGGCGGGCCAAGTCGGCGGACGCCGTCAAGGTGTGCTTGTGTCAATGGAAAACGGAAAAGCGACATCTTACGGAATTCAAGGGATTGAAGACCGCGGTGTGATCTTTGTTGAACCTGGTACTGAAGTTTATGAAGGAATGATTGTCGGAGAGCATAACCGTGACAACGACCTTGTTGTCAATGTCAGCAAAATGAAACAGCAGACAAACGTCCGCTCTGCAACAAAAGATCAAACAACAACAATTAAAAAAGCGCGCATCATGTCTCTTGAAGAATCTTTAGAGTACTTAAACGAAGATGAATACTGCGAAGTAACGCCTGAATCCATCCGTTTAAGAAAGAAAATCCTTAATAAAAACGAACGTGAAAAAGCGGCTAAAAAGAAAAAAACAGCAGGATTGTCTTAATCCCTTGCAGAATTTGAAAAGATAGAACCCGTACGCTGCAGGGGAGGGAATCTTTTTGAATGACGTAAGCGAACGCCTGTCGTTCTTCGCCGCTCTATATCAAGTGGACCGGCAGCCAGCAGCAGGCATGTGGCTGCTGTATGGCACCATTTTTGTTTTAGCTGTTATTGTGTTTAAGCTTGGATTTGCAAAACGGCTTCCGGTATTAAAATCAGCAGTGGTGTACTTATTTCTGGCTTTAGGCTGCACTGTTTTGACTTTTCTCGGTGTATTTTTGCCTGTGGCAGAGGGATTGGTCGTCGCTGCATTGATTTTAATCATTTACAAAATTCGGCTGTATCAGTCGAAAAAGGAACAGTCCGCAAAATCATGAAAAAAGACTCAGCATCTCGCTGAGTCTTTTTTTGTATTCTGTATGAATAGCTGCCGCTTTATTTTTTAACTTTTTCTTTCTTCTGCTGTCCCGGGTGAAATGTAAACTTTCCGGTTTTCAGCCGTTCTTCTGTTTTTTTTGCAATTCGGTCATGGCATTCCTGGCACATATATGTATGGATCGGACGGTTTCTCAGCCGTTTCGCGATCAGGGTTTCATCATCAATCGTTTCAATTTTATCGCAAATGGAACATTGGACCCTCATCATATCACCTCTTTCACTCTAATATGCATTATATCATGGATCAGATGCTGTCCAAAATAAGAAAAAGCTAAAGCCGAAAGGGCTCTAGCTTAATCATTATTATTCTTTTTCATATGATGATCAGATTGATCGTTTTGTTCCGTTTCCATTTCCTTCTCTTGCTTTCTGTTTAATTGATCGTTTTGCTGCTTGGTTTGCGGTTCATCTTCATCGTCAATCACATCGTTAGGCACTTCCGGAAGCACCCGGCCGACAATCGCGGCCAGTTCATCTAAAATCCCCGTAACAGGACGGCCTTCACTGATCTCTCGTCCCATTTCATTGAGACGGCTGACGGTATCAGGATCAGCAACCACAACTGCATTGGCGCCGTGCCGATCATTTTTTAAAGCCTGTGCCACAGAGTATTTGATGGTTTCGACTTTGCTTCTATCCAGGTTATCGTCGACGTCAATTCCTACTACAGCATATCCTCCAAGCACAATAGCTGTCGCATCCTTGACATCCGGCACTTTTTCCGCAACGCCGACAAGATGCTTGGCAATATCAGTTCTAGTTCCATTGTCTTTTGTTTCCTGAGATGTGTCCTTTACGTGAATCGGTTTTGTTTCCTGCTGTCTTGTTGATTCTTTTTCAATATTTTGCTCCTGTCTTCCCTGTTGAACAGCGCAGGCGGACAAAATGAGTGTGAGCTGTATGATAATGAAAAGAATTCGCACTTGCGGTTTCCCTCCTTGAAATGCATTCATTAATTTTATTGTTGAATTAACCTTCTATCTTTATTCACAAAAACATATATTTTAGCAGGCGTTCACCTTTTTCATCGTAAGAGAAGCAGGAAGAACTTTGACCACCCTTATATCAGGAGGCTGAGACTTGAGTAAAATTTATGTGTTAGATACGAATGTGTTATTACAGGATCCTAACGCTATTTTTTCTTTTGAAGAAAATGAAGTTGTCATCCCTGCTGTCGTTTTAGAAGAGGTTGATTCCAAGAAACGATATATGGACGAAGTTGGGAGGAATGCGAGGCACGTATCTAAGCTGATAGACGCGCTAAGACTGAAGGGGAGGCTGCATGAGAAGGTTCCGCTTGATACGGGGGGAACGCTCAGAATTGAATTAAACCACCGTTCCTTTCACCAGCTTCAAGAAATTTTTATCGAAAAAACGAATGATAATCGTATATTAGCCGTTGCTAAAAACTTAAGCCTTGAAGAAGAGACGAAGGAAGACGGCAGGCCTGTGATCCTTGTCAGCAAGGATGTATTAGTCAGAGTCAAAGCGGATGCCATCGGCCTTCTTGCTGAAGATTTCTTAAATGACAGGGTTGTGGACAATGATGAAATGTACAGCGGATATAAGGATTTATATATAAACCAGCAGCTATTTAGCTCTTTTTACGGAAAAAAACAAATTTCAGTTCAGGATATGAAGCAGCATGCATTTTACCCAAACCAGTTTGCCTTAATGAAGGATGAATTAGGAGGGTCGTCCTCTGCCGTCGGTATTGCGGATAAAACGGGCACGGTCCTAAAAAGACTTGTGTTTGATGATGAACACGTATGGGGAATCAGGCCGAGAAATGTTCAGCAGACAATGGCGTTAGAGCTTTTGCTGCGAGAAGATATTCCGCTGGTGACGCTGATCGGAAAAGCCGGAACCGGGAAAACGTTGCTTGCTTTGGCAGCGGGGCTTTTACAGACAGAAGATTTAGGGATATATAAGAAGCTGGTCGTGGCAAGGCCGATTGTTCCTGTCGGCAAGGATATCGGATACTTACCGGGTGAAAAAGAGGAGAAGCTAAAGCCTTGGATGCAGCCGATTTTTGATAACTTAGAGTTTCTGTTTAATGCCAAGAAACCGGGAGAGCTCGAGGCGATTTTGGCGGGGATCGGTTCGATCCAGGTAGAGGCGCTGACGTATATCAGAGGGAGAAGCATTCCTGATCAATTTATAATCATTGATGAAGCGCAAAATTTGACCAGGCATGAAGTGAAAACACTTCTTACAAGAGTGGGAGAAGGCAGTAAAATTGTCTTAATGGGCGATCCTGAACAGATTGATCACCCATATTTAGACAGTCTGAATAATGGTCTGGCATATGTTGTTGAGCGGTTTAAAGGACAACCTATCTCCGGCAGTGTGAAGCTTTTAAAAGGTGAGAGATCCGGGCTTGCCCAGCTTGCCGCTGACTTGCTGTGACGATTTAAATGATGTCGATCTCTTTTATATTGGTGATTGGCTGTTCGTGATCAACTGGATCTTCAAAATAAATATGAACTGGGCCGCCTTCCTGAATCGGCTTGCCTGCCTGGCTGAAATGGACAATACTGTTCAGCGCGGTTTCAAGAGGAACAGCGGCTTTACCGGAACTTGTAATAAATACACATTGTGATGCAGAGCTGAGCGGCTCGGCATTTTTCAGCACATTTCCCAATTTCATTGCGAAGCTGCCGTTCATCAGTTTTTGTTTCTCAAATTGTTTTTCCGTCTTTAATGTAGGCGGCGCAATCCGTCCTTCTCTAATAACACGTTCAGTGTCAAGGCCAGATTCATTCTCAGCCGTATGAAAATTGATTTCTTGGCCGTCCCCTTTACGGTCAAATGAAAATTTGCGATCATCAAAAATCCATACGCTAGGATCAATCGTAATCGGATATGTAACATTGCCTTTTACTTGTATAACGCTCATGGTATAACCCCCTTCTCTCAAAATTATAAAAGTTTTCGCATGAATTGTCACTTTGTGTAACAAATTATATGTATTGAGATGCTCAGGGAGCGAGGGTGGTCGCATGGTATGCCGGCATAATGACGAGCTGGAAGCGTTAGTGAAAGAAGCGAAAAAGGTGACAGGCAAGGGAGCGGTGGCCAGCTATATTCCCGCTTTAGCAAAAGCTGATCAGCACGATCTTTCAGTAGCGATTTATTATTCAAATAATACTTGTCTGTCAGCGGGTGACGTAGAAAAAACATTTACTCTTCAAAGTATATCGAAAGTGCTCTCGCTTGCCCTTGTGTTAATGGAATACGGCAAGGACAGAGTCTTCAGTTATGTCGGACAGGAGCCGACCGGTGATCCGTTTAATTCAATCATTAAGCTTGAAACCGTGAATCCGAGCAAACCGCTAAATCCTATGATAAATGCCGGAGCATTGGTTGTCACCAGCTTGTTGAAAGGACAAACGTCTAAAGAGAGACTCGATTATCTGCTTTCTTTCATCAGAAAATTGACAAACAACCAAGGCATCACCTACTGCCGGGACGTAGCTGAGTCTGAATACAGCACATCTATGATTAATCGGGCGATGTGTTATTATATGAAGCAGTACGGGATTTTTGAGGATGATGTGGAAGCAGTAATGGATTTATATACGAAGCAATGTGCGATTGAGATGAACAGTCTTGATTTAGCAAAAATCGGGGCTGTGTTTGCGCTCAACGGCAGGCACCCGGAAACAGGAGAACAAGTCATTTCGAATGATGTCGCGAGAATTTGCAAGACGTTTATGGTCACCTGCGGAATGTATAATGCAAGCGGTGAATTTGCGATTAAGGTCGGAATTCCTGCGAAAAGCGGAGTATCAGGAGGGATTATGGGCATTTCACCCTATGATTTTGGCATCGGCATTTTCGGCCCGGCTTTGGATGAAAAAGGGAACAGCATTGCAGGTGTAAAGCTTTTGAAAATAATGTCTGAAACGTACAAGCTGAGTATTTTTTAATTTATGTCATCTGTTTAAATCCTCTTGCATTTTCTGCTGATACCCTTTATGATAAATAGAAGAATTAGGTACTCGCCTGGGGAACGGAGGGATACTTTTGGCTTCAGAGATGATAGTCGACCATCGGCAAAAAGCTTTTGAGCTACTGAAAGTTGACGCTGAGAAGATTTTGAAGCTGATCCGAGTACAAATGGATAACTTAACGATGCCTCAATGTCCTCTATATGAAGAGGTATTAGATACTCAAATGTTCGGACTTTCGAGGGAAATCGATTTTGCTGTCCGCCTGGGATTGGTTGACGAAAAAGATGGAAAAGACCTTTTATACACATTAGAACGCGAATTGTCTGCTTTGCACGACGCGTTTACAGGTAAATAAATGATAAAACTCAAACTAATTAACAGTTTGGGTTTTTTTATAACCGCTTGCTTTTTTCACCGTTAATGACGGTCTCTTTTTGTGCATTTCATCCGAATCGTATAGAGAATCTTCGTGTCGTTTGATAAATTGTAGTAAAATAAAAAATATAAATACATAAAAACCATAGGTAATGGAAGTTGGAAGCAGGGAAGAGGATGTTATGTTAAAAAAAATGCTAAAATCTTATGATTACTCACTGATATTCGCAATTGTTTTACTATGCGGATTCGGTTTAGTGATGGTGTACAGCTCAAGTATGATTACGGCTGTTTCTCGGTATGGGGTGAGCAGTAATTATTTTTTCATGCGGCAGCTGTTTGCTTTAATTGCAGGAGGAATCCTTTTTATTGTTATGGCCGTGTTTCCTTACAAAGCACTGGCTCATCAAAAGTTTCAAAAGGTAATGCTGCTTGCTTCTGTGTTTGCGCTTATCTCACTGTTTGTATTCGGGCATGTTGCCGGAAATGCGCAAAGCTGGTTTAAAATCGGCGGAATGAGTATCCAGCCGGGTGAATTTGTCAAGCTGGTGGTCATTTTATATCTAGCAGCTGTATATGCAAAAAAACAAAGCTATATTGATCACCTGTTAACGGGAGTTGCGCCTCCTGTGGTGATGACGGTTATTATTTGCGGTTTAATTGCCATGCAGCCTGATTTTGGTACAGCGATGATTATCGCCATAATCGCAACGTGTATGATTTTGTGCTCTGGTTTCAGCGGAAAGACGCTGGCAAGGCTTGTTTTGCTGGGCGGAATTGTTTTAATCCTGGTCAGCCCGCTTATTTATTTAAATAAGGATGACATTTTAACTAAAGGGCGTTTAGCTCGTTTTGAGAGTCTGGAAGATCCCTTTAAATATGCGGATTCATCTGGTTTGCAAGTGATCAATTCTTATTATGCGATTGGGTCGGGCGGTATATTCGGTCTCGGACTCGGTGAAAGTATCCAAAAATACGGGTATCTTCCAGAATCCCATACTGACTTTATCATGGCCGTTATTGCTGAAGAACTTGGCATTTTTGGGGTATTGTTTGTTGTTTTCCTGCTGGGCTTTATCGTATTAAAAGGTTTCTATATTGCGAGAAAATGCGAGGACCCGTTTGGAAGTCTTCTGGCAATCGGCATTTCTAGCATGATTGCCGTACAATCGTTTATTAACCTTGGCGGTGTCAGCGGGCTAATTCCGATTACGGGTGTTACGCTGCCATTTATCAGCTACGGAGGCTCTTCTTTACTTCTATTATTGGGAAGCATGGGGATATTAATCAATATCAGCATGTTTGTGAAATATTCAGAGAATAAGAAAAAGAGAGAGTCCTTGGCGCCAAAGGGAATGAAAAAGAAGCAGCTTGAAAAAACTGTTTATCTGTAAAAAACAAGTGTGTACACGTGAAGGATATTCCGATATGATAGATTATATTCCATTCGGGTAAGGGGGAAAAAAGTTTGTCACAGCAATCGATACAAAAAGTGTTAGTAGCAAACAGGGGAGAAATTGCAATCCGTATATTCCGCGCTTGTACAGAATTGAATGTTCGTACAGTTGCGGTTTATTCAAAAGAAGATTCCGGTTCCTATCATCGTTACAAAGCCGATGAAGCGTACCTGGTTGGCGAAGGAAAAAAACCAATTGATGCCTACCTGGATATTGAAGGTATTATTGATATTGCGAAAAGAAACAAGGTGGATGCGATCCACCCGGGATATGGTTTCTTATCTGAAAATATACATTTCGCAAGGCGCTGTGAAGAAGAAGGCATCGTGTTCATTGGTCCGACTTCTGAACATTTAGATATGTTTGGTGATAAGGTAAAAGCGCGTGAGCAGGCGGAAAAAGCCGGAATTCCTGTAATACCAGGAAGCGACGGCCCTGCAGAAACGCTTGAAGCAGTCGAACAATTCGGACAAACTCACGGTTATCCGATTATTATTAAAGCTTCGCTTGGCGGCGGCGGCCGCGGCATGAGAATTGTCAGAAGTGAAAGTGAAGTCAAAGAAGCATATGAACGTGCGAAATCAGAGGCAAAAGCAGCCTTTGGCAATGATGAAGTATATGTAGAGAAACTGATTGAAAACCCTAAGCATATTGAGGTCCAGGTTATCGGAGACAATCAGGGAAACGTGATTCATCTATTTGAACGGGATTGTTCTGTTCAAAGACGCCACCAAAAGGTAATCGAAGTAGCGCCGAGCGTTTCGCTGTCAACTGAATTGAGAGATCAAATTTGTGAAGCTGCGGTTGCGCTTGCTAAAAACGTGAACTATATAAATGCTGGTACGGTTGAATTCCTTGTCGCGAACAACGAGTTTTATTTTATAGAAGTAAATCCGCGTGTTCAAGTTGAACATACAATTACGGAAATGATTACCGGTGTTGATATTGTGCAGACACAGATACTTGTTGCCCAAGGCCACAGCCTACATAGCAAAAAAGTCAACATTCCGGAGCAGAAGGACATTTTTACAATCGGCTATGCGATTCAGTCACGGGTAACGACTGAAGATCCGCAAAATGATTTTATGCCTGACACAGGGAAAATCATGGCTTACCGTTCAGGCGGAGGCTTTGGTGTTCGTCTTGATACAGGAAACAGCTTCCAAGGCGCCGTTATTACGCCATATTACGATTCACTGCTCGTTAAGCTTTCAACTTGGGCTTTAACGTTTGAACAGGCGGCGGCCAAAATGGTTCGAAACCTTCAGGAGTTTAGAATCAGAGGAATTAAAACAAACATTCCGTTCCTTGAAAATGTCGCAAAGCATGAAAAGTTTCTGACAGGACAATATGATACGTCTTTCATTGATACAACGCCTGAGTTGTTTAATTTCCCTAAGCAGAAAGACCGCGGAACAAAAATGCTTACTTATATTGGGAATGTGACAGTGAATGGTTTCCCTGGAATCGGCAAAAAAGAAAAACCGGCGTTTGACAAGCCGTTAGCTGTAAAAGTCGACGTTGATCAGCAGCCTGCAAGAGGAACAAAACAGATTCTAGATGAAAAAGGCGCTGAAGGGCTTGCAAATTGGGTTAAGGAACAGAAATCTGTTCTATTAACTGATACAACATTCCGGGATGCCCATCAGTCTTTACTTGCGACTAGATTCAGATCGCATGATTTGAAAAAAATCGCTAATCCGACGGCTGCGTTATGGCCGGAGCTGTTCAGCATGGAAATGTGGGGAGGCGCGACCTTCGATGTAGCTTACCGCTTCCTGAAGGAAGATCCATGGAAGCGTCTGGAGGATCTCCGCAAGGAAGTGCCGAATACGCTGTTCCAGATGCTGCTTCGCTCCTCAAACGCTGTCGGCTATACGAATTATCCGGATAATGTGATTAAAGAATTTGTGAAGCAATCCGCTCAATCCGGTATTGATGTTTTCCGTATTTTTGACAGCTTAAACTGGGTAAAAGGGATGACGTTAGCCATCGATGCCGTTCGGGATTCAGGTAAAGTGGCTGAAGCGGCAATTTGTTATACAGGTGATATTCTTGATAAAACCCGTACAAAATATGATCTCGCTTACTATACATCTATGGCGAAGGAGCTTGAGGCTGCAGGGGCCCATATTCTCGGAATTAAAGATATGGCAGGTCTGTTAAAACCGCAAGCTGCATATGAGCTGGTGTCTGCGTTGAAAGAAACGATCAATATTCCGGTTCACCTTCATACGCATGATACGAGCGGCAACGGAATTTATATGTATGCAAAAGCAGTAGAAGCAGGCGTTGATATCGTAGACGTGGCGGTCAGCTCAATGGCTGGCTTAACATCGCAGCCTAGCGCGAGCGGATTTTACCATGCGATGGAAGGCAACTCCCGCCGTCCGGAAATGAACGTGCAAGGCGTGGAATTACTATCCCAGTATTGGGAATCAGTTCGTAAATATTATAGTGAATTTGAAAGCGGGATGAAGTCTCCGCATACTGAAATTTATGAGCATGAAATGCCTGGAGGCCAATACAGTAACCTGCAGCAGCAGGCGAAGGGAGTAGGCCTGGGCGATCGCTGGAACGAAGTCAAAGAGATGTACAGACGAGTAAATGATATGTTCGGTGATATCGTGAAGGTTACGCCTTCCTCTAAAGTAGTCGGGGATATGGCGCTGTACATGGTGCAAAATAACCTGACTGAAAAGGACATTTACGAAAAAGGCGAATCATTAGATTTCCCTGACTCTGTTATTGAGCTTTTCAAAGGAAATATTGGACAGCCTCATGGCGGATTCCCGGAAAAACTTCAAAAGCTCATTTTAAAAGGGCAGGAGCCGATCACAGTGAGACCGGGAGAACTGCTTGAGCCGGTATCCTTTGAAGCGATCAAACAGGAGTTTAAAGAGCAGCATAACCTGGAGATCTCAGACCAGGATGCTTTGGCGTACGCACTTTATCCCAAAGTCTTCTCTGATTATGTAAAAACTGCTGAAAGCTATGGAAATATTTCGGTATTAGATACTCCGACCTTCTTCTATGGCATGACATTAGGCGAAGAAATAGAAGTGGAAATTGAACGCGGGAAAACGCTGATCGTCAAACTAATTTCAATCGGTGAACCTCAGCCGGATGCAACTCGTGTGATCTATTTCGAACTGAACGGTCAGCCGCGTGAAGTGGTCATAAAGGACGAAAGCATTAAGTCTTCCGTTCAGGAAAGATTAAAAGCAGACCGTACAAATCCAAGTCATATTGCAGCTTCTATGCCTGGAACTGTTATCAAGGTACTGACAGAAGCGGGTGCCAAAGTTGATAAAGGTGATCATTTGATGATCAACGAAGCCATGAAAATGGAAACAACGGTTCAGGCGCCATTCTCAGGAACAATCAAACAGATTCATGTGAAAAATGGAGAGCCGATCCAAACGGGAGATCTGCTTCTCGAAATTGAAAAAGCATAATCAAAAAAGAGTGTATATCATTTGATATACACTCTTTTTTAGTGAGGAACGAGATATGAACGTGCAGCTGCTGCAACGAGCGGGGGCTGTTTCAAACGTGTGTGAAGGACGCATTGGTTGTCTGCTCGCGGGTGCAGGAATGAGAAAAGCTGATGCTTAATAAGCTTGGTATAATTACGGCTTCTTTTCTGGTGAGAATGAATTGACTTCTTGAGGAAAAGTTATTTTAATTAAAATCCTGTCCCAAACATCGATTGAGCAGCGCGTTTAGAATACATCATCGCCCGAGATTATCCAAACCTTATATAAATCATCAAGTTCAGTATGCAAACCGAAAGTTGAATTATATGAAGCTGCCGAAATGGAATGATAAAAAAGACCAAAGCGTATAAGAGCTTTGGTCTTGTGTCTTATGTCTTATACCCGTCTTGATTCGTAACGAAAACGTGCAATCAATAATAAGAAGTAGCATAAAACCCCAAACAGGCAGGCAATAAAAAATGAGTGCGCAAGCGCAAAGCCCAGCGCCAGTTCAGAATACACGATCATAATGCCGGACAGTGCCTGTAACGTGATAAAAATAAGACACGAAATCCAGCCCCAAAAGATTTGCTTTTGTTCTTTATAGGAAGTAATCGCATGAACAGCGGCAACGATGATCCATACAAACAGGAGCAAGGCTGCAGCTCTGTGCCCCATTTGCACCCATTCGTGAAATTGGGTCGGAAGTCCATTGTTCAGCCTGCTGCACAGCGGCACATCAGGACACGCCAGACTGGATTCTGTATGTCTTACGTATGCGCCAGTATACACAACGATATAGGAATATATCAAAATACCTATCATGTGAAATTGCATTTTCTTGCCGATTTGAAGCGGTTTGACCAGTTTTCTGGCTGATTTATCAGCTTCAAATATAAGCAAAGTTAATATTAAAACAGACGCAAAAGAAATTAGTGAAATCCCAAAATGAAGCGCCATAATAAGCGCGTTTGAACCGAACACGACAGCCAACGCACCAAGCAGTGCCTGAAGAAACAAAAAGATAATGGACATGATAGCGAGAAACGTTGTTTCACGGAAAACAGGTGTGATTTTTCTCCATGACCAAAAGGCAAGGCTTAATACAAGAATAATTGAGATGCCGCTTGCGAATCTGTGGCTCCATTCAATAATAGAAGCGGGATTCAGTTCAGGGAAGAAGCGCCCGTGGCACAGCGGCCACTGTCTGCCGCATCCTTGGCCGGAACCTGTTTTTGTAACGAGGGCTCCCCCGATTAAAACAATAAGCATCACAAATGTTGTCAAAACACCGAGAGCTTTTAATGCTTTATTCATACAATATCCACCTTCTTAACAAACTGCTGCAATTTTTTATACGTACCAAGTGTAAGCGAATATGTGTTTTGTGGCAATTCTTAGAGCCCTTTGTTCACAAAAATATAATAGAATCACGACTTCTGGAAATGTATACTTGATTATTCATGCCGGGTCTGATAGAAATAAGGTAAACGCATTATCGAATTGGCGTTTGCCTTCATCTTTGGTAAAATTCATAAAAAGTTCACAAATAAATTCCTGTTTCTCGTTTAATATTTAATAGGATGTTTTTTTACAAGTTGTTATCTTGTATGATAGAGTTGCAGGTTATTATAAACCTGCGTTAGGTTTGTAAGGGAGGTTTACGTTATGGCTAACTCCAGAATCTTAAATGATACAGCTATAGACGGACAAATTGAAGAAACAACGGCATGGAAAGATTTTCTGTCCCTCATTAAAATAGGGATCGTAAATTCTAATCTCATCACAACTTTTACTGGAATGTGGCTTGCTTTTCATATTTCCGGTTTAAGCTTTTTAGGCAATATAAACACCGTTCTTCTTACTTTATTTGGATCATCTTTGATTATTGCGGGGTCCTGTGCGATCAATAACTGGTATGACCGGGACATTGACCATATCATGGAGCGTACAAAAGTAAGACCGACGGTTACGGGTAAAATTCAGCCGAATCAGGCATTATGGTCTGGAATTTTGCTTGTTGCTTTAGGATTGATCATGCTGCTGATGACCACTGTGATGGCTGCTGTTATTGGTTTTATCGGAGTATTTACTTATGTTGTCCTGTACACAATGTGGACGAAACGCCGCTATACGATTAACACAGTAGTAGGAAGTGTTTCCGGAGCGGTGCCGCCTCTGATTGGATGGACGGCAGTAGAAGGAAATATCGGCGTCGTGGCATGGGTATTATTTATGATTTTATTCATTTGGCAGATTCCTCACTTCTTATCGCTTGCCATTAAGAAAACTGAGGACTACAGAGCCGCGAATATTCCAATGCTTCCTGTCGTATACGGATTTGAAGTAACGAAAAGACAAATTATTGTATGGGTTGCGTGCCTGATGCCGCTTCCATTCTTTTTAGGAAGCCTCGGTCTTCCGATTGTGATTCTCGGATTGCTGTTAAATATCGGCTGGCTGATTCTTGGCTTGATGGGCTTCCGTTCAAAAAATATCATGAAGTGGGCGACGATGATGTTCGTTTACTCACTGAATTACATGACAATCTATTTCGTTGCAATGGTTGTCTTTACGCTTTTCTAAAAAATAGATACATTGCTTGTTTTATCGCTTCAAAATAAACGATGACAACTAGTAAATGCCGCCTTGACCTTTTGTTTAATCAGGCGGCTTTACTTTTATACATAGATGGCATTTTGAGTAAAAAAACTCATAATTTAAGAGAAGAGGAAATGTAAGTGCTTTATTGGGAGGCGGACTGGATTGCGTTAAGAATCAATCTATTCTCCGCCGTTGTATTGACCAGAAAAGGGGTTGGGTGAAATGGTAAAGCATTGGCGTCTTATCTCATTATTAGCCTTAGTGCCGCTTCTGTTAAGCGGATGTGGAAAACCTTTTTTATCCACGCTCAAGCCTGCTGGCGAGGTGGCTGATAAACAGTATGACCTGACAGTGCTCAGTACATTGATTATGGTTGTTGTCGTAGCAGTCGTATCTGTTATCTTCTTTTATGTGATTGTGAGATTCAGAAGGTCGCGGGTTGGGGAGAACACGATACCAAAACAGGTGGAAGGGAATAAATTTTTAGAAATCACATGGACAGTGATCCCTATTTTGCTGCTCATCATTCTTGTTATCCCTGTCGTATTATATACGCTTGAACTCGCAGATACATCACCTATGGATAAGAAAAACCGCAAAGCCGAGGATGCTCTCGTTGTCAATGTCAGAGCAAATTTGTATTGGTGGGAGTTCGAGTATCCTGATTACGGCATTATCACAAGCCAGGAGCTGATCGTACCGACAGACCAGCGGGTTTATTTCAGTTTAAAAGCCTCTGATGTAAAACATTCTTTCTGGATTCCTTCAGCAGGAGGAAAAATTGATACCAATACTGATAACGAAAATACGTTCTTCTTAACCTTCGATTCAAAACGCAGCAAAGAGGCGGGAGATACGTTCTTTGGAAAGTGCGCTGAGCTTTGCGGGCCTTCACACGCACTCATGGATTTTAAAGTAAAGGCGCTTTCTGCGAAAGAATTCCAGTCATGGACAAAAGATATGAAAAACTATAAGACGGCAGCAGAAAGTGATTTGGCTAAGCAGGGGGAAGACCTGTTCAAAGAGAAGAACTGCCTGAGCTGTCATGCGGTCGAGCCAAATGATAAGCGTGCAGAGGCAGCAAGAACGGCGCCAAACCTTGCTACTTTCGGTGAAAGGACAAAAGTGGCAGGGGTGAAGGATGCGAATGAAGAAAATGTGAAAGCCTGGCTGAAAGACCCTGAGAGCATAAAGCCAGGGAACAAAATGACAGGAACATATCCGAAGCTTTCAGACAGTGAAATGGACGCGCTTTATGAATACTTAAAAGGCTTGAAAGCAGAAAGCAAGTAGGGAAGAAAGGGAGATATTGGGGGAGGTCACATATGTTGAATGCGCTTACAGAAAAGCGGACGCGCGGATCTATGCTTTGGGATTATTTGACGACGGTGGACCATAAAAAAATCGCGATACTTTATTTAATCGCAGGGGGATTCTTCTTTCTTGTCGGGGGAATTGAAGCGATGTTTATCAGAATCCAGCTTGCAAAGCCGGAAAATGCTTTTCTCAGTGCTCAAGCGTACAATGAAGTGATGACGATGCACGGGACGACAATGATCTTTTTGGCTGCGATGCCGCTTTTATTTGCTTTGATGAATGCGGTTGTTCCATTGCAGATCGGAGCGCGGGATGTTTCGTTTCCATTTTTAAATTCGCTTGGTTTTTGGCTCTTCTTTTTCGGGGGCATTTTCTTAAACTTAAGCTGGTTTTTGGGAGGAGCGCCAGATGCGGGCTGGACGTCATATGCCTCGCTTTCGCTTCATTCAAAAGGGCACGGCATAGACTTTTTCGTCCTTGGCCTGCAAATATCCGGACTGGGGACGCTGATAGCCGGGATTAACTTTTTGGCCACGATTATTAACATGAGGGCTCCCGGCATGACGTACATGAGGCTGCCTTTGTTTACATGGACGACATTTGTGGCGTCGGCATTAATTTTGTTTGCGTTTCCGCCGCTTACGGTTGGCTTGGCTCTTATGATGCTGGATCGGCTGTTCGGCACAAATTTCTTTAATCCTGAGCTTGGCGGTAACACGATTATTTGGGAGCATTTATTTTGGATATTCGGACATCCGGAGGTTTATATTCTGATTTTGCCTGCTTTCGGCATTTTCTCAGAGGTCATCCCTGTGTTTTCCAGAAAGCGATTGTTTGGATATTCTTCAATGGTTTTTGCGATCGTGCTTATCGGTTTTCTTGGCTTTATGGTTTGGGTGCACCACATGTTTACGACAGGTCTCGGACCGATTGCGAACGCAATCTTTGCAGTTGCTACAATGGCGATCGCGATCCCGACCGGGATTAAGATATTTAACTGGCTGCTGACGATTTGGGGAGGAAATGTGAAGTACACGACGGCCATGCTGTATGCCGTCTCATTTATCCCATCCTTTGTGCTTGGCGGTGTGACAGGTGTCATGCTGGCTGCGGCAGCTGCAGATTACCAGTTCCATGATACGTATTTTGTGGTGGCGCACTTTCACTATGTCATTATAGGCGGAGTCGTATTCGGGCTATTAGCCGGTGTTCATTTCTGGTGGCCGAAAATGTTTGGTAAAATTCTGCATGAAACAATGGGGAAAATTTCATTTGTTTTGTTTTTTATCGGTTTCCATCTTACTTTTTTCATCCAGCACTTTGTCGGTTTAATGGGAATGCCGCGCCGTGTGTATACCTTCTTGCCAGGCCAGGGCCTTGAAACCGGCAACTTGATCAGTACAATCGGGGCGTTTTTTATGGCAGCAGCAGTTATCCTCCTGCTTGTCAATGTCATATGGACTTCGGTGAAGGGCGAATATGTCGGAAGTGATCCATGGCATGACGGACGTACGCTTGAATGGGCTGTTTCGTCACCGCCGCCTGAATATAACTTTAAACAGCTTCCATTTGTCAGAGGGCTTGACCCGCTGTGGATCGAGAAGCAGGCGGGACACAAATCTATGACACCGGCTGAACCGGTTGATGATATCCATATGCCAAACGGTTCAATTCTGCCGCTGATCATTTCCTTCGGTCTCTTTGTCGCTGCCTTTGGTCTCTTGTATAGAACCGAGCACGCTTGGGGCCTGCCGGTGATCTTTATCGGACTTGGCATCACATTTTTTACAATGCTGCTCCGTTCATTGATTGATGATCACGGTTATCATATTCACAAAGAGGAACTGCCGAACGATGATAAAGGGGTGAAGGCGTAATGCAAATTGAAGAAAAATTCACCGCAGAGACCTTTCCAGCTTCTCCCGAAAAAGCAACACTGGAAGGGAAAAATAAATTTTTAGGATTTTGGCTTTTTCTTGGGGGAGAGACTGTTTTGTTCGCGTCTCTCTTCGCCACTTTTCTTGCACTACGGAATTCAAACGCCGGTGACCCGCCTACAACAGAAATGTTTGATGTCACACTCGTTTTTATCGCCACAATGCTCTTATTAACGAGCAGTTTAACGAGTGTGTATGCGATGTACCATATGAAAAACTTTTCATTTGGCAAAATGCAGCTCTGGCTGGGAATTACCTTGTTATTGGGTGCGGGATTTTTAGGCTTGGAAATTTATGAATTTAAGCATTACACACATGAGTTTGGCTTTACCATCACAAGCTCGGCGCTTGGCTCATCGTTTTATACGCTTGTCGGCACACATGGTGCACACGTGGCGTTTGGCCTTTTGTGGATCAGTACGCTGATGATCCGCAATGCAAAGAGGGGCTTAAGTTTATATACAGCACCTAAGTTTTACGTGGCCAGTCTTTACTGGCATTTTATTGATGTCGTGTGGGTCTTTATCTTTACCGTTGTATATTTAATGGGGATGGTGGGATAAACATGGTCGATAAAAAAAGCAGAGGACATATCAGCAGCGACCTTGAATATAAGAAAAAGAAGCATGCTCAGGAGATGAAATATCAAGTCATGTCTTTTGGCCTGATGATCGGCCTTACGCTCGTTGCATTTCTGACTGTGGCAACAGACGGCATCGGCAGCTGGTTTACGATTCCTTTCATTATACTGCTCGCGGCTATTCAAGTGATATTTCAGCTGTATTACTTCATGCATATGAATCAGAAAGGGCATGAAGCGCCGGCATTGTTTCTGTATTCAGGCATGTTTGTCGCGTTCATTACGGTGCTTGCGTTTGTTACAATTATATGGTGGTAATTTGAGCAGCCGCCGGAGGTGAAGACATGAATCAGTTAGACGTGTTTGGGTTTCGCGCCATGTGGAGCCCTTATCTTTTTTGTATCCTTTTAGGCATCACGGTGCTTTACATCTTTTTTTACAGGCGGTTGACTTCAAAGCCTGACCGTATCACGGGTAAAGAAATGGCCTGTTTTCTGTCGGCGATGCTGTTTTTATATGCAGCCGAAGGAAGCCCGGTTGATCTGCTCGGACATATTATGTTCAGCGCCCATATGGTGCAGATGGCTGTTTTGTATTTAGTGGTTCCGCCTTTATTAATCGCAGGAATTCCCGCATGGGCCTGGGAAAAAATGATTTTTCGGCCTGCCATTAAGCCGTTTTTTACATTTTTCTCTACACCTTTAATTGCATTGCTTTTATTTAACGGCATTTTTTCTCTATATCATGTGCCGCTAATATTTGATACTGTCAAAACGGATACGCTTTACCATGCGTTAATGACTTGGCTGATCTTCGTGTTAGCGTTTTTTATGTGGTGGCCGCTCGTACACAAGGTGGCTCGGCTCCCGCAGCTCAGCGGCCTGATGAAGCTGGGCTATATTATGGCGGACGGTATGCTGCTCACGCCTGCTTGTGCACTGATCATGTTTAGCGGCATGCCCTTATATGCCACTTATACCGATCCGTCTGCCTGGGCGGAAGCCATGAAGCTTTGTGTTCCTGCGGATATGCTGGGACAGGTTCCGTTAACAGGACCGGAAATGTTTAACACACTTCCTTTGTTAGAGGATCAGCAACTCGGGGCAGTTATGATGAAAATCATTCAGGAAATTGTGTACGGCGCTTTTTTGGCTATTGTCTTTTTCCAATGGGTGAAGAAGGAAAGGGAAAAGGATGGACAGGAGGAGCCGCCTTATATTCAGCAGACGATATCATAAAAGGTACAGCGGCAATCGGCTGTACCTTTTTTATTACATTTGAACTGTTTTCAGCATGTCGGAGATGTCCTGGATGAGTGCCTTGCTTTTGGTCACAACCTGCACTGGGAATTCTTCTGTTTCTCCGTATTCCACTCCGTGCGGGTAATAGTGTTTTCCTAATAGAGGGGGCATTAATTGAATAACGGCGCGGCCGCTTCCGACATCGCCCTCTGTCGCAATGCCTTGAACCCGCAGGTAAAACGTTCCCTCAATCGTCGAAAACTTTCTGTCATAGGTCACTCTTTCATAATCCCATTGACCGGCTCTGATGAGTCCCTTGCTTTCCATCAAATCGTCCAAGAGGCTGAGCTCAGCCTTTACCCCTTCAAGTCCGCTATCAGTAAACTTCAACACTGACCCCTCCTTATAAAAATTACCTTTCCTGACAATCATAGTATGAAAGCGTTAAACTTTCAATGAATCTTCTTCTTTTGAAAGTATGCAAAAATGAAAATTTGACGAAAATATCACTAGATAAAAGGAGGTTTTACGGATGACAAAAATAAAAGATCTGATGACAGCTGACTTGCAATATTGCACGGTATTAGATAATGTATATGAAGCTGCGGTAAAGATGAAAGACGCGGATGTAGGAGCCATTCCGGTAGTTGATGAGGATGGAGAAACACTGGTCGGTATCGTAACCGATCGTGATCTGGTGTTAAGAGGCATCGCCTCAAAAAGGCCAAACTCGCAAAAAATCACTGACGCTATGACTGAAAAACCTGTCAGTGTTGAAGAGGACGCGCCAGTTGATGAGGTTCTTCATTTAATGGCATCCCATCAGCTCAGGCGCATACCTGTAACCAAAAACAACAAGCTGACTGGTATTGTCACGCTTGGCGATCTTTCCTTATCTGAACAAACAAATGAACGTGCCGGCAGTGCTTTATCAGATATTTCAGAGGACGAAAACAGAGAGCAAGGCTTTTTGCATTAACACATAAATCTTTGACATGTTAAATAGGCTGTATTGTAATGAAAAATAAGGCAAGACATGCAATTCACATCACGGGGGTGATAGATTGAAAAATATATTAAGAGCCATGGTTATCCTCTTGATTATTTGCGGAACTTATGTTCTGTTTATTCAATATGGGGCTGTTCCTGAAAAAAAATCAAATGACAGCGAACCTCAAGTCTCTAACGAGGAAGCGGCAAGCGGCAAACGAATACATATGCCGACTTCAGGATTATTGTCCTTTATGGGCAAATCCGCCGACGATGTAAAGAAAAAACTTGGGGAACCGGAACGTATTGACCCCTCGGCTTATGATTACGAATGGTGGGTTTACAATCAGGGAAAAGACCAGTATGTGCAAATCGGGATGCTGCACAATAAAGTGGTCACATTATTTGCGGCGGGAAATGATATTAACGCAAAGCCCTTCAAAATCGGTGAGTCAACGGGAGAAGTATTTAAGACAACTCAGGTGGCTCCGTTTGTAAATGTAGAGTATAAAGGAAATTCCTATCGGTTTGAGTTTTCTGAAGAGGACATCAATACCAGACCGACTGTAAAAGTAGGGAAGATGTACGTCCAGCTGTATATGGACAAATTTGAAGGGAAGCTATCCAGCATCAGGGCGTTTGATTCGCAAACCTTTGTCAAGCAAAGACCTTATGAGGTAGTGTACCGCGGTGAGTTAGTAGAACCGCAAACCGTTACGGAAGATAAGTGGAAAGAGATCCAATCAACGAGTGAAAAGCAAATACTTGATTTGACCAATGTTATTCGTGTCAAACATGGGTTAGCTAAGCTTGAGTGGGATCAGCCGACGGCCGAAGTGGCTTTTGGCCACAGTGAGGATATGAAAGAAAACAACTATTTCTCCCATGTATCGAAGAAATACGGCACGCTGAAGGACCGCTTAGAAAAAGGGGATGTCGACTTTGAGCAAGCGGGAGAAAATATCGCGTACAATTATGTGGACGGTCCGGCTGCTGTAGAAGGCTGGCTGAATAGTGAAGGCCATCGAAAAGCGCTTCTACATTCAGACTACACGCACCTTGGCGTCGGTGTAGACCGGAAGTATTACACTCAAAACTTTATTAAACGCTGAAATCAGCCGCGGACGACAGGTTCTGCGGCTTTTTATTGTTTCTGCAAAGGCTTTAGAACAAGGTGATTGCAGCAGACGAAGCTTTCTCAATGGATACTGTGAGTGACATTACCAAAAAAATGAACTTTTAAGGAGCTGAAGCTGGATCAACGTGTTGCTGTCCGGCTCTTTTTTGATGAGGAGACTTTAAGATCGGCCGGGGGCGATTAAGGATCTTGTTCTGATGGGCTTTGGAATGCGGCATCCCAAACATTTACAAAAGGCAGGAATCTTGATTTCAGGAACAATTAAGGCCCCGGCTTTATCGGGGGAGGAAGCTTCTGTTGTTCCGCGCTTCTTGTTTTACGAGAAAAAGATTTTTCGATGAATATTAGGCGAACACATTGGCTTACAAACCGATACATTGTAGTAGGTATATTTTTCGGAGGGGGTGAGGATTGTGGCCAATCAACATGCCAATCATTCAATTAATGACTTTAAACAATTCGTTAAAAAACATCCCAAGCTGATTAAAGAAGTGCGCAAAGAACAAAGAAGCTGGCAGGACGTGTACGAAAATTGGGTCCTTTTCGGAGAGAAAGACCCAATTTGGGACCCGTACAGAGAACCGGAGGAAGCCGCAGAAGCGGTACCCGAAACATCAGAAAAAAATGATTTTGTTTCTAAAATGGTTACAGCTGTGAAAAAGATGGATGTCAATCAAATGAATGAACAGATCAATAAAATGAGCCAATCGATCTCATCGTTGCAAAGCCTTCTCAACACATTTTCCGGAAGCGGACAGAAGCAATCTCAGCCAGGACCCGGACAGCATCCTTTTTCTTTTCGGAAGGATTAATAAAGGAGAGCTTATATGCGCAAAGACGTTCAGGAATTTATTTTAGCAGATAAAGAACGAAAACGATTCTTAAGAGAACAGCCGATATGGTACCGGAGGCTTGCGAGAAAGCCGGATGACTTGGCTTCATTTCAGCTTGAGATGATGAATTTTTACGAAAAAACCATTCCGCATCGGGTGAATCAATTTACGAACGGGATTCAAATGGCGCAAATGATGATGCAAATGTTCCAGGCAATGCGGACAAAAGATTAAAAGACCCGAAAATGGGTCTTTTTCATTGTGTAAACTAGGGAGGCTTTTACAACTTCATTTTTAAGTGCGGCTAAGCATTTTCCAATTGGCTGGTTTCATGGTAAACTAACAACTGGAGGTGCGTGCTATGTATGCGACGATGGAATCCGTGCGGCTTCAAAGTGAAGCTCAGCAGCTTGCCGAGATGATTCTGCAGTCGGAGACGGCTGAGAACTACCGCAATTGTTACAAGCGTCTCCAGGAAGATGAAGAGGCAGGGCGGATTATTCGTTCTTTTATCAAAATAAAAGAGCAATATGAGGATGTGCAGCGTTTTGGCAAATATCATCCTGACTATAGAGAAATATCCCGAAAAATGAGGGAGATCAAACGGGAGCTCGACCTGAACGATAAGGTGGCCGACTTCAAAAAAGCAGAGACGGAACTGCAGTCTATTCTTGATGAAATCAGCGTTGAAATTGGGACAGCTGTCTCAGAGCATATTAAAGTTCCGACTGGGAATCCTTATTTTGACGGTTTGTCTTCATGCGGAGGCGGCTGCGGATCAGGCGGCGGCTGCGGATGCAAAGTGTCATGACGAGACTGGCCGTCTCGTCTTTTACATATAAGAGAAATCAGGCAGGTGAATGTATTGGAGAATAGACGCCAAGGCATGATTGTGTATCTTCATTCTTTAAAGCAAAGCAAAATGCTGAGAAAGTTCGGAAATGTGCATTATGTGTCAAAACGCTTAAAATATGTCGTGCTGTATTGTGATATGGGCCAAATTGAAAAAACAATGGACAAGATCTCATCTTATTCTTTTGTTAAGAAAGTTGAGCCTTCATATAAACCGTTTTTAAAATTGGAATTTGAGTCAAAGCTTGATAAAGCAAAAGAATATGATTATAAAATCGGAATATAGCTGTATAAAAAAATCCCCGCAGGTTTCTGCGGGGTCCTTCTATTCCTTAACAAGTTAAGGAGAAGGCAAAGGGAGAGGAGAAACCGGAGGAAGAACTTATGGGGAAACGTAAGTCTTCTCCGCGGTTGGCAACAACATCCTCTGGATGCTGTTGCTTATAGTATGGACAATGATCATTCCGCTTATACACTTGTATATGAAGATTAGCGCTCATTGTTTGAAAGAATGCTTTATGATAAGATAGGATTGGTTTTTTTCTTATACATAACGGCGTCCGGCCGAACAAGGAAACAAAATAGCTTTTAGAAAAAGTGGTGTGGAACATGAGAGTAATTTCTGGATCAAAAAAAGGCCGTTCACTAAAGGCAGTGCCGGGAACATCAACGAGACCGACAACCGATAAAGTGAAGGAATCCATTTTCAATATGATTGGCCCTTATTTTGATGGGGGCAGGGGACTTGACTTATTCGCAGGAAGCGGAGGTCTTGGTATTGAAGCGCTTTCACGAGGATTTGACCATTGTGTATTTGTTGACCGTGATTTTAAAGCGATTCAAACGGTGAAATCGAACTTGAAAACATTAGAGCTTACAGCATATGCAGATGTGTACCGTAATGATGCGGAACGTGCTTTGCAAGCAGCTGCGAAAAGAGAAGCGGGCTTTCACGGGATTTTTCTTGATCCTCCGTATAAGGAACAAAAACTGAAGGCGCTCTTAAGTGTGATAGACGAACAACAAATGCTGGAGGATGGCGGCTTTATCGTCGCAGAGCATGACAAAGACGTCGAGCTTCCCGAAGCAGTAGGTGATCTAGTGATAACAAGGAAAGAAACCTACGGCCTGACAGGGGTGGCGATCTATAAAAAGAGGGGGTTGTGATGTGACGAGTATAGCTGTCTGTCCCGGCAGTTTTGATCCGGTGACCTACGGGCATCTGGATATCATTAAACGCGGGGCCAATATATTTGATCAAGTGTATGTGTGTGTGCTGAACAATTCTTCAAAAAAGCCGTTATTCAGTGTAGAAGAACGCTGTGAGCTTTTGAGAGAAGTGACAAAAGACATTCCGAACATAACAGTTGAAACGTCACAAGGGCTGTTAATTGATTATGCAAAAAGAAAAAATGCAAAAGCCATTTTAAGAGGCTTGAGAGCGGTGTCTGATTTTGAGTACGAGATGCAGGGAACATCCGTAAACCGTGTGCTTGATGAATCAATTGAAACCTTTTTTATGATGACAAATAACCAATATTCTTTCTTAAGCTCAAGCATAGTAAAAGAAGTGGCAAAGTATAAAGGTGCGGTGTCAGAATTTGTACCTCCGGAAGTCGAGAAGGCGCTTCAGAAAAAATTCAGGCAAGGATGAGTGTTTTTAAGCTCATCCTTTTTTTGTACCGTTTGTCAGTCTGTAAGAAAAAATGAAAATGTACGTAAACAGTGCACATAACGTGACAGCAGGGCCAATCTCTACAAGCAGATTCCATCCGCTGATAAGAGCTGTCGGCAGCTTACCTGTATCAAGAGATTTAAAAACGTACTGATCATGGTCATTCCACGCGGTGTAAAGAGGTTTCCATAACAGAATGACAAAAACGGCGGCATAAATGCCTTGCAGCACACGCGCGATAAAGAATGGTTTAAATCTGATGTCCGTCTCTGATAAAATGCCTGCCACCTGAGCCTGAACGGAAAAGCCGCTGAATCCGAGGATAAAGCTGACAACAACAGCTTTTTGCAAAAGGGAGACATCTGTCTCGCTGACAAGCTTGCTTCCTAATGTGATTTCAAACATTCCTGATAATAGAGGAATGTCCAATTGAGCGGGAAGCTGAAACAAGGTCAGTGCGCCTTTTGTAACAATAGAGAGAATGTCGGTCAGCTGTACGACGGATAACAAACGATTAAAGACAGAAAACAAAATAATAAAGCCGCCTACCATTAGAAGCGTTTGAACGGATGAGGTTACAGCGTCGCCTAAAATTTTTCCTAAAGGCCGTTTTTCCGCAAGCCTTGCGGTGTGAAGCGCATGTAAAGCATCTTTGATAGAAGGCAAAGATATGGTTTTATTTCTCATGAGCTGGCGCTCTTCTTTACGCCCGTAGGAGCGCATCGTTAAACCGACAGCCAAATTACCCAAATAGTGTGCAGATGCTAATAAAATACCTAATGACGCATTCTGAAAAAAGCCGACGGCGACAGCTCCAAAAATAAAGAGCGGGTTGGATGAATTGGTGAAGGAAGCAAGCCGTTCTGCTTCTACTCTTGAAATCTGTTTTTCCTGCCGCAGCCTTGCCGTCAGTTTTGCGCCCGCGGGGTTCCCTGATGCCATGCCCATGGCCAGAACGAAGCCGCCGACACCCGGCACGCGGAAAATAGGGCGCATAAAAGGCTCAAGCAGAACACCGACAAACCTTACAATACCAAAGCCGATTAATAGCTCAGACAGTATGAAAAACGGCAGCAAAGACGGAAATACGACCTCCCACCACATGGACAGCCCGGTTTTAGAGGCTTCGAATGAGGCCTGCGGATGTGAGATGACAGTCGCTGTTAAAAAAATAAAAAACGCAGCAATCAAAAGTGTATGAATCTTCGACAAGTTCATTCTTACCTCCCCGACGCTAAAAATGCACAATGACATGTATATCATGATAAAATATGGTATGACTCGAAACGGCCAAGCAGTACCTGTCCTCTTGACCCTTTGTACTAATATACGAGCATAGGGGTTCAGTTTAGACCATAGAATTCCGTATACAGGGAATTCGGGCAGGAGGTTAACATGTTGGCCAAACCTAAAATCGGGTTAGCGTTAGGATCGGGAGGCGCCAGAGGACTTGCTCATCTCGGCGTGCTTTCCAGTTTACATAAGCACCAAATTGATGTGGATATGATTGCGGGGAGCAGTATGGGCGCTTTGGTCGGCAGCTTCTATGCCGCGGGGCATGACGTGGAAACGATGAAAAAAGTCGCCAAGGCTTTCAAACGGCGGCTCTATGCTGATTATACGGTACCGAAACTCGGTTTTTTGAGAGGTGACCGTGTCAGGCAGCTCGTGCATGCTTATACATTCGGCAAACCGATTGAGGAACTCAAAATCCCTCTTGGAATTGTCGCGTGTGATCTGCAGACAGGAGAAAAGATTGTTTTCCGCAAAGGATCAGTGTCAGATGCGGTTCGGGCAAGCATCAGCATACCAGGCATTTTTATTCCGCAGAAGCTGGACGGACGGCTTCTCGTAGACGGCGCGGTGGTCGACCGTATTCCGGTTTCTGTTGTAAAAGATATGGGGGCTGACATTATCATCGCTTCAGATGTCTCCAGGGTTCGGAAAACCGAAAAGGCGGCGCATATTTTTGATGTAATCATGCAAAGTATGGATATACTCCAAAATGAATTGGTGCGACATCAGACGATTGCCGCTGATATCATGATTCGCCCTTCTCTTGAAACATACAGCTCCAGCTCGTTTGCCAATATTGATGAAATGATATCGGCAGGCGAGGAGGCAACAAACCGAATGATCAGCCAGATAAAAAAAGAAATAGAGAATTGGGAGGGCTAATAACTTGCTACGTAAAAAACATTTCAGCTGGATGCTTGTCATCCTCATACTGATTGCCGTTGTATCATTTATAAAACTGCCATACTATATTACAAAACCGGGAGAAGCGACAGAGCTCGGCTCACTGATAAAAGTGGAGGGGGGCTACTCGGAAACAGGGAGTCTGTCCTTAATGACTGTCAAAGTGGGACCGGCTAATCCATTTACATACGCATGGGCTAAAATGCACCCCTATTATGAAATTGTTCCTGATGAAAGCATCAAGGAAGAAGGCGAATCAGATAAGGAATATATGAAACGGCAGCTGCAAATGATGAAAAGCTCACAAGAAAATGCCGTCATCGCCGCATATCAAAAAGCAGGAAAAAAAGTAAGCTATTCCTTTAACGGCATCTACGCAAGCTCAGTTGTCGAAAACATGCCGGCGAAAGGGAAAATAGAAGTCGGCGATAAAATCATCAGTGCGGACGGAAAAAACTATCAGTCTGCTGAAAAGCTGATCGATTATATCAGCAGCAAAAAAGCCGGGGATAAAGTAAAGTTAAAAATCGAAAGAGAAGAAAAAGATAAGACGGTCACCCTTGCGTTAAAACAATTTCCTGATGAGCCTGGCCGTGCCGGAATCGGGGTTTCGCTGTATACGGACAGAAACGTCAAGGTAAAGCCTGATATTGATTTCGAAATCGAAAATATCGGCGGCCCGTCAGCGGGATTAATGATGTCGCTTGAAATCTATAATCAGCTGACAAAAACAGATGAAACAAAAGGCTACGACATTGCAGGCACCGGAACGATTGATGTTGACGGGAAAGTCGGCCCGATCGGCGGCATTGACCAAAAAGTTGTTGCCGCAGACAAAGCCGGCAAAGACATTTTCTTCGCTCCGAATCAAAACGGCGCCAGCAATTCTGATTACAAAAATGCAGTAAAAACAGCGAAAGACATTGATTCGGACATGAAGATCGTGCCTGTTGATACGATGCAGGATGCGATTGATTATTTGAATAAGCTGAAAGCGAAAAGCACCTGATATGGGACTGACCCCATAAGATGAGACAAATAAAAAACACCTTCAAGTTTGAAAACGGATAGTTGTTATCCGAAATAAGACTTGGAGGTGTTTTTTGTATGGGAACAAGAATGAGTTATCCGATTGAAGTCAAACAGAAGGCTGTAGAAATGAGATTGGCAGGCGTGCCTATGAAAGAGATCATGCAGGAATTGAATATCAGGAATAAGACGCAGGTTCAAATATGGGTTAGATGGCATAAAGCTGGGGATACACATCGATTTGAACAGCCTGTTGGTAAGCAATACACTTACGGAAAAGGTCCAGAGTATTCTTCCGAATTAGAGAAACTGCAGGCAGAGAACCGTTATCTGAGACAACAAAATGAAGTTTTAAAAAAGTACAACGAATTGGAAAGGAAGTTGATAGCCAAACGTCAGTCGAACTTGTAGAAGTATTGCACGGCACAATGACCGTACAGAATATCTGTGTTCATTTAGGTATCTCACGAGCGTCTTATTATCGTTGGAAGAAGAACCTGATGAAAGATCATCCCAAGCGCCATTTGGAAAAACAAATCGGCACGTTGTGCCGAGAGCACAAGTATCGATATGAATATCGAAAAATTACAGCTATATTAAAAAAGGAAATGCGTATTAACCATAAAACGGTTCAGCGTATCATGCAAAAAAATCAGTGGCAGTGCCGGGTTAAGGTGAAAAAGCGCAAGAAGAATGGGCAGCCATATGCCGTGGTTGATAATATATTAGATCGGAACTTTCAGTCCGATCATCCTCTTGAAAAACTAGTAACGGATATCACGTATTTACCTTATGGACAGAAACAATTGTACCTTTCCAGTATATTGGATGTATACAATGGAGAAGTAATTGCTTTCACGATTGGAGATAAGCAGGACACAGACTTTGTCTTAAACACACTTGAGCAACTGCCAACACTGCCTCAGAACTGCGTGTTACATAGTGACCAAGGATCTGTGTATACATCTTATGAGTACCAGAAAGCTGTTAAAACAAAAGGCATTACCATGAGCATGTCCCGCAAAGGGATGCCCGCTGATAATGCCTCCATCGAATCGTTTCATTCCTCACTAAAGTCTGAAACGTTCTATCTTAACAGCATTAATCGAACCACGACCGCCATCGTAGAACGCACTGTCAAAGAATACATTTATTATTATAACAACATTCGTATTCAAACGAAACTAAACAGCCAATCACCGATAAGCTATCGGCAATTGGCTGTATAAAAGGTGTTTTGATCCCTGTCTCAAAAACGGGGGTCAGTCCCCCTATCCAGGTGCTTTTTTATATGCTCAAAAAACGGTGTTCATCCTCGTCATATCGTATTGGGGCATGTCCGTATTCTTGTAAATCAAACTCGGTTCTAAGGGGTTCTTCTATCGCAAGGCTGTAGATTCTGCTTGCTTTAATATCCAGATCGAGAGCAGGGTGGGAAAAGGAGGCCAGCTTGCTGACAAGCGGAACGGACAGCTCCTTTTTCTTTTCTGATAAAAAGGCCTGTCCTTTTTTCGTCATCCCAAGTAGTCTGATATAAGGCACCTCCTCGACATTGAGCAGACGGTGAATCTCCTGTTTTTTCGTTCTCGTTAAAATGTGTGTACTCATCCGCTGAAGCCTCGTCCACGTATATCGCTTTGTTTTCAGAAACTCCATAAATTCCTGATAGGAGCTGGCTTTTCTGATTGAACGGAGGATTCTGTTCTCCAGCCCTTCCTCAACCTCGTATATTTGCTGTAATTCTAAGGCTGTGAGAGTCGAAAGACTATATTTCAAGTAAGAAAAATAGCTTTCTGGTGTATGCCACAGCCCGAAAGACTTGCGGTAATTCGCTAATTCCCGTGCAGCTGCTGCGGGAAGAAACGTAACGCAGTCTTCAAAAGGCTTTTCAATCAGGGCTTTTCTGATGCTGGTTGCGCTGGCGATATGGCTGTCTTCATCAGGAAGGTCGGCATCATGATAATCCGAGGAGATTCTCGATGTCGTATAGGGTTTCATTTCATATCCGCCGGAAAGAATCGATTTCACATAATTGTACCCCAAAATATTGTTCGGCTTCGACATATCAAGTCCGTTTTCTGTATGTAAAATCGATTTGAAGGCGATAGCAGCAGCTGATGGATAACTGGCACCCTTTTTAAGCTCTTCTTTGATACATTGATCAAACGAATCTTTATGCTCATCCATTACCTTTGCGGTTTCTAAAAACGGCTCAATCTGTCCGTTCTCACTCCCGAAAAACAGTGCCTCGCATCCCAGTTTGTTCAAAGTGGAGACGCTGCCGTGTGCAAAAATCTCCGCTTTTTGCACCGCGTAAAGATAAGGCAGTTCGATTACGAGGTCGACTTCGCTTTGAAGCGCCATTTTTGTGCGGGCCCATTTGGATACAACCGCAGGCTCCCCGCGCTGCAGAAAATGTCCGCTCATCACCGCAACAGCCGTGTCACATCCGGTTTGCCGCTTGGCTGTTTGGGCATGATAAAGATGTCCGTTATGAAAGGGATTGTACTCAACCACCAATCCGACAGCTTTCATATTTTTTCCGCCTTTCTTGCTATGTTTAAAAACGTATGGTACATTTGCAATTGAAAACTCTTACGTCTTTTTTGATTTAAGTGTATGCATAGTATATTCAGCTGTCAACGATGCTTGGCTGGCAGCATTATGCTGTAAAGAAAAAATATTGACAAAAACATTCTTAAAAGCTATAATCATGTTTGTTGCTTTCCTGAGGTGATACAAATGAAATGGACGATTTATCAGTTGCATCAAATGAAAAAACCGAGTTTTGAGTTTGATGAGACAGTTGAGTTACATGAGCTGACAAAGCTGAATTCTGACATTCGCCGCATTTCTCCTGTAAGGGTGAAAGGCAGAGCGGATATCAAATCTAAGCAGGTTTCGTTTGATTTTACGATCTCGGGCGAAATGATTTTGCCATGCTCAAGAACACTCGTTGATGTTCCGTATCCATTTACAATTTCGACAAAAGAACTGTTTATATTTCATCAGACGGATGATATAGAAGATGATGACGTTCACACTGTTGAGGACGATACTATCGACTTAACTCCGATCGTGAAAGAAGAAATTCTTTTAGAAATCCCTATGCAAATCTTTTGTGAATCTGAACAAGAAAAAGGAGCTGCTCCTCAAGAAGGAAAGGACTGGCAAGTCATTTCAGAGGAAGACAAGAAGAACAAAGTCGATCCGAGACTTGCAGCCCTTGAAAAGCTCTTAAAACAAGATGATGAATCTTAACTCTTTAAGGAGGTGGGAATAATGGCTGTACCTTTTAGAAGAACTTCTAAAATGAAAAAAAGATTGCGCCGTACACATTTCAAACTTAATGTACCTGGTATGACAGAATGTCCGTCATGCGGAGAGATGAAATTGTCTCACCGTGTATGCAAAGCATGCGGATCATACAACGGCAAAGACATAAATGTAAAAAGTAACTAATAAGAAAAGCGCAGGGTGAAAACCCTGCGCTTTTTCTTTTTTTCTTCCTGTCAGCTTGCAGAAAATTTGTGAGTGCAAATAGTCTATCTAATCTATTACCGGCATATGTATGAGATAAATAAGCTGACATGGAGGGAGATTGATTTGACCATTACAAGACAAGATGCTTGGACACAGGATGAGGATTTGCTGCTGGCAGAAGTAGTGCTTCGTCATATTCGCGAGGGCGGAACACAGCTTTCTGCCTTTGAGGAGGTCGGAAGGGCACTGACCAGAACAGCCGCTGCCTGCGGATTCAGGTGGAACTCTTATGTGAGAAAGCAATATCAATCAGGCATAGAACTGGCAAAAAAACAGCGGAAAGAACTTAGGAAACAAATCGGGGTTCATTCCGTCAATATGCCGAATTCCGTCAAGCAGGCAGCCCCGGCAGCTTCAGAGGGGAAAAGAGATTTGTCCATTCAGGATGTGATTGAGTTTCTCGAACAGTTTAAAGAGGCGCCGTCCGCGCAAGAATTCCACTTTGAAAAGGAAAAAATGAAGGAGCAAATTCAGTCGCTGCAAAAAGAACTTGAGGATTTACGGAGTGAAAACCAAACATTGAGAAACCAGCTGGAGATGACAGAAGAGGACTACAAGGCACTGATCGATATTATGGATCGAGCCAGAAAAATGGTTGTTTCGAAGGAAGACGGGAGACTGAAAAAAACAGCTCAAGAAACGTAATGAACCCTCAAATGAACCGGCCCTAGAGTCATCAAAGGCCGGTTGTTTCATGTTTATGCTGATTCACCCGGTGTCATTTCACCATCCATATCCGGATGCCAGATGAGCGGGTTTTCCCCTTTGTCCCGCGCCATGTCATATTTGACTGGTTCAAAGTTCATTTTACTAAAAAACTCTGCTGATTTAATCCGAGAATTTGTTCGAATCGGCATTCTGAATGATTTGGCGAATTCAACCAATGCTGTACCGTAGCCCCTGTTTTGATAACCTGGAAGGACCTCAAGCTTCCAAAGCTCTAAGTAATCCTGATGTTGGTCGAAGTAAGGATTTGATTTGCCATTGACTTGATACAGACTCATTCGCGCTACCAGTTTATCCCCGAAATAAATCCCATAAAAAGGCGAAGTGCTGTCATTTTCAATGATATTATCTTGAAGATCTTCAAGCATTGAGAGCTCTTGTATACCGTATTCTTTGAATTTCTTGAATTCATCAAGCGTTTTATAGTTGACGAGCAGACGTTCTACTTTAATCAAACCAATCTCCCCCTTTGTTGTTCTCTACATATATTGTAAACGCTTTATT
The DNA here is from genome assembly GCF_058566445.1 of Bacillus sp. SD127. Lineage (NCBI taxonomy): Bacteria > Bacillati > Bacillota > Bacilli > Caryophanales > Bacillaceae > Bacillus > Bacillus sp. SD127. The sequence continues at coordinate 2,697,540 of NZ_CP191226.1, read as the reverse complement.
TAAAAAATCCAAATATTTAAACTTTAATTTAAGTGTTTTGAAATCTCTGTGAAGTATTTTTTTCATACTTCTGCTATGATAATACGTAAATGTTAAATTGGGTGTGACATCATGAAAATTGGAATTATCGGCGGGGGCTCCGTCGGTCTTTTATGTGCCTATTATTTATCTTTGGATCATGAGGTGACTGTTTTGACAAGGCGGGATGAACAGGCCGCAGCGATTCAATCGGAAGGGATTCAGCTTTATAAAGCCGGAAAAGCGTTCAATGCTCATTGCAGCGCGGGCACAGCTATTGATTCATGTTTTGACCTTCTTGTCGTGACAGTGAAACAGCATCAGCTTCAGACTGTTTTCCCGATGCTTGAACGAATCAAAAAAACAAATATTTTATTTTTGCAAAACGGTATGGACCATATACACGGCCTTAAAGACTGGGGTGCTGACCATTCCGTTTATGTTGGGGTTGTTGAGCACGGTGCTGTAAGGAAATCGGATACAGCCGTTGAACATACAGGCATTGGTGCGATAAAATGGAGCGCGTTCAAGCAAGCTGAACCAGATCTCCTGAACGCGGTGCTTCAGCATAACCATTCCGAATTCCCAATTCGCTATGAGATGGATTGGTATCGCCTGCTGACGGGCAAGCTGATCGTAAACGCCTGCATCAATCCGTTAACTGCGCTTCTGCGTGTGAAAAATGGAGAGCTGTTGACTGTGCCTGCTTATTTTTCTTATATGAAGCTCGTTTTTCAAGAGGCGTGCAGCATTTTGCGGCTGGAAGATGAAGAGGCGGCCTGGGAGCGTGTACGTGCAGTTTGTGAGCAAACGAAAGACAATCGCTCTTCCATGCTGGTCGATGTGGCCGCCGGACGGCAGACGGAGGCTGACGCCATCCTCGGATATTTGCTGAAAGAAGCACAGCTTCAAGGCCGCGACGCTGTTCACCTTGCGTTTTTACATGGCAGCATCAAAGCTTTGGAGCGAAACCCAAACAAAGTCTTTTGAGCTTTTCTGGTAACATGCTATACTCGTTTCGGATAACTAACTATTTATTGGAGAAAGGAAGTTCTAGAAGATGCAGCTAACTGAACTTTCCATCAAAAATCAGAATGTGTTTGTACAGCACTATATAGATGGTAAAGAAGAAATGTCTTCTTTTTTTGATTACAGCATTCATCATAAGGATATGTGGCAAGAAAGACTGAAAGATTTATCCTCGCGGGTTTTCGCAAGAGAGGAATTGACAGCCTATTTATCCTCTTATCACAACAAATTCGGCTCAAGCGCCATGCAGCATTCTATTGAGAAGCTGAAGGATCCGTCAAGTGTTGCTGTTGTCGGCGGACAGCAGGCAGGGCTTTTAACAGGACCGCTTTACACCATACATAAAATCATCTCAATTATTGTTTTAGCAAAGGAAAAGGAAGAACAGCTGCAAGTGCCTGTTGTACCGATCTTTTGGGTTGCCGGAGAAGACCATGATTTGGATGAAATTAATTTTGTCCACACGTTAGAAGAAAGCGGTCCGGTGAAGAAAAAGCTTCCGCAGTCTTACTGGAAAAAGTCATCTGCCGCCAACACACCGCTTGACCAAGAAAAATGCGCCGCATGGATAGACGACGTGTTTGCGGCTTTTGAAGAAACAGACCATACGAACACACTTCTAGAACATGTGAAACGATGTTTAAGGGAATCTGTTACGTTTACTGATTTCTTTGAACAGCTGATTGCGGATCTGTTTCAAGAGGAAGGCTTAGTATTGTTAAATTCCGGAGACCCGGGAATTAAAAAGCTGGAAACCGCCATGTTCCAAAAGATCCTCCGTGACAATGATGAACTTGCACACGCTGTTTCTAAACAGCAGGACTTCATGCGCGGAGCGGGCTACAAGCCGATTATCGAGTCTGGAAAAGAGCAGGCAAATCTGTTTTATGAATATGAAGAGGAACGCTTTTTAATTGAGAAGGACAACGGCCGCTTTGTGATTAAGGAGCTTGATCTGGCATGGTCGATGGATGAACTTTATACGCATATAGAAGAACATCCTGAACGCTTCAGCAATAATGTTGTAACCAGACCGTTAATGCAGGAATTTTTGATTCCTACCTTGGCATTTATCGCGGGCCCCGGTGAAATCAACTATTGGGGTGAGCTCAAACAGGCTTTTGCAGTGATGGGCTTTAAAATGCCTCCTGTTATGCCGAGGCTGAACATCACGATAGTCGAGCGCCATATTGAGAAAAAACTGGTTGAACGAAAGATATCATTACAAGAGGCGATAGAAGGCGGGACGGAAAACCAAAAAGAAAAATACTTTGAACACCAGATTCCGGAAGAGTTTACCGCGGTGATTGAGCAAGCGAAAAACCAGATTGAAGCGATTCATAAAACCGTCCGGCAGGAGGCGCTTAAGGTTGATCAGAGCATGGAGCCTTTGCTCCTGAAGAACGCGGCGTTTATTCAGGATCAGCTTCAGTTTTTAGAGCGTACAGTGACAAAACGAATTGAAGAAAAAGAAGGCTATGTCTTAAGGGATTATGAGAGAATCCAAAATAGCATTAAACCGCTGCTCGCACCGCAAGAGCGAATTTGGAATATCATGTATTATTTAAACAGGTACGGTCCAAAATTCTTCACATCATTCAAGAATCTGCCATTTTCTTTTCAAAATCAACATCAAGTTGTCAAACTTTGAAATAAAGTTTTAAAGAACCCTGAATAGTTCAGGGTTTTTTTTTATGTATAAACAGTGTAAAATGAAGTTGTGGAGAGAAGTGGTGGATAGTGGTGAGTTAAGGAGAGAAAGTGGGGCAAAAGATCATGTTTATGGGTGAATACCAGCATACAATCGATGCGAAAGGCCGCATGATCGTACCCGCTAAATTCAGAGAAGGCCTCGGTGAGCAGTTTGTGCTGACAAGAGGACTTGATCAATGTCTCTTCGGTTACCCTATGCACGAGTGGAAACAGATTGAAGAGAAATTAAAAGCTCTTCCTCTCACAAAAAAAGATGCCCGCGCATTTACCCGTTTTTTCTTTTCAGGTGCGACAGAATGCGAACTGGACAAGCAGGGCAGGGTGAATATCGCATCATCTCTATTGAATTACGCAAAACTGGAAAAAGAATGTGTTGTTATCGGGGTTTCGAATCGAATTGAATTGTGGAGTAAAGTAATTTGGGAACAATACACAGAAGAGCAAGAAGATTCATTCGCTGAAATTGCTGAAAACATGATTGGGTTTGATATATAATGAATCTTCGTGTATAACACTCTAAAAACAATTTCAATTCATCCTGATAAAAGGTGGGACCAACACAAATGTTTCAACACAAGACAGTACTTCTTCGTGAAACCGTTGACGGCCTAAATATTAAACCGGACGGTACATATGTAGACTGCACACTCGGCGGAGCTGGGCACAGTACATATTTATTACAGCAGTTATCAGAGAAAGGGCGTTTAATCGCTTTTGACCAAGATGACACGGCATTACAGCATGCAGAAGAAGCGTTGTCCGATTATCAAGGACAGCTTATTCTGATTAAAAGCAACTTTAGGTATTTAAAAGAATGTTTACATGAACACGGCATTACTGAAGTAGACGGTATTTTATTTGATTTAGGGGTGTCTTCCCCGCAGCTGGATACACCGGAAAGAGGATTCAGTTACCATCATGACGCACCTTTGGACATGAGGATGGACCAGTCGGCCACGCTTACGGCGAAAGAGGTCGTAAATGAGTGGCGCTATGAGGATCTTGTCCGTATTTTCTTTAAATACGGTGAAGAGAAGTTCAGCAAACAGATCGCCAGAAAAATTGAGGAGGCAAGAAGCAAATCTCCTATTCAAACTACGGGCCAACTGGTCGATCTAATAAAAGACGCGATTCCCGCTCCGGCCAGAAGGAGCGGAGGACATCCCGCAAAACGCGTGTTTCAGGCAATCAGAATTGCTGTGAACGATGAACTGAAGGTTTTTGAAGAGGCTTTGGAGCAAGCAATTGACGTGTTAAAGCCGGGGGGCAGGGTATCAGTGATTACCTTCCACTCACTTGAGGACAGAATTTGTAAATCTACGTTTAAAGAGAAGTCGTCACTTCCGGAACTTCCTCCGGGTCTTCCTGTTATACCGGAAGAGTTTGAACCGGAGCTCAAGCTTATCACAAGAAAACCGATCACGGCATCTGAAGAAGAGTTGGCAGAAAACAATCGTGCTCGTTCTGCGAAGCTTCGAATTGCTGAAAAAAGAAAATAACAATACGCGAACGCAAACTTAAAAGGAGGTCATCAGCCTATGAGCAATTTAGCTTATCAACCAGAGAAACAGCAACGGCATGCGATCAGTCCTGAGAAAAAAGTGATTGTCAAGAAAAGGGCTTCCATTACACTCGGAGAAAAGGTGCTTCTCGTCCTCTTCGCTGCGGCAGTGCTGAGCGTATCGCTTTTGATCGTATCGAAGGCATATGCGGCTTACCAAACAAATATAGAGGTGCAAAAGCTTGAAGAGCAAATTTCTTCCGAAAACAAGCAGATTGGTGACCTCGAAAAAAGCGTTGCTGATTTAAGCAAGCCGCAGCGCATTATGGATATTGCGAAAAAGAACGGCTTGAATTTAAAAGATAAAAAAGTGAAAAACATACAGGAATGATTCAAATGCCAAAAAAGAATAAATTTATGAACAGAGGAGCAGCGATTCTAAGTATTTGTTTCGCTCTCTTTTTCTTTGTCATCCTTGGGAGAATGGCATATATTCAAATAACCGGAAAAGCCGACGGTGAAGTGCTTGCGACAAAAGCGACAGAGCAGCATGAAAAGAAACGGACAATCGAAGCGAGCCGGGGCTCCATTTTAGACAGAAATGGAAAAGTGATTGCTGAGGATACAGCTACGTATAAGCTGATCGCTGTTCTTGATGAAAAAATGACAACTGACAAAAAGCATCCGCAGCATGTCCAGAACAAGGAAAAAACAGCGGAAGAACTGTCTAAAGTGATAGATTTGGACAAGGCTGAAATCCTTGATATCTTAAATAAGAAGGGTGCAAAACAAGTTGAGTTCGGATCAGCAGGCCGGGATATTACCTATTCCCAAAAACAGAAAATCGAAAAGCTGAAACTTCCGGGAATTTCATTTTTGCGTGATACAAAGCGGTACTATCCGAACGGCATATTTGCGTCCAACTTAATCGGCTATGCCGAGGTTGACCAAAAAACAAATGAAATTACGGGCGCGATGGGCTTAGAAAAAGTGCTGGATCAGTATTTGAAGGAGCGGGACGGATACGTAACATATGAAAGTGACAAATCCGGCTGGGAGCTCCCGAACAGCAAAAATAAAATTACAGCGCCAAAAAATGGTGACAATGTATATTTAACCATTGATCAGAAAATTCAAACCTTTTTAGAAGACAGTATGACAAAAGTGGCGGAAAAGTATAAACCGAAAAAAGTCATGGCCGCAGTTGTTGATCCGAAAACGGGCAAAGTGTTAGCAATGGGTCAGCGTCCAAGTTTTGACCCGAATACGCGTGATGTGACGAATTACTATAACGATTTGATTTCATATGCGTATGAGCCCGGGTCAACGATGAAGATTTTCACACTCGCTGCTGCCATACAGGAGAATGTGTATAACGGCAATGAAAAGTACAAGTCCGGAACATATATAGTTGGCGGAGAACCTGTAAGGGACCATAATGATGGTGTAGGCTGGGGGCCAACAACATATCATGACGGTGTTGTAAGGTCTTCAAATGTTGCTTTTGCCAAACTGGCTAATGAAAAATTGGGCTATTCCCGGTTTAATGAGTATCTTCATAAGTTCAATTTCTATCAAAAAACAGGCATTGACTTGCCGGGTGAAGCATCAAGTAAAATCAATTTTAAATATGAATTTGACAAAGCATCGACTGCATATGGCCAAGCCTCTGCTGTTACACCAATTCAACAGCTGCAGGCTGCAACTGCGATAGCAAATGACGGTAAAATGATGAAACCCTATGTCATAGACCATATTGTTGACCCTGACAAGAAAAAAACCATTTATCAAAATAAACCTCAGTCCGCCGGTACCCCAATTTCTGCGGATACCGCTAAAAAGGTTCGTAATATTTTAGGTGATGTCGTTACCTCTGATATTGGTACTGGACAGCCATATAAAATTGAAGGTTTTGATGTGGCTGTTAAAACCGGAACAGCGCAAATTGCCGGACAGAACGGTTATCTATCTGGACGCGATAATTACGTATTTTCCGTAATGGGAATGGCGCCTAAAGATGATCCTGAGCTGCTGATCTATGTTGCAGTGCAGCAGCCGCAATTAGAAAATGATGAAACAGGTTCTAATCCAGTATCTGAAATCTTCAACCCAACAATGAAAAACAGCCTGCACTACCTGAACATTGAACCGACTGAAACGTCTGATTCAAATAAGGAAGAAACGAAAGCGCAGGCGATGCCTGACTTAACAGATCAAACTGTAACAGGTGCTCAAAAGAAAGCGAAAGACGAAAACCTCACACCGATTGTGATCGGAAGTGATATTGCAGTAAAAGAGCAATATCCAAAAGCGGGTGAGGAAGTTTTGACCAATCAGAAGGTTTTCCTGAAAACGGGGGGCAAAATTAAAATGCCTGATATGACAGGCTGGTCGAGAAGAGAGGTTCTTCAATACGGCGATTTGGCAGGAATTCATATTGAAGTGAGCGGACAAGGTTACGCTGTGAGCCAAAGCGTTAAGAAGGACAAAGAAATAAAAGACGGAACTGTGATTAAGGTGAAGTTTAAGAATCCTGATTAAATAGAAAGAAAGCTTACCCCGTCGGGTGAGCTTTCTTTTTTTATATCTCCAAAGAGGAGCACCGTTCTACCTGTCCATACGCAGGCATAAAATGAAACAAGCCTAAATAAGGAGTGAACGGTGCCTTGCGCGTCTCGAATGTAACGGTTAGAAAACGTTTATTATTTGTTTTGCTTTTTGGAGTGATCGTATTTCTGATCATTGATACAAGGCTGGGGTATGTTCAGTTTGTCATGGGAGAGAAACTGACTTCTCTGGCGAAGGATTCTTGGAGCCGGAACCTGCCGTTTGAGCCGGAACGGGGAGAGATCCTTGATCGGAACGGCGTTAAGCTTGCCACAAATAAAAGTGCACCGACCGTATTTGTCGTGCCGCGCCAAGTCCAGAATCCGCTGAAAACGAGCAAACAGCTGGCTGCGGTATTAAATATGTCTGAAGAAAAAGTATATAAGCACGTTACGAAAAAAGCATCGATAGAAAAGATTACGCCAGAAGGGAGAAAAATTTCAAATGAGAAGGCAAAAGAAATCAAAGCGCTCGATTTAAAAGGGGTGTATGTAGCGGAGGATAGTATCCGCCATTATCCGTTCGGCAGCTTTTTATCTCATGTGCTTGGGTTTGCCGGTATTGATAACCAAGGACTTCTTGGGCTTGAAGCCTATTATGATGATGATTTAAAAGGAGAAAAAGGCTCTGTTAAGTTTTATACAGATGCCAAAGGGAAGAAAATGCCCGATGAAGCGGATGACTACACGCCTCCTAAGGATGGACTCGATATGAAGCTGACTGTGGATTCGAAGGTGCAAACCATAATGGAACGAGAGCTTGATAATGCTGAAGCTAAATATCATCCAGACGGTATGATTGCAGTCGCAATGAATCCGAAAAACGGAGAAATACTTGGAATGGCAAGCAGACCTGACTTTGATCCGGCTGATTACCAATCTGTTGACCCGTCCGTTTACAATCGGAATCTCCCTGTATGGAGCACATACGAGCCGGGTTCTACCTTTAAGATTATTACACTTGCGGCGGCTCTGGAGGAGCAGAAAGTCAACCTGAAACGTGACCAATTTTATGATAAAGGGCATGCAGAAGTAGACGGAGCAAGACTGCGCTGTTGGAAAAGGGGCGGCCACGGGCTGCAAACGTACCTTGAAGTTGTGCAAAACTCCTGTAACCCCGGCTTCGTTGAATTGGGCGAGAGATTGGGCAAAGAAAAGCTATTCAAATATATAAAAGGCTTTGGATTTGGCCAAAAAACCGGGATTGACCTGCAGGGGGAAGGAACAGGGATTTTATTTCCGCTTGACAGAGTAGGCCCGGTTGAGCAAGCGACAACCGCCTTCGGACAGGGAGTATCCGTCACGCCGATTCAGCAGGTTGCAGCCGTTTCTGCCGCTGTTAACGGCGGCACGCTCTACACACCTTATATAGCAAAAGAGTGGCTTGATCCGGTCACCAAAAAAACTGTCAAAAAACAATCGCCAATCGCCAAGAAACAAGTCATTTCTAAGGAAACATCAAAACAAATCCGCTATGCTTTAGAAAGCGTCGTTGCAGAAGGCACCGGACGCAATGCGTTTGTCGAAGGCTATCGTGTCGGCGGAAAAACAGGAACAGCACAAAAGGTTAAAGATGGAAAATACCTCGAAAACAACCACATTGTATCATTTATCGGTTTCGCTCCGGCTGACGACCCGAGTCTTGTCGTCTATGTCGCGGTGGATAACCCGAAAGGCACGATTCAGTTTGGCGGAACCGTTGCAGCGCCTATTGTGGGAAGTATTATGAGAGACAGCCTACCGGAGCTTGGTGTTAAGCCTAGGAAAAATCAAATCGAAAAAAAATACCAATGGAACGACACAAAAACAATAGAAGTTCCGAATGTTGTAGGGATGTCTGTCTCAGATCTTGAGTCACTCTTGGTGAATCTGAATATAGATGCTTCCGGAAAAGGAAGCAAAATCGTCAAACAATCACCAGCTGCAGGAACAAAAGTAAAAGAGGGCTCTAAGATACGTGTTTATTTGACTGAAGAAGATGAAAAGGAGGCAGCCGATTGATTCGGGCTGCCTATTATTTTATTGCAGAAAAATGCTGATATCTTTCAAGATTAGCTGGATGTATCCTTTTTTTTACGCTAAAATATGAACTGTATGCTTAAAAGTCATTATCACATCATTTGATGTGACTTCAATGATAAAAAGAACGAATAGAATGTTGAGAGGTTTGATACGATGAAACTTACAAAGCTGCTTACATACTTAACAACCGAACCTTCTGTAAATGACTCACAAGACCCTGAAATAACTTCAATTGAGATGGACTCCAGGGAAGTAAAGAAAGGGAGTCTTTTTGTATGTGTAAAAGGGTATACGGTAGATGGCCATGATTTTGCGCAAAAAGCAGTTGAAAACGGCGCAGCGGCTATTGTGGCTGAAAAGGAGCTCGATGTGGATGTGCCTGTCATCATTGTCCGGCAGTCACTGCGGGCGCTCAGCGTTTTGTCTGATGCGTTTTACGGACAGCCGACAAAGAAACTGCAGCTGATCGGAATAACGGGCACAAACGGAAAAACATCAACGACCCATATGGTTGATGAGATTCTCAAAAAAGCGGGGAAACGAACAGGCTTAATCGGCACGATGTACATTAAAATCGATGACGAAACACTTCCTGTTAAAAACACGACACCGGAAAGCGTCACGTTGCAGCAAACATTTAAAAAAATGAATGACAAGCATGTCGACACGGCCATCATGGAGGTTTCTTCTCACGCTTTGTCACTGGGACGGGTTCACGGCTGTGATTATGACATTGCCGTGTTTACGAACTTAACACAGGATCACCTTGACTATCACAAAACGATGGATGAGTACCGACAGGCAAAAAGCCTGCTGTTTTCTCAGCTTGGCGGGGCATTCAACCATGAAAATCCAAAACGGGCTGTTTTAAACGCGGATGATGAGGCAAGCGCTTATTTTGAAAAGGTGACTGCGGCACATATTTCTACATATGGAATTAAAAACAATGCTGATGTAATGGCGAAAGATATCAAAACTACTGCACAGGGCACAAGTTTTGAACTGGTGACGAACAAAGGCACTAAGCACATCACGATGTCGCTCGTTGGACAGTTTAACGTGTATAACGTGCTCGCGGCTGTTACGACATGTATTGCGGCAGGCATTCCGTTTGAAACCATCACAGAAGCCGTGGAAGAATTGCATGGCGTAAGAGGCCGTTTTGAACTGGTTAATCAGCAGCAGGAATTTCCGGTTATTGTTGATTACGCGCATACGCCGGACAGCCTTGAAAACGTGCTGAAGACATGCAAAGACATGGCGGAAGGAAAGCTTTTTGTTGTTGTCGGCTGCGGCGGAGACAGAGATAAGACGAAACGCCCGAAAATGGCGAAAATCGCTGTTGAGCTGGCTGACGAACCGATTTTCACGTCAGATAATCCAAGAAGCGAAGATCCGCGTGCCATTTTAAGAGATATGGAAGCAGGGGTAGAGAACGAATACTACCACAGCATTGCAAATCGCGAGCAGGCGATCTTCTTTGCCATTGCCAACGCCAAAAAAGGCGACGTTGTCCTCATTGCCGGGAAAGGCCATGAAACCTATCAGCAGATTGGGAACGAAACCTTTGACTTTGACGATGCCGAAGTGGCGGCAAGAGCGATTGTCGAACTGAATAAAAATAAGACGAATTCATAGGAAAGAGATGTTATTGAATGATGGAGCTTGAAAAGATTTTTCATATGGAAAAAAAACATGAATATGATAACTACGTATGTCGTTTGAAAGAAACAGGAGGAGAAAAGGACAATGCTTGAGCAAGTCATTCTGTTTACAATTTTAATGGGTTTTTTAATCAGTGTTCTGCTCTCTCCGATTCTTATTCCGTTTTTAAGAAGATTAAAATTCGGCCAGAGTATTAGAGAAGAAGGACCGAAATCACACCAGAAAAAATCAGGGACACCGACAATGGGCGGAGTCATGATCATACTGTCTATCATTGTGACAACTATTGTGATGACACAGAAGTTTTCAGAAATAAGTCCGGAAATGTTCCTGCTGCTGTTTGTCACGATCGGTTACGGTTTACTCGGCTTTTTGGATGATTACATCAAAGTCGTAATGAAACGAAATCTTGGTCTGACGTCAAAGCAAAAACTGATCGGACAAATTATCATCGCAATTGTGTTTTATGCGGTGTATCATTACTACAATTTTGCGACGGATATCCGCATTCCTGGGACTGATCTGTCATTTGATCTTGGATGGGCTTACTTTATCCTTGTGCTATTTATGCTTGTCGGCGGATCAAACGCCGTCAACCTGACTGACGGTCTTGACGGTTTATTATCAGGGACGGCAGCTATTGCTTTTGGCGCCTTTGCCATCCTGGCTTGGAATCAATCCCAATATGATGTTGCTATTTTCTCAGTCGCGGTTGTCGGAGCGGTGCTGGGCTTCCTGGTATTCAATGCGCATCCAGCCAAAGTGTTTATGGGAGATACAGGATCACTTGCATTGGGAGGAGCAATCGTCACCATTGCCATTTTAACGAAATTAGAAATCCTGCTGGTCATTATCGGCGGTGTATTCGTCATTGAGACATTATCCGTTATTCTGCAGGTCATCAGCTTTAAAACGACAGGTAAACGAATCTTTAAAATGAGTCCGCTTCACCACCATTATGAGCTTGTCGGGTGGTCTGAATGGAGAGTTGTTGTAACATTTTGGGCTGCGGGACTTTTGCTTGCCGTATTAGGAATTTACATCGAGGTGTGGTTATAAGTGGAAAACGATCTATTTTTGCAAAATCAGCATTTTTTAGTCCTTGGGCTCGCGAAAAGCGGGTTTGCGGCGGCGTCTATTCTTCATGAAAAAGGTGTTTATGTTACAGTCAACGACCAAAAGCCTTTTGATGAGAACGAACCAGCCCAGAAACTTTCTGAAAAAGGGGTCGAAGTTGTCTGCGGAGAGCACCCTGTTTCTCTGTTCGATCAGCATCAGATTACTGTACTGATCAAAAACCCGGGAATTCCATATGAAAATATTATGGTTCAGGAAGCAGAAAAAAGAGGCATCCCGATTTGGACAGAAATTGAGCTTGCCTACCATCTGACTAATGCCAAATTTATCGGGATTACCGGATCGAATGGAAAAACGACAACGACAACGCTGATTTATGAAATGCTGAAGGCAGACTCTCAAAAGGCGCTGATCGCCGGAAACATCGGTACAGTCGCAAGTGAGGTTGCCTATCACGCTGATGGAGATGAATGGATCGTAACGGAACTTTCGTCATTTCAGCTGATGGGAACGCACGACTTCAGGCCTGAAATCAGCCTGATTTTAAACGTGTTTGATGCCCATCTGGATTATCATCATACGAGAGAAAACTATGAAAAAGCGAAACAGAAAGTGTATCTGCATCAGAAAGCTTCAGATAAAGCAATTGTCAATCAGGATGATGAAACAGTCGTGCGCCTGGCTGAAGCCGGAGAAGCCGGAATTGTTCCTTTTTCAGTACGCAAACAGCTTGAACACGGCGCTTATGTAAAAGACGGCATGATTATGTACAGCGGCGAAGCTATTCTTCCTCTGGAAGAGGTTGTGCTGCCAGGTGCGCATAATCTGGAGAACATTTTAGCCGCGATTGCGGCAGTGAAAACGGCTGGAGCGTCCAACGAGGCCATCAAAAAAGTGCTGACAAGCTTTACCGGCGTCAAGCACCGTCTCCAGTATGTCACAACGGTGAAGAACCGTAAGTTTTATAATGACAGCAAAGCAACAAACGTTTTGGCGACAAGCAAGGCGCTTTCGGCTTTTGAAAAACCAGTCATCCTGCTTGCAGGCGGACTGGATCGCGGAAACGGCTTTGACGACTTAAAGCCTTACATGAAGCATGTCAAAGCGGTGCTTACATTCGGACAGACAGCACCGAAACTCGAACAGCTCGGAAATGAGCTGGGAATACAACATGTCAAACGTGTCGATAATGTTGAACAAGCAGTATCTGCGGCGTTTGCGCTCTCAAATGAAGGAGATGTCATTCTGCTCTCACCTGCGTGTGCGAGCTGGGATCAATTCAAAACATTTGAAGAACGCGGTGACATGTTTATAGACGCCGTGCATATGCTTAAGTAAGGGCTTGTCTTGGAGAAATCGGCAGCCCTAATGACTTTAAGCTTGGGGTGTCGATTGATTTGACTACTAAAAAAACATCGCCTGATTTGTTATTGGTCATCATTACGTTATTATTATTAACAATTGGATTAATTATGGTGTACAGTGCGAGTGCGGTATGGGCGGATTATAAATTTGACGACTCATTCTTTTTCGCGAAACGGCAGCTGCTGTTTGCGGGCATCGGAGTTATTGCCATGTTCTTTATTATGAATGTTGATTATTGGACATGGCGGACATGGTCTAAATTGCTGATGGTTATCTGTTTTTTCTTGCTGGTGCTTGTTTTAATACCAGGCGTAGGCATGGTGCGGAACGGCTCAAGAAGCTGGATCGGAGTCGGCGCATTCAGCATACAGCCTTCAGAGTTTATGAAGCTTGCGATGATAGCATTCCTTGCTAAATTTCTCTCTGAAAAGCAAAAAAACATTACATCATTCAGACGTGGATTTGTCCCGGCGCTCGGCATCGTGTTTTCCGCATTTTTGATTATTATGTGCCAGCCTGATCTCGGAACAGGAACGGTAATGGTCGGTACTTGTATTGTCATGATTTTTGTAGCCGGTGCGCGAATCGCCCATTTCGTCTTTCTCGGGCTGATCGGCCTGAGCGGATTTGTCGGGCTCGTACTGTCGGCTCCATACCGGATTAAACGGATTACCTCTTACTTAAATCCATGGGAAGATCCGCTCGGCAGCGGCTTTCAAATCATTCAATCGCTATATGCGGTAGGGCCTGGGGGATTGTTCGGAATGGGGCTTGGCCAAAGCAGACAGAAATTCTTTTATCTGCCTGAGCCGCAAACGGACTTTATTTTCGCCATCTTGTCAGAGGAGCTTGGATTTATCGGCGGATCGCTTATTTTGCTTCTGTTCAGCGTGTTGCTGTGGAGAGGAATCAGGATCGCGCTCGGTGCACCAGATCTATATGGCAGCTTTGTGGCTGTGGGGATTATTTCAATGATCGCGATCCAAGTTATGATCAATATCGGCGTTGTGACGGGCCTTATTCCGGTAACTGGCATCACGCTGCCGTTTCTAAGCTACGGAGGTTCATCATTGACTCTGATGCTGATGGCTGTGGGTGTGCTGCTGAACGTGAGCCGGTACTCGAGGTATTAATGAATGTTATTAGTAAAGCGATCCTATGAAACAGGAAGCTGGGAAACAATTGAAGCGATAACCCTGTCCATAAAAACAGGGTTATCGTTATGTTATAGAGAAACTGAGACTGGGGGAAGAGTTATGCGAATTGCAATAAGCGGAGGCGGCACAGGGGGACACATTTATCCTGCGCTTGCCTTTATCAAAGAGGTGCAGCGCCGCCATCCTGATACGGAATTTTTATATATCGGAACAGAAAACGGATTAGAGAAAAAAATTGTAGAACGGGAAAATATACCGTTTCGTTCCATTGAAATTACAGGTTTTAAAAGAAAGCTTTCATTTGAAAACGTAAAAACGGTGATGCGTTTTCTAAAGGGCGTTAAAAAAAGCAAATCGTATTTAGCGGAATTTAAGCCGGATGCCGTGATTGGAACGGGCGGTTATGTGTGCGGGCCGGTTGTATACGCGGCTGCAAAAATGGGGATTCCGAGTATCGTTCATGAACAAAACAGCCTGCCGGGCATCACCAATAAGTTTCTTTCAAAATATGTTAATAAAGTAGCAATATGTTTTGAGGAAGCAAAATCACATTTTCCAAGTGAGAAAGTTGTATTTACGGGAAACCCGAGAGCCTCTGAGGTCGTCTCAATAAAGACGGGCCGCTCAATGGCTGAATTCGGACTCTCTGAAGAGAAAAAAACCGTATTAATCTTCGGCGGAAGCAGAGGCGCCGCACCGATTAACCGAGCGGTCATTGATATGCAGGATGCGCTGAAATCAAGAGCGTATCAAGTACTGTATATTACGGGCGAGGTTCACTATGAGAAAGTAATGACTGAGCTGAAAAACAAGGGTGCAGCTGACAATATGGTCACAAAACCGTTTCTTCATCAGATGCCAGAATATTTAAAGGCAATTGATGTGATTGTAGCAAGAGCGGGTGCGACGACCATTGCGGAAATTACGGCACTAGGAATCCCAAGTGTGCTGATTCCAAGTCCGTACGTAACGGCGAATCACCAGGAGGTCAATGCGCGATCTCTCGGTCAGCATGATGCTGCGATTGTGTTGAAAGAAACAGAACTCAGCGGGGAAAAGCTGATTGAAGCGCTTGACCGGATTGTGCTTGATGAACAAACATTAAAGGATATGAGCGAACGGACAAAGTCACTCGGTGTTCCTGATGCGGCTGCCCGTTTATACAGCGTACTCGAAGATTTGAAAAAATAATAGAAAAGCAAATGGAATGCGGAGGTTTACGATGGAGAAAGTGATACAAGAATTAAAAGAACGCGAAGTCGGCAAGGTGCTTGCAAATGAACCGCTCGCAAATCATACAACAATGAAAATCGGCGGTCCTGCGGATGTATTGGTCATTCCAAGCAGTGTAGATGCTGTCAAGGACATCATGGATGTTGTGAAAAAATATGAAGTAAAGTGGACAGTCATCGGCCGCGGGTCAAACCTTCTTGTATTAGATGAAGGAATCAGAGGCGTGGTCATCAAGCTGGGCGCGGGTCTTGACCACTTGGAGCTTGACGGGGAACAAGTCACTGTCGGTGGCGGTTATTCAGTCGTGCGTCTTGCTACATCGTTGAGCAAAAAAGGCTTGTCGGGATTAGAATTCGCTGCCGGAATTCCGGGATCCGTCGGAGGAGCTGTCTATATGAATGCAGGCGCTCACGGGTCTGATATGAGTAAGATCCTTGTCAAAGCGCATATTTTATTTGAAGACGGCACGATCGAGTGGCTGACAAATGAGGAGATGGAATTCACCTACAGAACGTCCGTATTGCAAAAGAAACGCCCTGGTGTTTGTCTTGAAGCCGTTCTGCAGCTTGAACAAAAGGATAAAGAATCAATCGTTCAGCAAATGCAAAGCAATAAAGACTACAGAAAGAATACACAGCCGTATTCAAGCCCTTGTGCAGGAAGCATATTCAGAAACCCGCTTCCGAACCATGCCGGCAATCTAGTGGAAAAAGCAGGCTTAAAAGGATATCAAATCGGCGGTGCGAAAATATCGGAAATGCACGGGAACTTTATCGTCAATGCGGGCGGAGCATCAGCAAAAGATGTGCTTGATCTGATCGACCATGTGAAAAAGACGATCCGTGAAAAATACGAGATTGAGATGCACACAGAGGTTGAAATCATCGGTGAAAATCGCTGATTCAAGTTCTGAACTGAAGCTGTTCATATGATATACTGTAAGCAAACGACAAACGGCATCATAGTATGCCGTTTGTTTTGGAATAGGCAGACTTTTAAGGCTGTTTCATTTGAATGAGGTGAACAGGCAATGAATCCGGGGCATGACCGAGAAAAAATCGTAAATATTGAAGAGCGGATCCCTAAAATTAAAGAGCAGAGAAAACAGAAGGCAAACCGCCGGCTTATTTCATTTATTATGCTCTTTTTTATGATGGTGCTGATCATCGTGTATCTGCAGACACCGATCAGTAAAATTTCATCAATCTCTGTTACCGGCAATGAGAATGTTTCCAAAAAGGAAATTATTGTTCTTTCCGATATCAAAAGCGGAGATACTGAATTTTGGAGTCTGGATAAGAAAAAAACAGCAAAAAAGATTCAGCAAAATAAATTAGTAAAAAAAGCAGAAATCAGCAAATCCCTTCCTAATAAAATCAACATTGCGATCGAAGAATATAAAGCGATTGCTTATTTAGAAAAAGACAATGTGTATTATGAAGTCCTTGAAAACGGTTCAGTTTTGCCAGACGAAGTAACGCCGGATGATGCGGGACCGATTTTGGTGAATTGGACAGACGCTAAAAAACGTGTTCAGATGGCCAAGCAGCTCGATGCTTTGTCAAATTCTATAAAACAATCGATTTCAGAAGTGTATTATACTCCTGTCAAAATGGATCAAAACCGGATTAAATTATATATGAACGACGGGTATGTCGTCACTGCATCCATCAAAACCTTTGCAGACCGAATGAAAACGTATCCTTCTATTATTTCACAGCTCAGCGGCAGTAAAAAAGGGATTATTCATTTAGAAGTTGCAACCTATTTTGAGGAGTTTGGAAAAAGCGATTCGTCTGCCAAAAAGGAAGATGAAAATTGAGGGGCAAATCAGCCGTCCTTCTTTCTTTGATTATGCTTATCGCCGGCTTTTTAATTTCTTTTTCTTTTCAGACGACAAGAGAAAACCACAAAAGCATGACAGAGACGGAAGAATGGAAAAAAGAATATGCCCTGCGGGATGAACTGCTGAAACAAGAGAAAGAAAACAAGGACCTTGAAAAAGAACTGTATCAAAAGCAGAACAAAGTCCGTCAGACTGAAAATAAGATGAAGAACGAAAAAACAGAATACTATAACGTCCTGGAAGATGTAGAAAAGTACAGAATGTATATTGGGGAAGTCGGTGTACAAGGAGAGGGCGTTCAAGTGACTTTGGAAGATGCTTCTTACATACCGGAAGGAGAGAACGTGAACAGCTACATCGTTCACGAAAGCCATCTCTTTCAAGTCATAAATGAACTGTATATATCTGGTGCGGCAGCCGTCTCCGTCAACGGCCAGCGGCTGACCCATGATTCCTACATCAAGTGCAACGGGCCGGTCGTAACGGTGGACGGGGTGCAGCACCCCGCCCCGTTTGTCGTTTCTGCCATCGGAGATCCTGATGTCCTGCTTCCTTCGTTAAATATAGCAGGAGGCCTGATCGATCAGCTTTCTATGGATCATATTTCTGTTACTGCAGAAAAAAAGAAAAATGTACAAATGGAACCCATTCTGAAAACGAAGGAATGACTGGAAAAGCGGGTGAAGTGATTGAAAATAAAGCGTTCCTTCATTAGCATCAGCGTGCTTATGGTTATATTCGGCCTTATGATATCTGTTCAATTTAATTCTTTAAAGCATCCACAAGTCCGAGATACAAGAGATATGTGGGATATAAGAGAAGAGCTTACATCAGAGCAGAAGAAGCAGGAAGAGCTGCTGGCTGAAATTAAAAAGTATGATAAATTGCTGAATACCTATACGCAAAACAAAGAATTGACAAAAGAAACAGCGCTCAATAATACATTACAAACCTTAAAAAAAACAGCCGGCATGACCGATATAACAGGTAGCGGAATTGTCATCACCCTTTCTCCGCTTTTTTCTGAAAGCGTAACTGGAGAGGCGATCAAAAATCCACCGCCGGATTTACTAAAGAAGCTGATCAATGAACTCAACTCCTATGGTGCTGAGCATATCTCAATAAATGAGCGAAGAGTTGTGAATTCTTCAGTGATACGGGACATAAACGGCACAACAAAAATAGACGGATACAGCCTTGATGATTATCCTTTAACAGTAAAAGTGCTTGCTGAAGATCCGGACAAGCTGTACAGCAGGGTAAAGGGGTCCGATTTAGAGGATATCTTTGCTTCTGAAAATGTAGCGTTAAAAGCAGGTAAATCTGACAGCAGCCTGACTTTAAAAGCTTATGACAGAGCAGTGGACGTACAACAGCTAAAACCGCTGAAAGACTAAAAGGGAGGAGAATTGTCATGTGGCTGCCCGTGCTTGGACTCGTGCTCGGAATAACGATCGGATTGATGACAAACTTAACGATACCGAGTGAATACTCAAATTATTTATCACTTGCGGTGCTTGCTGCACTTGATACTCTAATCGGCGGAATCAGGGCGCATTTACAAGGTACATATGATGAAATGGTATTTGTTTCCGGTTTCTTTTTTAATATTATATTGGCAATAAGTTTAGCTTTTCTGGGAGTCCATCTTGGTGTAGACTTGTATTTAGCAGGTATATTCGCATTTGGAGTCAGGTTATTTCAGAATATAGCCGTTATAAGAAGAAATCTACTAACAAAGTGGACTCTTTCTAAAAAAAATAAAAAAAATGTGATATAAAAGAGGATATACATAGGATATAACGAATATTTTCAATAAACATAAAATGTGAAAAGCACATAAGGAATATTCCGTTGTTATTTTTTGTTACACACTTGTAAAGCCACATTCATTGTATTGTTGTTCCCCAAATAATAGAATAGAAATGATCGAAATGTGAGGAGGTGCCATAGAATGAACAACAATGAACTTTACGTCAGTCTTGACATCGGTACGTCCAATACAAAAGTGATCGTCGGAGAAATGACAGATGATTCCCTAAATATTATCGGTGTGGGAAATGTACCGTCTGAAGGGTTGAAAAAAGGCTCAATCGTTGATATAGATGAGACCGTTCATTCTATAAGAAAAGCGTTTGACCAAGCTGAAAGAATGGTAGGTTTTCCGCTTAGAAAAGCTATTGTCGGCGTTAATGGAAATTATATCAATATTCAAGATACAAACGGTGTTGTAGCAGTTTCCAGTGAAAATAAAGAAATTCAAGTAGAAGATGTCCGCCGCGTCATGGAAGCGGCTCAGGTTGTTTCAATACCGCATGAACAGCTGATAGTCGACGTCATTCCTAAACAATTTATCGTAGATGGAAGAGATGAAATTACCGACCCGAAAAAAATGCTAGGTGTGCGTTTAGAAGTAGAGGGCACACTGATCACCGGTTCAAAAACAATATTACATAACTTGCTTCGCTGCGTTGAAAGAGCCGGTGTTGAAATAACTGATATTTGTCTACAGCCGCTGGCAGCCGGTTCTGCTGCTTTGTCAAAGGATGAGAAAAATCTCGGTGTGGCTCTCATTGATATAGGCGGAGGGTCAACCACCATTGCCGTGTTCCAGAACGGACACCTGACTTCTACCCGTGTCATTCCTCTCGGAGGCGAAAATATCACCAAAGATATCTCCATCGGATTGAGAACGTCCACAGAAGAAGCGGAACGTGTGAAAAAACAATTTGGACATGCCTACTATAACGAGGCTTCAGAAGATGAAGTATTTGAGGTAACCGTTATAGGCACCAATCAAAAACAAACATTTACACAGCAGGAAGCAGCGAATATCATAGAAGCAAGAGTCGAAGAAATTCTTGAGATTGCTTCAGAAGAACTTCGCAATATGGGAATTAGCGATCTGCCGGGAGGCTTCGTGCTGACAGGGGGACAAGCAGCAATGCCTGGTACCATGTCACTAGCGCAGGATGTGCTGCAAAACAATGTCAGAGTGGCGAGTCCGAATTATATCGGTGTAAGAGATCCTCAGTATATGACGGCAGTTGGCATGATTCAATTCGCCTGCCGGAATGCAAGAATTCAAGGCAGAAAAATTGGCTTCAAGATGCCTGAAGAAGCGATACAGGAAATCGCCGTCTCATCAGCAGAGGAACAAGAGCAGCATCATCACCAAAATGAGATGCAGCAACGGCCAAAAGGAAAACAAAAAACACAAGCCGAACATAACAAACAGAGCAAAATGAAAAAACTATTAAGCATGTTTTGGGAATAGATAGATAGTCATTCGGCAGATTAGGAGGATTTAGCATGTTGGAGTTCGAAACAAACATAGACGGCTTAGCATCAATTAAAGTAATCGGAGTAGGAGGCGGCGGTAACAACGCGGTCAACCGAATGATTGAGAATGAAGTGCAAGGAGTAGAGTACATCGCGGTAAATACGGACGCTCAAGCTCTTAACCTGTCAAAAGCGGAAGTGAAAATGCAAATCGGCGCAAAGCTGACTAGAGGATTGGGAGCAGGTGCGAATCCGGAAGTCGGGAAAAAAGCCGCAGAGGAAAGCAAGGAGCAGATTGAAGAAGCGCTAAAAGGCGCTGACATGGTATTCGTAACAGCTGGTATGGGAGGCGGAACAGGAACAGGTGCCGCACCGGTTATTGCGCAAATCGCAAAAGATTTAGGAGCATTAACAGTCGGAGTCGTTACAAGACCGTTTACGTTCGAAGGTCGCAAAAGACAGCTGCAGGCGGCGGGCGGAATTTCTGCAATGAAAGAAGCGGTGGACACGCTGATTGTGATCCCGAACGACCGTATTCTTGAAATTGTTGATAAAAACACGCCGATGCTTGAAGCATTCCGTGAAGCTGATAACGTACTCCGTCAGGGGGTTCAAGGTATTTCTGACCTGATCGCTACTCCTGGTCTCATTAACCTAGACTTTGCTGATGTGAAAACGATCATGTCAAACAAAGGATCTGCTTTAATGGGTATTGGTATTGCGACTGGAGAAAACCGTGCTGCAGAAGCTGCGAAAAAAGCCATTTCCAGTCCGCTTCTTGAAGCAGCAATTGATGGCGCGCAAGGCGTCTTAATGAACATTACTGGCGGAACAAATCTGAGCCTTTATGAAGTTCAGGAAGCAGCAGACATTGTCGCTTCTGCATCTGATCAGGATGTAAACATGATTTTCGGTTCTGTTATTAACGAAAATCTTAAAGACGAGATTGTGGTTACGGTAATTGCCACTGGTTTTATCGAACAGGAGAAAGATGTTACGAAACCCCAGCGTCCATCATTAAACCAGAACATCAAATCACATAATCAGAGTGCTCCAAAACGTGAGCCGAAACGAGAGGAACCGCAGCATCAAAACACAGTCAGCCGTCAAACCTCACAGCCGGCTGACGATACGCTAGATATTCCGACATTCTTAAGAAACCGCAATAAACGCGGCTAATTGAAAGGACAAAATCGTTTTCGATTTTGTCCTTTTTTTATTTTTTCCTCAACCATTTCCATTCATATATTATGTCTTTTGCACTATGTCTTCCTACACATAACAACAAATCAACCTATTATACCTACTGATATTTCATGACCATATCATCATTTTCATTTATATGGAAATAAGATGACAGAAAACGACAATATCTGTAATTGAGATTGTCTACAGTTAACGTACAACGAAGCTTTGACAAACAAATTGAATGTTAAAGGAGGGACGACATTTTTTTACAAAGTGGTTTAAAAAAGGGGGATAAAAAATGAGGAAACAAACGAAAAACAGACTGATCAGTTCTGTTTTGAGTACAGTTGTCGTCAGTTCACTGCTGTTTCCGGGTGCAGCCGGGGCAAGCAGCAAAGGCGCTGCTTCTTCTGTAAAACAGGAGCTTCAATCTTCTGAATCGATTCAAAACAAGATTTCCAGCTCATTAAAGAAAAGCTTTAAAAAAGAAGAAAAAACTACCTTTCTGATCAAATTTAAAGATCAAGCTGATACCCAAAAAGCAGCAAAATCAGCTGTCAAAAAAGCGAAATCTAAAAAGCTGACCGCTGCTAAAACGGAATATCAAAAGCGTTCGGCCGTCGTGTCTTCGTTAAAAGTGACAGCTGATGAAGCTCAGAAAGACGTCTTGAAATATTTAAACAGCCAGAAAAATAAAGGGAACGCCGATGATATTCACTCCTATTATGTGGTAAATGGAATTGCTGTACATGCTTCAAAAGAAGTCATGGAGAAAGTGGCGCAGTTCCCTGAAGTAGAAAAGGTGCTTCCGAATGAAAAACGGCAGCTTTTTAAGTCATCCGCTTCCCCATTCAATATGAAAAAAGCACAAAAAGCGATAAAAGCAACTGACGGTGTAGAATGGAATGTAGACCAAATAGACGCACCGAAGGCTTGGGAGCTTGGCTATGACGGAACGGGTACGGTTGTCGCCTCCATTGATACCGGGGTTGAATGGGAACACCCTGCATTAAAAGAAAAATATCGCGGGTTTCATCCGGAAAGCCCCAATGAGCCTGATCATGACATGAACTGGTTTGATGCTGTAGCGAACGAGTCAAGTCCATACGATGATCTTGATCACGGCACTCATGTAACAGGTACAATGGTTGGCTCTGAGCCTGATGGCACGAATCAAATTGGTGTCGCACCTGGCGCAAAATGGATTGCTGTTAAGGCGTTTTCTGAAGATGGCGGGACAGACGCTGACATTTTGGAGGCTGGTGAATGGATTTTAGCTCCAAAGGACGCAGAGGGCAACCCTCATCCGGAAATGGCTCCGGATGTCGTCAATAATTCTTGGGGCGGGGGCTCCGGCCTTGATGAATGGTACAGAGATATGGTCAATGCGTGGCGGGCGGCCGACATTTTCCCGGAATTCTCTGCGGGAAATGCTGACCTCTTTAACCCGGGAGGACCTGGTTCTATTGCGAATCCTGCCAATTATCCGGAAGCGTTTGCGACCGGAGCGACTGATATTAACAAAAAGCTTGGCGATTTTTCACTCCAGGGACCGTCGCCATACGATGAAACAAAGCCGGAAATTTCTGCTCCAGGCGTAAACATCCGGTCTTCAGTTCCCGGCCAGACATATGAAGACGGTTGGGATGGCACGTCGATGGCAGGACCGCATGTTTCTGCTGTTGCTGCGCTATTGAAGCAGGCAGACGCCTCACTTTCTGTCGATGAGATGGAGGATATATTGACAAGCACGGCTGAGCCATTAACGGATTCTACATTCCCTGACTCTCCGAATAACGGATACGGTCATGGTTTGGTGAATGCTTTTGATGCCGTATCAGCGGTTACAGACGGTTTAGGAAAAGCAGAAGGGCAAGTTTCTGTCGATGGGGAAGATGAGGAGCTGCCTGGCTATCAGCATGAGAAAGTAAATGAAGCTTATGAAGGTGCCAGCCTTCCGCTTACCTTGACAGCTGAAGACAATGTGAGTGTGACATCCGTGAAATTGTCCTATAAGCTGGATCAAGGCGAATGGAACGAGGTCAAAGCTAAACGAATCAGCGGAGATCATCTGAAAGGAACGTACCAGGCGGAAATCCCAAGTATAAAGGGGACCGCATTAAGCTATAAGTGGATCATTCAGGATTTTGGCGGCCATGTTGTCGAATCTGACATATATGATGTAACCGTGAAACCTAGCATCACTGTTGGATACAAGCAGGATTTTGAAACAGAACCAGGCGGCTGGCTTACGAGCGGAACAAATAATAACTGGGAGTGGGGAGTTCCGGAATCAGGCCCTAATGCAGCTGCATCAGGAGAAAAAGTATATGGGACAAACCTGACTGGAAATTATGCCAATGGAGCGAATATGAATCTCACTATGCCTCCAATTGACGTGCCTGATTCAGGCGGCCTGTTTCTTCAATTTAAAAGCTGGCACAACCTGGAAAATGATTTTGATTATGGCTACGTTTTTGTTTTACCGGAAGGCGAAACGAATTGGGAGCAGGCAGGGGTCTATAACGGAAAGACTTCAAACTGGACCAGCGAAGAAATTAATTTATCCGCATACAGAGGCCAAAACATTCGAGTGATGTTTAACCTTCAGTCTGATGAAAGCATTGCAAAAGAGGGCTGGTACGTTGATGATGTTCAGCTTTCAGACAAATCTTCCGGGAAAACAGCCAAAAAGAATAAGCTGGGCGTACAAAAACCGGCAGAAAAGCAAAAGAAAAAAGCGGTTAATCCAAAAAAGGCTAAGCCATCAACAAATACAGCTGCCAAAACAAAACATAGTGCTGATATGCAGCCGCAAGCATTGCCGCTCAGAGCACAGGTCAGTGTGGTTGAAACAGGAAAATCAACCTATTCAGACCAATCAACCGGACAGTACAAGCTGACGCATAAAGCAGGAGACTACACGCTTATGGCAGAAGCTTACGGCTATCAATCAAAAACGCAAAAAGTGTCTTTGCAGGCAGATCAGACAACCCAAGCTAATTTTACGTTAGAAGAAATAAAGAAAGGCACATTAAAAGGCACTGTCATCAATAAAACAACAGGAGAGCCGGTAAAAGGCGCTTCCGTCTATGTTATCGAGGATGCCGCTGTTGAACCGGCAACTACAAACGACAAAGGAGAATATACACTTGAGGCCTACGAGGGCTCTTACACCATTAAAGTGGCTGCACCGGGCTATTACAGTGATGAATTTTCCGTTGATTTAAAAGGTGATATCACGAAAGAAACTGTGCTGAAGCCTTTCGTCGGTTATCCAGGCGAGATCGGATACGATGACGGAACAGCGGAGAATGCAAATTCCTATTTCGCGGCCGGAAACGGATGGGCGGTTAAAATGTCACTTGCTGACGGCAAGGAAAAAGGCATGCTGACAGGAGGGCTATTCAGATTCTGGGATACGGAGTTCCCTGATCCTGGCGGCACAGAGTTTAAGGTCGAGGTTTACGATGCTACAGGGAAAGATGGAGCACCCGGCAAAAAAATTGCTGGACCATATAACGCGGAAGCTCTTCGTAATGGCGAATGGACGAAAGTCGATCTCAGCTCGAAGGGGATTATGGTCGATAAAGACTTTTATCTTGTATATATCCAGTCAAAACCCGATCCATATTCACCAGGCTTGGCAATGGATGAAACCGGGCAGTACTCAGATCGCAACTGGCAGTATGTTAGCGGAACATGGCAAAAAGGAGATAAAGAAGACGGCAACTATATGATTCGCGCGTTAGTCGATTATGAAGCTGCCGTACCTGTCATTACTTCTCCTGAAGATAAAGCATACACCAATAAGGAGAACGTCACGGTAAAAGGAAAGGCATCTCCGGGGACGACTGTAACCCTTTATAATGGTGATAAAGAAGCAGGGGAAACGAAAACTGCCGAAGATGGCACGTTCGAGGCAGGAGTTTCACTCAGTAAAGGGGAAAACAAGCTGACAGCGGCTGCATCAACAGACTCCGGAACGACAGATGCTTCAAGTCCTGTCACGGTCACACTTGATCAAGACAAGCCTGAACTGACGCTCGACAATCCAAAGGATGGCGAGAAAATCAATAAAGAAGCGCTGACTGTTAAAGGCACTGTTTCAGATGACAACTTGAAAGAAGTAAAGGTTAATGGCAAAAAAGCCACGGTCACAGACGGTTCCTACTCTGCCCGTATCCTTTTGGAAAACGGAAGCAACGAAGTAAAGGTGACAGCCACTGACTTAGCAGGCAACAAAACGACGAAAAAAGCTGTCGTCGATGTGAATTTTGACCAGCCAGTCATTACCGGACTGATTCCTGGTGAGGACAAAACCTTAAAAGCCGGTGAATCGGTCAAAATCGCTTTTTCAAGCGCGAAAGGTGCAGATGCAACGTTTGTCATTCGCCTGCCGCTCACAAATACAAGAGCGAATGTACAAAACGCTACCGAGCTGCAGTTAAGAGAAATTTCTCCGGGACGATATGAAGGCTACTGGACAGCAACTTCTTCTATTAAAGCAAACGGAGCTAAAGTAGAGGTTATCGTTCGAGACGGTTACGGCAATGAAACCAGAAAAACAGCGAATGGAAAACTTTATATCAATACTGAAAAGTAAGTGTAAGAAAGCTGCCGCTCTTGGCAGCTTTTTTTCTATATACTCTCATTTATTCCCTCGACAAATTAAGCAGTTATCCCTGAAAAATTGTATGGGCCTCTCAACATTAATTGACAGACTTTCCCACAGAGCTTGCTTTATACTTATGAAACAAGAAGGGGAACAGCGTGATGCAAGAAAGAAAGGGGTCAGGTGTGAAAATCTATTTAGATGTCATTTGGCTGTTAAACTTTTGTTTTGACGCACTGTTGCTTTTACTGACGGCTTTTATTTTGAAACGCCATGTAAAAAAAAGAAGATTGATAGGCGGCGCGTTTATCGGGTCAAGTATTGTCCTTTTGATGTTTACTCCTTTCTCGCCGATCGTTGAGAACCCGGCCGGAAAGCTCGCTTTTTCGGTTGTCATTGTGCTCGTGACATTCGGTTTTAAGCGGTTTCGCTATTTCTTTCAAAATTTGTTTTCCTTTTATTTTGCTACTTTTCTAATGGGAGGGGGAATAATCGGAGCACATTCATTGCTGCAGTCAAACTCTATTGTCAGAAACGGTGTCATGATCACCAATCAAACCGGATTTGGCGACCCGATCAGCTGGATGTTTATCGTGGCTGGCTTTCCCGCATTATGGTTTTTTTCCAAGAGAAGAATCGAAGATATTGAAACAAAAAACATTCAATATGAGGAACGAGTCAGGGTACAGGCGGACCTGGGCGGCCAAACACTGCACGCAAGAGGCCTGGTGGATTCCGGCAACCAGCTGTATGATCCGCTCACAAAAACGCCGGTCATGATTCTTCACATTGATAAGCTTGAACCAATTTTCGGAGAGGCTGAAACGGTGATTATCCGAAATGCAGACCCGATGGAAGCGATTGAACAGCTTGATGATTCGTTTCGTTTTTTAGATAAAATGAGGCTGATCCCATATCGGGGAGTAGGCCAGCAGCATCAATTTTTATTATGTATCAAACCGGATCATGTAACGATTATGACAAAAGATGAAATGATTTCCGCGGATAAATGCTTAATCGGCATCAGCACGTCAAAGCTGTCGGCAGATGGAGATTTTGACGCGATTATTCATCCGAAAATGCTGTCCGGAAAGGCCATTAAGCACGTATCCTAATGTTCGCAAATGTCCGTTACTTATCATACTCATAAGACGTGACATTTAGAAGGGAGAGGAAGATGAAAAAACTTAAATTGCGGTTGACGCACCTCTGGTATAAGCTGCTGATGAAACTGGGCTTAAAAAGCGATGAAGTGTATTACATAGGAGGGAGTGAAGCTTTGCCGCCGCCATTATCAAAAGACGAGGAGCAGGTTCTATTAATGAAGCTCCCAAGCGGCGACCAGGCGGCCCGCGCTATTTTGATCGAACGCAACCTGCGGCTTGTCGTCTATATCGCACGGAAATTTGAAAACACGGGAATTAATATTGAAGATTTAATCAGCATCGGCACCATTGGATTAATCAAAGCTGTGAATACCTTCAATCCGGAAAAGAAAATCAAGCTGGCTACATATGCCTCTCGCTGTATCGAGAATGAAATCCTGATGTATTTAAGGAGAAACAACAAAATCCGTTCAGAAGTTTCTTTTGATGAACCGCTTAATATTGATTGGGACGGCAATGAGCTTCTGCTTTCTGATGTGCTGGGCACGGATGACGACATCATCACAAAGGACATTGAAGCAAATGTAGATAAAAAGCTTCTAAAAAAAGCGCTCGAACAGTTAAATGAGAGGGAGAAACAAATCATGGAACTGCGTTTTGGGCTCGTCGGCGAAGAGGAAAAGACCCAAAAGGATGTTGCGGATATGATGGGGATTTCCCAATCCTATATTTCCCGTCTGGAAAAAAGAATCATTAAAAGATTGCGAAAAGAATTCAACAAAATGGTGTAAAAAATTTTTGCGGGTTAATCCCTTGATTCTACAAGGATTTCCCAATTATGACTATTTTTCGGTTTGAGTGCAGTGCATATTTTTCCCACCCGAGGAGATACTTAACGTTGTACAGCAGCTCCTGTAGGGAGGGAAAAAAGTGTCGAGAAATAAAGTCGAAATCTGCGGGGTGGATACCTCCAAATTACCCGTACTCAAGAATGAAGAAATGAGAAAGCTGTTTAGGCAATTGCAGGACGAAGGTGATGATTCAGCCAGAGAAAAGCTTGTAAACGGGAACTTGCGTCTTGTCTTAAGTGTCATTCAAAGATTTAATAACAGAGGGGAGTATGTTGATGACTTATTTCAAGTCGGCTGCATCGGACTAATGAAATCCATAGATAATTTTGATCTAAGCCACAATGTTAAGTTTTCAACATACGCTGTACCTATGATTATCGGAGAGATCCGCAGGTATTTACGCGATAATAACCCGATACGTGTCTCGAGATCACTTAGGGATATCGCATATAAGGCACTCCAGGTAAGAGAACGGTTAATCAGTGAGACAAGCAAGGAGCCGACGGCAGAGGATATCGCCAAAGTTCTTGAAGTACCGCACGAAGAAATTGTGTTTGCACTCGACGCCATTCAAGATCCGGTATCTCTTTTTGAACCGATCTACAATGACGGCGGAGATCCGATTTATGTCATGGATCAAATCAGTGATGAACGCAACAAAGATACACAATGGATTGAAGAGCTGGCTTTGAAAGAGGGCATGAGAAGGCTGAACGAGAGGGAAAAAATGATTTTAAGAAAACGGTTCTTCCAAGGAAAAACGCAAATGGAAGTAGCCGAAGAAATCGGGATTTCTCAAGCACAGGTGTCCAGACTGGAAAAGGCAGCAATCAAACAAATGAATAAGAATATTCATCAATAGCATGGACGTGGAAAGCCTTTAAAACAGAAATTGTTTTAAAGGCTTTTCTATTTAGAAGCGGGCGGTTTACGTTTTCGAAAAAGTAAGGTATCCTAGTCCGTACACAGTTTTGTGAAAATTAAAACAATTATTCGGTTTGGAAAGAGGAGGACCACAATGATTTTGCAGCTTGACAATGTCTCACTAAAACGGAATGGAAAATGGATACTAAAGGATATTCATTGGAAAGTAGAAGAAAAGGAGAACTGGGTGCTTTACGGATTAAATGGAGCAGGGAAGACTGCGCTGTTAAATATGCTATGCTCTTACTATTTTCCGACAACAGGCGAGATGCAGGTGCTTGGTCATGTATTCGGAAAAACGGAGCTGGGAGATAAACTCAGACGAAAAATCGGCCTTGTCTCAGCGGGTCTTCAGCAAAAATTGTATCCGGCAGATTCAGCTTTTGAAATTGCTCTGAGCGGGGCATATGCTTCGATTGGCTTGTATGAAACACCAAGTGCGGAAATCAGAGAAAAAGCGATTGCCCTGCTCGAGGACTTAGGAGCCATTGATTATGCCGACCGCCGCTACGAAACTCTTTCTCAAGGAGAGAAACAAAGAGCTTTAATCGCAAGAGCGCTAATGGCTGATCCGGAGCTGCTTATACTGGACGAACCAGTTACAGGACTTGATTTTATTGCCCGGGAAAAACTGTTAGATACGATTACGCACATTGCAAGCAGGGAAAATGCGCCGTCTATTCTTTATGTTACGCATCATGCGGAAGAAATTTTGCCGATTTTTGATAAAGCCCTCTTGTTAAAAAAGGGAGAAGTCTTTAGGTCAGGACACATGAAAGACATGCTGACAGACGAATCACTTTCTTCTTTTTTTGATACGCCGATCCGTGTATTATGGAATCAGGATCGTCCGTTTTTAACAAGAGCTGAGCCGGTAACAAATGCATAACAACATACGATTCATCCTGGGGGTGCTTTCGAAGCTGAGAGAGACGCTTGTCTCAACCCTTATTGACCTGATCTGGATCATACCAGCGGAGGGAAGCGGTGAAAAAAGCGGAGAATGCAGCAGCTTGCACTCTGCTTTCTTTATTAAGCCGTTTCATGAATATGAAACGGCTTTTTTCTATTAAAAATAGGAGCGGATAACATGATTGATCAAGTAGAATCTTTACTGAAAAAAGCGGAAGAACAAAAAGACGAGCTCATTGAGCTTGCGAAAACGCTGATTTCTTTTAAAACACCGGCGCCGCCTGCGAGAAATACAGACAGCATCCAAACATGGATTGCACAGTTTTTGCTTGAACGGGGGTTTTCCATCGACAAATGGGACGTTTATCCAGGAGATCCCAATGTTGTGGGTGTTTTAAAGGGAACAAATTCAGCAGCCTATCAAAGTTTAATCATCAATGGGCATGTCGATGTGGCAGAGGTAAAAGAGGGCGAGGACTGGGTGCATGACCCATTTTGTCCCAGTGAGAAAAACGGTTTCTTAATCGGCCGGGGCGCTTCAGATATGAAAGGCGGAATGGCCTGTGTGCTGTTTGCTTTAAAGCTGATTCGTGAAGCGGGCGTTGAGCTCCCGGGCGATTTGATTCTGCAATCGGTCATCGGGGAGGAAGTCGGAGAGGCCGGCACGCTTGAATGCTGCAAAAAGGGCTATCACGCAGACTTTGCAGTTGTGGCGGATACGAGCGATATGCATATTCAAGGTCAAGGCGGAGTGATTACAGGCTGGATCGAAATGAAAAGCAGTCAAACGTTTCACGATGGAACAAGACGGAATATGATCCACGCTGGCGGAGGAACCTTCGGGGCGAGCGCAATCGAAAAAATGGCAAAAATCATTTCTGGACTCGGTGAGCTGGAGCGACATTGGGCCATTATGAAAAGCTATCCTGGCTTTACCCCCGGTACAAACACAATTAATCCCGCTGTTATAGAAGGAGGCAGACATGCGGCCTTTATAGCGGATGAGTGCCGATTATGGATTACCGTCCATTTTTATCCCAATGAAACGCATGAAGAAGTGGCTGCTGAAATAGAAGATTACATCAACAGGCTGAGTGACAGTGATATTTGGCTGAGGGAAAACCGTCCTGTCTTCAAATGGGGAGGCTCTTCAATGATTGAAGAAAGAGGAGAAATTTTTCCGGCCTTGGAAGTTGATCCGGCTCATCCCGGCGTTTTAGCCCTTACGGCGTCACACGAGGAGATCAAACGGGAACGCCCGGTCATTGACGTATCTCAAACCGTAACCGATGGTGGATGGCTTTATCATGCCGGTATTCCAAGCGTAATATACGGACCGGGCGATTTATATAATGCTCATGCCGTTAATGAAGAGGTATCGATTGAGCAGCTCGTAGATTATACGAAAATCATGCTCACGTTCATCATAAGCTGGTGCAGCCGCAAAAAAGAACAATGATCATGAAAATTTCTCCTTGCTGACAAGGTTCAGCCCGCCCGTTCATATACTAGAAAAAAGGACCGAAAAAGGACGTGATGGGATGATCAGCATTTCAGAATTTCAAGTAAAGGATGTCGTCAATGTCTCTAACGGAAAAAAATTAGGGAGCATCGGTGATATTGATATCAATGTCACCACAGGAAAAATTCAGGCGATTATACTAGGGGGAAATGGAAAAGTTCTCGGTTTTTTTGGAAAGGAAGAGGAAATGGTCATTCCTTGGCGAAATATAGTTAAAATCGGAGAAGATGTCATTTTAGTCCGATTAAGTGAATCCCACGCTTAACCTGCTTTTTTGCTGCTGATTGTCAAATGCCGGAAGTCTGAACTCTTCCGGCACATTTCATTTATGAAATATGTAAATCGGCGCTAAACGAATGCAGAAAGATGTGGTAAAATAAGTGGGAAATTACGCCTTATAAATGTTTGTCGAAAGGTTGGATCATCATGAATACATATCACCCATTCAGTCTCACCACCCCCTCGACACTCATGATACAAGACTGGAAACAAACGAATCAAAACGATGCAGAAGTCATTGCCGGATTTACTACGAAAAACGGCGGTGTCAGTCAAAAACCTTTTGAGTCGTTAAATACAGGATTGCACGTTCATGACAAAGATGCAGATGTGGTTAAAAATCGTGAATATATAGCCGATATGTTTAATATTGATTTGCAGTCTTGGGTATTTGCTGACCAGACACACGACAATCGCGTCCAAAAAGTGACGCAGAGGGATAGGGGAAAAGGCGCCCGTGAGTATCACTCAGCTTTTAAAGCAACAGACGGGCTCTATACAAATGATAAAAATGTATTTTTGGCATTATGCTTTGCTGATTGTGTGCCCCTATTCTTTTTCGATCCGGTGAAATCGCTTGTCGGGATCGCTCATGCCGGATGGAAAGGCACGGTCAAACAGATTGGCAGAGAAATGGTGAAGCAATGGACCGAACAGGAGGGCTCGAAGCTTTCTGATATATACGCTGTTGTCGGACCGTCTATCTGCGGTGCGCGCTATACGGTAGATGACCGTGTGATGAATGCTGTCCGCGCATTGCCGTTTTCAGCAGATCGCGCCGTGAATCAGGCGGGGCAGGGGCAGTATCAGCTTGACCTGAAAGAGCTGAACCGACTCATACTGATTGACAGCGGTTTGGCAAATGAGCAGATTTCTGTCAGCGGTTTATGTACGGAAAGTGAGCCGTCACTTTTCTTTTCCCATCGGCGAGATCAGGGGAAAACAGGACGGATGATGTCCTTTATCGGAATGAAGGAGGCATAAAAGATCTTGCGTGTTGTTGATCATTTACGACATATAAACGAACGAATAAACGAAGCATGTAACAGATCGGGCCGCAGATCCGATGAAGTTACGGTTATTGCAGTCACAAAATATGTGTCGCCTGAAAGAGCACAGGAGGCGGTCGATGCGGGCATCAAGTGCCTCGGAGAGAACCGGGACGCCGAACTGCTTCGCAAACAGGAAATCATTAAAGGAAATCCGGAATGGCATTTTATCGGCAGCCTTCAATCAAGAAAAGTAAAAGCTGTCGTCAATTCAGTTTCCTATATTCATTCCCTGGACCGGCTTTCATTAGCGAAAGAAATTGAAAAACGGGCTGAAGGTGCTGTCCAATGCTTTGTGCAGGTCAATACCTCGCTTGAGCCCTCTAAACACGGCATGAATAAAGAAGAAGTGATACCATTCATACAGGAGCTTTCCGGCTTTGACAACATTGTTGTGGCCGGACTGATGACAATGGCTCCACTGACTGATGACCAAGATGAGATTAGAAGCTGTTTCCGAACGCTTAGAGAACTTCGTGATCAGGTTCAAGAGCTGAAACAGCCGAACGCTCCATGTACAGAACTGTCGATGGGCATGTCAAATGATTTTGAAATCGCGATTGAAGAAGGGGCTACTTATATTAGAATCGGCTCATCGTTAGTCGGAAATGAAACAGGGGGTGTACAGCAATGAGTATGAAAAATAAACTGAAAAACTTTTTCTCAATGGATGAAGAAGAATACGAATACGAATATATTGAAACTGAGCGGGATTCTCATGAAGAACAGGAACAAAAAGAAAAACCTGCTTATAATGCTGGTAAACCAGCAGCCAAACAGAATGTAGTAAGCTTGCAAAGTGTTCAGAAATCCTCTAAAGTGGTGTTGAGTGAGCCGCGCGTTTATGCGGAGGCGCAGGAAATAGCCGACCATCTGAAGAACAGGCGGGCAGTTGTCGTCAATCTTCAGCGGATACAGCATGACCAGGCGAAACGGATTGTTGACTTTTTAAGCGGCACCGTTTATGCCATTGGCGGCGATATCCAAAGAATCGGTTCAGATATTTTCCTATGCACGCCTGACAACGTAGATGTTTCAGGCACAATTTCTGAGCTCATATCTGAAGACGATCAGAGGTGGTAAAGCGAGATGATCCTTTATCAAGTTTTTTCGGTTTTAAGCTTATTAATTACAATATACTCATTTGCCCTGATCATATATATTTTTATGTCATGGGTGCCGAGTACGAGGGAAACAGCAGTCGGACGGTTTTTAGCGTCGATCTGTGAACCATATCTCGAGCCATTCAGAAAAATCATCCCTCCAATTGCAATGCTGGATATCTCGCCAATCGTAGCCATTCTTGTGCTGCGGTTTGCAACAACCGGCTTGTGGGGGCTTTATCGCATGATTGCGTTTTAAGGTGACAGTTTGATAGGGGGCTTGGCAGCAGCCAAGCCTCTTTACATAGAAGGGAAAGACGATGAGCGATATTTATCAGCACTTCAGAAAAGAAGAGCGTGCCTTTATCGATCAGGCGCTCGAATGGAAAAGAATTGTCCAGGAACAGTACCGGATGAAGCTGACCGACTTTTTAGATCCCCGGGAGCAGGTCATTCTCGCTGCGGTCACGGGACAGGCAGATGTAGGACTGGCTTTTTCCGGCGGCTATGACAGAGCGGAGCGAAAACGGGCCATTTTATATCCTGAGTACATTACGCCGGAAGAATCGGATTTTGAGCTTCAGGCGTTTGACGTTCGCTATGCTGAAAAATTTGTGACGGTTGATCACCGGTCTCTCCTTGGTTCGTTAATGGGAATCGGTCTGAAGCGGCAAAAGTTTGGCGATTTAGTGTTTTCAGAGACGGCGGTGCAAATCATTGTCTCAGCTGATACAGCCGATTTTGTTGCGGCTCAGCTTACCCAAGCCGGAAAAGCTGCAGTCAAGCTTGAGAAAATTGACTTGTCAGACCTTGAAATTCCTGCACGAGATGTCGAAATAAG
This sequence comes from Bacillus sp. SD127, assembly GCF_058566445.1. Lineage (NCBI taxonomy): Bacteria > Bacillati > Bacillota > Bacilli > Caryophanales > Bacillaceae > Bacillus > Bacillus sp. SD127. The sequence continues at coordinate 2,662,636 of NZ_CP191226.1, read as the reverse complement.
AGATGACACCGTTTCTTCTTTAAGGCTTGACGCGGTCTGCGCCTCTATGAGCAGGCAATCACGCCAGAAATCACAAACGCTGGTGAAAAACGGTCTCGTAAAAGTGAACTGGAAGGTTGTTGAAGACCCTTCTTACCAGGTTGCTGAAGGGGATATGCTCTCTATCAGGGGCTTTGGCCGCTGCAGCCTGACAAAAATCGAAGGGAAAACCAAAAAAGACAAGTGGAGAGTCACGTTTGAACGACAAAAATAGTCGGTTTTTCAGTTTTTTTCTCCATCTGTGCGAAATTTGTTTTATAATGTGAACTAGATAACCGTACTGAAATGTAAAAAATGGAGGTGGCATCATGCCATTAACGCCGAATGATATTCACAACAAGACGTTTACAAAAAGTTTTCGCGGATATGATGAAGACGAGGTAAATGAATTTCTGAGTCAAGTCAGAAAAGATTACGAAATTGTTCTCCGTAAAAAAACAGAGCTTGAAGCGAAAGTCAATGAGCTCGATGAAAGAATCGGACACTTTGCCAACATTGAAGAAACGCTGAATAAATCCATTCTGGTTGCCCAAGAAGCAGCTGAGGACGTAAAGCGCAATTCTCAAAAGGAAGCAAAGCTGATTGTTCGGGAAGCGGAGAAAAACGCTGATCGCATCATCAACGAATCTTTATCGAAATCAAGAAAAATCGCAATGGAAATCGAAGAGCTGAAAAAACAGTCTAAAGTGTTCAGAACACGTTTCCAAATGCTGATTGAAGCGCAGCTTGATCTTCTGAAAAATGATGATTGGGATCATTTGCTTGAGTATGAAGTCGACGCTGTGTTTGAGGAAAAGGAATAAATTCTCTGATTACCTTGACATTTTCTTAGCTTGTCGAATATAATACGTTCATAAATTCAGATGAAAAGACGGTTGAAAGGGACAGTCATGTTTCCATCATGCCTTCATAGCGACCCGGAGATGGTGAAAGTCCGGGATGGCCGGAATCATGTAGATCAGCCCTTAAGTTTCCTTTCTGAACTCACAGTAGGTTAGGACGTTCATCACGTTACGATGCTCGAGAGGAAAAAGCGTAAGCCTGGCTTTTTCTAAAAGGGTGGTACCGCGAGATAAGCTTTCTCGTCCCTTATGGGATGAGAGGGCTTTTTTTATTTTCTGAAAAAATTGGTGGAGGAATGAAAATGGATTACAAAGACACGCTCTTAATGCCGAAAACAGATTTTCCGATGCGAGGCAACTTGCCAAACCGTGAGCCTGACATGCAAAAGAAATGGGAGGAGCAGGATATCTACAGTCTAGTACAGGAACGGACGAAAGACCGCCCTAAATTTGTTTTACATGACGGACCTCCGTACGCAAACGGCGATATCCACATGGGCCACGCGCTTAACAAAATTTTAAAGGACTTCATCGTCCGCTACAAATCAATGAGCGGGTACAACGCACCGTATGTACCGGGCTGGGATACACACGGGTTGCCGATTGAAACAGCTCTTACAAAAAACAAAAAAGTGAACCGCAAAGAAATGTCAGTAGCTGAATTCCGCAAGCTATGCGAAGAATATGCATGGAAGCAAATTGAGGGTCAGCGTGAGCAATTCAAGCGTCTTGGAGTCCGCGGCGACTGGGAAAATCCATATGTGACACTGAAACCGGAATATGAAGCGCAGCAAATCCGCGTTTTCGGTGAAATGGCAAAACGAGGCTATATTTATAAAGGCCTTAAACCGGTTAACTGGTCACCTTCAAGTGAGTCTGCTTTAGCTGAAGCGGAAATCGAATATCAAGACAAACGCTCAGCATCTATTTACGTTGCTTTTGGCGTAAAAGACGGAAAAGGCGTGCTTGAAAATGGCGAGCGCATCATCATTTGGACAACAACGCCTTGGACGATTCCTGCAAACCTCGGCATTTCAGTTCATCCTGATCTGGAATACAGCGTGATTGCAGTCGGTGATGATCGCTTTGTTGTAGCAAGTGCACTGGTTGAAGCTGTAGCTTCTGCATGCGGCTTTGAGCAGTATGAAGTGACAAGAACGATCAAAGGGAAAGATCTCGAAAATATTATCGCTGAACATCCGCTATACGGCAGAGATTCACTCGTTATGCTTGGCGATCACGTGACAACTGACGCCGGAACAGGCTGTGTTCATACAGCACCGGGACATGGGGAAGATGACTTTATCATTGGCCAAAAATACGGCTTAGACGTCCTTTGTCCGGTTGATGAAAAAGGTGTGATGACAAGCGAAGCTCCTGGCTTTGAAGGTATGTTCTATGATGATGCAAACAAAGTGATCACACAGCAGCTCGAAGAAAAAGGCGCACTCGTGAAGCTTGAATTCATTACACACTCCTATCCGCACGATTGGAGAACAAAGAAACCAACCATTTTCAGAGCAACTGCGCAATGGTTTGCGTCTATTAAAGATTTCAGATCAGACCTGCTGGATGCCATTAAAGAAACCAAATGGGTTCCTGAATGGGGCGAGCAGCGTTTGCACAACATGGTTCGTGACCGCGGAGACTGGTGTATTTCCAGACAGCGTGCATGGGGTGTGCCGATTCCGGTATTTTATGCTGAAAACGGCGAGCCAATCATCACAGATGAAACGATTGAGCACGTTTCAGAATTGTTTAGACAACATGGCTCAAACATTTGGTTTGAAAAAGAAGCGAAGGATCTTCTTCCGGAAGGCTTTACGCATCCTGGAAGCCCGAACGGCACTTTTACAAAAGAACAGGACATCATGGATGTTTGGTTTGATTCTGGTTCTTCCCACCAAGCGGTGCTTGAAGAACGCGAGGATCTCGTTCGGCCGGCTGATTTATACCTTGAAGGCTCTGACCAATACCGGGGCTGGTTTAACTCATCTCTATCAACAGCAGTAGCCGTAACAGGAAAAGCGCCATATAAAGGTGTGCTCAGCCATGGGTTTGCACTGGATGGAGAAGGACGCAAAATGAGTAAATCCATCGGTAACGTCGTCGTTCCAGCAAAAGTCATGAAACAGCTTGGCGCCGACATTTTGAGATTATGGGTGTCTTCTGTTGACTACCAGGCGGATGTTCGCGTGTCTGATGCGATTCTGAAGCAGGTTGCTGAAGTATACCGTAAAATCCGCAACACGTTCCGTTTCCTTCACGGCAACCTGTTCGATTTTGATCCAAAAACAAATGCGGTGGCTGTTGAAGATCTTCGTGAAGTCGATCAGTACATGCTGATTAAGCTAAACAAACTGATTGATAAAGTGAAAAAAGCGTATGACGAGTACGAATTTGCGGTTGTGTATCACAGCATCCATAATTTCTGTACAATTGAATTAAGCTCATTCTATCTGGATTTCGCTAAGGATATTGTATACATTGAGCATGCGGATCATCCGGATAGACGCAGCATGCAGACTGTATTCTACGAAACGCTGCTTGCGTTAGTGAAGCTTACAGCACCGATTCTGCCTCATACCGCTGACGAATTATGGTCTCACTTAACATTCGTTGACGAGCAGAGCGTTCAGCTGACAGACATGCCGGAAACGATTGCGGTTCCAAACAGCGAAGCGACAGAAGATAAGTTTGACCGTTTTATGTCTCTTCGTGATGATGTGCTAAAAGCGTTAGAAACAGCGCGAAATGAAAAAATCATTGGTAAATCATTGGAAGCAAGCCTGAAATTGTATCCGAATAAAGAAAACAAAGAGCTATTAGCTTCTATTAAAGAAAATCTTTCTCAGCTGTTTATTGTTTCTGAATTAACCATCAGCGAAGAAAATGAAGCGCCAAACGATGCGCAAAGCTTTGAGACAGGGAAAATCGCTGTCGAGAAAGCTGAAGGCGAAATGTGTGAGAGATCCCGTGTGATTTCTAAAGATGTAGGTGCGAACCCGAAATATCCTACATTGTCACAGCGCAACGCTGAAATCGTTGAAAAGTATTATCAGAACTAATGAAAAGAGCCCGGCGCAAAAGCCGGGCCTTTTTTTGTGCCAAGAGTGACATCGTTTAGAATGGCAGGAAAAATCTTATGGGCTTTAGATCATCATTCACAGGTAACAATATAGGTATTACGTTAAGAGCAGGAGTTGTGATGAATGAATGATCAACTGACCGCAATTTATACGGAACTTCTTCTGATGAAAGAAGAATTACAGTCGAGATTATTTGAGTATTCTTGCTTTCAGGTTTCAACAAGCCCGCAAGCAGCAATCAATCATAAACAAAAAGCAACTCTGATCTATCATATTAAAGAAGAGCTTCAAGACGTTCTTCTCGCATTGTCGAAAATTGAGGACGGCACATTCGGATACTGTGAAGAAACTGGAGCTCCCATTCCTCTTTCAAAGCTGGCTGTGCTGCCGACAGCGCGAACAGCAAATGATTTTCTGTATTCAGTCCAATTTGAAAAAAAAACACTTCCTCTGTGGAAATCAACTGATATTGAATATGATCAGGCGCTGTATGAATAACAGCGCCTCTCCGATTAAGTCTGTATAGAGGCTGATATTTCTTTACTCCAGTGCTTTTTATTGATAAAATGCATAATGGACTAAAGTAACCGTATAATGGAGGAACGTTTGTGCTGTATTACGTTATCGCACTACTTATTATCGCAGCTGATCAACTGACAAAATGGCTTGTCGTCAAGAACATGGAACTTGGACAAAGCATACCGATCATTGATCAGGTATTCTATATCACCTCCCATCGCAATACGGGTGCGGCGTGGGGGATATTAGCCGGTCAGATGTGGTTTTTCTACCTCATCACAACTGCAGTCATTATTGGTATTGTTTATTACATACAGCGTTATACGAAAGGGCAAAAGCTTCTTGGTGTTTCCCTTGGACTCATGCTTGGCGGCGCCATCGGCAATTTTATCGATCGGGCTGTCAGACAGGAAGTGGTGGATTTTATCCATGTCATTATCGTCAATTACAATTACCCGATTTTTAATATCGCGGACTCTTCATTATGTGTCGGCGTAATGCTTTTATTTATACAAATGCTGTTGGACAGCGGGAAAAAGAAGAAGGAGCAATAGCATGAATCAATTTGACATAACCGCTTCAGAAGAACAAAAAAGTGAGCGGATTGATAAATTTCTGGCATCGACTGAAAATGGTTGGTCGAGAACCCAGGTGCAGCTATGGGTGAAGGACGGACAAGTTGTCGTGAACGGAAGCCCTGTAAAATCGAATTATAAAATTCAGCCGGGGGATCAGGTGACTGTCACTGTGCCTGAGCCTGAAGCGCTCGACGTGCTGGCAGAACCTATGGATCTGGATATTTACTATGAAGATCAGGATGTGCTGGTCGTCAATAAACCTCGCGGAATGGTTGTGCACCCAGCTCCCGGGCATCTTACGGGTACACTTGTAAACGGCCTTATGGCTCATTGTACGGACCTATCCGGAATAAATGGCGTGATGCGTCCGGGGATCGTCCACAGAATCGATAAGGACACGTCTGGCTTATTAATGGTGGCGAAGAATGATATGGCGCACGAGTCACTTGTAAACCAATTGGTCAACAAAACGGTTACGCGGAAATATACGGCAGTTGTCCATGGGCTTATTTCTCACGATGATGGTACAATTGATGCGCCGATCGGGCGGGATAAGAAAGATCGGCAAAGCATGACTGTAACACGTGATGGAAAAAACGCCGTCACTCATTTTCATGTTCTTGACCGCTTCCAGGAATTTACGCTTGTGGAATGCCAGCTTGAAACAGGAAGAACGCACCAAATCCGTGTGCATATGAAGTATATCGGATTCCCGTTAGCAGGAGATCCGAAATACGGGCCGAGAAAAACGATCGATTTTAACGGACAGGCGCTTCATGCCGGAATTTTAGGTTTTCAGCATCCGCGCACTGACGAATATATCGAATTTGAGGCACCGCTTCCTGATGATATGTCTGCTTTAATCGAAAATCTGAGAAAAACCCGTTGACAGGGCATCTCTTTTCTGAAATAATAAACGAAGCTGAATAGATTCTTTAAAACAGTCCAGAGAGGCTGAGAAGGATAACGGATTGACGGGATACGTGTATATGCACGCATCTTGTCCTAAAACCCCTCTCTGCCAATGGCAAGAGGGGTTTTTTCTTCTAAATGAACTGTGAGGTGTCACATAATGAATCAAAAAGCTGTCATTCTCGACGAACAGGCAATCAGACGTGCGCTGACCAGAATTGCTCACGAAATGATTGAACGCAATAAAGGGATGAACAACTGCATCCTTGTCGGTATCAAGACAAGAGGTATTTACTTGGCAAAACGCCTCGCCGAACGGATAGAACAGATTGAAGGGAATCCTGTAACGGTTGGAGAAATTGATATCACCCTTTACAGAGACGATCTATCCAAAAAAACGAGCAATGAAGAACCGCTCGTGAAAGGTGCAGATATACCGGTAGACATCACAGATCAAAAAGTAATTGTCGTAGATGATGTTCTTTACACAGGAAGAACGGTCAGAGCCGCAATGGACGCCCTTGTCGATGTAGGCAGACCTTCCTCAATTCAACTGGCTGTGCTTGTTGACAGAGGACACAGAGAACTGCCGATCCGAGCAGATTACATCGGGAAAAACATCCCGACTTCAAAAGCTGAAAAGGTTATGGTTCAGCTTGATGAGGTTGACAAAAACGATCTCGTCGCCATTTATGAAAATGAATAATGTATCACCTTTTTAAAGTAATCCAGAGAGGTTGCAAAGAGGTGCACAGCGAAGCCCCGAAAGTATGCGGCCGGTCTTTGTATGCCTCTTTGCGTAAAAACAGCAAAGAGGTTTTTTTATACAGTTATTAAGTCATCCTAATATGAAAAGTCATCAATCAGGGGGAAAATCATCATGAGTAAGAAAAAAGTTAATTTAGGAGTCAGGGAAATCCCGAAACCTTTCTCTTGGGTTTCGTTCAGCCTGCAGCATTTATTTGCGATGTTTGGCTCAACGATTTTGGTTCCGAAGCTGGTCGGAATGAGTCCTGCTGTTGCATTGGTGACGAGCGGTATCGGAACACTTGCTTACCTTCTGATCACGAAAGGACAAATACCAGCGTATCTCGGTTCATCCTTTGCCTTTATTTCTCCGATCATCTTGGTAAAAGCGACCGGCGGACCCGGAGCGGCAATGGTTGGTGCGTTTCTGGCAGGGCTTGTGTACGGGCTGATTGCCTTGCTGATCAGACAGCTCGGAACAGGCTGGCTGATGAAGCTTCTCCCGCCTGTCGTCGTAGGTCCGGTTATTATCGTCATTGGACTGGGTCTGGCCGGCACAGCGGTAAATATGGCCATGTATGCTGATCCGAATGCCAGTGAGCTGGTTTACAGCTTAAAACATTTCAGTGTTGCAGGTGTCACTTTAGCGATCACGATCATTTGCGCGATTTTCTTGCGGGGCTTCTTAAGCTTAATCCCGGTCTTGATCGGAATCATCGGCGGATACTTGTTTGCCTTGACTCAAGGAATTGTCAACTTCCAGCCGGTGCTTGACGCGAAATGGTTTGCAGTCCCTGAATTTATCATCCCGTTTAAAGATTATACGCCGTCAGTGACACTTGGCATCGCCGCAGCAATGGTCCCTGTCGCATTTGTTACCATGTCAGAGCATATCGGCCACCAGATGGTGCTGAGCAAAGTTGTAGGACAAGACTTCATTAAAAAACCGGGTCTCCATCGCTCGATAATGGGCGACAGCGCGGCCACAATCCTTGCTTCCTTGATTGGCGGCCCGCCTACAACAACTTATGGAGAAAACATTGGCGTACTGGCCATTACGAGAGTGTTCAGCGTCTTTGTTATCGGAGGCGCGGCAGTGATTGCCCTTTGCTTCGGCTTCATCGGCAAAATATCTGCGCTTATCAGTTCAGTCCCGTCAGCGGTTATGGGAGGCGTTTCCTTCCTGCTGTTCGGCATCATCGCTTCAAGCGGCTTGAGAATGCTGATTGACAACAAAATTGATTATGAAAATAACAGAAACCTCATCATCACATCAGTCATCCTTGTAATCGGCGTAGGCGGCGCTTTTATTCAGGTGTCTGAAGGAGGATTCCAAGTGTCAGGCATGGCGCTTGCGGCAATTGTAGGTGTCATCTTAAACCTGATTCTTCCACAAGCGAAGGAAGAGCAGGCAGACACATCCGAACAACATCATATTTAAACCTTTTAATGAAAGTCCAGAGAGGCTTGGAAGGGTTATAAAGAGAAGAAAGCTTCACGCTGCTCCTCTATTTAACCGTACCCCGAGTCTATCCAAGACCGGGGTTTTTTCAGCCTTAAACAAGTTGAAATGAGAGGAGAAAGAAAATGAAGCATTTAACGACGATGAGTGAACTCAGCACTGGGGAAATCAAAGATTTGCTTCAAACTGCGCAAGACCTCAAAAACGGAAAAACAGACCATCAGCTGACAGGTAAATTTGCAGCGAATCTGTTTTTTGAACCAAGCACCAGAACACGATTCAGCTTTGAGGTAGCTGAAAAGAAACTGGGCATGAATGTCCTGAATCTCGACGGAACAAGCACCAGCGTACAAAAAGGCGAAACCTTATATGACACAATTCGAACGCTCGAATCAATCGGTGTTGACGTGTGTGTCATCAGAAACAGTGAGGATGAGTACTACAAAGAGCTTGTCGGACATGTAAATATCCCGATTCTGAATGCGGGAGACGGGTGCGGCCAGCATCCCACACAATCATTGCTTGATTTAATGACAATCAATGAAGAATTCAATACGTTCAAAGGCCTTACCGTCTCCATTCACGGCGACATTAAGCACAGCAGAGTCGCGAGGTCTAATGCTGAAGTGTTGACAAGACTCGGTGCCCGCGTTCTGTTTTCCGGTCCGCCGGAATGGCAGGATGAAGAAAATACGTTTGGCGCGTATGTCTCAATGGATAAAGCAGTAGAGACTTCGGATGTTGTCATGCTGCTGCGTATTCAAAATGAAAGACATCAGTCAGCTGTCAGCCATGAAGGCTATTTAAATGAATTCGGCTTGACTGTAGAACGGGCTCAACGTATGAAGCAGCATGCGATTATTATGCACCCGGCGCCTGTGAACAGAGGAGTGGAGATTGATCACAGCTTAGTAGAAAGTGGAAAATCAAGAATCTTCAAACAAATGCAAAATGGCGTATTTATCAGAATGGCAGTGTTACAGCGAGCCTTACAAACCAATGCGAAAAGAGGAGAAGCAGCGTATGTCATATCTCATTAAAAACGGCTGGATACTTAACGAAAATGGTGAAAAAACAGAACAGGATATTCGGGTGACAGGAGAGGTCATCTCAGAAATCGGCAAGCTTGATGCAGCAGATGGAGAAACGGTGATTGACGCGAAAGGATTGCTCGTGTCACCGGGCTTTGTTGACCTCCATGTACACTTTAGAGAGCCTGGCGGAGAGAAAAAAGAAACCATTGAAACCGGCGCAAAAGCGGCGGCGCGCGGCGGTTATACAACAGTAGCAGCAATGCCGAATACACGGCCGGTTCCTGATACGAAGGAGCAGATGGAATGGGTGCAAAACCGCATTAAAGAAACATCATGCGTCAGAGTCCTTCCTTATGCATCTATTACGATCAGACAAATTGGCGATGAGATGACAAACTTTGAAGCATTAAAAGAAGCTGGGGCATTTGCATTTACAGATGACGGCGTCGGTATACAGACAGCAGGAATGATGTATGAAGCAATGAAACGCGCAGCCGCGATTGACAAAGCGATTGTCGCACATTGCGAGGATAACTCCTTAATTTACGGAGGCAGCGTCCATGAGGGGACGTTTTCAAAAGCGAACGGGCTTAACGGCATTCCTTCTGTGTGTGAATCGGTTCATATTGCCCGTGACGTGTTACTGGCTGAGGCGGCAAACTGCCATTACCATGTATGCCATATCAGCACGAAAGAATCTGTGAGAGTCGTGCGTGATGCGAAAAAAGCGGGAATTCGGGTCACAGCAGAAGTTTCACCTCACCATTTACTGCTTTGTGATGAAGACATTCCCGGGCTCGACACAAACTATAAAATGAACCCGCCGCTGCGCGGTGCGGAGGATAGAGAAGCGCTGATTGAAGGACTTTTAGACGGAACGATCGACTTTATAGCAACCGACCACGCGCCGCATACAGAAGAAGAGAAAAACACAGAAATGAAGCTGGCGCCGTTCGGAATTGTCGGTTTGGAAACAGCGTTCCCGCTTCTTTACACACATTTTGTTAAAAACGGCAGCTGGACGCTGAAACAGCTGATTGATTATATGACAATCAAGCCTTGCGAAGCGTTTGGTCTCCCATATGGAACACTGAAAACGGGACAAGCAGCTGACATCACGTTAATCGACCTGGAAAGAGAAGCAGTTATAGACAAAGAAACATTCTTATCTAAAGGTAAAAACACACCATTTAACGGCCTTAACTGCAGCGGCTGGCCAGTCGCTACAATTGCAGCAGGAACGCTTGCTTATGAAGAAGGGAGACTTGTGAAATGAAAAGACGATTAGTACTGGAAAACGGAGCGGTATTTGAGGGAAAAGCCTTCGGGAGCTTGGAGCACAGCATGGGAGAAGTCGTTTTCAATACCGGTATGACTGGTTATCAGGAAATTTTGTCAGACCCTTCTTATTGCGGGCAGATCGTTACGTTAACATATCCGCTTATCGGAAATTACGGGATTAACCGTGATGACTTTGAATCCATTACGCCTTTTGTTAAAGGATTGGTTGTAAAAGAATTATGTGAACTGCCTTCCAACTGGCGTTCAGCTTACACATTGGATGAGTATTTAAAAATGAAAAACATTCCTGGACTGCAAGGAATTGATACGAGAAAGCTGACGAGAATGATCCGCACGGCCGGCGCGCTAAAAGGAACGTTTGCCTCACCTGATGAAGATATCGAAGCAGTACTGAAAAGACTGAACGAAACTGAACTGCCGAGAAATCAAGTATCCCAAGTGTCAGCCAAAACAGCATATCCTAGTCCGGGAAGAGGCAAACGCATTGTCTTGGTGGACTTTGGCATGAAGCACGGTATTTTAAGAGAGCTGAACAAACGGAAATGTGACGTCATTGTTGTGCCTTACAATGTAACAGCAGAAGAAGTCCTTCAGCTGAAGCCAGACGGCATCATGCTTTCTAACGGACCTGGCGACCCGAAAGATGTGCCTGAAGCAATTGAAATGATAAAAGGTGTTCTTGGAAAAGTGCCATTATTCGGAATTTGTCTCGGCCACCAGTTATTTGCGCTGGCGTGCGGAGCCGATACTGAAAAAATGAAATTCGGTCACAGGGGCTCTAACCATCCGGTAAAAGAGCTTGCAACCGGAAAAGTTGCCTTAACATCCCAAAACCATGGATATACAGTTTCATCTATAAATGAAACAGAGCTTGAAGTCACACACATCGCGATAAACGACGATACGATTGAAGGGCTGAAACACAAAACACTGCCGGCATTTACGGTTCAATATCATCCGGAAGCATCACCCGGTCCTGAGGACGCTAATCATCTATTTGACAGATTTATCGAAATGATCGAAACAACAGAGAAAGAAGGGGAAGCGGTATGCCAAAACGCGTAGACATTAACAAAATTTTAGTAATTGGGTCAGGACCAATTATCATCGGTCAGGCAGCTGAATTTGATTATGCGGGAACTCAAGCCTGCCTTGCATTAAAAGAAGAAGGCTATGAGGTTATTCTTGTCAACTCAAACCCGGCGACGATCATGACCGATACAGAAATGGCTGACCGGGTTTACATCGAACCGCTGACATCTGAATTTCTGACACGGATCATCAGAAAAGAGCGTCCTGACGCCATTCTTCCTACACTCGGCGGGCAAACAGGCTTGAATCTTGCGGTTGAGCTTTCTGAGCAAGGTGTGCTGGAGGAGTGCGGCGTTGAGGTGCTCGGCACAAAGCTGTCTGCAATCCAGCAAGCTGAGGACCGTGACTTGTTCAGAACATTAATGAATGAGCTGAATGAACCCGTCCCTGAAAGTGAGATCATTCACTCGCTAGAAGAAGCCGAGAATTTCGTCAGCCAAATCGGATTTCCTGTCATTGTCCGCCCTGCATATACATTAGGCGGCACAGGCGGAGGGATTTGCTCCACTGAAGCCGAGCTGAAAGAAATTGTTGAAAACGGCTTAAAATTAAGCCCGGTTCACCAATGTTTGCTTGAAAAAAGCATTGCCGGCTACAAAGAAATCGAATACGAAGTCATGAGAGACAGCCAAGATCATGCGATTGTCGTTTGTAATATGGAGAACATTGATCCGGTCGGAATCCATACAGGAGACAGTATTGTCGTCGCACCGAGCCAAACGCTCAGCGACCGGGAATATCAGCTCCTGCGGAATGTATCTTTAAAACTGATCCGTGCGCTTGGAATTGAAGGCGGATGTAACGTACAGCTCGCTTTAGATCCAGACAGCTTCCAATACTACATCATTGAAGTGAACCCGCGTGTCAGCCGTTCATCTGCCCTTGCATCAAAAGCGACAGGCTATCCGATCGCAAAGCTCGCAGCTAAAATCGCCGTCGGCCTTTCATTAGACGAGATGATGAATCCGGTGACAGGTAAGACATACGCAGCGTTTGAACCAGCGCTGGACTATGTCGTATCTAAAATACCGCGCTGGCCATTTGATAAGTTTGAATCAGCAAACAGAAGGCTCGGCACTCAGATGAAAGCGACGGGAGAGGTAATGGCGATTGGCCGCACGCTTGAAGAATCGCTGCTGAAAGCTGTGCGTTCACTGGAAGCTGATGTGTATCATCTTGAATTAAAAGATGCCGCTGATATTTCAGATGAGCTTCTCGAGAAGCGGATTAAAAAAGCCGGAGACGAGCGTTTATTCTACCTGGCTGAAGCGTACAGAAGGGGCTACACAGTTGAGCAGCTTCATGAATTCTCTGCCATCGACCTCTTTTTCCTGCATAAGCTGTTCGGAATCGTTCAGTTTGAAAAAGAGCTGAAAGCAAATGCGGGCGATACAGATGTGCTGAGACGGGCAAAAGAACTCGGATTTTCTGATAAGTACATCAGCCGCGAGTGGAAAATGAAAGAATCTGAGCTTTACAGCATGAGAAAACAAGCGGGAATCGCACCGGTATTTAAAATGGTGGATACGTGCGCGGCGGAATTCGAATCAGAAACGCCATACTTCTACAGCACATATGAAGAAGAAAATGAATCTGTTGTTACAGATAAGAAAAGCGTGATCGTACTTGGCTCCGGTCCGATTCGAATCGGACAGGGGGTTGAATTTGACTACGCTACAGTTCACTCCGTATGGGCAATTAAACAAGCAGGCTATGAGGCAATTATCGTCAATAATAACCCGGAAACCGTGTCGACCGATTTCAGTATCTCAGACAAGCTGTACTTTGAACCGCTTACGATCGAAGATGTCATGCATATCATTGACCTCGAACAGCCGATGGGCGTTGTCGTGCAATTTGGCGGACAAACTGCAATCAACCTTGCTGACGAACTTTCTGCACGCGGAGTCAAAATCCTTGGAACGTCATTAGAAGATTTAGACCGTGCGGAAGACCGGGATAAGTTTGAACAGGCGCTGGAAGAACTTCAAGTGCCGCAGCCGCTTGGCAAAACTGCGACATCGGTTGATCAGGCGGTAAACATCGCAAGCAACATCGGCTATCCGGTACTGGTGCGCCCTTCATATGTGCTTGGCGGACGGGCCATGGAAATTGTCTATCATGAGGAAGAGCTGCTCCATTATATGAAAAACGCAGTCAAAATCAATCCGCAGCATCCAGTCTTAATTGACAGATATCTGACTGGGAAAGAAATCGAAGTGGATGCGGTGTCTGACGGCCAAACCGTTGTCATTCCGGGAATCATGGAGCACATTGAGCGTGCGGGCGTGCACTCCGGAGACTCCATCGCGGTCTATCCGCCGCAGTCTCTGACGGAAGACATTAAGAAAAAAATTGAACAATATACGATCGCACTTGCGAAAGGGCTGAACATTGTCGGCTTGCTCAACATTCAATTCGTCCTGTCACAAGGTGAGGTATACGTGCTTGAAGTCAATCCGAGATCAAGCAGAACGGTGCCGTTCTTAAGCAAGATCACGGGCATCCCGATGGCGAACCTCGCGACAAAAGTCATTCTCGGGCAAAAGCTGGCTGAGTTTGGCTACAATGAAGGTCTGCAGCCTGAACAGCAGGGCGTATTTGTAAAAGCACCGGTCTTCTCCTTCGCGAAGCTGAGAAGAGTGGACATTACGTTAGGGCCTGAAATGAAATCAACTGGTGAGGTCATGGGCAAAGATTCAACCCTTGAAAAGGCCCTCTATAAAGCCCTGATAGCTTCAGGCATTCAAATCCCAAACTACGGTTCCGTGCTTTTAACAGTGGCTGATAAGGACAAAGAAGAAGGGCTTGCCATTGCTAAACGATTCCATGCGATCGGGTATAACATTTTAGCGACCGAAGGAACGGCAGGGTATCTCAAGGAAGCGTCAATTCCAGCGAAGGTCGTCGGAAAAATCGGCCAGGACGGCCCGAACTTGCTTGATGTGATCAGAAACGGAGAAGCCCAGTTTGTCATCAATACGCTGACAAAAGGAAAGCAGCCGGCAAGAGACGGATTTAGAATCAGACGTGAATCAGTAGAAAACGGTGTTGCCTGCTTAACATCTTTAGATACGGCAGAAGCCATTTTGCGGGTGCTGGAAAGCATGACGTTCCGTGCCGATCAAATGCCGGCAATCAACACAAATCAGGAGGCGGCAATCACTATATGAAAAAAGCGAATTTGACGGTGTGTGCTAACCAGCAAATTGCAGACCGGGTGTATCAAATGGTTCTAAAAGGGGAGCTTGTCCAAGGGTTTACTGTCCCGGGACAGTTCCTTCACCTGAAAGTGAGCGAAGCGGTTACGCCTCTTTTGCGAAGACCAATCAGCATTGCTGATGTTAACTTTGAAAAAAATGAAGTCACCATGATTTATCGAGTAGATGGGGAAGGAACAAGACTCTTGTCGCTGAAGCAGAAGGGAGATCTCGTAGATGTCCTCGGGCCTTTGGGCAATGGCTTTCCAGTAGATGAAGTCCAACCCGGAAAGACGGCTTTGCTGGTAGGAGGCGGTGTAGGAGTCCCGCCTCTCCAAGAACTGTCGAAACGTTTAAAGGAAAAAGGCGTAAAGGTCATACACGTTTTAGGATTCCAATCGGCAAAGGATGTTTTTTACGAAAAAGAATGCCGACAGTACGGCGACACATATGTAGCAACAGCTGACGGAAGCTACGGGGAAACCGGGTTTGTCACAGATGTCATCAAACAAAAAAATCTTGAATTTGACATTCTCCTCAGCTGCGGGCCGACACCGATGCTAAAGGCGCTCAAACAAGAATACGCCCACAAAGAGGTTTACATTTCCATGGAAGAACGAATGGGCTGCGGTATTGGTGCATGCTTCGCCTGTGTGTGCCATACAAACGAAAGTGAGACATCCTATGTAAAGGTATGTCTTGACGGACCTGTATTTAAAGCTCAGGAGGTGGCGCTGTAATGCTAGAGGTGAAATTGCCGGGTCTGGATTTGAAAAATCCGATCATTCCCGCATCAGGCTGCTTCGGTTTTGGAAAAGAGTTTGCGCGTTTTTATGATTTGTCTTGTCTCGGAGCAATCATGATCAAAGCTACGACAAAGGAGCCCCGCTTCGGGAATCCGACGCCTAGGGTAGCTGAGACTGGCGCTGGTATGCTCAATGCGATCGGTCTGCAAAATCCAGGGCTGGAAAGCGTCTTAGAAAATGAGCTACCATGGCTTGAGCAATTTGATACGCCTATTATTGCCAATGTCGCCGGTTCACAGGTCGAGGATTATGTTGAAGTAGCAGAACTTATCAGCAAAGCGCCTAATGTCCATGCGCTTGAATTGAACATTTCCTGTCCGAACGTCAAAACAGGCGGAATTGCTTTTGGCACAAATCCTGCCATGGCTGCTGATTTGACGAAGGCTGTTAAAAAAGTGTCAGATGTGCCTGTATATGTGAAGCTTTCTCCGAATGTGGCAAACATCACAGAAATTGCGGTAGCGATCGAAGAAGCGGGTGCGGATGGTCTAACGATGATCAACACATTAATCGGCATGAGGCTCGATTTAAAATCAGGAAAGCCAATATTAGCCAATAAAACTGGAGGGCTTTCGGGTCCTGCTGTAAAGCCTGTTGCCATCCGCATGGTGTATGAGGTCAGCCAGGCTGTCAGCATTCCGATTATCGGGATGGGAGGCGTTCAGACGGCCGAAGACGCATTGGAATTTCTTCTGGCTGGAGCAAGTGCGGTTGCTGTCGGAACAGCAAACTTCGTGAATCCTTTCGCATGCCCTGACATCATTGAGCAGCTCCCAGCTGTTTTACGCCAATACGGCTATGAATCTGTTGAAGAATGCATCGGAAGGAGCTGGAATCATGAAAAACAACCTGCCCATCATCGCGCTTGATTTTGCATCAGCTGAAGAAACACTGTCGTTTTTAGCGCCTTTTCACAAGGAACCGTTATTTGTGAAGGTTGGAATGGAGCTTTTTTATCAAGAAGGCCCGGCTATCATTGCACAATTAAAAGAAAGAAACTGTGAGATCTTTTTAGATTTAAAGCTACATGACATTCCGACCACGGTGAATAAAGCAATGAAGCGGCTTGCCTGCCTTGGAGTCGATCTCGTCAATGTTCACGCAGCCGGAGGCAAAAAAATGATGGAAGCAGCCTTGGAAGGCTTAGAGGAAGGCACGCCGGCAGGAAAACAACGTCCGTCACTTATTGCGGTAACCCAGCTGACAAGCACATCTGAACAAATGGTGAAGGATGAGCTGCTGATCAGAAAGCCTCTCATCGACACGGTTGTACACTACAGCAAACTGGCGGAGAATAGCGGACTTGATGGAGTGGTGTGCTCTGTTCATGAAGCGAAAGCCATTTACGAAGCAGTGTCGCCGTCGTTTTTGACGGTGACCCCGGGTATCCGTATGTCAGCAGACACTGCGAATGATCAAGTCCGCGTTGCAACGCCTTCTATAGCAAGAGAAAAAGGGTCATCAGCAATTGTTGTGGGACGCTCTATTACAAAAGCTGCAAATCCGCTAAAAGCCTATGAAGCTGTCAAACTCGAATGGGAGGGAATCAAACAATGAAACAAATCATCGCAAAACATCTATTAGACATTCAAGCTGTATTTTTACGCCCGAATGAGCCGTTTACATGGGCGAGCGGCATATTATCCCCAATTTACTGTGACAATCGCCTTACCCTTTCTTTCCCAGAGGTAAGAAATGATGTTGCTGCAGGCATCAGCAAGCTTATCCAAGAGCATTTCCCGAAAGCTGAAATGATCGCAGGAACAGCGACAGCAGGTATCCCTCATGCGGCATTGGCGGCTGACCGTTTGAACCTGCCGATGTGTTATGTGAGAAGCAAACCGAAAGCACATGGAAAAGGCAATCAAATTGAAGGTGCAGTTCAAAAAGGCCAAAAAACAGTTGTCATAGAAGATTTAATTTCCACAGGGGGCAGCGTACTCGAAGCTGCAGCAGCTCTGAAAACCGCTGGCTGTGAAGTGCTTGGTGTGGTATCAATCTTTACGTATGGACTTCCTAAAGCGC
The DNA here is from genome assembly GCF_058566445.1 of Bacillus sp. SD127. Taxonomy (NCBI): domain Bacteria; kingdom Bacillati; phylum Bacillota; class Bacilli; order Caryophanales; family Bacillaceae; genus Bacillus; species Bacillus sp. SD127. The sequence goes on along the minus strand of NZ_CP191226.1, from coordinate 2,644,989 downwards.
AGGAAGCGTTTGCTGAGGCTGATCTTCCATACTACTCGTTAACTGATTATGACACACTGACAGAGGTTGCACTTGAGAATGGAAATATTCATTCAGATGACCTGAAGAAGCTGCAAATATGGAAAACTAATCCCGAGTCAAAAGATTGGTTTAAAAATTAAAAAATAAATTTCAGTATTGTGAAGGGCTTTAATGCCTTGCCACGATTGAAAACAGGCCCTTGGGTCTGTTTTTTTATTAATCCTATAAAAAAACTCGGGTTGACTTATGTTAGAATTGTGCTAAAATTTACTACAAATCTGAAAAACTTATCAAGAGCGGCTGAGGGACTGGTCCTATGAAGCCCGGCAACCTGCACAATGTGTAAGGTGCTACTTCCAGCAAAATGTATTCCATTTTGAAAGATAAGGGCTACATGCAGTTCCTGTCTTTCTTTCCGCCGGATTGAAAGTTTTTTATTTTAAGAGGGGCTGTTTACGGAGATAACAGCAGCCGCATCACATTACAATTGGGAAAGACAACCGGCAGAAAGCTACTGTTTGTTTGTCTCCGAAAGGAGGAAAGAAGAAATGTTAACGTACGATAATTGGGAAGAACCAACGATTACATTTCCGGAGGACGATCCTTATAAAGGGGCGCTGTCAGTTTTAAAATGGGCTTACGGCCATTACGGCAATCAGCTTGTTTATGCCTGCAGTTTCGGAATTGAAGGAATCGTTCTGATTGACTTAATCTATAAAGTGAAAAAAGACGCAGAGATTGTATTTCTCGATACAGGGCTTCATTTTAAAGAAACCTATGAAACGATAGAACGCGTGAAAGAGCGCTATCCCGGCCTCAATATCATCCTGAAGAAACCGAACCTTACTCTTGAGGAACAGGCGGAAGAACATGGTGATAAACTGTGGGAAAGAGAGCCGAACCAATGCTGCTATCTCAGAAAGATCGTTCCTTTAAGAGAGGCGCTTTCCGGCCACCCGGCATGGCTTTCCGGCCTGCGCCGCGACCAAGGGCCAAGCCGTGCCAATACGAATTTCTTAAACAAAGATGAGAAATTCAAATCAGTAAAAGTTTGCCCGCTTATCCATTGGACTTGGAAAGACATTTGGAGATACACCTCTCGGAATGAGCTGGACTACAATCCGCTCCACGATCAAGGGTATCCAAGTATCGGCTGCGCGCCTTGTACGTCACCTGCATTTACCGCAGAGGACCTGCGCTCAGGCAGATGGAACGGTATGGCGAAAACAGAATGCGGACTGCATGAATAAGGAGCTGCAAAATGGAATTAGCCGCTATTTTATTTAGCTTGTTTTTCGCAGTGAATATTGGCGCAAGCGGCGCTGCAGCTTCAATGGGAGTTGCTTACGGCTCTGGGGCCGTCAAAAAGAAAACCTACGCTTTGATCATATGTGCCGTTGGTGTTCTGGCCGGGGCTGTCATTGGCGGGGGCGAAGTTGTGAAAACCATCAGCTCTGGGATTATCCCGGAACAGACGATCACGCTGACGATTGTTTGCATCATTATCGGGGCTGCTGCACTGTCGCTTTTTACAGCTAATCTGCTCGGCATTCCTTTATCGACAAGTGAAGTCACGGTCGGGGCGGTTGTCGGTGTGGGCGTTGCGTACAAAGTATTGTTTGTAAACAATCTTCTGATTATTGTTTCATTTTGGATTTTCGTTCCGCTGTTCGCTTTTGGTTTTACATTTTTTGTAGCAAAGCTGTTTCGTTATTTTAAAATCGAAATTACGTCTTCCCGTAAACAAAACATCCTTGGCATCCTTTTGCTATGCGCTGGTTTTTTTGAAGCATTTTCTGCGGGCATGAACAATGTAGCGAATGCTGTTGGACCGTTAGTGGCTGCCGGCGTACTGGATGTAGCGAAAGGAACCCTGTATGGGGGAGTTTTTGTAGCCCTGGGCGCACTGATATTAGGCCGCAGGGTGTTAGAAACAAACGGGAAGAAAATCACGCGGTTTTCAAAAGGGGAAGGCATTCTCCTATCCGGAACAGGAGCAGGGCTGGTGATCATCAGTTCTATATTTGGAATGCCGGTGCCCTTGGCGCAAGTAACGTCATCGTCTATTATCGGAATAGGCATGGCGAAAAACGGACCAAACGTATTTCATAAACAGGTCGTTCAAACGATGCTGAAAGTATGGATCGTGTCGCCGTTTTTATCTTTATCCATCTCCTATCTGCTTGTATCTATGTTTTTAAAGGCGGATTATTATTCAATCTTTATCATGGTAAGTGTGCTTTTAGCGGCAGGCGGTGCCGTCAGCCTGACAAAAGCCATTCGTAAAGAGAGACGCTCTGTCCACGATCAAGGCGGGGGAATCTAACTATTAATCTGAGTTATTTTATCTGTTAACTAGGAGGAAATGAATATTATGAGCTTAGCACCACATGGAGGAAAACTGGTAAACCGAGTAAATGAGTCATATGAGGTAAGCGGCATTCAGAAAGAAATTGAACTTGATTTGATTTCTTTTGCCGACCTGGAATTGATCGGAATCGGAGGATACAGCCCGATCGAAGGCTTCTTTAATGAGAAAGATTACGTATCTGTTGTTGAAAACATGCGTCTTGCTTCTGGTGTTGTATGGTCTATTCCGATCACGCTGCCGGTAGATGCACAAAAAGCAGCCGAACTGTCAGTCGGCGAAACAGTAAAATTAACGTATGACGGAGAAACATACGGCGTTATCCAAATCGAAGACTTATACGTGCCTGACAAACAAAAAGAAGCTGTTAACGTGTATAAAACGGATGATCAGGCTCATCCGGGGGTAAAAAAGCTGTTCAGCCGCGGTGATACATATGTCGGCGGTCCGATCACACTGATTAAAAAAGCTTCCAAACAATTCCCTGAGTTTACATTTGAACCGACGGAAACAAGACGCCAGTTTGCAGAAAAAGGCTGGGAAACAATTGTCGGTTTCCAAACGAGAAATCCTGTTCACAGAGCGCATGAATATATTCAAAAAACGGCTCTTGAGACAGTGGACGGTTTGTTTTTAAACCCGCTTGTCGGCGAAACAAAATCTGATGACATCCCCGCTGATGTCCGGATGGAAAGCTATCAAGTGCTTCTTGACAACTATTACCCGAAAGACCGTGTCTTCCTTGGCGTTTTCTTGGCTGCAATGCGTTATGCCGGTCCGAGAGAAGCGATTTTCCATGCGCTTGTCAGAAAAAACTACGGCTGCACGCATTTCATTGTCGGCCGCGATCACGCCGGTGTCGGTGACTATTACGGCACGTACGAAGCCCAGGAGCTGTTTGACACATTTAAACCTGAAGAACTCGGCATTACACCGCTGAAATTCGAGCACAGCTTCTTCTGCGAAAAATGCGGAAATATGGGAACAGCGAAAACGTGTCCGCATGGCAGAGAGCACCACGTGATTTTATCAGGCACCAAGGTAAGAGGGATGCTGAGAGACGGTGTACTGCCGCCTGCAGAATTCAGCCGCGCAGAAGTTGTAGAGGTGTTAATCAAAGGCATGAAGAAAAAAGAAGAAGCAGGCGTTTCTTAAGGGGGACTGGCAGTGACAAATCGCGATATCGTATGGCATGAAGCCTCTATTACAAAAGAAGAGTATCAGAAAAAAAACAAGCATAAAAGCTCCATTCTCTGGCTGACGGGCTTAAGCGGATCAGGCAAATCAACCATTGCCAATGCTGCTGCGAGAGAACTTTTTGTGCAAGGCTACCAAGTTATTGTGCTGGATGGTGACAACATTCGCCACGGTTTAAATAAAGATCTCGGTTTTTCTGATGAAGACCGAAAAGAAAACATCCGCCGAATCGGAGAGGTAGCGAAACTTTTTGTGCAGCAGGGCACCATTGTCATTACTGCTTTTATCTCTCCTTTCCGTGAGGACAGAGACCAGGTTCGCCAGCTTGTGGAAGCAGGCGAATTTAACGAAGTTTATATTAAATGCGACCTCGATATTTGTGAACAAAGAGATCCAAAAGGGCTCTACAAAAAAGCAAGAAACGGAGAAATTCCGTTCTTCACAGGCATTGATTCTCCATATGAAGAACCGGAAGCTCCTGAGCTCGTCCTTGACTCAGGACAATATGATCGTGAAGAGTGCAAAAATCAGCTGATCGAGTTTGTAAAGCAGCAACTGAGCTAAACGCCGCTCAGCTGTGTTCTTCTCAGATGCCGAAAATGCAAACAAGAACAACATCACAGCGAACGTTCTGGAAGAACTCGAATAGATCGGGGGAAAGACGATGGGGAAAGTATATATTGTAGGAGCGGGTCCCGGAGATCCTGATCTGCTGACAATTAAAGCGCTGAAAGCCATTGAAAAAGCTGATGTAATCCTATATGACAGATTAGTAAATAAAGAGATTTTGCATTATGCCAAGGAGCAGGCGGACCTGATCTACTGCGGGAAGCTTCCAGATTTTCATACAATGAAGCAGGAAACCATCAATCGGTTTCTTGTGAAGTATGCGCAAAAAGGGAAAACCGTTGTCAGATTGAAAGGCGGAGACCCATTTGTGTTCGGCAGAGGAGGGGAAGAAGCGGAATGCCTTTCTGAAAATAGCATTCCGTTTGAAATTGTCCCCGGTATCACATCGGGAATCGCGGCGGCTGCTTATGCCGGGATTCCTGTCACTCATCGGGACGCGGGCTCTAACGTGGCTTTTGTAACGGGGCATTATAAAAAAGAAGAGGATTTTGAGGAAAAGTGGAAAGCGCTGGCCACAGGGATTGATACACTTGTCATCTATATGGGCATTAAAAATGTGCAGCAGATCGAAAAAAAACTCCTGGAAAACGGCCGGGACGGTTCTACTCCGGCAGCGTTTATTCATTGGGGAACAACGGACAAGCAAAAATCTGTTTTTTGTACAGTTGACACCCTTTCAGAAACGGTGAAAAAAGAAGACATTAAAAATCCGAGTTTAATTGTTGTTGGAAATGTTGTAAATTATCACTATAAGCTGGAATGGTTTGAATCTGAGCTGAAAAAACAAGATTTAAGCGAGGCGTTGTAAATGAAACAAGCGATTTTATATGTCGGCCACGGCAGCCGGGTAAAAAAGGCTCAGCAAGAGGCCGCTGCATTTTTGGAAGGATGCAAAGCGCACATCTCTGCCCCTGTTCAGGAAATCAGTTTTTTAGAGTTGCAGGAGCCGGCAATTGAGACAGGGTTTGAAGCATGTGTGAAGCAAGGCGCCACTCATATCGCAGTGGTGCCTCTGCTTCTTTTAACGGCTGCTCATGCAAAACATGATATTCCGGAAGAAATTGCCCGTGCCGCATCCCGGTATCCTTCAGTCCATATCTCATACGGAAGTCCGATTGGGATTGACGAAGAAGTTGTCAAAGCTGTCTATCATCGTGTTAAAGACATAGGCGTTCCGTACGAAAACGCCAAGGTTGTGCTCATCGGCAGGGGAAGCTCAGATCCAGATGTAAAAAGAGACGTTACCGGCATTGCCGGATTGCTCCAAAACATCATGCCCGTCAAGGAAGTGATTCCATGTTTTATGACAGCATGCGGTCCCAATTACAAAGAGGTTTTTTCTGAGCTGAAAAAAGATGACGGCGTGACGACCTTTATTGTTCCGTATTTGCTGTTTACCGGGATGCTGATGAATGAGATTGAACGTGAGGTCCAGAAATTGAAGGCCGAAAATTCAAATGTCTACCTCTCTTCCTATATCGGTTTCCACCCGCATGTGAAAAAGGCATTTTTACATCGTGTGAAAGAAACTGCTGACAACCATGAGGGGCAATTTAATTTTGACGGAGGCTCATATGCTCCCGCTTCACATTAGTTTGCAGAAGAAAAAGGTTGTGATCGCAGGAGGCGGCAGTATTGCGCTCAGAAGGTTAAAAACGGTGCTTTCTGAGGGAGCGGATATTACGCTTGTCAGTCCGGTTGCGGAACCGGAAATCAGGCAGATGGCAGACAATCGCCAAATCAAGTGGCTGAGCCGGAAGATTGAGAAAGAGGATTATCTCGATGCTTTTTTGATTATTGCCGCGACGGATGACGCCGCTGTGAATAAAGAAATTGCGCAAAATGCATCGCCTTCCCAGCTTGTCAACTGTGCCAGTGACGCTGAGCTGGGCAATGTGTACATGCCGAAAATCGTAAAAAGAGGGCATGTTACGGTTTCTGTTTCGACAAACGGAGCCAGTCCAAAGCATACGAAGGAACTTGCTGAAAAAGTGGACGTGCTCATTGACGGCCACTTTGTCAGCGAAGTAGACAGGCTTTATCAGATCAGAAGAAATAAATAAGCCAGAGCAGTTGCTGCTCTGGCTTTTCTTTATATGAATCAGCTTTTTTTCAGCCTTATGACAGTATCCGCATCAGGCGTGACAAAGACGGTATGCTGGCTGTCATAAGTCACGAATCCGGGCTTTGCGCCGTTCGGCTTTTTGACGTGCCTGATTTTTGTATAATCAACAGGCACAGAACTTGAATCTTTTGCTTTTGAAAAATAAGCTGCAATTGTGGCGGCTTCAATAATTGTTTGTTCATCCGGCTCGCTGCTTCTGATGACAACATGGGAGCCCGGGATATCCTTCGTGTGAAGCCATATGTCGTCTCTGGCAGCTGCTTTGGTCGTTAAATACTCGTTTTGACGGTTGTTTTTGCCGACTAAAATAGTGTGACCGGAAGAGGATTCGTATGTTTCTAAAACAGGGTTGTTCTGTTTTTGTTTTTTCTGCCCTTTTTGCTGCTTAGGACGTAAATATTTCCCCTCCACAAGCTCTTCTCTGATTTCACTGATATCACGCGGAGAAGCGGACGACAGCTGCTGAATCAGCTGGTCGAAGTATTCAATTTCTTGCTTAGCCAGCCTGATTTGTTCTTCGACAACGGCAACTGAGTTTTTCGCCTTCTGATACTTAGTGAAATAGGCCTGTGCATTCTCTGAAGGCGTCTTGTTCGGATTCAGCGGGATAGCGATTGTCGGATTTTCCTCATCATAGTAGTTGATGACTTCAGCCTGCTTGTCGCCTTTTTTCATCATATATAAATTCGCAGTCAGCAGCTCCCCGTAAAGCTGAAATTCCTTAGCGTTTTCCGAATACTCCAGTGTTTTTTCTAGTTTTTTGATTTTGTTGGCGTTCTTTTTCCGTTCATTCACAACGAACCGCTCAAGATCCTGAGCCTGCTGTTTAACCCGGTCCCGCTCAGCTTTTCCGAAATAAAAACGGTCCAGCAGCTCACTTAATGAATCGAATCGGCGTGCTTCTCCTTTAAGGTGAGTTAGCTCCAGCAGATAAAAATATTCCTTCCCGTTAACAGTCGTAATGTTAGGGTTGAAACGGTGCTCCCTTACCTCTGCAAAGAGCTCCAGCAACGCTTTTGGCAGTGTCACTTTGTTGGCAAGGCCCGCTCTGTGGACAGCTTCTTTTGCGAAGAGCGGAGAAACACCGGAAAAATGGTCAACAATTTGTTTATCTAGCCGTCCTTCTTGAAAACTGAGATGACGCAACATGTCATCTTCAGTCGCTTCTAGCGGTGAGATCTTGTCCTGGGCCGGCGGAAGCTTATAATCGTAGCCCGGCAGTACGGTGCGATAGCTGTTCATTGACGGTGATAGATGTTTCAGCCCGTCGATGATCGCATTTTCCTCTCCGTCCGTCAGAATGATATTGCTGTGGCGGCCCATAATTTCGACATAAAGCTTTCGATGCGTTTCATCGCCGATTTCATTACGGCTTTTAATATGAAAAATCATAATGCGGTCAAGGCCCGCCTGTTCAATTTTTTCAATAAATCCGCCTTCAATATGCTTTCTTAGCAGCATGCAAAACATCGGCGGTTCACTCGGGTTTTCATACGTTTGTGCCGTGATATGCACCCGTGAATAGCTTGGGTGTGCCGATAATAAAAGCTTTTGGTTTTTTCCATTGGCGCGGATGTGAAAAATCACATCGTGCTTATAAGGCTGATGGACTTTCGTGATCCGTCCGCCCATTATTCGCTCGTTCAGTTCGTGTGTCATTCCGTATGTAAACATGCCATCAAACGACATATATAATACACCCTCTCATTCTTCCTGCATTCGATAATTATAGCATGAAATGGGACGAGTCAGAATAAGCATGCTTATAGAGTGATATCTCTATAAGAGAGCAGGGGAGTGGACGAGCGGAATGAAGTTTCATGAAATGGGACAAACAGATTTATTAGAGGCAACAAATACGTCCATGAAACAAGGATTAACTGAAAAAGAGGTGAAAAAACGCCTCGACAAGCATGGGCCAAACGAGCTTCAAGAAGGGAAAAAAACATCAGCGCTTATCTTGTTTTTGGCGCAGTTTAAAGATTTCATGGTGCTTGTGCTGCTTGCGGCAACATTAATTTCAGGGTTTCTTGGTGAATATGTGGACGCGGTTGCGATTATTGCGATTGTGTTTGTGAATGGCATACTTGGGTTCTTTCAAGAACGGCGTGCAGAGCAATCTCTTCAGGCATTAAAAGAGCTGTCAACTCCTCATGTGATGGCGCTCAGGGAAGGAAGCTGGACAAAGATCCCTTCTAAAGAACTGGTGCCGGGCGACATTGTGAAGTTTACAAGCGGCGACCGGATTGGAGCAGATGTCCGGATTGTCGAAGCGAAAAGCCTGGAAATTGAAGAATCAGCGTTAACCGGAGAGTCAATCCCGGTTGTGAAACATGCGGATAAATTGAAAAAACCCGATGTGTCGCTGGGGGATATTACGAATATGGCCTTTATGGGAACCATCGTCACCCGCGGCAGCGGTGTCGGTGTTGTCGTCGGTACAGGAATGAACACGGCTATGGGGAAAATCGCTGACATGCTTGAATCGGCGGGAACTATGTCAACCCCGCTGCAAAGAAGGCTCGAGCAGCTCGGGAAAATTTTAATTGTTGTCGCTTTGCTGCTCACTGTACTTGTTGTCGCTGTCGGCGTGATCCAAGGACACGATCTGTACAGTATGTTTTTAGCCGGTGTTTCGCTAGCGGTAGCCGCCATTCCAGAAGGGCTGCCAGCCATTGTGACAGTAGCGCTGTCATTGGGTGTACAGCGTATGATCAAGCAAAAATCAATCGTGAGAAAGCTTCCCGCGGTTGAGACGCTTGGGTGTGCCTCTATTATTTGTTCAGACAAAACAGGAACAATGACGCAAAACAAAATGACGGTCACACATGTATGGTCCGGAGGGAAAACGTGGAGAGTGTCGGGCACGGGCTACGATCCGAAAGGAGGCTTCACACTGAACGATAAAGAGGTCAGTGTGAATGAGCATAAGCCGCTGGAGCAAATGCTGTTATTCGGAGCGCTTTGTAACAACTCGAATATTGAGAATAGAAACGGTGACTATGTGCTTGACGGAGATCCGACAGAGGGAGCGCTGCTCACTGCGGCAAGAAAAGGCGGCTTTTCAAAGGAGTTTGTGGAATCCCATTACCGGGTGATTGAGGAGTTTCCGTTTGATTCAGCACGAAAAATGATGACTGTCATTGTAGAGGATCAGGACAGAAAGCGCTATATCATTACGAAAGGCGCGCCGGATGTCCTGATGCAGCGGTCTGCCCGTATTTATTATGACGGCTCTGCCGCTCCTTTCTCAAATGAGAGAAAAGCAGAAACAGAGGCAGTATTACGGCAACTGGCTTCCCAGGCGCTCCGAACGATTGCGGTTGCCTATAGACCGGTAAAAGCAGGGGAAACACCGTCAATGGAGCAGGCGGAAAAAGACCTGACAATGCTTGGCCTTTCAGGCATCATAGATCCGCCGCGCCCTGAAGTCAGACAGGCGATTAAAGAATGCCGTGAAGCGGGAATTAAGACTGTCATGATTACAGGGGATCATGTTGAGACAGCAAAAGCTATAGCGAAAGATTTGCGCCTCCTCCCGAAAAGCGGAAAAATCATGGACGGCCAGATGCTGAATGAGCTTTCGCAAGAAGAGCTTTCTGACGTAGTGGAGGATGTGTATGTGTTTGCCCGCGTTTCCCCTGAGCATAAATTGAAAATTGTTAAAGCGTATCAGGAAAACGGACATATCGTTGCAATGACAGGAGACGGCGTCAATGACGCGCCGGCTATCAAACAGGCTGACATCGGCGTTGCCATGGGTATTACAGGAACGGATGTGGCGAAGGAAGCATCATCCCTCATTCTCGTAGATGATAATTTTGCAACCATTAAATCAGCGATAAAAGAAGGCAGAAACATCTATGAAAATATTAGAAAATTTATCCGATACCTGCTGGCTTCTAACGTAGGAGAAATTCTGGTCATGCTTTTCGCCATGCTGCTTGCCCTTCCTTTGCCGCTCGTGCCGATTCAGATTTTGTGGGTCAACTTGGTGACAGATGGATTGCCGGCAATGGCGCTCGGCATGGATCAGCCGGAAGGAGACGTTATGAAGCGGAAGCCGCGTCACCCGAAAGAAGGGGTGTTTGCCCGCAAGCTTGGATGGAAGGTGGTCTCCAGAGGATTTTTAATCGGTGCTGCCACGATTTTGGCTTTTATCATCGTGTATCACCGCAATCCTGAGAATTTGTCTTATGCGCAGACAATTGCGTTTGCGACGTTGGTGCTGGCTCAGCTCATTCACGTATTTGACTGCCGGAGCGAAACGTCCGTTTTTTCCAGAAATCCGTTTGAAAACTTGTATCTGATCGGCGCTGTATTGTCATCGATTTTACTGATGCTGGTGGTCATTTACTATCCGCCGCTTCAGCCGATTTTCCATACGGTTGCCATCACGCCGGGAGACTGGATGCTGGTCATCGGCATGTCGGCCATCCCTACTTTTTTGCTGGCGGGGTCACTTTTGACAAGAAAAAAATAAATTCATATGATATAATCTTAGGGGTAATAGCATGTCTATTGCCCTTTTATTTTGAGAACAGGGAAGAAATTGGGTGTTTTATTTATGATACGAAGTATGACAGGCTTCGGCAGTGCAAGCAAAACACAAGATGATCTCTCTGTAAGCGTTGAACTTAAATCTGTGAATTACAGGTTTAAAGAAGTGAACGCTCGTTTGCCAAGGCCTTTGCTATATTTAGAAGATAAGCTGAAACAGACGATTCTGCAGTACATACAGCGCGGAAGAATTGAGCTTTTCGTCTCCGTTGACAGTGATATGCTTGTAGAGAGAAGGCTTGACATTGATTGGCCGCTTCTCGATGAGTTTGTCGCAGCTGCAGAGGATATGAAAAAGCGATATCAATTGTCCGCAGAGCCTGATGTCATGGACTTCTTCAAGCTTGATCATGTCGTCCAGATTCATGAGGAACAGACTCAAAATGAAAAGCTTGAGGAGTTAATAACAGCTGCTGCAGAGGAAGCTGTAAAAGGACTCTGTGAGATGCGCGAAAAAGAGGGGCTGCTTTTAGCCAAAGACTGTCTGATGCATATTGATCAGCTTGAAGAGCTGGCCGAAAAGACCGAATCTTTGGCAGCCGATGCGGTATCTCGTTACAGGGAACGGCTGTACGCCAGAATAAAGGAATGGACCGAAGACGTGTTGGACGAGAGCCGGCTTGTTACAGAATGCGCTATTTTTGCAGATCGTTCTGATATTACAGAAGAGATTACAAGACTGAAGAGCCACTTCGCTCAGTTTCGTGATATATTAGCTGAAGGCGGAGCTGTCGGGCGCAAACTCGACTTTCTTGTCCAGGAGCTGAATCGGGAAGCAAATACAATCGGCTCAAAAGCAAATGATCACCAGATCACAAAGCTTGTCGTCGAAATGAAAAGTTCTATTGAAAAAATAAAAGAACAAGTGCAAAATATAGAATAGTGACTGTGCGTATTGTTTACAGACGGACTTGCTAGGCTAAACTAGAGACGTCTATTTTACAGGGGGAACGTAGAAGATGACGATTAAACTGATTAATATCGGATTTGGCAATATTATCTCCGCCAATCGGATGATTTCGATTGTCAGCCCGGAGTCTGCGCCAATCAAACGGATGATCCAGGATGCAAGAGACCGCGGAATGCTAATTGACGCTACATACGGACGAAGAACCCGTGCAGTTGTCGTCATGGATAGTGATCACATTATCTTATCTGCCGTCCAGCCTGAGACAGTTGCACACAGACTTTCTGTTAAAGAAGAAATTATGGATGAAGGGCAGGGATAATTGCCGCATGAAAGAAAGAGGGTTATTAATCGTTCTCTCAGGTCCCTCAGGAGTTGGTAAAGGAACGGTTCGGCAAGCGATTTTTTCGCAAGAAGACACAAAATTCGAGTATTCGATTTCAGTAACAACGAGAAACCCGCGAGAGGGCGAAGTGAACGGAGTCGATTATTTTTTCAAAACGAGAGAAGAATTTGAGCAAATGATTGCAAACAATAAACTGCTTGAATGGGCAGAATATGTCGGCAATTATTACGGCACTCCTGTCGATTATGTTGAACAGACGCTCCAAGAAGGAAAAGACGTCTTTTTAGAAATCGAAGTTCAAGGCGCTCTTCAAGTGAGAAATGCTTTCCCGGAAGGTCTGTTTATTTTCCTTGCGCCTCCGAGTCTTTCTGAACTGAAGAACAGAATTGTGACAAGAGGAACGGAAACAGATGCTCTGATTGAAAATCGCATGAAAGCCGCAAAAGCTGAGATCGAAATGATGGACGCATATGATTACGTCGTAGAAAATGATAATGTCGAAACGGCTTGCGACAAAATCAAAGCAATCGTTCTCGCTGAACATTTGAAGCGTGAGCGCGTTGCACCAAGATATAAGAAAATGCTGGAGGTTGAATAACTGATGTTAGATCCGTCAATTGACTCATTAATGAATAAATTGGATTCGAAATACACGCTCGTAACCGTTTCTGCTAGACGCGCGCGTGAAATGCAAATCAAAAAAGACCAGATGATTGAACATACGATTTCACACAAATATGTAGGCAAAGCTTTAGAAGAAATTGATGCAGGCCTGCTTTCGTTTGAAAAGGAAGACCGCGAATAGTAGCACAAGTAGCAACCTATATCATGTAGGTTGTTATTTTTTTCCGTGCTGTTTTAAATTGCAGAGGGGGAGAAGTCATTGCTGAACAATCGAAATGTGTTACTTTGCGTGAGCGGAGGCATCGCTGTTTATAAAGCCTGTGCGCTGACAAGCAAGCTGGTGCAGGCAGGGGCAAATGTTAAAGTCATTATGACTGAATCTGCGTGCCAGTTCGTTTCACCGCTGACATTTCAGGCATTGAGCCGCCATGAAGTATATACAGATACATTTAAAGAACAAAATCCAAACGTCATCTCTCATATAGACGCAGCTGACTGGGCCGACCTGATTATTGTTGCGCCGGCTACGGCCAATGTGATTGGAAAACTGGCCAACGGCATTGCTGATGATATGCTGACAACAACCTTATTAGCGGCAACAGCGCCGGTATGGATTGCGCCCGCCATGAATGTGCATATGTATGACCATCCGGCAGTCAAACGCAATATTTCTGTCCTTTATCAGGATGGTTTTCGTTTTATTGAACCGAGCGAGGGCTATTTAGCATGCGGTTACGTTGGAAAAGGAAGATTGGAAGAACCCGAAAACATCGTGAAGCTTGCGGCAAAGCATTTTGCAGAAGAAAAAGACGCGCCTTTAGAAGGCAAACAAGTGGTGATCACAGCAGGCCCGACACGGGAGGCAGTTGATCCTGTGCGTTTTTTCACGAATAAATCGACGGGTAAAATGGGATACGCATTAGCTGAGGCTGCGGTGCGGCTTGGTGCAAACGTGACCTTGATCTCAGGGCCGGTTTCTCTTGATGTCCCTAAAGGGCTTTCTCAGTTTATCCCTGTCCAATCGGCTGCGGACATGCGCGATGCGGTGCTCTCTGTGTATGAGAGAAGCGACGTCGTCATAAAAACAGCTGCTGTTGCCGATTTTACGCCAAAAACAGTATTTGACCAAAAAATGAAAAAACAAGACGGCGGAATGACCCTTGAATTAAAAAGAACAGTCGACATCTTAAAAGAATTGGGCGAGAAAAAACAGCATCAGCTGTTAGTCGGTTTTGCTGCTGAGACACAAGATGTGGAACATTACGCCCGCAAAAAGCTTTCTGCCAAAAATCTTGACATGATTGTGGCGAATGATGTGAAAGCGGCAGGGGCCGGTTTTGGTGCTGATACGAATATTGTGACGCTCTTTTTCAAAGGCGGGCGCAAACGCGAGCTGCCGAAGATGTCTAAGCTCGATGTTTCGTTTGACATTCTTGGAGAAGTCGCAGCCCTCTTAAAACAAACCGGAGAGCACTCATGAATTTTGCCGAAGTCATCGTTGATGTCAGCACCAAAAATATAGACAGGCCGTTTGATTACAAAATCCCAGACCATCTTAAAGGTATGATCAAAACGGGAATGAGGGTCATTGTTCCGTTTGGCCCCCGTAAAATTCAAGGGTTTGTGACAGCTGTCAAAGATACGTCTGATCTCTCAGGTAAATCTGTCAAAGAAGTGGAGGATTTATTAGATCTTACGCCTGTTTTGACAGAAGAGCTGATGAATTTGTCTTCATGGCTGTCAGACAAAACGCTGTCTTTTAAGATTACGGCGCTTCAAGCGATGCTGCCTGCCGCATTAAAGGCAAAATATGAAAAAGAGCTGAAGATTGCGGAAGGTGCGGATATCCCGCCGCAGGTAGAACGGCTGTTTTCTGAAACAAAGAGCTTGCTGTATTCCGATATACCTGATCACGATACGCTGAAAATCATCCAGAAGCAGGTTCAAAAAGGCCATATCGATGTAACTTATAAAGTGGCGCAAAAAGCGAACAAAAAAATGGTCAGGTATATTCAGGCCAATGCCGGTAAAGAAGAGCTCTCCAAGCAGGCTGAGGGTTTATCCCGACAAGCGGCTAAACAGCAGGCGATCCTGCACTTTTTCATGACAGAACCGGAAGGCACGAAAATACCTGCTGCGGACCTGTGCAAAAAAACAGACACAAGCTCAGCCACCATCAAGACCCTGATCCAAAAGGGGCTTCTGAAAGAAACCTATGAAGAGGTTTACAGAGACCCCTATCAGGACAAAATGTTCAAAAAAACAGAACCTCTGCCGCTGACAGACGAGCAGAGCGCGGCCTTTCAGCCGATACGCCGGACGTTAGATAACAATGAACATCAAGTGTTTCTCCTGCACGGGGTGACAGGAAGCGGCAAAACGGAAATTTATCTCCAGTCGATTGAAAAAGTGCTTGCGAAAGGAAAAGAAGCCATTGTACTTGTACCGGAAATATCGTTAACGCCGCAAATGGTTCATCGCTTTAAAGGGCGCTTCGGCTCTCAGGTAGCCGTGATGCACAGCGGGTTATCCACTGGTGAAAAGTATGACGAGTGGCGCAAAATCCACCGCAAGGAAGTACGGCTTGTCGTTGGCGCGAGGTCCGCTATTTTTGCCCCGTTTGAAAATCTCGGGATGATTATCATCGATGAGGAGCATGAATCGTCCTATAAACAAGAGGAAATGCCGCGATACCATGCGAAAGAAGTAGCGATCAAGAGGGCGGAGCACCATCGCTGTCCGGTTGTGTTAGGTAGTGCTACACCGACGTTAGAGTCATATGCACGGGCGCAAAAAGGAGTGTACGAGCTGCTTTCGCTGAAACACCGCGTCAATCACCAAGTGATGCCTGAGGTTTCGCTTGTGGATATGAGAGAGGAGCTCAGAAACGGCAATCGCTCTATGTTTTCAATAGAATTGATGGAAAAGCTTGAAGAAACCATTGCCAAGGGTGAACAGGCTGTGCTGTTTTTAAATAAAAGGGGCTATTCCTCATTTGTGATGTGCAGGGACTGCGGATATGTCCCGCAATGCCCTCACTGCGACATTTCCATGACGTATCACCGTTCCGGCCAGAGGATGAAATGCCATTATTGCGGACATGAAGAGCCTGTTCCGCATACTTGTCCTGAATGCGGGAGCGATCATATCCGTTTTTTCGGAACGGGAACACAAAGAGTGGAAGAAGAATTAACAAAGGTGCTGCCACATGCAAGAGTCATACGGATGGATGTTGATACGACCTCTCGGAAAGGTGCCCATGAAAAATTATTGTCTGCTTTCGGAGAAGGCAAAGCAGATATTCTTCTTGGAACGCAAATGATTGCGAAAGGGCTTGATTTTCCGAATGTGACACTTGTCGGAGTCTTAAGCGCTGACACAACACTGCACATTCCTGATTTCAGATCTGCCGAAAAAACGTTTCAGCTGCTAACACAAGTCAGCGGCCGCGCGGGAAGACATGAAAAACCCGGCAATGTCATCATTCAAACGTACACACCGTCCCATTACAGCATCCAGCTGACGAAAACGCATGATTATGAAACGTTTTATCAGCATGAAATGGCGCACAGGAGGGAGCAATCCTACCCGCCGTATTACTATTTGGCTCTTGTGACGGTTTCTCACGAGGAAGTGGCAAAAGCGGCTGTAACCGCTGAGAAAATCGCACACTTTCTGAAAGCAAACTGCGGGGCAGATACGAAAATACTTGGTCCAAGCGCATCGCCGATCGCCAGGATCAAAGATAGATATCGTTATCAATGCGTGATAAAATACAAACAGGAAACCCAGATATCAGCTTTATTGAAGAAGATACTGGAACATTATAAACGCGAAATTGAACAAAAACATGTAATGATTTCAATTGATATGAATCCTTATATGATGATGTAAGATCTCACGTCTTGGAGGGTAATGAATTGGCAGTAAAAAAGGTCGTCACACATCCCGCGGAGGTTTTGGAAACGCCCGCGGAAACCGTGACTGTTTTTGATAAAAAGATAAAAAAACTGCTTGATGATATGTACGATACCATGCTCGAAATGGATGGAGTCGGACTGGCAGCGCCGCAGATCGGTATTTTAAAAAGAGCGGCTGTTGTTGATATCGGAGAAGAAAGCGGCAGAATTGACCTTGTGAATCCGGAAATTCTTGAACAAAGCGGCGAGCAAACCGGAGTTGAAGGATGCTTGAGTTTTCCCGGCGTCTACGGAGATGTCACGCGTGCCGATTATGTGAAAGTGCGGGCGTATAACCGTCAGGGAAAACCGTTTATTCTTGAAGCAAGGGGCTTTTTCGCGAGAGCCGTGCAGCATGAAATGGACCACTTGGACGGCGTGCTGTTCACATCAAAAATAAGCAAATATTATACAGAAGATGAACTAGCGGATATGGAAGGATGATTTGATGACGAGAATCGTGTTTATGGGAACACCCGATTTTTCAGTTCCTGTTTTAAGAACCCTGATAGATGACGGATATGAAGTAGTGGGGGTCGTCACGCAGCCTGACCGTCCGAAGGGCAGAAAAAAAGTGCTCACGCCTCCGCCTGTAAAGGAAGAAGCTTTACGTCACGGCATCCCGGTTCTTCAGCCTGAGAAAGTCAGACTGACAGAAGAAATAGAAAAGGTGCTGGCGTTACAACCGGATCTTATTGTGACGGCAGCGTTTGGGCAAATTCTGCCTAAAGAGCTACTCGACAGCCCTAAGTACGGATGCATTAATGTCCATGCGTCTCTTTTGCCTGAACTGAGAGGCGGGGCTCCTATCCATTATTCCATTCTCCAAGGAAAGAAAAAAACCGGAGTTACCATTATGTACATGGTGGAAAAATTAGATGCAGGCGATATGATTTCTAAAGTGGAAGTAGACATTGAAGAAACCGACAATGTCGGAACCCTGCACGATAAATTAAGCGTTGCTGGCGCGAAGCTTCTGTCTGAAACAGTTCCTCAAGTTATAGCCGGCGACATATCACCTGAAAAGCAGGATGACGAGAAAGCGACGTATGCGCCAAACATTAAAAGAGAACAAGAGCTGATTGACTGGTCCAGAGCAGGAGAAGAGCTTTATAATCAAGTTCGAGGTTTAAACCCATGGCCTGTTGCCTATACGACTTTAAATGGACAAAACCTGAAAGTGTGGGCGGCCAAGAAAACAGCGGCGCCGGCAAAAGCCGAGCCCGGCACAGTCATTGCTATTGAAAAAGAAGGAATTATCGTGGCCACAGGAAACGATACGGCACTGTTATTAACAGAGCTGCAGCCTGCCGGCAAAAAACGCATGCGAGGCGAAGACTTCGTCCGTGGCGCTCATGTTGAGACAGGTGATATGTTAGGAGTGCACAATGAAAACAAATAGCGTTCGTGATATTGCGCTGGAGGCGCTGGTCAAATTAGAACAAAATCAGTCATACAGTAACCTGCTCCTGAAATCGGTTATTAAATCCAATAAACTGAGCGATCAGGACCGGGGGCTTTTGACTGAACTAGTGTACGGTACATTGCAAAACAAAATCGCGCTGGATTATATGCTCAAGCCGTTTATCAACAAGCCGCAAAAGGTGAAGCCGTGGGTTATCCAGCTTCTCCGCCTGTCCCTATATCAAATGGAATATTTAGAAAAAATCCCGGACCGGGCAGTCATCCATGAAGCGGTAGAGATTGCTAAAAACCGCGGGCATAAAGGCATTGCCTCATTTGTCAACGGCGTGCTTCGCTCTATTCAGCGCGAAGGAGTCCCTTCCTTTGACGCCATCGAAGATCCTGTTCTCCGGCTTGCGACAGAAACAAGCCATCCCGAATGGCTCGTGAAAGAGTGGGCAGACGCATACGGATTTGATGCGGCTGAAAAGATTTGCCGCATTCATCTCATTCCGCCTAAGCAAACGCTGCGTGTCAATCAAATGAAAACAGACAGAGCGGAGATACTTGATCAAATGGCAGCTGAAGGAATCGAAGCAGAAAAAGGCGATCTCGCCGAGGATGCTGTGAAGCTTGTAAAGGGAACAATCGCCGGAACTCACTTCTTCCAGACCGGTGAAGTGTCCATCCAGGATGAAAGCTCCATGCTGGTTGCCCGGGCCCTTGACCCTAAGCCAGGTGAAACGGTGCTTGATGCGTGCGCGGCGCCGGGCGGAAAGTCAGCCCATATCGCTGAATTAATGGAGAACAAGGGAAGTGTGACATCGCTTGACCTTCACAAACATAAAGTGAAGCTGATCAAAGAAGCGTCAGAACGGCTTGGCCTTTCCATTATTGATGCGAAAACAATGGACGCGAGAAAAGCGGGAGAAACGTTTAAAAGTGTACAGTTTGACCGTATTTTGGTTGACGCTCCATGCTCAGGCTTTGGCGTGATCAGAAGAAAGCCGGATATGAAGTACACCAAAACCCCGAATGACAGCTCCCGGCTTGCTGAAATCCAGCTGTCTATCTTAAGGGAAATTGCGCCATTAGTAAAAAAAGGTGGCACTCTTGTCTACAGTACGTGTACAATGGATCGGACAGAAAATGAAGAAGTTATCCATGCGTTTATACAAGAACATCCTGATTTTGAACCCGATTTGTCTCTTGAAAAGCGGCTGCCCGAAAAGGCGAGACCCTTTGTTCGGGATGGGAGGCTTCAAATCCTTCCGCATTATTTCGGAACAGATGGTTTCTTTATTTGCAGCATGAGAAAGAAGGGATAAGCAATGACAGAACTTAAAAAAACAAAGATCAGAAAAGAATTGCGGACAGAGCGTCCTTCAATTTATTCTTTTGAATTAGACGAAATCAAACAATGGCTGACAGACAACGGAGAGAAACCGTTCCGCGCGGCACAGATTTTTGAATGGCTTTACGAAAAACGAGTATCTTCTTTTGACGAAATGACAAACCTGTCAAAGGATCTGCGTGAGAAATTAAACACTCATTTCGTATTAACGACGCTGAAAACAGCAGTTAAACAAACTTCTCAAGATGGTACGATGAAGTTTTTATTCGAGCTTCACGACGGTTATACAATCGAAACCGTTTTAATGAGACACGAGTATGGTAATTCTGTATGTGTAACGACACAAGTCGGCTGCCGCATTGGCTGCACATTCTGCGCATCAACGCTCGGCGGCTTAAAACGAAATCTTGAAGCGGGCGAAATTGTCGCTCAAGTGGTGAAAGTTCAAAAAGCGCTGGATGAAACGGATGAACGCGTCAGCTCTGTCGTCATCATGGGAATTGGCGAACCATTTGATAACTTTAACGAAATGCTTGCCTTCTTAAAAATCATTAACCATGATAAGGGACTGAATATAGGAGCCCGCCATATTACTGTTTCTACAAGCGGAATCATCCCGAAAATTTACGAATTCGCTGATCAGCAAATGCAGATTAACTTTGCGATTTCTCTGCACGCGCCAAATACAGAAATCAGAAG
This sequence comes from Bacillus sp. SD127, assembly GCF_058566445.1. Lineage (NCBI taxonomy): Bacteria > Bacillati > Bacillota > Bacilli > Caryophanales > Bacillaceae > Bacillus > Bacillus sp. SD127. Next base: position 2,624,795 of record NZ_CP191226.1, on the reverse strand, counting down.
CCGTTTGATGCCGATTAACAGAGCGTACAAGCTGCCTGATTTAATGGAAGCCGTTAAATATTACATTAATAAAACAGGACGCCGGATCAGCTTTGAATATGGTCTGTTCGGCGGCGTAAATGATCAGGTCGAGCACGCTGAAGAGCTTGCAGACTTGCTGGAAGGCGTAAAATGCCACGTGAACTTGATTCCGGTAAACTATGTGCCTGAACGGGATTACGTCCGCACACCGCGCGAGCAGATTTTTGCTTTTGAGAAAACGCTGAAATCCCGCGGAGTAAATGTCACGATCCGAAGAGAGCAAGGCCATGACATTGACGCAGCCTGCGGTCAGCTTCGCGCGAAGGAGCGTCAAGACGAGACGAGGTGATGAGGGTTGTTAACAGCCTTAAAAACAGATACAGGGAAAATCCGCCAGCATAATGAAGATGATGCGGGTATTTTTAAGGGGAAAGACGATTTTGTATTAGCGGTTGTCGCTGATGGCATGGGCGGCCATCTTGCTGGAGATGTTGCAAGCAAGATGGCTGTGAAAGCCATGGGAGAGAAATGGAATGAGGCAGATACGGTTCCTGCGGCGCCGTCAGAGTGTGAAGAGTGGCTCATTGAACAGATTCTCGCGGTAAACAGCAAGATTTACGATCATGCCCAAGCGCACGAAGAATGCCAAGGCATGGGAACAACCATTGTATGCGCTCTTTTTACAGGCAAAACGGTTTCCGTTGCTCATATAGGCGACAGCAGATGCTATTTGCTTCAGGACGATCTTTTCGTTCAGGTGACAGAGGATCATTCTCTTGTGAATGAACTGGTTCGCACCGGTGAAATCTCCAGAGAAGATGCTGAGCATCATCCGCGCAAAAATGTGCTGACGAAGGCGCTCGGAACAGATCAATCTGTCAGTATTGACGCACGTTCTTTCGAAATTGAACCCGGAGACAAACTCCTTTTATGTTCTGATGGACTGACGAATAAAGTGGAAGTCACTGAATTAAAAGACATCCTGCAAAGCGATTCAGCTCCTCAGGAAAAAGTAAACCTGCTTGTGGACAAAGCCAATGAGAATGGCGGGGAAGACAATATTACAGCAGTTTTGCTTGAGCTTGCTTTACATGTTGAAGAGGGTGAAGATCAGTGCTAATCGGCAAGCGAATCAGCGGGCGTTACCAGATTCTCCGTGCCATAGGCGGCGGGGGAATGGCCAACGTTTATTTAGCTGAGGACATTATTCTTGATCGTGAAGTCGCAATCAAAATCCTGCGGTTTGACTATGTGAATGACAATGAGTTTATCAGGCGTTTCCGAAGAGAAGCCCAATCGGCATCAAGCCTTGATCACCCGAATATTGTCAGCATTTATGATTTGGGCGAGGAAGATGACATTTACTATATTGTCATGGAATACGTAGAGGGCATGACGCTAAAAGAATACATAACAGCAAATGGGCCGCTTCACCCCAAAGAAGCGCTCAGCATCATGGAGCAAATTGTCTCAGCCATTGCCCATGCCCACCAAAATCATATTGTCCACAGGGATATTAAACCGCATAACATTTTGATCGACCATATGGGCAATATCAAAGTAACGGATTTTGGAATTGCGACTGCACTGACTTCGACAACAATCACCCACACCAATTCTGTGCTGGGCTCAGTCCATTATTTATCCCCCGAACAGGCGCGGGGCGGTCTGGCCACAAAAAAATCAGATATTTATGCACTTGGGATTGTCTTATTTGAGCTGTTAACCGGCCGAATCCCGTTTGATGGAGAATCGGCTGTCAGCATCGCCTTAAAGCATCTTCAGGCTGAAACCCCTTCAGCGAAAAGGTGGAATCCCTCAGTACCCCAAAGCGTTGAAAACATCATATTAAAGGCAACCGCCAAAGATCCTTTTCATCGCTATGAAACTGCTGAAGATATGGAAGAAGATATTCGAACAGCTTTTGACGCGGACAGGCTCAACGAAAAGAAATTTACGATTCAAGATGATGAAGAAATGACGAAAGCGATTCCGATTATTAAGGATGCAGAGCTTGCGAAAGCTTCTAATGAAACCGAAGCTGACATGACATTTCCTCAAGAAAACCAAACGAAGAAAAAAGCTAAGAGAAAAAAATGGCCGTGGATTTTGCTCACCATATGCCTGATTTTTATCACGGCAGGAGTTCTCGCCGTCACTGTTTTTCCTTCTCTTTTTATGCCTAAGGATGTCAAAATACCCGATGTAGCAGGGATGGAATATGAGAAAGCGGCAGATCTTCTAGAAAAAGAAGGCTTGCAGGTAGATTCAGACGTTTTGGAAATCTCAGATGAGAAGATCGAAGAAGGCCTGATGGTCAAAACCGATCCTAAAGCCGAGTCCACTGTTAAAGAAGGAGCAACGGTTACGCTTTATAAGAGTACAGGTAAAGCAAAAAAGCAGATCGGTGATGTGACGGACCAATCAGTCGACAAGGCAAAAAAAGTGTTAAAGGAACAGGGCTTTAAAAATGTAACGGTGGATGAAGTAAATAATGATGAGAAAGACGCCGGCACTGTCATAGACCAGAATCCGTCAGCAGGGACCGAACTTGTGCCGGACGAAGATCAAGTTAAGCTCACAGTCAGCATCGGGCCGGAAGATATTACGCTCAGAGATTTAAAAACATACAGTAAAGAAGCAGCCTCAGGATATCTGGAAGATAACGGGCTCAAGCTGGTGGAAAAAGAAGCGTACTCAGATGACGTTCCGGAAGGACAGGTTGTCAAACAAAAACCGGCAGCGGGAACGGCGCTAAAGCCGGGAAATGAGGTCGAAGTGACATTTTCTCTCGGACCTGAGAAAAAACCGGCGAAAACAGTGAAAGAAAAAGTCAAGATTCCATATGAGCCTGAAAACGAAGGGGACGAGCTGGAGGTGCAAATCGCGATTGACGACGCGGACCACAGCATTTCTGACACTTACGAACATTTTAAGATTAAAGAGCCCGTAGAACGGACGATCGAACTGAAGATTGAACCTGGCCAAAAAGGGTACTATCAAGTGATGGTAAATAATAAAGTCGTCAGCTACAAAACAATTGAGTATCCGAAAGATGAATAACAAGGAGGGAAAATATGCCTGAGGGCAAAATTATTAAAGCGCTTAGCGGCTTTTATTACGTACTGGATGAATCAGAGGATTCAAATAACGGAAAAGTTATACAATGCAGAGGAAGAGGCATTTTCAGAAAAAATAAAATCACCCCTTTGGTCGGTGATTATGTTGTTTATCAAGCTGAAAATAATAAAGAAGGATATCTTCTGGAGATTAAAGAAAGAACCAATGAACTTATCAGGCCGCCGATCTGCAACGTTGATCAAGCGGTGCTTGTTTTCTCGGCGATGCAGCCATCTTTCAGCACAGCATTGCTCGACCGTTTCTTGGTTCTCGTAGAAGCGAATGACATCCAGCCGATTATTTGTATTACAAAAATGGATTTAATTGAAGATCAACATACACAAAAGCTCATTCAAGCGTATGCTGAAGACTACCGGAATATTGGCTATGACGTGTATCTTACCTCTTCAAAGGACCAAGACAGTTTAACGGAGATCATCCCGCATTTCCGCGGCAAAACAACGGTCTTTGCCGGTCAGTCTGGGGTTGGAAAATCCTCGCTTCTCAACGCGATCAGTCCCGAGCTGGGTTTGAGAACAAACGAGATTTCCGAGCATTTAGGCCGCGGGAAGCACACAACCCGCCATGTGGAGCTCATTCACACGTCCGGAGGTCTGGTTGCGGATACGCCGGGTTTCAGCTCTCTTGAGTTTACAGACATAGAAGAAGGAGAGCTGGGCTACACCTTCCCTGACATCAGAGAAAAAAGCGCATCATGCAAATTCAGAGGGTGTTTGCATTTGAAAGAGCCGAAATGTGCAGTCAAACAAGCTGTTGAAGAAGGGGAATTAAAGCAGTACCGCTACGACCATTATGTTGAATTTATTACAGAGATCAAAGACAGAAAGCCGAGGTATTAGATCATGGTAAAGATTGCACCTTCTATTCTTTCCGCTGATTTTGCCGCTTTAGGCAAAGAGATTCAAGATGTAGAAAAAGGCGGAGCCGATTACATTCATGTTGATGTCATGGACGGCCATTTTGTCCCGAATATTACGATTGGGCCGCTGATTGTAGAAGCCATTCGTCCGGTGACGAAACTGCCCCTGGATGTACATTTAATGATTGAAGAGCCGGATCGTTATATACCGGCTTTCGCAAAAGCTGGAGCAGATATCCTGTCTGTACATGCCGAAGCCTGTCCGCACCTTCACCGGACAATCCAGCTTATGAAAGAGCAGGGTGTAAAAGCTGGCGTTGTCCTGAATCCGCATACACCTGTTCAAGTAATTGAGCATATTTTTGAAGAACTTGATCTCGTTCTCTTAATGACGGTGAACCCTGGATTTGGCGGACAGAAATTTATTCATTCTGTTCTTCCGAAAATAAAAGAAGTGAAACGAATGGCAGAGGAAAAAGGGAAACATGATCTGCTAATTGAAGTAGACGGCGGCGTCAACAAAGAAACAGCCCCGCTAGTCATCGAAGCGGGCGCAAATTTACTTGTTGCCGGTTCTGCTGTTTATGGCCAAACTGACCGCGAAAAAGCTATTTCTGAGATAAGAGGAAGCAAATAAGCAGCAGGAGAAAGAGCCGGGCGCATTTAGCCCGAGCTCTTTTTCCTGTACCCAGAAGCAGAAAGGAAAAAGAGATGAGAAAAATCAATATCGTTGCGGGAGGCCCAAAAGATTTGATCCCTGACCTGACTGGTTATACGGCTGATCACACGATCTGGGTCGGGGTTGACAAGGGCACAGTCACGCTTTTAGATGCCGGCATCATTCCTGATGAAGCCTTCGGAGATTTTGACAGCATTACGGAGCAGGAACGCCGGCAAATCGAAAAAGCCGCGCCCGCTCTCCATGTGTACCAGGCAGAAAAAGATCAAACTGATTTAGACCTCGCTCTTGATTGGGCCCTGGAAAAGCAGCCGGATGTCATTCAGATCTTCGGTATTACGGGAGGCAGAGCAGATCACTTTTTAGGAAATATTCAGCTGCTGTACAGGGGAGTAAAAACAAATTCGAAAATGAAGCTTATAGACAAACAGAATGATATTCAGATGTTCTCTCCAGGCGAATATTCTCTTCTTATCGATCAAAACAAACGGTATATCTCCTTCATCCCATTTACAGAAGAAGTGGATGAGCTGACTCTCATCGGTTTTAAATATCCGCTAAATAAGTGTCATATTACGCTTGGTTCAACACTATGTATTAGTAACGAACTCATTCATTCACGAGGTACTTTTTCGTTTGCGAAAGGCATATTAATAATGATAAGAAGCACGGATTAGCTTCTGCTTTCACTCATTTGTTGAAATTAATGAACCTTAAAGCGATGAACAGGCGGTTACGGGACTTATAGGAGGGGACAAAAATGAAATTTTACACCATTAAATTGCCGAAGTTTTTAGGAGGAATTGTCCGGGCGATGCTGGGCTCATTTAGAAAAGATTAAAGCCCAGGGGTTCAAGCCCCCTTTCACCACATAAAAACGCCTGCCACATATCAGGGCAGGCGTTCATTTTGTTATACACGCTCAACTTTACCGGATTTCAAAGCTCGAGCAGATACATATACTTTTTTAGGTTTTCCGTTCACAAGGATACGAACCTTTTGAAGATTCGCGCCCCAAGTGCGCTTAGAAGCGTTCATTGCGTGAGAACGGTTATTCCCAGCTGTTGTTTTTTTACCTGTGATAACGCATTTACGTGCCATTTGTTTCCCTCCTCACTTGCACAAAACATCTACTTTTTCACTTTCATATGTTCTTAGATGCTTTCGATATGGATACTTTAAATAATTTACCACAGCTAAAAAACGTTTGCAACTATTGTTTCATCATCTTTCAAGAAAATTCACTTGACATCTTGCACAAACAGCGGCGCTATAGTATATGTAAAGAGACGTGCAGCGTTTGTCGCGTCTTTTCTTTTCATAATGGAATTCATATAGTAGAATAGCTGTAACTCTATGCATTCGAAGGAGGAACTAGTGTGTCCATTGAATTAAGAACGAAATACGGGCAGATTGATATATCGAATGAAGTCATTGCAATGGTTGCCGGCGGCGCTGCGATTGACTGTTACGGCATCGTTGGAATGGCCTCTAAAAACCAAATTAAAGACGGACTGACTGAAATCCTTCGGAAAGAGAATTTCAGCAGAGGTGTTCAAGTTCGCCAAGAAGCAGAACAGATACATATTGACATGTATATCATTGTCAGCTACGGCACAAAAATTTCTGAAGTGGCACATAACGTCCAAACAAAAGTAAAGTACACAGTAAATCAAACAGTCGGACTTGCAGTGGACTCTGTCAATATTTATGTCCAAGGCGTACGAGTGACGAACCCGTAGTTAGGAGGAGTAGGATTGTCTATCAGAACATTAGACGGCAGAACCTTTGCCGAGATGATTCTTGCAGGTGCACAGAATCTGTCGCAAAACGCGAGTGCGGTTGACGCGCTCAACGTGTTTCCGGTGCCGGACGGTGATACGGGAACAAACATGAACCTGTCAATGACTTCCGGGGCAAGAGAAGTGGAGCATTTGGAGACAAGTAATATCGGTAAAGTGGGTTCCGCGTTATCTAAAGGATTGCTCATGGGGGCAAGAGGGAATTCAGGAGTCATCCTGTCTCAATTGTTCCGAGGATTCAGTAAAAGCATTGAAACAAAAAAAGAAATTAATGCAAAAGAGTTTGCCGCCGCGCTGCAAGCCGGTGTCGATATGGCTTACAAAGCAGTCATGAAGCCTGTGGAGGGCACCATCTTAACAGTTGCAAAAGATGCTGCGAAACAAGCGGTGGCCCTGGCGGAAAAAGAAACCGATATCATTGCGCTGATGACATCGGTGACAAAGGAAGCTGTGGCATCCTTAAACCGGACACCGGAATTGCTGCCTGTCCTGAAGGAAGTAGGAGTTGTTGACAGCGGAGGCAAAGGCCTGCTTTGTGTGTATGAAGGTTTCCTCGCTTCATTAAAAGGAGAGACCGTTCCTGAGAAAACCGTTCTTCCGTCACTTGATGACATGGTCAGCGCAGAGCATCATAAGAGCGCGCAGAGCATGATGAATACAGATGATATTGAATTCGGTTTCTGTACAGAAGTGATGGTAAGGCTCGATCAGAATAAAAGAGAATTTGATGAAGGCACATTCAGAAATGACCTCAGCCAATTTGGTGATTCTCTTTTGGTTATTGCAGACGAGTCTCTGGCGAAGGTTCATATTCATGCTGAAGAGCCGGGAAACGTGTTAAACTACGCTCAAAATTACGGTGAATTAATAAAAATCAAAATTGAAAACATGAGAGAGCAGCACACTTCCATCATCAGCCAGGACAGCGAGCCTGCTCACAGCGAGAAAACGGCAAAGCAGCCGTACGGCATTGTGACTGTTGCGATGGGAGAAGGCATTTCTGATTTATTCAAAAGCATTGGCGCTTCCGTTGTGATTGAAGGCGGCCAGACGATGAATCCAAGCACTGAGGATATTGTCGATGCTGTAAGATCTGTAAATGCAGACACTGTGTTTATCTTACCGAATAACTCCAACATTATCATGGCTGCCAATCAAGCCGCAAGTGTGATAGGCGATAAAGTTTTTGTCATTCCTGCCAAAACGGTTCCGCAAGGGATGTCAGCGCTGCTGGCATTTAATCCGGATCAAGAGCCTGAAGCAAATGAAGCCAATATGCTAAGTGCCATTCAGCAAGTAAAAAGCGGACAGGTGACATACTCAGTCAGGGATACTCATATTGACGGACAAGACATAAAAAAAGGCGACTTTATGGGAATTCTGAATGGAACGATTATCGGCAGTGCTGAAGATCAGCTGGGTGCTGCAAAAATGCTCTTGTCAGAGATGATCGGAGAAGAGGACGAAATTGTCACCATTCTTTATGGAGAGGATGCGTCTCAAGAAGAAGCTGAAGAGCTTGAAGCGTTTCTCAACGACAAGTACGAAGAGATTGAGGTTGAAATCCACAACGGAAAACAGCCGCTGTATTCGTATATAGTTTCTGCAGAATAGAAGGGCGATTCGCCCTTCTATTCTTATGTCTGCTTTTAAGTGCGGCAGCGCTGTAACGCGCCCGCTTGCCATTTTATATCCGATCAATTAGTCTAGAAGCAAAGCCGCTTATAAGCTCTGATTCATAAGGAGGAATAGCATGAAATACAGAAGCGTTTTTGATATTATCGGCCCGGTTATGATCGGTCCGTCCAGTTCGCATACAGCAGGAGCGGCGAGAATTGGGAGAGTGGCCAGAAGTTTATTTGGCAGAGAGCCTGAGCGCATCGTTGTGTCCTTTTACGGCTCTTTTGCTGAAACATATAAGGGTCACGGCACAGATGTGGCAATCATCGGCGGTCTGCTCGATTTTGATACATTTGACGAACGGATTAAAACCGCTATACAAATTGCAGAAGATAAAGGAATTGATATAGAGTTTCGAGTCGAAGACGCTGTTCCGGTTCACCCGAACACAGCTCGAATCAGCATTTCTGATGAAAAGGGAGAACTTGAACTGACGGGAATTTCGATAGGCGGAGGAAAAATTGAAATCACAGAATTAAACGGCTTTGAGCTCCGTCTGTCTGGAAACCACCCTGCCATTCTAGTTGTCCATAATGACAAGTTTGGCACCATTGCAGGAGTTGCCAATGTCCTTGCGAAATTCTCAATCAACGTCGGCCATATGGAAGTCGCCCGCAAGGATATTGGTCAGCTTGCGCTGATGACAATAGAAGTGGATCAAAATATTGACGATGATGTTCTCGATGAGCTGTCGAAGCTGCCGAACATTATTCAAGTGACAAAGATTGCTGACTAGCGAAGGGTCAGGAGGAGCCAGTTATGTTTCGTAATGTAAAAGAATTAATTGAGATAACGAAAGAAAAGCAAATGTCCATCTCTGACATCATGATCGCTCAAGAGATGGAAGTAACAGAAAAAACAAAAGAAGAAATTTTTCAGCAGATGGATCACAATCTGACTGTTATGGAAGCGGCGGTTCAGAAAGGGCTTGAAGGGGTTACGAGTCAAACGGGCTTAACAGGCGGGGATGCCGTTAAATTACAGGCCTACATTCGATCTGGAAAAAGCCTGTCGGGAGCGCTGATTTTAGACGCGGTATCGAAAGCTGTGGCAACAAATGAAGTGAATGCCGCCATGGGAACAATCTGTGCGACACCGACAGCCGGATCTGCAGGTGTAGTGCCGGGTACGTTATTTGCCGTGAAAGAAAAACTGAACCCGACAAGAGAACAAATGATCCGCTTTTTATTTACGGCCGGAGCTTTCGGATTTGTCGTAGCAAATAATGCAAGTATTTCCGGTGCTGCCGGCGGGTGTCAGGCAGAGGTAGGATCTGCCTCGGGCATGGCAGCTGCGGCAATTGTTGAAATGGCAGGCGGAACACCTGAGCAAAGTGCGGAGGCCATGGCCATTACATTAAAAAATATGCTCGGCCTTGTGTGTGATCCTGTTGCGGGCCTTGTTGAAGTGCCTTGTGTGAAGCGGAATGCAATGGGCGCATCAAACGCGATGATTGCTGCTGATATGGCATTAGCAGGCATTACAAGCCGGATTCCATGTGACGAGGTCATCGATGCGATGTATAAAATCGGCCAAACGATGCCCACTGCCCTTAGAGAAACAGGCCAGGGCGGTTTAGCGGCCACACCGACGGGAAGAGAATTAGAGAAAAAAATATTCGGAGGAGCGCTGGGTTCAAGTGAAACAACATCAGCAAACTAGTATAGCCAACATTAAGGGCATTGGGCCGGAAACAGAAAAAACATTAAATGAACTCGGTATTTATGACATTTCTGATCTTCTGAATTATTTCCCATATCGCTATGATGACTACGAGCTGAGGGATTTAGAAGAAGTACAGCATGATGAAAGAGTCACAGTTGAAGGGAAGGTTCATTCAGAGCCTTCTCTTACCTATTACGGAAAAAAACGAAACAGGCTGACATTTCGCCTTCTTGTCGGCCATTATTTAATCACTGCCATTTGTTTTAACCGTCCTTATTTAAAGAAAAAGCTTTCGCTGGGCTCTGTTGTGACGATTTCCGGTAAATGGGACAAGCACCGTCAGACCATTTCCGTTCAGGAATTAAAAAATGGGCCGCATCAAGAGGATAAAAGCATTGAACCAGTTTATTCCGTGAAAGAAAATGTCACCGTCAAAATGATGAGACGTTTTATTCAGCACGGGCTGACCCAATATGCGGACTCAATACCTGATCCTCTCCCGGAAAATCTTAAAGTTCGCTATAAGCTGCCGGACTATCATCAAGCGTTAAAAGCGATGCACCAGCCAGAAACAAGAGAAGCATTAAAGCTGGCCAGACGCCGATTCGTTTACGAAGAATTTTTATTATTTCAGTTGAAAATGCAGGCGTTCCGAAAGGCGGAAAGAGAGCAGTCACAAGGGATACGGCAGCGTTTTTCAAACGAAGAACTCATGACATTTGTCAAAAGCCTCCCATTTCCTCTCACCAACGCCCAGTCCCGCGTGCTCCGCGAAATAACAGCAGACATGTCCTCCCCATACAGAATGAACCGTCTTCTTCAAGGAGACGTCGGATCAGGAAAAACGGCAGTCGCTGCCATCGCGCTTTATGCGGCCATTTTATCCGGATATCAGGGAGCGCTTATGGTTCCGACAGAAATTCTTGCTGAACAGCATGCTGATTCCCTTGTTTCACTGTTTGAAAAGTGGGATGTCAATGTTGCCCTTCTGACAAGCTCTGTAAAAGGGAAGCGCCGAAGGGAATTGCTTGAGCGGCTTGCTGCGGGAGAGATTGATATTCTTGTAGGAACCCATGCTTTAATCCAGGATGAGGTCGAGTTTAAAGCGCTAAGTCTTGTCATCACGGATGAGCAGCACCGATTTGGAGTTGAACAGCGGAAGAAGCTTCGGAACAAAGGGCAGGATCCCGATGTTCTCTTTATGACAGCCACTCCGATTCCGAGAACCCTGGCGATTACTGTTTTCGGTGAAATGGATGTCTCCGTCATTGATGAGATGCCGGCGGGGCGAAAACAAATCGAGACTTATTGGGTGAAACATGACATGCTGGACCGCATTCTGGCATTCGTCGAAAAAGAATTAAAGCAGGGCAGACAGGCGTATATTATCTGTCCGCTGATCGAAGAATCAGACAAGCTTGATGTGCAAAACGCTATAGATGTATACAATATGCTTTCTGAGGTTTTCCGTGGAAAATGGAACGTCGGTCTTATGCACGGAAAACTGCATTCCGATGAAAAAGATCAGGTGATGAGGGAATTCAGCGCGAATACGTGTCAAATTCTCGTATCAACCACTGTTGTTGAAGTCGGAGTGAATGTCCCGAATGCAACGATTATGGTCATTTACGACGCCGATCGCTTTGGTTTGTCCCAGCTTCACCAGCTGCGCGGCCGTGTAGGCCGCGGCGAGCACCAGTCCTACTGCATTCTTATGGCTGATCCGAAATCAGAAACAGGAAAAGAACGGATGAGAATCATGTCGGAAACCAATAACGGCTTTGAACTGTCTGAAAAGGATTTGGAACTGAGAGGCCCGGGAGATTTCTTTGGAAAAAAACAAAGCGGAATGCCTGATTTTAAGGTGGCGGACATGGTTCATGATTACAGAGCGCTTGAAACGGCAAGGCAGGACGCTGCAAATCTGGTGGCTTCGGAAGCGTTCTGGAACGACCCTGAATATGGGGCGCTAAGAGAGCATTTGCTGAAAAGCGGAGTCATGGACGGGGAAAAATTGAGCTGAGGTAAGAAGTTTTTGGTGTTCAGCCAGAAACAATCATTGCATTCCAATCTATGAAATTATATACTACTATTAGTACCTAGTCTTAATTTGCCGGATGGTGTTTAGATATGAGAAGAAATAAGAAAGAACGCCAGGAATTACTTCAGCAGACGATCAAAGCAACCCCATTTATTACAGATGAAGAATTAGCGGGAAAATTCGGAGTAAGCATTCAGACGATTCGTTTGGACCGCTTGGAGCTTTCCATACCGGAGCTGAGAGAAAGAATTAAGAACGTGGCAGAGAAAACGCTTGAAGATGAAGTGAAGTCCCTGTCACTAGACGAAGTCATCGGAGAAATTATTGACCTTGAGCTGGATGATCAGGCGATTTCTATTTTAGAAATAAAACAGGAGCATGTATTCAGCCGGAATCAGATTGCAAGAGGACATCATTTATTTGCTCAGGCGAATTCTTTGGCCGTTGCAATTATAGATGACGAACTGGCGCTGACTGCAAGTGCAGATATCCGCTTTACCAGGCAGGTAAAGCAGGGTGAGCGCGTCGTTGCGAAAGCGAAAGTGACGGCGGTTGAGAAAGAAAAAGGAAGAACGGTTGTCGAAGTAAACAGCTATGTTGCAGAGGAAATTGTTTTTTCTGGACGCTTTGACATGTACCGTTCAAAACATTCATAAAGGTGGAGCATGCATGAGAATAGCTGTAGATGCAATGGGAGGAGACCACGCTCCCAAAGCTGTTATTGACGGAGTTATGAAGGGTATAGAGTCATTTGATGATCTTCATATTACACTTGTCGGTGACAAGACAACAATAGAATCGTATTTAACAACATCATCAGACCGCATCACGGTGCTGCACGCAGATGAAGTGATTGAGCCTACGGACGAACCGGTCCGCGCCGTGCGGAGAAAAAAGAACTCCTCTATGGTCCTGATGGCGCAGGAAGTTGCAGAAGGCAGAGCTGACGCCTGCATTTCAGCAGGAAATACCGGCGCGCTAATGACAGCCGGCCTGTTTATTGTGGGAAGAATTAAAGGAATTGACCGCCCTGCGCTTGCACCGACACTGCCGACTGTATCAGGCGGCGGATTTCTGCTCCTTGATGTCGGCGCCAATGTAGATGCCAAGCCTGAGCATCTCGTTCAATACGCCATTATGGGTTCTGTTTATTCCCAGCAAGTCCGAGGCGTGACTTCACCGAGAGTCGGACTTTTGAATGTCGGAACAGAAGATAAAAAAGGAAACGAATTGACGAAGCAGACGTTCCAATTATTAAAAGAGGCAAACATCAACTTTATCGGAAACGTGGAAGCACGGGACCTTTTAGACGATGTAGCAGATGTCGTAGTAACGGACGGATTTACCGGGAATGTTACACTCAAAACGCTTGAAGGCTCTGCGATGTCCATTTTTAAAATGATGAAAGAAGCGCTCACGTCAAACTTTACATCTAAGCTTGCGGCCGCTGTGCTGAAGCCGAAGATGAAGGAAATGAAAATGAAAATGGATTATTCCGAATACGGCGGAGCAAGTCTTTTCGGTTTGAAAGCGCCGGTAATCAAGGCACACGGCTCTTCTGATGCCCGTGCGGTTTACCATGCGATCCGCCAAGCCAGAGAGATGGTCAGCCAAAACATGGCTGCGCTCATTCAGGAAGAAGTAAAAGAAGAAAAAACAGATGAATAGTCTGGAGGTTTTTACATCATGAGTAAGATTGCATTTTTATTCCCTGGTCAGGGATCTCAATTTATCGGCATGGGGAAAGAGCTTTATGATCAGGTTCCAGCTGCAAAACGTCTGTTCGATGAAGCGGACGAAACATTGGAAACAAAGCTCAGCTCACTGATTTTTGAAGGTGATGCCAAAGAATTAACCCTTACATACAATGCGCAGCCTGCTTTGCTGACGACTAGCATGGCTGTGCTTGAAAAATTTAAAGAATCAGGCATTACACCTGATTTCACAGCCGGACACAGCCTTGGAGAATATTCTGCACTGGTGGCGGCTGGCGCAATGAGCTTTAAAGACGCTGTTTATACTGTCAGAAAACGCGGTGAGTTCATGAACGAAGCGGTGCCGGCCGGAGAAGGAGCGATGGCTGCCATTCTCGGCATGGATGCCGACGCATTGAAACAAGTAACCGATAAAGTCACTGAGGATGGCCACCTTGTGCAGCTTGCCAACCTCAACTGTCCCGGACAAATCGTTATTTCCGGAACGGCAAAAGGAGTAGAGCTTGCATCTGAACAGGCAAAAGAGAACGGTGCTAAACGTGCGATTCCGCTTGACGTAAGCGGTCCGTTCCATTCTGAACTGATGAAGCCTGCTGCTGATAAGCTGAAGGAAGTCTTGGACTCCTGTGAACTGAAAGACGCAGACGTGCCGGTGATCTCAAATGTTTCTGCAGATGTGATGACAGATAAGGCAGACATTAAAGAGAAACTCATTGAGCAGCTGTACTCCCCGGTTCGTTTTGAGGAAACTGTTAACAAGCTGATCGCAGAGGGTGTTACGACGTTTATTGAAATCGGTCCCGGCAAAGTGCTTTCAGGCCTTGTGAAAAAAGTAAACAGACGCTTAAAAACCATTGCCGTATCAGACCCGGAAACGATTGAACTGGCAATTCAAACGCTTAAGGAGGAGAATGAGAATGCTTAATGAAAAAACAGCTGTTGTCACTGGCGCATCCCGCGGAATCGGCCGTTCAATCGCCCTTGACTTGGCCAAAAACGGTGCAAACGTTGTCGTTAACTACTCAGGCAGCGAAGCGAAAGCAAATGAAGTCGTAGATGAAATCAAATCAATGGGCAGAAAAGCGATTGCTGTCAAAGCCGATGTATCAAATCTTGAAGATGTACAAAACATGATAAAAGAAGCGATTTCTGTTTTCTCTACGATTGACATTCTAGTGAACAACGCCGGAATTACAAAAGACAATCTCATCATGAGGATGAAAGAAGATGAGTGGGATGATGTCATTAACATTAACCTGAAGGGTGTTTTCAACTGCACGAAAGCTGTCACAAGACAAATGATGAAGCAGCGTTCAGGCCGGATTATTAACGTATCGTCTATCGTCGGCGTCAGCGGAAATCCTGGACAAGCCAACTACGTGGCTGCAAAAGCAGGTGTGATCGGCTTAACAAAATCTTCAGCTAAAGAGCTCGCAAGCCGCAACATCACAGTTAATGCGATTGCGCCTGGATTTATCTCAACTGATATGACAGATAAACTTGCTAAAGACGTTCAAGATGAAATGCTGAAACAAATTCCGCTCGCTCGCTTTGGCGATCCCGGCGATGTCAGCAGCGTCGTCACGTTTCTTGCTTCAGAGGGAGCGCGTTACATGACAGGCCAGACGCTTCATATTGACGGCGGAATGGTAATGTAAGTTTTTTCTCGAAAATTTCATCATAGTTACTCTAGTTTTTTAAAAACGAATCCACTATAATACTTGAGGGGAGGTGAATTGCTATGGCAGATACATTAGAGCGTGTAACGAAAATCATCGTAGATCGCCTTGGCGTTGATGAAGCAGACGTCAAACTTGAAGCTTCTTTCAAGGAAGACTTAGGTGCTGATTCCCTGGATGTAGTTGAGCTTGTTATGGAACTTGAAGACGAGTTTGATATGGAAATTTCTGACGAAGATGCTGAAAAGATTGCAACAGTCGGCGACGCTGTGAACTACATACAAAACCAGCAATAAGCTGATGCTAAAAGTCCCGCCGAAACGCGGGGCTTTAGCCCTTTATTCGTGCAGTTATTACAGCATGCCGCTTTTACGCGCGCTGTATCCGGTTTAGTCAGAGAAGCGCGGTGAACCTGATGTGCCTATGGAGGTTACTATGTCAAAACACTCACATTATAAAGATAAGAAAAAGTTCTATAAAAAAATAGAACAATTTAAAGAGTTTCAAGAACGGATCTCGGTTCACTTTCAAAATGAAAAGCTTTTGTATCAAGCATTTACACATTCATCTTATGTGAATGAGCATCGGAAAAAGCCGTATGAAGATAATGAAAGGCTTGAATTTTTAGGTGACGCTGTTTTGGAACTGACGATCTCCAGATTCTTATTTGCCAAGTATCCGGCTATGAGTGAAGGAGATTTGACGAAATTGAGAGCCGCGATTGTATGCGAACCGTCTCTCGTTTCATTGGCTCACGAACTGTCATTCGGCGATCTTGTCCTATTAGGGAAAGGCGAGGAAATGACGGGCGGCAGAAAACGCCCTGCACTTTTGGCGGATGTCTTCGAAGCATTTATCGGAGCCTTGTATCTTGACCAGGGATTAGAGCCGGTCGAAAGTTTCTTAAAAGTCTATGTGTTCCCTAAAATAAACGATGGTGCTTTTTCTCATGTGATGGATTTTAAAAGCCAGCTGCAGGAATACGTGCAGCGGGACGGCAAGGGCTCGCTGGAGTATAAAATATCCAACGAAAAAGGACCTGCCCATAACCGTGAATTCGAAGCCATCGTATCTCTAAAAGGTGAACCACTCGGAGTCGGAAACGGCCGTTCAAAGAAAGAAGCCGAACAGCACGCTGCTCAGGAAGCTCTAGCTAAATTGCAAAAACACCATACGAAACAATAAAATCCCCCTAAGTTATAAGGGGGATTTCAGTATGTTTGCCGTCTTATTTCATCCATGTTTATGATAAAATTGAAATACTTATTACATAAGGAGGATCGCTATGTTCCTCAAACGTTTAGACGTTATAGGATTTAAATCATTTGCAGAACGGATTTCCGTTGATTTTGTAAAAGGCGTCACTGCGGTTGTCGGCCCGAACGGAAGCGGAAAAAGCAATATCACAGACGCTATTCGCTGGGTTCTTGGAGAACAATCTGCACGTTCCCTTCGCGGCGGGAAAATGGAAGATATTATTTTTGCCGGCAGTGATTCGAGAAAACGGTTAAATCTTGCCGAAGTTACACTTACGCTTGATAATGACGATCATTTTTTGCCGATTGACTTCCATGAGGTCAGTGTCACAAGACGTGTGTACAGATCTGGCGAGAGTGAATTTTTAATTAACAATCAGCCGTGCCGCTTAAAAGATATTATTGATTTATTTATGGACTCAGGACTTGGAAAAGAAGCATTTTCGATTATCAGCCAAGGGAAAGTGGAAGAAATCCTGAGCAGCAAAGCGGAGGATCGCCGCAGTATCTTTGAAGAAGCAGCAGGGGTGCTCAAATACAAAACGAGAAAGAAAAAAGCAGAAAACAAGCTGTTTGAAACCCAGGATAATTTAAACCGGGTAGAAGATATATTACATGAGCTGGAAGGCCAGGTTGAACCTCTTAAAATACAGGCCTCAATCGCGAAAGACTACCTGGAGAAAAAGAAAGAGCTTGAGCACGTTGAAATTGCGCTGACCGCTTACGATATTGAAGAGCTGCACGCCAAATGGTCAAGCCTTCAGGAGAAAGTGCAAGCCGCTAAGGAAGAAGAGCTTGCTGAATCGTCTGCTATTTCAGCAAAAGAAGCGAAAATTGAAGATGCTCGAGACAAAATTCAAGCCCTCGATGAATCAGTGGACGAGCTCCAGCAAGTCTTACTTGTGACAAGTGAGGAGCTTGAAAAGCTGGAAGGGCGCAAAGAAGTACTGAAAGAACGCAAAAAAAACGCTGTGCAAAACCGAGAGCAGCTTGAAGAAGCCATCGTACAGTTTCAGCAAAAAGAAGCTGTGCTGAAAGAAGATCTTGCGAAGCAGGAAGCTGTTTTCGAAACGCTTCAGACAGAAGTGAAAGATTTAAAAGCACAGGTGAAGGAAAAGCAGCAGGCTCTCAGTCTTCATAATGAAAATGTCGAAGAGAAAATTGAACAGCTGAAAAGCGATTACTTTGAGCTGTTAAACAGCCAGGCGTCGATTCGCAATGAGCTCCAGCTGCTTGATGACCAGATGTCCCAATCAGCCGTTACCCAGCAGAGGCTAGCTGATAATAATGAAAAGCATCTGCAGGAACGGCGCGATATTTCCGCCCAAAAAGCTGCGTGTGAAACCGAGTTTGCGCGCATAGAGCAGGAGATTCACAGCCAAGTCGGCGCGTATCGTGAAATGCAGGTCAAATACGAGCAGAAAAAGCGTCAATATGAGAAAAATGAATCTGCTCTTTACCAAGCATACCAATACGTCCAGCAGGCGAGATCGAAAAAAGACATGCTTGAGACGATGCAGGGAGATTTCTCCGGCTTTTATCAAGGTGTTAAAGAGGTGCTGAAAGCGAAAGAGCGGCTTGGCGGTATTCGCGGGGCAGTCCTTGAGCTGATTTCAACAGAACAAAAGTATGAAACGGCCATTGAAATCGCACTCGGAGCTTCAGCACAGCATGTCGTGACCGATGATGAACAGTCCGCACGTAAAGCGATTCAATATTTGAAACAAAATTCGTTCGGCCGGGCGACATTTCTGCCGCTTTCTGTCATCAAAGACCGTCAGCTTCAAAGCAGAGACGCGGCAACTGCGGAGCAGCACCCGTCATTTCTCGGGGTTGCCAGTGATCTTGTCACATTTGATCCGGCGTATCGCCGTATCATTCAAAACCTGCTTGGCACCGTTCTGATTACAGAGCATTTAAAAGGTGCAAATGAGCTTGCGAAGCTGCTTGGACACCGTTACCGTATTGTTACTCTCGAGGGCGATGTCGTGAATCCTGGAGGTTCAATGACGGGGGGCGCCGTTAAAAAGAAAAACAACTCCCTGCTAGGAAGAAGCCGGGAACTAGAGGATGTCACCCAGCGGCTCGCTGAGATGGAAGAAAAAACAGCGCAGCTTGAACAAGAGGTCAAAACCCTTAAGCAATCCATTCAGGAGATGGAGAAAAAACTGGCTGAATTAAGAGAGGCCGGGGAAGGCTTAAGAGTAAAGCAGCAGGATGTGAAAGGCCAGCTGTATGAGCTTCAAGTCGCTGAGAAGAATATCAATACTCACTTAGAGCTCTATGATCAGGAAAAATCAGCTCTGTCAGAAAGCGATCAAGAGAAGAAAGCGCGCAAACGCGAGCTGGAAGAAAAGCTTTCTTCCGTATCCGAAAAGATGAAACAGCTTGAAGAGGATATTGATAGACTGACAAAACAAAAACAGACACAGTCCTCTACAAAAGAGTCTCTCTCCAATGAGCTGACTGAGCTGAAGATCGCAGCAGCGAAAAAAGAGCAAGCATGTAAGAGCGAAGAGGACAACCTCGCTAGATTAAAGAAAGAGCTCCAAGAAACAGAGCTTGCTTTAAAAGAGACGAAAGAGGACCTAAGCTTCTTAACGTCAGAAATGTCATCAAGCACAAGCGGCGAAGAAAAACTGGAAGAGGCCGCGAAACATAAATTGAATGACAAAACAAAAACAATTGAATTGATTGCGTTAAGGCGTGACCAGAGGATCAAACTTCAGCAGGGGCTTGATACGTATGAGCGTGAGCTGAAAGAAATGAAGCGCCTGTATAAACAAAAAACAACGCTCTTAAAAGACGAAGAAGTAAAACTAGGCCGAATGGAAGTCGAGCTTGATAATTTGCTGCAATACTTGCGGGAAGAATACAGCTTGTCCTTTGAGGGAGCTAAAGAGAAATATCAGCTTGAAACAGATCCTGAGGAAGCACGAAAGCGCGTGAAGCTGATTAAACTCGCAATAGAAGAGCTTGGGACGGTAAACCTCGGAAGCATAGATGAGTTTGAGAGGGTTAACGAACGCTATCAATTCTTGTCAGAGCAAAAAGAAGATTTAACAGAAGCAAAAAATACCCTGTTCCAAGTGATTGAGGAAATGGACGAAGAGATGACGAAACGCTTTAACGACACATTCGTTCAAATCCGCTCACACTTTGATCAAGTCTTCCGCTCCTTATTCGGAGGAGGACGAGCGGAATTAAGGCTTACCGATCCGAATGATCTGCTGCATTCCGGGGTAGAAATTATCGCGCAGCCGCCGGGAAAAAAACTGCAAAACTTAAACCTTTTGTCTGGCGGAGAGCGTGCGCTTACTGCTATTGCGCTTTTATTCTCAATTTTAAAGGTGCGCCCTGTGCCGTTTTGTGTTCTTGACGAGGTAGAAGCAGCGCTTGACGAAGCAAATGTGTTCCGGTTTGCGCAGTATTTGAAAAAATACAGCGCCGATACCCAGTTTATTGTGATTACCCACAGAAAAGGCACTATGGAGGAAGCCGATGTGCTTTACGGCGTGACAATGCCGGAATCAGGTGTTTCTAAGGTCATCTCAGTGAAGCTGGAAGAGACAAAAGAATTCGTTCAGTAACGAGGAAAGAGGTTATAAGATGAGTTTTTTTAAAAAATTAAAAGAGAAAATCACAAAGCAGACAGATTCCGTATCTGAAAAGTTTAAGGACGGCCTTGAAAAGACGAGAAACTCCTTTCAAAACAAAGTGAATGATCTCGTGTCCCGTTACCGTAAAATTGATGAGGACTTCTTCGAAGAGCTTGAAGAGGTTCTGATCAGTGCTGATGTCGGTTTTACAACGGTTATGGAGCTGATAGACGAGCTCAAGAAAGAAGTGAAGCGCAGAAATATTCAAGATCCGCAGGAAGTGCAGTCTGTTATTTCTGAAAAGCTGGTGGAGATTTATAACAGCGGAGACGAACAAATTTCTGAGCTGAACATTCAGGAAGGGCGTTTAAATGTCATTCTCCTGGTCGGCGTAAATGGAGTCGGCAAAACGACAACGATCGGAAAGCTTGCTCATAAACTAAAGCAAGAAGGAAAGTCTGTTGTACTCGCTGCCGGAGACACTTTCAGAGCAGGAGCGATTGAACAGCTTGAAGTATGGGGAGAACGTACGGGTGTGCCTGTCATTAAGCAGGCGGCCGGCAGCGATCCTGCGGCTGTCATCTATGATGCTGTTCACGCTGCCAAAGCGAGAGAAGCAGATGTATTGATTTGTGATACGGCAGGGCGTCTTCAAAATAAGGTAAACCTGATGAAGGAGCTCGAAAAGGTGAAGCGCGTTATCGAAAGAGAAGTGCCCGAAGCGCCTCATGAGGTCCTGCTCGCCCTTGATGCCACGACTGGACAAAACGCAATGGCACAGGCGAAGGAGTTCTCTAAAGCAACAAACGTTACAGGAATTGCTTTAACAAAGCTTGACGGCACTGCAAAAGGCGGCATTGTCCTTGCGATTCGCAACGAGCTTCATATTCCGGTTAAATTAGTCGGCTTAGGAGAAAAAGTTGATGATCTTCAGGAGTTTGACGCTGAATCTTACGTATACGGGCTCTTTTCAGATTTAGTGGAAAAAGCGGAGGATTAAAAAGACAGACAGCCCCCAAAAGCATTGGGGGCTGTTTTGTTATCGTCTCACTTGATAGGCGAAATGATAAAGGCTGTTATCAGTGGATAGCAATCTCGCATCACCTGAATAAACCCTGAATGGAATAATGTCATAGTAATGAACGGAAACAGATGTGTAATACGTGTAGTATCCAGCAGCAGGTCCTAAATACATTGGAACGTTAAACTTTCCGTTTTCATCAGTTGTTCCCGCAGCTGTCTGTGTTGTATTCCCGACTTTTGTATCTGCTTCGAAGCTGACTGGTGTGTTTGGCACTGGCGCTCCATTTTCGTCGAGCAATGTACCGCTTATCGTAATATTGTACTTGACTCGCCAAAATTGGCCCTGTCCGTAATTGATTTTGCCGTACACGCCTCCGTCCGTGCTAATATTTGAGATGGAGGCCCTATAAGGGGCTCCGGCTGCAGCTGCTTGCTGGGCTGGAAAAATAAATGGTAACACGGCAGCCAAGCATAACATAACCAACAAACAGATTTTTTTCATGAGAATCCTCCTTTAAAGTGGGGTTCATATACAATATCGGAATAAATTAGAAGATTTTTAGTTAATATTGGAAAAAGTGATCATTGCTTTGACAAGATAAAAACTTGACACTCACATTAAAACCATGTAAACTAAGTTATCGTAAAGGGATTTGACTTAACAAAGGGGAGAGCTCATATGTCGCTCGAAAAGACAACGAGAATGAATTATCTGTTTGATTTTTATCAGTCGTTGTTGACGTCTAAACAGAAGAGCTATATGTCGCTTTATTATTTGGACGATTTCTCCCTTGGCGAAATAGCCGAAGAGTATGAGGTTTCAAGACAAGCTGTTTATGATAACATCAAACGAACAGAAGCGATGCTTGAACAATATGAAGAAAAGCTGCTCCTTTTGAAAAAGTTTCAGGAGCGTAAAGAGATGTTTAATAAGCTGAAGGAGCTTGCTTCCGGTACTAAAGAAGAGGAAGAAATTACAGCTCTGATTGAAGCGCTTGAGAAATTAGATTAGGAGGCGGCAAACTATGGCATTTGAAGGATTAGCCGACCGACTGCAGCAGACGATTTCTAAAATCCGCGGAAAAGGGAAAGTCAGCGAACAAGATGTAAAAGAAATGATGCGTGAAGTTCGTCTTGCGCTGCTTGAGGCTGACGTTAACTTTAAAGTAGTAAAGGATTTTGTGAAAAAAGTAAGTGAACGGGCTGTAGGCCAAGACGTCATGAAAAGCCTGACGCCCGGCCAGCAGGTCATTAAAGTCGTTAAAGAGGAACTGACAGAGCTGATGGGCGGCGAAGAAAGCAAAATTGCCGTCGCGAAGCGGCCGCCGACTGTTATTATGATGGTTGGTCTCCAGGGTGCCGGTAAAACGACAACGAGCGGTAAGCTTGCAAATCTGCTGCGCAAAAAGCATAATCGCAAACCGATGCTGGTTGCTGCCGATATTTACCGTCCTGCTGCAATCAAGCAGCTGGAAACGCTAGGCAAGCAGCTCGACATGCCTGTTTTTTCCCTTGGCGATCAGGTCAGCCCTGTAGAAATAGCCAAGCAGGCTATCGAAAAAGCCAAGGAAGAACACTATGATTATGTCATTTTGGATACAGCAGGCCGTTTGCATATCGACCATGAGCTTATGGATGAACTGACCCAAGTGAAAGAAATCGCGAATCCGGAAGAAATTTTTCTGGTTGTCGATTCAATGACCGGGCAGGATGCCGTGAATGTAGCCAAAAGCTTTAACGAACAGCTCGGTTTAACCGGTGTTGTGTTAACGAAGCTTGATGGAGACACGCGCGGGGGTGCTGCACTTTCCATTCGTGCGGTGACAAACACGCCGATTAAATTCGCCGGTTTAGGCGAAAAACTTGATGCATTAGAAGCATTCCATCCTGAACGCATGGCATCAAGGATTCTCGGCATGGGTGACGTGTTAACATTGATTGAAAAAGCTCAGGCAACCGTCGATGAAGACAAGGCCAAAGAGCTGGAACAAAAAATGAGAACAATGAGCTTCACATTGGATGATTTTCTGGAGCAGCTCGGACAGGTCAGAAACATGGGGCCTCTGGATGAGCTTCTGCAAATGATGCCGGGTGCAGGTAAGATGAAAGGCTTGAAAAATATTCAAGTTGATGAAAAGCAGCTGAATCATGTGGAAGCGATCATTAAATCGATGACTGTTCTTGAAAAAGAACAGCCGGATATCATTAATGCCAGCCGGCGCAAGCGGATTGCGAAAGGAAGCGGGACGTCCGTACAGGAAGTCAACCGTCTGCTTAAGCAGTTTGACGAAATGAAAAAAATGATGAAGCAGATGACAAACATGTCAAAAGGAAAGAAAAAAGGATTTAAGTTACCTTTTATGTAATCGGTTATACATGATAAAACCGTTGTTAAGAAAAAACACTTTACAAACACTTTTATCATTGTTAATATACTATCTTGTTGAAATATTTTCGGAGGTGCTAGTAAAATGGCAGTAAAAATTCGTTTAAAACGTATGGGAGCAAAAAAATCTCCTTTCTATCGTATTGTTGTAGCAGATTCTCGTTCACCGCGTGACGGCCGTTTCATCGAAACAGTCGGCACTTACAACCCGGTTGCAAAACCAGCGGAAGTAAAAATCGATGAAGAGCTTGCTCTTAAATGGCTTCAAACTGGAGCGAAACCATCTGATACAGTTCGCAACTTGTTCTCTAGCCAAGGAATCATGGAAAAATTCCACAACGCTAAACAAGGCAAGTAATGACTGATCAACACTTGGAAGATTTGATTGTCACGATTGTGACGCCGCTTGTTGATCATCCAGATGACATTCGGGTCATAAGAGAAGAAACCGATCAAAAGATTGCGCTGCGCTTATCTGTTCATAAGTCAGATACCGGTAAAGTTATCGGGAAGCAAGGCCGGACTGCAAAAGCGATTCGAACAGCTGTATTTGCAGCTGGCGCACAGTCTTCTAAGAAAGTTCAATTTGAAATATTTGACTAAAAGGGAGAGGGCCGGCACCTCCCCTTTTTTTACACGCAAAAAACGGGTAAACTGATAGAAGATAAGACAAGATAGAAAAGTCTGGTCTTGAAAAAGTTTTAAAAGCAGGGAGCTTGGTGCGATGCAGATTATTCACCGTGTAGCCGTTATGCAAGTCTTAACCGAGCGCAGCAAAGAAAAGCTTTTATCTACTTTCACAGAAAAGAAGCAAATGCTTGAACGAGAATGCAGCCAGCTCTATTTTCAGCTTAGAAAACATGAAAAAGAACAGCAGAACCCAGATGTAATTGAACAATTTAAAAAGGCAATAGAAAAACGAAAAGATAATATGAAAATGATCGATTTTCAAATTACCCAAGTACATACATTACCGCTTGGCAGTGAAATGAAAGAAAAGGAAATCGATGCGCTGCTGACCATTGAAGTCGGAGATGACTGGCATGAGAAAACAGCAGCAAACACCATCGTCATAAAAGACGGAACAGTAATTGAAATTCGCCAGAGGTGATCATATGACAAAGCGATGGTTTAATGTCGGTAAAATTGTAAATACCCACGGAATTAAAGGCGAGGTGCGGGTCATTTCAAAAACGGATTTTGCCGAAGAACGGTACAAGCCGGGCAACACGCTGTATTTGTTTATGGACGGACGCCAAGAACCGATAGAAGTAACGGTAAACACGTACAGGCTGCATAAGCAATTTCATCTGCTGCAGTTTAAAGAAAGACAAAGCCTGAATGAAGTAGAGGAACTGAAAAACGCCATCATCAAAGTTCCTGAAGAGGATTTGGGTGAGCTGAATGAAGGAGAATTTTATTTCCACGAAATTATCGGCTGTGAAGTTTTTACCGAAGAAGGCGAACTGATCGGAAAGGTGAAAGAAATTTTAACACCGGGAGCCAATGATGTATGGGTAATCGGGCGTAAAGGTAAAAAAGACGCGCTGATCCCTTACATTGAATCAGTCGTTAAACAGATTGATGTCAGCGAAAAGAAAATTGAGATTCAACTCATGGAAGGATTAATAGACGAATGAAAATCGATTTTTTGACGCTGTTTCCTGAAATGTTTGAAGGGGTGCTCGGTTCATCCATTCTTCAAAAAGCCCAAGAAAAAGAAGCAGTGCAGTTCCAGATCGTCAATTTCCGGGAGTATTCTGATAACAAGCATAATACAGTGGATGATTATCCTTACGGTGGCGGAGCAGGTATGGTTCTGAAGCCTCAGCCTGTTTTTGACGCGGTTGAGGATCTGGCCTCAAAAGCCGACAGTCCGCCGCGCGTTATCCTCGTCTGCCCGCAAGGTGAGCGTTTCACTCAAAAAAAAGCCGAGGAATTGGCAAAGGAAGAGCATTTGCTGTTTATCTGCGGTCATTATGAAGGCTATGATGAGCGAATCCGCGAGCATTTGGTGACAGATGAAATATCAATTGGCGACTTCGTTCTGACAGGCGGTGAGCTGCCTGCGATGATGATTGCTGACAGTGTCGTCAGGCTGCTTCCGGGTGTGCTTGGCAAAGAGGCTTCCCACATAGAGGATTCGTTCAGTACGGGGCTCTTGGAGCATCCGCATTATACAAGACCGGCAGATTATAAAGGTTTAAAAGTGCCTGAAACACTTCTATCAGGAAACCATGCTAAAATCAAAGAATGGCGGAATAAAGAATCGATCAGAAGAACCTATTTAAGACGCCCGGATCTTCTGAAAGACTATCCGCTTACAGAGCAAGAAAGAAAATGGATTTCTGAATGGGAAAAAGAATAGATTTTATTGCATAGGCTATGAAATTGTGATAAGATACTACTTGTGGCTTGAACGGGCTTATCCGTTGAAAGCTTGAAAACGATGTTCCGCTGTGCCGGGTTTTGAGGCCAAGAGCATCTGTTGGAAGGAGTTGAAAACGATGCAAAAACTAATTGAAGATATCACAAAAGAACAGCTTCGTACTGATCTTCCTACGTTCCGTCCTGGTGACACTTTACGTGTACACGTAAAAGTTGTTGAGGGTAACCGTGAGCGTATCCAGATCTTTGAAGGTGTTGTGATTAAGCGTCGTGGTGGTGGAATCAGCGAAACGTTCACAGTTCGTAAGATTTCTTACGGTGTTGGCGTTGAACGTACTTTCCCTGTACACACACCAAAAATCGCGAAAATCGAAGTTGTACGTTACGGTAAAGTACGCCGTGCTAAGCTTTACTACCTGCGTGAACTTCGCGGAAAAGCGGCTCGTATTAAAGAAATCAGACGATAATGATAACGAACGAAAAGAGCTTGTTACCAGTAACAAGCTCTTTTTTTATACAGAATTTGAAAATGCCGGTCAGGCATCGTAAAATACATAAAGAACAACTAAGAATCTTGCACACTTAGAAGATAAAGGCGGTGTTCGTGTCACATGACAATCCAATGGTTCCCTGGCCATATGGCAAAGGCAAGACGGGAAGTAACCGAAAAATTAAAATTAATCGATATTGTATATGAACTGGTAGATGCCAGAATCCCGATGTCATCAAGAAACCCAATGATTGAAGACATCTTGAAAAATAAGCCGAGAATTATGCTGTTAAATAAAGCTGACAAAGCAGATGCGGCAGTCACACAGCAGTGGAAAGAGCACTTTGAGAACCAAGGAATCCGCTCTCTGTCTATTAATTCTGTAAATGGCCAAGGATTAAATCAAATCGTTCCGGCTTCAAAAGATATCCTGCAGGAGAAATTTGACCGGATGAGAGCAAAAGGTGTAAAGCCAAGAGCGATCCGGGCGCTGATCATCGGCATTCCGAACGTCGGAAAATCAACGCTTATCAACCGGCTGGCAAAGAAAAACATTGCGAAAACCGGAGACAGACCGGGTATCACAACATCTCAGCAATGGGTCAAAGTCGGAAAAGAATTAGAGCTTTTAGACACTCCGGGGATTTTATGGCCTAAATTTGAGGACGAGCTTGTCGGATTGAGGCTGGCAGTCACAGGGGCTATTAAAGACTCGATTATCAATCTTCAGGATGTTGCCGTGTTTGGCCTCCGTTTTCTCGAAGAACATTATCCTGAACGGCTTAAAGAACGCTACGGGCTCGATGAGATACCCGAAGACATCGCGGAGCTGTTTGATGCAATAGGTGAAAAACGCGGCTGCCTCATGAGCGGTGGGCTTATTAACTACGATAAAACGACTGAAGTGATCATTCGTGATATCCGCACAGAAAAGTTCGGGAGGCTGTCATTCGAACAGCCGACGATGTAAAGACGCGCAGAAATGCGGGTCTTTATTTTTTCCTGACAGGACCGATACATACAGTAAGGGAGAAGAGAAAGTGAATACATTAACCGTAAAAGACATTAGAGACCGTCTGCAAGAGGTAAGAGATGACCAGGACCCATTTCTTGCCCAGTGTGAAAATGATCCGAGAAAAAGCGTACAAGCGCTTGTAGAGCAATGGCTGAAAAAGAACGCAAAGGAAAAAGCGCTAAAAGAACAGTGGGTGAATATGACCTCCTATGAAAGGCTTGCGAGAAACAAGGGGTTTCGTTTTATTGCAGGAGTAGACGAAGTAGGCCGGGGCCCATTGGCAGGGCCGGTTGTCGCCAGCGCAGTCATCCTTCCTGAGAAATGCGAAATACTTGGGCTCACAGACTCAAAAAAGCTTACAGAAAAAAAGCGTGAGGAATATTACGATCTCATTATGAAAGAAGCTGTGGCAGTCGGTATAGGAATTGTAGAAGCAGCTGTTATTGATGAGATCAATATTTATGAAGCCTCAAAATTGGCAATGGTCGAAGCAATCCGCGATTTGTCCGATACACCCGATTATTTGCTCGTTGACGCGATGACACTGCCGCTCGATACGTCTCAGTCTTCAATTATAAAAGGTGATGCCAAAAGCGTGTCTATCGCAGCAGGTGCGTGTATTGCGAAAGTAACGAGAGACCGGATGATGAGCGCATATGCCGAAAAGTATCCGCAGTACGGCTTTGAAAAAAATAAAGGCTATGGGACAAAAGAGCATCTTGAAGCGCTCGCAGCTTATGGACCGACCGACTTGCACCGGAAAACTTTCGCTCCTGTTCAATCTTACAGATAATCTAATGGACAAGGAGGCACCTTTTGAAATGAACATACGAAATGATGTACAGCAGGCGCTCAAAAACCTTTTTGGAAACACTGCAGCTCCGCAGGAAACATCAAATACACCCGACGAATCAAATACCGTAAAGCGTCTCCTTTTAGGAAAAGTGCTTCGTTTATTAGGGGACCAGCATGCACTGATCCAAGTAGGGAATCAAACGATTCAAGGCAAACTTGAAACCCAGCTTCGTCCTCAGGCGTATTACTGGTTTTCCTACGAAAAAAAAACAGCGGAACAGACAGGCCGTCTCCAGGTTGTTCAAAGCTTTGACCAAAATCCCAAAACCATTCAGGATGCTGCGGGCAAGCTTCTGAACGCTATTTCAGTGAAGCCGTCAAACGCATCCCTTATGCTGGCAGGCGCAATGCTGAAAAGCAAAACACCCATCACAGAAAATGATATCAAAACAGCCGTCCGCTGGATGGACACGCTGCCTGCGACAGACACAAAAAAAGCCATCGAAACAGTTTTATTTGCCTTAAAGCGGGATCTTCCCGTTCACCCCGATGTTTTGAGCGGAGTTCATGCTGTCAAATCGCCTGTACCGCTCCATCAGCACTTATCTCAGCTGATTCAGGCTATTCATCAAAATCCTCAGACGAGCCAGGCGCTGACAAAGCTAAAAGAAGCCGTTACGGCACTTTTTAATAGCGAAACAGATGTCCATGCAGAACGTCTTATCGAGAAGCTTATCTTGTTAACGGATCATAACAGATCTGCCTCTTCAGTCAGTACAGCTGGAAGCCGGGAGCTTAGCGCAGCAGACGGCTCCGCAGGAAAGGCAGACTGGGCGCCTGCAAACCCGCAGGAGCAGCAGCGAAACACACGAGACGGTGCCGCTAAAACTGTCTCAGACATTCCAATGAAAGAGGCAGGAAGGCTGCTGGCCACACTGACGGAAGCTGCGGATAAAAACGGCAATCCAATCGTAAAAGAAGCAGCGAATTGGATAAAGGCTGTTGTTTCCTCTAGTCAAAATAAGCCTGAGTCAGCAGCATCTGCTTTGCAGGCCGCGCAAGTCACGGATCAAGAAGCAGAAGTGTTTTTAAAGGCTGTTCAGCAGACAGCTCCTAATTTGGCGGATAAGGCAGATGTTCTTTCCTTCTTATCCAAAGTGAAAATGGCAATAGGCGCTCGAGATGAGCTTGCTTTTATTAAAGCGTTTGAACAAGGTGCCGCAGTGCTGCCCGATGATATTCAATCAGTTAAGATGGCTCTTCATGCTGCCAGAGCGTCACATGAGTTAGCGGAACCTGTCAAACAGGAAGCGGATCAGCTCTTCCATAAATTAAACGGTCAGCTTCTCATGCAGCAGGATCATCCTTCCTACAGCCAAATTGTGATGTCATTTCCGATGTTTTCAAAATCGGGGGTTCAGGACATGACTGTTCTGTTTAAAGGACAAAAAGAAGCGGATGGAAAGCTCGATCCTTCCCATTGCCGGCTCTTGTTTTTACTGCAATTAGATACGTTAAAAGAAACAGTTGTTGACTGCCTGATACAGCAGCAAGTCATGACGATTACAATTGAGACGGACTTTGAACTTCAGCCGGCAATCGATCCGATGGTGCCCGCCCTCAAGCAATCGCTCAAAGAAATGGGCTACAGTCTTTCAGGAGTTAACGCTAAAAAACGCCTTCAATCTGATGAAAAGGCTACAATTGATCAATACATAACAAGCATCAGTGATCAGGGAGTGGATGTGAAAATATGAACGAGCAAACGCCTTTAAGAAAAGCCATAGCTCTCCATTATGACGAAAAAATAGACAAGGCGCCAAGAGTAATTGCAACCGGGAAGGGCCATGTTGCTGACAACATTATCAAAGAAGCTAAAAAGGCGGGGGTCCCGATCCAAGAAGATCGGACCCTTGTCGAATTAATGCGCCATTTGACTGTAGATGACCAGATCCCGGAAGCACTTTATGAAACAGTAGCCGAGATTTTTTCTTTCATTTACAGATTGGACGAAAGTGTAAAAAATAAAAAATAGCTAAAATATTCCCCATTCTCCGCTTGAAATTTATGTTTTTAATAAAATAAAAGTTTGAATGTTTAGAAGGATTTTAAGATTTTGCATCGAACTCTAGACAATTCTTCCAGTATTATATAGAATGAAAGCGCAGTCTATTTTTAGTTTTGTTACATAAGTTAGGAGGATGGGAAATGAATATCCATGAGTACCAGGGAAAAGAAGTCCTCAGAAAATATGGGGTATCTGTTCCTGAAGGTAAAGTGGCTTTTACAGCAGAAGAAGCAGTTGAAAAAGCAAAGAGCTTATCCAGCTCAGTTTATGTCGTAAAGGCTCAAATTCATGCTGGCGGTCGAGGCAAAGCTGGTGGGGTAAAAATAGCAAAATCATTAGACGAAGTAAAAGCGTATGCCGAAGAACTTTTAGGTAAGACCCTCGTTACGCATCAGACAGGTCCGGACGGGCAAGTAATAAAACGCTTACTTATTGAAGAAGGCTGCGATATTAAAAAGGAATACTATGTGGGATTAGTGCTTGACCGTGCCACTTCAAGAATTGTTCTGATGGCCTCTGAAGAAGGCGGAACAGAAATTGAAGAAGTAGCAGAGAAAACACCGGAAAAAATCAAAAAGGCTGTCATTGATCCGGCTGTTGGCCTCCAAGGCTATCAAGCTAGAGAAATTGCATTCGCTATCAATATTCCAAAAGAGCTTGTGGGGAAAGCTGCTAAATTTATGCTTGGACTATACAAAGCGTTTGTTGAGAAAGACTGCTCAATCGCCGAAATCAATCCTCTCGTTGTAACTGGAGACGGGAATGTGATGGCGCTTGATGCGAAATTAAATTTTGACAGCAACGCATTATACAGACAAAAAGATATTATGGAATACAGAGATTTGGACGAAGAAGATCCAAAAGAAATTGAAGCGTCTAAATACGATCTGAGCTACATTTCCCTTGATGGAAATATCGGATGCATGGTAAACGGCGCTGGACTAGCAATGTCCACGATGGATATCATTAAACATTATGGAGGAGAACCGGCCAACTTCCTTGATGTCGGGGGCGGCGCAACCGCAGAAAAAGTCACGGAAGCATTTAAAATCATTCTTTCTGATCAAAATGTTAAAGGGATTTTCGTCAACATTTTCGGAGGCATTATGAAATGTGATGTCATCGCAGAAGGGGTTGTTGAAGCGACAAGACAAGTCGGTTTAACATTGCCGCTTGTCGTCCGTCTTGAAGGAACAAACGTGGATCTAGGGAAGAAAATCCTTAGTGAATCAGGATTAAATATTACATCTGCGGAATCCATGGCTGACGGCGCGCAGAAAATCGTATCTTTAGTATAGGAAAGAATGAAAGGCAGGGGACCAAATAATGAGTGTTTTTATCAATAAAGATACAAGAGTTATTGTACAAGGGATTACAGGTTCTACCGCTTTATTCCATACGAAGCAGATGCTTGAATACGGCACAAATATCGTGGGCGGTGTGACACCTGGAAAAGGCGGAACTGAAGTGGAAGGGGTACCTGTATTTAATACAGTGGCTGATGCAGTTCATACGACTGGCGCAAATGCGTCTGTTATCTATGTTCCGGCACCGTTTGCAGCTGATGCAATTATGGAAGCGGTAGATGCGGAGCTTGATCTGGTCATTTGCATCACAGAGCATATCCCGGTTTTAGATATGGTAAAAGTGAAACGCTTCATGGAAGGCAAGAAAACGAGATTAATAGGACCGAACTGTCCTGGCGTCATCACGCCTGATGAATGTAAAATCGGCATTATGCCCGGATATATCCATAAAAAGGGTCATGTAGGCGTTGTTTCGCGTTCAGGAACATTAACATACGAAGCAGTACATCAGCTGTCAGAAGCGGGTGTAGGACAGTCTACAGCCGTTGGGATCGGCGGCGATCCTGTAAATGGAACCAACTTCATTGACGTTTTAAAAGCGTTTAACGAAGATCCTGAAACACACGCTGTCATCATGATCGGCGAAATCGGCGGCACAGCTGAAGAGGAAGCTGCTGAGTGGGTAAAAGCCAACATGACAAAACCGGTAGTCGGATTCATTGGCGGTAAAACAGCACCTCCAGGGAAGCGCATGGGGCATGCAGGCGCCATCATTTCCGGCGGAAAAGGCACGGCTGATGAAAAAATCAAAACACTTAATGAATGCGGAATCGAAGTTGCAGAGACACCTTCTGTCATGGGAGAAACATTAATTAAAGTGTTGAAAGAAAAGAATTTATTTGAAACGTGCAAAACTCATTAATAGAGAAGGGACAGCCATCTTGGCTGTTCCTGCTTTTGCTGTTAAAAGGAGGTTCTCATATTGGATCAGGCCGCTGCCTGTTTAATCACTTGCAGAATCAACCAATTACTATCCCCGTCTCTTCTATTAAAATGGTGGAAAGCTGATCCGTCATTGTCACTGTCAAATCCTTCATGTGCATTAGAAACAGCTTCGCGCGGCAAAGTAAAGGCTGCGGCACTAAAAAATAAAATAGAAGAACAATATCCAAAACTTCAGCATTTACTCTCTGTATATCAACAGCAAGGCATTAAAGTCATCCCAATATCCTCAGATCAATATCCATTCTGGCTGAAAACCATTTATGATCCGCCTCCCGTGCTGTTTGCAAAAGGTGATATATCCCTTCTTTCTCAAGGGAGAAAAATAGGAATTGTAGGTACGAGACATCCGACAGCCTATGGAATCCGGGTTGTCAATCATCTTACAATAGAGCTTTGCCATAAAAAGTGGGTGATTGTCAGCGGGCTGGCGTCTGGGATTGACGGATTGTCCCATGCTGCAAGTATTAAGGCGAAGGGGCGGACAATCGGAGTCATCGCAGGCGGATTTCAGAACATTTATCCTCGAGAAAATCTTCAATTAGCAGAACACATGGCTAAACACCATCTTGTTCTGTCAGAGCATCCACCTGAAACCAAACCCCAAAAATGGCATTTCCCTATGAGAAACCGTATCATCAGCGGGTTAAGTGAGGGCATTATTGTTGTGCAGGGCAAAGAAAAAAGCGGTTCTTTGATTACCGCATACCAAGCGCTGGAACAAGGGAGAGAAGTATTTGCCGTACCCGGTTCTGTATTTGATCCTTACGCCGGAGGTCCTATAAAATTGATTCAAGAGGGGGCTAAAGCCATATGGTCAGCAGAGGATATTTATGCAGAGCTTCCTGAGAAAAACGTTCAATATACGGAACCCTTTTGAATTATCGTTTGACAAACAGCATTGTAATATTTAATAATAGTGAGGATTTAAAGTTGCATATTGTTTTCTATTTAAATAATGACGTTCATCATAAAGAATGAAATGTTGAAAGCCAAATAAAGACAGCTGCAAATATAAAATAAAATTTGAAATACTTGAAGAGAGAGAACACCTCTTGAGGGGGATGAAAATGTCTGATTATCTAGTCATCGTGGAATCGCCCGCTAAGGCGAAAACGATTGAACGTTACTTAGGTAAAAAATATAAAGTGAAAGCATCAATGGGACATGTCCGGGATCTTCCAAAAAGTCAAATGGGAGTTGACATAGAACAAAATTTCGAACCGAAATATATAACCATTCGAGGTAAAGGTCCGGTACTAAAAGAGCTGAAAACGGCTGCCAAAAAAGCTAAAAAAGTTTATCTCGCAGCCGACCCCGACAGAGAAGGGGAAGCGATTGCATGGCACTTGGCCCACAGCCTTGATTTAGATCTTCATTCAGACTGCCGTGTTGTGTTTAACGAAATTACGAAAGATGCAATTAAAGAATCATTTAAGCATCCCCGCATGATCAATATGGATTTGGTGGATGCACAGCAGGCGAGACGTATATTAGACAGGCTCGTCGGATATAAAATCAGCCCAATCCTTTGGAAAAAAGTCAAAAAGGGACTCAGCGCTGGCCGTGTTCAATCTGTTGCCCTCCGTTTAATTATTGATCGTGAAAAGGAAATTAACGACTTTAAGCCAGAGGAATATTGGACAATAGACGGCACGTTCTTAAAAGGACAGGAGACGTTTGAAGCGGGCTTTTTCGGTAAAAACGGCAAAAAACTCCCTTTAAAGAGTGAAGCGGATGTAAAGGACATACTTTCTCAGCTCAAAGGCAATAAGTATACAGTTGAAAAAGTAACTAAAAAGGAACGTAAACGTAATCCGGCCTTGCCATTTACAACTTCCACCCTTCAGCAGGAAGCAGCGCGTAAGCTCAATTTCAGAGCGAAGAAAACGATGATGATTGCGCAGCAATTATATGAAGGAATTGATCTTGGAAAAGAAGGAACTGTCGGTCTGATCACATATATGAGAACGGATTCAACCCGCATTTCCAATACAGCAGTTGATGAAGCGGCAGCGTTTATTGATCAAACGTACGGAAAAGAGTACTTAGGCGGCAAAAGAAAGCCCGCTAAAAAGAATGAAAATGCTCAGGATGCCCACGAAGCGATCCGCCCGACGTCGGTTCTCAGAAAACCAAGCGAATTAAAAGCAGTCCTTGGCAGAGATCAGCTGAGACTGTATAAATTAATTTGGGAACGTTTTGTTGCCAGCCAAATGGCATCTGCTGTCTTAGATACAATGAGTGTTGATTTGACAAACAACGGTTTGACTTTTCGTGCAAACGGAAGTAAAGTCAAGTTTTCCGGCTTTATGAAAGTGTATGTTGAAGGCAAAGACGATCAATTGGAAGAAAAAGACCGGATGCTGCCTGACTTGCAAGAGGGAGACACTGTTTTATCTAAGGACATAGAACCGGAACAGCATTTTACCCAGCCGCCTCCGCGCTATACTGAGGCCCGTTTGGTTAAAACGCTTGAAGAACTCGGGATCGGCCGTCCTTCCACTTATGCTCCGACGCTTGATACGATTCAGCGGCGCGGGTACGTTGGTTTGGATAATAAACGATTTGTTCCCACAGAATTAGGGCAGATCGTGCTTGAGCTGATCATGGAATTTTTCCCTGAAATCATTAACGTTGAGTTTACGGCAAAAATGGAAAAAGACCTTGATAATGTTGAGGAAGGCAATATAGAATGGGTACAGATTATTGATAACTTCTATACCGATTTTGAAAAGCGTGTGAAAAAAGCCGAATCAGAAATGAAGGAAGTAGAAATTGAACCGGAATATGCCGGAGAAGATTGTGAATTGTGCAGTTCTCCTATGGTGTATAAAATGGGCCGATACGGTAAATTCTTAGCTTGCTCCAATTTCCCCGATTGCCGGAATACAAAGCCGATTGTCAAACAAATCGGTGTGAAGTGTCCGAGCTGCGGAGAAGGAAATATTGTTGAACGAAAATCGAAAAAGAAACGGATTTTTTACGGCTGTGACCGTTATCCGGACTGTGAATTCGTTTCCTGGGACAAACCAATTGAACGAAAATGTCCGAAATGCGGAAAAATGCTTGTTGAGAAAAAGCTCAAAAAAGGCATACAAGTCCAATGCGTGGAATGCGATTATAAGGAAGAACCACAGAAGTAGCGGTGAGCAGGGTCTTGCTCACCTTCTTTGTGTGTTAAAAGAAAGCAATGAATAATAAACTAGGAGATGTGAAAGATGAACCAACAAACAGTGAATGTAATCGGAGCCGGACTCGCAGGCAGTGAAGCGGCGTGGCAGCTTGCCAAACGGGGGATTCAAGTCAGATTATATGAAATGCGCCCAGTCAAACAGACGCCTGCCCATCATACTGATAAATTTGCAGAACTGGTATGCAGCAACTCTTTACGCTCCAATACACTTGCTAACGCTGTAGGTGTACTAAAAGAAGAAATGCGTGCGCTTGATTCAGCAATTATTGCTGCGGCTGACGAATGCTCAGTGCCTGCCGGCGGCGCACTCGCGGTAGACCGGCATGAATTTGCGGCAAGTGTGACAAACCGGGTGAAAAACCATCCCAATGTTACCGTCGTTAATGAAGAAGTAACAGAAATACCTGAAGGACCAACGATTATCGCAACTGGTCCGTTAACTTCAGAATCATTGTCTGCACAGTTAAAAGAGCTTACTGGAGAGGACTATTTATACTTCTATGATGCAGCTGCGCCTATCGTAGAGAAAGAAAGCCTTGATATGGATAAAGTGTATTTGAAATCCCGTTATGACAAAGGAGAAGCGGCTTATCTAAACTGTCCGATGACAGAAGAAGAGTTTGACCGTTTTCATGAAGCTTTGACATCAGCGGAAACTGTGCCGTTAAAAGAGTTTGAAAAAGAGATTTTCTTTGAGGGCTGCATGCCGATTGAAGTAATGGCAAAACGAGGAAAGAAAACAATGCTTTTCGGACCGATGAAGCCAGTGGGATTAGAGCATCCTGTTACCGGAAAACGTCCATATGCAGTCGTTCAGCTCAGACAGGATGATGCGGCGGGAACTCTCTATAATATTGTAGGATTCCAAACTCATTTAAAATGGGGAGACCAAAAGGAAGTCCTCAAATTGATTCCCGGACTTGAAAATGTGGAAATCGTCAGATACGGTGTTATGCACAGAAATACATTCATTAATTCTCCAAGCTTGTTAAAGCCGACTTACCAATTTAAAAAACGGAACGATTTGTTCTTCGCAGGACAAATGACGGGAGTAGAAGGATATGTGGAATCGGCTGCTTCTGGGCTTGTAGCAGGTATTAATGCGGCTAAACTTGTTTTAGGAGAAGAGCTTGTCACTTTTCCTCAGGAAACAGCAATAGGCAGTATGGCTCACTATATTACAACAACAAACCAGAAGAACTTCCAGCCGATGAATGCAAACTTTGGGCTTTTGAAAGATTTGCCTGTTAAAATTAAAAAT
The DNA here is from genome assembly GCF_058566445.1 of Bacillus sp. SD127. Lineage (NCBI taxonomy): Bacteria > Bacillati > Bacillota > Bacilli > Caryophanales > Bacillaceae > Bacillus > Bacillus sp. SD127. Next base: position 2,587,727 of record NZ_CP191226.1, on the reverse strand, counting down.
AAAAAAGAGCGTAATGAACAGTACGCAAATCGGGCGATCGAGACAATTCAAACAATTTCGAAAACAATATAGGTATTGATTGCAACTTGATCGCGATTTGTGATACCATTTAAAAGCCCTTCCTGGGGAGGTATTTGGCATGGAGAATGTTAAGAATTTCGTAAAGTTATTCGTTGAATATTTACAAATTGAAAAAAATTATTCACAATATACTATTGTGAATTATGTGGATTCAATTGAAGAATTCGAGACTTTCCTGCGCGTTCAAGGTATAAATGGATTTGAAGAAGTTGCATATCAAGATACTAGAATTTTTTTGACCGAAGCCTATGAAAAAGGTTTATCGAGAAGAACAATCAGCAAAAAAATTTCTGCATTGAGAAGCTTTTACAAATTTCTGATGCGAGAAAAGCTAATTGATGATAACCCGTTCCAGCTTGTTCATCTGCCGAAACAAGAGAAACGGATACCGAAGTTTCTATATCAAAAAGAGCTTGAGGAACTGTTTGAAGTTTCAGATATAAGCCAGCCGACCGGCATGAGGGATCAAGCGCTATTAGAGCTTCTCTATGCCACCGGAATGAGGGTCAGTGAATGCTCTTCCATAAGTGTTCACGATCTTGATTTATTTATGGATACAGTGCTTGTTCACGGGAAAGGCAAGAAGCAGCGTTATATCCCTTTTGGGTCTTACGCCCGCGAAGCGTTGGAGTTATATATGAATAGCGGAAGACAGTGCTTGCTGAAAAAAGCAAAAGAACCTCATGATCAATTATTCGTGAATCAAAGAGGCGGACCGCTTACAGCCCGAGGCATTAGGCACATTTTAAGCGGGCTTGTCAAAAAAGCGTCCGGCACTTTACATATCCATCCGCATATGCTTCGACATACGTTCGCCACTCATCTATTAAACGAAGGAGCAGATTTGAGGAGCGTTCAAGAACTGCTCGGGCATTCCAATCTGTCTTCGACACAGATATACACGCACGTTTCGAAGGAAATGTTGAGAAACACATATATGTCTCACCATCCAAGAGCTTTTAAGAAAAATTAAAGGAGGCCCTTTATGTCATCTTTTCATGCGACCACAATCTTTGCAGTACAGCATAAGGGAAGAAGCGCAATGTCCGGAGACGGTCAAGTTACATTTGGTCAGGCTGTTGTAATGAAACATACTGCGAGAAAAGTAAGAAAACTGTTTAACGGCAAGGTTCTCGCAGGATTTGCGGGATCTGTTGCAGACGCTTTCACTCTATTCGAAAAGTTCGAAGCGAAACTTGAAGAATATAATGGCAACTTAAAACGGGCTGCTGTTGAGCTTGCAAAGGAATGGCGAAGCGACAAAGTGCTTAGAAAGCTTGAAGCCATGCTGATCGTTATGAATCAAGATACCTTGCTTCTCGTATCGGGAACTGGTGAGGTTATCGAGCCGGATGACGGCATTCTGGCAATTGGATCAGGCGGCAATTACGCTTTGGCAGCCGGAAGAGCGCTGAAAAAGCATGCCGGGGAGAGCATGACTGCAAGTGAGATTGCTAGAGCTGCGCTGGAAACAGCAGGCGAAATTTGTGTATACACGAACGATCAAATCATACTGGAAGAGCTTGAATAGAAAGGACTTGAGGCGCATGGAAAAAAAACCGTTAACACCAAGACAGATTGTAGATCGGTTAGACCAATACATCGTCGGTCAGCAAAACGCGAAAAAAGCTGTCGCCGTGGCATTAAGAAACCGCTATAGAAGAAGTCTCCTGGATGAAAAGCTGAAAGACGAGGTCGTTCCGAAAAACATTTTAATGATGGGGCCTACCGGGGTAGGGAAAACTGAAATTGCCAGACGAATCGCTAAGCTTTCTGGTGCGCCATTTATCAAAATTGAAGCAACAAAATTTACAGAAGTCGGCTATGTAGGCAGAGACGTTGAATCAATGGTCAGAGACCTTGTGGAAACTTCTGTTCGTCTTATAAAGGAAGAAAAAATCAACGAAGTGAAGGAGCAGGCAGAAGAAAATGCTAACAAACGCATTGTTCGCCTGCTAGTCCCAGGGAAGAAAAAACAATCAGGCGTTAAAAACCCGTTTGAAATGTTTTTCGGCGGCAGCCAGCCAAACGGCGAGGACGAAACGGAAAGCCAGGAAGAAGCAAACATTGAAGAAAAAAGAAAACGCATGGCTCATCAGCTGGCATTAGGAGAGCTTGAAGACCACTATGTTACTGTAGAAGTTGAAGAGCAGCAGCCTTCTATGTTTGACATGCTGCAGGGCTCGGGTATGGAGCAGATGGGCATGAATATGCAGGATGCACTGAGCGGATTGATGCCCAAGAAAAAGAAACGCCGTAAAATGACAGTCAGAGAAGCCAGAAAAGTCCTGACGAATGAAGAGGCAAGCAAACTCATCGATATGGATGAAGTCAGCCAGGAAGCTGTCCATCGGGCAGAAGAGAGCGGAATTATCTTTATCGACGAGATTGATAAGATTGCAAAAAACGGTGGCGCGTCATCTTCAGCTGATGTATCAAGAGAAGGTGTTCAGCGTGATATTCTCCCAATCGTTGAGGGTTCTACCGTTGTCACTAAATACGGTTCTGTTAAAACAGACCATGTATTGTTTATTGCAGCGGGAGCATTTCATATGGCCAAACCGTCTGATCTGATTCCTGAACTGCAAGGGCGTTTTCCAATTCGTGTAGAACTGAGCAAACTGACGGTTGACGATTTCGTGAGAATTTTAGTTGAACCCGATAACGCGCTCTTGAAACAATATCAGGCATTATTGCAGACAGAGGGTATATCTCTTGAATTTTCTGACGAAGCTATTCATAAGATTGCTGAAGTCGCCTATCATGTGAACCAGGAAACAGATAATATCGGTGCGAGACGCCTTCATACAATACTCGAACGTCTGTTAGAAGATCTCTCTTTTGAAGCTCCGGATGTAACAATGGAGAACATAACGATTACACCGCAGTATGTGGAAGAAAAGCTCGGAACGATAGCTAAAAACAAAGATTTAAGTCAATTTATATTGTGAAAATTTAATAAGAGGAATGTTTAGGAGGATCATTTATCATGGCTTTATTACAAAAAACAAGAATTATTAACTCCATGCTGCAAGCTGCGGCAGGGAAACCGGTTAACTTTAAAGAAATGGCGGAAACGCTTCGGGATGTAATTGATTCCAATATTTTCGTTGTGAGCCGCAGAGGAAAACTGCTCGGCTACTCTATCAACCAGCAAATTGAAAATGACCGTATGAAAAAAATGCTTGAAGATCGCCAATTCCCAGAGGAATATACGAAGAATCTGTTCAACGTCCCTGAAACATCTTCTAACCTGGATATCAACAGTGAGTATACTGCTTTCCCTGTTGAAAACAGAGACTTGTTCCAAGCTGGTTTAACAACAATTGTGCCGATCATCGGAGGCGGAGAAAGATTAGGTACACTCATTCTTTCACGTTTACAGGATCAATTTAATGATGATGATTTAATACTTGCTGAATACGGCGCTACAGTTGTCGGAATGGAAATTCTGAGAGAAAAAGCAGAAGAAATTGAAGAAGAAGCAAGAAGCAAAGCAGTAGTACAAATGGCAATCAGCTCTCTTTCTTATAGTGAGCTTGAAGCAATTGAACACATCTTTGAAGAGCTTGACGGAAACGAAGGTCTCCTTGTTGCAAGTAAGATTGCAGACCGTGTCGGCATTACCCGCTCAGTTATTGTTAACGCACTCAGAAAGCTTGAAAGCGCCGGTGTAATTGAGTCAAGATCATTAGGAATGAAGGGTACTTATATTAAAGTGCTCAACAACAAATTCCTGATTGAATTAGAAAATCTGAAATCCCATTAATGAATAGAAGAACCTCTTAAAAGGGGTTCTTTTTTTATTCAAATAAAGGAAATCAATAAGCTTTATTTCCTGGGCGAAAAGTCTTTCTTTGTAATAATTTTAATAAAGTTTATTATTTTCTTCATAAAAACAGAAAAATGACGAAATAAATGGGGAAAATACAGAAATTCAGCTATTTTCAGCCTTATATCAATGTAAAAAACGTAGTTCAAATAATCTAGGACTATGTACCTAGTTGTAAAATAGATATATATGAGGACATTTTTTTACACGAACTTCATAGACTTTATGCCTGTTATTTCTTACAATAAGCATATGGTTTTACAAATCTCGACAAGGATATTGAGGGTGAAAAAAACTGAAATGGAGGTAAGTGGATTTGAGCTTATTTTCTGGAACGATACAAAATCTTGAAAATGCCTTGGGCAGAGCGAATATTAAGCAAAAAGTCATAACTAATAATATTGCTAATATAGATACACCGAACTATAAGGCAAAAAAAGTCTCTTTCCAAAATTTATTAGATCAAGAATCCTCTCGTCTCGAATCTATAAAAACGGACTATCGGCATGTTGATTTTTCTGATGCTGATTCAAATTATTCAATTGTAACGAGCGGAGATACATCTTATCAGCAAAACGGAAATAACGTTGACGTTGACAAAGAGATGACAGAACTAGCTGAAAATCAGATTAACTATCAAGCTTTAGTTGAAAGAATGAACGGCAAATTCAATTCTCTGAAGACCGTGCTAACAGGAGGAAAATAATGACAGCTTTTCAAAGCTTAAATGTTTCAGCATCAGCTTTAACAGCTCAGCGCCTCAGAATGGATGTTGTATCGTCTAACTTGGCGAATATGGATACGACAAGAGCCAAGCAGGTAAACGGTGAGTGGGTGCCTTACAGAAGGAAAATGGTTTCGCTTCAGTCAAAAGGTGAATCGTTCTCGTCGATTTTGAATTCTAAAATGAGCGGAAGCGGCAATGTCGGAAATGGGGTAAAGGTTACAAAAATCACTGAAGATAACTCTGATTTTAATCTGGTCTATGATCCGACTGACCCTGATGCAAACGCTGAAGGATATGTGCAAAAGCCGAATGTTGATCCATTAAAAGAAATGGTAGACCTTGTCAGCAGTACGAGATCATATGAGGCCAATGTCACAGCGATGAATGCCTCAAAGGGAATGCTGATGAAGGCTCTAGAAATCGGAAAGTAAGGTGATGAATGTGATCAATGCAATTTCTCCTTTTCAGGTTCAAAATACTCAAAACACTCAAAATGCAACAAATCAATTAAACAATAGCCAAAAAACAGACTCTTCAAATCAAACAAGCTTTTCGGAGCTTTTAAAAAACTCTATAAGTTCGTTAAATGAGTCCCAAGTAGCTTCTGACAATATGACTAATGCCTTGGCTGCAGGAAAAGATGTGAATCTTGATGAGGTCATGATCGCCGCTCAAAAAGCAAGCATCTCTCTGACTGCTGCAACTGAGTTCCGCAACAAAGCTGTGGAAGCATATCAGGAGATTATGAGAATGCAAATGTAGGGGGTCTGACGAGAAAGAGAAAGAGTGGAATGACCGGGGGTTAACATGAATCGTACTCTAATGCAAATGAAAAACAAAACGAGTGAGTTTTGGAAAAATAGATCTAAATTACAAAAGGTTTTAATGATTAGTGCTTTAGCGGCAATTATCATTCTTGCCATTATTATCAGTATTTTTTCTTCTAATCAGAAAATGGCGCCGCTGTACAAAGATTTGTCAGCTGAAGAAGCCGGACAGATCAAAGAGGAATTGGATGCGAAAAAAGTGCCTAGCGAACTTTCAAATGGCGGTACGGTCATTAAGGTTCCGGAAGATCAGGTTGATTCACTGAAAGTTCAGCTGGCGGCAGAAGGGCTTCCTAAAACCGGATCAATTGATTACTCATTTTTTGGACAGAACGCCGGCTTTGGTTTAACAGATAATGAATTTGATATGGTGAAAGTCAAAGCCACACAAACGGAACTATCCAATCTGATTAATGAAATGGACGGTATCAAAAATTCAAAAGTAATGATTAACCTTCCGAAAGACGCTGTCTTTGTCGGTGAAGAGCAATCAGCAGCATCTGCTTCAATCGTCCTGCAGACTCAGCCTGGCTACACTCTGGACCAAAGCCAGATCAACGGATTATATCATCTGGTATCAAAAAGTGTGCCGAACTTAAAAGAAGATAACATCGTCATCATGGACCAGAACTCTACATACTATGACAAAACAGACAGCGGTTCAGGGTCCTACGCTGATAGTTATTCTTCGCAGCAGGGAGTTAAATCCCAAGTTGAAAAAGACATTCAAAAACATGTTCAGTCATTGCTTGGAACGATGATGGGGCAGGACAAAGTTGTTGTTTCTGTCACGGCTGATATTGACTTTACAAAAGAAAATCGCACAGAAGACATCGTCGAGCCTGTTGACAAAGAAAACATGGAAGGCATCGCGGTCAGTGCTGAAAAAGTATCGGAAACATATCAGGGAGACGGCGCAGCTAATGGCGGAACTGCCGGAACCGGTGATGAAGATGTAACAAACTATCAAGCTGACGGTGAAAATACCGAAAGTGGGAACTACGAAAAAAGCAGTAATAAAATCAATTACGAGGTTAATCGAATCCATAAAGAAATAGCTGAAAGCCCTTATAAGGTAAGGGATTTAGGGATTCAAGTAATGGTAGAGCCGCCTGATGCCAAAAACACAGCGTCGCTATCAACTGAAAGACAGGATGATATACAAAAAATCCTTTCAACTGTTGTCAGAACATCATTGGATAAGGATGAAACACAGAACCAGAACCTTTCTGATGAAGATATCAATAATAAAATTGTTGTCTCCGTTCAGCCTTTTGACGGAAAAGTAAGTCTGGATACTGATACAGAAAAATCCTCCGGTATCCCAATGTGGGTATATATCGTAGGGGGCGTATTGATCGCAGTTATCATCATTCTGATCATTATGTTTATCAGAAAGAAACGCGTTCAAGAGGATGAATTTGAGGAATACACGTACGAAGTGCCTCAGGAGCCTATCAATTTGCCTGATATTAATGAAGAGGAAAATGAAACAGAGGAAACAGTCAGACGAAAACAGCTTGAAAAGATGGCGAAAGATAAGCCTGAAGACTTTGCAAAACTGCTGAGAAGCTGGCTGGCCGAGGATTAGGAGGGATTAGAAATGGCGAGACGTGATCAAGACAAGCTTACAGGAAAACAAAAAGCAGCCATTCTCATGATTTCCTTAGGTTTAGATGTGTCAGCTTCTGTATATAAGCATTTAACCGATGAAGAAATTGAAAGGCTTACCCTTGAAATATCAGGAGTTAGAAGTGTCGATCATCAAAAAAAGGATGAAATTATAGAGGAATTTCATAATATAGCGATTGCCCAGGATTATATTTCTCAGGGCGGATTAAGCTATGCCAGACAAGTTCTTGAGAAGGCGCTGGGAGAAGATAAGGCTGAAAACATACTAAACAGGCTGACTTCTTCTCTGCAAGTTAAACCATTTGACTTTGCCAGAAAAGCAGAGCCTGAACAAATTTTAAATTTTATCCAACAAGAGCATCCGCAAACGATGGCTTTAATCTTGTCTTACCTTGACCCTGTGCAGGCCGGACAAATTTTATCCGAGCTGAATCCTGAGGTACAGGCAGAAGTCGCAAGAAGGATTGCGGTAATGGACAGAACGTCACCTGAAATTATTAATGAAGTAGAACGGATTCTGGAACAGAAATTATCCTCCGCATTTACTCAGGATTATACACAAACCGGCGGAATCGAAGCTGTTGTTGAAGTGTTAAACGGTGTAGACAGAGGAACAGAAAAGACGATATTGGATTCCTTAGAAATTCAGGATCCTGATCTTGCTGAAGAAATCAAGAAGCGGATGTTTGTCTTTGAGGATATTGTTACCCTTGATAACCGAGCAATTCAGCGGGTTATACGCGATGTTGAAAACGACGATCTGCTCCTTTCATTAAAGGTGGCAAGCGAGGAAGTCAAAGAAATTGTATTCAACAATATGTCACAGCGTATGGTTGAAACATTCAAAGAAGAAATGGAATTTATGGGCCCTGTACGTTTGAAGGATGTAGAAGAGGCTCAATCAAGAATTGTAAGCATCGTCAGAAAGCTTGAAGAAGCCGGTGAAATTGTTATAGCAAGAGGCGGAGGAGACGATATTATTGTCTAATATCATTAAACAAGAATCATCTTTTTCCCCACAGCAGGAAAGAAGAAAGCTTTCTTTACAAGAGGTTCGGATCGATCATTCACATCTTTTACAGACTGAAGAAAATCCGGAAGCGTTAATGGCCCGGATCAAAGAAGAAGCTGATCGGATTTCCGAGCGAGCGAACAGCCAGATGGAAGACATCCGCCGTCAAATTGAAAAGGAAAAAAATGATTGGGCGGCTGAAAAACAGCAGCTTATTGAAGAAGCGAAAACAGATGGTTTCGAACAAGGTGTGGCATTAGGGAGAGCTGAAGCCTTGCAACAGTATGCTGAGCTGATCGATCAGGCAAACAGCATAACAGAGATGTCCAGAAAAGCTGTAGAGGATAAGCTTGAAGATGCCTCCGGAGAAATCGTTGAGCTTGCCGTTGCGTTAGCTAAAAAAGTATGGCAGCAAAAATCTGATGATAAAGAGGCCTTTATCCTGCTTGTGAAACAGGTGGTAAACGAAGTAAAGGAATATGACGATATATCAATATATGTGGACCCTTATTACTATGAAACAGTTTTTCAGCATAAAGACGAAATCCAGCAGCTTCTTTACAAAGAATGCCGGCTGGGTTTATACGCCGATGAAAAAGCTGAAAAAGGATCATGCTATATAGAAACTCCTTTTGGAAGAGTGGATGCAAGCATTGATACCCAGCTGGTGCAACTGAAGCATAAGCTCCTTACAGCACTGGAAGCAGGTGCGGATCAATGAAGACACAGAGTCTGATAGATTGCATAGAAATGACAGACTCGTATAAGCGTTATGGAAAAGTGAAACGGGTGATCGGCCTGATGATCGAATCAAAGGGGCCGGCAAGCTCAATAGGCGACCTGTGCCTGATTTATGCAAAAGGTCAATCAGGAAAAGTCATCAAAGCTGAAGTTGTTGGATTTCAGGAAGAAAATATTTTGTTAATGCCCTATTTAGAGGCCGCTAGCATTGCCCCCGGGAGCATTGTTGAAGCCACCGGTGAATCTCTTCGTGTAAAGGTAGGAGCCGGTCTGATCGGACAAGTCATTGATGCGTTTGGCGAACCGCTCGACGGAAAACTTTTGCCGAAAGGACTTTCGCCTGTATCGACGGAGCAATCACCTCCTAACCCGATGAAACGCCCGCCTATCCGGGAAAAAATGGGTGTTGGAGTCAGGTCTATTGACAGTCTGCTGACTGTCGGAAAAGGCCAGCGGATTGGTATTTTCGCAGGAAGCGGCGTCGGGAAAAGCACATTAATGGGAATGATCGCTAAACAGACCGAAGCTGATTTGAACGTAATTGCACTCGTCGGAGAACGCGGTCGAGAGGTTCGGGAGTTTATTGAAAAAGACTTGGGAGCAGAGGGTCTGAAGCGGTCAATTGTAGTTGTTGCTACCTCAGACCAGCCTGCATTAACGAGGTTGAAAGCCGCTTATACGGCGACAGCCATTGCTGAGTACTTTCGTGATAAAGGGCAAAATGTCATGTTTATGATGGATTCTGTCACAAGGGTGGCGATGGCTCAGAGGGAGATCGGACTTGCCGCTGGAGAGCCCCCGACGACAAAAGGATATACACCCTCTGTGTTCGCTATTTTACCTCGTTTACTAGAGAGAACAGGTGCAAATGAACATGGAACAATCACAGCGTTTTATACAGTGTTAGTCGACGGGGATGACATGAATGAGCCTATTGCTGATACTGTTCGCGGAATCTTAGACGGACACATTGTGTTAGACAGGGCTCTTGCTAATAAAGGCCAGTTTCCTGCCGTCAATGTGTTAAAAAGCATCAGCAGGGTGATGTCAAACATCTCGACAAAACAGCACTTAGACGCAGCGAATAAATTCCGTGAACTTTTATCAACGTATCAAAATTCTGAAGATCTCATTAATATTGGAGCTTACAAAAGAGGGTCCTCAAGAGAAATTGATGAGGCGATACAATTTTATCCGCAGCTTATTCAATTTCTGAAGCAGGGAACAGAAGAATCAGCATCATTGGAAGAAAGCATTGCTGCATTAACTAGTTTGACAGGAAATGAGGAATAGAACGTGGCCTATCAATTTAGATTCCAAAAGCTGCTGGAACTAAAAGAGAACGAAAAAGACCAGTCTTTGTCTGAGTATCAGCAATCAGTTTCTGAATTTGAAACTGTAGCGGAGAAACTATATGAGAATATGAGCAAAAAGGAATTGCTTGAGCAAAATAAAGAAAACAAACTGAAAAGCGGGATGAGCGTTCAAGAGATGAGGCATTATCAGCAATTTGTCTCAAATCTTGAAAACACCATTTATCACTACCAAAAGCTCGTCATTATGAAAAGGAATCAAATGAACCAAAAGCAAGAAGTGTTAACAGAAAAAAATATTGAAGTGAAGAAGTTTGAAAAGATGCGTGAAAAACAGTTTAAAATGTTTGCTCTTGAAGACAAAGCTGCAGAGATGAAAGAAATGGACGATATTTCGATCAAGCAGTTTATGATTCAAGGCCATTAGGAGCGAATGTAATGTCCGGCAAAAAGAAAGAATCAGGTAAGTTCCGATCGGTTTTGCTGATCATTATCCTTCCGCTGATATTTCTGCTTATAGCAGGGGGGATTGTTCTCTGGGCGGCTGGTGTCAATGTCTTAAAGCCGATACAGGAAGCTGCAGCCAAAACGCCAGTTCTTAAAGAATTGGTTCCTGAGACCGAAGATAAAAAAGATACATCATCAACAGCTAAGAATAACAGTAATACGGCGGCTCTGGAAAAAACCATTAAGGATCAAAAAAGTGAGATCAGTATATTGAATAAGGATTTGGATACAAGCAAATCTGAAATAGACAGGCTGAATCAAAAGATTCGTTCTCTTGAAAAAACAGCGGAAGACCAAAAAAAGACACCGAAGGATAACACAGAAGATTCATCAAGTTCTGATAAAGCTTCTGATGATAAAGTCATCAGTGTTTATAAAAGCATGGACAGCGGAAAGGCTGCCAAAATCATTGCCCAATTAAAGGAGAAAGAAGCGCTGAAAATATTGAATGGACTGAGCAAAAAGCAGCTTGCTGAAATTTTGGCAAAAATGACTCCTGAGCAAGCGGCAACATATACAGAAAAAATTGCTGCCAGCCAAGAATAGGGGGAATAAAGGTGAAGCTGCTTGAATTAGCCGGACCTCGGCTGCAAACTACAGCAGGGACAGCTGCTAAAACAATCAAAAATAGCCAGGGAGTTTTTCAAAATTGGCTTATGTCTGAAGCCGGCTCGAAAGAACCTTCATCACAAGGAAATGGGACTCTGACTGACGATCAGCTTTTAAAAGATGCATGTAAAAAGATCAGTGATTGGCTAAATGCAACTCCTGAAAATCAAGACAAGGAAAAAGCCGATCTTCTGCAAACGTTAAGTAAACTAACAGGAAAGCAGCTGGATGAATCCGCTCAGCAAATGTTACAGAATCTGCTGCAAGCAGTTGAATTAAAATTGGCTGACGTAACTGATCAACTGTACATGGGGCAAATACTTGCAGACAAAACCATTTCTGAAGAGAAAACTGCTCTGACTGCAAAGAATTCAGCTGGTGATGCCGCTACTGATGAACTCAAGTCTGACAGAGAGCAAGAAGTTCAGGAAAATGAGGCATCAGCAGAAGATGATAAAACGCTTATTCATATCCAAATGCTTATCAGTCAGCTTTTAGAAGGAAATAAAATGACTGACCGTGATCATCAAGCCCATACTGTCTACAAAAATGGAGATGAATTTCTTTCGGCATTAGATAAAAAGGGCATATCGGAACAGCTTATTCAGGATCTTAAACAGCAGATATTTACAAAAGACGAGTCAAGTTCAAAGCTTTATACGATGTCAAAGTCAGAGCTGAAAAGTTTTCAAAGCTTAATGGAACAGATGTCAGTGCTTCCTCAAAAAGGGACGAAGGAATGGAATATAGCTGAAAGTCAGCTGAAAGCTTTCTTGTTATCGAAATCATCCGAATCGTCACTAGAGGTCGGAAAACGTGCCCTTTCGCCGGACACTCTGACGTCAGGTAATAAAAGTGCGGCAGATTCCTCTGTAAGTATTCAGCCTATAGATAGTAAGTCAGGAATTCAAATGATGTTTTCAGGCTACCGGAGCACCGGAGGAGTTCAGACACTTGATTTGCAGCTCTCATCTGATTTGCATGCAGCCGAAACGAAAACGGTTGCTGATCAAGTGATCAGTGCATGGAAGCAGATGAAATATACACCCTTTGGGAGGTCAACCGGCAGTTTTACAATTCGGCTGAACCCTGAACATTTAGGATTTGTCACAATTAAGCTGACAAATGAAAATGGAATGTTCCAGAGTAAAATCATTGCATCCAGCCAATCTGCAAAAGAGCTGCTCGAACAACATTTGCCTCAGCTGAAGCAATCACTGCCGAATATGGCTGTCCAAGTAGACCGTTTTACATTGCCGATTCAAAGCGGAGACCAGCCGATATATGGCCAGCTTGCTGATGAACAGAAACAGCAGCAAGAGGGACAGAAGCAGCAAAGACAGAAAAAGCAATCAAACGAGTTTGGCGACTTGCTTGATGAAGTGTCAATGGTTGAATTGGAGGAAGAAGAATGACATCAATAAGCTCAGAATATAAATTGCCTGAAAAAACAAGCAGCACTGCCGCTGCAAGCAACAGCAGCCTGGGAAAAGACGAGTTTTTAAAAATATTAATGACTCAAGTCCAAAACCAAGATCCGCTTAATCCGGTTGATGACAAAGAATTTATCAGCCAGATGGCGACTTTTTCAAGCCTGGAACAGATGATGAATCTGAATACGACGATGACTAAATTCGTTGAAAACCAAGATCCGTTTACAACGTATGTTGATTGGATGGGAAAAGAAGTATCTTGGACTGATGGTAAAAGTGCAACAGATAAAACAGGCACAGTAAGCTCTGTTAAACATTCTAAAGGAAATTATTATCTTGTTCTTGATGATGGGACTGAGATCAGTCCGGCGAATGTCATGTCTGTGGGACAATCTTCTAAATAAAAACATCTGGGGGAATATATTATGTTACGTTCACTTTATTCTGGAATCAGCGGTATGAAAAACTTTCAAACAAAACTTGATGTTATCGGCAATAATATTGCCAACGTAAATACAGTGGGATTCAAAAAGAGCCGGGTTACCTTTAAAGATATGGTGAGTCAAACGATTGCCGGCGGTTCTGCTGCTGGTGCAACAATCGGCGGAACAAACTCTAAGCAGATCGGTTTAGGTTCATCATCTGGCACAATTGATACCATCCATTCAACAAGCGCGACACAAAGCACAGGAAGAACGCTTGATTTAGCGATTGACGGAGACGGTTATTTTCAAATCGATACAGGTGATGGAACGGCTTACACAAGAGCCGGAAACTTCTATTTAGATAATACTGGAACATTGGTGACTGGTGACGGCTACCATGTGTTAAATATGACGGGAGGAACAATAAAAATTCCTCTAGATGCTCAAAGCTTTAGTATCGGATCTGATGGAAAAGTGTCAATTGTTGATGCTGGCGGTAAACCACAAGATGGCGGTCAGATCGGGATTGTTACTTTTGCAAACAGTGACGGTTTAGATAAAATCGGAAGCAACTTGTATCGTGAATCTTTGAACTCTGGAACTGCTAGTGCAGCTAATCAGCCTGGTGATGGCGGTACAGGTGCCTTGAAGTCAGGATTTATAGAAATGTCTAACGTTGATTTAACAGACGAGTTTACTGAAATGATTGTTGCTCAGCGCGGGTTCCAATCAAACTCCAAGATTATTACAACATCGGATGAAATCCTTCAAGAGCTGGTTAACCTTAAACGTTAAGGAGGGAGGGGAGGCGAGTAATCGCTTCTCCGCTGTTTTATGATTAAAGTAACCCGTTTAAATGGGCAGCCCTTTACGCTGAATGCGTTATTTATTGAACAGATTGAATGCTTTCCGGATACTACAATCACACTGTCGAACGGTAAGAAGTTTGTAGTAAAAGAAGATGAAGAAGCTGTTCTGGAGAAGATTGTGTCTTTCTATCAAAAAATACAAATATTTTCAATGGACCATGGAATAGAGGAACCGGAATGAAGAAAAAATTATTGATCATTTTACTAATTATTCTTATCGTAATTGGTGCTCTCGGGGCGGCGGCTTATTTTGTTTTAGGCGGAAAGTCCGAAAAAAGTGAGGCAAAACGAAGTATTGATGAAATCGTTGCATCTTCTGTTGATGTAGCAGAAATCACAACGAATTTAAAGTCCGATAACATTATTCGCTTAGCGATTAAACTTGAAACTGACTCTGATAAATCAAAAGAAGAGCTTGAAAAACGTGATTTTCAAGTGAAAGATGCTGTTATATCACTGCTGGCTGATACGAATGCTGATGAGATTGAGGGAGACAAGGGAAAAGAAACCTTTAAGAAGGAACTAAAAGATAAAGTAAATAGCTACCTCCAAGAAGGAAAAGTAGAAAAAGTGTATATTACCTCTTTTAATCTGCAATAAAGCATAATTTGACAGAATACGGAGGTGAGGAAAATGTCAGGAGAAGTTCTCTCCCAAAATGAAATAGATGCACTGCTTTCTGCAATATCAACGGGTGAAATGGATGCTGAAGAGCTGAAAAAAGAAGAAAAAGAGAAAAAAGTAAAGGTTTATGATTTCAAACGCGCGCTGCGGTTTTCTAAAGACCAAATCCGCAGTTTAACAAGAATTCATGACAATTTTGCAAGACTTCTTACAACTCACTTTTCTGCTCAGCTCAGAACATATATCCATATATCGGTCAGCTCTGTTGATCAGGTTCCATACGAGGAATTTATCCGATCCATACCGAATATGACGATCCTGAATTTATTCGATGTCCATCCGATGGAAGGCAGAATTATGATGGAGGTTAACCCGACAATTGCCTATACGATGATGGATCGTGTGATGGGGGGCATCGGGATCAGTCATAATAAGGTTGATAGTTTAACAGAAATTGAAACAAGAATTATTTCTAATTTATTTGAAAATGCACTGGGAAATTATAAAGAAGCTTGGCAGTCCATTGCTGATATTGAACCCGAAATGACTGAGTTTGAAGTGAATCCGCAATTTGTTCAGATGGTATCTCCTAATGAAACGGTTGTTGTTATTTCACTCAACACCCAAATCGGCGAAATCAGCGGTGTCATTAATCTTTGTATCCCGCATATCGTCCTCGAGCCGCTCATACCAAAGCTTTCGGTCCATTATTGGATGCAATCAGAAAGAAATGAACCGAAACCTGAGGAAACAAAGTCGCTTGAAAAACGTATCATGACAGCACAAATACCTGTCGTGGCCGAACTCGGCACATCTGAACTGACAATAGAAGAGTTTTTAAGTTTAGAAGTCGGAGACTGCATAACTTTGGACAAATCAGTAACAGATCCTCTTACTGTATTGGTCGGAGATAAGCCGAAATTTTTAGGACAAGCCGGCCGGGTGAATCGAAAACAGGCAGTGCAAATTTTAGACCACGACATAAGAGGTGAACAAGATGGAGAATAACAGATTATCTCAAGATGAGATTGACGCGCTTCTTAACGGCACGAGCAGCACACCTGACGAGCCTGAGGCTACGGAAGTGCATGACTTATCGGACATGGAGCGTGATGCGATCGGTGAAATCGGAAATATTTCATTCGGCAGTTCAGCGACAGCTTTATCCACGCTTTTAAATCAAAAAGTTGATATTACGACTCCAAACGTAACTGTCATCCCAAGAAGCAAAATCAGTGATGCGTTTCCTGAACCGTATGTTGCAATTGAAGTGAATTATACGGAAGGTTTCAGCGGCAGCAACCTGCTAGTCGTCGAACAAAGTGACGCGGCGATTATTGCGGACCTAATGATCGGGGGAGACGGGAAAGGTGCAGATCCTTCACTTGGAGAGATCCATTTGAGCGCGGTTCAAGAAGCGATGAACCAAATGATGGGGTCGGCAGCAACGTCAATGTCTACTGTATTCAGTAAAAAAATTGATATTTCACCCCCGCGTGTAGAACTGCTTGATGTAAATGAAGAAAAAGGAACAGACCGTATTCCTGCTGATGAAATGCTGGTTAAAGTTTCTTTCCGCTTGAAGGTGGGCGAGTTAATAGACTCTAACATCATGCAGCTATATCCGCTGACATTTGCTAAAGATTTGATCTCGAGCCTTATGAACACGGAGGAAAGTCCAGCTGAAGAAACAACGCCGGAGCCTGAGGTTACATATGAACAGCCGAAAGAGCCTGTGATGCCCGAGCCGCGGAACGAACCGCAGCAGCAAGCGCCGGCTAAAAGGCAGGGGAAACCGAAGAAAGCCGCGCCTGTTCAAGTTTCACCAGTGGAATTTTCATCATTTGATCCAAATGAGAGCTCACAAGCTCCTATAAACAATCTGGATATGCTTTTGGATATCCCGCTTTCGATCACTGTTGAACTCGGCAGAACGAAAAGAAGCGTAAAAGAAATTTTAGAACTTTCAGCCGGAAGTATTATTGAGCTTGATAAATTAGCCGGTGAGCCGGTAGATATTTTAGTGAATCAGCGTATCGTCGCCAAAGGCGAAGTCGTGGTCATTGAGGAAAACTTCGGAGTAAGGGTCACTGACATATTAAGCCAGGCAGAACGCATTAATAATTTAAAATAAAGAAACACGAGGAGAGAGAAAAAAATTATGGCACATAGAATTTTAATTGTAGATGACGCAGCATTTATGAGAATGATGATCAAAGATATTTTGGTAAAAAACGGTTTTGACGTAGTGGCAGAAGCCGAAAATGGCGCTCAGGCTGTAGAAAAATTTAAAGAGCATTCTCCTGACTTAGTTACAATGGATATCACAATGCCAGAAATGGACGGTATTACTGCACTAAAAGAAATTAAACAAATTGATGCTCAAGCTAAAATCATTATGTGTTCTGCCATGGGACAGCAATCAATGGTTATCGATGCTATTCAAGCCGGTGCTAAGGATTTTATCGTGAAACCTTTCCAGGCGGACCGTGTACTTGAAGCAATCAACAAAACATTAAGCTAAAGGGTGTACGACTGTTGAAAAAGAGTCAATGTTTCATTGCTTTTATATGTTTTTTCATTTTATTCAGTGTGCATCCGCTTGCTGCTGATGCGGCGGCATCTGATGATTCAACTGTAAACGAATGGTTTCAAAAGAAAGAGGAAAAGACCGCAGATAAGCCAGAGCAAAAGAAAGAAAAAACGACACAAACTGCTGATGAGACGGAGGGAGCTGCTGCTCCTTCTGTTTCAGCTTTTGATTTTGTGAAAATGATTTTCGCTTTATTGTTTGTCATCGCGCTGATTTACGGGCTTGTTAAGCTTATGAACAAAAGAAACCGGCTGCTAAAGCCTTTTCAATATGTTGAAAATATCGGCGGAACATCGGTTGGCCAAAACCGATCTATCCAATTGATTAAAGTCGGCAACAGTGTTCTCGTCGTTGGGGTAGGAGAGACGATCCAGCTCCTTAAAGAAATTGAGGATGAAAAGGAAATCGAAGTCATACTCAGCCAGCATGAAGAGGCGATGTCAAGCAAAATAGAGTGGCAAAAGCTTGTCAAACCCCTAAAGGGTTCTGAGAATCAGCCGCAGCAAAAGCTGCCTTCATTTTCAAAAGCATTAAAAGAGCAGCTTGAAGAGCTAAAACAAAACCGTTCAGAAGGAAAAAAGAAAGGCCCACGTCATCATGAATGAGTTTATAAATATTTTCAGTTCTAGCGATCCGGGTAACGTCAGTTCAACTGTTAAATTACTATTATTGTTAACTGTATTTTCAGTGGCGCCTGGAATATTGATTCTTATGACTTGTTTTACCCGCATCGTCATCGTTCTGTCGTTTGTCAGAACTTCACTGGCGACGCAATCAATGCCGCCCAACCAGGTCCTTATCGGCCTTGCGCTATTTTTAACATTTTTTATTATGGCTCCTACTTTTTCAGAGATTAATAAAGAAGCGCTGACACCATTGATGGACAATAAAATCAGTTTGGACGAAGCGTATACAAAAGCTGAGGAACCGATTAAAGAATTTATGAGTAAGCACACAAGGCAGAAGGATTTGGCACTGTTTATGAATTACGCGAAAATGGATAAACCCGAATCATTAAAAGATATTCCTCTTACAACGATGGTTCCCGCTTTTGCCATTTCGGAGCTCAAAACAGCGTTTCAAATAGGCTTTATGATTTTTATCCCCTTTTTAATTATTGATATGGTAGTGGCGAGCGTTCTGATGTCAATGGGGATGATGATGCTCCCTCCAGTTATGATTTCTCTGCCCTTTAAAATTTTACTTTTTGTTTTAGTAGACGGCTGGTATTTAATTGTGAAATCTTTGCTTCAGAGCTTTTAGGGTAGGTGCTAAACGTGAATTCAGAATTTGTAATTTCTATGGCGGAAAAAGCCGTATATGTAACGCTGATGATCAGCGCGCCTCTGCTTGCGATCGCTTTATTGGTCGGATTAATCGTCAGCATCTTTCAGGCGACAACTCAAATCCAGGAACAGACTTTGGCGTTTATTCCCAAAATCGTGGCAGTCCTCTTGGCACTGATTTTTTTCGGGCCATGGATGCTGTCGACCATCCTTTCGTTCACAACAGAGCTGTTTTCTAATTTAAATCGTTTTGCAGGGTAATACAGTGATGAATTCGATTATTGATTTATTTCCTGCTTTTTTATTGGTTTTTATTAGAATCTCTGCTTTTTTTGTAACGGTTCCGCTATACGGCCACAGAAACGTTCCGGCTGTTCATCGTATCGGATTTGCTTTTTTTCTTGCAGTCATTTGCTTCAGCACGATTGATAAACCTCCGTCTTTGGAGGTTGACGAGCAATATATGCTGCTGGCGTTTAAAGAAGCTTTGGTGGGTCTGTGTCTTGGTTTGATTGCTTATATGATGATTGCTGCCGTTCAGATAGCCGGTTCATTTATTGATTTTCAGATGGGTTTTTCAATTGCGAACGTTATCGATCCGCAAACGGGCGCACAGAGTCCATTGATCGGCCAGTTTATCTATACGATGGCTCTTTTGTTTATGCTGAGTGTCAATGCGCATCATTTGCTGCTGGACGGTATTTACTACAGCTTTCAGTATATTTCGGTTGATCAGGCATTTCCGAATTTTGGCGATGAAAAGTTTGCTTATCTTATCGCCAAAAGCTTTAATGCAATGTTTATTATCGCATTTCAAATGTCGGCGCCGGTTGTGGCCAGTTTGTTTCTTGTGGATCTTGCATTAGGCATCGTGGCCCGGACAGTTCCGCAATTAAATGTATTTGTCGTCGGTCTGCCTTTAAAGATTGCCGTCAGTTTTATCATGCTCATCGTATGTATGTCCGTTATCTTCGTCGTTGTTCGGAATGTTTTCGGCTTAACGATTGAAACGATGCGGAATCTTTTAGCATTGGTCGGTGTTTCTTAATGAAGCTAAGAATTGACCTCCAATTTTTTGCGGGAGAAAAAACAGAGAAAGCCACTCCGAAAAAACGGAAGGATACTAGAAAAAAAGGGCAGGTTGCAAAAAGCTCTGATGTGAATACCGCCGTTTCATTATTAGTCATCTTCCTTTCGTTTATTGCGATCGGCCCGTATATGAGAGACAGGCTGCTGTCATTTATAGAGACATTTTACACGGAGTCACTCACAATGAAGCTCTCAGAATCAAATGTGCATATCCTGTTTATCAGCTTATTAAAGGATACTGGCATTGTACTTGCTCCGATTCTGCTTGTTGCCCTTGTTGCAGGAGTTGTAAGCAACTATATGCAGGTGGGATTTTTATTTTCTACGGAAGTGATCCAGCCTAAGCTTGAAAAATTGGACCCGATAAAAGGCTTTAAACGGATATACAGCATGAGGGCGATTGTAGAGCTGCTTAAATCGATACTGAAAATTGCTGTTGTAGGGTTTGCGGCGTTTGTTGTGCTTTGGATGCACTATGGAGAAATTCTCCGCCTTCCGCTTCTGACACCTGAAGAAGCACTTTCCTTTGTTTCAAAACTCACCCTGTGGATGGGGCTGAGCGGAGCAGGGGCTTTGTTGATTCTTGCCGGACTCGATTATTTGTATCAGAGATTTGACTATGAGAAAAATATCAAAATGTCAAAGCAGGATATAAAAGATGAGTACAAAAAATCTGAGGGAGATCCGATTATTAAGTCTAAAATTAAGCAACGACAGCGGGAAATGGCGATGAGGCGGATGATGCAGGAAGTGCCGAAAGCTGATGTCATCATCACAAACCCGACTCACTATGCGATCGCACTTAAATATGACGAAGAAAAAATGGACGCGCCATACATTGTTGCAAAAGGTGTTGACCACCTTGCATTAAAAATAAGGAAGATAGCTAAAGAGCATGATGTCATGATGGTAGAAAACAGGCCGCTTGCCCGTGCGTTATATGATCAGGTTGAAATTGACCAGGCAGTACCGGAAGAGTTTTTTAAAGTCTTGGCAGAAATCTTGGCTTACGTATTTAAAACGAAACAAAAAGTAAATTGAATTTTACGATTCAAAAGGAGAGAAAAAACAGCATGTCAACAAGAGATTTATCCGTTTTAATAAGTGTTGTCCTCATTGTGGCAATGCTGGTGATACCATTTCCTCCATGGCTGTTAAGTATTTTGATCATTATTAATATTTCTCTTGCGTTGATCGTGCTTCTCACCACAATGAATATGCAAGAACCGCTGCAGTTTTCGATTTTTCCGTCACTGCTGCTGCTTTTGACCTTATTTCGTCTGGGCTTGAATGTGTCAACGACGCGTTCGATCCTTTCGCACGGCGAAGGAGGGAAGGTTGTTGAGACCTTCGGTAACTTCGTTGTCGGCGGAAATGTTTTAGTCGGACTTGTTGTATTTATTATCTTAATTATTATTCAGTTTATCGTCATCACAAAGGGCGCGGAACGTGTTTCCGAGGTTGCGGCAAGATTTACGCTTGATGCAATGCCAGGGAAGCAGATGAGTATTGATGCTGATTTAAACGCAGGCATGATTAACGAACAGGAAGCGAAACACCGCCGTGAAAAAGTAGCTCGAGAAGCAGACTTTTACGGTGCGATGGACGGTGCCAGCAAATTTGTGAAAGGTGATGCAATTGCCGGAATTATTATTGTGATGATCAATATCATTTTCGGAATCATTATCGGTATGCTGCAGCAAGGCATGGCGATACAAGAGGCAGCCTCTCATTTTACGATGCTGACTGTAGGAGATGGAATTGTATCGCAAATTCCGGCGCTGTTAATTTCTACAGCTACAGGTATTGTCGTGACAAGAGCAGCCTCCGAAGGAAACTTAGGTCATGACATCACAGGCCAGCTGTTCGCTTATCCAAAGCTCTTATATGTTACAGCAGCAACTATTCTGCTTCTTGGCTTGTTTACTCCAATTGGTATTCTCCTAACAGGGCCGCTTGCAGGGCTGCTTGCTTTTGGCGGTTATACGCTATCTAAAACAGGTAAGGAAAAAGAAGAAGTGGAAGAGATTCTTGAGGAAGAGGCTGAAGTTGACGAGCTCAAAAGCCCCGAAAGTGTTGTGCAGCTTCTGCATATAGATCCGATAGAATTCGAGTTTGGCTATGGTCTGATTCCGCTGGCGGATGCTAATCAGGGCGGGGATTTATTAGACCGAATTGTGATGATTCGCCGTCAGCTGGCGCTTGAACTTGGGCTTGTCATTCCTGTCGTGCGTATCAGAGACAATATCGCTTTGCAGCCTAATGAATACCGATTGAAAATTAAAGGAAATGAAGTAGCAAAAGGCGAGCTATTACTAGATCATTATCTAGCAATGTCGCCTACGCCTGAAGACGACCTGATTGAAGGGATCGAAACAGTAGAACCGTCGTTTGGACTTCCAGCCAAATGGATTGGCGAATCGGTGAAGGATGAAGCTGACATGCTGGGCTATACAGTTGTAGATCCGGCTTCAGTTGTCTCAACACATATTACAGAGAAAATTAAGCAGCATGCTCATGAATTAATCGGCAGACAGGAGACGAAACAGCTTATTGATCATTTGAAAGAAACGTATCCGGTCCTGGTGGAAGAGGTTACGCCAAATCCATTATCTGTCGGAGATATTCAGAAAGTGCTGGCTAAACTGTTAAAAGAAAAAGTTTCAATCCGCAATTTGGTAACCATTTTTGAAACGCTTGCCGATTATGGAAAACTGACAACGGACTCTGATCTTTTGACAGAGTACACAAGACAGGCACTTGCTAAGCAAATTACTGCCCAGTTTGCCAAAGAAAATGAAGTGTTAAAAGTGATCACTTGTTCCGGCCGTGTAGAAAAGGCAATTGCTGACGGTGTACAGCAAACAGAACATGGGAACTATTTGTCGCTTGAACCAGATGTGTCGGAAAGCATTGTGCGCTCTGTTGCAAAAGAAGCCGAACAGCTCTCAATACGGCAAGAGACTGCAATTCTTCTTTGCTCGCCTCCTGTAAGGATGTATGTGAAACAGCTTCTGGAACGATATTTTCCGGATCTTCCTGTTCTTTCTTATAACGAGCTTGAGGCTAATGTCGAAGTTCAAAGCATTGGAGTGGTGGATATTTAATGAAAATCAAAAAATTTACTGCTGCTTCAATGCAAGAAGCGGCACAGCTTATCAGAAAAGAACTAGGCAATGAAGCGGTTATACTAAATTCCAAAAAAATCAATAAGCGTAAATGGTTCGGGCTTTTAAAAAAACCGGCTGTTGAAGTGATTGCCGTATTGGATCAAGATTTTCTTGAGAAAAAAACAGCTGAAAAGGCAGCAGAGCCGAAACAAACGTCAAAACCTCCTGTCAGCAGTCCGAAAATAGAGGAGAGGATAATCCCTCAAATTCCGGCTCAATCTGAGCCAGGTGATTTTTCAGCATATCAATCCGTACTTCCTGAACCGCTCAGAAAAGCCGAACAGCTTTTGGGAGAAACCGGCGTTAATGAATCAATTAAGACCAGTACTATGAAAAAAATACTGCGATTCTCTGTTGAATCGGGCGGACTGACAGAAGAAAACGTGGCCGGTAAACTTCAGGATATACTGTGCGGGGCACTACCTCCAGCAGACAAGTGGCAGGAGCCCATTCGTTCGAAGTATATCGTGCTGTTTGGTTCGACGGGCGCGGGTAAAACAACAACGCTTGCAAAACTAGCAGCGTCTTCTCTGCTTGAAAAACAGAAAAAAATTGCTTTTATTACAACAGATACTTACCGGATTGCAGCAGTTGAACAGTTGAAAACATATGCCGAGCTGCTGCAGGCTCCTCTGGAAGTCTGTTATACCAAAGAGGAATTTCAGCGGGCGAAAGAATTATTTGCTGAATATGATCATGTATTTATCGATACAGCAGGAAGAAACTTCAGAGAACAGCAATATATCGATGAACTGAAAGAGACGATTCCTTTTGAAAGCAGCATTCAGTCATTTCTCGTTTTGTCAGCGACTGCAAAATATGAAGATATGAAACAAATTGTCAGACGTTTTTCATCTGTTCCTGTCAATCAGTTTATTTTTACGAAAATAGATGAGACTGCTTCCTTAGGATCTGTATTCAGTATACTGGCAGAATCAAAGATAGGCGCCGGATTTATCACAAACGGCCAGAATGTGCCGGAGGATATACAGACAGTCTCGCCGCGGGAGTTTGTAGGGATGCTGTGCAGATGAACAGATTTGACCAAGCAGCAACTTTACGGGCGAAAATGAAGAAGCGTGAGCGCGATCTGCCGATTGTTTTTGCACAGAAAGCTAAAACACTTGCAGTCATCAGCGGCAAGGGCGGTGTCGGAAAATCCAACATCACTTTAAATATGGCTCTTGCGCTGCAGGATAAAGGCAAGAAGGTACTGCTTATTGATCTTGATATCGGAATGGGGAACATTGATATATTAATGGGAAACTCGTCTTCCGCGACTATTATTGACGTTCTAACTGAGCGCAAGCCTTTTATGCAATCCATATCTACTGGGCCAAAGGGCCTTCGGTATATATCTGGCGGAACTGGGCTGGATGTGATGTTTCAGCTGGACCAGAAAAAATGGACCTTTTTTGCTAATGAGCTTTCTCATGCGTTAAGTCAGTTCGATTATGTACTGTTTGACATGGGGGCGGGCCTATCAAAAGACCAGCTGCCTTTTATTTTATCAGCAGAAGACATTTTGATCATAACAACCCCGGAGCCTACAGCCATTATGGATGCATACAGCGCTGTCAAACATTTAGCTTTGACAGGAAATCAGCTTTCAATGAAAGTAGCTGTCAATCGGTGCCGTGATCAAAAGGAAGGGCTTGACGCTTTTATCCGCCTTTCCCGGACCATTCACATGTTTTTAGGCGAAGCGGTTCAGTTTGCCGGTTCAGTCCCTGACGACGGGATCGTGAGCAAAGCAGTTGTCGAACAGGTTCCTTTTTTATTAAAAAGTCCTCAGGCAAAAGCCAGCCGGTCAGTCCGTCTCCTAGCGGACGCCTTGTTTGAAAGAGAAGAAACTAGACACAAAGAAGAAAAACAGACATTTATTGAGAAATTATCTTCTTTTTTAATGAGGAGGGCTTAATTTGATTCGTGTGCTTGTAGTTGATGATTCGGCTTTTATGAGAAAAATGATAAGTGATTTTCTAACCGAGGAAAAGCAGATAGAAGTAATCGGAACTGCGAGAAACGGAGAAGAGGCACTTAAAAAGATAGAATTGCTGAAACCGGATGTTATCACACTTGATATCGAAATGCCGGTGATGAATGGAACAGACACACTGCGGAAAATTATTGAGCTTTATCAGCTGCCGGTCATTATGGTTTCAAGCCAGACCCAGCAAGGAAAAGAGTGTACGATTAACTGTTTAGAGATAGGCGCCTTTGATTTTATCACAAAGCCATCTGGTTCTATATCTTTAGATTTATACAAAATTAAAGAACAATTAGTTGAGCGGGTCATCGCAGCCGGACTTTCCGGCCAGCAAAAAGCTGCGGCTCCGGCGGTCATTCGGCCTGAGCCTAAACGTATCGCTAAGCCTGTATTGAGTCAGTCAAAATCTGGCCCAGGCAGACATATTGTTTGTATCGGCACGTCAACGGGCGGACCAAGAGCGCTTCAAAAGGTGATACCAAAGCTTCCTAAGGATTTAAACGCGCCTGTACTCGTTGTACAGCACATGCCTGAAGGCTTTACTGCTTCTCTGGCTGATCGGCTGAACCATCTGTCTGACATTCGTGTAAAGGAAGCAAAAGATGGCGATGCAGCTCTTAACGGCTGTGTGTACATAGCTCCGGGGGGAAAAAACATATCCGTTATCAAAAACAGCGGCGGCCTTAAAATCGTTCTTGATAATCACGATACGCCAAGCCGTCATAAACCATCAGCAGACTACTTGTTCCGTTCTGTCGGCAAACTTACAGACTATGAAAAAGTAGCGGTCATTATGACTGGAATGGGAAGTGACGGTACTGCCGGTCTTAAGGACATGCTTGCGTCCGGCAATGTGAAAACCATTGCAGAGTCTGAAGAATCTTGTGTTGTATTTGGGATGCCGAAAGCAGCCGTTAAGGCGGGCCTTATTCATGAAATTAAACATGTGGAAGATATCGCAGCATCCATCACAAGCTGTGTGAAAAAAGAGAGGGTGTGATTCAAATGGATATGAATCAATATTTAGATGTCTTTATTGATGAAAGTAAAGAACATTTACAAACATGTAATGAAAAGCTTCTCCTTTTAGAGAAAGACCCGACAGACCTTCAGCTCGTCCACGATATATTCAGGGCTGCCCATACATTAAAAGGTATGAGCGCAACGATGGGGTATACGGATTTAGCCCATTTAACCCATCTGCTTGAAAACGTATTGGATGCTTTTCGAAACGGAGATATGGCAGTTACATCAGACTGGATGGATATCTTGTTTGAAGCGCTGGATCATCTGGAAGCAATGGTTCAGTCTATTATTGACGGCGGGGATGGTAAAAGAGACATCTCTGAAGTGAGCGCAAAGCTTGACGTGAACGGTGCGCATGCTGAGACTGCTGCTTCAGCGGAACCTGCTGAAGCGAAGGGTTCAGCATCTGATTGGGGATATGATGAGTTTGAACGAACAGTGATAGAAGAAGCGGAGGAGCAAGGTTTCAAACGGTATGAAATCACAATTTCTCTGAAAGAAGACTGTATGTTAAAAGCGGTTCGTGTATATATGGTTTTTGAGAAGCTCAATGAGATCGGAGAAGTAGCCAAAACAATACCGAGTGCGGAAGTGCTTGAGACGGAAGATTTCGGCACTGACTTCCAGGTGTGCTTCTTAACGAATCAAACGGCTGAAGACGTTGAACAGATCATCAACGGAGTTTCAGAGGTCGAGCATGTTGAAATTATTCAGGGCTCGCCTTTACAACCAGCTGAAAAACCGGAGGAGCCTCAGGTGGATACACCAGCTGCTGCACCTGTTAGGCAGGACAAACCAAAGCAGCCTGCTAAAAACGATGAACAGTCGAAGCATACATCAGGCGGGTCTAAAACAATTCGTGTCAATATCGACAGGCTTGATTCTTTAATGAACTTATTTGAAGAGCTTGTCATTGACCGCGGGCGTCTTGAGCAGATTGCAAAAGAGCTTGAGCACAATGAATTGACTGAAACAGTCGAGCGAATGACGAGAATTTCCGGCGATTTGCAGTCTATTATTCTCAATATGAGAATGGTTCCGGTTGAAACTGTTTTTAACCGTTTCCCAAGAATGATTCGCCAGCTTCAAAAAGAGCTGAATAAAAAAATCGAACTCTCCATCATCGGTGCGGAAACAGAACTCGATCGAACAGTAATTGATGAAATTGGAGATCCGCTCGTTCACTTAATCAGAAACAGTATTGACCATGGAATTGAGTCTCCGGAAACACGTTTGCAAAAAGGAAAACCTGAGTCTGGAAAAGTTGTGCTGAAAGCTTATCACAGCGGAAATCACGTCTTTATTGAAGTAGAGGATGACGGGGCAGGCCTTAATCGCAAAAAAATCCTTGAAAAAGCGCTTGAGCGCGGTGTCATTACAGAAAGAGAAGCTGAAACCTTAGAAGACAATGAAATTTATGAATTGATATTTGCTCCGGGGTTCTCTACTGCTGATCAAATTTCGGATATTTCCGGGCGGGGTGTCGGGCTTGATGTTGTGAAAAATAAACTCGAGTCACTCGGCGGTTCAGTCAGTGTGAAATCTGCAGAAGGACAAGGATCACTATTCAGCATTCAGCTTCCGCTTACACTGTCCATTATTTCAGTTCTGCTGATCAAATTGGAAGAAGAGACATTTGCGATTCCGATTTCTTCTATAATTGAAACGGCAGTTATAGACAGAAAAGATATTCTGCAAACGCATGACCGTGAAGTAATCGATTTTAGAGGGCATATTGTCCCTGTCGTTTATTTAAAAGAAGAGTTTAAAATAGAAGATACAAGACAAGATGCGGAACAGCTCCATATCATTGTCGTGAAAAAAGGCGACAAACCTACTGCATTTGTGGTGGACTCCTTTATTGGCCAGCAGGAAGTTGTGCTGAAATCACTCGGAGATTATTTAACAAACGTCTTTGCAATTTCCGGAGCTACTATTTTAGGAGACGGAGAAGTAGCGCTCATTATCGATTGTAATGCACTGATTATTTAACCATACGAGGAGGTGTCTCACATGACTGCAGAAATTAAAACAGGCGAAAAAATGATTGTCTTTATGGTAAATGGCAAAGAATATGCCATTTCTGTCACTCAGGTGAAATCAATTGAGAAATGGCAAAAGCCAACGAGAGTGCCAGGCGTTGAACCTTATATTTGCGGAGTGATCAATTTGCGCGGCGTGGTGACTCCGGTTATTGATTTAAGAAAGCGTCTCAGCTTGCCTGAGTATGAAATTACCGATGAAACACGAATTATCATTATTGCTTATCGTGATATTGAAGTCGGCTGGATAGTGGATGAAGCAAATGATGTTATAACAGTTCATGAAAGTGAAATAGAATCCGCTCCGGAAAGTGTTCAAAAAGACACGTATGTGTCGATCAAACAGATTGTAAAACAAGAGAACAGGCTCTTAAATATTATTGATGCAAATGCGGTTTTGGATAAAGAATCATCTCAGTCCGCTGTGCCCGATCAAGCTTAATCTTAAAGGGGTTATGACATGAGTATTTTTAATGGAATCAAAGAAGAGCAGATGGACATTTTGCGGGAAGTCGGCAATATCGGAGCCGGCCACTCTGCTTCTGCAATGGCCCAGCTGTTAAATAGAAAGATTGATATGGAAGTCCCGTTTGCAAAGTTACTATCGTTTGATGAACTTGTAGACTTTTTCGGCGGAGCAGAAATGCCGGTCGCCAGCATCTTTTTAAGAATGGAAGGCGATTTGACGGGCTCAATGTTCTTTATAATGCCTTTTTATCAGGCGGAGCAGTTTATCAGAGAGCTGATCGGCAACCCGGATTTTGATATAGAAAACCTGGGTGAAGATCATATGAGTTCTTCCGCTTTGCATGAACTGGGCAATATTTTAGCAGGATCATATTTAACGGCATTGGCTGATTTGACGAAACTCCAGCTTTACCCGAGTGTTCCAGAAGTTTCACTGGACATGTTCGGTGCTGTCATCAGTGAAGGTCTGATGGAGCTCAGTCAGGTTGGGGAACATGCAATTGTTGTTGATACGTCAATTTTTGACCAAAGCCATCAGCAGGAGCTAAAAGCGCATATGTTTATGCTGCCGGACTATGATTCATTTGAAAAGCTCTTTGTCGCCTTGGGTGCTTCATTATGAATACAACTGAGGCTGCTGTTGTAAAGGTTGGGATTGCGGACGTGAAGATCGCCCGCTTCCCGGATTCAATCCGGACGTCTGGCTTAGGGTCGTGTGTAGGGCTGGTGCTTTACGATAAAGAAAAGCAAACGGCGGGGCTTGTCCATGTCATGCTGCCGGATTCGACGTTATCAAAAACAGCTGAACTCAATCGGGCAAAATATGCCGATACCGCTGTAAAAGCTACGATTGATATGCTGGTAGAAGCGGGCTGCCGAAAGTTTGCGTTAAAAGCAAAGCTTGCCGGCGGATCAGAGATGTTTAAATTTAAAATGACGAATGATTTGATGAAGATCGGACCGAGAAATGTCTTAGCGATAAAGGAACAGCTGTCATTATATAATATTCCGATTATCAGTGAAGATACGGGAGGCTCAAGCGGCCGTACGATAGAATTTGAACCGAAGTCCTGTATGCTGCATATTCGAACTGTTAAACAAGGTGAAAAAACGATTTAATTAAGGTATTAGGGGGATAACAATGCAATCCTTGAATTATGAAGATCAGGTGCTTTGGTCGCGCTGGAAAGAGTGGAAAGATCCTAAGGCCGGTGATGATTTAATGCGCCGTTACATGCCGCTTGTCACATATCATGTAGGCAGAATTTCTGTCGGACTGCCAAAATCAGTGCATAAAGACGATCTTATGAGCCTTGGTATGCTTGGTTTATACGATGCCCTTGAAAAATTTGACCCCAGCCGGGACTTAAAATTTGATACCTACGCCTCGTTTAGAATTCGCGGTGCAATTATTGACGGGCTTCGTAAAGAGGATTGGCTGCCCAGAACCTCGCGTGAAAAAACAAAGAAGGTTGAAGCGGCGATTGAAAAGCTTGAACAGCGCTATCTTCGGAATGTATCGCCCGCAGAAATTGCAGAGGAACTCGGAATGACGGAACAGGATGTAGTGTCAACAATGAATGAAGGTTTTTTTGCAAATCTGCTGTCAATTGACGAAAAGCTTCATGATCAGGATGACGGGGAAAACATCCAGGTCATGATCAGAGATGACAAAAATGTCCCGCCGGAAGAAAAGATCATGAAAGATGAGCTGATTGCGCAGCTTGCGGACAAAATTCACGAACTCTCTGAAAAAGAACAGCTTGTGGTCAGTTTGTTCTATAAAGAGGAATTGACATTGACGGAAATCGGACAGGTATTGAATCTTTCTACGTCCCGTATATCACAAATACATTCAAAGGCACTATTTAAATTAAAGAATCTGCTTGAAAAAGTAATTCAATAAAGAATCCTCATGATTAGCGAGTGAAAAACATGTCAACACTATTATGGCTTTTAAGCTTCACGCTTCATGGCGTTCTTCTGTACGCTGTCATTATCCTGTATATGAGGCTCGCAGCTGTGAAAGAAACAGAAAAACAGCAAAAGAAGCTGCTGGAAGAGACGGAGAACACACTTGCGGCATTTCTTCTTGAACTAAAAGAAGAAAATGAGAAGTTGATAGACAACTTGGATGTACCTTCTGTTCAAACTGAAGAAAAACAGAAGGAAGAGCATCAGCAGGCTGAACAACATTCAGAGCGAGGTGCTGTTCAGGAAGAAGACAACGCTCTTCCCGAGCATATCGAAGGTCTGATCAACGAGGTTGAGAGGGCGGAAGAGAACGTAAACAGCGATGCCCGATCATTTGAAGATGAAGTTATGGCATTATACGAACAGGGATATTCAGCTGGTGAAATTGCTCAGAAATTGAAAAGCGGAAAGACAGAAATCGAGCTATTTTTAAAATTTCGCTCCAAAGCTGTAAAGGATTCTTGATTGTCGCATAAAGCTGTGTTATATTATGTCTTGGTGTTAAATACACACGCTTAACGATTTATGCAGAGGGTGCTGCAGGCGGCAGTTCTGCACAAAAATGACCTAAGCGGAGGAAAAAAACCATTATATTAGGAGGAAATAACATGTCAGTCATTTCTATGAAGCAATTGCTTGAAGCTGGTGTTCACTTCGGTCACCAAACACGCCGTTGGAACCCAAAAATGAAGCGTTACATTTTCACGGAGCGTAACGGAATCTACATCATTGACCTTCAAAAAACAGTCAAAAAAGTAGAGGAAGCTTACAACTTCACTAAAAATCTTGCTGCTGAAGGCGGAAGAATCCTTTTCGTCGGCACAAAAAAACAAGCTCAAGATTCTGTTAAAGAAGAAGCTCAACGCTCTGGCATGTACTATGTCAACCAACGCTGGTTGGGCGGTACATTAACAAACTTTGAAACAATCCAAAAACGTATTAAACGTCTTAAAGACATTGAAAAAATGCAAGAAAACGGTACGTTTGAAGTACTTCCTAAAAAAGAAGTCGTTCAATTGAAAAAAGAATTAGAGCGTCTTGAAAAATTCCTAGGCGGAATTAAAGAAATGAAGGATCTTCCTGATGCATTGTTCATCATCGATCCTCGCAAAGAGCGCATCGCTGTTGCGGAAGCTCGCAAATTAAACATCCCTATCATCGGAATTGTAGATACTAACTGTGACCCTGATGAAATCGATGTTGTTATTCCTGCGAACGATGACGCTATCCGCGCTGTTAAACTTCTAACTTCTAAAATGGCAGATGCAATCTTAGAAGCGAAGCAAGGCGAAGAAGAAGCGGAAGTTGCTGAAGAAACTGCACCAGAAACTGAAACAACAACTGCGTAACCTATTCAAAAGGTGATAAGAGGGACTGCCTTTTATCACCTTTTTTCAAGAAAAATGTCATGATACATATCTTGTTTAAACATATAAGGAGGAATACAAATGGCTATTACTGCACAGCAAGTAAAAGAACTGCGTCAAAAAACTGGCGCGGGTATGATGGATTGTAAGAAAGCTTTAACTGAAACTGATGGAGATATGGACAAAGCAATTGACCTTCTTAGAGAAAAAGGAATTGCAAAAGCAGCGAAAAAAGCTGACCGTATCGCAGCAGAAGGTTCAACTCTTATTAAAACTGACGGCAACAAAGGTGTTATTTTAGAAGTAAACTCTGAAACTGATTTCGTTGCGAAAAACGAAGGCTTCGTAGAGCTTCTTAACACATTGGCTGACCACCTTCTTGCAAACACTCCTGCAGATGTTGAAGAAGCAATGGGCCAAAAAATGGACAACGGCTCTACTGTAGAAGAGTACATTACAAGTGCAGTTGCTAAAATCGGTGAGAAAATCACGCTTCGCCGCTTTGCTGTTCTTACAAAAGATGACAGCTCTGCATTCGGTGCTTACCTTCACATGGGCGGACGCATCGGCGTATTAACTGTTCTTAACGGTACAACTGACGAAGAAACTGCGAAAGATATCGCAATGCATGTTGCTGCGGTTAACCCTCGTTACATTTCTCGTGACCAAGTATCAGAAGAAGAAACAGACCATGAGCGTCAAATCTTAACTCAGCAAGCTCTTCAAGAAGGAAAACCTGAAAACATCGTAGCGAAAATGGTTGAAGGCCGTCTGAACAAATTCTTCGAAGAAATTTGTCTTTTAGACCAAGCATTCGTTAAAAACCCAGATGAAAAAGTGAAACAAGTTGTTGCAGCGAAAAACGCAACTGTTGAAACTTTCGTTCGCTATGAAGTTGGCGAAGGTATCGAAAAACGTCAAGAAAACTTTGCTGAAGAAGTAATGAACCAAGTGAAAAAATAATGGTGAAAAGATGTCGCGATCAAGTCGCGTCTTTTCAGGCAGTATAGGGGACACACTTTGTGTTCCCTATTTTTAAAACTATATTTACAAACCTTTTTTTCTCTTGCATAATAGAAAACGGCAATGTTTACACTTGGAGGTTATTATGGAAAAACCAAAATACAAACGTATCGTATTAAAGCTTAGCGGGGAAGCATTGGCAGGGGAACAGGGTAACGGAATTAACCCTACTGTCATTCAATCCATTGCAAAGCAAGTGAAAGAAATCGCTGAGCTTGAAGTCGAAGTGGCTGTTGTAGTAGGCGGCGGCAACTTATGGCGCGGAAAAACAGGAAGTGACCTGGGCATGGACCGCGCAACTGCAGACTATATGGGGATGCTGGCGACAGTGATGAACTCGCTTGCTCTTCAAGACAGCTTGGAAACACTCGGAATCCAGTCCAGAGTGCAAACATCCATTGAAATGAGACAAGTTGCTGAACCGTATATCAGAAGAAAAGCGATACGCCACTTAGAGAAAAAACGTGTCGTTATTTTTGCTGCGGGTACAGGAAACCCATATTTCTCAACTGATACGACAGCTGCACTGCGCGCTGCTGAAATTGAAGCAGACGTTATTTTAATGGCTAAAAACAATGTTGACGGTGTGTATAATGCTGATCCTAGAAAAGATGAATCAGCTGTAAAATATGAATCGCTTTCTTACCTTGACGTTTTAAAAGACGGCTTGGAAGTGATGGATTCAACAGCATCATCTTTATGCATGGATAATGACATTCCGCTAATCGTCTTTTCTATTATGGAAGAAGGAAATATTAAACGCGCCGTGACAGGCGAATCAATCGGAACGATCGTGAGGGGGAAATAACGTGTCAAAAGAAGTATTAACACAAACGAAAGAAAAAATGGAAAAAGCAATTGCTGCTTATCAGCGTGAATTGGCTACTGTACGCGCAGGCCGTGCGAACCCATCTTTATTAGATAAAGTAACAGTTGAATATTACGGAGCGCAGACACCTTTAAATCAGCTGTCTTCTATTAACGTGCCTGAAGCTCGTATGCTGGTCATAACACCATACGACAAGTCAGCAATCGGTGATATCGAAAAAGCAATTTTAAAAGCGGATTTAGGCTTAACGCCAACGAGCGACGGCAATATGATTCGCATTGCGATTCCTGCGCTAACAGAAGAAAGACGTAAAGAATTAGTCAAAGTTGTAAAAAAATATGCTGAAGACGCAAAAGTAGCTGTACGAAATGTACGCCGTGATGCGAACGATGATCTCAAAAAACTTGAGAAAAACGGAGACATCACTGAAGATGAGCTGCGTGCTTCCAATGAAGATGTTCAAAAACTGACAGATGAATATGTGTCGAAAATTGACAGTGTCACAAAAGACAAAGAAAAAGAAATCATGGAAGTTTAATGAAAAACTATGTACAATAGATAATAGTGAAAAGACCCTCTCATGTTTACAGGGGGTTTTTTTGTTAATACTGTTGATTACATTAGTTATCAGCAGGGAATGCAACCTTTTTGGGTGACGGAGGAATCTCATGCTCAACATACTCAAAAATTGGAAGAACCAGCAAACTGCGGCTTCCAACTTAGAACGCTATACAAAAGAAGACATACTTAAGGGAGAAATCCCCGAACACATCGCCATTATAATGGATGGAAATGGCCGTTGGGCTAAAAAACGCTCTCTCCCCCGAATTGCAGGCCACCACGAAGGAATGAAGGTGGTTAAAAGGACAACTAAGCTTGCTAACGAATTGGGTGTCAAAGTACTGACCCTGTACGCATTTTCAACAGAAAACTGGAAGCGGCCAAAAATGGAAGTTGATTTTTTGATGAAGCTTCCTGAAGAGTTTTTAAATACGTATCTACCGGAACTTGTTGAGGAGAATGTGCAGGTCCGGATTATAGGAGATGAATCAGCCTTGCCGCCGCACACAATGCGAGCGATTGAAAAGGCTGTAAAGGATACGGCGCAAAATGACGGGCTGATCCTTAATTTTGCTCTCAACTATGGAGGGCGTACTGAAATTGTCACTGCTGCAAAAACACTCGCGGAAAAAGTGAAGGATGGTTCTTTGAAAATAGAAGACATTGATGAATCGCTTTTTTCTAATCATTTAATGACTGAATCTTTGCAGGATCCTGAACTTTTAATTCGAACGAGCGGCGAGATTAGACTAAGCAACTTTATGCTTTGGCAGGTTGCCTACAGTGAATTTGTCTTTACTGACGTTCTGTGGCCTGACTTTAAAGAAAATCATTTCTTGCAGGCGTTAGGAGAATATCAGCAACGGGGCCGGAGGTTTGGCGGAATTTAGAGGATGGTGGACATGAAACAAAGAATTTTGACAGGTGTTCTGGCAGCAATTGTATTTTTATTTTTAGTTATTGTCGGGAATTTGCCGTTCACCATATTAGTTTATGCAATGGGCAGTGTAGCACTTTTTGAGCTTTTGCGGATGAAAAAACTTAAGCTTGTTTCACTGCCTGGATTGATCAGTCTTTTATTGTTATGGATGTTCTTAATGCCAAGCCAGTATTCTTTTTTTGAAGCGAATGGTATCTCGAAAATTGAAACGGCTTTGTTCGCAGTACTGATTTTACTGACGTACACAGTATTGGTGAAGAACACTTTTACCTTTGATGAAGTCGGCTTTATTACCCTTGCAACGATTTACATCGGAATGTGTTTTCATTATTTTATTGAAATCAGAAACCTTGATCAGCACGGGCTGACATACATTTTTTATGCCTGTGTCGTGATTTGGTCGACTGATTCCGGTGCATATTTTGTCGGGAAATCGCTTGGGAAACGAAAATTGTGGCCTGAAATCAGCCCTAATAAAACAGTTGAGGGATTTGTAGGCGGAATCGTCATTGCACTTGTACTTTCGACGATTTTTCAGCTTGTCGCAAACCTGCCGATCCCATACTTCTATCTGCTTTTGATCACACTGTTTTTGTCTGTTTTCGGACAGATTGGGGATTTAGTAGAATCCGCTCTGAAAAGACATTACGATGTAAAGGATTCTGGGAAGATCCTTCCCGGGCATGGCGGTGTCCTAGACCGTTTTGACAGTTTTTTGTTTGTCATGCCTTTCTTGTACTTTCTGCTTGCCCTTTTTTCATAAAAAAGTCTAATATGAATATGAGACTGAATATGCAGCAAAAAGAATAGGAGTAGTGGCACTTTGAAAAATATTTGTCTTTTAGGAGCAACAGGATCAATCGGCGAACAGACTCTTGACGTATTGCGTACGCACCAAGACCAATTTCAGCTGGTATCTATGTCGTTCGGCAAAAATATTGATAAGGCCGTGCCGATGATAGAGGCCTTTCAGCCGAAGTTTGTATCTGTCGGTGATCTGGATACATATCACAAATTAAAACAAGTTTCTTTTTCATTTGATTGCCAGATCGGGCTTGGAGAAGAAGGCCTGATTGAAGCGGCAGTTATGGAGGAAGTCGATATTGTTGTCAATGCCTTGCTTGGAAGTGTCGGTCTCATCCCTACGTTAAAGGCGATCGAACAGAAAAAAACAATTGCGCTTGCAAATAAGGAAACTCTTGTCACTGCCGGGCATATAGTTAAAGAACATGCTAAGAAATACAATGTTCCGCTGCTGCCCGTTGACAGTGAGCATTCAGCCATTTTTCAAGCCCTACAAGGCGAACAGGCTAAAAACATTGATCGCCTTATCATTACGGCGTCCGGCGGAAGTTTTCGGGACAAGACGCGGGAGCAGCTCGAATCAGTTACAATTGAAGATGCATTACAGCACCCGAATTGGTCAATGGGTGCAAAAATTACGATTGATTCGGCTACAATGATGAATAAGGGATTAGAGGTGATTGAGGCGCATTGGCTTTTCGATATTCCATACGAACAAATCGATGTGGTCTTACATAAGGAGAGCATCATCCATTCCATGGTAGAGTTTCATGACAAAAGTGTGATTGCACAGCTCGGCACTCCTGATATGAGGGTTCCGATTCAATATGCGCTCACCTATCCCGACCGATTGCCATTGCCAGACGCCAAAAGGCTCGAGCTGTGGGAAATCGGCAGTCTTCATTTTGAGAAAGCTGACTTTGACAGGTTCCGCTGCTTACAATTTGCCTTTGAATCAGGTAAAATAGGGGGAACAATGCCGACTGTGCTAAACGCGGCAAATGAAGTGGCTGTCGCCGCCTTTTTAGCGGGCAAGATATCGTTTTTAGCGATTGAAGACTGTATCGAAAAGGCATTAAACCGCCATCAGCTTATTCAAAAGCCTAGCTTGGCAGACATTCAGGAAGTGGACAAAGATACCCGGGGATACGTCAATTCAATACTCACATAAGGTGGTATGTTCGTGAATACAGTTATAGCGTTTATCATTATTTTCGGAACGCTCGTTTTCTTCCATGAACTGGGCCATTTGTTGTTAGCCCAAAGAGCGGGAATTTTGTGCCGTGAATTTGCGATCGGTTTTGGTCCAAAAATCTTTTCATTCAAAAAAAATGAAACGGTGTATACGATCAGACTTCTCCCGGTCGGCGGATTTGTCCGCATGGCCGGCGAAGATCCGGAAATGATTGAGGTGAAACCTGGCTACACGATCGGGCTTCTTTTTAACAAAGAGGATCAGGTTGAAAAAGTCATCATCAATCAAAAGGAAAAATACCCGGATGCTTTAATTATCGAGGTGGAAACGGCGGACCTAGAGCATGACATGAAGATCACCGGCTATGAACAGGGGAAAGAGGATGAGCTTTCCAGCTTTAGTGTGAGTGAAACCTCCTTTTTCATTGTAGACGGAGAAGAAGTTCAGATCGCGCCGTATAACCGCCAGTTTGGTTCCAAACCTGTGTGGCAGCGAATTAAGGCGATTGCCGCAGGTCCGATTATGAATTTCATATTGGCTTATGTCATTTTAGTGATGCTTGGGCTGATTCAGGGTGTTCCGTCAAATGAGCCTATGCTTGGACAACTGACAGACAACGGACGGGCAGCCGAAGCAGGGCTAAAAGAAGGAGATTACATTCAAAGCATTAACGGAGAGAAGATGAGGTCCTGGACCGACATTGTCTCTGCGGTAAAAGAAAACCCGGAAAAAGAAATTGACGTTGAGGTAAAAAGAGATAACAAAACGCTCCACATTTCAGTTACTCCGGAAGCCGTTAAAGATGAGAACAAAAAAACAATCGGCCGCTTTGGTTCTTACGCGCCTACTGAGAAAGGCGTTCTCTCAGCAGTTGCTTATGGTGCAACATCAACTGTTGATGTTACAAAAGCGATATTAACAAATCTCAGTAAATTAGTGACAGGACAATTTAAAATTGATATGCTTTCAGGTCCTGTCGGCATATACGATATGACAGACCAAGTGGCAAAAACGGGAATCATTAATTTATTCCAGTTTGCTGCATTTTTAAGTATTAACCTAGGTATCGTCAACCTGCTTCCGATTCCGGCTCTTGACGGCGGAAGACTGTTGTTTCTATTTATAGAAGCCATTCGGGGCAAACCGATCAACAGAGAAAAAGAAGCCTTTGTGGTGTTTATCGGAGTCGCTTTCCTAATGCTTCTTATGCTGGTCGTTACATGGAACGATATCCAGCGGCTGTTTTTGTAAATGAAAAGTAAATCAATCAGAGGTGCGAAGAAATGAGACAAAGCTTGACGCTTATTCCTACGCTCCGTGAAGTTCCAGCTGATGCCGAAGCGAAAAGTCATCAGCTTCTTCTAAGAGCAGGATTTATCAGACAGAATACGAGCGGGGTATACAGCTATATGCCTCTTGCGTATAAGGTTATTCAAAACATTCAGCAGATCGTCCGTGAGGAAATGGAAAAAATCGACGCTGTAGAAATGCTTATGCCCGCGCTGCAGCAGGCTGAGACATGGCAGGAATCAGGCAGATGGTATACGTACGGTCCTGAACTGATGAGACTTCAAGACCGTCACGGCCGTGAATTTGCTTTAGGGGCAACGCATGAAGAAGTGATCACTTCACTCGTTCGCGATGAGGTTAAATCCTATAAGCGTCTCCCTCTGACTCTGTACCAAATCCAGTCTAAATTCAGGGATGAAAAACGCCCGCGCTTCGGTTTATTAAGAGGCCGCGAATTCATTATGAAGGATGCTTATTCTTTCCATGCTTCTGAAGAGAGCTTGGATGAAACATATCAAAAAATGTACAATGCGTATTCTAATGTTTTCGCCCGCTGCGGCATTAATGTAAGACCTGTTATCGCTGACTCAGGTGCCATGGGTGGAAAAGATACACATGAATTTATGGCACTTTCTGAAATCGGAGAGGATACCATTGCGTACTCTGATGAATCACAATATGCAGCCAATATCGAAATGGCTGAAGTTCTTTATCAGGAAGTCACTTCAAATGAAGAGCCTATCGCTTTAGAAAAAGTGCACACTCCTAATGTGAAAACGATCGATGAGCTGACTGCATTTTTACAGGTTTCAGCTGAAGCCTGCATTAAATCGGTATTGTTTAAAGCGGATGACCGTTTTGTTCTGGTGCTTGTAAGAGGGGATCACGAAGTGAATGATATTAAAGTGAAGAATCTCCTGCATGCAGAGGTTATGGAACTTGCTTCTCATGAAGAGGTCGTTCAGCAGCTTGGAACAGAGCCTGGTTTTGTCGGACCTATCGGTGTGAATCAAGAGATTGACGTCTATGCAGATTTCGCTGTTAAAGCAATGGTTAATGCTGTTGCCGGTGCGAATGAAGGAGATTATCATTATAAAAATGTCAACGTAACCCGCGATGCGCAAATTAAAGAATTTGCCGATCTTCGCTTTATTAAGGAAGGCGACCCGTCACCAGACGGCAAAGGCACGATCCGTTTTGCAGAAGGAATCGAAGTCGGACAAGTCTTTAAGCTTGGAACTCGTTATTCTGAAGCGATGAATGCGACATATTTAGATGAAAACGGACGAGCACAGCCAATGCTGATGGGCTGTTACGGAATCGGTGTTTCCAGAACCCTTTCTGCTATTGCTGAACAGCATCACGACGAAAAAGGCTTAATATGGCCAAAAAGCGTCGCGCCGTATGATCTTCATATTCTTGCACTGAATATCAAAAACGATGCGCAAAAAGAATTGGCTGAAAAGCTGTACGCTGATTTAAAGGCGAAAGGCTATGAAGTGCTGTATGACGATCGTGCGGAACGCGCCGGCGTAAAATTTGCTGACTCGGATCTAATCGGTCTTCCAATCCGTATTACTGTCGGCAAACGGGCTGATGAAGGAATTGTGGAAGTGAAAATCCGCAAAACAGGTGAGTCAACAGAAGTTTCTGTTGATGAGTTATCTGCTTTTATCAGCAAGCAGTAAACACCATAACGATTTATCAAAAAACATGTTAAAATAGAAATAATAGAAGGTACCTCATTGCCTGAGGTACCTTCACTTATGATGTTTTTAGGGGGGATACTGTCTTAATGGAACAGTTATCAGTAAACAGAAGGCAGTTTCAAATTCTTCTGCAGCAGATTAATATGACAGATGATACCTTCATGACATACTTTGAAGATGGCGAGATTAAAAAGCTGACGATACACAAAGCATCTAAATCTTGGCATTTTCATTTTAAATTTAAATCTTTGCTGCCTTATCAAATATATGACATGTTAACCATGAGGCTGACGCAATCGTTTGCCCATATTGCAAAAGTGACGTCTTCAATCGAAGTGCATGATGCCGAGGTTGATGAAGGCCTCGTGCAGGATTACTGGACACGCTGCATTGAAGAGCTGCAAGGCATTTCACCGCCGATTATCAGTCTCTTAAGCCAGCAAAAACCAAAGCTGAAGGGCAACAAACTGATTGTCAAAACAAAAACGGATACAGAAGCATCTGCTCTTAAGAACAAATACAGTGCGATGATTCAAGCGGGATACCGTCAATTTGGGTTTCCAGATTTTCAGCTTGATGCTGAAATATTTGTATCTGATCAAGAAGTGCAAAAGTTTCGGGAACAAAAGCTAGCTGAAGATCAAGAACGGGCGATGCAGGCTTTAATTGAAATGGAGAAGAAAGATAAAGAAAGTGATGAAGATCAAGCTCCTTCAGGGCCTCTTGTTATCGGCTATCAAATTAAAGATAACGAGGAAATCAGAACACTTGACAGCATAATGGACGAGGAACGGAGAATTACGGTTCAGGGCTATGTGTTTGATGTGGAAACCAGAGAACTGAAAAGCGGGCGCACGCTGTGCATCTTCAAAATTACTGACTACACAAATAGTATCTTAATTAAAATGTTTGCAAGAGAAAAAGAAGATGCGGCCTTGATGAAGTCTCTGAAAAAGGGCATGTGGGTAAAAGCGCGCGGAAGCATTCAAAACGACACCTTTGTCCGAGATCTGGTCATGATTGCAAACGATGTAAATGAGATAAAAGCAAAAAACCGTGAAGACACGGCGCCTGAAGGAGAAAAAAGGGTAGAATTGCATCTGCATTCCCCAATGAGCCAAATGGATGCTGTAACAGGCATCGGAAAGCTTGTTGAACAGGCGAAAAAATGGGGGCATGAGGCGATCGCTTTGACTGACCATGCTGTCGTTCAATCCTTCCCAGATGCGTATTCTGCTGCCCAAAAACATGGAATTAAAATGATTTACGGAATGGAAGCCAATATCGTGGATGACGGGGTGCCGATTGCTTATAATCCCGCACACCGTTTGCTTGATGAAGAAACATATGTCGTTTTTGACGTCGAAACAACCGGACTTTCCGCTGTGTATGATACGATTATTGAACTGGCGGCTGTAAAAGTGAAAGGCGGGGAGATCATTGATAAGTTTGAGTCATTTGCCAACCCGCATCGTCCGCTTTCGGCGACAATCATTGAACTGACAGGCATCACTGATGATATGCTGGTCGACGCGCCGGATGTAATAGACGTGATAAGAGATTTCAGAGAATGGATTGGCGATGATATTCTCGTCGCCCATAATGCAAGCTTCGATATGGGATTTTTAAACGTTGCTTTCAAAAAGCTTCTCCAAGTTGAAAAAGCAAAAAATCCTGTCATTGATACACTGGAGCTCGGCCGTTTTCTTTATCCGGAATTTAAGAATCACCGTCTGAACACGCTGTGTAAAAAGTTTAACATTGAACTTACACAGCACCACCGCGCGATCTACGATACCGAGGCAACCGCTTATTTGCTTTTGAAAATGCTGGAGGATGCTGCTGAAAAGGGCATTCAGTATCATGACCAGCTGAATGAAAATATGGGTCAGTCCAACGCTTATCAAAGGTCAAGACCGTATCATGCAACAGTGCTGGCGGTGAACAGCACAGGCTTGAAAAACTTATTTAAGCTCGTTTCACTTTCCCATATTCATTATTTTTACAGAGTGCCGCGTATTCCAAGGTCTCAGCTTGAGAAATACAGGGAAGGCCTTCTGATCGGTTCAGCTTGCGACAGAGGA
The DNA here is from genome assembly GCF_058566445.1 of Bacillus sp. SD127. NCBI lineage: Bacteria > Bacillati > Bacillota > Bacilli > Caryophanales > Bacillaceae > Bacillus > Bacillus sp. SD127. Next base: position 2,545,655 of record NZ_CP191226.1, on the reverse strand, counting down.
GAGGTTTTTGAAGGCATGATGCAAAAGTCGCCGGAAGAGGTGGAGGATGTTGCGTCATTCTACGATTATCTCGAGGTTCAACCGCCTGAGGTGTACCGCCACTTGCTTGAGCTAGAACTGGTTCGCGATGAAAAATCGCTGAAAGAAATCATTACGAATATCACCAAACTCGGTGAAAAGCTTAATAAACCTGTTGTCGCAACAGGAAATGTTCATTATTTGAATGATGAGGACAAAATTTACAGAAAGATTTTAGTATCCTCTCAGGGCGGCGCGAATCCGCTGAACAGACACGAACTCCCGAAAGTGCATTTCAGAACGACAGATGAAATGCTTGAAGCCTTTTCCTTCTTAGGAGAAGAAAAAGCGAAGGAAATCGTTGTCACCAACACACAAAAGGTTGCGTCTTTAATTGAAGACATCAAGCCGATTAAAGATGATTTATATACGCCGAAAATCGAAGGCGCTGATGAAGAGATCAGGGAAATGAGCTATCAGCGTGCACGAAGCATTTACGGAGAGCAGCTCCCTGAAATCGTTGAAGCGCGTATTGAAAAAGAACTGAAAAGTATCATCGGCCACGGCTTTGCTGTTATTTATTTGATCTCTCATAAACTCGTAAAGAGATCTCTCGATGACGGGTATCTGGTAGGGTCACGGGGATCGGTAGGTTCTTCATTAGTTGCGACACTTACTGAGATCACAGAGGTGAACCCGCTGCCACCGCACTATATATGTGCTGAATGCCAGCATTCTGAGTTCTTTAATGACGGATCTGTCGGTTCAGGTTTTGACCTGCCTGACAAAATGTGTCCTCATTGCGGAACGCCTTTGAAAAAAGACGGGCACGATATTCCGTTTGAAACGTTCTTGGGATTTAAAGGGGATAAAGTACCTGATATCGATTTGAACTTCTCAGGGGAATATCAGCCGCAGGCCCACAATTATACAAAAGTATTGTTCGGAGAAGACAACGTATATCGTGCGGGAACGATCGGCACGGTTGCAGAAAAAACAGCCTACGGTTACGTAAAAGGCTATGCCGGCGACAATAATCTCCATATGCGCGGCGCCGAAATCGACCGGCTTGTGCAAGGCTGTACAGGTGTAAAACGGACGACCGGACAGCACCCTGGCGGTATTATCGTAGTTCCGGATTATATGGATATTTATGATTTCTCTCCGATTCAGTTTCCGGCAGATGCGACAGGTTCTGAATGGAAAACGACTCATTTTGACTTCCATTCCATTCATGACAACCTGCTGAAGCTTGATATTCTGGGGCACGATGACCCGACGGTAATCCGTATGCTTCAAGATTTAAGCGGAATTGATCCGAAAACGATTCCGACAGATGACCCTGAAGTAATGAAAATCTTCCAAGGAACCGAATCACTCGGTGTCACACAGGAACAGATTGGATGTAAAACGGGCACTCTGGGAATTCCTGAATTCGGAACCCGCTTTGTCCGGCAAATGCTTGAAGACACAAAGCCGACAACGTTTTCTGAGCTCGTTCAGATTTCAGGGCTGTCTCACGGAACAGATGTATGGCTCGGCAATGCGCAAGAGCTCATTCACAATAATATTTGTGAGCTGAGTGAGGTGATCGGCTGCCGTGATGACATTATGGTTTATTTAATCTATCAAGGGCTCGAGCCGTCACTGGCGTTTAAAATTATGGAATTTGTCCGTAAAGGAAAAGGTTTAACGCCTGAATGGGAAGAAGAAATGAAAAATAACAATGTCCCAGACTGGTATATCGATTCCTGCAAAAAGATTAAATACATGTTCCCGAAAGCCCACGCCGCGGCTTATGTATTAATGGCGGTCCGTATAGCTTACTTTAAAGTGCATCACGCGCTTCTGTATTATGCGGCTTATTTTACGGTTCGTGCAGACGACTTTGATATTGATACAATGATCAAAGGCTCCACAGCAATCAAAGCCGTAATGGAGGATATCAACTCCAAAGGGCTTGATGCGTCGCCGAAGGAAAAAAACCTTCTCACAGTATTAGAATTAGCGCTGGAAATGTGTGAAAGAGGCTATTCATTCCAAAAAGTCGATTTATACCGCTCCAGCGCAACGGAATTTATTATTGACGGCAACAGCCTGATCCCGCCGTTTAATTCTATTCCTGGATTAGGTACGAACGCCGCTCTAAATATTGTAAAGGCCCGTGAAGAAGGAGAATTTCTCTCAAAAGAAGATTTGCAAAAGAGAGGGAAAGTATCAAAAACGATTTTAGAGTATTTAGATCGTCACGGCTGTTTGGAGTCATTGCCGGATCAAAACCAATTATCGCTGTTTTAGCATATAAAAGCCGAATTTCTTAAGAAATTCGGCTTTTATGCATACATGAGCGGCAAAAGTGCAATCGTATGAGTAGAGCCCCTGTGATCAGCTTAACAGCGTAAAGGTAACGTATATCCATTTGCAATAAAAATATGGTTATGGTATAGTTTTATTGGAAATGCTAACGATTACCGAGGCAAAGAGTGGGGAAACCCGCTCTTTTGTATTGAACAAGACAATTTTGTCTCGACATGTTCATCGTTTACTTTAAAGCCCCTGCTCTTTTGAAGCAGGGTTTTTATGCAGAGTGACGAGACGAATATGATATCGACAGCACAAGGAGGAAGAACATGAGCAAAAAAGTGACTGACACCGTTCAAGAAATGGCTCAGCCAATCGTAGACAGCCTTCAGCTCGAACTCGTTGACATTGAATTTGTCAAAGAGGGTCAAAGCTGGTTCCTTCGCGTGTTTATTGATTCCGATGACGGTGTGGATATTGAGGAATGTGCCAAAGTAAGCGAAGCTCTAAGCGAGAAGCTTGATGAGGCAGACCCAATCAGCCAAAATTACTTTCTTGAGGTTTCATCCCCGGGAGCTGAGCGTCCATTAAAGAAAAAAGCCGATTTCGAAAAATCACTTGGGAAAAATGTATACATTAAGACCTATGAGCCGATTGACGGCGTAAAAGTGTTTGAAGGACAGCTGGCTGAATTCGATGGACAAACAGTGACAGTTGAGATGACAATCAAAACAAGAAAGAAACGGATCGATATTCCGTATGAAAAAATAGCTAACGCAAGATTAGCTGTAACATTCTAATGAATACAAGTTTTAAGGGGGGAGACCGTTAACATGAGCAGTGAATTATTAGATGCTCTCACCATTCTTGAAAAAGAAAAAGGCATCAGCAAAGAAATTATCATTGAAGCAATCGAAGCTGCTTTAATTTCTGCTTATAAGCGAAATTTTAATCAGGCGCAGAATGTACGGGTGGATTTGAACCGTGAAACAGGTACAATCCGTGTATTCGCAAGAAAAGATGTCGTTGATGAGGTATACGATCAAAGACTGGAGATCTCAATCGAAGAGGCGCAAAGCATCCACCCGGAATATATGGTAGGCGATGTTGTAGAGATTGAAGTAACGCCTAAGGATTTCGGACGCATTGCGGCCCAAACAGCGAAGCAGGTCGTGACACAGCGTGTGCGCGAAGCTGAACGCGGTGTGATCTATTCTGAGTTTATTGACCGTGAAGAAGACATCATGACTGGTATCGTCCAGCGCCTGGACAATAAATTTATCTATGTGTCTTTGGGCAAAATTGAAGCCTTGCTGCCGGTTAATGAACAAATGCCGAATGAAAGCTATAAGCCTCATGACCGCATTAAGGTGTATATCACAAAAGTAGAAAAAACGACGAAAGGCCCGCAGATTTATGTGTCAAGAACACACCCAGGCCTCTTGAAGCGTTTATTTGAAATCGAAGTGCCGGAAATTTATGATGGAACTGTAGAGCTGAAATCTGTTGCCAGAGAAGCAGGCGACCGTTCGAAAATTTCTGTTCGCACTGATGATCCTGATGTGGATCCGGTGGGCTCTTGCGTCGGTCCTAAAGGCCAGCGTGTACAGGCGATTGTCAATGAATTAAAAGGTGAAAAAATTGACATTGTCAACTGGTCGAATGATCCTGTAGAATTTGTCGCGAATGCGCTCAGCCCTTCGAAAGTGCTGGATGTCATCGTGAATGAAGAAGAAAAAGCGACAACTGTTATTGTTCCTGATTACCAGCTGTCTCTGGCGATTGGCAAAAGAGGGCAAAACGCACGCTTAGCTGCTAAATTGACAGGCTGGAAGATTGATATTAAGAGCGAAACAGACGCAAGAGAGCTTGGAATCTATCCGAGAGAACTTGAAGAAGACGACGAAGAGCCGCTCTTTACGGAGCCTGAAATTGCTGAATCGGATGAATAAGAGGTGACCTTAGGTGAATAAACACAAAAAGATCCCGTTACGCAAGTGTGTAGTGACTGGAGAAATGAAGCCTAAAAAGGAACTAATCCGAGTTGTACGTTCAAAAGAAGGCGAAATCTCAGTAGATCCGACCGGGAAAAAGAACGGGCGGGGTGCTTATTTAACGCTGGATAAAGAGTGCATCTTAGCAGCAAAAAAGAAAAACACTTTGCAAAATCAATTTCAATCACAAATCGATGACCAGATTTTCGAAGAATTGCTGGAACTGGCGGAAAAGGTGAAAAAATAAAATGTCTGGAATGGAATGGTTTCCCTTGCTGGGTCTGGCCAATCGAGCTCGTAAGGTCGTGTCAGGCGAGGACTTGGTTATTAAAGAAATCAGGAATGCGCGTGCGAAGCTTGTCCTGCTTACAGAGGATGCATCATCTAACACAGCAAAGAAAGTAACCGACAAGTGCAATTATTATAAAGTTCCTTATAAAAAAGTCGCGGATCGCGCGATTCTTGGACACTCTATCGGTAAAGAATCCCGTGTCGTTGTCGCCGTCACTGACCAAGGTTTTGCGAATAAGCTGATCAGCTTGCTCGATTAATATTTTTGGGGGTGAACGAATGGCTAAAATGAGAGTATACGAATATGCAAAAGCGTTAAATGTTTCAAGTAAGGAAATTTTGACCGCACTGAAGAACATGGATTTAGAAGTGAATAATCATATGGCCATGCTTGAAGAAAAGGCCATTAAACAGCTTGATGCCAAATTTAAAAAAGGCGGCGCAGCCGTTAAATCTCAAAAGCCTGCGGAAACGAACAAAAACAAACAGCCGCAAGGGGTAAATCAGCAGTCTGCTGGAAATCAACCAAATAAAATTCGAGACGGAAAGAAGAATGACGTGCAGAATAATCAATTTAACAAAAACAAGAAGAATAACAACAACAAAAAAAATAAACGCAACAATAACAACAACAGAAACCAACATCAGCAAAAGCCTGTGAAGCCGAAAAAAGAGCTTCCTGAAAAAATTACGTTCTCAGGCACTTTAACAGTCGGCGCACTGGCCGAAGAGCTTGGCAAAGAGCCTTCTGAACTCATCAAAAAACTGATGCTTCTTGGTGTTATGGCAACCATTAACCAAGAGCTCGATAAAGACACAATCGAACTGATTGCATCAGAATACGGTGTTGAAACTGAAGAAGTTATTGTCCTTGAAGAAACTGAATTAGAGAAATACGAAGAGCCTGACAAAGAAGAGGATCTTGAAATTCGTCCTCCTGTCGTTACAATCATGGGTCACGTTGACCATGGGAAAACAACGCTTCTTGACAGCATCCGTAAAACAAAGGTTGTTGAAGGAGAAGCTGGCGGAATCACTCAGCATATCGGAGCCTACCAAATCGAAGAAAACGGCAAGAAAATCACTTTCTTGGATACCCCGGGTCACGCCGCATTTACAACAATGCGTGCACGCGGTGCGGAAGTAACCGATATTACGATCCTGGTTGTAGCTGCGGATGACGGTGTAATGCCGCAAACAGTAGAGGCGATCAACCACGCGAAAGCGGCAGAAGTACCGATCATCGTTGCTGTGAATAAAGTTGATAAAGAAGCTGCAAACCCTGACCGTGTGATGCAAGAACTGACAGAATACGGACTTGTGCCTGAAGCTTGGGGCGGAGAAACGATTTTTGTTCCGCTTTCCGCTTTAACTGGAAAAGGCATTGATGAACTCGTTGAAATGATCTTGCTTGTCAGTGAGGTAGAGGAACTGAAAGCGAACCCGAACCGCCAGGCAAAAGGAACTGTTATTGAAGCGGAACTTGATAAAGGCAGAGGGTCAGTTGCGACATTGCTCGTACAGACTGGAACACTGCATGTCGGTGATCCGATTGTAGTCGGCAATACATTTGGCCGTGTCCGTGCAATGGTCAATGACATTGGTCGCCGTGTGAAAACAGCGGGACCGTCTACTCCGGTTGAAATTACCGGTCTAAATGACGTGCCTCAAGCGGGAGATCAATTCCTTGTCTTTAAAGATGAAAAAACAGCTCGTTCTGTTGGAGAAGCCCGTGCTTCCAAACAGCTTGAAGAGCAGCGCAGCGATAAAGCAAAGCTGAGTCTTGACGACTTATTCGAGCAAATTAAACAAGGTGATGTAAAAGACATCAACCTCATCGTAAAAGCTGACGTTCAAGGATCTGCCGAAGCTTTAACAGCCGCACTTCAAAAAATTGAAGTTGAAGGCGTTAAAGTGAAAATCATCCACACAGGCGTTGGTGCAATCACAGAATCTGACATTATTTTAGCATCTGCTTCCAATGCAATTGTTATCGGGTTTAATGTGAGACCGGACGGTAATGCTAAGAGTACGGCTGAAGCTGAAAACGTAGATATTCGTCTTCACCGTATTATTTACAAAGTAATCGACGAGATTGAAGCAGCTATGAAAGGTATGCTTGATCCTGAATATGAAGAAAAAGTAATTGGTCAAGTAGAAGTGCGCCAAACATTTAAAGTATCTAAAATCGGTACGATTGCCGGAGGATATGTTACTGAAGGAACGATTACGCGCGACAGCGGCCTCCGTTTAATTCGTGACGGCGTCGTAATCTTCGAAGGTGAAGTGGACGTTCTGAAACGCTTTAAAGACGATGTGAAAGAAGTTTCACAAGGCTACGAATGTGGTATAACGATTAAGAAATACAATGACATTCGTGAAGGTGACATCCTTGAAGCGTATGTCATGCAAGAAATTGAAAGAACGTGATCGGATTTGCGGAATGTGAATGCATCATTTATGATGCAGGATCGTTAAAAGAAAAGCGCGCCGTTCTGAAGCGGATCTTAACCAGGGTTCAAAATAAGTTCAATGTTTCGATTTCGGAGATTGGCTATCAGGACACATGGCAAAGAACCAGCTTTGGAATTGCCGCTGTTTCTTCCTCTCGCGTTCAGACAGAAAAAGAGTTGCAGCGTGTTCTTGCGTTTATCGACTCTTTTCCTGAAATTGAACGGACGATCACTAGAACAGAGTGGTTTTAACTTAGAGGTGATTGAATTGAGTATGAGAGCAAACCGTGTCGGCGAGCAAATGAAAAAAGAACTCGGTGATATTATCAGCCGAAAGCTGAAGGATCCGAGAATTGGTTTTCTGACAGTAACGGATGTACGTGTATCAGGTGATTTACAAATTGCAAAGGTGTATATTTCCGTTCTCGGAGACGAGAAAAAACGGGAGGAAGCACTGAAAGGGCTTGCTAAGGCGAAAGGGTTTATTCGCTCTGAAATCGGCAGCCGCATCAGACTTCGTAAAACGCCTGAAATTGAATTTGAGTTCGATGAATCAATTGATTACGGAAATCGAATCGAAACATTGATTCACCAATTGAATTCAGAGAACCCGTCTGAATAACAAATGAAGAGGATAGGCGTTCGTCGTCTGTCCTCTTTTCTGCGTTTTGAAGAAAATCCTCACAACAGAAGGAGTGAAAGGCATATGGTTAACGGAGTTCTCCTTTTACATAAACCGGTCGGCATGACATCACATGATTGTGTCATGAAGATCCGGAAGCTGCTAAAAACAAAAAAAGTCGGACATACGGGAACGCTTGATCCTGAGGTATCAGGTGTGCTTCCGATTTGTGTGGGCCGGGCTACAAAAATTGTCGAATATTTAACTGAGAAGTCTAAAACATATGATGCTGAAATTACGCTTGGTGTTTCAACGACGACAGAGGATCAAACCGGAGAAACCGTTGAAACAAAGCCAGTAGATCAAGCTGTTGATGAAGCAGAAGTAGAAAAGGTTTTAAACAGTTTAAAGGGACAACAAGAACAGATTCCCCCGATGTATTCCGCAGTAAAGGTAAACGGCAAAAAATTATATGAATATGCAAGAGCGGGACTTGAAGTAGAACGGCCAAAACGTCTTATTACCATTGAAGATATTGTGCTCACTACAGGGGTTAAACATAATGGAGAGACAGCGAGTTTCCGGTTTACAGTAACATGTTCAAAAGGAACCTATGTGCGGACACTGGCGGTTATGATTGGCGAAAAGCTCGGATATCCGGCTCATATGTCTCATTTGATCCGTACGGCATCCGGTGACTTTTCTCTTGATGAATGCTTTACGTTTGAAGAGCTGGAAGCTCAAGCCGAGTCCGGAACTGTAGCAGACCATACAGTCTCTATTGAACGTGCGCTCAATCATTTGCCGAAATGGATCATAAGTGATACATTAGCTAAGAAAGTAGAAAATGGGGCCTTGCTTGAAACACCAGAACAATTCTCGGATCTGACAAGTGACGACCGTCTCGCAGTCTATACGGAATCCGGAAGCTGTCTGGCGATTTATTTCCCTCATCCTACAAAACACGGGCTGTTAAAGCCGGCAAAAGTATTGATGCAAAAAAGCGAACAATAGAAAAAAGGTGACCGTTCTGTGAAGACGATACATATTACACATCCGCATCATTTAATAAAAGAGGAGCAGCCAAAGTCTGTGATGGCGTTAGGTTATTTTGACGGCGTTCATTTAGGGCATCAAAAGGTAATCGGCACAGCTAAACAGACAGCTGAAGAAAAGAATCTGACATTAGCTGTGATGACCTTTCACCCCCATCCTTCCCATGTGCTGGGCAGGGATCAGGAACCAAAGGATCTGATTACCCCTCTTGAAGATAAAATCAGCCAAATTGAACAATTAGGCACGGAGATACTGTATGTCGTTAAATTCAATGAAGTGTTTGCTTCTCTGACTCCTAAGCAGTTTGTTGATCAGTATATTTTAGGCCTTAATGTACAGCATGCAGTGGCAGGCTTTGATTTTACGTACGGAAAATACGGCAAAGGAACAATGGAAACGATGCCGGTTGATTTAGATGGAAAAGCTGATTGCACAATGGTGGAAAAATTGACGGAGCAGGATAAAAAAATCAGCTCCAGCTATATTCGGACTGCACTTCAAAACGGAGACGTTGAACTGGCCAATGTCTTGCTTGGACAGCCCTACTTTATTAAAGGAATTGTCATTCACGGAGATAAAAGAGGGCGGACAATCGGGTTTCCGACGGCCAATATCGGCTTGAATAACAGCTATATTGTCCCGCCGACCGGTGTATATGCCGTCAAGGCGGAAATAAACGGCGAGATTTACAACGGCGTTTGCAATATCGGCTATAAGCCGACGTTTTATGAAAAACGACCGGAACAGCCTTCAATTGAGGTCAATTTATTTAATTTTGATCAAGAAGTATACGGAGCCGCTATAAAAATTGAATGGTATAAACGAATTCGGAGCGAGCGCAAGTTCAACGGCATTCAAGAATTAACAGAGCAAATTGAGAAAGATAAGCAGCAAGCGATCCGTTATTTCAGCAATTTGCGGAAATAACATGCAGCGCACACAAATTTTATTCTAAAATATTTGCATATAGGCTCGATTTTTAGTATGATAGTTTTCGTAGTCTTAAAACCTTTGCTTGGCAATCCGAAGTCACCGACGGTTGCTAGGTAACTGGGGCTAAATATTATTTGGAGGTGAAACAGGATGGCAATTACTCAAGAGCGTAAAAACCAACTCATCAGCGAGTTTAAAACACACGAATCTGATACTGGATCTCCAGAAGTTCAGATCGCTATCCTAACTGATTCAATTAACAACTTGAACGAGCATTTACGTACTCACAAGAAAGACCACCATTCACGTCGCGGTCTTCTTAAAATGGTAGGTAAGCGTCGTAATCTTCTTACGTATCTGCGTAATAAAGACGTAACTCGTTACCGTGAGTTAATTAACAAACTAGGCTTACGTCGATAATCGTAAAAAGCGGGAGGATTCCCGCTTTTTTATCGTATAAAAGCGAAAAATTTTTATAATCAATCATTGAAATCCTTTTACATACTACTTTGACATTGATATGTTCAATCAATTTCGTTCATAATAGGAGTAATTGATTATTTCACACAACGAAGAGAGGAGTTCGTAATCGTATGGGACAAGAAAAACATGTCTTTACCATAGATTGGGCCGGAAGAACGCTTACTGTTGAAACCGGCCAGCTTGCCAAACAGGCAAATGGTGCTGTTATGGTTCGCTACGGCGATACAGCAGTACTCAGTACAGCAACCGCTTCAAAAGAACCGAAACCGCTTGATTTCTTCCCGCTTACTGTAAACTACGAGGAAAGATTGTATGCGGTAGGTAAAATACCTGGCGGGTTTATTAAAAGAGAAGGACGTCCAAGTGAAAAAGCTGTTTTGGCGAGCCGTTTAATCGACCGTCCGATCCGGCCTTTATTCGCCGATGGATTCCGTAATGAAGTTCAAGTCATCAGCATCGTCATGAGTGTTGATCAAGACTGCTCTTCAGAAATGGCTGCTATGTTCGGTTCATCGCTTGCACTTTCTGTATCAGACATCCCGTTTGAAGGACCGATTGCAGGGGTAACTGTCGGACGCATTGATAATCAATTTGTTATTAACCCGACGGTTGATCAGCTTGAGAAAAGTGATATCAATCTTGTCGTTGCCGGAACTAAAGATGCAATTAACATGGTGGAAGCAGGGGCAGACGAAGTTCCTGAGGAAACGATGCTAGAAGCGATTATGTTCGGCCATGATGAGATTAAACGCCTGATTGCATTCCAAGAAGAAATTGTTGCAGCTGTCGGCAAAGAAAAATCAGAAATTAAGCTTTATGAAATTGATGAAGAGCTGAGTGAAAAAGTAAAGGCTTTAGCAGAGCAAGATCTGCTGAAAGCAATCCAGGTTCATGAAAAGCATGCCCGCGAAGATGCCATTAATGAAGTAAAAAACACAGTTGTGGCAAAATTCGAGGATGATGAGCATGACGAGGAAACAATCAAACAAGTCAAACAGATTTTGTCCAAGCTTGTCAAAAATGAAGTGCGCCGCCTTATTACTGAAGAGAAAGTAAGACCTGACGGCCGCGGAGTCGATCAAATCCGCCCGCTTTCTTCTGAGGTTGGCCTCTTGCCGAGAACACACGGTTCCGGATTGTTCACAAGAGGACAGACCCAGGCTCTCAGCGTTTGTACGTTAGGTGCTCTCGGAGATGTGCAAATCCTTGATGGTTTAGGTGTCGAAGAATCGAAACGGTTTATGCATCATTACAACTTCCCGCAATTCAGCGTCGGGGAAACTGGACCGATGCGCGGACCGGGACGCCGTGAAATCGGACATGGAGCTCTTGGTGAGCGTGCGCTTGAGCCTGTTATTCCATCTGAAAAAGATTTCCCTTATACTGTCCGTCTTGTATCTGAAGTGCTTGAATCAAACGGTTCTACTTCTCAGGCAAGTATCTGTGCAAGCACACTTGCGATGATGGATGCCGGTGTACCGATTAAAGCACCAGTCGCAGGTATTGCAATGGGACTTGTCAAATCAGGCGAACATTATACTGTTCTGACTGATATTCAAGGTATGGAAGATGCGCTTGGAGACATGGACTTTAAAGTTGCCGGAACTGCAAAGGGCGTAACGGCGCTGCAAATGGACATTAAAATTGAAGGCCTCTCCAGAGAGATTCTTGAAGAAGCGCTTCAGCAGGCGAAAAAAGGAAGAATGGAAATCCTCAACAGTATGCTTGCTACATTAAGCGAATCAAGAAAAGAGCTTTCTCAATATGCGCCTAAGATTTTAACAATGGCTATTAATCCTGATAAAATCCGCGATGTCATCGGACCTAGCGGAAAACAAATCAATAAAATCATCGAAGAGACCGGTGTTAAAATTGATATCGAGCAGGATGGCACAATCTTTATTTCGTCGACAGTTGAAAGCAGCAACCAAAAAGCGAAGAAAATCATCGAAGACCTCGTCAGAGAGGTTGAAGTCGGCCAGCTTTACTTAGGTAAAGTGAAACGAATTGAAAAGTTCGGCGCTTTCGTTGAAATTTTCAGCGGAAAAGACGGTTTGGTGCACATTTCAGAGCTTGCGCTTGAGCGCGTAGGAAAAGTTGAAGATGTTGTCAAAATCGGAGACGAGATTCTTGTGAAGGTTACTGAAATCGATAAGCAAGGACGGGTCAACTTGTCTCGTAAAGCTGTGCTCCGTGAAGAGAAAGAAAAAGAAGAACAAAAATCTTAAATGAAAACATAAAAGGAGCCTGGGAGACCCGGCTTCTTTATTTTGACGCTTTAAAAAGCAAGCGGGTTCTACCTTGTCCTTCTCCTTCATAATGTGAGGTGAGGGGGGACAGAACATGTACAAAAAATTTGTACCGTTTGCCGTTTTTCTATTTCTTTTTTTTGTTTCTTTCGAGATGATGAAAAATCCGCACACACTTGATTATATAGGGGCAATGAAACAAGATACGGTGACCGTCTCGGCGTCCAAAGACCCGCTATATGAAGAATTGCTTCAAAAGGCGCCAGATTATGAAGTAAAGCCTCAGAATGCAAGAATAGACAAGGTGTGGAAAAGCATTCCCGGTTACAATGGTTTAAAGGTCAATATTGAAAAATCATATAAAAAAATGAAAAAGCACGGTGAGTTTCGGGAAAACGATTTAGTGTACAGTCAAGTAAAACCAAGCGTTCATCTTGAGTCTCTTCAGCCAGAGCCTATTTACAAAGGGAATCCGGAAAAACCGATGGTGGCTTTTTTAATTAATGTGGCATGGGGAAACGAATATTTGGAAAGAATGCTCCCTGTCCTTCAAAAGCATAACGTGAAGGCTACGTTTTTTCTGGAAGGCAATTGGGTGAAAAACAATGAACAGCTGGCTAAAAAGATTGCGGAAAAAGGACATGAAATCGGAAATCATTCATACAATCATCCGGATATGAGCAAACTGACTACAGGAAGAATTTCCGAACAGCTCGACAAGACGAATGAGCAAATAGAAAAAACGCTCGGCGTCAAGCCGAAATGGTTCGCTCCGCCAAGCGGGAGTTTCAGGAAAGCGGTTGTTGACATTGCAGCTGAGAAACATATGGGAACGGTGATGTGGACGGTTGATACAATCGACTGGCAAAAACCGGCTCCGTCTGCACTTCAAACCCGGGTGTTAAGCAAGATACATAATGGTGCCATGATTTTAATGCATCCGACCGATCCCACGGCGGAAAGTCTTGAAGCGCTGATTACAAAGATAAAAGATAAAGGATATGCGCTTGGAACAGTCACTGAACTAATGGATGAAACAAGACTGTTGAAGTAACAGGGCAGGCAGCTAGTCTTTGAATAGGAGGAACAAATTTGATTAAACGATATACGTGTCAAAATGGTGTAAGAGTTGTGCTTGAAAATAACCCGACAGTCCGTTCTGTCGCGATCGGCGTTTGGATTGGTACAGGCTCGCGGCACGAAACGCCGGAGATAAATGGGATTTCCCACTTTTTGGAGCATATGTTCTTCAAAGGGACGAGCACAAGATCTGCACGTGAGATAGCAGAATCTTTTGATCGTATTGGCGGTCAGGTCAATGCGTTTACCTCAAAGGAATATACCTGCTATTATGCAAAGGTGCTTGATGAGCATGCGAATTACGCACTTGACGTATTAGCAGATATGTTCTTTCATTCAACTTTTGATGAAAACGAGCTGAAAAAAGAAAAAAATGTGGTTTACGAAGAAATAAAAATGTATGAAGACGCGCCCGATGATATTGTCCATGATTTACTGAGCAAAGCCACGTACGGGAATCATTCTTTAGGCTATCCGATTCTAGGCACAGAAGAAACGCTTGATTCCTTTAACGGCGACTCTCTCAGACAATACATGCATGATTATTATACGCCGGACCGTGTCGTTATTTCTGTAGCGGGTAATATTTCAGAAAGCTTTATAAAAGATGTAGAAAAATGGTTCGGATCATATGAGGCAAAAGGAAAAGCGACAGGTCTACAGAAGCCCGGATTCCATACAGAAAAACTCACAAGAAAAAAAGAAACAGAACAAGCCCATTTATGTCTGGGATTTAAAGGGCTGGAAGTCGGTCATGAAAAAATTTATGATTTGATCGTCCTTAATAATGTGCTCGGAGGCAGCATGAGCAGCCGCCTGTTCCAAGATGTTCGTGAAGATAAAGGGCTCGCTTATTCTGTTTACAGCTATCACAGCTCATATGAGGACAGCGGCATGCTCACCATTTATGGCGGAACAGGTGCAAATCAGCTTCAGCAGCTGTCAGAAACCATTCAAGAAACCCTTGCAACATTAAAGCGCGACGGCATAACGCCTAAAGAGCTGGAAAACAGCAAGGAGCAAATGAAGGGAAGCTTGATGCTGAGCTTAGAAAGCACGAACAGCAAAATGAGCCGAAACGGTAAAAATGAACTGCTGCTCGGAAAACACAAAACATTAGACGAAATTATTAATGAATTAAACGCTGTAAACTTAGAACGTGTCAACGGTCTTGCCAGACAAATGTTTACGAATGACTATTCTCTGGCTCTTATCAGCCCTTCCGGCAATATGCCGTCATAAATCCGAAATGCCTGCCCTGAAACGGGGCAGGCATTTTTTTATCCTTTTGATCATACATAGTACAAGGGGGTGACAGAGATGCGGCTCAGTGAATTATCCGGGAAGGAAATTGTCGACATCAAAAGAGCTGAACGGCTGGGAGTACTGGGTCAGACCGATTTAGAAATCAATGAACAGGATGGTCAGATCACAGCGCTCCTCATTCCGACAGTCAAATGGTTTGGTTTGAGAAAACACGGTCAAGACATTCGTGTCCCCTGGGATCATATTCAAAAGATCGGATCAGATATGATCATTTTAGATGTCCCTGAGGAAATTTCTCCTCACCAAGAGTAACTATAGAAAAGGCCCAACTCTGCAGGTTATGGGCTTTCATGAAAACATCCAAACATCGGCTGAGTCAGCCGATGTTTTTTTGTGTGAAAAAAGCGTATGTTTTAATTCACCGCTATTTCCTTTTGATCATAAGATGAAGGGGAGCTTAACAGCTAGGGATCCAGTATATACAAAGAAGGTGAACGTTTAACATGTTAACCGGATTGAAAATTGCAGTTATCGGCGGTGACGCAAGACAGCTCGAAATTATTAGAAAACTCACTGAACAGCAGACTGACATCTATCTCGTCGGTTTTGACCAATTGGATCACGGTTTTACCGGAGCTGTAAAATGCAACATTGATGAAATTCCTTATCAGCAAATAGACAGTATCATTCTTCCTGTGTCTGCGACAACAGGAGAAGGTGTCGTATCAACCGTATTTTCAAATGAAGAAGTTGTTTTAAAACAGGAGCACCTTGACCAAACGCCTGCACACTGTGTCATTTTCTCAGGGATTTCTAACGCCTATTTAGAAAACATTGCAGCTCAAGCAAACAGAAAACTTGTTAAGCTGTTTGAGCGGGATGACATTGCGATATACAATTCTATTCCGACAGTAGAAGGAACCATCATGCTGGCCATTCAGCACACAGATTATACGATACACGGATCTCAGGTGGCGGTTCTCGGGCTGGGACGCACCGGAATGACGATCGCCCGTACATTTGCCGCGCTTGGGGCGAATGTAAAGGTCGGGGCAAGAAGTTCAGCGCATCTGGCACGCATCACCGAAATGGGGCTCGTCCCGTTTCACACTGATGAACTCAAAGAGCATGTCAAAGATATAGATATTTGTATTAATACCATACCGAGCATGATTTTGAATCAAACTGTGCTTTCTCGCATGACACCGAAAACCTTAATATTGGATCTGGCTTCACGTCCCGGCGGAACCGATTTTAAATATGCTGAAAAACAAGGGATTAAGGCACTCCTTGCCCCTGGTTTGCCGGGGATTGTCGCTCCTAAAACAGCAGGGCAGATCCTCGCCAATGTCTTGAGCAAGCTTTTGGCTGAACTACATGCTGAGGAGGGGAAATAAGAATGTCGTCACTAAAAGGGAAAAGAATCGGATTTGGACTGACCGGCTCGCATTGCACATATGAAGCGGTGTTTCCGCAAATTGAGACGCTAGTCAATGAAGGAGCGGAAGTCCGGCCGGTTGTCACATTTACTGTAAAATCGACTGATACACGCTTTGGAGAGGGAGCGGAATGGGTTAAAAAGATTGAAGACCTTACCGGATATGAGGCAATTGATTCAATTGTAAAGGCTGAACCCCTCGGGCCAAAGCTTCCGCTGGACTGCATGGTAATTGCTCCTTTAACCGGAAACTCGATGAGCAAGCTCGCCAACGCCATGACAGACAGCCCTGTACTGATGGCTGCAAAAGCAACAATCAGAAACAATCGGCCGGTTGTTCTCGGTATATCAACAAATGACGCTCTCGGTTTAAACGGCACAAACCTAATGAGGCTCATGTCTACCAAAAATATCTTCTTTATTCCATTTGGGCAAGACGATCCCTTCAAAAAACCGAATTCAATGGTTGCCAAAATGGATCTGCTTCCTCAAACCGTTGAAAAGGCGCTGATGCATCAGCAGCTTCAACCAATTCTCGTTGATAATTATCTGGGAAATGACTAAATATACAGAAAATCTTTCCCAAACAAAAAAATTCGGTCATCACCCGCATATTCTATGGTAAAATAAAACGTAAAATTATAGTCAAATCAATTCAATGAAGCTGATTGGCGGAAGGAGTTTTACAGATGGGAAGAGGTTTACACGTAGCTGTTGTCGGAGCGACAGGAGCTGTAGGACAACAAATGCTTAAAACACTTGAAGACAGAAATTTTGAAATGGACACACTTACATTGCTATCTTCAAAACGCTCTGCGGGTACCCAAGTCACATTTAAAGGCCAAGAGCTGACTGTACAGGAAGCTTCTCCTGAAAGCTTTGAAGGGGTAAATATTGCTTTGTTCAGCGCCGGCGGAAGCGTATCACAGGCATTGGCACCCGAAGCTGTAAAACGCGGCGCTATTGTTATAGATAATACAAGTGCGTTCCGTATGGACGAAAATACACCGCTTGTTGTGCCTGAAGTTAACGAGGCAGACTTGCACGAACACAACGGCATTATTGCCAACCCTAACTGCTCTACAATTCAAATGGTGGCTGCGCTGGAACCTATCCGCAAAGCTTACGGCTTAAACAAAGTTATCGTATCAACTTACCAAGCGGTATCAGGAGCGGGAAATGAAGCTGTAAAAGAGCTGTACAGCCAAACAGAGGCGATTTTGAACAACGAAGAAATCAAACCAGAGATTATGCCTGTAAAAGGGGATAAAAAACACTATCAAATCGCTTTCAATGCGATTCCGCAAATTGATAAATTCCAAGATAACGGCTATACGTTTGAGGAAATGAAAATGATAAATGAAACAAAAAAAATCATGCACATGCCTGAGCTTCAAGTAGCGGCTACATGTGTGAGACTTCCGATTGAAACCGGCCATTCAGAGTCCGTTTACATCGAGGTAGACCGAGATGACGCTACTGTGGAAGATATTAAAAATCTATTAAAAGAAGCTCCTGGCATTACACTTCAGGACGACCCGAGCCAGCAGCTTTATCCGATGCCTGCCGATGCAGTCGGCAAAAACGATGTGTTTGTAGGCCGCATCCGCAAAGACTTGGACAGAGCAAACGGTTTTCATTTATGGGTAGTTTCTGATAACCTATTAAAAGGCGCGGCATGGAACTCTGTTCAAATTGCAGAAAGCCTGAAAAAACTAAACCTCGTATAAAAGAAAGAATTTCCCAAAGACGAATAGAAGAGAGTAAGGCGCAAATAGCCTGCTCTCTTCTGTTACGTCCGAATAATTTGGAGTGAAAACAGTGAAGATAATTGTTCAGAAGTTTGGCGGGACATCTGTAAAAGATGACAAAGGCCGTAAACTGGCTTTAGAGCACATTAAAGAAGCAATCAGTGAAGGATATAAGGTTGTCGTTGTCGTTTCCGCGATGGGCCGGAAGGGTGATCCGTACGCAACAGACTCTCTGTTGGGACTGCTTTACGGCGATCAGTCTGCGATTTCCCCGAGAGAGCAGGATCTGCTTTTATCATGCGGAGAGACGATTTCTTCTGTCGTCTTTACGAGCATGCTGCTGGATAACGGTGTAAAAGCATCTGCGCTGACAGGGGCTCAGGCTGGGTTCTTAACGAATGATCAGCATACAAATGCGAAAATCCTTGAAATGAAACCGGAGCGTTTATTCAGTGTGCTTGCGAATCATGACGCAGTAGTCGTCGCAGGATTCCAAGGCGCTACTGAAAAGGGCGATACAACAACGATCGGAAGAGGGGGCAGCGATACGTCTGCAGCTGCACTTGGGGCGGCAATTGACGCTGAATACATCGATATTTTCACAGATGTTGAAGGTGTGATGACTGCTGATCCGAGAGTAGTGGAAAACGCGAAACCGCTTCCTGTGGTAACATATACAGAAATCTGCAACCTCGCGTACCAGGGAGCGAAAGTGATTCATCCGCGAGCTGTGGAGATTGCGATGCAGGCTAAGGTTCCGATTCGCGTCCGCTCAACATATTCCAAAGATAAAGGCACATTGGTGACATCACATCATTCTTCCAATGTCGGCAGTGATGTTTTTGAACGGCTGATTACCGGAATTGCCCATGTCAAAGATGTCACACAGTTCAAAGTGCCTTCAAAAATCGGTCAGTATAACGTTCAGACTGAAGTTTTTAAAGCGATGGCGAGTGCAGGAATCAGCGTTGATTTCTTTAACATTACACCTAGTGAAATCGTTTATACGGTGGCTGGGAACAAGACGGAAACAGCTCAGCGCATCTTAATGGATATGGGTTATGACCCGATGGTGACGAAAAACTGTGCAAAAGTTTCGGCGGTCGGTGCCGGTATCATGGGCGTCCCGGGTGTAACGTCTAAAATTGTGACAGCTCTATCAGAGAAAGAGATTCCTATTCTGCAGTCGGCGGACAGCCACACGACCATCTGGGTGCTTGTCCATGAAGAGGACATGGTTCCTGCTGTAAACGCTTTGCATGAAGTGTTTGAACTTTCTAAGTAAATGTGATTGAATCATGATGAGGTGAAAAAAATGAATTTCGGAAATGTGTCTACAGCTATGATTACACCTTTTGACAATAAAGGGAATGTAGACTTTCAAAAATTGTCTACACTGATTGATTACTTGTTGAAAAACGGAACAGATTCTTTAGTAGTAGCGGGAACAACAGGAGAATCACCAACCCTTTCAACAGAAGAAAAAATAGCGCTATTTGAATATACGGTCAAAGAAGTGAACGGCCGGGTGCCTGTCATTGCGGGTACTGGCAGCAACAATACGAAAGATTCCATTAAGCTGACCAAAAAAGCTGAGGAAGCAGGCGTAGATGCGGTGATGCTTGTTACGCCGTATTATAATAAACCTTCACAAGAAGGAATGTATCAGCATTTTAAAGCTGTTGCTTCTGAAACATCTCTTCCGGTTATGCTGTACAATGTGCCGGGCCGCACCGTTGCTTCTCTTGCTCCTGAGACGACAATCCGGTTGGCGGCAGATATTCCGAATGTTGTTGCGATCAAAGAAGCGAGCGGAGATCTCGAAGCGATTACAAAAATTGTTGCGGAAACGCCTGAAGATTTCTCCGTTTATTCTGGGGATGACGCCTTGACGCTTCCTGTTCTGTCAGTAGGAGGAAGAGGTGTCGTTTCAGTCGCAAGCCATATAGTAGGCTCTGATATGCAGCAAATGATCAAAAATTATACAAATGGGCAAACAGCTAACGCGGCACTGATTCACCAGAAACTGCTGCCGATTATGAAGGAACTGTTTAAAGCGCCTAACCCGGCTCCTGTGAAAACAGCTCTTCAGCTGAAAGGCCTTGATGTCGGTTCAGTGCGTCTTCCTCTCATCCCATTAAACGAAGATGAACGTCTGAGCTTAAGCAGCGCGATCAGCGAACTGTAAGAAAAATTTCATACAGTGAAACAAACGCGGTCATTCTCATTCCACCTGAGTTTGACCGTTTCTTATACATATTGGTTTTCCCTAAACCTTCTGCTTTATCTTGTTTTCTAAATTTACTTTCAGTTATAATAGGAACAAGTGATGATGGACGGGTATGAGACTAGGAGGATATAGATTTTGAAAAAGAAAAATACAGAAAACGTTAGAATTATCGCCCTTGGCGGTGTCGGAGAAATTGGGAAGAACCTTTATGTCATCGAAATTGATTCAGACATATTTGTCGTTGATGCCGGCCTTATGCATCCAGAAAACGAAATGCTCGGTATTGATGTGGTGATTCCTGACATATCATATTTGATTGAACGATCTGACCGCGTTAAGGCTATCTTTTTAACACATGGGCATGATGAGAATATCGGCGGCGTTTTTTACTTATTAAACAAGCTTTCTGTTCCTGTATACGGAACAAAGCTAACGCTTGCACTATTAAGAGAAAAATTAAAACAATACGGACATAACCGAAAAGCTGATTTAAGAGAAATTCACTCAAAATCTGTCATTACATTTGAATCAACAAAGGTATCGTTCTTTAATACGATCCACAGTATCCCTGATTCAGTAGGCGTCAGTTTAAAAACATCACTTGGATCTATTGTATGCACGGGAGACTTCAAATTTGACCAAACACCCGCACTTAATCAATCGTGCGACATTGGCGAGATTGCCAAAATCGGCAACAGCGGCGTACTTGCTCTGCTTTCTGACAGTGCTAATGCAGAACGTCCGGGTTACACCCCTTCGGAGGCTGCTGTCAGCGGAGAGATTTCGGACGCGCTGTACAATTCAGAGAACCGGGTAATCATTGCCGTTTTCGCATCCAATATTAACCGAATTCAGCAAGTCATTCATGCAGCGGCTCAAAATGGCAGAAAGATTGCCATTGCCGGAAAAAACCTTCAATCGATCCTTCAGCTT
Source organism: Bacillus sp. SD127 (assembly GCF_058566445.1). Taxonomy (NCBI): domain Bacteria; kingdom Bacillati; phylum Bacillota; class Bacilli; order Caryophanales; family Bacillaceae; genus Bacillus; species Bacillus sp. SD127. The sequence continues at coordinate 2,524,557 of NZ_CP191226.1, read as the reverse complement.
GCAAGAAAGCTTGGATATATTGAAGCAGATGATGAACTGTTTATTTCAATTCAGGACGTCAAAAAATATCCGAAGCGCGAAGTAGCGATTGTAACTGCCGGCAGCCATGGTGAACCATTGGCAGCTCTGACAAGAATGGCAAACAAAGCTCACAAGCAGCTGAATATCGAAGAAGGGGATACAGTTGTCATTGCATCCACTCCGATCCCTGGGCAGGAACTCATTTATTCTAAAACAGTAGATTTGCTTGCCAGAGCCGGCGCGCAAGTCATTTTTGCCCAAAAGCGTGTGCATGTATCTGGACACGGCTCACAGGAAGAGTTAAAGCTGATGATCAATCTGCTTAAACCAAAATATTTAATTCCTGTAAACGGCGAATACAGAATGCAAAAGGCTCATTCGAAAATCGCTGAAGATATCGGCATGAAGCGCAGTGATATCTTCTTAATTGAAAAAGGAGACGTTGTCGAGTTTCGCGGCCAAAACGTAAAGATCGGTGATAAAGTGCCATACGGCAATATTTTAATCGACGGTTTAGGTGTAGGCGACATCGGAAATATTGTGCTGAGAGACCGCCGCTTACTTTCACAAGACGGCATACTGATTGTTGTCATTACACTTGATAAACAAAAGAAACATCTTGTATCAGGTCCTGAGATTATCACACGCGGTTTTGTTTATGTAAGAGAGTCTGAAGGCCTTATCGTACAGGCTACTGAGCTTGTACGTTCTATCGTGACAGAAGCAACTGAAACATCAAACGTTGAATGGTCAACACTTAAACAGGCAATGCGAGATGCTTTGAACCAATTCCTATATGAAAAAACAAAACGTAAACCGATGATCATCCCAATTATTATGGAAGTCTAATGTAAACGTAAGACCGGACCTGTTCCGGTCTTTATTTTTTTGCCTGTTAAGCCGGGATTGAATTGAAGATCTTTGTTCATAATACAAAGAGAAACTCGGAAAGGGTGAAAGCGAAATGGATCATCGTATGGAAAATACAGAAGAAGAACGTCCCGAAAAAAATGATGCGAAAGACAGCATTATGAATAAAATACAGCAGCTAGGGGAAACGACACTTCCGCAGCTGCCGCAAGATACAAATATCCATTGTCTGACCATTATCGGACAAATAGAAGGCCATGTTCAGCTGCCTCCGCAAAACAAAACAACAAAATATGAACATGTAATCCCGCAAATCGTTGCCATTGAGCAGAATCCAAAAATTGAAGGTTTGCTTATTATATTAAATACAGTCGGCGGAGATGTGGAAGCGGGTCTTGCAATTGCTGAAATGCTCGCATCTTTGTCAAAACCAACCGTCTCCATCGTACTTGGCGGAGGACATTCCATCGGTGTACCAATTGCGGTATCTTGTGATTACAGCTATATCGCTGAAACAGCTACCATGACGATTCATCCCGTTCGTCTGACGGGACTGGTGATCGGCGTGCCTCAAACCTTTGAGTACTTGGATAAGATGCAAGAAAGAGTCGTTAAATTTGTAACAAGCCATTCAAATGTAGATGAAGATAAGTTTAAAGAGCTGATGTTTTCAAAAGGAAACTTAACACGCGATATTGGAACAAATGTCGTCGGCAAGGATGCCGTCGAGTATGGACTGATTGATCACGTCGGCGGAGTCGGACAAGCGATTCATAAATTAAATGAGCTGATCGAGGAAGCGAGAGAAGAAGAAGGACGGATGATTCAATGATTTTGTATACCACGATGCCGCAGGAAATTGTTTTCGCGGAACAGAACCAACAGCCAAGTGCACATGAGCAAATTGAGTATAGAGGTGTTCCGCTTCTTGTCGAGATGAAAGGCAATGAAGCAGAGGTTATTCAAGTCATGAGTACTAATCCTATGCACTTTCTGCATCCGGATATTTCTCCGGGACAAAAGCTAAAATTAAACGTATAAGATTCCGGCCCTTTTTTAAGGGCAAAATATGCTATAATAGGGGAATCCTACAGAAAAACGCAGCCAGTAAACGGCTGCTTTCTTCATTATGTATGAACTTACATTTTTTAACGCAGTAAGGTGATGAGTGTGGCAAAGAAAAAAAGAAAATCGAGAAAAAAACAGGCAAAACAGCTCAACATAAAATTTGAATTAAACGGATTGCTGTGCATTGCTATCTCAATTATCGCCATTTTACAGCTTGGTGTAGTGGGACAAACCTTTATCTACTTGTTCCGTTTTTTCGCTGGTGAGTGGTTTATTTTATGCTTGTTAGGCTTATTCGTTTTAGGGGTTTCACTATTTTGGAAGAAAAAAACGCCGAGTCTTTTAACGAGACGAAAGGCGGGGCTGTACTGCATCATTGCAAGCATATTGCTGCTTTCTCATGTGCAGCTGTTTAAAAATTTGACGAACAGAGGATCTATTGAGTCTGCCAGCGTGATCCGCAATACATGGGAATTATTTTTAATGGACATGAATGGGAGCTCTGCTTCACCTGATTTAGGCGGGGGAATGATAGGGGCGCTTCTGTTTGCGGCTTCACACTTTTTGTTTGCATCAATTGGTTCACAAATTATGGCAATTGTAATGATTTTGATCGGAATGATTCTGGTCACGGGGCGTTCTCTTCAAGAAACGCTGAAAAAGTGGATGAGCCCGATCGGCCGTTTCATCAAAGAACAATGGTTTGCTTTTATTGATGATATGAAATCAGTCAAAACAAATATGAAATCATCGAAAAAAGCGAAAGCCAATACCAGTAAAAAACAAAAGCCGGCGCGCAAAAAACAGCAAATGGAGCCAGAGCCCGCTGCTGAAGAAGAGGAGCAGGAAATGGTATCGCCTCTCATTCATTCAGAGCCGATTATCTCAAGCTTTTCAGACCGGAATGAAACGGAAGAGCCTCCGGCAGCTGCGGTAAAACGAATTGAGCCGGCGACAGAACCGCTTCAGGAAAATCAGTCCGAGGCTGAGCATAATGAAACGGCTGCTGCTCCGCCAATGACCTTTACAGAACTTGAAAATAAAGATTATCAGATGCCGTCATTAGATTTATTAGCTGATCCGAAGCATACCGGCCAGCAGGCTGATAAAAAAAATATTTATGAAAATGCCAGAAAGCTGGAACGCACGTTCCAAAGCTTCGGCGTAAAGGCGAAAGTGACACAGGTTCATCTTGGGCCGGCTGTCACGAAATATGAAGTGTATCCGGATGTCGGAGTGAAGGTAAGCAAAATAGTCAACCTAAGTGACGATTTAGCGCTTGCGTTAGCTGCAAAAGACATCAGGATTGAGGCGCCTATTCCAGGGAAATCTGCCATCGGAATAGAAGTTCCAAACGCGGAAGTGGCTATGGTATCGCTGAAGGAAGTGCTTGAGTCAAAACTTAATGACAGACCTGATGCAAAACTGTTAATCGGACTTGGCCGTAATATTTCGGGTGAAGCTGTGCTTGCTGAATTAAACAAAATGCCTCATTTGCTTGTCGCAGGCGCGACCGGGAGCGGAAAAAGTGTCTGTGTCAACGGCATTATTACAAGTATTCTGATGCGCGCTAAACCGCATGAAGTGAAAATGATGATGATTGACCCAAAAATGGTTGAACTGAATGTGTACAATGGGATTCCGCATTTGCTTGCGCCGGTGGTAACTGATCCGAAAAAAGCATCACAAGCTTTGAAAAAGGTTGTCAATGAAATGGAACGTCGGTACGAATTGTTTTCTCATACAGGAACAAGAAATATTGAAGGGTACAATGATTATATAAAACGCTCCAATAATGAGGGAGAGGCAAAACAGCCAGAGCTGCCGTATATCGTGGTCATTGTGGACGAGCTAGCTGATCTCATGATGGTAGCTTCATCTGATGTAGAAGACTCGATTACGAGATTGTCCCAAATGGCACGGGCTGCCGGCATCCATCTTATTATTGCGACACAGCGTCCGTCAGTTGACGTCATTACAGGGGTCATCAAGGCAAATATTCCGTCACGAATCGCATTCAGTGTCTCTTCACAGACGGACTCAAGGACCATTCTGGATATGGGGGGCGCTGAGAAGCTTTTAGGACGAGGAGATATGCTGTTTTTACCTGTCGGGGCTAATAAACCTGTCCGTGTACAAGGAGCATTTTTGTCAGACGAAGAAGTGGAGCAGGTCGTGGATCATGTCATTACGCAGCAAAAAGCTCAATATCAGGAAGAAATGATTCCTGAGGAAACAACGGAAACCCATACTGAGGTTACCGATGACCTTTATGATGAAGCCGTCGAATTAATCGTCGGCATGCAGACTGCATCCGTATCGATGCTGCAAAGAAGGTTCAGAATCGGGTATACGAGAGCGGCACGCCTGATTGATGCAATGGAAGAACGCGGCGTAGTTGGCCCGTATGAAGGCAGCAAACCAAGGGAAGTCTTAATATCAAAAGAAAAACATGATGAGCTCTCTTCTTAAATGAAGGGAGTTCAGTAACAATAATAACATTATGTAAACTGTACACCTTTTTATTTATTTTTTCGACAAAACATGATATAGTTGTCCCAATTGTTCAATAATTTTTATCGAAAGTGGTTTACGGAGGGGAAACATGTCTACAAAAGCTGATAATCGGCACTTGTATTTAAAAGTGATTGAACGAATAAAAGAGGATATTAAAAATGGAATCTACACTGAGAAAGAAAAGCTCCCTTCTGAATTTGAGCTTTCCAAAAAGCTTGGTGTCAGCCGGGCGACTTTGCGTGAAGCACTGCGGATATTGGAAGAAGAGCATGTGATTATCAGAAGGCATGGTGTAGGAACTTTTGTCCATTCTAAGCCGTTATTTCTTTCGGGCATTGAACAGCTGAACAGTGTAACCAAGATGATTGAACAGGCTAATATGATTCCAGGAACGATTTTTCTTTCATCTCAAGTGCTTATGCCGTCTGATGATGATATCAAGAGATTTCATCTGACATCAGGCCAGGAAGTTTTTTATCTTGAACGTGTCAGAACGGCAAACGGGCAGCCGATTGTGTATTGTATTGACAAAATTCCGATGGATATATTGCCGGATTCTTTTTCTCACCAGCAAGAGTCTATGTTTGACCTGCTTGAGAAAAATTCAGGCTCTGTGATCAGCTACGCTGTAACTGATATTGAGCCGATCGGCTATCATGATACGATTTCTCCAGTGCTGGAATGCGATCCGGAAACAGCTCTTTTGCTGTTAAAACAAACGCATTACGATCAGCATGATAAACCGGTGCTTTATTCATTAAATTATTTCAGAGCCGACAAATTCAGATTCCATGTTTTGCGTAAACGTTTCTAAAACAGACGCCTGTGATGTGTCTGTTTTTTTATTTGCCTGGTTTATGTTTCTTTGTACATACTTTTACTGCGGTTAACGCAAGATATAAAGGATGACAAAGTGAATGGGTGAAAATGTTGAAAGAAAAAATAGGAATGAAAAATATTATTGCTCTGGCTTCCGTACCGCTTGTTATGACATTAGGGAACTCCATGCTGATTCCCGTGCTTCCGATGATGGAGAAAAAGCTGTCGGTCAGTTCATTTCAAGTGTCATTAATTATCACTGTATATTCGGTGGTAGCGATCATTTGCATTCCGATCGCGGGGTACCTGTCGGATAGATTTGGCAGAAAAAAAGTGCTGCTCCCATGCCTTATTATTGCGGGAATAGGGGGAGCTGTGGCTGCTTTTGCTTCGACATATATAGACAATCCTTACGCTATGATCTTGGCCGGACGGGTTCTTCAAGGCATCGGATCAGCGGGTGCAGCTCCCATCGTCATGCCGTTTATCGGCGATCTGTTTAAGGGGGATGATGAAAAGGTCAGTGCCGGTCTTGGCGATATTGAGACCGCTAACACCTCGGGAAAAGTGCTGAGTCCCATTCTGGGCGCCTTACTTGCCTCCTGGTACTGGTTCGTCCCGTTTTGGTTTATTCCGTTTTTCTGTTTGATCAGCTTTTTGCTCGTATTGTTTCTGGTCGAGAAGCCTGAAGAAGATGAGGATGCACCTACAATTTCAGAGTTCCTCAAGAATGTGCGGAAAATCTTTAAACAGGATGGACGCTGGCTCTACACAGTTTTTATTATTGGATGCGTCATTATGTTTTTATTATTTGGCGTATTATTTTACTTATCAGATACGCTAGAGAATAAATATACAATTGACGGAGTGGCCAAAGGCGGGCTGCTGGCGATACCTCTTTTATTCCTGTCCAGCAGTTCTTTTATAGCGGGTAAAAAGATCGGCAAAGATAAGGCAAGAATGAAATTTTGCGTCGTTACAGGGATGATTATGTTAAGCCTGTCTTTTATCGGCTTGTGGTGGAACCACAGTTTTTATTTTTTATTTATCTTTTTGAGTTTTGGGGGAATTGGAATCGGAATGGCGCTTCCTGCTTTAGATGCGCTGATAACAGAAGGGATTGAGAGTGAGGAATGCGGAACTATTTCCTCATTTTATAATAGTATGCGCTTTATTGGAGTAGCTCTCGGGCCGCCTGTGTTTGCGGCATTGATGTCTAATGCAAGCTGGCTTATCTTCATTCTTTCCGCGTTTTGCGGGATTATTTCCTTATTTCTGGCGCTCTTTAATGTAGATGCTAAAAAAAGTGAAGAAGAAAAAAACTTAGGGACGGTTTGACACACCGTCTTTTTTTTGCTGAGAAAAATAGCGAATCTCGGCAGAAAACTTGTGATTAAGAGGCATCAAGCAGGAAGCTCTTTTTTATTTCCAATAGCGGACGAACAATTAATACGTAAGAGGTTATTGTTTCCTTATAAATCCTACAGTTGCTATAATTACATGAAAGAGTGTTTCTGCGAATGCTGAAATTTGGTCATAATACATACTAATAAGAAATGAACGAAGGAGGTTTCACATGTCATATGTCAATGAAGTCAAAACAAAGCACGGCGGTTTAACCGCACATATTGTAGAAACAGAAAAATTTAAAACCGTCTCGCTTATCTTTAAAATGCTGGCGCCCTTAACAAAGGAGCAAGTTACGAAAAGAGCGCTGTTCCCGCATGTGCTGCTTCGAGGAACAGAAAGCCGTCCGAAAACTGCAGAATTGCGTTCTTATCTGGATGAACTGTACGGCACGTCTGTTTCGGCTGATCTCTCGAAAAAAGGTGAACAGCATGTAATTACATTCAGACTTGAAATTCCGAATGAAAAATATTTAAAAGATCAGACGCCGCTCCTTGAAAAAGGTCTGCAGCTTCTCGCAGAAATCGTCTTTTCACCTGCTTTGGAAGCAGGCGTTTTTCAATCGCAATATGTGGATCAAGAAAAACGAACGCTGAAGCAAAGAATTCAAGCAGTTTATGATGATAAAATGCGTTACTCTAATCTAAGGCTTATACAGGAAATGTGTAAAAACGAGCCTTACTCGCTGCACGTCAATGGTGAGATCGACGATGTTGATGCCATTACGGCCGATCAATTATATGAAACATACCGACACGCGATCCAAAAAGACCAGCTTGATTTATATGTCGTCGGCGATGTTGACAGGAAACAAGTGCAAGCTGCTATTGAACAATATTTTCACACAGAGGAACGCACCCTGGAAGCATTTGTAAACAATCATGCTGAACAACCTGAGCCCAAAGAAGTCATTGATGAAGAAGACGTCAAACAAGGCAAGCTGAATATTGGCTATCGGACCAATATTACCTTTACAGATCAGGATTATTCAGCTTTACAAGTTTTTAACGGAATGTTCGGCGGCTTTTCTCATTCCAAGCTTTTCATTAATGTTCGGGAAAAAGCCAGTCTCGCTTATTACGCAGCCTCGCGTATCGATAGCTTTAAAGGTTTATTAATGGTGATGTCAGGAATTGAAGTGAAAAACTACAAACAAGCCGTCTCTATTATTGCCGAGCAATTTCAGGCTATGAAAAACGGGGAGTTCAGTGAGCAAGACATCTCACAGACGAAAGCCATGATTCGGAATCAGGTGCTGGAAACAATTGATACTGCGTACGGTTTATCTGAATTTCTATATCAGCAGGCCGCTGCCCAAGTCGATATTCCGATCGAAGATTTCCTTGCCAATATTGAGCGGGTGACAAAAGAGGATATCATTAAAGTCGGCGAAAAGATTCAGCTTGATACGACTTATTTCTTAAAAGGGACGGAGGGTGCATCTTGATAAAACCAATCGAATTTGAACAGCTTCAGGAGACGCTGTATCATGAAAAAATGTCAAACGGCCTGGACGTATACGTTTTGCCGAAAAAAGGCTTCAACAAGACGTATGCGGTATTCACAACAAAGTACGGGTCTATAGATAATCAGTTTGTCCCTCTTGGGAGAGACGAGATGGTTCAAGTTCCGGACGGGATTGCCCATTTTCTTGAACATAAGTTGTTTGAAAAAGCTGATGGAGATGTTTTTCAAGATTTCAGTAAACAGGGCGCCTCTGCCAATGCGTTCACGTCATTTACAAGAACGGCATATCTTTTCTCAAGCACGTCAAATGTGGAACGGAATTTGGAGACACTGATTGATTTTGTGCAGGACCCTTATTTTACAGAAAAGACGGTGGAAAAGGAAAAAGGGATTATCGGCCAGGAAATTAACATGTATGATGATAACCCTGACTGGAGGCTTTACTTCGGGGTGATTGAAAACATGTACAAAGATCATCCTGTCAAAATAGACATAGCCGGGACGGTAGAAAGTATATCTCATATCACAAAGGACCTTCTTTACGAATGCTATGAGACGTTTTATCATCCAAGCAACATGCTTCTCTTTATAGTCGGCCCTGTTGATCCTGAAGCGATCATTTCTCAGGTAAGAGAAAATCAGGAAAGAAAACCGTATACAGATCAGCCGGAAATTAAACGGGAAGAAGTAAAAGAGCAAGAAGCTGTTTTCCGGAAAGAAAAAGAAATTAAAATGAATGTTCAGGGACCGAAATGTCTCGTCGGACTGAAATCAAAGCATCCGTATAAATTAGGGAAAGAGCTGCTCAAGCATGAACTTACAATGAACCTATTGCTTGAATCTTTGTTCGGCAAAAGCTCTGCCCAATATGAGTCCCTTTATGAAAAAGGGTATATAGATGAAACGTTCAGCTTTGATTTTACGGCTGAATATGGGTTCGGTTTTGCGGCCATTGGCGGAGACACGCCTGAACCGGATAAATTGGCTGAAGACATTTCAGGCAAGCTGCTTCGTGCCGGTGAAATCATCACCGCTGAGAAGATTGAACTTGCCAGAAAGAAAAAAATCGGGTCATTTTTAAAGGCATTAAACTCACCTGAATACATCGCTAACCAATTCACTCGCTATGCATTTTTGGAGATGAGCCTGTTTGATATCGTAACTGTTCTCGAGCAGATCACCCTTGAGGATGTGCAGCAAATCATACAAGAGGAAATTGCTGAGGACAGACTGACTGTCTGCAAAGTGGTTCCTAAATCTTAACATGCATCCCTCCAAGTGAGGGGTGTTTTTCTGCGGAAAGAAGGAAAGAGGATGAAAAAAACAGCATTAGTCACCGGGGCGAGCGGCGGTATCGGCAAAAGCATAAGTGAATCGCTTGCAGCAGAGGGGTATGATCTGCTTTTGCACTACAATCAGAATGAAAGCGCGGCTGCAGAGCTTGCTGAAAAACTGAAACGGTCATTTGGCATATATGCTGATATTTTGCAAGGAGATCTCTCCACTCCCACTGGCGCTGATGAACTAACAAAATCAATTGTTCAGCCGGTTGATGCGATCGTTTTAAACAGCGGCAGAAGCCATTTTGGACTGATTACTGATGTAGATAATGCTACGGTACAGGAAATGGTTCAGCTGCATGTGGCAAGTCCTTACATGCTGACGAGAAACCTTCTTCCAGGCATGATCCGTAACAAATCGGGAGCGATCGTGGCAGTCAGCTCTATTTGGGGAGAGACTGGCGCATCGTGTGAGGTGCTGTACAGCATGGCAAAGGGAGCGCAGCACTCGTTTGTAAAAGGACTGGCTAAGGAGCTGGCCCCAAGCGGTATCAGGGTCAACGCAGTAGCGCCGGGTGCTGTAGATACAAGCATGATGAATCAATTCAATCCGGATGAATTAGAAGAGATCGCTGATGAAATCCCGATCGGCAGGCTTGCACAGCCGAAAGAAGTTGCCGAGGCGGCAGCATTTCTCCTGTCTGAAAAAGCTTCCTATATTACTGGACAGATTCTGTCAGTTAACGGCGGCTGGCACTGCTGAAGCAAAATAAAATGTGTATAGTTTCTTTTAAGAAGGACAAAATAATTTTGTAACTTCACATGAAATGGAGGAAACTCACATGTCAGTATTAGAAAACTGGGATAACTGGAAGAATTTCCTTGGTGATCGTTTAAACTATGCGCAAGAAAAAGGCATGAGTCAGGACACCATCACTGACCTTGCTACAGAAATCGGCGGTTACCTGGCTAATGAAGTGGATTCTAAGAACGAGCAGGAAAAAGTGCTGGCAGATCTTTGGAGCGTAGCATCTAAAGAAGAACAGCACGCCATTGCCAATATGATGGTTAAGCTTGTTGAAAATAACAGCACTCATTAAGAAGAGAGGAGATTCTTCCTCTCTTTTTTATGTTTTCCCCATCACAGCAACATTCTTCTTTCTAATTAGAGAAAAATGCTTTATGATAAAGGAAGGTAAAATTTTGCCACAATGAAGGGGGTATATCATTTGGCAAAGCTCGAATGGTATTTTGAATATGAAATTCAAGTGAACCGCCCCGGACTGCTCGGGGATATTTCATCTCTTCTCGGGATGCTTTCTATTAACATCGTAACGATAAACGGCGTCGATCTTTCCAGAAGGGGAATGCTGCTCAGGTGCCGCCATATAGATCAAATTAAACGATTAGAATCAATCTTAAAAACGATGGAAACAATTAAAGTAACGAAGCTGAGAGAACCAAGGCTTCGCGACCGCCTCGCCGTGCGTCACGGCCGGTACATCCAGAGGGATGCCGATGATAAGAAAACATTCCGCTTTGAACGGGACGAGCTGGGCTTATTAGTCGATTTTATGGCCGAACTGTTCAAAAAAGAAGGCCATAAATTAATCGGGATCCGGGGAATGCCGCGCGTCGGGAAAACGGAGTCAATCGTAGCTTCCAGCGTATGCGCCAGCAAAAGGTGGCTGTTTGTGTCATCTACCTTGCTGAAACAGACAATCAGAAGCCAGCTGATTGCCGATGAATACAGCACTGAAAATGTCTTTATCATTGACGGTATTGTATCGACAAGAAGAGGATCAGAACGCCATCTGCAGCTGGTGAGGGAAATCATGAGGCTGCCTGCTACAAAAGTGGTGGAGCATCCGGACATATTCGTTCAAAATACAGAGTATACACTAGATGACTTTGATTATATTATTGAACTGAGAAATGATCCTGATGAGGTTATTACATATGAACATGCTGAAGAACCCCAAATGTTTGATCAATCCGGGTTTTCAAGCTTTGATTTTTAAAATTGGAAGGTGTTTGTTGTGACTGAACTAGGAATCCGGCTGAAAGAAGCCAGAGAGGAAAAAGCAATGTCATTGGATGATCTCCAAGCGGCAACTAAGATTCAAAAAAGGTATTTAACCGCCTTGGAGGAAGGAAATTATGACATTATTCCGGGTAAGTTTTATGTCCGGGCTTTCATCAAGCAATATGCGGAAGCCGTCGGGCTTGATGCTGACCAATTGTTTGAGGAGCATAAAAAAGATATCCCGAATACGTATCATGACGATGTGTCTGAAAAAATCTCCGGCATGAATCTCCAGAAGGAAATGCCGAAGCCTGCTTCTAAGGCGCTGGAATTGCTGCCTACAATACTTGTGATTCTCGGCGTGATTGTCGTGATCGCCATTGTTTACGCTATAATTCAGTTTGCGAATCATAAAAACGATGATAATAGCAATGCGGCATCAGAAAAATCAATCGCGAAAAGTGAAAGCAAGTATGAGATCCCTAAAGATTCAACGCTGAAAGAGAATCAAACCAACAGCTCTGAAAAAGAGACAGACACGAAAAAAGAAACGAAAGACAAAGAAGATAAAAAAGAAGACAGTGACAATTTAGAGGTGAAAGCAACTGGCACTGAAGGATCTGTAACAACTTATGAAGTGTCCGGCGCTGATAAAATCGTGCTTGAGCTGAAGGCTTCAGACAACTCTTGGATTCGAGTGCGCGATGAAAACAGCAGCTCTCTTAAAGAGGGTACACTGAAAAAAGACGAAACGTATAAAAAAGACATAACTGATCAGAAACAAGTTGAAATCCGCACAGGATATGCACCTAACCTGAAAATAAAAATCAACGGTGAGGTTCTTTCATATAAACTTGATCCTAAAGAAGTGATGGCACAAACAATAAAGATTGTAAATAAAAAGGAAGAAAAGTCATCTTAATCACCAGATGACTTTTCTTCACGTCCGAGTATGAAACTGGAGGGGCTTTATGTTTAACTTACCGAATAAAATCACACTAGCAAGAATTGCATTAATCCCAATCTTCATGATTATCATGCTGGCGCCGTTTGACTGGGGCAGGCTCGAATTTGGAGACGAATCCATTCCGGTCACACACTTGGCGGGCGCTATCTTGTTTATTATTGCATCGACGACAGATTGGATAGATGGTTATTATGCCCGCAAACTGAACCTTGTTACAAACTTTGGGAAATTTCTCGATCCGCTTGCGGACAAACTTCTCGTATCAGCAGCGTTAATTATCCTTGTTCAATTTGATCTTGCTCCAGCTTGGATGGTCATTGTGATTATCAGCCGGGAGTTTGCCGTAACAGGTTTAAGGCTTGTATTAGCCGGAACGGGAGAAGTAGTAGCTGCGAATATGCTTGGTAAAATTAAAACCTGGGCACAAATCATTGCAGTATCTGCATTGCTTCTTCACAATCTTCCATTTGAGCTTGTGTCATTTCCGTTCGCTGACCTGGCGTTATGGGTAGCCGTATTCTTTACCGTTGTATCAGGTTGGGACTATTTCGCTAAAAACTGGGAAGCGCTAAAAACATCTAACTAAGAAAGAAGGACATACATGATGGAATTTCCAAAAAAAGCAGAGATTATTGCAGTCGGTTCAGAGCTCTTACTCGGTCAGATTGCTAATACAAATGCTCAATTTATCAGCAAACAGCTGGCAGAAATCGGAGTAAACGTATTTTACCATACAGCAGTCGGTGATAATCCGGAGCGGCTGAAGCAGGTCATCCGCATTGCTGAAGAGCGCTCTGATTTTATTATTTTTTCAGGAGGGCTCGGACCGACAAAAGATGATTTAACAAAAGAAACAATAGCAAATGTGCTGGGACGTCCGCTCGTTTTAAATGATGAGGCGTTTCAATCCATTGAGGATTATTTCAAACGAACAAAACGCACGATGTCACCTAATAACCGAAAACAGGCGCTTGTCATCGAAGGATCTGACGTACTGGCGAATCACTTTGGAATGGCGCCGGGAATGCTTACAGAGCATGATTCGCGCTTTTATATGCTTCTTCCCGGGCCGCCAAGCGAATTGCGTCCGATGTTTGAAAATGAGGCAAAACCGCTTCTTCTTAAAAAGATGGGCTCCAATGAAAAAATTGTATCAACTGTTCTTCGCTTTTTCGGTATCGGCGAATCTCAGCTTGAAGCTGATTTAGAAGATATCATTGATGCACAGACGAACCCGACGATCGCTCCGTTGGCAGCGGACGGAGAGGTGACGCTTCGCCTGACAGCAAAACATGCCGATGAAAAAGAAACAGAGCGTTTGTTAAAAGAAACAGAAGCCGTTATTTTAGAACGTGTCGGTGAATTTTTCTATGGCTACGACGATACATCGCTTGTGAAAGAGCTATCTAAAGCATGCAAGGAAAAAGGCATCACGCTTTCTGCCGCAGAAAGCTTTACCGGCGGGCTGTTTTCCGAATGGCTGACAGACCTTAGCGGCGCTTCAGCATTGTTTTCCGGCGGCGTTGTTTGCTATTCAAACGAAGTGAAGCAAAATGTCCTCGGCGTCAAAAAGGAAACATTGGACCGTTTCGGCGCAGTCAGCGAGGAATGCGCATCTGAGCTTGCAAAGGGTGTTCAGCAGCTCACTGGAAGCGATATTGGCATTAGCTTTACCGGTGTTGCCGGCCCTGATACTCAAGAAGGCCATGCACCTGGACATGTGTTTATCGGTATTTTTGCAAACGGAAAAGAAGAGGTTCACGAGTTTCACTTTGCAGGCTCCAGAACAGGAATCAGAAAACGTGCTGCTAAATATGGCTGCCATTTAATTTTAAAACTGTTAGAGCAAAAATAATGTTTTCAGCACACTATCCTCCTCAAAAAACATGATTTCTCTGACTCATTATGATATTTTGGTAGAAATCAGGCCAAGAAAAAATCCGAATATGCGTTCGCTTTTTTCTTGGCAAATCCCTTCAAACAGGGTATAGTATATGTAGTGGTAACATAAAGGAGGAAAAAATAGAATGAGTGATCGTCAGGCAGCCTTAGATATGGCTCTTAAACAAATAGAAAAGCAGTTCGGCAAAGGTTCCATTATGAAACTGGGAGAAAAGACAGATACAAGAATTTCTACTGTTCCAAGCGGCTCCCTCGCTCTTGATACGGCATTGGGAATAGGCGGGTATCCCCGCGGACGGATTATTGAAGTATACGGTCCTGAAAGCTCAGGTAAAACAACTGTGGCGCTTCATGCAATTGCTGAGGTTCAGCAGCAGGGAGGACAAGCTGCGTTTATCGATGCGGAGCACGCGCTAGACCCGGTATACGCACAAAAACTCGGTGTCAATATCGAAGAGCTTTTACTGTCTCAGCCTGACACAGGCGAGCAGGCGCTTGAAATTGCAGAAGCGTTGGTTCGAAGCGGTGCAGTTGACATCGTTGTTGTCGACTCTGTAGCGGCGCTCGTTCCGAAAGCAGAAATTGAAGGCGACATGGGAGATTCACATGTCGGTTTGCAGGCACGTTTAATGTCTCAAGCGCTTCGTAAGCTTTCAGGGGCTATCAACAAATCGAAAACAATTGCGATTTTCATTAACCAAATTCGTGAAAAAGTCGGCGTTATGTTCGGAAACCCGGAAACGACTCCCGGCGGTCGTGCGCTGAAATTCTACTCTTCCGTTCGTCTTGAAGTACGCCGTGCTGAACAGCTGAAACAAGGCAACGACGTTATGGGGAATAAAACGAGAATTAAAGTCGTGAAAAACAAGGTGGCTCCTCCGTTCCGTACAGCTGAGGTTGATATTATGTATGGAGAAGGTATCTCAAAAGAAGGCGAAATCATTGATCTCGGAACTGAACTTGATATCGTGCAAAAAAGCGGTTCATGGTACTCTTATGAAGAAGAGCGTCTTGGCCAAGGCCGTGAAAATGCCAAACAATTCTTAAAAGAAAATAAAGATATCATGCTGATGATTCAGGAGCAAATTCGTGAACATTACGGCTTAGATAATAACGGAGTAGTACAGCAACAGGCGGAAGAGACACAGGAAGAACTTGAATTTGAAGAATAAAAATAAAATGAATTTGAAATGATAAAAAAGGCAGAGTGAAAACTCTGCCTTTTTTTCTTTTATATTTTCTGCAAAATAAAGATAAATAAATTGGTTTTTTTGACAACTTTTATAGTACTTCATACGTCTAACAAAACGTGTGTATTTGAAATTAGATTGGGAGGATAAAATGAATGACAAGCCCCACTCGCAGAAGAACTGCGACGCGCAGACGGAGAAAACTAAATAAAAGAGGTAAACTTTTGTTTGGTATGTTGGCCGCAATCATTTGTTTCACGATTTGGAATGCCATTCATCGAGAGGATGAAGAAGCCGAACCATCTCAAGAAGCTGCGGCGGTTTCTGATACCGGTCAGAAGCAAGCTGATCAGAAGAAAAACAAAGCCAAAAAAACAGAGGAACAAATAAAAGCAGTGGACCGCAATCAAAAAATCAGCAGTTATTTAAAAGAGATCGGCTTCAGCGGGACAGCCATGATCGTCAGAAATGGAGAAGTCGTAATCAATAAAGGTTTTGGTTACGCGGACCGCGAGCATCATATAAAAAACAATCCTGCGACATCCTTTTATGTCGGATCGTCACAAAAAGCGCTGATAGCAACCGCTATTTTGCAGCTTGAGGAAAAGGGAAAGCTCCAGACAAGTGATCCGGTCAGCACGTATTTATCCCATTTTCCCAACGGAAAGAATATTACATTAAAGAATCTGCTTACTCATACATCGGGGATAAACGGACATGTTGAAGGGAATGGCGAGATCACTCCGGATGACTTAATAAAAGACATAGAGCAGCAAGGAATCAAACGCCAGCCTGGAATATGGGACTATCAGGATTCTAACTATACAGTTCTCGCTTATATTGTTGCTGAAGTGAGCGGTGAGTCTTATGAACAATACATAACCAATCATATCTTTAAGCCTGCAGGGATGACGCATTCGGGTTTTTACAAGACATACGATAAGCAGCCTTATCCAGCTGTCGGCTACAAGCTGAAAGGCAGCAGGGCCGTCACACCGTATATGCCTGATTTATCTCAGCTTTATGGAGCAGGCGATATATATATGAGTGCTGCCGATATGTACAAATTTGACAAAGCACTGATAGACGGCAAGCTCTATTCGCAAGAAAGCTATGAAAAAATGTTCACGCCAGGGAGCAGTTCCACATACGGGATGGGATTTTATGTTGCTCCCGGAAGCTATTCAAACCACGGAGTCATGCCGGGCTTCAACGTATTGAACAGCTTCAGCAAATCCGGACAAACCGTTGTTGTTTTGTTGTCAAACATTCAAAATAACGCTAAACTTGGACAAGTGAACAATAAAATATACCAGCTTCTAAATCAGGAGTAATTTACGATCTGTTTTTTCAAAAGATTGGCGGATTCACGTTCGGCACGATAAATAGGGGCGGCTCGGCAAACGTTAAGCTGGCAAGCTTGACAAGTATTTCCGACACAATTACAATGAAGTTGTAACATTTGTTTTTTTAACATGATTGTTAAACCATTTAAACTTGACAAGGGCGATGAAACTTTCATTCCCTGTGAAGGTTCTGTATGTTGAGAAAACTAGACAATGTACATGCCGACACTTATTTTGAGCAACAACCAAGTTCATAGCAAGAGGAGGTGAAAGTATGACCCCAATTATGATGGTTCTCATCTCCATTTTGCTGATTCTACTCGGTTTAGTTGTTGGCTACTATGTTCGTAAAACCATTGCCGAAGCGAAAATTGCAGGCGCACGCGGTGCAGCCGAGCAAATTCTTGAAGATGCAAAGCGTGATGCTGAAGCACTGAAAAAAGAAGCTCTGCTTGAAGCAAAGGATGAAATCCACAAACTTCGAATAGATGCTGAACAAGAAGTTCGTGAAAGACGAAATGAGCTTCAAAAACAAGAAAACCGTTTACTCCAAAAGGAGGAAAACCTTGATCGCAAACATGAGGGAATTGATAAACGGGAAGCGATGTTGGAGAAGAAAGATCATTCTCTGAATGAACGACAACAACATATTGAAGAGATGGAAAGCAAAGTGGATGAGATGATTCGTATGCAGCAGTCAGAGTTGGAACGAATTTCGAGTCTGACTCGTGACGAAGCGAAACAAATCATTCTTGACCGGGTTGAAAACGAGCTTTCACATGACATCGCCATCATGACAAAAGAAACTGAGAACCGTGCGAAAGAAGAGGCGGATAAAAAAGCGAAAAACATTCTTTCACTCGCCTTACAGCGCTGCGCAGCGGATCACGTTGCCGAAACAACGGTATCAGTTGTCAATCTTCCAAATGATGAGATGAAAGGACGTATCATCGGCCGGGAAGGGCGTAACATTCGTACGCTTGAAACGCTGACAGGTATTGACCTGATTATCGATGATACCCCTGAAGCTGTCATTCTGTCCGGATTTGATCCGATCAGACGTGAGACAGCAAGGATTGCTCTTGATAAACTCGTTCAAGATGGCCGTATTCATCCGGCACGGATTGAAGAAATGGTTGAAAAATCTCGCCGCGAGGTCGATGACTACATTCGTGAGATGGGTGAGCAAACGACATTTGAGGTTGGCGTTCACGGCCTCCACCCAGATCTGATCAAGATTCTCGGCCGCTTAAAGTTCCGTACAAGCTACGGTCAAAATGTGCTTAAGCATTCCATGGAAGTCGCATTCTTGGCTGGGCTGATGGCATCGGAGCTTGGAGAAGATGCAAAGCTTGCTAAACGGGCGGGACTACTTCATGACATCGGAAAAGCGATTGACCATGAAGTAGAAGGAAGCCACGTTGAAATCGGAGTCGAGCTTGCGACTAAATATAAAGAGCACCCAGTCGTAATTAACAGTATTGCATCACACCATGGGGACGAAGAGCCGACTTCCATTATCGCTGTGCTGGTAGCTGCAGCAGATGCGCTTTCCGCTGCAAGACCTGGCGCAAGAAGTGAGACGCTCGAGAACTACATTCGAAGACTTGAAAAGCTCGAAGAAATTTCTGAGTCCTACGAAGGTGTTGAAAAATCATTTGCGATTCAGGCTGGACGTGAAGTGCGTATTATGGTGAAGCCGGATTCAATAAATGATCTTGAAGCTCATCGCCTGGCGCGAGATATCCGAAAACGAATTGAGGACGAGCTCGATTATCCAGGTCATATTAAAGTGACAGTCATTAGAGAAACTCGAGCCGTAGAGTATGCAAAATAAAGTGATGCGCTAAGCATCACTTTATTTTTTTGACGGCTGAGGAATAGAAAGGATTTACAAAATGAGAATTTTATTTATCGGAGATGTTGTCGGGTCACCGGGCCGCGACATGGTAAAAGAGTATGTGCCAAAGCTGAAAACAAAATACAAGCCGCATTTTACCATTATAAATGGCGAAAATGCCGCACATGGAAAAGGCTTAACAGAAAAAATCTATCACAGTTTAATACAGTCTGGCGCAGATGCGATCACGATGGGAAACCATACATGGGACAAAAAGGAAATTTTTGATTTTATCGACGATGTCCCGAACTTAGTCCGTCCCGCAAACTTTCCGGAAGGAACACCGGGAAAAGGGATCACATATGTGAAAGCAAACGGTAAAGAACTAGCTGTTATCAACTTACAAGGCCGTACGTTTTTACCGCCGCTCGATGATCCGTTTTTAAAAGCGGATGAATTAATTGCCGAAGCTGCTAAAAGAACACCGTACATTTTTATCGACTTCCATGCGGAAGCGACAAGTGAAAAGCTTGCACTCGGCTGGTACACGGATGGACGGGCATCTGCTGTAGTAGGAACTCACACTCACGTGCAAACAGCGGATAACCGCATTTTGCCGAAGGGCACGGCATATATTACTGATGTAGGAATGACCGGCCCATATGACGGTATACTGGGGATGGACAGAGAAACGATTATCAAACGTTTCAAAACAAACCTTCCTGTGCGCTTTACTGTCGCTGAAGGAAAAACAACCCTGAGCGGAGTCGTCATCGATATAGACGATCAAACGAAAAAAGCCGTTAAAATCGAACGTATTTTAATCAATGATGATCACATGTTCTTTGAATAATTGATCACATGGTTATTTTATAAAAATATTAAAAAGAAAAGCAGGAATATAGCAACTCCTTAGTGAATATAGTAAAAATGGAAGGTAGCCCGCTATTTTTGAAAAGCATTGTGGGGATGGCTTTTTGGATAGCAACATCTAATAATGATTGTTCTAATGAACACTCACTTATCCATTGTAAAACTAAGGGGGAGCAGAAATGGAAATCTTAAAAGTTTCAGCAAAATCGAGTCCAAATTCAGTGGCAGGTGCGCTTGCAGGTGTGTTAAGAGAGCGCGGAGCCGCCGAGATTCAAGCAATTGGAGCGGGTGCTTTGAACCAAGCTGTAAAAGCTGTGGCAATCGCCAGAGGATTTGTGGCGCCAAGCGGGGTTGATTTGATTTGTATTCCGGCTTTTACTGATATTCAGATCGATGGTGAAGAAAGAACAGCGATTAAATTAATCGTGGAGCCTCGCTAAGAAAATTAAAGTATTCACAACCTGTTTGCATATGCAAGCAGGTTGTTTTTCATTTATTGTGATATTTTCTCTCAATAGTATTTTTATAATATAAATGAACCATATGTCATGTGTAAAAACGATTCTGGCTTTTTATAAAAAAATTTAGCCCATTTTTCAAGACGGATACTTTTGTCTTTTCTAGGAGGACACAGCTGTTTACGATGATTCCAGATCATGGTACAATCCGGTTATAACAAGACTTTTAAAGGAGGATTGTACATGCAGAGTGGAAAGATGAAAGCTGTAATGAAAAAACACGGTGCTTTCGGCGCTGTGCTGGCTGAAGTTCCCATTCCTGAAATCGATAAGCATGAAGTTCTTATAAAAGTTAAGGCAGCTTCCATTTGCGGCACGGATGTGCATATTTACAATTGGGACCAATGGGCACGGCAGAGAATAAAAACTCCTTGTGTCTTCGGCCATGAGTTCAGTGGTATTGTTGAGGCTGTAGGCGAGAATGTCAGCAGTGTAAAAATTGGGGAGTATGTTTCTGCGGAAACACACATTGTATGCGGCACATGCGTCCCTTGTTTAACAGGAAAGCCTCATGTATGTAAAAATACGGCCATTATCGGAGTGGACACGGCAGGCTGTTTTGCGGAGTATGTCAAAGTGCCGGCCGAAAACGTTTGGAAGAATCCCGCGGATATGGACCCGGCGATTGCTTCCATTCAAGAGCCTTTAGGAAATGCCGTTCATACAGTTCTTGAGAGTCAGAACGCCGGAGGAACGACTGCTATTATCGGATGCGGGCCGATCGGACTTATGGCGGTAGCGGTCGCAAAAGCAGCAGGTGCAGCGCAGGTGGTCGCCATTGACAAAAATGAGTACAGATTAGCTCTCGCCAAACAAATGGGAGCCACAAGCACGGTCTCCGTCGAAAAAGAAGATCCGCTCAAAATTGTAAGCGCTTTAACGGGCGGGGAAGGAGCTGATCTCGTTTGTGAGATGTCGGGTCACCCTTCAGCTATCGCGCAAGGCCTAGCAATGGCTGCAAATGGCGGGAGATTTCATATTCTCAGCCTGCCGGAACATCCGGTTACCATCGACTTGACGAATAAAGTCGTGTTTAAAGGCCTTACCATCCAAGGGATCACAGGGAGAAAGATGTTTACGACATGGCGGCAGGTTTCACAATTGCTTAGAACAAACACACTGGATCTTTCACCTATTGTTACCCATCAGTTTCCATTAGAAGAGTTTGAGAAAGGGTTTGAACTGATGAGAAGCGGACAGTGCGGAAAGGTTATTTTAATTCCATAAAAGGGGGATCAACATGACAAAAGAATTTGAGTTCCTAAAAGCAGAGCTTGAAAGAATGAAAGAAAACCACACATGGCAAGACGTTAAACAGGTAGAATCAATGCAGGGCCCTTCTGTTACAGTGAATCATAAAAAAGTTATTCAGCTTTCTTCTAATAATTACCTCGGATTTACTTCACATCCAAGACTCATCAAAGCTGCACAGGAAGCTGCTCAGCAATTTGGAGCCGGAACCGGTTCAGTCCGGACAATCGCCGGAACGTTTACAATGCACCAAGAATTGGAGAAAAAACTGGCAGCCTTTAAAAAAACAGAGGCGGCACTAGTCTTCCAATCAGGCTTTACAACAAACCAAGGTGTACTTTCCAGCATTCTTTCAAAAGACGATATTGTCATTTCTGATGAATTGAACCATGCCTCTATCATTGATGGAATCAGATTGACTAAGGCGGATAAAAAGGTTTATCAGCATGTAGATATGAGTGATTTAGAGAAGGTGCTGAGAAAATCAATGAATTACCGCATGCGCTTGATTGTCACTGACGGCGTATTTTCAATGGATGGAAATATTGCTCCTCTGCCTGACATTGTGGAGCTCGCTGAGAAATATGACGCTTTTGTGATGGTTGATGACGCCCACGCATCCGGAGTGCTTGGCGAAGACGGCAGAGGGACGGTAAATCATTTCGGTCTTGACGGAAGGGTTCATATTCAAGTCGGAACGTTAAGCAAGGCAATCGGAGTTTTAGGGGGATACGCTGCCGGTTCAAAGGTGTTAATCGACTATTTGCGTCATAAAGGCCGTCCATTTTTATTTAGCACGTCACATCCTCCGGCTGTAACTGCAGCTTGTATGGAAGCAATTGATGTCTTGCTGGAAGAGCCGGAGCATATGGAGCGTCTGTGGGAGAATACACATTATTTTAAATCAATGCTTGTCCAAATGGGTTTTACTCTCACACAGAGCGAGACGCCGATTTTGCCTATTTTAATAGGTGATGAGGGGGCAGCGAAGCAATTTTCTGATCAGCTTCTGTCACAAGGTGTTTTTGCCCAAAGCATCGTTTTCCCGACTGTTGCAAAAGGAAAAGCCAGAATACGCACAATTATTACAGCTGAGCACACCAAAGAAGAACTGGATCAGGCGCTTGATGCCATTGAAAAGACAGCAAAGGAGCTTCAGCTATTGTAAGGAGAAGGGAACACTCTTCTCCCTTTCATTCCTTATTGATTATTATTCTCAATGAGTGTACAATGATAGGTTGCCAGTTGTGCAGAGCTTCAATAACCTTTATACTGGAGGGTGGAAGTTTGGTTTGAAAGGAGAAATATCATATGAATGAAAAGCAAAAATTAGAGAGCGGACAAGTTAATCCATCGGACAAAAAATCCGAGAAGGATTACAGCAAGTACTTTGAAGCTGTCTACATTCCGCCTTCTTTAAAAGATGCGAAAAAACGCGGCAAAGAAGCCGTTACTTATCATAATGACTTTAAAATTTCTGAAGAATTCAAAGGCATGGGTGAAGGAAGAAAATTCTATATCCGGACGTACGGCTGCCAAATGAACGAACATGATACAGAAGTAATGGCAGGGATCTTTATGGCTCTTGGCTATGAAGCGACAAACTCTGTTGACGATGCCAATGTCATTCTGTTAAATACATGTGCGATCCGTGAAAATGCGGAAAACAAGGTATTCGGTGAGCTTGGACACTTAAAAGCACTCAAAAAAAATAACCCGGATCTTATCTTAGGCGTTTGCGGCTGTATGTCACAAGAGGAATCAGTCGTTAACAGGATTTTGAAAAAACATCCGTTTGTCGATATGATTTTCGGTACGCATAATATCCATCGTCTGCCGGAGCTTTTGTCTGAAGCATACCTTTCAAAAGAAATGGTCATAGAAGTTTGGTCCAAGGAAGGCGATGTCATTGAAAACCTTCCGAAAGTCCGCAACGGAAAAATTAAGGGTTGGGTCAACATCATGTACGGCTGTGACAAGTTCTGTACGTATTGCATCGTCCCGTATACACGCGGAAAAGAAAGAAGCCGCCGTCCGGAAGAGATCATTCAGGAAGTAAGAAGACTTGCAAGCGAAGGCTATAAGGAAATTACACTTTTAGGCCAAAACGTAAACGCGTACGGAAAAGACTTTGAAGATATGAACTACGGCCTTGGTGATTTGATGGATGAGCTGCGCAAAATCGATATCCCGAGAATCCGTTTCACAACGAGTCATCCGCGTGACTTTGATGATCACCTCATTGAAGTGCTTGCAAAAGGCGGCAATCTGCTCGATCATATTCATCTGCCGGTCCAATCAGGAAGCTCAGAGGTCTTGAAACTGATGGCACGCAAATATGACAGAGAGCGTTACATGGAGCTCGTCAGAAAAATCAAAGCGGCTATGCCAAACGCTTCTTTAACAACTGACATTATCGTCGGCTTCCCTAACGAAACGGACGAACAGTTTGAAGAAACGCTGTCATTATACCGTGAAGTGGAGTTTGACAGCGCCTATACGTTCATTTACTCTCCGCGTGAAGGCACACCTGCAGCAAAAATGAAAGATAACGTTCCGATGAGAGTGAAAAAAGAACGCCTGCAGCGTCTGAACGCATTGGTTAATGAAATTTCTGCGAAAAAAATGAAGGAATATGAAGGCAAGGTTGTCGAAGTATTAGTTGAGGGCGAAAGCAAAAACAACCCTGAGGTTCTTGCCGGCTACACTGAAAAAAGCAAGCTTGTGAATTTCAAAGGACCAAAGGAAGCGATCGGCAAAATCGTTCGCGTGAAAATCCAGCAAGCGAAAACGTGGTCGCTTGACGGAGAAATGGCAGGAGAAGCAATCGAGGTGAAATAAGATGACGCTCTACTCTAAAAAAGACATTGTGCAGCAAGCACGAAACCTTGCAAAAATGATCTCTGAAACAGAAGAGGTTGATTTTTTCAAACGGGCTGAAGCGCAAATTAATGAGAACGCAAAAGTGTCTGTAATCATTAATCAGATTAAAGCCCTGCAAAAACAAGCTGTTAATCTGAAGCATTACCAAAAACTCGAAGCGCTCAAACAAGTAGAAGAAAAAATTGATGCGCTGCAAGAGGAGCTTGAAGACATTCCTGTCATCCAGGAATTCAGAGATTCTCAGGTTGAGGTGAATGACCTTCTGCAGCTCGTGGCGACCACCATTTCCAACCAGGTCACAAATGAAATCATTACATCAACCGGAGGCGACCTTCTAAAAGGAGAAACCGGTTCGAAGATGAAACATTCAAATAACAGCTGTTCTCTTTAAACGCGGTGCCTTTTCAGGCCCGTGTTTTTTTATGTTAAACTATCAACAGAACTAAATGAACTATGTACTAAATATTCAATATGTTTGGCCGCCTTTAGCCAAATAAACTTTATCGCACTTATGAGTAAAGTTTCTAGGCACCCCTGCATACAATGGAACAGAAACTTTGTATTTTTATATTTTATTTATAAAAATGCACACTAGACAAATGCCCAGCATAAGATAACACGAAGAAGAACAAGGAGGCATGCCGGAATGTCTGAATACAGGGAAATTATCACGAAGGCGGTAGTAGCGAAAGGCAGAAAATTTACACAGTGCACCAATACCATCTCCCCTGAGAAAAAACCGAGCAGCATTTTGGGCGGTTGGATTATCAATCACAAGTATGACGCAGAAAAAATCGGAAAAACCGTAGAAATTGAAGGGTATTATGATATAAACGTATGGTACTCTTACGCAGACAATACAAAAACAGAGGTTGTCACAGAACGAGTGAAGTACGTCGATGTGATTAAACTCAGATACAGAGATAACAATTACTTAGACGATGAGCATGAAGTGATTGCAAAAGTGCTGCAGCAGCCAAACTGCCTTGAAGTCACCATATCTCCAAATGGCAATAAAATTGTTGTGCAAGCGGAGAGGGAATTTTTGGCGGAAGTGGTAGGGGAAACAAAGGTTGTTGTAGAAGTGAATTCTGATTGGGAAGAGGATGACGAAGAGGATTGGGAAGACGAACTTGATGAAGAGCTGGAGGACATCAATCCTGAATTTTTAGTTGGAGATCCTGAAGAATAAAAAAGAGACTAGGGGAGTCGGTACCCCAAGTCTCTTTTTTATATAGACATATCATCCTTTTAACACTTTCTGTTTATGTTATAATGAAGGCTGGCAAATAGAAACGTTGATACATAGTGAGGGATTAAACAATGGCTACTTATACGCCTATGATACAGCAATATTTAAAAATAAAGGCAGAGCATCAGGATGCCTTTTTATTTTTTCGTCTCGGTGATTTTTACGAAATGTTTTTTGAGGACGCTAAAAAAGCGTCACAAGAGCTGGAAATTACGTTAACAAGCAGAGACGGAGGCGCCGCTGAAAAAATACCGATGTGCGGTGTTCCGTATCATTCTGCTTCGGCTTATATCGAGCAGCTTATTAAAAAAGGATACAAGGTGGCCATATGCGAACAAACGGAGGATCCAAAGGCTGCAAAGGGCGTCGTCAAACGTGAAGTCGTTCAGCTGATTACCCCTGGAACTGTAATGGACGGAAAAGGCATCCATGAATCAGAAAACAACTTTATTGCATCAGTTTCGGCCTGCTCAAACGGATACGGGCTGGCACTGTCCGATTTAACAACGGGTGAAAATTTGGCTGTTTTAATTGAACGGCTGGAAGACGTCATATCAGAAATTTATTCAGTCGGCGCGCGGGAAATTGTCGTAGCGGAAAGCCTTGATGAAAAGACGGTTGCTCAGCTGAAGGAGCGGTGCGGCGCTACCATTTCGATTGAAGATGGGGAAACGGATGAGCACGTTCAGATTATTGAGCATTTGCAGAATCCGGACGTAACGAAAACTTTTCTCCGTTTATATACGTATCTGAAAAGGACTCAGAAACGGAGCTTAGATCATCTTCAGCCTGTACAAGTGTATGAGCTTGAAGAAGCCATGAAAATCGACTTATACTCGAAGCGGAATTTAGAGCTGACTGAAACGATCCGTTCAAAAAATAAAAAAGGCTCCCTGTTATGGCTGCTTGATGAAACAAAAACTGCGATGGGAGGGCGGCTGCTGAAACAGTGGATTGACCGTCCGCTTATCAGAGTGAATCAAATTGAAGAGCGTCAAGAAATGGTGGAAACATTAATGTCCCATTTCTTTGAACGGGAAGATCTGCGTGAGCGTTTAAAGGAAGTCTATGATTTAGAACGCCTCGCAGGCCGTGTCGCATTCGGAAATGTCAATGCACGGGATCTCATTCAGCTGAAGGAATCATTAAAGCAAGTGCCCGGCATTAAACAGCTTGTTGCTTCACTGGCTCATAAGAAAGCGAAGGAACGGGCGGAGCGGATTGACCCGTGCGGTGATGTTCTAGAATTACTGGAAGGAGCCCTGTACGAAAACCCTCCGATATCAGTAAAAGAAGGAAACCTGATCAAAGACGGGTACAATCAAAAGCTCGATGAATACCGCGATGCTAGCAGAAACGGGAAAGACTGGATTGCCCGCCTTGAACAGCAGGAACGTGAATATACAGGCATTCGGTCATTAAAAGTCGGCTTCAATAAAGTATTTGGCTATTATATTGAAGTAACAAAGGCGAATTTGCACCTTCTTGAAGAAGGGCGCTATGAGCGGAAGCAGACGCTAACAAATGCAGAACGCTACATTACACCTGAATTAAAAGAAAAAGAAGCGCTCATTTTGGAAGCGGAAAATAACATCTGCGAGCTGGAATACGAGCTGTTCACCGAGCTGCGTGAGAAAGTGAAATTGTATATTCCGCGTTTGCAGCAGCTCGCCAAACAGATGAGTGAGCTCGATGCGCTGCAATGCTTTGCGACAATCAGTGAAAATCGTCATTACACGAAACCTGAATTTTCTAAAGATGAAGTTGAGGTCATAGAGGGCAGACACCCGGTTGTTGAAAAAGTAATGGACAGCCAGGAATACGTGCCTAACAACTGTGTGATGGGCGATAACAGACAGATGCTGCTCATTACCGGTCCGAACATGTCGGGGAAAAGCACATACATGAGACAAATCGCGCTCATCTCCATTATGGCGCAAATTGGCTGCTTTGTGCCCGCGAAAAAAGCTATGCTTCCGATTTTTGATCAAATTTTCACCCGAATCGGCGCGGCGGATGATTTGATTTCCGGACAAAGTACATTTATGGTGGAAATGCTTGAAGCCAAAAATGCGATTGTAAATGCAACCAAAAACAGCCTCATTTTGTTTGATGAAATCGGGCGGGGAACGTCCACATATGACGGCATGGCCCTTGCGCAAGCGATTATTGAATATGTTCATGACCATATCGGCGCCAAGACGCTGTTTAGTACGCACTATCATGAGCTGACGGTTCTTGAAGAAAAGCTTCCGCAGCTGAAAAACGTCCATGTTCGTGCTGAGGAATATAATGGAACGGTTGTCTTTCTTCATCAAATTAAAGAAGGGGCAGCTGACAAAAGCTACGGTATCCATGTCGCCCAGCTGGCTGAGCTGCCGGAAGATCTGATTTCGCGCGCTCAAGACATTCTAAAAGAACTTGAGCATTCAGGGAACAAACCGGAAGTGCCAGTGCAGAAACCTGAGGTAAAAGAAGAGCCGGCACAGCTGTCCTTCTTTGACGAATCGGATAAACCGGCTGCATCACCAAAGCTTTCTAAAAAAGAAAAGCAAGTACTTGATGTCTTTAAATCTCTGAATATACTTGATATGACACCGCTGGAAGCGATGAATGAAATGTACAAGCTGCAAAAGAAATTACATTAAAACGGGGTGATGAATGTGGCAAAAGTCATCCAGCTGTCAGATGAACTTTCAAATAAAATTGCGGCGGGCGAGGTTGTGGAACGGCCCGCCTCAGTCGTGAAGGAATTGGTGGAAAATGCCATCGACGCTGACAGCACAGTCATTGAAATCGACATTGAGGAAGCGGGTCTTGCATCCATTCGTGTTCTGGATAATGGAGAAGGAATGGAAAATGAAGATTGCAAGCGTGCCTTCCGCCGCCACGCAACAAGTAAAATAAAAGATGAGAATGATTTATTCAGAGTGAGAACACTTGGCTTTAGGGGAGAGGCACTGCCGAGTATTGCGTCTGTCTCCCATCTGGAGATTACGACAAGCACGGGAGAAGGAGCGGGAACGAAGCTCATGCTTCAAGGGGGAAACATCATTTCTGAATTGCGTTCCTCCAGCAGGAAGGGAACCGAAATTGTCGTTTCCAATCTGTTTTTTAATACACCGGCCCGCTTGAAATATATGAAAACCGTTCATACAGAGCTTGGGAATATTACGGATGTGGTCAACCGGATTGCGCTGGCACATCCGGAGGTATCGATCCGCCTTCGCCATCATGGAAAAAATCTTCTCCAAACGAATGGAAATGGAGATGTGCGCCATGTCCTTGCCGCGATTTACGGTACGGCTGTCGCTAAAAAAATGCTGCCGCTTCATGTCAGCTCACTGGATTTTGAAGTGAAGGGATATATCGCTCTGCCAGAGATTACACGGGCATCGAGAAATTACATGTCGTCTGTCATCAATGGCCGTTATATTAAAAATTTCCCGCTCGTCAAGGCGGTGCACGAAGGATATCACACACTTTTGCCAATCGGACGCCATCCGATCACATTTATAGAAATCACCATGGACCCGATTTTAGTCGATGTCAACGTGCACCCTTCGAAGCTTGAGGTACGGCTCAGCAAGGAAACAGAGCTGCACGACTTAATTCGTGACGGCATAAAAGATGTATTTAAACAGCAGCAGCTGATACCGAGCGCACAGCTTCCGAAAAAGTCAGCACCTGTGATCAAAAATGAGCAGCAGTTCATGACCTTTGATGAAAAACCTGCTGAAAGAAAAGTGCCGGAAAAAGCGCTTATGCCTTCGTATTCACCAATGAAGCTCAGTTCAGTTGTCAAAGAACCAGTTGAGATAGAAGACGAATTGCCTTCAGAGCAGCTTGAAACTCATTCTGTGGCTGAAACAAAACAAGATATTGCAGAGCCTGCTGTTTCAGAGGAATTGCCTGAAGCATTCGAACAGGAGCCCGCTCAGGAACTTCAGCAGACATCATCTGAACGTGTGCCGATCATGTACCCGATCGGCCAGATGCATGGGACCTATATATTGGCGCAAAACGAAAACGGCTTATATATTATCGACCAGCATGCCGCCCAAGAGCGTATTAAATACGAATATTTTCGTGAAAAGGTCGGGGAGGTTGAGCCTGAGGTGCAGGACATGATTGTGCCGCTGACGTTCCATTATTCCACGAACGAGGCACTCATTATCGAACAGCATCTACAAGAGCTCGAAAGCGTAGGTGTCTTTTTAGAGTCTTTCGGCTCGAACAGTTACATCGTCCGCTGCCACCCGGCTTGGTTTCCAAAAGGAGAAGAAGCCGAGCTGATAGAAGAAATCATTCAGCAGGTGCTCGATTCGAAAAACATTGATATCAAAAAACTGCGCGAGGAAGCGGCGATTATGATGAGCTGCAAAGGTTCAATCAAAGCAAACCGCCACCTCAGAAACGACGAGATCAAAGCGCTTCTGGACGATCTCCGAAGCACATCAGACCCATTTACATGCCCGCACGGCCGTCCGATTATGATTCATCATTCCACGTATGAGATGGAAAAGATGTTCAAACGGGTGATGTAGCGGGGTTTGGCGAAGTGGAATATACCCTTTGCCCATATTTTTTCTATGCATTTTTCAAGCATTGAGATATTCTTCGAATTGATCAATGCTTTTTTTATTGTGTTATGTAAATAACATCAGCAGCCATATTAACTGTAGTATGGCCAAAGTCGTATTTAAGGTCTTCACCACTTTCTAACAGCATGATTGCATGAGTATGCTTTAGACCATGTGAGTAACATGATGCAAAATGAAACAATTATTGTTACGTGTAATAAAACAAATCGGTTGTCTTCTAGGTGGGATCGTGGTGGTTTTATTCTTTGCAATTGCAGTTCTGCCGGGGATAGGGGATGACAGCATGCAAAGGCATCGATTTATTTGCGAGAATAGGGGGCATTGCGCTTGCTGCCGAGTGGGTTGGTATTGAAACAGTCGCATTCTGTGAGCGTGAACCCATCTGCCAGAAGGTACTGAATAAAAACTTCTCTGGTGTTCCCATCTTTGACGATGTATGCACCTTGAATAGACAGCTTTTAGAGGAAAAAGGAATGATTGAGTCAGGTGAAACAATTGACATTATTTTAGGAGGATTCCCTTGCCAGCCTTACAGTATTGCCGGGAAGCGAAGAGGCACGGAAGGTGACCGCGACCTCTGGCCGGAAATGTTTAGGATTATCAAAGAACTTAGACCCACTTGGGTTGTTGGTGAAAACGTTGCTAACTTCGCAAATATGGAGCTCGACCTCACGCTATTTGACTTGGAAAGCGCAGGTTACAAAGGGCAATCGTTTATTATACCGGCTTGCGCCGTCGATGGAGGAAGAAAGGCGAGCGAAAAAGCACAATATGTCAGATTGGGAAATACAGTCTCAAGCCTGGAGGGGATAAGAGTCGGTTGGCAGCTGAACCCGAAGTGGGTAGAGTGGCTCATGGTGTTCCCAACCGGGTGGACAGAATTAAAGGATTAGGCAACGCGATTGTGCCTCAGCAGATTTACCCGATATTCAAAGTGATTATGGATCAGGAGGCGGCATCATGTTCGAATACAGCTGCCCTGAATGTGATTACAGTGAATTAGATATAAATATCAGCCCGTGCCTGCTTTTAAAATGAAAAAAGCAACCAAAAATAGATTGCCTTTCCAGAAGTTAATCAGTTGTAAACATTACCAGCGAAATTCACTGGGTAACTGCCAAGGTTGGTAACCCTAACATAGTATTTATCTGTAACTTTTATATTGGAGCTGGTAAAGGATAAAGTTGGCCAAGTGCGTCCATCACTTGCTTTAACTTCACCATAATAACTGACTTGAGACACCGTATTACCGGTAGATGCATTTATTAATTCGTACTTAAGATACGCAGCTGCGTTGGCTCTTTCAGATTCTTGCCACCCTTTATAATTTGTTCCAGTGTTATTTGATAGGGTAAATACTTGTGAGTCTTTGTAATCCTTGTTTGAACCATTAGCTTCTAGTCTGCCACCAACATATACAACACTTGCAGATATCGATGCTTTCCCATTTGTGTTGAAAATAGAGTCAGTTTGAAATTTATTAGAGATGGGTAAGACCCCTCCTTTACTATCTAAACTTGTAGCACTAGCAATTGAGCCAGATCCTAAAATAGCTGAAGTTAATAAGGTGGTTGTTACTAACTTTTTAAAATTCATTATCACCACTCCTTTAGTTTTTTGATACACCTAAAGAATTCGTCCTAGGTTAAAAATAAACCTGTATATAAATGTTAATTATTTGTGAACAATATGGGGGGGAGGGTGCTCAGAATATTGTTTTTGCTGATGGGATGCGGATTCTGGATATATTTCCAACACGATTACAGGCCGGACATGAAAGCTAACCTTGCTTTGATCGGTAATCATTTCAATCACGGCTGCGGCTTACTTTAAAGATATTGATAAGTATATAGAGAAGAGGGAAGACAAATGAACCCTATTTAAATAGGGTTTTTCTTAAAAACACTAAAGAAAATCCATAATTTGTCGATTCCAAAAAGAGATTATTAAGAAAAGGAGGAGGAAATGTTATGGATGTTGTTGGTTTGCTTAAGAGCATCGGGATACCAGGCTATGTAGCTGCTGCAGGTATCTTAGTTTACGGGTTAGTTGTAACATTTAGGCCAATAACTACTTTAACAGCCAATATTTTTGAAAAGAAGCTTTTTTCTAAAGAGAAATTGTTTACTGTAATGATTTGGCGTCACTTTTGGCAGACAGTATTTTGGACAGCAGCTTTTCTTTCTATACTAAGTTTGACCAATTTACCAGAATGGACAGTTAATTTCAATTCATCTACGACCGTTGGTACAATAACTGCTACGATTGGAGAAATATTATTCGTAATCATATTGTTTATCAAAGAATTTGAGGACAAGGAATGTGGATTTTCGAATTTTTTCAAACCATATTGGAGAAGGTGTAGCATAGTTATTATTTTTGTAACATGTTTAATCTTGTTCTATGTTGCACTTGATGGTTTTATAATCGGAAGTAGCAAAGACGAGAACCAGCTAACTAAACTAATTTATATCCTGGGTATTCCCTTTGTTTTTTCTTTACCAGTTCCATTTTTAATGAGGCCTGTATCCAGATTAGTTGAATGGTCAAAAGATAAATATATTGTGATAGAGAGATCCGAACAAGAACGTCCACAAAATCCTTCAACAAGTGATGAGAGTGATGAGTGTTGGTATGTTTTACATGCTATCAGCAAGGAACTTATTTTGTTAGGGAATAAACCAAATCCTAAATTATGCACGGAAACAAAGATAATAAAATTAGATGAACTATGTGATAAAAAAATGTTTATAAAAGACAAAGCTTAATATAGTCCAAGACGAAAAGCCTGCGGACACTGATCACTGTACAGAGAAATCTGTGCTTTGGTTGGTGTCCGTTTTTTATTTGAACGGAGGGATGGAAGGAGAGGAAGAAAAACTCAATAAAAACGCGCAGGAGCGCTCAGAATTTTTTTAGCGGCAAATGATGGGTCAAGATAGGCAAACATTGAAAAGAGGCAAAGGCGGGGCTTTAAGACGTAAATAAACGGGAGGGTAAAAATATGAATCAATTAACATTAAATATTCCTCAGATTGACGAAGAAGCGACTAAATTAAAAGCTGAGAAGCTGCTGGATCAATATCGGTTATATCTCTTACAGGTGCCAGATGATTTTTTGCCAAAGGTTACACCTACTTACAGCACTGTTCCGCCAAGTATCACGAATGAGTTTCATTCCTCAACAGAAGAGGCAGCATTAAAGCGTCTTGATTGGGAGATTCAGCGTGACAAATTCTTAAAAAGGATTCAAAGGGCTGTTAACCGGCTTTCTCAAAGAGAACGGCAGATCATTGTCATGCTCTATATGCAATCGGAAGAAATGTATGATTATGAAGTATATGCAGAAATGGGAATGAGCCAGCGCAGCTATTATCGTGTACAGGCAAAAGCTCTCTATAGGCTGGCGTTTGCTCTAAGGGAAGAAGTCTACAAGAAAGGGGCAGCTTCTTAATGAATTTTGTTCAGCCTATACATGATCCGGAATGCATCTTTTACATCAAGAGGTTTTTAAAAGAGCAAAACATGAGGAATTATATGCTATTTGTGACCGGTATCAATTCAGGGCTCCGCATATCGGATATTCTGTAGCTGAGAGTAAGAGACGCCAAACGTCCTTATTTCAATCTCATAGAGAAGAAAACGAAAAAGAAAAAGAGAATCGACATGACGCCAGCTCTTCAAAGAGAATTTAAGGCCTATGTCGAAGGGAAAGAGGATCATGAGTTTCTCTTTAAAAGCCGAGAAGGAATCAACAAACCGATATCCGGTCAATGGCTTACAAGATTCTCAGGGGTGCTGCTGAGTATGTTGGTTTAAATGACATCGGCACGCATACATTGAGGAAAACATTTGGCTATCACTTTTACAAACAAACGAAGGACGTTGCTATGCTGCAAAGATATTTAATCACTCAGACCAACGGACAACCCTTAGGTACATCGGAATCAATCAAGACGCCAAGAACAACGCTATGAAGAAATTTAAAATATAACCAGGCTCATCCAAAACAACAAGGATGGGCCTTTTTCTTTGCGTTTTTCGTCAATTCCTCAAAAATAACAGGTGTGTAATTCATTTTAGGGATATTGGTTAAAACCCAGAGAGGACAAGGGATTGGCCAGTTCAACGAGTTGCACAGTATAAAACATATGGGTAATTCAATATTGATAATATGCCGATAAGTAAGTACATTATAATATATGAATAATTTGGGAGATGTGATCTGTGCTTAACTTATTAAATCAGGGGTGGATTGGTTCATTAATAGGACTTTTCGGTATTTTATTTGCAATTTATTCTCATTATAAAAACAGAAAAGTAAATGAACTGACATATACCTTCAAAAGTGAAAGAGTAGTTGGAAAAAACGATAAAGCTCCGGAAGATATAGAAATTATTTTTAAGGGAAAGTCTGTTGAAAGAGTAACCAACACTCAAATGACTGTTTGGAATAGTGGAAATGTTACTATTGAGGGGAAACACATTGTAGAAAAAGATCCTGTTAGAATAGAAATTAGTGAGGGACAAGAAATTATTTCTGCAACCATATTGGAAAAAAGTAGTGATGCAAATGATTTTATAATTAAAATAGATGAAAATAACCCTAACATTCTAGAAGTGAAATTTGATTATTTAGATGCTTCGGATGGTGCTGTAATTGAAATATTACATACAGATGATAAAAATTTTTATAAATTAAAAGGGTCAATTAAGGGGCTAAAATCATTTTACTCTTTCTCAACACTTGAAGCACCTTCTGTACGTTTATTACCTTTTTTCACCTTACTGGTAGTGAGTCTTTTGGGGTTAGCGTCAGCTTATGTAATAACCGACACTAATTCTTCCAATATCTTTTCTATTATTATGTTAATACTTAATATATTGGCATTGTTAGCTGCAACTATTAATTTTGTTTTTTTAAGAAACAAGAGAAGGAAGAAACCGAAAAAACTTATAATTTAAAAAAATGGCATAAACTTGGCAGGATAACGGCACTCCATTTTCTTTAAAGTGAGTTATTATGGTAATAGGTAATAGATCAAGGGAGCGGCACTGCTGATAAGCGGGGTCGCTTTTTTTATTCTCTGCAAACTGCATCGGTTAACAGTTATCTGAATCACAGAAAACGTTCGACAAATTTTGCAAATTGTTTCTTTGTTCATTCCCTTTACCGATAATAAGGTAGAGGTAAAACAGTGTGGACGAAATTATAAAAACTTTTGGTGTACTACCCACAGCATTAACAGCTGCAGCAGCTATTATAGTACCATTTATTACTTTTATTTTAGGTAGAATCAATGAAGATCATAAAGTTAAGTTTGAATACAGAACTTTTATGGTGATGGATGAGATAACAGGAAATACCATCTTAAAAATGCTCCTTTTGTAAAGGAGGGGGCCAAGTTATTATTGCCTAATAGCTACGAGAGTTTAGAGAGATTAATAATAGGAAAAAGACTTGATCAAGATGCGAATTTCACTGATGTATCTAGATTTAACTATTTACAGGTAAGAACTGTAGGAAAAAGTATTATTACAGGCGGATACATTAAAATAAAATTAGGTAACGATGATAAGAGCATAATAGAAACATCTTTGCCATTTATGCTTCCCGATGATGAGGTTTATATACCACTGGATATAAATTATGGGAATGTTACGAATCGCAAATATGGAATTAAAAGAATAGATGTTTGGTATCAATTGCAAACAGGACAACGGATGAAATATAAAAGTGTAAGATCATTTAAAGAGGAAGAAAACGAGACAATCATTGAAGATAGCCATAGTGTAAAAAAATTTCATTTATATTACTGGAGGATACAAAATTTAAGAGGAAAGAATATGGGATGGTATTATCTAAATTTAAATAAAGACGAACAAAAGAACCCTTCTAACTGAAGGGTTTTATATTCTCTGTAAACTGCTTCCGGTAAATCTCAGAATAGACAATTGACGGTTAACGGTTTGAGCGCGGGGGCAGTTTAGAGGGAATATTATTTAATGAAACCAATATCTCATTAAGAACGTATCAATATTAGTGCCGTATTTGATTAGCCTTATTTGGCAGATTACTTTTATGAAAGTGGTGATATGATGGATTGGCCTTGGTATGCTGCAATGATTATTGCATTGGCAGTTGCATTTGGTTTATTTGATAGTAAAAAAAGAAAAAATAAAGAAAAAAAATGAAGTATGTAGTGAATGGTATTGATGTGTAAAGCCTTGCGTATATTAATTAAAGATTGAATGGGTTTAACGCAAGGCTTTAACTAAGCGCAAATAAAGTGTTGAAGGTGTTACGCTCAGATAAAATTATTATCTTAAATTTTATTTTATATTCGTTAAGGCGCTTTTTATATTCTCTGTAAACTGCTTCCGGTAAATATCAGGATAGACAATTGGAGGTACGGTGGCAGTTTAGAAAGAATAAATATGTGATTAAAAGGGAATCGTTCGACAAATTTTGCGAACTGTTTCATTTCTAGTCCTCTTGTCTGATAATAAATCAAGAGGTGAAAGTTTATGAAATTTGAAGTTGTTTTTTGGTTTGATAATGAAAATTTAAGAACAGCTAAAGTAATTGCAGAATCTGAGAAAGCACTTATAAAAGAATTGCAAGAATGTGAACATTGGTATGAGTTTGAAGATGGTAAGCGTATAGCAAATGTTAATATGCGACTTGTCACGCAATTTGATGTGAAAAGAAAATAAAAAAGCATCCCTCGGGGTGCTTTTTTATTTGGGTAGTTGCGCGATGCAGGTGCACATGTGAACAGAGGAAAGAATGTATGGGGGAGGGATTAACTTTTGTCTATTAAAAAATAGTTTGAAACAATCATGTAAGGTATACTCTTCTCATAATGGAGGGAGTTACATGAAATACATAATAATTACTTTGATATCTATTGGATTACTTGCTGGCTGTTCAACCAGCAATGAAACGAAAAACATTGACACTACGAAACAAAATGAAATAAACAAGGAATCAAACACAGATGGGTTGTCTATAGTTGATGCTGGTGTTACTCAAGAAGACGAGTCTACAGACACAGCACGGACAGAAGTTAACGAAACAGTAAAGGAAATTGCTACTCAAGCATCATACGAAGAATTAAATGTAAACGATCCACCAGTTGATAAAGTTGTGAAGATAACTGGCACAGTCGAGAATGTAACGGATGAAGGTGGTGCTTTGGATTCGTTTATAATTTCTCAGGAAGAAGATGGTGAAAAGTGTTTGTATCTAGTGATGAACATGAGTTACTTAACATTAACTAAGGGCGATAAGGTTTCAGCTTACGGCCCGGTGCAAGAAGGTGAAGAGACACCGATGATTACAGGCGTTCTAGTAGAAAGAGAGTAAGACATCCGATTGGGTGTCTTTTTATATTGGCAAAGGAGAGATTATGAATAGGATACAAAATATTCGAAGGAGAATTAAAGATGACTAAGCAATTCATCAAAAAGATTTTATATGTATCTTCACTCGCGAATGAAAGGACAAAGAGTGAGGGCTATGCCCTTAAGCCTATGAGAATATGAACCGCCTCTGGTTGCCCGATCCTGCCTCACCCGTAGCCGGGCTGTGATGCACACTAGACACAGCAACAAGAAGAAACGAAACCATAACAAGTTTTTAGACATATTTTGATTTTTGTTTTGCATTCCAGGTTTCATTCCTCTAATTGTTTTACACTTTCTCGTTGACTATATAGGAAAGTGAGGCGACGAAAATGTCATTACAGCATAAAACCGCTTGAATCAATCACAAGCGGTTTTTTATCGGTTTATGTTTTAGGCCGATCATCAAATGCTAGTTCAGTGAACGCCATAAATGCTGATATGACAAAGAGTAATGCGTCCGGAATATAAATAGAATCCATAAAGTAATCTACTAAACAAATTGTTATGAAATTAGCGATGAAATAAAAAACAAATGTGAAAAGTGCTGTTTTTCTGATAGAAAGTGAATGGATCATTATCAAAGAAACGACTTTTGTTAGAGGGTCTATAACCAGTCCAGCAGCAAAGCATCCCAATATAAAAAACAATAAGGATTGATTGGAATCGTATGTGATGCCGAGGATGGCAAATAGCCCTTTCATGCCGAAGAAATAACCGCCGAAGATCACAGCAGCTGCAATTGTGATAAGGAGGGCAATGGATACAATCACTATTATTTTTGAGCTTGGTTTTAAGTCTTTAAATGGCGTGTCGTGTTCTTTCTGGCTCACGTATTACACTCCTTACATGTTAGTGATTCACAATACAGCAGAACTCATAAAATAATAATAAAAACAGGATATGTTTCCTAGGCAAGTGCCTAATGAAAAAAGCGAAAATCCGACAGGTATACTGAGAAAGCATAGGCTTTTTTCATATAAGCTCCTTATCTAGATGACTTGCATAAAGCGTAACATATATTTACAAAAGTGAAAAAATCCTTTTTCTATTGAAAAAGGATTTTTTAGCGAGACTAATTTTAACTTCTGAGATTTTTTGAAGCTTTCGCTTTTTTCGGCCAGATAAAATAACTGGCGGTGATCAGGCAATCAATGCCCAGAATGACTGTCCATAGCTTTAAAACACTGCTCAGCGCTTCGGTACGGGCAGCATCATTAATAAAATAAATCATCCCGGCCAGCAACCCGGCACCAATAAGATAAGCGAAAACATGTCTGATCAAGCTTTTCGCATAATGTTTCGCATGATCCATTCCATAGCGCACAAGCGGTTTTGAGCCTTGCTTTGTTACATAATAACGGAATTTTTCATCCGCCCATTGGATCATTTGCTTGCCGAAAGCAATCGATACGCCGATGTACACTGCAGCAATCGCGTGTGCAGTAGTCGCAACGGCTCCGCGGTATAAGTCCGCAGACGTCATTATTAACAAAATCAGGTCAATGACAGGGGTTAAGGCAAAAAGAAACAGCCCTAATTTATCTTGTTTAAATAGATAGCGTACGACAAGGCCTAACACTATTACAACCCAAAATCCTATTTCGCAGA
The DNA here is from genome assembly GCF_058566445.1 of Bacillus sp. SD127. Lineage (NCBI taxonomy): Bacteria > Bacillati > Bacillota > Bacilli > Caryophanales > Bacillaceae > Bacillus > Bacillus sp. SD127. Next base: position 2,485,438 of record NZ_CP191226.1, on the reverse strand, counting down.
AGACAATCATCCAAGCGACACTGTTCAATCTGTTCCCCTCTTTCTAATACAGTTGTATTATTTAATATGATTTTACCATCTGCGTTTTTATAAAACAACTGTATTATAAAAATTGCTCTCTGATTTTTTTCTTGGTAAAATAAAGATATGCCAAAACAAATTGACCATGAAAAAAGAAGAAAACACATTGCAGAAGCGACATGGCGGGTGATTTTAGAACGAGGGATGGAGGGGGCCTCAGTCAGAAACATTGCCAAAGAAGCAGGACTGTCGTTAGGTGCGCTTCGCCATTATTTTTCAACTCAGGATGAATTGCTTGTTTTTGCAATGAAACTTGTGAAAGAAAAGGTGACAGCCCGCATTAATAAAATTGCTGCCCTTGATTTGCCGCCTAAAGAAAAAGTGTTACACATACTGCTTGAAATTGTCCCGACAAATGCTGAAACGATTAGAGAGATGGAGGTATGGTTTGCTTTTACTGTTTATGCGAGACATAAAGACAATATGTTTGATGCGGGACATGATGAGATTTACAAAGCAATTCGAAATCTGATCGACTACTTGGACCAGCTTCATTTATTGCAAAAACATGCTGATAAAGAAATAGAAGAAGAGAGGCTGTACGCCTTAATTGATGGCTTGGCTTTACATGCGATGTTTGACCCTCGCCGTGTGAATAAAGAACGGATCAAACGTGTTATTATGCAGCATTTACAATCTATATGCGTTGATGAATCAGCCCAAGAGTGAATAGGTCACTGCAAAAAGTTATTCTTAATGGACAAGTCTCCAAAAAGAATAACTTTTTTTATGTGAATCAAGCCGTAACTGCAAGAATGAATTGAAGAATGGAAAAGCCGCATACCGTTTGGTAAAGTGGGAATGGAAGAGAGAATGAAAGAACTTCATATTGATAGGAATGGTGAAAATGGTTACTTATGCGGTACATACGATCAAAACATTTCATCAAGGGTGGACTAACTATTGTTACATCATTGAAGATATTGTAAGCCGATCTGCGATAGTTGTTGATCCATCATGGGAATTGAGTAAACTAACTAATAAACTTTCTGAACTGGAGGTTGATTTATCAGCAATTCTTTTAACGCACTCTCATTATGATCATGTAAATCTTGTTGAGCCGCTCACGGCATTATTTCATCCTCAAGTGTATATGTCGAAAACAGAAATCGACTTTTACCAATTCAGATGCAAAAACTTAATTGCTCTTCAAGACCTTGAAACCATCAGCATAGGAATGACGAAAGCGCAATGTCTGCTTACACCTGGGCATACAGCCGGCGGGATGTGTTATTTGTTTTCAGAAAGTATATTCACAGGAGATACGATTTTTACGGAAGGATGCGGGATATGTGAAGATCATGGCAGTTCCGCAGATGATATGTTCGATAGTGTTCAGAGGATAAAATCCATCGTTTCCCCAGAAGTGCGGGTTTATCCGGGGCATTCATTTGGTCAAACACCAGGGCAAACAATAGGTGAGCTTTTAAAACATAATATTTATTTTCAGATTGATAAAAAAGAATACTTTGTGAAATTCCGCAATAGAAAAAACCAAAGAGGTATTTTTGATTTTAAATAAGTTTTTCCGAAATCATTCTATTAGACTATTTTCTTTCTGCATCCGAAAGATTTGCCTTTTGAAAAATGATGACAAAGCACGGGTTGATTTTATTAAGTAATGAAATGAAGCTTATGTATCATCATCTTTTGGCACAAATGATATGCAGGTCTATTTTCTTATGTTTTACAGCATGTCCTGATTCTTTATACCTTTATGGAAAAATGCAGAGAAAAAACGATGGAAAGTGTAGGAAAAATTAACTTGACGGATAATATTTACAGAGGTTACCATCAACATGAACATGCTACTATTTATCCGGGGCAATACTTATATTTTCTATAACGTAAGTCAGCAGGTAATTATATATGCGGGGAAGGGTGGCTTTAATAGAATGATCACATATGTTTTTCCGGGACAGGGTTCACAGAAACAGGGAATGGGCAGTGAGTTATTTGATGAGTTTAAAGAACTGACGGCACAAGCAGATGAGATCTTAGGGTATTCTATCAAACGCCTATGCATAGAAAATCCTTATTCAAACTTAAACAAAACGCAATTTACTCAGCCGGCCTTATATGTAGTGAACGCATTAAGCTACCTGAAAAAAATACAGGAAACAGACATAAAACCCGATTTTGTTGCCGGGCACAGCCTTGGAGAATACAATGCGCTATTTGCGGCTGAAGCCTTTGATTTTGAGACGGGGTTAAAGCTTGTCAGAAAAAGAGGCGAGCTGATGAGCATGGTAAGCAACGGCGGTATGGCGGCCGTTATGGGACTAAATGAAGAACAGGTTTCAGAGGTTTTGATAGATCATCATTTACATGCGATTGACATTGCGAATGTAAATGCTCCTTATCAAATTGTGATTTCAGGTCAAAAAGAAGATATTGACAAAGCCGCACCCATCTTTGAAGCCAAGACAGACGTTACGATGTTTCTCCCCTTAAACGTCAGCGGTGCGTTTCATTCCAGATACATGAATCATGCAAAGCAGGAGTTTGAACAATTTCTTGACACTTTTCATTTTGCTCCTTTATCTATTCCGGTTATTTCTAATGTATATGCCAGACCGTACTCTTCTGAAGTAATTAAGCCGACACTGGCGGATCAAATCAACCATTCGGTAAAATGGACTGAAAGTATACGCTTTTTAATGGAAAAAGGTCAAATGGAGTTTGAGGAAATAGGACCGGGAAATGTGTTAACAGGATTGATCCGCCGCATTGAAACAGATACGGAACCTATGACACGCTAAACCGATTTCTATACCAAAAGGCCTCAAATTCGGGTCAAAAGTATACGTGATGCATGATTCGATAGACACTGTTAAAACTGAAAGAATTTATATACTGTTACATAAAGAGGCTCATAAAAAAAGTTCGCTCTCTAGCGGACATTTGCACTACCGCAGTCAGTTTTTATATTACGATAAACCATCGCTCTCCTTTCAAGAGAACCGCCCTTTATTTCAAAAACATCTAAGTCATAATAGAGTCGATGTTTTTGGCGATGCCAAAATGATTCACATCAAATTCAGATACTTCCAAGATCACTTCATTAACGAGCTTCCACATCCAGAACAACAAAACCAAAGCATTTTTCCATTCATGTTATAAACCATAAAACGAGGCTTTTCTCACAGCCAGCCAGCACCATCATATTTTCGTAACTCACCTTTAAATACATAAAAAAGAAGGTTATAAAAATGAATGAACCACTCGTTTTTATGTTTTCCGGACAAGGCTCTCAGTACTATCATATGGGAAAAGAATTATTCAGCGGAAACACCGTTTTTCGCCAATGTATGCTTGAAATGGATGCCATTGTCTCTCGGCGAATCGGCATATCTATAGTCAATGAAATGTATCATCCCGCTAAGCGTGTATCGGATCCGTTTGACCGTGTCCTTTATACGCACCCCGCTATTTTTATGGTTGAGTATTCTTTATATCGGGTTTTCGCAGAAAAGGGAATCCAGCCTGATTACGTGCTGGGGGCAAGTCTGGGAGAATTCGCGTCAGCTGCTGCTTCCGGTGTTTTAGACGCAAAAGAGATACTGGAATGCATACTTGAACAGGCTACCGTCATCGAAAAATACTGCGATAAAGGAAAAATGCTGGCTATACTCGACAAACCGCAACTATTACTTGATCATCCGCAGCTATTTGAAAATAGTGAATTAACCTCCATTCATTATGATTCGCACTTTGTCATTTCGGGAGAAAGTGAAAACATACAGCAGATCACTGATGTCCTGAGAGAGAACGGGATTCTCTGCCAGCCGCTGCCTGTATCCTACGGATTTCATTCTTCCCTTATTGATCCTGCAGAAGATGTATATAAAGAATTTTTAAGATCAAAATCTTTTAAACACCCTTCAATCCCGTTGGTATCCTGTTTAACGGGAAGGAGCATTCGCGAGATTCATAACGATTTCTTTTGGGATACTGTAAGAAGACCAATGAGATTTCGAGAAGCTATTCAATTTTTGGAAAGTCAGCATACGTGCCATTTCATTGATTTGGGGCCTTCAGGAACCTTAGCTGCGTTTGTTAAACAATTAATCTCGGGAGATTCAGCGAATCGCTGTTATTCAATCATCACACCATTTCATCAGGAGCTGAAAAATCTGGAGATGGTTGAGCGTTTACAGAAACTAGAAAGGAAGTAAACAAGATGATTACATATGTTTTTCCAGGACAAGGCTCCCAGCAAAAAGGAATGGGACAAGGACTTTTTGAGCAATATCAGCATTTGACGGACCAAGCAGATCAAATACTTGGATATTCAATCAAAAAACTCTGTACTGAAAAAGGCTATTTCGATGTCAATCATACTCAATATACTCAGCCTGCTTTATACGTGGTCAATGCACTCAGTTATTTGAAAAAGCAGGAGGAGATCGGCGAAAAACCTGATTTTGCGGCGGGGCATAGCTTAGGAGAATACAACGCGCTGTTTGCAGCAGGCGCATTTGACTTTGGGACAGGCTTAAAGCTGGTGAAAAAAAGAGGCGAGCTGATGGGACGGGTTACTGGAGGCGGTATGGCTGCGGTGATCGGTTTAGATAAGGAACAAGTTGCAGCCGTATTAGAAGAACATCATTTACATACGATTGATGTGGCAAATGAGAATACACCTCGGCAAATTGTGATTTCCGGGCAAAAAAAAGATATTGAAAAAGCGGGAGCTGTTTTTGAAACCATCCAGGATGTAAAGCTGTTCCACCCGTTAAACGTAAGCGGAGCTTTTCATTCCAGGTATATGGATGAAGCAAAACAAGAATTTAAGCAATTTATAGAAACATTCCATTTTGCGCCTTTGTCTTTTCCGGTTATCTCGAATGTATATGCAGAGCCTTATCAACAGGAAAGGCTGAAAGAGACCCTGTCTCAACAAATGAACAGCACGGTTAGATGGACAGACAGCATTCGTTTTCTTATGGGAAGAGGAGCAATGGAGTTTGAAGAAGTCGGTCCTGGAAAGGTGTTAACCGGCTTAATTACCCGCATAAAAAATGAAGCGGAGCCGTTAACACATCATGCTGATTCAACAGAGAAAAATGTCTTTCCCGGCCAGCAAAATGAACAAGCAGAAACTGACGCCCATTCAGCTCGAATTTCTGCTGAGATTACAGCTCATTCATTAGGAAATGCCGAGTTTAAAAAAGACTATCAACTTACATATGCTTATCTTGCAGGAGGAATGTACCGCGGAATTGCTTCGAAAGAAATGGTTGTAAAGATGTCAAAAGCGGGGATGATGGGGTTCTTTGGCACGGGCGGTTTGGATCTGAATGACGTTGAGGATGCGATTCTGTCTATTCAAGGCGAATTGGGGCAGGGACAAGCCTATGGCATTAACCTTGTGCACAATATGAAGCATATTGAATCAGAAGAAAAAATGATTGATCTTTTATTGAAACATAATGTGAGACATTTGGAAGCCTCCGCATTTCTAAGTGTCACTCCTGCTTTAGTTAGATATCGCGCCAAAGGATTGAAACGGCGTCCAAACGGTGAAGTGATATGTTTAAATCGAATGATAGCGAAAATCTCAAGGCCTGAGGTTGCCGAATCCTTTATGAGTCCTGCGCCGGAGAATATGGTAGAAAAGCTTTTAAGAGAAAACAAAATCACAACTAGTGAAGCTGAGTTATTGCGGGAGATCCCTGTGGCAGAGGATATTTGTGTGGAAGCAGACTCAGGCGGTCATACGGACGGCGGTGTCGCATACAGCTTGATGCCGGCGATGACATTATTAAGAGACGAAATGATGAAAAAGTATCGATATAACAAAAAAATACGCGTCGGTGCGGCAGGCGGGATAGGAACTCCTGAGGCGGCGATGGCTGCCTTTATGCTCGGTGCTGATTTTATCTTAACCGGCTCAATCAATCAGTGTACGGTTGAAGCGGCCACAAGTGACAGAGTGAAAGATTTATTGCAGCAAATGAATGTTCAAGATACGGCGTATGCGCCAGCGGGTGATATGTTCGAATCGGGCAGCAAAGTGCAAGTGCTGAAAAAAGGTGTGTTTTTTCCGGCGCGAGCCAGCAAGCTGCATGAACTTTACCAGCGATTTGGATCATTGAGTGAGATCGATCAAAAGACCTTAACTCAGCTTGAGGAGAAATATTTTAAACGCAGTATCGAAAAAATATATGAAGATATTAAATTACACTATCCATCGGCAGAGATTGAGAAGGCTGAACGGAATCCGAAACATAAGATGGCATTGATTTTCAGATGGTACTTTAGGTACAGCTCGCAATTGGCGATCAGCGGAAGCGAAGAGTCTAAAGTCGATTATCAAGTTCACTGCGGCCCTGCGTTAGGGGCTTTTAATCAATGGGTCAAAGGCTCGGAATTAGAGAGCTGGCGGAACCGTCATGTGGATGACATCGGGAAAATATTAATGAGAGAAACCGCAAAGTTACTTAACGACAGAATTGCATTATTTTCTCAAAAGGCGCTTTAAAGTCTATTGTACAATAATAAAAGATTGAATATTGCGAAAAAATGGGCCGAGCCTGCATGTTTAACATTCCATTTAAAGGAGAGACAAACGTTATGAATAAACAGAAAGTCTTCGAAGTATTGATTACTAATATTTGTGAGGTTCTTCCGGAATTGGACGGACATCGTTTTGAGCCTGAAGATCGATTAGCTGATTTAGGGGCTGATTCTGTAGACAGGGCTGAAATTATAACCATGGTGCTTGAGGATTTATCATTAAAAATCCCTCGTGTCGAGCTGTCTGGTGTGAACAACATCGGCGAATTAGCTGAGGTGCTTTATGACAAAGTACAATCCGCCTGAGATTCTGGTGACCGGTGTCGGAGTAACGGCAGCGATCGGCCAAGGGAAAGAGGCTTTTGTTTCTTCGTTATTGTCTGGGAGGCATGCCTTTGAAGTGATGCAGCGCCCTGGCAGACAAAAAGACAGCCGGTTTATTGGGGCTGAAATTCCTTCGTTATCTTATCCGGACCGTCTTTCTAAGAAACTGCTAAGAAAAGCGTCATTTTCCAGCCGGGCTGCTTTGGTTACTCTCTCAGAAGCCTGGGAGGAGGCGAAGTTAGACGATGCTGGTTCCGCACGTATCGGGCTGGTAGCAGGAGGATCGAACTTTCAGCAAAGAGAGACCCTCCAGCATTATGAGAATTATAGGGACCGCTCTGGTTTCATGTCGCCAGCATATGCACTGTCTTTTATGGATAGCGATCTTTGCGGTCTTTGTACAGAACAGTTTGGAATCACCGGTTTAGCTTATACGGCGGGAGGTGCTTCCGCAAGCGGCCAGTTAGCGGTGATTCAAGCAATTCAGCAAGTCCTGTCAGGAGAGGTAGATATTTGCATCGCACTGGGGGCGTTAATGGATATTTCCTATATGGAATGTGAGGCGCTTAGGGCTTTAGGCGCTATGGGAACGGATAAATATGCTGATGAGCCGGAAAAAGCGTGCCGTCCCTTTGACCAGAACAGAGATGGATTTATTTATGGAGAATGCTGCGGCGCATTGGTGATAGAACGAAAAGATACGGCTGTCCGCCGGGGCGTAAAACCCTATGCTGCATTGTCAGGATGGTCAATCAAAGTAGATGGGAACCGCAATCCTGATCCTTCTTTAGAAGGGGAGATCTATGTCATACAAAAGGCATTGGAGCGAGCCGGTCTCACACCTGAAGAAATTGATTACATAAACCCTCATGGCACGGGTTCTTTCATTGGAGATGAAATTGAATTGAAGGCGCTGCATGCTTGCGGTCTTTCTCATGCTTATATAAATGCAACAAAATCAATAACCGGGCATGGGCTCAGTGCAGCAGGCATTGTTGAGATTATTTCTGTACTGCTTCAAATGAAAGAATCACGCCTGCATCCGAGCCGGAATTTACATGATCCAATTGATCCTTCCTTGCATTGGGTGACGGATCAATCAATTTCACACGACATAAAAAACGCGTTGAGTTTAAGCATGGGTTTTGGCGGAATGAATACCGCTGTTTGTATACAAAACATTGAAAAATGCGGAGGCGAATCATAAATGGTTTCTGCTGGAATAGAAGCGATGAATGTCTTTGGCGGAACGGCATACCTTGATGTCATGCAATTAGCCAAGTACAGACATTTAGATACTGCTAGATTTGAAAATTTATTAATGAAAGAAAAAGCGGTAGCACTGCCTTACGAAGATCCTGTGACCTTTGGAGTGAATGCGGCTAAACCGATTATTGATTCACTAAGTGATGCAGAGAAAGACAGGATTGAATTGCTGATCACCTGTTCCGAATCTGGGATCGATTTTGGAAAATCATTAAGCACCTATATCCATGAATATTTAGGGCTTAATCGCAACTGCCGTTTGTTCGAAATAAAACAAGCCTGTTATTCAGGAACTGCCGGATTTCAAATGGCAGTGAATTTTATATTATCCCAGACGTCTCCGGGTGCCAAAGCACTGGTCATCGCCAGTGATATTTCCCGTTTTTTAATCGCTGAAGGCGGAGACGCTTTAAGTGAGGATTGGTCCTATGCCGAACCGAGTGCCGGAGCGGGAGCAGTGGCTGTTTTGGTAGGCGAAAATCCTGAGGTGTTTCAAGTTGATCCCGGGGCAAACGGCTATTACGGCTACGAAGTGATGGATACGTGCCGTCCCATTCCCGACAGTGAGGCGGGAGATGCTGACCTGTCTTTAATGTCATATTTGGATTGCTGTGAACAAACGTTCTTGGAATATCAAAAACGTGTACCCGGGGCTCATTATCAAGATACGTTTCAATATCTAGCCTACCATACGCCTTTTGGCGGGATGGTGAAAGGGGCGCACCGGACGATGATGCGTAAGATGGCAAAGGCGAAAACGGCCGAGATAGAAACTGATTTTTTGAAACGGGTACAGCCTGGATTGCTCTACTGCCAAAGGGTCGGAAACATTATGGGAGCCGCATTGCTTCTGGCGCTGGCTAGCACTATTGACAAAGCGCAGCTTGACTCGCCTAAACGAATCGGCTGTTTCTCCTATGGTTCAGGCTGCTGTTCTGAATTTTACAGCGGAATAGCAACGCCTCAAGGCCAAAAACGCCAGCGCTTATTTGAAATCGAGAAGCACTTGGACAATCGATATCATCTTTCAATGGATGAGTATGAAACGCTGTTCAAGGGAAGCGGGATGGTCCGGTTCGGAACTCGTAATGTCAAGCTGGATCTTGAGATGATTCCGGGGGTATTGCAATTTCATCAAGAAAAGCCGAGGCTGTTTTTAGAAGAAATTTCTGAGTTTCATCGCAAGTACAGGTGGATGTCGTGACATACCAAACGATTAAGGTCCGGTTTCAAGAGTCAATTTGCTATCTAACCTTTCATCGTCCTGACGCTAATAATACGATCAATGACCAATTAATCGATGAATGTTTACAAGTGATGAATCAATGTGAGACATCTTCCGTTACGGTCATTGTTTTAGAGGGGCTCCCGGAGGTATTTTGTTTCGGAGCGGATTTTCAAGAAATATATCAGGAGATGAAAAGCGGCAGAAAACAAGCGAGTTCTCAAGAACCTCTCTATGATTTGTGGCTGAAATTGCAGACTGGTCCTTTTGTCACCATTTCACATGTGCGGGGAAAAGTAAATGCCGGAGGTCTTGGATTTGTGGCTGCCAGTGATATTGTCATAGCGGATCAAACTGCATCATTCAGTCTGTCCGAGTTGTTATTTGGTCTTTATCCAGCTTGTGTGCTGCCATTTCTGATTCGCAGGATCGGCTATCAAAAAGCGCATTATATGACATTAATGACAAAACCGATTTTTGTTCAGGAAGCCAAGGAATGGGGCTTGGTAGATGCCTCTGACGCTCAAAGTGAGGTCCTGCTGAGAAAGCATTTATTGCGCTTGCGGCGGTTAAATAAAAAGGCAATTGCGCGGTATAAACAGTTTATCAATTCATTGGATGACCGCCCGCGCCGTACGAAATCCATGGCTTTAACTGAAAATCAAGACATGTTTTCCGACCCTCAAAATCAAATGGGAATCATAAGGTACGTTGAAACGGGGCAGTTCCCTTGGGAGAAGAGCCCGTAAACTGTGTGAAATACATACAATCAGAAACCGTTAGGAGGACATCATGACGCATTCTGTTGTAGAGCTTTTTGAAATCGAGCCCGCTATTATTCAGGTCAAGATGCATGACCGTGTTCATAAAAACGCGTTTTCGCAAGAACTCACAGACGGATTAATTCAAGCGTTCGAATTCATTCGCAATCAACAAAGCTATAAAGCAGTGATTTTAACGGGATACGACAATTATTTTGCTTCAGGCGGAACACAAGAAGGTTTGCTGAGAATCCAGCAAGGAATCACCAAGTTTACTGATGACAATCTCTATTCTCTGGCACTTGATTGCAGAATTCCCGTCATTGCTGCCATGCAGGGTCACGGAATTGGGGGCGGCTTTGTCATGGGGCTCTTTGCTGATTTTGTTATTCTGAGCAGGGAGAGCGTGTATACCACTAATTTTATGAAATACGGGTTTACACCGGGTATGGGAGCTACTTTTATCGTTCCCCAAAAACTCGGGTTCAGCTTGGCGCAGGAGTTATTAATGAATGCAGGCAATTACCGGGGAGCCGATCTCGAAAAAAGAGGAATACCCTTTAAAGTCCTCCCTCGATCTGAAGTTTTGGAGTATGCTGTGGAGCTGGCGCGTGAGCTGGCGGAAAAACCGAGAAACTCCTTAATTACACTAAAAGACCACTTGGTTGCGCCGTTTCGCGAGCAGCTTCCCAGCGTGATAGAACAGGAGCTCGTTATGCATGAGAAAACATTTCATCAAGACGAAGTCAAAACGAGAATCACAGGTTTGTATGGGAATTAATTGAAAATAAAAATGATCGTCGTGTGATACATAAAAATGTGCAGGTGAAATGGAGGCAGCTCTATGAGAAATGATGTGAATACCCGCGGATTAGCTAATCCCTCTGTCAGTTATGGGGAGCCATTACATATATCCGAAGATCAACCGGCTACAATACCCGAGGTTTTATACAAAACTGCAGCGGAGCTTGGAGAAACAAAGGGGATCATTTATCTGCAGCCGGATGGAACTGAGATTCATCAATCTTACGGCCGTTTATGGAAGGATGCGCTGCGTATTGTGAAGGGGCTCCGTCAATCTGGCCTGAGAGCAAAGGACAATGTGATCTTGCAGCTTGGTGACAATTCGCAATTTATCCCTGCTTTCTGGGGCTGTGTTTCAACTGGAATTGTTCCGGCGCCTTTAGCTGTTGCCCCGACGTACACAGAGTCGAACAGCGGGACTCAAAAGCTGAAAGACGCATGGACACTTCTTGACAGGCCGCCGGTGATTACGAGTCGGGAATTGCTTCAGGAAATGATTGATTGGGCAAAAGAGCAAGAACTTGAAGGTTTTCGCGCCTTGGCTGTCGAGGATCTTTACCGTGATGAGATGGAAACCGACTGGCATCAAGCTCATCCTGAAGATTTGGCGCTTCTGCTGCTGACTTCAGGGAGTACGGGCACTCCCAAAGCAGTCATGCTCAATCACAAAAATATTTTAAGCATGGTGAAAGGCATTATTCAAATGCAAGGTTTTACAAGAGAGGATATCACGTTTAACTGGATGCCGTTTGATCATGTCGGAGGCATTGGGATGCTTCATTTGCGGGATGTCTATCTTGGCTGCCAAGAAATCAACGTCGCAAGTGAAACGATTTTGATGGAACCTCTAAAATGGCTTGATTGGATTGATCATTACCGTGCTTCTGTTACGTGGGCGCCGAATTTTGCTTTCGGACTTGTCACTGATTTTTCTGATGAAATGAAAAATCGAAACTGGGACCTGTCATCCATGCGCTATATGCTCAACGGCGGTGAAGCGATGGTCGCTAAAGTGGGGCGCAGAATGCTAGAGCTTTTAGAACCTCACGGATTGCCTGCTGATGCGATTCGCCCTGCATGGGGTATGTCCGAAACCTCATCCGGCGTGATTTTCTCTCGTGAGTTTACCCGTGCCGCAACAAGCGATGATGATGGTTTTGTGGAAATAGGCTCCCCGATTCCTGGATTCTCCATGAGGATTGTGGATGACCATAATGAATTGGTTGAGGAAGGCGAGATCGGCCGTTTTCAAGTCTCTGGCCTCTCTGTTACCAGCGGATATTATCGGCGCCCGGATTTGAATGAGAGTGTGTTTACGGAGGATGGCTGGTTTGAAACTGGCGATCTCGGTTTTTTGCGCAATGGGCGTCTAACCATTACGGGCCGTACGAAAGATGCGATTATTATTAATGGTGTCAATTACTACAGCCATGCGATTGAATCCGCAGTTGAAGAATTAGCGGAAATCGAAACTTCTTATACTGCCGCTTGTGCTGTCCGTGTGAATAACAATACAACGGATCAGCTGGCTATCTTCTTTGTTACTTCTACCCAGCTGAATGATGATGAAATCGTTCAGCTTCTTAGAGACATACAGTATCATGTCACGCAGACAATCGGTGTGACTCCCGAATTTTTGCTGCCGGTGCATAAAGAAGAGATTCCGAAAACAGCTATAGGAAAGATTCAGCGCACGCAGCTGAAAACGGCATTTGAAAATGGGGAGTTCGACCACTTGCTTCACAAACCGAACCGTATAAACGGTGAGGGAGAGACACAAGAAGCAGATGATGCCAAAAGAATAAGAGAAGATATACAGGAATATCTGCTCAGCTGTTTTACTGATGAGCTTCATGTTTCCCGCAATTGGATTGAGCCCAACACCAATATCCAAAGCCTTGGTATTGACTCTATTAAGATGATGAAGCTTATTCGGGCGGTCGAGAAAAAATACCGCATCAGACTTACAGCCAGAGAGTTATATAAGTATCCTGCAATCGAATCACTGGCAAACTATCTGTCTGAAAAAGAAGATTTGCGGAGCAGCCTGTCTGGTGACAAAGATAGCATTAACACACCCCAATCAGAAGAGGCGGAAAAAAAGCAAGCAGCCTTTCAACCTCTTTCTGAAGTTCAAAAAGGTTTGTGGACATTGCAAAAAATGTCACCTGAAAATAGCGCGTATCACGTACCTCTCTGTTTTCGATTTACGTCAGCGCTTCACCTTGAAACTTTAAAGCAAGCTTTTCACTATGTGCTGAAACAGCATCCGATATTAAAGCATGTGATTCAAGAACAAGACGGAGTGCCTTGCCTCAAAAATGAGCCGGCGCTATCTCTTGATATCAAAACAGAAGACATTTCGGGTATGAAAGAGTCTGACACAACTGCTTATCTTAGAAAACAAGTAAAAGCACCGTATGTAAAGGAAAACAGCCCGTTAATGCGCGTCCGTGTTTTTTCCAGATCAGAAGAAGAGCACTTTTTGCTTGTGGTTATTCACCATATTATTTTTGACGGGATTTCTTCCCTGACGTTTATTCGCAGCCTTTTTGACAGCTATAAGCTTCTATTAGAAGGACAGGAGCCGAAAGAGTCTGTTTCACCGGCCGTTTATCATGATTTTGCCGCTTGGGAACAGAACATGCTTGCCGGTGAAGACGGCGAGAAACATCGTTCGTATTGGCGGAAACAGCTATCGGGCACATTGCCGAATCTTCAGCTGCCGGCTGTAAGCACCAGTACGTCCGTTTCAGAGTTTAAGGAAGACACATACGCTCGGCGGCTGCCCAGCAGTTTAATGAAGCGTGTCAGATCGTTTGCCAAAGAGCATTCTACAAATGTTTCAACGGTATTGCTGAGCTGCTATATGATGCTGTTAGGCCGTTATTGCGATCAGAAAGAACTGATCGTCGGCATGCCTGCGATGGTGAGACCTGAAGAGCGATTTGATTCTTCTATTGGGCATTTTCTCAATATGCTGCCTATCCGGGGTGAACTGAAAGCGGCAGAAACTTTTTCTGAGTTCGTTTCGAGATTGCAATTCACAATCCTCGATGGACTGGATCATGCGGCTTATCCTTTTCCAAAAATGGTGCGGGATTTGAATATTTCTCGCCAGCAAGCAGGTTCACCTGTTTTTCAGACAGCTTTTTTCTATCAGAATTTTCTTCAAACTGGAAGTTATCAAAGTCTGTTGAGTAAATATAAGGATTCCTTTTCTATTGATTTCGTTGAGAGTATTCATCAAGAGGGTGAATACGAATTGGTATTTGAGCTATGGGAAGAAGAAGAAAAAATGGAGCTGAACATCAAATACAATACTGGGCTGTTTGATACCGCTGCTATTTCCGCTATGTTCGATCATTTTGTTTATTTAACAGAACAGGCTGTGGGGAGTCCTTCTCAGACTTTAAAAGAGTATTCCTTATTAACTGACGAAGAGGAACAAATGATTCTCAGAACGTGGAACGCTACTGACAAGAATTATCCACATGCGTGTTTTCATGAGTTATTTGAGCAGCAGGCGAAAAAGACGCCTAATCGGGCGGCTGTCAGCTATAAAGGTGAAACATTGACGTATCGGGAGCTTGATGAAAAAAGCACACAGCTGGCCATATATTTGCAGGCGCATGGAGCGGGGCCGGATCGCTTGGCAGGTATCTATGTGGAACGATCGCTGGAAATGATTGTAGGTTTATTGGCGATTCTCAAGGCAGGAGGAGCATATGTGCCGTTAGACCCGTCTTATCCGGCTGAGCGATTGGAATACATGCTGAAGGACAGTGAAGTCTCCATTACACTGACTACTTCCGAATTGGCCAATACTTTAAGCTGGAATGGGGTTCAGACAGTTTTGTTAGATCAGGACTGGGATGATGTCACTCAAGCCGCTTTTGATCGACGTGTTCTTTCGCGCACCGTCAAGCCGGAAAACTTGGCTTATGTCATTTATACGTCCGGCAGCACAGGGAAGCCCAAAGGTGTCATGATTCCGCATAAAGCGTTGACAAACTTTCTCGTTTCTATGGGTGAGACGCCCGGTCTTTCATCAGCGGATAGCCTGCTTGCTGTGACAACCTACTGTTTTGATATAGCTGCTTTAGAGCTATATCTCCCTTTGATAAAGGGGGCGCAGTGCCATATTTGCCAAACTGAACATACAAAAGACGTTGAAAAACTGAAGCGCGACATACAAGATTTGAGACCGACAATCATGCAAGCAACACCTGCGACATGGAAAATGCTCTTTTATTCAGGCTGGAAAAATGAAGAGGGAGTCAAGATTCTATGCGGAGGCGAAGCCTTACCTGAAAAACTAAAGCGGCATTTTCTCAATACGGACAGCGAAGCCTGGAATATGTTCGGACCTACGGAAACAACAGTCTGGTCTGCGGTCCAGCGTGTGAATGAAGAAAGATCTCACATCACGATAGGCCGGCCTATCGCAAATACCCGGATTTATATTACCGATTCGCAGCTTACGCCTGTCCCGGCTGGTGTCCCGGGAGAGCTTTGCATTGCGGGGGACGGAGTGGCAAAGGGCTATTACAAACAGGGTGAATTGACGGATGAAAGATTTATAGACAGCCCTTTTGAGCCTGGGTCAAAGCTTTATAGAACAGGTGACAAGGCACGCTGGCTTCCGGGAGGCAGGATTGAATATATCGGACGCATCGACAACCAGGTGAAAATACGCGGATTCCGCATTGAGCTTGGCGATATTGAAAGCCGGCTTAATGAACATCCGGCTATTCAGGAAAGCGTCATTCTTGCAGCTGAACAGGACGGAGACGAGAAGCTCGCTGCCTATTATACAGTGAAAGATGCAAATTTATCTCTATCATCAAGGGAGCTGCGGAATTATTTAAAAAACAGTTTACCAGCCTATATGGTGCCTTCTTATTTTACCCAGCTTGACCATATGCCGTTAACACCGAACGGCAAGATAGACAGAAACACTCTGAAGAAACAAAAAGTGACAGCGAAGCAGCCAAGGCAAGGGAATATTGCTTCTATGAAAATACAAGAAACTATTTTATCTATTTGGCAAGATGTACTGAACGTTTATGACATTGAGCAGGAAGACGGATTTTTCGATGTGGGAGGCGATTCGCTTCTCGCTGTTACGGCGGCCGAACGCATCAAGCATGAACTATCCTGTGAGTTTACTGTCACAGACTTGTTTGAATACTCAACGATCAAAGGCATCAGTAAATATATCACTGAACAGCAAATGGCGGATACTGGTTTCTCTTTGACTTTAGCATCAGCGGAAAAGTCAGATAAGCCTATTCACACTCAAAATGTTACTGGTGATCTTCCGGATTATTATGAGGACAGTGTAGCGATTATTGGGATATCGTGTGAATTTCCAGGTGCGAAAAACCATGCTGAGTTTTGGGAGAACCTTAGAGACGGCAAGGAAAGTATTAAATTTTTCAGTACAGAAGAGCTTCGGAGTTTTGGTGTTTCAGAGGAACTGACTGAGAGCTCACGGTATGTCCCGGCTAAATCCTCGATTGAAGGGAAGGACGAGTTTGACCCAAGCTTCTTTCAAATATCACCTAAAGATGCTGAATTTATGGATCCGCAGCTGCGGATGCTCATGACTCACTCCTGGAAAGCGATAGAAGATGCCGGTTACGTGTCCAAACAGATTCCGGAAACGAGTGTTTATATGTCAGCAAGCAATAATTCATATCGCGCGCTCTTGCCAAAAGAAACAACGGAGAGCCTTGAAACGCCGGACGGTTATGTATCGTGGGTGCTTGCACAGAGCGGAACCATTCCGACGATGATTTCTCATAAGCTCGGATTGAAAGGGCCTAGCTATTTCGTTCATGCCAATTGTTCTTCTTCTTTAATCGGATTGCATTCTGCCTATCAAAGCCTGATGTCTGGTGAATCTAATTATGCTTTGGTCGGCGGAGCGACATTGCACACCGAGTCAAATATCGGATACGTACATCAGTCAGGTTTGAATTTTTCAAGTGATGGGCATATTAAGGCATTTGATGCCTCTGCCGACGGAATGATTGGCGGTGAGGGCGTTGCCGTTGTATTGCTCAAAAAAGCGGCGGATGCCGTAAAAGACGGCGACCACATCTATGCGTTGTTAAGAGGCATAGGTATAAATAACGATGGAGCTGACAAAGTCGGCTTTTATGCTCCAAGTGTAAAAGGACAGGCGGACGTGATTCAAAAGGTCATGAATCAAACGAATATTCAGCCTGAATCCATCAGCTATGTGGAAGCGCACGGTACAGGTACGAAGCTTGGAGATCCAATCGAGCTGTCAGCGTTGACGGCAGTTTACAGGCAGTATACAAATAAAAAACAATTTTGCGGAATCGGATCGGTCAAATCCAATATAGGACACGCTGATACGGCCGCCGGGCTGGCAGGCTGCATTAAGGTTGTGATGAGCCTTTACCATAATGAGCTTGCTCCTAGCATCAATTATAAGGATCCGAATCCAAATACAGACTTAGCTAATTCTCCTTTTTACGTCGTCGATCAAAAGAAAGCATTGAGTAATGAAATAAAAACGCACAGGGCTGCACTTAGTTCGTTCGGGCTTGGCGGGACAAACACTCATGCGATTTTCGAGCAATACAAAACAGTTTCTGCTGATCAGAAACAAACAGGGGCCTGCATCATTCCGATATCGGCAAAAAATAAAGAGCGGCTGCATGAGTATGTACATGGCATTTTGGTTCATTTGGAAAGAAGAGGGCTTGAAAGCGGCCGTCTGGCTGATTTTGCTTATACCCTTCAGGTCGGGCGAGAAGCAATGGAATATCGGGTTGCCTTTATCGCTGATCATGTGGATGAGTTAAAACAAAGGCTGGCTGATTTTATCAATGGAAATTCACCAATAGAAGGCTGTTATCAAGGAGAGAAGCAGCAAGCCAAGGATGTTTCATGGCTGACAGAGGATGAAGACAGCGCGGAACTGATTGGGAAGTGGATCGAAAAAGGAAAAGTGAACAAGCTGGCGGAGATATGGAGTAAAGGAGCGCATATTGATTGGCTGCAGCTTTACAAAGATGTGCGTCCAAACAGAATGAGTTTGCCGACATATCCTTTTGCAAAGGAACGATACTGGGCATCACAGGATGATCACAAGCTTTCGGGAAGAATGTCCGCTAAACAGACAGGCGTCAGTGCATTGCATCCGCTGCTTCATCAAAATACGTCAGACTTTTCTGAGCAGAGATTCAGTTCAGTTTTTACAGGTGAGGAATTCTTTCTGACAGATCATGTGGTGAGAGGGAAGCCGGTGCTCCCTGGGGTTGCCTACCTTGAAATGGCGCAAATGGCTGTAAACAAGGCTACAGGCAGCATAAACGAACAGGATGTCAGAATCAAATTAAATCACGCCGTTTGGGTTCAGCCTGTAGTGGTCGAGAGTCAGCCGGTTCATGTGCATATCAGTCTCTTTCCAGAAGAGGATGGGAAAATCACATATGACATTTACAGTACCGGAGAAGGGTCAGGCTCAGCCATACACAGTCAAGGCAGTGCGGAACTGATAACTGCAGCAGAAAAGCCGGCTTGGGATCTTGGTGAATTACAGCGCCGCTGCAGCCGGAAGGAGCTTTCGCCTCACCAATTTTACGAGGAAGGCAGAAGCAGGGGAATGTTTCATGGTCCGGCATTCCAAGGAATTCAGAAAGTGAATATCGGAAACAGAGAGGTTTTGGCACGATTGCAGCTGCCAGCATCTGTTTCTGACACACAGGAACGTTTTGTGCTGCATCCAAGTATGATGGACTCCGCTGTTCAGGCTGCCACAATCTGTATCATGCAGGAATTTACTGAGCAAAAATTGATTTTGCCGTTTGCGCTTGAAGAACTTGAAGTGATCAAAGGATGTACGTCTGCGATGTGGGCATATGCCCGGTTAAGTGACGGTGATCACGGCGGAGATATGGTGCAGAAAGCGGATATCGATTTGTTTGACGAGACTGGGGACGTATGCGTAAGGATGAAGGGATTTTCAACAAGAGTGTTGGAAGGAGAAGTTCATTCGCCAAAACCTGCAGTTACACATGAGCGGTTAATGCTCGAGCCGATTTGGAATAAGCAGGATGAGGTGATCGCTAAAGAGGTGACATCTTACGGAGAGCATCTCGTTGTCTTCTGTGAAACCGAACGAAAGGTCAGCGACGGCATTGCATCCCGCATGCAGAATGTGCATGTCATTACTCTGAATGAAACTGAGGGGAATATCGCTGAACGTTTTCAAAGCTATACACAGCAGGTTTTTGAACTCATA
The DNA here is from genome assembly GCF_058566445.1 of Bacillus sp. SD127. Taxonomy (NCBI): domain Bacteria; kingdom Bacillati; phylum Bacillota; class Bacilli; order Caryophanales; family Bacillaceae; genus Bacillus; species Bacillus sp. SD127. The sequence goes on along the minus strand of NZ_CP191226.1, from coordinate 2,466,171 downwards.
CAAAAGAAGATTCGCTCTAAAGCTAATCTGATCATTCAAGTGATTGTGCCGGGGAAAGGCGAGAAGCAATTGTTTGCGGGAATGTCCGGATTACTCAAAACAGCAGAATTGGAATACAGCAAACTTACAGCTCAGGTCATTGAGGTCGAGAATCCGGAAGAGATCATTGGCCTTCATCAAAAGCTGATAGACGACAGTCAGAGGCCTGATGACAAACAGATCAAATATGAAGCTGGTGACCGCTTTGTCAAAGGCTGGAGTGAAATAGCGCGTCCGGCAGCTGCTGAGCTTCATATGCCATGGAAGGATAATGGCGTTTACCTTATCACAGGTGGAGCGGGGAGCTTAGGCCTTTTGTTTGCAAAAGAAATTGCCAATCGAGCCGTTCATCCGGCCATCATTCTTACGGGACGCTCAGTCTTAAGTGAGCATAAGGAGCAGGAGCTTGAGGCTCTCCGAAAGTTGGGTGCAGAGGTTATCTATAAACAGGCTGATGTTGGAGATCAAAAGGCGGTCTCACGGCTCATGGATGAAATCAAAGAGACGTACGGCCATCTCAATGGAATTCTTCACGGTGCAGGCATCATAAAAGATCACTTCATTGTGCACAAAACAAATAAAGAGTTTCAAGAAGTATTACAGCCAAAAGTGAACGGTTTGTTTTATCTAGATGAATGCAGCAAAGATTGGCAGTTGGACTTTTTCATCTTGTTTTCTTCTGTGTCCGGATGTTTAGGAAACACTGGACAAGCAGACTATGCAGCAGCCAATACATTTATGGATGCATTTGCCGTGTACAGAAACGCGCTTGCCGTGTCTAAGAAGCGGAACGGCACAACCATTTCCTTCAACTGGCCGTTATGGAAAGAGGGCGGTATGCAAGTTGATGCTGAAATTGAAAAGAGTATGTTGAAAAACGCAGGAATGGTCCCGATGCAAAGTGATCACGGCATTAAAGCCCTTTATCAAGGAATCGCTTCAGAAAAGCCGCAAGTATTCGTGATGGAAGGTCAGCTTGCGAAAATGAAGCAAAAATTGCTCTCTTCCGGGTCTAAAATCAAACGGACGGATCATAAAAGCGCAGATAAACATAACAGCCAAACCCGTAAATTGGAACAGTCTTTCATCCAGATGGTCGGAGAGATTTTAAAAGTTAACACTGAAGATATTGATATCAATACAGAACTCAGCGAGTACGGATTCGATTCGGTTACGTTTACTGTATTTACAAACCGGATTAATGAAGTGTACCAATTGGAGTTAGCGCCGACCATTTTCTTCGAATATGGAAGTATACGAAGCCTGGCTGAATATGTAATGTCTGAGTATCAGGATGAATGGCTGCCTCAAGATGTAGCCGTCAGCGGGACTGATGAACCATCCAACTCTTTATCTGCTGCAGACAGCCTGCAAGCTTCATTGAGTCACATGGTCAGCGTCATTTTAAAAGTGAACGTTGAAGATATCGATATCAATACAGAGCTGAGTGAGTATGGCTTTGATTCAGTTTCATTCACTGTATTTACGAATCAGATTAACGAAGCATATCAATTGGAATTGACGCCGACCATTTTCTTTGAATATGGAAGGATTCAAAGTTTGGCTGACTATCTGATAGATGAATACAAGGAGGCTTTTGCTGAGGAGAACGTAATATCATCGGTTCCTGAAAAAGATGAAGAAACAGCTCCTGCGGCTCCAAGCATGACAAAGAGGAGAAAACAGCGCTTTAAACAGACTGTTATGCCAAAAGAGGAAAGAAACACAAATCAGGCTGCCGATTATGAGCCGATCGCCATTGTCGGCATCAGCGGCCGATTCCCTGGAGCCAATGACATAGATGAATTCTGGAGAAATCTTGAGGAAGGCAAAGACAGTATCACGGAAGTCCCGAAAGACCGTTGGGATTGGCGGGAGCATTTTGGAAATCCTGACTCAGAAGCCAATAAGACTGACATCAAATGGGGCGGATTTATTGATGGTGTAGCAGAATTTGATCCGTTGTTTTTTGGGATATCACCCCGTGAAGCCCATTATGTAGATCCTCAACAGAGGCTGTTAATGGAATATGCATGGAAGGTGATAGAAGATGCTGGATGCTCGCCGCAGAGCCTTTCAGGTACAGGGACAGGCATCTTTATCGGCACAGGAAATACAGGATATAAAGATTTATTTACTAAAGAAAATCTCCCGATTGAAGGACATGCCGCAACAGGCCATATGATTCCTTCGGTAGGTCCGAATAGAATGAGTTATTTCTTAAATACCCATGGTCCAAGTGAACCGGTAGAAACGGCTTGTTCAAGCTCGCTTGTTGCGATTCACCGTGCTGTGACTGCTATGCAAAGCGGCGACTGTGAGATGGCAATCGCAGGAGGCGTGAACACGATATTAACCGAGGAGGCGCACATTAGCTACAGCAAAGCTGGCATGCTGAGCAAAGACGGTAGATGTAAAACATTCTCTGCTGATGCGAATGGTTATGTCAGAGGAGAAGGTGTCGGAATGGTCATGCTGAAAAAACTGACAGATGCTGAGCGCGATGGGAATCATATTTACGGCGTCATTCGGGGTACGGCAGAAAATCACGGAGGAAGAGCCAATACTCTGACATCTCCTAATCCGAAAGCGCAAGCTGATTTGCTGGTGCGTGCATATCGCCGGGCAGGCATAGATCCAAGTACAGTCACATATATCGAAGCGCACGGAACGGGGACTGAATTGGGAGATCCGATAGAAATAAACGGGCTGAAAGCCGCGTTTAAAGAACTGTCTAATAGGGATGAGCACACACAGCCGGAAGTTCCGGATCATCGATGCGGGATCGGCTCAGTTAAAAGCAATATCGGTCATTTGGAGCTGGCAGCGGGTATTTCTGGCCTGATTAAGGTACTGCTGCAGATGAAGCATAAAACCTTGGCCAAAAGCCTGCATTGCGATACGCTCAATCCTTACCTGCAGCTTACTGACAGTCCATTTTACATTGTTCAAGAAAAAGAGGAATGGAAGGCTGTCAAAGACCGGAACGGAAACGAAATCCCGCGCCGGGCAGGAATAAGTTCTTTTGGGATTGGCGGAGTAAACGCCCATATTGTGATTGAAGAATACATTCCAAAAGCAGGTTCCCGACATGCGCTTACTGAACATCCGAACATTATTGTGCTGTCGGCTAAAAATAAACAAAGGCTAATGGATCGGGCTGCACAATTGCTGGGTGCCATTCGTGACAAAAAGTATACAGATCAAGATCTGCACCGTATCGCCTACACGCTTCAAGTCGGGCGGGAAGAAATGGATGAACGCATGGCTTGTATTGCGGGCACAATGCAGGAGCTTGAAGAAAAACTGCAAGCGTATGTTGACAGCGAGGAAGGGACTGAAGGGCTCTTCCGCGGACAGGCGAATCGAAACAAAGAAGCGTTGGCCATTTTTTCTGCTGATGAGGACTTGGCAATGGCTATTGAGGCTTGGATCAGAAAAAGGAAATACGCCAAGCTTGCGGATTTATGGGTCAAAGGTGTCGCGGTCAATTGGGCTAAACTGTATGGCGGGGCGGCCAAACCGCGTCTAATGAGCCTTCCTTCATATCCGTTTGCGAAGGATTACTATTGGCTTCCGGCAGAGAAAAGTCTTTCAGAACCGGACAACATAGAGTTCGTTGATCATAGTGAAAAGCGGACCTCATGTGTTTTGACAAAACAATGGAGCGCAAGTCCGATTGCCACAAAAACGCCGGGGACAAGGGCTGTTGCGATTCTCAGCAATGAAGAGACGGCAGACTTGGCAGCTGAAGTATCAAAGCATTTCCCGAAACATCTCATATTAAATGTGAGCCGGATTGACAATGAACAGTTAAGTAATGATTGGAAACAGTTTGACGGCCTTGTGGATTTAATCGGTTGCGGCGGACACGAGGAAGAACAGCTACATTGGATTAGCTGGATTCAAAGGCTGGTTGAAGACGGGCATAAAGAGGGAATCATGCTGCTTTGTGTGACGAAAGGGCTGGAATCATTCCAAAACCCTTCCGTGCAGATGACAGGAGCCTCCCGTGCTGGCTTGTATCGTATGCTTCAAAGCGAATACAGCCATTTGAGATCAAGGCATATGGATGCGGAAGACTCTGTTCATCCTCATATTCTCGCGAAGCAGATCGCTGAGGAGTTTTATTCCGATACTGAGGAGACGGAGGTTTGCTACAGAGAGGGCTTGCGGTACCAGGCTTACTTAAAAGCGCATCCGGTAACCTGGAGAGGAGTCGAAGATCGACAGACCTTCCCGGAAGAACATGTGCTTCTCATTACAGGCGGGACAAGAGGAATCGGACTATTAAGCGCCCGGCATTTTGCGGAACACTATGGAGTGAAAAAGCTGGTTTTGACAGGACGTGAGCAGCTTCCTCCGCGAGAAGAATGGGCTCATGCTGAGACATTAAATACCTCTGCGGCGCAGAAAATTCAAGCGGTACGGGAGCTGGAGGCACAAGGCATACAAGTTCAAATGCTGTCACTCTCTTTGTCTGATGAGACACAAGTACAGCAAGCCTTACATGAAATCAATCAAACAATGGGGCCAATTGGCGGAGTCATTCATTGTGCAGGAATAACGGACATGGATACCTTGGCGTTTATCCGCAAAACAGCTGATGATATGCGGCAGGTACTGGAGCCGAAGGTGTCTGGGCTTACAACCCTTTATCGCTATGTAAGTCATGAGCCACTACAGTTTTTTGTATTATTTTCTTCTGTTTCGGCCATTATTCCGGCACTTTCGGCTGGACAAGCTGATTATGCCATGGCTAACAGCTATATGGATTATTTTGCAGAAGCACATAAGGAAAATGCGCCAATCTTCAGCATTCAGTGGCCGAATTGGAAAGAAACCGGTATGGGGGAAGTGACAAATCAAGCATATCGAGAAAGCGGCTTGCTGAGCATTACGAATTCAGAGGGCTTGCGTTTTCTGGATCAAATCTTATCTGGGACCTTGCAGCCGGTTGTCCTCCCTGCTATAACGAATCAGGAAAATTGGAAGCCAGACCGGCTGATGGAGCGGCGGATCCGGCAAGAATCTGGATTGAAAGAAGAAGCTTTGCTTGTATCACAATCTGAAAAAATCGGGAAAACCGCAGAGCCGGCTAAACATGAGCTGCTTTTAGATGAAACGCGGACATGGCTTGTTGCTTTGTTTTCTGAAGAGCTGAGAATCGAACGCGAACACCTGAAAATTGATGATTTATTTCAGGATTATGGTGTAGATTCTATTATCTTGGCACAGCTGCTCCAGCGTATTAATCGAAAGTTAGACACAGCGCTCGATCCATCTATTCTTTATGAATATCCAACAATTCAGCGCTTTGCTGATTGGCTTGTAGGATCTTATGCCGAATCCTTGACTGCTCTGTTTGGAGACAAGATAGGGGAAAATGCGGAAGCATCTTCGGCAAATAGAACTGAGACAGTCACACCTCACCCTGCGGAGGATCCTGCTTCTGTCAGCCGAAGACAGGTGCCGGTGTCCTCGTCACCGAGTTCTCATCCAGAGGATATCGCCGTTGTCGGATTATCTTGCCGCTTTCCGGGGGCGGATACACTGGAAGCATATTGGTCGTTATTATCTGAGGGACGCTCGTCAATCGGACCGGTTCCGGCAGAGCGCTGGGGTTATCAGTCACCGTATTATGCCGGAGTCATTGATCACATCAGCCATTTCGATCATGATTTCTTCCTGCTCCATGAAGAGGATGTAAAGGCGATGGACCCGCAAGCGTTATTGGTATTGGAAGAGTGTTTGAAACTTTGGTATCACGCCGGATATACACCAGATGAAATAAAGGGTGAATCTATCGGTGTCTATCTTGGAGGCAGAAGCCAGCACAAGCCTGATGAAGAGAGTCTTCTTCATACGAAGAATCCTATCGTGACAGTCGGCCAGAATTATGTAGCGGCAAATATTTCACAATTTTTTGATGTCCGCGGCCCGAGTGTTGTGTTAGATACAGCATGTTCATCAGCTTTAGTCGGCATGAACATGGCTATTCAGGCCTTACACAGCGGGGATATGAAAGCTGCTGTAGTGGGCGGTGTCAGCTTGCTTGGTTCAGACGCCTCTCACCGGCTGTTTGAGCAGCGCGGCATTTTAAGTAAGCGTTCATCCTTCCATGTGTTTGATGAGCGTGCTGATGGCGTTGTTTTAGGTGAGGGTGTCGGAATGGTTCTGTTAAAAACGGTAAAACAGGCCATACAAGACGGAGATACCATTTATGCTGTGGTCAAAGCGGCCTCGGTCAATAATGACGGAAGAACCGCAGGGCCTGCAACACCTAATTTGGAAGCGCAAAAGGAAGTCATGAAGGCTGCGCTTGCCAAAAGCGGAAAACAGCCAGAGGACATCAGCTATCTTGAAGCAAACGGATCAGGTTCAATGGTAACCGATCTGCTTGAGCTTAAAGCGATTCAATCCGTGTACCGTTCAGGGAACGCAAATCCCCTTTCGCTCGGATCAATCAAGCCGAATATCGGACATCCGCTTTGTGCTGAAGGAATCGCAAGTTTTATCAAGGTTGTTCTGATGATGAAAGAGCGCAGTGTTGTTCCATTTTTATCAGGTGATAAAGAGATGTCACATTTCGATAAGCAGAAAGCGAATCTCACGTTCAGCCGATCGCTGGAAAAATGGACAGAACCGCTGCCTGCTGCGGCCATTAACTGCTTTGCCGATGGGGGGACAAACGCCCATGTCATTTTAGAGGCGTGGGATGAAGATAAAAAACGTGTGATTAAGCGTAGTCCAATATCGCCTCCTGAATTAAAGAAACGGGTGTTTTCGGCTGGCGCGTCAAAGCCGGAAGAGGAGACCTTAAAAATGGACACAGCAAACATATGGGATTCTTATGAAGTGGAGGTCTAACGTGAAAAATATAACGAAGCAACTCACTCTATCGTTAAAAAATCCGTTTATTTATCACCATGTGGTTTACGGACAACATGTTCTTCCGGGTTTGGCTTATATTGATATGATTTACCAGATATTCAGAGAACACGGCTATTCCTTCTCAGAGCTTCAACTGCGGAACTTATCCATTTACCAGCCGTTGACTGCTAGACAGGATTCGGTAATTATGCTCAATATCGATTGCACGGAGAAAAATGAAGGGCATTGGCAAATATCAGTTAAAGGCTTCGAAAAACGCCGTGATAAAGAAGCGTCAGATGAAAAGCTCTTTATGAAGGCTGATATGCACACCGACGTGCCGGCAGTGTTTGAAGAAACACTGGAGGTCAATCACCTCAAAGCAATTCCGGACACGATTGTACAGCTCGATGATGTGTATGAACAGTGCAGACGCCAGGAACTTGTGCATAGCGGATATATGAAAGCGAATGGACATATTTATGAAGAGGAAGACGGTGTGCTCCTTGATCTTTCTCTTGGCTCCGAAGCTATGCTTCATGCAGAAGGCTTTATGTTTCATCCGGCTCTCATCGATGGGAGCGGAGTGGGAGCCAACAATTTGCTTACATCTTTGCTTAAAGGGGAACAGAGGCTGTTTTTGCCTCTGTTCTATGAATCTTTTTCTGCTTCAGCCCTTTTGCAGACGCATTGCATGACAAGAATTAAGCGTTCATCTGTCCGTCAGGAAAAAGAGCTCATTTATGTAACGCTTGAATTTTTTAATGCTTCGGGAGAAAAGGTAGCTGAACTGAAAAACTTCACAAGTAAATTAGTGCGTGAAGCAGAGCTTATTCATGGAGGCCGCAAGGATTTGCCTCAAAGCCAGGAGGCGAGTAAAGATACAGCCGAACTTTCACAGGCTGCAGAAGGAATCAAAGAGGTGTCATCGTCAGCCGAGAGTACGGGGACATACGAGGCAGCTGAACAATTCGTCAGCCAATTAATCGCAGACAAAATTAATAAGGCGGTTGAACAGATTGAAAAGCAGGTTGGCTATTATCAAATGGGACTGAATTCATCCGGTTTGCTTGAAGTGGTAGAAACCATCAGTGACAAAATTGGTGAGAGCCTTTCACCGACTCTCCTGTTTGAGCATACCACGATTGCGGAGCTGTCAGCGTTTCTTGCCCAGGAGTACGGTGAGCATTTTACCTCCTCTCATTCTATTGATCAAAACGAACGAAAGCGTGCCGCTATTCGCACAATTGATCGCGGTACTGCTGAAAGCCGGAAGAGACGTATACATGAGGATTCTGCCCGAACTGCATCTCTGAAGGCAGCAGAAGGAGACGTTGCGATTATCGGGATGGCGGGCCGGTACCCGAAGGCAAACAATATTCATGACTTTTGGAACAATCTGAAAGAGGGAATGGATTGCATTAGTGAGATTCCCGAGTCGCGCTGGGATTGGAGGCGCTTTGAAGGAATCACCTCCCCTTCAGGAAAAAGCATTTCTAAGTGGGGCGGATTTATTGATGATCCTGATTGCTTTGATCCTCAATTTTTCAGAATTACGCCGAGAGAAGCGGAGACAATGGATCCTCAGGAGCGGCTGTTTTTAGAAACATGCTGGGAAACGATTGAGGATGCTGGCTACACGCCGAAGACGTTGGTCACACCTAGAGGACGGAACAAAAGACAGCATGTAGGCGTTTTTGCCGGCGTCATGCACAAGGATTATACATTAGTCGGTGCTGAAGCAGCATCGAAGGAAAATGTGTTCCCTCTCTCTCTCAACTATGCGCAAATTGCCAACAGAGTGTCCTATTTTTGCAATTTCCACGGTCCGAGTATGGCGGTTGATACGGTATGTTCCTCATCTTTAACTGCCGTACATCTGGCGTTGGAAAGCCTTCGTCACGGAGAGTGCGAGGTCGCATTAGCCGGCGGTGTTAACCTTTCTCTGCACCCGAATAAGTATATGACGTACGGTGTTTGGGATATGTTTTCCACTGACGGGCACTGCCGCACGTTTGGCAAGGATGGGGACGGCTATGTGCCGGCAGAAGGAATTGGTGCGGTCTTATTAAAGCCTTTACGTCAGGCCGAGAAAGATGGAGATCGTATTTATGCAGTAATTAAAGGAAGTGCAGTCAACCATGTAGGAACTGTAAGCGGGATTTCTGTGCCAAGTCCTGTTTCACAAGCTGATCTGATTGAGACATGCTTGGAGAAAACAGGGATTGACCCGCGGACTGTCAGTTATGTGGAAGCGCACGGAACCGGTACATCTTTAGGAGATCCGATCGAATTACAGGGTCTGGTAAAAGCGTTCCGCCAATATACAGAGGATCGTCAGTTCTGTTCAATCGGTTCTGTCAAGTCAAATATCGGGCATGCGGAATCCGCCGCAGGTATCAGCGGTTTAAGCAAAGTCGCCCTTCAGCTTCACCATCAAACCCTCGTGCCTTCTTTGCATTCAGAAGAGCTGAACCCGTACGTAGACTTTGAAAAGTCGCCATTTTATGTGCAGCATAAAACCGAAACTTGGAAGCAGCCTGTTATCAATGAGAATGGTGAGGGAATCATCTATCCGCGCCGGGCAAGCATCAGTTCGTTCGGTGCAACGGGGTCTAATGCCCATATGATTTTAGAAGAATACATTCCTGAAGCAGCGGAGCAGACCGTGTCTGTACCTGACACCACACCGGTGATTATTCCGCTTTCTGCCCGGAATCAAGAACGTCTTCATGTGTATGCGGAACGTCTTCTCGATTTTCTTCATGAGGGTATTGAAATCAGAGATGTAGCTTATACATTGCAGATTGGCCGTGAACCGATGGAAGAGCGGGTTGCTTTTTTAGCAGGCGGGATTCAAGAATTGAGAGGTCAATTAGAAGCATATCTAAAAGGACAGGAAACCATTGAGCATTGCTGGAAGGGCCGAATGACAAAAGAAACCGGTGATATATCACTTTCCGGAGAAACAGTACATAAATGGCTGGAACAAGAAAATCTAAACCTGATCGCTGAAAAATGGGCCGGCGGATCTGCGGTTGATTGGAAGCTCTTATACGGGGGAAACAAACCTAAGCGGATCAGCTTGCCGACATACCCTTTCGCAAAAGTGCGGTATTGGGTACCGGAGAAAGAGACAGAGATTGACTTGCCAAAACAGAATTTGACCCTAGGCCATGCCATTCATCCTCTCCTGCACGAAAATGTGTCTGACATGTCGGGCGTGCGTTTTCGTTCAGAGTTCACAGGGCGTGAATTTTTCTTAAAGGATCATGTCATTAAAGGTCAGCACATTTTACCCGGTGCAGCCTTGTTAGAAATGGTTCGGGCAGCTGCAGAAAAGGCGGCTGCGAACCAGATGCATGCAGATATTCGTCTTCAGGATATCGTTTGGATTCGCCCTGTTGCTGTCACAGATCTGCAATCAGTCATATACGTTCACCTTTATCCGGAAGACAATGGTGATATTTTGTTCGAAATCTGCAGGGAGAGTGACAGCGCGGGGGAGGAACCGGTGATATACGGCCAAGGAAGCGTTGTGCTTTGCCAGACCGAAGAAGCACCTAAACTGAATATTGAAGAGGTGAAAGCAAGCTGCAGTAGACGCATTCTGCCGCCTGGTGTATGCTATGACGCTTATGCGGAAATGGGAATTGAGTACGGTGACGGCCACAGAGCGATTGATACTATATATGTCGGGGCAAACGAAGCTCTAGCTAAATTGACGTTGCCGTCTGTCGTTTCACATACCCAAGATCATTATGTTTTGCATCCGAGCATGATTGATGCGGCATTTCAAGCTTCTATCGGTCTGAGGCTTGGAACAGAGGATGCCAGTTTGACAGAAAGACAAGCAATGCTACCTTTCGCATTGCAGGATATCCAAATTTTCAAAGATTGTGAGACTTCGATGTGGGCCCGCGTGAAATACAGCAAGGACAGTACCGCTGCGGATCGTATTCAGAAGCTTGACATCGATTTGTGTAATGAAGCGGGCCAGGTATGCGTGCGAATGAAAGGTTATTCTGCCAGAACTCTAGAAAACGAGACAGATTTAGCAACTGGCATACTTTTATTCGAGCATATATGGGAAGAAACAGCTGTTTCCGAGAAAAATGAGTTAATGGAATATCAGAGGCATAAAGTTATTGTTTGTGATATGGCAGAAAGGCAAATCGAAAGAATCCGGAACAAGTTTGACTGTACGGTATTAGAAATAAGCGGGCAGGCAGTTCATGAACGGTTTAAAGCGTATGCTTTACAGTTATTCGAAGACATTCAACAGCTGCTAAACTCAAAACCTGGCGGGAATGTGCTCGTTCAAGTCGCTGTTCCTGCATTGGACGAACCGCAGCTGCTAAACGGCTTAGCGGGACTTCTCAAAACGGCCCAGCTGGAAAACCCAGCATTCAATGGCCAGCTGATTGAATTTGATTCAGGGATATCTGCAAGCGATCTGGCCGAAACATTAGCAGAATGCAGGCAATATCCTCATGATAACCATATCCGATATTGGCAAGGAAAACGGTATGTAAGCAAATGGAAAGAGACAGCAGCTGATCAACCGGGCACCGACATGCCATGGAAGGATAAAGGGGTTTATCTGATTACAGGCGGTGCAGGGGGGCTTGGTTTCCTATTTGCAAATGAAATTGCAAACAAAACGCGTGAGGCTGTCATGATTCTCACAGGCAGGTCTCCTGTCAATGAAAGAAAGCAGTCAGAGCTTCAGAAGTTACAGAAAATGGGCGCGCGTGTTGTTTATAGACAAACAGATATGACTGAAAAAGAAGCTGTTATGGCTTTAACGAAAGAGATTCAAGAGGACTATGGCGGCTTAAATGGCATCATTCATAGCGCTGGCATTATAAAAGATAATTTCATTATTAGAAAAAAGAAAGATGAGATTCAAGATGTGCTCGCTCCAAAGGTCACCGGCCTGATTCATCTTGACGAAGCAACGAAAGATATCCTGCTCGACTTTTTTATCCTTTTTTCTTCAAATGCCGGGACAGTGGGAAGTGCAGGACAGGCAGATTACGCAATGGCAAATGCTTTTATGAATACATTCAGCGAGTACCGGAATGTCCAAGCAGCACAGCACAAGCGCTACGGGAAAACCCTTTCCATGAGCTGGCCGCTGTGGAAAGACGGAGGCATGCATGTTGATGCTGAAACCGAAAGGATGCTGACGAGAGATACAGGTATGGTCGCCATGGAAGCAGATGACGGAATTCAGGCATTATACCATGGATGGGCCTCAGGAAAATCGCAGCTGATGGTGGCTGCAGGCGTTGTGAGCAAAATCCATTCATTTTTGGATCAAACAGGAAATGGGCAATCTCCAAATGGAAAATACAAAAGTGAAATTCAGCATACTGAAAATGCGAGTTCCGTGATGGAAGCCGATGAAGAGATGCTGAGAGAAAAAGCAGAGGATTATTTCAAGAGTGTGCTTTCCTCAGTTACAAAGCTGCCTGTCAGCCAGATTGACGCCGAAGCTCCAATGGAGGATTACGGAATCGATTCAATTATGATCATGCATGTTACCGGACAATTAGAAAAAGTATTCGGTTCATTGTCTAAAACCTTGTTCTTTGAATACCTCAATATTCGGTCATTATCACAGTATTTTACTGAATCACATAGAGAAAAGCTGTTACACATCTTGGGGATTGAATCAGAAACATCTTCTTCAATAGAAGAAAATAGAAAGACAGATTCTGAGACCGAAGAGAAAAAAGAAAGTCCGGTTCGCCGCAGAAAGTCCGGATTCGTCCCCATGCAAAGAAATGGGCAAAAGCAGTCTGCTGAAAAAGAAACGGAAGAGATTGCGATTATCGGAATCTCCGGACGCTATCCGCAAGCAGACAATATCCATGAACTGTGGAAAAACTTGAGGGACGGCCACGACTGTATTACCGAGATTCCTGAAGACCGCTGGGACCACAGTCTCTATTACGATAAAGATAAGGACAAACCAGGAAAAACGTACAGCAAGTGGGGAGGCTTTATTAGGGATGTAGATAAGTTTGATCCGCAATTTTTCCATATCTCTCCTCGTGAAGCAAAATTAATGGATCCGCAGGAGCGTTTATTTTTGCAATGTGTTTACGAAACGATGGAGGATGCCGGATATACAAGAGAGCACCTCGGCCGTAAACAGGATGCTGAACTTGGCGGAAACGTAGGCGTTTACGTCGGTGTCATGTACGAAGAATATCAGCTGTACGGAGCGCAAGAACAAGCGCGGGGCCGGTCTCTGGCTTTACCGGGGAATCCATCCTCTGTAGCAAACCGGGTATCCTATTATTTCGATTTCCATGGACCGAGTATGGCTCTGGATACGATGTGCTCTTCTTCATTGACCGCTATACATTTGGCTTGCCAAAGCTTGCATCGCGGTGAATGTGAGGCAGCTTTCGCAGGGGGAGTCAATGTTTCAATCCACCCCAATAAATATTTGATGCTTGGACAGAACAAATTTATGTCAAGTAAAGGCAGGTGTGAAAGCTTTGGACAGGGAGGAGACGGCTATGTGCCGGGAGAAGGCGTTGGAGCTGTACTCCTTAAGCCATTGTCCAAAGCGATTGAAGATGGCGATCACATTTATGGAGTCATTAAGGGCACAGCCATTAACCACGGAGGAAAAACAAACGGATACTCAGTTCCTAACCCGAAAGCCCAGGCAGATGTCATTAAAAAGGCGGTTACAGAGGCGCAAATTGACCCGCGGGCTATCAGTTATATCGAAGCGCATGGCACAGGCACTTCACTCGGAGATCCTATTGAAATAACAGGGCTGGCTAAAGTGTTCTCAGAACATACGAAAGACAAACAATTTTGTGCCATAGGCTCAGCCAAATCAAATATCGGGCACTGTGAGAGTGCAGCGGGCATTGCGGGATTAACAAAGGTATTGCTTCAAATGAAATACAGACAGCTGGCGCCTTCCCTTCATTCAAAAGTGCTGAATCCGAATATTGACTTCTTTAATTCTCCATTCAAAGTCCAGCAAGAGCTTGAAGAATGGAAGAAGCCGATCATTGAAGTAAATGGAAAAGAAATTGAATATCCGCGAATCGCAGGCCTCTCATCATTTGGCGCCGGAGGGGGTAACGCCCATATTCTAATAGAAGAATATGCTTCGAAATCTGAGCCAGAGCATTCTTCAGCGGGACAGGCGGCTGTTATTGTGCTCTCAGCAAAAAATGAAGAGAGACTTCAAAAACGGGCGGAACGATTGCTGGATGCTCTCCGTGAGGGGCGTTATTCTGAAGCCGATCTGCCTCGTATCGCATATACGCTTCAGGTCGGACGGGAAGCAATGAATGAGCGTTTGGCGTTTGTGGCTGAAAATATGCAGGAGCTTAAAGAAAAGCTGAATGATTTTATCTCTGGAAAAGAACACATTGAACACTTATATCGGGGACAAGTGAAGCGAAATAAAGAAACCATGGCAGTTTTTGCGGCTGATGAAGATATGGCGAAGACAATTGAAGCATGGGTTCGCAAAGGAAAATTCGCAAAGTTTTTAGACCTCTGGGTCAAAGGGTTAAATATCGATTGGAACATGCTTTATCAAAATGGTAAGCCGCGCCGTATCAGCTTGCCTGCCTATCCTTTTGCAAGAGACCGTTATTGGATAGAAGAAACTGTGGTGAAGACAGTTGAAAAAAGACCAGTGAAGCCGGCTGTTACATCACAGCCAGTCATCCAAGAGCCATTTATTCCGGAAAAAGTCAGCGGTAAGCCTGCCAATATTTCGTTGCAGCCTTTGATGGCAAGCAGTCAGGAAACACAGCAAAGTACATCTGTTCCGCTGCAGCCGGTTAGAAAGCAGCAAACCATAACTGCTGAAGTCTTATGTGATGAACTGACAGCAAGCTTAGCAGACGTGTTATATATGGATCAAAATGAAATCGACCCGGACGAGGCATTCATTGATATCGGCATGGACTCCATTACCGGTCTTGAATGGATAAAATCAATCAATAAGAAATTTGGTACATCGCTTCTTGTGACCAAGGTTTATGATTATCCGACAATCCGTGATTTTGCCGCTTTCTTAAAAGATGAATTAAGCACACAAGCTGATGGAGAAAATGCAGAAAACCATCCGCAAAAATCAGAGGAGACGTATACACCGATACAACGGGAATCCATCTTATCTAAACCGGATAATATTTCGTTGCCGCCTTTAGGCCATCATGAGCCGGAGCAGCAGAAACCAGTTGAAGACATTCAATATGCAGCGTCGGAAATTTCTGCTTCCAGTCAATATGCTGGAACAATTGAAACACTGAATGATGAATTAAAGGAAAGCATTGCTGAAGTGTTATGCATGGATTCCCAAGAGGTCGATATTGATGACACCTTTATCGATATCGGAATGGACTCCATTACAGGACTAGAATGGATAAAAGCAATCAATAAGCAATATGGCACATCATTTTCAGTTACCAAAGTTTATGATTATCCAACAATTCGTCAGTTTGCAAATATGTTAAAAGCCGAGCTTGTCAATCATAGTAATAGAAGTAAAGAAAGAGCGGATGAGCTTTTCCAAGAGAATAAACAGCCTGAAGCAACAGCTAAAGCTAAAGCGAAACCCGCGGAGCGTTCGATTCAGCCCGTTCGGCTGCCAGCGATGAAAGCGCCTGAACAGAAACCAGACCGATCTCATCAAGGTTACCGAGACGATGCGATAGCCATAGTCGGGATGGCAGGCAGATACCCCGGTGCCAAGGATGTAAGAGAATATTGGGATCATCTGGTCAATGCAAGAAATGCGATTCGTGACATTCCGAAATCACGGTGGGATGTAGACAAATACTATGACCCGGCACTGAATCAAAAGGGGAAAGTCTATTGCAAATCACTGGGGATGCTGGATGATATTGAACATTTTGATCCGCTGTTTTTTAATATTCCGCCGTCAGAAGCTGAACTGATAGACCCGCAGCATCGAATCTTTTTGCAGGAAGGCTATAAAGCATTCGAGGATGCCGGATATAATGCGCAAACGTTAAGCAATAAAAAGTGCGGTGTTTATCTTGGCATTATGAGCAATGAATACGGAGTGATGCTGAATCGGAATCAGGCAAGAGCAAGCGCCACCGGAAACAGCTTTGCGATAGCGGCAGCGCGTATTCCGTATTATCTCAATTTAAAAGGGCCGGCGATTCCGATCGATACGGCATGCTCATCCTCACTAGTCGGTACACATTTAGCGCGTCAAGCATTAGTAAACAAAGAAATTGATATGGCGCTGGTGGGAGGAGTCACCTTATACCTGACACCGGAATCTTACATCAGTATGTGTGAAGCCGGCATGCTGTCTCCTGATGGACAATGCAAAGCATTTGATAATGGCGCAAATGGTTTTGTTCCCGGAGAAGGGGCAGGAGCGCTCGTTTTGAAACGGCTGAAAGATGCAGAAGCGGATCGTGATCACATCTATGGCGTTATTATCGGTTCGGGCATTAATCAGGACGGGAAAACAAACGGAATTACGGCACCTAGCGTGAAAAGCCAAATGGATCTGGAACGGGATATATATGAGACATATGGCATACATCCTGAAAGCATTAGCTATGTTGAAATGCACGGCACCGGAACAAAACAAGGAGATCCAATAGAATTAGAGGCGCTGTCCACCGTCTTTAAAGAGAAAACAGACAAAAAGCAATTTTGTGCGATCGGTTCTGTGAAAAGCAACATTGGCCATACATCAGCGGCAGCGGGTGTTGCCGGTGTTCAAAAAGTGCTGATGTGCATGAAACATAAAACGCTGGTGCCTACACTGAACTTCTCTGAACCTAATGAGCATTTTCAATTTGAAGAATCGCCTTTGTATGTAAACACTGAGCTTAAGCATTGGGAAACGGCTGATAGAAAACCGCGGCGGGCCTGTGTGAGTTCTTTTGGATATAGCGGAACGAACGCCCACCTCGTGATTGAAGAATATCAGTCTGATAGAAACAATGATCCATTGCCAGATCGCCATCATTCAAAGCTATTTGTGCTCTCAGCGAAAAAGAGGCAGCAATTGAAGGCTTATGCCCAATTGATGAGAGACTTCGCAGATTCTAATAAAGATATCAATCTGGATGATATGGCATATACCCTTCAGACTGGCCGGGAACCAATGGACTACCGAATGGCATTTTTGGCTGATTCGAGAGAAATGCTTATCAAAACGTTAGAAGACTATATTGCAGATATTCCGAATACGGAAATCTATGACGCGCATGTCAAAACGAAGAAAAGTGAAATGAAAGTGTTTGAAACAGATAATGACGCCAAAATCCTGCTGGAAACGTGGATTGAGAAAAAAAGGCTGGAGAAGCTAGCAGAATTATGGGTAAAAGGATTGCGAATAAACTGGAACAAGCTTTATGGCGATCACGTGCCTCGCCGAATCAGTCTGCCTGCTTATCCGTTTGCAGAAGAATACTATTGGCTCCCAATTGAAGATGCTGCAGAAAAAGACAGCCGTTCGGCATTGCCATCTGCTGTACGGCCTACGAAACAGAGCTTGTTACAAAAACAGTGGCAGGATTGCCCGATTACATCAGCAGAACGTATGAGCCAAACGGTTGCCATATTGGCAAACGCAGAAACAAGGTCATTGGCTGAAGAGCTTTCCCTGTATTTCTCGAGCTATCGCATCATTGACAGACAAGAGCTTGAGCATCTGTCAGACGCCGACTGGGAAAATGTCGGCGGAGCAGTGGATTTGATCGGATGCGGAATGAGCCATGAGCAATCGATAAACTGGATCAGTTGGCTGCAAAAACTGATTGAGCTTGGCCGTAAACACAAGCAAGAATTGACTGTCTTGTGTGTGACGAAGGGGCTCGAGTCTTTTGAAAATAAAGATGTTAATCTGTCCGGTGCATCCCGGGCTGGTCTATACCGAATGCTCCAAAGTGAATACAGTCACCTTACATCAAGACATATGGACACAGACCATGTAACAGCCGAAAAGGAGCTGGCCAGACAGATTGCAGATGAATTTTATGCTGACAGTACAGACACCGAAGTCTGTTATCGAGACGGACGGCGTTATCGCGCATATTTGGACGAGCGAACAGCAGATGCTTTTAATCAAAAAGAATTATCGTTTCCGTCAGATCAGGTGCTGTTGATTACAGGGGGGACAAGAGGGCTTGGAATGGTGTGTGCGCGTCATTTTGTGCAAACATACGGGGTGAAACGATTGGTTCTCACCGGCCGTGAAGTCATGCCCCCGCGTGAACAGTGGGAGTTTCTTAAAGCGAAAAACACGCCGCTTGCTCAGAAATTGAAAGCCATCCAAGAGTTGGAAGCAATGGGCGCTCAAGTACAAGTACAGTCTCTTCAGCTATCCGATCCGCTTGCTGTCAAACAAAGCATCGAGACGATTCAGCATACGATGGGAGCGATTGGCGGAGTGATTCATTGTGCCGGGACTCTGAATAAACATAATCCGGCATTTATAAGAAAATCAGCAGAAGAAATTCAAGCCGTGCTGGAGCCGAAAGTCGGAGGGCTTCAAACCTTATTTGACCTGCTCAAAGATGAGCCGCTGCAATTCTTTGTTTTATTTTCATCTGTATCAGCGACCGTCCCTGTGCTTGCGGCCGGACAAGCTGATTATGCAATGGCGAATGCATTTATGGATTATTTTGCAGAATCACATAAAGATAAATATCCGATCGTCAGCATTCAGTGGCCAAATTGGAAGGAGACCGGCTTAGGCGAGGTTCGAAGCAAAGCTTTAGAACAGACCGGACTGTTAGGCTTGAATAACGAGGAGGGATTGCAGCTTCTGGATCAGATTCTTTCTGCAAAACAGCAAGCTGTTGTCCTGCCCGCGATTCACCATACAGATGTATGGCAGCCGGGTAAGCTCATGCAGCACTCACTGACGGATAAGGCTTTCCAACGTGCTGAGACAAGAGAACAAGACAGCGCTCAGAGCTTGTTCCATGGAACAGTAGAATGGCTTGTGACTATTTTTTCTGACGAGCTGAAGATAGGCGCCGAAGACCTTGAAACTGATGAGCCTTTTCAAGAATACGGAGTAGATTCGATTATTTTGGCGCAGCTATTACAGCAGATTAATCAAAAGTTAAAAGGAGATATCGATCCATCTATTTTATTTGAATACCCCACAATAGAATCTTTTGCAAAGTGGCTGATTTCTGAATATAAATCTGCCTTACCAGATGCTGTACATCCAGCTGACTCAAAAGAACATGTGCCTGATGCGGCATCATTGCCGCCCGATCAGGCTTCCGCGGCGAAACAGCAAATGCAAAAGGCAAGCGATATAAAACCGGCAGTTCATGCAGAAGACATCGCGATCGTTGGCCTGACATGCCGATTTCCCGGAGCGGAAACGCTGGAGGCATACTGGGATTTAATACGTGACGGTCGATCAGAGATCAAACCTGTGCCGCATGAACGCTTTGGCAATTCAAGCTCGTATTATGCCGGGGTAATCGAGGACCTGAACCGATTTGATCCTGATTTCTTCATGATTTCCGATGATGATGTCAGAGCAATGGACCCGCAGGCTTTGGCAGTATTGGAAGAAAGTCTGAAGCTGATGTATCACGCCGGGTACACCGAAAAGGAAATGAAAGGCATGCGGGCTGGTGTCTATATAGGAGGTCGCAGTCAGCACAAGCCTGATCAATCCAGTCTTTCAAAAGCGAGAAATCCGATTGTGGCTGGAGGACAAAACTATTTAGCCGCTAATATTTCACAATTTTTTGATTTGCGAGGACCGAGTATTGTTCTGGATACAGCTTGTTCCTCTGCATTGGTCGGCATGAATATGGCCATTCAGGCTTTACGAAGCGGAGATATCGAGGCAGCGGTTGTCGGCGGTGTCAGCTTGCTTGATACAGATGCACATCGAATGTTTCAGGAGCGCGGACTTTTAAGTGACAAGCCGTCTTTCCATGTATTTGACAAGCGAGCAGAAGGCGTCGTTTTAGGAGAAGGCGTGGGAATGGTTTTAGTCAAAACGGTCAGCCAAGCACTTGAAGACGGAGATTCCATTTATGCTGTCATTAAAGCCGCAGCTGTAAACAATGACGGAAGAACCGCAGGTCCGTCCGCACCGAATCTTGAGGCGCAAAAGGACGTGATGCTGTCGGCGCTTGAGAAAAGCGGCAAAAAGCCTGAAGAAATCAGTTATCTCGAAGCAAATGGATCTGGTTCAATTGTGACAGACTTGCTTGAGCTTAAGGCGATTCAAGCGATTTACCGCTCTCGCTGCAATGCTCCATTAGGATTGGGGTCGGTTAAGCCTAACATCGGCCACCCTTTATGCGCAGAAGGGATAGCAAGCCTGATTAAGGTCGCTTTGATGCTGAAACATAGACAATTGGTTCCGTTCCTGTCAGGTGATGAGAAAATGACGCATTTTAATATTGAGGAAACGGATTTGTATTTTTGTAAAACACAAGCCGAGTGGAAAGAGAAAACGCCGGCTGCAGCGATTAATTGTTTTGCCGATGGAGGAACGAATGCCCACTTGATTTTAGAAGCCTGGGATGACTCGGCTGATCGGCCGATCAGAAGAAAGCCTTTGCCGCTGCCGGCACTGCATCGGCGGCCCGTTTTAACAGAGAATCGAGCCCTATCAGCTCAAACTGAGCGGGGACAAGGGTTTTCAGACAAGAGTGCTCCTAAAGAAATGTTTTGGAAAACTTTCAAATAAGAGAGGAGTGGGAACATGATAACTGAACAGCTGCGCATCTCATTAAATAATCCTATCATGTGCAATCACAAGGTATATGGACAAGCGTTATTACCCGGCCTTGCTTATATAGATCTGATTTATCAAGTATTCCAAGAACATGGTTACGCTTATCAAGAGCTAGAACTGAAAAATCTGACCATTTTTTATCCTTTAATCGCGGAAGCATCGTATGACATTGCCCTGACAATCCAAGTGTCTGAAAGCAAAAAAGGGACATGGTCCATCTTAATTGAAGGGCAAAAACAGCATGGAGAGTCGTTATCAGGTCATAGACGATATGCTTCGGCCGAGATGCATCATAAAGCACCAGCTGCTTTCACGGAAAAGATTGACCTTCATCAATGGAAAAAAGCGGCCGGCCGAATTCTGAATTTGGACGACATTTATGATCAATGCCGCCGTCAAGAATTAGTGCATACAGGCATGATGAAAGCAGAAGGACAGGTGTATGAAACAAAAGAGGCCGTTTTGATTGATGTATCTGTCGGACAAGAAGCATTGCTTCATTCTGAGGCTTTTATGTTTCATCCGACGCTCATCGACGGCAGCGGTTTAGGGTCAAGCGGCTTGCTTTCAAGTGTAAATAAAAACGAACAGACTGTGTATCTGCCTTTGTTTTTCGAATCCTTTACAGCTTCGGAGCCATTACAAAAAGAATGTGCGGCGCGCATTCAGGCTTCCTCCGTGCGCCAGAAAAACGAGCTTACTTATATGACCATTGAATATTTTAATTCTTCTGGACAAAAAATAGCCGAACTTAAAAACTTCGCAAGCAAGTCTGTCCGGGATGCGAAGGCCTTTCAGCCTGAAAAAGAAATCGATCAGCTCCAGGAAGAGAGAGTGGTAAAAGAAACTTCTGTCTCTCATGACGCTGGCCGGAAATACAATGCGTTTGAAAGGTTACTGCGTCAGTTGCTGGCTGAACAGCTTGAAAAACCGGCAGAACAAATGGATATTCACGCCGGGTACTATGAGCTTGGGTTAGATTCGCCATCCTTGCTTGAAATTGTTCAGGCGATAGGATCTCATGTTGGAGAAGATCTCTCTCCCACTTTGCTGTTTGAATATACAACGATTGCAGAATTATCAGCGCATTTGGCTGAAAACTATTTGTTTGGAGAGGCGGACGATGCTGTCCGCCAGTCTCCTGCATCACTGCCGGAGTCTTTAGATGCTCTTTCTTCCCCGCCAAAAAAAGCGGAGGACATTGCGATCATTGGGATGGCAGGCCGTTATCCTAAGGCGAAAAACATACAAGAATTTTGGGAAAATCTTAAGGCTGGAACAGACTGCATCAGTGAAATTCCGAAATCACGGTGGGAATGGAAGGAATTCGATGAACTGACAACACCTTCTGGAAAGCCCTTTTCAAAATGGGGCGGGTTCATTGAGGATGCCGATTGTTTTGATCCGCAATTCTTCAGAATTTCTCCCAGAGAAGCAGAAACCATGGATCCTCAAGAACGCTTATTTTTAGAGACATGCTGGGAAGCCATTGAAGATGCAGGTTATACGCCTGAGACAATTGCTGCACAGCGAGGCGCTAATAAAAGACGGCATGTCGGCGTCTTTGCCGGTGTCATGCATAAGGACTATTCCCTTATAGGTGCTGAAGCTTTATCCGAACAAAATCCATTTCCTTTGTCACTGAACTATGCGCAAATCGCCAATAGAGTGTCTTACTACTGTAATTTCCATGGGCCAAGCATGGCAGTGGACACGGTCTGCTCATCCTCTTTGACTGCCATTCACTTGGCGATAGAAAGCGTCCGGAATGGTGAATGTGAGGCTGCGATAGCAGGGGGTGTCAATTTATCTCTGCATCCAGCTAAATATATCAGCTATGGCAGTGTGGGGATGCACTCGAGTGACGGCTATTGTCATACATTCGGCGAAGGCGGTGACGGATACGTTTCTGGAGAAGGGGTTGGAACGGTATTATTAAAGCCTCTGCGAAAAGCTGAACAGGATGGTGACCGGATTTATGCCGTCATCAAAGGAAGTGCCATTAATCATGTAGGCAAAGTCAGCGGTATTACGGTTCCGAGCCCTATAGCGCAAGCCGATGTTATAGAAACCTGCTTAGAAAAAACAGGAATCGATCCGCGTACGGTCGGCTATGTGGAAGCGCATGGCACCGGCACCTCATTAGGAGACCCAATTGAAATTCAAGGATTGGTGAAGGCTTTCAGCCGAAATACGCAGGATCAGCAATTTTGTTCGATCGGTTCTGTGAAATCAAATATTGGCCATGCTGAATCTGCAGCCGGCATCAGCGGGTTAACGAAGACCGTTCTGCAGCTGTATTATAAAACGCTGGTCCCATCCCTACACTCAGAAGAGCTGAATCCTTATTTGGAGCTGGATCAATCACCGTTTTTTGTTCAGCGCGAAGCAAAGAAATGGGAGCAGCCGGCATTGACAGAAAACGGAATGGAGATTAAGTATCCCCGCCGTGCCGGTGTAAGTTCGTTTGGAGCGTCAGGGTCCAATGCGCATATCATTTTGGAAGAATACATCCCGGCAGAGAACGACTCAGCCTCTGTTTCTGTGAAATATGAAGAGGCAATTATCCCCTTGTCGGCGAGAAATATAGACAGGCTGCAAGCATACGCCGGCAAACTCATTGAGTTTCTTCACGAGGACATTAATCTTTTTGAGCTTGCTTATACACTGCAGGCAGGACGGGTGGAAATGGAGGAGCGGGCAGCCTTCATCGTAAAAGACATAAAGGATCTAATTCATCAACTTCAAGCATTTGTAAAAGGTGAAGAAGCCGATCGCTGCTGGACCGGACAGGCCAAAGAGGGCCAAGGGTTTACCGGGGCAAAAGCGGGAGATTTGAAGAACATCGCGGAATCATGGGTTCAAGGAAAACAGGTCAACTGGGATGAACTCTACGGCGCTCGCAAGCCGCTTAAAATAAGTGTTCCAACCTACCCGTTTGCAAAAGAACGCTACTGGATACCGGCACCTGAGACGAAAATCAGCGGCAGAACAACGAATGCTGCATTACATCCGCTGCTGCATAGGAATACGTCAGACTTTTCTGAGCAGCGCTTTAGCTCTAGCTTCACAGGCAAGGAATTTTTTCTATCAGATCATGTTGTGCAGGGACAGAAAATCCTGCCGGGTGTTGCCTATTTAGAAATGGCAAGGGAAGCAGCGGAAAAAGCAGCGGGTGATCTGGGAGAGGGACAAAGAATTGTGTCGCTCAGAGACATCGTCTGGATTCGTCCTATCGCGATTGAAAGTGAACCAAAAGAGATACATATTGGTCTTTATCCTGAGGAGAGCGGAGAGATCAGCTATGAGATTTACAGCAAAGATGAAAACCAGATGATACACAGCCAAGGGACTGCAATCCTAGGGGCTGAACCGGACATTCCTGTTTTAGATATTAAAGCGCTGCAGGCGGAATGCAGTCTGGACACAGTGACATCAGAGCAATGCTATGCGGCGTTTCGGAAGATAGGGCTTGACTATGGAGAGGGCTATCAAGGGATTAAAAAAGTGCTTATCGGACACGAACAATTGCTTGCAAAAATCTCCTTGCCCGCTTTTTTGGAAGACGGTAAGAAGCAATTCATGCTCCATCCGAGTTTGATGGATGCCGCTTTCCATGCATCGATTGGTTTTATCGTTAGCTCAGTCAATACGGATGCTCAAGTCCATAAGCTGTCTCTGCCGTTTGCAATGCAGGAACTTAACATTCTTGCCCCTTGCCCTTCTGAAATGTGGTCTTATATTAGATTCAGTTCAGACAGTAAGGCAGAGGACAAAATCAGAAAGTATGATATTGATCTATGCGATGAAGACGGGAATGTCTGTGTGCAAATGAAGGGTGCTTCCATTAGAGCGCTGGAAGGAGAACCTCAATCTCCGGAAGCAATAGCAGCGGGATCTTCATCGATAGGACATACGATGATGGTTCCTGTCTGGGAACCAGTGTCTCCAAATGCGGAGAGCGGTGTCTTTGCTGCCGGTGGACAAGCCGTTTTATTAGGGGGTACTGAGCACGAACAGAAGTTAATGAAACAATACTATCCTCAGGCTGTGGTTTTGGATATCCAGCCGGCAGATCACATGGAAACGATAGCGAACAAGCTGCAAGCGTGCGGCAGCATTGACCATGTACTGTGGATTGCTCCGCTACACTCAGAGCAAATGTTTATTGAAGAACAGGAAGAAAACGTTCTTCACGTATTTAAGCTTGTGAAAGCACTTCTTCAATTAGGCTATGGCGGGGAAAAGCTGGAATGGTCAATTATCACCGTCCAAGCGCAGCCGATTACTCAGCATGAAGCTGTCAATCCTGCTCATGCTAGCATTCATGGACTCATTGGCACAATGGCTAAGGAATATCCGCATTGGAATATCCGGCTGATTGACCTTGAAGAAGGCTGCACTTGGCCGATCAAACAGATGTTTACACTCCCTGCAGACCGTCTTGGGCACGCGTGGGCCTATCGGAATCACCAATGGCATCAGCAGCAATTGATTCCCTATCAGCAATCCCCTTCAAATGATACGTTATATCGAACCGGCGGAGTGTATGTGGTTATTGGAGGAGCTGGGTACATCGGAGAGGCATGGAGTGAGTATATGATCCGCCGCTATCAGGCACAGATCGTTTGGATTGGACGCAGTCAAATCAATGATGCCATCCAGGCAAAATTAAACCGTCTCTCGGCACTTGGACCTGCGCCTTACTATATTGCAGCCGATGCTGCGGATATGCATTCATTGCAGCAGGCTTATGAACAAGTGAAAAAACGCCATCCTCATATTCATGGGATCGTTCATTCTGCAATGGTTTTATTTGAACAAAGCCTGGAAAATATGACGCTCGAAGAATTCAGAGCTGGATTGGCGGCAAAGGTGGATGTAAGTGTTCATATGGCCCAAGTATTTCAGCAGGAGGATTTGGATTTTGCTCTATTTTTCTCTTCGCTTGTGTCCCATATCAAAAATGTGAAGCAAAGCCATTATGCCTCTGGCTGTGCGTTCGCAGATGCATTTGCTTACCGGCTGTCCCAAAGCTGGAGTTGTCCCGTTAACGTCATGAATTGGGGATATTGGGGGAACAGGGAAGCGGCCGAAGATGAAAATTATGTGCAGCTCATGAATCAAATTGGCTTAGGCTTAATTGAACCTGAGGAAGGGATGAAAGCGTTAGAAGCCCTGCTTTCAGGGCCTGTCAGCCAAACGGCTTTCATTCATACGACTAAATCTGTTGCAGTCGAAGGCGTGAATCAGAAGGAATTCATCACCCTTTACCCGCAGCAGCCTTCGATAGACGCCGAAAGCCTGAAGAGACGCCTGCCGGAAACACGGAAAATAAAAAGAGTAACACACGAGGAGCTGGACGCTCTCCTTTACAGACTTCTGTTAGCGCAGCTGCAGACGGCCGGGCTGTTTGATGGTCATACATTATCGGTTGAACGTCTTCAACGAAACAACAATACTCGTGAGTTTTATGAAAAGTGGCTCCGGCAAAGCAGCGAATTCCTTCTGCAGCAAGACTACCTTAAAAAAGATGGAGATTCTTTGGTGAGGAAGGACAAGGCAGCGGATATAGACATGCTTTGGAATGAATGGGATGCAAAAAAAGCAGAATGGCTCCAAGACAGCAACACAAAAGCGATGGTTGTGTTAGCTGAGGCCATGCTGAAAGCATTACCGGATATCCTGACAGGGAAGGTGCCTGCGACAGATATCATGTTCCCTCATTCGTCAATGGAATTGGTGGAAGGTATTTACAAGCATAACCAAGTTGCAGACTACTTCAATACAGTGCTCGCTGATACGTTAACAGCTTACGTAGATGAACGGCTGAAACAGGACCCTAAAACCCCCATTCGCATTATGGAGATAGGCGCAGGTACTGGCGGCACGAGTGCCGGAATCTTTCAAAAACTGAAAACCTATCAAAATCATATAGGAGAATATTGTTATACAGATCTTTCAAAGGCGTTTTTGCTGCATGCAGAAAAAGAGTATGGGGCGGAAAATCCTTACCTGACATATCAGCTATTTGACGTAGAAAAACCAATCGATCAGCAGGAAATCGAGGCAGGCGGCTATGACGTTGTAATTGCCGCTAATGTTCTTCACGCGACAAAAAATATTCGCCAAACGCTGCGGCATGCAAAAGCTGTGATGAAGCACAACGGACTGCTGTTACTAAATGAAATGGCGGGAAACAGCTTGTTTCCACACATCACCTTCGGACTGTTGGAAGGCTGGTGGCTGTATGAAGATCCTGCGCTGCGAATTCCCGGCTGTCCTGGTCTATATCCAAACAAATGGAAAGAGGTCTTAGAAAGCGAAGGCTTTGAATCCGTGTTCTTCCCGGCAGAAGCAGCACATGACCTCAGTCACCAGATCATAGCAGCCTCAAGCAACGGAGTGGTGCGCCGTATGGCTATGGAAATGGTGCCTCCTGCAGAAAAGGATTTTTCTTCAGCGAGGAAGGAGCCGGCATCTGTCCAAAACGTAGCTTCAGAGATAGGCGGATCATCAAATGATGCCGTCTTGATAGAAAAAAGCACCGAGTATATGAAAAAACTAATCGGACAAACATTGAAAATCCCTGCAAGTAAAATTGATTCATCTGAACAGCTTGAAAAGTACGGAATCGATTCTATTGTCGTTGTTCAGCTCACGAATACATTACGTAAGGAACTGGACCATGTGAGCAGCACTTTATTTTTTGAGTATCAGACAATAGACGCGTTAGTGGAACACTTAATCAAAACGAAAAAAGCAGCACTTTTGAGACTGACAGGCCTTGACCGTCAAGTGCAAAATGACAAGCCGGTAGCAATCAATAACAAATCTTCACAGGAGGCTGGGCAGGCGCCTGACACAACCCGGCGCTATCGTAAGCTTGGCCGCAGCCGCGAGAAAGAAGCACCATCACTGGCACAAGCACCGGTCAGCCGTGATGTTGCCATTATCGGCATATCCGGGCGTTATCCTCAGGCGGAGACAGCAGAAGAATTTTGGAACAATCTAAAAGAAGGAAGAAATTGTATAGAGGAAATCCCGAAAGACCGCTGGGATTGGAAAGCATATTACGATAAAGAAAAAGGAAAAGAAGGCTCGATTTATACAAAATGGGGCGGATTTATCAAAGGTATGGATACTTTTGATCCTTTATTCTTTCAAATTTCTCCGCTAGAAGCAGAAAGAATGGACCCTCAGGAGCGATTATTCCTGCAAACCGCCTATGCGAGTATTGAAGATGCGGGATACACGCCAGACACGCTCTGCTCAAGCAGAAAAGTCGGCGTCTTTGCCGGAGTAATGAACAAAAATTATCCTACTGGCTACGGCTATTGGTCCATTGCCAACAGGGTATCCTACTTGCTGAATTTCCAAGGCCCGAGCCTTGCTGTTGACACAGCATGTTCGTCTTCTCTGACAGCGATCCATTTGGCGTTAGAAAGCATTTACAGCGGATCAAGTGAGTGCGCCATTGCCGGCGGCGTCAATTTAGTTGTCGACCCTGTTCACTATCAGAACTTATCTGTCATGAACATGCTCTCTGAAACTGACAAATGTAAATCATTCGGTGATGACGCAGATGGGTTTGTTGACGGAGAAGGAGTGGGTGCCGTCATTTTAAAGCCTTTGCAAAAAGCAATAGAAGACGGTGACCATATATATGGGGTGATAAAGGCCAGCTCCATTAACAGCGGAGGCAAAACCAACGGATATACGGTTCCAAATCCGAATGCCCAAGCCAAGCTGATTAAAGAAGCCATTCAGCATGCCAATATCCCAGCCAGAACGATCAGTTATCTGGAGGCACACGGAACAGGCACTGCATTAGGAGATCCGATTGAGATTGCTGGATTAACAAAAGCGTTTGAGGAAGATACACAAGAAAGACAGTTCTGCGCGATCGGCTCCAGCAAATCCAATATTGGTCATTGTGAAAGTGCAGCCGGCATCGCTGGTTTGACAAAAATACTGTTTCAGTTTAGATACGGTCAAATCGCACCATCATTGCATGCTGAGCGTTTGAATCCAAATATTGAATTCAGTCAAACTCCGTTTATCGTTCAGCAAAAGCTTGGTGAATGGAAGCGGCCGATCATTGATGGTCGGGAAGTGCCAAGACGCGCCGGATTAAGCAGTTTTGGCGCCGGAGGGTCAAATGCCCATCTGATCTTAGAAGAATATATTCCGAAAACCGGGGCACAAACACCCCAAGCTCATCCTCCTGCTCTGATCGTGCTGTCAGCGAAAAACAGTGAACGGCTTCAAGAAAGAGCGGA
The DNA here is from genome assembly GCF_058566445.1 of Bacillus sp. SD127. Classification (NCBI taxonomy): domain Bacteria; kingdom Bacillati; phylum Bacillota; class Bacilli; order Caryophanales; family Bacillaceae; genus Bacillus; species Bacillus sp. SD127. The sequence continues at coordinate 2,437,209 of NZ_CP191226.1, read as the reverse complement.
GCAGCTGCTCACTGCCGTTCGCGAAAAAAGGTACAGTGAATCAGATCTGGTCCGGATTGCCTTTACGCTGCAAACAGGCCGTGAAGCAATGGAGGAAAGGCTTGGCTTTATTGCCGAATCAATAGAAGATCTAGAGAGCAAGCTGCAAGATTTTATAGAAATGAAAGCAGAGGATCTGTATCTGGATCGTATCGACGGTAATAAACAAGCATTAGCGCTCTTATCAGCTGATGAAGATACGGAGAAGATGATAGACGCCTGGATGAGCAAAGGGAAATTTACGAAATTACTGGATCTTTGGGTGAAGGGCTTGTCTTTTGACTGGACAAAGCTGTACGGAGCTCATAAGCCGATCCGAATCAGCCTGCCGACATATCCATTTGCGAAGGAACATTACTGGGCATCAGGTGTTGAAAAGAGAACAACGTCCTTTGAAAACAATATAGAACACCAAGAGCAAGAAGACTTCGAGGTGATGACCTTTAAAGAAGTATGGAAAGAACAGCAGGTGTCTCTCACATCGAAAAGCTTCACAACTCTCGTCTGTTTTCTGACTGACAGAGACAAGCAACAAGCATTCGCTTCAGCTGTGAAAAGCTTTGATTCAGAGACCAAGGTCATATTTGTTTCTCAAGGCGAAACGTACGGCAAACAGTCTCAATACTCTTATCAAATTGTACGGAAGGATCCCGGCACTTTTGAGAAAGCCTTCCGTAGGATTCAGGAAGAACATGGAGAACCGGATGCAATCCTCTATTTATGGGCGACGGAGGATTCAAGCTGTAGTCAGGATTATTCCTGTGCAGTCTATTTATTGCAAGCTATGGCGGCCGCGAAGCTTCAACCTGCCCGTGTGTTATTGGCTGGATGTTTTGAAAATGGTCTTGACCGAAGTTATCTGGAATCATGGATAGGATTTGAACGTTCACTCGGGCTAGTCCTTCCGAATACGAAAGTGACAGGAATCTTTCAGGATGCTGATCAAATTCCAAAAGAATCAATGGATGATTGGACAAGTAAGATCTGGACGGAATTACAGGCTTCAACCGAACAAACCGTCTTGTATCAGAATGAGAAACGTTATGTATGTCAGATTGAACAGACAACGTTACAGCCAGGCAACAGCAAATTGAAGTCCGGGGGAACTTACCTGATTACAGGCGGGTTAGGAGGGCTCGGTTATTTATTCGCCAAGCATTTGGCTAAAAACTATGCCGCGAACATCATTCTGACAGGACGAACGCCTATCAACAAAGAAAAACAAAAGCAGCTAAAAGCATTGAGGGAGTTAGGCGGCGAAGCCATGTATGCAGAGGCGGATGTGTGTGATCCGATCGCAATGGGAGACTGCGTGAAACGCGGAAAAGACCGGTACGGCACCATCAATGGTGTCATTCATGCCGCCGGTATCGAGAGCGGGTCCTCTATTTTTGAAAAAGAGATGGATAGCTTCAAGCGCATTATTGAACCGAAAATCAATGGAACGATCGCGCTTGACGAGTGGTTTAAAAAAGAAACCCTGGATTTTATCTGTTACTTCTCTTCGTCTTCTGCTATTTTAGGAGACTTTGGTTTTTGTGATTATGCGGTAGGGAATCGGTTCCAAATGGCTTATGCACATTACAGAAACAAGCTTCATCACGGTAATACATTTGTTATCAACTGGCCTGTTTGGAAGGACGGCGGGATGTCAATCGGGAATGCCGAAACTACCGAGATGTACCTGAAGTCAAGCGGTCAGCGCTTCTTAGAAGCGGAAGAAGGCATACGTATGTTTGAACATATTTTGTCTCAGCAGGATGCGCAGCATCTTATCATAGCCGGTCAGCCAAGCCGGGTCCGCCGCTTTTTAGGAATGACTGAACGTGCCGTTCCAGAACCGGACATGATAGCACCGCCTGCACAAGAAACATCGGGCGGGATGAAGAACCTAAGCGTTGAAAAACGTTTGGAAATGGATTTGAAAATGCATATTCACACCTTGCTTAAGATCTCAAAAGACAAGCTAGACTTGAATAAGAACTGGGCCGACTTTGGATTTGATTCCATCTACTTGGCTAAATTCTCGAACGTGTTAACTGACTATTACAAAGTCGAGATAACGCCTGCTTTATTTTTTGGCTATTCGACTTTAAAAGAATTGATCCGCTTCTTTTTAACGGATCATAAAGGCCTGATCGAGGAATTTTACCGGGGTGATGCATCTGATACTCAGAATCAGGCTAAAGCTGAAGTGCCGGTTTCTGCAGCACTCCAATCAGAAAACAGCCATAGAAGCGGCCGGCAGCTTTACACAGAGCCTATCGCCATTATCGGAATGAGCGGCAGGTTTCCTCAAGCTGATTCGGTTCATGAATTGTGGGACAATCTGAAAAACGGAAAAAAATGCATTTCAGAAATTCCGAAAGACCGCTGGGACTGGCGTGAAGTCAAAGGACATCCAGAGAAAGCAGAAGTGCCGAGATGGGGCGCATTTTTGAAAGACATAGACCGATTTGATCCGCTGTTTTTTCACATATCGCCTAAAGAAGCCGAAAGTATGGACCCGCGCCAGCGATTGTTTCTGGAAGAAGCATGGCATACATTTGAGGACGCAGGATATATGGGAAACCGGATTAAAGGAAAGTCCTGCGGCGTTTATGTGGGTGTGGAAGAAGGAGAATATGCCCACTTAACCGGTGAGACGGATTACATTACCGGCACTCAAAACGCCACATTGGCTGCGCGAATTGCATACGCATTAGATTTAAAAGGACCTAATATGGCGTTGACGGCAGCATGTTCCTCAGGACTTGTAGCCATTCATCAGGCATGCGCAGCCTTGCGTCAGGGAGACTGTGAAATGGCTTTAGCCGGAGGCGTCAGTCTGAATATTTCTCAAATGTCTTATGAGGCGCTGACAAAGGCGGAAATGCTTTCTCCAGATGGACAATGCAAAGTGTTTGACCAGGATGCCAATGGACTTGTGCCTGGTGAAGCGGTAGCAGCTGTTTTGCTGAAACCATTATCAAAGGCAATTGAAGATCAAGATCACATTTATGGATGTATAAAAGCAAGCGGCGTGAATTATGACGGCAAAACCAATGGAATGACAGCTCCCAATCCTTTTAGTCAGGCGGAATTAATAGAAAGCATTTATGAAAAATATCAGATCAATCCGCTGGATATTCAATATGTGATGGCGCACAGCACTGGATCAAATCTGGGAGATCCGCTTGAAGTACAGGCATTGACGGGTGCGTTCAGCAAATATACGAAACAGAAGCAATTCTGCACCATCGGCTCGATTAAATCATTAATCGGACACACATTTGCAGCTTCCGGTGTGGTTGCTTTGATCAGTATGCTGATGGCTATGAAAAATCAAACCATTCCGGCTACCCATGAATGTGAATCGAGCAACCCCTATATTCAGTTTGCAGAGAGCCCTTTTGTGCTTCACAAAGAGAACCAGCCATGGATCAGAAAAAATCATAATCCGAGGACGGGGACAATCAGCACAACGGGCATCAGCGGGACGAATGCGCATGCAGTAATTGAAGAATACATTCCGGATGAGCAGGCATCCGCGCATCAAGAGCCAACCGAATGTCCGCAAGTTATCGTGCTTTCTGCTCAAAATGAGGATCGGCTTCACGATGCTGTTCTGCAAATGCTTGAGTATGCAGAGCAGATTGACAGCCTTTCATTACCTGATGTTGCGTATACACTCCAGGTTGGAAGAAAAGCAATGGAAGCAAGACTGGCGATCGTAGTGAATAATCAGGAACAACTGGTGCGAAAATTGAAGGAATTTGAAGAAGCAGTGAAGAATGGTGAATCATTCGGCCAATTTACATCCTTTTATACAGGGAATGCGGAAGACATTTCAGAAGAACGAGATGAAACATCTCTGAAAACGGTCGTCATAGAAAAAGATTTTAAAAAGATAGCAGATTGGTGGACGAAAGGAAATCATATTTCTTGGGAACTGCTCCATGAAGACAATAATGTCCGTATCGTTCCGTTACCTGGCTATCCATTTGCAAAGGAACGCTATTGGATCTCATCAGATAAGAATATTAGGCTATCGTCACAAGTCGCCCAAAGTGAGACTGACAAGTCCAATGAAGAGAAACACATTCAAGACATCATCGTACAATTTCTGGAACGAGAGCTGAGCCTGTCACGGCATCAAATCAGTTTCAAAAGAAACGTTCAAGAATACGGGATGGATTCAATTCTTGGCCGAAAGCTGATGCGTCATTTAGAAAAGACCATTCAGATCAAGCTGACCGGCCGGGAGCTTCTTGAATTCCAGACAATCCAAGCGCTTTCTGCTTATGTGGCCTTAAAAGCTGAAGGAAAAAACCGAAGCGCGGAGGCTCTGCCGCAAAATCAAACCAACAGCCTGTACAGTGACGAGCAAATCATCGGTTTGATGCAAGAGGTGGCGCAAGGGAATTTGGATTTTAAGAGTGTGCAAAACATCATAGAAGGGAGTTAATCGTATGAACCATAAAGAAATTCTCGATGCCTACAGATCAGGAGAATTAACGATTACTGAGGTAGAAGAACATCTTCAAAGCATGAAGCGTCAGTTGAATAGCCCGCTTTCAGAAGGTCAAAAAGGGTTATGGATGCTTCAAAAAATGTCTCCTGATATGGGTGCATATAATATACCTTTATGCTTTCACGTCAGCAAAAAATTACATGTCGAGACGTTCAAGCAAGCCCTTCTGTTTGTACAGAAACAATATCCTGTTTTAACGAGTGTGATTCAAGAGGAAAATGGCATTCCATTTCAAACGGTTCAGCCGTCGCAGGCTCTTCATTTTGAGGAAGCGGATATCTCAGCTATGCATTCAGCTGAGGTATTGCCCTACCTAAAAGAAAAAGCTAAAGAACCTTTTCATTTGGAAACTGGTCCGTTAATGCGCACATATCTGTTTCATCAGTCAAACGAGGCATGCATTGTGCTTATCACGGTTCATCATATTATATTTGACGGTGTGTCAATGCTGACATTTATATCGACGCTTTTAGAGGCGTATCAACAATTGCTGCAAGGCGAAGAGTTGATGCTGCAGACTTTACCGGCCGATTATCCTGACTTTGTTGACTGGGAAAATCGTATGCTGGGCGCTAGAGAAGGGGCTGAGCATCTCGCTTATTGGAAAGAGCAGCTGTCCGGAACGCTGCCTATTCTTGAGCTGCCGGCCGACCGTCCACGTCCTTCAGCACAAAAATATAAGGGGCAAGCTTACAAAAGCTTGCTCCCTCATAACCTGAGCAAGCAAATAAAGTCGTTAGCACGTTCTCATTATGTGAACGAATCTGTTGTGTACCTTTCTATTTATAAAGTGCTGCTGCATCACTATACAAAACAAAAGGACATCATTGTGGGAGTCCCGACAATGGGGCGGCCTGAAGACGGTTTTGAATCGATCATCGGGTACTTTATTAATATGATGGCTGTTCGGAGTAAAGAGATAGGAACCCAAACATTTCAAGAGTTCCTTCGAGACCTGCAGCTGACAGTGGCAGACGGACTTGACCATGCGGCATACCCGTTTCCGGCACTGGTAAGAGAACTGAATGTAGACCGCTCAGCAGCGGATTCTCCGATTTTTCAAACAGCCTTTCTCTACCAGAATTTCTTTCAGACAGCAGGCTTACAAAAAATGCTGGAACCATATCAAGCTCTTGGCATCAAATATATCGAAGACATTCGGCAAGAAGGGGAATTCGAGCTGGCGCTGGAAGTGTATGAACAAGAAAACGAAACAGTGCTTCATCTTCTGTATAACCCTGATATATATGAATTATCTACCATTGAAAGAATGATGGAGAACTACATCAAACTCACTGAACACATCATTCTCGATCCGTCTTTATCACTTGAAACATACTCTTTACAGTTAGATCAAGAACAAATCAGCTTGTTCGAGCAATGGAATGCGACAAAGACAAATGACTCCAAAGACAAGTGCATACATGAGATTTTTGAGGAAAAAGCGAAAAAAACCCCCGATGCGATAGCGGTCGTATTCGAAGAGGAGACTCTTACATATAAGGAATTAGATCAAAAAAGCACATCGCTGGCCATTTATCTTCAGGCACAGGGGGCTGGACCGGAACGACCGGTAGGGATTTGTGCAGAGCGTTCGTTTGATATGCTGATCGGAATTTTAGGGATTCTGAAAGCCGGCGGGGCGTATGTGCCTCTAGATCCGAACTTCCCTCAAGAACGATTAGCGTACATGCTCAAAGACAGTGAAGCGTCCATTGTCCTTACACAATCTAAAGCTCATGACAAAGTAAACAAATTAACTGATGACCATGTAAAAGTCATCAATATCGATTTGGCTTACAGTCAAACGGACACAGCTCAACAAAAAAGTGGATTGAAACGAGAAGTCAAACCCCATCATCTCGCTTATATCATTTACACCTCGGGCAGTACCGGTCAGCCTAAAGGAGTCATGGTAGAGCATCAGAGCATTATGAATACGCTGAATTTTCTTGAATCCCAGTATCCTGTCACTGCTGGGGACGCTTATTTATTAAAGACGAACTATGTTTTCGACGTATCCATATCGGAATTATTCGGCTGGTTTATCGGAAACGGCCGCCTTATTATTCTTCCGCCGGATGAAGAGAAATCACCGCAGCTGTGCATGGATGTGATTGAAAAATATCATGTGACCCATGTTAATTTTGTCCCTGCCATGCTGCATGTATTTTTAGAAACGGCAAAAGACAACAGGAAATTTACTGAAGAAGGACCAATCAAATACATGATGGTTGCAGGAGAAGCCTTTCCTAAGGAATTGGTGAAAAAGGCAGTATCGATCTTTAAAAACTGCCGTGTTGAAAATATTTACGGACCAACAGAAGCCTCCATTTACGCGACTTATTTCGGATGCGGAACAGGAGATATCGCCAGTCATCATACGCCAATCGGCAAGCCTGTATCCAATACGAAGATTTATATCGTGGACCAGCATTTGAAGCCTGTTCCGATCGGAAAACCTGGTGAGCTTTGTATCGCAGGCGACGGATTGGCAAGGGGCTATTATAACCAGCCCGGCCTGACAGCGGAAACATTTATTGACAATCCGTTTGAATCTGGGACCAAGCTTTATAAATCCGGTGATTCAGCAAGATGGCTGCCTGACGGCAATATTGAATATTTAGGCCGCATTGACAGCCAGGTTAAAATCCGAGGTTTCCGAATTGAATTAGGTGCAATAGAAACGAAACTGAGTGAATATCCGGGCATTTTAGATCAGGCAGTAGTGGTCAAACAGCTGGAAGGACATAAAAAGCTGGCTGCATATTATACGGAGCAAAATGGACATCCGCCTATCGATCCAAACGATTTGCGCCGCTGCCTGAAATCCAGCCTGCCGGAATATATGATACCTGCGCACTTTATCCGCCTGGATGAGATGCCGTTAACACCAAGCGGGAAAGTGAACCGCAAGGAATTGGAACATCGGAAGGTCATTTTAAATAATAGAAAAACACAATACTTACAGTTATCAGAAGTAGAAGGCAAAGTGCAGCTCATTTGGGAGGATATGCTGAAAGTCAGCGGTTTTGGGCCAGAGGACGGATTTTTCGATGTGGGAGGCGATTCACTTCTTGCCGTGGCCGTGGCGGAACGAATCCAAAAAGAATTTGACTGTGAATTCAGTGTAACGGAGCTGTTCGAGTACGCCAATATCAGGGCCATCAGCCAATACATTATTGAAATGAAAAACACAGATACGGCGGCCATTCCTCAAAATGAAAGCAAGCAGAATGTGAAGAGGGTGAAACAAACGGAACAGCAAGCGCTGCCGCCGTATTTTGAAGACAGTATTGCCATTGTGGGAATCTCCTGCCAGTTTCCGGGGGCGAAAAATCATCATGAGTTCTGGAATCAAATCAAAGAAGGCAAGGAAAGTATTCAATTTTTTTCAAAAGAAGAACTGCGAGAAAATGGAGTGCCTGAAGAATTAATTCAACATCCTGATTACGTTCCTGTGCAATCTGTAATTGAGGGAAAAGATTTGTTTGACCCAGGTTTCTTTCAGATCTCTCCTAAAGATGCTGAGTTTATGGACCCTCAGCTCCGTCTCTTATTGCTGCATTCATGGAAAGCAATTGAGGATGCGGGCTATGTGGCAAAAGAGATTCCGGAAACAAGTGTGTATATGTCTGCAAGCAACAATTCCTACAGAACGTTATTGCCGAAGGAGAGAACAGAAGGACATGAATCTCCGGATGGCTATGTCTCATGGGTATTAGCCCAAAGCGGAACGATCCCGACGATGATCTCGCACAAGCTCGGATTAAAGGGGCCAAGCTACTTTGTTCATTCCAATTGTTCTTCTTCACTAGTAGGTTTGTATCAAGCGTACAAAAGCCTAACAGCTGGTGAATCTGAATACGCGCTTGTTGGAGGCGCAACCTTGCACGCGCAGTCAGGAATAGGCTATGTGCATCAAAACGGATTGAATTTTTCAAGTGACGGGCATGTTAAGGCATTTGACGCCGCAGCTGACGGAATGGCTGGAGGAGAAGGTGTAGCTGTCGTCCTATTGAAAAAAGCTGTGGATGCGGTAAGAGACGGAGACCATATTTACGCCATCATGCGCGGAATAGGAATCAATAATGACGGAGCTGATAAGGCCGGCTTTTATGCTCCTAGCGTAAAAGGCCAAACAGAGGTCATACAGAGCGTATTGGACGAAACCGATATCCATCCTGAAACGATCAGCTACATTGAAGCACACGGTACAGGGACTAAATTAGGCGACCCTATTGAAATTTCTGCCTTAAACAAAGTGTACAAGCAATACACGGACAAAATACAATTTTGCGGCATCGGTTCGGTGAAAACCAATATCGGACATTTGGATACTGCCGCAGGGTTAGCCGGCTGCATTAAGGTTGCCATGAGCTTATCTCATAACGAACTTGCGCCAACTATCAACTGCCAGGAGCCGAATCCTAATATTCACTTTGACAGCTCTCCATTTTATGTTGTCCGCGAACGAAAATTATTACAGAAAAATCAAGGTGTACATCGGGCAGCTCTGAGCTCGTTTGGGCTTGGCGGAACGAACGCTCATGCCATATTCGAACAATATGAAAATGCCCAAGATACAAGAGCGGATAACGAAGGAAATCCTCCGTACCTCATTCCGGTATCGGCAAAGAACAGGGAGCGGCTGCAAGCATATGTAAAGGAACTGCTGACATTTGTCAGTCAAAATGATCTGACACAACACTCTTTAAGGGATTTAGCATACACCTTCCAGATCGGCAGGGAGGCGATGGACACAAGAGTTATTTTTATGGCGAGCGATTTGGAAGAATGGAAGCTGCAGCTGGAGCGTTTTGTGAATGGACAACCGTTGACAGAAGGCTGTATTCAAGGAGAAAAAACGCGAGTGAAATCCGCTGATCTCTTGCTTGGAGATGAGGAAACGGAAGAACTGGTTGCATCATGGATGTCCAAAGGCAAACTGAAAAAGCTTGCCGAAGTGTGGGCCAAAGGTTTTCAGGTTGAATGGCGCCATCTTTACCCGAATACGAAGCCGCGCCGCATGAGTCTGCCGACATATCCTTTTGCTGAAGAACGGTATTGGCCTGACATCAGCACGGGCAATCGTAAAACAGCCGTACCATCACGCTTGCATCCTTTGGTGCACCAGAATACATCTGTTTTATCGGAGCAGCGGTTCAGCTCCAGCTTCACAGGACAGGAGTATTTTATTGCTGAGCATATCATTAAAGGGATGGCGATTTTGCCGGCAGCTGTCACGCTTGAAATGGCAAGAGCCGCTATAGAACAAGGAATTGGCGGTTTAGATGATGAGGAATCCGGAATCCGCCTGAAACATGTGGTTTGGATGCGTCCGGTTGTAGCGGGAGATGAGCCGGTTACAGTAAACATCGGACTCTATGATGAAGACGGCGGACATATTCTTTATCGGATGTATGGTGAACCGGAATCCGCTGACGCAGACCCAATTGTATATAACCAGGGCATAGCGGAATTATTTCAGCCAAAGCATGCGGAGGTATTGGATCTAGAGGCGATAAAGAATCAATGTAATCAAGGCTTGATGGACACCTCCTTATTTTATGAAGGCATGATCGGAGCCGATTACGGTCCCGGATACAAGAGTGTGGAGACCGTTTATAAAGGAGACGGCCAGCTGCTTGCCAAATTATCGCTGCCGGGATCTGTCTCTCATACAGCAGCCGATTATGCTCTTCATCCAAGTTTATTGGATGGGGCGTTACAGGCGGCTGAATATTTGCAAAACGTCACCAGGGCGGAGCTTTCTGACAGTGAAGACTTTAAAGCTGCACTGCCATTTGCTTTAGAGGAGCTTGAAGTCTTTCATGAATGCGTTTCTGATATGTGGGTTTATGTTCAGTTTAATTCAAAAAATAAACCGGGCGATCTGATACAGAAAGTTGATATTGATCTATGCGATGAGCATGGCAGCGTTTGTATACGGATGAAGGGGTTTTCGACGAGAGTGATGGAGGCTGACATACAAACAGAATCATCACATTCAGAAACCTTATTGCTTCAGCCCGTTTGGAAAGAACAAAAGGCTGGCGGAAAAGCGGATAAAGAATATGCAGAGCATCTCGTGTTCCTCTGTGAATGTGATCAGGACATGAGAAAAAAGATCGAAGCAGAAATGGAGCATGTCCATGTCTTCATCCTGGAAGCAAGGCCTGCTTCAGTGGATGGGCGTTTTCATTCGTATACGGAACAGGTGTTTAGAAAAGTGCAAGCGCTGATTCGCGAGAAACCGAAAGGAGATATTCTGATTCAGATCGTGACCTCCGCAGAAGGCGAGCAGCAATTGTTTTCTGGATTGACAGGGCTGCTGAAAACGGCCGAGTTAGAAACGGTTAAGCTGACCGGACAAATGATTGAAATCAGCAGTGAAGAAAGCGGGGAAAGTATCGCCCGCAAACTGAAAGAAAATCAAATAAGCAGCGGCACCCATATCAGATATCAAAACGGTACACGATTTATTGCAGATTGGAGTGAAATGAAAGCGGCAAGCCGTAACATCAGCATGCCGTGGAAAGACGGCGGCGTTTATCTCATCACAGGCGGTGCCGGTGGCTTAGGCCTTATGTTCGCAAAAGAAATTGCTGAACAAACGAAAAATGCGACAGTCGTTCTGACGGGCCGTTCACCTCTGAATGATAATAAAAGAGGGAAGATTGAAGAGCTTCGCGCCATAGGGGCCGAGATCACCTATCAGCAAATGGATGTTGCCGATAAAATCGCAGTGTACCAGTTAATGAACAATATCCAGAAAGAACATGGCCGTCTTGATGGCATTCTTCATAGCGCGGGAATTATTAAAGATAGCTATTTGGCCAAGAAATCAGCAGAAGATTTGCATGATGTGCTGGCGCCTAAAGTAAAAGGACTCGTTCACCTGGATGAAGCCAGCAAAGATTTGGCATTGGATGTTTTCATTCTCTTTTCATCTCTTTCGGGAAGTTTAGGCAGCATTGGTCAGGCTGACTATGCGGCAGCCAATGTATTTATGGATATGTATGCCGGATACCGCAGTACGCTAGCCGAACACGGTCAGCGGCATGGCAAAACGCTTTCTGTAAACTGGCCATTATGGAAAGAGGGCGGCATGAAGGTCGATCGTGAAACGGAGAAAAGACTTGTGCAGCTGGCCGGAATTGTTCCTCTGGAAGCAAAACAAGGCATACAGGCTTTTTATCAAGCGTTCAATAGTGAGGCAAGCCAGGTCATGGTGATGGAAGGCAACGTTCAGAAGATAAAACAAAACATGCTGTCAAAAACAGCCTCAGCACCTATTGAAAAGAGGGAAACAGAAAGCATGACTGAACCGGCAAAGAGCATTGACACAGGGAGTTTGCTGGATAAAGTAAAGGCGATGTTAAAGCGGGAGGTCGCCAAGCTATTAAAGGTTCCATTTGAAACGATTGATGACCATGCCGAAATGACGGTGTATGGGTTTGACTCCATTTCTATGACTGAATTCACCAACCATATCAATCGGGCATATAAACTGGCGCTGACGCCAACCGTCTTTTTTGACCATCCGACGATCCATGAGTTCGGCAAGCATTTGTCAGAAGAATATCAAGCGGTATTTGCGAAAACATTTGCTGTACGGACCAGGTCAAAGATTCAGGCTCAGCCTGCATTTGAACAGGATAAAACCATACATGTCACCTCAAAAAGACGCCGAAAGCAGCCGGTTATGCTGCCGGGAACCATACAGAGTGAATCCGGTCCCGAGCCAATCGCAATCGTCGGAATAAGCGGCATTTTTCCTATGGCAAAAGATGTGGATGCCTACTGGAAGAACTTAAAAGAAGGCAAGGACTGCATGACGGAAATTCCGAAAGACCGCTGGGATTGGCGCGAATATGAAGGGGACCCTGCGAAGGAAGCCAATAAAACGAATGTAAGATGGGGAGGTTTTATTGACGGCATTGCGGAATTCGACCCATTATTCTTTGGCATTTCCCCGCGTGAAGCTGAACAAATGGAGCCACAGCAACGCTTATTATTGACTTATGCATGGAAAGCGATTGAAGATGCAGGGTATTCGGCAAAAAGTCTGTCAGGCACAAAAACAGGCGTATTCATCGGAACGGGAAATACAGGATACAGTTCTCTTTTATCTAAAGCGAACTCGGCAATAGAAGGGTCAGCGGCAGCTAACACGAGCCCGTCAGTCGGTCCGAATCGTGTCAGTTATTTCCTTAATCTGCATGGGCCGAGTGAACCTATTGATACGGCGTGCTCCAGTTCATTGGTAGCGATCCATCACGCCATTTCCTCAATCGAGGAAGGCACTTGTGACATGGCATTAGCCGGCGGCGTTAATACGATTATTCTGCCTGAGGTGTATATCAGCTTTGATAAAGCGGGTGCCCTGAGCAAAGAAGGCAAATGCAAGACGTTCTCAAATCGAGCTGATGGTTTTGCTCATGGGGAAGGAGCCGGCATACTGTTTCTGAAGAAGTTAAAAGCGGCCGAGGAAGCGGGAGACCATATTTATGGGGTGATAAAAGGAAGCGCAGTGAACCACGGGGGGCGTGCGGCGTCTTTAACGACGCCTAATCCGAAGGCCCAGGCGGAAGTCATTCAAACGGCATTCCAAAAGGCGGGAATCGATCCCAAAACGGTGACGTACATTGAGGCGCACGGAACAGGTACGGAGCTTGGAGATCCGGTTGAAATTAACGGATTGAAAGCGGCTTTTAAAGGGCTGGGTGTAAAAGAAGGAGACACTTCTGCCAATCATTATTGCGGCCTTGGTTCAGCGAAGACAAACATCGGTCATTTATCGCTTGCAGCCGGTGCAGCAGGAATTATTAAAATTTTAATGCAGCTTAAACACAAAACCTTAGTGAAAAGTCTCCATTGCGAGACTGTCAATCCGTATATTCAGCTTGAAAACAGCCCATTTTATATCGTTCGGGAAACAGAAGAATGGAAAGCGCTACAGAATGAGCAGGGGCAGAAGCTGCCTCGCCGTGCAGGCGTCAGTTCATTTGGTATCGGCGGGGTAAATGCCCACGTGCTCATCGAGGAATATATTCCGAAGGCGGACGCTGGCAACATACCGTCGATCACTTCTGAACATCCAGGTATTTTCGTCCTATCAGCTAAAAATGAAGCAAGACTGAAAGAATACGCACAGCAGCTGGCTGAAGCGTTAGACCAGCATATTTACAAAGACGAAGATCTCGCAAATATTGCTTATACGCTGCAAGCCGGGCGAGACGCGATGGAAGAACGGCTGGGGATCATTTCCGGGTCAATTGAGGATTTGCAAGACAAGCTAAAAGACTATGCAGCCGGCAAAAATAATGTGGAGGATGTATATAGAGGGCGGATTGATAAAGGAACGCTGCAAATGCTGACGGAAGATGAAGAAATTCAAGAAGCGGTTGAAAAATGGATGGAGCGCGGAAAGTATGCAAAATTGCTGGAATTATGGGTGAAAGGGCTTGATGTGGACTGGGCGAAGCTGTATGGCGAGAATGAGCCGCATCGCATTAGCTTGCCGACATATCCGTTTGCGAAAGACCGTTACTGGATTTCTGATTATGTCGCAAATAGGGGAAGCCTTGAAGCCGACAAAAAAGCATCTCACATCAGCGCATCTGTGTTACATCCATTAATGCATCAAAACACTTCGAATCTCTCGGAACAGCGGTTTAGCTCAATCTATACGGGAGAAGAGTTTTTCCTTGCAGATCATGTTGTCAAAGGCCAACGGATCTTGCCGGGAGTGGCCCATCTTGAAATGGCGCGGGCTGCCATTGAGCAGGCTGCCGAGGTACAAAACGGTCAGTATCGCATTACGCTCAAAAACACAGTGTGGGTGCGGCCGATTGTAGTCGGGGAGCAGCCGGTGCAAGTACACATCAGGCTTTTTCCGGAGGAGCATGGTGACATTACGTATGAAATCTACGGCAACCCGGAAATAGCCGGTGACAAACCAATAGTATACAGTCAAGGCGGGGCTGAATTACATCCTGCTGCGGATACGCCGGTCATTGATGTAGCATCCCTGCGCAAGAAGTGTCAGCAAACTCATTTCTCCGTAAACGAAGTATACGACACCTATAAAATGATTGGTTTTGACTACGGTCCAGCTTATCGCGGTGTAGAAAAGATTTATACAGCTGAACATTTTGTATTGGCAAGATTGTCATTGCATCCTTCTGTCTTAGATACAATTGGCCAATTCAGCATGCATCCGGGTCTGATGGACTCCGCTTTACAGGCATCCAGCATTTTGACAGGCGCAGAAAATAACCGGCTGACGCTGCCTTTTGCGGTTCAAGAGCTTGAAGTCTTCGGGACATGCTCCTCGAACATGTGGGTATACGCCAGATTCAGTGAAGGCAGCAAAGCGACTGATAAGGTACAAAAACGGGATATCGATATCTTAGATGAGAACGGCAATGTTTGCGTACGGTTAAAAGGTTTGTCATTCAGAGCGGCAGAAAGCGACCCTAGATCAGCAGAGTCTGACCAAACAATGGAAACTTTGATGTTTGAGGAAAAATGGATGTCTAAGGAGATCGACAAAGACGGTCTGGAACCAGAATATGAACGGCATATTATCATGCTTTGTGAAATGAACGGACTCTCAAAAGACAGTATTGAATCAAAGCTCAAAGGAGCGGAATGTATAGTATTAGAGTCTTATCGGGAGGGTCTGGCAGAGCGATTCCAAGATTATGCCGAACAAGCGCTTGAGACGATACAGAGTATCCTCAAAAGCAAGCCGCAAGGCCATGTTCTGATCCAAATGCTTACCTCAGCGCAAAGAAAGCATTACTCTTTCTCAGGACTTTCGGCGCTCCTTAAAACGGCCGGGCTGGAGAATACAAAGCTGATCGGCCAGACGATTGAAATCGATACAAACGAAACTATGAATAGGATCGCAGAGATAGTCCAAGAGAATAAAAGAAACGCAGGAGATCAGCGCATTAAATATGAAAAAGGCAAACGGTACATCAATGAATTAAATGAAATTCATACGCCTGACCGTGAAATCAGATTGCCGTGGAGGGATAAGGGTGTGTACCTCATCACAGGCGGCGCAGGAGGACTTGGATTTATTTTTGCGAAAGAAATTGCAAGCCAAGTCAAACAGCCTGTTTTGATTCTTACAGGCAGGTCCGCGCTTAGCGCTGATCAGCAATTACAGCTTAGCGAACTGCAGCGTTTAGGTGCTCGTACAGAGTACAGACGGGTTGATGTGACTCAAACGGAGGCTGCGTCCGAGTTAATCACAAGGATCACAGCTGATTATGACGACTTGCATGGTGTGATTCACAGTGCTGGACTGCTTAAAGACAACTATCTCATGAATAAAACAAATGAAGAACTTAAGCAGGTCCTCGCTCCTAAGGTAAAAGGGCTCGTAAATGTGGATAAGGCAACCGAGCATCTCGCGTTAGATTTCTTTATCCTTTTCTCTTCCATATCTAGTATCACCGGCAGCGCGGGACAGGCGGATTATGCAATGGCTAATGCATTTATGGACAGCTATGCTGCTTATCGTAATGCGCTTGTGACCGCCATGTACAGACACGGCCAAACATTGTCGATCAATTGGCCGCTGTGGAAAGAGGGCGGCATGCGTGTAAATAAAGAAACTGAAAAAATGACAATGAAAAATACGGGCGTTACGGCTATGCGAACCGAAACCGGCATTCAGGCACTTTATAAAGGATTGGCTTTTGATAAAGATAACGTCATTGTCATGGAAGGTATCAAAGACATGATGAGAGAAAAGCTGTCTCAAAAGCCGCCTTCTGAAGATGTTCCGAATAAACCAGCGCAAGAACCGGTGACCCAGATAGCAAGAATGGATCAAGACAGCTTATTGGACCAAATACAAGACATTTTAAAGCAAGCAATCTCTCAATTGCTCAAAATCAAAACTAAAGAGATTGATCCGGATATGGAGTTCAATCAATATGGATTTGATTCAATCACTTTAACTGAATTCGCTAATATATTGAATGAACAATACAAGCTGGATCTGGCCCCTACAATTTTCTTTGAGCATGCAACTGTTTCTGCCTTTGCCGCGTATTTATCAGCAGAATATCAAGATACATTCTCGGCGCAATTTGCAGTACCTGTCAAGGAGGATCTGCCTGTACAGCCTGCGGAAAAAGCCATGAAAGACATCAGGTTTTCAACCGAAAACCGTTTTGGCAAACCAAAGGAGCTGCCAGTGAAGAAGGCAGCCGAGCATGCGCCTGAGCCCGAACCTATTGCCATTGTAGGGATGAGCGGAGTTTTCCCAAAAGCAAAGGATGTTGAGGAGTACTGGATGAATTTGAAAGAAGGGACAGATTGTATAACAGAGGTTCCAAAAGACCGCTGGGATTGGCGTGAGTACTACGGAGACCCGCTAAAAGAAGCAAATAAAACGAACGTCAAATGGGGCGGTTTTATTGATGGAGTAGCCGACTTTGATCCGTTGTTCTTCGGCATTTCTCCGCTGGAGGCTGAGCAGATGGAGCCTCAGCAGCGTCTATTAATGACCTATGCTTGGAAAGCGATAGAAGAAGCGGGACATTCAGCCCAAAGCCTATCAGGAACCAAAACGGGCTTATTCATCGGTACTGGAAACACGGGATACAGCTCTCTTCTCTCAAATGTAGATATCGAAGGCTCTGCAGCTGCTAATATGAGTCCTTCTGCCGGACCGAATAGAGTCAGTTATTTTCTGAACATTCATGGACCGAGCGAACCGATTGACACGGCATGTTCAAGCTCACTGGTCGCCATTCATCATGCAGTCTGTGCAATTGAAGCTGGAAACTGTGAAATGGCGATCGCGGGAGGCGTCAACACGGTTGTAACACCGCAAGGCCACATTGCCTACGATAAAGCAGGGGCTCTGAGCAAAGAAGGAAAATGCAAAACGTTCTCTGATAAAGCCGATGGATTTGCGGTCAGTGAAGGTGCAGGCATCCTCTTCCTGAAAAAACTAAAGGCGGCGGAACGCGACGGCGATCATATTTACGGTGTGATCAAAGGAAGTGCGGTAAATCACGGAGGCCGCGCGAATTCTCTGACGACTCCTAATCCGAAGGCTCAGGCAGAAGTCGTAAAAACCGCTTATATGAAGGCGGGAATCGATCCGAGAACTGTGACGTATATTGAAGCGCATGGAACCGGAACGGAACTTGGCGATCCGGTAGAAATTAACGGGCTGAAGGCTGCATTTAAAGAACTGTACGAGAAAACGGGAGATCCTTCTGTTCATGCCAGCCATTGCGGACTGGGTTCAGCGAAGACAAACATCGGCCATTTATCGCTCGCAGCCGGTGTAGCCGGTGTCATCAAAATCCTGTTGCAGCTAAAACACAAAACGCTGGTAAAAAGTCTGCACAGTGAGACGATCAATCCGTATATCAGATTGGAAGACAGCCCATTTTATATCGTGCAGGAATCCAGAGAATGGAAATCGATGCGGGATGAAAACGGACGGGAGCTGCCTCGCCGAGCCGGAGTCAGTTCATTTGGCATAGGCGGTGTCAATGCCCATGTGGTCATTGAGGAATATATTCCAAAAGAAACTGCTCCATCTGAACAAGCGCCAGCAGTGACATCACAGAACCCGGGCATCTTTGTCTTGTCGGCAAAGGAAGAAGATCGCCTGAAGGACCAAGCACAGCAATTGGCGGATTTTATCAGCAAACATTCAATCTCCGATCGTGATCTCGTTGATATTGCCTATACACTTCAAGAGGGGCGCGATGCAATGGAGGAGAGATTAGGGATTATCGCTGTCTCGGTTCAAGATTTGCTGGAGAAACTGTACCTCTTTATAGAAGGACAAACCA
Source organism: Bacillus sp. SD127 (assembly GCF_058566445.1). Classification (NCBI taxonomy): domain Bacteria; kingdom Bacillati; phylum Bacillota; class Bacilli; order Caryophanales; family Bacillaceae; genus Bacillus; species Bacillus sp. SD127. The sequence continues at coordinate 2,418,813 of NZ_CP191226.1, read as the reverse complement.
ATGCGACGAACATGTATAGAGGCAGGGCGAATAAAGGGATATTACAGACACTCATGTCAGACGAAGACATTCAGAAAACACTCGAAAATGACTGGGAACCCGGAGTTTATACAAAACTGGTTGAATTATGGGTAGCAGGATTAAAAATAGATTGGAACAAACTGTATAGCGGCAAACTGCCTAACCGTATCAGCTTGCCGACCTATCCATTTGCAAAAGAGCGCTACTGGATAACGGATATGAAAGAGGAGGCAATCACACAAAAGGCACCGACAAAAACTGTCGATACAGCAGTTTTGCACCCATTAGTACAAACCAACACTTCTGATTTGACAGAGCAGCGTTTCAGCTCAATCTTTACAGGCGCTGAGTTCTTTTTCAACGACCACAAGGTGAAGGGAAAACCGGTCATGCCGGGGGTCGCTTATCTTGAGATGGTGCATGCAGCCATTTCGCAGGCAGTGCGAGGGCTCAAAGATCATCAATCTGTCATTCATATAAAAAATGTTGTTTGGGTGCAGCCGATTGTGGCGGACGGTCATCCTGTCCAAGTGCATATCAGTCTTGAACCTCAGCACGATGCTGAAATTGCTTTTGAAATTTTTACAGAAGACGGTGAGGGCGCACGAAAGGTACACAGTCAGGGCAATGTTGAGATAAGAGAAGCAGGAAACATTCCTTCTCATAATATCAGCGCGCTGCAATCGCAATGCAGTCAAAGCATACTTTCAAATGAACAGTGCTATGAGTTATTTAAAGCGATCGGCATAGAATACGGGCTTGGTTTTCAAGGAATACAGCACCTTTACATTGGCCGCAATCAAGCGTTGGCAGAGCTTTCGCTGCCGTCTGGAGTATCTCAAACGCTGAACGAATTTGTACTTCATCCGAGTATGACGGATTCTGCTTTACAGGCGTCGATCGGGTTAAAGCTGAATTCCGGAGATGAACAGCTTTCATTGCCTTTTGCACTGCAGGAGCTTGAGGTATACAGCCCATGTACAGAAAACATGTGGGTCTCTGTCGCCTCGCGTCCAAACGAGGACAGAATACAACGGCTGGATATTGATCTATGTGATGAACAAGGCCAGGTATGTGTAAGAATCAAGGGCATCTCCTCAAGAGTGATAGAAGAAGACATACAACGCCCGGAAAAAATAAAACCATCTGACAGCAAGGCGTCTCTTAATGGAGCGCTTCTAATGTCGCCGGTATGGGATCAAGTGCAAACGGAGAATAGCAGGATCATTCCGTCTGCTGATGAGCGTGTTGTCATTCTAGGTGGGGATGAAAACAGCAGAAACGCTGTACAAAGACAGTTCCCGCTTGCCAAAGAGCTGCACATCAAGCCGCATGATTCTATTCATCAGTTGGCAAACGAGCTTGAAGCATTAGGGGCATTTGGCCATATTGTGTGGATTTCTCCTTCCCATATTGCGGAGTACGAAATCGGTGATGACATGATTGAAGCCCAAAACCAAAGCGTTATGCAACTGTTCAGGCTCATTAAGGCGATGCTTTCTTTAGGCTGTGGAGAGAAGACGATAAGCTGGACGGTCGTGACAGCGAATACGCAATGTGTTGGTCAGTATGACATTGTCAATCCAATTGATGCCGGTCTTCACGGTCTGATCGGCTCGATGGCAAAAGAATATACAAATTGGCAGACAAAACTGATCGATGTAGATCGAAATAAGGATTGGCCGGTGGCTGAAATCTTTTCCCTGCCTTTCGACCAAGAGGGAAATACTTGGGCGTATCGGAACAAAACCTGGCACAAACAGCGTCTGATCCCTGTACACAGCAATCAGCCTGTGCACACCAAGTATAAACACGGAGGCGTTTATGTGGTCATAGGCGGTGCGGGCGGAATTGGAGAAGCTTGGAGCGAATATGTGATTCGAACATACCAAGCGCATGTCGTTTGGATTGGCAGAAGAACAAAAGATGCATCCATTCAAAGCAAGCTGGACAGACTTGCGCGTTTAGGGCCGGCTCCGTTTTACATCGAAGCTGATGCCGCAAATCGAGAGGACTTGGAACGCGCTTATGCAGCCATCAAACAAATACATCGGGAAATCAACGGAATCATTCATTCTGCCATTGTTTTGCAAGACCAAAGCCTGATGAATATGGACGAGGAACGTTTCAGAAATGTTCTTTCTGCAAAAGTGGATGTAAGTGTGCAAATGGCTCAAGTCTTCCAGAAAGAGCCGTTGGACTTTGCTTTGTTTTTCTCTTCCGTACAATCATTTGCAAGAGCTTCAGGACAGAGCAATTATGCTGCCGGCTGCAGCTTTAAGGATGCTTTTGCTCATCGGCTTTCACAAGTATGGCCTTGTACAGTAGCTGTGATCAATTGGAGTTATTGGGGCAGCATTGGTGTTGTTTCCTCACCTGATTATCAGCGAAGAATGGCGCAGGCGGGCATAGGCTCCATTGAAGCCCCTGAAGCGATGGAAGCGTTGGAACTGCTGCTCGGGGGGCCGCTGAAACAGCTTGTGATGATGAAGATGGCAGACTGCGAAACGGGCAATGACTCAGGACAGAATGACGAAACAATTGAGGTGTATCCGGAAACTCACAGCTCCGCCATTGAGAAACTGCGAAGCTATCACCCGGGAGACAGCACAACGATACAACAACTGTTATAGGAGGGGAAAGCGCCAATGCGAAACACAGAAGACATTCTCTGTAAGATGCTGTTAGCACAATTGCAGTCCATAGGATTTTTTAAGGAAAATAAGCCCCAGCCGGTGCTGCATAATTTCTATGGCAGATGGTTTGAGGAGAGCCTATCGATTTTGGAGCGGCATGGTTTTCTTCAACAAACGTCAAATGGATACGCCGTAACCCGCTCAACAGAGGACATAAATGAATTATGGTACGAATGGGATGAAAAAAAAGCAGACTTGCTTCAAGACAGTAACATGAAAGCCATGGTGGTATTAGTAGAGACTGCACTTAAAGCCTTGCCGGATATTCTGACCGGCAAGGCATCTGCCACCGATATCCTTTTTCCGAACTCATCTATGGAATTAGTGGAAGGAATCTATAAAAACAATCAAGTCGCAGACTATTTTAACGATGTGCTGGCAGACACCTTGGCTGCCTTTATGCAGGAGCGTCTAAAGCAAGAGCCTGAAGCAAGGATTCGTATACTAGAAATCGGAGCAGGAACAGGCGGTACAAGCGCTGCGGTTTTTCAAAAAATGAAAGCCTATCAGTCACATATAAAAGAATATTGCTATACAGATCTCTCCAAGGCGTTTTTACTGCATGCGGAAAAAATGTACGGTCCGGACAACCCTTATCTGACGTATAAGGTATTTAATGTGGAAGAGCCGGCGGCTGAACAACATATAGAAGTGGGCGGATATGATGTGATTGTCGCTGCAAATGTGCTTCATGCGACGAAAAATATCCGGCAGACATTGAGAAATGCCAAAGCGGTTTTGAAGAAAAACGGCCTGCTCCTTCTGAATGAGATTAATGACCATAATATATATTCACACCTGACCTTTGGCTTGTTAGAGGGCTGGTGGCTGTATGAAGATCCTGATCTGCGTATCCCGGGCTGCCCCTGTTTATATCCAGACTCATGGAAAATGGTGCTTGAGAGTGAGGGCTTTCGTTATGTTTCCTTTATGGCTGAACAATCACATCAGCTCGGCCAGCAGATCATCGCAGCGGAAAGTGACGGAATCGTCCGTCAAAAAACACGAACAGAAAAACCAGCAGAAGAAATTATAGATTACCATCTAGATGAACATCATTCTCAAACGAAGGATAGTGATGAGGATTCTCTTCTTGAACAAACGACACAATTTGTGAAACATACGTTAGCAAAATCAATAAAACTATCACCGGAGCGTATACATGCAGAAACAACGTTTGAGAAGTATGGAATCGATTCTATTTTGCAGGTGAATTTTATTCGTGAGTTAGAAAAACTGACGGGTGAGCTTCCGAAAACAATTTTATTTGAACACAGCAATACGAAAGAACTCGTCGATTTTCTGATAAAGGAGCATGAAGGGAAGCTGCGGACATCACTGCTGAAAGAAAAATCACAGCCCGCAAATAAAGAAACTTCTATTCAAGCGAAGCCAGTAAAATCTGAACAGCCGTTTACATATCAAACGCGCCGTTTTAGCGGAGACCAGCAGCTAATTAAAACTCAGCAAGCAAAGGCGAATCCAAAATCAGAAACCGAAACAGCGAAAAACGTAAAGGCACTCCCTTCTCATAGAACCACACCGAATCATTACGGCACAGAAGATATTGCAATTATCGGCATAAGCGGACGTTATCCGATGTCTGAAAACGTAGAAGAGCTCTGGGGGCATTTAATAGCTGGGGATAATTGTATTACAGAGGCTCCGCAATCAAGGTGGCGGACATCTTTAGTAAACACTTTGTCGAAAGCATCATTACAATCGTCAGATAAGAAGCGCTACGGCGGATTTTTAAAAGACGTACATGCGTTTGATCATCATCTTTTTGAAGCGGATCAGAATCAAGTAATGGAAATGACGCCGGAACTTCGTTTATTTTTAGAAACCGTCTGGGAAACATTTGAGGACGGCGGCTATTCTCAAATCCGATTAAATGAACTGCAGGACAACGGAACGGGAGTAGGTGTCTTTGTTGGAAACATGTATAATCAGTATTTTTGGAATATCCCTTCATTAGAACAAGCGGTGCTGAGCTCTAATGGCGGAGACTGGCATATTGCAAATCGCGTTTCTCATTTTTTTAACCTGACAGGACCAAGTCTGGCTGTCAGCTCCGCATGCTCCAGTTCATTAAACGCAATCCATCTTGCATGTGAGAGTTTGAAACTGAAAAACTGTTCGATGGCAATAGCCGGCGGTGTCAATTTAACATTGGATCTCTCTAAATATGATGCGCTGGAGCGCGCAAATCTTTTAGGGAACGGAAATCAAAGCAAGAGCTTTGGCACAGGAAGCGGGCTTATTCCGGGTGAAGGCGTCGGAGCCGTCCTGCTAAAACCGCTCTCTAAAGCGATAGAAGATCACGACCATATTTATGCCGTCATCAAAAGCAGCTTTGCCAATCATAGCGGAGGAAGGCAGATGTATACAGCGCCAGACCCGAAGCAGCAAGCTGCATTAATCTCCAAGTCCATTCAGCAATCCGGCATTGATCCGGAAACAATCGGCTATATAGAATCTGCGGCAAATGGTTCAGCGTTAGGCGACCCGATTGAAGTAATCGCACTATCTAATGCATTTCATCAGTATACAAATAAGAAACAGTTTTGTGCGATAGGCTCTGTAAAATCGAATCTTGGACATTTGGAGGCGGCTTCCGGCATTTCTCAGCTCACGAAAGTTCTGTTGCAGATGAAAAATGGGACGCTTGTGCCGACGATTAATGCCGCCCCTGTCAATCCAAATATTAACCTGGAAAACACAGCATTTTATCTGCAAAAACGAACGGAGCCGTGGCAGCGGTTAAAAGATCCCGATACAGGAAAGCATCTGCCCAGAAGAAGCATGATTAATTCTTTCGGAGCGGGAGGGGCCTATGCGAATCTCATTATAGAAGAATTTATCGGCGCTGCAACTGAGCAGCAACATCCAGTGCCTCACCAGCAGGAATATCTGGCCGTTTTTTCTGCGAAAACGAAATGGAGCCTGCTCAGCTATCTTGAAAAACTGCGAGTGTTTTTAGAAAAAAAACCATCTTCTTCTATTGGAGCAGTTGTACGCTCACTGCACAGGATCAACCATGACTTAGAACAGCGGGCTGCATTTTCGGTATCGTCGACGCAGGAATTGATTGAAAAACTAGAGATTCTCCAAAAAACAAAAGAAAGCTCACTCCAGGATGGTATCTATACATCCTTTGATTTACAATCAGGTGCGATTTCTACTAATGGAGGGTTACCCCATGAAGAAACAAGCTTAACAGCACAGCAATGGGCTGCGGGGGCTTCGATTCATTTTGACCATATACATCAAGGGAATGAAACTGGCTGGATCAATCTGCCTCACTATGCATTTGACCATCAAACAGTCTTTCAATTCGGTACCCTGCCTCATGAAGAAGGGAAAAGGCATGATGAGCAAACGGTTAATCATCCGCTGATACAAGATTCATTCGTATACGATGAGCCTTACGTTCAAGGCCATGTGTTCAACAAAGAACGGGTGCTCGTCGGTGCAACCTATGCAAGTCTTGCGATTGACGCATTTTTTGAAATGTTTCCTGAGGAAATCAGCGGCCGTATCAGTAAATTAAGTTATCTAAACCCTGTTGTCATAAACCAAGGGCAAACAATTGAAGTGAAAGCTGATCCTCTTCAGAAAGATCATGCAATCGATTTGCAAATCATGTATCGTGAGCGGGCATCTGAAACTTGGAAGCCTGCCGCAATCGGGCAATGCCAAAAAGATCATTTTGAAACAAAAAAAGTAAACATCGAAAGCGTAAAACGTTCGTTAACAGAGCTGGATCATATTGACCAAATGTATCAAACCATCGACGGCGGCGCTGAGTGGGGAGACTTATATAAAACCATCACTCATCTGTACAGAGGCAATAATTCAATCCTTGCAAAAGTGCGTTTGTCTCAAAACGGCATGGCAAATGCGCATCATTACACTGTCAGCCCATTGATTACAAACAGTGCTTACCTGGCAATTCTCAGTTTCACAGAACAATTAGACATAGAGGGGCATTTCTTGCCATTTGGAATCAACGATATTCAATTCACAAAAAATAAAATAAGAGAAGATTGCTGGCTTTTGATTACTTTGGTTAAGAATACCGGTGAAATGCTGCTGTTTGACATAGATGTGATGAATGAAGCGTCAGAAACGGTGCTGCGCTATTCAGGTTACTCTTTACAGCAATTCCGCTTAACAGATCGAGGAAGCAAAGAGGAAAATCAGGAAGTTCAAATACACGATATAAGAGACCGTATTCGAAGCTATCTCACAGATAAACTGGCTGAGAAGACGGCCAATCCATCAAAACTGTCTCTTGCAAAAGTTCATATCATGGATTTGGGGATCGATTCTTCCCAATTGATTGCGTTGACAAGAGAGCTGGAATCAGCGACAAAGATTGAGCTAAATCCTACATTGTTTTTTGAATATCCGACTCTTCAAGAACTGGTTGATTTTTTTGCCGAACAACATGAAAAATCCTTTATTCAATTGTTTGGAGGGGCCAAGCAACAGCAGAAATCCCCGAATATAAAAGAAAATAAAATAAAGCAAATGCAAACCTATGAAACAAAGACGGATGAGACAAAAGAATATACGGCAGACGGTATAGCCATTATCGGCATGTCAGGGCAGTTTCCAAAAGCAAACAATGTAACGGAATTTTGGGATAACCTGGTTCATGGGAGGAATTGTATTTCTGAAGTGCCGGAAGAACGCTGGGATTGGCGAAAATATACCGAAAATACTGATGGGAAGCAGTCAAGCCTTCAATGGGGCGGGTTTATAGAAGGCATAGGTGAGTTTGACCCGCTGTTTTTCGGCATTTCACCGAAAGAAGCAGCGACAATGGATCCCCAGGAGTTTCTGCTTTTGACACATGCGTGGAAGGCGATGGAAGACGCCGGTATAACAGGCCAAGCCTTATCCAGCTGCCCGACAGGAGTTTTTGTCGCAGCCGGCAATACCGATGCGGCTGTGATTCCTTCCTTAATGCCAAACCGTATTTCCTATGCACTGAATGTAAAAGGGCCAAGTGAATATTATGAGGCTGCCTGTTCCTCAGCTCTTGTCGCTTTGCACAGAGCGATTCAATCCATTCGAAACGGCGAATGTGAGCAAGCCATTGTTGGCGCTATGAACCTTCTGCTCTCACCAAAGGGCTTTATCGGCTTTGATTCAATGGGATATTTGAGTGCGGAAGGAAAAGCCAAGTCCTTTCAAGCAGAGGCGAATGGATTTGTTCGAAGTGAAGGTGCAGGGGTTCTCATCATTAAACCTTTACAAAAAGCCATTGAAGACTCTGATCATATTTATTCTGTCATTAAAGGGACAGGTGTATCGCATGGCGGCAGGGGAATGTCACTGCACGCGCCTAATCCGATCGGAATGAAGGATGCGATGAAGAAGGCTTATCAAGGGTCGCAAGTTGATCCGAAAACGGTGACTTATATAGAAGCGCACGGGATCGCCTCGCCAGTGGCTGACGTTATAGAAGTGGAAGCGTTGAAATCGGGATACAGACAGCTCGAATCGGAGCATTCACACCAATTGCAAGGAGAAATGCCATGTTACATCAGCAGCTTAAAGCCGAGCATCGGGCATGGAGAACTGGTCTCAGGCATGGCTGCTCTTATGAAAGTCAGCATGGCGATGCAGCATAAAACAATACCTGGTATTCCCGGTTTTGATTCATTGAATGATCAGGTGTCAATAAAGGAAACGCGTTTCCGGATGATTGACAGAAACCAGCAGTGGGAAGAAATACAGGATGATGCAGGCAGAACGATACCACGCAGAGCAAGCATTAATAGCTATGGTTTTGGAGGAATAAACGCGCACATCATCTTAGAAGAATATGTTCCTTCTCATACAGAACCAGCAATTGAACATACAGATGAGCCGCACATTGTGGTGCTTTCTGCAAAAAACCAAGACAGACTAAGAGCCGTTGTTCAACAGATGCTTGACTATGTAAAACAGCAAAAAGAACTGTCTTTACAAAATTACGCTTACACACTTCAAGTCGGACGAGAAGAGATGAGTGACCGGATGGCCTTGATCATCCGCAGTAAGGATGAACTCGTACTCGGATTGGAAGAGTACTTAACAGCTGCGGAAAAAGCCGAAAAGCCGAAAAGCACTGTACCTTGCTTTATCGGAAATTTAGAAGAAGGCTTGTCAGATATCGGCGCCTTGCTTGAGGGAACATTGGGCGATATCGTGATGCAGACACTATTGTCTGAAAACCATCTTGAAAAGATCGCGTTTTGCTGGGCAAAAGGAGTGCAAATTCCATGGGAGCAGCTTCATCGAGGAAAAGGTGCGCGGAGAATATCATTGCCCGCCTATCCGTTTGAAAAAAGAAATTGCTGGAATGGCTTTCTATCACCAGAAATAGCACCTGCTTTTTCAAATGCTGAGATTCCCCTTCACAAAAGAAACGATATTCAAATGATATCTGATGTATTGGGCATGACGCCTGAAGAATTAAATCCTCAAAAGGCATTACAAGATTACGGGTTTGATTCTATCGTTTGTATACAGTTATTGCAGCAATTGCAAGCAGAAGCTGGCCTGTCAATCAGCCTGGCAGAGCTGCAAACGTGTCAAACCGTGCAGAATATGGTGGACTTGATAGCAACGAAACGGGAAAACACAGTACAAGACCAGTCAGTCCAGACTGTCAGCCGGTCATTTCCGGAATTGATACCGTTAAATGATGGCAAGCGGGGGCGCCCTGTATTTTGGTTTCATGGAGGAGTAGGCGGTGTAGAAATCTATACGCCATTTGCGAAGAAAAGCCAGCGTCCTTTTTACGGCATTCAAGCCAGGGGCTTTATGACAAATCATGCTCCTTTACACGGAATTGAACAAATGGCTTCCTATTATATAGACATTATGCGAGCCGTACAGCCGGAAGGCCCTTATGATGTAGGCGGATATTCCTTAGGCGGACTGCTCGCATATGAAGTAACACGCCAGCTGCAAAGGAAGGGGCTTGCTGTAAAAAGCATGGTCATGATTGATTCCCCTTACAGTCCTGGACGTGAACAAAATGAGCCTTCTGTAAAAACGTCAATGCTTCAAACGATAAATACGATGCTGGCATCTATTGTTCAGCCGGAAAAGCTTACAGACGTTCTCATCAGCCGTGAAGAGGTAGATGTTGACAGAGAGGAAGAGGAATTTTTAACTGAACTGATTGGTTTAGCAAGAAAGCGGGGATTAAACAAACCAGAGAAGAGAATACGGACTCAGCTTAACCAAATGGTCAAAACTCAGCATGCTTATGGATTTGAGGCGTACACTGTGCAGCCGCTTGTGGATCCTGAAGCGGTAAAATGTTATTATTTCCGCAATAAAAGCAGGTCATTCCTTGGAGACTTGGACATTTACTTTGCCATTTCAAATGAAAAAATACCGTTGGATGATACTGCCTACTGGGAGGAATGGGAGCGGCAAATCCCTCAATTCCATCTGGTGGATGTCGATTCCAGCAATCACATGATGATGTTAACAGAATCTAAAGCGTCCAGCGCCATGCTGGAGTTTTGTGAAAAACTATACTCAAACAGAGGCGTAGTAAACGCGAATTTCCTTAAGGCTTTTCGCAAAAAACATGAAGCCAGCGAAGAAAACGCTGATGAATTGGTAAAGCGCTGAGGAAATATAAAATCCCCCTTTAAAAGGGGGATTTTTATCTGCTGGAAGAAATCAGCTGAGGTGTGAAAGTGAATCTTTCCTTGCAAGTGAGACTGGAAGACTTTCTAATCCTCTTAAAAAAGCATTTTTTCTCCATTTCAACTCTTCTGGCGTTACCGTAAGTTCAATTTGCGGAAATCGTTTCAGCAGTGCGTTAAACGCAATTTGCCCTTCCAATCTTGCCAGCGGCGCTCCTAAACAGAAGTGTATCCCAAAGCCGAAAGAGATATGCCGATTAGGTGTTCTGGTTATATCGAATGTTTCTGGATTTTCAAATCGTTCAGGATCTCGATTGGCAGAACCGATTCCTATAAAAATCATGTCTCCCTTTTTGATAGAATGGCCTTGGTAGGAGAAGTCTTCAATGGCCCACCGATTTGCCATCATAACGACAGGGGAGGTGTAGCGCAGCAATTCTTCAACGGCTGTATCTATCATTTCAGGATGCTGTTTCAGTTTCTCTAATTCTTCCTTGTGCTGAAGCAATGCAAGGGTGCCAGATCCGATTAAGTTAACCGTCGTTTCAAGTCCTGCTACCACCAAAAGGAACAGCATAGAGTAAAGTTCTTTTTCACTTAACGTTTGGCCGTCTTCTTCAGCATGCACAAGTTTACTGATCAAATCGTCTTTTGGCTGTATTCTTCTTTCATGAATTAACTTGCCAACATAGTCTTTAAACTCCCGAAGAGCCTGATTGGTCAGTTCTCGGTTGGCCTCTGAAGTATCAACCATGGCATTGGTCCATATTTGAAACTGTGCCCGATCCTCTTTCGGTATGCCCATCATTTCAGAAATCACGATAAACGGTAACGGAGAGGCAAAGGATGCCATAAAGTCTGTTTCATTCTCTTTTTCCATGTCATCTAACAATCGTTCAGTAATTTGTTCGATGCTGATGCGTAGATTTTCAATGGCGCGGGGGGTAAATGCTTGGTGAACCAGTGACCTTAAACGAGTATGGTCAGGTGTGTCTTTTGCCAGCATATGATCTGATACAAAATCAACGTCTTCACTGACATTGAGCATTTCAATTTGTTCTTTACTCATTACATTTTTAACGTCTCTTGTAATTCGGTTGTCTTTAAGAAATGCCATGCAATCATCGTAACGGGTGATTAACCACGCCGGATATGTACTTCCAAAACGGTGTAATTCGAATCGATGAATGGGTGCGTGTTCTCTAAAACGGCCTAAAACTGAAAAGGGGTTTTCATGAAACTCTTTAGCATGCGGATGAAACATCAAATTTTCCATTTTCCATTCTCCTCGCCTAATAGATTAAGACAGATGCATTTATTCAGTTTAGACCAGATGTAAAAGAAAGCTTTGCGCAATCTGTATAACAGAATCCCATTGGAAACGACAACCTGTTATGTCTAAAACTATATATCTATTTTAGGTGCCGTTCAATAGTTTTGGGACGAAAATATCGGCTTGCGGGTAAGGAAATGATTCCATGCAAAAAAGCGCCTTTGGGGCAATTTCAAAGGCGCTGTATTCTTTCGACCAGGTGAAAGTTTCTTCATTTGTTTTGTACATCAATAGTATATACCGCACGATCTGTCAGTACCTTCAATCCGCCATTTTCTTGGTGAATGTGAATATCCCCTAATAAAGGAATTTCATAAGCGTTCTGCGGAAGCGGTACGTCTCCAGCTTCAGTAAAGGTTGTTCCTTCGCCTTCCAGGACGAGTTCGTCATTTGCAACGTAGTCGTCAGGGTGGTTTGCGCTGCGTATGCCCACTTTTTGAAGGTGAAGAACAATCTGATCCAAATCTGAAATCTCGTCTTGGTTATTGGTCAGTTCGCCTTTTCTAATATCAAGCGTCTGGCCGATCCGCTCTCTCAACCATTCAGAAAGCTCAGTGTTGTTGAGTGCCATCAGTCATTCCTCCTTTTGATCTATACTGTAACTATTCCCAATTGTTTTATGTTTTACACTCTGCTGGGATATACCGGCTTATGTATGCTAAAAAACACTGCTGACCCTTTAACGAACCAGCAGTGTTCACGAAGATCATGAAATCTTATTCACCAGGAATAGCTTTCTCAGCATTGATTGCTCCGGCACCGTAAATATTCGGGTCTTCGCCTGTCCATTTATCAGCCCCATTTTTAAGCAGCTCTTTCACTTCGTCCGGCGTAAGATCTGGATTTTGCTGGAGTATTAAGGCTGCGATTCCCGCACAGATCGGCGTTGCCATTGATGTCCCCGACATTGTAAAATAATGAGACCCTACACGGCTTGATTTTTGCAGCTTATCGATATATGAATTCGGTGAGCGAAGGGAAATGATGTTTACGCCCGGTGCTAAAATATCGGGCTTTTCTTTCCCGTATACAGTCGGTCCGCGGCTTGAGAAAGAAGCAACTGTATCATCTTCGCTGCTTCCTGTATTGTTATCGTCAAACGCACCGACAGTAATGACTTTTTCGCTTACACCAGGGCTTGAAATAGTCTGCTGATCAGGGCCAGAATTTCCGGCAGCAACACAGACGACAATCCCGGCGTTCCAAGCTTCTTCAACTGCTTTGACTAAAGGATCTTCTAGTTCATTGTCATAACGCAGCGCATCGCCGCCAAGGGACATGCTGATAATATCAATTGGTTCATCCGGATTGTCTTCATTATATTGAATGCACCATTCGACGCCTTCAATAATGTCCGCTAACGTGCCTGAACCTTGTTTGTTCAGCACTTTTACTCCGATTAAATTGGCTTCCGGTGCAGGGCCGCGGTAACGGCCGGAAGACGACGCGCCGCTGCTTGCGACATCACCTGCGCAGTGTGTGCCATGTCCATTATCATCATACGGCTCTGTTTTTTGGTTTACCATATCGGCAAAGCCAATAATTCTTCCCTCTAAGTCAGGGTGCGGGTAGATTCCTGTATCGACTACTGCGACTGTAACGCCTTTACCGGTTAAGGTTTGCCCGCTTCTGACGACTTCCTTTGCATGGCTTGCTTCGGCTGCTGTGTCAAGAAGCGCTTTGACTTCGCGGTTTAAATACACTTTGCGAATATCGCTGCATTCAGAAAGAAGAGAATGCAATGCTGAAGGGGTAACCTCTGCGCTGCAGCAATTGATTTTGTTAAAACGGTTTTTTAGCTTGCTGCGTTTTTCTTTTTGTAAAACCCGTCCCGCCATTTGAAAGCCGGCCTCATGGCAGCCTTCCTCGAATTCAATGATGACCGACATTTTTTTTCTGTTTTTTAATTTTGTTTCAAAAAACTGATGTAAAAAGCAAGGAGTCCACTTGAAGGGCTTGTAGAGCTGCAAGACGCTTTCACGCAATGGCCAATCAAGCTTATGAGCGTTTGCTCTCACCATTTGTACCATAGAGTAGCCAAACATAGATTTTCCTCCTATTATGAAGTTCTCTGTATACTCTATGAGTGGATCATATGTTTGGTAAGTTTGTTTGTCCTTTAGAGGAGGCGGACAAGAGTTTGTTTTTATGAATCTTTTGAATCTGATACGAAAGAATCATGTGTACTGTTAATCATTGGGTATTGAAAAAGAACGTTTGTTCGTATTATCATTTATATATATCAAACAGGAGGAGCGATAATCGTATGAATATCTTCTTACGCCAGTCTTTGGAAGATCAGATACCAATCAGCATTATATATATGAAGAAAGACGGCACCATAACAAAAAGAACGATTATCGTCAGGCAGAAAAGCAAAACACAAATTAAAGCTTTTTGTTTTACGAACCATCAGATCAGAACGTTTTTATTAGACTCTATCCTCTCCTGTGACTTTGTGCGAACAAGGAAGCAAGAACCCCGGTTCGCAGGACTATAACAGGCCGTCCGCTTCAGCATCCCGGACAGCCTGGTTTTTAGTAAAACCTTCCTTATTCCTCTATACATTTAATTACCAAGTGAGGTTATTCCTACCTTTTTCGTTTTTCCTCTCAATCTTTTTTCACTGATATTTGAATATAACCGCTGATAAATGTGACATTCAATTGATTTTTTGAAACCGGGAACTTTTTCACTGATGATATGGTGTATACAATGGTAAGATAAAACCTATTGACTATACCTCATATAATGAACCTTGCCATTCTTGTGAAAGGAGTTTAACATGAGAAGATTTTTACTAAATGTCATATTAGTCTTAGCCATAGTCTTATTCATAAGATATGTTCATTACTCATTAGAACCTGAACCATCCAACCAGCCGGATACATATTCAAATTTCAGCAGTCTGGCAGAGAATGAGGACCCTGCTGATTATGATATTTCTTATCAAGAGAAAAAAGGGAGCAAAGTTTTAATCATGTCTCCGCACGGCGGAAGAATTGAAGGCGGAGTAAGTGAGCTTGTGCGTTATTTCAACGATGACTACTCGACTTACCTGTTTGAGGGCTTAAAGTCACATGGTAATCAAACGCTGCACATTACAAGCACCAACTTTGATGAGCCATTGGCTGAAGAGAAGATCAAGGAGCACCAGTACGTTGTCGCTTTTCACGGATATAAAGGAGAAAAGAAAAATACACTTGTCGGAGGAACAGACCGTAAGCGGGCGAAAATGATTGTCAGAGCTCTTGAAAAAAGAGGGTTTTCCGCTGAATTAGCGTCCTCTCAAAGCGGCCTTGCAGGATTAAGTGCAGATAACATTAATAACCAGGGGGAAACCGGGCTGAGTATCCAGCTGGAAATCAGCCGTGAACAGAGAGAAGCCTTTTTTGATGATTTTTACTATAAAGATAGGAAATACACGAAAACCAGTGAATTCTACTCTTATGTCCGGGCGATAAAACATGTACTTGAAAAAGAATATTCCTAATAAGCAAATCAGAGGACAAAATCAAGGAAGATCAGTAGACTGAAATGGAATCCATTGAAGGAGGCAATCAAATGGCAGATCATCATTTTTATTTAAAAGCGAATTGGCCGGGAAAACGCAATGATGTCGGCACAATCGAAAGCGGGAATCTCATCACGTCTATTTCTATTCCTAAAGAAATGGACGGACCGGGGGAGGGGACCAACCCGGATGAAATGCTTCTCGGGGCAGCGGCAACCTGTTATATTATTACGCTTGCTGCTATGATGGAAAGAAGCGGACTGGAAAAAGAAGATCTGCAGATGGAATCAGAAGGCATAGTCGATGTGACAAGAGGGATCTTTACATACAAAAAAATCATTCACCGCCCCGCAGTAGTCCTCAGACACGATGCCTCAGAAGAAGACGTTGCGTTAGCCCACAAGCTTTGTGAAAAAGCGGAGTCTTCCTGCATGATATCACGAGCTATTCAAGGAAACGTCGAACTGCAGCTGGAAGCTTCTGTAAAAATATCGGAGCAATCATAAAAAAGCAGACGGTCACTGACAGGCCGTCTGCTTTTTTTCTTTATTAGGGGCTTTTGACTGATTTAACAGCACAACGCCTACAATAACGAGTGTCAGCCCAAATATACCCTTCAAGCTGATGGTTTCGCCAAAAAGCAAAAAACCGACTACAGCTGTAAGCGCCGTCCCGATACCGGACCAAGTGGCGTAAGCGCTTGATAAGTCTATGGTTCTTAAAGAAAAGCTTAAAAACGTGAAGGCGGACAGAAATCCGGCAGCCACTCCGATAATAGGCCAGAATTGCGTAAAGCCTTCGGAGAGTTTGAGCATTGTGCTCCCAAATACCTCAGATAATATGGCAAGAGCCAAATAAAGAAATCCTCTCATATACAACACTCCCTTACTGCCAATTAAGCAGCACAACACCTGAAATTAATAGAGCAATCCCAATAAGTCCTTTTACATTCAGTTTTTCCTTGAAAAATTTCGCACCGATAACGGCCGTCAGCACCGTACCCACGCCGCTCCATGTCGCATATGAAAGGCTTAGAGGGATGCGGTTTAAGGTAAGCGACAGCATATAAAAGGCAAGGGAATAACCAATCACGACCAATGCGCTCGGCTTCCACTTTTTGAAGCCATCAGACACTTTCAGCATGGCCGCTCCGATTGATTCTGAGCATATGGCAATTGTGAGGAATAAATAACCGATCATCATCGTAATCCTCCTCACTCAAAATATGATAAATGTAAGTTAATGAAAAGATCATCAGCTAGAAAAATATTAGTGCAAACCTATGTATGAGTCAAGAGATTCATTTCAACTCAGATTCGGGGGATAAAAAAGACCCCTTTTATAAGGGGTCTGCCGGGTTTAGTAGTAATACGGGTACGGGGGATAAGGATACCCGCCATAAAAATAAGGGTTAAATAAAGCACTTCCTACAAGTCCGCCTACCAGCCCGCCAAAAAAAGGTCCTCCGTAAAATCCAAACGGCCGTCCAAAGCCATAGCCATAGCCAAACCCAGGTCTTCCAAATCCAAAACCTGGCCGTCCAAACCCGTAGCCGAACCCTGGTCTGCCAAAGATTCTTGCATCATTTTCATCAATGAAATATTCCGCTTCGTTCATTTTTTTCTTCCTCCAATAATAAAGTATAGATGATGCAGTGTATTCAGCCTACCCAAATTTGATTGGGCGTTCAGCTGAAAAAGAAGGAGAGTGAATTGATTGGGCCTGTATCAGTCTGACTGGGCCATGGCGCCGCCTCACGTACATGCTTATCGTGCTAAAACAACCAGTGAACAGGGGCATTATCATATCATTGAAGGTTTTACTCAGCCGGCAAACGGAACGAATACGGATCGCCATACACACTACTTCACTGGGATTACTTCGTTTGAAAATGGTCATTTCCACCGCTATTACGGGATCTCGGGCCCTGCCATTCCCAGGGCTGACGGCACACATTATCACAAAATTGAAGAAAACACTTATCTCGCTTATAACGAGCCGATTCAGATCCGTTACGGAGGCGTAGTGTACGATCCCCGAAATAACAGCAGAAAAACGCATCGCCATCATTTGAAAGGCAAGACACGGGAAATTGTCGGAAATGAGCCTCTTGGCTGGTAGAAGAAATGTTTACTGCTGCAAAAAAAGGGCAAAATGGATAGGTGGTTATATATGATGAGTGCTATAATGGGGGGAGATTTGTAAAAGAGAGTGATACATAGTGAAAAATAACAAACAGCCCGTTGTCATATTAGTCGGACCAACGGCAGTGGGGAAAACCAATTTAAGCATTCAGCTTGCTAAGGCTTTGAACGCGGAAATTATCAGCGGAGATTCCATGCAGGTTTATAAAGGAATGGACATCGGGACAGCTAAAATCTCTGAACAGGAGACAGAAGGTGTGCCGCATCATCTGATTGACATTCTAGACCCGGCAGATTCTTTTTCCACCGCGGATTATCAAGGCTTGGTCAGAAATAAAATCAGCGAGATCGCAAAAAAAGGAAAGCTTCCGATGATTGTAGGCGGTACGGGGCTTTACATTCAATCCGTCCTTTACGATTATACCTTTACGGAAGAGGCGAACGATCCGGCGTTTCGGGAAGAAATGCAGAAGGCTGCGTCGCAGGAGGGGGCTGAATTCCTTCATGCTAAGCTGGCTGCGGCTGATCCGGAAGCAGCAAAAGCGATTCATCCGAATAATACAAGAAGAGTGATTCGCGCGCTGGAGATTTTACATACATCTGGTAAAACGATGTCCCAGCATTTAAAAGAGCAAAAGCGGGAGCTGCTGTACAATGCTGTATTAATCGGGCTTACAATGGACAGAGACACGCTTTACGACAGGATTAATCAGCGAGTCGATCTGATGATGGAAGCCGGACTTCTTCCGGAAGTGAAACAGCTCTACGACCGAAAATTGAGAGACTGTCAATCGATACAGGCGATCGGCTACAAGGAGCTGTACGCATATTTTGACGGATTTGTGACACTTTCTGAGGCTGTCGAGCAATTAAAACAAAACTCCAGACGGTATGCGAAACGCCAGCTGACGTGGTTTCGCAACAAAATGCCGGTTGACTGGTTCGATATGACCCCGCCTGTTGATATGGAGCTGAAAAAAAAGGAAATTTTCACATATATAGCAGGAAAACTGCAACTTTAATCGAAACTGTATGATATAGAGAATCAAGGAGGACGAAACATGAAACCGATTAATATTCAGGATCAGTTTTTGAATCAAATCCGCAAAGAAAATACGTATGTCACTGTTTTTTTACTGAACGGCTTTCAATTGCGCGGCCAGGTGAAAGGCTTTGATAACTTTACCGTATTGCTAGAATCGGAAGGTAAGCAGCAGCTTATATATAAACATGCGATCTCGACTTTTGCACCGCAAAAAAACGTCCAGCTTGAATTAGAATAGACCATAAAGATAAAACGAAATAGAAGAACCTCGGGCTTTCAGTCCGAGGTTTTTTGTGTCGCAGAAATTCCTATAGAGATTACAAAAAATATAGGAAATTGGTTATTTGTGTAAAACCCCTATTGTTGTACAATGATTTGTGATCATGCTGGAAAGGGGAGAGGAGAATGATTCACAAACGAAAACGTGCCATATCATGCGGTCTGGTGTTTTTCTTAACATTGCTGTTTGTCACGCTGCCGGTATCTAAAACTTGGGCTGCAAGCGTAAATGGCACGCTGATGCAGTACTTTGAATGGTACCTGCCTAATGACGGACAACATTGGAAACGCTTGCAAGAAGATGCGGGGCATTTATCTGAAATTGGAATCACTGCTGTATGGATTCCGCCTGCATACAAAGGAACGAGTCAATCTGACAATGGATATGGCCCATATGATTTGTACGATTTAGGAGAATTTCAGCAAAAAGGGACGATGCGCACAAAATACGGCACAAAACCGGAGCTTCAGTCAGCGATCAGCTCCCTGCATTCGCAAAACATTCAAGTATACGGTGATGTTGTTTTGAATCATAAGGCAGGCGCGGATGCAACGGAAGATGTAACCGCGGTCGAAGTGAATCCAAACGATAGAAATCAGGAAACATCAGGAGAGTATCAAATAAAAGCATGGACAGGCTTTCATTACCCGGGCCGCGGAAGCACGTACAGCGATTTTAAGTGGCATTGGTACCATTTCGACGGAGCGGATTGGGACGAATCCCGAAAGCTGAACCGCATCTATAAGTTTCGAGGGGATGGAAAGGCATGGGATTGGGAAGTATCAAGGGAAAACGGCAACTACGATTATTTGATGTATGCAGACGTTGACTATGATCATCCGGATGTTGTCGCAGAAACGAAAAGATGGGGTACCTGGTATGCAAACGAGCTTCAACTCGACGGTTTTCGGCTCGACGCTGTTAAACATATTAAATTTTCTTTTCTGAGTGATTGGGTAAAGGCAGTCAGACAATCAACAGGAAAGGAAATGTTTACAGTTGCAGAGTATTGGCAAAATAACCTGAACGAGCTCGAAAACTATTTGAATAAAACTGATTTTAAGCAATCTGTTTTTGATGTCCCGCTTCACTATCATTTGCAGGCTGCATCCTCACAGGGGGGCGGCTATGATATGAGACATTTGCTGGATGGCACTGTCGTATCGAAGCATCCGATGCAAGCGGTAACATTTGTGGAAAATCATGATACACAGCCGGGGCAATCATTGGAGTCGACTGTACAAACATGGTTTAAGCCCCTCGCTTATGCCTTCATTTTAACAAGAGAGGCTGGTTACCCGCAGGTTTTCTATGGAGATATGTATGGAACAAAGGGTTCATCGTCAAGGGAAATTCCGTCGCTCAAAAATAAAATAGAACCCATTTTAAAAGCGCGTAAACATTATGCATACGGGACCCAGCATGATTATTTTGACCATGAGGATGTGATTGGCTGGACGAGGGAAGGTGATCAATCGGCCGCCCAATCAGGATTGGCTGCATTAATCACAGACGGTCCTGGCGGGTCAAAGAGGATGTACGTCGGAAAGCAAAATGCCGGCGAGGCATGGTATGACATTACTGGGAACCGCTCCGATCCTGTTACGATTCATTCTGATGGATGGGGAGAGTTTCATGTAAACGGAGGTTCAGTATCCATTTATGTACAGAAGCAAGAAAGGGAGGGGCTGAAAGGCTAACACAGCACCTCTCTTGTTTTTTATCTTGCTAGGTCTTTTTTATAATGAGAACATAAGAAGGGGGAAAGTGTATATAATGTAAAAAATTTGAACGTGAGAGGAGTGAACGAATGTTTTCTGAATCTGAAGCGGAGTTGAGACGAATCAGAATTGCACTTGTCTGGATTGCTGTGTTCTTATTGTTTGGTGCGTGCGGGAGAGATGAAACAGTGATTGAAACAGATAGCGGAGATTCTTATGAAACGCCCCAGCCAAGTTCATTTCCGCTCGAAAATAATCATTTTGGAATCGTAAATGACGGCAATATAGAAATTTATGAGTATAATGAGGCTGATAACAAGGTAAAGCTTAAAAAAGCGTTTCCGTCTGATGAGCTTGAATAAAATTCACAAGCATGGAATTTTACAAAGCAGACGCAGATCGCTAAACTGAATACTGACACAGAACATACAGAGGGTGAAATGATGAAGCATAAGATTATTGTCAATCACTGGGAAGAAATCTGTGAAGACGATTCCTGCTATGAATATGGAACGAGTATTATTGTTAATGGAAAAGAATTAATCAGAGAAGCCTCAATTATAAGCGCGTTGAAGGCAGTTTTAGAAGAAATCGGCGCTGATGCAGAAATAGAAGAAACAGTCGAAAGCGAAAAATGCTGTGACAGTATAAGAAAAAAAAATCTAGACTACTAAGCAGTTTTTTTTCATGTTATGATATACATCGGCTTAAAAACGACACTTCGAGTAGGATGAGAGATGATTCTCGTTCTGCTCTCTTTTTTGGGCCCTGATGAGGGTGCCAGAGAGAAAATATGAATTTTTTATTAAAACGAATCTATATATTGTGTTTTTGCCAGAGGGTAGTATACTATATATAGTGTTAGTGGTTGAGAGATTCATATTTTTTGATAGGTCGTGATAAAACGTGGTACAAATCATATTTGATTCAAAAACAGGGAATGTTCAGCGCTTTGTGAATAAAATAGACTTTCAGCAAATACGCAAGGTGGACGAAATTGACCACCTGGACACTCCGTTTGTTTTGGTCACCTACACGACAAACTTCGGCCAGGTACCGGCATCAACACAATCATTTCTCGAAAAATACGCCCATCTCTTATTAGGGGTCGCTGCGAGCGGCAATAAAGTATGGGGCGATAACTTTGCGAAAAGCGCCGATACCATTTCAAGACAATATCAGGTGCCGATTTTGCACAAATTTGAACTCAGCGGCACATCTAAAGACGTTGAATTGTTTACTCAGGAGGTAGAAAGAGTTGTCACAAAATCAAGTGCCAAAATGGATCCAATTAAATAACGAAATCATGATCCAAAAAGATGGAAAATTCCAGTTTGATAAGGATAAAGAGGCTGTACATAGTTATTTTGTAGACTATATCAATCAAAACACAGTTTACTTTCACGATCTAAAAGAGAAGCTGGATTATTTGATTGAAAATCAATACTACGAAGAGGAATTCTTAAGCCTTTATTCTTTTGAAGACATTAAAGAAGTGTTTAAGACAGCTTACGCTAAGAAGTTTCGTTTTCCTTCCTTCATGAGTGCGTTTAAATTCTATAATGACTATGCTTTGAAAACGAATGACAAGAAAAGAATCCTCGAGCGTTATGAGGATCGGATCTCAATTGTTGCGCTGTTCTTCGCAAACGGGGACACTGAGAAAGCAAAAGAATATGTGAACCTAATGATCAATCAGGAATATCAGCCGAGTACACCGACATTTTTGAACGCCGGCAGAAAACGCCGCGGTGAACTGGTGAGCTGCTTCTTGCTCGAAGTCAATGATTCATTAAATGATATTTCAAGAGCGATCGATATCTCCATGCAGCTTTCTAAACTGGGCGGCGGGGTTTCTCTTAACCTGTCCAAGCTTCGCGCGAAAGGTGAAGCCATCAAAGATGTTGAAAATGCCACAAAAGGTGTTGTAGGCGTCATGAAGCTTCTTGATAACGCGTTCCGTTATGCTGACCAAATGGGACAAAGACAAGGATCTGGTGCGGCGTATTTAAACATTTTCCACCGCGATATCAATGATTTTCTCGATACGAAAAAGATTTCTGCCGACGAGGATGTGCGCGTCAAAACACTTTCTATCGGTGTAGTCATTCCGGACAAGTTCGTTGAGCTTGCGCGTGAGGACAAAGCGGCTTATGTATTCTATCCGCATACCATCTATAAAGAGTACGGACAGCACATGGACGAAATGGACATGAATGAAATGTACGACAAGTTCGTCGACAACCCTAGGGTGAAAAAAGAGAAAATCAACCCGCGGAAATTGCTCGAAAAACTGGCGGTGCTTCGTTCTGAATCAGGCTATCCATACATCATGTTCCAGGATAATGTCAACAAAGTACATGCGAATAACCATATTTCAAAGGTGAAATTTTCTAATCTTTGCTCTGAAGTGCTGCAGGCATCTCAGGTTTCTTCTTACACTGACTACGATGTAGAAGATGAAATCGGTTTGGATATTTCCTGCAACCTGGGATCGCTTAACATTCTCAACGTGATGGAGCACAAATCGATCGAAAAGACTGTTAAGCTTGCGACTGATTCCTTAACTCACGTATCTGAAACGACTGATATCCGTAATGCACCTGCTGTAAGACGGGCAAACAAAGCGATGAAATCAATCGGTCTCGGCGCTATGAACCTTCACGGATACCTTGCGCAAAACGGCATCGCGTATGAAAGTCCAGAAGCGCGCGACTTTGCGAACACATTCTTTATGATGGTGAACTTCTACTCTATCCAGCGTTCTGCAGAGATCGCAAAAGAGAAGGGCGAGACGTTTGATCAATATGAAGGATCAACCTATGCAACTGGTGAATACTTCGATAAATACGTTTCAACTGATTTCTCGCCGAAATACGAAAAAATCGCAAATCTATTTGAAGGTATGCATATCCCGACGACAGAGGACTGGAAACAATTAAAAGCATTTGTGGCTGAACACGGCATGTATCACAGCTACAGATTATGCATTGCGCCGACAGGCTCGATTTCATACGTTCAGTCAAGCACGGCATCTGTCATGCCGATTATGGAACGGATTGAAGAAAGAACATACGGCAACTCAAAAACGTACTACCCAATGCCTGGGCTTGCATCTAATAACTGGTTCTTCTACAAAGAAGCCTATGATATGGATATGTTCAAAGTCGTAGATATGATCGCGACAATCCAGCAGCACGTTGATCAGGGAATCAGCTTTACATTGTTCCTAAAAGATACAATGACGACTCGTGATTTAAACCGGATTGATTTGTATGCACATCACAGAGGAATTAAAACCATTTACTATGCAAGAACGAAAGATACTGGGCAAGACAGCTGCCTTTCTTGTGTTGTTTGATTAAAGGAGAGTTTATAGTGACGAAAATTTATGACGCAGCAAACTGGTCAAAGCATGAAGACGACTTTACCCAAATGTTTTATAACCAAAATGTGAAACAGTTCTGGCTTCCGGAAGAGATTGCTTTAAACGGCGATCTCCTCACTTGGAAGTACCTCGGGAAAAACGAGCAAGACACGTATATGAAGGTACTGGCCGGATTGACTCTTCTTGATACAGAGCAGGGGAATACAGGAATGCCGATCGTGGCTGAGCACGTAGACGGCCACCAGCGGAAAGCCGTGCTGAATTTTATGGCGATGATGGAGAACGCCGTTCACGCAAAATCGTACTCTAATATTTTCATGACACTGGCACCGACTGAAACGATTAATGAAGTATTCGAATGGGTCAAACAAAACAAATTTTTGCAGAAAAAAGCGCAAATCATCGTCGGACTCTACAAAGCGATTAAAAAAGATGACGAGATTTCACTGTTCAAAGCAATGGTTGCATCTGTGTATTTAGAAAGCTTCCTATTCTATAGCGGTTTCTATTATCCGTTATATTTCTACGGACAAGGAAAACTGATGCAAAGCGGTGAAATTATCAACCTGATCCTTCGTGATGAAGCGATTCACGGTGTTTATGTCGGACTTCTCGCTCAAGAAATCTACAATAAGCAGACAGAAGAGACAAAAGCAGAGCTTCGCGAATTTGCCATTGACCTTTTGAATGAGCTTTATGAGAATGAGCTTGAGTATACCGAGGACTTA
This sequence comes from Bacillus sp. SD127, assembly GCF_058566445.1. NCBI lineage: Bacteria > Bacillati > Bacillota > Bacilli > Caryophanales > Bacillaceae > Bacillus > Bacillus sp. SD127. The sequence goes on along the minus strand of NZ_CP191226.1, from coordinate 2,394,279 downwards.
TACGATCAAGTCGGACTCTCGCACGATGTCAAGAAGTTCATCCGCTATAATGCGAATAAAGCGCTGATGAACCTTGGATTTGATCCGTACTTTGAAGAGGAAGACATTAATCCGATCGTTTTAAACGGATTAAATACAAAAACAAAATCACATGACTTCTTCTCCATGAAGGGGAATGGGTACAAAAAGGCGACCGTTGAGCCGATCAAAGACGATGACTTTTTCTTTGATGATGAAAAAGAGCAGATATAATATCTGCTCTTTTCGGCTTGAAGGTTGAAATAGGAGGACGCAGTAATCATGGGAAAAATGGATGAAATCATCTTGGTCGCTCCGCGCGATGAAGTGTTTAAAAAAGAAAAATTGACTTTTCAAGGCGTAAACAGTGAAGATGCCCGAGTAGCAGAAATTATGGCTCAAATTGAGGCGACCTATTCTGAAATGAGAAGGGGAGACGCAGAAGAAGATCCTCATTATAAGCAGCCGATTCCTTATGTCGTCATTAAACGCGAGGATGAAGTTTTCCTTTATGAGCGGCTGGCTGGCGGCGGAGAATCACGTCTTCACAATAAGCTTTCTCTTGGCTTTGGCGGCCATATGAATCATATTGAAGGAGCTGCTTCCTTTGCCGAGGTCTTAAAGCTGAACACAGACCGGGAGCTTGATGAAGAACTGCAAATCGAAGAAGAGGATAAGCAGGCCATTGTCACATTAGGTTTGATAAATGATGATGACAACAGTGTCGGCAAAGTGCATATCGGTATTCTATCTGCGCTTCAATTAAATCCAGGCTCACATGTGGAAGTCAAAGAGAAAGAGCAAATTGCGGGTAAATGGATGAAAATTTCTGAACTAAAACAAACAGACATTTATAACCGTCTGGAAACATGGTCGCAATTCGTGGTTGACATTCTTGAATAAAAAAACCCGGTTTCTCATGAAGAGGAACCGGGTTTTTTTATCAGGCATGCTCGTCCGCAAACAGTATTATGATTCTAGGAAGACCATAGCGTCAAAGCCGGTATTCTCAGCTCTGGCAGCAAGGGCATCGGCATTATCTTTGGAAGAAAAAGCGCCGATCTGAACCTTATATAATCCGTCCTTTAAGAGCACAATGGCGTCAAAGCCCTTAGACTCTGCGCTGCTTGCAAGATTGTCCGCATTTGCTTTAACCTTAAAAGCCCCGATTTGAACCTTATATAACCCTGAGTCGGATGTTTTCTGAAGGCTGAAGGATTGCTCTAACCCGTTTGCATGTCCTCTTGCCAAGCTTTGAATAAAACTGCTCGTTTTAAGCTTGTTCGCATCTGTAACCGTATCAATAAAACCGTTTTCCGTAAGCAGGGCAGGCATTGAGGATTCCCTTAATACGTGGAAGTTTGCTGTTTTTTTACCGCGATCGGAAAAGTCGACAGCTTGTATGACTTCAGAGTGAATCTCCGATTGGTAAGTCGTTGTCGGTGCTCCGACTCCCGGATAAATGTAGCTTTCGAAACCTGTTCCGCCCCCGGAATTAATGTGAATGGATAAAAAGAAATCGGCTCCCCAGTTATTTGCAGCATTTGTCCGGTCGCTTAAGCTGACATATTGGTCGCTTGTCCGGCTCAGCAGCACAGTAACACCCTCATACTCATTCGTCAATATAGTGCGTAAAGCTAAAGCGATTTGCAAGGTTAACGTTTTTTCTTGGAGACCATTGCCTGTTGCGCCTGGATCGGACCCGCCATGACCTGGATCAATAAAAATTTTAACCATTCTCCATCACCTCATTACAGGATATGAAAAAAGACGGCTTCTGCTTGTACGATTATCATCCGGCAGAAAAATGAGGAAATAACCCCTGTTACCCGAAAAATTATTTCTCGGGAAAGCGCACAATTCAACAGGATGTGACAGGAAGGTTGCTAAAAGTTTGTCTTCTAATCGGTTTAAAAAAGGTGGTTATTCAATCGAATTTAGCAGAAAGCGGAGGGGAAAATGATGCCGACACACTCAACGGTCTCCATGCTGCTTCGGTCTTTTTACGGACTGTGGTTTGGGAGGTCAGTCAGAACGTACTCAATGGAAATAACGTTCAGACATTCTTTTTGTTTCCTATTAATATCACTCACTCTTGGTTGCATGGGTTAACGTTTATACTCACTCTTTTCCTCGGTGCCATTATTTTGCTCTCCAGTTCTTCATCGGATTATTGGCATTTGTATTTGAAGAAGTATGGGGATTTGACATCATCCTAGGCTTAGTCTCTCAGGAAAGTTGATTTCCCGGATGTTTTACCCGGATTTCTTCCAAAAAGTTGCTGGTTTTTATACATCACCCAAAAAATCCTCTTTCTCGATGATCCGACAATCGGTTTAGATATCGTTGCGAAAAGAAGAATACAGCAATTTCTTCATCATGTAAATACTGAGCATAAAACGACGATTCTTCTCACCTCCCATCAAATTGATGACGTTGAACGTTTATGTAAACGGATCATCCTGATTGAGGAGGGAGAAATCATTCGACGGACCAAAAGAAAAGCTGTCACAATTGACGAACAGTAAGAGAAGCTTAGCTGTTGAAGTAGACGCCGTTCATGCAGACTGGGGTTTACTTTCATGTCAACCTACTGAAGTGAAAGGGAAGTATATCTGATAATTCATAAATTCCTCAGCTCATTACAAGCATATCTGCGCATTGAAAATATCCTAACTGAGGTTTATACATCGAAGAAATACCACTTTCATAGCTGATTGTTCTAACAAATTTGCTGAAAATAAAATCTCTTGGTTTGTCCACCCTGTGTTCGTGAATACAATAAGAAATAAAGTATTTCTCGGGAAAGCGCAGGATTCCCCATTGTTCCCGAAAAAAAGCATTTGTTTCGACACATGATAGGCGTTTGTCACATAAGGCATACGCTTGAATATCATATAGAGAGAACTGAGAGGTGAAAATGTTGGAGCGCGCTGTGACTTATAAAAACAACGGACAGATCAACATTATTCTTAACGGACAAAAGCAGGTGCTGACAAACGCTGAGGCAGAGGCGGAATATCAAGCGGCTTTGCAAAAAAACGAAGCTAAGCACGGCATTTTGAAGGAAATAGAAAAAGAGATGAACACACTGGTTGGAATGGAGGAAATGAAACGAAACATTAAGGAAATATACGCTTGGATTTTTGTCAATCAAAAACGTGCGGAACAGGGCTTGAAGGTGGGAAAGCAAGCGCTGCATATGATGTTTAAAGGAAATCCGGGAACTGGGAAAACGACAGTTGCACGGCTTATCGGCCGGCTGTTCTTTGAAATGAACGTACTGTCAAAAGGCCACCTGATCGAAGCGGAACGTGCTGACTTGGTCGGGGAATACATTGGCCACACCGCCCAAAAGACGAGGGATTTAATCAAAAAGTCATTAGGCGGCATTTTGTTTATAGACGAAGCCTATTCCCTTGCAAGGGGCGGCGAAAAGGACTTCGGGAAAGAAGCGATCGACACGCTTGTCAAGCATATGGAAGACAAACAGCATGAATTCATTTTAATTCTTGCCGGATATTCACGGGAAATGGAGCATTTTTTATCATTGAATCCCGGTCTCCAATCCAGATTTCCCATCTCCATCGATTTCCCGGATTATTCCGTCAATCAGCTTATGGAAATTGCGAAACGGATGATCGCAGAGCGGGAATACCAGCTCAGTCAGGAAGCTGAATGGAAATTAAAGGATTACTTAATGACAGTCAAAAGCACAACAAGTCCCATTAAATTCAGCAATGGCCGTTTTGTCAGAAATGTCATAGAAAAATCGATCAGAGCGCAAGCCATGAGACTTCTAATGGGCGACCAATACTTAAAAAGCGATTTGATGACCATTAAAAGCCAAGATCTTTCAATTAAAGAAGATACCGCTGGCTCGATATAGACCTCTTCCTGTGAGAGGTCTTTTTTTCTAATGTATTTCTTGTTTTCACAGCAATCGATTTGTGGTATACACATGCAGGGTTTGGTATGATAATACTACTGCCCAATATGCAATAGAAAGGAACATCCATTTGAACGAACAAGAAACAAGACAGGAAAAGGCCATTTTAGTCGGATGTCAGCTGCCGCATATCACAGATGAGCATTTTGAAAATTCCATGGAAGAGCTTGCATCACTGACAAAAACAGCAGATGGAACAGTATTGACCAGCGTCACGCAAAAACGAAACCGGGCTGACGCAGCTACATATATAGGCAAAGGGAAGGTTGAAGAGCTGAAGACGCTCGTTGAAGAGCTTGAAGCCGATCTTCTTATTTTTAATGATGAACTGTCACCAAGCCAGCTAAAGTCCTTGGCAACTGCGATTGAAGTAAAAATCATCGACCGCACGCAATTGATATTAGATATTTTTGCGAAAAGAGCAAGAACAAGAGAAGGAAAGCTTCAAATCGAGTTGGCTCAGCTCCAGTATGCTCTCCCGCGTCTGACTGGACAGGGGATCAACCTTTCCCGGCAAGGCGGAGGGATCGGCGCGAGAGGACCGGGGGAAACAAAACTGGAGACCGATCGCCGCCATATTAGAAATCGCATTCATGAAATTAACACGCAGTTATCGGCTGTCATTCGCCATAGAAGCCGCTACCGGGAAAGAAGAAAGAAAAACGGTGTGCTGCAAATCGCTCTTGTCGGGTATACGAACGCGGGGAAATCAACGTGGTTTAACCGCCTGACAAGCGCTGACAGCTATGAAGAAGACCTTCTGTTTGCCACGCTGGACCCTATGACCAGAAAAATGGTGCTGCCAAGCGGCTACAGCGTGCTCCTGTCAGATACGGTCGGATTTATTCAAGATCTTCCGACGACACTGATCGCTGCATTCCGCTCAACGCTTGAAGAAGTAAAAGAAGCGGATGTGATTCTGCATCTGATTGATTCCTCAAATGAGGAGTACACAGGGCACGAAAAAACGGTGCTTCGCTTGCTGGAAGAGCTTGAAGCAGATGATATCCCGGTGCTGACGGCTTATAACAAACGCGATCAAAAGCTGCCTGACTTTATCCCGTCCGTTGGAAAGAATCATATCATGGTCAGTGCAAGATTTGAGGAGGATGCTGAAAAGTTTAAGGAAGCCATCCAGCGTTATTTGCGCCAAGAACTGTTAACGCCTTTTGAAGCGCAGGTACCGGCAAGTGAGGGCAAGCTTCTCTCCAGAATCAAATCCGAAACGATGGTTGACCGTTTTCATTTTAATGAAGAAAACGAACAGTACGACATATCAGGATATGTACAAGAAGAGCAAAGTATCATCGGTGAATTGAAGAAGTATATGTAAGAAGGGAATACAAGGACATGTTCGAAACTTTAACACACGGAGATTTATTAAAAAAAACAGCAATGGAAGTGGAAACGGAAATTGCCGGCGTTCATAAACAAATAGAAGAAATCAGTGAACGCAATGAATGGAGAGTGCTTCAAAGCTATAGAAAACACAAGGTGAGCGACACTCATTTTACGCCGTCTACAGGATACGGCTATGATGACATCGGAAGAGATACACTTGAAAGCATTTATGCAGATGTGTTTGGGGGCGAAGCCGGGCTTGTCAGGCCTCAAATTATCTCAGGCACACATGCGATTTCCATTGCTTTATTCGGTGTCCTCAGACCGGGGGACGAGCTGCTTTATATCACAGGCAAGCCGTATGATACGTTAGAAGAAATTGTCGGCGTCAGAGGCGGAGAAAATTCTGGATCGCTAAAGGATTTTCAAATCGGCTACAATGCGGTTGAACTGACTGAAGACGGAAAAATAGATTACGATGCTGTCGCTGCAGCTATCAATCCGAAGACAAAGGTGATCGGCATTCAGCGCTCAAAAGGATATGCCAATCGTCCTTCTTTCTTAATTAGTGAAATCAAAGAAATGATCCGCTTTGTAAAAGAAATCAATGAAAATCTTATCGTATTTGTGGACAACTGTTACGGAGAATTTGTAGAAGAGCTGGAACCTTGCCATGTAGGTGCCGATCTCATGGCGGGATCTCTTATTAAAAATCCGGGAGGCGGTCTTGCCAAAACAGGCGGGTACCTCGTTGGAAAATCTGAATGGATCGAGGCTTGTTCATACCGAATGACTTCACCGGGCATCGGCCGGGAAGCCGGAGCGTCTCTTTACTCGCTCCAGGAAATGTATCAAGGCTTCTTTTTGGCGCCTCACGTTGTGTCACAAAGCTTAAAGGGAGCGGTGTTTACAGCGAGATTCCTTGAAAAACTGGGCTTCACTTCAAACCCGAAATGGGATGCGAAAAGAACAGATTTGATACAATCCGTTGAGTTTTCCGACAGAGAAAAGATGATTGCCTTTTGCCAGGCCATTCAATATGCATCGCCGATCAATGCCCACGTGACGCCTTATCCAGCCTACATGCCGGGATACGAAGATGATGTGATTATGGCAGCGGGCACATTTATACAAGGAGCAAGCATTGAATTATCAGCTGATGGCCCTATCCGCCCGCCATATGTAGCGTATGTCCAGGGAGGATTAACCTATGCGCATGTGAAAAATGCCATATGCAGTGCAGTGGATTCTTTAATGGATAAGAAATTAATTTGAATAGTTTAAAATTTTCACTGAATTTCATGTTAAGAATCCTTACATGTTATTGACACAAAATATAACATCACCTATAATGAAACTAAGTTAAGAAAAGGAGGAAATTGAGATGAGTGATAACATTCGCCGCTCAATGCCTTTATTTCCAATAGGAATTGTCATGCAATTGACCGAATTATCAGCAAGACAAATTCGGTATTATGAGGAAAATGGACTGATATTTCCAGCTAGAAGCGAAGGAAATAGACGATTATTCTCATTTCACGATGTAGATAAACTGTTAGAAATTAAACACCTGATTGAACAAGGTGTAAACATGGCAGGAATTAAACAAATTCTGGCGAAAGCTTCGGCTGAGCCGGAACAGAAACAAAATGAGAAGACGAAGAAACCAATGAAACATGATCTGTCTGATGACGAACTGAGACAGCTCCTGAAAAACGAGCTTATGCAAGCCAGCCGTTTTCAAAGAGGAAATACATTCCGTCAAGGCGACATGTCCCGCTTCTTTCATTAATCCGTTAGCAACTGTTTTGCTATATACATTTACCTTTTAGAGGAGGAGTTTTACGAAATGGCAAAGTATACAAGAGAAGATATCGTAAAATTAGTAAATGAGGAAAACGTCAAGTACATCCGCCTGCAATTTACCGACATTCTTGGAACAATCAAGAACGTTGAGATTCCTGTAAGCCAGCTTCCAAAAGCACTTGATAATAAGGTCATGTTTGACGGATCTTCTATTGAAGGTTTCGTTCGCATCGAAGAATCAGATATGTACCTGTATCCTGATCTAAATACATTTGTTATCTTCCCATGGACAGCTGAAAAAGGTAAAGTAGCACGTTTCATCTGTGATATTTACAATCCGGATGGCACACCTTTCGAAGGTGACCCGCGAAACAACTTAAAACGGATTCTGAAAGAAATGGAAGACCTGGGCTTCAGTGATTTCAACCTAGGACCTGAGCCTGAATTCTTCTTATTCAAATTAGACGAAAAAGGCGAACCGACTCTTGAATTAAACGACAAAGGCGGATATTTCGACTTAGCTCCAACTGACTTGGGAGAAAACTGCCGCCGCGATATCGTTCTTGAGCTTGAAGAGATGGGCTTTGAAATCGAAGCATCTCACCACGAAGTAGCGCCTGGCCAGCATGAAATCGACTTTAAATATGCTGGTGCAGTCCGCTCTTGTGACGATATCCAAACGTTTAAACTAGTTGTTAAAACAATTGCCCGCAAACACGGTCTGCATGCGACATTTATGCCAAAACCGTTGTTCGGTGTGAACGGTTCAGGTATGCACTGTAATCTATCACTCTTCAAAGATGGCGTTAACTCATTCTATGATGCAAACGCAGATCTTCAGTTAAGTGAAACAGCGAAACACTTCATTGCAGGTATCGTGAAGCATGCAACAAGCTTTACAGCAGTAACAAACCCGACAGTGAACTCTTACAAACGTCTGGTTCCTGGCTATGAAGCACCTTGCTACGTTGCATGGAGCGCGCAAAACAGAAGCCCGCTTATCCGTATCCCGGCTTCCCGCGGTATCAGCACACGTGTTGAAGTACGCAGCGTAGATCCGGCTGCGAATCCGTATCTAGCACTTAGCGTCTTGCTTGCTGCAGGTTTAGACGGAATCAAAAACAAACTAGAAGCGCCAGCTCCAATCGACCGCAACATCTACGTGATGAGCAAAGAAGAGCGCATGGAAAACGGAATCGTCGACCTTCCTGCAACACTTGCTGAAGCATTAGACGAATTCAAATCAAACGAAGTGATGGTCAAAGCTCTAGGCGAGCACCTATTCGAGCACTTCATCGAAGCAAAAGAAATCGAGTGGGATATGTTCCGCACGCAAGTACATCCTTGGGAGCGAGAACAGTATATGTCTCAGTATTAATCTGATAAACCTTGATTTGATAGGGTTTTAGATTAATAACTAGGTGGTCAAGTCAAGTGGGATAACTAGAAACAACTAGTTTGACCACTTTTTGACCACCAAAAAAATTAAAAAAATTTAGGACAAAAGTGAATTCATGTATTCTTCATAACCATCCACTGATGTATTTTCAAGCTTCTCAGATATATGAGAGTATACGTCCGATGTGATGGTTATATTTTTATGTCCGAGTCTTTCTTGAACAAACTTCATACTTGCACCTGATTCTAGAAGAAGGACAGCATGAGTATGTCTTAAACCATGAATTGGCATTTTTTCTAATCCAGCTTTCTTCAGAATGCGATTGAGTGCATTGAAGAGGGTAGACTTTGGTAAAGGTTTTCCATCCTGTCTACAAAAAACAAGATCTAATTCATGTTCGTAAATCTCATTAAAAACTATTCTATTATCATTTAAATAGTTCATGTGTGTTGTTAACTCTTTTGCTAATGAATTGCTAATTTTAATTCTTCTTTCGGATTCATATGTTTTTGTTTCTCCAAATATTTCTTCTCCCTCTTTAACTTGAAAGTCTAATGATTTGTTAATGTTGATGAAGTTATTTTTTAGATCAATATCCTTTCTTTGTAAAGCAGCTGCTTCTCCCTTACGCATTCCTGTTTCAAGTAAAGTTTTAAAGAAGATATAGTACAAATAATTATCTTGTCTTGCAAATTTAAGGAAGAGGGAAATATCATCTGACTTAATGTATTCTAACTTTTCTTTTTTCTTAGATTTAGCCCTTGGAATTGTTACCCCTTCACATGGGTTTTCTTCAATTTTTTTAAGAGGCTTTACTGCCGTAGCTAAAGCGTTGAACATTGTCCCGTGAATGATTTCAATTGTTCTTTTGCTGTATCCCTGGTCTGCTAAATAATTAATAAATTTTTGATAACGTAAGGGTTTAATATCTTTTAGTTTAATCTCCTTAAAATAGGGGAGAATTTTTGTATTAACATTTCGTTCATGAAGAATGTAAGTGTTTTTCCTAACATTACCTTGTTTGTATTGAGCGAGCCAATCTTTAAGATAATGCTTTAAAAGGGTTTCTCCTCCGTTAATTTCTAAATCACCTATCAATCTTTGCTCTTCTTGTCTTGCAGCTATCTGTGCCTCTTTTTTTGTTTTAAATCCACTTTTGGAGACTTCGATTGGCTCTTGAGTTAAAGGGTCTTTATGTTTTATTCTGTATTGCCATGTAGTTCCTCTTTTTCTGAAACTAGCCATATTATTCCACCTTTCGTTTGTAACATATCCCATTTTAGCACTTAGTTTTTTGAGGGACAATCAAAAAATTCAGATAAGTAAGTCTCTAGCATATATTGAAGTGAATTTCTCCTCTTTACTCTAAATAAAATTCCCATTTTATTTAAACCTAAAAGCTGCTTGAATACATCCTAAATTTAAAGTATCCTGTATATGTATCATAGTTGGTATATCAGCCACTATAGGCCAGAGAGTTCCCTCACATACTCTCTGGCCTTTTGTTTAAAAAAGCTAAAAAGCCCTTTAAAAGGGCTTTATATCTAACACATTATCTAGGAGTTCTGAAAACTTTATAATCATAACCTATTTGTTTGCTATATTTACTGTCTTTGTAGACGTACATATCAACGATTGTGTATCTATACTTTTTGTCGTAGGCTAAGTATTGGGTTGTTGAGTAATAACGAGTTGGTTTTTTGTGATAAAATGTTCCAAACACAGCTTGAGCGAATATACCAGCCCAGGAGTATTTAAGACCAGGTAATCCTGCAGCAATTCTTGCTCCTAATTCAGCTGCAGGTCTATGTTCTTAGAGTTCCCTCTAAAATGATCTACAACCTTCCATTTTGTTGATGGTGGTACAGCTTGAATTGAAATTTCTTCATTCTCTTGGATGACTGGAACTGATGATGTTTTAACTAATTCTTGAAGTGGTGTTGAATTAACCTGAGTGATATAACTTGGTGTAGGTTCTGAGATGGATTCTGCATGGCTAGTTAGTGGAGCCACTGTTGAGAATAGGAGTCCGAGAGATAGGGTAGTTAGAACTGTTTTTTTCACTAACAATCATCCTTTCAAGTTTTTAATGCTTATGACTATCTGGATGCTGTATAATATACATATTTTGGAGGTTGAAATTATGAACTTTGATGACAAAAAGAGTATATTAAAGACTGTAGGGAACATATTTATGGTTCTTGTTCTTATCTCTTTATTTGTTTATGCATTCTCCAATGAATCTATTGGATGGTATGTTAAGATCACTTCTATTGTGATGTTAACTATCTCTTATATTTGCTACGCTTTAATTTCTTTGCAGGAAAAATGGTTCATTTTAACTTTGATTATCTCCTGGCTTGTGATTATTTTTTGGGTATTCTAAATCAATAAGGCTGCCGTTCATACTTCCGCAATAAAAAAGGAAGGTAAACAGCAGCCATTTTTATTATTGTGGGAAACTTGTGTTCTAACAGCAGGAGATGCGAAACATGAGCCAAAGGAGGACAACACTGTGTGGAAAGTTTTAAGACAGTTACTTAAGAAACAGAAAAATCAAAGTTCACTCGATGAAGGTTATTTACAGATTACGGAAAAGGATATAAATCTAGAATTTAAACAAATGATATTTGAGCTGGAGGGCCTGGGGGAAGTAGTATCCGAAAAGCTGCAAAATAAGTATATAGATGTTTTTAAAGCTCAGGGTAAACCAAATCTTAGCATCAAAGTTTGTAGAGACATAGATGGAGATGTAATAAATGATTTAACGGCTGAGAGATGCTTGGAAAAAGAATACCGTTCACAAATAACAATTAATTTTTATCAACCTGCAAAAGCCTATGATGAAGATCTAGACTGCATCACCATGGATTTGTGGTATTACTACGGTGGCTTTATAGGAAGCGGTTGTGGAACATTATTTGATTTAAATAATAATGACTTAGAAAAAGAAATTGAAGAGGTTCTAATATTTTTACTCAATGATTAACAAATCCTAGAAATAAAAAAGAAAGCCACAAAGGGCTTTCAATTAACGTTCACAAGCATAGTTGTCATGATCCCTGTCCATTTTAGATTGGTATGCAGGGTGGGAACTAGGAACTCCATTCGGAAATTTCTTTCTTAACTCTGTACAATTTTTAAACGTTTCTGTTTCTCCAGTTGACGCTGAAGATGCTTCGTTTTCAGTTGTAGTCGAAGTTTCACTTGATGCCTTTGAAGTAGTAGGCTGTTTAGTTGCCGGTTTAGATGTTGTTGCTTTTTTAACTGCAGTGTTTTTCTCTTTCACACAGCCATTAAATCCTCGGTCAGTCACAAAACCATTCTTGCTCCAGATTGAAAGTTTCTCTGACTTTGCCTCTTGCTCATCTTTCCTGAATTGGTCTATGTATTTCGTGTTTGGTTCATATACATATGCTACTCTGGCTAATCCTTCTTTTAACAGTGTTCCTTGAACAGATTTGCCATCGACATAAACGTAAGCTAACAATCTTCCATATTTATCTCGGTGGTCACCTTTATCAAATTCCATTTGCAGTTTGCCGTCGCTAACCAATTCTTTGTTTCGTTTAGATGCATCCTCGCCATATGGCTAAACACAAGAGTCTGGCTTTTTAGACTCAGGAGTGTCTACGAGTAAGTAACGAACTGTATCAACGTTCCCTTTGTATTTAACCTTAATCGTATCTCCATCAACAGCTCTATCTAATGTAACATCCACTAATTTCTTTTTGTCTTTGGAATCGGATTTGTCAGCTGTTTTTTCTTTAGTAGCTTCCTTTTGTTCAGCATCCTTAGAGACTTGTTGTGTTTCTTTAGATTCTATACTGCTTTTTTCAGCATCATTTGAGCCACAGGCTGCCAATGATAAGCTTAAAGTGAAGACAGTAAAGCCTATTAATACTTTCTTCAATTTCATTTCCCCTTTTACAATGTTTGTTCTCTATCTATATCGGTAGATCATCAATAATTATAATCCTGTATCCAATTATTGTGAATTTGATTTTTCCTTAACATGTTTTTATTTCAGTCTAAGATTGATCAGATCATGTTAAAATTTAACTGAATTCAAGTCAAAAGGGGAATGTGTTTATGCTAGGGATTAAAGTTGAAAAATCAAATGAAAACTTAATTATTAATTGGCAACTTTCCAAAGTTGAAATTCCGATCAAAGAAATCAACAATGTGTATCTTGATCCTAATTATGGGGGAGAGGAGAAAAGTGCAGTAAGGATAGGGTTTCCTTATGGCTCTACGGATAGGGTAGTGATTAGAACAGCAAATAATACTTATATTTTGTTCACTACTAATGCTGCTTCAATTATGAGTAAAATTGTTTCCTAATATCTCGTTGGTTTCCTATAGTAAGGCTTCCCATGTGTCTGCACGACATGGTAAAATTTAGATAATCTTTGTTAGGGGGATAGGATATGGAAGAAGGCAAACTTATTAATTTCACACTTGCAGGTATTAAAGAAGCTATTTCTAAGTACGGCACTTTTCCAATGATTCAACCAGGTGGCTTCGTATTAGAAGATGCTGCATTTGAATTTAATGAACCCGCAACAGAAGAAGAAATTAGAAAATTAAAATCACATTTCAATGTAAGACTACCCAAGGATTATGAAGAATTCCTAGCTCTACATAATGGAATGAAGTTTTTTGATGGGGTTGAAATACTTAGCATTGAAGATGTTTTGGAATACAATGAAACAGAAGATCTTCCTGAAAATTGTTTTTTAATTGGGTATCATTTTGATGGCCGTTATGTAATTGATACTAAACGGTATGAAAAGGGTCTTGACTTTATGTTTTATTTGGATGCGATTGATCATTTCGATGAAGCTATTGAGGTTGCTCCAAATTTTGAAATTTGGTTAGACCGGTTGGTAAGCTCTAATGGATTTAAATACTGGGAAATAAACAAAGATGTTAAGCTGTATTATGAAAATATGGATTTAGAAGAGACTCCCTATGATTAGGAGTCTCTTTTATATTAATACGCTCTCCACCAAGGATTAACTTCACTTCTATGAAAGGCGCTATCTAAAGGAACTAAGTTGCTAGTTGAGTTTCCGCCACCATATTCTCTAGGCAATTGATGGTGTATTTCAAACTTTGACCAAGTTTTTTTCCCGTACTTTTTCTCATACCATGCTCGATATGCTTTTCTTTCTTTATTTCCCCAGTCAACTTTTTTCTTAACTTTCTTAAAGTACACGTTCGCAGGTGCAAGCAAGTCTAAGCCTGATTGTTTATCTGTATAAACAGGAAAGAAAGTACCTTTTTTATTGGTTAAGTACAAACCTTCAGTCCATGTTAGAGTTCGAAGTGTAGGAGGTTTTCCTGCCCATGTTGCAATGGCGCTACCTGAATATTTCCAAAAAGAAGTATAGTTAACGTTAAGAAGCTGATGTACTTCTGCCCCTTTCTTAATCTGTCCTCCAACAAAGGTTTTTCTAATAACATGTGGACACGTGAATTGCTTGTTATAGTAGCCACTTTTACATAGCGCTTGTTGAACTTCAAGTGTAGCAGGGCGAACCCCAACGACTTTTGAAATCTCTACTCCATGAATAACTTTGTTCACTTTCCTACCTAAAAAAGTATGGCTTAGGTAGACAACACTTTTTGAACTTTTCTGTATTCTTATACGCTGACTATCAGAAGTGACTTGTCCAGTTGAAATTTTGCCATCTTTTTTACCATATGCAATATAAGTTTGGTATGAGTTTTCAACTTCAAGTCCTTCTTTTTTTGCTATTTGAGTTAGCTTATTAGAAGCGTCTGAAATAGATTGTTTTGAATCTTCAGTTTTTTGTTTTTTCCCGTTAACTGAAGAAATACGTTGTGTAAGGTCGATTCCTTGGATACTTGTTTTGTTAGATGATTCACTTGCAGCTACTTTCTTTTCATGTGTGAAGAGCCCGGAAAGGAGTAAACCAACAGTTAGAGCGGTTAATCCAAAGCATTTTAAAAACTTTTTCATAAACAATCATCTCCTTTTTCTGCGTTACATTACAAATGAATAATTAATGAGTGTTAAATTGTTGAAAATAATTACATATTATCCCACCTTCAGACAGGATCATATCAAATGACCTAAAAAATTACAATTGATTTTTAGAGAGTTAAGAAACATTTAAAGTTCTAAATTCCTAGGTTAATTGGTTGTGTGTTAGGTGCTAACATGGGGATTTGTGGTAAAATTTATATGGAGTAAGCATGAAAGGAGAATGATATGAAGGTTTTTGAAGCTGATTCACTACTCTCTGAAGCGGATAAAAGAACCAAAGAGTATAAGGAACTAAGGTCGCAAATGGTGAAGCTCAAAAAAGCGTTTAAAGACGTAGCTGACCTAGATGACAGTGAGTTTTCCGGCAAGGGCGCTAACAATATCAAAGCGTTTTATCATGATCATGTCGGCGTAACAGACCAATGGATTGATTTAATTGACATGAAGGTTGCTTTCTTAAGCAGCGTTTCTGCAAAACTTGAAAATGCTAAGATGTCTGATGCTTACATAGAAGAATCCTTTCTAGAACATGAACTTGTAAATGCATACACAAAATCAAAATCCATTATGTCTGAACAAAAGAAAGCAATGAAAGACATTTTAAACGACATCATTGATATTCTTCCTCTTGAAATATTCTCAACAGAAGACTTCAAAGACAAACTTTCTTCTTCAGATGACAAACGTGAAAAAACAATCGATAAGCTAAACAAGCTTGATGAGGATTTAAAAACAGAGTACGCAGAGACTGAGCCAAACGAACAATTCATTCAGCAAGATTTTAAAAAGCTGCAAGAATCTACAGGGAAAGGGAAAAACGCCACTCCGATTCACTATAATGCCAAAGCATATAGAGAAAGTGACATACATAAGAAAAAAGGCAAAATTGAGAAGCATTCTGAAGCTTACTTAAGCGTGAAGAAAGAAGAAGCAAAAGAACGAGAAATTAAAGAATTGAAAAAGAAACTTAATGATGGTGTGTCTGATCCTGATGAATATTTAGAGATTGCTAAGAAAGTAGGGTACGAGAATCTCGAGCCAGCTCAAGTACAACTTGCAGTGCAAATTGAACAAGCGAAGCAGCTAGAGGGAGCCGGAGAAATCACCTGGGATATCGTAAAAGGTGTTGGAGTAGGCTTATATGATGTAGGAAAAGACACTGTAACCGGCATATGGGATTTCATCACCGATCCAGGAGAAACACTCTCAGCGCTGGGCAATGCAGTTCTTCATCCAGTAAAAACATATGATGCTATATCTGCTGCAATTGAAGAGTCATATCAAAAAGATATGGTGAATGGAGATGCCTATTCTAGATCAAGATGGGTGACGTATGCTGTTGGTTCAGTGGCTGTAGCTGTTGTTGGAACAAAAGGTGCAGGAGCCATTAACAAAGCAGATGCAGCGGGGAAGGTCATAAACAAAGCAAGTCAAGCAGGGAAGAAAATTAAGGACGTCAAGATTCCAGATTTGCTTCCGTATAACTCTAAATATAATCTTGCGATGGCAGGGGACGTGCCATACAATGTGGTTGATAGCCAAAACCTTAAAAATGAACTTTTAACTAACGCTAAGAAATTAGACGAGAGCAGAAAGCCATTTACTGGAGAGAAAATAAATGTTCCTTGGTTAAATAAAGAAAAATATGAAGCATACGAAATAGACGGAAAAGTAAAAGCTAAAGGTGAAATTAGGGATGTAAGTCGAAGAGTATATACAATGAAAGATATTGATATCAATCAAAAAAATCGAAAAGGCCTCACGAATCTTCAGCTAATGAAAAATGGAAATGCGCCATTTGCCAAAGATGGCACGCAAATAAATTTACATCACTTAATTCAAGAAGAGCCTGGTACTATGCTGGAGATACCTGAAAGCTGGCATAATAAGTACAGTGATGTTTTGCATGGATTAAAAGGGAATGGACAGAGTTTTAGAAATGATCCAGTACTTGATAAACAATATAAAAGTTTCAGAAGAAGGTATTGGAGATGGAGAGCTCAGCAATTTGAGAACCAAGAATAAGAGGTGAAAGTTTAATGGATTATTCGAAAATAAAAACTTTCTTTGATGAAAATAAAGAAAATTCAATTCTCACGGGAGGAGTCACTGAGGAGCAGATTAGAGAAATAGAAGAGGATCTCAATGTAACCCTTCCAGACAGCTATAAGTGGTTTTTAACTGAGTATGGTTCAGGGGGAGCATATGGAACAATGATACTCGGATATGACTCTCACGGTGCTGAAGTTGTAGAACAGACTAATGAATATAAAAAATATTATAACCTTTCCGATGGTCTTGTAGTGATCGAATATGTAGATGAATTTTCTTATTGTCTTGACACTAACAAGATGAAAAATGGTGAATGCCCTGTCATTCTTTGGGACAACCAAGAGGGATATGGTAAACAAGTTGGTAGTACATTTCTTGAGTTTTTAATAGAAGAACTTGAAGAAGCGAAAGACGACTGGATCGATGATGAGGATTGGGATGATTAAAACTAAAAAGAAGGTCTATAACTTGTTTTTCCATAGCATATGAAGGAGTATTAAAATGAGCTTCACTAAGATCGAACAAAAGTTGAAAGAGTTTACGATTGATGCTGGCACAGATCCTAGTATTAATACAAATGAACAACTCAAAGAGCTTGAAATGAACATAAGCAATCAATTACCTTTAGATTATAAGGACTTTTTGAAGAAATATGGAGGATGTTATCTGGAAAGTAAAAAAACAACAGATGAGATTGAGTATGACGTTTGCTATAAACCTATAGAGAAAGACCCTTGGATGGATAAGGACGATGAAACGCAATTGTTAGAGGGTTTTTATGGTTTAGCGAATGATCATAACAGTCTTCAGAAAGCGATCGATACATATTCTGATCGCTTTCCTAGAAATATTATCCCGATTGCAAGCTCGGCAGGTGGGAATGAAATATGTATGGATATCGATGATGACAAGATATTGTTTTGGGATCATGAATCAAGTCATCCTGAGAAAGACTTTTTCCTGATTGCCAACTCGTTTGAGGAGTTTATCCTAAGTTTAGTTGATGAACCAATTGAAACTGATGATAATGTTGGCAATGTTGAAATTGAGATTTTGGACAATGATTTTGGAAAGTTGCTCTTTGGGAAGGACAACTAGTCTTTATTTTTTAAAAACGCTCTTCTAGGCAAAAGTATTGCAATTGTATGAGATGTTGTAGAAGTAAGCATCCACAATCCAAATAAAATAATGGTTTTAATCAGAGAGCGCATTAGTATTGTAAATACCATTTTAAGTGGTTATAATTAGTATAAAGATTATACGTTTTAGCGTATAAAAAAATGCATTGTTTAATAAGGAATGCATAAAATAAAAAGACCAGGGTGCTACCAACACCCCGGATCTGTACAAAAAGCTGCCCATCAAAGGGCTTGCTCGATGTGGTTTCTTGGTAGACCTACCCCTTCAGGTTCTTAGGCTCAAGGGAGGTCTATTTTTTATTTATATACGTCAACAGGGCGATTAAAAACGACCCGAATGCAAGCATTAGCATTAATGCCTGGAATGTTGACATAGCATCACCCCCTTTCATTAGGGGATGAGCAAGACTCCCTTGAGTGAGCAAACTTAATGTACAGGAAATATTATACTATACGTAAATCCCCTTGTCGTTAAAAATCACATTATATTGACAACAACATTTAAAAGAAAAACGAAAAGTGAGGATTGAATATGAAGAATGTTAGCCAAGAAATCCAAGGTTTGTCCATTAAATCCTTGGAGTCAACTTTTAGTAAACTTTCAAATGCTTATAAAAGCATGACAGAAAAAGGTTCGAACACAACTCTTGTTAAAAAGAGGCTAAATGCAGTAAAAATTGGTTTAGAAAGCTTAAAAGGTACTTGGAATGGTGAAGATTTTTGCTATGAGCAAGAAGTCATATTGACTTCTAAAGAAGTTCTACAAGATATCATCCCATCTATTGAAAAACAAATAGCAAAAGCAAAAGAAGGCAGTTCTCAAAAAACATTAAATGAGAGTCGCTTAACTGCACTAAAGCTGGCAATCGAATCTTTAGGGAGCCGTCTTATTTAATTGTTCTACAATCGGGTGCGTTACATAAACAAGATTGAAGGAAACCCTATTTACTATGGTTTCCTTTTATTTTTGCGTATTTATCAAAATTAAAATTTACAGAACCTTATCAAATCATTTGGGTGATTGTCGATGTTTAACATGTATAAAAATGGAAAAGGTGATACAATTATAAAAAGCTCTGAAAGGATTGTAGTTATCGATGATGAATGTAAACTCAAGTGATCTTATTTATGATCCGAAATTCTTAACATTTTGCAGCTTGGCTACAGAAGGTATGGAGGGAATAATCCAACTCCTTCATCCATTGGCTTTAGTGAATTCTGTGAGAAACTTGAGAAAAATGAAGTAGTTAAACCCAAGAACAAAAAAAGATCACTTGACCTAAATAAGTCTTTAGATTATTGGAAATCAAGATTTAATCCAGGAGGCAGCCTTTCTGCAATGGATTCGCAGGTACTAGATATTATCAAAAAAGCTTACAACTTAGGCATGGTTAACAAAGATAATATGCTGTTGCGAAACGAAGCAGTTAATGCTTACAAAAATTCAATTTGAATTTGAGATAGAGCCCAGCTTAAAGTGCTGGGCGTTTTATTTATTAGAGTTATTTGATTTCAGATACTCTCGATGTTCTTTCTCCAACTTTTCAATATCATTTTTGAATATATAAATCTTATATTTTTCCTTTGCTTCTCTTGACAGATTATGTTCTAAATATTCACGGAGCTTTGCTTCACTTTTCGTTTGATCCATGCCAATTGTAATTGCCGGATCTGTTTGACCAATTTGCACACTAAATAAACCAAATTCATCCCGAATACTATCAATTACTTCCAAAGGGGACTTTTTATTTGCTTCGGTTAAAGTTATAC
The DNA here is from genome assembly GCF_058566445.1 of Bacillus sp. SD127. Classification (NCBI taxonomy): domain Bacteria; kingdom Bacillati; phylum Bacillota; class Bacilli; order Caryophanales; family Bacillaceae; genus Bacillus; species Bacillus sp. SD127. The sequence continues at coordinate 2,374,789 of NZ_CP191226.1, read as the reverse complement.
CTGACATAATCAAAACAGGAACTAAAATCAAAAATCCAATTAACCTCTTCTTCATTCACCATTACACTCTCCCTCGTCGATAAGAATCTCTCCTTTATTAATACTACGTATATCATTATTGACCTTTATATTTTATTACCAACATTTACATCGAACTTTTGTTCTTATTTACATTGAATAAAGAACGTTTGTTCTGTTAATATTAGATCAATAAAGGAGTGGGTCGATATGCTTAGGGATCGAGGGACAATCAAATGGACATCAATGATGCTTCCAGAACATTTAACACAACTTAAACAAGATTTGATTGATGTATCAAAAATTGAAAAACCATCCTTAGATGACCAACAAATTGAAGAGATGGATCTTCTCGTCTCTGAAGCACTTGAATTTAATAAAGAGCTGAAATTCAAACTCTTTAACAATGGATTCGTTGAAAATGTTACCGGCAGAGTCCATTACATTAATTTTGAACAACAAAAGCTTCACGTAAAAGACCAGAACGACAATACAGTTTATATCAACATGAATAACATCATAGGAGTTACATACAATGATTGATTACTCACAATTTCCACGTAAGAATATACTTTGTGTCGATATGAAATCCTTTTATGCTTCTGTATCGGCTGTAACAATGGGGCTTAATCCTTTAACTTGTTATCTTGCTGTTGTAGGGAATACGGAGAGACAGGGAAGTGTAGTGTTAGCTGCATCTCCTGCACTTAAAAAAGATTTTGGAATCAAAACAGGATCGAGACTTTTTGAGATACCTGAAGATCCAAGAATACACATTGTAAATCCGCAAATGAAGCTTTTCATCAGAGTTTCAACTGAGATTACAAAACTGTTTTACAGATTTGTTCCTGAAAAATGTGTCCACACTTATTCAATTGATGAATCTTTTTTAGATGCAGGAAAAGAAGATCCTGAAGAAATGCCAAAGCAATACAAAGTAGCATGTGGAGAGAGTTTGGCCTGATGTGTACAGTTGGAATTGGTGAAATACATATGAATAATCAATCCAGAAATAAGGAAAATTAACTAAAAAATTGTGAGGAACATTCAATGAAACGATTTATTTTAGTTTTATCCTTATTGAGTATTATTGTTGCCTATCCCATTCAAACAAACGCCAGTCCAATGCCTTGCAGTGTAATACTGGAACCGGTAGATAAAAATTTTAAAAATGCTAAAGGTGTAGCATTAATCTATAAGGTGCAATTGAACCCACCGAGTGCTGCCAGAACCAATATAAGCATTCTTGCTGTCCATCTTCCTGCTCCTTCTTCTTTTGGAACTTACGACAGTTACGAAGGATTTGCTACTAAACCTGGTGAGATTAGTTGGCGGTTTAAACTTTATCCTACTCCTGAGGAAGAGAGCCCTAGTTGGGCGGGAAGATTTGACTTAATTACAGCCGAAATGAAGAATGTTAAAGTTCAAGTACGTCTTTCTAATTCTAGAACTCAACAGTTGGGGCCAAGTGTATTAACGAATAATATTCAATCTTGTGATTAGAAGTTATTTGAGGGCACAACAGTGAAAATAAATTTGGATTGGGTTGAAGTGGATGATTAAATCGATTATTTTGCCTGAAGAGAATACAAAAATAACTGTCGGAAAACCAATAAGCGAAGAATCGATAATGAGCATTGTCGCTGCGGTAATGTATTGGTTCTGGGACTCCACATTCCTTTGTTTAACTTAAATCACGTATTTTACAACGTTCACAACAAGTATAAAGGCCGCTGATCCGAACAACAAATACCCTGACCTTGTTTGTTTATTTGAAAGTGATTCCACTCCCACTAAAACAAAGAGAAGTGCAACTAATACTTGGAGAGAAATCAAGAGGAATTCACTTTGACTATATAGAGAATACACACATAGTATCAAAGCTGCACATGAAATGAAAATTTTTGAAGCTTTAAGCAAAGAACCACTCCTAATGAAGTTTTTATTAAACCTTAACACGTTATATATTATTGGAGAGGCAAAGGGATCAAGATAACGAAGTATTTTAAACAAATTTAAAACAAAAAGAGCATTAAATTACATGCTCTTTTTTTCAATTTCCCCGCATCAGATCCGACCGTCTCATTTGCTCAAGCCGGGTTCCTGATTGAAGCTGTATGAAATAGTTTTAAATTATTTTTTGGATTGATGTATTTGTCGTTTTCGGTTTTATAAAAAACGCTGTATAGAAATCTTTCATTTTCTCTAAAGGCTTTGGAAATTGTTATTACTAAATACCACTCCCGAGAAATGTATATACATTCACACTTTCTGTCGTGAAAATTTAAATGTATTCATAAAGATGCCGCAGCATATCAGCAGTGCGCCGATGATGATGTTTATGGTGATCTGTTCGTGCAATTGCAGCCATCCAAAGAATAGAGCCAATACGGGAACGAACATTAGTGCCATGGATGCTTTTGACGCTTCGATTTGATTGAGTACCCAAAACCATACGACAAATGTAAAGCCGGTGGAAAGCAAACCATTAAACACCAATGACCATATCGCCTGATATGTCCACTCGGCTGAATGCACCGGTTCCAATATAAAGGAGAAAACCAATAACATGACGGCTCCCATCAGAAGATGCCAGGCATTCATATGAATGATATCGATATGCTTGAATTGAAGCTTGCTAAACACATTTGCGATTCCCCAGCTAAGCGCTGCCGCAAGGACGCATAGTTCTCCAAATAAAGCGCTTTGATTGACATGCAGCATTTCTTTTCCAAATATAAATAAAAGTCCGAAGAAGCCGCTTATCAGCCCGATCGTTTTATACACATTCATTTTTTCGTTTAATGTAAAATGGCTGATCACCGTAACAAATATAGGCATCGTATACACCAAAACAGAGGTTTTTCCTGAATCAACAAATTGCATTCCATACGTTAAGATCCCCATATAACCCAGACCCATTAGCAGGCTCATGATGATATAGCTTTTGACATGTGCTTTTCCTATTGAAAGTTTCTTTCTTTGAATGAAGAGAATGAGAAATAAAGGAACCGCCCCGATGAACAGGCGCAAAGCCGAAAACAAAAGCGGGGGGAGGTCATGAATTCCAACTTTCATCGCTACCCAAGTATAGCCCCAAATAAGTGTGACAGATATGATTCCCAGCATGACTTTTACCATTATAAAGCCGCCTTTCTTGTTTATATATTCGTGCTGGTTTCTATCATATGTTACATTTATATATAACTGAAATACATTTTTATTATTGGGGGTATAACCAAATGGTTATGAACATGAACCACCTTCACATATTTGTAAAAGTCGGGGAGAAATTGAATATTACCGAAGCGGCAAAAGAATTGTTCATCTCTCAGCCAGCGGTTAGCAAAGCGATTAAAAATCTGGAAAGCTCGCTGCAGCTGAAATTATTGATCAGAGATAAACATCATGGTTTAATGCTGACTGATGTCGGAAAGGAAATTTTGCTGCTGGCGAGGCAAATGAAGGGGATTGAAAGCAAAATATATCAAGTAGCCAACCGGGAAAACAAGCTGTTAAGCGGGAAGGTGAAAATCGGTTCATTTCCTGCTGTTTCAACAAATATCATGCCGCAGGCGATTGCGGCATTCAGATCAAACTACCCGCTGATCCGCATAGAATTGGTCGAAGGGACCTCTGATCAAATCAAAGGATGGGTCGAGGATCGAACGGTTGATATTGGGGTCGCAGCATCTCCATTTGAACCGTTTGACCATCAACTATTGTGCAAAGACTATATGGTGGCTGTCATCCCACCGCAATATGACGAATTAAAACAGGAAAAGCATGTTGACCTCAAAACATATCAAGATGACCTTATTTTTTGCAAAGGCGGTCATGAAATTGCGATGTCAAACACGTTTCAGCGGCACCACATTGAATTAAAGGAAAACTTAACTGTGCAAAATGCCGAAACCTTGATCAATATGGTCAAAAACAACTTGGGCATAGGCATTATTTCAAACTTTACACTGTCATCTGTCCCGCATCAATTGATCAAAAAAGACATCTTTCCGCGGATCACCCGTGATATTGGCGTTATCGCGCATTCTTTTGATGAAATAACGCCGGCGGTGCAAGAGTTTATCAAGGTGTTGAAAGCAGATGTGATTTAAATCCGTACACAAAAAAACATAAGGCGGTCAATCATAAGAAAAAAGCAACAATTCGAACGTTGCTTTTCCCATCACCTTATTGAAACTTTGTGCCCGTGGATAAATATGATTATGATTGGAAAAGCCTTTTTTAAAATCAAAAAGCTGTTAAGCTGGGTTAATTATAATCCAGCTTTAAAATTGACATAAGAAGGATGAGTCTATGCCAAACATTATTTTCAAAGAACAAGATAAAGTATGGTCTGCAGATCAAAAAATGTGGTATAAACGTATGCTTGATGTAGCAGATGAGATTATTAATATTGAAGAATTAGATAAATATAAAGTTAGTGGAGATGAACCAGGAGAGTTTTCACCAGCTAAGATGCAAAAACGAAATGAATACATGATTGATCACAGTGAAGCAATAGTAGCTGTTTATGATGGAACTAAAAGTGGCACAAGGACTGCTTAAATTATGCCCAAAGAGCTCATTTAGGGCATCAACTATGGAGGCTTCATCCCGATTATAGCTTTGAATTGGATATATCTTATACATCTTAATAACCCAGCGGGAGGTAATAAAGCATTGAATCCTTTTAACTACAGATCTGAACAGAGAGGATATGAGCAAGAATACTATGGGGGTTATTGTAATCAAGTGAGAAACCTTGGTTTAGTACCTATCCCATTTCACAGGTTTCAGGACTTTTTAAGAGAAAGCTACTATTCAACAAGAACAAAGAAGGAAAGAATGAGATTTCTAATAAAGATCACAGAATCACAATAAAAGGATTATTTTATCTAGAGAGGACTGGACAAAATAATCAATAATAATACTCTATCGTAAGTTCATATTTGAATAACATTGAATTTAAAAAGGGAGCTAGAAGCCCCCAATTGCGATCTTATATTCGTACACCTTCATAGTGCCCAATCCAATATCCATCTGAAACTTTCGTAATACCTTTTAAATACCAGCGATATCCGCCGTCTTCAAATGAGTTGGCAAAAATACCTGTACTGCTAGGTAAATCCCAAGTGATAGCTTGAGCTTTATAATCATCACTTGCAACATTAGCTATTCCCTGACTCGGGCTTGGGCTTGTACTTGCAGCGAATGCTGGAGATGCTGAAACAAGTAAACCTACAGATAATGCAATACCTGTTAATGCTTTTTTGTAACTCATGTAAATCCCCCATTCTTATAATTTTTTCTTGCAATTACATTATATGGTTTTGATGGATAGGGAAATAGCGAAATTACTCCCATATATATGGAAATTGTGTGTCGGTTAATGTCGTGATAGATGAGAAGGCAAATGGAGAGATGGATTATAGGATGGAATCATAAAAAATATAGAATAAAAATAAAATAAGTGGAGGTTATATTAGTGATAAAGAGGAATCTTCTTAGAAACCACGTTGATGAGATTATCGGAGAATATTACGCTGCTAAAGGACATTCAGTTCAGAGTATTGATCGCCAAGAAAATGGTCAACTAATTGTTGTTACGCAGCGAGCAGCTAAAGAACAGAAACAAGAAAAAGTCGATATTGCATTTGATTTTGTACATAGAAGACAGCATAAAAAGAAATGCCTTTCTTAAAACAAGAAAAAAGGAGCTAAAAAGCCCCTACCTTTAAATTTAAACAACTTTTGTATAAATAGCCGTATAAAACTGAATTGAGTAATCGAAATAATATCTTGTAAGAGTATAAGTATATCCGTTGTATTCAATAGAAGGCTTGAAGTTTGGTATTGGGCTAAGCTGATATATGGTGTCATAATCATATTCATCACTTTTTACTACCACTTCAGACGAAGAACTTGTTGCCAAGGCAGGAACAGCGGATATTAGCATGCCAAATGTTAAAGCAGAACTCAATAAAATTTTTCGAGGGTTCAATTATATCAACTCCATTAACATTTTATACATTAATTATGAGGTAAATGGAAGTCGCTTCGGAAGTGAATAATGGATCATAAATAGTTAAAATCGTGATTTTAAACAGATAGGAGGAAACGAATGAATCAAGATATTCAGTTTTTAAAAGAGCTTCAAAATGAGTTGAAAACACAAGACAACGATTGTCAAGCTTCACCGCGGTATTGGACAGTCGGTGATTATGAATGGGCTGAAGCTCGGGAGGAAAACGCAGAACGCTATTCTGTATACCTGCCATATATTGCAGAATCATATGTTTTAGATGATTATCTAGAAGAAATAAAAGATGATAGTGAGCTGTCTAAGGAAGCCCTTATAGAGTTGCAAGAAATTGAGGATGACTATGACGATGTCATTGAGTGGATTCAAAAATACATTGATGAAGGAGCAGAACTAATTCCAGAAAGAAAGGTTCACATTATACAACCAGATACAATGTTTTTGACAAAAGCAGAAGCAAAGAGCCACTCAAATTGAATAAGCATCATTATACTTCAGAAGCTCATACGTACGCGATGACATCTTGGAGAGCGCCAAAAGTTGAAAGGTTGCTTAAAATTCTCGAAACGTTTGATTGGAGTTCAATAACGATATCTAAATAAAAGATAGTTTTTAACCAGATAACTCAAGGGTACGCTACCCGCAAAAGATTTAGATTTTACAGGTAGCGAGTAAATTACAGATAGCGTCTTTATAGCCTGAAACGCCGTTTATCTTGAAAGTGATCGGGGTACTTCTTTTTTGGATTAAATGCAAGAAAAATTACAACAGCAATAAAACTATCCAAGCTCTTTTCAAACAACCAATTAAAGAATAAATCAAGTAAATAATTCATAACTATCTCCTCCATTAATTAAAATAAATTTGACATTCAACTTAGTAAGCAACAAAGGTATTTACAATTAACCTATGGAAATTAAGGTGAAAATTTAAATGGGAAATTAAAAAAAGGGGGAAATTTAAATGACGAAAAGCAATCAAAATGTTCACGTACTGGCTGACGAAACACTTGGCGGCATCAAGCGCGAATATGTAGAGGTCAAAAGAAAGGCAAAAATTGGTGAGAAGGTAATTATCGTAGACGCTGATGTTCAAGACGAGGAACCGTATGATAACGGAGATATTTTCAAAGTAGAAAAAAAGTACGGGCTTTCTGAAACGGCTAGGAATAGGTGGTAATCCAATTGTCGGGAAATATATTTCTGCATTACACTTTATAATGTCTTCCTTTTCTTCTTTAGTTTGATCGCTATTTAGAAACTCTTCGCAATACTTTACTGTAAATAGCAAACCTTCTTTACTAATTTCCTCAATAAATTCGTCTAATGCGTGTTCAGGGGATCGGATATCTTGATGAAATGTTGCACCTAAAAAATTTTCTAATTCGTCTAAGAAATCATAACTTTCATCCATGATACTTCCTCTCTTTCTATTTGGTTGGATATCCTGTAAGAATAAAGTTACCGTTGTTATCTTTTTTGAGTATAATTTTTGCGTTTGTAACGTTTTCTACTAGTTCTGAATTTCTTGATACACTTCTACCGATTATTTCTCCATCGCCCTTGTATCTTAACATTAATTTAGGTTTTTTAGGATCATCAATCCAATTTTCGATTTTCTTTATATTTTTTGGATCGTTTAAAACTGAATTAGCAATTCTCTCAGCGGTAGCCCTGTCTTTGAAAGTAGATGAAGCTGTAATATGTGGGTTAGGATCAGTACTCAGTCTTTCTATTAATTCTTCGTCGGTCCTTCCAACGTGTCTTTCAATAAAATAAAAGAAAAAGCAAAACTTGAATCATTATTGAAGTGGCAAAAGACCCTCTCATAGAGAGGGTCTTTTAACTAATTAAGGTGCTGTTCCGCAATCAACTTTGTATTCGTCCTCTGTTACTTTCTTTGAATAACAGAGATAAGGAGTTTGACCAGTTTCACTTTTCCAAGCATTAAATAACATCAAAGAATAAAGACTCCCTGATGATTTGTCACTTTCCCTTTTTTGAAGGATTATGAAATAGCTTTGGTATGGGTATCCCATTTTATAGATTTCATGTCTTATGGCTCCTTTTTCTGAAGAAGTATTGAAAAAAACTGGTGAAAGGGGAGGCATTAAAATTAATATGATTAATACTGTTGCTAAAATAGATAGCAATATTTTGGTCCTTTTTCATTTTTTTCTACTATCCTTTTTTGTATTTGATTTTACGTTTTATTATTCATGTATTTTATGCCATATTTCCGTTGGTGTAAATGTAAAAGTTTCCTATATTCTGAAAACATGGATGGTGTTAAGAAAAAAGTTCTGTTGACTTCTTTATTTTGTTGCCTGTTGCCTTTGCTGTTTTTGTCGAATCATGTATTTGCCGCGTCTTCTGAAAATGAAGAAAAAGATAGAACGTATGTATCAAATGACATTGGTATGAAAGAGCTTAATACAATGTTAGAACAACAAAAAAGAGATTTTGAGAACAGTGAGCCTTTTGCTCATAAAGATGTTTCAAAATTAACTGATTCTGATGAAGGTATTTTGTTGTATTATGCTTTCACCACAGTTGACAAACAAAAGCTGCATAAATTTACATATAAAATTAGTGATGTCACTACTTATGAAGAAAACAATAAAACATTTGTAGAGGCCTATATTGTTAGAAACTTTGTTTTTGGTGAAGAAAAAGTAGATACAGGGTTAGGAGACAATATTAAATTAGAGATTTCTAATAATAATGTTTCCAAGAAACAAAGTCTTTCATCAGAAAGCAAAGTGGCACCTAAGACAAAAAAATCTTCTACGCTTCATTATGAGAATGAAGGTGACGATTCGTCAAATATAAAATTGGATGAGTTTTTAAAGAATTACAATCAAGAAGTTGAAGAAAATAAGGAACTGTCAACGCAACAAAAATCTGAAAAAAAGATCAACGGGGCGGAAGTCTCTGCATCTGCTGTAAAAGGATATAATCGTTGGAAAGCCATGGAATACGCTGACAAATATGCTTTTTCTCCAAATGAAAATTATAAATATTATAAAAATGGAGACTGTACTAACTTTGTATCTCAGGCTTTAAGAGCGGGTTCAATGCCTTATTTCAAAGAGTGGAAGCCTTATACAAATGCATGGATTAATGCAGGTTCTTTTAGAAACTATATTTTAGAACCTGGCGGCATAAAAATGAAAACTGTAAAAGACGTTTATACGAATGTTGCGCTTGGTGATGTATATCATTATGATACTAGGAATAAAATAGGTCTTCCTCGTTCTGATGGTTGGATGGAGCACACTGCTATTGTTACTAGCCGAGCTAATAATAAGATTCTTGTGAGTTACCATACTACCAATAGACACAATGTCCCTAGAGAGTATTACACTTCCAAAGAGGGTGGAAAACGTTACGCAAGTAGCATCCGTATGTAATTAAGATTTTTGATTTGATGAAAATTATATAATTTTAGGACGTGGTGGCGCTGTTGGACTTTTCATTTCCAAAATCGCCACCACTTTTTTTGTTTAGTGGCTGCGTGATATATCAAAATATCAAAAATAATCAATTATAAAAATGGAAAAGGGGAAGCTCGAGAAAATGCATATTTTTCATAAAGAAAAAGCCACCATTTACCTTCCATGTCCAAGCTCTTTTTAACAAGTGTTTGGTATAATTATCACAGGTAAAATAAACCGCTTTTAAGGACTTTCTGCCTAATTGAAAGAAATTATATAGTACATGTATGTTGTTAATTCTTTTGCTAATGAGCTGCTGAATTAAATTCTTATGTTTTTGTTTCCACGAATATTTCTTCTCCCTTATGCATCCCTGTTTCAAGTAAAGCTTTTCAGAAGATGCAGTACAAATAATGATCTCGTCTGTGATATATCAGCCACTATAGGTCTGAGAGTTCTCTCACATACTCTCTGGCTTCTTTTATAAAAACTGTTTTCGCAAGGGGTTATTGATTCATCCTATAAATGACATATAATAGAATCTAGGTGTTCTTGAGCGAAAGAGGCAGAATAAATGAAAAAAGTCGAAGTGAAAATAACGATATAATACAAGTTGTACTACAAATCAATTTCGATTGGAGGCAGATTGATGTGATAATTAAAATGACTCAATTTAATATGAAGGATTTTAATAAACCAAACGAAAGTTTCATTGTATCAGGTAGAATTATCCCAACATTTAAAAACAATGTTTGGAAATATACAGAAGAGATATTTTCTGAACCTTATTTCAAGAAATATGAAGATGATGAAATTGATATCAGTTATATTCAAGAAGAGGAGAAAGCTGTATTTTTTTATTACGTTGAAAACAACTGCGTTGGTCGGATTAAGCTTCGTTCTAATTGGAATGGATATGCACTAATTGAAGACATTGCTGTTGCAAAAGATTATAGAAAAAATGGTGTTGGGACGGCATTATTAAATAAAGCTATTGAGTGGGCAAAGGAGTATAACTTTAGTGGTCTTATGCTTGAAACACAAGATATTAATGTTTCAGCTTGTCATTTTTATGCCAAAAATAACTTTGTAATAGGTGCAGTCGATACTATGCTTTATTCAAACTTTCCAACAGCAAATGAAAATGCAATTTTTTGGTACTATAAATTTTAGTTTTAATAGATGCATTTCAATTATTTGAGAGAATTTGATGTATCGCCTTGTTGAAATGATGGACCATCAAACGGCGGTCTTTTTATATTCCCTTCAAGAATTCCACTGTGGTTGTATTTAATTTTTGCGCGCTAAAATAAGCATACTATTCATAAATATAGTCCACATTGCCAAACGCCTCCCTGGACTGGATTATATCGACTCCTAAATAGGGTGGTAAAGAAAGGTACGATCTATATGAAATCAGCGATTCTGAACCTTACATTATTGTTTATAGGGGGAGTATGGGCGATCGAAAAATGATTCTAAAACAGAAGTTGAAAATAAACAAAAAAGTATAAGAGGAACATTGATGTCAATACTTCCTCGTGATATGGCAACTGTTATTGAGAATTGCAATAATTATGTCACCAGAATTAGAAAAAATTAAAATAAAGTTCAGGAGAGCATATGCTAACAGTCTTCTATTTATCTCTTCGATCACCTTTATCAAATTCTAGTTGTAGCTTACCACTGTTACCAATTCCTTGGATCTCTTAGATGCATCTTCCCCATACGGTTGAACACAAGAATCTGCCTTTTTAGTCTCAGGAGTGTCAACTAGTAAGTAGCGAACTGAGTCTACATTTCCGTTGTAGTTAACTTTAATTGTGTATCCATCAATAGCTCTATCTAAAGTAACATCGACCAATTCCTTATCGTCTTTTACCTTAGATTTGTCCGCAGTTTTTTCTTTAGTAGATTCCTTTTCTTCTACGGTAATATTCCACCACAGAAAATGATGATTTAAACAAATCAGAAAAAGCCAAAACAATCGGATTAAAACCGATTGTTTTGTTGCTTCATAAGGAGGAAAAAATGAAAAGACTAAAGGCCCTTTTTATTCTGATGAGTATTCTTATAGTCACATGCTCTTGTGATTTACAACCGACAGGGAATAAGACAGAAAGGAACAACAATAAAACTGGATTAAAAAATATAAGTAAAGCAGATTTTATTGTTGGATTTTCACACACATTAGACAGAGGTTCTGAGTTAGCAATATATAAAGATGATGGATCAGTAGAGGATAGTATCATGATAAAGGACGGAATTAATCTTAGCACATCATCATACAATAAAGATGATACGTTTTTTTCTTCAAACAGAAGCAATAACCATTTTATGATCAATAACAAAACTGGACGTATTAAGAAATTTAATGATAAAAGCTTATCTAAAGCAACCGAAGATGAAGGAGCTTTTTTCATTAACACTTCAGAGAATTATGTGTTACATGATATAAACGTTGGGTACACTGACTCAGGATTACAAGGTGAATTGGTTTATTGGAAAGATGACAAACAAAAGAAAAACCAAATTAAACTTGATGGAGAGATTGTTTCAGCACAAGTCCTAGATAATAAAATTTACGCTATTACGAGTGATGAAGAGAATATGTCCGTCATCTCAATTAATCCAAAAACGAACAAGCAGGAAAAGAAGGCCTCCATTCCAAATAAAACTGTTTATTTCACAGATGATAAAGATGCATTCCAAACTTTTGATGAAAGAACATTTATGTTAGCTATTAATGATAATGTAAATGAAAAAGAAGCTTCAAAAATACTATTGATTGATAAGGAGACATTAAAAACAAAAAAAGAAGTTGTAATGGAGAATGGATTCATCCCAACAAAATTAAAGAGAATAAATGATGAGATCGTTGCTGTCTCATACAATGGAAAAGTTAGCTTTTTTGATGAAAATCTAAATAAGAAAAAATCTTTCAAATACTATGCAGGCAATAGTGAAATGTTATTAAATGATATTAAATTTGATGATAGTAACATGTACGTCCTTATCAAAGGGTTTGACATGCAAAAAGAAAATATCTTAGGGGAAATAACCTCCTATGACTTAAAATCAGGGAAAAAGGTTAACACAACACCATTAAAAGCGAAAAAAGAATGGGAAATTGCACGTTTTGAATTATTGCATAATGAATAAGATTAGGAGGATATCTCATTTGGGTGGTCCTGCATTTTTAATACTACTTGTACTGCCGGCTGTATCATTTATCTTAGGGATAATTGGATACTTTATTTTCAAAAGAGTATGGGTAACAACCTTGATTATATTCGTACTCTCTTTAGTTTTTATGCTAATTGAAATTGAAATAGGATTAGAGCCAACTTTTTTAATCTGGGTGTCTATCATGACAGTTGTATGTTTTATATCTGGAATTCTAACTAAATCCATTGCAACTTTGATTAGAGGATAATAGTAGAAGCGAAGCGTTGCGATAACTTTGACAGCATTTTTTCGTACATTTCTTTCAATAAAACCCTAAGTAATATGGGAACTTGATTTGCTCCTAATTAACCTCCTTATATAAGGGGGTTTTATTTATTACCAACATTTACATCGAACTTTTGTTCTCGTTATATTGAATAAAGAACATTTGTTCTGTTAATATTAGATCAATAAAGGAGTGAGTCGATATACTTAGAGATCGAGGGACAATCAAATGGACATCAATGATGCTTCCAGAACATTTAACACAGCTTAAACAAGACTTACTTGATGTATCAAAAATTGAAAAGCCGTCCTTAGACGCTCAACAAATTGAAGAGATGGATATTATCGTCTCTGAAGCGCTAGAATTTAATAAAGAGCTGGTATTGAAGCTTTTTAACAATGGATTCGTTGAAAATGTCACCGGCAGAGTCCATTACATTAATTTTGAACAACAAAAGCTTCACGTTAAAGACCAGAACGACAATACAGTCTATATCAACATGAATAACATCATAGGAGTTACATACAATGATTGATTACTCACAATTTCCACGTAAGAATATACTTTGTGTCGATATGAAATCCTTTTATGCTTCTGTATCGGCTGTAACAATGGGGCTTAACCCTTTAACATGTTATCTTGCTGTTGTAGGGAATACGGAGAGACAGGGAAGTGTAGTATTAGCTGCATCTCCTGCACTTAAAAAAGATTTTGGAATCAAAACAGGATCGAGACTTTTTGAGATACCTGAAGATCCAAGGATACACATTGTAAATCCACAAATGAAGCTTTTCATCAGAGTTTCAACTGAAATTACAAAGCTGTTTTACAGATTTGTTCCTGAGAAATGTGTCCATACGTATTCAATTGATGAATCTTTTTTAGATGCAGGAAAAGAAGATCCTGAAGAAATGGCCAAAGCAATCCAAAGCAGCATGTGGAGAGAATTTGGTTTGATGTGCACAGTAGGCATTGGAGATAATATGTTGCTCAGTAAGCTTGCACTTGACCTAGAGAGTAAGAAAACGAAAAGTGGTATTGCACGTTGGAGATATGAAGATGTACCAAATAAACTCTGGAAGGTTCACCCGTTGTCTAAAATGTGGGGAATAGGAGGGAGGATGGAAAGAAATCTGAATCGGATGGGAATATCGACTGTAGGTCAGTTAGCTAAATTTCCTTTAGAGCTGCTTGAAAAGAAGTTCGGAATAATGGGAAACCAGTTGTACTACCATGCACATGGAATCGATTTATCAGAAATAGGTGCACCGATAATGCAAGGTCAGATTAGTTTTGGTAAGAGTCAGATCTTACTGAGGGATTACACAAGGAGAGAAGAAATTAAGGCTGTTCTTCTGGAGATTTGTGAGGAAGTCGCAAGAAGGGCACGTACACACAACAAAGTTGGTCGGACAATCAGCCTAGGAATTGGATACAGTAAAGATGAGCTTGGCGGTGGTTTTCATCGATCCAAAACAATTGATCTACCCACGAATATCACGATGGACATTTATGAATGTTGCTTGATGCTCTTTAATAAGTTTTACTCGGGGAAGACGGTGCGAAGTATCTCAGTTACGTTATCGAATATTGAGGATGATGTTAATCAGCAGTTAAGTTTATTTGAAGTAGATAATGAAAAGAGAAGGAGACTCGGGTTTGTGATGGATGGAATTAGAAGCAAATACGGATCGAAAGCGATTCTAAGAGCAGTTTCTTATACACCTGCAGGGACAGCACTTCACAGAGCTGGGCTAACAGGAGGGCACAATTCATAGCAAAAAAGAGATATCAGACTCATTAAGTTTAGATATTATAAAAAATTCTAAAAAATCAATTAATTGGTATTGAAAAAGAAAGAAGAAATGTTATAATTATGAAAAAGGGGGTGTGGTATTCTACATAAATATGAAAAATAATTTTCTTAAATTTATTTTATCTTTTAGCTTTTCAACTTTATCCGATACTCTGTATATAGTAGTTGCAACAACTTATATTTATTTCTTAACAGATTCGTTAACACTTGCCTCTTTGCCTGTCGTACTTGCAATGATAGCCTTTAGTGGAGGCAGCTTTTTTGTTGGATGGGTTTTGTCTTTAACATCAAATTTAAAAAAACTATATTTAATAAGCAGTATTATAAAGCTAGTTCTTCTCTTAATGTTTTTTATAGTTCTATATATAAATAACTTAAGTTTATACTTCTTGGTAATTACATTAATTCCATTCACTAGTGGCATCAATCAATCCTTAAATTATTCAATTATCCCGATTGTTGAAGATGATAATGTTAAAGGTAATAGTACTTTAACTATTACAAGGAATCTTATCAATCTAATTGCATGGTCTAGTGGTGGTATGTTAGTTTCCCTACTTAATTATAACTACGTAACAATCATATCTATAATTCTTCTATTACTCTCTATTATAATATTTAGCACCCTTGATAAAAATAAATTATACCTTGCCAATTATCAACAAACAAAGCAAAAGAAAAATTCAAAAAGTATACTAAAGCTAATTTTGAAAAATAAAAAGTTGAAGATGCTTTTTATTTCTGAAGTTTTTTTTCTTTTAGGAGGGGGAATTTGGACAAGCTCTTTCATACTTGCATATGTAATCAATGTTTTACATCGAAATGAGGTTTGGTGGGGTTATTTAACAGCTACGTTTTTATGCGGATCAATCATTGGCGGATTAGTTGTATTAAGGTTAAATAACTTCTTGAAAAAAAGGTTGCTTTTTTCCTTATTAATAGCTTCTATATTCTATTCAGTTGTGGTTTTAGGCTATATTTTGAATTCTAGCTTTTTTATTGCTGCACTTCTGTTTCTTCTGTTTGGTGTACCAACCAATTTAAAAGAAGTGGCACAAGTTACTATTATACAAAATAATGCTGGGAATACTGAGAATAAGGTAAAATTATTTTCTTTGTATAATGTAATGGATAGTGTTATACATGCCGGATCCATTGTAATACTGGGAAGAATTGCTGATTTGTATGGTATAGTTTCATCGTTTGGACTTTCATTTGTTTTATGTTCAGTAGGTTTGTTGATTATGTTAATTTACTTTCCGAAAATTAATTTAGATGACCACGAAAAATCAACTACAAATTATACAATTTAGGAGTGATTTAATTGAGAAGTAGAACAAGTGAAATCATAAAATCATCATATCCAACTGTGAATGATATTAATGAAATGTCGTATGTCGAGTTTTTAGCATTTTTAAACCAACCTAATATTCCACCAGGCGGCTTTCCTTCTATTAAAAAAGCAGTTGAACAATGTAATTTTGAACCAGGTTCACTCCTTCTAGATGCTGGTTGCAATACTGGTTTTGTTACACACGAATTGGCTCGTTTAACAGGGAGCAAAGTGATTGGTTTAGATATTAGTCATGAAATGATCAGCACTGCTAAAGAATATGCAAAGTTAAAAGATATCTCCTACCCAGGACTCACGACTTTTATGCAAGGTGATGCTACGAATTTAGTTTTCCCTGATGATTTATTTGATGGAGTTTTATGTGGAGGATCAACTGCTTTTATGGAAAATCCTAAACAAGCAATTAAAGAATATGCTCGAGTAGTTAGACCATGGGGATACATAGTTGAAATAGAATTTTATTATAAAGAAAAACCGCAGCCAGAGCTTTTAAACAGGGTTAACAGTACCCTAGGTACAAATATGAAGGCCTTCAGCAAAGCAGATTGGATTCAAGCGTTTGAAGATCAGGATAACCTTCAACAAGTATATTTCTATGATGGTGAGTTACAACATGCCGACGAATCAACAATTGAACAATATGTAGAACAAGAAGTAGAGAGTTTTGAAATACCACAAGAATTAAAGGGTGTGGTTAAAGATAAGTGGCTTGAGTTATATCAGGTACTATTTGAAAATCGGAAACTTTTAAATTATTGTATTTTGATATATAGAAAAGTTACTAAAGGTGCTTGGTGGTAATAATATGACAAATTGCGAAAAACCTGTAATTGATTACAAGAAAATATATATTCTTAAAGAGAGTACCATGATAACTAAAATTACTGAGAACTCTTTATGTATTTGCAATAGAGGAAGTGAGGAAGTTGAAATTGAAGGAGATCCAGATTTAATATTAGACTTTTTTGATTTCTTAAAAAAATCAATACCGCTTAATATTATTTGTGCATTTATGAATCGAGATCATAATATAGATCAAGAGGATTGCCTAGAGGTTGCGAAAATCTTATATGAAAATAGTTTGCTTGAAAAAAAAGAAATTTCGGAAGAAAATTACCAACATAAAAAAATAAAAAAACGATACAGTAGACAACAAAGCTATTTTTCATTGTTTAATAATGATTATGATCAAAGTTTTATACAAATGAAGAATTTAATGAAAGCTCATGTAACACTAATCGGAATGGGAGGGATTGGATCTCCAGTTGCAGATTTACTAGTTAGAGCGGGTATTAAAAATATACGTTGTGTAGATGGAGATATTGTCGAGTTAAGTAATTTAAACAGACAAACTCTCTATAGTGAAAAAGACATCGGTAGATTAAAGGTTGAGGTCGCAAAGGAAAGACTCCAATCAATTGATAATGAAGTAAAAGTTGAATGTGTAAACGAAACAATTCATTCGGTAGAGCAAGCAAAACAAGTAATTAATAATTCTGATTTTGTTGTTGTGTCTGCTGACAGTCCTGTAGGTAAACTGCCTATGTGGATTAATGAAGCATGTGTATCAGAAAATGTCCCTGTTATCTTTACTGGTTACTCAGGCGATATCGGCGTAGTTGGACCATTGATTATTCCAAGAAAAACTCTATGCTTAAATTGTGATGAGCACTTTAGCACAAGAGTTGACTCCTCAATTTCAAACAACGTTAGAGAAAAAGTAAATTACTTTGATAATAAAATAACTCCTCCATCAATTGGTCCCATTTGTTTCTTAGTCTCTTCAATTGTTGCTCATGAAATAATTAAAGCGCTTGCGCAATTAACTATAACACCTATCACTATTAATAAAGTTTTAAATATCGATACTCGTAGCCTTAAGATTGATTTCCATGAGATTGAAAATGCTAAAAATCAGTGTACTTGTTACAAAATAACTGCAAATAATTAACTTGAAAGGGGGTGAATGTTAATGAAAGTTAAAAAAATTAAAAAGAAGAAACCTATTAAAATTGGATTTGATGGTCCCGTAATGAATTAATTCTAAGGGCGAGTCTTTATAAGGCTCGCTCTCATTATTATTTAAAAGGATGTATAAAAACAACATTTTAGGAAGTGGTTAATATGTCAATTGAAATTGAAGATATTAATTATTTATATAATATATTATATGAAATAATGCCACGGAGAACATCTAATGAAGTTTTGTCTATGGATTATTTAACTTTCTCAGCGTACATTGGTGATCCTAACGTAGCGCCCGGAGGATGGAATACTATAAAAAAATTAGTCGATAATTCAAACATTAATTCTAAATCAAATATTTTAGATATAGGTTCAAATACTGGACATTCAAGTTTTTTGTTGAAAATGCTCACAGATGCAAAAGTGACAGGGATTGATATCAGAAATGATCTTGTTGAAATAAGCAAGAAAATCTGTGATTATGTGGATCTAAATGTGGATTTTATTTGTGGTGATATTAAGGATATGCCATTTGAAAATAAAGAATTTACTCATATAATAACTACTGGTACATTGGCATTTTTATCGAACGGGCATCAAAAGGCATTAGAAGAAATGCATAGAGTACTGGTCAATAATGGGGTGGTTATTGACACATGTTTATATTATAAAATTAAACCGCCTGAGGATGTTATTAAGAGAGCATCTCAAAAACTTGAATCTGAACTATTGAATTATGACTTAAATCAATACAAAGAATTATATGAAAGATGCGGATTCAAATTATTTAATCAGGTTTCAATGTCAGAAGACTATAGTGATGTAGATATTAACAAAGTTATTGACCACATACTTTACAGGGAAGAAATATTATGCAGAGAAGAAAATATGCCAATTGGGGAAGATTATAAACTAGCCTTGAAAAACAGATTAACAGAAACGTTAACAGTATTTAAAGAAAATGAAAATTATTTATCTGGAGAAATACTATTTTTCCAAAAAAATGACTAAGCGAGCTGTTTGCTCGCTTGATTTATGTTGTTTTTATCATACTAAATACAACTAAATCTTGTGA
This sequence comes from Bacillus sp. SD127, assembly GCF_058566445.1. Lineage (NCBI taxonomy): Bacteria > Bacillati > Bacillota > Bacilli > Caryophanales > Bacillaceae > Bacillus > Bacillus sp. SD127. The sequence goes on along the minus strand of NZ_CP191226.1, from coordinate 2,355,628 downwards.
CTTTCCGTTTAAATATTCTGAATTCCGAAGTACTCCTTCTTTTACAAAGCCTAGCGCAATAGGTATTTGAATACTTTTTGTGTTTTCTGGATTACACCTTATTTCTATTCTGTTCAATTTTAATTTGCTAAAAGCGTAGTCAATTAAAAATTCAAGGCAGTTGGTAACTATTCCCTTGCCCTGGCTTTGTTCTTCTATCCAATACCCTATACTTGTTTTCCTATTGTCAAAATCAATTTCATGTAAACTTATCATCCCAACAATTTTCTCATTGTATAAAATTCCTAAGTTCAAACTTTCTTTCTCAATATATTCCTTTGCCCAAGATCTAATAATGCCATCATAAACAGTTTTCTTTTGAACAGAATCTACCCATGGTAGCCATTTCTTCAAATAGCTTCTGTTATTATCAACTAATCTAAATAAAGTATCTCTATCATCTAAATCTAACAACTTTAATTTTACTTTATTATTAACGTTAACAGTAAACATCTTATCACCTCTGATCAAGTGTTGAATTACATAGGGAAAGTTCATATAAATTTAAATTTTATTGGAAAGTAAAAGGTTCTTATAAAAACACAAAGTTAGTGAACACACTTACAAGACGGTTTTACTGAGCATGAAGAGTGAATTTTTTGATCTCACTCTTCATGCAATTACACTTAAGTTTCGGCTCTTTCAGCAACCTTGAACGTATCGTTTTGTTGTTGGAGATAGGAAGCACCCACTGTTCCGGCAACACCGAATAATAGAACTGCGCAGATAATTAGTTTTGTTTTCATATTGCTTCTCCCCTTTTAATTTGTCTTCTTGCTTCATTTGCCAAACGATAAAATTCAATTGCACCCCAAGCTTCTTTTTTTGCTGTAAGAAAATCAGCTACAACAACTCCATAGCTTTCCATATCAGGGTACATGCCTCTTTCTCTGAAGAACTGGAATGCTTCTCTTACTAAATTTAAATCTGAGTCCAAGAAAAGACCTTTAACCATTTTCAGCTTTTCAATAACTACTTCATTGTTATACTGTTCTGCTATTTGCTTTGATTGTTCATAAAACGCTTGAGCATTTTTAGTATCGTTTTGCCTTCCTTTTAAGAAGGAGATAACAAACAATGTTTTAGCTGCATAATCATGGTTTTCTGGTTCAATGATTTGGAGCGACTTATTAAAGTAAAAAAATGCTTTATCAAGTTCTTCCATTTGATTATAACATAATCCAATATTAAACAGTGCTGAACGTATCAAATGTCCACGATTCTTCTCATTTTTATTCAGCTCTTCTGCTTCTTGGTAAGCTTTATATGCTCGTTTTAACGCCTCATCAAACTTCATGCTATCCAGCAAATTGCCAAATATGACGAATTGACAACGTACTTTTTGTACACCGTATGTAGAGTTTCCATCAACATCAGGCTGCTTTTTAAAAATATTATAGGCTCTCATGGCATAATTCATTGAAAAATAAGTCTGTTTCATGTGGTAATACACTTCTGACAATTTAAAATAAAATTCAGCTTTTTCTACTTCAATGTCTTCGCTATCGATTGAGTCCAAATATTTCTCTGCTTGTCTATAGTGATTAAGAGAGAACGTCATTTCTTTTTGTCTAAAATAGAACATACCCATGAAAAAATAATAGTAATATTCGAGCATTCCTGTTAAGTTTTCATGACCTTCATATTCTTTTAACTCACCATAATTTTTCTCAATGTCTTTTATTGCGTTAGGATACATATACGCTAACATTAATTTATGTCTAAATTCGAGTAGAGAGTAGTATAGCAAGACATCTTGATTCTCTTCCATAATCTTTATTTCTTGCATAACTTCTTTTCGCATTTCCTCAGCTCTACCGACCCAATTTTTTTTAATTGCCACATACCAATGATTCATTTTTGTCGCCACTAAGTCATAGGGAATGGCTTTTTCAGTCTTCAAGTTTCAAACCCCTTTCTGTCCTTTTTATTATATAGTTGCACTGGAGGAAAGAAATGTAAAGTGATTTGTATGAAAATTACAAATAAAATGATTATAAGCGTGAAACTTGAAAAAACGAAAAAAATACCCTCCTCAATTAAGAGAAGGGTAGGGGTTTATCTCGGTGAATCATAATCCATTGCTTGTTCACTATCAGAAATACCTTGAGTTGTTGGATCAACGATGATACCCATTGCAGTTAAAAAAGTTAGAAGTGCATTAAATTTCTCTGTTAAATCGTCACCAAATACAGTTAAGTCGTATCCAAAAGCAGAGGCAATTGCCTGTACAAATAAAAGCGTGGCAGAGAAAATTGCCACAAGAAATGTTTTCTTTTTTAGTCTTACTTTCCAATTGATTTTAGTCATTTAATCGTCTCCTGTTCATTTTATTTGAGGCCAAAATGTATGAGTAACCATGCGCCGATAATTGTGGCAATTACACTTGGCAGCACCTTGAATACAAGGTCTTTTGTAAATTGTGAGGGATCAATTTTACGAGTAGAATCAGAGCGTTCCAATATTTCAACTCGATTGTCCAGTTTTTCATATGATTTGCTTAGATTTTTTAAACTGTTGCTCATTTCGTTTAGAGTGCTGAACTGTTCTCTTGATTGTGCTTGAGAGTCTTTATTAATTTCGACTTGTTGCTCAACAAGTGTTGCGATACGACCGATAACATTTGTTCTTTCTTCAAGAGAGTCAATCTTGTTATTAGTGTGTTTTGCTTTTTCTTCTAGTGCACTTAATCTTGAAATGGTGCTTTGCTCAAAGTTATCCATTTGTCACCAACCTTTAATGAATATAGAAAGGTGACATTACATCACCTCCTAAAATTAAGAGGATAGTCACTGATACATTAGATCAACAAATATCCTCCGAGATTATTGAATATAATTAAATTTTTGAACCGAATTGTCCTGAGATGTATCCACGTTTACCGTTATAAATAACTTCCCAGTAACCTTTTGAATTGTTTTTACCTTTAACTGAACCAGAAATTGAAATAGTGCTTCCAAGCTTAACTGTGCCAATATTTTTAGAACTATTTCGATCAGGTTTGTCCATTACGATTGCTGCGCTTGATACACCGACAATTTTGATTTTTCCCACGGATTTAATAGATGAGGAGCTTGAAGAAGTTGATGTTGTTTTAGGGGAAGGTGAAGAGGTTTTAACTGATCCTGTAACATCAACATATTTGTCAGAAGCAGTGATGTAGTATGTAGCGCCTTTAGAGTTCTTAACTTTGTATTGATACGCAGATCCAACTTTAACTTTCTCTACAACTGTAGGGAATCCAACACCTTTATTTACTGTGCCGACAACATCTTTATCTTCCCAAGATGGTTTTGAATAGAAGCGAAGGCCGTCAACTTTGGATTTTAGTGAACCACTTGCTGCTGATGAAGAGGAAGGGGAGGATGTAGTTGGTTTAGTTGGCGAAGCTTTTGAAACAGATTTGCCTGACATTTTTGCCTTTATTCGATTTTTAAAGTCTACAAATTTTTGGCTGTTAGATACCCATGGTGCAGGGCAATTCTTATGGGTGATGTCATAATGACGAACAATATCATTAATAGGATCTAAACCAAACTTATTACATAATTCAACGAACACATCCTCAGTTCTTTCAACTGTATCTGAATGGAATGAACCGTCTTTCTCAAGGCACATCTCAACCCCAATAGATAAGAAGTTCGCATTTGGTTTCAGTGCAGCAACTCCTCGATAAGGATTTCCGGCACTATCTCTTTGCTGAATATCATTTGCATGATAAGCTACTTCATTTAACGGAATAATACAAATTGCTTCTGTCCTATCTACGAAAATGTGAGCTGATGCATAAACTTGCGCATTGCTGAAATATCTTCGGTGATTATCTGCACCGGCTCCCGGATTGGCTGTGTAATGAACAACTAACTTCTTAACACCATTTAACTTTAAACCAGGGCGAGTATATTTGTTTACTGGAATATAATTGTTTGTATAAGCTGACAAAAAACATCTCTCCTATAAATTAAAATTTGAACACAAAAAAGAGAGAAGGGGATTGACCCAATCTCTCATTTAGAAAACTTTCTATATTCGATTTAAATACATAAAACACATTGCTGTTTAAATTAATTCCGTAGTATAATTTTACCATCACGTCACGGAGGTAAGGGGAATGGACTTTGTAAGAGTAGAGGTTGAGCGAAGACGGATGACTCCAAAACGATGGATTCCTCGTTTGTTTATGTTTACTGTTGGTTTAGTGCTTTTTTTAATAAGTATTATCTTAATTATTTCTATAATCGGTATCCTGCCGGGATTGGGTCTGGGTTCACTCAGCGTCTTTCTTATCTTTGGAGCCTTTTTTGGAGGAGAGCGTCTAGAGTGTCCGCGATGTGAATTTAAAAACAATTTTGTAATGTACGGAAAACACAATGTTACTTGTCGTAAATGCAAGCAGAATATAGCGATAGATTGGAAGAAGCCTCGTTCTTAGCGGATGAGGTTTTATTTTATCTAGAACATAACCACCTCCTTAATATCGAAATACTAGTTGCATATTCGTTTCAGACTTAGATTAGTTACTTCTTGTTGACTAATATCTTCATTACTGTTTTGCGGGGTACTCTTTCTTAGTTCCAGTAAAGATTCAGTGAGAGTTTGTAGCTGTTAACAAAAAAGATAGAAGGTGGAACCTCCTATCTTTTTATCCTCCCTATTCTTACGAACTCGCCAATTAAAGAGCCAACAATGAAAATAGCCAGTGGAATCACAGTAAACTTGTTCCCCAGTACCCCCATGTAAACGAAATAGCAAGCACATAAAACAAGGAAAAAAGGATATATCTTTTTATTATCCTATTAATAACTGTTGTTTTTTCTTGTTGCATATTTTCACCTCGTTTTTATGGCCGACAACTTGCCGGAATTGGTCTGCTTCCAAAGAATTTAGCGCTGTCTGCTGTTCTTAAGACTTTCTTTCTTGACGAGTCTTCATAGAATTTTGTTCTATTGGCATAAGGTTATGCATTACATTTAAAGGCATAACGATACTGGAATACCGTATAATATGCAGTTGTTTGTGTACCTGCTAAAAATGATACAATACTTAGTATGACATTGTAAGGTGCTTTTTTGAGACTGCGGCGATTGCTGCGGTAGCAACACCAACTGAAACTCCCTTCAAATTGTATTTATAATTGTATTTACCCATGTATTTTCCACCTGGGGGAATCTTCATAGTTGATGTATTTGAGGGTGATAAAATTCCATCTTCTTGCTTGATCAGATTATCGATAAATTTGAATTAGGAGATTACAAATGCAAAAAATTGAAACCCACCGATTAATTTTAAGAAATTTTTGCGAGGCAGATTCTCAAGGCTTGTTGGAATATTCGGCTAATCCAAGAGTAAACTGCTTTCTTGATGACAGAATTTCTACGTTAGAAGAAGCTGTCTTAAGAGTGCAAAAAAGAAGCAAAGATGACTCTTATATTGCAGTCTGCTTAAAAGATAGTGATGATATAATAGGAGAACTATTTTATTTTAAAGAAGAGCCAGATACCTATTGTATTTGTTGGAATTTCAATGCTCAATTCGAAGGGATGGGATACGCAAGTGAAAGTGCGAAGGCTTTCTTAAAGTATCTCTTTATGCAAAAAGGAGCAAGAAGGCTTTATGCATATGTTGAAGATGATAACTATAGGTCTCAAAAATTATGTGAAAGATTAGGTATGCGTAAAGAAGGTTATTTTCTTGAATTTATTTCATTTACTAAATACGAGGATGGAACACCTAAATATGAAAACACTTTTCAATATGCATTGCTAAAAAAAGAATGGTTAAAACAACAGCCCAGTTAATAGAATTTAGGGGGAATAGTCTCTCTCTTTTCACCCTAAAGTTTATGAAGAAATATACTTAAATAAAACGGGGAGCTATAAGGAGACTTATACGAATTAAACACAATGTTAAAGTATTGTTGCTTTTCCGAGTAAGCATCCTCAATCTAAATAAAATAATGGTTATAAAACAAAAGTTTGCAAATTAGGGAGAGAACATGCTTAATGCAGGTTCTTTTTTTATTCAATTATTAAATCATTTGAATAATTGTCGATATTTAACATGTGTAAAGATGGAAAGGGTGCTCTAAGATTATAAAAAGCTCTGAAAGGATTGTGGTTATCGATGGTAAATGTAAACTCAAGTGATCTTATTTATGATCCAAAATTCTTAGCATTTTGCAGCTTGGCTACTGAAGGGTATGGAGGGAATAATCCAACTCCTTCATCCATTAGTTTTAGTGAATTCTGTGAAAAACTAGAGAAAAATGAGGTAGTTGAACCCGAGAATAAAAAAAGCTCACTTGACATAAATAAGTCTTTAGATTATTGGAAATCTAGATTAAATGGTGGAGGTAGTCTTTCTGCAATGGATTTGAAGGTATTAGATATTATTAAAAAAGCTTACAACTTAGGCATGGTTAACAAAGATAACATGTTACTACGTAACGAAGCAATTAGTGCTTACAAGAACTCAATTTGAATATGAAAATAGCGCCCTTTTAAATTATTGAATTTATTTTCTTGTATATGCTCCTCATGTTCTCTGATGCTGCTATGTCTTGTTTGAATAACAATTGCTATGACCGCAGATTAAGTTGGTGCATAAAGAGGCAGGGTATGAACCCTTTCCTTTTTATATTAGTATTATTGATAATAGCTAAAACAGTTTTTATGGCCAGTATCGTTGCGTGTTGCCATCTTCCCCCTCAAACACTCCTCATCAAACAGTTGTATTTGTATATGGAACTTTCTAAATAATCTGTTGATGAAAGTGTTGTTTCCTCTTCTTGAAAAATCCTTCTTTCTTTTCTGTTTTTAATTTAATAATTACTATACTATTTTTCCGCTTGACTTTTTTACTGTAGCCTTTTAAAGTATGGAATGTTGTTTAGACTATGTTTAACGACTTTGATACTGAAATTAAAGGTGGCTACTTAGATGAAACAAAATGGAAATCCTTGGGCGCTATTGCCACTAGTCTTATTTGTAGGCCTTTTTGTCGGCTCTGGTGTATTGACTGGAGATTTCTATAAATTGCCGATATTGATTGCGGCAATTATAGCATCAGCTTTCGCGCTTTCATTTAACCAGAAGCAATCTCTCAATCAGAAAATAGAATGGTTTGCTTCCGGGGCGGGACATCCTGATATTATTATGATGGTTATCATTTTTATATTAGCGGGTGCTTTTGCTTCTGCAGCTGAGATGATGGGAGCGGTACACTCAACCGTCAACCTTGCTTTGAGCATTATTCCGAAGCAGTTTATACTGCCAGGGCTATTTATCATTGCTTGTTTTATTTCTGTTTCGATGGGAACATCGATGGGGACGATTGCCGCAGTTGCTCCAATTAGCGCCGGTTTGAGCGGAGAACTTGGCTTGTCTACTGCAATCGCTATTGCAGCTGTTGTCGGCGGAGCTATGTTTGGAGATAATCTTTCTTTTATTTCGGACACCACCATCGCGGCAGTACGGTCACAAAAAACACAAATGATGGATAAATTTAAAACGAATTTTTTGATCGTTTTGCCTGCTGCTATCATAACTATCATTTTATTATTTTTTATACCGACAGGACACGTAGGACATACCGGAGCTCAATCTTACAGCTGGTTTAAAGTACTTCCTTATGTTGCCGTGTTAGTCTTTGCGTTAATTGGTTTTAATGTGGTGGCTGTCATTTTTGGAGGATTGATCTTAACAGGAATTATAGGGTTTGCAAGCGGCAGCTTGACGCTTGAGTCTTATTTTAAAGCAATTACGGATGGAATTGCCGGAATGTCTGATCTTATCATCCTTTCAATGTTAATTGGCGGAATGGTCGGCGTCATGAAACAAAACGGAGGGATTGACTTTTTGGTGGGATTTATTTCCAAAAGAATCACTTCGAAAAAAGGTGCTGAAGCCGGTATTGCCGGATTGGTCAGTGTTACTAACCTAGCTACTGCCAATAATACGATTGCTATTATTGCAGCCGGACCGATAGCCAAAAATATCTCTGATGAATTTAAAATCGATAATAGAAAGTCAGCAAGTATCTTAGATATCTTTTCCTGCGTGATACAAGGCTTAATTCCTTATGGCGCGCAGATGTTATCGGCCGGGAAGTTTGGGAATATTTCACCTGTCAGCATCTTGCATTACTCTTTCTATCCTGTTTTAATCGGGATCTGCGGCATCATAGCAATTATATTCGGACTGCCAAAATTCACAAGAAATGAGAAATAAATATAAAAAAAGGTACCAAACGGTACCTTTTTCTTTTTTACCAAAATTCGTAAAAACATATAGAAATGATGAAAAAGGAAGATAGAGAGTGTAATGAAAACAAGCTTTCACAAGGGTTTTAAAGCTCTTGTTATTTTTTATGTCTTCTAATTTTTAGAGGTTTATTTATTTGGAGACGTGTAGATTGTTTTAAGGAAGGATCATTCGAGGATATGGAATAGCATTACCAGCATTTACATCGAACCTTTGTTCTATTGATATTGGATCAATAAAGGAGCGAGACAAATTGCTTCATTTGTTGTCTAAAATGTGGGGGATAGGAGGGAGGATAGAAAGAAACCTGAACCGAATGAGATATTGACTGTAGACCAGTTAGCCAAGTTTCCCTTAGAGCTGCTTGAAAAAAGTTTGGAATAAAGGGTAACAAGTTGTGCTACCATGATCACGGAAATTGATTTATCAGAAATTGGTGCTCCTTTGATGCAGAGGCAAATTAGTTTTGGTAAGAGTCAGATTTTTCTGAGGGAGTATACAAAGAGGGAAGAGATTAAAGCTGTTCTCTTGGAGATTTGCAAGAAGGGCACGTACACATAACAAAGTTGGTCGAACAATAAGCTTGGGAATTGGTTACAGTAAAGATGAGCTTGGTGGTAGATTTCATCGAGCCAAAACAATTGATCTTCCCACAAATATCACGATGGACTACAGATGCTGCTTGATGCTCTTTCATAAGTTTTACTCAGGTAAGACAGTGAGAAGTATCTCGGTTACGTTATCAAATATTGAAGATGAAGTTAATCAACAGTTGAGTTTATTTGAAGTGGATAATGAAAAGAGAAGAAAGCTTGGATTCGTTATGGATGGGATTAGAAGCAAATATGGCTCGAAAGCGATTCTGAGAGCAGTTTCTTATACACCTGCAGGAACTGCGCTTCACAGAGCTAGGCTTACTGGTGGGCATAAGTCATCACAAAAAGTGACTAAAAATATAATCGTTTTTTGTTATCATTTAGTTAAGAAACTAACTCATATAAATTTAAACTTCTATTTGCTCTTCAGTTTCACTATAGGGAACGCCAACAATTTTCTCATTACAATCATAAGAGCCTGGCTATATTGAGGCTGCAGGCTCTTATCACATATGGTATTATTTTTTTGTATAACGCACCCAGTCGTAATGAGCGTATAGCGGTGTTACACCATTGTAGGAACCGAGCCATTCATCTACACCCGTACCATTCCACAAGTTCATCATGATCTTTCCTGGTGTTGTCGGAATTTGGCTTTTCGCAGTATGTTTTAATTGCCCATCGACATACCATTTAATAGAGTTTGGCTGCCAATCGAACGCATACGTATGATTGGCATTGGCTGCATCAAATCCGAGGTCCACAATCTTCTCATGGTTTCCTACACCATTTGTATAATAGTTAAATTGAACCTTTGTTGTGTCTTTTCCTAAAAATTCGATATCAATCTCATCCCAAGGAGTTCCATCCGTTGGACCTGTGTAGGTGAAGAACGATGAAACGATCCCTGTGTTTTTAGCTGGTTTCATTCTGACTTCATAAAGTCCATAGCCATATGTTTGAACAGAGCGGTTTTCCCCGCAGTCAAACTTGTTATAAGATGGACTTGTTAGCGCCAAACGCATTTCACCTAATGACGTCACTGATACGTTATTTGCACGCCAAGTGCAGTTGAACATATTTCCATTCGAATAACCATTTGCTTTTTGCCATAATCCGGAGTTATAGCTGTTAAAAGGGTCAAAAAACGATCCGCCGGTTTGAGCCGAGGCAGTAGAAGTGACTGCAGACAAACTCATAAACAATCCAGTGATAAAAAGCAACAACACTCGTTTCATACGATTAGACATGTTGGTATCCCCTTTCTTTGAAAGCGTTTTCTATATCGATCATACATGATTCTTTTAAAAGGGAACATCAGTCAAAATAATGATAATAACAATCTTCTTACTAGAATCATGTAAGTAAGAAGTATCTCAGTTATTCTGTCTAATATTGAAGATAACTCTAATCAGCAAATAAGCCTATTTGAAAGAAGAAAGCTCGGGTTTGTAATGGATGGGAAAGAAATAAATACGAATCGAAAGCGATCCTGAGAGCAGTTTCTTATACACCTGCAGGAACTGCGCTTCAGAAAGCAGGTCTAACTGGTGGACATAAATCGTAAAAATAACCCCTTCAAAATTTGAAGGGGGAATGATACATATTTAAGAAGTATGACCTCTACTAGCAACTTCAAATGAATGTCCATCAGTGAAATAACCAATACTTGCTGTATGCCCTCTACGTGCTTCTTGGACATCTTTTTGAGTGTTAGTTAAATAAATGCTGACAAATCCAATTAAAACAATGGCTAAAATAAAGACAGATGCATGCTTAAGTTTCATAAAGACAATCCCCTCTCTGAATTTGTTTACGGGCATAAAGCACTTTCTCATAAAAAACATTAGCTACTTTATGGTCTTCTTTTTCATTATAATACTTCGCTGCATCTGAGGCTAAATCCTCCACGTCTGAAAGCATTGATTTCGATTCTAAATAATTTAGAATCGAATTTAATTTTTCTTTGTCGTCATCAACATGTAAGGCATTAATGAATTCAAACATTTTAGCCATAATTTCATCATTTAAATTCTTGGACAAAGACAGACCATGTGCACACCAAGAAATTGCTTCTGATTGATTCCTCATTTTAAATGTGGTTTTTGATAACATTAACAAGATATCTAATAAACGATTTGAATGCTCGTACCCGTTGTTTTGGTATACTAGTATACCTTCTTTAAAGTACTCAGCTGCCTTTTCATAAACTTCCTCAGCAAATGAACATAAGCCAAGGTTATATAGGGACGAACCGATTAAACGTGGCATGTCGATTTCTCTTGCTTTGTCTAGAGCTTCTTTAAAATGAGGAATCGCTTTTTCAGGATATTCCATATCTAAATAGTTAAGTCCAATAACAAACGAACATTGAATAACCCTTACAGTATAAGTTTCATGTGCTTTATAACTTTCTATTGCTTGAACAATATGATGCATCGACATATGTGTCTGCTTCATATGATAATAAATCTCTGCAACTTTGTAGTGGAATTCTGCTCGCTCTATCTCATCTGCGACAAGTGATAGCTTTTTCTCGGCTTGCTTATAGAAGCTTATGGCATTAAGATATTCGTACTGTTCAAATTCATACATACCCCGGAAAAAGTTAAAATAATATTCAAGAATTCCCTTCAAATCAGTTTGGTTACTTTCGATCTTTTCTAATAAGTCTGAAATTTTAGGGCGTTCTTCATTCATTGTGTTGGGTTCAAGGTAATCCAGCATCAATTGGTGACGAAAACACATGAGAGAATAGTACAACAATAAATCTTGATCTTCTTTCATATGCCTTATTTCTTCCTCGACCTCAGCTTTCAATATTTCCGAATCTGGGACACTAAACAATCTTATGTATTTATACCACTCATTTATTTTCACTCCGACTTTAGAAGAAGAGATCATTTGCTCCAAGACAAGCCCTCCTATATTAAATATGTAATATTTTATCATATTTAAATGAATAAGGAAGATTAATGTTATCTTAAAAACGAAAAAATACCCTCCTCAATTAAGAGAACGTAGGGGTTTATTGTGCAGATTCGTCATCCATTGCTTGTTCACTGTCAGAAATGCCTTGAGTTGTGGGGTCAACCACAATTCCTATTGCAATTAAAAAAGTTAGAAGTGCATTAAATTTCTCTGTCAAATTGTCAACAAATACAATCAAGTCATATATCGTACACGAATAACATGCTTATCGTAAAAATTAAAAAAGAGTTTAAAAAGGCGATAAACATAAGGATATTTGCTAATTGGATTGGTGAATAGGGATTAAACGAACGTAAAACGTAAGACTTTAAACGAAATGGTTCGAATGGAGGTTAATTACAGATATTACTCCATCAGGTTTAGAAACAAGAATTGTGATTCTGCGAAAAAAGGATCAGGCTATGGCGGAACAAGACCACTTATAATATAATTTTTTAGGTATTTGTAATTAAATTACAAATATTCTTAATATTTGCTTGTGAATTCGTGATATTATATTGAAGGGGACGATCAAAAGCTTTGGGGCGTAGTAATTAAGGATGTTTTAAATAGATACGAGTGCTACCTCATGTCAAAGTCAGAAAAAATATTATAGGAGGTAACATATGTTTAAGTTTACAAAGAAATTCTTAGTTGGGTTAACGGCAGCTTTGATGAGTATTAGCTTGTTTTCGGCAAACGCCTCTGCAGCTAACACAGACTACTGGCAAAATTGGACTGATGGGGGCGGAACAGTAAACGCTGTCAATGGGTCTGGCGGGAATTACAGTGTGAATTGGTCTAATACCGGGAATTTCGTTGTTGGTAAAGGTTGGACTACAGGTTCGCCATTTAGGACGATAAACTATAATGCCGGAGTTTGGGCGCCGAATGGCAATGCATATTTGACTTTATATGGTTGGACGCGATCACCCCTCATAGAATATTATGTAGTGGATTCATGGGGTACTTATAGACCTACTGGAACGTATAAAGGTACGGTTTACAGTGATGGGGGTACATATGACGTGTACACAACTACACGTTATGATGCACCTTCCATTGATGGCGATAAAACTACTTTTACGCAGTACTGGAGTGTTCGCCAGTCGAAGAGACCAACTGGAAGCAACGCTACAATCACTTTCAGCAATCACGTTAACGCATGGAAGAGATATGGGATGAATCTGGGTAGTAATTGGTCTTACCAAGTATTAGCGACAGAGGGATATCAAAGTAGTGGAAGTTCTAACGTAACAGTGTGGTAACAGATTATCTTTAATCAGGGGTAGCTAACGGGCTGCTGATCGTTCCTTGAGAAATTTTATAATCGTTGTTATTGTGAGTTTACTAAGAAGCGACGGCCTTTTAGTTGGAATCCCAATATATGGATCGAGTATGGTGAATGATTATTAAAATCGTTAGGAATGGTTAAAGGTCGTTTTCTACTAGGTGAACGGCCTTGGCATTGCTGGAGGTAGGGTATTCTCCAGCAGGTTTTATAACTTTCCCTATAAGTGTAATAGAATAGTATTAATTTTTTGTTTAATAGCGATATTTTTTGTAGTCTGCGCTTGCTCACAAGAGACACCTTCATTAAATTAAATTTATCAGATAAAGATTTATACATATCGTTGATTAATTTCGAATTGCTTAGAGACAAAAATGAACAATATGCCAATGTTCTTTAGGAGCTGTAAAAAGATGATCCTTATTTGTTTATTAAGGCTTTAAAAGAAGGATATGCCGTTAATCAACCAATTGAATTTGATGAGGCCATTGTACGTTTCGTTAATGGAGAAGAACTGGCTATTGTCCATAAAACAACCGGCAAGAGGTTCAATGATTGTGAAAATGAAGAATTTTCCTGATGGATTTACTTTACAGACAATGGATATGTGGTTGTGGAGTGAAATTGTTGAATGCACACAGCTCTTAGTTTTTGATCAGTTAGAAGCTTATTTTAAGAAAGAGTCAGCAACTTCAGAAGATATAGTTTGAAAATCCGGATAACTCTGAAATGTCGTTATATGTTCATATATTAAGAAAGTAAGCGTACCGGCAACTGAAGCTAGGACGCTTTTTTTGTGATGGCACCTCAATAAAACAACAATTTTAATCAGAAGGGAAGTGGGATATACAGGAATTTGAAACAATAACAGTTATAGAACGTATGAATGTTGTGAAAGGAGTATCCATATGCAATTTCATCATACCCAAAGCGGAAAACAAAACAATCATCCAAAATGGTTGGTAACTATCTTGCTAAGTTGGGGAACATTCGTATTTGCTTTGTTTTTTGCTACTTTAATCGGTTCAATAGCCCGCCAAGCAGGAGCTTCTAAACTCTTACAGCAAGGTATCCAATCAGGCTTAGTAACATTAATTACTGTTCCATTACTCTACTTTCTTCTCAAACGGACGTCTAGTAGGCCATTCTGCTCTATCGGACTGTCTGGGTGGAGGCAAGCCATTCCGAAAGTCATTATGGGTGCAATGTACGTCATTGTTCTTTCCGGATCTGGATTCACAATCGCCCATTTATTGGGCTGGGTCAAAATTTCTCAATTTCATTTCTCTATCCATTTAGTTACAGCATTGCTCTTAAATATGATTATCGCTTTCTTTTATGAAGCTTTTCCAGAGGAATTAACTTTTCGTGGGTCGGTGTACTCTGCTCTAAACAGGCGATTTAACTGTTTCATGACCTTGCTCCTGCAGCCGATTCTGTTTGTGCTTGCACCAATAGCTGTAAGTGGTTTGCAGTATATAGCTGGAATTAAGTCACCTGCTATCACATTAGATTACATCGTTTTATTGTTGTCTTTTGGATTCATCCTTCAACTCCTGCATATTGTAACAGGAAGCTTATGGACGTCAATCGCTTTTCATCTAGCCTTTCTCGAACATTCTCGGTTCTTCGTCCTGCAGGGGGAGGAACGCTTTATTACCTATGAAGAAATTGTTCCGGGAACAGGTGCGTTGTTTGTGGTCTTTTTTATGTTGCTTATTGTCGGTACTCTGCTATTAATACCTGTTGCAATAACTCGCCGAAATGCTATTCAATGGTTTAAGAATAAGAAAGATACCCAAGATGTTTGATATCTGAATAAAACAGCAGTTTTAATGAGACATAAATCTCTTGGTACAAAGGGAATAGTGCGGAGGGATTGCCATGAAAATCTTAAACTTTAAATTTGATAATTCTTTCTTTTGAAGTACATGCAGCGTTTACTGCTAATGTGGCTTTTCCAACTGATTAAGATATTCAGATGGATATGCTCATGATGCGTAAAGCGATACTCAAGACAGCTGGCTACACAAATTTCTTCATCCAGGATACATACTTTATAGATAGAGATCACAATTCAGTTTATTGTTCTTGTCACTTTGAAGAAACAAAGTAAATCTATTTGTAAAGTTTGGACGTGACGGAGCTTTAGTCTAGTCTAGATTTAATTCAGGAAGTAGGTATGTCAATTTTAACAATAATTGAGATCATCATAGTGATGCTTACATTATGAAAGGGGATTTAAACATGCAAGTTTTAAGGATCCTATTTGTTCATGTCTTGTCTGCGTTATCAGCTGCTGTTGTTTATGTTTTTGGCATTGATTATGATGGCTACATTCCATACTTCTTAATAAGTGTTATTCTGTTTATCTTTTATGTAATCTTTGCTGCACCTGTTCAATATTTCGTAAATCGCAATCCAAAGAGGTTTAACCCGAAATATTTACTCATATACATATTCTTTTCCTTCTTAGTATGGTTATTCTTCGCTGTAATTACTGATCCAAAGAACACCTTAGACTTTCTAATGGAATACGAAGTTTACTTATTTAGTATATCATTTGCTGTAATCTTTTGGATCTGGGACTCTGTTTTTCTGCAAAACGAGAAAAAGGCAGCGACTAAGTAGCTTAAGTATTCACAATACTTCTTCTTAATTAATCGAGAAATAATACCTAAAATTCCTATTTGGTATTGTGATCCTCTTTCTAAAATTGCAGACGATAGGGGGATAAGTGTGTAAAACTGAATCCCTCTTATTATAGGATCTTAAATCAGCATAAAAGAGGGATTGACCTCACATTTGCAAAAAAATGAAAGAAAAAATCTACACGTACATTACTGGAGTTGATATCTTAAAAATCTCGCCATCTCTTATATAAAAACGGGGGATGCGGCGGCTTAATGTAGACACCACTTCATAGTTAATCGTATTAAGCATTTCAGCAACTTCATCAACGGGAATCTCAGCTCCCTTTTGGTGACCGTAAATCACAACTTCCTCTCCTTGTTTGCCTTCACTCTCTCCTAAACTAACCATGATCATATCCATTGTCACTCTTCCCGCCACCGGCACTCGTTTTCCGCGATGAAGAACAAACCCGCGATTGGAAAGCGCGCGAGAATAACCGTCAGCATATCCGATCGGGAGTGTAGCAATGACTTCACCGGGATTTGCGATGTATGTAGCACCATAACTAATGGTCCGGGGTTCTGTCAGCATGGTTTTCACATAAGCGATACGCGCCTTTAAACTTAATGCAGGTTCAAGCTTAACGAGATGTAGTTGTTTTATATATGCTGAAGGATATAATCCATATAAGCCTATACCTAAACGAATCATATCAGCGCTAAATTCCGGAAAAGCGATAGCCGCAGCCGTGTTGCTCATATGCACGGTGGGCAGCTCAATGTCTTGGTTTTTTAAAAAACGGAGAAAACGGAGAAATTGATCGTGCTGCAGTCTGGTTAGAGTGGTGTCTTCTTCATCGGCTGTTGAAAAATGTGTAAAGATACCTTCCCATCTTAGGAGTTTACTTGCTGTTAATGCCTTCACTACTGCTAAAAGTTCTTCTTTTGTACGTACACCTAATCGGCCCATACCAGTATCCACATTAATATGAATACCCAATCGGTTAGTGCTCGCTTCACTTTCCAATATATCGTTAGCTTTTTTAATCCAATCAACCTGAAATGCTGATAACTCTATATTCCAAGCTGCTGATTTTTTCACACAACTAAGGGATGTAAAACCAAGCACAAGGATAGGCGCTGTAATTCCCGCTTTTCGTAAAACGATTCCTTCCTCCACGCTGGCAACAGCGAGCTCACTAGCCCCGTGTTCCAGTGCATGGCGCGCCACTTCTACAGACCCATGACCATAACCGTTCGCTTTTACGACAGCCATAATTTTGGTCTTTTTTGGTATATGATGGCGTATTGCTCGCAAATTTTTTTTAATGGCATCAAGATTTACTTCGATCCAAACTTCTCGGCAGAGCTTTGTCATCGACGCTTCCTTCCTTCTTATAGAATAGTGTAAAGCGCATTTAGCCGTTAATAAATCCTGTAACATTGATGGTTGGATGCTTTCAATCTGATTTTATTCAACCTTAACTGAAATCATTCAACAGCAAACTCTTGATCTAACGAGAAGATGCTAACCGATGGCCGAAGTCGACAGTACTTTCATTTTTTTGCATATTTGCTGATTAGTTCAATTTTGATTTTCTTCACTTAGGTGAGGATTGATACGGTGACCGAGGATCAGATAGTACATCTAAACAAAAATAGCCTGCCTATGGCTGTAACTTCATTTACTGATTTAATTCAACGATTGCTTGACAACATTGGTATTGGTTAAGGCATGATTTCATAACACTAGGCGTTGTGGATGCTGAAGTAGACATTGATTACTCACTTAAGTCAAAGCTCTATTAGCGAGGGCTCACGTTGTGCTCAAACAAAGACCAGACGCTTAAGAACGATATGATAAGACGAGATACATCAAAGGATAAAGTCCTGTTCATACTAATTGTCGGGAGGTATGCCGACTTATGATACATATTTGGATCACTGGCCTTTTATTATTGGCTCAGCCCAGCGAGCCATCTGACAGTTTAGCGATCACACAACAAGGACGGACGATTGCTACTGTTCACCGCGAAGATTTTACGATGCCTCTTCCCGGTACCCCAATGATTGATCATGAAAAATACCGTAAGTTTATCAAACGGCTTGATCAACAAATTTACCGGGAGCCCATAAACGCCAAGCTTAACGATCAAGGAATCATCATCCCGGGGAAAATGGGTTACAGACTTTATCAACAGGCGTTTAAGGAGAAATTTTATGCCTATTTCTTTGGTCATGGCCCATCCAAAATAGAAGTGCCGGAATTGAACATTTATCCGAAAGTTGACAGCGAGTTGCTTGCTCACATCAGTACGCAGCAATTAGGCCAGTATGTAACTTATTTTAATTCAAGCAATAAAAGCCGTTCACACAATATTTCTCTTTCTGCAAAAGCAATTGACAATCATGTTGTTTTTCCAAATGAGACGTTTTCATTTAACCAAGTTGTTGGGATAAGAACTCAGGACAAAGGATACATGCGTGCACCTATTATCGTGAAAGGTGAGTTGTCTGAAGGTGTAGGCGGGGGAATTTGTCAGGTGTCATCAACATTATTTAATGCTGTCGATCGTGCAGGGCTGCAAATCGTTCAGCGCTATTCTCATACAAGAAGCGTACCATATGTGCCGTCCGGACGCGATGCAACCGTAAGCTGGGGAGGCCCTGATTTTCGCTTTCATAATCAATATAACCAACCGGTCCTAATCCGAGCCAAACGATATGAGGGAAGTATGATTGTTACGCTTTATTCCTCTGATGTCATCAATATCAAACTGCGAAAAGTTCCAAAAGCGCCATCACAGCTACCAAAAGAAATAAATGCCGAGCGATAAATCATAAGCTATTCATTCACCTTATGCAACCTGACGACTTCTTTTATGGGAGGGTGAGTTAGAGAGACATAAGGTTAAGTCCAAATGCTGAGTTCTCTAAACGAAAGCTGATTTTGATTAAATCTTTACTTCCTGGTCGAAATCTTACTGAAATAGCCATCTATTTTTCCGGCAGCTATTTATAAAGAAAAAAGCAACAATTCAAACGTTGCTTTTTCCACTTTATCTTATTCAGAATGTTGTACGCTAATTCCTTACTATGTGGGATTCGACTTTTATTAAAGAAGATTCTTAACGATATAAAAATGGACTAGTATCTATCCTGGTGGAATTTTTCCCCTTAACTTGTTTTAACGTCGCTACTATAAGAAAGCTGACAATCACTAACAAGAGCCATGAACTCACTTTTCCTAGATGAACGAGACTCCATGTATCGGTTTGGTTTGGGTATTCCCAAGCCCCAAAAAACGTTGCGATATTTTCGGCTATCCATATAAAGAATCCGATGAGCATAAATGAAAGGGCGAGCGGCATACGGTAACGAGTCCCATTCACCTCGTATGTAACCCATGATTGCCAAAAGACGATCAAGACAAGTCCAGATAACCAAAAGCGGACGTCAATCCAAAAATGGTGGATGAAAAAATTCAAATAAATCGCAGCGGCGAGAGGTACAACGGCCCAAAACGGCGGCCACTTAACCAGTTCAACCTTAAGCCTCCTCCATGCCTGGCAAAGATAACTGGCTACACTTGCGTACATGAAGCCGCTATACAAAGGCACTCCAAAAATTTTGGAATACCCCTCCTCCGGATAAGACCAAGAGCCCATATGTACCTTGAAAAGTTCAAGAGCAAGTCCAATAAGGTGGAACATTGTGATCACCTTTAGTTCATCACGTGTTTCAAGCCCTGAATACACCATCCACCATTGCATGAGCAGGCAGATGATGAGCAGCCAGTCATACCGTGGCAGAAGGGGAAGCGGTATGATTTGTGTAATTGCCAAAGAGGCAAAAATAACGACAGGAAACAGACATGATAGGGCCTGCTCCCAGCCAAAACAAACGAGCTGTTTAAATGCTTTCATGAATTTTGCCTCCAAAGGTTTTTTTGATTAAATGGAAGGCCTATTTAGTATAGTACTAAATAGACATAGGGTTATGTGCATAGAATCACCGCCGAGCAACTATCTTTTCCTTTCATGATTATCCCTGCTTTATTAATCCTGGGTGTCTTCATCACTTCGGTATTCCAAAATATCTCCGGGTTGACATTCTAAAGCCTTACAAATCGCTTCTAAAGTTGATAATCGAATGGCCTTTGCCTTTCCATTTTTCAATATAGAAAGATTAGCCATCGTGATTCCAACCTTCTCCGACAGTTCCGTTACGCTCATTTTCCTTTTAGCCAGCATCACATCAATATTGATTATAATTGCCATTGTTTTCACCTCAGACTGTTAAATCATTTTCTGATTTTATATCTATAGCTTCTTGCAAAAGCCTTTGGAGAACAGCAGCAAAGACTGCGATAACCATTGAGGCAAAAATAAGGACCAATCCGATTAGTATAATACCTGGAGCATCGTCCATCTCCGCGATGAGATAGAAGAGTGGCATGCCTGCCACAAGTAAAAGACTGATTGTGATTGCACAGTATTTTATTTTCTTTAAAGCTCTTACTGATAATTCCGAGAAAGCTTTATTCCGGTCAATATAGCTTAAAAGTGTAAAGGCTTGATACAGAGCGAAATAAAAAGGTATCGCCGCTGCATACAAATCGATATAAACAAGATATTTCAGATAAGAAATATCTGGATACAATTCCGCTGCAAAGTTCGCTATCTGCGGCACCAAAAATATGCACAGAGCAAGAACTGGAATTCCAATAAGAATAACAGCTATCTTTAAAAAGAGTGTTGATCCTCGTTTCATAAAAAGCACCTCACCTAATATTATCGATTTGAATTTAACATATTATTTATCGTTTTACAATAAAAAAATATTGAAATGGATTATTTATTTGTTGTTTTAAAACTATCCTTTTCACTTTGGACAAGAAAAAAGCATTCCTCATTACAGAGAAATGCTCTATATCTTTAATCGATTCAATTTAAAAATTAGACAGCTGACTGAATCATTGACTAACTATGGTTTAAAAATAACGCATGGCACATAAGGGGTTGTTTTTGAATCATGTACACGTTCGTTTATTTTGCTTAGGCGAAGGTGATATATAAAGCAATCTGGCAGGGTACTTAATGGGCTTCAATAAGCTCAGGTGAATTGTTTTTAGGTGAGTTAACTAATGATGAAACCTGGTATGCTTCCATGTCATCAGCATCATATGGCAAAAGCAAGCTTTTGAGAAAATCGGGATCTGTATTTTTAGGGTTCAGCCATTCTTTTTCATGATCGTGACTCAATATAACCGGCATTCGATCATGGATATTTTCCATAAGCGCATTAGGTTTTGTCGTAATGATTGTGCAAGTGTAGAGCGGGTAACCTTCAAGCGTATTCCACTTTTCGTATAAGCCGGCAAAAGCGAACAGATTGGATGATTTCAGCTTGATTCTCATAGGAATCTTAGTTTTTGGATCAAGGCGTTTCCATTCATAAAAACTGTCGGCCGGAATGATGCAGCGTTTGCTGACAAGCGGTTTTCGAAAGCTGGGTTTCTCGGCCAATGTTTCAGCACGAGCATTGATCATTTTATAACCGACCTTTTCATCTTTAGCCCAAGGAGGAATGAGACCCCATCTTAATTTTCCAAGACGGTTGCTTGATCCATCATTAATAATGGTGAGGATGTTTTGTGATGGCGCGACATTATAGCTGGGGTGATATTCATCTTCAGGCAAGAAGTGACCTATGTTGAATTGCTCAATGATGTCGTCAAATTCTGAGAATAAAGTGAATCTGCCACACATGTTCATCATCCTTTTGGTTTTTTGAATATTGTACAGGGTTGGTATATGAAAATCAAAAAGGGGAGTATGATGCAGCAAGTGAAGAACGAATTATTTGAATAAAAAACATAGGGAAAATCAAAGATGCGGAAACATTCAACGTTATGCGTAGCAAGAAAGCTTTAAGGCTAAAGATATAAAAGTCGTTCCAAGATTTAAGAGTTATAAAATGATATGTATAAAAAAGGCGAGTACCTTGTATTGGATAGTATTAGCACCTTAATTGGAATGCACGGAGTTTTTAAATATTGATGTAAAAATGCAATGTTGGTTAATGTTAACCTTCCCGGAAATGTGAAGAAGGGAATAGGGATCAAAACAAGGATGTTTATAAAATTATTGTGATTTAGGTTTGTTACGTATTTTTGATTTTTAATGAAGTGGTCATGAAGCCCAAGTTTCAAGAAAATGAGCCTGAATCTTGGGCTATTATAGCTTGAGATATCTTGATATTAAACCAACAGGAAATGAAAAAAACTGATATCATTTAATCTTTCATCAGTATAATGAACTTGTTCCAGACTCTCACTATTTAATGACGGTGAGTGCGATGCCATACCCTCTTTCCGGAGTGTGAATGGTAGTGATTTTCATTACTTTCCAGGTTCCTTCAGATGCTTTTGTTCCTATCCCATTATGCGCAGTAAGATAGTCTCCTTGGCCCACAGTTTCGTCAATACGTACATAATGCTGTCCCGCCAGTCCAACCACATGCCATTCGTCCCTTACAGCCCGTGAATGATAAGCGGTCTCCAGCGCTGCATCATAGTCTGGATTTTGTTTTGGCACACGTATCAATTCACCGGTTTCCTTGTCGATCAGATCCTCATAAATGAATCCGCCAAACTCATTAGTCAAATAGCGGTCCTGCCAGACGAAGCTGGATGCTCCTGAAATGAAAGCTGCTGTTTCCGAAATAACTCCAAGCATATAATCACCCACGTGGGCGGGCGCTATTTTTTCACCTCTTAAAGTTACGATTGTACCTGTCTGGATTAACTGCCCAGTTGAACTCTCAAAATACTCTCCATATCCATTTAAGGAAGAACTGATCGCTCCTGCAAATGTCCCGTTTCCTCCAACTGAGTCAAGAAGCCATTTCATTGATTGATGGCCTCCTGCCACGGTGTATGGTTCTTCCAGTATAATACTTTCAGAAGACAAAATTGTTCTTGAAACATTGTTTCCTTTAATATGGGCATTGTTTGAAGAAGCGATTAATGCCCGGGAGCCTTCTGTGCTAGAGCCTCCCGAAGCGCCGATGACCGCATTTCTTTCTCCCTTCGCCGTAATGTCTCCGGTACCAGCGATAACTGCGCTCGTTTGGTTAAAGGCGAAGCCAGAGGTTGTTGCAAGCTGTGCGCCGCCTTTTAAATTAATGGGTACATGCTGGTATGTTTGACCTTTGATGGTGACCGCCGCACTATAACCTTCTGCCTGTACACCGAGAATGACGGTTTGATTATTAGGCGACTGAATTCCGACCGTTCCGTTATCAGCAATCATTGTACCGTTTAGTATATTCACATTATAGAGACCGCCACCAATTGAAATTCCTTTTGGAGCAGATTGATAAATATCAAAGTTTGAAATTTTAATATAATCAGTTTTATTTGACCCGCCTGATAAATGAATATCAACACCGGCTTTTTTAAATCCGCGAATTTTAATACCGTTAAGGGTGATATTCTGACTGCGGTATTGCAAAGCTACGACAGGATTTTCCTTATAGTCATAGTCGGGATCACCAATTGCTGTGAATCCGCTTACATTAACGTTTTTATATGCTGAAACAACTAGCGCTCTTGGCGTGACAGCTTCATAAAGAGAGTTGAAAACCGGTTCAATTGCTGAACAATCAATGAGTGTGACATCATAAGCCGTTGTGCTTTCAGGATCGGTGGCTTGATGATGACCAATATGACGAAGATCAAATGCCCGGACATCACGATAAGAAACATGGCCGATGATATGGACATTTTGAGAGGCTGGCCACATTGCATGCGCTTTAACCTCTACTCCACGAATGTTTCCGCTTGTAAAGTTATTCAAAAGCCACACATGCTTAGACCCATCGTCGATTTCTATTCCGTTGGAGTTGGATACACCCTCTGCAAACTCCGTTCCTCGCGGATTACCGGAATGGCAATTTGAAATAAAGATGTATTCACTATAATGGGTAGTAATGCCGTCGTCTCCTGAACCATATGCCACACAGTTATCAATCCAAATATATTTTGAGCCGTCTTTGGTCCAGTCGGTATCAGGTAAATGATCGTACGTTGGGGATGTAATATCAATACCGTGAAGACCTGCGTTAATGGCTTCCACGTCTCTAATCCATCCATATTCAACTTTAGCAAAAGTTAAACAGCTGGAGAATTGACCACCAGGATTTTTCACACCGCATTGTCTATTTGGATTCCAGTCTAATGACATTCCTTGAACAAAAATATTGCGGTTCCCATTTTGGTAATCATCATTTGTGATTACCCATTCATGAGCGGGAGTGTCTTCATGAAGTTTAATTACGGTAATTCCTTTACCTTGCCCTACAATAGTTGTCCAGGACGGAAGTTTAATCCCTTGAACCAGATATTCTCCGGCAGGAACATTTACTTTGACGCGACCATTACCGATTGCTTTTCGAAAAGCTTCTGTATTGTCTCGTCCATCGGGAACAGCTCCGAAGTCTTCCACATTTACTTCCCGGGTGATTTTACTTAAAAGCTTATGGTATTCTCTGTCAAGACGTTCTTTTAAAAGAGAGGCGATCTCTCCTTCTGCCGTCACCCTTGCGTCAGTAACTTCGACGTTTTGATCTGTAACGGAATGCTTAATAAGGTTTTGCATTCTCTCCTTGACATGTTCAATTTCAGATGTATATTCCGGGTGTGACTCAGATTTGGCGTTTAGAGAAGGATCGGGGTAGTTTTTAAAATGAACCATTCTAAAGACACCTCTTTCTTTTAATATAAGCGCAGTTTTCAGTATTGCAGTTTCTGTAGCGCCTTTTGCGCTTATCTTTCCAATTCTGTATTTGTTGCTAGAATTCCTTTTAAATCCATATTAGTTTTCAAAGATAAGTAAGTCTTGAACAAGAAATCGATGGAAAATAGGGAAATTAGTTAATGTCCATAAAAGCAGTGGCTCAGATTCCAGCGCTGATTTAAAAAATGGGACTATAACAAAAGCAAAAATACTAAAATTAATGTAAGGAAAGATGTCATTAGCCCTTTTAATTTAAGAAAAGATTCACTCCAACTCCGTAGCAGACTTGAATACACTTTACCTATTCGGTTTCGTTAGAGAGCCAAGGTATTAAAAGAGTCTGATTAGCTTCTGCGGTGTATTCAATGGTAGTAGTTATTAAGGGGCAAGAGAAATTGAAAAACATTTAAGTAGGGGAAATTCAAGCATTGACGCACGTTAAGAAGTGTTAATATGTACCGGATTAAATATATGAAAAAGGTGAGAGAAGAATGAAAAGACTTGCCTTGTTATCAAGTTTTACTGCTATTGTCATCTCAATCATCGGACAGCTGAATGGAATGTTAGACGATTCTTATGCAGTGGGTAACGCATGGTTCGAAGGTGTATTAGCAGGATTGATTAACCTTCTTATTTTTATTGACAGTCAAGAGATGACAAAAGTTTTATCATAAGTTCAAGTACAATTTTAGGTATTCTAGGAGTAGGTTTTTTATATTTCCCAGCTGCATTAATCAACATTTTAATAGCTTTTAAGCTAAACAAGAAAAAAGAGAGGGAATTTTTCAATTCGTAAAGAGAGAAAATGTGGTAAATGATGACATCTTAGTATTGGAATCATCATTTTATTCAGTGGATTGAATTTTTAGGTTATACAATAAAAAAGGACGCCGGCATTGCCGGCGCCCTTTACAGCATTCCTTATTTATTAACAGAAATCGTGACATTATTTCCAGAAGGGAGGACTTTTGCAAAATCCTGTGTATCTACGACAGGGGTCACTGCTTTATTGTCGATTGTGATATTGTTAAAAGTTGTTGAAAAAGTTGCTTTAATGGCAGAGCGTTGGCTTTCAGCTGAAACCGCAGCGGTGGCAAGCGTTTTCCATTTCGACAGAGTGCCGATGTTTGTTCCTTGAATTTCCATGATAATACGTCCGGTATAGCCGTCATTGTTCGTTCCCCAGAGGGTCATGCGAGTATTCCCGTTCAAGTTTTTGTAGATCGTCATTTGCACTGTGCTTCCGGGACGAAAGCCTTTATTATAAGTGAATTTCTCTTTTCCTTCGATATACGTTTCATCATTTTTAGAACCGACTTTCATGAGCGGTTTCCAGACGTTGTATTGTTTGCTGTACTGAAGGCCGATATCTGCCTCAGTTCCGTTTTTTGCGCTAAAGCCTGAATAAATATAAGGGGTAGAGACAGAGTCTTGGATGTTCACAGTGTCGGGAAGCTTAATTTTAGCCGTGAATACAGCGCCTGTACTGTTTAGGTAGGCGCGTCCGCCGATTCCCTTAGGCAGCTGAGAAGCCGCTTTTGCCACTTGAGTGTCTGCTCCTGGAAGACCTGGAACTCCTGAAGAAATAGTTCCGAAAAGAATAGCTGTTCCTACTGCACCTGCAATTAATACTTTTTTCAACAAAATTCCCCCTTTTAAAAGTGGTTTCTTCAATTATTATACCTTATTTTGGAACTTCTTTTATTAAGATAAATCGACAAAATCGTTAAAATCTCTTGTTTATGAATGGGTTATGTTTATATATTGACACCATAGATCTAAAAATAAACTAATTAAACTATGTACCAAATGTTCAATTTTTATTAAAAAATCGGCATTAAGGAGCAAATAATAATTGTAAGACATTCACCAAAGGTAAAAAAGCTTTATCCTTTTTTAACAAATTAGACCTATGATTCGTTTAGACATTGAAGTTACATAGTTTTTTCTGCAAAAAAACCCCCGGCCATTGACCGGGGAAGCAAAATTGAGGAGATTAAATGGAGTATTAGCAGTGTTTCTTACGCTTTTTATACTCTACAACGTAGTCATAGTCTTTTTTGTCGTGATCATAATGTTTTTTGTCATAATCACAGTAGTAATCTTTTTTGTCATGGTGATCATAATGTTTTTTGTCATAGTCGTAATACTTCTTGTAATACGTTTTCTTAACCGTATAATACTCTTCTTTATATTTTTTGTAATAACCCATAAATACCCCTCCTTTTATGATCATACGCTTTATTATATGGAAGTTAGAGTTTGCGGATTGGACAGTTTAAATTGCAAAAGTAAAAAAGGGCTGTCCAAAAAAAGAAGTTGAGGAAAAATCAGAGGAAAACTGAGGGATCATGCAGAAACAACAATATAAAAAAAGCCGATATGCATCGGCCAAATCATTTTACCTTACATTTGCTTGTCTTCTTTGTTTTCTGAACCACTACTTCTTATGTCTTGAGTCAATCCGCTGGTCGCTTTTTTAAATTCTGATAAGGCTTTTCCGGCAGATCGGCCAAGCGCAGGCAGCTTATCAGGACCAAACACTAAAAAACCTACAAATAAAATAACTAAAATTTTTGTGACGCTTAATTCCATGATGCTTCTCCTCCTCTTGTTTGAAGTACGAACCCTTATTAACAAATTATAAAAGATGGCGGTTCAAATGAGAATACGTCTGTTTTGAATATTTTGTATAACACAGGCGAAGGGAGAATGATGTGATTTATTCAGGAAAAAATGCTGATGATAAAACGTATGGCTTCCAATGCCATACACATACCTGCAATTTTATTTAAAGGGGGGTGATATATATATAACTGTAAGTTGCTATGATCAAAATAAGGGGGAGATATTAATTATGAGATGCAATAAGCTAATAGGGTGCCTGTCTGTTTTCATGTTCGCTGTCGCTTTTCCATTATCTGCACATGCAGAAAAAGCGGGAACTGCTGGAGCCGGAGAGTGGGATAAGCTTGGGACTTACACTTATACTTATTCAAGTCCGACGGTATACTCGAGCGGAGGTGATTTTAGAGTTTGTCTTTCAGGAAGTACACCTTTCTCCGTATCGCTGCATCTATATGAGGATGATGCTGGTGACAACCCTGATGAATATGTGGGTTCTAATTATTTTTCACCCGGAGAATGTCATACCTTTAGCAGTATCGGGAAATTTGTAGATGGAAGCAATAACAAGGCAGAGTTCTTTGTTACTGATTACTCTGGTAAATCAAAAACAGTTACGTTTTACGATTGATTCGGAGATACAGTTCAGTGAATATAACTATGTCATGAATAAAAGAGAGAGGGAGCTCTCTCTTTTTATACTGTATGAGCAATGAAATACCTTACTCTTGAACAGCCTTGCGAAGTCGTTCATTCACAATGCCTGTCCAGCCGCCATCCATCTTATCCCGAATGACTGAGCTTTTCTCGTTTGCCTTACCGATCATTTCATCAGGCTTCTTCCAACCGCTGTGGATGAGAGTGAATTCTGTTTTGTTCCCTACGTCTGTTAATTGAAATGTAACAATCCATCCATCAGTATCCCATTCAAAAGAAAGCTCTCCGGGAGCATGAACCGTCAAAACTTTGCAAGGTGATGGTCCAAATGGTGATTGTAAATGAAATTTATATCCTTCCTTCAGCTGAAAATCATTCGGCATAAACCACTTGGCTATGCCTTCTGAAGTTGAGACTGTCTCCCAAACCTTTTGAATAGGCGCCTCTAATGTTACATGTTTCGTAATGTCCGGTAATGTTTTTTCTTGATATTTATCCATATATTGCTCCTCTTTATCCAATATATACTTTCAAGCAAATTTTATATCATCTAACGAAATCATGTCCATAGTGAGCATGAATTATGCTGAATCTGTTGTCAGCAAGTGTTTCATTCTATAAATTTCACGATTAAAAGTGAATTTATTATCCATTTATTGTTATATTGAGTGGTGAAAGGCAGGGGAAGTCTCATGCAAAAAAACGAAAATACAGCAGGAGAGCGGAAAATATATATCACGGTCTTTTCATTCTTGATGATTTGTGTAGCTGCAATGGGCTTTTATGAACAAAGATTTCTTTTTAATCAATTAGCATTTCGGGTATTTGTGCACTGATCAGTTTTGTGTTATTGGCCAATGTGCTGTTTTTCTGGAAAAAAAGAAGAGCATAGCATATGTCTCAGGCATTTCGGGTATTTGTGCACTGATCAGTTTTGTGTTATTGGCCAATGTGCTGTTTTTCTGGAAAAAAAGAAGAGCATAGCATATGTCTCAGGCATTTTGGCTGTAGTTAATGTAATTATGCTGATAACTCTGCTTTTTATATTGTGATGAGAAGGTAAAGAAGGAGGGTTCTTCGTGCTCGGTAAAATAAAAGCGGCCATTGATAATAGTCCGGGAAAACCCGCGAAAATTGTAGTTAATGAAAGCACACTTCAGCAGTTAAAAGAAGAGATGCGTTTTGTTTATGTTTCCAAACCTAAAACCATTATGGGGATTCCTGTGGAGGTTTCAGATGATGTAGAAGGCTTTGAACTCAAATTTTAACGTTAATATATTTTAATACTATAAATATGCTAATATAGGAACTGCTAGAAAAAGAAGGGAGGAGGGGTTGTGAAACAGAAGCCGATTTATGTCGAAATCGAGATGACATCTGACCTAGACAAGCTTTGGGAATATACGCAAAACCCATCGCTACATAAGGAATGGGATCTGCGGTTTTCTGATATTACATATTTACACAGAAGCGTAAATGAAGCGCAGAGGTTTCTTTACGAGACAAGAATTGGCTTTGGATTAAAGGTGTCAGGTGCTGGTGAAACCGTGGGTACGAAATTGCATTCCTCTCAAAGAGTATCCTCCCTGGCCTTTTCCTCCAACCATCCGTTATCCCTGATTAAAAAAGGCAGCGGGTATTGGAAATACATACAGCATGATAACGGGAAGCTTACATTTATGACGCAGTATCAATATGAAACGGCATATGGCTTTCTAGGAAGATGGATTGACCGTTTATTATTTCGGCCGCTGTTGGGCTGGGCAACAGCATGGAGTTTTGATTCATTGAGACTTTGGATTGAACAAAATAAACATCCGAAACAATTGATCCGTTATGCGTTTGTCTATATGCTGACGTGCTTGTTTTTTAGTCTGTTTTGGTTTTACCACGGGTTTATAGATCTTGAAACGAACAACATGGCAGGAGCTGCGAAGATAGGATTGGGCATTTTATGGCTGAGTCCATTAAAGAGAAAATGGACACTTCATGCTGTGCAGACCTGTATCTTTGCTGTCTTCGCTTTTCTAGATGCTGGAATATATTCTTTACTGTTAAGTGTGATTACTGCGGCAAGCGGCTTGATCAGTCTCCGGCTTCCAAGTGCTCGGCATACGAAACGAAAAAGAAAGAAGTGAAATGGTGAGTTCAATGTATAAAAAAACAATTATAAATTATCATCTATTACATCCCAAGCTGCAGAAACGTTATCAATTAGACAGGTCACATACATTCAGCGGAAGAGGAACGATGTCAGAAATAAGCGGAGGTTCTTTTTTTGTCAGAATGCTGCTGAAGTGCGGGGTGTTTTTTAGATGTTTCTTTTCAGAAAGAGGAAAGGACATCCCTTTTACAATTAAAAACAGAACATGTCTTACGAAGCAGGAACATACGGGGATTGAATGGAATCGGACTTTTGTCTTTAAAGATAAAAAGCGTTTCTTTGATGCAGTTATGGTATACGACGAAAATGAAAAACGAATACTTGATTTTTTCGGCCAACCTCATATTATGCTGTCCGTTTTAACTTTTGAAGCACTCTCTGACGGGTCTCTCTACATTACATCAGGAAAGCAATGGCTATTAATATGCGGAAAAAGAATTCCTTTGCCAAAATGGCTGAGCGGTAATTCCACTGTTTGCGAAACTTTTGATGAAAGCAACAACTGTTTCACTATTCAAGTTCATGTGGAAAATGCAATTCTGGGAACTCTTTTTTATTATAAAGGGACGTTTCAGGAAACAGAGGGAGAAGTATGTTAAAACGAAACGGCATCATTAGTGCGCTTTGTTTCATTTGGTTTCTTGTATCTGAAGCTC
Organism: Bacillus sp. SD127; assembly: GCF_058566445.1. Taxonomy (NCBI): domain Bacteria; kingdom Bacillati; phylum Bacillota; class Bacilli; order Caryophanales; family Bacillaceae; genus Bacillus; species Bacillus sp. SD127. The sequence continues at coordinate 2,324,935 of NZ_CP191226.1, read as the reverse complement.
CCGACATATCAGTTGCGGAGGCGCTTGTCTTGTTTTCCATTCTCTTTTTTGTGCCGGGAATTTTTCCTTTTGTTTTTCATCAATCAGCTCACAGGACTATTCAATTTTCGGAAAAATTATTGATGCACATCTATCCGGCAGCAGCTGTTTTCGCGGTGTTAGCCCTTGTGACCGACGTGGGGTATTTTGCACTGATCTGGTGGATATACACTGCTTTGTTGGCTTTATATGGTTTGTTGCGGCTCTTGAAAACAAAAATACATAGAATCGAAGAAACATCTATTTTATTTGGACTCTTTTATTTAGGAGGAGGGGGATTTTGGTTTTTTGCCTATGCTGCGCATTTACATATCCTGCACTTCGGTCCTCTTATTATTTTGCTCACAGCTGTTCATTTTCACTATTCTGCTTTTCTAATCCCGATCTTTAATGGTTTACTTGGCAGAGTCAATAGAGAAAAACGGGTTATGTACGGTTGGGTGACATGGATTATTTTACTGTCGCCGCTCCTCATCGCACTCGGAATAACATACTCAAAAACACTTGATATCTTGGCGGTTGGTATCTATATGGCGGCACTTTATCTTAACTCATACTTAATATTTAAGACAGCTTTTCGCAGTAAGACAGGAAAAGTGCTTATCCGACTGTCTTCTGTCGTGTTAATGATAACGATCTGTTTCTCTTTCATTTACTCATTCGGTGTATTCCGGCAAGAAGTCACGCTAACCATCAGCCAAATGATTTGGATACACGGTGTCGTGAACGCATTCGGTGTTATTTTGCCGGCTCTTGCAGGATGGAGAAAAGAAAATCCTCAGCTATCGGATGCGAGTGTCAAGGTTTTCAGCCGTATATACGGAAAGAGAACAATCGGAAAGAACTTTTTGCACAACATTCACGCTGAAAATAACATTCAATATAGCGGACTTGTGGATGATATGAGAAGCCTTCGTTCAAACGATTTTTCACCGGAGCATTTGACACCGTTGATTGTTTCTTTTTATGAACAGACGAAAGATTATGAGGTAAAAGCAAAAGTGACGTGGAGCACTTGGTTTCAGCCCTTTGCGAAAATGTATGAATACATCAGCAAAAGAACCGGACAAATACATCTGTCAACGAATCCTGACTGGTATAGGATGCACAGTACAATAAAAGGTGTCCATTCAAAAAAAGACGGAAGAAAAAAGGTACGTGCCTGGATCAGAACAAATGAAAAAAGCGAAACCATTTTCACCGCGCTATATTCTGTATATCGCTCAAAAGGGGAAGGGTACATGAATATTTCTCTGCCGCTTCCTTTCAGTAACATGACAGGCATTTTAAAGCCTTATCATCACAAAGAGAACCTGATTTTGACCAGCAGGCGGAGAAAAAGCGGTGCTGGGGATGAAGGGATTTATCTTAGAACAAAAGTCGGGACCTGCCCGCTTCCATTATCTGAAACCTTTCTTATAAAGGCTCCGGCGGGCGCAAGCAGGTTAACAGCTGTTCATGAAATGTGGCTGTTTGGGATTCAATTTCTAACTGTAGATTATGACATTACATATTGCCCGTCCAAATGAATAATATAAAACAAAGACAATAGTTCATCTGACAGTCTCTCGTCCGGTAAACAATCGGTTCGGCACATTTTCATGCTGCACCTCATACAGACGGGGAAGGAAGGGTTTTTATGTTTTATATCAGTTTGTTTCTGATTGTATGGCTGGCTGCGGGATTTGCAGTGGGGATGAAGCAAGTTTATGTCGATGAGCTATTCGATAAAGATGTAATCGAAAGGCTTGAAAAAGAAGCAGGTGACTATGATCTTGTTGACCGTTTTATCAAACACCGTTTCATTTATATTGCAGCAGTTACTTTAAGCGGGTTTATTGCTGTTTACAGTGAAATAAAAGCCATGCCGCAAAAGCGGAGAATAAGAAAAATTGAAAAAGACATTAATAAGCTCAATAAAGTAAAGAAACGCCGGAATAACAGAAAGTAAAAGGTGCACAAGCCAGCAGGCGGGTGCATTTTTTTTATTTAATGGGGAATGAGAACAAAGCCGGTGCAATCTTACTTTTTTGCTAAGGAGTATAAATTCATAAATGTGAAGAACAGCGCCCGGGCTAATGGTATATAATATTGTGAATTTAACAAAAATTTAACAAGGAGGACGAGATAATTCGTGCTAAAGCCTCAAAGAGTCCAGCATCCTGTGTTTTTGGTTTTGAGGCGGAGTAGATGAAACCGGCCAAAGTATCCCTGCTCCGCCGTTTGCTCCATTCCTTGAAGCATGTTGATTGTAACATAGTCAAACGTTTTCCATCAACTTTAAAAAATGTAAAATTGTTGTTAATTTTCTTGTTGTTTGTTCCGGTTTCTTCTGTATATGCAGAGGATATCTATCAGAATTTCGAGGAATTAAAGAATCACGAAGATCCTTCAGATTATAACATTGCCACAAAAGAAACCGGCAGCTCTGTGCTTGTTTTAGCTATTCACGGAGGAGGTATTGAAGGCGGCACAAGTGAATTAGCGAGAGAGCTCAGCAAAGAATATTCCATGTATTTGTTTGAAGGTTTGAAGACGTCTGGAAATTCAGTACTGCATATAACAAGCACACATTTTGATGAGCCTCAGGCACTGAAGCTTGTAGCAAGTCATGAGTATGTCATTTCATTGCATGGATATGCAGGAGAGGACCAACAGATACAAATCGGCGGAACAGACCGATCAAGAGCGGCAGAATTAGTTTCAAAACTGCAAAAAGCCGGTTTTCCGGCTGAATTGCTTGGTACGGATCATCCGCATGCAGGCGTAAGTCCAAACAATATAGCGAATAAATCAAAAACCGGTTTGAGCATCCAGTTAGAGATGAGTACAGGTTTCAGAGAATCTTTGTTTGGCATCTTTTCTTTAAAAAGCAGATCCGTGACTCAAAATGAGAGGTTTTATGATTTTACAGAAGTGATGACCCATTTCATAGAAAACAGCTATTAAAATAAGGAGGCTTTGCGCCTCCTTATTTTTCGTCCTTCTGATCATTGGCTTCAGGAAACAATTCATCTGATGCCTCAGTTTGATATTGCAAGGTGTTATCTTTGACAGTCAGTTCGTTTCGGAATGTTTCATCCAGCACATTTTTCAGTAAATACCGGTGAAAAAAATATTCAAAAACAGTAAGGCAGACAGACGCAATCAGAGCGGCTGCAAACGGTGAGAAACCGTTTCTAGTTTGCGTTTCAAGAAAGACCCAAAGAATAACGAGTGAAAGTCCGAAGTCAGCCAGTGAAGCTATCATATTGCTGGTTCTCGGCAAGATCAGGATGTCACCGGAAAGGTATGTTACAAAGCTTAAGAAAAATGCAATAAACAGCACACTTAAAAAGGAAGCATGGTAAACTCTATCCAAAATCACATACAATAGGGCAAGAGTTAAAGCTGTCTTAGAAGCAAGAGCGATAATATGTTTCATTTGATCACCTATATTTGTGGCAAATCTTTAGCGGTATCTGCAGCCTCAAGATCGACACTTATTTGCTGAGTTAAATCTTTAGAATGATAAAAACCCTTTGCAGCCATATAATGAAAAATTTGTTCATGGGTATTCATCGCGTCATGTAAATATTGCTGCAGCGTTTCCCTGACTTCTGGGGAAGAAGATTCTGTGATGGCAGCTGCAATATTCCTTACGCCTGTCTTTGCCGATATTAAAAAATCCGTTGCGATCACTTGTTCGGTCATGCTGCCCATTCCGGCTAATTTTTGAAAGAACTCATTCACGCTTGTTCACCTCTCACTGACAGCAATTCCTGCAAACGCGCAACCTGCTGTTTTGTTTTTTGAGCATCCTGCTCAAGAATACTCTTTAATTCTTCATCTTGTACAAGTCCCGTCATGGTTGAAGATTTTGTCAAACAAAGATTCTTAAACGTAAGCAATTCGTGCAATTCCAACGTTTCATGAAGGCCGTAGCCATTCATAACGGTCATTCCCTTCTGAAGTAATATGGTTTATTTTGAACAAATTGCTTTTGTTTACACTGGTATTTTTTGCTGGTCGTTTGAAACTTTCTGGCTGCAATGCCCGTACACAAGGGGTGGGATGAGCTTCTGTTAAAATAATCAATTATTCACTGGTTTTTAATCATCTATCTTTAAATACTAAGGAGGAGACACAGTGGAGATCAAAGGGATCAATCACTTGTTATTTTCTGTTTCTGATTTACTGACTTCCATCGAGTTTTATCAAAATGTCTTTGATGCTAAACTGCTGGTTAAAGGAAAGAGCACTGCATATTTCGATTTAAACGGCATATGGCTGGCTCTCAACGAAGAGCGTGACATTCCCAGAAATGATATTAACGCTTCTTATACCCATATCGCTTTTACAATTGAGGAAAGCAAGTTTGAAGAAATGTCCGCAAAATTAAAAAACCTTCATGTTACTATTTTGTCTGGGAGAGAACGAGATGTACGTGATCGAAAATCAATTTATTACACTGATCCTGACGGCCATAAATTTGAATTCCATACAGGAACTCTTCAAGACAGACTTCAATATTATAAGCAAGCTAAAACCCACATGGATTTTAACGATTGAAAAAGCACGGGAAACAGAGTAACAGGGAATATACATATTTATCTTATGGGGTTAATATATGGTAAAGGAGGGGGATTGCAGTTGAGAAATAAAATATTGCTCATGACAGCTGTTTTGCTATGTGTTTTTGGAACCGGGACCATTCATGCAGCAACTTCACATTTTGAGCATAAAACCGACTTTATTCTAAATGACGGAACAAAAGCGCTTTATGTAGAAAACATTAGTGATGTACCGGCAATGGATTATTTTTTAGGATACCAATTTACGATATTAGGAGTGAACACTTGTTCAGTTAACATTAAGCTTCAGCGAATGGGACTTGCAGGGGATTATACTACGTTAAGCACAAAACAATTCACCGGTAATTGGTTTGACTTTAGCGCTCACGATAAGGTTTCCATTGAACCTTATCACCGGTATCGAATATTAGCTGAAGAACATTCAGAAAACTGTGCAAGTGTTCATGTAAAAGGCCGCTATGGTGTAGAATATTTTAATTTTGATTGATGCTCACATTTTTGAAAAGAAGTGAGCTTTTTTTGCGGAATAAATTAACTAAATAAACTATGTACTAAATATTCAGTATATTTCCTTTTGCCTCGCTCAATATAAAAGAGGAGAGTATAACTCATCTTTTCACGTCCGAAAATCGAAACATTTATAAGAAAAGAACGTCTAATTTTTTAAACAGCACTTTTTTAAAAAAAAGTTTCATTAAGGAAAGAAAATTTCTTGACTTCAATAATTGAATGATGGATAATTATGGTGTAAACATGATGTTCTTTTTCCTCCTATTCAGGTTCGCACCTAAGCCAGGGCGAGCCTGCTTTTTTTAAAAAACAAAACCCCCACTCCACAAAGGAAGAGGGGGTTTATTCTTTGTAACTGATAGTTCAATAGTTTAATGGACAGTTCTGAACACACCAATTACTTTTCCTAATATGCTGACATTCTGCAGTATGATCGGAGCCATGGTTGGATTTTCAGGCTGTAAGCGAATGTGTGTATCCTCTTTATAGAAACGTTTTACCGTAGCTTCATCATCTTCTGTCATCGCCACTACGATTTCACCGTTATTCGCCGTGTTTTGCTGTTTTACAATAACATAGTCCTTATCAAGTATACCTGCGTCAATCATACTGTCACCCATGATCTCCAGCATAAACACATGCTCATCCGGAGGAACCATACGGTCAGGAAGCGGGAAGTATTCTTCAATGTTTTCAACCGCTGTAATAGGTGAGCCCGCCGTTACTTTTCCGATTACCGGTACATTAACGACTTGGCTTTTTGGAATCTCTACTTCTTCATCCAGAATTTCTATCGCTCTTGGTTTTGTCGGATCGCGTCTAATCAGCCCTTTTGTTTCCAAACGGGCCAAATGGCCATGGACAGTAGAACTGGACGCAAGGCCGACAGCCTCTCCGATCTCTCTAACCGAAGGCGGATATCCTTTTGATTTAACCTCTGCTTTAATAAAACGGAGGATATCAAGTTGCCTTTTTGATAGCTTCGTCATTTTTTGCACCTCTAAACGTCGATTTTAAATAGATTATAGCATGATTTTCCTGACAGTACAAACATAGGTTCGAAGAAAACAATTGACAGAAACATTTGTTCGTATATACTGAAATTATAAAAAGCGAACAAACATTCTTGTCGGAGGTTGTTATCATGAATAAAGAATCTATTATTTTTGTCGGCCTGTTCACTGTGATTCTAAGCGTGGTTATCCTTCTGTTGTCATATACAAGCAGCGACCAGGAGCTTAATCAATATGTTAAAATAAAAGTTCAGTCTGGGGATACGCTCTGGTCGCTTGCTGATCAGGTGGATGACTCAAAAAAGATAAATAAAAGTGATTTTGTTGAATGGGTAGCTGAAAAAAATAATCTCCAGACGTCTGAGATTCAGCCGGGGGATGAATTGGTGATTCCATTAAAAAAGGAACACCCGGCTGCATACGAACTGGCTACTGTTAAATAGAGAGGAAAGGTAGAAAGGTGAAAGCACTCATTTATGCCCGAGTAAGCACAAATAAAGAACAGCAAGAAACCTCATTAAAGCGGCAGGAGGAGGAGCTTACGGCCATTGCTGCCGAGAACGGCATGGAAGTCGTCAAAGTGATTTCTGAAAAAGCCAGCGGATATGAAATGGACCGGGATGGTGTATTTGATTTGCTTGATCATATCAAGAATTCAAATATTGATGTGATTTTAGTTCAGGATGAAACAAGACTCGGCCGGGGAAACGCGAAAATTGCACTTCTTCATTGTATTTACAGGGAAGGTGTGAAAGTATATACGACCGCTCACAGAGGTGAGCTGGAGTTATCAGAGGCTGACTCTATGGTGCTGGAAATCGTCAGCATTGTGGAGGAATACCAGCGGAAAATCCACAACATGAAAATTAAACGCGGAATGAAACGCGCAGTGAAAAATGGTTTTAAGCCACAAAAGAACCTGAAAAACCAGCATGAAAACAGCGGAAAAGAAAGAATAGAAGTTCCGATCTCGGAGATTGTCCGGTTGAGAGCGAATAAACTGACGTTTGCTGAAATCGCGGCTACGTTGAGAGGTTTTGGCTATGATGTGTCAAAGGCGACAGTCCATCGGCGTTTTCAGGAATACATAGAGAATGAGCAGACAGGCGAGTGAATCAGTTGTAAAACTCCTCTTGTTTTAGTAGTATATAGACAAAATGCAATAAAGGAGTTTATCATGATTTCAAACGAAAAAATTGCCAGAATCAATGAACTTGCCGCAAAAGCTAAAGCTGGCGTTATTACAGAAGAAGAAAAAGCTGAACAGCAAAAGCTCCGTCAAGAGTACCTAAAAGGATTTCGTTCTTCTATGAAAAACACATTAAAAAGTGTAAAAATCATTGATCCTGAAGGCAATGACGTAACACCTGAAAAGTTAAAAAGAGAAAAAAATAATAACAGACTTCACTAATATAAGAGGAATACGGCAATATCGTATTCCTCTTTTGTATATACTACAAACAACAGCGCTTTCTTCAGGTGACAAAATTCATCAAGTTTCTCTCAAATTTAAGCTGAAACAGTTGAGAAAAAGTCGTCAGACATTTATGATGAAAGGGTACAACATATAAGGAAGGGGATTTTTATGGATACAATTGAAAAGAAATCAGTTGCTACCATTCGCACACTATCAATAGACGCTATTGAAAAAGCAAACTCTGGTCACCCTGGTATGCCTATGGGGGCAGCGCCAATGGCATATACGCTATGGACAAAATTTATGAATGTAAATCCGGCAAACCCTGGGTGGTTTAACCGCGACCGTTTTGTTTTATCTGCGGGACACGGATCAGCACTTTTATACAGCATGCTTCATTTAAGCGGGTATGATCTCAGCATTGAAGATCTTAAGGGATTCCGCCAGTGGGGCAGCAAAACACCGGGGCATCCGGAATTCGGACATACAGCCGGTGTTGATGCAACAACAGGGCCGCTTGGACAAGGAATCGCAATGGCGGTCGGAATGGCTATCGCAGAACGCCATTTAGCCGAAACTTACAACCGCGATTCATTCAATGTAGTCGATCACTATACATACAGCATTTGCGGTGACGGCGATTTAATGGAAGGTATTTCTTCTGAAGCCGCTTCACTTGCAGGCCATCTTCAGCTTGGCCGTCTGATCGTATTATACGATTCTAATGACATCTCCTTGGACGGAGATCTGGATCGTTCATTCTCTGAAAACGTGAAACAGCGTTTCGAGGCGATGAATTGGGAAGTTCTTTACGTTGAAGATGGAAACAATATTGAAGAATTATCTGCGGCAATTGAAAAAGCACGCCAAAACGACAAGAAACCTACATTGATTGAAGTAAAAACGACAATCGGTTTCGGTTCTCCTAACCGTGCCGGCACTTCCGGTGTTCACGGTGCTCCGCTTGGCAAAGAAGAAAGTAAATTAACAAAAGAAGCTTATGCATGGACGTATGAAGAAGATTTCTACGTTCCGTCAGAAGTATATGAGCATTTCGCAAAAACAGTAAAAGAATCCGGCGAGAAAAAGGAACAGGAATGGAATGACCAATTCGCTAAATATAAAGAAATTTATCCGGAACTCGCTGAACAGCTTGAGCTGGCTATCAAAGGAGAACTTCCGAAAGACTGGGATCAAGAGGTGCCTGTTTATGAAAAAGGAAGCAGTCTGGCATCCCGTGCCTCTTCAGGTGAAGTTCTGAACGGCCTTGCGAATAAAATTCCGTTCTTTGTCGGCGGTTCTGCAGACTTAGCAGGATCAAACAAAACGACGATTAAAAATTCCGGTGATTATACAGCGCTTGATTACTCAGGAAAAAATTTCTGGTTTGGTGTTCGCGAATTTGCTATGGGTGCAGCCTTAAATGGTATGGCGCTTCACGGCGGACTTCGTGTATTCGGCGGAACATTCTTTGTCTTCTCTGATTACTTGCGTCCGGCCATTCGCCTTGCAGCATTAATGGGTCTTCCTGTGACATATGTCTTTACTCACGACAGTATCGCGGTCGGTGAAGATGGACCGACTCACGAGCCGGTTGAGCAGCTTGCTTCATTACGGGCAATGCCTAACCTTTCTTTAATCCGCCCTGCAGACGGTAATGAGACAGCAGCGGCTTGGAAGCTTGCGGTGCAGAGCACAAATCACCCAACAGCGCTTGTATTGACACGTCAAAACCTTCCTACAATCGACCAAACAGCTGAAGAGGCATTGGCTGGTGTAGAAAAAGGTGCATATGTTGTTTCTAAGTCTAAAAACGAAACACCTGACGCTCTTCTCATCGCTACGGGCTCAGAGGTTGGCCTCGCAATCGAGGCACAGGCAGAATTGGCAAAAGAAAATATTGATGTTTCTGTCGTCAGCATGCCTTCAGTAGATCGTTTTGAGAAACAATCGGATGAATACAAAAACTCCGTGCTTCCGTCAGATGTGAGAAAACGTCTTGCGATTGAAATGGGCTCATCATTTGGCTGGGGCAAATACACAGGGCTTGAAGGAGACGTGCTCGGTATTGACAAATTCGGCGCCTCCGCTCCTGGCGAAACCATTATCAATGAATACGGCTTCTCAGTTGCAAACGTTGTGGATCGAGTCAAAGCATTAATCAATAAATAAGTTTTTCAAAGGGGATGAGTCAAATCATCCTCTTTTTCTTGTTTATCCGACAAAAATAGTATTGGCTGTTTAACAGTAATAGACAATTCTTTCTTCTCTTCTTTTGTATAATAGAATGCAAATGAAATGCTGCTGGAAAAGGGGATGAGAAGATGGAACGTCACTACTATACGTACCTGATCAAAGAGGAATTTGCCAATCACTATTTCGGGCGGGAATCGGTTATGTTTGATCTGTTTCAAGACTATCATTGGACAAGCCTGACGAGGCAGCAGTATGAAATGACAGAGAAACAAATTCAATATATTACGAAACCCATTCCGATTTTACATATGCATCAGCGGTTAAAAATGAATTTGAACAATACAAACTATACACAGCTGGATTATATTTATAGATTATCTCTCCCAAAAGCAAAGGGACAAGCGTCTTTTATGATGAAAGAACACATGATTGAAATTGTAGCTAACGGAGATTACGAGGCGGAAACGATATTTTTTGAAGTTCTTCGCAAAGTAAGCCCTTGCTTTCTCGCAATGGATTTCAATACGAAGCGGTATGGGTGGTTAAATCCGGTGAAAGAAAGAAATTTTGTCTAAAACCGAAGAAAAAGAGATGTAAATGTTGTATAATAGCTTTTGGTTTAGTACACTTTAAACTAGACAACATGAAGGAGGAAATAAAATGACTTTATGGGTTGGCATCCTAGTGGGCGTTGTTGCACTGCTCATAGGTGTTGCACTCGGGTTTTTTATTGCTCGTAAATATATGATGAGCTACCTTAAAAAGAATCCGCCTATTAATGAACAAATGTTACGCATGATGATGATGCAAATGGGAATGAAACCTTCTCAAAAGAAAATCAATCAAATGATGAAAGCCATGAATAATCAAACGAAATAATACGTAAAGATTATGATATAGAGAAACATGGTTATAAAATAAAAAACCCTTTATCGGGTTTTTTATTTTGCAATCATTCATCACCCGCTACTGCTCGAAGGCGCTGCTTTTGATATTGTATGAGAAGATGGTCAAGCTCCTGACTGAGTTCTATCGTAATATGAGATGTCATTCCGTTCGCCATGACAATTTGCAGCAGCTCTGCTCTTTTTTTTTCAATTTCATTTAATAGATGCTCTCTAATCACAGGGATGTATCCTTTCATACATTAGATCTTCAAAAGTGAATGTTTATATTATATCCATATTTATACTAATTTTCAAATGAGAAGGAGTACAATGTCTCAATGTCAAATTAAATTATATAAGTTTTTTTTGAAAATAGAAATCCTTCGAGTGAAAGTGTTAAAAAAATGAAATGATTTTGTCATAACTTGAAGGAATGTCAAATCATGAAGGGATGATGACATGGGAGATGTGAATTATTTTCTGACATTCGGCGCGGGATTTTTATCATTTATTTCGCCTTGCTGCCTGCCGCTTTATCCGGCTTTCCTGTCATATATTACAGGAGTCAGCATGGATGATGTGAAAACAGAGAAACTATTGCTGCAAAAAAGAAGCTTGGCCCATACGCTGTTTTTTTTGCTGGGGTTTTCAGTGATTTTTATAGCTTTAGGATATGGAACATCTTTTATTGGAACCCTGTTTAGGGATTATCATGATGCCATTCGGCAAGTTGGCGCTTTGCTCATTATTCTGTTCGGTTTTATTACGCTTGGCGTCTTTCGGCCTGAAGTTATCATGAAAGAACGCAGAGTCCATTTTAAGCATAGGCCAGGCGGTTTTTTCGGTTCCGTTTTAATCGGTATGGCTTTTGCGGCCGGATGGACGCCTTGCACCGGTCCCATTTTGGGGGCTGTTATCACATTAGCAGGTACGAATCCTGGCTCAGCGATACCGTATATGATGCTATATGTTCTCGGATTTGCCGTTCCGTTTGTATTATTGTCGTTCTTCATCACGAAACTGAAGTGGATCAGGAAGAATCAGCTTTTGATCATGAAAGCGGGCGGTGTACTTATGATTGTTATTGGGGTACTGCTATTTTTTGACTGGATGAACTTGATCATTATTTTGCTGTCGGATCTTTTTGGTGGATTTACAGGTTTCTGACTGTTAAATTACTTTTGCACTACTACTAATCCTTTTGTTTTTGGTACAATAAGACTATTACCTGAGGAATTCGATTTTTGGAGGGGAATATGACAAGAGTTTTAGTTGTAGACGACGCCAAGTTCATGAGAGTAAAAATCAGAGAGATCTTGGAAGAGGCAAATTACATAATAGCAGGCGAGGCGGCGGACGGCGAGCAAGCGGCTGACCTGTATAAAAAACTTCGACCTGACTTAGTGACCATGGATATTACGATGCCGGTGAAAAACGGCATTAAGGCGCTTCGTGAGATCATATCCTTTGACCCTAAAGCAAAGATCATCATGTGTACCGCAATGCGCCAGCAAAGAATTGTGACGGAAGCCATTGAACTTGGGGCAAAAGATTTTATTGTCAAACCGTTTGAGGAGTCCAAAGTATTAGAAGCTGTCAACCGCGTTATGGGAAATTGAAAGTCATTTCTTTTCAAAATGGTTTTTTTTATTGTTTTGGAGTATAGTATATAGTGTCAACACTCCGAGAAAACAAAGGAATGATAAGTATGATGATTATAGTTTCATCAATTGTTGCTGTTTTAATGGCTGCAGCTGTGATGGTGGTCAGAATTAAGTCTTCCGATAAGCCCGTTTCACCGAAAAAAATCATTCTCCCGCCGATTTTTATGAGTACGGGGGCGTTAATGTTTTTATTTCCGGTTTTTTGGGTAACGGGTGAAGAGTTTTTAGAAGCGATCACTTTAGGCGTGATTTTCTCTATTTTTCTTATAAAAACTTCAAAGTTTGAAATTAAAAATAATGAAATTTACATGAAACGCTCTAAGGCATTTGTCTTTATATTAATCGGCCTTTTAGTGATCAGAATTGTGATGAAATCAATTTTAAGCACATCGGTTGATTACGGCGCACTGAGCGGAATGTTTTGGATTCTGGCTTTCGGTATGATTGTGCCGTGGAGAATCGCCATGTATCTGTCATACCGAAAACTTCAAAGCGAGCTTCAGTCAGCAGACATTCAAATGAATTAAAAAACCTTTCCTCCTTGCGGGAAAGGTTTTTTATTTAAGAAGGGCCTGATAAGGTTCAATATCGATTTTCTTGTCTCTTAGATGTTTCTTTAAAAAGGTATGGTCTCTTTTCGGAGTAGCCAGGATATAACCTTTGATAATAAGCCGCTGATCAATCGCTGCTGCGTTTTCTTTTAATGCCAGCTCTCCGATTTTTCCGGCAATTTTTGCTCGAGCTATATCTCTGAACAGCTCCGGAACAGGTGTGACCAATTCATCGAGAAATTGTTTGTTTTCATTGCTCCATAGATGTCTGCTGTTTTCAATATAGTAATCCTGCCAATCCAGCTCAGATTTGCCGTCCTCTTTTGGTAAACGCTTTAAAAACTTTCGAAACATAAAAAATCCGCCGATTGATAACAAGACAATCATCGTGATCACCCAAAACAGAATAAACCACAAAAACCAGCCTTCCAGCATCAATCATTCCCCCTTATACTAACCATATTGTATATGAAGAAAGAATAGAAGAACAATGTTTAAAAAAAATAGAAAAAAATGATAGACGTCTAGTCAAAAGAGATGGTAGATCATATTCTATTGTATAGTGAATCTGCTATTTGGCCATGGGAGAGTCACTAGAGGGTATTTGACGATAAATGGACGGAAAAAAAGTCACTTTCATTATAGGGGATGAAAGTGACTTTTGATTTTAGCTGAGAGGGAATTGAAGAGAAAAAGAAGAGCCATCATTCGTCTCTTTATTGACGGCAACTGTGAGAATTTGATTTTCGCATTCAGTCTCAATCGACTTGTCATTCAAATAAAAAGGAAGCATCATTTGTTTTTCAAGAGTCTGTTCTGAGGATTTAACCGTCAGGATGAACTCACATCCGGACAAGGTAATTGTGATTTGTGTCGGCTGTATAGCCGACAGATCTGCTTCAATAATATATTGCTGACTTGTTTCATATAGATCAATAGGTAATGTTTCGTCGTACCAGGCGAACGGATCTTCAAAAAATTGCCGAAGCCATTCCTCCATACCATCGAAATCATTAGCATCATTTCGTTTTGAATGGGTCATGGAAGCATTCCTCCATATATCAACCTTGCTTTAGCTTATGCAGTTGGTCAGAGATGGGTGAACGCATAAAAAAACAGACGCTAAGGTCTGCTTTTATTACATATCATGGCTTGAATTGTGCTTTTGTCTTGTGTGATTTCTGTTTTTCACTTTCTTGCTTCCGCTGAGGGGTTCCGGCTGACCCGGATTGTGTCCTTTAGGAGCGTTTTTATGCATATCTTTACTTGTATTTTTATTGGTCATAAAATGAGAACCTCCTTAAAAGAGTTCAACGTTATTGATTGGTTTTTCTTTTTTTGTTATTTTGGCGTTCTGCTTCAGTCAGTACAAGCTGATCGTTTTCTACATAGCCGGCGCCTTTGCCTTGGCTTTTCGCGTCATTCATCCCATTTATTACGTGATTTGCTTTTCGTTTGACCATCATTATCACCTCAATCATAATATGGCTTCTTTCAATGAGGAATATGAGAGAGTGCAGACAGTAAAATTTCCCGATTTTTCGCCCTGATAAGCCAATCTTATTGTATTTAATAAAAACATTGATATTTACTTATGTATGATTTTGTTTTAATATGAAATTGTGAGAAAATTGTGATGGAATGTAATGTTCATCTGAGAATGAACTGATCTGAAGGGGGATTTTGGAGAATGGCAAACGAGCAAAAAACTGCAGCAAAAGACGTTTTCCAAGCGAGAAAATCGTTTACTACAAATGGGAAAACTTATCATTACTACTCTTTGAAAGCATTGGAAGATTTGGGGATCGGAAATGTGTCGAAGCTTCCTTATTCCATTAAAGTTCTTTTAGAATCTGTATTGCGTCAAGTTGACGGATTCGTCATCAAAAAAGAACACGTGGAAAATTTGGCAAAATGGGGAACTGCCGAGTTAAAGGAAATCGATGTTCCGTTTAAACCATCACGCGTTATTTTACAAGATTTCACTGGGGTACCGGCAGTAGTTGACCTTGCTTCATTACGTAAAGCAATGGCAGCTGTCGGCGGAGATCCTGACAAAATCAACCCTGAGATTCCTGTTGATCTTGTCATCGACCACTCTGTACAGGTTGATAAAGCGGGCACAGAAGATGCTCTGGCTATTAATATGGACTTGGAATTCGAAAGAAATGCAGAGCGTTACAAATTTTTAAGCTGGGCAAAGAAAGCGTTTAATAACTACCAGGCAGTACCGCCAGCAACAGGTATCGTTCACCAGGTAAACCTTGAGTTCTTGGCAAGTGTTGTCCACGCAGTCGAAGAAGACGGAGAACTGATTACGTATCCTGATACGCTGGTAGGAACTGACTCGCATACAACAATGATTAACGGAATCGGTGTTCTCGGCTGGGGTGTCGGCGGAATTGAAGCGGAAGCCGGAATGCTTGGGCAGCCTTCTTATTTCCCTGTTCCTGAGGTAATCGGCGCGAAACTCGTCGGAAAGCTTCCGAATGGAACAACAGCCACTGACTTGGCGTTAAAAGTGACACAAGTACTGCGTGAAAAAGGCGTAGTCGGTAAATTTGTTGAGTTCTTCGGACCGGGAGTTGCTGAACTGCCGCTGGCAGACCGTGCGACAATCGCTAACATGGCTCCGGAATACGGTGCAACATGCGGATTCTTCCCTGTAGATGAAGAAGCTCTAAATTATCTGCGTTTGACAGGCCGCGATGCTGAACATATTGACGTAGTAGAAGCATACTGCAGAAGCAACGGCTTGTTCTACACTCCAGATGTAGAAGACCCGCAATTTACTGATGTCGTTGAAATTGATTTGTCTAAAATTGAAGCAAACCTTTCCGGTCCAAAACGTCCTCAGGATTTGATCCCGCTTTCTGCTATGCAGGAAACGTTTAAAAAGCACTTAGTCAGCCCTGCGGGTAACCAAGGATTCGGATTAAACGCCGAAGAGGAAGACAAAGAAATTAAATTTAAATTGCTTAACGGCGAAGAAACAGTCATGAAAACGGGTGCAATCGCTATTGCTGCGATTACAAGCTGTACAAATACATCTAACCCATACGTCTTAATCGGCGCCGGCCTTGTGGCGAAAAAAGCGGTTGAATTAGGACTCAAAGTGCCTAACTACGTGAAAACATCACTTGCACCGGGTTCTAAGGTTGTTACAGGATATCTTGTTAATTCAGGCCTTCTTCCATACATGAAAGAGCTTGGTTTTAACCTCGTCGGATACGGATGTACAACATGTATCGGAAACTCAGGTCCGCTTTCACCGGAAATTGAAGAAGCAGTTGCGAAAAATGACCTGTTGATTACGTCTGTTCTTTCTGGAAACCGTAACTTCGAAGGACGTATTCATCCGCTTGTGAAAGGTAACTATCTTGCTTCTCCGCCGCTTGTAGTAGCTTATGCGCTAGCTGGAACAGTGAACATTAACCTGAAGACTGATCCGATCGGTGTCGGAAAAGACGGACAAAAAGTGTACTTCAACGATATTTGGCCGTCAATGGACGAAATTAATTCACTTGTTAAACAAACTGTTACACCGGAGCTCTTCCGCAAGGAGTACGAAACAGTATTCGATGACAACAAACGCTGGAATGAGATTGAGACAACAGATGAAGCGCTGTATAAATGGGATAATGAGTCAACTTATATCCAAAACCCGCCATTCTTCGAAGAAATGTCAGTTGAACCAGGCAAGGTTGAACCTTTAAAAGGCCTTCGTGTTGTCGGTAAATTCGGCGATTCAGTCACAACCGACCATATCTCTCCAGCAGGGGCAATCGGAAAAGATACACCTGCCGGAAAATACTTGCAAGCAAAAGGTGTGTCACCTCGTGACTTTAACTCCTACGGTTCACGCCGCGGAAACCATGAGGTTATGATGAGAGGAACATTTGCAAACATCCGCATCAAAAACCAAATCGCGCCGGGCACAGAAGGCGGATTTACAACGTACTGGCCGACTGGTGAAGTGACATCAATCTATGATGCCTGCATGAAATATAAAGAAGATAAAACAGGCCTTGCCATCTTAGCGGGCAAAGATTATGGTATGGGATCTTCCCGTGACTGGGCTGCAAAAGGAACAAACCTGCTCGGCATTAGAACTGTAATTGCTGAGAGCTTTGAAAGAATTCACAGAAGTAACCTGGTATTCATGGGTGTGCTCCCGCTTCAATTTAAACAAGGTGAAAATGCGGATACACTCGGCTTAAGCGGTAAAGAAGTGATCGAGGTGGATGTTGATGAAAGCGTACGCCCTCGTGATATCGTTACAGTAAGAGCAATTGATGAAGACGGAAGTGTAAAAACATTTGAAGCACTTGTGCGCTTCGATAGTGAAGTTGAAATTGATTATTACCGCCATGGCGGAATTCTGCAAATGGTGCTTCGCGAAAAAATGAAGCAATCATAATGTATGAAGAAGAGAAGGCAGCCTGCTTTCTCTTCTTTTTATGAAATAAGATAGCTCCGGGGGTGAATTTATGCTGAAAAAATGGGTGGCAGGAATCCTGTTGATTGGGCTTGCCGGATACATGTGCTGGAACATCTATCAGCAATTTAGCAAAAAAGAAATAGGCATTGAAGAGGGACAGCAAGCGCCTGACTTCACTCTGAAAACGCTATCAGGAGAAAGGACCTCTTTATCAGATGTCAAAGGCAAAAAAGTTCTGCTTAACTTCTGGGCAACTTGGTGCAAACCGTGCCGACAGGAAATGCCGGCGATGGAGGAACTGCAAAAGGAGCACTCAGATGTAGCGGTTATTGCAGTTAATTTCACTTCAGCTGAGAAAAGCGAGAAACAGGTGCAAACCTTTGCTGATACGTATCATTTAACCTTCCCCATTTTGATTGATAAAAAAGGAATTAATGCTGACTATAATGTGTTTTCATACCCAACTACGTATATTTTAGATGAAAAAGGCGTGATTCAAGACATACATATTGGGACCATGACAAAAAAAGAGATGAAAGAAAAACTGGATCTTCATTAGATTCAGTTTTTTTATGTGCAAACATGCTTACAAATTTTCAGAATTGGAAAAAATAAAAGAATACGCGGAGGTGAGAAGAGTGAAGAAGATGAGAAAACGTTCTTTTCATGAGCTCGTCATGGAAAACAAAAAAGAGCTGATGACGAATACGGAATATTTAAATCAGCTTGAGGAAAAGCTTGAACAGCGATTTAAGCAAAAATAACCTTTAATTTGTATTCATGTTTGCCCCTCCTTTTGAGAATCCTATTTGTTGAGGAGGGATAAACATGGGAAACAACAAGAAAAACGGTCAGCCTCAATATGCTCCAAGCCACTTGGGTACAAAGCCTGTTAAATATAAACGCAATAAAGGGGAAAAAATGCACGATACTTCTGGTCAGCAGCCAATTATCATGCAGACGAAAGGCGAGTAGCGCCGGATTGATTTTATTCTAGGAGGTCCATCCAATGACAAAAAACCAAAATCAATATCAGCAGCCCAATCCTGACGACCGTTCCGATAACGTAGAGAAACTGCAGGATATGGTCCAAAATACAATCGAAAATATAGAAGAAGCAAAGGAATCAATGGAGTTTGCTTCAGGAGAAGATAAGCAGCGCATCAAAGAAAAAAACGCAAGACGGGAAGAGAGCATCGAAGCATTTCGCAATGAAATTCAAGACGAATCCGAAGCGAGAGAAAACGGATACCGTTCGTAAAAACCAGGGAAACCTGGTTTTTTTCTTTCTGATTTGGATGTGGTAAAATGGGGCTAAACTGATTAAGGGAGCAGAGTATCTTGCATGTATCAAAAACAGAAATAGAAGTGCGTTACGCCGAAACAGATCAAATGGGGATCGTGTATCATGCGAATTATCTTGTTTGGATGGAGGTCGGAAGGACGGCACTCATTAAAGACCTAGGCTTTTTGTACAGTGATATGGAAAAGAAAGGCGTGCTTTCTCCAGTCGTTGATATCAATATTTCCTACAAAAAACCCCTCCACTATGGAGAAACTGCGGTGGTGCACACATGGATTGAGGAATACAACGGCTTTAAAACCATATATGGCTACCATATTTATAATCCGGCTGGTGAGCTATCTATTCAATCGAAATCATCTCATATTTGTGTGGATAAAGAAAGTTTTAAACCGATTCAGTTTCGTAAGGCTTTCCCCGATTGGCACGCAGCATATGAAAAGGCCAAAAAATAGGAAGTGAATGACATATGGCATTTGGCGTGAAACGGGAGGAAGTTAACCGCTGGAAGAAGGCAGTCAAAAGAGGGGAAATCGCATTTTTAACACATTATTGGCTGGATGACCGTTTCCCCGAATCTAAAACCGTGACAAAAGCAGGCTGTGCAGATATTGATAAGCTGGTTCAATGGGGTGCGGCGTACGGTTTGAAGGAAGAATGGATACATAAAAAAAGCGAATTTCCCCACTTTGATCTATTGGGCGAGACGCAAAAATATATCTTAGAACAAGAAAAGCTGACCGACCATCTCACACGTTTTCATTTATAAAAAAAGAACGCATATGATATGCGTTCTTTTTCTTAATGGTATTCAAATACAGGCTCATCAGCCGACTCTGAATAGCTGACGAGAAGATCATGGTTGTCAAAGTACCAAAGATCACTTTCTTCAATAAAGAAGGTAATGCCGCCGACTTCTGCCGTGACTCCTGCCTCTTGGGGAGCATCTTTCGCCACTCCGAGAGAAAAGCCTTTTTGAACGTTGCTGCAGCCGCCATAGCGGACGAAAAATCGAACTTGGTCTCCGTTTTGTAAATCGAGCTCTTCTTTATACCAATTCAGCGCGTCTTCGTTAACTGTCATATTCATAACAGGACCCCCTTTTCCCTTTGTTATCATTTGATTTTCTCTATTATAAACGTATAAGGCTATCTCGTGTCAAAATAGAAGTTTTTTAAACATTTATAACCATTTGACTTTAGGTTCTGTTTTATTGATAATTCGTTTGATATTCGCCCGGTGCCTGTATATTACAAAAACAGTAAGCAGCGTGACGACAATCAATAAATACTTATCATGTACAAAGAGACTATATATGACAGTATATATCCCTGTTAACATTGATGACAAAGAGACAAATTTAGTCAAGTATAAAAAGATGAAAAAGACCGCAACCATTGAAATGAATAACAGAGGAGCATAAAACAGCAAGACGCCTCCCGAAGTTGCTACGGCTTTGCCGCCTTTAAATTTGGCGAACACAGGAAATACATGGCCAAGAACCGCTATGACTCCCGCAAGGAGCGGATGAATATCAACATGCATGAGGTAAGGCAATGCTGCTGCCAGTGTCCCTTTTAAAATATCTCCGGCTATGACAACCGAACCAGCTTTTACGCCCAGTGTACGGAACGCGTTGGTAGCGCCTAAGTTTCCGCTTCCATGCTCCCGAATATCAATTCCCTTGGCAAGCTTACCTACGATTAAGCCAGATGGAATACTGCCTATCAAGTAGGCCAAAATAATCAATAAAGCAATTAACATCTACATTTCTCCTTTTTCAATGTCCCTAATCTCTATTTTAACATGAGATGTCATGATCTGATGATAAGTTTTTTTGTAAAGTTGCTTACAAATCTAATCAGCCATACATCATATTTTGATTTCTTCCTTTTCGGTCGTGTAGAATAAACAAAAAGGAGTGGTCTATCATGCAAAACCCTTCAAAAGCGGAAATCAAAGAAATTCTTGATGGAAGTAAGAGAATTGCTGTAGTCGGGCTTTCAGACCGTCCCGATAGAACATCGTATATGGTATCAAAAGCGATGCAGGATGCGGGATACGAAATCATACCAGTAAATCCGACGATCGAAGAGGCGCTTGGTGTAAAAGCCGTATCATCGTTAAAAGAAATTGACGGTCCGATTGATATCGTAAATGTATTCAGACGTTCAGAACAGCTTCCTGATGTCGCTAAAGAGTTTCTGGAGACAGATGCCCCGGTATTTTGGGCGCAGCAAGGACTGGTAAACGAAGAGGCTTATCAGATGCTGAAGGAAGAAGGCAGAACGGTCATCATGGATCTGTGCATAAAAGTGGCACACGCTGTAACAAAATAGGTGCAGAGCTGCAAAAATCCTTGTGAATTCAAGGATTTTTGCTTTTTCATGTAAAGATATTGTTTGCGAATTACTGTGAAACAGATACAATAAAGCTTGAACAGCTTTTTTTGAATGCCTTGCTAAGCTGGGTTCCGGCCGTTCGATTTGCGAAGGTCCGCTGCTTTATATATAATAAACAAACATACGTTCTCATCTCGGAAAAACAGCACTTTTGGATGTTTTACGGAATGATTCGTTAGCTGTATGTTGAGAATGGGATGACATTGGTTATAATGAAGAGTCCAAGGCAGAAGCGCACCGGGGCAAGGATTATGAAAAATACTTTTATACAATTGACAAGTAACAATGAAAAAGAGAATGTTAGTTTTTTGAAAGGGGTTTGTACGTTTGGCTAGAAAACAGCAATTTGATTACAACGAAGATGCCATACAGGTGCTGGAAGGCCTTGAAGCCGTAAGGAAAAGGCCGGGTATGTATATTGGCTCAACCGACGCGAGAGGCTTGCATCACTTGGTTTATGAAATTGTAGATAACTCCGTCGATGAGGTACTTGCCGGCCATGGAGATCACATTATCGTTAAAATACATAAAGACAACAGTATTTCTGTACAGGATAGAGGCCGCGGCATGCCGACTGGAATGCATAAACTCGGCAAACCAACCCCTGAGGTCATTTTAACGGTGCTTCACGCAGGCGGAAAATTCGGTCAAGGCGGTTATAAGACAAGCGGAGGGCTTCACGGCGTCGGCGCATCTGTCGTGAATGCTTTATCTGAATGGCTAACGGTTACGATTGAGCGGGACGGCTTCGTCTATCAGCAGCGTTTTGAAAACGGAGGTAAACCGGTCACATCTCTCGAAAAGATTGGCAAAACGAAAAAGACAGGCACACTTACTCACTTTAAGCCTGATCCGACAATGTTCAGCACAACAACTTATAATTTTGAAACGCTTTCTGAACGCTTACGGGAATCAGCGTTTTTATTAAAAGGATTAAAAATTGAACTGATTGACGAGCGGAACGGCCAGCGTGAAGTCTTTTATTATGAGAACGGAATAGAAGCGTTTGTTGCTTACTTAAATGAGGAAAAAGATGCTCTGTCTGAAGTGGTCTCATTTGAAGGAGAGCATCATTCCATCGAAGTGGATTTTGCGTTTCAGTTTAACGACGGCTATTCAGAAAATATCCTGTCGTTTGTTAACAACGTCAGAACAAAAGACGGCGGTACTCATGAGTCAGGTGCAAAGACAGCGATGACGAGAGCCTTTAATGAATATGCGAGAAAAGTGGCTTTGCTGAAAGAAAAGGATAAAAACCTTGAAGGCACAGATATAAGGGAAGGGCTTTCAGCTATAATCTCTGTCCGTATTCCTGAAGAACTTCTTCAATTTGAAGGACAAACAAAAGGAAAACTCGGCACAAGCGAAGCAAGATCTGCTGTAGACGCAATCGTATCAGAACAGCTTGCTTACTTTTTAGAGGAAAATCGGGACACCGCTACTCTTCTTGTGAAAAAAGCAATAAAGGCGAGCCAGGCGCGAGAAGCGGCACGTAAAGCCCGGGAAGAAGCCAGAAGCGGCAAAAAACGAAAAAAATCAGAAGCGACATTAAGCGGTAAGCTGACACCTGCGGGTTCGAGAAATCCGGCAAAAAATGAATTGTATCTCGTTGAGGGTGACTCTGCGGGTGGTTCAGCAAAGCAGGGAAGAGACCGCAGATTCCAAGCGGTTCTGCCATTGCGCGGTAAAGTCATTAACACGGAAAAAGCAAAGCTTGCTGATATCTTTAAAAACGAAGAGATTAATACGATCATTCATGCCATCGGCGGCGGTGTCGGGGCTGATTTTTCAGTCGACGACATTAACTACGATAAAATCATCATTATGACGGATGCCGATACTGACGGCGCTCATATTCAAGTACTGCTTTTAACCTTTTTCTATCGCTATATGAAGCCGCTCATTGAGAATGGAAAGGTATTTATTGCACTGCCTCCTTTATATAAGGTCAGCAAAGGCAGCGGGAAAAAAGAAATCATTGAATATGCATGGTCTGATGAAGAGATGGATGATGTACTGAAAAAAGTCGGCAAGGGCTATACAATCCAGCGATACAAGGGTCTTGGTGAGATGAACGCAGATCAGCTGTGGGAAACGACGATGAATCCGGAATCCCGTACGCTTGTAAGGGTCAAAATTGACGACGCGGCACGTGTTGAGAGACGCGTGACGACATTAATGGGCGATAAAGTAGAGCCGCGCAGAAAGTGGATTGAGAAAAATGTAGCTTTCGGCTTGGATGAAGAAAGCAATATTTTAGAAAATGAAAACTTATCGGTCGCTGAGGAGGTTTAATGATTGTCACAGCCAGAATTATTTCATGATTTACCATTAGAAGAGGTGATCGGCGACCGTTTTGGACGCTATAGTAAATATATTATTCAAGACAGGGCGCTTCCTGATGCGCGCGACGGTTTAAAGCCCGTACAGCGCAGAATTCTGTATGCGATGCATACGGACGGAAACACATTTGATAAAAATTTCAGAAAAGCGGCCAAAACGGTCGGTAATGTCATCGGTAACTACCATCCGCACGGTGACAGTTCGGTGTATGAAGCAATGGTGCGGATGAGCCAGGATTGGAAAGTGCGGAATGTATTAATTGAAATGCACGGGAATAACGGAAGTATAGATGGAGATCCTCCGGCGGCCATGCGTTACACAGAAGCGAAGTTGTCTTCGATTGCATCAGAGCTTCTGCGGGATATTGACAAAAATACTGTTGAATTTGTCCCAAACTTTGATGATACAAGCAAGGAGCCTGTTGTACTTCCGGCTATGTTCCCTAACTTGCTGGTCAACGGATCTACCGGTATATCTGCAGGATACGCGACTGATATACCGCCTCATCATTTAGGAGAGGTCATTGATGCTGTTATTAAACGCATTCAAATGCCGTCATGCTCTGTAGACGATCTCATGGAAGTGATCAAAGGGCCTGACTTTCCGACAGGCGGAATTATCCAGGGCGTTGATGGCATTAGAAAAGCCTACGAAACCGGAAAAGGGAAAATTATTATCCGCGGAAAAGCTGAGATCGAAACGATCAGAGGCGGACGTGAGCAAATTGTGATTACAGAAATTCCGTTTGAAGTCAATAAAGCCAACCTTGTGAAAAAAATGGACGAGTACCGTATTGATAAAAAGGTTGAGGGCATCTCCGAGGTTCGAGACGAAACAGACCGAACCGGCCTTAGAGTGGTCGTAGAACTAAAGAAAGAAGCAGATGCCAAGGGCATTTTGAATTACTTATATAAAAATACTGATTTACAGATTACGTATAACTTTAATATGGTGGCGATCCACAACCGCCGTCCAATGCTGATGAGTCTGCCATCTATTTTAGATGCATACATCGGCCACCAAAAAGAAGTTGTCACAAACCGATCCGTTTACGAGCTTCAAAAAGCAAAAGACAGACATCACATTGTAGAAGGTCTTATGAAAGCTTTATCGATCTTGGATGAAGTTATCGCAACGATTCGCTCCTCAAGCGATAAACGTGACGCCAAAAACAATTTAATGGCGAAATATGAATTCACTGAGCCTCAGGCTGAAGCTATCGTGTCCTTGCAGCTATATCGTTTAACAAATACCGATATCACAGCGCTCAAGGAAGAGGCTGAAGAGCTCAGCAAAAATATTGAAGAGCTTGAATCGATTTTGAGCAATGATAAAAAGCTGTTAAAGGTCATTACAAACAGCTTAAAAGCGCTGAAAAAGAAATATGCGGACACGAGACGCTCTGTCATTGAAGAAAAAATTGAGGAAATCAAAATTAATCTTGAAGTCATGGTTGCCTCTGAGGATGTATACGTGACCGTTACAAAAGATGGCTACTTAAAGCGCACAAGCCAGCGTTCCTTTGCCGCTTCAAACGGACAGGATTTTGGAATGAAGGACACAGACAGGATGCTGCACCAGTTTGAAATGAATACGACAGATGTGCTGCTGCTTTTCACGAATAAGGGAAGCTATATCTATTGTCCGGTTCACCAGCTGCCTGATATCAGATGGAAGGACATGGGCCAGCACTTTTCTAACATAATCACGATTGAACGTGACGAAACGATTGTAAAGGCCATACCGATAAAAGAGTTTGATCCAACTGCTTATCTTTTATTCTTCACGAAAAACGGCATGGTGAAAAAGACAGAACTCACCCATTACAAAGCACAGCGTTATTCTAAAGCACTTGTGGCGTTAAATCTAAAGGGTGAAGACGAGCTGATTGATGTACATGTGACAAATGGTGACAGTCAGATCTTGATGGCGACACATCTCGGATATGGCCTATGGTTTGGAGAAGATGAAGTAAATGTTGTGGGCGCACGTGCAGCTGGCGTTAAAGGAATTAACTTGAAAGATGGAGACTTTGTCGTGTCAGGAGAAATTCTGAATGAGTCTGATTCTCTCGTATTGTTTACACAGCGGGGAGCGGTCAAACGTATGAGTCTTTCTGAGTTTGAAAAGACCTCCCGTGCAAAACGGGGAGTCGTTATGCTGCGTGAACTGAAGAAAAATCCGCATCGTGTCGTTTCGCTGTTCGCGTGCGGACTTGATGAGCGGTTTATGGCAGAGACGGAAAAAGGGGACAGAAAAGAACTGCAGGCTAAAGAGCTGCGAACAAACGACAGATACAGCAATGGTTCATTCTTTATTGATGAAGAAGAATCAGGCAAGGTCACAGCTGTCTGGCGTCTTACAACTGAATAATCATTAAAAAACCCGCCCACATATCGTGAGCGGGTATATTTTGTTTTTCATCAGCTTTCATGGCTGGTGAATAAGTCTGTCACGGCATGAATGACTTCAATACCTTGCCATACAAATAAGTTCAGCGCTGTGAAAGAGAACAAGCCTAAAATCACCATTCTTAAGATAAACAACATGTTAACAGCCTCCTCATATTTTCGTTATATATTCGGGTGATGTTGAACATGAAGTTTGTCGAAATAAGACGATTGATAAAATTTGGCCAGTATAAAGCTTTTTCTTCGCTGCCGTCTCCGGGAGTAACATATATCTTTGTTTTCCGCGGTCATCAGCAGCACAGCCATTGAGAAGGCAGTCAGCGCAAAAGCTCCGGTGATGGATTTTTTTTCATCATCTGCATTTTGGCCAGCTTTCATCTCATGCATTTCCTGCTGGTCGGCTACCGCTTTATAATGATGGCCAATATCAAAGGCGTGGGGAATTGAGAACAAATGAAAACTGGCAATCGCCAAAAATAAGATGGACGCTTTAAGTATCGTTACTTTTTTCAAATGATCTCCCCCCTTCGATATTACTGAATATTTTTATAATGATACCCCAGACCATCTTAAAAGTAAACCTGATTTATTAAATTTAAAAATAAAATTCACTTTGTTAAGTATATATCGTTTCAGTTCCTTTTTAAAGTGAAATGTCTTTTATTAGTATATGTATACCCGATCTAGGGTGTGATTCAAAACATATTTTAAAGTTATGTTTGCAGCTCAAAAATTATCACGATATACACCCTAAGGTTAGGGAGAAACAAGCGGAGAATGAATAGAAAGGGAGACTCTTTTTATTGATTTCTAATGATTTTATTCATAGAAAATAAAAAATCAAACTAACATAATATTCTTCCGAAAAAACTTTCTAATTCGACATATTGTGATATAATAATACTCGTTGTGTTAAAAAATCTAACATCAAAAATGAATTCAGCATGAATTGCAAAAACGGGAGGTAAGTATGGAGTCTTTTTTCAGCAAAATGATTAATATTCCAAGTGCCTTTATTTGGGATTATTTAGTCTATATTTTAGTAGGGCTTGGATTATTTTTTACAATTCGTTTTGGTTTTATCCAATTCCGATATTTTATTGAAATGTTTAGAATAGTAGGTGAGAAGCCTGAAGGAAATAAAGGCGTTTCATCTATGCAGGCGTTCTTTATTTCTGCGGCATCCCGAGTTGGTACAGGAAATTTGACTGGTGTGGCCTTAGCAATTGCAACAGGCGGACCAGGAGCTGTATTTTGGATGTGGGTTGTAGCTGCTGTAGGGATGGCTTCAAGCTTTGTTGAGAGTACGTTAGCGCAGCTTTATAAGGTGAGAGACGGGGAGGATTTCCGCGGCGGACCGGCCTACTATATCCAAAAGGGTCTTGGAGCTAGATGGCTCGGCATTGTATTCGCTGTTTTAATTACTGTATCGTTCGGTTTAATCTTTAACGCTGTTCAAACTAACACAATAGCGGGTGCCTTAGATGGCGCTTTTCATGTGAATAAAACAGCAGTAGCCATCGTTCTTGCTGTTTTAACTGCGTTTATTATTTTTGGCGGTTTAAAACGTATTGTGGCGGTATCACAATTAATTGTTCCGGTAATGGCAGGCATTTATATTCTTATTGCTTTATATGTAGTGATTACTAACATTTCTGCATTCCCGGGAATTATCGCAACAATTGTCAAGAACGCTTTCGGCTTCGAACAAATTGTCGGCGGCGGTTTAGGAGGCATCATTATAACCGGCGCAAAACGGGGACTATTCACTAACGAAGCAGGAATGGGAAGCGCGCCGAATGCAGCTGCGACAGCTCATGTTTCGCACCCGGCAAAACAGGGTCTTATTCAGACATTGGGTGTATTTTTCGATACATTTATTGTCTGTACATCCACTGCGTTTATCGTATTACTTTACAGCGTAACGCCAAAAGGTGACGGTATTCAAGTAACACAGGCTGCATTAAATCACCATATTGGAAGCTGGACGCCGACTTTTATAGCCATCGCAATGTTCTTATTTGCATTCAGTTCAGTTGTCGGAAACTATTATTATGGTGAGACAAATATTGAATTTATTAAAACTAGCAAGCTATGGCTGAATATTTACCGTATCGCGGTTATTTTTATGGTTGTTTACGGATGTATGGCAGACTTTCAACTTGTTTGGGACATGGCGGATCTCTTTATGGGGCTCATGGCGCTAATTAACTTAGTTGTGATCACACTGCTGTCAAACGTAGCATACAAAGTCTATAAAGATTACGCGAAACAGCGCAAACAAGGACTTGATCCTGTGTTTAAAGCGAAAAATATCCCAGGACTGAAACACGCTGAAACTTGGGAAGAAGAGAAACAAGAAGCATAATTTATAAAGAATACGGCTGCATTCAAGTCATTGAATGCAGCTTTTTATTTGCCGAAAAAAAGCGGAATCTTTTGATTTCATCAAAAAATAACGTGTAAAGTCCTGAACAAGCACTTTTATCCCCTGATATACACGTGTCAGCTGTATAAGAAGCAACACAAAAAGAGTCAATTGACAGGCTTTTTTGCTGTCTAAAAACAAGAAATTAGGTTGATAGACAATCATGAGAAAGATTTTTACAATGAGTCCGTGTTTAAAAAAAGAAAGGGAGGGAGAGCGGCAGCTAATAGGCAGACATTTTACATGATTATTTGGAGGAGGAGAGAATGCTATATGAAACGTTCAGTCTCTATCTTTATCGCTTGTTTATTAATGACAGTATTAACAATTAGCGGTTTCGCGGCACCAGAAGCCTCTGCAGCAGGGGCGAAAACGCCTGTAGCCCTTAATGGGCAGCTTAGTATCAAAGGTACTCAGCTAGTCAATCAAAACGGAAAACCGGTGCAGCTGAAGGGGATCAGCTCACACGGTTTGCAGTGGTTCGGCGATTATGTCAATAAAGACACTTTAAAATGGCTAAGAGACGATTGGGGAATTACCGTCTTCCGGGCGGCAATGTACACGGCTGACGGCGGTTATATAGAGAATCCGTCTGTGAAAAATAAAGTCAAAGAAGCTGTTGAAGCGGCAAAAGAGCTCGGAATATATGTCATCATTGACTGGCATATTTTAAATGACGGCAATCCAAATCAAAATAAAGAGAAGGCAAAAGAATTCTTTAAGGAAATGTCAAGCCTTTACGGAAGCTCACCAAACGTTATATATGAAATTGCTAATGAACCGAACGGTGATGTAAATTGGAAGCGCGATATCAAACCGTATGCGGAAGAAGTGATTTCCGTTATCCGTAAAAATGACCCGGATAACATCATTATTACCGGAACAGGCACTTGGAGCCAGGATGTCAACGATGCTGCGGATGATCAGCTTAAGGATGCAAACGTCATGTACGCGCTTCATTTTTATGCCGGTACACACGGCCAGTTTTTAAGGGATAAAGCGGACTATGCGCTCAGCAAAGGAGCTCCGATTTTTGTAACGGAATGGGGGACGAGTGACGCTTCCGGAAATGGAGGGGTATACCTTGACCAGTCGAGGGAATGGCTGAATTATCTCGACAGCAAGAAAATCAGCTGGGTAAACTGGAACCTTTCTGATAAGCAGGAATCATCCTCAGCTTTAAAGCCGGGGGCATCTAAAACAGGCGGCTGGCCGTTATCAGATTTATCCGCTTCAGGGACATTTGTAAGAGAAAACATCCGCGGCTCCCAAAATTCGAGTGAAGACAGATCTGAGACGCCAAAGCAAGAGAAACCCGCACAGGAAAACAGCATCTCTGTGCAATACAGAACAGGGGATGGAAGTGTGAACAGCAACCAAATCCGTCCTCAGATCAATGTGAAAAACAACAGCAAGACCACCGTTAACTTAAAAAATGTAACTGTCCGCTACTGGTATAACACGAAAAACAAAGGCCAAAACTTCGACTGTGATTACGCGAAGATCGGATGCAGCAATGTGACGCACAAGTTTGTGACATTACATAAACCTGTAAAAGGTGCAGATGCCTATCTGGAACTTGGGTTTAGAAACGGGACGCTGTCACCGGGAGCAAGCACCGGAGAAATTCAAATTCGTCTTCACAATGAGGACTGGAGCAATTATTCACAAGCCGGGGATTATTCTTTTTTCCAGTCAAATACGTTTAAAGATACAAAAAAAATCACATTATATAATAACGGAAAACTGATTTGGGGAACAGAACCCAAATAGTGACTGTTTTGACGGACATCACAATTGGTGTCCGTTTTCATTATCTAACAAGCGGCAGAACAAGGAGGTACAAGCTGTGGACGAAACATTGAAACAGTATATGTTGCTGTTCAAACAAAACAGCGACTTGGTTAACGAACCGGACTATCCAGGAAAGGAAAAAGATATCCAAAACCAAAAAGAACAGATTGAAGCCTACGAAAAACTTCTGCAGCAAGGCTTTACCAGCGATTATGATTATGATGAGTTTGCTGATTCGGTGATCAAATGCGCATACGGTGATATGACATTGGAAGAGCTGGAAGCCGTATATTATGGGTTGACTTCGCCATTTTAAAGTTTCTTAATAAGACTTCCTGAAGCTCAGGCATTTGACACTTGAAATGAAAAGCAATCGAAATTGGCCAACCTGCAAGTAATTTTCTTATTCCGTCTCACTAACTTAAGTATACTTTGTTATTGAGACAGAATTTTTTTGAAATTAATTACTTCCTAGAATATATATTATGTTAACTAAAATAAGTCGTAAATCCACACCATTGTTGTTCAGCCTCTCTTATGCCAGGATTATTATCTGTATAAGAAAAAAACTTTAAAGTAGCTCGCGAAAACAATAATTGTTTAGGTGCAATGAAATTTGACAAATCATTGCACCCTTGAGCTTGTAATAATAATCTATTTCGTCAGTTGATTTTTTTAATTGTTTTGCCGCTTCCAATGCCCAATTCGGTTATGTCACTTGTTGCTGGTCTTCTTGATCAAGTCCACGCCATCGTATGCCAGACTCTCCACACTTGCAGCCTTCTGCAGTATGTAATGATCAAAAAAGTTCTTCGTATAGTCTGTAACAAGATTTCGCATCTCTATAGCATCCCGTTCGCCTCTGAGTTCCTCATTAACACTGGTAAACACGATGTCGCAGTAATCTAAATGCGCAACACGATCAACAGAGAAATAATAGGTTTCCATGCTATTGTTATCGCCAATTATCGCATTCATGTTATAGTTAGGTTCACAAAACAGTAGCAAAAAGGGTTTCTTAAGGTCGCTGTCGAGAAGGCCGAACGCACCGCTATCCAAGCCAATCCCGCAGGCGAACCGGTCGTCGTCCCGGCAAACAATCGCCGTCGTAGGCCCTCCATAAGAATGTCCGACTATGCCCATGCCGATGTCAAGCAACAATCTGCCCTTAAAGATGGAATTCAGCTCTCCAGAGTCCAGTTTGTAAAGATAATCGGCTACATACCTTACATCTTCTGCCTGTAATTCACTATACTCTGTTAACTTGGCAAGTATCGGCAGTGTAAGCAAGTTATGGCACATCTCAATGGCAGTTTCATCGTCAGGCCGCATCTCCATCTTACCAGCCAACGCCAGCATCTCCGTATCTTCAGAAAACGCCATAATGACATCCGAAAAATCCTTTGATACATTAAACAGGCGCCCATCTTTACGCTTATACATTGTGCTATTCTGATGGCCGATGCTTACCACAACATATCCCATGCTTGCCAAGTCTGTACAGATCACTGTACCCCATTCTGGAGAACCGCCACCGCCGCAAACATAGAATAACACCGGATAGCGCTTTTCCTTCCCGGAGAGAGCAATGTCGTCGTAACACTGGGTCTTGATATCTATAGAGAAAACATCCTTCCCTTTAAGATACGCAGTGACAAGTGGCTGCTCATTAAACATCTCGTAGACTTCAGGAAACATGTACGTTGATGTAGTCTTCCCTTCGCTGCTGTCAGATGGATAATACACAAACGCCGTCAGTTCTCTTTTTGAGTGATCTGATGCCGTGTACTCAACATCCATCTGGGTTCGACCGACAGTATAGCCGCCAATTGGTTCTGGAAATGCGTCATAAGTTTTCACTTTCTTGTTCCCCCTTCATTAATAAAAGTGGCGAATGTGAAATACATACATTGCGCTATAAGCGCTTTTCAAAACTGTTTTAGGGTCTGTTTCAACAAGAACCCAAAAATCGTATTCTAGTTCACTGAACAAGCGAACATTCCTTTTTAGTTAAGGACTATATAATTCCCAATAATTATTTCCAAACTTGCTGCTTCTTTTCATGTTAATGAGCGAATACATGTGTACACCTCTTTTAACAAGATTTTTCTATAAAATTTTGACAAGGTTCTACAATACCCTTCTATAAATATTCATAATATCTCAGTGATAGTGCATCGGTCGTTCAGAATGGATCCACTTTTACTTTCCCAAATAATAAAGGGTAATACAACTCTGTCATTTTCAGAAACAGAATTGTATTACCAAAAATTCGAAAAAACCCATCAAATTAAATATATAATTTCTTCCTCTAGTTTCTTCCTCTTCCCTGGTTTTGCAATATGGATTTTTGGCAAAACATGTCCGCGGGCCCGCTTGCCTGAGGTGCCCTTAACGATTTGCGACAAATGTTGTCACGCTTTGAGCTGGAAGATGGGCCCAAAAATGATTGCCTGTTACATTGAGATTCGTTCCAGGTTGAAGATTGCTGCTTCCGCTTGTTATCCACCTAGATACCTGAGAAGCAGATCCATTCTGCAACACAAAGTTTTGGTTGACCCCTGTGTTACTTTTGTTAATGGCAACAATAACGACCTTGTTATCACCTTTATAGGCTGACACGTAAACGTTCGCATTAGGATTTTTCGTTGCATCTACCCTTACATAGCCGGGACGCACAAACTTCGAGAAATGAGCCATATTGTAACCGCGTTTGCTGATCGTACCGTCCTCTTTCATAGGACCGTAAGATCTGCGGATGTACCACCAAACATAAGCTTGAAAATCTCCCTCCACCATTGAATGGTGAATATGCTCTGAAACGCCTAATGCCTCGGGCCAGCGATCCGCTGAATTGTTGTCACTGTTTGGATAGTATACTTCCGTCATCCATAGCTCTTTCCCTGCTCCTTTTTGTTTGAATAGAGGATAAGGAAACTGACTGATCTGAGTACCGTACAGATGAGTTCCGAGAATATCCATATTCCTAAGCGCCTGTGGATCGTTCAAAATGGGGTCCGATATATTTTTAAAGTACTGAAAAGATTCTGGTGCAATGACACGTGCATTAATGGAGCCGGCATTTTCTCTCATGAAACGAAGTATTTCTTGCGGAGTCCACCACGTCCATTCGTGTGCATAATCAGGCTCGTTTTGAACAGAAATCGCATAAAGATTCACGCCATTATTCTTCATGTAGGTAACAAAGTCGTTAAGATGCTGCGCGTATGCGGCGTACTTATCGTATCTTAGCCGTTTAGCTGATGTGTCACCATTACGATTGAAGGTCTCAACCATATCGCTTGGAGGATTCCAGGGAGAAGCAAAAACGATTGCTCCATGTTTGATCGCATTCTTTGCAGTCTCCACTTCTCTATACCAATTATTTCTATTTTCATCCACATGAATTCTTAAGATTGAAAAACCTAACTGATTCTGTCCATTGCCAAAAGCGGTTTCTCTTTGAGCTGCTGTCAAATCTCCAATCCAAGCCGGGTGGTTCATGCCTCCAAAACCGCGGATCACTTGTTTTTCTGCAGATAAATTAATTGTTACATCACTTGCTGCTAAAACTTCAGTAGCACCTGGCCCGGCTAACATGACTGACAGCATAGTGAAACATACCAATAATACACAAATTGGTTTTTTTACGCTTGAAATCATTTTTTCCTCTCCTTCATATGTCTTTTACGGTATTAGAAGAATCTGATCTGTCTTCTTTTATATTGCAAACAAAAGGTTGTATATCAAACTTTTCCTTATATCCATAATGGGGGCTGCTCCGGCGTTGGTCAGTTCTGCACCCTTCTCGTTTCTTAAGCGGAGCCATTACGGTGCTATCTTTGCGTAAACTGCCAGTAATCAAAATTAAACAAGTTTCCTGTACCTGTTCCGGTAAATACAAAGAAAACTTTGTGTACACCGGTTGCACCGCTTACCGCAGTTTCTATTTCTCTCCAGGTTTGCGCTCCGCCTGTGGAAAGTACATTCAGGGTTCCTGCAAGCTTACCGTTTGCACTGTCTAGACGCACTTCTATTTTCCCGCCTATAGTGGATGCTACATTTGCTTTAAACGTTCTGGCACCGCCCGCCCCGAAGTCTGCATTTCCTACAGCAATCCAGTCTCCGTTATGAATGCTTGTTACATTTTGATTATTTACCGGCCCGCCGGTTGCTGAAGATTTCTCGGTCAATATGCGTCCATTCCAGGCAAACGTTTCAGCTTCTACCCGGTTAAATGGATTCAAATTGGAAAGCTGTGTTACGCCTGCATAATTTGCCGCAACCTCTTGAATGGATCCATCTGCATTATGCACCAGCTTATTAATATGGGGAGAACGGTATCCTTTGCCGGCCCCGAACAGAGCGGAACTGACAGTTTGGGTATGGTACACCACATACCACTCATTTTTTAAATTGAAAACAGCATGGTGGTTGTTTCCGCCACCTCCGAAAAATGCTCCCGGATTTTTCAGGAAGTGCCCTCTATATGTAAAGGGACCCATGGGACTTGAGCTGGTCATATAGCCGATCTCACCTGGGGGTTTATCGGCCGGGTGCGTGCCCCCGAAATTGATGCAATAGGAATAGTAATATTTTCCGTTATGCTTATGCATTCCCGAATCTTCAAACATAAAAGGCGCATCAATTGTAGCTGCACTTCCAACAACACTGGTCATATCAGGCCCCAATTTCATGACTCTTGCTGTTTTAGGATTGGCCCATTGTCCCTGCGTTGGATTTGAACCGCCAGGAACGCCTCCCCCGGCATACAGGTAACCGGTGCCGTCATCATCTACAAATACTGCCGGATCAAAAAGCCATACAACACCGGACATTCCTGGCGTACTTGGCGTTACGAGCGCTTTTCCGATTGGGTCGGTCCATGGGCCAATCGGGCTGTCTGCGGTGAGAACCCCGATACCTCCGCCGCTGTTTGCGAAATAAAGGAAGAATTTATCCTTACCATTTATCTTTTTAACTGCGACTGACGGGGCCCAGGACGCACCTGCCCATTTCGCAATCCCCCGGCCGCCATTAGCCCCGTTGGCACCTGCTACCGGAATGGCTCCGTGGTCTGTCCAGTTCACCATATCCGCTGAAGAGATGACGAATACTCTATTCAAATTGGCAAATGAGTTATCCTTAATCGTTCCGTTGCTATTATATTCATAGTCATCACTTGACATATAGATGTAGACTCTTCCGTTATAGGTCAGCGCAAACGGATCTGCTCCCAAATGATGGTCTATAAGGGGGTTTGAATTCCCTGCATGTTTTGCAATTGTAGTACTGGCTGCATACGCAGACTCCCCAAATAAGCAACTCAATAATAAAGCAAGAACCCATAAACATACGCTACACTTTTTACTCATGACTTAACATCCTCCTTTTTTCTAAAAATGGGGGGTGATCACACAGGTCATGAAGGACACATAAATCGGATGCTGATCGTATCATCGAACGGTGAAAAAGCGCACTGACATTCAAATAAGGTATATTTAGCCCCCCTTTTCCTCCGCCATCCTGATGACACGTACCACAGCTTGCCGATGCATGCTTCTGGCAGGAAATAAAAAGGCAGGATTTTTCAAGAGTTCCCTCCGATCACATTGAATAGAGATGCAATATTATACAAAATATCCCTTTATCTAACATCCTAGCATGATTATAATAAATGTGTATAGAATACTTTCGGAGGAATTATTGTTCGGTTTTACAAAGAAACTGGATACATTTATTCATTGAATATATAAGGTGGGAAAATCAGTCTTAAAAGGTTTTCAGGCGCAAAAAAACAGCCGTTCAGAGCGGCTGTTTTTTTTA
Organism: Bacillus sp. SD127; assembly: GCF_058566445.1. Taxonomy (NCBI): domain Bacteria; kingdom Bacillati; phylum Bacillota; class Bacilli; order Caryophanales; family Bacillaceae; genus Bacillus; species Bacillus sp. SD127. The sequence continues at coordinate 2,289,136 of NZ_CP191226.1, read as the reverse complement.
GAGTACAAGAACTATTGCGGTATACCCGCCGTCCATAACTACGGCCTGACCTGTGATGCCTTTTGCTTTGTCGCTGTCCCTCTCGAGTGCGAGAAGCCTTTATGTAATAAGCCATTCACCCCTTCCTGTAAACCGCTGTAAGTGATGACCCGTTCTCCGCCTTGTTCATAGGGGGCGTCCTGGAAAGCTCTCATTCTGACGCTATAATATGTTTCTTCCTGCATCATATTCCCCTCCTTTCTAACCTTGAGAATGAATGTTAACTAAACTCATTAAAGGTCAACACTTGTGCAGGATATTAGTGTTCCTCGTAAAATATGTCAACCTGCACGATCAAACTATTAACTTAATGAATCTGCAAGGCCTCATTATTTTTTCATGTTTTGTTCATATTTTAGTAATTGTTTATTCAACACTGTCCTCTAAAGTAATCCATATCAACAAATGTGACAGCCATCTGCATTTTTTATGAAGGGAGGTCAAAACTGGGTGCCGTTATGTTGAGAGAAAAAATAAAAACATTAGGCCGTTTTTGCACCGTGGGCGTCGGCAATACGCTGATAGATTTTGGTGTCTTCTTTCTTCTCACCGCTTGTCATGTCCCTTATCTGCTAGCACAGATCTGCTCCTATTCGGCAGGTATCATCAACAGCTATGTGTGGAACCGGAATTGGACGTTTCGTGTAAAACGTAAGGCTGACGGAAAAGAGATCGTGCGCTTTCTCATGATTAATATTGCCGCGTCGGGGATCACCTTTTTGCTGCTTTATTTGTTTCAAAAAGGCGGCTGTTCGCTTTTGGTGAGTAAGCTCGCCGCCACAATCGGCGGAATGATGATGAATTTTATCGGAAACCGAATCTGGGTATTTGGAGATTCGCTGAAAAACATACAGGATCAGGAGTGAAGATGAATGAGAAAAAAAGTGAGAAAAGCGGTCATTCCCGCAGCGGGTTTAGGAACGAGATTTCTGCCGGCGACAAAGGCGCAGCCGAAAGAAATGCTCCCGATCGTCGACAAACCAGCAATTTAATACATTGTAGAAGAGGCCGTAGAGTCAGGAATTGAGGATATACTGATTATTACAGGGAGAAACAAACGCTCGATTGAAGATCATTTTGACCGGTCGGCGGAATTGGAATTCAATCTGCGGTAAAAAGGCAAGACGGAGACGCTAAAGGAAATACAGCAGATTGCCGATTTGGCCAATATTCATTATATCCGCCAGAAAGTACCGCTCGGCTTAGGTCATGCGGTGCTGTGTGCGGAGCATTTTATCGGAGATGAGTCTTTTGCCGTTCTATTAGGCGATGATATTATGGTGTCTGAAAAGCCGGCTCTTCGGCAATTAATGGATGTATACGCCGATTATGACACAGAGGTTGTCGGCGTACAGTCTGTTCTCCCTGAGGATGTCAGCAAATATGGCATTATTCAGACATCAGGCTCTCAAGGCCATGTGTATGAAGTGAACGATTTAGTTGAAAAACCGTCTCCGGAAGAAGCTCCTTCCGAAACTGCAGTAATGGGAGGATATGTACTGAATCCTTCTATATTCCCTGTTTTGAAGTCGATCGGGAGAGGCGCAGGCAATGAGATTCAATTAACAGATGCACTTCGTGAGGTTTGCCGTACCCAGCCTATTCATGCGCGGCTTCTGGAAGGAAAACGATATGACATTGGCGATAAATTGGGCTGTTTTAAAGCAAGCACCGAAATCGGCTTAATGCGTCCTGAAATGAGATCTCAGCTTTTAGCTTATTTAGAAGAAGTGCTCAAACGGGAAACAAAAGAAGTGCTGCGATAAAAAAATTTGTAACCATCTTGCTCGTCAATCAGTCATATAATAGTGAAAAAGATAAGGACAGGTTGTGAAGAATGTGAGCAGTTTGATAAGCGAAATTTTAACTTGGCTGACGAATATGGGATATGCGGGCATTGCAATTGGTTTGATGATCGAAATCATACCGAGTGAAATTGTATTGGCCTATGGCGGCTATATGGTATCGGAAGGCACGATTGGATTTATCGGCGCCATCATTGCGGGGGTTATCGGGGGCACCATTGCCCAGATCTTTATTTATTGGATCGGACGCTATGGCGGAAGGCCGTTTTTGGACAAATACGGGAAGTACTTATTGATTAAAAAGCATCACATTGACATGTCAGAAAACTGGTTTCAAAAGTACGGTACGGGGGTTGTCTTCTCGGCACGTTTTATACCGGTTGTCAGACATGCGATATCAATTCCCGCAGGCATTGCCAAAATGCCGTTTCTCAAATTTGTGGTACTGACTGTACTTGCTATCATTCCGTGGTCTATCCTGTTTGTTTATTTAGGCATTCAGCTCGGAAGCCAGTGGGATGACGTTGAGAACATTGCGGGCACTTATACAACACCGATTATGATACTGGCTATAGTGGTCATTGCACTTTATTTTGTCATAAAAAAACGCACAGCCATTTTTAAACGATAGCTAATGGATATGCATAGGGAGGACTCTCCCCTATGCATATTTTTTTGTTATTTTCGATGATGATTTGAAAGCTTCATATGTTCCGCTAAAAATGCGACAAACACTTCATCCCGTACAAGAGATGCCGCGTAATTCCTTTTAATAAACCATTCTGCTTCCTCAAAAGCCGAGAAGGTTTCATCCTGTGTCTCCCCGTTAATTTGAATGTTCCATGCGTTGTCCGAAGGAAACAGGAAGAATCTCATTTGTTCGCGATTTTCGTATAATGAGCCGTTTGCCGACCCTTTCAGATTATAGAAATTACGGAATGCATCTGGGCGGACCGGTTCCATTCGGAATGCTTCAGCTACAAACAAATCGTATACTTCGTCCGTTATGGAACAGCCTGAAGCCTTCGCATGCCCCCCGCCTCCGTACCGGCCTGCTACTTCTGAAACATCAATGTAATCATGAATGGTGCGCAAGCTGGCTCGTTTTGATCCCATGCTTAAAATGGCAATGTAATCAAGATGCGGATTGTCTTTTCCGAGTCTGTTTCCGAGTTCAGAATGGTACGATTCTGCGTGAACGATACCTACACAGTGTTCGTGAACAAAGGTTTGCACCATTTCTCTTTTTTTCCTGCGAAGGTAGCGCTCGATTTTCTCTTCTTCTAAATCAAGCAGTTTCACTTCAAATTCATCAAAGAAGAATTCGTCATGGGCAGAAAGCCGTTGAATCATTTTTTGTTCAAATTCATCGATTGAAAGCAAAAAGAAAAGGTCATTGAGCCGCTTTGCCTGTTTTTGATCGTACTGCTCCCATTCCCAAGTGTCGTATTGGCGGATGAGCTCTGTAAATTGATCTAAGGCGTTTGTCGGCTTCATCAGATCATTTTGGACAAGATAGTCGTATAAAAGAGATGTGGCCGATGCAAGACGTCCGTCATCGTATTCCACCTGGACAAATCCCCACTCATGCTCATTCAAATGAAGGGCTGTTTTATGGTGGTCAATCAGTTTCACTTTTCCGCCCGCATGGACATACTCGTTCAGCCTCTTTTCATTTTCTTCATTGACAGCAAGATCCGTGATAAATAAGGCATCGTGTCTGCTGCTCTCTTTTGCTTTTTCTAAGAAGTATTGGACTTGAGCATTTAAGCCGTTGACAGAGTTATAACGGACCTCAACTTCTTTCCCGAAAGCCAATTTCGCAACGATCCCGCACCCTACTCCGTCCAAGTCGTTATGTGAATATAAATGGTACATAATAAAGGCCCCTTTTTATCATACTGGAGATTGCCGCTATAGGTGTGCGGCAGCCTTTATTTACTATTGTAAAAAACAGAGGGTTTTATGCACAGTTGATTAGTTTACATAATAAAATTATCTAAAACAATAAAAAGAGCGCTTATCACGCTCCTGGTACTTCCTTTTAAACTGGATAGACCGGATGTTTTCGATTGGTGAATGTCACTTCCTTTGTCATGTACGCCATAAGCCGTTTGTGCAATTCCTCGCGCAATGAATTGGCTGGGATTACCGCGTCAATGATCATCTCTGAAGCCAAGCGGTATATATTGATGTCCTCTTTGTACTCCTCGCGTTTGCTGCTGATAAATTGAGCCTTCTCTTCTTTCGGCAGCTCGGAGATTTTTTTGGCATAGACAGCGTTTACGGCTGCTTCAGGGCCCATTACGGCGATTTGTGCGGTTGGAAGCGCTATGCAGCAATCCGGTTCGAAAGCCGGTCCGGCCATAGCATATAATCCCGCTCCATAGGCTTTTCTCACAATTACAGAAAGCTTGGGGACGGTTGCTTCTGACATCGCTGAAATCATTTTGGCTCCATGGCGGATAATTCCGGCCTGTTCTACCTTTGTGCCGATCATAAAGCCGGGAATGTCCGCTAAGAACAGCAAAGGAATATGAAAGGCGTCGCATAATGTGATAAATTTAGCGGCTTTGTCCGCTGAATCGTGGAATAAGACACCGCCTTTTACTTTTGGCTGATTCGCGATAATTCCGACAGGCTGTCCGTGAATCCTCGCAAGACCTGTAATGATTTCCGGTGCGAATAAAGCTTTGATTTCAAAAAAAGAGCCTTCATCTATTACACGATCGATCAGCTCAAACATATTAAAAGGTGCATTTTGGTTTTGCGGAATAACGTCAGAAAGCGGTATGTCAAAGAGCTTTGGCGGCCGTTTTTCTTGTACAGGCGCTTTTTCTTTATAATTTGCCGGAAAGTAAGATAAATATGAGCGTGCCAAGTGAATGGCTTCTTGTTCAGTTTCAGCGAGAATATCTCCGCAGCCAGAAACTGAACAATGCATGCGGGCGCCTCCCATCTCTTCAAGTGACACCTTTTCGCCGATCACCATTTCCGCCATCCGCGGCGAGCCTAAATACATGGACGCGTTACCGTCTACCATGACGACAATATCGCAGAAGGCAGGAATATAAGCACCCCCAGCTGCGGACGGGCCGAATAGAAGGCAGATTTGGGGAATGCGCCCTGACAATTTGACCTGATTGTAAAAAATTCTCCCTGCGCCTCTTCTGCCCGGAAATACATTGATCTGGTCGGTGATTCTGGCGCCTGCCGAATCGACTAAATAAATGAGCGGACAGTTTAATTTTTCTGCTGTTTCTTGTATTCTGATGATTTTTTCAACTGTTTTTGCTCCCCAGGAGCCTGCTTTCACTGTAGAATCATTTGCCATGGCGCAGACAGTTTGGCCGCCGATTTTACCGATGGCGGTTACGACTCCGTCGGCGGGAAGCCCGTCTGACATACATTCTGCAAAAAAAGCGTCCTCAAGCTCGATGTCATCATCAAATAAAAGGGCAAGCCGCTCTCTAACAAAGAGCTTGCCTTTTTCTTGGTTGCTGCGATGATACTTCTCCGCTCCGCCTTTTTGTATCCTTTCCGCCCGTTCTGTTCGTTCTTTTTCATAATCCATAAGGTATTCCCTCCGATCTTTATTCTCCCGTGTATACGGCACGTCTTTTTTCTTGAAAGGCTTGAAGTCCCTCTGTCCTGTCCTTTGTCGGGATCGTGTGTTCATATGCTTTTTGTTCAATTGATAATCCCGTTGCAAGGTTTGTTTCCAATCCTTTATTGATCGCGAATTTAGCCTGGCGGACGGCAATTGGTCCGTTAGCTGAAATGGCTTCTGCCAGTTCCCCTGCTTTCGCCATAAGCTCACAAGAAGCCGTAACATGCTCTACAAGGTTTATCTCTTTGGCTTCATGTGCGGTTATGCGTCTGCCTGTATAAATGAGTTCTTTTGCTTTTCCTCTGCCGATCAGACGTGGAAGTCTTTGTGTCCCTCCTGCGCCTGGGATAATAGCTAAAGCCGTTTCCGGAAGGCCTAACGTAGCGTTCTCGGCTGCTATTCGGATGTCGCATGCCAATGCCAATTCAAGCCCGCCTCCTAAAGCACTTCCGTTTATGGCTGCTATCACCGGCTGCGGCAAGGCTTCGAGTAAAGCAGCGGTTCTGTGAATGAAGGATACACTTTTGAGAACCTGATCTTGTTTCATTTTTATTCTTTCTTTCAAGTCTGCTCCCGCACAGAACGCTTTTTCACCGGCGCCTGTCAGGATGACGCAGCGGATTTTCGTGTTGAATTCGATTTCTTGGAGAATGGATTGCAGGTCTCTAAGCATTTCTGCCGAAAGGGCATTTGCCGCATGGGGCCTGTTAAGGGTGATAACAGCAATGTGTTCTGTTTTTGCAGTGAAAAGAATAGATTCTCCCATTGGTATTTCCTTTCTTTTATAAAGATGATTTATACACCTGTAAATTTCGGCTCGGAAGATGTTTCCCGATTTTCTCCTCGATCCATTTGGCTGCTGGAAGTAACTTGGCGAGCTTTACGTTTGTTTCGATTCCCATTTGATCAAGCATGTACACGATATCTTCTGTCGCAGCATTTCCCGATGAACCTGGAGCATATGGGCAGCCGCCAAGCCCGCCCGTTGAGCCGTCAAATGTGGTGATGCCCATTTGCAGAGCGGTGAGAATGTTGGCGAGAGCCGTTCCCCTTGTATCATGAAAGTGGAGTGCGAGCTGGCTTGCCGGGAATCGTTTCAAAAGCGCTTCAAGTACGATTTCAACCTGTACAGGATTTGCCGCGCCGATCGTATCTCCAAGCGATAGTTCAGAAATTCCGAATTCAAATAAAGATTCTGCCAGGCGAATCACTTGTTCGATCGGTACATGTTTTTCATACGGACAGCCGAAAACTGTGGAGAGATAGGCTCTTACTGTAAGATTTGCTTTTTTTGCGTCGTCTGTTACTTGTTTGAGAACTTGGAGAGTGTCAGCAGTGGATTTGTTGATGTTTTTTACGTTGTGTGTTTCGCTTGCGGACATAAAGACAGAAGCTTCGTCAATACCCCCTTCCAGCGCATTCTCCAGTCCCATTTGATTAGGGACAAGTGCTGCGTACGTGATGCCTTTTACCTGGCTGATGCCTTTTGCCACATCTAGAGCATCTCGAAGCGCGGGAATCCATTTTGGATGAACGAAGGATGTTATTTCGATATAGGGGAGTCCTGTCTGGGAAAGCTGGTTGATCCAAGCGATTTTGTCTTCTGTTGCAAGCCACACCGGTTCGTTTTGCAAGCCGTCCCGCGGGCCGACTTCTCTTAACATGACTTTTTTAGGATAGGACATGGTAAGCCTCCCCGATTATTGAGTTGGATCGTTCAGTTCGAGCAGCACATCACCTTCATTCACGAAATCACCTTCCTTTTTTTTCACTTCTTTGACTGTTCCGCTTCTCTCTGCAACAATCGGGATTTCCATTTTCATTGATTCTAAAATGGCGACTTCCTGGCCTTTTTCAATGTGGTCTCCGGCTTTGACATGCACCTTCCACAGGTTCCCTGCCATCTGAATGTGTATCGTCATGACAGCTGCCTCCTTATAAGTTGTTTTTCAAAAAATCAGTTGTGACGTCTCCTTTTTTGAATGCTTCTGATGAAGCAGCCTGTAAGAGAAGCGGAATATTCGTTTTGATCCCTTCTATCCGATAGTCACGGAGCGCCTCCTTTAGCCTCTCAATCGCTTCCTCTCTGTTTTGGCCTTTGACGATCATTTTGGCGATCATCGGATCGTAAAAAGGCGTAACTGCGCTCCCTGTTGTTACTGCACATTCGTGTCGGACTCCATATTGTTCCGGGAGAGAAAAAGCGGTGATTGTTCCCGGTGACGGATAGAAGGTTTTCGGATCTTCCGCATATATTCTGACCTCTATGGCATGCCCGTTTCGTTTTATGTCCTGCTGAGCGAATCTGAGAGTCTGTCCCTCCGCAACCCTTAATTGCTGCTCAACTAAATCTAAACCTGTAATTTCTTCAGTCACGGGATGTTCTACCTGCAATCTCGTATTCATTTCCAGAAAATAAAAGTTTTTATTTTCATCGACTAAAAATTCGATCGTTCCCGCATTGGCATAGCCAATCGCTTTGGCTGCTTTCACTGCCGTTTCTCCTATCTTCATTCTCAGCTCATCATCAACAAATGGAGATGGGGCTTCTTCAATGACCTTTTGGTGGCGCCTCTGGACAGAACAATCACGTTCAAACAGATGCACTGCATGCCCGTGGTGATCGGCAAGAATCTGAATTTCGATGTGGCGGGCGTGTTCAATCACCTTTTCTATATACATGGACCCGTCTCCGAAAAAATCTGCTGCTCGCTTTTTGTTTCCTTCATACGCCTTTATCAATGCTTCTTCGTTTGGAACGAGCTGCATTCCGATGCCTCCTCCCCCTGCTGAAGCTTTCAGCATAACGGGGTAGCCGATTTCACTCGCGGCGAGGCAGGCTGCCTGAATATCTCCAAGAGATTCGGAAACACCCGGCACTACAGGAACACCTGCCTCCTCCATCGCCTTTCGTGCTTCAATTTTACTTCCCATTTTGGCAATCACAGCGGGTGAAGGACCGATAAATACAATGTTTTCTTCTTTGCAGCGTTGCGCGAAACGGCTGTTTTCAGACAATAATCCATATCCCGGATGGATGGCGTCGGCATTTGCCTTTTTCGCCGCTTCTATGATTCTCTCAATATTTAAATAGCTCTCACTGACTCTCGATTCTCCGATATAATAAGCCTCTGTTGCTGCCTTTGTATGAAGCGCATCTCTGTCTGCTTCAGAATATACCGCTGCCGTTTTGATCCCAAGGCGGCTGCACGTACGTATGATTCTCATTGCGATTTCTCCGCGATTGGCAATCAGCACTTTTGTAAACAAATGAAATCACCCCTCATTGACTTGATGGTAAGTGAAACAGCTGAATCGTTTTTTCACGCAGCTTGTATTTTTGAATTTTGCCTGAGGCCGTCATAGGATACTCGTCTGTAAAGATGAAATACCGCGGAATTTTGTGGCGGGCGATTTTCCCTTTGCAATAGGCTTTCAGCTCTTCGGGTGAAGCTGTTTTTCCCTCTTTCAGCTTAATCCAGGCAGCTGCCTCCTCCCCGTATTTTTCGTCAGGCACACCAACTACCTGTACATCTAAAATATTAGGATGGCGGTATAAAAATTCTTCTATTTCTCTCGGATAAACGTTTTCACCGCCTCTGATGAGCATGTCTTTTAATCTCCCGTTGACGCGGCAGTATCCGTCTTCATCCATCACAGCGAGATCACCGGTAAAGAGCCATCCTTCTGGGTTGATTGCCTTTTGCGTAGCTTCTTCGTCTTTATAATAGCCCTTCATCACATGATAGCCGCGGGTGCAAAGCTCTCCCTGTACGCCTCTTTGAACCTCATTAAACGTGCCGGGCTCCACAATTTTTACTTCGACCTCAGGCAAGGCTCGGCCGGTTGTTTCCACTCTTCTTTGGAAGGAATCATTAGCTCTTGTTTGTGTGATCACCGGCGAAGCTTCCGTTTGTCCGTAGGCGATTGTGATGTCTGTCATGCCCATTTTTTCAATGACAGCTTTCATCACCTCACTTGGACAGGATGATCCTGCCATGATGCCTGTTCGCAACGATGACAGATCATAAGAATCAAAATCTTGAAGATGAAGCTCCGCGATAAACATCGTCGGTACACCGTGCAGTGCTGTGCATGTCTCGTTTTCAACCGTTGTAAGGACTGTAGCAGGTTCAAATTCTACAACAGGTACCATGGCTGCTCCGACGGACACACATGCCAAAACGCCAAGCACGCAGCCGAAGCAATGGAAAAACGGAACCGGAATGCACATGCGGTCAGATGAGGTTAATTTCATACATTCAGCGATATTTGCGGCGTTGTTGATGACATTAAAATGAGTCAGCATCACTCCTTTAGGAAATCCTGTCGTTCCTGACGTGTATTGCATGTTAATGACATCATCTTTTTCAAGGCTGCTCATTCTTGCTTCCAGCTCGGCATCTGACACTGTTTGTGCCAACATCTCTGTATCGTCCCAATGATACATACCAGGTAAACGTTTTTCACCGATATAAATCAATGTTTTTAAACACGGATAGCGTTCTGATTGCAGCTGCCCGGGCTCTGCTTCCTTCAGCTCGGGAATTAAGCTGTTCAGGATCTCTGTATAAGAAGTGCCGCGATATGAATCCATGACGATAAGTGCATCCGCATCTGATTGTCTCAGCAAGTAATCAAGCTCTTGGGATTGGTAATTTGTATTTACGGTAACGAGCACAGCCCCGATTTTTGCGGTGGCGAATTGAGCAGCAAGCCATTCCGGTATATTCGAGGCCCATATGGCCACGTGGTCTCCCTTTCTAATTCCCATCCCCATGAGCCCTTTAGCGGTTTGGCGGCACAGCCTGTTGAATTGCGCGTACGTATAGCGGAGATTCCGGTCAGGATAGACAACCGCTTCTTGATCAGGATAGGCTGCTGCCGTTTGTTCCAGCAGCCTGCCGATTGTGCAATGGATGAGTTCAGACATGTGTCGGTCCTCCTTTCACGAGATCAGAAAGCGTTTACATTTTATTTTAGAAGCTGTCTGGCGATCACGATACGCTGAATTTCTGATGTGCCTTCTCCAATTTCCATCAATTTTGCATCCCGCAGCATCCGTTCAACCGCATATTCTCTCATGTAGCCGGAACCGCCATGGATTTGAATCGCTTGGTTGCATGCCCTTGTTGCCATTTCAGAGGCAAACAGCTTGGCATAAGCCGCTTCTTTCGTAAACGGGCGCTTATGATCTTTCAGCCAGGCAGCTTTTAATACCATTTGCCGGGCAAGATCGATTTCCATCGCCATGTCGGCAAGTTTAAACTGAATGGCCTGAAAGGAAGAGATCGGCTGTCCGAACTGCTTTCGTTCTTTCGCATAGGCTAAGGAGGCTTCAAGTGCCGCTTGGGCAATGCCGACTGCAAGAGCGGCAATAGAAATGCGTCCGCCATCCAGGGTATGAAGAAACTGTTTAAATCCTTTTGAAGGGTCGCCGAGCAGGTAACTTGCGGGTACACGGACATCCTCAAGCAAAATTTCCGCTGTATTTGATCCGCGCACGCCCATTTTATCGTACGGGCTCGTTATGGTAAGGCCGGGTGTGTCTGTCGGAACAATTAATGCGGAGATGATATTATTTCCGCTCTCATTTTTGCCTGTCACTGCCGTCACAATCACCGTACGTGCATAGCTGGCATTTGTGATCCAGCATTTTTCGCCGTTAATCACATATTCATCACCATCTATCACCGCTTTCGTTTGCGTGCCTCCTGCATCAGAGCCGGCATTTGGTTCTGTCAGGCCGAATGATCCGAGTGCTTTACCGGAAGCCAGAGGAATCAAATGCGCCCGTTTTTGTTCTTCTGTCCCGAAGTAATATAGAGGGCTTGCACCGAGTGAAACTGCAGCTGCATAGCTTAATCCTGTACTGCCGCATGCTTTGCCGATTTCTTCAACAGCTAAGGCATAGGAAATCGTATCTCCGCCTGATCCTCCATATTCCTCAGGAAAGGGGATGCCCATCAGTCCGAGATCACCCATTTTTTGAAACGTTTGTATCGGGAATTCACCCGTTTGATCTACATGTTCTGCGTGAGGAGCAATTTCTCTCTTTGCAAAATCCTTTACCATTTCACGAACCATTTGCTGTTCTTTTGTCAGCTCAAAATTCACTTGGTTTCCTCCTTCACATCTTTGTAACATCCTATTAAGTGAATTCAGGAATCATTCCCTGACAAAAGAAGTCTGAAAATTAAAACGTCAGCGTTAAAATTAACCGGTGATAATAAGCATTTTCCTTCGTTCGGGCTTTTGCTGATTTTAGCTTTTCGGTTGGCGGACGCTGATTGTTCTTTACGTTTGCCCATGAACTGTCGCACACATGACGAACCACCTCCAGCATCAGGTTCTCTTTTGTGCGAAAATGATAATAAACGGTTCCTTGCGTGACATTTGCTTGTTCGGCAACTGATTTTAACGTCATTGTAGTCCCTTGATACTTCTCATAAATCCCCCGCTTTTTTCTGATAATCTCGATCAAAATGGCTAATCATTTTATGTACTGTCTTTATGTTATGTTTAGGAATGATGCCGCAGTTTTCAAATACTTCGTCATGTTCATAGATTGAAAATACATTTTGCAAGTGTTCCTCTTCGATCTTTTTTAATATGAAATGCTCAGTTTCCAATACAGGTAATTCAGCACCGGCAATACGTTTCTTGTCTCATTCATAAAAACGCAATTTGTTGAAAAAGACGGCTAGTAACAGCCGTCTCTGCGGGCTATTGATTTATTTTTCTTTTCGAGGCCTTGCTTTCGTTATGAAGCCGGTCTGCGGACGTGACATAATACGTATATGTTTTATTTGGTTCTGCCGTGTCATCCAGGAAGGTTTGCTTGTCGTTTGTTTTTCTTGCTGTGGCCAGCAATGTTTGCTCCTGTTTTCCTTCAGCCCTGTATATCGCATAATAGGCTGTTTCCTTTGTTTTTCGATTTGATGGGTGGTCTTGTATGTGCAGGAGGTTTCCGTTATCGTCTGCGGTTACTTTGGTCAGTTTCGGTTTTTTCGGCGCTTTGCTGTCGAGCCAAGGCATTTCGGGTACCAATGCAGGCTTGCTGTACAGGTCGGTGATGAGTCTGTCTTTGATGCCGAGCGGATTTTTATTGAGGTCTTTGAGGCTGAAATGCATGCTTCCTTTCACCAGCTCCAGCTGACGGTTGAGGTTGATTTGTCTGGCGTATTCTTCAGGATCGGACCATGGCGGGTCAAAATTGTTATTGATTTTATAGGCTGCCTGCCCGATGTATAAATGAACGGGTCTGTTTTTGACCTCGTTGCTCCACCAATCAGCCAGCACGTCATAAGCGGCTGCGTTGAAGCCGATGCTCCAGTAAATTTGCGGGGCAATATAGTCGATGTCGCCTTGCTGGATCCAGTGTCTCGTATCTGCATAAAGGTCGTCATAATTTCTGACACCTGCTTTGGTATTCGATCCGGTTGGGTCGTCTTCTGCGTTTCTCCATACACCGAATGGACTGATGCCGAATTTGACATATGGTTTTTCAGCTTTGATTGTTTGATTGATTTGGCTGACAAGCTGGTTTACATTATCTCTTCGCCAGTCATCAATATCGGGAAACGTGTCTTTCCCGTATTGTTCATACTGTACGGTATCAGGAAATTCCTGTCCGGCTATTTTATAAGGGTAAAAATAATCATCCATATGAACGGCATCAACGTCATAATGCTTTACGACTTCTTCAATGCCTTTGATGATAAAATCCCTCGCTTCAGGGATGCCGGGATTATAATAAAGCTGCTTACCGTAAGCCACGACCCAGTCCGGATGCTTTCTTGCCGGGTGATCATCAGACAATTTATTGAGATCTGTATGGTTCATCGTAATGCGGTAAGGATTAACCCAAGCGTGAAATTCAAGATTTCGTTTATGGGCTTCTTCAATCATAAAAGCGAGCGGATCATAACCTGGGTCTTTTCCTTGAACACCAGTCAAATATTCAGACCAAGGCCCGTAAGCGGACGGATAAAAGGCATCGGCCGTCGGCTTAATTTGAACGATGACGGCATTCATTCCCATTGACTGAACGTCATCCAGCAGGCTGAGATACTCCTGTTTTTGCGCTTCAATCGATAAGCCTTTTTTTGACGGCCAATCAAGGTTTAGTACGGATGCAATCCATACGGCTCTCAGTTCCCTGTCCGTTTGTGCTTTGGCCAGATAAGGAACGGATATGATTAACGTTCCGATGAGCAAGCTGACAAGAATACGTACAATCGGCTTTTGACAACCCTTCATTCTGTTTCTTCTCCCCCATTACATCGCTTTCACTATTCGTTATTACGGTATTCCCGGGCTGTAAAAGGGTGCTTAATCGGATTGAAGAAACCGGATTTATAACCGGCTGAACGTAAAAAAGTCCCGAAGCCTCTTTACCCTGCTTTAGGGCTTTTTATCATTTATGAGAATTTGGACACTTTTTAACACGTCTACGAGTTTTACGCCTACGCCGACAGCTGATTCAAGAATGGCCTGTGCGCCTGCGATCGATAATATGAAAATCACCGGAACAGCGATATCAGGTAAAAAAAGATAGCCAAGCCCGATCAGGATGGCACACCAAACGCCCGCGCACCAGTAGCAATTTAACATATAGCCAAAGTTTGAGGCCGGCACGTTTTTTTCATTCACATGCCCGTTTGCATCAACGGTTCTTTTCTTTTTCATAAAAGGTTTTCGGATGAATTCAGTAATTTTGTCGAATACAATTAAGTGTGTCAGCCTGTAACTCGCCAGTATCAGCATAAAAAAAGTAAGCCAAGAAAGATGTTCCATGACAAGCCTCCAAGAAAAAGGATGATGTTATCATTCCCCGCTTTTTTGCATCCATTCTTATGCGCGACTCTCTTGCAAAAAGAAAACCGGACAGAGATACGCTTCTGTCCGGCAAGTATTTGTTTAATGCTTATTTGGCAGCACTTTTTGATCTGAATTGATCTTGTCTAAAATATCGAGGATAATATTTGCATTCTTTTCAGCAAATTCACCTTCCAGCATGTCTTTGTGCGCGCCGTACCCGGTGTATTCGGCATAGCCTTCCTCAGCGGCGTCTTGCCATTTCTGTAATACCATAGCCCCGCTCGTTTCGGTTTGAATGCCAGCTTCAATGAAATGAATGTTTGACTTGATACGGCCTTCATTTATTAACTGAGCCCAATATTCCTGATAGCACCTTTTTTTCTGTATCACTGTTTCTCTGACTGCTTCTGGCAGGTATGCGGCTGAGTCGTCGTTTTCGGTATCTGCTGTTATAGACTGATCCTTTTTGTAGGCGTCTACGATAATGAAGTCACTGACTTCTAGTCCTTTCTGCTCCATAGCCTGTACGACCTCAAAAGCCAAGTTTCCGCCCGCGGAGTAGCCTAATAGAACGTACGGCCCTTCTGGCTGTATTTCGGTAATGCGGCTGACGTATTGTTCAATGCGGCTGTCTTCCTCAATAAAATGAAAGCCATACACGGCTGCTTTGTGATTCAGCTGCAATGCCAGGTCTTTAAAATAAATCCCGAAGCCTGAAATCGGCGGGAAGCAGAACAGGTTTTTTCCGCCTTGCTGGTTCAGTTGGATCACATGCTGTTCACCGGCCGCTGACAGCTGATTAGAATAAAGCTTTTCCGCAAGCTGGGCGATCGTCGGATTTTCGAATAAGACATCAATCGGTATATCAATATGCTGATGATGTTTAAGCATGTGTATCACTTGAAGCGCTTTTAGTGAATGTCCGCCAAGACCGAAGAAATCATCATGTATTCCGATCGTTTTAACGCCGAGTACGCTTTTCCAAATTTGCGCCAATTCCTGTTCGACCCAGTTTCTGGGCGGTGTGAGGTCCTGACGATTTTCAGACTCGTTTTCTGGAACAGGGAGTGCGCTGCGATTGATTTTTCCGTTTCCGGTAAGCGGCATACGGTCAACTCGAACCCAGCGCTGCGGAATCATGTAGTCAGGAAGCACTCGTGCCAATGCAGCGCGAATTTCCTTTTCGTTTCTGCTTTCATCACTAACATAATGCGTGTATAGCTGCGCCTCTCCATCTGTTTCCAGCAAAGTAACTGCCGCTTCACGGACCCCTTCGATTTCTAACAGCCGCGCTTCAATTTCAGCTGGCTCAATCCGTTTTCCGCGAATTTTAATCTGTCTGTCAATCCGGCTGATATATTCTAGGTTCCCATCAGGCAGCCACCGCGCCAAATCACCGGTACGGTATATTCTTTCTCCAGGTATGAAAGGATCAGGAGAAAAAACGGCAGCTGTTACATCATCTCTGTTTAAATAGCCTTTTGCCACTCCGTCACCGCCGACACATAGCTCTCCGGGAACGCCTATTGGCAAGAGACATCCTTTTGCATCTAAGATGAAAGCGGTACAATTGCTGATCGGTTTCCCGATCGGGATAGGAGTGGCATAGTCTCTTTTAATCTCAAAAAAGGTTGAGAACGTCGTGTTTTCTGTCGGTCCATAGATATTATAAAGCGAAAGCTTCGGACACGCGCGCCTGACAGCGTTTATAAGCTCAGGCGACAGCGCTTCGCCCCCGACATATAGCGTATGAAGCCTATGAAACATATCAGCTTGAGCTTGTGCCAGCTGATTAAAAAGAGCGGTTGTCAAAAACAGCACAGTGATGTTGTTTTCAATTAAATACGCGCCAAAACGATCTGGTGTCAGCATTGTTGATTTATCAATGATATGCAGAGTTGCTCCTTTTAAAAGCGCTCCAAACATTTCAAAGGTGACGGCGTCAAAGCTGATGGACCCTGTTAGGATAAACCGGTCATTTACAGAAGCTGATGTGTAATTGCTGTTGCAAACAAGGGACACGACATTGCGATTGGTAATCATGACGCCTTTAGGCCGGCCTGTCGAACCGGAAGTATACATGATGTACGCGAGATCATCCGGGCCAGTGACGACTTCCAAAGGTTTCGTATGTTCTTCAATCATCGCCTCTGCATCTGCAGAAATAAAGGTTCCAGCAAACGCTGTGTTTGGCTCCAGTCCTTTTTGAACAATCAGCATAGCGGCTTTTGTTTCGTCGAGCATATAGCTGATCCGTTCAGGCGGAAGCTCCGCGTCAAGAGGAAGGTATGTCCCCCCTGCTTTTAAAACAGCCAGTACACTAATGATGAAATCAGGAGAATGACCAGACAAAATACCGGCTGTTCCGTTCCGGCGCAGCCCGTTTTCATACAATGTTCTGGCCAGTGCATCCGATTTTTGATCGAGTTCACGATACGAAATGGACCTATTTCCGTAAACCAGAGCTGTTTGATCCGGTGTTTTTACTGCCTGTTCGCGGAATATATCTATCACTGATTTGTTTTTCGGATACGCCGTCGAAGTGTCGTTACATTGTGTTAAAATCTGCTCTTTTTCTTTCGGATCAAGAAAGGAAAAGTCTGCAACGGGAATGTCAGGGTGATCTGCAGCAGCTTGTAACGCTTGTGTCAGCTGTCTTTGGATACAGGTCATCCAGGCAGCATCATACACGTGCGCATTATAGCTGAACTTGATGACGAGTTCATCACCGGGAGCAACGACAAGGTTGAAATTGTATCCTGACTGTTCAGACACTTTTACATTGTCTATTTGCAGAGGTGAATCAATCTGATCAGCTGAGTCAGCCATTTTTTGCTGTAACGGATAATTTTCAAAGACAATAATGTGGTCAATCAGTTCCTGTTTTAAGGCGGTGTTTGCCTGAATATCGAATAAAGGATGGCAGGTAAACGGCTCAGCGTCCAGCATATCTTGTTGACAGCGGATGAGCAGTTCTGCAAACGTTTCTTCTTTGCCTGTTTTAACACGAACCGGAACTGTATTGATAAACAATCCGATCATTGACTCAACACCCGGAATTTCAGATGGTCTGCCTGAAACGACTGCGCCAAAAACGACATCGTCCGTTCGGTTGTAGCGCTGGAGCATAACACCCCAGACCGTTTGAATAAAGGTGGCAAGCGTGACGCCTGTTTGTTTGGCGGTCTCTTTCAGCTTGTCCGTCAGCTTTTGATTCAGAGTGAAAATTAATTCTTCACGGTAATACCCTTCTTTTGCTTCTCTGTCCGTCACTTGAGGCAGCTGTGAGGGGGTGCTGTAGTTTTTCAGATAAGCACGCCAGTAGTCTGCTGCCGTTTCTTTGTCTTGTTTTGTCAGCCAAGAAATATAGGTGCTGTAGGGGCGAACAGGCTCCAAAGCAAGGTGATTTCCTGTATGGATAGATTGATAGATTTGCATAAATTCCTGCAGAATGATTCCGAGACACCAGCCGTCCATTAAGATGTGATGGTGGCTCCAGACACAGACATGCTCATTTTCTGCTGTTTTGAGCAGAGAAATCCGCATCAGCATGTCTTTTTGCAAATCAAACCCTTTTTTCTTATCTTTCTCTTTAAACTGTTCAATATAATCATTCTGCTCATTCATCTGCAGGCTGGAAATGTCCTCAGTGTGCAAATGGAATTTCCGTTCTGTCATTACGACCTGCCGAGGTCCCGACAGATTGGGGACGTGCGGCAGAAATACAGTTCTGAAAATATCATGGCGGTCGATGATGGCTTGAATACTGCGCTGAAACATCTCATAGCTAAGGCTTCCTTTTATCGTAAAGAGCGACTGCTCAACATAAGCTCCCTCCTCTTTATGGAGGAAGGAATGAAACAGCATTCCCTCCTGCATATGACTCAGAGGATAAATGTTCTTGATTTTTTTGGTTTTAACCATATCGCCTGCACCTTTCTATACGGTTTCATTAGTGAAAACTGAGCATATCAGCGATTTCTTGGAGCGCGTCCTCGGTCAGTTCATGATCATCAAAATCGCTGATGGTTTTTTCTGTTTCTGTTTTGTTCAGACAGTGATCAATCAGCTTCAGTAAGTAGTGATGGCAATTCTCACAAAGCTGTGCGATTGTTTTATGCTGGAAACGGGATGTTTCGTACGTCATGTTGACTGTCATTTTTCCTTCTGCTGCCATCGCACTGATGTCAAGCGTTTGCTCACGGTTCCAAGAAGTGCTGATATCTTCTCCGGTCCCGAGCGGAGAAAACGAGAAGGTGTTTTCATCAGGCGCTTCAGTTGTACGGCTGTTTTCAAATTGACCCAGATAGTTGAAGCTGATGTCCGCCGTGCCGGTGAAATCAAGGTCAGTTTTCTCAGGCGGGGTCAAATATTTGAGTACACCGTAGCCGAATCCTTTGTCCGGAACGCGTCTCAGTGTATCTTTTGTTGTTTTTAACACATGAACCAAGTATTCTTCTTGATCCTTGTCGGACAAGTCTGAATCTAGTTTGACGAATAATGGATAAATGGCGGTAAACCATCCAACCGTGCGGCTGACATCTATGCCGTCTAACACATCCTCGCGTCCGTGGCTTTCTAATGACAATTTGACGGCGGATTGTTTTGTCCAATCCCGCAAAGCTAGAATCACGGAAGCCAGCAGCATATCTTGCGTATCTGTGTTATATATACTGTTGACGCTTTTTAAAAGCGCATCCGTCTCTTTTGTATTTAGAGAGAATGAAACTGTATCCCGTTTTCTCTCATTTAAAGTTTGAGCGTTCATTTGATCAAACGGCAGTGCTTCTGTTTGATACTCTTCAGCTTCGCGCCAATATGCGAGCTGTTTCATAAGCTGACGGCTTTCAGCATAGTCAGCGAGTTTTTCCGTATATGCTTTGAAAGAGCTTGTTTTAGGCGGCAAATCAATGTCTTCTCCGTTTACAGCCTGACGGTATCCGGTTGCCAAATCCTCCAGCAGGACACGCCATGAGACGCCGTCAACGATGAAGTGATGAGCCGTTAGGAACAAAAAGTCTCCATCATCTGTACGGAAAAGTCCGGCCTGCAATAGCGGCCCTTTTTCCAAATCTATGTTCTGCTGAATGTCACGTACATGATGTTTAATCAGAGATTCATATTCATTGACTTCTGAACCTTTAAGATTGATGATCTGTAGGCTGTACAGCGCGTCGTCTGAATGACTGACCGGCCGATTATATTGAACCCATTTGCCTTGCTCAGACTGTGTGAACACCATTCGCAGCGCATCGTGGTGGATTGTGATGGCTTTTAACGTTTTGCGCAGCGCGTCTTCTTGAACGGAGGTACTCCGATGCAGCATAACAGATTGATTAAAATGGTGTTTCTCTTTTATATCTTGAGAAAGGAACCATTTTTGAACAGGTGACCACTGTACTTCTCCCTCAACCGGAGCTTGGCTGGCACTAGTATTGGAATCACGGATATATGCTGCCAGTTCTTTAATTGTCGGATGACTGAATAAATCTTTAACCGACATTTGTTTCCCGATTCGATGAAGCCGTGCTGACACCTGTAACGCTTTAATGGAATCTCCTCCGAGCTCAAAGAACGAATCATCAATTCCGATTTTCTCTGCACCGAGCACTTCACCCCATATATCTGCCAGTTTTTGTTCCATCTCGCTGTTCGGTGCATGAAATGTACGTACTTGATTGAATGCCGGTTCTGGAAGTGCCCGGCGATCCAGCTTGCCATTTGGTGACAAAGGAAGCGAGTCCAGCGTTTGAATAAACGCCGGCATCATATACAAAGGCAGCTGTTTTTTTAATTCGGCACGCAACATTTCTGTATTAAAGTCTTGCTCTGCCACAATGTAAGCACACAATTCGGTTTGAGCAGGCGCTGTTTCGCGAGCAAGGACAACAGCCTCTTTTACTCCGTTTATACGGCGGATAACTGATTCAATTTCTTTCGTTTCTACACGGTGGCCTCTGATTTTGACTTGATCGTCCATTCGTCCTAAGTATTCGATTGTACCGTCTGCCATCCATCTGGCTGCGTCACCTGTTCGATACATCTGTTTTTCGGGCTGGAATGGGTGCTGAACGAATGTTTTTGCTGTCAGTTCCGGAAGATTGACGTACCCTCTCGCAAGCCCTGTTCCTGCTATACAAAGCTCGCCGGCAACGCCGATTGGCTGAAGCTGATCCCCGTTTAAAATCAGCACTTCAGTATTGTCGATCGGCCGGCCGATGCATACGTTTTTCTGCCGTTCCATATGTCTCATGGCTGTGGTTGCCACACTGTTTTCTGTCGGCCCATATTCATTTGCTAGCTCTGTATTCGGGCATATTTCCATGCTGCGGTCTATCAATTCCCGGTCAGCTGCTTCTCCTGCAAGCGTGACTACTCTAAGCGTCTTCGCATCTTCCGGCTGTATGACGTCCAAAAGTGCCCGATATAAAACAGGGACGATAATCATATGTGTAATCCGATGATGAGATAGATCATGCTTAATGGACAAAATATCTTTCGCTTCGTTTTCATCAGGCAGCACTGTCTTTGCACCTGACAAAAGCGGTGTGAACATACTTGTTAAAAAGCCGTCAAACGAAAAAGAAAAGAGCTGAAGGACTGTGTCTGTCTCATTCAAAGCATAAGCATTTCGCCGCCACTGCAGGGTGTTGGCTATTCCTTTATGCTCGACCATCACGCCTTTTGGCTGGCCTGTCGTTCCTGAAGTATAAATGATATAAGCCAAATGCTGAGGGCGTGACACTTGCGGAAGCGGTGATCCGTCGTATGTCTCCGCGGTCTCTATAGCGAATATCTCACCTTCAAAATCTTCAAGTGCTTCTTGCTCCGCAGCAGGTAAAGTGATGAGCAGTTTGGTTCGGCTGTCGTCGAGTATATAGCGTTTCCGTTCCGCCGGGTATTCCGGATCAATCGGGACATAACAGCCGCCGGCTTTCCAAACGCCCAGAATGGCTGCAATCATGCTGAATGAACGAGGCATCATAATTCCGACTGGTGTGTCCGGCTTAACCCCGCGGTCTCGCAGGGCCCATGCAATGCCATTGGACCATTCGTCCAGTTCCTGATAGGTGAGCGTGTTTTCTTTGCTGACGAGTGCAGGAGCATTCGGAGTCAGCGTTGCTTGTTTTTCAAACAGCTGATCGATTGTTTGCACTTTATGTTCATTTTCTTGCCCGCTGTTAAACTCATTCAGCAGTTTGTTTCGCTCTTCATGAGTCAGAATGTCGATATTGTTAAGAAGTGTGTTCGGATTTTTGACAATATGACTCAGCAAATTTGTCAGGTGATATGTCCATTGTTTTATCGTTGCTTCTTGAAAAAGTGCAGTCGAATATTCAAATTGCAAATGAATTTGCTCGTCACCCTCAGAAGCCTGCAATGTGATATCAAACTTAGAAACATGATGAGAAACGCCGGCCGGCTGGAGTTGTATGTCAGCCAGCTCCAAAGTCTGTTGCTCTGTATTTTGAACGACTAACATGGCATCAAACACTGGATTTCGGCTCATATCCCTTGTCACGCTGAGCTTGTCGACAAGCTCTTCGAACGGATAATCCTGATGTTCGTAAGCTTCCAATGCGGTCTCACGCACTTCCTGCAAAAATTGCGCAAAGGGCTTCCCGCCCTCCGGGCGTGCCCGAAGCGCCAGCGTGTTGACGAACATTCCAAGTATCGGCTCAAGATCTTTGTGAGGACGTCCGGCAATTGGTGACCCGACGATGATGTCTTCCTGTCCGCTTAAGCGCGACAATAACGCTGTGTAAGCTGCCAGGAGCACCATGTACAGGGTGCTTCCGTTCTCGCGTGCGAGTTTGTGAAGCCCGGCTGTGAGTTCTTGATCGAGCGTAAATGAAACTTGATCACCTGCGAAGCTTCGCACCGGCGGTCGGGCGTGATCAGCCGGCAGGTCCAGTACGGGCAGCTCGCCTTCGAGCTGCTTCAGCCAGTATGCCTCCTGCGTCTTGTACGTGTCTCCTTTTTTAAAGGCCTCCTGCCATACGGCATAGTCTTTATATTGAATGTGAAGCGCAGGTAGCTCCTGATTGGCGTACAGCTCCCCGAATTCCCGAATGAGCGTATTGACTGACACACCGTCTGAAATAATGTGATGCATATCGACCAGTAATAGATGCCGCCCGTCTGATACCTTGACGATCCCCGCTCGGAACAGCGGAGCTTGGCTGAGCTCAAACGGCTGGATAAACGCTGCCGCGGCTTCCTGTTCAGTTTGTCCGCCGAGCACAGAGGTGTGGAATGTAAACGGCACTTCGTCATGGATGCGCTGAACCGGCTCGCCGCCTGTGTCCGTTGTAAAGGACGTCCGCAGTGACTCGTGGCGTTTGATCAGCTTTTTGAATACGGCATCCATTCTTGTAAGATCCAGCTTTCCTTCCAGCTCCAAGACTGCCGGCATATTGTAGCCTGTGCCTCCATCCTCCAGCTGCTGGAGCACATACATCCGCTTTTGGGCGGAGGAAACCGGGTAGGTCTCGCGTTTTTCAGCCGGCTTAATGGCTTCATACGGACTTTCCGTTCCTTCGCTGATGACAGAAGCCAAACCTTCTACCGTCGGATGGGCAAACACATCCTTCAGCGGCACTTGGACGCCGAGTTCCTTGGCGATCCGGGAGACAAGCGCGGTGGCTTTTAAGGAATGGCCGCCCCGGTCAAAAAAGTTGTCGTGAATGCCGACAGGTCCGCTTTTCAGCACTTCCTCCCACAGCTGGGAAAGCTTCATCTCTGTCAGGTTTCTCGGCGCTGTGTAGGTTTCCCGATCTGCCGCTCCGTCAGGAGCAGGCAGCGCTTTTCGGTCGAGCTTTCCGCTCGGGGTAACCGGCCATTGTTCCATCTCAATGATATGAGCAGGAATCATATAGCCCGGAAGCAATGTCTCAAGCTGCTTGCGCACTTCATTTCTCCCGAGCCCTTCCGCATACGCACATAATTCCGCCTCGCCGAATTCTGTACGAACAGTCACAGCCGCTTCCCGCACGCCTTCTATGCTTCTGAGCGCCGCTTCGATTTCTCCCGGCTCAATCCGGTAGCCGCGGATTTTCACCTGGTCATCCAGACGGCCGAGGAATTCAACCTGTCCGTCTGGGAGCCAGCGCGCCAGATCACCCGTTTTGTACATGCGCTCTCCCGGATAAAATGGATCATCAAGAAAACGTTCTTCTGTTAATTCCGGACGATTCAAGTAGCCTCTGGCGACGCCGGCTCCGGCGATATACAATTCTCCGATACATCCAGCAGGCAGCATCCTCTGCTTCTGGTTCAGAATATACAATCTGACATGATGAATAGGTTTGCCAATGGGAATGCGGTCAAGTTTTTCATCCAGCGGGCAATCAAAGAATGCCGCTTCTACAGTAGCTTCGGTAGGCCCATAGGAATTGGTTAATGTAACATCTGGCAGCAATTCACAGAACCGAGAGACAAGATGTGCCCCCAGCTGTTCGCCTCCAGAAAACACCCTCTTCAGCCTGTTCGTTTTGATCGGTACAGGGCCATTTTTTAGATATTCTAAAAACGCATGAAGCATAGAAGGCACAAAATGCATCGCTGTAATCTGCTGTTCTTCTATGACCTTCAATATCATGTCCGGTTCTTTTTCGCCTCCTTGAGGAAGCAGATAAACAGAGGCGCCAGCATACGGCCACCAAAACAGCTCCCATATCGAAGCATCGAAGGAATACGACGTTTTATGCAAAATGACGTCCGATTGGTTCAAAGGATAGCGGAACTGAAGGGAATTTAAAAAATTCACTGCAGATTGATGTTCAACCTGTACACCCTTAGGTCTTCCAGTAGAGCCGGATGTATAAATCACATAGGCTAAAGAATCCGGATAGACTTCAACATTTGGATTGGACAGACGACGTTTCAGCCCGCTGTTTAATTGACTGAGATGAACGATTTCTCCATCAAAAGCTGGAATGTCTAGATTGTCAGATTGAATAAGGAGAATGCCAGAATCGCTGTCCTTCAGCAAAAAGCGGATCCGTTCCTCTGGATAATCCGGGTCAATAGGAAGATAAGCGCCGCCTGCTTTTAGAATCGCATAAATCCCGATCAGCATTTCAGGGGAACGCCTACCCATAATGGCAACAGTCGTTTCGGCTTTTACTCCGCGGTCGATCAGCTCCCAGGCTACACGGTTAGCCTGTTCGTTCAATTCCTTGTAGGTTATCTCTCCGTCTTCAACGATCACGGCCGGTTGGTCAGGTGTTTTTGCCGCTTGCTGTTCGAGTGCATGGTGCAGGGTCTGTTTCAACGGATAGCCTGTCTCCTCAAGCGGATGGCACGAGTCAATGAAAGACCTTTCTTCTTCTATTGTCAGGATCGGGATATTGTCCAATTCCATGTCAGGACTGGAAGCTGTGTTTTCCACAAGTGTCATAAAAAGGTCGGCCCATCTTTGAACGGTATCTTTTTCAAACAAAGCGGTACTGTATTCAAACTGACAGTACAGCTCAGCCTCATGCTCTGTGACATACAGGGAAATATCGAACTTAGATATCGGATGCTGCAAATCGTTCCATCTAAGCAGCAAATCATTCATTTTCAGCGTTTGCTTTTCCATATTTTGCAGCACAAGTGTTGTATCAAACAGCGGATTCCGGCTCATTTCCCGCTGCACACCGAGTTGATCAACCAGCTCTTCAAACGGATAATCCTGATGCTCATAGGCTTCCAGTGCAGTCTGCTTGACTTCCTTGAGAAAATTTGTAAATGTCTTATTGCCGGCTGGGTGCGTCCGGAGCGCTAATGTATTGACGAACATGCCAAGGACCGATTCAAGATCGGCATGCGGGCGTCCGGCAATAGGCGAACCGATCACGATGTCTTCCTGACCGCTTAACCGCGACAAAAAAGCTGAATACAATGCGAGTAGCGTCATGTACAGCGTGCTCTCATTTTTGCGGGCTAGCTGCTTCAGACGGGACGTGATTTCTTCATTCATTTGAAATAAAACTTTGCCGCCTGTAAAATTCCGTTCTGCCGGTCGGCGCTTGTCTGTTGGGAGCTCGAGCACCGGCAGCTCACCGCTAAACTGTCTCAGCCAGTAAGTCTCCTGCTTTTTGTATGTGTCTCCCTTTTGAAATTCCTGCTGCCAAACGGCGTAATCTTTATATTGGATTCGTAACGGCTTAAGCGCCCGATCTGCATAGCGCTCAGTGAATTCGCGGATTAAAAGCTGAACGGATACACCATCGGAAATGATATGATGCATGTCCACCAGCAACAAATGCTTCTCGTTCGCCAGTTTCACAAGGCCAGCTCTGAATAACGGCGCTTGACTGAGGTCAAATGGACGGACAAATCCAGCAGCAGAGGCTTCTTCACTTAACGTAAACGGAACCTCACTGTGAATACGCTGTACGGGCTCGGCATCTTCTCCCGGCACAAAGGACGTTCGAAGCGGCTCATGCCGGCTGATCAGTTCCTTGAATACAGCAGCCAGTTTTTCGCGATCAAGCTTCCCTTCCAGTTCTAAAACTGCCGGCATGTTGTAGCCGACACCGCCATTATCTAGATGCTGGAGCACGTACATCCGCTTTTGAGCTGATGATACTGGGTACGTCGGTTGTTCTTTTGCCTGTGCAACCGATGCAAAGGGATTTTCCTCTGCATGTCGAATAATGAGAGCCAATCCTTCCACTGTCGGATGGGCAAATACGTCCTTCAGCGGGACTTGAACATGAAATTCCTTGGCGATTCGCGACACAAGCACCGTTGCTTTTAACGAGTGTCCGCCGCGGTCAAAAAAGTTGTCGTGAATGCCGATCGGGGCTTCCTTCAGCACATCTTCAAACAGCTGCGAAAGCTTTACCTCTAACAGGTTCCGCGGAGCAGCGTATGTATTACTGCTGATTGAAGCTTCCGGTTCTGGAAGAGCTGATTGATCGACTTTTCCGTTCGGCGTCAAAGGAATGCTGTCAACCCAGACCCATTTGGCCGGAATCATATATTCTGGGAGCTCATTTGCCAGATATTGTCGCAAAGCCGAGGAATCCAGCCTGTGCATACTGCAATAATAAGCGCATAACTCATGTTCTTCACCTTGATTTTGCCGGATAAGAATAGCAGCTTCTTTGACCTCTGGATGCTTCATTAACGCGATTTCTATTTCTTGCGGCTCGATTCGATAACCTCTGATTTTCACTTGATCGTCGGCTCGACCGATATATTCAAAGCTGCCGTCTTCACGAATTCTCGCTACATCTCCCGTTCGGTACATGACCGCTCCGGGCCTGAAAGGATCGGGTAAAAATTTCTCTCGCGTCAGTTTATCGTTATTGATATAACCTCTGGCCACACTTGAACCGGAAATATAAAGTTCTCCTGATACTCCCCGAGGCTGCAGCTGTTTTTGGCGATTTAAAATATACAGATCAGTACAATCAATCGGTTTTCCGATCGGAGGAAACTCCGGAATTTGGTCACCCGGATGTATGGTATATGCCGACACTACATGAGTTTCTGAAGGTCCATAATGATTGTGCAAGTACATGCTGCGCTGACACAAAACATCTTTGAGGAGACTGGAAACGATTAATTGCTCACCGGCTGTAATCAGGTGTTTTACATCATGAGGAAACGCGTTCGCAAATTCCTGTTCGCTGAAAATCATTTTGATAAAAGCCGTTGGGAGAAACACAATAGTCATCTGATGCTCTTTTATAAATGCAAACAGCTGAGGCACGTCTCTTTTTATAGCTTCAGGCACGATATGAAGTGTGCCGCCTCCCAGCAATGTTGAAAATATTTCTTGATAGCAGACGTCAAAGGCAGGAGTTGCAAATTGCAAAACATCATTTTCAAAGTCAATGCCAGAGCGAGTGAATTCGAACTGCAGCAAGTTAGCCATATTTCGATGTTCAAATTGAACGCCTTTTGGTTTTCCCGTTGTGCCTGATGTGTAAATCATATAGAGCAGATCGTCCGCACTATTCACTGAATGTAAGCAGCTGCCGTCTTCGATTTGAGTATCTTCTATATAGGTAACATTCAGGCCAGTCTCAAGCA
Source organism: Bacillus sp. SD127 (assembly GCF_058566445.1). Taxonomy (NCBI): domain Bacteria; kingdom Bacillati; phylum Bacillota; class Bacilli; order Caryophanales; family Bacillaceae; genus Bacillus; species Bacillus sp. SD127. The sequence continues at coordinate 2,261,827 of NZ_CP191226.1, read as the reverse complement.
AAGGTGCAAAATGCGCTTGTGAAACGACATGAGAGCAGCCGCAGTCATTTAGAATATAATTTATTCTGTCAGACGGATAATGGGGATCGATTGGAACAATGGCGCCTCCAGCCTTCAATATACCGAGAATACCTGTAATGAACTCAGTTGAGCGTTCCATCATGATTGCGACAGGTTCCTGCCTCATAACGCCTTTTTTCCGCAAATGCCGTGCCAATCTGTTGGCGGATTCGTTCAATTCTTTATAGGTCAGAGAATGCGCTTGATCAATCACAGCCCGCGCGTCAGGCGTCCTTTCTGCCTGTTTTTCAAACATGGCATGGATGGTTTCATAAACTGGTTTGTGATCTTTGATTTCCCCAATCAGCTGCAGCTTTTCAGTGTCTGTTGTGATATCGATGTCTTCGGGTGAGAGATGCGGATGATCTAAGATTTGGGAAACAGTGTTCAAAAGATGCTCCTTAACAGAAAGCACAAAGGATCGGTCATGCAGTGCTGCATCATAGCTCATTTTTATATGGATTTCTTCCGCTGGCGCCACCATAAGATAAAAGCTGTAATTGGTTTCATCCGCTACCGTAAAGTTATGAATCTGAAAAAGATCTGAATCAGGCTCCTGGCTGTTCAGCATTTCTATTTCTTTCTGCACCGGATAGTTTTCGAATACAAGAATGTGATCAATCAAACCTTGCTTGACTGCTGAACGGGACTGTATCTCGTATAGAGGATGGTAGCTGTATGCTTCTGCAGCAAGGCGATCCTTTTGCATGTCTTTTACGAGCTGTAAAAATGGCGTTTTTGATCCATGCAGCCGTATGGGAATCGTGTTGATGAAAAGCCCGACCATTTGTTCAATTCCTTCAATGTCTGAGGGCCTTCCTGAAATGACAGAACCGAATACCGCGTCATCACTATTGTTATATTTTTGAAGAAGAATTCCCCATAGGGTATGGAAAATTGTACTGAGTGTGACTTCTTCTCTTACGGCAAGCTCTGACAGCCTGCTGCTGTCTTCTTTTGAAAATGAAAATGTAATTTGCTCCTGCCTGCTTGTGCTCTTTGTTTTTTTCTGCTTCGGGAGCAAGGTTTGCTGCTTAATGCCGGAAAGATAATTGTCCCAATAGGAAACAGCTTTCTCTTTATCTTGCTCCATCAGCCAATTGATATAAGTTCCGTATGGCTGAACGGGCTCCAATGATAATGGAGCCCCTTTTGTTTTTGATGCATAAATCTGAAGGAATTCTTTTAGTACAATGCCGAGGCACCAGCCGTCCATCATGATGTGATGAAAGGTCCAAATACAAGTATATTGCCGCTTTCCGGTTCGAATAAGTGTGATGCGCATGAGCATATCTTTTTGCAGATGAAACCCTTTGGCGCGGTCCTTTTCTTTTATTTGTTCGACAAACGCAGATTGGCCCGCTTCATCTAAATGAGCAATGTCCTCCTCCAGTACACTGACAGTCCGTTCCCTCAGGACAACCTGCTGAGGTGAAGAGACATTTTGGCTGATGAAAATCGTTCTGAAAATGTCATGTCTTGCTACTAAAGCATTGATGCTCTCTTGGAAAAACTGCAAATTGACTTCTCCCTCTATTGTAAAAGAGGCTTGTTCAACATATGCCCGTGAATCTTTTTGCAGGAGGGAATGAAAAAGCATTCCTTCCTGCATATAAGACAGCGGATAAATATCCTGTATTGAATTCGCTTTTGTCATGTTCATATCTCCCTGTCACGATTTTCTACAAGTCTTCCACCAAGCTGGATATACTGTCCAAATCCTCTGCCGTTAATGATTGGCTGCTGAAATCGCTCAGCGTCTTTTCTGTGTTCTGTTTTTCAGCACAGTGTTTCATAATATCCCGCAAATAGCATTCAATCATGTTGATGAGCCGCTCCATTGTAACCCTGTGAAACCGTGCCGGCGGATAGCTGAGCTGAAAATGAAGCTGATTTTCTGCTGCCATCGCACTCATCTCAATAAGCTGCTCCCGCTTCCAAGTAGGAGTGATGTCCTTACCGCTCCCAAGACCGGATGGGCGGAAACGGTCTTGACTTTCTCTGTCGTTGAACTGCCCTAAATAGTTAAAGCCGATTTCAGGTGTTTTTGAAAACACCATGCTTTTATGTTCGGGATGTGTAAGATATTTCAACATGCCGTACCCTACCCCTTTGTTCGGTATCCGGCCCAATGTATCTTTCACGGTTTTAACTGCGGTTCCAAGCTCATCCGCTTGATTTTCAAAGTCAATAAGGACGGGGTAAATGGATGTAAACCAGCCAACCGTCCGGCTGATGTCTAAATCCGGCAGAATGTGTTCTCTCCCGTGTCCCTCCATTGCCATACGGAGCTTGCTGCCCCCTGTCCAGTCACAAATCGCTAAGGAAGCCGCCGTCAATAGAATATCTTGTGTATCTGTGCCATAAGCGTGGTTTACCTTTTGCAGCAAGACCGCGGTGTCTGCTTCAGTGAGTGAAAAGCGCAATGTTTCCCTTACACTGCTGTTCATATTCTCCATATAAGGCATTTCGTATGGCAGTTCCGCTGCTTTTTCCTCTTCAACCGTCCGCCAGTACGTTTCCTCGCGAATCAGCTTGCTGCTTTGGGCATAATCTTGAATTCGCCGTGCGTATTCCTGATAGGAATCTGTTTTAGGCGGAAGCTGTATAGCCTGTCCTGAAGCTGCTTGATGATATGCCGCTGACAGGTCCTCCAGTAAAATTCTCCATGATACCCCATCAACGACCAAATGATGAATCGTGAGAAATAAATAATCTCCGGACAGCGTTTTAAACCAAGCGGCATGCAGTAATGGTCCTTGTTGGAGATTGATACTTTGCTGAAGATTTGCCACTTCTTCTTTAATGCTCGTTTCCCAATCGATTCCCGGATCTGAAAAATCAGAAATCCTTAAGCTGTACAGTTTGGATTCATGAATATCTTGGTTGATTTGCATCTGTTGTCCGCTATCATCCCGATAAATCATCCGCAGGGCATCATGATGCTCTGCCAGTTTTTTTAATGATGCGCGCAGTGCATTTTCCGACAAACAATCAGGACTAAACAGCATGACAGACTGGTTAAAATGGTGTCTATCTTCTATATCCTGAGAGAGGAACCAATGCTGAATAGGTGTCCATGGGACAGCTCCCTGAACAGATCCTTGGTCTATTACTCTTTCTGTCTTCCGGATGACTGCTGATAAATCTTTTATGTTCGGATGGCGGAATAAATCGCTTGCATGCAAGCTCCACCCATAACGTCCGAGGCGCGCGGATACTTGAAGAGCCTTAATTGAATCTCCGCCTAGTTCAAAAAACGAATCTTCTATTCCGATCCTCTGTGTCCCGAGAACCTCCTGCCATATGATCGCAAGCTGTTCTTCAAGGTCATTTCGAGGCGGGACGTACGTTTGTTTAGATGTAATATCTGGTTCAGGCAGTGCTTTTCGGTTCAATTTTCCGTTGGCAGTGAGCGGGAGAGCATCCATTTCTATCACATAGGCCGGCATCATATAGCCTGGCAGCATTTGAGAAAGGTGAGTACGCACTTGTTCAGCATCTGTACCCTCTTTTACGCTTATATAGGCGTAAAGCTCCTTGCTGCCTAATTGTCCTGTTCGCGCCAATACAGCTGCTTCTTTGACACCGTCTATATGACGAAGCGCTGATTCAATCTCACCGAGCTCAACCCGGTACCCCCTTATTTTTACCTGATCATCGACACGGCCTACATATTCAATTGTGCCGTCCGGCAGCCAGCGTGCCAGATCACCGGTACGGTACATTTGTTCGCCGGGCGCAAATGGATTTGGCACAAATTTCTCTTTCGTCAGGTCTGGTCGACCAAGATAGCCTCTTGCCACACCATCTCCGCCGACACACAGTTCACCGACAGCTCCGATCGGCTGCAGCATCCCCCATTTATTTAAGATAAATGCGGTTGAATTACCAATCGGCCGGCCGATCGGAATGGAATGTTCATACAGTTTTTCAATGTGAAAACAAGTTGAAAATGTTGTATTCTCAGTCGGCCCATATCCGTTCCAGATTGACAATTCCGGGCATGCTTGCTTGATTCGATTGACATGACTGGCTGACAGAGCTTCTCCGCCAATAATCAGATTTATGAGCCGGGAAAATATTTTCTCATTCTGTTCTGTTAAATGGTTGAAAAGAGATGCAGTCAGCCACATTGTGGTGATTCCGTTTTGTTCTATGTATCTCTTAAGCTGATGGGAATCCAGAAATGTTTCTTTATCTGTGAGATGCAAAGCAGCGCCATTTAGCAGCGGCCCGAGTATTTCAAATGTAACGACATCAAAACCGAGTGAAGAAGTCAGCAGAAGCCGGTCTCCAGGTGTAAATTCAATGTAATTGCTGTTTTTGACAAGACGGATCACACTTCGCTGCTCAATCATGACACCCTTCGGTTTGCCGGTTGAACCTGAGGTATAGATGATATAAGCGAGTGAATGTGGCCCTGCTTGAGATTCAAAGTTCTTCGTTTCTCCTTGTCCTTGAATCTCTTCGATGACGATTTGCTCACATGTAAGCTCTAAGTCTAATCGTTGATTGTTTGCTTTTTCAGATTGAAGAAGTATTTTTGCACCGCTGTCTGACAGCATATATGATATTCGGTCAGGAGGAAGATCCTTAGCGATAGGCAAATAGGCTCCTCCAGCTTTCAAAATGCCGAGCATTCCTGCTGCAAGTTCTGGAGTTCGTGTTGTCAATAATGCAACTACAGTTTCAGGTCCGACTCCTTTTCTCCGAAGAACAGCAGCAATCCTGTTTGCCCGGATGTTCAGCTCCTTATACGTTAATGTTTGTTCATCGCCGGCCACAGCTATGGCATCAGGCGTTTGTGCAGCCTGTAACTCAAACAGCCTGCTGATGGTTTCATGTCTCGGATACTCTCTTTTTGTGCAGTTGAGTTCATGGATAAGGAAATGGGTTTCATTCTCGTCCAATACATGTATTGTTCCAAGTGCTGCTTCGCTGTCTTGGATGATGGCGCGTAGCATATTCATTAAATATTGAAGCCACATTTCAATCGTATTTTTCTGATAGAGATCAGTGCTATATTCCATTTGAAACATCATAGATCCATTAGCTCCCTCGTACGCATACAGGGTTAAATCGAACTTTGATACTTGATGTTCCACATTTGTTGCGGGCCGGAGACACAGGTCCTTCAGCTGCATGGATTCTTGGTCCATATTCTGAAGCACAAACATCACATCAAACAGCGGATTTCGGCTCATATCCCTCGTCATGCCGAGCTTGTCGACAAGCTCTTCGAACGGATAATCCTGATGTTCGTAAGCTTCCAATGCGGTCTCGCGCACTTCCTGCAAAAATTGCGCAAATGGCTTCCCGCCCTCCGGGCGTGCCCGAAGCGCCAGGGTGTTGACGAACATTCCAAGTATCGGCTCAAGATCTTTGTGAGGACGTCCGGCAATTGGTGACCCGACGATGATGTCTTCCTGTCCGCTTAAGCGCGACAATAACGCTGTGTAAGCTGCCAGGAGCACCATGTACAGGGTGCTTCCGTTCTCGCGTGCGAGCTTGTGAAGTCCGGCTGTGAGTTCTTGATCGAGCGTAAATGAGACTTGATCACCCGCGAAGCTTCGCACCGGCGGCCGGGCGTAATCAGCCGGCAGGTCCAGTACGGGCAGCTCGCCTTCGAGCTGCTTCAGCCAGTACGCCTCCTGCGTCTTGTACGTGTCTCCTTTTTTAAAGGCCTCCTGCCATACGGCATAGTCTTTATATTGAATGTGAAGCGGAGGAAGCTCCTGATTGGCGTACAGCTCCCCGAATTCCCGAATGAGCGTATTGACTGACACACCGTCTGAAATAATGTGATGCATATCGACCAGTAATAGATGCCGCCCGTCTGGTACCTTGACGATCCCCACTCGAAACAGCGGAGCTTGGCTGAGGTCAAACGGCTGGATAAACGCTGCCGCGGCTTCCTGTTCAGTTTGTCCGCCGAGCACAGAGGTGTGGAATGTAAACGGCACTTCGTCATGGATGCGCTGAACCGGTTCGCCGTCTGTGTCCGTTGTAAAGGACGTGCGCAGTGACTCGTGGCGTTTGATCAGCTTTTTGAATACGGCATCCATTCTTGTAAGATCCAGCTTTCCTTCCAGCTCCAAGACTGCCGGCATATTGTAGCCTGTGCCTCCATCCTCCAGCTGCTGGAGCACATACATCCGCTTTTGGGCGGAGGAAACCGGGTAGGTCTCGCGTTTTTCAGCCGGCTTCATGGCTTCATACGGACTTTCCGTTCCTTCGCTGATGACAGAAGCCAAACCTTCTACCGTCGGATGGGCAAACACATCCTTCAGCGGCACTTGGACGCCGAATTCCTTGGCGATCCGGGAGACAAGCGCGGTGGCTTTTAAGGAATGGCCGCCCCGGTCAAAAAAGTTGTCGTGAATGCCGACAGGTCCGCTTTTCAGCACTTCCTCCCACAGCTGGGAAAGCTTCATCTCTGTCAGGTTTGTCGGCGCTGTGTAGGTTTCCCGATCTGCCGCTCCGTCAGGAGCAGGCAGCGCTTTTCGGTCGAGCTTTCCGCTCGGGGTAACCGGCCATTGTTCCATCTCAATGATATGAGCAGGGATCATGTAGCCCGGAAGCAAAGTATCAAGCTGCTTGCGCACTTCATTTCTGCCGAGTCCTTCCGCATACGCACATAATTCCGCCTCGCCGCTTTCTGTACGAACAGTTACAGCCGCTTCCCGCACGCCTTCAATGCTTCTGAGTGCCGCTTCGATTTCTCCCGGCTCAATACGATAGCCGCGGATTTTCACCTGGTCATCCAGACGGCCGAGGAATTCAACCTGTCCGTCTGGCAGCCAGCGCGCCAAATCACCCGTTTTGTACATGCGTTCACCCGGATAAAATGGATCATCAAGAAAACGTTCTTCTGTTAATTCCGGACGATTCAAGTAGCCTCTGGCGACGCCGGCTCCGGCGATATACAATTCTCCCGCTACGCCGACAGGCTGTACGGCTAAATGAGGATCTAATACATACAGACGCGCGCCAGGCACGGGTTTTCCGATCGGAAGGCGCAAGCGATCCTTGTCCAGCTCAGGATCACACGCGTAAAATGCCGCATCAACGGTTGCTTCTGTCGGCCCGTAGCCGTGAACCAGCGATGTCTCCGGCAGCAAAGAAGCGAAACGGGCTGCCGTATGGGGTGCCAGCGGTTCACCTCCGGCGAATACGCGCTTCAGGCTTCTCGGTGCCTCTATTTCCGCTTGATCCAAAAAGCTGTTCAGCATGGCCGGAATAAAATGGGCCGTTGTAACGCCTTCCTCCCGAATGGCTTTTACCATCAATGCCGGGTCTTTTTCCCAGCCGGACGGAAGCAGATAGGCCGAAGCACCTGAAAGCGTCCACCAAAACAGCTGCCAGACAGATGCATCAAAGGAAAAAGACGTTTTCATCATAATGATGTCGTCTTCCTCTAAAGGAAACTGCATCTGCATGCCGGTCAGAAAGGAAACAGCCTGGCGTTGCTCAACGGCGACCCCTTTCGGCCGTCCAGTGGAGCCCGACGTATAGATCACATAGGCGAGAGAATCGCTGTCCGCTTGATGAAGAGAGTGATATTCGGATTCTTCATTCGCAAGAACCGTCATATCCACTTCAAGTGTCTTCTTGGAAAAATCAGGTGCCTTTAATCCCGGCTGCGTCAGCAACAATGCTGCCCCGCTGTCTTTCAGCATATAGCTCAGCCGTTCCTCTGGATATGCAGGATCAAGAGGCACATAAGCTCCGCCTGCCTTTAAAACGGCTAGAACGGCTGTCAGCATGTCCGGCGAACGCTCGCTTAGAACACCGACAATGCTTTCCTTCGTAACACCATGCGCCGTAAGGCGCGCTGCCAGCCTGTTGGCGTACATGTCAAGCTGCGCGTAAGTCAGCGAACCGCCAGAAAAGCGCAAAGCCGTCCGATCCGGCGTCAAAGCCGCCTGACGTTCAAACAGCCCGTGCAGCGTCGGAGCTAACGCTGAAACAGCTCCCGTCGTATTATATTCAGCAACCATTTTCTGTGTTTTGTCTTTATCTAGTAACGTCATCTTTGAAACAGGAAGAGAAGGATCAGAGATGACAGCTGAAATCATATGCTGTAAATAATCTTTTATCTCAGCCATTAAGCCAGGCTCATATAAACCTGTATGAAAATTGATGCGCACGAACAATGTGCGGCCTGGAATCACTTTGACGCTGCATCCATAATTAGTCTCCTCCGCCATCGCAAAGTTTTCCACTGAGAAACCGAACGATCCAGTCTGGTTTAGTCCTTCAATTTCTTGCTGGGTCGGCACGTTTTCAAACACGATAATATGATCAATGAGCTCTTGTTTAAGAGCACTCTGTGCTTGAATGTCATATAGAGGGAAATAACTGTATGCTTCTGCTTCAGTCATTTCCTTTTGTATCCGGCTGACCAGGCCAGAGAAAGAAAGAGCTTTGCTTTGGACCCGGATGGGAATGGTATTGATAAAAAGGCCGACTATATTTTCTACATCCTCCAGCCCAGAGGGCCTGCCTGAGACGACTGATCCGAACACGGCATCGTCACACCGATTGAATTTTTGCAGCAAAATCCCCCACAAAGCTTGGAAAACGGTGTTAAGCGTTGCACCGGATGCTGCTGCGATTTTCTGCAAATCGGACGTTTCTTTTTCAGAGATGGTAAACGTGACCTGCTGTAATTCACCTTCTGATACTTGCTGGTTTCTTTTTGGCAAAGAAGAAGCTTTCTCGAAATGCTGCAGCCGCTTTTTCCAATATGCAGCTGCCTCTTCACGATCCTGCTGCATCAGCCATTTAATATACGTTCCGTACGGCTGAACTGGCTGCAAATATGGAAGCCGCCCTTCTCCCAGCGCTTGATAAATGTGGAGAAAGTCTTTGATGATGATGCCTAAGCACCATCCGTCCATTAAAATATGGTGATGGCTCCAGATGCACACGTAACGCTCAGGCGCCCATTTTAAAACGGATATTCTCATCAGTACATCCGACTGAAGATCAAAGCCCCTTTTTTTATCTTGTTCCTTGAATGCTTCTGTACAATGTTCTTTCTCTCTCTCATTAAGATGAGAAATATCTTCAAAATGAACATGGCAAGGACGGTTTTTAAGCACCACCTGACGAGGTTTGGCTACATTTTTGTAGATAAAAGTCGTTCGAAAGATTTCATACCTGTCAAAAACAGCGTCCATACTTTTCTGGAAACGGTCTAAGTCAAGCTGCCCATTGATTGTAAAAGACGCCTGTTCAAAATAAGCTCTCGACTGTTCATCATACAGCGAATGAAAAAGCATCCCCTCCTGCATAAAAGACAAGGGATATATATCCTGTATTTCGGGTTGCTGCGGCATCAATGAATCTCCTCTCCTATAATTTGTTGACGGCCCCCATAATCTCACTTAAATCCTCCAGCGTTAAATCCTCATCAGTAAAATCAGCGGCACTCCATTCGCGGTTTTCTTTGCCCGCGCAATGCTGAATCATGTTTTCAAGCGCATGTTTAAGATGATCGGCTAATGCTTGTATGGTTTGTTTCTTAAACTGAAGACGGTTATAAATAATGTGCATGTGCAGGCATCCTGATGAAACGGCTCCGCTGATATCTAACACATAAGGCCGCTCCCAATCCGGGCTGATTTCATTCCCTGTCTTAATATCAGAAATCTCAAAAGCTTTTGATTGAACATCCTGATCAAACTGGCCTAAGTAATTAAAGCTGATTTCCGGGTCGCTGTACTCAGAATCCCATATCTTATTGATATATTTCAGCACTCCATAGCCTGCGCCTTTATGCGGTATGCGGTGCAGCATGTCTTTTGTCTGCTTAATGTGTCGCCCTAGCCGCTCACCTTCATCCGTATGGTCAGAATCACTCATATCAAGCCATACAGGATAAATTGAAGTAAACCAGCCTACTGTTCTGTTTATGTCAATATTGTCAAGATAATCTTCTCTGCCGTGGCCCTCCATACTGATTTTGAAATGGTCAAGTCCCGTCCATTCCTGCAAAGCTAGACCTAAAGCAGTCAGAAGGATATCATTCGTTTCCGTGTTGTATGCATTGTTTGCAGCAGTTAACAGCAATTCTGTATCTTCACGAGACAGCTCGAAATCAATTACTTCTGTATCTTTGAATGAGTTCGATGTGATCGAATGATCTTTGGGAATACGCTCAATATGCCGGTCCTCCCGCTCATTCCAATACGCGATTTCACGCTGCAGACGACGGCTTTTTGAATAGTCAGCCAATGTTTGTGCATAAGTGAAATATGAATCCGTTTTTTCCGGCAGTACGATGGGTTTTCCTGAGACTGCCTGTTCGTAAGCAATTGAAAAATCCTCAAATAAAATGCGCCATGAAACGGCATCAATGACTAAGTGATGGATCGTCAGAAACAAATGGTCTCCATCATCGGCTTTAAACAAACCAGCATGAAGCAAAGGGCCAGTCTCCAATCGAATGGTTTGCTGAATTTGGTTTGCCATTTCTTCAATCTGTTTGTGTGCTTCGGCTGACAAGCCCTGTGCATTTCCGGCTGTATTTGAACGATGATCTCTTATATCAAACAGATCGAAGGCATATAGCTCCTCATCCGGAAGATCTGCTCCTCTGTTAACCTGTACAGGCTTGCCATCTTTGTAACGGCATATGATTCTCAGTGCGTCATGATGAGTCACCAAGCTTCTCAGCACATTTCTGAGTGCAATGTCATCAAATCGTTCAGCCCGGTAGAGCATGACAGATTGATTAAAATGATGGGCTTCCAATGATTGTGAAAAAAACCATTGCTGTACAGGTGTCCAAGGCAGCTCGCCTTCGACTGGCGTTTGGTCAATTACGCGTACGGCTTTTCGAACGCGGGCGGACAGTTCACCAAGCGTCTGATGCTCAAACATCTCACGCACTGTCGTTTCATAGCCTCGCTGCTTCAGCCGTGCACACACCTGCAACGCTTTTATTGAATCCCCTCCAAGCTCAAAGAAATTCGCGCTGACACCTATCTCCTCCGCTTCGAGCAGTTCCTCCCAAATGTCAGCCATCGCCTTTTCAATCTCATTTCTAGGGCTGATATCATTCTCAGTTTGAGCGCGCTTATCTGGTTCCGGCAGGGCTTTCTGGTCGAGCTTGCCGTTAACCGTCAGCGGGATGCTGTCAATCTGGATCAAGCGGGCAGGCACCATAAAATCAGGCAGAACGGCTCTCAGGGCAGCCCTGATATCTGCTTCATTTACGACCTGTCCATCTTCCGCAACCAAGTAAGCATATACAGCGGATTGGCCTTGTTCATCATCTCTTGTGATGACAGCAGCCTCTTTGATTATTGGAAGCTGAAGCAGAGACGCCTGGATTTCGCCGAGCTCGATGCGGTGTCCTCTCACCTTTACTTGATCATCAATGCGGCCCATATATTCCAGATCTCCACTTGCCAGACGCTTTGCAAGGTCTCCGGTTCGGTATAATCTGTCTCCCGGAAGATAAGGATTAGGTACAAATCGGGCCGCGGTCAGATCATCTCTGTTCAAATATCCCCGGGCTACCCCTTCTCCGCCAATATACAGCTCTCCTGGAACTCCTGTAGGCTGAAGATTCATATGAGCATCCATCACATAAGCCTGAAGAGTTGCCAGCGGTTTTCCGATATTGCTCTTATTTTTTTCTATATCAGCTGAGGACAATTTCTTATATGTCACATGTACAGTTGTTTCAGTAATGCCGTACATATTGATCAGATCAGTATCAGGGTATTTCTCGTTCCAGGTTACAAGCATGCCGGGCTGTAAAGCTTCTCCGCCGAAAATAACATATCGCACATGTAATCGGTCCGTATGGTTTTCTTCTTCATGAATGAGTCCGTAAAAAGCAGTTGGAGTCTGATTGAGTACTGTGACGCCTTCGTTTTTTAACAATAAGCGGAATGCGTTTGGATCGCGGGCTGTTTCTCTGGAGACAAGAACCAGCGTACTTCCATTCAGCAATGCTCCGAACATTTCCCATACTGAGAAATCAAAGCAATATGAATGAAATAAAGTCCAAACGTCCTCACTGCCAAAATCAAAAGGCAGGTCCTGATGCTTCAATAGACTAATCACATTGCGATGCTCGACAACGACGCCCTTTGGCTGCCCAGTGGTTCCAGATGTATAAATCACATAAGCTGGCTGGTCTGCTAATGTTTCTTGCGCTTTCAAATCAGGCGAAATCAATTCGTTTTCGGCGTCATTCAGGTATAAAATTTGCCCATGGTAATCCGCCGGCTTGTTGTGTCCGTGCTCTGTCAGGAGAATTCTTGCCCCGCTGTCATTCAGCATAAAGCTGATGCGTTCTTGAGGATATTCAGGGTCAATCGGCAAGTATGCCCCTCCGGCCTTTAGAATAGATAAAACGCCAATCACCATATCAGGCGATCGATCAAACAATAAACCGATGATATCCCCGGATCGGACTCCTTGTTTCATCAGCATAGCCGCTGTCCGTTCTGCTTTTTCATTCAGGTCACGATAAGTCATCCGTATATGATCGCATATCACTGCAGTATGTTCGGGATGTTCAGCTGCTTGTTTTTCAAATAGACGAACGATGCTTTCATCTCTTGGATAGTCAGCATACTGACCCATCGTTTCAAGAAGCAATTCGCGCGCTGGAGCAGAAAGCAATTGCATTTCCGAAAGCTTCATATGGATATCAGACGTTATTCCTTTCACCAGCTCAATAAAATGGGAAGCCCATCTTGCAATGGTCTCTTCTTCAAACAGTGCGGTACTGTATTCGAAGCGGCAGCGAATGCCATCGGAATGCTCCTCAGCGTGTAATGTCAAATCGAATTTAGATACATTGTGTGACGGGGTTACAGACGAGATAGACAAACCAGGCACTTCAAACCGGAAATCTTCGCTGTTTTGGAGCACGAGCATCGCGTCAAACAGTGGATTGCGATTTACCTCCCGTTTCGTTTCAAGCTTATTGACGAGCTCTTCAAAAGGATAATCCTGATGCTCGTATGCAGTCAGAGCAAGTTCGCGAATTTCCTGCAAATAAGAGCTGAACGTTTTGCGGCCCTCAGGCTGGCATCGCATAGCTAATGTATTGACAAACATCCCGATAACTCGCTCCAGATCAGCGTGCGGTCTCCCGGCAGCAGGCGAGCCGACAACGATATCCTCCTGCCCGCTCAGTTTGGAAAGCATGATGGAATAGACAGACAGAAGGAGCATATACATCGTCGTTCCCGTTTCAAACATCAAGCGGTGCAGTTCTTCCGCCGTTCTTTTATCAATGTTTACTTCAAATGTTCCGCCGCTGAAATCAGGCAGAAGCGGCCTCGTTTTATCAAGTGGCAAATCCAATACTGGAAGGCTGCCGCCAAGCTGCTTCAGCCAGTAGGCCTCCTGTTTGCTGTAATGCGTTTTCGGAAACTTCTCTTGCTGCCAAACCGCAAAATCCTTATAATGCAGGTTTAAAGCTGGAAGCTCTTTTCCGCAATAAAGATCAGTGAATTCTTGGACGAGTGTACTCATAGAGATTCCGTCAGCAATGATGTGATGCATATCAAGCAACAAATAGGCTCTTTCTTTTTCGAGAGATATCAAGCTTGCTCTAAAAAGCGGTCCCGCGGTAAGATCAAACGGTTTGATAAAGGACGAGATCACAGACTGCAGCATTTGCTCTGATTCAATTTCAAGCTCTTTCAGATCAGCTGCCAGCGCCGGATGAATCTTTTGCACTGGCTCTCCGTTGTTCAGTTCAAATGCCGTACGCAATGATTCATGCCGATTCACAAGCTCTGTGAGTACTTTTCTCAATCTCCCGCGATCCAAATGTCCTCGCAGTTCCAGTACCGCCGGCATGTTGTAGCCTGTGCTGTCATCTGCCAACTGGTAAAGAGCGTATAATCTTTTTTGCGAGAAAGACAGCGGATAAACATCTCTAAAATCCGCAGGTTCAATCTGCGTAAAAGCATGCTCACGTAAACTCATCAGTTTGGCTGCCATACTTTCCACGGTCGGATAAGAAAAAACGTCACTGAGCGGCAGCTCGATATTCAGCCGTTTATGTATTCTTGATACGAGTGTGGCTGCTTTTAAGGACTGTCCGCCTAATTGAAAGAAATCATCGCGTATACCGATTTGATTTTTGTTCAGCACCTCTTCCCAAATGCGTGCCAGTTCAGTTTCCATTAAGGTTTGTGGCGGCATGTACGTTAAGCTAGTAGTGTTTTCTGGTTCCGGAAGTGCGGAACGGTCGAGCTTCCCGCTGGATGTTAACGGCATTTGAGTGATTTTGATGATGCTTGCGGGAATCATATAGGACGGCAATGTACCGGCAAGATGCTGGTGCAGATTCGGAAGGCCGTTTCCTTTTTCCGGAACGATATAAGCAACGAGTTCCTTTTCCTCATCAGAAACATCACGGGCCAGCACTGCAGCTTCCTTCACTCCAGATGCTTGCCGAAGAACAGTTTCAATCTCACTTAATTCAATGCGATATCCCCTGATTTTTACCTGATCATCAAAACGTCCAATATATTCAATCGTGCCATCAGGCAGGAAGCGCCCTGCATCTCCGGTTCGATATAAGCGTTCCCCTTTGAGGAATGGATGGTCTGTGAATGCTTTCTCTGTTAGCTCTGTGCGCTTATAGTACCCTTGTGCGAGACCCGCGCCGGAAATACACAGTTCACCCGCCGCGCCTATCGGCTGCAGTTGCTCTCCTTGTAAAATATATACTTTTGTATTGGCGATCGGGTGTCCGATCGTGATTCTCTCTTCTTCGTTTAGATGACGAAGGATTGTTGTTGCCACGCTGTTTTCTGTCGGTCCATATTCATTTGCAAGTTCAGCGGAGGGACAAATCTTTCTGCTAGTCTCAAGCAGGTCAGGAGTCACTGCCTCGCCCGCAAATGTCACGATACGAAGACTTTGTGCATCTTCAGCAGTCAGCACTTCTAATAACACCCGGTACAAGGAAGGAACAATAAGCATATGACTAACCTTGTATTGAGCTATTTTCCGTCTAAGGGCGAGCACGTCCTTCGCTTCGTTATCTGTTGTCAGCAGCACGCATGCGCCGGACAGAAGCGGAGTAAACAAGCTCGTCACGCAGCCGTCGAAAACATAGGAAAACAGATGAAGTGCTGTATCCCCTTCGCTCATGCCGTACTCTTCCCGTCTCCACTGCAAGGTATTTGCAATTCCTTGATGGTCAACGAGCACTCCTTTTGGCCGTCCTGTCGTTCCTGACGTATAGATCAGGTAGGCAAGCTCACCAATCGATGCATCAGGAGAGTCCGTTCTGTAATGTGTTGTATGTCCTGATGTCACAATTCTGCCTTTATAGCCTGACGGGATGGATGAAATAAGTTCTTCTTCTGTCAGTAAGAGAGCTGCTTGACTGTCATGCAGCAGAAAAGAAAGCCGCTCTTTCGGATAACTTGGATCAAGAGGCAGATAAGCGCCTCCGGCTTTCCAAATTCCAAGCAGGGCAGCAGCCATGTCCATTGACCGTTCCATCATCACAGCGACAATCCCGCCAGATCCAGCTCCCTTTTCTATCAGGGCGTGTGCAATCTGATTGGCTCTTTCATCTAATTGCCGATATGTCCGGCACTCATCTCCCATTCTCAAAGCAGCCGCGTCAGGTGTTTTGAGAGCCTGTTCCTCAAACAATTGGGATAGCGTTTTGCTTGGATAATGGCGCTCCGTTTCGTTAAACGATTGAATGAGCTTACGTTCTTCAGGAGGCACAATGTTGATGCTGTCGACAGCAATATCGGGATTTGACAAAATACAATCCATTGCCTGCATGAGGTGCCCCTGAATCCGAAGCACCTCTTCACGTTCATAAACGGCGGCATTGTAGCTGAATTTAATATAAAATGATTCACCTGGAACGATGACAACATTAAGGTCATAGCTGGTTTGTTCTGACATAGAAATGTCATCTAGCTTCAATGCGTTTTCGTCATTTTCGCTTTGCCTATTGACTGCCTGCTGAAGCTGTACAGGATAATTTTCAAAGACAAGAATATGATCGATCAATCCTTGCTTCAAAGCACTGCGGTTTTGAATCTCATAAAGCGGATAATAACCATGCTGCTCAGAACGTAAAGTATCCTCCTGCACGGATTTGACAAGCGTAGAAAATGCCATTTTCTCTGCAGATCGAATACGCACCGGAACAGTGTTAATAAACAAGCCGACCATTGACTCGATCCCGTCAATCGCTGACGGACGTCCGGAAACAACAGAGCCGAAGACCGCGTCATCCGTACCGTTGTAACGATGGAGAAGAACACCCCATAGACTCATAAATAAAGTGTTTAATGTAACTCCCCAATTTTGGGCAGCTGCTGTCAATTTCTGAACGATAGCCGGCTCTAAAGAAAAACGGATATTTGCGGCTTCATATTCCCCATTCGCTGAGCGGCTTTTTAGTTTAGGAATAGAAGCGGTATTGCCGTACTCCTGCAGGTAATCTCTCCAGTATGCAGCGGTTTCTTCTTTATCTTGTTCTCCGAGCCATTCAATATAACGGCTGTACGGCACCGTGCTGCCGAGCTGTACAGGCCTGTTATTTTTAAGTGAGTTATACATGCTGAAGAATTCTTTGAGGATGATGCCCAGGCACCAGCCATCCATGATGATATGGTGATGCGTCCAGACACATGTATATGTGCTGTCTCCTCTATCAAAAAGCGTGAGCCGCATTAACGGATCTTTTTGCAAGTGAAACCCTTTTTCCCGGTCCTGCTGCATAAAGTCTTCTATCAGAGCAAGCTGCTCATCATGTTTCAGGTGAGAAAGATCTTCCCTTTGTACGGTCAATTCACGGTTTGTCAGCACAACTTGCTGCGGCCCAGTGAGGTCTGGAACCTCCTTAAGGAATATGGTTCTGAAAATATCGTATCGGGAAACAAGAAGATTTAAGCTCTTTTGAAACGAATCGATACACAGGCTGCCTGTAATGGTAAACGAGGTTTGTTCCACATAGGCTTTAGAGCTGAAATCAAGCAGTGAATGAAACAGCATCCCTTCCTGCATGTACGATAACGGATAAATATCTTGGATCTGCGTTGCTTGCGTCATCAATTCCACACACCTTTTCCAAAAGTTAAAGATCTTTAACGAGATTTTCGATGCTAGATAATGCGGATGGCGTTAGTTCTTTGTTGCTGAAATCGCTCAGCGTTTTTTCTCGTTCTTTTTTCTTTGTACAATGCTCAATGATCTCGATAAGATGACTGTGAAAGCTGTCCATCAAACACTGAATTGTGTTTTCGCGGAACACCCGGGTGTATACTGCTTTGACTTGCAGGCGTCCGTCTGTTATCAAAGCATTAATATCGAGCTCGTACTCTCTTTCTCTCTCCCCCGCTATTTCGTAACGAGGCTGATAAGAAGACAGTTGAAACAAATCAGAACCCTCACCTTCGCTGAATTGTCCAAGATAATTGAAGCTGATCTCAGGCTCTTTATGCTGTATGGCTCCCTTTTGTACTAATAAGCCGTAGCCCGTTCCCTTGTGTGGCACTCTTCTCAGCCTGTCCTTTGTCGCTTTGATTCTGTAACCGAGCTGATCTTCAGATGAATGCGGTGCACTCATGTCCAGAAGGATAGGATATATAGAAGTGAACCAACCTACTGTTCGTGAAATATCAATATTCGGAACATGTCCTTCTCTTCCATGGCCCTCAGCGCTGATCACAATTTGTTCGTGTCCGCTCCATTCATAAAGCGCCATTCCTAAAGCAGTCAGCAAAAGTTCGTTGGCATCAGTACCATAGGCTTGCTGCGTTTCAAACAGCAGTTTTTTAGTCCAGTCACTGGCTAATACAAACGCAGCTGTTTCAGCACTGCTTTGATGCCTGTCCGACTCAGCTATGTCCTTAGGCAGAAAAACATTATGGGCATCTAAAATCGTTTGCCAATATGTTATTTCTGATAACAATTGCCGGCTCCCGGCTATCTGTGCCAGACCGCTGGCATATGATAAATAAGAATCGCTTTTCGGCGGCAGTTTGATCTCTGTTTGCTCCAAAGACTGTTGGTAGGCTGCAGCTAAATCTTCAAGCAGAATCCTCCAAGAAACGCCATCTACAGCGAGATGGTGGATCGTAATCAGCAAATGGTCTCCCTCTGTCGTTTTAAACAATCCTGCTTGCAGCAAAGGTCCTTCTTTTACATTCATATTGCTTTGAATCACGATTTCCTCAGCGGCAAATTTTTCTTCCAAGAGTGTGCCTTTTGCCTGTTCCTTTGTCCAATCCGCTAGATGAAATCCGAACAGTTCATTTTCAGTAATCTGAATACCGCGATTGTACTGAACGACACGCCCGGTATGATCCTGTGTAAACACCATGCGAAGCGCGTCATGATGCTCAGTCAATTTGCGCAGCGCTTGGCGAAGCGCGTCAGCATGAAACCCCTTTTCGCTGAAAAGCATGACCGATTGGTTGTAATGATCACGAAAAGCATGACGCTGATCGAAAAATTTGCTCTGAATCGGTGTGAGATCCGCTTCACCTTCGATAGGCCTCTGTTCTGCCTGAGATATCAATGGAGTGATGTGGCTGCTCAGCTCATGAACTGTTGGATAACGGAATAAATCTTGTATAGTCATGCTCCAGCCTTCAGCTGCCAGCCGGGCGGACACTTGCAGTGCTTTAATAGAGTCTCCTCCAAGCTCAAAAAAGGAGTCGTGAATGCCAACTCGAGACACGCTCAGCACGTCCTCCCAAATCTGCGCTGTCATTCCCTGCAATTCGTTGACCGGTGCAGTATACGGCCGCGAGAAAGCTTCATTTGGTACCGGTAAGGCTTTTCTGTCCAGCTTCCCGTTTAATGTCAGCGGCATAGTTTCCAAAGGAATGATATGCGCAGGGATCATATATGCCGGCAGCATTTTCGATAAAGCACCGCGGAGAACCGTTGTATCGGCATCTGAAGGCAGAATATACGCTGCCAAACGAGCCTGTCCATTCGTATCACTTTGAACCGCTACAACCGCTTCATTGACAAGTCCGGTTTGGAGAAGCACACTTTCAATTTCTTCTGTTTCGATCCTGTACCCGTTTATTTTTACTTGATGATCTATCCGGCCAAGAAGCCTGAGAGTGCCGTTTGGAAGCCAGCAAGCCAGATCCCCTGTTCTGTAGAGTCTTTCTCCGGATACAAATGGATTTTTTGTAAATTTCTTTTCCGTTAATTCAAATTTTCCGTGATAGCCCTTGGCAACGCCGGCTCCGCCGATACAAAGCTCGCCGGCAATACCGATCGGCTGTATTTGGTCAGTCTGGCTGAGTACATACAGTTTTACATTGGGAAGCGGGATGCCGATCGGTACGCTGTCTCCCGAATACTCTTCACCCATATTCATTTCATAGTAACTTGAATCAATCGTGGCCTCTGTGACCCCGTAACTATTGATTAAGCGCATTTTGTTTCCGAAACGGTCCGCCAATGTTTTGAAATCATGGGCTTTCACCATATCCGAACCAAGAATAAGGATGTCTAAGTCAGGAAGACTGAGCTTGTTGCGGTAAACATATTCCATAAATGGGACAATGAGTGCCGGTGTTGACTCCATGATCGTGATACGCTGGCGGTTCATCAATGCATATAATTCAGCAGGCTCAAGCCTTGTTTCATCAGGGCATATGACTAGAGTCCCTCCGTTGGCCAATGTTCTCGCCAAGTCTCCTGAAAAGACATCAAAGGAAAAACTCGCCATTTGAAGCAGCCTGACAGGCATTTGATCGAGCTGATATATGCTGCGCCATGCAAGAACAGCATGAGCAAAGTTGCGGTGCGTAACGATAACGCCTTTAGGCGCACCGGTTGTTCCTGACGTATAAATGATGTATGCCGAGTCCTCCGGGGCAGGAGATGAAGCAAGGTTGCATCTTTTTGCTTCATAGAAACTTTCATCATCAAGACAGATGCGAGAAATATCACCTATATCTGAGCCTGCAATCAAATGCTTTACTTCATTCTGTAAAAGAAGAATTTCAGCCCCGCTGTCTTTGAGAAGGTATTCAATCCGGGCTTTTGGATAATGAGAATCTATCGGAATATACACGCCGCCGGCTTTCATAACGGCTAAAATACCAACAATAGCATCAATGGATCGCTCTGCTAAAACAGCAACGATTGGCTGCGTCTCTTTTCCTTTTTCTTGCAGTGTGCGCGCCAGACGATTGGCTTTTTCGTTGAGATGGCGATAGCTGATCTGTTTTTCACCGTCCATAACAGCAATATGCTCCGGTGTCTCTTCAGCCCTCTTTTCAAACATGCGATGAAAAACGGTATCAGTTTGAGAACATTCAACGTGGGTTTTGTTGAGTTCTATCAAAATCTTTTGTTTTTCTTTTTCGCTGAGTATATTCACTTGTGAGAGAGTTGTATTAGGATCTGACGTGGCAGCACGCAAAAATTCGGTAAAATGAGCCGTCCAGCGTTCAATTGTCGTTCTCATAAATACGTCGGTACTAAATTCCATGTCACATTTGATGACTCCATCTGATTCAACCGCAATCAACGTCATGTCAAATACAGAAATTTGATGAATGACATTTGCAGGCCGTGCTTTTATGTCTCCAAGATTAATGTCTTGTTTGTCCATATTTTGAAGAATAAACATCGCATCAAACACTGGATTTCGGCTCATATCCCTTGTCACGCCGAGCTTATCGACAAGCTCTTCGAACGGATAATCCTGATGTTCGTAAGCTTCCAATGCGGTCTCACGCACTTCCTGCAAAAATTGCGCAAATGGCTTCCCGCCCTCCGGGCGTGCCCGAAGCGCCAGGGTGTTGACGAACATTCCAAGTATCGACTCAAGATCTTTGTGAGGACGTCCGGCAATTGGTGACCCGACGATGATGTCTTCCTGTCCGCTTAAGCGCGCCAATAACGCTGTGTAAGCTGCCAGGAGCACCATGTACAGGGTGCTTCCGTTCTCGCGTGCGAGCTTGTGAAGCCCGGCTGTGAGTTCTTGATCGAGCGTAAATGAGACTTGATCACCCGCGAAGCTTCGCACCGGCGGCCGGGCGTAATCAGCCGGCAGGTCCAGTACGGGCAGCTCGCCTTCGAGCTGCTTCAGCCAGTATGCCTCCTGCGTCTTGTACGTGTCTCCTTTTTTAAAGGCCTCCTGCCATACGGCATAGTCTTTATATTGAATGTGAAGCGGAGGAAGCTCCTGATTGGCGTACAGCTCCCCGAATTCCCGAATGAGCGTATTGACTGACACACCGTCTGAAATAATGTGATGCATATCGACCAGTAATAGATGCCGCCCGTCTGATACCTTGACGATTCCCGCCCGGAACAGCGGAGCTTGGCTGAGGTCAAACGGCTGGATAAAAGCTGCCGCGGCTTCCTGTTCAGTTTGTCCGCCGAGCACAGAGGTGTGGAATGTAAACGGCACTTCGTCATGGATGCGCTGAACCGGCTCGCCGCCTGTGTCCGTTGTAAAGGACGTGCGCAGTGACTCGTGGCGTTTGATCAGCTTTTTGAATACGGCATCCATTCTTGTAAGATCCAGCTTTCCTTCCAGCTCCAAGACTGCCGGCATATTGTAGCCTGTGCCTCCATCCTCCAGCTGCTGGAGCACATACATCCGCTTTTGGGCGGAGGAAACCGGGTAGGTCTCGCGTTTTTCAGCCGGCTTAATGGCTTCATACGGACTTTCCGTTCCTTCGCTGATGACAGAAGCCAAACCTTCTACCGTCGGATGGGCAAACACATCCTTCAGCGGCACTTGGACGCCGAGTTCCTTGGCGATCCGGGAGACAAGCGCGGTGGCTTTTAAGGAATGGCCGCCCCGGTCAAAAAAGTTGTCGTGAATGCCGACAGGGCCGCTTTTCAGCACTTCCTCCCACAGCTGGGAAAGCTTCATCTCTGTCAGATTTCTCGGCGCTGTGTAGATTTCCCGATCTGCCGCTCCGTCAGGAGCAGGCAGCGCTTTTCGGTCGAGCTTTCCGCTCGGGGTAACCGGCCATTGTTCCATCTCAATGATATGAGCAGGAATCATATAGCCCGGCAGCAATGTCTCAAGCTGCTTGCGCACTTCATTTCTTCCGAGCCCTTCCGCATACGCACATAATTCCGCCTCGCCGCTTTCTGTACGAACGGTTACAGCCGCTTCCCGCACGCCTTCTATGCTTCTGAGCGCCGCTTCGATTTCTCCCGGCTCAATCCGGTAGCCGCGGATTTTCACCTGGTCATCCAGACGGCCAAGGAATTCAACCTGTCCGTCTGGCAGCCAGCGCGCCAAATCACCCGTTTTGTACATGCGTTCACCCGGATAAAATGGATCATCAAGAAAACGTTCTTCTGTTAATTCCGGACGATTCAAGTAGCCTCTGGCGACGCCGGCTCCGGCGATATACAATTCTCCCGCTACGCCGACAGGCTGTACGGCTAAATGAGGATCTAACACATACAGACGCGCGCCAGGCACGGGTTTTCCGATCGGAAGGCGCAAGCGATCCTTGTCCAGCTCAGGATTACACGAGTAAAATGCCGCATCAACGGTTGCTTCTGTCGGCCCGTAGCCGTGGACCAGTGATGTCTCCGGCAGCAAAGAAGCGAAACGGGCTGCCGTATGGGGTGCCAGCGGTTCACCTCCGGCGAATACGCGCTTCAGGCTTCTCGGTGCCTCTATTTCTGCTTGATCCAAAAAGCTGTTCAGCATGGCCGGGATAAAATGGGCAATTGTAACGCCTTCCTCTCGAATGGCTTTTACCATCAATGCCGGATCTTTCTCCCATTCGGACGGAAGCAGATAGGCCGAAGCACCTGAAAGCGTCCACCAAAACAGCTGCCAGACAGATGCATCAAAGGAAAAAGACGTTTTCATCATAATGATGTCGTCTTCCTCTAAAGGAAACTGCATCTGCATGCCGGTCAGAAAGGAAACCGCCTGGCGGTGCTCCACGGCGACCCCTTTCGGCCGTCCAGTGGAGCCCGACGTATAGATCACATAGGCGAGAGAATCGCTGTCTGCTTGATGAAGAGAGTAATATTCAGATTCTTCATTCGCAAGAGCCGTCATATCCACTTCAAGTGTCTTTCCGGAAAAATCAGGTGCCTTTAATCCCGGCTGCGTCAGCAACAATGCTGCCCCGCTGTCTTTCAGCATATAGCTCAGCCGCTCCTCTGGATATACAGGATCAAGCGGCACATAAGCTCCGCCTGCCTTTAATACGGCGAGAACGGCTGTCAGCATGTCCGGCGACCGCTCGCTTAGAACACCGACAATGCTTTCCTTCGTGATACCATGCGCCGTAAGGCGCACTGCCAGCCTGTTGGCGTACATGTCAAGCTGCGCGTAAGTCAGCGAACCGCCAGAAAAGCGTAAGGCCGTTCGATCCGGCGTCAAAGCTGCCTGACGTTCAAACAGACCGTGCAGCGTCGAAGCTGCAGGCGAAACAGCTTTCGTTCTGTTAAATTCATACAAAACTTTTTCTTTCTCACGTTTTTCTGCCATATCTAATTCTTTTATAGTACTATGCGGATTTTGAAGCGCGTTTTCCAGCAACGTAAGCAGGTGGTGCTGAATCCGTTTAATGTCCTCAAGAGAAAATAAGATATTTTGATAGTCGAAATTTAATTGAATGGCTCCAGTATCTATCCGCTCCTGTATTTGAACAGAAAGCTCATTCGCGGTGTATCCGCTGAAATAAAGCGCCGTCTCATAGTTCAAATCATCCGCTTTTTGCCACTGAAGCGGATGGTACTGCATTGATATACCGATCAGGTTGTGTAAATCCTTGTGTTCTTTTCTTAATTCATTCACCAGCAAATTATAAGGAAATCTTTGATGGCGCATGACTGAAAGCTGTTCTCTGCCGACACTGCGTACAAAGGAAAGAAAATCGGCGTCAGAATCAACCGTTTTTCTGATTGGAAGAGAGCTGACAAACATGCCAAGCATTTCTTTCTCCGCCTTTGACCCCCTGTTTCCATAGTAGGTTCCGATCGCAAGGTCCGTTTTAGAGGTGATGCGGCTGATACATATGTAAAATGAAGCCATAAATAAGGAAATCATACTGATTTTCTGTTCTTCGCAAAAAGCTTGGATGGTATGTGCTAGGTAAGGTGAAAGTGTGATAGTATCTCTCGATGCGGAGGTACTCTGCTTTTGTGAAGTGCTCTGTCCGGTTAGTGAGTGGTATTCCGGCGGCTGTTGGTAGGTTTGCGTCCAAAACAAATGGTCTTTTTCAAAACGTGAAGATTGTAAGTACTGCCTCTCTTTTTCTATGTAGCTAATGTAGGAAGGCTCTTGCTCATCGGGTATAGGCTCCCCTTTTTTGATTTTTTGATACAGATTAATAATTTGATTTCCCATCAAATTTAAAGAGATGCCGTCCATGATAATATGATGGAATTTCGCATATAGCCAAATTTCATGGGGGTGGATTCTAAGGAGATAAAATTGATACAGAGGCGAATCAAGCAGCTTAAACGGAATTCTGGCTTGATCATGAATCCATTGCTCTGTTTCAGTCATTTCAGCATTTGTAAAATCTATTATTTCAAGTGATAATCCTTTGTATTCTGCAAGATACAGACGAGGCTCTGACTCCGATTCAATTCCTTCTGTCAGCTGGAACCTGATTGCATCATTACGGGAGATTGAAAGGTTCAGAGCCAACTGAAGAGCATCAAGATCAACATCACCCCTGAATTTTACACAGGCGGTCAGATTACAGATGCTTGTACCAGGCTCCAACAGTTCAGTAAACCAAACTCTCCTTTGGGCATGAGTTAAACCATAAGTATTTTCTTTCAACGAATTCCCTCCAATTCTAATTTATAAGAGGATAAGAAACTGAAATAATTATAATAAAAAGAAATTATATGACTATATAATCCATATATGCATTATATTAACCGAATTTTTTTAAAGTACAATAAAAAATATAAAATTTTTATAACATTTTTTTGAATATAGTATTAATTATTTATTTTTCTTGATTAATTTTATTAGGATTTCGAATGTAAAGTTATGAAAGTATCGATTTTTAATAGTTCTTCATCACTAGATTTTTTCTTCGTTTATTTAATTTCATATGAGGATAGTGTTGAACCGTTTATAAGATATTCTCCGCCTCAGTATCAGTTACATTTCTACAATATTTAGCTGGATGTTTTAAAAACAAGCGCAATAATGTAAAAAGAAATATAAAAAAACCTGTTTTCGCGGAAAACAGGTTTAGCGTTTTTATTGATTTGCCAAAATAACAGCAATTTGATCCTCAATGTCTTTGCCATCCGAGTCATCAATCAAACCGTTTAGAAGAATAGAGAAAACGAGCGTTTTTCCGCTCTTTGTTTCTGCATAGCCAGACAGAGAGCTGACAGTGCTTAAGGACCCGGTCTTTGCCCTTATTTTTCCTTCTGCCGGGGTATCTTTCATGCGGTTTCTTAGCGTCCCGCCTACCAATCTGTCACTGTGCCCCGCTTCCGGCAGAGCATGCAGATAAGGTTGAAACCACTTTTCATCTTGGATGTCATATAACAGCTTTGTGATTTGGTCTGATGATACGGCGTTGATATGAGAGACCCCGGAACCGTCCCTCAAAATAAGTGTTTTGGGATCAACGCTGAAATTCGGAAGCGTACTGTTTAGCACTTCAAGCCCTTTTTCCCAGCTGCCCTCTCCTTTTTCCACTTTCCCCATCTCTTTTACAAGTACCTCGGCGTGTCCGTTATTGCTTAATTTCATAAAAGGAAGAAATAGCTTAGACAAAGGCATTGAGTGATGAGTGGCCAGTACGTCTGAAGAGTCGGGCGCTGTGCCCATTATGATTTCCCCTTTTACTGTAATGCCTTGTTTTTTAAGAGCCTGCTTAAATAAATCTAAAGCATATCCTGCCGGCTCCCAGACGGAAATCCACTCTTTTGTTTTGCTTGCATCAACCGGTATGCTCCCTTTAATCGTGATAGTATTGGTTCCATGTTCTCTTTCGATAGAAAGATCTTTCTTTTTTCCCGCCTCAACTGTTTTCGCCTCATTCTCAATCGCTACATAATCCGTTTTTGGTGACACTGATATTGCTGGCTTTTGTCCTTCTTTCTTTCCCGGGCTGGCTTCTACTATCACAGTGCCTGCATCATAGTCCTCATTTGGAGACGCTGTCAGTGCGGAAATTTGCGCGCCGTAATAAGTGTACTCATCACTCCATGGCAAATCAGGCGAATAGCGGAGATGATCATACCATGAGTCATCGGCGACAAGATTGCCTTTTATGGACTTGATGCCGGATTTTTTCAGCTTTTCGGCCATTTGATCAAAATCAGATGGTAAAAGTGTCGGATCTCCTTTTCCTTTCAGATAAAGGTTGCCATTCAGTTTTTGTCCTTTAAGGCGGCCGTCTGTCCGCACTTCTGTTGTGAAAGAATAATCCTCACCGAGAACAGAAAGTGCCGCGGCGGCTGTAAAAAGCTTCAAAGAAGAGGCGGGTCTCATCCGGACATCCCCTAAATGGTCGTAAATGACGTCGCCTGTTTCTGCAGAACGGACAGTAATGCCGGCCATTGCACCTTTTAAAGCAGGTTCATTGGCTAAAATGGTTTCAATCTGCCCGGCAAGTGTATCCTGTTCTTCAGCCGCCTGTACAGCATGATGCATATATGGAATGGAAGCAAAGATGAAAAGCAGCAATATTACAAAATAAAGCTTCATGCTTTTTCCCATTTTCTTATCCCGCCTCTCCTGATTGGCTATCGATGATTACGCTCAATCGTGATGCTGCTTTTTACTGTCTTCTCTTCACCAGGCTCTAACACATGTAAGCCAGTGAGTGACGAAGGGAGATCAAGGTTAACTGCGTTTGTCACCCATGTATAAGGCTCCGGACATAAATACCCTTGTGTTCCATCAGCATTATACACAACCCAATGCTTAAATTGTTCATCCGCCTTGTAGATCATATTCAGGTGTGCATGCTGATGGTAAATGACGGCCTGATTTTCTCCTCCTCTCTTCTGATAAGAAGATAAAAAGACATCATCAAGCTGCTGCCGCAAGAGCATTCCTTCGTGCAAAGCTTCCTGATTTGGTATATCGATCAGCTTTCCGGTCGGCAATAAACGTTCATCCAATTCCCATTGCTGATCAGCAGTAAGAGAAAATAAAGAGCTCTCTTCTGGGAAAACGAAGGTCGTATGATAACCAAGCCCCCAAGGAAATGCATCCTTCCCTTTATTCATGATCGTGGCATGCTTATAAAGAGTGTTATCTTTTAAAATGTATGTCATCCGTACAACAGCATGATGCGGAAATTGTTTATAAACATGGGGAATTTCCGATAGATCAATTTCAGTTTCTATGATCACTTCTTCGTCTGTTTGTTTCATCGTTATGATGTCCCACTTTTTGTCATAGAGAAAGCCGTGGAGGTGATGGTGTTTATCTTTTTCATTGATATCAAAATGATACGTTCTGCCCCGGAAAATGAACGTTCCGTCACTTATGCGGTTAGGCGGAAACAAAATGGGAATTCCATACAATGTAGGTGTGTCATGAAAGCTTTCAGTTGTTTCCGGTTCTCGTAAAAGGTGCATCTTTGTTTCTTTGTCTACGAGAGAAATGACGTTGCTGCCCCACTCAGGCACGACTATTATTTCCAAATGCTCATTACCCGCTTTGACAGCTGGTGTTCCTAAATACGTCATCTTTTCAATATAATTTGTCATGTGTACTCAACCTCTCCTTAGTTCAATGCTTATATATAAATTCAATTCAGTGTGCACTATTTCCTCCATTTTATGTTTTCCCTTTTGTCTTTAAGTAAACAAAAAACACCATTCAAAATGAACGGTGTTTTTTGGAGTTTATTGAATCAGACGTGTAATCTGCTTCTTTTTCCAAATGAATTGATAATACCCGTAAATCAAAAGCAAACTCACAGCAAATGCTGCCGGATAGCCTACCCAAATGCCGAGTATTTCAAGATTTGTATAGTGAGACAGAACAAACGCAACCGGCACCTCGATTCCCCAGATGGCAAAAATACTGATAAGGGTCGGCCATAAAACCGTTCCGCTTGCACGCATCGTCGCAGAAATAATTTGGGCATTCCCAAACAGCAAATAGCTCCATAATGTAATCATCAAAAGCCTGTGTGCAATGTAAAGGGTATCTTTCTCGGTCAAAAATAATGCTAAAATCTGATGTGCAAAAAGATAGATAAGGAGGATCAGCACACCGCCAATGATATAATTCAGCCAAATACCGACCCGAATGACTTGCTTTAACCGGTCAAACTCATTCGCTCCAATAGATTGAGCGGCGAAAATAGACACCGCGATCCCCAGACTGACAGCCGGCATTTGCACATAGCTGGCTACCTGATTGACCACGCCGTATGCTGCTGTTGCATCAGAGCCATAATGATTGACGAATGAAATGACTGCTATTTCCGATAGTGAGACGAGAATCATGTTAATGCTTGACGGAATACCAAGACGCAGCAGAAGCGCCAGCAATTCCTTATCCATTTTCAAATAACGCCGTACTGTCTTATCAAATTGCAGCGGGTGTTTCGTTTTCCGCAGATACACCAATAATACGATAAAGGTCACAATTGTAGAAATAACGGTTGCGTAAGCAGAGCCGTAAATGCCCAGCTTCGGCAAGCCGAACATGCCGAGAATGAAGATCGGTAAAAGTGCTATATTGATGACTGTGCTTACTATCAATGTATAAAACGGTGTCTTAGAATCTCCTGTCCCCCGCAAGAATGTGGTATAAGCAAAATATAAAAACATAAACGGCATTGCGCAAAATAAGATACGCGCATAGCTGACACTGACATGAATTACATTTTCCGGCGTTCCCATGAGACGCAGAATATCTAAGGTGAATATACTGCCGATCACAGC
The DNA here is from genome assembly GCF_058566445.1 of Bacillus sp. SD127. Classification (NCBI taxonomy): domain Bacteria; kingdom Bacillati; phylum Bacillota; class Bacilli; order Caryophanales; family Bacillaceae; genus Bacillus; species Bacillus sp. SD127. Next base: position 2,232,883 of record NZ_CP191226.1, on the reverse strand, counting down.
TAACACAATTCCTAATAAAAAGGTGAATGTCAGCGTTGTTCCGACAACGGCCTTTAACCGTTCCTCATTTTTTGCCCCGTAGGCTTGCCCGATAAGAATGGAACTGCCGGAACCGATGCCGATCGTAAATGAAATGAGAAGAAAAAACAGCGGGAAAAAGGATGAGACAGCTGCAAGCGCATCTACGCCAAGCCATCTGCCCACAGCGACCATCCCAACTAATTGGCCCACTGATTGCAGCACATTGCTCAGAAGGAGCGGCACTAAAAATAGTGACATTGACCGCCAAACAGATGGATTGCTCTTCTTCTTAGATACGGGATTTTCTTGTAATGTTTCCATATGAATGACTCCTTTATTTAAACTCGTTTCACTAACGTGCTCCCGTTTCTTTTGAAATGAACACGACATGCAACATGTAACTATTCACCACAGTACTTATAAAACCCTTCCCGATTCTCCTATTTTTACACATTTTTCAATCTGCAAGAATAAACTAGCGCGATACAGCATAGTCTTTTGGTGAGATGAAAGAATAAAAAATAATTTATGCAAAAGTATTGTAATCTAAACGTAACTATTGTAACATTTGTAACATAAGAGAAAGAGATTTTAAAGGAGAGAGCCACATTGAAAAAATATCTTCTATTTCTAACCACTATTGCACTTATTCTGTCATTAAACACAAATGCATTTGCGAAAAACACATCCGGGGATTTATCACAAAAACAAGCATTGCAGCTGGCACTAACAGCAAGAGAGCATTTTTGGAATACAATGAGCGGGCACAATCCAAAAGTGAAAAAAGCAGTTTGCCCATCAGGCACATTCGAGCATCAAAATCTTCAGTACGTATACATGTGCAGTGACCTTGGCACAAAAGAAAAAGCTGTGAATTACTTAACACCTATTTTCTCAAAAACAGCGATTGAAAAAGGCTTTAAAGACTATCATTTCATTGTCTCAAAAGGAAAACTGGCTGTTCCGGTCGGTGACGGAGACAATCTCTTAAATTGGAAAAAATCAACCGCTAAACTCATTTCTAAAAAAGGCGGCACAGTCACATATGAATTTACCGTTCCTACTTTGGACGGATCACCTTCAGCAAAACGGAAAGTGACATTTGTAAAAGAGAACAAAAAGTGGAAAGTAAATCGCTTTGACGCAGTTATATAAGAAAAAAACGCCCGAGAAAGGGACTGACCCCCGTTTTTGAGACAGGGATCAAAACACTTTTATACAGCCAATTGCCGATAGCTTATCGGTGATTGGCTGTTTAGTTTCGTTTGAATACGAATGTTGTTATAATAATAAATGTATTCTTTGACAGTGCGTTCTACGATGGCGGTCGTGGTTCGATCAATGCTGTTAAGATAGAACGTTTCAGACTTTAGTGAGGAATGAAACGATTCGATGGAGGCATTATCAGCGGGCGTCCCTTTGCGGGACATGCTCATGGTAATGCCTTTTGTTTTAACAGCTTTCTGATACTCATAAGATGTATACACAGATCCTTGGTCACTATGTAACACGCAGTTCTGAGGCAGTGTTGGCAGCTGATCAAGTGTGTTTAAGACAAAGTCTGTGTCCTGCTTATCTCCAATCGTGAAAGCAATCACTTCTCCAGTGTATACATCCAATATACTGGAAAGGTACAATTGTTTCTGTCCATAAGGCAAATATGTGATGTCCGTTACTAGTTTTTCAAGAGGATGATCAGACTGAAAGTTCCGATCTAATATATTATCAACCACGGCATATGGCTGCCCATTCTTCTTGCGTTTTTTCACCTTAACCCGGCACTGCCACTGATTTTTCTGCATGATACGCTGAACCGTTTTATGGTTAATACGCATTTCCTTTTTTAATATAGCTGTAATTTTTCGATATCCATATCGATACTTGTGCTCTCGGCACAACGTGCCGATTTGTTTTTCCAAATGGCACTTGGGATGATCTATCATCAGGTTCTTCTTCCAACGATAATAAGACGCTCGTGAGATACCTAAATGAACACAGATATTCTGTACGGTCATTGTGCCGTGCAATACTTCTACAAGTTCGACTGACGTTTGGCTATCAACTTCCTTTCCAATTCGTTGTACTTTTTTAAAACCTCATTCTGTTGTCTCAGATAACGGTTCTCTGCCTGCAGTTTCTCTAATTCGGAAGCATACTCCGGACCTTTTCCGTAAGTGTATTGCTTACCAACAAGCTGTTCGAATCGATGTGTATCCCCAGCTTTATGCCATCTAACCCATGTCTGAACCTGCGTCTTATTCTTGATATTCAATTCCTGCATGATCTCTTTCATAGGCACGCCTGCCAATCTCATTTCTACAGCCTTCTGTTTGACTTCAATCGGATAACTCATTCTTGTTCCCATACAAAAAACACCTCTAAGTCTTATTTCGGATAACAACTATCCGTTTTCAAACTTGAAGGTGTTTTTTATTTGTCTCATCTTTATGGGGTCAGTCCCGAAAAACGGGCGTTTTTTATGTTAAGCATAAAAAGGGCAACGGACGTATCGTCCATTGCCCTTTTGTTTTATTACGCTCTAGGAGAGATTCGAACTCCCGACCTGCAGTTTAGGAAACTGCTGCACTATCCGCTGTGCTACTAGAGCTTTTTTGATATCTATATAGTAGCTCCGATTGTCACGATTTTCAAGCGATTTGATTTACAGCCCTCCAAATACCTTATAAGCAGCTCTTGTTGTATCTTCATCGATTCCAATATAACGCATTGTAATCGAAGGTGATGAATGATTAAGGATCCTCTGCAGCTCAGCGATATCTTTTGTCCGCTGGTAGAAATGATAGCCAAATGTTTTCCGGAGCGTATGGGTCCCTATTTCCTCAAGTCCGCACGCTTCGGCTGCCTCTCTTAAAATTCTGTATGCCTGAATGCGTGAAATTGGCTTTCTGGTTCGGACAGATTTAAAGAGGTATTCATTTTCTTTCATATCTTTCGTATACTCGTATATTTCTGCTTTCAAAGATTCTAAAATGAGAATCTTCCTTTTCTTTTTAGTTTTACTTTCAGTCGCCCATAAATGGTCTTTATTTCTGACATCTTTCACTTGAAGCGGCAAAATATCAGAAATTCGGAGCGCGCTGTTAATGCCGAAAATAAACAAAAAATAATCACGCTTGTTTTTGCTGCGTAAATAATGTTTTACATCTTGAATTTTCTCTAAACTGCGGATCGGCTGTACAATATGCATCAAAAAACTCCTTAAAAACCGTTATGTAACGTTTTGAGGTCTATGTTACTATTATAGCGGAAAAACGTTGAATGTCAAAGTCCGGGAGCACTTATGTAACATAATATACATAGTGTTACATAAGCAGAAAAGAGATCTCTTGAAACGCCCTATCTTCTGAAATGGCATTTACAGGCTCATATAAAGCTTTTTCGCCTCCTGAGACAAATCACTCTGACCCTTCCTGAAAAAGCCCTTATAACGCAATATGACGCTTTTCTTTTCGAGATGCTCACAAAAAATATGCAAAAAAAAGACACAATTTGAAATTGTGTCCTAGTCTTCATCCTTTACATCAATATCTTCTGGGATCGGTTCATTTAATATTTCCTGCACGAGCGCTTTGTAATTTTCCAGCTGTTCGAGATGCGTTTTGAACTGTCCCTTATAAATCAAAAATTGCTCACCGTCATGAACGGCCCTGATTTTACCTTGGAGCACCAAACTTTTAATATAATCCTCTGAAAGATTTGCATATTCTGCTGTTTCTTTAATCGTTAAATACATATAGCATTCCTTTCTGAATCCGTATGCTGTTTCTACTATAGCACATGACTCACCCCAATATAATCAATTTCACACAGAAATAAGGCCGAATGATATAGATAATATACCATTTGTCACTTGTGAAACCGCTGTATTTTTTTTACGCTAAGATTGTAACATAACAGCTTAATAGGAGGGAGAACATGAAAAAAACGTGGAACGTCTGTTTAGCAGCCATGCTTAGTGTTCTGTTAGTCGCTGGAAGTGCTCCATTTCACGCGGAAGCTAAAAAGCCGCCCAAAGGCTATGACGAGTACAAACAAGTAGATGTAGGCAAAGACGGAATGGTTGCGACTGCGCATCCTCTCGCTTCAGAGATCGGAGCTGACGTCCTGAAAAAAGGCGGAAATGCCATTGACGCGGCGGTTGCCATTCAGTTTGCGCTTAATGTCACAGAACCGATGATGTCAGGTATTGGCGGCGGCGGTTTTATGATGGTGTATGACGGAAAAACAAAAGATACGACGATCATTGACAGCCGTGAACGCGCTCCCGCAGGCGCAACTCCGGATATGTTTCTCGATGAAAACGGCAAAGCGATACCTTTCTCCGAACGTGTCACAAAAGGTACTGCCGTTGGTGTTCCGGGTACACTGAAAGGGCTGGAAAAAGCCTTGGATACATGGGGAACCCGTTCGATGAAACAATTAATTTCCCCCTCTATAAAACTCGCTGATAAAGGCTTTCCGATTGATTCAGTGTTAGCAGATGCGATTTCTGATTATCAGGAAAAATTATCACGGACTGCCGCTAAGGATGTATTTCTGCCGAATGGCGAGCCGCTTAAAGAAGGCGATACGCTCATTCAAAAAGATCTGGCCAAAACCTTTAAGCTCATTCGTTCGAAAGGCATAGACGCCTTTTACGAAGGCAGATTTGCCAAAGCCCTTTCTGATACTGTTCAGGATTTTGGGGGATCAATGACCGAAAAAGATTTAGAAAATTATGACATTACAATTGACGAACCAATTTGGGGAGAATATCAAGGCTATCAAATCGCAACGACTCCTCCTCCAAGCTCTGGCGGCGTTTTCTTGCTGCAAATGCTAAACATTCTCGATGATTTTAACCTTTCACAATATGATATCCGCTCATGGGAAAAATACCATCTGCTCGCTGAAACCATGCATTTGTCTTACGCTGACCGTGCAGCTTATGCAGGCGATCCCGAATTTGTAAATGTTCCTCTCAAAGGTTTGCTTCACCCCGACTATATAAAAGAGCGCCAGCAATTAATCAGTTTAGATGAAGTCAACAAAAAACCAAAAGCCGGTGATCCTTGGAAATACGAAGAAGGAACCGCAAACTATAAGCAAGTCGAACAGCCGAATGATAAAGTAGACGGCCAAACGACACACTTTACCGTCGCGGACCGCTGGGGCAATGTTGTTTCCTATACAACAACAATTGAACAGCTGTTTGGCACAGGCATTATGGTTCCTGATTACGGCGTCATTTTAAACAATGAACTAACAGATTTTGATGCGGTTCCAGGCGGAGCCAACGAAGTTCAGCCGAACAAGCGGCCATTAAGCAGCATGACTCCGACGATTTTGTTTAAAGATGACAAACCAGTTCTCACAGTCGGATCTCCTGGAGGGGCAACGATTATTTCTTCCGTGCTGCAAACCATCCTCTATAATATAGAATATGGAATGGAATTAAAAGCAGCGGTTGAAGAGCCGAGAATTTACACAAACAGTATGAGCTCCTACAGATACGAAGACGGAGTTCCAGAGAATGTACTCAGCAAATTAAAAGACATGGGCCATAAATTCGGCACAAGTCCAGTGGACATCGGAAACGTGCAAAGCATTTTTATCGACCGTGAAAACGGCACCTTCAAAGGAGTAGCCGATTCAAGCAGAAACGGCGCAGCGATCGGAATTAATTTAAAACATAAATAAAAAAGAAAAACTGTACTCATTTTTGCCGAGTACAGTTTTTTGCTGTGAACGATTAATCTTGCCTATGGTCCCCGCAAACTCCTTAACGGTCGGTACGAATACCTTTCAATATAACATCCAGACATGTGCCAGATAACAATTCGAAACACATAAAGGTTTGATCAGCTAATCAATTCATAGACCTTAAAGCTTCTTAGTTTTTTTGAAAACCGTCTCTCCAGCTTACGAAAACAAAAATCTATCCCGCATCCCCTGCTATTGTTGAATCTTCTCTTCTTGATTAGACTGATTGGATAAATTTGGCCTCATTCAATTCTGCAATAAACCGCTGAAATGCACTGGTCATAAAAAAGTCTTTCCTGTAAATAAACACAATCGTCATATCCTGATATGATGCGTGAAGCTGGTGAACGTACACCCTTTGGCGATGGACAGAGCAGGCAATGGCCGACTTTGGCAGCAGCGCCGTTCCCAAACCAGCGGAAACACCTCTGATAACGGCTTCCAATGTGCCAAATTCTATGATTTTTTGCTGTTGAATACCTGCTTCCTCCAATAATCTTTTGACCCTATCGCGATGAGAGCAGCCGGTTCCAAAAAAGAGCATCGGCAGCCGTAGCATGTCCTCTATCGCCCCTTCCTCCGGTGAAATCAACACCAATTCCTCATAGGAAACAGGAATTTGTTTGATATCCATGTATTCAACAGGACCGTACACAAAAGCGCCATCCACCTTATGATCTAGAACTTGCCGAACCAAGCTGTGCGTATCACCTGTGTTCACTGATAAATCAACTTCAGGAAAACGTCTGAGGAATGAAGCTGCATGTTCAGGCAGGTGAGTGACCGCTGTTGTTTCCAATGCTCCAAGCCGCAACGGCCCTTTCGGATGCTGACTTAACTGCGCTGATTTCTCAGCTTCGTCTAATAATGATAAAACTTGATCTGCGTATTGTAATAGGTTTTCCCCCGCAGCCGTTAACGTCATTCCACGATTTGTCCGGTGAAATAACTTGATATTCAGATCTGTCTCAAGCTTATGGATTCTGGCTGTTACATTAGATTGAACATAATTCAGCTGCCGGGCTGCTTTTGTTATACTTCCTTCACGGGCAACAGCCCGGAATATCTTTAATTCTCCGCTTTCCACACGCTGTCACCTTCTTGCTATGATTAAAAGTGATACCGGCAATCATTTTTGTTCATTTTACTTGAAGAAAACCGCTGTGTAAAATATGTGAAGATCATAGATTACGAGGAATATAGGAGGCAGACGGCATGAAAGCGGTTATTCATAACGGAAAAAGCGGACTTCGGGGGTTAGCGTATCAGGACATCCCTTCTCAAAATCCCGGAAACGGAGAAGTGAAAGTAAAGTTGAAAACGGCGGGATTAAATCACCGGGACCTGTTTCTCATGAAAAATAAAACTGAACAAGATCCTGAGTTTATTCTGGGCTCTGACGGTGCTGGTATTATTGAAGCGGTCGGTGAAGGTGTAGATCATCTGGCTGTTCAAACAGAAGTGGTGATTTTACCGACTTTGAATTGGGAAGTAACAGATGATGTACCTCCTGTTCCGGATATTTTGGGAGGCCCTTCAAACGGAACACTTGCTGAATATGTGATCATTCCTTCACAAAACGCAGTGAAAAAACCTTCTTATCTATCCTGGGAGGAAGCAGGCGTGTTGCCATTATCAGCTCTGACCGCATATCGAGCACTTTTTACAAAGGCCCAATTAAAAAAAGGCGAGCATATTTTGATACCCGGAATTGGAAGCGGCGTTGCAACCTACGCGCTAGTAATGGCTAAAGCGATTGGAGCAACTGTAAGCGTGACTTCTCGAAGCGAGGAAAAAAGAAAAAGAGCAATACAATTAGGCGCTGACCACGCTTTTGAAAGTTACAGCAATTGGTCTGAACATCTTCAAGGACAAAAAGCTGATGTCATTCTCGATAGCATAGGGCCGGCCCTCTTTTCAGAATACTTTGATCATGTTAAACCGAACGGCCGTATTGTCAGCTTTGGTGCAAGTTCGGGTGATAATCTCAGTTTTCCGCTGCGTTCTTTATTCTTTCCGCAAATCAATATATTGGGAACGTCAATGGGAAGCCGTGATGAATTCCGTGAAATGCTGCATTTCATGGAAAAACATAAACTTCGGCCCGTGCTTGACCGGACATATCCTATAGAACAAGCACATGAAGCATATACCAGTATGCTGGAAGGCAGCCAGTTTGGGAACATCGGAATCACAATAGATTAAAAAAGAAACCGGCTGACAAACAGTCCGGTTTCTTTTTTTATATAATCCCCTTTATTTACGGCAGAACTGAACTCCCCATCAAATATCGGTCAACTTCACGCGCCACTTCACGGCCTTCATTAATCGCCCATACGATTAAGCTTTGGCCTCTTCTTGCATCCCCTGCGGCGAAAACACCATCGATATTTGTTTTATAATCCCCATATGCTGCGCTGATTTTGTTGTTATTAGAATCAACACCAAATTGTTTTAAAAGCGGCTGTTCTGTGCCTTCAAAGCCGATAGCGATAAAGACGAGCTGAGCAGGCCATACTTTTTCAGTTCCAGGCAGTTCACGGAACTCGTATTTTCCATGCTCATTTTTCACTTTCTCCATTTGAATCGTATGGAGCTCTTTCAATTTGCCGTTTTTATCGGCAACCAATTTTTTTGTTTGGATCGAATATTCTCTCGGATCTCTTCCGAATTTTGCTTCTGCTTCTTCATATGCATATTCAAGCGTAAAGACGTGCGGCTGTTCAGGCCACATATTATCATTCGTGCGAGCCGGAGGAAGTTTCGGGTGTTTGCCGAATTGGTGCACGCTTTTGGCTTTTTGGCGCAAAGCGGTAGCCACACAGTCAGCTCCTGTGTCTCCGCCTCCGATCACGATAACGTCTTTCCCCTTCGCATCAATGAATCGCTTGTCTTTAAAGTTAGAATCTAAATAGCTTTTTGTAGCAAGCGTCAAGTAATCCATCGCGTAGTGAACACCTTTTGATTCGCGTCCCTCGATTAACAGATCCCGCTGTTTTTGAGCACCTGTGCAAAGGATCACGGAATCAAATTGCTCTTTCAGCTCATCAGCCGTTATATCAACGCCAATTTCCGTATTTGTAACAAAATCGATTCCTTCTTGCGTCAGCAACTTAATGCGGCGTTCGACAATTCCTTTTTCAAGTTTCATGTTTGGAATGCCGTAAGTTAAAAGTCCGCCCGCTCTGTCTGCGCGTTCAAATACAGTGACAGAATGTCCAGCTTGGTTCAACTGGTCAGCACTCGCCAGTCCGGCTGGGCCCGACCCAACGATGGCGACTTTTTTGCCTGTTCGTTTTTTCGGAATTCTAGGCTGAATCCAGCCATTCTCAAACCCTTTATCAATTATGGTCCGTTCAATATTCTTAATCGATACGGCCGGGTCGGAAATCGCTAGTGTACATGACCCTTCACAAGGAGCGGGACAAACCCGCCCTGTGAATTCAGGAAAGTTGTTTGTTTTTACAAGCCGTTCTAATGCTTCTTTCCATCTGCCTCGGTAGACAAGATCGTTCCATTCAGGAATTAAGTTGTAAATCGGACAGCCGGATGTAAATCCGTTAATGTCAGCACCGATCTGGCAAAACGGTGTACCGCAATCCATACACCGCGCCCCCTGCCGTTTCGACGCTTCTTCTGAAAAAGGAGCAGAATATTCCTTCCAGTCCTTTAAGCGAGTGAGAGGGTCTCGCTCAGCTGGTTTTTCTCGTTTGATTTCCATAAATCCAGTTGGTTTCCCCATGTTCCTCTCCCCTTCCTTACTGTACTACCGTTTGTTTTTGTCCCGCCGGCGCTTTTTTCTGCTTTGGTTTCGTATTGGCTTCAAACGCGTACATGACGGCTTCTTCCTCAGATAAGCCCGCAGCTTTTTGCTCTTCGATGCTCGCAAGCATTTGTTTATAGTTTTTCGGAATCACTTTAATGAATGTTTTCACGCTGTCTTCCCACTGTTCAAGCAGGTCTGCTGCTTTTTGGCTGTTTGTATACGCAGCATGCTTTTCAAGCATTGCTTTAACTTGTTGAATTTCTTTTTCAACTTCTAATGACTCTAACAAAATCATTTCAAGGTTGCATTTGCGTTTAAATGCCTTTACATCTTCGACCAATACATACGCGATTCCGCCGGACATACCAGCCGCGAAGTTTTTGCCGACATCACCCAGTACGACAACACTTCCGCCTGTCATGTATTCACAGCCGTGATCACCGATGCCTTCAACAACAACATTCACACCGCTGTTCCGAACGGCAAAGCGTTCACCTGCACGGCCGTTAATATATGCTTCTCCGCTCGTCGCGCCATAGAATGCTACGTTGCCGATAATTACATTATCATGTGATTCGGAGTTGAATCCTTCCGGTGATTTGACAATGATTTTTCCGCCAGACAGACCTTTTCCGACATAGTCATTTGAATCTCCGTCTAAATAAAGCGTCATGCCTTTTGGAACGAACGCTCCAAAGCTTTGTCCAGCTGAACCTGTGAATTGCAGCTTAATCGTATCTTCCGGAAGTCCTTCTTCTCCGTAACGTTTCGAAATTTCACTGCCTGTTACAGTGCCTGCTACACGGTTTGTGTTATTGATTTCGACTGAAATATCAGCTTCTTTTCCCGATTCAATGGCATCTTTTACAGCAGGAAGAATTGTTGTGATATCGAGCGATTGATCAATTTTATGGTTTTGCGGCGTTTGGAATGTCCGTATCCCTTCCGGCTGATAAAGAAGTGTGGACAAATCAAGCTGACTCGCTTTCCAATGCGCCTTTGCCCGCTCACTCACGTTAAGTGCGTCAGTGCGGCCGATCATTTCATCGAACGTTTTAAAACCTAATGCAGCCATGTATTCACGGACTTCTTCAGCAATAAACAGCATGTAGTTCACAATATGATCAGGATCTCCCATGAACTTTTTGCGAAGTTCAGGATTTTGAGTCGCTACCCCGACAGGACATGTATCCAAATGGCAGGCGCGCATCATAACACAGCCGAGAACAACTAACGGAGCAGTTGCGAAACCGAATTCTTCGGCGCCGAGCAATGCGGCCATGACGACGTCGCGGCCTGTCATAAGCTTTCCGTCTGTTTCTAATACAACACGATCACGGAGTCCGTTCAGCATTAAGGTTTGGTGCGCTTCTGCAAGGCCAAGCTCCCACGGAAGCCCTGTATGTTTAATGCTTGTTTTAGGTGAAGCACCTGTACCTCCGTCGTAACCGCTGATAACGATGACATCTGCAGTTGCTTTAGCAACACCCGCAGCGATCGTTCCGACACCAGCTTTTGAGACCAGCTTCACGCTGATTCTTGCATCACGGTTCGCATTTTTTAAATCGTGAATCAGCTGGGCTAAATCCTCGATTGAATAAATGTCATGGTGAGGAGGCGGTGAAATCAATCCGACCCCAGGTGTTGATCCGCGGACATCGGCAACCCAAGGATACACTTTATTGCCTGGCAGCTGTCCGCCTTCTCCCGGTTTTGCGCCTTGCGCCATTTTAATCTGCAGCTCATCGGCGTTGACTAAGTAATGGCTTTTCACACCGAATCGTCCGGAAGCAATTTGTTTGATCGCGCTTCTTCTGTCATCGCCGTTTTCATCAGGCACAAAGCGTTTTGGATCTTCTCCGCCTTCACCGCTGTTGCTTTTTCCGCCCAAGCGGTTCATCGCAATCGCTAATGCTTCGTGGGCTTCCTTGCTTAATGATCCAAATGACATCGCACCTGTTTTAAACCGTTTGACAATCGATTCAGCAGATTCTACTTCCTCCACTTTTAGAGGCTTGCGGTTTTCGTCAAATGAGAACAAGTTTCTCAGGAATCCGATTCGTTCTTCATCTGCCGCTTTCGTATATTGTTTAAACAGATTGTAATCATTTCTGCGGCACGCCCATTGCAAGGTATGAATCGTTTTCGGGTTAAATGCGTGATGCTCTCCGCCGTTTCTCCATTGGAAGTCACTTCCCGGTTCAAGCGTTTTGCTGTAGTCATCCTTATAGGCTTCCTGGTGGCGGCGCTGTGCCTCTGCCGCAATGGTATTTAAGTTAATGCCGCCGAGCTGTGATGCTGTTCCCGTAAAATAACGGTCAATCACGTCACGGCTGATTCCTACCGCTTCAAAGATTTGGGCGCCCCTGTAGCTCTGTACAGTAGAAATCCCCATCTTCGACATCACTTTTACGACACCTTCAGTAATGCTTTTTCCATACTTGCTGACAGCTTCTTCATAGCTGATATCCAAGCGGCCTTCGTCAATTTCCTGCTTATAGGTCGCATATGCCAGATAAGGATTGACAGCATCAGCACCATAGCCGATTAGAGCTGCAAAGTGATGAACTTCACGTGCTTCGCCCGATTCAACGATAATGCTGACTTTCGTGCGCAATCCTTTTCGGATTAAATGCTGGTGCAGTGCGCTGACTGCTAACAGCGGCGGAATTGGCGTTAACTGCTCATTCATTGCTCTATCGGACAAAATCAAAAGACTGACGCCTTGGCTGATTGCTTTCTCAGCTTGGGTGAACATGTCTTTTAACCCGCGTTCAAGATCTTCTGAAAACAGCACATTCATTTTTTGGCTTCTTAAATCAGGATGGACGATGGTTTTCAGCGCATAAAACTGCTCATTGGATAACACGGGTGTATACAGCTTGATTCGGCGGACGTTTCGTTCATTCGGATGAAGGAGATCGCCTTCTGCTCCGAGCCAAGTCATTGTTGAAGTCACGAGCTGCTCGCGAATCGCGTCAATCGGCGGGTTGGTAACCTGTGCAAACAATTGCTTAAAGTAGTTAAACAGCGATTGCGGGCGATCAGACAAAACAGCAAGCGGCGAATCGTTCCCCATTGAGCCGAGAGGATCTTTTCCTTCTTTAATAACAGGAATTAAATATTTTTGAATATCCTCATATGTGTATCCAAACGCTTTCTGACGCGTAAGAAGATCCGTGAACTGCTCTTCCTCTCTTGTTTCCGGATCAGGATTCACTTGCACAAGCTCTTCCTCAAGCCATTTTTGGTACGGATATTCAGTTGCGATTTGTGTTTTTACTTCTTCATCAGAAATAATGCGGCCTTCTTCCAGGTCAATTAAAAGCATTTTTCCTGGTTCAAGGCGGTTTTTATATAAAACGTTTTCCTGTTCAACCTCAATAACGCCGACCTCAGATGAGAAAATAATATAATCATCCTTTGTCACATAATAACGGGCCGGACGTAAACCATTTCGGTCGAGTATTGCGCCGATTTGTTTTCCGTCAGTAAATGAAATGGCCGTCGGACCATCCCAAGGCTCCATTAATGAGCTGTGATACTCATAAAACGCTCTTTTTTCTTTAGACATGTGCGTATTTTCTGTCCATGGCTCAGGAATCAGCATCATCGCCGTATGTGCCGGCTTGCGTCCAGCCATAACGAAAAACTCAAATGCGTTATCTAAAATGGAAGAGTCACTGCCGTCAGCATTCAGAATCGGAAGAATTTTATTGAGATCCTCACCAAAACTTTCAGACACAAATTGCTGTTCACGTGCTCTCATCCAGTTGATATTTCCTCGAAGGGTGTTAATCTCACCATTGTGAACCAAATAACGGTTTGGGTGTGCTCTTTCCCATGTAGGGAAGGTATTCGTGCTGAAGCGTGAATGAACTAGTGCAAAAGCGGATACGAATGCCTCATCTTGCAGATCGGAATAAAACGCATCAACCTGTTCAGGTGTTAAAAGGCCTTTATAAACAATAGTTTGGCTTGAAAGACTGGCAAAATAAAAATCTAGACCTTCCGTTACTCCCCAGTTTTCAGCCTGTTTACGAATGACATACAATTTTCGCTCAAAGGACAAATCATCCTTCAGGTCAGAACTTGCGCCAATGAATACTTGACGGACAAACGGACAGCTTTTTTGTGCTACTGTTCCGATTTTTCCGACATTTACAGGTGCAGTTCTCCATCCAAGCACAACTTGGCCTTCCTGCTCAATCAGTGCATCGATTTGCTTTTCGATTTTTTTTCTTTCATCTTCCTTCTGCGAGAAAAAGACCATTCCTACCCCGTAACGTCCTTTTTCCGGCAGATTGATGTCTTTGCACTCTTTCTTAAAGAAAGCATCAGGGATTTGAACCAGTAAGCCGGCACCGTCTCCCGTATCCGGATCACTGCCTTGACCTCCTCTGTGGTCGAGCTGGCAAAGCATCTGCAGCCCCTGTTTGACGATGTCATGTGTCGCCTTGCCTTTTAAGTGCGCATATAGGCCGATTCCGCATGCATCATGTTCAAATTCAGGACGGTAGAGACCTTGAGCTTTTGGCATTTGATTGTAAGTCATAATTCCTCTCCCCCGATCAGTTTCCGATAATAACGGTCATAAAATCTAACAACTCTAATATTATTGTAGGTTTTCAAAACGATATAAACAATATATAATTTAGATCAAAAGAATCTCAAAATGAGATAGATGGATGTGAGACTTACATGGAGCTGCGCCAACTGCGTTATTTTATGGAGGTTGCTGAACGGGAACACGTTTCAGAAGCCGCTGATTATCTGCATGTGGCCCAATCAGCAATCAGCAGACAAATTGCAAACCTTGAAGAAGAATTAAATGTTACTTTATTTGAGCGTGAAGGGAGAAATATCAAACTCACTCCGATTGGAAAAGAATTTTTAATTCATGTCAAAACAGCGATGAAAGCCATCGATTATGCAAAAGAACAAATTGATGAGTACCTTGACCCGCATCGCGGAACCGTAAAAATCGGCTTTCCTACAAGCCTCGCCAGTCAGCTTCTGCCGACTGTCGTTTCGGCATTTAAAGAAGAATATCCGCACGTAGAGTTTTTGCTGCGCCAAGGCTCTTATAAGTTTCTGATTGAAGCTGTCAGAAACCGCGATATCGATTTAGCGTTATTAGGCCCGGTGCCGACGAGTTTTCCAGACATAGCAGGAAATATTTTATTCACGGAAAAAATATACGCGCTTGTACCATTAAATCATCCGCTTGCCAAACAAAAAACGGTGCATTTAATCGATTTGCGCAACGATCAATTTGTGTTATTTCCCGAAGGATTTGTGCTTAGAAAAATGGCAATTGACTCTTGCAAACAAGCCGGGTTTGCCCCTCTTGTCTCTACAGAGGGTGAGGATTTGGACGCTATCAAAGGATTGGTGTCCGCAGGTATGGGTGTCACCCTTCTGCCGGAGAGCACTTTTGCTGAAACGACACCCCGATTTACTGTGAAAATTCCAATTGAGTTTCCTCAAGTGAAACGGACTGTCGGGATTATTAAGCCGAAAAACAGAGAGCTTGCACCTTCAGCGCAGGACTTTTATGAGTTTGTCATTCAGTTTTTCTCGAAATTGGAACAGTATCAATAAAAAAGAACCCGAGCTTATCTGGAGAAGTTCGGGTTTTTTGTTCCCGTGTATTTCTTCGATTTAATATACAGGCAAAGATAAATCCACATGGCATACAAACGCTTCTGGATCAATCACAGCTTTGTTTTCCATGCCTTTATTTTTTTCAGGTGTCTCAAGCTGCGAGGAAGAATAATTGACGATCCCGAGGCCGATGTCTTCACCATGAGAATCAGTCAGGCGGACAACAGCGCCGCTTTTAAATTTTCCTTTAATCTCCCTTACACCATCTGGGTATATATGCGATTGACCGTCAGCTATTTGGCCGGAACAGTCATCTGATAAAACAATTTCACCTTCTGGTCCGGAATTAAAAGCGATCCACTGCTCTTTTTGATTCAACGGAAGCGTTCCCTCAGCTTCAAAATAGGTGCCTTCCGCCTCTCCATGAACAGCTTGATATAATATATCTGCAGCGTCTGCCTGGCCAAGAAATCCTTTTATGCCGGATGCCATCACAATTTTAAACGCATCCAGTTTGGACCGCATGCCTCCGGTGCCGACCTCGCTGTCTGTATCGCCTGCACACGCTTCAATTTCCGGTGTAATCTCACTGACTCGCTGCACCCTTTTCGCTTTTGGATTATTTCGCGGATTGCCGTCATATAAACCGTCGATATCCGATAAAATCACAAGCAAATCCGCATCGATTAATCCGGCGACTTTGGCCGCGAGTGTATCATTATCGCCAAACTTAAGCCGATTGACGGTCACTGTGTCATTTTCGTTAATTATCGGGATAATACCGCGTTCGAGCAGTACATTCATTGTGTTCCGAACATTGTGATATCGGTATTCATCAGAAAAGTCGCTTCTTGTAATTAAAATTTGGGAAGCCACATAACCGTGCGCCAAAAACAGCTTTGAATAAGCCTCCATCAGCAACCCTTGACCGATTGAAGCAGACGCTTGTTTTTCAGGCAGATTATCTGGTCGCTGAAGAAACCCGAGCTTGCGATATCCTGCAGCTACTGCGCCGGAAGAAACCAGGATGACTTCATATCCGGCGTCTTTTAGTTTGGCGACCTGGTCCACTAAAGCTTCCAGTTTGCGAATGCTGATTTCCCCATGAAGACTTGTTAATGAACTGCTGCCGATCTTCACGACAACTCTTTTCATTTCTGTTTCAGACGTCACTTTATCACTCCTGTTTTATAGCGGTGCCGCTGTTTTTTCGATATCATCGCTGATTTCCTTTGAACGCTTAGCCGCATGTTTAATGGCTTGAGAAATGGCTTCTCCTCCGCCGCTCTTCTTCAAGGCCTGCAATCCGGCAGCAGTCGTTCCATTTGGCGAGGTGATATTATCTCTCAGCACCTCGGGCTGTTCTCCTGTCTCCATCAGCATTTTTGCAGCACCCAAGAGTGTCTGTGCACCGATGCTTCGTGATAAATGTTTATCAAGGCCCGCTTCCTCGCCTGTCTTTTCGATGAATTCCATTAAATAATAAAAATACGCAGGGCCGCTGCCGGCAATTCCCGTAAAAATATCCATTTGATTTTCCTGGATTGTATACACTTCACCCATACAGCCGAGCAAAGCCGCCGTCAGTTTTTCTAAATCATCTGTCACATGCCTGCCAAGTGCGATGGCAGTTGCAGAAGCGCCGATCATACTTGATGTGTTAGGCATTACTCTGACAACCGGCTGTTGATTATGCAATGATTGTTCAATATAAGAGGTGGTTATGCCGGCTAGCACCGACAAAATTAATTGATGGGGTTGGATGCGTGTTTTTAATGATGACAGAGCGCTTTCGGCATCTTTTGGCTTCATCGCCAAAATGAGCACATCCATGTCTTCAATACATAAGTGATCCGGCGCCACGCCTTTGATTCCATATTGAAGTTCAAGCTCAGCTAATCGCTCTGTATTGCTGCGGTTTGTAACGCAGATGTTATGTTTTGGGATTTTATTGGCACGAACGATACCTGATATCATTCCTTCCGCCATAGATCCGGCTCCGATAAAAGCTACTTTTTTTTGATCAAAGATCGGTAACATCTCCTTTGTTCGCTTTTTTGTTCGTATTTTCACACGTTTAAAATGTTACCACGTGAGGAAATGATGTCAAGTTTGAAGGTCACTATTGATTTGTATTGTTTCATTTCGACAAATATGTATAATGAAAAACAGAAAACACCCGATACTCGTGACTATGCCGGGTGTTTTCTATGTTAAAAATTATCTGACAGTGCTTTTTCAATCAGTTTCTTGCAGCGATCCAGCTCTACTTTCAGCTGTTTTTTATACAGCTTGGCTGCCTCGTAATCATTAAATTGATAGAGGACCACTTCTTGGAGCTTAGCCCCTTCTTTCTTTACTTTGATTTGTTTTAATATCCCATCATCAAGAAGCTCATGCAAAGACCGGTAAACCTCTGTATGGTTTGGTTTAAAACCAATCTCTTTAAATTCTGATCGAAGCACTTCCAGAAGCTTTAACCCGTAAAGTCTTTTCTGCTCAGTCATGGTAATCATATAAAGCTTCAAAAACGCGCGCTGCTTGACTAAAAATCCAGTGGAACTTCTTTTTTCTTCTTTCATCGGTCTGCACCCCTTCTCTGTAAACTGAGAACACTATGTACTAAATATTCAATTTTTTCCTGTTGTTCTCCTTCTTCTATTAATAACATGATAATCAAGTTATTTTGTGTTTGGTGTTTGTATGGCTGGTGGGAATAGAAAAAGATAGAATGAACATTTGGTTCATTATAACTTGTTTTCACTATGATCTTCAATTTAAAACTATTGTCCGGTTTACATTTTCTTCAATATATGTCCATTGAATTGAAAAACAGCCTTTGATAACGTATCGATAAAGGAGATGATAAAATGACAAAGCAAACAGCGCGCCCTGCCAAAGAAGAACGTTACGCCAACTTGATTCCCATGAAAGAATTGCAATTCGAAAAGGATCGTCTTTTCCCCTTCCTGATTTATGAAAAGCTTCGGAAATCGTCTCCTGTTCGCTATGACAAACAGCGTGATTGCTGGGATGTTTTTAAGTATGATGACGTTCAATTCGTCCTGAAAAATCCCAAACTTTTTTCATCCAAACGCGGCATACAGGCAGAAAGCATTTTAACAATGGACCCTCCGAAACATACCAAATTACGTGCACTCGTCAACAAATCGTTTACTCCAAAGGCAGTGAAACAAATCGAAACCCGCATAAAAGACGTTACAGCATTCCTCTTACAGGAGGCGCGGCAAAAAGACACAATCGATATGATAGATGATATAGCAGGCCCCCTTCCTGTTATTATCATTGCTGAAATGCTTGGAGCACCGATTGAAGACCGGCACATCATCAAAACATACTCCGACGTGCTCGTTGCCGGAGCGAAGAACAGTTCAGACAAATCTGTCGCTGACATGGTTCAAAAACGCCGGGACGGCCACGCTTTCTTAAGTAACTATTTTAGAGACATTCTATTAAAACGACGAGCCCAGCCAAAAGAAGATTTGATTACGATGCTTTTGCAGTCAGAAGTCGATGGAGAATATCTAACAGAAGAGCAGCTGCTCGGTTTTTGCATTCTACTTCTTGTCGCGGGAAACGAAACGACTACTAATTTGATCGCGAATGCTGTTCGCTATATCACGGAAGACACAGCCATGCAACAACAGATAAGACAGAATACAGACTATGTGCCTAATATAATAGAAGAAACACTCCGCTATTATCCGCCTGTTCAAGCCATCGGACGAGTTGCAGCAGAAGATATAGCGCTTGGCAGAGCATTTATAAAGAAAGGATCTTCCGTTATCAGCTGGGTCGCGTCAGCCAATCGGGATGATGCTAAATTTTCTGAACCTGATCGTTTTATCATTAACCGCCCCTCCTACCCCCATCTCAGCTTTGGGTTCGGAATTCACTTTTGCCTCGGCGCACCATTGGCCAGGCTCGAAGCAAAAATCGCTCTTTCCTCCCTCTTGTCTATGTCAGCTTATATTAAAAAAGCTGATGATGAACAGAAACTCGAAGCGGTACCAAGTCCTTTCGTGTTTGGTGTTAAACATTTACCTGTGCGGATTGAATTCAAATAAAAAAGCCTGTCGCTAGACAGGCTTTCGTTTTACGGATTTGTTGACCACAATCCTGCAGATTTAATGAAAATACGCGGATCTAATTTCAATTGAGCTACCATATATTCAGCAAGATCCTCAGGCTGCATAACCTTTTCAGGATTACCGTCTGTCAGGTTCAGTTCAATCGACATATCACTTGCGACAGTGCTCGGCGTTAACGCGCTGACTCTGATATTATGCTTTCTCACTTCTTGCATGAGAGATTCTGTTAACCCAAGAACGGCAAATTTGGATGCGCTGTAAGCGCTTGTGACAGCTGCTCCTCTTTGGCCGGCTGTAGAAGAAATATTAATAATGTCACCAGCTTTGCGTTCAATCATTTCAGGAAGCACCGCACGAGTAACATGGTATACACCCATTAGGTTCACTTGAATGATATTTTCCCACTCATCAGCGGATAGATCTAAGAATCCGCCAAACTTGCTGATTCCCGCATTGTTAATGAGAATATCAATCTCGCCAAGCTCCTCTTTAATAGAAGCCACAGCTTGATCAACATGCGCCGCATCCTTTACATCCGCAGCGGCAAACGCAGCTTTCACACCAAGTGCTTTTACTTCTTCTGCGACTTTCTCAACATTGGCGGCAGTTCGTCCGATTAAACCGATATTTACGCCTTCTTTCGCAAGCGCAAGAGCTGTCGCGCGTCCAATCCCTCTGCCTCCGCCTGTGATAAGAGCAGTTTTATTTTGTAAACTTTGCAATTGAAGCACCCTTTCTTTGTTTACATATGTACGATAACACATTATAAGCACAAGAAAACCAATACGCAAATCATATGAACTGACCAGATAACATTTCACCTGATTATAATAGGCGAAATAGGGTATGACATTAGAAAAGGGGTGAACATATGGTTATCGTTTATATCAGTATCGCAGTAATAGCCATTTCAATCATTTACTTAGGGATAAATGTGATTCAAAACAAGAAGAAAATAGATCCCGCCATGAAGGAACTCACTGCAGTTACGCAATCCATGCAAAAACAAGTTGAAATGGTAAAAACGGAAGCACAGCAGCTGTCTCAAAAACAAAAAATGATTCAGTACGATGTTGAAATGAAAAAAACCGCGTTGCAGCAGACTGCTGCTGAAGTGAAAGAAGCCCCTCAAGCAGTTAAAGAGGTGTGGCACGCAGGACATTTGAATAGAGGTTAAATATGAATGATATCCCGTTGTAACGTTTAAAATGGACAATGGGATATCATTTTTAGGGAGGTTCACCCATGATTGGAAACCGCAGCGGTTTAGCAGCATTTGCAGAGAAATTAAATACTCTTCCGGTATCAAGACCGCTTTCGAAAACGGATTTGCTCACTTCCCCATTTCGCATACACCAAGAAAACGCGCTTGAAATGTACTATTCACCTCATAATGAATATATCAATCAAGATGCTTCAGTTGTGATGTCAGGCATAACGCCGGGTTTTTCACAGATGAAAACAGCTTATGAAACAGCCGCAGAAAGCTTGCGCAAAGGCCGATCTCTAGAACAGATAGCTTTAGACACCAAAAAAGCGGCAGGACTTTCTGGAACTATGAGAGATAACCTGATTACGATGCTGGATCAATGCGGGCTGCCGCAGGTTTTAGGCATTCAAAGCGCCGCACAGCTTTTCGGCGACTTGCGCCATATGCTTCACACCACTTCTGTTATCAAATACCCTGTTTTCATTCAACAGAAAAACTATACAGGACATCGTCCGGCTATCCCCCGCTCATCTATGCTAAGCACTTATGCATATAAGCATTTTCCCGCTGAACTTGAAAAGCTATCGAGCCCTGCTCTTCTTATCCCGCTAGGCAAAGCAGCCGAAACAGTCTGTGAAACACTGATCAGGGAAAACAGCAAATGGCGGCTGACCTGCCTACACGGCTTCCCTCACCCATCGGGCGCGAACGGCCATCGAACGAAACAATTTAATAAAAACAAAGAGGAATTAGAAAAACAAATCCGCTCCTTTGCTTCATCAAATTCGATTTCGTTATAGAAAAGAGGAAATAAAAGGGATATGATAAACCTACATACACCATAAGGGAGGGATTCGGTGTTTCCTGAATTAGAAACCGTCAGGCTTATTCTAAGAGAGTTGACAGAGAAAGATGCGGAAGCCATTTTTACTTGTTTTTCAAACCATGGCGTCACACGCTACTACGGACTTGATCCCTTTGAAAGTATAGATCAAGCAAAAACAATGATTCATCAGTTTGCCGACAATTATCAAGAAAAGCGGGGAATACGGTGGGGAATTGAAAGAAAAGACACCAAAGAACTCATCGGTACGATTGGCTTTCATGCTTTGGCCCCCAAGCATAAACGTGCAGAAATCGGTTATGAAATCAGCCCGGCGAATTGGCGAAACGGCTATGCGTCAGAAGCCATTTTAGAAATTGTGTCTTTCGGCTTTGATATCCTTGAACTAACGAGAATCGGTGCAGTTGTTTTTATGGAAAATGAAGCGTCAAATCGTTTGCTGTTAAAAATGGGATTTCAAAAAGAAGGCGTATTAAGACAATATATGTACCAAAGCGGTGTCCCTTATGATACAAATGTTTATTCTATGATAAATTCATGAAAATCAGAGAATGAGCAGAGATTCTAGCTGCTCTTCCCTAAGTCTCTCGTCTGTTTTCACTCCGCAGGATTGCCTCTCAAAATATCATAGCTAAAATACTCACAGTAGCGGCAATCAAAAAGACCGCATTCCATCGCAGCATTGGCGAAGACGGAGCCTTGTCATATAAAATGTCCGGTTCTGTATTCGTGCCAGCAATGCCACTTCATTCTTAAAAACTCCCTAATAAATAACTCATTATAACGAAACAATAAAAAAGATGCATAGCGTTCTATGCATCTAGTGACATCCATTAAATCCCTTTCTTCATCCTGCTTCTTGTCATAAAGCCACCAAAGAAATAAAATAATGCCGACCAAAGAAAGATATAAAAAAGCTGAAATTTGAATTCCCGCATTGTCTGCCCTATTTCTATCCCATGGATAAAGGTCATGAATGCTTTTTGCGGCAGAATCGCACATAGTGCATCTAAGACGGGAAGATTAGTCGTAAAAGAAATAAAACAGCCTGACAATACAGACGTAACCACACTGATTCCGCTCGTCACCAAGCTTAAGTTTCGATCCATAACTGAGGACATAAAAATAGCGAATGACGCTGCAAGCACTGCGAGAACAGCCAGCAGTTCAGCAAGAATGTCCAAGCGAAAGCCAATATTCACATGAAATAATATTGTTGTCATCACAATGGCCAGATAGGTTGGTATGTATAGACATAAAAATGTAAAGATAAACTGAACACTCAGGTATTTGTTCTCGTTTACGGGTGACACTAAAATCCGCCTGAAGGTTTTAAGCATGCGGTCTTCAGGATACAAGGCAGTGAGCGCGACACCTTGCATAAAAACAAGCATCACGATAAAACCTAAGATATTTGTGCCTGTCCCTCTTTCAGTCCTTATTTTATCCTCTCCTTTATAGCTGTTCGGCATTTTCCCAGTCTCAAAAAGCTCCCGAATCATTTTTTTATCCGCTTCACTCTTCAAAGTGTTTACCTTGTAGTCTTGATGATTTTTTTCTACGACTGCTGCATATTTTCCTAACATAAGATCAGAAAACCTCGGCTTTTGATGGACCATAACCACTCGAAAGGCAGGATCTTTGGGGAGATTTTTCATTTCATCCTGCTCCGTGACAAATGCAATGGTTTCTTTTAAGACCGGTTTACCGGAAAAAAGAATCGCTGCTCCAACCATCAGCGGAATGATAATCACTGCAATGATGATAACGGCTTTCTTCGCCAGTATTCGTTCCCACCTATTTCGGAATAGATTCAGCATACATATCCCTCCGGCTTAAAAACAACATGGGAAACGGCAATACAAACGACTGAAGCCAAGAGAAGAATGGATACCACAGGCAGCAAAATGCTGAAATCATGATCATAAATGAGGCGAAATGAGCATTCCGCTACCCATTTAACCGGAGAAAATACGGAAATTTCATTTACGGTATCTCCAAATCTATGAATTCCGAAAAAAACGCCTCCAAAGAAAACAAAAAAAGCAACTGGAATTTGCATGATACTATTCGCCTGTTCTTCATTTTTAAAAATGCAGCAAAACATGGTGCCGAAACAGCAGCCAAAGAACAAAAAGACATGCAGTAAAAGCAAGATATACGGAAGGTCTTCTCCGCCAAAGTTCAATTTAAAAATCGTTTGGGCCGTCCATACATTCATGCTGTACAATATCACACTGAATATGTAAGTTGATAGTAATTTTGAAAGATAAATACTTGTTTTCGAAACGGGTGCGTATACAAGGCGGATGTTTCCTCTCTTCACCTTTTCTTCCATAAATGTGTTGGACGCGGTCATTGCGATCAGAGCCGCTGAGAAAATGATCATATTCACCCCGTAATAATCGTATGAACTGATACCATCTGCCCCAAAGCTGTTTTTTGTGACAAAACCCATGATCACAATAAGAATGAAAGGAAAAATCGTATTAGCTAAAACGAGAACCGGATTCCTTAAAATATTCATAAAATCAAATGTCATTACTTTTATCAAACTCATGTTGCCTCTCCTAATCTCTTAAATTTCTTCCCGTCAGCTCCAAAAATACCGTTTCTAATGATGCCTCTTGACTGCTCATATGCAGAATGCTGCATCCTTGAACACTTAATTCTGCTATGATTTCACCTAGGAGATCTTGGCTCTTTCGGACTGTAACTTTCAATTCACCCTCTATGGAGTGTACTTTTATAACCCCTTCTATATCCATCAGAATGTTTTTGTTTAATTTATCTGCATTCGCCAGCTGAAAAGAGTAAGTCATTTCTTTATTTACTTTTTTGTACAATTCATCTTTCGTCCCGTTAGCAATGATTTTTCCCTCATTCATAATCATAATCCGATCACTAATAGCCTCCGCTTCTTCCATATAATGAGTTGAGTAAATGATGCTCGCTCCTTTTTCTTTAAGCAATTTAATAGACTCCAATATGTGATTTCTGGATTGAGGGTCTATCCCAACAGTCGGCTCATCCATAATAATCAGTTTCGGCTGATGGGCAATAGCACAGGCAATGTTTAGTCTTCTTTTCATCCCGCCTGAAAAAGTCTTAGGCTTATCATCTTTACGATCATATAGCTGTACAAGCTCCAAGGCCTCCTTAACCCGGGCTTTCAGCTTTTTTCCTTTAAGAGAATATAGACTGGCAAAAAAGCGAACATTTTGCTCAGCAGATATATCCTCATAGATGGCGATATCTTGAGGGACGATTCCGATGCCCTTTTTCATTTTCTTTGCGCTGTTTTTTACATTATGGCCCAATATCGTAACATTTCCGGAAGTGGCCGACAGTACTCCGGATAAAATATGAATCGTTGTGCTTTTTCCTGCTCCGTTTGGGCCAAGAAGCCCAAGGATTTCACTCTCCTTTACTTCAAATGAAATGCCGTCTACTGCAGTTTTGTTCGTGTACTGCTTTTTCAAATTTTCTATTAATGCCACGCTGTTCATACGTATCTCCTTTTTACATTCTCCGTTTTGCGAACTCCTGAAGTATTTTTATTTTCAGATCATCACGTTCTTGTTCAATTTCAAAGTCACGAGCATCTTCTTCGAAACCATCCTGCTCTTCTCCGTCAAAACTGTATAGCTTTTTCAATAAATTCCACAGTGTCTCTAATTCTTCCGTCGAAAACCCCTGAAAAATATCTGCCATAAAGTACACAGCTTTTTCACCGCACTCCTCTAAAACGCGTTTTCCAGAATCGGTAATTTTCACATTAACCGCACGCTTGTCACGTTTACTTGGCACAGTAACGGCATATCCTCTTTTTTCAATACTGCTGACAAGCCTGTTTATGTTCTGTTTCGACGTACCTAATTTTTTGGCAATGTTGTTGAAAGTGGTTTCTTCTTCCGGTAAATGCAGTATGGAGACCATCGTCATAAATTGCCTAGTCGTTAAGCTCTCATAGTACTCATCACCTCGTGATTGAATTTTGTTTAAAACAGAAAAAAGTGTAGCGTAAGACTGCTGCATTAAAAATAAATCTTTTAGTTCTTTAGAAAAGTTCATTATAATCCTCCCAAAAGACAATTTGTTGTCTATATCATCATAGCACTTCGTTTTGGTTTGTCAACATATTGTCTATTTTATTTCAAAAAACTTACGTCCTCGTTTGCAAAACATACAACAATTCCATATTGATCAATATGAAAAAAGGTATATCATGGTTCAGCAACGTATAGTTGTTGAAGAAAAAGCATTGAAATCAGCCTTTTTTGAAGATCTAATTGAAGAGAAATACGAAGACCCTTAAATCGTACTACAATGGTTGAGCCGTGCCCTGCAAAGATACACTTAAAAAAAGGCATACAATCATGAGAGTTAAAAAGCGCTTTAATGCAGAAGCGATCGCCCAAACTATTTTATTGGCGGACTCCTAATGATGAAGTCCCGTCCAGACCAATCATCTGCGCGGCACTCTGTAACTGAAACCATTGCTGAAAAAAATCATAAAAAGCGCCCTGTTTCAGGGCGCTTTTCATCAGGATGCATATTGAGGGGAAGTCTCTTTCTGTACTTCTTTTTCTTCAGGTAGCTTAATACATTTCGTCATGACTGCACTCGCAAGATAAAGCACCGCAAAAATCCAGACAACGCCTTGTGCACCGACGAGTCCGATGAACATCCAAGCTAAAGCAGGTCCGACAAATGCCGATAAGCCGGCTGCGAGGTTCAAAACGGACATGGCGGCTCCTTTGTCTTTTCCGGCAACTGTCGGCACGATCGCACCAATCGGCACGTAGCCTGCCAGCAAACCGCCCCAGATAAAGCCGATGATGCTCACAACAGCTATATTCCCGCCTGAAAAAACAGGCGCATAGTATAATAAAACGGTGAAAATGCCGCAGCCGACACCTCCAAACCAAATGACGGTGTTTTTCCATCCGAATTTATCACCGACAATTCCAAAAATGAGGTTAAATACAATGTTGCCCAGAAAAATCGTTCCCCAAATCTGCAGCCACACATTAGTTGAAATGCCGTGCTGAGCCATGTGCATCGGCAAAAACACAGGGAAACCATATGTGCCGATGCTGTTGATGATTCTAATCATTCCTCCTGTCAGCACCCGCGGATTGGTAACAAGAATGGTAACCCCTTTTAAAAGCTCCTCCGCCGTTTCTGATCTTTTTCTTTTCTTTTTTTCAAACCGGTCTTTATTAATAAACAACGCGAAGACTGCACCGAGGCATACCCAGAAAATAGAACTCCACAGCGTATTTAAATAACCAAACGTTTTAATTGCATAACTTGAATACCAAGCACCGAAAACAAACATGCCCAGACAATACGCAATCCAAAACCAGCCGACAGCTGTGCTGAGCCTGTTCTGCGGTGTTCTGTAGATGACCCATGTCAAGAAGGAATAAGCAAAAAGCGGGTATCCTAAGCCTTTAATAAAGTAAGTCACATACATGACAGGCAGATTTAGCTGTTCAAATCCGAAGACGATAAAAGCCGCTGTACCGATCACATAAAACAACAACCCCATAAACATCGTCCGCTTTGCGCCAAATGCTTCCAGACACACACCCGAAAACCATGAAGCGATGGCCAGTGAAATGCCGTATATACTAAAAATCGAAGCGGATTGCTGAACGGTGAGCCCATTTTCAATCAGAAAAGGACTGAGCCATCCTTGTTCAAGACCGTCTCCCATCATAAACAGCACAACCCCTAAAAACCCCCATGCCAGCCGCTTTGGTATACCAATTTTATCTAACATATCTGTATCCTCCTTAGATGCTTATCTCAATTACCGTATTACCTCATTAAAGTAATAAAATGTATAATTCCTCAATTGGCGGCAAATTCCGCCTTATACTAATACCTTGTTTCCCGATGACGGCTCTAACCCTGAAAAGAAGCGTTGGACCTGCTTCCACTCCTCGTATAAAGTCATTTCTATCCGGCAATCCTGCGGTTCTATCACCCGAACACTTCCAGACATTTCTTCGGTCAATCTATAGGCCTCATTGCAAACCACAGCAGCACCAACGACTGATGCCTGACTGTACCCTTCTTTGACATAGATTTTTTTCTGAAGAAGATTGGCAATATATTGTGTAAATGCTCTGCTTTGGAATCCGCCTCCGCATCCCCACACATAGTCACGATCAAACGGAGTAATCTCTGTTAAAATGTCAAAGTTCCATTTGATTGAACATGCAATCTCCTGTAAGGCCGCGCGTACAAAATGCGCTCTGCTTAAATGGGCTGAAAGCGGTACATCAAAGAGAAAGCCGCCTTTCGTCAGGGCGTTTTTTTCTGCCGATAAATACGAACCGAGGGAAGATACACATGCATGATCTTCCTTAGCAAGAGCAGCAATCTCTTCTTCCATCACATCGTACGGTTCATTCGGATAGAAAATATCCTTTAGTTTTTGAAAATTCAGACCCGTTACCCCGGGATTTGTCTCCGCAAGCCACTGTCCTTGATCTGTGTGGCAGTTCAGCCAGGCTTTATTTTGTCTGTCCTCATGAATTTCACCAATAATTTTGGTAATCGGTGTTGTCGTACCTGATACTATGACTGCGTCTCCCAGAGCAGCACCAGTGCTTTTGACAGCAAGCTGTGTATCTCCCCCACCCGCTATAACCTTCGCATGATGTGATAGTCCCAATTCTGCCGCATACTCATCTGCTATCGATCCAATGACTGTTCCCGCTCTTACTAGAGGCGGAAGAATAGATGGCGAGAAACCGAATATATTGCACATCTCTTCTGACCATGTATTTTGTTTTACATCAAACAGCAGCGTTTCCGTCGCCTGTGACGGTTCATATGTCAATACTCCGCTCAACTGATACGTCACCCAATCACTGATGCTTGTGAAGCTTGCAGTTTTTTCCCATAAGGAGGGCTGGCGGTGCTTTAAACCATAAAGCTTGAGCGCTGAAAAAAGCGCAGTCGGCAGACGGCCTGTTCGGCTGTATACTTCTTCCCGATTCGGTATGTTTTCCTCCCACTCCCTGCCCCGATTGTCAATGTTGGGCAGACCGAGGAAAGACTCACCATTTTGATCAAACAGCACGATCCCCTGTCTTTGACTTGTTGAAGTGAGACCAATAATTTCAATATGATGAGAACGAGAAATCGCACGTTTAGCCAGATTCATGATTTGATTCCACAGCGCCTGTGGAGAAAAATAGCGGCTGTCCGGGTAAAGCGGCTCGGTCGTATATACAATGTCCTCCCGTTCAACCGTTTGAACGCTTCCCGACACACTTACGACCGCAACTCTTGCATTGCCAGTGCCAATGTCAAATACGAGATAACCTTTTTGTTTCGTCATCCTGATGCCCTCCTTTTTACACCTCTGCTTTAAGATCGTTTTTGTTATATAAAGTCGGAATATTGAGAGTTTTTTCATCCCTCCACTTTTTAAGCGCTTCGTTCAGAATGGTAACGTGATGATCCTCTACTTCAAATGTTGCTCCTGCTAAATGCGGTGTTGCCAGAACATTAGGCAATGAAATAAATTCATAATCCGATTGCTCTGGCGGCTCATGATAAAAAACGTCTAATATCGCACCCCTGATTTTACTTTCTTTCAGTACAGATAAAAGATCCTCTCGGTTTACCACGACAGCTCTTGATGTATTCACGAAAATGGCGCTCTCTTTCATCAAGTCAAAATACGGCCGATCAATGAGGCCAAGCGTATCATCTGTACGCGGCAGATGAACAGAAACGATATCACTATCTGAAAATACCTTCTCCAGAGATACTTTTTCATATTGCGGATAATCGTGCTGTACGTATGGATCGTAATACAAAACCTTGCAGTCAAACGCAGTCAGCAGTTTTGCAATTCTTTGCCCAACCGCTCCGAATCCGACCATACCCACGGTTTTTCCTGTTATTTCATTACCTTTGAATTTGGCATATGCCTGCAAATAATCGCTGTTCCATTTTCCATCCTTTAGCCATTGATTAGAGGTATTCGTGTGCCGGAGAAATGAAATCACATTTCCAATAAACATTTCAGCAACAGCTTGTGCGTTGCGCCCAGGTGTATAGAAAACCGGAATGTCTTTGTTTGACGCTGCTGCCACATCAACATTGGAAGGCATTCCCCTGCATACTCCTACAAATGAAAGTTCCGGCATTGATGCAAACACGTTTTCTGTCACCTGATCAAGCTCAGTAATCAAACCCGTCGCATTTGATCCTTTTAATAGCTGAATCAATTCATCTTCCCTGTATGCCCGGCCGTTTTCTTTCCAAGACTGATAAACAACGGAACCGAACAATTCTTCAAGCTCTTTTCGTCCTTCTTCGTTGTACGGTGCTGTAATCAAAACCGTCATGATGCAAAACATCCTTTTCATCGTTATTTTTCACACAAAAAAATCTCTCTCCAAAGATGGAAAGAGATTCATGTATAGGCGCACTCTGCCACAGACAGAAGCCGGTATAAACCTTACTTTCCTATCTTTCAAGCTGACGCTTGCTGGAATTGGCACAATAATGTTGCCGAGGTTTCATAGGGCCAGTCCCTCCACCTCTCTTGATAGAAAATGTTTTGTATGTAATTTTCAGAATTGAGAATACGTTAATCATAAAGAAGACCCAGATTGATGTCAATGTCTTTTTTTCAGAATTGACGTTATCATTCGAAATGTTATAATTCTTACAATATATCTAACTAGGGAGAGGAACTGGGCTATGAAATCGTTCGCCACTCAACAAAACGGCATTTTTAAATCCGTTTGCTCACTGGACTGCCCGGACCAGTGCGGATTGCTGGTACATAAAAAAGACGGGAAAATTGTGAAAGTGCAGGGTGATCCTGATCACCCCGTGACAGCCGGAAATATATGCAACAAAGTACGAAATATGGCTGAGCGCCTCTATGATGAAAAGCGGCTGACGACTCCGCTGAAACGAACAGGTGTGAAGGGCGAGGCAGAGTTTAAACCAATTTCTTGGGAAGAAGCGATTGACACCATCACATCCCGCTGGAAACAGCTGATTGATGAAGAAGGAGCTGAAAGCATACTGCCTTACAGCTTTTACGGCAATATGGGAAAATTAACGGCTGAAGGAATGGACCGCCGCTTTTTTTACCGCTTGGGCTCAAGCCAGCTTGAGCGCACGATTTGCAGCAAAGCCGGATCAGAGGGCTATAAATATACCATGGGTGTGAGTGCTGGAATCGATCCTGAAGAAACGATACATACGAAACTGTTTATCTTTTGGGGAATTAACGCAGTCAGCACAAACATGCATCAAATTACAATCGCTCAAAAAGCACGGAAAAAAGGCGCAAAAATTATTGTGATTGATGTGCATAAAAATCAGACAGGGCGTCTAGCAGACTGGTTTATTCCTATAAAACCCGGTACCGACAGCGCGCTTGCCCTCGGCATCATGCACATTTTATTTAAAGAAAATCTTCACGATGAAGCGTTTCTTTCAAAATATACAGTCGGCTATGAAGAACTGCGCGAGCATGTGAAACAGTATCATCCAGAAAAGGTATCCCTGATCACTGGTATCAGTATCGACGATATCTATCAGCTGGCAAAAATGTATGGTGAAACCTCCCCTTCCTTTATCAGAATCGGAAACGGCCTTCAGCATCACGACAACGGCGGAATGATTGTTAGAACGATTGCCTGTCTACCGGCGATTACCGGTCAATGGATGCATACAGGAGGCGGCGCCATCAAACAAAACAGCGGGATTTTAGAATATAACACCACCGCGCTTCAGCGTCCTGATTTACTGAAAGGCCGCACACCGAGATCGTTTAATATGAATCAGCTGGGCAGAGTTCTTCTGGAAACAGACCCTCCTGTTCGCTCCCTCTTTATTTATGGGACGAATCCAGCCGTTGTGGCGCCAGAAGCGAACAAAGTCAGACAAGGCCTCCTGCGGGATGACTTGTTCACCGTGGTTCATGATTTGTTTTTAACAGAAACGGCCAAATATGCGGACATTGTACTGCCCGCTGCATCCGCTTTTGAAAATACTGATTTTTACACCTCATACTGGCACCATTACATTCAGCTTCAGCAGCCGGTTATTGAGAAATACGGAGAAAGCAAGTCTAATACCGAGGTATTCCGGTTATTGGCTGAGGCAATGGGATTTACGGATCAGGAGCTCAAAGATTCAGATGAAGACTTAATCCGCCAGGCACTTCACCATCCGGATAATCCTTATTTAGCGGAGATTAGTTATGAATCACTCACTGAACGTTCATTTATGAAGGCGAAGCGTGAAAAGCCGCTATTTCCGGGTAAATTGCCGACACCGAGCAGAAAAATAGAATTATATTCAGAAAAAATGAAACAAGCCGGTTTCCCGCCGTTACCGACACATACGCCGCTTGCGCCGGATCATGAATTTCCGTTTATGTATGTTCCCGGGCCGAATCATAATTTCTTAAACTCAACGTTTTCCAATAATGCAAAGCACGTCAAACTTGAAAAGACACCGAAACTCTTTATCAACACGAAAGATGCCGAAAAACACGGCATCACTGATGGTGAAGCCGTACGGATTTGGAACAGCCGAGGTGAGTGTGAACTAACCGCCGCAGTCGGAGAACAAGTGCTGCCCGGTGTTGTCGTCAGTCAAGGATTATGGGCAGATGAACCAGGCAAAAATCAGCTTGTTAACGCCCTGACCCCCGACCGCTTGTCTGATATGGGCGGAGGCGCCACTTTTTTCTCAGGCCGAGTTCAGATTGAAAAAGCATAGAAACCGTCCAGATCTTGCTCTGGCGGTTTTTTGTGTACACAGTCAACAAAAATGAAACCAATGATATAGATTGACCGTATAACATGACGAGTACATAATGGAGGCATACACATGGACGTTTTTTTAGGAATCGGTATTGCATTGGCTGGATATTTTATCGGAGAAGGATTAAAGCATATTAACAACCCAAAAGCTAACGAAAAAAATGACATTATGCTGATTAAAGAACGAGATATTTACTTTTATATCGGGCATTTTTTAGGAATAACCCAAGCGGAGGCGAAACTCTTAGCAAAGGATCTCACAGACCTCCCTCATATTGATATTAACGGAAAAAGATATGTGCAAAAACATATCTTAAGAGAATGGGTATTAACATTAGGAGAGAAACAACAAGCGAAAGATTAATGCGAATTTTTCAATAAGACGAGCTATAAAATTTCTTTTCCAAACACAACAAAAAGCAGGATTGGAAACGCTTTTTGATCAATTTATTGGTTCTTTAGTTATTTATTTAATTTGAAACCAATCAACACATTAACGAAAGCAGCCCACATATGCAAATATTGATTTTTACTTATCAAGTATAGGTATTGCTGTCTTTGGTGGAGGGGTTGCCAAATGAATACAGAGTCACCATCTAGCATCCAAGTAGCTGAAAGACAAAGACCAGTCGCAGGATTCGTTTAGCCCTTTTTCTTGAGCAGGACTTTTCATTTAAAATGTTCCTCTACCGTTGCTGTGCCAACTTGCATAAGTAAGTCACAACATTCTTATTTCATAATCATTTGCACGTACAAAAAAACGGCGGAAAATTTAGATTTTCCGCCGTTTTTCAAAGGTTTTATTCAGGAAACTGAACATGCCCGGGAACTGTGTACGCCCCAGATGTTCCGTTTGCAGGAAGCTTTGGAATCGTGTCTTTTACAACTTTTCCTCGAATGTCAGTGATTCTGACTTTAAGAGAGCCCGTTCCTAAATTGGTGCTGAGGAAATGATTATAGTCCGTTTTCTCCATGTTGATCCACTTTCCGTCTTTGTAGTATTCCATTTTCATAACAGGATACTTGTGATTTCTAACTTGGATTGCCGCCCACCACTGGCTGCTGCCTTCTTTAATCCGGTATGTGAAATTGCCAGTGATTGGCGCTTTGATCACACGCCATTTGATTTTGATTTTTCCATCTTTCATAGCACCGATTTTGCTGAAGGCATTGGGTGAAAGATCAAGGGCTCCTGGGGCACCCTCAGGATATAGATCGGTAACATAGACGATCGTCTTCCCCTTTGGCCCTTCCACTTCAAGATAAGAGCCGGCAAGAGCGGATTTCACACCGCCGTAATTAAGATCCTTTGGGTTAATTGCCGTAATCTCCATGTCAGATGGGATAGGGTCAAGAAGGAAAGCTCCTCCTGAATAGCCTGATCCGGTATAGGTTGCATAGCCTTCGTGCAAATCGTTATAGGCTGCCGAAGCCTGCGGGCAAAAACAAAGAATCATCAACATAACCACGCTAATAACAGCACTGATCTTCTTTTTCATAGACATCCTCCTAATCCAAATTTCGAATGAGAATCATTATCATTGTAATACTCATTCGATATGGATTGAAAGAGGACATAGATTCATAGATTGATTTATGTCTAATTCACTATTCTATATATATCAAAGGGTGCGTTTATACGACTATGCATTACTTATGTTCAGATGCACATATGAGCCAAAATTCTTGTTTCATTAATATGGATAGAATATGGATAGCTATAGTGAGGATCTGAAGTATATCAGCTCAAAAAATTCCCATCCCCGCTTGAAATCGCAAGCGGGAGAATTTCACTTTACCTTTTGCAACTTGGTCAGAGCAGTAAGTATAATACCTAAAATGAGCACAATCGGAAACCAGATAATAATGTAATGAAAATGTGGATCTGCAAAAGCTACAATAACAGCCCCCACACAATATAATATGATGGCCAGCGCCCTTAACACAGCATCTCTTAAGAATGTTTTATTCTGTTTAGAGAAAAACAACCGGCCGGAAAGATCCTCTAAAAGAGAAGCCAATGTTCCGGTCAAAACTGTAGAAGAAATGCCTGCAATCCCCAGTTGTTTAGCTGCTATTGTTTGTATCCCCATGGCAATACTCAAAAGGATAATAAGGATGTACACCGGAACGAAAGCAGCAGATATTGAAAGACAAGCAAAAACAAATAAAATGAACGCTTCAATTGCCAGAGCTTTTGTTACAGCGGATGGCCAAAATGTTTTCTCTGCCTTTCCAACAATGATCGTGGAAACAATCACTCCCACGATAAAGCCGATTAGCGCAGTTAAAGAATGAAAAACAGTGACTTGAAGAGATTTTCCGATTGCTAATCCCAATAAAACGATATTTCCCGTCATATTAGCAGTGAAGACGTGTCCTAGGCTTAAATAACCGATCACATCCACGATTCCCGCTGTTAAACAAAGAAGAGAAAGCAAAGTGTTTCGATATGCTGCAGCAGTCAATGGTGTATCAATCCTTTCGTGTGGTTCCAACTGTAACTCTTTTATTTGCATCAAAAAACATATAAAATCCCGGTTTTGATCAGGAATATAGACTCTATTCTTACTGTTGTCCAACTGTAATAATAATCCATATGTAAATTATTTAAATTTGAAAGGAAGCTGAGTGGCTTTGAAACGATTTTCTTTATTATTTGCCATGTTAAGTTTATTATTGCTTCTCTTGCCTGAAAAAGCTTTAGGCGCCGTCGATTTTCCAAATACCTCGACGAATGGCATTTTAGGATTTGCCGGAAATGCAAAAAATGAAAAAGGAGTCTCTAAAGCCAGCACAACCGGCGGAAAAAACGGCCAGATCGTTTATATCCAAAGTCTAAATGATTTAAAAACCCATCTGAGCGGATCAACACCTAAAATTTTAGTGCTTCAAAATGATTTAACCGCTTCTTCAAAAACAACGGTAACGATTGGTTCAAATAAAACACTTGTAGGTTCTTACGCTAAAAAAACGCTGAAAAATATTTATTTAACAACATCTTCTTCATCCGGAAACGTCATCTTTCAAAATCTGACCTTTGAACACAGCCCGCAGATTAACGGAAATAACGATATTCAGCTTTATCTCGATTCAGGCTTTAACTACTGGATCGACCATGTTACATTTTCAGGACACAGCTATAGTGCTGGCGGAAGTGACCTGGACAAGCTGTTGTATATCGGTAAATCAGCTGATTATATCACCATCAGCAACTCAAAATTCGCAAATCATAAGTACGGTTTAATTTTAGGATATCCTGATGATTCCCAGCACCAATATGACGGCTATCCGCACATGACCATCGCCAACAACTATTTTGAGAATTTGTATGTAAGAGGCCCGGGGCTGATGAGATATGGCTACTTTCATGTCAAAAACAATTACAGCAACAATTTTAACCAAGCAATTACCATCGCGACAAAAGCAAAAATATATTCTGAATACAATTATTTTGGAAAAGGCAGCGAAAAAGGCGGAATCCTTGATGACAAGGGCACCGGATACTTTAAGGATACAGGAAGCTATCCATCCTTGAACAGGCAATCCTCACCGTTGACAACGTGGAATCCAGGCTCCAATTACAGCTACCGGGTTCAAACTCCGCAGTACACAAAAGAATTTGTCACAAAATATGCCGGATCACAAAGTACAACATTGGTTTTTGGCTACTGACACAAATAGGGCTTGTATAACGCCAAGCCTCTCTTTATGGCTATGTATTGTTCGTCTGGCTTGTGTCTAAAACTCACATGCGCCACGATGTTGCTTGTCCAACATATCATTCCTGCACAAGATGAACATGCTGACGGACCAAATATTTTTTTGCCAACATGTTCACTCCATTTTCATTGAATGAACACACGGACCTCTGAATTGCTTTTCTCATTATACAACTAGGTCATTATGGTTTCATCTCAAACAAAAAGAATCCATTTCTAAAATGGATTCTTTTATTTTACTGTACATTCTATCATCTATAAACCAGGCCGCCATCAGTTAAAATAGCTTGACCGGTGATATAATCTGAATCATCTGAAGCTAGAAATGAGACTAAATTGGCCACATCTTCAGGTGTTTGATATCTTTTTAGAGCAATGTCTGAAGAGAATTTTTCAAAAGCTTCTCCTGGTTTTAAATCATCGCTATGTTTAACCATTTCCTCATCAATGCGATCCCACATTTTTGTTTTTGCAACACCAGGACAATATGCGTTAACTGTTATTTGATATTTGGCTAACTCTTTAGCAGCTGAATGTGTAAAAGATTTCACTGCGTGCTTCGTTGCGGAATATGTGCCAAGCATTTCAAATGATTCGTGACCTGCTATACTGCATGCGTTAATGATTTTGCCTTTTGTTTCTTGCTTAATGAACTGATCAGCAGCTGCTTGAGTACCAAACACAACGCCATTGACATTAACCTTGAACAATTGATTCAGTTGTTCTTCTGTTATTTCTAAAAATGGCGAAACTGCCTCAATACCTGCATTGTTTACAAACACATCCAAACGGCCAAATGTATCTGCCGCTGCTTTAACTAAATTGAATTGATCATCACGCTTGGATACATCCCCTTTTACTCCGATAACATGATAGCCTTTTTCTTTGAAGTCTGATACAGTTGCATGCAGCAGTTCCTCGTTAATATCATGCAGAACGACACTAAAACCATCCTTGCACAATCTCTCTGCTATCCCTCTCCCTAATCCGCCTGCGGAACCAGTAACTATCGCTACCTTGGTCATAAATATTCCCCTTTCGCAATGAGGTATAGTGACGATATATTTATTTTAACAAATCAGTGTTTCTCCACATAATGTAAACTGCTGTCTCAAAAGAAAGCTTGTATTATATTAATTAATTCAAGTTGAAATCATCGTGTGTAAAGTAATAAAGTTCTTCACTTCAGGATTGATCCCTTAATTGAAATGATCTATAGGACGTGTGTAACCGAGCCCTCATTATTGTTAAAGATATGGACACCGAGCTCTTATCCATTTTCTTTAGTATTCATGTGCTGTAATACATTGTATTGGATTTCATTAGACCGGTACCCAATGTTTCATTGCTACGGTCTTACCCATAGATGTAGTTTTCCTTGATTACAATACCTTTGAATTTCGTAAAAGCATGGTGTAAAAAATGCCATTGGTTTAATTCGTCTTGATTACAAAGCATGCGTGATGAAGTCGTTCTTTAACTGATGAAGAAGATCATCGACCTGGTCAACTTTTTCATCATTTAACATTTAATTTTCTTAGCAAGCTTATAATCATATGTATTGCCGATGCTGCCGTCCTCTTGTTTCCTTTGTAATTCTTTAAGCTGCAAGCTTTTTCTGACTCCTACTTGGTTTAAATTCTTGAACTGAGATATCTTTATTTATAATTGAGATGTATCGTTTATCAAATAGAGTTATCTCAATTTACTTCCTTTTTTATCAGATTCTTCATTTTTAATTTATATAATGTGGTTTTAAAGAGGAGAAAGTCCCCTCTTTTACACTGGTATTTCTTCATAACATAATCTGTCACATAACTCATAGTTGCCGCCAGTTTGATACATGCAACGTTGATAACATCGTTGTGGATCATAAGAGATTGTTTGGTATTGAGGCACATGATAATTCAGGTAGTAAGGTGTTTGTGTATACCAAACTGGATATTGTCTAAACACATAGAACCCTCCATTCGCTCCTCTAGTTTACTGTATTGTATTTACCTCACAGCCAAATGTCATTTGTCCATACGAAATTAGGCATTCTTTAGAGCTATTGATCTTTTCGCACATTTAGTTGATTTTTTATTCTTTAACAATTGATCAATTCAATATCACTCCAATCATTTTCAACTTTGACTCATATGAGCAATAAACTTCTCCTCAACCGTTTCTTAAAAACATGTCAGCAAACTTGGTTTGGAAATCACTGTCGTTATTGAGTTTCACCTTCCCTTTCCTCCTTAAATTTAGATAAAAGTCTTTTTTTATTTAATCTTAATCTCTTTCCTAATTATGTTAAAATAGGATCAAAAAAAGAAATTGTGGTGTATTTATGCTTGACTCAACTTTTCTTTTGTCATTCATGTTTGTACTTTATTTTTGTTTTATTCTTTATAGAATTATTAAGCGATTTATATTTAAGAAAGAACGAATGGCCAATGATAAGCATCTTGTTATTGTTTGTTTAATCGTTTACTTCTTTGAACTGATAAGCGTTACAATATTCCCTTTACCTATAGATCATGATTTAATTGCGAACTGGAGGAAAGATTCTTATCATCCATTTTTGTATGGAAATAACTTTATCCCGTTTTATTTCTTTGTAGATATTTATCATCTAGGCTTGCAGTTTTATGTAATAAGATCTCTTGGCGGAAATCTGATTTTACTGTTGCCAATTGGCTTGTTGTTCCCTCTTTTATTTGACAAGTTAAGGAACCTAAAAAGAATGTTATTAACTGGATTTTTTATTTCATTGTCTATAGAACTAACGCAACTTTCGATTTCTATGTATTTAAGAAACTCTTATAGAAGTTTTGACGTTGATGATTTAATCCTTAATACGTCAGGTGCTGCAATAGGTTACTCGCTGTTTTGTATTCTTCGATCGTTATATAAAAAATTACGATTTAAAAATGATTCTTTCATAAACATCTGATCTGTAAACAAGATATGTAGCCCTCATCAAGAACACAATGTAAAGACCAGCCAATGTAACAGATTTTTTGTTGAAATTGAATTAGAAAGACATAATAGGAAAAGGTAAGCATTCACTAGCGCGAGAAATGATGTTTATTGGAAGATCGCAAGTGAAAGGATATAATCAACATAACTAATCATTTTAAGGTGATACGAAAATGGACAGTATAATGAAATCTCATTTTGAAAATCTAGAAGCAAAGGACAAAAGCCTGCAATTAGAAGCCTTTCAGAATATTATTAACGCCACAAAAGAAAAAGTAGACTGGGCTTATGAAGTATGGGATCAATTAATAGGATGGCTGACCGATCCGGATAACCACAGGCGAGCGAGAGCTGCACAGTTTCTTGCTGGTTTAGCAATCAGTGATCCGGATAAACGGATGCTGCACGACTTTCCAGCGTTATGGGAAGTGACCAGGGATTCAAAATTTGTAACTGCTCGGCATAGTTTGCAAGCAATCTGGAAGGTTGGTTTAGCTGGGCCAGAACAAAAAGAACTGGTGCTTACTCATATTATTGATCGCTTTAAAAATGGAATAAACGAAAAACATTATACATTGATTCGCTACGATATGATTGTAGGATTAAAAAAATTATACGATGAAGATAAAGATGAGCATATTAGGGAAATAGCAATGGACTTGATTGAGATCGAGAAAGATAGCAAATATCGAAAGAAATATTTGTCAGTCTGGAAATAACCACTTTTATGCAATGCTCTGCAAACGTTAAAACAGCACTACATCTTCGTGTGAGTGCTGTTTTTTATGCTAAACTTGCCGCCCTCGCCCATCATGCTGCTTTTATACAGCAACAAGCTGCATTGATTGTGTAAGCGATGTTCATGCCCTTGCGCGTGGTAAAGAGAACATCTGTGTTTATTGATTTTTTTCAGCCATCTCAGTATTTGAATATAGCGCTGTTTATGGCAGTACCATTATTAAAATATAATAATTGTAGAACTTTCTATTAAGCGATCATATGCGGGGGATGCCAACCTTTATAACCAATTGAATTTTTTAATTGTTGCTTTTGGAGGATCACATTCTTTAAGAGTGTTGAACCACACCTTCATTTTTTTACCTTCCACAAGGTCTTCTTTGTTTTCAATTTGACTTAATTCCAATATCACAACATGATTTTTATATTTTCTTATAAGTCTATCTTGAGACAATTCAAAGTCCTCTTTTTCAGGAGCATGTTTGCCCTCAAGAAAAACGGCTGACTTTTCATCCTTAAAAAGGATAAAACCAACAAGGTTCTGCATCTTTGGCGTTTTTATTTTATTTTCTTCCTTATCATTGCAGCCCGAAATAAAAGCAAAGAACGCTAAGACCGATATCCCGATTTTACGCATTTATCTCTCCTTTTTTGGTGTATGTTTTATAACAGTGAAAAAAGGCAAATCATTTTTAGAGGTAACTTATAATAACGCGACACAAGAGTACTGGACCCGGAAAGACAGTACAAGTTTATAGATTTGAAGAACACATTTACCACAGGTAAACTCTCTTCAATTCAGTTTTGCCTTTCCGTTACACATCATTCCCTAGTGCCCGCACATAAAAAACGATTGAATATTTAGTACATGGTACAATAAGATAAAAAACCTATTTCGTTAACCAATTGATTAATTTACTGCCATCGCATTGTGCCTATTGTGAAAAACTTGTAAACTTTTTGGGTAGCCATAAAATAAGGAGCGATTTTTTGTCTAAAAACTTAGCATTTTTTCTGTTCATCTTATGTATCATCATTGCGAAAGTCATGAAAAATATTGATGTAATAAGCACTGCAGCATCCTTTTGCTCTTTAGTTCTCGTTTTCATTTATTTTAAAGATGAGTTTAAAAAGCTAAAACCAAAAGCAAGGAGCATTCTGTTTTCATGCTTTTTAGTATTAACAGGAATTATAACTTTTATCATTTTAGAAGGACAGGTATTCATTAAAAACCACGATTTTTTTAACGGCTGGGAGACCATAGCAGTGATTATTTTGTTTGCAGTCCCTTTGATATCTGGTACTGTTTGCTTTAGATTGCTTTACGAGCATTTGAAAGAAATGTAAGCATTTTATGTACAGGTAAGGAACTAAACTCGCATGTTTTATTTTTACTTTGAATAAAAACATGCCTTTATCATGACATGTACTTATCAATCAGATGTTTCTGAAAGCAGACCTATATTTTGGACGTTCATCCCTAAACTTGCCATTGCAGATTTATCTTTTATACCATGGTTTCTCTTGTAATCTTATTTTATCTGTATGTTTTTCCCTACCGGTCTTCCACTCCACCTTAACAACTACATCATGTCCAATTACTTCATCTTCAAGCATAAAATCAAACGTAGCAATGTGGTCTTCCATTTGTCCTCCGCCTGGCATTTCTTCACCTGTGTACTCTGATAAATCATAATCTTCTCTGTCATCGTACTTTTTACCATCTATATACAATATGATTTTTTCAACAATGGTTCTTTTCGCTTCTTTCTTGTTCCCCTGCCAGTATAAATTCAAGAAGTAATTAGGGCCAATCGAAGTTTTATCTGATTTTTCAATGGTAGAAACCCACAATCCGTTCCTGCTGCTTCCCTCATTTTTTACTTTGTCTCCTGATATCATTGCGAAGAACGTTACTAAACAAATCAATAATAGAGCTGTAATGATTAGTGATCTTTTGATTTTATTTTTGCTTCTCATGTTTCCCCTCGCTTTCTTCATTTTATTAGTAGAATAAATGGGCAAAATGTTACTTGAAAAAGAATATAAAAAAAGCTGCTCATAAAGCAGCCCAATAAATTGTCTTTTCAGTTTTGCAGCCATATAAGACTTTCTTCATTGTTCTCAGCTTTGTGATTCGCAGCGCATCTATGTCTGCCTTAATACTGATCAGGTGTTGATTATCTGCCTGTTAACCCAAATGGATACAACATTCAAACAGCTTTAATGCTCAAGTCCTATGTAGGTCACTACATTGTCTAATTCACCTCTTCTAACTGAATGTAAAGGTTTGTTTTAATTGGCGTCCTTCTTTTCCTTTTTGTGTCCAAATAATAACAACCTCTAATTCAGATGCCTTTTCAGCCACCATAAAATGGTTAAACTTCAGCGGTGCACCATCGTTTAAACTTTTGGCTAAGCTTATTAAATCCTCCTTCTGTCTCACACAGTTTTCGGGACAGCCAAAAAGTGAAAACCTCGTGGTTGAATCAGGATCATTTCTATACAATTGTACATCCACTGTAGCTGCGGCTTCCCCTATGTTTTTGATTTCCATTGAATATACGTGATATTCCCCCTTTTTTGGACTCGCTAATTCCTTTGCATTTTTTGCTTCAGCTATTTCGACTGACCATTGTTCTGTTTTTTGTTTAATTGGCAATTCTGTAAATGTCAGGGCTTGAGTCTTTGTTTGAACAAAAGTCAATGCAAATAATAAAACACATAAGGAAAGTAAATGCTTCTTCACTTCGTATCTCCTTCTTTCTTTTTCATTAGCTTCCCCAATATAAGTGTCCGGTATGACGCATAATAAAAAGCCCTCATAAAGAGAGCTTTAATTACAAATGCAATACTATTAATATGTTCATAGACAGAAG
Source organism: Bacillus sp. SD127 (assembly GCF_058566445.1). NCBI lineage: Bacteria > Bacillati > Bacillota > Bacilli > Caryophanales > Bacillaceae > Bacillus > Bacillus sp. SD127. The sequence goes on along the minus strand of NZ_CP191226.1, from coordinate 2,190,431 downwards.
TAAAATTTTCAAGAAGATTAGTCGAAAACAATTACTTGTTATTGTCCACTTGATGAAAGTGGGCTGCTTAACCATTGCATTCAATATCATTTTAATAAGATAATCACGCTTCATGAATTGATTTTTCAGAGTCATAATTTCTATCCATTGAACGGAAATGCTCTTCTAGTTCCTCAAGTGTTCGTCCCTTAGTTTCCGGCATGAATTTGTACACAAAACCGATTGCCAAGATACCCAAAGCGACAAATATAAAGAAAGTAAAGGATAAGCCTGCAGAGCTAAGCATGATTGGAAAAGCAAAACCAATGATAAAGTTTAAAATCCAGAGGAAAAATACACTGATGCCAGAACCAAGCCCTCTTACTCTTTGCGGGAATATTTCTGCAATGACCAGCCATGTTACTGGTCCGACACAGCCCTGCATAAAGGCTAGAAATAAAACGGTCAAAGATAGCACGATATACGGGAGTGCTGCTGATCCATCAAACACGATTGAGAATATGGCAATGAATAAAAGCGCTGTGGTCGTTCCAGATAAACCAATCATCAATATCGGGCGCCGGTTCACCCTGCCAACCAGCCAAATGCCGATGATAACGGCAATGACTGATATCAATCCATTCCCAATATTAGCGATTAAAGCTGCCTTTGTACCAAAACCGGATTCTTGCAGGATTTGAGTGCCGTAATACATAATCGAATTGACGCCTGTGATTTGATTAACGATGGCAACACCGATCCCAATCCATAAAAGACGGCGCAGCCATGGTGTAGAGAACTCTTTGATCGATGCCTTCTCTACATTTGAATCTTTGACTGCCGCTGCTTGTATTTCTTTAAATTCTGCTTCTGCCCTTTTCTCGTCACGTATGAGTTTAAGGACGCGCAGCGCCTCGCTTTTTTTACCTTTAGAAGTTAGCCACCTCGGGCTCTCCGGAACCATGAGCATACTTGCAAATAATATGAGAGCCGGTATGGCACAAAGGACAAGCATGTATCTCCAAACATGCCCTGTATCAGCCATTGCAACACCAAGAATCGCATTAAAAACGTAGGCTAAAAATTGCCCGCCGACGATCATCAGTTCATTTTGCGTTACCATACGCCCTCTTTTCTCATACGGCGCCATTTCTGCTAAAAAGGCCGGTACCATTGATGATGCCCCACCGACAGCCAGTCCCAGCAAAAACCGAAAGATAACCATCGTTAAAACATTCGGCGCAATTGCTGTTCCGAGTGATGCCAGAAAGAATAAAAAGGAAAGATTAAGGATCATTTTACGTCTGCCATAGCGGTCAGCCAATTTGCCGCACAGCAATGCACCAAACGCTGCTCCTAATAGAAGCATGCTTGTAACCAGCCCTTCTGTGACCGGTGTTAAGTTAAGTTGATCAGATCTTGCCATAAAAGGCAAGGCTCCATTTATAACTCCGGTGTCATATCCAAAAAGAAGCCCGCCAAATGTTGCTGAAATCATTATCAACTGCAAAAACGACCTAGGATTTCGTTGTTCTTTCATACCCTTTCCCCACCTTTATGAAGAATGCTTTATACATTTTTTCATTCTTGTCAACCGAGTGTGCTGGATTCACCCTTTCTCTTTTAAAGAGCAATACTCGTTTCAGCCAGGTTTTTTATTTCCCGAGACCTTATCAATCTGAAAATTAGCAATACTCAATGCAGCGAATGAGGCTTTTACAGAAACAACCTAATTGAAATCGCTTTCATTTTTTTCACAAGAAACATATCCACTTTTTTGTTATGTTCTAGTTATATTTTTGTTACATCCTTGTTAGGTTTGATATTATCATAATTTTAAAAGCGTTTTCAGTCAATAAAAAACTTCTGAAGTTTTTTAGTAATCATAGGATTTTCCCAGATAAAACGCCTAACACCAGGATTACATACTAATCCCCTTATACTCCGAATGATTTCAGGAAATTCAGCTAAACATGTTCTTCATGGTTACATTTTTGAAACCTTTTTGTGATATTGGAATATTGATCAAAAGCTAGTACTCAAATATAAACGTGTTAAGAAAAATTACATTCACAATAAATAGCGATATCATTATAATGAATGTTGGTTGATTGAGATAGAAAGAAACAGAAGAAGGAGAAATGGAATTGAAGAAAGTAATGTTAGGCTTTAGTCTATTAGCTTTGAGTTTTTCTTTGACAGCCTGCGGATTAAATGATACTGCTGAAAAAAGCCATTCAGATCTAAAACAGCCAGTTGCCAAGAATTCTAACTCTGAAGCAAAAAAAGGCTTGGTGGATGCTGTGTTAGAAAGGCCTGTTGACGGAGATACGATCAAAGTTAGCTATAACGGCAATATTGATACGGTTCGCTACTTGCTCATTGATACTCCAGAGACTAAAAAGCCACATTCATGTGTTCAGCCATATGGCGAGGATGCATCTAAACGAAACAAAGAATTGATTAGCGGCGGAAAGCTGCAATTAGAATTTGATAAAGGAGAGCGCAGAGATAAATTCGGAAGGCTGTTAGCTTACGTTTATGTCGATGGCAAGTCTGTTCAAGAAACACTGTTAAAAGAAGGATTAGCCAGAGTAGCATATGTTTATGAGCCAAATACAAAATACATAGACCAGTTTAGAAAAGATGAACAGGAAGCACAAACGAAAAAACGTTCTATTTGGAGTAAAAACGGTTATGTGAATGCCAGAGGATTTAAAGGCTGTGTTGAGCAGCACTCAACTGAAAAAAAGATATAGTTCGTGATAGATACCCTTTTGAATGAATATAATGCAATAAATCTAAAAAGAGGGTGCCTCACAAAAATGAATTCTCTACTAAAGAACGAAGACATGATTGCGATGATTAGAAATGGTCTTAGCACATCACAATACCCAAAGCACATTATTATCGTTGGCGCCGGGTTGGCCGGGCTTGTTTCTGCATCTTTGCTGAAGAATGCAGGACATAAAGTGACGATTCTGGAAGCGAGTGATAGAGTCGGGGGCAGAGTTTGCACGTTGCGATCTCCCTTCAGTGCCGGGCTGTATTTCAATGTTGGACCAATGCGTATTCCGGATATCCATACTCTAACCTTGGAATATATAAAAAGATTCAGCCTGCCAACTAGTGTATTTTTGAACAGAACTCCAATGGACATCATTTACGCCAATGGCATTCAAACACGTCTTCATCATTTTGAAAGCAATCCGGGTATCTTAAGATACCCAGTTGCAGCAAATGAACAAGGAAAAACGGCCGAAGAGCTGATGCTTTCTGTATTGCAGCCTATCCTCAATTTTATTTATGTAGATCCTGCGAGAAATTGGCGGATCGTTGAAACACAATACAGTAACCATTCGTTAGGCTCTTACTTGAATACTTATTTTTCATACGGTGCAATCGATATGATCGGCGTACTTTTGGATATGGAAGCATATATGGGGATGTCCCTTGTTGAAGTGTTACGGGAATCCATCTTTTATACGTCGCCAACTCGTTTCTATGAAATAACAGGCGGCATGGATCGGCTTCCTCAAGCATTTCTTCCTCAATTAAAAGAACATATTGTCTTCCATCATAAAATGGTGAAAATATCTCAAAACCAAAACAATGTTACGGTTAACTGCATTCATCAACAGACAGCAAAACATTTGGCAGTGACAGGCGATCTCGCTATCATAACCATTCCATTTTCAACATTGCGTTTTGTACAAGTTGAACCATATGATTCATTTTCCTATTATAAACGGCGGGCCATTCGTGAACTCAACTATATTGCCGCAACAAAAATCGGAATAGAGTTTAAGAGCCGTTTTTGGGAAAAAGCTGGGCAGCGCGGCGGCAAATCGATAACTGATCTTCCGATTAGATTTTCGTATTATCCCAGCATTGACATTGGATCGAATGGACATGCTGTCGTTGTAGCGAGTTACACATGGGCGGATGAGGCACTGATATGGGACAGTCTTTCAGAGGGAGAGCGCCTCCGCTATACGTTAATGAATTTATCGGAAATCTATGGTGATGTTGTATGGTCAGAGTTTGTGACCGGCGCTTCTTTTAGCTGGACCCAAAATCCATATTCAGCCGGGGGTTTCACAGCTTTCGAACCAGGACAGGAATTACAGCTGTATCCATACATCCCTGCCCCTGAAGGGAAAATACATTTCGCTGGAGAACACGCCTCACTTACTCACGGATGGATGCAAGGAGCAATTGAATCCGGAATACGAACGGCGTATGAAGTGAATCGTATAACTTAAATCCTACGTTTTTTATATTCGTTTTAGCGACTCCTTTAGATAGATTTGATATTGCTTTTTAATGACGGACATTGATTTTGTTGAATACTATAGAAACAGCAATTAAATCGTGTAGCTTATCAAAAACACCCCTTCACATTAATGTGAGGGGTTATTTGTGCGTAGACAATACTTCCGATTTGATCGTAAATCAAGAGTTTGGACTGATACCAAATCAGGATTTGAATCAAAGCTTAAAAGGTTGATTTACTGCTTGAATTTCCTCCCGGATTGAAGGTTGCGTTGTAATGAATTGACATGTTTCCAAGTTATGAGTGAGTTTTGGTTGTATCAAATTTTTTGCCTTTTCGGAATAAAGCATTCCCAATGCTACTCCACTGGGCACTATATGCGTCGCCGCTATTGAGCGTCATACTGGTGTTCCCATAATACTTCCGCATTCATATTCATAGCTAGGGAGCCGATTTGAGCTGTAGTTTTGTCATCAAATGCCTTTGTTGATGATTAGTCGTTAATTGTTTTTTCGTTGATCCCCTGACAAAAAAATACACTCTTTACGAACCACACTTATAATTAGTTTTTTCGAAAGCTCTTCAAGACTGTATTTAGATCCTTTGTGTGAGTGTAAATTTTCTTATACACATCGAATAGTGTTTTATATTTTTGAACATTTTGTTCCTTTGGATAAAATGTAGCAGCCTCACGAATGAACTGCTCTGCACACTCTTCAAGAGATTCAAACCACCTACTTCCAAAGGCAGCTAGCATAGCAGCACCCATGGCTGGGCCTTGTTCATTTGCCAACTTTATCACCCTCGCATTGAAAATATCAGCTTGCATTTGAAGCCACGTTTCATTTTTAGCTCCTCCACCAATAGAAACAACGGTATGCACTGATTTTCCCGCTTCTCGAAATAGCTCAATTGATTCATGTAAAGAGAATGTAATGCCTTCCATAACCGCCCTCAAAAAATGCTCTCTTTTATGTGCTCCATCCATTCCAATTAAGCTTCCCCGAATAGAAGAATCAGCATGTGGCGTTCTTTCACCTACCAAATAAGGAGTGTATAGCAGTCCATTTGCTCCTATTGGAATAGATTCCACCCCCTGCAATAATTGCTCAAACGATTCGTTTGGGGCAAACGTTCTTTTGAACCAGTCCAAGCTGTACCCTGCAGCGAGCGTGACTCCCATCGTATAAAAAGAATCCTTTTTTCCATGATTAAAAAAGTGCACTTTCCCTTTAAAGTCTCTTTCTTCGCCTTCTTCGTATGAAAGTATGACCCCTGACGTTCCAATACTGCATAATGTTTTTCCGGAAGAAAGAATGCCGGCTCCAATCGCACCACAAGCATTGTCTGCTCCCCCAGCGTACACTTTTGTTTTTTCCAAGAGCCCTGTCTCAGCCGCAACGTTCGGAAGCAGCGATCCTACACAATCATGAGATTCAACAAGCGGAGGACAAATATCTGCAGAAATGCCAAATCGATTGCAAATATCATCGCTCCACTCCTTGCGAGTAATATGTAAAAGTAACGTTCCTGCTGCATCGGAGTATTCGGTGTGAATGGCACCGGTCATACGAAATCTCACATAGTCTTTCGGAAGCAAAAAAACAGCCGTTTTTTTAAAAAGTTCAGGCTCATGTTCCTTCACCCATAAGATTTTAGGTAATGTAAACCCTTCTAAAGCACGGTTTTTTGTGATGTTAAGCAGATTATCACCGAATTTCTCGGTCATCTTAATACATTGAGGCGTGGTTCTGGTGTCATTCCAAAGAATTGCATGACGTAACACCTGCCGATCCTGGTCAAGCAGTACTAACCCATGCATTTGTCCTGAATAACTTATCCCGTCAATATCCTTGGCTTGAACGTTGGATATGGAAACCAATTCAGCCAATGCATCAATTGTTTGCTGCACCCAGTCTTCAGGATTTTGCTCACTATACCCTGCCTTCTCTTGAATGAGCGGATAACTTTTGGACGTTTCTGCACAAACCTTGCCGTTTTGATTAACTAAAATCGTTTTAACAGCACTCGTTCCAAGATCTATTCCAATGACATACTTCATTTTTTCACCTCTTACCCTTATAAAAAAACCATTCACTCTAAATAAATCCCAATTATAGAAATTACCCGTCATAACAATAAGCAAAAGGTAAGGAATCATGACGGGCAGTCTCAGGTATTAGCTATCATGCTATACCTTTTTATAGCGGTTCTCTTTATCTGTTATACTTCTAAAATGTATTGGTTCAATATAGCTTTTAATCGCTCCTGTCTTCCTGATTCGTTTTTGATTGCTGTATTATTTAGCGCATATTGCTCAAGAGTATGGAAATTAGCTCTTCCTTCTGTAATTTCAAGACCTATTCCTTCAGTAAAGCTGCGATAACGATGTTGAATCACATCATCAAACACACGATCTTCGATTAATTTATGGGCTACTCTCAATCCTCTTGCAAATGCATCCATCCCCGCAACATGGGAATATATTAAATCATCAGGCTCAAAAGAAGACCTTCTGACCTTCGCATCGAAGTTTAATCCACCGCTCCCAAGGCCGCCATTTTGCAGGATTTCGTACATTGCTAATGTCGTAGAATATAAATCCGTCGGAAATTCATCTGTATCCCAGCCTAAAAGAGGATCACCCTGATTCGCGTCAACAGAGCCAAGAAGACCATGTACTCTTGCCATCCGTAATTCATGTTCAAATGTATGCCCTGCTAATGTGGCATGATTGGCTTCGAGATTTAATTTAAAATGATTGTCTAAGCCATATTGCTTTAAGAAGGCAATGGTTGTTGCTGCATCTGTATCATATTGATGAGTGGTCGGCTCTTTTGGTTTTGGCTCAATCAAAAACTGCCCTGAATATCCGATTTCCTTCGCATAATCCACTGCCATATGCATGAATCTCGCTAAATTATCAAGCTCCAATTTTAAATCGGTATTTAACAATGTTTCATATCCTTCACGGCCGCCCCAAAATACATAGTTCTCGGCGCCAAGCTCTTTTGCTGTTTCTAACCCTTTTTTTACTTGTGCTGCAGCATACGCAAACACATCTGCATTGCAGGAAGTCGCCGCACCATGGACGAAACGGGGATTCGTAAACATGTTTGCAGTATTCCATAATAGCTTAACGTTGCTATTTCTCATATACTCTTTAATCATGCCCACGATGATATCTAAATTGTGATTTGTCTCTTTTAACGTACTTCCTTCTGGTGCAACATCTCGGTCATGAAAAGCAAAGAATGGTGCATCTAGTTTTTCAAACATCTCAAATGCTGCTTCTACTCTCGCCTTCGCCAGATCCATTCCTTTATAGTGATCCCATGGCCTTTGCATCGTAGCTGCCCCAAAAACGTCTGTTCCATCAGCGGTAAATGTATGCCAATAGGCAATAGAAAACCGCAAGTGCTCTTTCATCGTTTTTCCGCCGATTACTTCTTGGGAATTATAATATTTAAATGCTAAAGGATTAGTGGAATCTTTCCCTTCGTAAACCACTTTGTTTACGCTTTCAAAATAGTTGACTGAACTAGAATGAGATTGAGCCATGTTATTTCCCCCTTAAAAATCATTTCAATACAGTGCAATTTATTTCATATTGTAAGTAAGTTGTCTATTAGTTTGTTGTTCGAACAAACTAACTTATTTTAATCTTATATAACCTCATCAGTATTTTCAATATTTTTTTTGTTTTTTATGAACACATTAGCTATAGTAAAGGTAAGATTAGCTATGTACTATGTCTCATACTGAAAACAATACATTTCAACTTAATTTAAAGATTATACAAATGGAGTGGATTAAGTGGTTATCGCTGATCAAACCTTTGTCAAAAAAGTAAATCAAAAGTTATTATTAAAAGAAATTCTTAAAAATTCACCTATTTCAAGAGCAAAATTATCTGAAAAGACTGGATTAAATAAATCAACTGTTTCATCACAAGTAAACACGTTAATGAAAGAAAATCTTGTTTTTGAAATAGGTCAGGGACAATCAAGTGGCGGAAGAAGACCTGTCATGCTTGTTTTTAATAAAAAGGCAGGATACTCCGTAGGAATAGATGTTGGTGTGGATTATATTAATGGCATTTTAACAGATCTTGAAGGAACGATCGTTCTTGATCAACACCATCATTTGGAATCGAATTCTCCAGAAAAAACCAAAGACATTTTAATTGATATGATTCATCACTTGATTACGCATATGCCACAATCTCCATACGGGCTTACTGGTATAGGCATATGCGTGCCTGGACTAGTTGATAAAAATCAAAAAATTGTTTTCACTCCGAACTCCAACTGGAGAGATATTGACTTAAAATCTTTCATACAAGAGAAGTTCAATGTGCCCGTTTTTATAGAAAATGAGGCGAATGCTGGAGCATATGGAGAAAAAGTATTCGGTGCTGCAAAAAATCACGATAACATTATTTATGCAAGTGTCAGTACAGGGATAGGGATCGGTGTTATTATCAACAATGATTTATATAGAGGGGTAAGCGGATTCTCTGGAGAAATGGGACATATGACAATAGACTTTAATGGCCCTAAATGCAGTTGCGGAAACCGAGGCTGCTGGGAATTGTATGCTTCAGAGAAGGCTTTATTAAAATCTCTTCAGACTAAAGAGAAAAAAGTGTCCTATCAAGATATTATAGACCTTGCCCACCGGAATGATATCGGAACTTTAAATGCATTACAGACTTTTGGATTCTATTTAGGAATAGGCCTTACCAATATTCTAAATACATTCAATCCTCAAGCCATCATTTTAAGAAACAGCATAATTGAATCGCATCCTATGGTTTTAAATTCAATTAGAAGTGAAGTGTCGTCCAGGGTTTATTCCCAATTAGGCAATAGCTATGAATTATTACCGTCTTTCTTAGGAAAAAATGCACCGGCATTAGGAATGTCCTCCATTGTTATTGATCATTTTCTGGATATGGTTACAATGTAATTTATTATTAAAATGTACAGATCTCTATGTCCTGCGCTCATCTTTAAAGATGAGCTTTTTGTTTGTTATATTGATGTTGAATAGGAGTATTTTTGAAGGATAAGAAAAAAGGAGTTCTAAAATAGAAGTCTCCTTTTTTCATGAAACAAATTATTTTTCTTTATAGCGAAAATATCTAAAGTCGGCCGGAATATGATTACCACTGGTATCTTGGCATTGCATCCCTACAAAGGCTCCCGTGAAAAATCCTCCTCCACGGATGTAATCATCTGATAATTTTTTCGATTCCAATGCAATGTCAATTTTATGCCAATCTTCTTTGTTAAAAGAATAAAAATAATAATAATTTTCCTTTTCAATATTTACTTTTAAATATACATACTTTACTTCATCTGGAATAACAATTTTATTTTTTAATGGTTGTGAAAAAGAAAAGTTATCACATATTGTTAATTCAAGAATACGGCCAAGGTCTTCATCATGCGTGACTTGAAGAGCCGTCCAGTTCTCTGTATTGTAATAGTTCACCAATCCAGCGGCTTGTTGAAAGTTCTCCGGATAAAACTCAACAGCCGTTTCCGCTTCAAAATGGAGGCTTTGCCAACGCCTGGCTACAAATGCCTGAGTAAATGTCGAGGTTAATGATTCATGGCCGTATAATCGTAAATGATTTGGCACTTGAGTTAATGAACCTAATTCATTCGTAAACGGGATCCTTAAAGTTTGAAAATTTATATTTAACTTTGAGTCCTCAAATTCATCAACTTCCGGGTACGTTGCTTGAAACATTGTATTAGGTATAGAAGGCGCTTCTACCTCCAAGCTTCCTTCTTTTCCACCTACTACATAAGGCCAATCATCTTTCCAATCCAGTTTTTGAATAGCTGTTTCTCTACCTAAAGGGCAATATCCTCTCTGCTGAAAAATTGAATCATCGTCAGGATGAATAGGACGGCCCGTTAAATGAGCTAAATACCACTCATCTGTATGTGTTTGAACAATGGATGCATGACCGCATTTTTGCAATGGATTTCCAGGATCATGCCATGATGTTAAGATTGGATTATCGGGATGAACTTCATATGGACCCTCAATATTTGTAGAACGGGCAATTGTAGCAGCGTGTTCAAACCGTGTTCCTCCTTCTGCAGTCAATAAATAATAATAGTTCCCGATATGATAAAGGTGCGGAGCTTCTGTTAGTTTTCTATCGGTCCCTTTAAAAATAACTTTCGGTTTACCAATTAATTTTTTCTCCTCATCAGAATATTCCTGTATGACAATTCCTCCAAATGAATGCCGATCAATACGCTGATCCCATAACATATTTAATAAATATTTTTTTCCATCCGTATCATGGAACAAAGAAGCATCAAATCCTGAGCTATTTAATTTGATCGGATCCCCCCAATCACCATTAATCGTTTCACAAGTAACTAAATAATTATGACAATCTTTCCAAGCGCCATCTACTACCTTAACATCCGTATAGATCAGCCAAAACTTACCGTCACTATAACTTAAACATGGTGCCCAAACTCCGCCTGAATTAGGGTTTCCTTTCATATCTAATTGTGAAACTCTTTGTAATGGATGTGCGACTAAGTGCCAATTCACTAAATCTTTTGAATGATGTATCTGGACACCTGGAAACCACTCGAATGTAGATACAGCGATATAATAATCCTCTCCTGCCCTACAAATACTTGGATCGGGATTGAATCCTTTAAGTACTGGATTGATAATCTTCATTTGAACTCCTCCTCAGCTATTTTCTTAATAGGCTTCTCTTATTTGGTGCCATTTTCATGCCTTGAATTCCTCAATATTATCCAAATAAACTTTATCTCTATTCTCTAATTCTCGTACCATTTTTTTGTATTTCTCTTCATCTAAGTTATAGAAATTAATATCAATCATGGCTAGAACCAGCAAGAACACGGGAATGATTGTTGCTGTAATTAAAATTCCCGTTAATGCCTCCGGGGTTTGTGTTTGATTTGCCACGTATCCAAACTTATCTAAAACCAACCCAGGAACAATCCCTCCCAGTGCCATACCGAATTTAAAGAAAAATCCGATAATAGCATAAATGAGCCCACCCATTCTTTTCCCAGTCCTATACTCTCCATATTCTATTGTTTCAGGAATGAGCGCCCACATATATCCCCCGGCAGTGAGACTTCCGGCAGCAGCAATTAATCGAAAGAAGAGTATTAGATATACATTACTTGGCGGAACAAATAGTAAAGCTAAGAGGCCGATAATATTCAGTAATAATGCATAGTTTAGTAGTTTTTTCTTCCCCAATAATTGATGAAGCCTTGGAATAAACGGTAAAATGACCAAAGCAGGCAAACTTCCAATCAAACCGTACCACTTCACTAAATCCTCTCTTCCCAAGTTATATGTCACATAATAGATGCCAACTGAATTACTTATTGAATTCACTCCAAAAATAATAATAAAGAAAATGCTTAATACAACAAGTGGACGATTCACATGAAATTGCTCAAATATATCCGATAATTTAATTTTCTCCTCAGACTTTTGAAGAGTGACACGCTCTTTTGTGCTTTTAAAACAAAAGATTAAAAGGCACCCACCTATCATTCCCAAAATACCCATGGTTAGCTGCCAGCCAAGAGATTCGTTGCCGGAAGTATCGCTTAAATAGGCAGCCAATAAGGGAACAAAAAATGCAACGACAAGTCCCCCAAGATTCGCAAATAACATACGAACAGATGTTATACTAACAACTTCTTGATTATTTCTAGTCATTGCAGAAGTTAACGCGCCATATGGAACGTTTATGGTTGTGTATGTAAGCGACAAACCAACATAGGTCATATAGGCATATATTAATTTCCCCATGTCTGAAAAATCTGGAGTTGTAAAACAGAGTAATGCAAGTACTACAAATGGGAAAGCTCCGAATAAAAGATACGGTCTAAAGCGTCCAAACCTGCTATTTGTTCTGTCTACTATTGTTCCAATAAAAGGATCAGCTAGAGCGTCGATGATTCTAACCACTAAGAACATGGTACCGGCTGCTGCTGCCGATAAACCAAATACATCTGTATAGAAGAACAAAAGATAAGTAGACACCGTTGCATAAATTAAATTACATGCAAAATCTCCAGAAGCATAGCCAACTTTTTCAGTCATGCTAATCTTCTTTAAATTTTCACTGACCATGATTTTTCCTCCCTTTTCGATCATTAAATAAGGCACAGTATGAAATGGTATAAAAATTTCTCAAACTCACCTCGGCCGGTAATCGTTTATAAAAGCGCTTTCAAAAAATCACAAAAAATATGAGTGGTTTAACTTCACAGATTATTCTTCATCGAACAAAATGATCTGATCAGCAAGCAGTAAATTCATCTTTTTTCGTTGCACTCCTATACTTGGGAAAGGATTAAAGATACACTCTTTTGTTATATATATTGTTTAGCTCCAATTAAATCGAGCCTTTTATTCCCCCTTTATATTTAGAAATAACCTTATCTTATGGAACTAATAAAGTCACCTTCATTAGTTTGTTGACTGGACAAACTAACTTGACTTAATATTATAAAATCCTATCAACTTTTTCAATGTTTTTTCAGAAAATTTAAATTCCTGCAGCAAATATTGATTATTGCTTTTTTTAACAGTCAGTTTCTCAAATATCCTGATTATTCTCTTCAAAAAGATTTCATTCCTTCTAAGAACCCTGTAAAATTTTAAATTCATATAAACTTCACTTGAATAAAACAAAAAGCAGTCTATTCAGAACTGCTCCTTAGTGTTCTCTTCTTTTAACTTTTTGTTTAGCTTGAAACCAATTAAGACATTGATCATCGCAGCTGGAAAATATAAAATTCCTGCTCCCATTATTCCTAACGCAGTGCTTGAACCTACTATAAAAGCCTGCATTTCTGTATTTCTTGACTTCAAACTAAGTAATACTAGAATACCCGCTAAAACCCCTATAAATCGAGCAATGCCTGGAATAAAGAAATCGGTTAGGATTCCAAATATTTGTCCAATAATTGATAACACAATCCCCATAAAACTGGATAATACAACTAATGTTTTGATAGCTTTTCACCCCTTTTTAAATCCGTTTCCAATATTAAACCGCTTTTGATACAGGTCTACAAGTATAGCAGCCCGCTCTACAAACCCTCTCAGCTGCCATGCTTTTTGACTCACCATTCTCTTTCCGCTCTATTCCAATACAAATAAACACTCCTTACCCTGCGACAATGGCGATTAGCTTTATTCAAGAACTCTGCAAAGGCGGTGTATTCTTACATGAATGCCGGAGATGTGGAATAGAAAAGAGCATTTAACTTAATACTCTTTCAGAATTCTCACAGTCCGTTTCCAGAAACTTATATACTTTACTTTTCTTGTTTAAGCTCTTTCTTTTTATTCCTTTTGTAACCTGCATAAGAGCCGGCAAAAATAGCTATAAACATGGCAATCCAAATAAAAATGTTCAAGTCAACTCCCCCAATTTTAAATAAAACACTTCTTTTGCTTTTTCCTCTCCAATAAAAGCTCATACCGTGTTATGGTTTAAAAAAACTTTCAAGGAGTGGTTCTTTGCTTAAAGCTTCAAAAATTTTGATCTCATGTGCAGCTTTAATCCTATGCGTATATTCTTTATATCATCAAAGTGAATTCCTCTTGGTTTCTCTCCAAGTATTAGTTGCACTTCTCTTTGTTTTAATGGGAGTGGAGACACTTTCAAAGAAACAAACAAGGTCTGCGTATTTGTTGTTTGGATCAGCGGCTTTTATACTTGTTGTGAACGTTGTGAAATGCATGATTTAAATAGTAAATAAACTAATTCCGCAGGCATATGGAATCCCAGAACCAATAAATTAACGCAGCAACAATGCTCATTATGTAATAATTTAAGCTCCTGAACACTGTAAGAGCACTAGGCGGATAATCAACAAACCAGAACACGAACACAGCCAAAAAAGCTACTGCAGTATAAATTAAAAAATGGATCAAACTGAACTTTCTGGGATTTCTTCTTAGTAATAATTGTAAGGGAAAAGCAAAGATTAAGTAAGTGATAAAAGAGTAGAATGCAATGATGCCTATTGTGATTAAGGCGATCGCCATAAATCCCGAATAAACAAACATATACAAGCCAAAGACTAGACCATATGACAAACTCGAGAATACCAGAGTATAAACATAACTGTTTAACGTCTTTTGATTGAGGCTCAAATCAGCACCCCCTACCATGTATCAACCAGTTATCCAATTGTTCAAAATCTTCATCGATTTTCACGTCTTTTTAAAAATTAGACTCCGAATAACAAAGTTCCACCTATAAAAAAGAAGAAAGGGAATAGTAACAAAATTGAATTTAAAATGATTCCCCATATAGCCCACCGTTTATTTGTCTTGATTGAAACTAACGCGAGCATTATCCCTATAGGTGAGAGTAATAAAGGGAACAATACCGGCATTCCTTGCCACGGCATTGAAATAATCCCAGTCAAAAAATTAATTATTAATATAGCTGAGATAATTGGAAAAGCAAATGAAAAGATGACTGCAGCTTTTTTAAAATTCATATTAAAAGTAAATCTCCGTTCTCTTTAAAATCGTATTTTTATTAAAAAATATATTAAGACGTCATTGTCTCCGTGCTATTGCTTCAACAACGCTTTATTTAATTTTGAGAGATGCTTCAAACCTTGCCTCAGTTCACACTGAGCTTAATTCTTTTCTCATATCCCGAAAATAGGGTTTATCTTAATGGTTTTCTATTCGTTATTATCAAGGAAGTGAAGAAACTTAATGCCATTCTATTCTATGTATTGAGTAGACTTCAATTAAAATTTAAAAAAGATCGGCAGATGCACGAACATCTAACCGATCTGCAATAGATAGCTGATTCTCGTACTTCCACACTCAAACACTCTGTGTTCTCCCGGTTCCGTTACAGTTTCCTTCATTGTACTGTAGACGTTTCACTAGCTGGTGATGGCTTCACAACTATTGGCAGCTGTTAAAACCTCAGCGGTATACACTGTGCCAGATTTGATGGCAATTTTCTGATTAAGCCTCATATTCTTGTTCATTGGGATTAAGATTTGTTCGATGGAGGTTCAACATCATTGTATTAGGTTTACATCAATTACGTTATAAAAGGCATTAGAGGTATCCGCAACGTCCCACACCCCTAAAATGACATGATAACCACTGCGATCAGTTGGTACATAAATCTTGTGAGAAAGATTAGTATCTGCCTTTGAACCATCGTGATCTACTGTTCCAATTAATTCAAACTCATCTCTTGTTAATGGTTTGTTTGGATTCCAATCTTTCTTGGTTATATAATAGTGCCACTTTGATGTTGCGTGAGGAGCAGTATAGTGCCAAGTAAAGGTGTTTAGACCTCCATGCATGTTTTGTTTTACCCACTGATCTGCAGTCTGCCTGTCTAACCCAAAGTCAATTTGACCAAAGCCTCCATTTGCCGATGCAATTTTTCCATCTGGCGGACCTCCGGCTGGAAACCCTTTAGGTCCTTCTACCGATTGAGGATTATCAACTACAGAACCATACTTTTGTGTAGCTGCTGTCCAACCAATTATTTGTTTTTCTAATGATCCCATGTACGCTCTACTAGCAGGTTCTTTTATATACCCGTGTGCAGATACATCACCTGCAAATAAAGTAGCACCCACACTTAGAACAGCAGTTAGAACAGCGCCTTTGATAAAACCCTTCATTACCAACTCATTCCTCCCTTTGCTGTAAATTTTTTCTCTTTCCTACTATAATAATTCATTATATGTCAGGTAAACTCCTTCTTTATTTTTGATGGCGTTACACTTAAAGAACTTCATACTTCCAAGCTCTTTTGTTCTTCATATAGCTTTTTAATGTAATCACAGATGGCGAACTCTTTTTCAATCTTTGCTTTAACACATATCATCTGCATTATTATTCAACCCAGCGGTATATTCTTAATCCCCTAATAACTAACAAAAGGATTTATTCAATCTTCAGTGGTAGCTGAAATTCATGTGACTTTGAGATAAAGTCGTGACGTCTATAAGAATGTTGCGATGCCTTCTTTTCCTCAGAAAATTCTTGTCTAAAGTTTTGTTCTTTTTAACTAAACGGGCAGGTATAATTAAACTATAAAAAGAAAACAAAACATCATAAGGAGGATTTTTGTGTTTCAAACCTTAGACCATTTTTTAAAATCTTGGGAGTTCGAAGCCGACGCTACACAGAAACTACTAAATAGTCTAACTGATGAATCACTTAAACAAGAAATAACTTCACAAAATTGGACTTTAGGCCGTATTGCGTGGCATACTGTTGCTGCCATTCGCATCATTACCTCAAACACAGACTTAACGTTTCATGCCCCTGCTGAAGATTATCCTGTCCCTGCTTCAGCTCAGTTTATTGCAGACAGCTATCATCAAGCCAGTAATGCGTTTGTACAGGCATTAAAAACCCAATGGACTGATCATACACTTCAAGAACGTATCAACTTTATTGGTCAACAATTGCCAAATGGTTCACTTTTGATGTTTTTGATCCAACATCAAAATCACCATCGAGGACAAATGACTGTTCTTATGAGACAAGCAGGATTAACTGTTCCAGGTATTTATGGTCCAGCTAAAGAGGAATGGACAAAATTCGGTTTGGAACCCCCGCAAATGTAAGCAGCCTTTATAACGAAGTTAACCTATTACAAAATATAAAAGCATGTTTCGATAATTTTTTTTCAAAACATGCTCTTTCCTTTTGCTTTTGTTCATTTAATCAATGTTATTAACATCAGAAATAATATCTGGCATTTTTCTAATCTCCTTTTTGAATAATGTTTTGATACACATTAAAATGGGTAAAAATTTATCAGGTGATTTCTTTGAATAATGATCAAAAAGTTTCTCAATACTCTTCATTTATTTTTTCAACGATCATCGTGTTGCTGGTCGCAATCTTTCCTGAATACACTTCTTGGTTTGTGACTGTTTTCTTTTTGGGTTTTGCAATTATATATACTTTCCAAAAACATAAAGCAAGTTCTTATATTTCATATTTCTTGTTCACCGTTGCGTTGGTTTACACATTAGTAAATATATAGTTTTAATCCTCCTAGAATTGTCTCAAATAAAATGCCCTGCATTTAAGAATGTCTCCTGCCATTTCATTATATATATCATCGCTTATGTTCTAAATAGGAGATGGTATTTTGTTTGTATCGCCAATGTTTCTGCCTTCAATATAGTTCAATTCCACTCTTCCTCTAAAATAGCGTAATAATATTCATCCCACCATTCATTGCCTTTAGGAATACATTTTTTAAAAAAGCCTTCTCTTCTCATTCCAATCTTCTCCATAACTCGGTATGATGGAATATTCTCAGGTTGACACGTAGCTATAATCCTATGTATGTTCATTTCTTTAAATCCATATTCCAAGATAGCTTGTGCTGCTTCAGAAGCATATCCTCTATTTTGATAATTCGGATTAAACACCCACCCAATCTCATATGTATGTTCACCAAAATACTTATAAAAAACAATATGGCCGATAAGAAAATCTTCATCTTTTAGTATTACAGGAAATTTTTCTGCGTTATCACCTTTGTTTTTATTTACAAATGCTTTTGCATCTTCTTCAGTAAAAACCCCTTCTGGTATATACTTCATAACATTAATATCTGACGTATACTCATATACAGCTTTCCAATCTTTGAATTCAAATTCACGTATCAATAACCTTTTTGTTGTTATATGCATTAAAATAACTCCCATCAAAAATAATTTCACTTAATCTTTATTCGATATTAAGACAATAATAACCTCTTTAAATACTATCCTTATACAACAATCTGGGCCCCTTACAAACAACAAAGGGTAGGCGTCTCAGCTATATCTTCTTGTAGACTTCTGTGTACGCCTTTAATTGGTCACGTAAATCCTTGCTCTAATCGCTTGACTTTCCGGTTTAATGATTCGATAATCGCGTCTTTTTTATTTTCATTCATATCCCTTTGCAGCTTTCTTTTTCATTTTTAAAGCTCTTTACACAAAAAAGAGGCTATCCACAAAATGACAATTTCAGGGATAACCTCTTTTTTATCAATTTCTAATCAATCATCTAGCTTTCACTCCATAAAAGCTTCTGAATAATGAACGACACCTTGCACATCTTCAAGAGAATGATTTGCTAATTCCAGAGCCATAAATACTTCATCAGGCACCTCAAAGGGCGCTTTTATATTCCATAAGCTAGCTGGCTTAAAACCAAACTTCGGATAATAATCTGCAAGATTGCTAGTTGAAAGGGCTCTGAAAAAACTAAAATTTGACAATCAGGTAACTGTGGAATGTAACCGAGTCAGTCTCCAATTCAAATGAATTTCTTTAAAATTCTTAATTTATTTAAAACTCATTTATTTTTTAATTAATCAGTTAAGATTAAATTTATACACAAAAGTGTAAATACCTAACAAAAACCACAAGATCACAACATTTTTTCACAAAAAACTTCCTTTGTAATCAAAACAAAGGAAGCAGGATGTTTTCTATTTATAAAAATACAATAATGAAGAAAAGTTCGCCTTTTTTCACAATCAGTTTTTTATTGTTCGTCTGAAGGTGGCAGTAGGCTAGGCGGTAGTGATTCCTCAATTTCTTTTGGGAGAAGTGCTTTTACTGCTTCTTGCCCTATTTGTTTAGCTGCGGCAGGATTTCGTGAAGTCCAATTCATTATTTTTATCATTAGAGCAGTTGCCCATTTCTTTTTTGATAAGTACTCGACTTGTTCCTTTAATAATTCAACTTCATCATGTAGTTTTGTATATTCTTCTCTTGATTGATTCTTATTAGTTTCGTTTTTATTAATAGCTTCGTTATAAAGTTTTTCAAGTTGACTGAGTTTTTCTTTTAATTCATTAGCTTCTTTCCTAGTAAAAAAGGTTTCTACATCTTCTTTAAATTTCTCTCGAACCAAATTTTCAAGCTCAGCTAATTTTTCTTCTGTTTCCTCAGCTTGTCTTCCTAAAATTGTATTCCTTATTTCCTTTCGTAATGCATTAACCCATCCTTCGATGCTGTCTAAAAGATCGTTAGAATTCATATTATGTTTATTTTGAGTTAAAACTACTTCACCTGGACTATATTGGCTTGATATACGAGAGCCCTCTCCTTCAATTGTTGCATTGTAATAATAATCATCATATAAATATTTAATATTTAAGTTTATTCTCCTTGCCTTCTGTTCTTGTTGAATAATATGAAAGTCATCTGAAGTTATTCCTTGGTTGTTTAGTCTGTTTCTGATTTCGGTTAAAAAACTTCTATTCAATGTAGTAGCCAAAATGCTCACCTCAAAAAACTTTAGTTGAAAATATAATACTATATTTATCTAATTTTTAGTCCTAATACGGGCTTTTGCATAAAACAATTATTTTATTTTGTTATTTTGTTCTTCATTAACAATTTCATTTTGTATCTCGTCAAAAATCGATTTACAATCATCCAACATTTTTTGCAGTGTAGCTCCCATTATTAAGCTGTCCAGGTTCGGTTCTAGTAAAATTAAACTTGTTGTAATTTGGCTTAAAGATATTCCTGTGAGCTGTCCTGGCAAAGATAAACCGTAATTTGAAGCACCAAAAAGAAAAAAAGAATCTTGTTTTACATCATTGAGTAAAGATAGACTTTGGTACATACCTTTAGGGCTTACATGGATTTGAGAATTAGCTTTCTTATAGTACATAGTTAATCTATCAATCCGAACCAATTTTTCAAAATCAGAAAAGTAAAGTTGTCTATTATTTATGTTGGAGAACAAAGGTTTTGCCCAATTATTCGGCTCCTTAAAATCTTCCCCATATTTTTTTAGTATTTCATTTTTCTTTATTCTAATTTCTTTTTCTTCTTCCTTCGTAAGTGGATCCAAATCTAATACCTTTGTTGCTATTTTATATGTGTTCATTTCCCTTATACTTTCAATGGAGCTATAATCAAGAAATCTATTGACCAATTCGTACGTAAAGTCAATATTCTGATAATCGTAAGCTAATATTTTAAAAATCACATTTAATTCATGTAAACTTCTCCACCTTGCTAGTGCCCCATCTGAAAACCCAGATTTTAATAAACGTAAGATTTCTTTAGCTAGTTGTACACTTTTTGAGTGCAGTTTAAAAAGAACCTGAAGAATTAACTGTCTTTTTTTATCCTCATGCTCTTCTACATAAAATTCATCCAGTAAATCTACAGATATCTCTTCACAAACCTTAATGATACCCTGCAATATTAAAAATCCCTGATACCATCTTCTATGTAATCGAGATTCAAACTCTTCAGTTATTAACTCCTCTTCTCTAGACATTCTAGACATGTCTGTTTTTAAATCTTCATATAGTATATTTGATAAACTTTTTGGGGCATTTAGATAAAAATCATAAATTGTTTTATTTAATTTTTCATCATCGATTTTTTTTCCTTCTTCAAGCATTTCTTTAAAAATATTCATCAAAGTATCATCAAATAATTTTTGATATTTATTCACTCTTACACCTCTAATACATAAAAGGATTCATTCACCTAAAAAGCCTTAAATACTGAATTAAAGAAAAACAACAAAATAATGATTGCTAGTACAATAACAATCTCAAAAGTATGTGAACTTGCATCTTCTTTATCATGTTCAGTCTTATCTCTCATTTGCTCCCTATATTTCCTTTGTATTTCTTCTTTTTTCTTATTCTTCTTACTCGACCCCTTTCAAAATAAAGTAAAGTCAAGCAATTCTGAATTATTTTTATTCCTTTCTTTTGACTCTTAATTTAATCCATTCTTCATCATCAGAATATGGTTTTTTGGTTGTTCTATACCATCCGTTAAAATGAGCAACTAACTGAATCATTATTTTCTCAGCTTGACCTTTAGAGTCCATACCTAACTGCGTAAA
Organism: Bacillus sp. SD127; assembly: GCF_058566445.1. Taxonomy (NCBI): domain Bacteria; kingdom Bacillati; phylum Bacillota; class Bacilli; order Caryophanales; family Bacillaceae; genus Bacillus; species Bacillus sp. SD127. Next base: position 2,169,232 of record NZ_CP191226.1, on the reverse strand, counting down.
ACCATTTTTACTACTTAGCGGATCTCCGTCCCCTGGCTTATCAAACTGTATAAGAGCTATGTAGTATCTCCTTAGTCTGCGCCAAAAGGTTATAGAGCCACCAAAGTGATTCCGATAGTGATTAACATTAAGCTTTGGTTTATAGCCCTTTGACTTTAAATATTCGGCAATTTCTTCAGCGCCAAATTCTTGACCTATTTGACCTCTTTCTTTAAGCACATTCTAAACCCCACTCATAATAAAATGATTATTTTATTACTATTATACTACAATTTTCCATGGTCAGACTAAACCAAAAGCAGTCTATTCAGAACTGCTCCTTAGTGTTTTTAACCTTTTGGGTGTTTATTCATATAATGTTGAAGTACTGACTGATAAGGAGTGAAACATATGAGATATTATCCGACCCATAGTTTAATGAGACAACAACCACAATCCCCTCCACCGTCTTACGTACCACCAAAACCCTATCCTTCACATTATTTAGTTGACTGTTTAAATAATTACACTTATGTTTGGTTGGTAAATGGTGAGGGATTTTGGTTTTACCCCACATACCTCCAGTATGGTGAAGTTGCAGGATATAGATGGAACGGTACTTTTTGGACATTCTATGGATTTGATGAAAGATTAATTGAAAGAGTTGCGTGTTATCCGATTCCTACTTTGTATTAACAAAAAGCCCTCTGTGGAAACTTAAATCCACAAGGCTTTTTCATTTATTGTGACTCATCTTTTATCTGGTGCACATTTATTAAACTTTTAGCGTGTCACCACTTGAATTTCCCCTTACCTCACATTGCACATTACACTTCGTTTTGAGCTCGCTTGCAACCTCAATGACTTCGTACATTGTTTGCAATTTAGAAGCGCCGTGGAGGTCGCTAGATGTCAAATAACCGTCCTCATCTAATTTAAATGATTTGAAGTATTCCTTGTTCTCAAACTGCAGTACATAAAAATAATCAATCAAAGGCATAAATCAACCTCTTTTAAATAATTTTGTAATCCTCATAGCTAATGGCAGTAGCCCCATTAACATGTAAAAGGCAATAACGTTAAGCTTATTTTTGAAAAACAGGCTGGCCAAATTCCTTTCCATGCTCGCTGCTGTTTCTTTATCCATGAGTCCTTAAAATACTTCAGCATAGACCTGATCAACAAAAATAAACTTAATGCCAGTCAATAATCCAACTCCAAGCCAAATAATTAAAGAATAAGCTAATCCAATCATTTGTTCCCTCCCTATATCGAACGAAATTTGCTATTCTTGAGTATGTTGAATAAATTATGTGGGTGATCTTGTGGAAGAGAAGTTGGAAACAAACGGGTATGATACTTCAATCGTTTATGATTACAAAGAATATCCAGATACAAAATACGGACGCTGCGACAATTGCGATTACACACTCTTCAAAAGCTCTGTGAAGAGTGGAATATTCTTGCGTGAATGCCGGTGCTGTGGGATGAAAAAGAGCATTTAGGTTAATTAATTCCAGTGTATGTATAATCTAAAGACATTGAGGTCAAGCCCTACAGTTATTTTTCTATAGGGCTTTGAAACTGTTACATTAGTAGCTTTCCTCTGTGTCGATTGAAGTGAAAGGTTCTAACTCAATGGCCTCATGTACTTCTGGGAAAAGATAAATTTCTCTCTGTTGCCCTTCACTGTATGCTTTAACCAATGGAGCAATGGCATCTGACCATTTTTTAAATTCCGTAGGGTTTATTCTTGGAGTAGGAGTGTAAGCGTGATGAATTGCATACGCAGTTGTTTTATTTAAAACACTTCTAGGAATCATTTCATACCATGTGTCAGTTCTATTATGTCCTCCCAACGCTGTACCATTTACACCATACCTACGTGGAGCTGTTGCATACAGAATGTTCCCCCTTGAATCAGTTAAGAAAACAACTACTGTGCCGGTGAACCCTTTCCACTTTTTACTAGTCCATGTTTTAGTGGTTGCATCTAATCTTCCACTTGAGGATATAATAATATTGGTTGCCATTCGTCTATGATCCCCTAATTCTGTATGCTGTGAGCCCCGTAAAGGAAATGTCACACGCTCATCACTTTCAATACTTTCTACGTAAGGATTAAAGTTTAAGTAATCATTTCTGTAGTCAAACGATACAGGATACATTGCGTCGTCCCAATTTTGATAGAATTTTTGGAATTGATAATTATACACAACAAAACACCTCAGTAAATAATTTAGGTCAATGACCAAAATCAACATATTCAGTTAACTCGAACAAAGTTCCTAAATATTCACAATTAAATATGACAGTGTAGGTTCCTTAAAGATCGCAACCTTAACTCAAGAACTGTATAATTTATCTTCCTCTCATTATTTTTAGGTATTTATAAATGTTTTCAAATGTAGCTTATAACTCACTTATTTTTCTTCATTTAAATTTCAGGAATTGTTCCATAATCAAAATAAAAATATCTTCTGTTGGCTTTTCTTATATACTTACTTTTCTTGTTTGAGCTCTTTCTTTTTATTCCTTTTGTAACCTGCATAAGAGCCGCCAAAAATAGCTATAAACATGGCAATCCAAATAAAAATGTTCAAGGCAACTTCCCCAATTTTAAATAAAACACTTCTTTTATCTTGATTCTTTATGCTCTCGGATTAAGACACGTAATCGTGTTAAGGTTAATTCATGACTGCATAAGGAGTGATACCTTGCTAAAAGTTGCAAAAATTTCGGTTTCTTGCATTGCATTAGTCTTGTGCGTATACTCACTGTTTAATCAAAATGAATTATTGTTGCTGGTTGTTCAATTGTTTGTTGCAGCACTTTTATCAGTAGTCGGAATTGAAGCGATATTAAGCAAACAAAAACTGTCTGGATATTTATTGTTTGGAACAGCAGCCTTCTTACTTGTTGTAAACGGTGTGAAATTCATGATTTAAACTTATTTTAATTCCGTAAGAATATAGAGTCCCAGAACCAATAAATGAAAGCTGCAACAATGCTCATAATGAAATAATTTAAGCTTTTTAGCACAGCAAGCAAGAGCACTTGTTGGATTAGTCACAACAAAGAACGATAACGCAGCTACAAAAACTATAGCTGTGTAGATAAAAAGATTAATTTAAACTTTTTTCCTCTTTTTCTCAGCAGCACTTGCAAATTGCAAAGGGACAGCAAACACCAAATAAGTGATTAAAGCGTAAAATCCTATGATGCCAATAGTGACTAATGCGATTGCCATAAATCCAGAGTATAAAAGATTGAGCATTATTCAACCTCTGAAAATAACCACCGCGTTACGAAATAATTCATATCATTAAACTCAAACCATAAATTCTTTATCCAAACGTCTCTTAAGCTTTGTCTCTTTATGTGAACTCTTGATAATAAATTCTGTTCGGATCTGTTTTCACCTGGTTTGTTGTACTTAAATGTTCCTTTTCATACATCCTCCATTAAATCAATATCATTTTTCCACCTTGACTATCAGTAACCCATTCGCCGTTATATTTACATTTGCTCACTGTCCTAGAAAACTTGTAATTCTTTCCCAACCTTATAACTTTAGTTTACCATTATTATCCTGAGTGATCGATATGGTTATGATCTTTTTGAAATAGCAACAACTCATGCAGCTCAATGTTTAGGTATGTGAAGAGTTATCTAACAGCTCTCTTGGGTACCGCTCCATTTCATACCTGTATAGCTTTCTGACAATCGCAAAAGTGATCAATTCACGATTAAAATGTCTATATCAAATGGTGTTTTTATGTAAATTTAAAACAAGCAATAAACAAATAAAAACTGCCTCTATTGTTATTTTTCGTAATAATAGGATTTGACCCAATGATAATTTCTACCCTTATTTTCACACCATTCAATAAATCCCTTTGATTGTTTTTCTGTAAACAACACCCAGTCATTCAACAGATCTTGATAATAGTTAAGTGCTTCGTTATTGTTATTTCTTGTTTGTTGACATTCTACCTTGTTGTTTAACTGCCGTGACTTAGTAATAAGTGCTGTATCTTCTTTAATATCGCCAAGATACAAATCTTGGATATATAATGAAATGAATACCAAAGGGCGTTCAAATTAATATCGATTAGCGTTAATAAGGATAATTGTTCATTGCTGCCACCAAGTCTAAGTGCATTGTATAAGTAATCGACACGTTTAGCATTTAAAAACACGCCATACCACCTATGTGGTCTTGGATCTTCGGGGTTACTCTTCATCCATACCTCAAGTAAAGGCTTTAAAAGTTCCTTTTCCAAAGGATGAACGAGTGTATGATGAATATCATCTGATGTTTCAAATAAAGCAAATAGCCAACAAGCAAAATTCTGTTGTGCATTATGATCCCATGTCTTTGCCTCATCAATAAAGGAAGATAATGGTTTAAAGGATTCCTTACGTAACCCTTTTTCTTTGAGAGAGCAGAACTTTTTAAATAATGGATATTCATCCAATCTGTCACTTTTCAATATATTAGTTAAGATATTTACTATTGTTCACATCTCTCTTTGTTTAGAATAAAATACATGTTTTATACAGAATTGATACTAATAAAAATCTCCAAAAGGAAGGCTGTCTTTGAATAAGGATTGGTGAACTGCGATTACTTCTGAATCATTTTCTTTCTCTTTTGCCTCTGCTTTAGTTAGAAACATTGTATTTTGATAAATGTAATGAACTTCTGTTTCTGGTATCAGATCAGCGCCACTGTCTACATATTCATATATCCAATCTAATGCGGAAGCCTCACACTCTATATCTTCCACCGCTTCTGAAGACAATTCATCATTCTCCTTGATGTCCTTTAGATAACTTTCCAGGTCATAAGATTCGCCATCTTCAGGGATGTAAACAGAACAGCGTTCCGCATCATCATCATCTGAAGTCCTAATTCATTTATAATCTCCTATAAACAAACCGCGGTGCAGCTTGAGAGCCATGATCCTGCGTTTTCAATTCAGTTTGGAGGTCTTTCAAAAGCTGAATATCTTGATTCATTCGTTTCCCCCTAATTTGTTTAAAACCACGATTTTGAAAATAAATAGGCTTTTATGATCCTTCATTCACTTCCAAATAAACTCCAGATATTGCATAATAAATGCATAATATGTAAATGGAGTTGATATAATTGAACCCTCGAAAAATTTTATTGAGTTCTGCTTTAACATTCGGCATGCTAATATCCGCTGTTCCTGCCTTGGCAACGAATGTTTCATCTGAAGTTGTTGTGAAAAATGATGAATATGAGTACGATACCATATATCAGCTTAGTCCCATACCAAACTTCAAGCCTTCTCTTGAATACAATGGTTATACTTATACTCTTACAAATTATTATTTTGATTACTCAATAGGGTTTTATAAGGCTATTTATACAAAAGTTATTTAAACTTATAAGGGGCTTTTTAGCTCCTTTTTCTTGTTTTAAGCAAGGTATTTCTTCCTATGTGATCTTTTATGTATGAAATCAACCGTAATATCTACTTTTGCTGGTTCCTTCTTTTCTGTTGCGCTGAGTAATAACAATCACTTGGCTATATTTTGATTCCTCAATGATCTCGACTGATTAACCCTTAGATGTAATATAAGTACTAGGATCGTGTACGATATACGACTTGACGGTATTGGGTGACAATTTGACAGAGAAATTTAATGCACTTCTAACTTTTTTAACTGCAATGGGAATCATTGTTGACCCGACAACTCTCAAGGTATTTCTGATAGTGAACAAGCAATGGATTATGATTCACCGAGATAAAACCCCTACCCTTCTCTTAATCGAGGAGGGTATTTTTTTCGCTTTTTAAGAAAACGTTAATCTTCCTTAAACACTTAAATATGATAAAATATTACATATTTAGTCTATTGGATACATAGAGGGAGGGATTTCAATGGAGCAATTAATTCCGTCATCCACGGTTGGAGTTAAAATCAATGAGTGGTATAAATACATACGGATGTTCGCCGTTCCAGATGCTGAGATATTAAAAGCAGAGGTTGAAGAAGAAATAAAACATATGAAGGAAGATCAAGACTTATTGCTGTATTATTCTCTAATGTGTTTTCGTCATCAGCTAATGCTGGATTACCTTGAACCTAAGTCATTGAATGAAGCACGTCCTAAAATTTCAGACTTATTAGAAAAGATCGAAAGCAGCCAAACAAAGCTTAAAGGTGTCCTGGAATACTACTGCAATTTCTTTAGAGGAATGTATGAATTTGATAAGAAGGATTATATAAATGCAATAAGGTCATATAAAATTGCTGAGAAAAAGCTCGCTTTAGTAACAGATGAAATTGAACGAGCTGAGTTTTATTTCAAAATGGCTGAAGTGTATTATCACATGAAACAAACCCATGTATCAATGCACTATGCTGAAGCAGCCCTTAACATTTATAAAGACCAAAAAACTTATACTGTTCGCCGAATACAATGTGCATTTGTTGTAGCAGGCAACTTTGATGATCTGGAAAGTCATGAAAAAGCAGTTCCCCATCTTCAGAGAGCCCTAAAAGACTCAAAAGCCATAAACAAACACAAACTAATTGGTGCATCATTATATAATTTGGGAAACTGTTATTATAAGATGAAAGAGTATGACAAAGCTGCTGAATATATTGAACAAGCAGTTTCATTGTATGAAAGAGATAAAAGCGATCTCCTCCCTCACACGTTATTTACGCTGACACAAATTCACTTTAAAATGAAGGATATTGAAAAAGCCTTGGTTCTTTACAAAAAAGGAATCGAGAAAGCAAAAGCAATAAATGACGATGTCTTAATTGCTGAGTTTAATTACTTAAAGGCTTTATATATCGACTCTATAGATAAACGCACAGTTTTCCGAACTTTTTCTGTACTTAAAGATAATGTTATGTATCCAGATTTAGAGGAATTAGCACTCGACACGGCTAATTATTGTAAGGAGATAGGGCAATTTGAAAACTCAACCACCTTTTTTGACGTCATGGTGGATGCCCGAATCCAAATACAAAGAGGAGAGTGTTTATATGAAATTTAAACTTGCATTAGCCACCTTGTCAGTTGTCGTTGGATTAGCAGTGTTTAGTGGCTTTTCATCCTCGAATGACCAAGAATTCCATGAAGCTAAAAGGAACATTACTTCTATTCAACCAACCAAGTTTTTTGTTTAATGTTTAGCCCTTCTCATTGAGAAGGGTTTTAACTCTTATGTCCACCTGTTAGCCTAGCTCTGTGAAGTGCTGTCCCTGCAGGTGTATAAGAAACTGCTCTCAGAATCGCTTTCGATCCGTATTTGCTTCTAATTCCATCCATAACGAATCCAAGCTTTCTTCTCTTTTTATTATCCACTTCAAATAAACTAACCTGCTGATTAACATCACCCTCAATATTTGATAGTGTGACTGAGATATTACTCACTGTTTTACCCGAGTAAAACTTATAAAAGCGCATCAAGCAACATTCATAAATGTCCATTGTGATATTTGTGGGTAGATCAATTGTTTTGGATCGATGAAAACCACCGCCAAGCTCATCTTTACTGTAACCAATTCCTAGGCTAATTGTTCGACCAACTTTATTATGTGCACGTGCCCTTCTTGCGACTTCCTCACAAATCTCCAGAAGAACAGCCTTAATCTCTTCTTTTCTTGTGTAATCCCTCATTAAAATTTGACTCTTACCAAAACTAATCTGACCTTGCATCAACGGAGCACCTATTTCTGATAAATCAATTCCGTGAGAGGTAGTACAACTGGTTTCCCATTATTCCGAACTTCTTTTCAAGCAGCTCTAAAGGAAATTTAGCTAACTGACCTACAGTTGATATTCCAATCCGATTCAGATTTCTTTCCATCCTCCCTCCTATCCCCCACATTTTAGACAGCGGGCGAACCTTCCAGAGTTTATTTGGCACATCTTCATATCTCCAACGTGCAATACCACTCTTTGTTTTCTTACTCTCCAGGTCAAGCGCAAGCTTACTGAGTAACATGTTATCTCCAATGCCTACTGTGCACATTGGCCAAATTCTCTCCACATGCTACTTTGAATTGCTTTGACCATTTCTTCAGGATCTTCTTTTTCTGCAATGCAGATTTCCCACGCTAAGCAATTATTACATAAAAAAGCCGGATCCCCACTCTATGGGGATCCGACTTTACTTATTGTTAGAGTATTATTTTTTCATTTTTTTATATTTCATCGATTCTCTAATCTTGTCGAAGAATAGCTAAGGCCTCAATGTGTGTAGCAAGCCATCAAATATTCAACATTCACTAAGTGTCCTTATCTCTGCTCAAGAAGATAAAAGAATGAACAGTATAACCGTTCTTTTATCCATTTAAGGCGTCCATTATGATAAGATCTTAATTGATAAGCCATTACAATATTTCAATGTACCCTTCTGTTCCATTCACACGAATTCGTTGCCCGTCTTTGATTAGTCTGGTAGCATTTTCAACTCCAACAACTGCAGGTAAGCCATATTCACGCGCTATAACTGCTCCATGGGTCATCAGTCCACCAACTTCGGTGACTAGGCCTTTTATGGATACAAACAATGGTGTCCAGCTAGGATCAGTAAAGGAAGTGACTAATATATCTCCAGCTTCTAGATCAGCATCTTCCATGTTTAAGATGACACGTGCTCGCCCCTCTATAACTCCGGAGGAAACAGGTAGACCTACAATCGCTCCGGCTGGGAGATTTTCTCGTTTGTACTCGCCTGTAATGATTTCACCATCAGACGTGATAACACGTGGTGGAGATAGTTTTTCATATAAATTATACTCGTCTTTTCGTTTGCTTATGATTTGGTAATCCAGTTTATTTGTGCGTACGACTTCGTGAAGTTCTTCAAAAGTGAGATAGTATATATCTTCTTTTTCATGAATAACGCCCACTTTTACGAGTTGTTCGGCTTCTTTCAGTAAAGCCTGCTTATAAACGAAGTAGCGATTAACCATGCCGTATTTTGGATATTCCCGATAACCGATGAAATTCCGGATTATGTCGATCATTCGTTTGGTTTCTTTGGCTTTTTGTTCACCATCCGGTAATTGCTTCAATCGATCTAATAACTCTTGTTCTTTCTTCAAAGCCTCCTGTCGCCCTTGTTCAAATTTCCGATGGCTGGCATTAGACTCAAAGTTTTTAATATTATTAAGAATCATTGGGACAAGTGTAGTTGGTTTTTCGCTCCACCGAGTTCTTGTAATATCAATTTCTCCGGCACACCGCATTCCGTATTTGTTGAGATAAGCATAGATAGCGTCTTGGAATTTCTGTCCATTTTCAAACTCAACCAGCTCATCCAAAAAGTGATCATTTTTTACATGCTGTAAATAAGCAATTACTTCTGGATAAGGACGTATCACGTCTGCGACGTCCAATAGCGCAAGACCCATTTCTGAAGTAATATTATGAGGTACAGATTGAGAAAGCGTATCTGCTGCGTTTTTTTCGCCTAACCACTCATTCATTTTTTCGTTAATCCATGATGTAGCATTTATAGCAGCCATAAACACAGCCGAACTTTGTGGGTCAAATAAGATCTTCTTTAATTGCTGGATATCTTCGAGAATAAAATCAAACAAATCCGATCCCGATTTCGTTTGGATGTTTTGTTTTAACTCTTCTATCGATGTTTGACTACGCTTAATCAAATCAGAAACGATTGTTGGATCGTTCTCGAATTGTGCCAGCATATCTGTATTGTTACTTCGGTTGGGAATCGTTGCTGTTTTATCATTTGGTATCGACTTAATGAAATCCCGTCGCTCAATTGTTGTCATAAGTGCGTCTTTTAAGAGCGGATCGTGTTGTCCCATGCCATTTAATAAAAATTCTCTGCTGTCAGGTGATGCCAGATTATGTGTGACATCAACAAATAACCTTCCACCAGCTTTATGCATGGGTGCAGAAGTCGTCAACAGAAAAAAAGACAATCCCAGTGGTTTTATGGGATCCGTCATCATTTGTTGATGACCAACAGAGATATAGACGTGATTTTCTTGATCACTCGCTTCAGGGATAGGGTATAAAGTTGTGATTGGACGACTCTGGACAATATAAAAAGTATCGTCAACCAAACACCATTCGATATCTTGCGGGCAACCAAAATGAACTTCGATCTGTCTCCCGATGCGTGCCAGTTGTAAAATTTGTTCATCAGTCAGTGTTTGAGTCTTTTGCTGAGTAGGCTCGATCTGCTGTGTTTCTGTTCCTCCTTCTTTTCGTCCATAGTTAGCCAATTTTTTGGTTGCTATCATCTTATCGACGATTTGCTCATCCTGTACTTTATAACAATCGGCAGATACCAAGCCAGAGACCAGTGCTTCACCAAGTCCAAAACCGGCATCGATGGATAACACCTTTCTGTTGGAAGTGATTGGATCAGCGGTAAATAAAATCCCCGAAGTCTGTGGGAAAACCATCCTTTGAATGATAACGGATAAATAAACTTGGGTATGGTCGAATCCATTTTGCATGCGGTAGATTACCGCGCGATCCGTAAATAGGGAAGCCCAGCATTTGCTGATATGCAGCAAGATCGCTTCTTTGCCGATAATATTTAAATAGGTATCTAGCTGACCGGCAAAAGAAGCATGTGGTAAATCTTCAGCAGTCGCACTCGAACGTACGGCATAGGCATGTTCCTCACCAAACTGGGAGAGATAGTGAGCAACTGCTTTCACAACATCGGAAGGAATTTCTATTTCCATAATGATTTGTCGAATCTTTCTGCTGATTTTACCAATTTGATCTCGATCCTCAACTTTTAGCATGGCCAATTGATCCAACAACACTTGTAACATTTCGTTTTGTTCGACGGCTTTTTGATATCCTACTGTTGTGACACAAAATCCTTCTGGTACTTGCAGACCTTGAATTTTTGATAATTCCCCTAAATTTAACCCTTTTCCTCCAACAAGCAAATGCTGTGTTTTTTCAATTTCGTGAAAACCAAGAACCAAAGAACTCATTCTACATCTCCCCTTCAAAAATAATAATTGACAAAGAGCTTTCCAGCATGATATAATAAAAACATATGATGGATATCTATAACTTTTTACACAGAAAGCACACGTAGTCTGATTATATCACCGTGTCTATTTTTGTGCAATATAAAAAGAACCTGGGCTATTTGGGACTGACCCCCGTTTTTGAGACAGGGATCAAAACACCTTTTATACAGCCAATTGCCGATAGCTTATCGGTGATTGGCTGTTTAGTTTCGTTTGAATACGAATGTTGTTATAATAATAAATGTATTCTTTGACAGTGCGTTCTACGATGGCGGTCGTGGTTCGATTAATGCTGTTAAGATAGAACGTTTCAGACTTTAGTGAGGAATGAAACGATTCGATGGAGGCATTATCAGCGGGCGTCCCTTTGCGGGACATGCTCATGGTAATGCCTTTTGTTTTAACAGCTTTCTGATACTCATAAGATGTATACACAGATCCTTGGTCACTATGTAACACGCAGTTCTGAGGCAGTGTTGGCAGCTGATCAAGTGTGTTTAAGACAAAGTCTGTGTCCTGCTTATCTCCAATCGTGAAAGCAATTACTTCTCCATTGTATACATCCAATATACTGGAAAGGTACAATTGTTTCTGTCCATAAGGCAAATACGTGATATCCGTTACTAGTTTTTCAAGAGGATGATCGGACTGAAAGTTCCGATCTAATATATTATCAACCACGGCATATGGCTGCCCATTCTTCTTGCGCTTTTTCACCTTAACCCGGCACTGCCACTGATTTTTCTGCATGATACGCTGAACCGTTTTATGGTTAATACGCATTTCCTTTTTTAATATAGCTGTAATTTTTCGATATCCATATCGATACTTGTGCTCTCGGCACAACGTGCCGATTTGTTTTTCCAAATGGCACTTGGGATGATCTTTCATCAGGTTCTTCTTCCAACGATAATAAGACGCTCGTGAGATACCTAAATGAACACAGATATTCTGTACGGTCATTGTGCCGTGCAATACTTCTACAAGTTCGACTGACGTTTGGCTATCAACTTCCTTTCCAATTCGTTGTACTTTTTTAAAACTTCATTTTGTTGTCTCAGATAACGGTTCTCTGCCTGCAGTTTCTCTAATTCGGAAGAGTACTCCGGACCTTTTCCGTAAGTGTATTGCTTACCAACAGGCTGTTCAAATCGATGTGTATCTCCAGCTTTATGCCACCTAACCCATGTCTGAACCTGCGTCTTATTCTTGATATTCAATTCCTGCATGATCTCTTTCATAGGCACACCTGCCAATCTCATTTCTACAGCCTTCTGTTTGACTTCAATCGGATAACTCATTCTTGTTCCCATACAAAAAACACCTCCAAGTCTTATTTCGGATAACAACTATCCGTTTTCAAACTTGAAGGTGTTTTTTATTTGTCTCATCTTATGGGGTCAGTCCCATTTCAACAGGTTCTTTTTTAATTTCCCGCTATCATTAGTCACAAAAAAGTCGGAACTTTATTCTATAGAAAGAACATGAAAAGTATTTACAAGAAAAAATGACCAATAAACAAAGCAACATCCAACTTTTATTCTTGTATTGTTTCCATATTCAAATTGAATTTTTATAGACAATATATCAAAGGTTTTAATAACCGAATACAAAATAGAACCTGCATTTTGCAAGCTCCTTTCACGTTGTCAATATATTATGAATGTTTAACGACAAGGACATTTATGTATAAATATTTCCTGTAAAGTTTGCTCACTCAAGGGAGTCTTGATCATCCCCTAATGAAAGGGGGTGATGCTATGTCAATATTCCAGGCATTAATGCTAATGTCTTTCATTCGAGTCGTTTATAATCGCCCTGTTGACGTATATAAATAAAAAATAGACCTCCCTTGAGCCTCAGAACCTAAAGGGATAGGTCTACCAAGAAACCATATCGAGCAAGCCCTATGATGGGCAGCTTTTTGTACAGAGCCGGGGTGTTGGTAGCACCCTGGCCTTTTATGTTAAAAAGAAGATTCAGAAACTAAGTCAAAAAAAAATGAAGATATCGATACTAACATTTAATGCCTATTGAGAGTTCCTAGGCATTTTTTTTTGCAACAAAGAAAGACCCAGATCAAAAAGTCTAGGTCATACTGGTTCCTTCTATTCGCTTTGATATTTAGTACGTTTTCGTTGATTTAACTACGTTTATGACAACTCTTAAATGTATACTTCGGGTCACAGTTGGGGTCACACTCAGGTCATAACATGACTTTTACCGGTTTCAAATCATCCAATACAAACTAATCATTGTACAGTAATCTCCCCTATTTCTCTTCATTTCATATTTTCACAACAAATTCAAACATACAATAACAAAGTACTCCTTGCATTTCCTCACCCGTCATGCTATATTCATATAGCGATGAGCTGAATTGTGTAAGCCGATGTACATGCCCTTTGCAGCACACACGAATGTGGCGTGTTCAAAGAGGTACTACAAAGCCTTACACAGCGTAGCTCATCGCTTTTTTAATTCTGTCAGGTCACAGGTGAGGTCACGATTTTAATAATAAATCCATCTTATCTGCTGCTTCTAGTTGCATTGATGGAAGAGCGTGACTGTATGTTCCTAATCTTTGTTTAATATCAGAATGACCTAACCTCTCTTGTACTATTTTTGGACTTACTCCAATACTGATTAGATACGTAGCATGTGTGTGTCTCAGTGCATGAGGTTTAATCTTTGGTAATCTTAGCTGTTTGCGTATTGAGTGAAATCCCCTTCTCCAATTACAAGGCGGCAACCAATCCCCCATTTTCGTACATACCACTAAATCTAGATCATTGTATTTTACTCCTGCTTCTATCTTGTCCCTTTCAACCAACCTTTTATGTTTCCGTAAGCTTTCACATAGTGACTCAGGTATATTAACATTTCTGTATGAGTTAACTGTTTTAACTTCTGGCTCTAACCCATAGTTACCTTTATCATCTATCCTACATAGTGTTTGGCGTATTGTGATGTACCGTTTTTCCCAGTTAATACTCTTCCATTCTAACCCCAGAACCTCACCCATTCTCAAACCAGTCTTAATGGATATTTCATAAGCAATGTAATGTCTTGATGGGCGTTTAAGTTTTGAAGTATCCAGGAAACGTTTAATTTCTTCAGGAGTCCAAGTCTCCACTATGCTCTTTTCTCTTGGTAAGTTCAATTCATCAAAGATGGCCATATCAATTTTTCTTCTTCGTGATGCCTTTTTGCATATGCTCCTGGTTACCTGTACTGCTCTTCTTACTGTGTCAGCAGATACTTTTCGTTCAAAGTGGAGTGTATTTATGTGTTGCTGCAATACATCCTCTGTGATCTCATCGAATTTGTATACCGATAAATAAGAAAGAACATTGTATTGAAGTATCTCTCTATAGTTGTTAAATGTACTTGGTCTAAGCTTCACTCTTTTTGATTCTAACCAGGATTCAGCATACGTTCCAAATGATTCAGGTATCTCAGGTAAGTAGTTCTTTTCTTCTCCAACCTCAAGAATTACCTGTCTAAGTACCTCTTGAGCTTCTTTATAAGTCTTAATCCCTTTTCTTTTACGCTGAATTCTCTTTTTGTTATTGGATGCGTTCCACCTGAATAAACAAAATAGTATGTTCCTGATTTTTCATCTTTTTTAACTTTTGTCATTCTGCTCACCTTTTTAAGTGAACACAAGGGAAAACGTACTAAAGACAATTATAATGACATGCTTATAAGAAGTCACACAATATATAGAGTGGACAGCAGCACACTAGGTTCGGAAGAATGTTCCGACCCTTTAACGCCCCTCTCTTCCCTTGTGATAACAAGAATACCCATCCATATTTTAACACACTGCATAAAAAAGACCCCCAGCTAAAGGGAGTCTAGTTTTTAATAAACTTCATCTAAAAGTTTCTCGCTTAAATCCTTAAATTTACCTTCATCTTTTAGAGCATTAAGAAGCGCTATCACTTTCTTTTCTTTAATTCCAAGAACTTTAGATAAGATATCACGCACTTCTGCAAAGTCAGGAACTTTCTCATTATGTAACTCCTGACTTGAAATGCCTTCAACCTCTTTTCGATACTGTTCTGGTGGCTGAGGACTATTTAGAACACGATCATTTAAGACTGATAAGATATATTCCAATTCTCTTCTTTTCTCACTATAAATATTATGTTGAATTAACCAATTGGAATAAGGGTATCTTGGATCATTCAGTTTTGCATTACTAAGCTTTAAGATTTGCCATTTAAGCTCTTCAATTTCTTGTTCAAGAAGTTCAACCTTTTCTTCTAATTGATTAGTCATTTATAGCCCTCCTGTGAATTATAGAAGTATCCAAAGTACCCCTTATCTGCGCAGTGAAATTATACCTGTGCTAGCCCGCCATCTACGAACAATTCAACACCCGTCAAGTAACTGCTTTCGTCTGAAGCAAGGAAAGATACAGCGTTTGCTACTTCTTCAGGTGTCCCAACTTTTCCAGTTGGAACAGTATTTCTGGTATTTTCCATTGCTCCTTCAAGTGCATCACCAAAAAGCTCATCGTATGCAGGTGTAAGAATAACTCCTGGACTAACCACATTTACACGGATTTCAGTACCTTTTAGGTCAAGAATCCAGTTGCGAACTAGTGCTCTTAATGCTGCTTTAGATGCTCCATATACACTAAACGCTGGGTTGCCAATTGATCCAGCAGTAGAGCCCGTTACAATAATAGAACCTACTTTGTCCGGGAATAGTGATAACGCTTTTTGAACAGTAAAGATGGTTCCTTTAACGTTAATGTCGAACGTTCTATCAACCTGCTCTTCAGTAATTTCACCTAATGGAAGGAAGTTTCCGGTGCCTGCATTAGCAAAAAGAATGTCCAACTTACCTTTTTCCTGCTTTATAATGTCATATAGTTTGTCTAAGTCTTCAAGCTTAGAAATATCACCTTGAACACCGGTTACGTTCTTGCCAATTTGGTTAACAGCTTTATCAAGTTCGTTTTGTCTACGTCCCGTGATATAAACATATGCACCTTCGTTTACAAATTTTTGTGCTGTAGCAAGACCAATCCCACTTGTTCCACCCGTTACAAGCGCTATTTCACCTTCAAATTTACCCATACTTAACACTCCTTTAGAATTAATTTTATTTTATGTCTAGTACCTTTAAGTACTTGAAGAACAACTTACAAGATATAGTATCCTTCAGTAAGCACATTATCGGAAGTACCCACTTTTTTGTGATATAGTAACTAAAAAGTAATAAATGTGGAATGGAGAGCTTTAGACATGAAAAAATTTAGCTGTGGGTTTGAAGTGACAAAGGAAGTTATTGGCGGGAAATGGAAAGGCCTTGTATTATACTTTTTAATGAATGGACCAAAGAGAACGAGTGAATTAAAGCGCATTATCCCAAATATAACTCAGAAAATGCTGATTCAAACACTTAGAGAGCTTGAAGCCAGTGGACTTGTGAGCAGAAAGATGTATAATCAAGTACCCCCGAAGGTTGAATATTCATCCACTGAACTTGGAGAATCTCTTAAACCTATCTTGCAGGAGCTCTGTCAATGGGGAGGCCATTATGCGGAGCAAGAGTATGCAGAAGGTGAATATGAAATTGTACAACCAGAACAACTAAAGTGAGGATTGATGTAGCTGCTGAAGTAAATGCTAAACAACTTCAATACCATCACCTGACAGATGAAGAACAGTCAGAAATAAATGAGATATTCAATTATGAAAGTGAAGTTCTAATAAGAAGTATCATGGACTATATTCAGGAGAACTTTGATGAAATTCAAAAAAGAGCTGTTTCAAATGTTAAAAAGAAGGTTCAGAAACTTAGCCAAAAAATAAATGAAGATATTGATAATAATATTTAATGCCTATCTAGAGATAATAGGCATTTTTTTGTGCATAAAAAAGACCTGAATTAAAAATCCAGGTCACATTACTCCCCTGTATTCACCTTATTATTTAGTACGTTTTTATTGATTTAACAGCATTTATTCACATCCACAAAACGGTGTTTCAGGTCATAATCAGGTCACAGTACGGGTCACAGTTAAGTCAATTTTCTGAGTTTGGACAATAAAACACCAGCTTAATATCGTCATACAATTTAACAATATTACGATTGAATTTTGTGTTTTCGCTTACTTTCGACAACATCATACAAAATAAGACAAGTTTTATT
Organism: Bacillus sp. SD127; assembly: GCF_058566445.1. Lineage (NCBI taxonomy): Bacteria > Bacillati > Bacillota > Bacilli > Caryophanales > Bacillaceae > Bacillus > Bacillus sp. SD127. Next base: position 2,152,045 of record NZ_CP191226.1, on the reverse strand, counting down.
ACGTTTTCAATTACAATAACAAAGTACTCCTTGCATTTCCTCCCCCGTCATGCTATATTCATATAGCGATGAGCTGAATTGTGTAAGCCGATGTACATGCCCTTTGCGGCACACACGAATGTGGCGTGTGGTGCATCGCCTCAATACGCAAAGACGTTTGCCTCTTAGGCAAACGTCTTTTTTGTGTTATCCGATTTTTGTTCCGTTTGGTAATGGCTGTTCAGGCTGAAGCAGGACGACATCGCCTTGGCCGGGAATGCCGCCGAGGACTAAGACTTCGGATTTAAAACCTGCGATTCGGCGCGGCGGGAAGTTCACGACAGCGATAATTTGTGTGTTGGTCAGTTCTTCCGGGCAATAGCGCTTTGTGATTTGCGCGCTTGATTGTTTAATGCCGATATCTTCTCCAAAATCAATGAACAGTTTAATCGCCGGGACTCTTGCTTCAGGGAACTCTTCCGCTTTAATAATGGTGCCAGTTCTGATATCCAGTTTTTCAAAATCTTCAATTACAGCCATCATTATATCTCCTTTTTCTTACTATTTTAAAAGAGACACCTGCTAAATGTTTAACCAAAAGCTCATATTTTTTTATCCGAATGAAAGGTGTTCCGGTATATTCGGGGCGATACACCTGTACTTTTTGCAAACCATCTTGTAAAAGAAGAAAGGTTTTGAAAGCCGAGCGCTTGACTCACGACAGTCAGCGCAACATTTTTCTCAATCAGCATCCGTTTCGCTTCCTCAAGACGGAGGTCAGCTATATAGGCTTTAGGGGACTTACCGGTCTGTTTCTTAAACCAGCTTGAATAGTAAGCTGGGTGATAATGTTCAATTTTCGCCAGCTTTTGTATTGTCAGCGGCTCAGACAAATGACTATGGATGTATGCGATTGACGCATGAGTATGGGTTTGCAGTTTTTCTTTTATGTATTGAACAAGCAAATGGAGCGTGTGCGCTGAGCGTGTGTTTGCTTCCTCTATTAATAAGTGCCTGATCGAAGACCAAAAAGGATCGATTGCAGCTTCAATCCCTGCGGCTGCATGATGCTCCTCAATTTTCATCGCCTGAAGCGGCACATCCAGCACAAGACATTCATTTCTGCCAATAGAGCGGAACCGATGCTCGCACTCTGGCGGAATATATAAAAATTGATCCGGCTTTAATATGACCTGCCGATCCTCTGTTTCAAGATCGATATTCCCTTCAAGGGGAAAAAGAAATTGGCTGTATGCGTGCTTATGTGAGGAATAAAGGCGTGTATATGTCCGTTTTTCACAGATAATCTCTTGAAGCGAATTCATCAGCCATCCTCCTTTTTGATCCGGTAATGGTGTTCCGATATAGGCAAGAACCCGATTTTTTCATACAAAGAAACGGCGGCTGAGTTTTCTTTCATCACTTGCAAGTACATATACTTGGCTCCATTGTTCATTGACCATTCAGTCAGAGCCCTGATGACTTGGGTCCCTGCCCCTTTCCCTCTATGTTCCTTTGCTACTACAACGTTGCTGAGTCCGCCATAGCCATCGATAACGGAAGCCGTGCCCACTGCTGTCAGGCTGCCTTGGTCATACATAGTGAAAAAGGTTTTACACGGCTGCATTCGTTTGAAAATGCTTGCATAGCCGCAATGCCGTTCGGCTGAAAATTCTTCCAATCGGATAAAATCATCAATCCATGAAGACGATGACTCCTGCTCCCACTTATATGTAAATCGGCTGTTGTCAAAAGTACGATCTAAAATATCGCAGCATGTTGCTGTCATTTGAAAACATTCATCAATCTTTTCATATCCGCTGTCTGCCAGCGCATCATCCAGTCCTTCCGGAGATGCGTCACTGATTTGAACACAAACGGGCAGGCCTAAACTTTTATAGAAATGCTCGATCTCTTTTTGGTAATCTCCTTCTGGCATGTCCGCCGATGTCCATACGCTGTTCGCCCGTTTGGTTACGCCAAAATTCGCTCTGAGAAGCCATTTCCCCATTCTTTTTTGAATATAAGACGGCCATGATGCTGCCGCTAATTGCTCAATTTTGTAAATATCATGCATCGCCTCTTGCCTCTCCCTTATATATACTGCATGATATATTATACAATATTCAGAAATATAAGACATATATTATTTAGTTTACATAATACTTTTATTGTTTGTTGACAGCCCCGATAGAAATAATCGAATTGAAAATGCTAAGCTTTCTGAAATGTCTTCCTTTAATTCAAACGCTTCTTTTCCGATTAAAGTCGCGAATCCGTGCAGCAAGCTTCGCAGCCCTCTTGTTGCATGGATCACAGTCTGTTCGTTTGCATAACCGCTGTCAATTAGCAGTTTCGTGACAAGACGGACAATCTGGTTTGACAGGCTTTCAGCTCTTTCATCTTGAATTTTAAGTAAAGTCGCTTCATAATAACCCGGATTTTCAACTGCAAACCCAACATATGCATCGCCTAAAGATAGCAAGGCGGACTCCCCCTTCTGTTCTTTGACGGAATCAGCCATCGTATCAAAAAGCCTTGTCAAACCGCTAACGGCAAGCTCTGTTCTGATTCCCTGCAGCCCGCTTATGTGATTATACAGAGACGGGGGCCGTACATTCATTTTTTTAGAGAGTGCGGCTAGTGTTACGCCGTTTATTCCTTCCTGATCAGCAATCTCTGCCGCCGCTTCTATAATCATCTTTTGATGTAATCCTGCTCTCGGTGACATGGTCAGACCCCCTTCTTTGCTTTTTGAATTGCTAATTTCATCGACTGTTCTGGTGAAGCAAGGAAATTCCCATGTCCGACCGCGAGACAGCTCGGCGCCTTGTCAACAAGCCATTCCGCGCTTCTTACAGCAGCCTCCTTATTCCAAGTGGCGAAGGCAGGAAAAGGAAATGTCCATCTCATCTGGCCGGAGACGGCTATTCCCCCGCGTAGTTGAAATGCATCCCCAGCTATTACAATTCCGTTTCTTGTGTCCAGAAACGACATGCTTCCCGGGGTATGACCTGGGGTTGAAATCGCAAGGAGAGAACCGATTGTTTCGCCACCCGCCAGCAAAACGTCAGGCTTTGTTTTGATATTTTTTGGAATTCCTCCTTTTATAGGCGTCTGCGGTTCATCTTTCCGCAAAGAAACATCACCTTTTAACAAGAATGAATCACGCTCGGATATGACAATCTTTGCATGAGGAAAGGCTTGGGACAGTGCATCCAGCGAACCGACATGATCACCGTGCGCATGAGTCAATAAAATGTGTTGTAACGGTTTTCCCAGCTGATTCACTGCTTGGATAATCCCTTTATAGCTGTTCGGAAGACCAGTATCAATTAAGGTTACTTCATTTTCTTCCTCTACAAGATAACAATTGACCGGAAATAATGTCGGATAAAACGTCAGCTGCCGCACAGTTTGATTCTGAATCATTCTCATATGATAACTCCTCCTGAATAAAAAACTAATGGTGTTAGTTTTATTATTAACTAATACCATTAGTTTTTCAAGAGTGTTATACCAAGTTTATGGCGACAAATATTTTAACCTGCGCCCGCTGCGGTGAAAGCGCACTTTGATCATACTGCTCAAAGTCTCCTGAAAACGTACGCAAATGGCGCTTATCCCAAGACCAGATTTCCTTCCATGTGTCGAGTACAATGTCTTCAATAGGACCGATTCTTGAAGTGAAAACAGCATAAGCGGAAGCCGGTAAATATATATCCTCATAAGGTTCCGAAAGCATGTCGCTATGCTCGGTAAAAGCGCCGACAGAAAATGTGTAAAACCCATTCTCCTGCTGTTCGTAATGAGAGTATAAAGCGATAATGCTCTGATCTTTTTTATTAGGCGGAAGTAACACGCTCGTATCCTGCTGCCAAAATCGATTCCATAAGAGCGGGATTTGTCTTTTTTCCGTCATTTCCAATGCATTGCTTGTTCTTTGTGACAGCCCTGAAAAGCGCTTTTGTTCTAAATGTGTCATATGTGAATAGCTCATATGATACCTCCTTTTTACCTAGATTATAAAAGAAGAAACCTGACAGCATTGTGTCAGGTTTCATATATTTTTTGCATATGAAAAATCGTATCTTTTACCTTTTCCCGGATATGAAGGGGTTCCAGGACCTCAATATCCTTGCCAAATTGCAGCAAGAAACCGATCAGCCATTGATCCTCAGGCAGAGATATCACCGCTCGGCAGGCTTCATTTTCATCCAATTGAAGGACATCATTTCCAAACCATTCACTTATACGCTGATGCGCACCGGGCTGGACAAGAATGACCAGTTCAGTTAAACGATCCTTTCGATACCAATTCGCATCCCAAGGCAGAGTCTCCAGTTGAATGTCTTTTCTCTTAAATGATTGATGTAAAACAGTCAGATCTTTCATCCGGCTTAATTTAAAAAAGCGGAAATCGTTTCTAACCAGACAGTAGGCGTATAAATACCAGCGGCCTGTCTTGCACACCAATGTGTAAGGCTCTGTTTCACGGAGAAGTGTTTCCCCGTTTGCATTTGTATATGTAAATGATATGGTTGACGACCGATCGATTGCATCACTGATGTTTTCTCGAAGCGCCTTTTGGTCCTCTGTTTGTCCCCATGCCGTCATGTCAATAAACCATTTTTTCGTTTCTCGCTTAAATGCCTCTGCGGCCTGGTCAGGTATGAGATGTTTTATTTTTTGATAAGCCGCGCTGTGAGAAGCGGGTTCATACATCGATGAGACGCTCTGCAAAGCGGAAGCAATAGCAAATAGCTCCTCTTCTTTCAGCCACTCTCTTTCAAGCCGATACGTTTCCATCACACTGATCCCGCCCCCGGCGCCTTGTGAGGTTACAATCGGAATGCCCGCTCTGCTGATCGTATCAATATCTCGGTAAACCGTTCTGACTGATACTTCAAACAAATCAGCTAGCTCAGCAGCCTGCACTTGTTTTTTGCTGATTAATAACATCACCATCGCTAACATACGTTCCAGTTTCATTTTTCGCACCTTGTCTCCTGCTTTTATTTTCCAATATTATCATACCATTTTATGAGGCTTGGGCATATCTATTATGCAGCCTAAAGGCATCGTGCATATGTTATGAAAACAGGGGCCTCCCCTTCTTTTTTTATGGGCATTGTTTATTTAGACTACTATTTCAAAACGGATAAGCATACACTTCTCAACGGAGGGGATATCACATCATGCATCTTACACTTCAAAGCGTTTATCCTGTCGTGATTATCGTCTTTTTTCTGTATAAAAAAATCAAGCGATCCATCGGATATCAGCCGCTGAAGCCTCGCTGGCTTTTTACTCGTATGATTCTTTTTTCAATGTTTGCATTCGGTCTCACCATCTTCAGTCTCATTCATCCTTTTTTATACGGATATTTCATTATCGGCATTCTCGGCGGATGTCTGCTGGTTTTTTTCGCCAGGAAAAATCTCTCCTTTGAAAAACGCAGAGGAAAAATTTATTTTCGGACTCATATTTGGGTAGAGCTTATTCTGCTAACCCTATTTCTATCTAGATTTCTTTATCGTGTAACAGAGCTGTACCTTGCCGCGCCTGATTTACACAGCCTGGGATCTTACAGCCAATCTATCGGTACTGATCCTTTCACGATTGGCGTCTGTTTTCTGATCGCCGTCTATTATATCGGTTTTTCCTCTATTGTCATCAAAATCAGCAGAAACGGGCTGGAACAAAATGGGCACAGTAAAGAAAAAGACATCCTTGCTTAATCGCGACATGCGGCAGCAAGGATGTCTTTTTTAATCGTGTCTTGTATGATGGATCATTTGCTGAAGCACATCTAAAACATGCTCATCCTCGGGAGAATAGTAGATTGATGTTCCTTCTCTGCGCGATTTCACGAGCCGTAGATTTTTTAAAAACCTGAGCTGATGGGATACTGTTGATTGCAGTAAATTCAGTTTCTCAGCGATCCCGTTCACAGCATGTTCACCCTGAGAAAGCAAATGGAGAATTCTGATTCTCGTAGGATCAGAAAGCGCTTTGAAGGTTTGTGCGACTAGAAATAAAGTTTCTTCGTCCAAATCGGTCACCGTTTCATTCGCACGGTCCGTTTCTCGAAATTCAGTCATGTGTCTCACCTTTCTTATTTCATAGTTTTATCTTATAACAAATGACCTTTCATGCAAACCTGTCTCTTCTTGTTCCAATTTAATCTCATAGTTTAAATTTATGTTTCAAATCAGGTTTTCACTTGGTCTGGTATACGTTCTGTGTCATAATGAAAAAGTCATACTGCTGCAAACATTGAGGGTGAAACACAGTGAAGAAAAAGAGAAAAGGCTGTTTCGCTGCTGCGGGTTTTATGATGATTTCTGTCTTTGTCATGGCCTCTTTTTTATTGGTCCTGCTTTTGTTCAACCGCGATTTAATCAAAAAACTTCCGATTGACACGAAAACAATTGTCCTCGAACGTTTAACTGATTATAAACCGCTGGTTGAGGACGAGCTTGAAAATCGGGGACTCTCCAATTACACATCGCTGATACTCGGCATGATGTATCAGGAGTCAAAAGGAAAAGGCAATGATCCGATGCAGTCCTCTGAATCTCTAGGGTTAAAGCGTAATGAGATAACAGACCCTCAACTCAGTATTAAACAAGGCATCAAGCAATTTACCCTCATGTACAAAACCGGTAAAGAAAAAGGTGTGGATTTGGATACGATTATTCAAAGCTACAACATGGGGGCAGGTTATATTGATTTTGTAGCTGAACATGGAGGAACGCATACTGAGGAATTGGCAAAACAATACTCCGAGCAGCAAGTCGAAAAAAATCCCGGGCTTTATACTTGCGGAGGAAATGAAAACAATTTCCGTTATCCGTATTGCTACGGTGATTACACGTACGCGGAAAAAGTAAAAGAAAAAACGAAAACTGTTGAAAAATCTTTACAAGTTGCAACACTTGAAACCATGGAATCAACGGCTCATTAAAGGAGCCTGTCAATTTACTGACAAAGCCCAAAACGATATTTGGGCTTTTGTTATGTTTACCAACCTCAAAAAAGCCATACAAAGTATGGCTTTTAATAATACGGTGATATCATCAAATATACAATAACGCCTGTAAGGCTGACATACAGCCACAGCGGCATTGTCCATCTGGCAATTTTTTTATGGCGCTCAACCTGCATGCTGAAGCCTCTGATCAGCGTAAACAGCGCAAGCGGCACGATAATTGCAGAAAGGCAGATATGCGTAATTAAAATAAAGAAGTAAATCGGACGCATAATACCTTCTCCGCCATACAGCGTATTCTCCGCAATCGAATGGTATGTGACATAGCAAATCAAAAACAATAAAGTTGTCGTAAAAGCAGCTAAAATAAAGCGTTTATGCGCCTTAATGTTTTTTTGTTTAATCATAATCAGTGCCGCCAACAAGAAGATAAACGTAAAGCTGTTGAATATCGCATTCAGCATTGGCAAAATGTGAATATTCGCATGGCTGAACTGATCTAATTTGGGCATAAAAAACAGCACTGCGATTAAACCGTTAATCAGAACTGTCAGTGTTAGGACAATTCCAGTATAATTTTTCGGTTTATTTTCTGTTTGATTCATTTGGTGACCTCTCCTAATTTGTACTGGCTATCCAAATCGTATGCAAATTCAACGGAGATGTCAACGTTTTCGATGGCTTCGTCAGAAATTAGACACACTTCAGAAGGCCGGCGCTTTAATAGCACCAGCCTTTTGGTTTATGCCTCTTGCATTAAATGGTCAACAACCTTATGTTCATTTTCATTCAGCAAATTCTTTTGGATTTTCGAATGAACGGGTTTGTTCATATGCTGATCGAGGATGTCAGCCGTTTCTTTATCACCGGCAATGATCATCCGCTCCCATTTTTTTGCCGCGGCCTTTTGGTCGAGGTTGGCCGCCAGCCGCTTGTACAGTCTCGTTTGATTCTCCGTTACATGATTCTTCAGCTGTTCCTCTTCTAATGAAGCCGATGTGGTTTTAGAAGACTGGCTGCTCTCCCATGATTCATTGATTACGTCATATTCATAATGTTCCACCGCTTCAATTTTGCCTAAAACGGTTTCTATAATTTTCACTTCATTTTGCTGCGTTAAAATAAAAGCCGTGCTTGGATACGTTTTGCGCAAATTCTCCAGCTGATCAAGTACAGCTGTCTCTTCCCAGTAAAATTTTGTTTCAACAGGAATTTGAAGCTTGATCGCTTCCCATATACCGCTATTCGAAACAAAAAACACGAGGCTGCGCGGCATGTTTTTTCCTATTCCGTTAAGGTGCTGATAGATTTTGTCCGTGATTGCATTCAGACACTTTTCTTCCTCAGGGTCACTTGCTGCCAGATATTCTTTTAATCTGCCGAACCCTGACTTAAGGGCAATTTTCCATTCTCCCCCTTGCTGCTCTGGATCCCTCATATCTGTGTTGAGATATAATGAGAGAATTTTGTCCGGGGATTCCAATTGGACATAACGCAATTTCTTAATCAATGAATCAATCGGCATTCATATTCCTCCTTTTGCAACGGGTTACTTTTCTTTTTCCTCTCTTAAAACCAATCAAACCTTCCTTGCACTAAATTCTAGCAATTATGGATTTATCATTTACAAACGCCTCTTCTATCTACTACAATTGGTTACTGTGTTTCTAACTATTTTTTGAAAGGGGTTTGATTTTGATTACCACTAAGGAAAAAAACCGCCAAGAGCTTGAAGAAGAGCTGAATCATTTAGAATTTCAAATTTATCGCATGCAGGAAAATATAAAGGATCTATCGAAAGATGCCAGAGTGCTTGGTATTGATCAATCGAAAGATGAAGATTGGATGATTGTTTCCTCGATTGATGATGGCCAAACATGCAAAATTATGCTCACAGATTGTGAAACAGCTTATAGAGGGAAAAGCTGCTTTTCACTTGTAGCATCCTATCAGGACGATGCCATTCATATTGGGGATATTAAAGGGCCTCCGAATTACGGCTTCGGTTCTATTTGTATGAAATATTTAAAAGATATTGCCAGAGACTGCAATATCCCGAAAGTTACCGGCGACATAGCCAAACGGGATTGGAATCATGTGGACAGACTCATTCATTTTTATGAAAAGCATCAATTTGAAGTATCCATTGACTACGATACACAATCAGGAAGCATTAAATGGACGGATTTCTAAAAAAGTCTGGAAGAATATGCCGAGATATGCTGTAATGGTGTAAAACTGTTTAGGAGGACCTGAAGTGTTTGCACCCAAACTGAAACCGGGAGACGAAATTCGAATCGTGTCTCCCGCCACCAGCATGTCCGTATTAACAAATGAAGCAAAGTTGCACGCAAAAACGACATTAGAACGATTGGGTTTTCGGGTGACCATTGCTGAATACGCAGAGGAGTTAAACGAATTCCAGTCATCCTCTATCGAATCAAGAGTAAGTGATCTGCACAGCGCCTTTTTTGATCCCGAAGTCAAAGCTATTTTAACAACACTCGGCGGATTCAACAGCAATCAGCTGCTGCGTTATCTTGATTACGAGAAAATCAAACAGAATCCAAAAATTCTTTGCGGCTATTCCGATATTACGGCTCTCGCCAATGCCATTTATCAAAAAACCGGTCTCGTTACATATTCAGGCCCCCACTTTTCTACGTTTGCAATGAAAAAAGGATTGGACTATATAAAAGATTATTTTCTGGCTTGCTGCGCTTCGGATGAAGCCTTTGAAATCCTGCCATCACAAGAGTGGAGTGATGACCAATGGTTTTCAGATCAAGAAAACAGGCACTTTTATCCCCATTCCGGTCCTATTGTGATCCAGGATGGCTATGCTGAAGGCACATTGATTGGCGGCAACCTGTGTACACTTAATTTGCTGCAGGGAACGGAGTATTTTCCGGAAACAGAAAATACAATTTTACTGATTGAGGATGATTATATGTCGGACGCAAACATGTTTGACCGCGATTTACAATCGCTCATCCACCTCCCTTCTTTTTCAAATGTAAAGGGGATATTGATCGGCAGGTTCCAAAAAGCATCAAACGTATCAATAGATCACGTAAAAGCGATAGTTGGTACAAAAAAAGAATTATCCGGCCTCCCCGTCATCGCAAACATAAATGCCGGGCATACCTCTCCAATTGCCACGTTCCCTATTGGGGGAACATGCAGGCTTGAAGCTGTTTCGGGTACATCACGAATATGGATCGACAAACATTAAACAGCTTGTAAAATCTTTTTACAAGCTGTTTTCACATCTGCACGTCATCTCAGTCCACATGACAAATGTCATATATGATGTATGATGTGTGCTACTACAAAGACATCCTTCTCTTTCGTATACTTAAGCGAGACACACAATGAGAGGATCCTTTACTATGACTGAACCAACCCTTAAACACAAACAAAAACTGCTGACAAAGCAAGTCGCTGCTTTTGCTCAGCCCGAAACAAAAAACAGTCTGATTCAGCTTTTAAACACGTTTATCCCTTTCTTCGGACTGTGGTTTCTTGCTTATTTCAGCCTCAATGTCTCCTATCTTCTTACTTTAGCATTAACAGTGGTTGCCTCAGGGTTTTTGACAAGAATTTTCATTATCTTTCATGACTGCTGCCATCAATCATTTTTCAAACAAAAGCGCTATAACCATATTCTCGGTTTTCTGACAGGTGTTCTGACTTTATTCCCCTACCTTCAATGGCAGCACAGCCATTCGATTCATCACGCGACCAGCAGCAATCTGGATAAACGCGGAACAGGTGACATCTGGCTGTTAACGGTAAACGAATATAAAGCCGCATCTAGACGCACAAAACTTGCATACAGACTTTATAGAAATCCGTTTATCATGTTTATTCTCGGACCAATTTATGTTTTTCTGATCACCAACCGTTTTAACAAAAAAGGTGCAAGACGTAAGGAGCGTATGAACACGTACCATACAAACCTGGCAATTGTGTCATTGGCTGCTGTTTGCTGCCTGATCTTTGGCTGGCAATCGTTTTTGCTGGTGCAAGGCCCTATCTTTCTGATCTCAGGTTCAATCGGCGTGTGGCTGTTTTATGTACAGCATACATTTGAAGACTCTTATTTTGAAGCAGATGAAAACTGGAGCTACGTTCAAGCCGCTGTGGAAGGCAGTTCATTTTATAAACTCCCGAAACTCCTTCAATGGCTGACAGGCAATATCGGTTACCACCATGTTCACCATTTGAGCCCAAAGGTGCCGAACTATAAGCTTGAAGTTGCTCATGAACATCACGAACCATTAAAAAACGTACCGACAATCACCTTAAAAACAAGCCTGCAATCACTCGCATTCCGTCTTTGGGATGAAGACAAAAAACAATTTGTGTCATTTCGGGATATCAAACAAATATCTTTCCGCCTTCCGCCTGATTCAACAGAAAAACAAAAGCTGCGGGAGAACGCCTGACAATTAGGAGGTCTTCTTATACAACAAGAAGACTTCCTTTTTATTGTTCGGTGGTGCAATCTGGCTTTTACAATGGTAAAGTTACATTTAAGATGAAAAGCTGAAAATGAGGTTATATCATGATCAAAAAGCATTTTACATTTCAAAAACTAAGCGGGATCACGCCTTATATATGGACGATATTTTTCATCCTGCCCTTCTACTTTATATTTAAATCATCTTCTACATTTGTTATTATCGTCGGAATTATTTTGACGCTTTTATTTTTTTCGGTTTATCGATTTGCTTTTGTCTCAAAAGGCTGGGCCATTTATTTGTGGGCGTTTCTGCTAATCGGCATTTCAACCGCCTCCATTACGCTGTTCAGTTATATTTATTTTGCTTTTTTTATTGCGTATTTTATTGGAAACATAAAAGAACGCGTCCCTTTCCACATTTTATATTACGTACATTTAATAAGCGCAGCTGTCGCAGCGAATTTCAGTCTTGTGTTAAAAAAAGAATTCTTTCTGACACAAATTCCTTTTGTAGTCATTACCCTCATCAGTGCAATTTTATTGCCGTTCAGTGTCAGAAGCCGCAAGGAGCGCGAACGGCTGGAAGAAAAACTTGAATTTGCAAATGAACGGATTGCCGATTTGGTAAAATTAGAAGAAAGGCAGCGGATTGCCCGCGATCTCCACGATACGCTTGGTCAAAAGCTTTCTCTTATCGGTTTAAAAAGCGATTTGGCGAGAAAATTAATATACAAAGATCCCGAACAAGCAGCGCGTGAGCTGAAAAGCGTTCAGCAAACAGCGAGAACTTCTTTAAATGAAGTAAGAAAAATCGTATCCTCTATGAAAGGCATCCGGCTCAAGGATGAAATCATAAATATCAAACAAATTCTCGAAGCTGCTGACATTACATTTATCTACGAAGTTGAGAAATTGCCCGAAAATATCTCATTGCTTAATGAAAATATTTTGAGCATGTGCTTAAAGGAAGCTGTCACAAATGTTGTGAAACACAGTCAGGCTAAAACATGCCGAGTTGATATTCAGGAGCTCTGGAAGGAAGTTGTTATTACAGTGTCTGACGATGGAACATTTCAAGGAAGAGACACGTGCTTTTCAAAAGGACATGGCTTACTCGGTATGAGAGAGCGTCTTGAATTTGCAAACGGGAGCCTTCACATCGACACCAAAAACGGAACCAAGCTTACCATGACGATTCCTAATAACTCAAAATAAACAAAAAGGATGGCTTACATGATTAGTATATTTATTGCGGAAGATCAGCAGATGCTGCTGGGCGCTTTAGGATCACTATTGAACTTAGAAGACGATATGAAAGTTGTCGGCAAAGGAACAACCGGACAGGATGCTGTCGAATTCGCAAAAAAACATCAGCCCGATGTATGCATTATGGACATTGAAATGCCCGGAAAGACAGGCCTTGAAGCTGCTGAGGAGTTAAAGGATACAGGCTGCAAAATTATTATCTTAACCACTTTTGCCCGCCCCGGCTACTTCCAGAGAGCCATTAAAGCCGGTGTTAAAGGCTATTTGTTGAAGGACAGTCCGAGTGAAGAGCTCGCGAGCGCCATCCGAAGCGTCATGAACGGAAAGCGTATCTACGCACCTGAGCTGATGGAGGATATGTATAGCGAGGCCAACCCTCTCACAGATAGAGAAAAAGAAGTGCTCGAACTTGTGGCTGACGGAAAAAACACAAAAGAAATCGCCCAAGAACTCAGCATTAAAAGCGGGACGGTGCGAAATTATATCTCTATGATTCTGGAAAAGCTTGAAGTGAAAAACCGTATAGAAGCCATTACGCGCTCAAAGGAAAAAGGCTGGTTTAAGTAAAAGAGGATCTGGGCATATGTCCAAGATCCTCTTTTGTTCATCTGCTACTCCCCACGCTGAAACAGGAGATATGTTGCCGCTCCAAGAATGAAAATAACACATGACGCCAGCTTGACGTGCTTCCATTGTGTAATATCAACCTGCGGGTCATAATCAGGCTTGTATTCAATTTTGAAACCGCAGCAAATGCCGGTACTTTTTTCGTAAAGAAGCCACGGGTACATTAAAGAACCTGATCATCTCTTGAAGATTCTATACTGGAAGGCATAACACACGGAACTTTTATAGACAGAAGAAAAGAGGAGTAAACACATGATCTACTCCTCTAATTAGTTTCTTGCCTCTTCACTTCTTCATAGTCTGGTGTTTTCTTTGATAAACCAAGGCGTCATTTTCGCCATTCATTGTTCATTGACATACCGTCCACCTCTTGATGATAGCTGTATAGCTCTATGGCGCGTATAAAACAAATGGTGCTATGACATGGATACAATCCCGAGGCTGCAACAAAAATGCGCCCTGATTTGACAATTTCACCTTTACCATCATCTGGCTTGAACATTGGCTTGTATATATTTAATGTAAACAAGGTAACTGTACTGTTTAAAGCCCCACTGAAAGAGCTTAAAATCGCCCTGAATAAAATAGCGGCAAAAACACCAGTAAGTGACGCTGGCGATAAGTCGATGATCAATCGAGGGTATACACTGTCAGCATTTCTATTCCGAAGCCATACAAATGAAAAGGCAGTCACTCCCGGAACTACTATATAATACACTCCGATCAGTTTAAAAGCCCCCTTCTGGCCTTCATCTGAATGTTTAGCGCCTAACGCACGCTGAACAAATTGCATGGTTCATAATACAGGTGATTCACTAATAAACCTGTTCAAATCGTCGGCCGGGATACATCTGCCGAATTACGAATATCGATTGATTGAGTTTTTCAATTATGTAATGCAGTCAGTCTTGCAATTCCGCTCCCAAAGCTGCCATCTTCGACTGCAAGAACACCGAGAACCACAATAAAAAAATCGCCGGAAATTAAACCAATTCCGTATATCACATCTGCTAAAAGCAGCTGCTATCAGCCCGCCAAAAAAATGTAGCAGTCGTTATGCAATAATGAAGGAAATCAGCTAAACCGCCATGAACGTGCTGATGCCAAACGTCTCCGTAAAGCGGAAGACAAGAGCCTTGAATACAGCACTGTTGCTGGAATGAAACAGCATAACCTATGATCAAATCGCTGCTCCAAAAAATCAGGTATCGCCATGACTCCTGTTTTTAAGTAACGCGGGCGGCGCACTTGCTTCCCAAGACATGCTGTCATAGAGCCCGCGTAGCTTTGTCCATTAATCAAAGTAACAGCACACCTTCTGCAAAGACAGTAGATGACAGGAGCGTTTACCTTCTATTCATCGAAATCAGAAAGAGCACAATTTTTCTTTTATCAGCGTATTATGTTTTACGTCTCTAAAAAACAAAAAAAGGACACGAGCTTAGAGCTACATGTCCTTTATCTTCATCTATTCTATTAATTTAACACTTTTACACTTACTGTTCTGACGCCCCAATTATGTGCATCACTTTTGTTTGGTACAAATACGTCAATTTTATTTCCTTTTATTGCGCCGCCAGTGTCTGCTGCTGTTGCTTCTCCATAACCTTCAACATAGACTTTAGAACCTAGCGGAATCACGTTTGGATCAACCGCAATAACTTTAGCATTCGGGTTCTTGTTTAAGTCGATGCCTGTTGCTGTAACGCCGGAAATGCCGCCGTCGTTAGCAGAGTAAGCAGTAGCAGTAACAGTTAGTTCTTTTGCCGCTTCTTGTTGATTTGTATTAGATTCAACAGCCTTTTCTTCTGTTTTAACAGAAGTTTCTGCTGCAGCCTTTGTTTCTTGTTTTGGTTGCTGTTGAACAGCTTCTTGTTTAGGTTGCTCTTTTTGCACAGCCTCTTGTTTTGTTTCAGTTTGAGGTGCGCTTGTTTGCGCATTCTCAGTCACTGTGTTTGTTGCTGTTGCCTGACCTTTTACTGAAAGTGCAGATCCAGCATAGATCATGTCAGAGCTTAAGTTATTCCAAACTTTCAGGTTGTTAACTGTCGTACCGAATTTTTGAGCAATCTTAGAAAGCGTATCTCCCGCTTTAATTGTATATTGCCCAGAAGTGGTTGTTTCTTCTGAAGAAATGGTCAGTTTTTCTCCCGCAATGATTGTATCAGAAGTTAACTTGTTCCATTCTTTTAGGTCCTTTAGGTTCACTCCGTTTTTCTGAGAGATCCCCCAGAGCGTATCACCCTTTTGCACCGTGATTTCTTTTGCAGAAGCGTGAGCTCCGAATGCAGTTGTTGAAAGTGCTGCAACTGCTACAAAGGACATAATCGTCTTCTTCATAAGTAAATCCTCCCTTGTTAGCTTTTTATTGGCGGCTAACAGGTGATATCGTAACACATGTAAATGTCAAATCAATAACAAAAAGATATGATTTAGATTACAGTTCCTTTACATGAAGGATTTCTCTCCGTTGGAAAGTCTTACTGAACCCTTGATATAATAGGCTTTTCAAGTCTTTTAAGTTCGGGTCAAAAAAAAGAAAAGAAAATGTGTTTTTCAAAGAAAAATAGGTTGATTTATGCTTTTTTTGAGTCTGTCACCTGTACATAAGCTTGTATTTCTTCTAAAAAAAGCCGGCCATATTTTGCTCTTTTTTGTTCTCCGACTCCTTTTATAGACAAAAATTCTTCATCATTTACAGGCTGTTTTCCTGACATATCTTTCAGCGTCTGATCAGAAAAAACGACAAAAGGCGGAACACCCTGCTCCGCCGCAATATGCTTGCGTAAGGTGCGCAGCCGTTCAAACAGCTCGTCATTTTCTGTAATGGCTTCTGCTTTTAATGCTTCTTTTCTCGCTACCGATAATTCGCCTCTCAGCACATTTCTCCCTTTGCCGCTTACAAAAAGAGTCGGAAATGTTCCATCTGACATCCTAATAAAGTCGTCAGCAATCAGAAATTCAATGAAGTCGCTGATTTCACCAACTGATTGGTGCTTTAATATTCCGTATGTTGAAAGGCTGCTAAAGCCGTTTTCGAGCACTTTTTTATTTTTTGATCCAGCGAGCACCTGGGCAACCATCGTCTTCCCAAAACGTTCATTCATGCGAATGATACACGATAAGACCATCTGCGCTTCTCTCGTCACGTCATGGGCTGTTCTTGTATCTGTGCAGTTTCCGCACTGTCCGCAGGCTTCAGCCTCCTTTTCTCCGAAATACATCAGAATAAATCGCTGCAGACAATCTTCCGTATGGCAGTAGTCAACCATTTGCCGCAGTTTTTTCAAGTCCTGCTTTTGCTTCTCTTCATTTTCCGATTGCTCGATTAAAAAGCGCTGCACCATAATATCCTGCGGAGAAAATAAAAGCACACATTCACTGTCGAGGCCATCCCGGCCAGCTCGTCCCGCCTCCTGATAGTAGCTTTCCATATCTTTCGGGATTTGGGCATGAAGAACAAACCTGATATTTGATTTATCGATGCCCATGCCGAAAGCAGATGTGGCAACCATGACCTGCAGCTCATCGTTCAGAAACCTTTCCTGCTGTTCCTTTCTGACTTCGTCCTGTAAGCCCCCGTGATACCGCCCTGCGCTGACCTGATTTCGTTTTAATCGCTCATATATCCGATCTGCTTCTTTTCTTGTCGCGGTATAGACAATGCCTGCTTCATGTTTGTTTCTTTTTACATACTCTTCAATAAAACGATCTTTGTTTTCCCCTTTTGCAACTTTCAAAGTAAGATTGTCACGGGAGAAACCGGTATACACCGTGTTTTCTTTTTGAATATGCAGCTGGCTGCATATATCATCATGCACCTCAGGTGTTGCTGTTGCCGTTAATGCCATGATGACGGGTTTGTCATTTAACTCACGAAACAGAATTTCAATGTTTCTGTAGCTTGGCCTGAAATCATGGCCCCATTGAGAAATACAGTGCGCTTCATCTATTGCTACTAAAGGAACGTCAATGCTTTGCAAAATACGAATAAATTCTGTTGACGTTAACCGCTCTGGTGTAATGTAAAAAAGCTTATAAGCTCCTTCTTTCAGCCCGTTCAGCCTTTCATATATCTCTTGATTGGTTTGCGTGCTGTTGATGTAAGCAGCTCTGATTCCCGCTTCTTCAAGAGCATCAACCTGATCCTTCATTAATGATATTAACGGCGAAATGACAATCGTTGTTCCTTCAAACATCAGTGCCGGAATTTGATAGCAAATTGATTTCCCCCCGCCCGTCGGCATGATGCAGGCCGTGTTTTGTCTCGCTTCTGTCACCGAACGGATGGCTTCCTCCTGCCCTCTGCGCAGCTTTTCATAGCCGAAATAATGCGACAAAAGAGATTGGGCTTTATGTAACATAACGTGTAACCCTCGCTTTTCCTTCAATTTCTCCCATCATATCACAAAAAATAACCCTGCATTTCTTCTCGGATGGAAATTGAATTTTCGATATAAAAATCCTTTTTCAGATAAAATAAAAAGCCATTTC
This sequence comes from Bacillus sp. SD127, assembly GCF_058566445.1. Taxonomy (NCBI): domain Bacteria; kingdom Bacillati; phylum Bacillota; class Bacilli; order Caryophanales; family Bacillaceae; genus Bacillus; species Bacillus sp. SD127. The sequence goes on along the minus strand of NZ_CP191226.1, from coordinate 2,134,217 downwards.
CATAAAGGAAATGGCTTTCGCTACATCTTGCCGTATGCAAGTAAGAAAGTTTTAAACCACCACTCCTCAAAGTGGGTGTTTGCAGAAACGTTCCTGTCGTCCTCTACAATGGAGGCATGACATTCCGGCTTCGATATAAAACTCCCTATTACAGCTTAAAGGTTAAAACTTAATTAACAATACGTACAAAGTAGCTTCTTTTATATAGTACACCATCGGACATATTTTATCAAGGGGTAGATCAATTGTTCAGAAAAACTTTTTTCCGTCCGTAAAACTGTTTTTTCGCTAATATATCTAATGATTCGACAAACAAAAAATATATTACAATAAAAAACGGCGCTTTTTAACGACAAGAAGTCATCACTTTCTTCTATATAATATGTACACGCAAAAAAACTCCTATCTCACGGATAGGAGTCTTCATTCATTAAAATTTAACAGCAAGCTCTTTCGCTTCTCGTAAACCTTTTTCAACAATTTCTTGTGCTTTATCAGGCGCTGCGTTATGTCCCTCGATGACAACTGTGTGCAAGTCTTGAACACCCCAGAAACCAAGAACTGTTTTCATGAAGTTTAATGACATTTCTAGTGAAGCCATTGGCCCTTCTGAATAAACGCCGCCGCGCGCGTTAAGAAGTGCAACTTTTTTGCCGCCCATTAAACCAACTGGTCCTTCTTGTGTGTATTTGAATGTAACGCCTGCGCGAGACAGGTAATCCACATAAGTATGAAGCACTGCTGGCACTGTGAAGTTCCAAAGCGGGAATGCGAACACCACTTTATCAGCTTTTACAAATTGGTTCAGATATTTGTCAGCTGTTGCAGCTTGTTTTTTCTCTTCCTCAGTCATTTCCATACCTTGACCTGCTTTAAATGTTCCATTAATCATATCTCTTCCAAGGTAAGGAAGGTTTTCTTTATGAAGATCTAATTCAATCACTTCATCATTAGGGTTGTTTTCTTTATATGCAGCTAGAAATGCTTCGTATAGTTTAACTGAAACACCTTCTTCAGCTGTACGGTCACTTGATTTTACAAATAAAACTGTAGACATTTGTATTCCTCCCGGTAAACTTTTTATATTAACTTACAAATAGTATGTTACTTTCTTTTTTATGCAAAGTCAATCACTTTATTTCGAATATGAGATTTTTTTCATAAAAAAAGCAAGTACACTTCATATCGGTGTACTTGCTTGCCATTTTCAGTTTGAATCCTGCTCACGGTCTAAAATCTCATACGTTTGAGAGCTTTTTTGATCAATTGTTTCTTTATTAGATAGATCTTTGACCTGTTCATGAAACTCCCTTTCGAATGACGGAGCATCCGTTTCCAAATCGTCCTCTACATCAGCTTGGGCTTCCACTGTCATTCTTGCGTACGGAACAGCTTCCAATCTTTCGTACGGAATGTCTTGACCTGTTTTTTCACAAATGCCGTACGTTCCGTCTTTTATCTTTTGTAAAGCCTGATTAACCTCCTCCAAAAGCTCCCGGTCTATTTCTTTTACCGTTTGGTCTGTCATGCGGTCTGTTACAAGCGTTCCGTGGTCAGCCATATGGTTATCGACCCCATTAGACAGCTCTCCTACTTCTTCAGTCATTGATTGTGTTTTCTTTTTTTCGCCAGACAATTCTTTTTGCATATCAAGCAATTTATGGTAGAGATGCTGAGTTTGTTCTTTAGTCAGTGCCATGTGTATCCTCTCCTTTTTTTCTCTGTTCCCAGTTTTGAATACTGACAAACCAAAAAAGCGTTTTTATGGCACAAAAAAAGCCAAACCATTCTTTGGGACGGCTGGCCTCAGTCAGTTTTATTCAGCTGCATAAATACTTTGTCAGCACCGCTTGCACTTCGCTTAAATCGGTATCTTTCGCAAATTCTAATTCAAAGGTTTTGCTTCTTGTCATTAATAAAAGTCCAGTATCGGGATCAAACATTCCCGCTTCTTGAATGGCAAAGCTTTCAATCGTTTTATATGGAAGAAATACACGAACCTTCTTTTTAGAAAACACCTTATTATCAAAGAAAATGATACGTTTGTTTGTAAAGCAAATTTGGTCAACCCGGAGCTTATAAATCGATTCTATTCTTTCCCCTTCAACGAGCAAAGCTTCAAGCTTCTTTGCGTCAGTTGATCTGCTAACAGAAAAAATACCCAATGAAGAACCCCTCTTTCTGCATTTATCTATTTTTCTTATGACGAGATTACATTAAATAAAATAAGTCCTTTATCCCTATATAAGAATACGACATAGAAGACATATAAACCATTACGAACAGATTACATTTTTCAAATTTTTGATTTGTTTCTTGTCTTTTGAATTGTTGTCATCATGTAGTACGCACCAAAAGAGAAAAAAGTTTCATTTTCCGTAAATATTTTTTGAAAAATGAGTTTTTTAATGTTTCTTTTGTGTATCTGTTTTATTTTCCCTTTTTGAATCAAAGAAGAACCGCAGCTTAGCTGCGGTCCTTTGCATAACCATCCGTATCTTCAATTGTGACATCTTCTTTTTCTTCTCCCTCAGGAATTCGATCGGTGATTATACCTCTTCAAAATATTCTTTATAGTAACCGCCGATTTTATTTGTATTATCGACGACAAACAGAAATTCCTCTGTTTCATTCTTCACTTCATATTCTTTCCCTGGAGTTAATACGCGATTTACAATGTATTTTTTTGCGTTTGTCTGAACACACTTTACTTTTTTAATGGTTTCTTTTTCAAGCCGATTTTTATGTATCATGATGAAATCTCCTTTACTTGTCTATAAGCCTATTGTAGCTTTTTTCTTTTGTAAATTGCAATATCGGTTATTCATTGATTTTGCCTTGTTTTCTAGTATAGAATGTTTGTATACGCTTACTTCCACAGTAACGATCGCAGCTAATTCCTGCTCTTCAATGAAGCAATATCCATACTATCACCAAGAATCTCAGAACAGACCATAAAAATGACTGGAGGTTTGTTACGAATGAGTTCTTTAACGATGCAAGTGAGTAAAAGGCTGGAGACATTTTTACAGGGAACAAAGAAGCTTTATATTGATGGAAAGTTTGTTCCGAGTGCCTCAGGGGCAACCTTTGACACGCCCAACCCGGCGACAGGCGAAACCTTAATGACGCTGTATGAAGCCCAGGCAGAGGATGTGGACAAAGCCGTTAAAGCTGCCCGCAAAGCCTTTGATCAAGGCGAGTGGAGAACAATGTCTCCAGCATCGAGAAGCAGACTGATGTATAAGCTGGCAGATTTAATGGAAGAGCATAAAACTGAGCTTGCCCAGCTTGAAACCCTTGATAACGGAAAACCAATAAACGAAACAACAAATGGAGATATTCCGCTGGCTATTGAGCATATGCGCTATTACGCAGGCTGGTGTACAAAAATAACAGGGCAGACAATCCCTGTTTCCGGCTCCTATTTTAATTACACACGCCATGAGCCTGTCGGCGTCGTCGGGCAAATCATCCCATGGAATTTCCCGCTTCTTATGGCGATGTGGAAAATGGGTGCGGCTCTTGCAACCGGCTGTACCATTGTGCTTAAGCCTGCTGAGCAAACCCCGCTTTCAGCTCTTTATTTGGCTGAGTTAATTGATAAAGCAGGTTTCCCCGACGGTGTCATCAATATCATTCCGGGATTCGGTGAGGATGCGGGAGAAGCACTTACCAACCATGAAGCGGTTGATAAAATTGCCTTTACCGGATCAACAGAAATCGGAAAGAAAATCATGGGCACAGCGGCAAAAAGCATTAAGCGGGTCACCCTGGAACTGGGCGGAAAATCACCTAATATCCTGCTCCCGGATGCGAATTTGAAAAAAGCCATTCCAGGCGCTTTAAACGGTGTCATGTTTAACCAAGGCCAAGTCTGCTGTGCGGGCTCACGCGTCTTTATTCATAAAGACCAGTATGATGAAGTTGTCAATGAGATGGTGTCTTATGCTGAATCACTCCGCCAAGGAGCCGGACTTCATAAAGATACCCAAATCGGCCCGCTCGTGAGCAAGGAGCAGCATGAACGCGTTCTTTCTTATATTCAAAAAGGGAAAGATGAAGGAGCTAAAGCTGTCACTGGCGGAAGCTGCCCTTATGAAGAAGGATACTTTGTCGCGCCGACTGTGTTTGCGAATGTAGAAGACGATATGACCATCGCTAAAGAAGAAATTTTCGGACCAGTCCTGACGGCCATACCATATGAAACAGTGGATGAAGTCATTGAACGAGCTAACCATTCTGAATACGGACTTGCTGCCGGACTATGGACCGAGAATGTAAAACAAGCCCATTATATCGCAGATCGTCTTCAAGCCGGGACTATCTGGGTAAACTGCTATAATGTGTTTGACGCAGCTTCCCCATTCGGCGGTTATAAACAATCCGGACTCGGAAGAGAAATGGGCTCCTATGCTCTAGATAACTACACAGAAGTCAAGAGTGTATGGATTAATCTTGAGGACTAAAAGGTTTTTCAAAAAAACTGCTGCCAGCCAGCAGTTTTTTTCTTTCAGTAATGGCGGCAAAAGCAGGTGAATATATATCTTCTGAAGGAGTTGAGCGGGATGAGCACACTTCAGAAGAAGGTGAGGCGCTATCAGCAAAACACCATTTCAGAGCTGAAAGATAGGCAAAATGATGACGGTTCTTGGACATTTTGCTTTGAAGGGCCAATCATGACGAATTCTTTTTTTATTCTGCTCCTCACCTCACTTGATGAAGGTGAAAATGAAAAAGAACTCATTTCGGCGCTTGCAGCCGGCATTCGCGAAAATCAGCAGCCAGACGGAACGTTTAACAATTTTCCTGACGAAACAGACGGCAATATAACAGCTACCGTCCAAGGATATGTCGGAATGCTGGCTTCAGGATGCTGCCATCGAACTGATCCGCACATGAAAAAAGCTGAACAATTCATTGCATCACATGGCGGCTTGAGAAATATTCATTTTATGACAAAATGGATGCTTGCAGCAAATGGCCTTTACCCTTGGCCCGCTTTATATTTGCCATTGTCGCTTTTAGCAATTCCCCCAACATTCCCGGTTCATTTTTATCAGTTCAGCACATATGCCCGTATACACTTTGCTCCAATGGCCGTAACACTCAATCAGCGATTCACACTAAAAAACCGCAAAATTCAATCTCTCCGCCACCTCGACCCGCACATGACAAAAAATCCTTTGACTTGGCTCCGTTCCGATGCTTTCGAGGAGCGAGACCTCTCTTCTGTTCTGACTCATTGGAAGCGCATTTTTCGTGCACCCTTTGCTCTTCAGGAGCTGGGCTTACACACAGCTAAAACGTATATGCTTGACCGGATTGAAGAAGACGGCACACTGTACAGTTATGCAAGCGCCACAATATTTATGGTATACAGCCTTCTGTCACTTGGTGTGTCACGCCATTCACCGGTCATCCGAAGGGCAATAAATGGCATCAAAGCATTGGTGACTGAATGCGGCGGCATTCCTTACTTAGAAAATTCCACATCCACTGTTTGGGATACTGCATTAATCACCTATGCGCTCCAGCAAAACGGCGTTGCCGAAACAGACGGTCCAATTACAAAAGCCGCTTCTTTTTTACAAAAGCGGCAGCATACGAAGATAGCAGATTGGTCTGTCAAAAATCCAAATGTATCTCCAGGCGGCTGGGGATTTTCAAATAGCAACACGAATAATCCTGATTGTGACGACACCGCAGCCGTCTTAAAAGCAATTCCCCGCAACTTCTCTCCTTCTTCTTGGGAGCGAGGTGTGGCTTGGCTTTTATCGATGCAGAACAATGATGGAGGGTTTTCCGCCTTTGAAAAAAATGTGAACCACCCTCTTATCCGCCACCTCCCGCTTGAATCCGCCGAGGATGCGGCTGTTGATCCCTCAACCGCCGACCTTACCGGGCGTGTGCTGCACTTTTTAGGTGAAAAAGCTGGCTTTTCAGTTAAACATCACCACATTCAGCGTGCTGTGAACTGGCTTTTTGAAAACCAGGAACGTAATGGATCTTGGTACGGACGATGGGGTGTTTGCTACATTTATGGCACATGGGCTGCCTTGACCGGTATGCACGCCTGCGGAGTTGTTCGAACACATCCTTCGATACAAAAGGCAATCCGGTGGCTCAAAACCGTACAAAATGATGACGGCAGCTGGGGTGAATCCTGCAAAAGCGCTGAGGTCAAAACCTATGTGCCGCTTAAAGAAGGAACCATTATACAAACTGCCTGGGCTTTAGATGCTTTATTGCAATATGAAAAACCCAGTCATCCAGCAATTGTAAAAGGAATGAACTACCTCATGGACAGCAGTTCTCATGACGGTAGAAGCTTGACTTATCCAGTGGGAATCGGGCTGCCAAAGCAATTTTATATTCGGTACCATAGTTATCCTTATGTGTTCCCTTTGCTGGCTGTCAGCAAGTATTTGAATTCTATTGAAAAGGAGACAGCAAATGAAACGTGAATCTTATCAAACCGAGATGTTCAATTGGTGTGAAGCCTTAAAAGATCAGATTCAAAAACGAGGACAGCTTGATCAATTTGAGGATCAAATCGAAAAGATGATTGAAGCGCTGGAGGATGACCAGACGACAGAAGAAGAGTGGTATCAGCAGGCCGCCACACTCTATCGTGATATTACACAATCAGAAGAAACAGGTGAAAGACGTGCCTTCGTTCCTATAGGAAAACATGTTCTCCCAAAGCTTCCGTACAAGTACTCCGCTTTAGAACCTTATATTTCGCGTGATATTATGGTGCTTCATCATACAAAGCATCATCAAAGCTATGTTGACGGACTGAATAAAGCAGAATTGGAGCTTAAGAATGCCAGAGCTTCAAAGAACTATGACTTGATCACTCATTGGGAAAGAGAGCTGGCATTTCATGGAGCTGGCCATTATTTGCACAGTATTTTTTGGTTTTCTATGCATCCAAACGGAAAAAGACGTCCTACTGGAGCATTGTTTCAAATGATCGATCTTTCATTTGGAAGCTATTCGGCCTTTAAGGAGCATTTTACCCAAGCTGCAAAAAAAGTGGAGGGTGTCGGGTGGGCCATTCTTGTCTGGTCCCCTCGTTCCGGACGGCTTGAGATTTTAGCCGCAGAGAAGCACCAGCACTTCAGCCAGTGGGATGTTATCCCTCTTTTGCCGCTTGATGTATGGGAACATGCTTACTATTTGCAATATAAAAATGACCGCGGGAGCTATGTTGATCATTGGTGGAACGTAGTCGATTGGCGTGAAGCCGAAAAACGTTTTGAACAGGCAAAAGAAGTTGTATGGAAACTCTATTAAAAAAGCCCCCTTTTCCAGGGGGCTTCATTTTTTAAAAAACACCTAATACATGTAAAAATACAATAATGATTGCAACAGGTGAAAGATAACGTATCAGCAGAAGCCAAACCGCAAACCACTTTCGCTTGAGATTTGAGCCGCTTTTCAGCTCGTTAAACAAATCCTCTTTCGGTATTTTTAACGGTACAAAGATAGAAATCAATAACGCTCCTAACGGCATTAAAATATTGCTGACCAGAAAATCAGCTGCGTCAAAAATAGACATGTGAAAAATGGTAACATCACTTAAAACCCCGTATGATAACGCAGACGGTACGCCGACCAGAAAGATAGCAATCCCGCCGATCCAGGCAAATCGTTTTCTTTTACTAACATCGCCTTTAGAAAGCACAGCGACCAAAATTTCAAGCATTGAAAACGCAGAGGTCAGTGCCGCAAATAAAAATAGAATTAAAAATGCTAATAAAAAGACAATTCCGAACGGCATTTGATTAAACACAGTCGGCAGCACATTAAATAACAGAACAGGCCCTTGATCCGGTTTGAGACCGAATGAAAAAACAGCTGGAAAGATCGCGATGCCCGCCATAATGGCGACAAGGACATTCAAAACCGTAACAGATACAGCAGACTGCACCAGATTTTCTTGTTTCTCTAGATAAGCACTATACGTTACCATTACAGATACACCGACACTTAATAAGAAGAAGGACTGGCCCATCGCATATAATATCGTATTGGCGTCAATCGCAGAGATATCAGGTGTCAGGAAAAACTTAATACCTTCTATCGCTCCATGAAGTGTAACTGAACGCACCATTAAAATGATAAATAATATAAAAAGCGCCGGCATTAAAATTTGGCTTGCTTTTTCAATTCCGCTGCTTACACCTTTTGCGACAACCAAAATTGTGACCAGCATAAACAGCAGCTGGCCTCCTACAGCCAAATAAGGATTTGAAATAGTATTCGCAAACAGCGTATCAAATCCTGACGTATGCGATAAACCGCCGGTAAAGCCTTTAAAAATGTAATTTAAAATCCATCCGCCGACTACGCTGTAGAATGATAACAGAATAAAGCACGTCGCCATGCCCAAATAGCCTATCCAATGCCACTTAGACCCTGGAGCAAGAGATTTATAGGATTGGACGGCATCTTGCTGTGTTTTTCTGCCTATGATGAATTCACCAAGCAATAATGGCAGTCCGATTAAAATTGTAAATAAAATAAAAATAAATAAAAACGCGCCTCCTCCGCTGGTGCCTGCTACATATGGGAATTTCCATATTGCACCGAGACCGATAGCCGATCCAGCCGCAGCTAAAATAAAGCCCAGCTTCGAAGACCATTGATTAGCTTCCTTCACCCTATCACTCCTATTTTCCAAAACAGTTTAAAGGTTCATTGTAAGAATATCTACCTATATAGTCAAGAATATTTTGATTAGTTTACATAATATATTTATCATCTATCTCCATGAATATATCAGATCACAGTCAATCTATCAATATTGAATTATTCAGAAAATTAATTATAATAGGGGAATACCAAAAAATCTGTAAGGATTTCTGCTGGAGTTCTTGATCAGTGTATGAGGAGTGTTTTTATGGAAAACATCAGAAAGATAAGTCATTTCGCGGGACAAACCTTCGGAATCTGGGTCATTGTTTTTGCCGTGCTCGGATTTTCTTTCCCGTCATTATTTTCTTGGATCAGTTCTTATATTACGATTTTTCTTGGCATTATTATGTTTGGAATGGGGCTAACACTGCAAACCGATGATTTTAAAGAGCTGATCAGAAAACCTTTGTACGTCATTATCGGAGTGATTGCCCAATATACGATTATGCCGCTTGTTGCTTTCGGCTTAGCATATGGCCTGCATCTCCCCTCGGAAATCGCGGTAGGCGTTATTCTCGTTGGCTGCTGTCCCGGTGGAACTGCCTCTAATGTTATGACATTTTTAGCAAAAGGCAATACGGCCCTGTCTGTTGCTGTCACAACGATTTCCACCTTGTTGGCACCGGTTTTGACGCCGGTTTTGATTATGCTGTTTGCCAAGGAATGGCTGCCTGTCTCACCTGGCTCGTTATTTATTTCGATTTTGCAGGCTGTATTGATTCCAATCATTGCAGGCCTAGTCGTCAAAATATTTTTCAAAAAACAGGTCGCAAAAGCCGTTCATGCCCTGCCGCTTGTTTCAGTCATCGGTATCGTTGCCATTGTGTCAGCTGTTGTAAGCGGCAACCGGGAAAACCTGCTTCAATCAGGTTTGCTTATTTTTTCAGTAGTTATCCTGCACAACGGGTTTGGATATTTACTGGGATTTCTATGTGCAAAGCTGTTAAAAATGGATTATGCGTCTCAAAAAGCAATTGCAATTGAAGTCGGCATGCAAAACTCAGGGCTTGGCGCAGCACTTGCCACGGCACATTTTTCACCGCTATCTGCCGTTCCGAGCGCGATTTTCAGTGTGTGGCACAACCTTTCGGGCTCCCTGCTCGCTACATATTGGTCTAAAAAAGGTAAGAATCCAAAAGAAGATTCAAACAGCACAGAACTGACTCTTTAACATTCTATTGTATATAAAAAGGTACATCACGTTTATCCGTGATGTACCTTTTTTGTTTTATCCCTCTAACAAAAGCTGTTCAGGATCTTCTAGTAAGTTTTTAATTGTGACAAGGAATCCAACTGCTTCTTTACCATCTACGATCCGGTGATCATAAGATAATGCAATGTACATCATCGGACGGTTTTCGAAACGTTCTTCATCAATTGCGACAGGGCGCAGCTGAATCTTATGCATACCCAGGATACCAACTTGAGGGCTGTTTAAAATCGGTGTCGACATGAGTGAACCGAAAGTCCCTCCGTTTGTAATTGTAAATGAGCCTCCTTGCAGCTCACCAAGGGTCAATTTATTGCTTCTCGCTTTTTTCGCAAGCTCGCCGATTTCTTTTTCAATGCCTGCAAATGTCAGGCGGTCTGCATCACGTACAACTGGAACGACAAGTCCTTCCTCAGCTGCGACAGCGATTCCGATATCATAGAATTTTTTAACAATCAGCTCATCGCCTTGAATTTCTGCATTCAAGAGCGGATATTTTTTCAAAGCCGCTACAACAGCTTTTGTAAAGAAAGACATAAAGCCGAGCTTCACTTCATTTTGCTCAAAGAATTGGTCTTTGCGGCGTTTTCTAAGATTCATAACAGCCGTCATGTCAACTTCATTAAATGTAGTCAGCATCGCAGATGTTTGCTGTACTTCGACTAGACGTTTTGCGATTGTCTGTCTGCGGCGTGACATTTTTTGCACTTCAACAGGCTTTTCAAAGCTTTGCTGTGTTTTTTGAGCCTGCGGCTGCTGTTTTTGCTGAGGAGCTGGTTTCGCAGCCGGTTTTTCATACGCCTCAACATCCTGTTTGCGCACTCTTCCAAGCGGGTCGCCAGTCGGAACCTGAGACAGGTCAATCCCTTTCTCTCTCGCCAGCTTACGTGCAGAAGGAGATGCGATTGTTCTTGATTTTGCTTCAGTTTGCGCTTCCTGGCTCACTTCTTGCGCCGCTGGTTCAGCTTGCTTTTCTTCTTTTTCACTTTCTTTGCTTTCAGCCTTCTCTGAAGGAGCAGGGGCAGAACTTTCACCCGCGCCTTCTGTAATGGTACCGATAATTTCTCCAACTTGGACGGTATCACCCGAATCTTTCAATACCTCTTGAAGAACACCCGATTCTTCTGCTGTCAATTCAACATTTACTTTATCCGTTTCAAGTTCAAGCAGATATTCACCCTGTTCTACATAATCACCGGGCTGCTTTAACCATTGGGCTATTGTTCCTTCTGAGATTGATTCTGCTAATTCAGGTACCTTAATTTCCGCCATTTTTTCATTTCCCCCTTAGTTTTTGCGAGTCAAGCTATCAGATACAATACGTTCCTGTTCTTTTTTATGAACTGTCGGATCTCCCTCTGCAGGACTGGATCGTCTTCTTCGTCCAATATATTGAACGCTTACTCCTTCTGGTGCAAGTTCTGTCAAATAAGGGCTGATATAGCTCCATGCCCCCATGTTCTGCGGCTCTTCCTGAACCCAAACGATTTCTTTAAGATTCGGAAGCTTTGCAAATAATTCTTTGACTCCTTTTGCAGGGAATGGATACAGCTGTTCAATTCTCGCAATATGAAGCCACTCTTTCCCGTCTTCTAACTTGTTGAAATGATCGCTGATGTCTATAGATACTTTACCGCTGGATAATACGAGCCGCGTCACTTTTTCATATTCATGAGAAAGTCCTGACTGTTCGTAAACAGGCTGGAAGCGGCTTTCGCTGAGCTCCTGCACTTCAGAAACGGTATTCGGATTGCGCAGAAGGCTCTTCGGCGTCATGATAACAAGCGGACGAATTTCCTCACGCAGCAGCATTTTAGCCTGTCTTCTTAATATATGAAAATATTGAGCGGCGCTTGTCAGGTTGGCAACCGTCCAGTTGTTCTCAGCAGCTAGCTGCAGGAACCGCTCGATTCTACCGCTTGAATGCTCAGGGCCCTGTCCCTCATAACCGTGCGGCAGCAGCATCACTAATCCAGATTTTTGGCCCCATTTTGCTCGTCCGGCAGAAATAAATTGGTCAAAGTACACTTGAGCAGCATTGGCAAAATCCCCATACTGCGCTTCCCAAAGGACAAGTGTTTCAGGTGAATACACGTTATAGCCGTATTCAAAACCGAGTACAGATCCTTCAGACAGCGGGCTGTTATGAACCGCAAATGATGTGTCACAATCTGACAAATGGTGCAGCGGCACAAATTCCTTGCCTGTCTCACTGTCGTGAAGCACAAGGTTTCTTTGAGCAAACGTTCCGCGCTCAGAATCCTGTCCTGTTAATCGAATCGGTGTTCCGTCTTTCAGAATGGAAGCAAACGCGAGAGATTCAGCCAATGACCATTCCACTTTTCTGTCATCATCAAACGCCTTGGCCCGTCTTTCCAAAATGCGTTTTAGCTTACCGAATACATTAAACGACTCCGGCCAATTGACCAGTTCGCCATTCAGCTTGCGGAGCACATCAAAATCAATAGATGTATCTACATCCGGAAAGCCATTTGAAACAGGTTCCGGAAGTTCTATTTCACTGGCGATATGTTCCTTTTTAGCCGGCACTTTTTGATAAGCGTCTTCTATGCGTTTCGTTACCGACTTTTCAATGTTTTGAACAACTTCCTCGGTAAGCACCCCTTCTTTAACGAGCTTTTCCGCGAAAATATGTTTGACAGTCGGATGCTTTCTTACAGCGTCATACAGCATCGGCTGAGTAGTTGACGGCTCATCCATTTCGTTGTGTCCGTAGCGTCTGTACCCGATCAAGTCAATCAGAAAGTCCTTGTTGAATGTTTTTCGGTATTCTACCGCAAACTTAACAGCTGAAAGACAGGCTTCAGGATCGTCCGCATTTACGTGAACAATCGGAATTTCATAGCCCTTCGCCAGGTCACTGGCATAGTTTGTTGATCTTGATTCAGCGCTTTCTGTTGTGAATCCGATCATGTTATTGGCGATAATATGAATCGCACCGCCGACTTGATACCCTTTTAAAGAGCTTAAATTCAATGTTTCAGCTACAATTCCTTCCCCCGGGAACGCAGCGTCTCCATGAATTAAAATCGCAAGTGATTTTGTTTCATCCTGAACCGGATATCCGCTATGTGTTCTTGTTTCCTGCGCCGCTCTTGTGCTGCCTTCAACAATCGGATTGATAAATTCCAAGTGGCTCGGGTTATTCGCCAGCGTAATGCGCGCTGACTTCGTTTCAGCGTCATGAAGCTCACGGTTCGCTCCCAGATGATATTTGACATCCCCCGTCCATCCGTAGCTGATGCCGATTGATCCTTCAGACGGGACAAGATCTTTGTTAGGCGCATGCTGGAATTCTGAGAATATGATTTCATACGGTTTGCCCAGCACATGTGCCAGCACATTCAGGCGGCCCCTGTGCGCCATGCCGATGTTGACGCTCGTTGTACCTGATTTGACAGATTGTGCAATTATGTCATCAAGCACTGGAACGAGAGCGTCCAGACCCTCAATTGAAAAACGCTTCTGCCCGACGAAGGTCCGGTGTAAAAATTGCTCGAATCCCTCTACTTCCATCAGTCTCTCCAGCACAGCTGACAGCTTTTCGGCTGAGTTCTTTTGGAACAATTCACCGGATTCAATCTTTTGAGTCAGCCACTCGCGCTCTTTAAAATCGTGTACATGATCAAATTCAAATGAGATGGTTCTTTTATACGTATTTCGCAAATATTGAATGGCTTCTAAACCGTTCGTAATGTTTGTAGGAGCGTCTTTACAAATGACCGACGCAGGTATTTCTTTTATTTCCTCTTCTGTTAGCCCGTAATCGGATAATGGAAAGAGCTCGCTCTTTTTCCCATCCTTTCTGAGCGGATTGACGGAAGCGTTCAAATGGCCATAGGTTCGTATATCTTCTGCAAGTCTGATTGCTGATGCGATCTTTTGTATCAGATCGGCTGTAACACGTCCCTTTTCTTTTGTTCCCGATGCCTCTTTTATATCGCTTGGAGGAGCTCCGAGTTCGTCGAACATTTCCTTCAGATCCGGATCAATGCTGTTCGGATCCTGGGTGTACTGATCGTAAAGCTCCAGCGCATAGCCGAGGTTCGGACCGTAAAAATCTTCCCAATTCATTCGTTGTTTCATATTATTTTGAAACATTTGAATATTACCCCCAACCTAGATAATCAAGTGATTTATTCACTATCTTAAAATAACTTTCGAACGCTGTGTCCAAAATTATGTAATAAAAACGCTTCCAACGATATTTTACCACTGTTTGCAATTTGATTCTACCTTGATTGTTCACAAAATAGTAAAAAACCTTTATAAAAAACAAAAAATTTAATCATTTAAAAAAAGAAACGCCAAAAAGCATAGAATAAAGGGTTATCCTATGCTTTTATGGAGCAGTTTTTTAAGAAGCGGATACAGTACATCCGGAAGCTGATCGACATCCGGGACAAATATACTGAACTTCCCGTACATATCCTGTATCGTTTTCATTTGTGATTCTTCAATTTCCGAGTTGGAGAGAAAAACATTTATGACTTCTATTCCTCTTTTTCGAGCTTCGATAACCGCTTCACTTGTATCGACAATTCCATTTTGCTCATAACCAAATGCGGCCGGCTCTCCGTCAGAGAACACGATTAAGAATTTTTGCGCCTCGCTCCGCTGCAGCATTTTTTTCGTCATTTGCCTGATCGCATAGCCGTCACGGTTGTCTTCCTCAGGTTCAAGCTGCATTATCGCCGGTCCCGCCGCCTGTCTTAAGGATGACTGAAATGGAATTACCGTATTAAAATAGTTCGGCTGACTCGTTTCGGTCGCATCGTTTGTATCCTCCCAGAAACCGACAATTTGATGCGGGACTGCTACCGACTTCAGGGCTTCGTGAAACAATACGATTCCCCTCTTCGTTTCATCCATTTTGTCGAACATGCTTGCTGAACAGTCGACCAGCAATGTAAAAACAGCGTCAATTTCTGAAGAAGGCTCTTGTTTTTTGTAAAAAAGACGCGGATTCCGCTCCGTAAAATAACGGAGAAGCTTGTTGTTCAGACGGCCCGCGTGAAGGTCAGTCCTTGGCAGCGTTTTTTTGTGTTCAAGCGTTTTTTGAATCATCTGTTTCAAACGCTTCTGATACGATTCGATCGATTTTGCCTGCTGTTTATAAGAAAGCTCTTCATCTTGTGTTGCAGGCTGCGGTTCTTTATAAATCGCAAACGCGAATTTATTTTCCTTTCCGTCGGCAAGACCCGCACCGTTCGGCTGGTCTTTTTTGGACTCCAGCGCTTCCAGTTTGGAATAGTCTTTTCGTTTTGTCTGTCTGGCTGAACCTTGAACAGAGCCGAGGGCCTGGTCTCCATCGTCCCCTTCACGAGAAGCATCTTTTCCTAAATCGGATTTTGCGCCGTGTTCAATATCAAATTGAAGGAAGCTTTTAGACGGCGCTTCTGTTTCACGGTGCCAAGTCGGCATTTCTTCATCGTGAATATCTTCATCGCCGTCTGACTTTTTCGGAAGCGTTATGTCATCACTCAGCTTCGGCGCTTTTTTCTCTTCTTCAAATAACGGCTGCTCGGCAGCTTTTGCATAATCTAACTCAGGCAAGAAGAAGTAGGTATTTAGCATGTCTTTATCAAGCACCTCTTCAAGTCCGTCCATGATATCTTCGACAATTTTCAGAACGTGAAGTGTAGAATCAGCTTCATACACACGCAAGAGCTGCTGTTCGATAAACGGACGCATCAGATCAATATCATCACGCATAGACGGGATGGCTTCCAGTGGCGATTCCGCCGTCAGCTTGACATACATGGCGCAAAAGAGCGCATCCGTAAAAATGCTTCGTTCTAAATTTAAAGTCAGCTGCGTGGAGAAATGTTTTCTGTACATGTCTTTTCGTTTTGCAAATACATGCTTTGTACCAGGACGCTCGTGTTTGATACATTCTTCAATTCTGATGTCCTCAAGCAGCATAAACAGCTGTTTGGCAAAGCTTTTGTACGTAAGATTGTGCTGGATATAATCCAAAAGGCTCGCAAACTCTTGCAGCGAGCTGTATTTTGTTCCGACTGATCGAAGGTAGACATCGCTTTTGAGACCTGCTTCCATATCTTCAGCTGCTCTGTCCTTCCAAAAGTGGCTCATGTAGATTTTTTTTTCAAATGGGTTGTAGTAGGACTGAACGCCATACTCCACTTCCACTGCCTCACTTTTGGTGAGCGTTTTGGCCAAATCGGTCAGCATCATAAATAAAAACGAGTCAATTGTGCTGTCATTAAATTTGATAAATTTCATCGCACATCCCTCATTCAAACAGAGTTTCTGCGATATTTCGGACCGCCGCCTTTTCACGGTCATCGTCAAGCTTCTCTACAATTCCGCGTTCGATGGCGCGTAGCGGCGGAATATAAGCGGCTAAATCACACGTATCAATTAAAGCTCTGATGGATGCCGCTTCTTCAGACACCTGCCCGTTATTGGCCTGAACGATCAGATCAGAAGACAGCGTGATAAACCGGTCAATCAATTTCTCATCATGAAGGGCAGACTGAGACATGAGTACTTGTTTCAGCAGCTCACCTTTAATATAAGGCACATCAATGATGACAAAACGGTTTTTAAGCGCTTCATTCAGCGGAACGGTTCCGACGTAGCCTTCATTGATGGCAGCAATGACTCCAAACCCTTCTTTTGCCCTAACGACTTCTCCTGTAAACGGATTTGTCATCATTTTTCTGTAGTCCAATACACCGTTTAAGATTGGCAGGGTTTCCGGTTTTGCCATATTAATTTCATCTATATAAAGAAAGTGGCCTTCATTCATGGCCGTTGTCACAGGTCCCGAGACAAACTCGATCGTCGCCTGGCCAGATTGATTTTCAATGGTTTTATAGCCGACCAGCGCTTCAGCATCCAAATCAACTGAGCAGTTGACACTGTGCATTGGTTTATGAAAATAGCTGGACAATGTTTCTGCCAGCTTAGTTTTACCTGAGCCTGTAGGTCCTTTTAACAGGATATTTTTCCCCATCGCTAATGCGATAATGGCATCGAATAAAATGGCTTCATCCTCCGCCTCATAGCCTGATGTCCCGATAAGCGATTGAAATTCTGGAGAAATCGGCTGGCTTTTATATGATAAAAGCTTATTTTGTATATCTTCCGGCAATGTTAAGTGCTGCAATTGAGATGTCATAGACAGGTTTCCTTTCCTATTCGTATTCCATTAACGAGTATACTAAAAAAGCCCCTGTATGCTCAATACAAAAGGGCTCCCGCTATATTACTGTTTCTCGTTATTGCCAGAAAGCGCTCCGCAGACAATTCGCGCTCCTGAATTTCCGCTCGGATTCGTCAAATAGTCGTCAGCCTGTTCATGAATAATAAACGCGCTGCCATCCTGGTCGAGAATATTCAATTTGCTTCCTTTTTGTAAAGAGGTTTCAGGCGCATTCATAATAACATCTACTTTCCCGTCTGCGCCGACCTCAAGATTCGGAAGATCTCCGGCATGATGTCCCATCGGATTATTGAAGCCGTGTTCTTTGTTCAGCGGATTAAAGGGTCCGCCCGCGGATTCAAAATCCGGCCTGACACATGATCCTTTTTCATAAATATGAAAACCGAGTGAAGCCCCAGGTGTCAGGCTGTGTGCTGAGATGTGAAAATCGAGCCCTTCGTCTTCTGACTCTTTTATTTCAATAAACCCGACTTTTTTGCCTTCTCTATTGACCAGCTGAATCTGATGGCGAAACGCTGAGGTTTCTATTACCTTTTTTTCCGGTACCCGCCGCGGATGATCGGGAGGTATTTCCTGACTGCATCCCGCAAGACCCAGTGCCGCCAGCACGATAAGGAGCAAGAAACGATTCATGCTGTCTCCCCCCTTGTTTTTTCTAACAGTCTGGTCAATCATATTCCGATATAAACTAAAAAAAGCCTTTTAAAAGGCTTTTACATTAGGGCAGCAGGACGTCCTGCCCAAACGCCCCGTCTGTCTAATGTCGATGCTCAAAGTTTAAAAATAGCTTCGTGCGCCCAGGTAGCGCTGTTTCCAATACGAATTGCTGAGATTGGAAATGCCCACACCGTCGGAGCTTGCATGAATAAAATTGCCGCCGCCCAAGTAAACCCCCATGTGAGACGGTCCGGATTTATACGTCGTAAAGAAAACAAAGTCTCCGACTGACGGCTGGCT
Organism: Bacillus sp. SD127; assembly: GCF_058566445.1. Lineage (NCBI taxonomy): Bacteria > Bacillati > Bacillota > Bacilli > Caryophanales > Bacillaceae > Bacillus > Bacillus sp. SD127. The sequence continues at coordinate 2,116,131 of NZ_CP191226.1, read as the reverse complement.
GACTTTTTGCATCACATTCCAGTACCCTGCCGTGCTCAGCCTTGAAATAGATGATACTTTATTAATGAGGTAATAAATATAGCCGCTGCAATCGAAACCGGAAGGCGTATTTCCGCCCCAGCGATACGGAACACCGACATATTTTTTTGCCTCCGTTATCATTCTGTCAATCTTTGTTCCTATTTGAACGTTTGATCCTGGTTTGTCTTTCGGGACTGTCTTATTGGAATTATTTGATTTAGTCGTTCCTGAAATGGTGAGAACCTGTCCGATTCGCAGAACATCACTAGACAAATTGTTCTTATCACGGATACTTTGCACAGTGACGCCCAGCTGATTCGCAATCTTCCATAACGAATCACCTGATTTCACTTTGTATGTAGTTGTTTTTGAAGAATTTGAGTTTGACGGTTTTTTTGAACCGCCGCTACCGCTATTGGATGAGCTGCTTTTTTTTATTTTTAATACTTGCTTAGGGTAAAGCGTATCTGATGTTAAGCCGTTTAAGGTTTTCAATTCGGCCACCGTCATATTTAGACTGTTTGCGATTTTCCACAGAGAATCACCAAGCTTTACAGTATATGTACTTTTTGATGAGCCTGCAGAATTTGAACCGTTGCTTTTTTTCTGCCCATTCGAACCATTTGAACTGCTTGTCCCTTTAATTTTCAGTTTTTGGCCTGGACGAATCAAATCACTGCTCAGGCTGTTTAAGCTTTTAAGCTCTGAAACACTCATTTTATGATTTTTGGCAATCATCCATAAGGAATCACCATATGCTACGGTGTATGTTGACGTTTTGCTTGAGTTTGATGAGGATGTTTTGCTTTTTTTGCTGCTTTCAGGAACTTTAAGGCTTTGGCCGACATAAAGCATTGACGATTTCAATTTGTTTTCGGATTTCAGTGCTGAAATACTCGTATGATACTGGCGCGAAAGTTTCCAAAGAGAGTCACCGCTTTTCACCTTTATCGTTTTTGCGTCCGCGGGTGCTGCTGCCATCGATGACCCAACAACTGCGGAAACAGCCAAGCCGGCTACGATCTTCTTTTTCATTCATTTAACCTCCTAAACTTTTTATGAGACAAACAGAAATAATTAGTATTCTGTTTCCAAAAATGGCACACATACGTTTTATCGTCACTTTTTTAGCGTTATAAACAAATTTTTATAGATCCGGCAGCAAATTCAGCTTCGTTCGACCTTAAACCTCTAGATAAACACCTAATACTTTACATAATTTGTATAGGTTTATCGAAAGTCTAAGGAACTATTTAAGCGGGGGTAAAATGATTGGTTTATGCTGATGAAAGAAGCAGATTTTCCTCCTTTCCTGTCTGTTTTTCTTTCAATTCTCTATCAAAGTGTCAAATCCCTTCTTCTGACTGCAACTCTGCCCAGCTTTCCGAAACAGTTAAAAGCCTGTCCATTTCAAATGAACAGGCTGTATACACTATGCGTTAGCTGATTGAGTATTGTGTTTAACATATTCAAGAATGCTGTCGGCAGCTTTTTCAGCACCGCCTGCTGCTTTCAGTGACTGGCCAATTGCTTTTGCTTTCTCAGCATAAACAGGATTGCTGATCACTTCTTGAATGGTTTCTTTCAGAAGGTTTTCAGACAGCTGTTCTTTTTTCAGCACTTTCCCCGCACCTACTTGCTCCACCTGTTTTCCGACAGCAAATTGATCAGCTCCCATCGGAATGACAATGAGCGGTGTTTCAAAATATAACCCTTCGCTTGTGCTGTTCATTCCGCCGTGGGTGACAAACAAACTGGCTCTTTTCAGGATTTCAAGCTGCGGCACATACGGGCGGACAATAAAATTGTGAGGAATATTGTTTAACTCACTTTGTTTAACATGTTTCCCAATGGACAGCACAACTTTTCCGTCAAAGTCTTTGCACACCTCGAGACATTGATTGAAAAACTCTTTTTGATTATTAAAAATGGTTCCCATAGAAATAAACAGCACGTTTTCATTGTCAATCTGATCGAATGGAAAGTCATTGCTTTTGGCTCTTTTTGCAATTGAAGGACCAACAAACACATAATTTTCTCCGAATTGCTCAGCCATTGGCTGAAATTCTCTTGACGTAAAGACAATCGTCAAATCTCCATCGGACGAAAAAACGTCAAACGGCTTGGTAATTCCCGCTTGAAACTCGGCATTTAAGGTTTCTGCGAGCTGCTGATAGGATTCGTAATAAGGTGAGTCTTCAAATGGTCTGCTATTGAAGGTGTCCATCATTCCCTTTAAAAAATCCTCATTCATCGCAAAGGTCGTACATAATGAAAATCTAGGCAGCTTCAGCAGATTGGCAATGATTTTACCGGCCAGGAAATGGTGATCATATATGACATAATCATATGATTCGTTTTTCACTTCATTATAAATATGGGTGGCGATGTCCTTACACCCTTTCAAAAAGGCGCATATCATTTCGGCAAAATCTCTTTCCTCATTACCAGTTGCGTTTTTTCCGAAATATTCTTCTCTAAAATCGTTATATTCACGAAATTCAATATCAAGCGCAGTGATTTTTTCTTCATATTCCTTTACTGCATAGTAAGTAATGTTTTCTCCTCGTGATTTCAGCTCCTTCATTACACCGATAGACGGATTAATATGGCCCTCTCCCGGAAAACCGACCATTAATACATTAGTCATGCGGCACACCCTTCCATTAAAATTTATGTAATATTTTATACAGTACTATAAATACAAAATCAGGTAAAGTATTTAACTTTATTAATATTAATCCAATATAACTTTTATACTAGGTTACATTTCCCGACTTTCTATTTTCAAGAAAAAAAGCATTCAGTATGACATGAATGCTTTTAAAAAAGAGTTCTATTCCAGTCATTTTGTCTCATGAGACGAAAGCTGTTCGGGTCCTTTTGTTTATTTTTATGTTCTCGGTGAGATGAGCGGATATAACACACCGTCCTTCGCAAACGACATCTTGCCTGTTTCCTCAGAAACAACCAGCACAAGCGCATCTGTATATCCAGACATCCCCAAAGCCGCCCGGTGCCTGGTTCCCAGATGAATATCCACTTCTTGTGTCGTCAGCGGGAGAACGTTTCCGGCTGAGACGAGTGTATGATCCCTCACTAATAAAGCGCCGTCATGAAGAGGGTTTCCCGGGAAAAAGATGCTTTCAATTAATGAAGCACTGATTTCTGCATGCAGCGATGTTCCTTTTTGAATAAATTCGTCAACCGGGTCTGCCCTTTCAATGACAATTAACGCGCCATGCTTATTTTCCGATAAATTTTTAATCGCCTTGGCCAGTTCCACAAATGACGGTGTAAATTGTTCAATGTATGATTGCAAATAAAAGGATGAGGCAATGCCGTGCATATTCTCAAAAATACGTCCCAAGTCATCCAATTCACAAAGGAGGCATTGATCTTTTTCGTGTAACGTTTTCAAAATAAGAGAAGCATCCCCTAATATCTGTTCTAAATGCGATTGTATCTTTGCCGTGAATACACTTTCTGTCATCTGTTCGTAATGCATGGGCCTTCATCTCCTTTTCATATTTTCAACTTTGCACGCATGCTTATCTTATTGATGTACATTCTATTGGTAAAGGAGGTATGTAAAGAATGGAAATGGAAAGAATCATTCAATATATCTGCACCTTTTTAGGCGTTATTTCGCTTTCTTTTATTTATGCCCAAATGTTTAGAAAAACGAAACCGTCAAAAAAAGAATAGGCCAGGCGTTCATTGCTTTTTATACATAAAATGTTATAATTTCTCTCGTTATGATAAAGAAACGGGGATCAATGTATGAAAGAAACCAAAAACGCCGGACAAAAGATAAAACAGCTTTTGCACATTTTAATTCCGATTTTAATCACTCAGGCGGGGCTTTCTCTCATGACCTTTTTAGATACGGTGATGTCAGGGAAAGTCAGCGCCGCCGATTTAGCCGGTGTGGCCATTGGATCAAGTCTTTGGACGCCTGTCTATACTGGACTGGCAGGTATATTAATGGCTGTCACCCCGATTGTCGCACAGCTATTAGGTGCTGATAAAACCAAACAAATTCCCTTTACTGTCTTACAGGCTGTATATGTGGCCGCGCTTCTAAGCATCGCCGTTTTAGCGGTTGGATATGGAATAGTTGATCCTGTTCTGTCCCGATTGAACCTTGAGGCTCACGTATATGACATTGCTAAGCACTTTTTAGGGTTTTTATCTTTGGGGATTTTTCCTTTATTTGTTTACACCGTTTTGAGATCGTTCATTGACTCATTAGGAAAAACACGAGTGACCATGATGATTACACTATGTTCACTGCCGATTAATTTTGTGTTAAACTACGTATTTATTTTCGGAAAATTCGGCATGCCTGCCCTTGGCGGAGTCGGCGCCGGAATTGCATCAGCGCTTACATATTGGTGCATCTGTATCATCAGTTTTATCATCATTCACAAAGCAGCGCCGTTTTCTGAATATGGCATTTTCCTTACCATGTATAAGTTCTCTTGGGAAGCGTGCAAAAATATGCTGAAAATCGGACTGCCCATCGGGTTTGCCGTGTTTTTTGAAACGAGCATCTTCGCGGCTGTCACTTTGCTGATGAGCCATTTCAATACAGTAACCATCGCGTCCCATCAGGCCGCCATGAACTTTGCGTCACTTTTATATATGCTGCCGCTCAGCGTGTCCATGGCTTTAACGATAGTTGTCGGGTTTGAGGCCGGAGCAGCTCGTTTTAAAGACGCTCGCTCTTACAGCTTTATCGGCATCATGATGGCAGTAGGCTTTTCTTTGTTAACAGCTGCCTGTATCCTTTTATTCAGAGAGCAAATCGCAGGTATGTACACCTCTGATCAGGATGTCCTCCGGCTAACGCAGCACTTTTTAATTTACGCGCTGTTTTTTCAGCTTTCCGATGCTGTGGCAGCACCTATTCAGGGCGCCCTCAGAGGATATAAAGATGTCAATTATACACTTGCAGCCGCTTTTATTTCTTATTGGGTTATCGGCCTTCCTGTCGGTTATGCGGTCGGCACGTTTACAGAACTTGGCGCGTTCGGTTATTGGATCGGGTTAATTGCAGGGCTAGCGGCAGGAGCAGTCGGGCTGTTTTTCAGGCTGGTTAAACTGCAGAAGCGTTATTTATTGAAGCAGGAATTTTAAAAGAGGTGATATGACATGGCACAAAATCAGAAATTATATGAGTATCTGTCTCAGCATGCAGAAGAAATAAGTTCTACATGGTATGAAACAATCGAGGAAACTGATCCGAATTCAATCTATGCATCAACAGACCCGGCCGTCATTAAAAATTTAAAGAGCCAGAATCTTGCTTTCAATTATAAGATCAGCCGTATCTTTATAGATGAAGAAGAGGTTTACTTGCCCATTCTAAAAGCCTGGGCATTTGAAGTCACCCAGGATCAAGAGCATTTAAAAACGCCTATCCACTATATTATCCGTGAGTTTGTCAGAGTGAGAGACTTGTATATTTCCTATGTGAAGGACTTTGTTCATATCAATCAGGATACCGTGAAAAGCGAAGAAGCCGAGGATTTGTATCACACCCTTATTAAGGCGTTTGATCTTGTGATTCATATTTTTATAGAAGAAATGTACAAAAACACAAGCCTTCAGCTTCAAGCCCAAAAGGATATGATCACTGAATTGAGCGCCCCGGTAATCGTGCTGTTCCACAGTGTGGGACTGCTTCCGTTAATCGGTGATATTGATACCGTCCGCGCTAAATTGATCATGGAAAATACATTGAATCAATGTGCGAAAAAAAAGGTGACGCAGCTTTACATTGACTTGTCCGGAGTAGCGGTAATTGATACCATGGTTGCCCACCAGCTGTTCAGTCTGATTGAGGCGCTGCGTTTGATCGGCGTTTCATCCACATTGTCGGGGATCCGCCCGGAAATTGCGCAAACCGCGGTTCAGCTCGGTTTGTCTTTTGAGGACATCTCACTGAGATCTACTCTTGCATCAGCGATTGCATCTGACTTGAAATTAAAAAAGGTATAAGGTCCCCTCAAGGGCCTTATACCTTTTTTTAATCATTCCATTGATATGTCCAATACACTTCTTCTTCAAACCATGTTGCCATAACAGGTTCATTGTTTTTCAGTTTTTCCTCAAGCTCTCGGAGCATACCTTCCGTCTGGGTGCGATGAGCTCTTAACGCGTTCATTTTAATATCTGCCACTTCTTTGATATCAAGTACGACGTCTGCTTCGCCAAGCACCTCTTCCCTATTGCGTGTAATAGCCATGCATAGTGTGCGCGGACGGTCTTCTTTCTTTTTGCGGTACAATGCCCGGATGACCGCTTCCCCGCATGCATCATGGTCAGGGTGCACGCCATGTCCCGGATAAAATGTGACAATTAAGCTTGGTTTTACATCATCTATGATTTCTTCCATGATATCAGCTAAATATTCATCGTCTTCAAACTCAAGCGTTTTATCACGAAGTCCGAGCATTCGCAGATCATTGATATCCATTTCTTTGCAGGCGTTGATAAGCTCTTGTTTTCTTAATAATGGCAAGGTTTCCCGATTGGCAAAAAATGGATCTCCCATATTTCTGCCCATTTCGCCTAACGTAGCGCAAGCATATGTAACGGGCACATCTTTTTTTCTGTTTAAAGCAATCAGACCCGCCACACCGTATGATTCGTCATCAGGGTGAGGCAGGATTACAAGCACGTGTTCTTTCATTATTTTTTCACCCTTTTCTTTAAACTGTGAACGGTTTTTCACTGATTTGAAGTGAAATAGCCAGTTTCCCGCCCGGCAAGTGTCCTGCCATTAATAAGCGGTTTTCTTCATCCACTGTGTACTCAGTCAGGCCTTCAGCATAAATCCAGCCCTCTTCTGTTTTTAAGCCGACCCGGTAAGGCCCGCTCCCTTTGATTTTAGCTTGATGATAGGTTACCTTCGCATTGCGTATATAAGCAACAACCGTCATGTTTTTTTCATTTAAATGTGCCGAGTAAGAACCGGTTGTGGTTTCTAAATGGATATATACAGGGCGGTCCGCATATCGTTCTAAAGATGCTTGCACATCTTCTTTTATGATTGCTTTCATAATTGCTCCCCTCTTTCTTCTTTTAAATACTGTACGCGTTCTGTATGTAATTTGACCAGTTGATATTTGACAGCCGGTTCCAGCTGAGAATTCACAATGCGCTGTATAGCGGCATAATATTTTTCCAGCATAGGTTTACGGAGTCTCGGATGTGTTCTCTTATCCAAGAGCTCAAGATCAATTGCCTCTGTAACCGCTTCTGCATCTTCGTTTGAGAAAGAGCGGCTGTTCCATAGCGAGACGTATGCTTTTACTATTTCTATATCATTGTCCATCGTCCTGCTCCTTTATGTCTTACATACATGAAATGATTATACATAATATATACTCAAACTGAAAAGCCAAAGGCTCAATGGCTTTTTGATGCCCGTTTCCATTTCACTTGTGAAAACGTAAACAAGACTAATGCAGCCCATATACAGGCAAAGGTAAATGCCTTCGAGCTTGAAAATGGCTCATGGTAAATGAACAGCCCGATCAGCAAGGTGATGGTCGGTGCAATATATTGTAATATACCGACTTGATACAGCGGCAGCCGCTTCGCCCCTTCAGCAAACAATAAGAGCGGCAGCGCGGTAAACACACCGGCAAAAAAGAGAAGCACCCATGCCCCGCCGCTTTCTGCACCCGCAGGCTGAATATGGCCGCTAAGCAGCAAATACCCCAATGCAATCGGCATAATCATGAATGTCTCCAGCGTTAAACCGATAGCGCTTGAAAGACTTGTTCTTTTTTTGGTAAATCCGTATAAGCCAAAGCTGAATGCAAGCAGCAGCGCGATGTACGGAATGGAGCCGTATTGAAACGCAGAAATAATAACGCCGGCTGCCGCAATAGAAACTGCAACCAATTGAAGGCGATTCAGCTTTTCCTTTAAAAACAAAATGCCGAGAAGAACTGACACAAGCGGATTGATGTAGTAGCCAAGACTTGCTTCTAGCAGAAATCCATGATTGACAGCCCATATGTATACAAACCAGTTAACCGAAATGAGAATTGAAGCGAGAAATAAAGATAGTATGCCTCCGTTCTTTTTTAAAGACCGCAGCTCATGCCACCCCGTTTTCCATTGACGCAAGAAAAAAAGCACGATACACATAAAAACAAAAGACCAAATGATACGGTGAGCTAAAATATCAAGTGCCGGGAGCTGTTCAAGAAGCTTCCAATAGAGCGGAAACAGCCCCCACATCGTAAAGGAAACGGCTGTGTAAAGAACACCTTTTTTTGTTTCTGAATGATGCATATTTTGTCCCTGCCTTTCTTTAGAGCATCTTATATTATATCACGTGAAAGATCGAGCAGGCATATACTATTTTGTCCGTGAAGAAAGGTGTGACGAAGATGTTTGAGTGGAACAAGTACTTTCCTTTCCAAAATCAATTTTCCAAGGAAGCATTAAAAAAGGCCGATCCAAAAGAGGTTGAGCATTATGTAAACAGTGTAATGGAAAGTGTGTTCGGAAGTGATTACGCGGCTCAATTTCCATTTCGCGATCCTCTCCCGACTAAAGAAAAAACAAAGCGCACCGAACCTGATATAGATATATTCGAAACAGCAGACCATGTGTTTGTAAAGGTTTCAGTAAGCGAAAGCCAGCTGGAACAGCTCAAAATTAAACATACATCACATACATTACTGATTGAACATTTCCCGGGTTTGACTCATCCTAAAAAAGTAAATCTTCCCTGTCTTGTCAAACGGAAAGGAACGAAAGCCGTATATAAAGACGGCCATCTGGAAGTCATGTTTCATAAACAGCAGGACTACAATATGTCCGAGGTAGAAATTATGCGATAAAAAACGGCCTGCTTCTGTGCAGGCCGTTTTTGCTAATAGAAACCGGGATAACCTCCGCCATACGGTCCCCCGGGGCCGTATGGCGCACCTCCGTAACCGTAAGGAACAGGCGGATACGCATAGGGACGCGGATAATTAAAAAGAGCACTCCCAAGAAAACCGCCTAATAAACCGCCGACTAAAGGAGCGCCAAACAAAAAAGGGTTTCGTTCCGGGTATCCGGCCGGACCTGGGTTCCCGCGATAATATGAGTGTTGAGGGTACATGATTATTTCCTCCTTTATGTCTGCCTATATATAAGATATTCATCCAGGAAGAAAAACGATTGGGCTATTGTTAAATTGGATTTTTACTGATAAAGCATTATTACAAAAATAATCCGGCCAATAAAACACAGCCCAGTCCTGTACCGAGAGGACCGTTGTGAGCAGCGTCCATGTTTGAAACGTTTCCTTCATGCTCACGCCGTCAGAAATAACAAAATAAAAACCCCGGCAACAGTGATAAAAATCGGCATGGCTAACCTCTATTTTTTCATGTTGTTTTTGACAATATCTCCGGATGTTATTAGAAAACGCTTTCATTTAAACGAAATAGGATCTTCGTGGTGATATAATTGTCATCTTTTGATCAACTATTATTTTCATACTAACCTCCTAATCAATTACTGCCAGTAATATTTATGATTTCATAGGCTGTCAGATAACAATGTAGTTATATATTGATCAATTATTGGTTATATGTTATGTTTTTATCTATCAATTGGCTTCAGATAACAAAACAATGTGATAACATGCTGATAAAATCAGTGTCACAAAAGGAGGAATTCAAATGCCATTATTACGTTTCGATCTGATAGAAGGCCGTGATCAAAAAGCATTACAATCGCTATTAGACACTGCTCATCAAGCAATGGTAGAAGCGTTTGGCGTGCCGGAGAGTGACCGATATCAAATTGTGCACCAGCATCCCGCGAATGAGCTCGTGATTCACGATACCGGATTAGGATTTCATAGAAGCAAGGATTTGATCGTGATCAGCATTACAAGTAAAACAAGAACAAAGAGCCAAAAAGAGAAATTATATGCCTTGCTGGCTGAAAAACTAGAAGCAGAATGCGGTATTTCCCCGGAAGACCTAATGGTTTCCATTACGGAAAACGGTGATGCTGATTGGAGTTTCGGGCTCGGCGAGGCACAATTTTTGAATGGTAAGTTATAAGATGGTGAAACTTCTTCATCTGCTTTACACTTAGCAAATGGCCAGTCAATGAAATAATAAAAGAGAGATCCTTATTCAAGACCTCTCTTTTTTATTTCTTTTTCAAAAAAGCAGAAATAACCAGAATGAAAACAGCCAGCAAAACGAAATATAACGGTGTGATCCAGATTTGGTGGATAGAATCAGGGTCTCCCTTTTTATAACCAGTTTCGATGCCTATGTAATTCCAATGAAAGCTGACAGGGTTTTGATCGTATATATAAAATTCAGGCAGATAGAGTTCCGGTTTGCTGATTTGAACAACAAGATAAATGATGATTCCCATTAACAACAGGATAGCTGTTAGTAACTTTTTCACGGAAGGACCCTTTCCTATTTTTGTATGTTGACATCATCCTAACATCTCTTTTTATATATGTAAAATAAAAGCTGATTCATAACATGGCTCCTAAAATAAAAAGTCATGTAAACGGTATGACCCACTTACATGACTTTCTCACTGAAACAAACCCTTTCTGCGGATGCTCTGTTTCTTTCCATTATTTCTCTTCTTCGCACACTGTAACACCAGGCTCACAAAATTGATCGGCCCACGCTTGCATTTCTTGAAATACGGCTTGCAGCGCGGTTCCTTTTTCAGTCAGCGTATAGATCACTTTTACCGGTGTCTCGGGAAGAACCCGGCGTTCAACAATTTCGTTTTGCTCTAGCTCTTTAAGGCGCTCTGCCAGCATTTTTTGGCTGATCATCGGTATGGTTTCCGTTATCTCTTTAAATCGTTTCGGCCCATCCATTAGTACATGGATGATCAGACCGTTCCATCGTTTTCCCAGCAATGAGAAAGCTGACTCCATTTTAGGGCACATTGTATTTCCCACTAGTCTTCATCCCTTCATCTATTGTTTGACAAGTATTCACTGATCCATTAAAATTATCTTTCAAGTTACATTTAGTAAGCTTCTAACTTTTCTATTATCATACCACGTTTACCCGAAGGAGGAAACATTATGACTGATACTCTGGACATTTTGCAAGCACGGGCATCTGTTAAGGAATATGATACGAATGCCCCGATCTCTAAAGAGGAACTGACTGATCTTTTGGAGCTCGCCACTAAAGCGCCTTCTGCATGGAATCTGCAGCACTGGCATTTTACAGTTTTCCACAGCGATGAATCAAAAGCGGCTCTTCTGCCTGTAGCATATAATCAAAAACAAATTGTTGAATCTTCTGCTGTCGTTGCCATTTTAGGCGATCTAAAAGCGAATGAAAACGGTGAAGACGTTTACGCTGAACTGGCAAACCAAGGTTTCATCACGGATGAAATCAAACAAACGCTTCTTGGCCAAATTAACGGTGCTTACCAAAGTGAACAGTTCGCACGCGATTCCGCTTTCTTAAATGCTTCATTGGCTGCTATGCAGCTTATGATTGCCGCAAAAGCGAAAGGTTATGACACCTGCGCAATCGGAGGATTTAATAAGGAGCAGTTCCAAAAGGAATTTGATATCAGCGAGCGCTATGTTCCGGTTATGCTTATTTCTATCGGGAAAGCAGTGAAACCTGCACACCAAAGCAACCGCTTGCCTCTATCAAAAGTATCAACTTGGCTGTAAATCTAAGAAAAACCTTAGTCCGGATAAACACGGACTAAGGTTTTTTTATTGAAACGTATCTTTGTACCATTGGCGAGCCTGTTCAGCTTCATGCTGTGTGAGCTGATGGCCCCCATCCTGCCAAAAAACTGAAGCAGATGCCCCGCTGTCAAGCAAACAGCGGTGAAGCTCTTCCGATTCTTCCTTTGTGCAAAGCGGATCATATTTTCCCGCCCCAATGAAAACAGGAAGCCCTGTCATATTGGGAAGCTCAAGCCCCCGTATCGGCACCATAGGATGATGCAGAATAGCCCCCTTTAAAACATCCGCATAATGAAAAAGCAGGCTCGCTGCGATATTTGCGCCGTTTGAGTAGCCGACTGCAATCACTCGGCTCCGGTCAAACTGATGCGTTTGTGCCGCCTCGTCGATAAAATCTTTCAATTCTTTTGTCCGCTCAACGAGATCCTTTTCATCAAATACACCTTCGCTGAGGCGTTTGAAAAAGCGCGGCATTCCATTTTCGAGCACTGATCCCCTGACGCCGAGCAAATGAGCATCCGGATCTATAAAACGGCCCAATGAAAGGAGATCATGCTCATTTCCTCCGGTTCCATGTAACAGCAGTAAGACGTTATCAGATGTCCCTTTTTCAAAAATATGCTTCATCATGTCCCCTCCTACAATTCAGGCAAAATATCTGTAATTTGTTTGCGGTGTTGCTCCAGCCATTCAGGCAGCTTTAAGGATGTCCCCAGCTCATCAAACGTTTCATCTGTCATAAAGCCTGGTTCATCTGTGGCAATTTCAAATAAAATGCCGCCTTTTTCCCTGAAATAAATTGATGTGAAATACTCCCTGTCCAGAATTTCTGATGAAGGGAGATGTTTTTCAGCAATAAGCGGCTGCCATTTAGCCTGCTCCTCACTCGTTGTCCGAAACGCTATATGATGAACTGTTCCATAACCTCCGACGCCTCTTTTTTCCGGCTGCAAATGAACGTCAATCACGTTTCCGACAGCCGCTGCGGATTTCAGTCTAACGATCTGATCTTCTTCCGCTACTTTGCTGTATCCGAAGCTTTCCTCTAACAATTGAATCGTTGCTTGCGGATCATAGGAGTACAGCAGCACGCCTCTCATTCCGGTGATGGCTTCATGTTCTGAAATACCGTCAGGTGTCCACTCGCTTTTTCCGCTTTCGCCGGCTTCCATGATTGCTAACGGAAGGTCTTCTGTATCATCAAAGATCAGAGCGTGTTCCCCGCATAGCATTTTCTCCTCTGCATTCAGTCCATTATTTTGAAGGCGTTCCTTCCAGAAAGCCAGAGAGCCTTTAGGGACTGAAAAGTAAATTCGGCCGGCTTGGCCTTTCCCTACCGTTCCCTGCCCGCTTCCTTGGAACGGGAAAAAGGTAATAATGGTCCCTGGATCTCCATTTTGATTCCCAAAGTAAAAATGATATGTTCCCGGGTCATCGAAATTCACTGTTTTTTTGACAAGCCGAAGCCCGAGCACTTCTGTATAAAATCGCAAATTTTCTTGCGGATCTCTGGCAAATGCTGTGACATGATGCAATCCTTCTGTTTTCATCTTTTCACTCCTAAATTATCTTGATTTCGAGATATTTATTATTTTAAACCTATAATGTGCAGGATGCAAACCATGTGACTTAATTAAATAATTGAAAAAATCATTTTTTTCTAATAATTATCTTGTGATCTTATCTTACAACTGCTATTATAGTGAGCATTATCATCTTTCAGGAGGAAAGTAAATGGTTAAAAAAGCACTTATTGTTATACTCATCATTTTACCATTCATTCAGCTTGCACTTTTGCCGTTTGTGAATCGAATCGAACCGATTATTTTCGGCCTTCCTTTTTTCCATTTTTGGCTGCTGCTGTGGATTATCATTACGCCGGTATGTTCGTTTGGCATTTACCTGGTGCAAAAAAAAGATGGAGGAATTGAATGATGCAAGGAAATCTCACTGCACTTATGATTACGGCTATTATCGTATTAACTGTTGTCTGTATCGGATTTCTCGCCGGGAGAGACAAATCATCGCGAACCTCGGTGGAAGAATGGTCTGTCGGCGGCAGACGTTTTGGAGGCCTTCTCGTTTGGTTTTTAGTTGGCGCTGACCTTTACACGGCATATACTTTCTTAGGCCTGACCAGTACGGCTTACACAGGCGGAAGTGTTGCGTTTTTTGCAATTCCTTACTCCGTATTGGCTTATTTTATCGCCTATTTCTTCCTGCCGAAACTTTGGAAAGTTGCGAAAATTCACAAATTAACAACTCTCGCTGATTATGCGCGGGAACGTTTTGACAGCAAGCTGTTGGCAAGTCTCGTTGCAATTGTCGGTGTCCTGATGCTTATCCCATATATCTGTCTTCAGCTTAGCGGAATTCAAGATACGCTTCAGGTGGCGGGAACCGGCTATATCAACGTAAAGTTTGTTGTCATCATCTCATTTATTCTAGTTGCTCTTTACACGTTTTTCAGCGGGATTAAAGGGCCTACTTTTACAGCCATTATTAAAGATATTTTAGTATGGGTGATTATGCTGTTTATGGTCGTTTCCCTCCCTCTTATTCATTTCAACGGCTGGACGCCGATGATTGATACATTGGTGAAGGAAGCGCCGCAAATGCTGACGATACCGACAGAGGGCCCAAAAGGCATCCCTTGGTTTATTACAGCATCTATTGTATCCGCCTTGGCACTTTTTATGTGGGCGCATGCCGCTACAGGTGTATTTACGGCGAAAAGTGCCGATGCAGTTAGAAAAAACAGCATGTTTTTGCCGCTTTATAACATCGTTTTAATCTTAGTTATTTTCCTTGGTTTTATCGCTTTTCTTGTGCTGCCGGAAGATACAAATCCAAGACTGGCGCTGCTGCATCTGATTCAGACGTCTTACGGCGGCGTGGCACAAGGTTTTGCATATGCCACTATCGCCCTAGCTTCATTGATCCCTTGTTCGATCATGGCTATCGGAGCATCGAATTTATTTGCCAATAACTTATACCGTGACTTGATCCATCCAAATGTGTCACAAAGCAAACTGACCCTTATTACACGTTCCATGGTGTTTGTCGTGATCGGTCTTGCTCTACTATTTGGAATGCTGTTCCCGACTGCCTTAGTAACACTTCAGCTTTTAGGCGTTTCCGGTATGGTGCAGATCTTCCCCGCGATTGCCGTCAGCTTATTCTGGAAGAACCAAACGAGAGAGGCGACAGTGATCGGATTATTAGCCGGCCTTGCGGTTACGTTTATTGTGTATATCACTCAATCTGCACACGGCATTTATGAAGGTTTCTGGGGATTGTCCGCCAATATCATCGCTGTAATCATTCTCAATCCGCTGTTTGTAAAAAGAGCAGGTTCAAATCCAGTCAAAGAAGGTTTATTTGGTAAAAAAACTGAACCGAATCCGAATCAGAAGGGTGCTTAAAAAAAAGCCATACGCGGTAGCCGCGTATGGCTTTTTTACATTTCTTTTTTCAGCGTTTCAATTGCTTTTTTCATTTGCGTATCATTATTTGACAGCTTTTGTTGAAGTTCTGTCATTAGTTTTGTTGTAGTATCGCCAGTCAGCACGCCTGTTTGTTTCAGATTCTCTTTTTTCTGGAACTGTTTGACGACTGATACAAAATCTTGATCATACGTACTGTTTACCTTCACCTGATAGCCAAGTGCTTTCAGCATTTGCTGAGCGACTTTGACTTCAGTGCCTGTATTACCTGATTTGTACGTTTTATCAGCGTCCAAATATGGGAGCTTCGCGTAATCAGGAAGTTCTGCTTTCACTTGCGGCTTGATGCCTTTTTTATGAATCCATTCACCGTCAGCAGTCAGCCATTTGGCCATTGTCAGTTTGACTGTTGAGCCATCCTCATACTCTTTTGCGGTTTGCACTGTGCCTTTTCCGAATGTGGTTTCTCCAATTAACGGAATGCCTGACGATTCATGAAGGGCAGCGGCCATGATTTCTGCAGCGCTCGCTGTTCCGTCATTTACTAAAACGACAGTCGGCTTTGTGACTTTTCGTTCTTTTTCCGCTTTCATGACTTCTTTTGAGCCGTTTTTGTACTCAACCTGCATAATATTTTTACCTTTATCAATAAACAGATTGCTCATTGTAATCGCCTGGTCCATTAAGCCGCCCGGATTGCCCCTCAAGTCTAAAATATAGCCTTTGGCACCTTTTTTCTCTAAACTGTCGATCGCATTTGTCAGCTCTTTAGCAGTTGTTTCAGAGAAAGAAGTGATTTGGATCTCACCGATATTATTGTCTTTCACCTCAGAATAGACGGTCTCAACAGGAATCGTATCGCGCTTAATGGAAAGATCAATCTCTCCCACTCCCGCTCTGTTCAGCTCAAGCTTCACTTTAGTGCCCTTTTTGCCGCGGATTAAAGCGACGGCTTCATTTACATTCATGCCTTTTACGCTTTTCCCGTTTACTTTCAGGATTTGATCCTTCGGTTTGATTCCGGCTTTTTCAGCAGGTGAACCTTTGATTGGCGCAACAATAAGGATTTCACCGTCTTTTTCCTCTACTTGCGCTCCTATTCCTTCAAAGGATGCAGAAATGCTTTCTTCGAATGATTTTCCTTCCTCTTGATCCATATAGGTAGAGTAAGGATCGTCCAGAGACTCAATCATTCCTTTAATTGCTCCGTCTACTAATTTGTCATCGTTTGTTTCCTTGTAATAATCACTTTTGATTTGCTCATACGCTTTATTTAATTTATCGAACTTACTGTCTCCTGTGCTTGTTGATTTCTGGCCCAGAATGCTTGAATTGCCCGTAATAAATAAAGTCAGCGCCGAAGCGACAACCGCAGTGATCAGCACAACAAAAAACAGTTTCAATTGCCGTTTCAATTAAACACCACCTTTTCTTCTTACATTATTATCATGGACGATTTCCTATTCGTCAACTCGGAGCAGAAAATATAGAGATCCGCCCTTCTTTATCGTTTCATAAACCTATGTCTTTTCACGACATATAATAACGAAAAAGGAGGATACCATTTTGAGCCGATATTTAGAAATGCTGTCCTTATTCGGTGTCTCAGGTGCACATCCAGGCGGGCTTGCTTTTTCAAAAGCCGTATTGCAAAAAGCGGCACCTCCGCCTGATCAGCCGATTCTTGATGCCGGATGCGGGACGGGGCAAACTGCGGCTTATTTAGGACATTTGCTTTATCCTGTCACAGTCGTTGATAAAGACCCTGTCATGCTTGAGAAGGCGAAAAAAAGATTTGCAAATGAAGGGCTGGCCATCCCTGCATATCTTGGAGAGCTGGAACATCTTCCGTTTTCTTCGGCGTCCTTTTCCTGCGTCCTGTCCGAATCCGTCCTCAGTTTTTCCCATCTGACATCCTCCCTTCAAGAAATTAATAGAGTATTGAAGCCGGGTGGAATGCTGATCGGTATTGAAGCGGCGCTTAAACAGCCGATGCCTCCGCGCGAAAAGAAGCAAATGATGGACTTTTACGGTTTTACAAAGCTTTATGACGAATCGGAGTGGATAGACTCGATTCGTTCCCATGGATTTCAGAAAACAGAAACGATCACCCTTTTGCCGGAAGATATGGAATTTGAACCGACGACAGAAATGGATGTATCGCAAGCAATCGCTCCTATCTACTATGAAACGCTTCAGTCCCATTATGACCTCATGCAGGCATACAGCGAGTATATGGGTCATTGTATCTTTATCGCATACAAGTAAAACGGCGCTTCACCCCCTCTTTTCGTCCAACCTTTTTTGTTTATCTATCATAAGCTGATAGAAAGACGGATTAGGAGGGATTTATATTGGAAAAATACTATCATATCTGCCGCCAGCACCAAGGAAAAGTTGCTAGAATTACAGAAAGAAACGGCAGAGTCCATGTGGGCAGAATTACACGGGTAACCAACAGCAAGGTCTTTATTGCTCCAGTTACTTCAGGGGGCCCAAGAGGCGGATTTGGCTATGGATATTGGGGCGGCTACGGATATGGATATGGAGCCGCATACGGTATTGGCCTTGGGCTGATTACAGGTGTGGCGCTCGCCGGTTTATTCTTTTTTTAATGGAAAAACCCGCTTAACCAATGGTAAGCGGGTTTTTATTTTATATCTTCTTCACTTTTTCAAAGTATTCTTCTAATGTTAAGTCATTCTCATGAATAACCTTTGCAGCCTTTTTGCCTACATAACGCAAATGCCATGGTTCGTATTCGTACTTCGTGATGTCTTCTTTGTTTTTAGGGTAGCGAATGATAAAACCGTATTTATATGCATTGTTCTGCACCCATTTTCCGTCTTCGGTGCTGCCGAACGCCTCATTTAGCTCAAAACCGTTGCTTCGGCTGGAAATATCCATTGCTAAACCTGTTTGATGTTCGCTTTCACCCGGATATGCGACAGCTTCTCTTGCTTTCTTTTCCCCTTTTAAGCTTACTTCATTTTTAAAGATAACCTGCTGTCTGTCATACGAGCGGTATCCTGACACGGCTGCCAGCTCATAGCCATCCTTTTTCGCAGCATCAAACATCGTTTTTAATGCGTCTGCTGCTTCTTTTCTGATGTATCGCTTTTGTATTTTCTCTTTAAAAGAAAACTCGACATCAGGGATAACTAGATCGCTAGGTTCATAGTCTCCTGGCAGTGCGTATTGCTTATTGACAAGGGCGAGGATATTTTTCGGATTTTGAATGGTTTCCAGGCCATCCACTTTTTTAATGTTATTGAAAAACTTGCTTTCCAATAAGAACTCACTGTCCTGCGTATTTGTTTTTTTGCTGTCAGCTGTTTTTTCTTCTGTCTGTTTTGATTCTGCAGTGGTTTTCGTATCCTTTTGAGCATCCCCATTTGACATGCTGCAGCCGGCTCCGACAATTGCCGTCACACTCAGAGCGGCGGCCAGCGAGAACCATTTACCGGACTTTTTCATAATCACATTACCTTCCTTTTATCAATCGTTTCCGTATCCATAAAGAAGAGGCTGCCGGCACCCAGCACGCCTCTTCATTTATTTTATTTTGATACAGAATGTAAAGCCACTTCTATCATATCATGAAAAGTGGTTTGACGCTCTTCTGCTGTTGTTTCTTCTCCTGTTAATACGTGATCGCTCACGGTCAGGATGGACAGCGCTTTTCTACCGTGCTTCGCTGCCAATGTATACAAAGCGGTTGTTTCCATCTCTACCCCGAGCACACCGTATTGGGCAAGCTTCTCAATTTGAGAATCGTCATTGTAGAACTGGTCAGCAGTAAATACACTGCCTACCGTCACCGGTACGCCTTTATCCTTAGCGGCGTCATAGGCATTTTTCAAAAGCTCGAAATCTGCGTTAGGCGCGAAATCGATACTTCCAAAAGCGACTCTGTTCATTTGTGAGTCAGTAGAAGAAGTCATGGCCAAAATGACGTCGCGCACTTTGACATCTTTACGGATGGCGCCGCAAGAGCCTACTCTTATTAAGTTTTGCACATCATAGCTTTGAATTAATTCATTGACGTAAATTGAAATGGACGGAACGCCCATGCCCGTGCCCTGCACAGAGATTTTTTTGCCTTTATATGTACCTGTAAATCCATACATGCCTCTGACTTCATTATAGCATTCCACATTTTCAAGATACGTTTCAGCGATAAATTTTGCTCTTAAAGGGTCCCCCGGCAATAGTACCGTATCCGCAATTTGTCCTTTTTCCGCACCGATATGTACACTCATCTCATATCCTCCTCAACCAAAATTAACGATCAGTCCGTTCATTTTACAACGGATGTCATGATGAGACAAACTTCAGCATTGATTATAAAGGAATGTTCCGAAAAAAGAAAATGATCCGGGGTATTTTTAGGCGCCATTAGAGAAAATCGGGATAATTGAGCTGCTTATATGAGAACCTAACGGCAAAAGGAGGGATGAAACATGGGTAAAAAACAGCGTAACCGAATAACCGGACAAAAAAAGAACAACCACATACCTGCTAAAGACGTTATCGCAGCTGAAGAGGCGCACGAAAAAGAGCATTCCGCGGCCAAACGAAAACCTTAAAAAACAGAAAACTGCGGATATCCGCAGTTTTCTTTCGTTATGTTGTTTGCACAATCAGACGATTGATTTTCCTCCATCCGGCGGGAAGCAGTTTATAATATGTTTTCCCTTTTCTGCCTTCATCAATCAAAATCACATCCCCTGTGGCCATAAATCTCGCATCATAATCACTTGGAACAGTATCGAATACATTAAACAAAGAGAATGCTCTTTTTAGCACGTCTTGATGATTGCTCCCGTTCAGTTCAGTTCGATAGACGGCTCTGTAGCCTTTTTTTTCACCAAACCGGGGTGTTTGAAATATTGTCACATCGTAAAAACAAGACTTCTTTTTAAACACGGATAACATCATCAAGATCCCTCCCTTTTATTTCTATAACATATTGGCGTTTCGCCCTCTTTTTCCTCTCTCTACTTTTGTCGAAACGAATGAAACTTTTCGTCAAAACCTTTCACGAGGAAAAACAGCAGCAGGCCGAGACTGAAGCCTCCTAAAACGTCAGTTAAAAAATGCACGCCGAGGTAGACTCTGCTGGCACCAACCAAAATAACGACAGTACCGGCGATTATGTATACCGCTTTTTTATGCTTTGACAAAAACGGGATGTGTTTCACTAAAAAGTAGGCGATTACTGGATAAACACAAGCAGCGTTCATGGAGTGGCCGCTCGGAAAGCTGAAGGACGACTCATGAACGAGCGGTTCAAAATCCGGCCTTGCCCGTTCGATCCACTCTTTTAATATTTTGTTTAACAGACGATCCGCACCGAATATGAAGAGCATCAAAAGACCGTCCAAGGTTCTCTTGTAAAAAAACAGCCCTGCCCAAATGACTACGATAAGTGGCAGTAAAAAGGAAGTAGCACCAAGATGTGTCACCCAAATCACCACATCGATCAGCCAAGGCTGACGGATAGCTGCGGCTGCCTTACTGATCATTTCATCTGCTGATTGAACAGCAGCTGTATGAATAACCGCGGCTAAAAAAAGAAAGAGAAGAAACAGACTGACTGGCTTGTACAAGATTTTCCCTCCTTTATTTCTCAAAAATTCATATCAGCCGAATAAAAAACCGGAGCTGGCCGCTCCGGTTTCAAGCCTTAACAATCTTCATCCAGCTCTTCATCTATCATACATTTTTCTATCAGATAATCAAAGGTAATATCGGCGATTTCAAACAGCTCATCTTCACTCGGTATGTAGCCCCGTCTTGCAAGCTCTCTGTAAAAAAATTCAGCGATTTCTTCCGTGTCAATCACAAGATCTATTTCTTTCATAACCGTACCGCCTCCTTTTTTATGTTTTATGAAAAAACGGGATGAATTATACCCGGTGTTCTAAACAATTCTTTCATTCATATACATTGAATAAAAAAACAAGCCATAGGAGGCTGACAAATGATCGCTAAAATGATGGAAGCACTGGACGGAGAAAGATTCGATATGGTGATGGAAAAAACGCTCAAAGGTATGACGCATGTCATGATTTGGGGCTGTCTGCCTTACTTTTTATATGTGATCATCCGCTTGTTCACAAACTAACTGAAGTGTTCTTTTAAACTTTCCAGCACAAACATCATCATATCTTTATATTCTTCATCTTTAAACATTTCGTACAGAATTTTGTAATCGTTGTAAATATCCAAAAGCTCATCAACAATTGATACAGCCAGGATGCGCAGGGTATCTTGATCTTCATCTTCGCCTTCAAACTGAAGAAGAGCAGACGGTACAATATCTTCGCCGATCTCATGGGCAGTTTCTCCGACATAGTGGACAAACAAAAGCTGATGCACAAACTGGTCCATTTCATACTTTCTGAGTACCAGCGTGAGATCCTCTTCCTCCGTTTCAAGCCACTCTCCATCCTTTAAACGAGTCAGCTCATAAATAATATCTTCCCAGCCATCTTCTAAATATCTCCAAATTTCTGTTCTGTGGCCGATAATGCGAAAGAGTTCTTTTCCATAATCTTTTACATAAACGACATCTCCAATGAGGAATTCATATTCAATATCAAGTTTTTCCATATCGACAATGACGCCTTCATAATCTTTATATAATTGAATGGACGATTCAAAATATAAGACTTCATTGTGGTTTACTTCATAAAGATAGTGCTTATCGATTTGGTGCACTTTTGTGATTGTGCCGACTGTCCCATACATAATGACGACTACGATATCCCCTACTTGGAATTTCGGTTTATTTTGCTTCACGGTGTCTCCCCCTCGCCGCAACATTTCTCATACGCTATCGTATGCTGGGTTACACCAATTCGCATGGGCATGAAAACCATTGGAAGTATCCAATTATGGTATGTGTATGCGCACAAAAAAATCCGCAGCGGATCTGCGGATTTAAACATGCGGTTATTTGCCGTGCACCTCGGCCTCGTATTTTTCCCAAGCTTCATCAAACGTAGCCATCGTGTCCAGATAATCAACATTCAGCTCCAAATATGAACTGATTTCGTGATAATCGGTTGATGTTTTTGGAAAGCTGTGATCCTCATACGCCTGATTGGCAAACTCACTGATGCTGTCCTGCGGCTTAGGATGTCTGTATTTCAATAAATAGTGATAAAAGGATTTCATGGGTTTCCCCTCCTGGTGTCTGTCTTTTGTTGTTCTATTATACAGTGCAAGTGTAAAATTACAACAAAAGAATAACGAAACATCATTCAGGAAAAATCAAAATAGTTGCGTTTTAATATCCTTTCCGTTTCCATGAGCTGTTGATACGTCAGACTTTCAGGGAGTTTTCTTGTGTTGATTAAAAACAGCTGATCCTCAATATCCTTTATCGTCGAATCCTCTTGGTAGGCCATTCCGCAAGAAGAGCAAATCATCGCGGGGGTGTTTGTCAGCTCTATGGCTCGTGTGCCGTCAGGAAGCTCCCAATAAACCGTGTTCGTGCCAGGCTGCGCCTCAGGCACACCGCACCATTCGCATGTTTTCATGAAGAATTCCCCCCGCTTTCTGCCTCTTTTTCTTTTTTCTGCTGTGCTAAAAATTTCTTTTCCTTTAGCTGGTCTCTTTTCTCCCGCCGGTCCTTTAAGGTTTCATGCCCCGGCTTCGCTGTATATGCTTCTCTCCTTTTGATTCTGGCCACGTTTTCCGGTGTGAAAGAAATCTCTTTGTCGGCAAGGATGGCACTCAGTCCAATTGGCTCTTTTTTGTCGACAGCTTCAGGAAAAACAGACTCAAAATAGGCGTCAGCCTGGTTAGGGATATAATGTTCAGGTTCCGGATAAGAGGTAATGACTCCTTCAAAATTTCTCAAGATGATTTTGTCAGGACTTTGCGATAAAACATAATTTGGCTGCAGTGCGATTTTCCCGCCGCCGCCTGGTGCGTCAACGACAAAAGTTGGTACCGCGTAGCCTGAAGTATGGCCTCGCAGCCCTTCAATAATCTCCAGCCCTTTTGAAACCGGAGCTCTGAAATGTCCGATGCCTTCTGAGAGATCACATTGGTATATATAATAGGGACGGACTCTGATTTTCACCAAGTCATGCATAAGCTTTTTCATAATTGTTACCGAATCATTAATGCCTGCTAGCACGACGGCCTGATTTCCGACCGGCACACCTGCGTTCACCAGCTTTTCGCAAGCCTCAACGGATTCCTCCGTCATTTCGATGCTTGTGTTGAAATGGGTGTTCAGCCAGACCGGATGATATTTCTTTAAAATATCGCACAGTTGATCGGTGATTCTCTGAGGGAAAACGACAGGCGCTCTTGTGCCGATTCTGATAATTTCCAGATGGGGTATACTGCGCAGCTCTTTTAAAATGTATTCTAAAATTTGATCATTGATCAGTAACCCGTCCCCGCCTGAAATCAGGCAGTCCCGGATCTCGGGTGTCTCCCGAATGTAGGCGATCGCGGCATCAAGCTGCTTTTTAGGGACACCCATTCCGATTTGACCGGAAAAACGCCTCCTTGTGCAGTAGCGGCAGTACATGGAGCATTGGTTCGTGACAAGGAACAGGACTCGGTCGGGATAACGGTGTGTCAGACCGGGTACCGGAGAGTCTTCATCCTCATGAAGCGGGTCTTCCAGGTCGTATTTTGTTTTGTGCATCTCTTCAGAGAGCGGCACAGACTGCATCCGTATCGGACATCTGGGGTTGTCGGGATCCATTAAGGAAGCATAATAGGGTGTGATATTTAAGGGGATCGTTTTAGTAGAAATTCTGACGCCTTCCTCTTCTTCTTCGGTCAGGTTAATCACTTTTTTCAAGTCATCTAATGTTCTTACAGTATGGGTCAGCTGCCACAGCCAATCATTCCATTTTTCTTCCGGAACATCCTTCCATAACTCTATCTCCTTCCAATGCCGTTTCGGTTTATACCATTTGTTTGTCAAATGAAATTCCTCCTCGTGCATTTCTTTTTGACTTACAGGCGCTTGCACCAGATATTCATATTTTCGAGCCCTTCTCCTATATAACAATTATTGATCAGCCTTCCGCCATACTGATACCCGGAATGATACAGGACAGCATTCATGCCAAAAGATGCAGCGCGGGCGAGTGAAAATACTTGAAAGATATCTTGCTCTCTCATTTCTTTTTCTAATGCATCTATTAAAATACTTGTCAGCGAACGGCCCCGATAATCGGGAAGCACGGCACAGTCCGTCATTTCGGCATGCCCCAGCTCAGGATTGATATCTGCGCTTGCCGCGCTAATCAGACGGTCATCTTCAAGCATGACATAATAAAGCGTATGCTCATTCATCGTCTTTTCAATATAGGCGGGATCAAACACAGGAGTCGGATACGTGCGGAATACTTTTTTATACAGCATAGATAACTGATACATGTCGTTTGTTTCTGCTTTTCTCATTGTAAAAGGAGACCTGTCTTCGATTTGTGGCTGAGGCTTCAATTTATATAATAGCTCTATCATTTCCTGCTCGGATAAATAGGTATCTGTTTGTCTTCGTTTTTCTGTGAGATAACGGACCATAACGGCAGCGCGATGGCCGAGATAGTAGCCTTCGAGAAAGCCCTCCGGCGTAAACAATTGTTTAGCCAGCTCTGCCTCGTCATGCTGTTTAGTGTACACAATAATTTTTTCGGCACCCTCCTCTTCAGCCGCTGTCATAATATCAGACAAGGCTTCCTGAATAGCGCCTTCATAACGAATGACTCTAATTCGTTTATTAAAGCGGTCATTGTCTATGACAGCCGTAACACCGCTATTCTTTACCGTTTTGATCATCAGCATCCTCCCCGTCTGTATGAAGCCCGCACCAATCCATCACAAAAAGAGCAATAATTTTAGCTGATTCTAACATGGCTTCAACCTCAATATACTCGTTTGCCTGATGTGCCGTTTTCGTCTCTCCCGGTCCAAAAACGATAACAGGAGTATCTCCCGCATGATACAAAAGGCCGCCGTCTGTCCCCCAAGGCGACGCTTCGATGATCGGCTCTGTTTGTTTTATTTTTTGATAGGCTGATTGCAAAACTGATAGTAAAGGATGGCCATCAGGCAAATCATTCGGCAGCCATTGAGCCCCGAACCATTCCACTTGAATTGGATGGCGTTTAAACCATTCATCATGGTATTGTAAATCTTTCAGCCAATTTTCCAATTCCATTTTCACTGCTTCAGGCTTTTCATGAGGAGCAATTCCGCACCTTCCTTCTATGACGACGCGGTCTGCTACCGAGGACGGCCATGTTCCGCCTGAGATGGTGCCAATATTAATTGGAACCGGGATTGGGATATGATTATAAAGCAGGTCAGAAATTCTTGCATTGCGGACTTTTTCAAGCTCTTGAATGGCTGTAATGACATGCATGCTTTTTTCAATGGCGCTGACACCTTCATACCGTGTGCCTCCGTGTGCCGCTAATCCTTTAACCGTGATCCGAAACCACATCGAGCCCTGCTGTTTAATAAAAAGCTTCATATTCGTCGGCTCCGGAATTAGCGCCCCGTCCGCACGATAGCCTCTCATAATGGCAGAAAGTGTTCCGGCGCCGCCGCACTCTTCATCTATAACACTTTGAAACAATACATCACCTTTCAGTTTGACATCGCAGGCGTGCAGAGCTTCTAATGCAAATAGAAGGGCTGTATTGCCTCCCTTCATATCAGTGGAGCCGCGGCCGTAAATTTTACCATTTACTTCGGAAGCTTGAAACGGTTCATACTTCCATTCTTTCAAATTTCCTTCTGGCACAACATCGATATGCCCGTTTAAAATCAGAGATCGTCCTCCGCCCTCTCCCGTTTTTTTAGCGACAATGTTCGGGCTCTCATGAAAATCCGAACGGTCTGATATAAAATAGGGATGCTGTTTTAATTGTTTTAGGCTCGGCTCCCACACATCAATGTCCATATGAAATTGCCTAAGCTTTTCAAGAACTACTGCCTGGGCGTTAAATTCCTTGCCAAGTGTGCTTTTTTCTCCAACCAGCCTTTTCAAAAGACGAATGGCTTTGGCTGAATGCTGATCAAGCCATTCGATTACTTTTCTTTCAATGTCCTGCATCATCACTCCCCCTTTTAAGAAAAAGGCATATCTACCATTATTTCAGCGTCGGTCAGCCCGATCACCTCGTCAATTGTTGAGCCATTCATCAGTTCTTTTAAAATAAAATGATGCCGGCCAACTGCAAGAACTGCTTTTTCAGTAATGATCATATCTACACAGCCTGCTGCTGTTAACGGAAGGGTGCAGGCTTCTGTTAATTTAGGCCTCCCTTTTTGATCGGTATGGCTCATGACGACAACCACTTTTTTCGCTTTTTGGGCGAGCTCCATCGCACCGCCCATGCCTGGCACCTTTTTTCCGGGTACAAGCCAATTCGCAAGGTCTCCCGACTGGCTTACCTGCAAAGCGCCTAAAATCGTAATATCAATCATGCCTCTTCTGATCATGGCAAAAGACATCGTTGTATCAAAATAAGATGCCCCCTTTACAGCACGGACAGGGAATCCCGCGGCGTTGCATAAATTTTCATCCTCATTCCCTTTTTCAGGACTTTCGCCAATCCCGAGTACGCCGTTTTCCGCCTGCAGCATAACCTGCATGTCAGGCGGCAAAAAGTTCGGCACCAAGGAAGGGATGCCGATACCGAGATTCACCATCATGCCTGGTTTGATTTCAGAAGCAGCCCGTCTGGCGATCTGCTCTCTTTCTGTTACTCCCAAGCCCATTTCCACCTCACCCCTTCGCTTCTCACAACCCCCTCAACAAAAACCCCAGGCGTTACAATCATTTCTTCTGCAATATCACCCATCGGCACAATCGTCTCAGCCTCGGCAAAGGTTCTTTTGGCGGCCATTGCCATAAGTGGATTCATGTTGCGCGCTGTTTTGTCATACGTTAAATTGCCGAATTCATCTGCAATGCAGGCATTGATGAAGGCAAAATCAGCCGTCAGCGCTTCTTCAACCAAGTATTGTTTCCCCGCTACAGACACAATCTCTTTTTTCTCACAAACCATTTGATTATCAATGCCGATATCGGTCAAAATGCCGCCAAGGCCGGATCCGCCGGCGCGAATCCGTTCTGCGAGCGTGCCCTGAGGCGAAAATCGAACCTCTAATGTGCCGTCTGTCATCTGTTTTCCGGCTACGGGATTTGAACCGATATGCGATGCAATCAGTGTCTTGACTCTTTTATTGACAATAAGCGGTCCAATCCCAATCTCCGGGAATCCGGCATCATTGCAAATGACAGTTAATTCTTTCACACCGCTGTCCAATATGGCTTCAATCAAAGAAGGAGGAGAGCCGACTCCTCCGAAGCCGCCAAACATAAGGACCGACCCATCACGCACATCTGCAATTGCCAATTCAATGCTGATCGTTTTTTGAAATGGTGCCATATTGATTTCAGTCCCTTTTCAGTTTTTTTCAACTTCTGCAACTGTTTCCGAAAAAGTTGATATAAGCTCTTCCATCTCTCCGTCTGAGATTGTGAATGGAGGAGCGATGATTACGGCATCTCCTTCCCCGCTGTCGATTCCAGCCTTGGCAGGATAGACAATGAGCCCGCGTTTTTTTGCTTCGCTGATGATACGCTGGGTCATCGACCGATCTTGCGGAAACACTCGCTTTGTCTTTTTATCAGCCACAAATTCAACGCCTAACAGCAGTCCTTTGCCGCGGACATCCCCAATGATGCCGCTTCGGTGCATCATCTCTTCAAGTTTCTTTTTCAGCTTGAAGCCCTTTTCTTCAGCCTGTTTGATCAAGCCGTGTCTGATAACATAACGCAAAACCTCGAGAGCGGCTTTGGCTGAAAAGGGATGAGCACTGTATGTGTGACCGCTCATAATAATACCTGATCCTTGTTTTATCGTTTGGAGAACCGTATCAGACACAACTGCAGCTGCAATAGGCGCGTAGCCTGCACCGAGCCCCTTTCCAAGCACAGCGATATCAGGAACGGTATGCCAATGCTCTGTCGCAAGCATCCTCCCAGTTCTCCCAAGCCCGGTCATCACTTCATCCGCAATAAACAGCACACCATGTGAGCGGCACACCGCTTGCAATCTCTCATAATATCCAGAAGGAGGAGTGATTGCTGCTCCCGCGGCTCCAATAATAGGTTCTGCCACAAATCCAGCAATAAACTGACTTCCGATTCTTTTTATAGCGGTTTCCAGCTCCTCCGCAGCCTTTTGAACAAAATCTTTTTTTGCCTCTTGATTCAGCCGATATATATGCGGGGCTGAGAGAGCGGGATAACGCTCTAGCAAATGGGTGAACCGGTACCTGCGTTCATAAAATCCCGACAATGAAAGCGCTCCCAAAGTTATTCCGTGGTAACTGCTCCATCGTGAGAGAAAGATGGATTTTTCTGTCTGCTTTTTTTCCTGCCAATATTGAATGGCGATTTTCATTGCCGTTTCTATGGCCTCTGATCCGCTATTGACAAAAAAAGACCAATTCAAGTCTCCCGGCAGCTGCTCAGCCAGTAAAGCAGCTAATTGCTCGGCCGGCTCACTCGTAAACTGCGAGCGGTAAGCAAAAGACACCTTATCAAGCTGTTCTTTCAGCTGCTCGGTTACTTCATCAACCCCATGGCCGATATTGCATGTCACCGCACCAGATGAGCCATCAAGATATTTTTTTCCGTTCTGATCATACACATATGTGCCCTTTGCATGACTGACAATCGGATATTCCGCATTAAGTTCTGGCTTAATTAAATAACTGCTCATGCTTCCACCTCAAAAACACCTTTTCTACATTGTATGAGTGTCCAAATAGCGGCATGACGTTCCCTATAAAATCTTTTTTCGCACAAAAAAAGAGCCCTTCCGAACTTCGAAAGGCTCTTGTGTTATTTCATCTAGCAAATAAAAGCGGCTCCGACGATAATTAATAAAATGAACAAGACAACAATCAATACAAATGTATTTGTCCCGCAGCCAAATCCTCCGTAACCGTATCCATGATAATATCCATGCATATTGTTTTTCATCCTTTCTTATCACGATATACGGCATTGTATGCGGGCCAAGTCCCAAACGGTTTGTGCAAATGCCCATCTATGTAAGGAAATAATGAAAAACAGTGTGCACCCGCTCAAATTTTTTAAATTTGAGCTTTTCATAAAAATGAGTAACGCCATCAGAATTTGAGGCCACTAAATAAGCATCGTCCATTCCTAAAGATTTGGCAATGGACAGCATCTCACCCACAAGAATACTGCCGTAGCCCCTTCTTTGAAACTGATCCAAAATCGCCACTTCTTCAATTTTCGCCGTTTTCTCTTGCGAATCAATAAAAAGTTCTCCGCAGCCAATCGGAATGTTCTGTGATGAATCGCTGTAACAAACGACAAGCAAAATCGTACCCGCTTTGTAAAAAGGATATTTTCTCACTAATTTTTGTTCTGCGGTTGCCTCTCCTATATAAAGCGAGTCATAAATTTTCATGATAGAAGATCCGTCACTAAGACTCTTTGCCGTCCCCCATGCCGTGAAAGGATGTCCCGTCTGTCCCTTCCAGTCTTCAAGCTTCATGCAGTATAACAGCTCATCTTCAACCACAAAACCGCTTTTCACAAGCGACTGCTTCAAAACGAGCGGAAAAACATGCTGAGGAGACGCTTTTAAATGGATATAATTCGCATCAAGCAGCTTCGGTACGGACGGCAAAAAATCAGGTATACGCTCCAATGGAAATGTATCATGAAGCTGCACAAAATTATGAGAAAAAATTTGCGGCAGCTTGGAATCTTTATATACACTGTAATGACCAAACAACTTCGATTCAGACGTTAACGATAGGTATTGATGCTCCGTTTTTGAATAATGTCCTGTCATGAATGTCTCCTTTTTATGACCTATACATTTACTCGATTGCAATATTTAATTTCTTTATAATCTCATCGTACACCGGATAAAACGGCTTTCCAATTGGAAATTGCTGAATATTCCGGAAAGAAGCGGGTATTGGTTTCTGCTGCAAAAAGAATTTTCTCGCCACTTGCTCGCTGATTGGATGAAAAACACCGTTTAGAAATAGAAACCGCTCGCGTTCTATAAAAAACAGCCTTCGTCCAGGCGGATTTGCGATCACCCCAGATCTGTCCCGCGTGATAGGCGGCCCTTCCTGCAGATCCTCGAGCACTTCTTTTTCAATCGTCAAAATATCTTTTCTTTTAAATTGATAAAATTGAAAAGCATGCTGACTTTCTATCCGTCTTTTTTTACCGGCGTCAATGTAAAATACTGCAGGCTGGTCAGCTTCTTTTACCAAAACATAATTCGGAATGTTTAAACATTTCCCCGTATGATATTGAAATAAATACGGATCGGGGATAACAACAGTCCGATCCAGATACACTGAACTCCATCTCTCCCCCACAGGATGCCGCACACCTTGATCAAGAAAATACACATGTTGATCAGATCCTTTTACAAACGTGCCGTCAATCAAATCGGCGGGCAGAAACTGATAAGCGTTTTGAAAGGAATTCGGGGTCTTATACGTTGTATCTAATACTTCATTTATCGGCAGGAACGGGGCAAATGTGTTTACTCTAATCCAAAAAATTGAGTCGCCGTGATTCCAATGCATCATATCATCGTCCCAATAGCTTCCATATTTATCTTTGATCCGATCAAGCAACGAACGGCGATGCATAACAGAGCAATGATCGACTTGAAAAGCGGCTTGATCAAGCACCGCATTGGCATCTCTGTAAAAGTGGGAAATTTCCTCTCCTCTTTCGTTTACATGAACAACTTTTTGTTTTGAATAGACTGCCTGTGCTTCAGGATGACACAAAAATGTCTGCACCATATGGCTCAGCCGATCAGGATGATAAACTGTATCATCGGTGAGATAAGAAATGTAGTCGCCTGCGGCAAATGGAAGAGCGTTATTAATTAATGTGGCATAACGGGTTGTTTTTAATCGATTTTGAGGATGGACGAAGCTGTTTTTATAACGAATGCGCTGGTCATGAAGGTACTTGTGAATCACCGCAATCGTTTTCTCATTTGAATGGTCATCCATAACAAAAAGCTCCCAATTGCTATGAGTTTGATTGATGACACTCTCAATCGCCATTTGCAGATAATCAGGTTTGTTATAACTCGTTAAAATAATGGAAACTTTGTCCCCCATCTCTGCAAGCCTCCTATTGTCACACATGAAAACGGCTCCGCAGCAAGCAGAGCCTCTGTCAACATGTAAAAAGCACCTCAACTTACAATAGCAACATTTGATCCCGTTTGATTTAGCGGGTTCTGAAAAATAACCAAATCAGCCAGGGATTTTTACGATAACATTTTGAAGCGTATCTCCATTGATCAGATTGACTCTTGAAATCGGACACCAAGCTCTTGGCAACTACGAGCTGGCGTTTGAGACCAGATTGATTTCCGTCTGAAGCTGTTTGACGTATAAGCAGAATGAATAAAAACAGAATAAAATGCAATTCGTCGTCATTTTCTTCTTGGTTCACTTTGTTTTCTAAATCCAAACTTCCCTCTCTCCCTTACCCTCTGTTTCACAATATGAACATGCTGTCAATTGCGGTATAGGCAATGTCCATCCATAGAAGAAAATCAGCATTTTCCTTAAATATATGAAAAATAGCTCAGGTACGGCGTTCGACTCATACCAATTGCCAATCAGGAGAATATGATTAAACGTGAGTTCAATAATTAATAGGAGGTGTATGTGTTGAGCAGTGAAAATGCGCAGTTAAAAAAGGATATTATTAAAAGCCTTTTAAGCCCTTTATTTACAAATGCAACAGAAGGAGGAGAAAACGTGAATAATAACCTTAAAGAATTACTTGAAGCTGCTGTTGATAAAAAAGTTGACGAAAGCGAAACGGTTACTGCTGAATCTGTTTTAGATCCTTCCCTTCCTGCAAGATGGATTTTTGCCAGAATTACACCTGGCACTACCATCAGCATTGTGACAGATTCCGGTGACATGATCGGTCCGGTTGTCTTTGTTGCTTTTGATCAAGTTCACGGCATCGTATTTGTCACACAGGAAAGCTCTGTAACTCCGCCAGGTCAAGCGACAACATTGATTGATGTAGATAAAGTAGAAAGCGTTACATTCTTTTCATAACCTCTAATGAAAATTTTGTATATCCAGTCGGGATATGGAGGAATATACAGTTATTTTGACCGCTGGGCTGAAGAATGCTTTCGGCACGCTCAGACAGAATACATGGCTGCAGATACACCAGACACCGAATCGCTGTCACGCATTGAAACGTTTCAGCCGGATTTCGCACTCATGATGGTTGGAGTTCACGTTCCTCACGACTGGCTGACCTGGTTAAAGGGTAAGGGTATTCCCGTATATGTTTGGCTGACAGAAGACCCATTTTATATTGATATCAGTCTTCAGGTGATAAAGCACGCTGACGCAGTTTTAACAATTGACCAAAATGCTGCTCTCTATTATCAGGATCTTGGTTATCAGCATATCTATTATGTTCCGATTCCTGTTAATCATCGGCTGTTTAAAAAAATGGACACCGCACATTCCTTTCATTCACAATTGCTTATCATCGGCTATCCTTACCCTAATCGGGTTCAGCTTGTGAAAGAAGCGGCATATCTCCCGTACACCGTTCGGGTCATCGGAAAGGAATGGAGAAAATACCTGCCTAAAAAAGTACTCAAACAGCCGCATATAGATGTAGTCAGCACATGGGTTCCGCCTGAACAGGCCGTTCATTATTATAACGGGGCAGACATCGTGATCAATCCGCATCGGCCGTATCATTTTATGTTCAACAAAAATAAAAGCCGCATTAAAAATACAAGCTTTAATAACCGCACCTTTGATATCGCTGCATGCGAAGCATTTCAACTAGTGGATCTCCCCGCGGCACATCCTTTTTCATCCTTTATTTCTTATCACAGCATCAACGACTTTAAGGAAAAAGCCGCTTTCTATATCAATCATCCTGAGGAACGAAACAAAGCTGCGGCGTTAAATTATAAAGAGACCGTTCCTGCTCATACATTTGATGAGCTTCCCGCAAAACTGAAAGCCATTCATCTGGCGCTTTCTTGAAAAATCGTTCATTTCATATGAACGATTTTTTCGTGCACATAAAAAAGCAGCCGAAAATAGGCTGTTTCTTTATTCATCAGATCTGTCCTTCAGCTTCCTTGGATTCACCTGTTTATTCAGGTCAGGTTTTCCGCCTATATGCTGAGAAATCTGTTCCCATGATACAATTTTGAAATTTTGATTGACAGCTTGTCCATTTTCTATATTTTCTCCGTCCTGTGCTACAAAAATGCCGTACGGATATTTTGGCCCCAGCCCGAAACCAAGAACATCAATACCGTCAGTATCACTCGTCCCGTCTATTTTCTCACCATCCGTAATTTCAAAATTGCCAATATACCGATTGCCTCCCTGTCTTTCATACATTGCATAGCTGTTATTGCCTTGGCTTGAAGCGATAAGATAACCTTTTCCGTCCGGCGCATAATAAATGGTCAAGCCCTCAATATCAGCTGTCAAATGCTTTCCAGAAGCAAGATCAATGACTTTGCCCTGCGATCCTCCAGATGGTTCAGCATTAAATTTCCAAATTGCTGTGTCTTCCTCCGCTATATAGAGATTCCCGTACTCGTCATCTGCGACGAGACCTTCAGTTTGTGAATGTAATTTGAATTGCCGCACTTTTTTCCCTGTTACATATCCCTTTCCATTGTCGGCAATTTCATATTGCTCGAACTCTCCTTGCTTTCCCGTTACCAACGCATAAAATGCCCCTGTTTTTTGGCTGTGATACAGGCTGAAACCGTAAACTTCAGAAATATCAGTGGAAATAGGATGTTTTGGGTCTGTGATGCTTTTCAATTCACCTTTTGCCTCATCAATGGCGTAAACTTCGATCGAATTTTTTCCTTCTGTCCGGTTTGAAGCAGCAGCAATGTCAATCTGTTTGCCGTTGAACGGAAAATCATAACGCAGATCGACATTATTCAGCTTGCCAAACTCGTAAGAATTGATCTGTTTGCCGTCCAAATCATACACGACTAACCCGGACTTCTTGTTTGTCGTTATCAATTTGCTTTTTTCCGGATGCTTTGCATCAACCCAAATGGACGGATCATCCGCTGCGTCATCTCCTGAAGCAACCGGGTCAGTCTCTCCCTTTGCCGTCACTTTGAAATGATTCGCTTCATCAGCCTGATGAGCCGATACCGAGTTTGCAGATAGGCTAAGCAATAAACCCGCAGTGGCACTAAACAGAATAGTTTTTGGATACTTCATTTTACAGCCTCCTTATTTTAACCTTCATTTCTTATTGTAAAATATATGAAGTTAATGAACAGTGAGACAATCGAACCTTTTTTTCGTAGTGTTTCTAATTCAAAAGAGAGCTTTTTATATGGACGTGATAAGATCATATGGGACCTGTTTATATGGAGCGAAAAAAGATAATATGAAAATTTAGTACACTGTTTATTTAGTTAGATTAAGCCAATCTCTTCATTTTCTATTAAAAAAGAACACTTTGTGACATCATCATTCCCCTAAATTTCGTTTTATTGGTTGCTTTCATTAACTCGATTAAAATGTTGAACATATGATGCATGGTAGAGAAACGAGAGTTGGAGGATAAGCCATGCCTAAACAGCAAACAGCAGAACTAAAACCATTTTTCCATAACAAAACAGTTTTAGTCACTGGCGGAACGGGTTCAATCGGAAGTCAAATTGTCAAACGCCTTTTGCTGCTTACACCAAAAAAGGTCATTGTATTCAGCAAAGACGACAGTAAACAGTATGTTATGAGTCAAAAGTATGCGGAGGATCAGCGGCTTTCATTTGTACTTGGAGATGTGCGCGACCACCGGAGAGTGAATCAGGTGATGACAGGTGTCGATATCGTCTTTCACGCAGCAGCGCTGAAACAGGTACCGACATGCGAAGACAATCCGTTTGAAGCGATCCAGACCAATCTCATCGGCGGACAGAATGTGGTGGAGGCCGCCCTAATCAATGGAGTACAGCATGTCATCAATATCAGTACAGATAAAGCTGTTTTTAAAGATACTGACTACAAATTGATAAAAAAGAAAGGGCTATTCTGAACTTTTCAGAGCCCTTTCAAATAGTAATCTTGCAACTTCTTTATAAAACTGATCTAAGTTATCATCCTCAAATTTTTGGTCAATAATTCTTATTGAGTAGTTTTTTCTTTGAATAACCTTAATTGTTTTCTTCTTCAGTTCTTCATATTCTTCATAAGGCATTTATCTACCCCCCGTTTTCACAGGAGTATTATATGTATGTAAGGGTTTGTCTCTTGACTGTTCTTTTTTAATTAGTTCCCCGCAAAGCTTGTTTAAATAATATGTATAATTCACTTTCTTTTTCATCGAGCGCACTTCAGTACCGATTTCTTCACAAATCGCAATCGGGATACTGGCTTTGTTTACTTTATTCTTATATGTATGTTTCAACTGTTTTTCAGCTATGTTCTTATATGTAAGGAAATCATTAATATGTACGAAATAAACTTTGTTTTCCGGCTCTCTAAACTGAAACAGAAAACCAGGGATTATGTTTGGATATTGTGTTGCATCTTTTAAGTGTTTAATCTGTTGTGCCTTTATAATTTCTTCTCGAAAGGCTATAGACTTATCTTTTGTTGATTTAAGTTCTAAAGGAAACAAGTACCCCTTAAAGAACAGAAAGCAATCATATTTGTTTTTTGATACTGCTGCCCCCCTTTTCAAGAACATTGGGTTAACATCTTTAATCCGGTAGAAGAACAACTTTTGATCTGCTGCAGATTTTTCAATGTTCGCTTCAAAAACTTTCCCTTGATTGTTTGCCCCCAATCAATCACTCTCCTAATCTACATTGTAGGTAAAATATGGTTATGTTAAAATTAATCTTATATAAGTCTTGAATGTTGGAAAGGTGGTCAAAATGAGCCTTTATTTGGTTCCAGCGCTCGTTATTTCACTTTGTCTTAATGTTGTTTTATATATTCAATTAGCAAAGAATAAAACTGCTGAATCCACTAAAATAGGATGGAAAGAAAGGATTGGACTTAACAATCCTTTAACAGCTTTGGTTTGGGCTTTTCTTTGCCTTTCAATCGTGTTAAGTCTCTTTGGCTTATTAGTTGGACTTTTAAATTCATAAACACCTTAACTTATCCACTAATTTTATTTTTATTCTAAATAAAAGACCGATTTTATGTAGTTTTACATGCCAGAAAGACTCTGTTGATTAGCTCAAATACTGAATCCTCACTATCTGGATTAAATCTAATTAACTTATAACCTTTTCTTTTTATGTACTCTTCTCTAACCAATTCTTTGTGTTTCGAATAACTTTTATGTCCATGCTCATCACATTCAATAGCAACCTTCTCTTCAATGACATAATCAATATAGTAAGTTCCACACTTCACTTGTTCCTCAATACTGAATACGTCTTTAAAAGCTGTACTGATAAACGCCCCTAACTTTTTCTCTTTTGCTTTATATTCTGCATTACCAATCACTACATCTGTAAATCTTTCTGGTAATTCAAGATGCCCAACGTTTTTCTGAAATTGTCTTGCGATAATGCTGTTCCGTAAAAGTAATCCTATTCTAAGT
The DNA here is from genome assembly GCF_058566445.1 of Bacillus sp. SD127. NCBI lineage: Bacteria > Bacillati > Bacillota > Bacilli > Caryophanales > Bacillaceae > Bacillus > Bacillus sp. SD127. The sequence continues at coordinate 2,079,242 of NZ_CP191226.1, read as the reverse complement.
AAACCGTATATATTAACTAAGGATAGCCTTCTTACTTTTTTAAATTTGGGCGACTGAAAAATTGCTGCTTCCTGTTTCAATTTTTTCATTTCAACTGTTCTTATTTCTGAATATTGCTGTATTATTTTCATGTTCCTTTTCAATACTGTCTTAATTGTATCTTCAGGGACTTCGAAGTAATCACTTATCATCTGAACAGTGAATTCCTTTGTTGTTAATGACATTTCTATTGATTTAACTTGGTCAAGTATTTGTAGGTAATTGTCCATCCTCGTCCCCCTTTCTAAATAAAATCAACATTTTATACAATTTCAAAACAATCTACATTAATGTAAAGAACATCGCCAAAATCATCTAGAATATAGTTCCCTTGTGCATCAGTGTAAATGTTATAGACCAGTCCAACAGTCGTATGTTTCAAGTCATTTTTTATGATTACTTTAGTGTTTTTACCTCTCAAGCTTCATCCTCCCTTACTTAATAACAATTTCACTTCTTAAATTCATCAAGATCGATTCCATATATACTTTTAATCCAATCTTTAATTAAATGATCCCATCCTACAAAACCATTCCAAGACAGAACATTTCGAAACACTTCTGCTTCTGTCATATTTAAAAATTCTCTATCCATTGATACATCATTCTCTTTTAAGCCTTCCCGTTGCCTTAAATATTGAATAATTTTTGCAGGGTATTTTTCTTCAAGCTGTTTAGAATAATCCATTTATCATTTCCTCTTTCTGAATAAAATTAGAATTTTAATTGAATTAAATTTCGAATGTTTTAAGTTCAAATGTTTTATATGAATCTACTTCTTCACCAGGTATCACGTTGACACACGGATAATTATCATAGTCATACGGATATCCAATACAGTTCATGTGAAAATTTGTTCCCTCTTTATCAAACTCAGCTTGTAAATGATCATGGCCACAAATCCAATGTTTTGCGTTAATGAATGGTACATCAACCATATAGCATGTATTAGGCTCAAATAGAGAGTAAGGATTGTGAACAGGTGGAACATGAGACACAAATACATCAACTTGAATGTTTTTTAATGTTTCATACCAATCCATTGATTCTTTCCACATCGCTCTTACTCCATCTTCTTTGTTATAGCCATTAATACAAATGTAATTTGAGTCATTAGATACTCCTTTAAAGAAGTCCCATCCTTCCATTCCTTTTGGAAGGTACCACATTACATCTCCTGCGAAGACTTTACCTTTGTATGTTTCAGTTGTCTTAATTAATGGAGTTACATTTTTTATGTTGGTGGCCTTCTTGATTAGATCATTTAACCTTCCAATTGAGTCTGAATACTTTCTTTTTTGACTCTTGCTAAGTAAATAAAGATCATGATTACCATATGTAAAGTAAACCTTCTCGTATTGCTTTGCTGCCTCATCTAAAACCCATAATGTTTGTTGATTCCATTCAGTAAAATCACCGGCAATGATCAATACCTCTCCATTACCATTTGAAATTAACCTATTTACGATTTCCCTTGTTCTCTTCTCCCACTTAATCTGATTCACATTCCAGGGAATCCAATGATTAATATGGAGATCTGATACATAATCGATTTTCATTTTGTCCCCACCTTCCTTAATGAAAATTTATTTCTTTGGCGTGTATAAATTAAAATAATCTCTCCATAATATGATTCAAACAAGCTTGTTTTCATTACACTTTAGGAGATGAATAAGATGGCTCAACAAAGCAGATCAAGATCAAACAACAATAATGAGTTATTAATTCCTCAAGCAGCTTCAGCTATTGAACAAATGAAACTTGAAATAGCTTCTGAGTTTGGTGTTCAATTAGGCGCTGAGACTACTTCTCGTGCAAACGGTTCTGTTGGTGGAGAAATCACTAAACGTTTAGTTCGCTTAGCTCAACAAAACATGGGCGGTCAATTCCATTAATCTTCATGGGAGTGGCTTCTGCTACTCCCTGTTCATATAACACCTTTCTCTTTAAAATACAGATTTCATTTAGAATATATCCAGCGCTCCGTCACAATAAGGACATTTGCCACTACCCTCTTCACATGTACACATATATTTGTCACCTCCAATTTCGCTACCGTCAACTGACAACTCCTCATACTTCATTTAATTGTTGTTTCAGTTCAAAGAATTCATCATGGAGAACTTTAAATTTATTCTTATTTATGTATGCTTTTTCATTAACCAGCTCAAAAAGGTCTAAATACTTTCTTTTATTTCTTCTAATAATTCGTAAAGCAATCGTGCAACTTACCCATTCTTCATCTTCCAAGTGGCTTAAGACTTCGCTTAGCTCGAATAAGAATTCAAGCTTCTCTTTGTTTTGCTGAGTTTCAAGTCTTAAAAGATCCCTATGTTTTTCAAGTAAAGTTGTTTCAATTTGATATTTCTTTTCCTCCAAGGCTCTTATCTGTTCGTTTGTGCTATGTATTTTGTCTCCTACCTCCAATGAATCACCTCCTTAAAGTTTGAATAAAATATCAGTTTTAAAAAATGTATATTTTTTGTTTTTGTATATTGGATAAAAAAACTGTCATTTCATCATCTTCTATTATTATATTATACATATTATTTGTATTTGTCTATAGTTATTTTATTTTCATTCTTAAATCCATTTACTTAGCCCTGACAAATCCCTCTGTTCATACGAAGATGTTTTAATAACCCGTTTAAAATATAAATTATTTTGACTTTTCTGTAATTTTATTCTATCCTTACCTTACACTATATATAGGAGGCTTTATTTATGAAAAAATCATTTTTATTCTTGTTCTCCTTTTTGTTGGTATCTTCAGTATCATTATCTGTCTCTACTGAAAATGCTCAAGCAGCAGACTTTTCAACCCAAAACAACAAATGTAATTGTATACTTAACTAAAATAAATAAAGGTTGTTGAGAGAGTTTATTTCAACAACCTTTATTTATGAATACAAATTGGTTAAACCGCTACCTCAAATAAAAGCTTGTCGCCATGCTTATAGTTGATTAACTTGAAATCATCAATTGTAAAGTCATAAAAATCTTTAACTTCGGGATTGATCCATAATTCAGGTGCTTCAAACTGTTCTCTTTCGATTTGAATTTTCAAATTGTCTATATGACGTGTGTACACATGGCAATCCCCAATGTTAAAGATATATTCACCAAGCTCATAACCTGTGACTTGAGCAATCATGCGCTGCAACACATTATACTGAAATACATTGAATGGATTTCCCAACGCCATATCATTGCTCCGTGCTCTTACCTCCAGATGGAGTTTCCCTTGTTTAACGTACCATTGGGTCTCGTATACACATGGTGTTAAGGCCATTGAGTCTAATTCATCAGGATTCCAAAGCATTGTAATGTGTCTCCGTGAAGATGGGTTGTTCTTCAATTGATGCAGAAGATAATCAACCTGATCCACTTTTTCTCCATTTAGATTTCTGTTTTTCTTGCTCAACTGAAATCCATAAGCATTTCCGATGGTGCCGTCTTCTTGTTTCCACTGATCCCAAATATGTACGCCCATCTTGTTTAATTCAGTAACATCGTTAGATTTTAGCTGCCAAATCCAGAGCAACTCTTTAATGGCTGTTTTCCAGGCAACCTTTTTTGTCGTTAAAATAGGAACCTCTGAGTTGTCAAACCTCATTTGCTTACTAATCACGCTTAGTGTATGAGCCGGTGTTCCATCAGAGTCCCACTTGGTTCTTACATTAAATTCTTCGTCTGAGATTCCATTATTTATAATGTCATTTATGATTGAGTTGTATTGTTTATCGAATTGAGTCATTTAAAATTAACTTCCTTTCATTTACACACTTTGGTAAGATATTCTTAGTTATAAATTGGAAAGGGATGGTCAGTTATGCCTGTTTATAAGTATAAGCCGGAGTTTGTTAGCGAAGTTATTGAGTGTAAAACTGAAAGATTAACAGATTCCATCGAAGCTAGGTACTGTTTATCGATAAAGTTAAACAACTCTTTAGACTCCTCTTTTGTTTATATAATGTTAAATCCAAGTATGGCAGGCAGGGATATTTCTGACCTAACCATAAACAAGCTTTGTAAATTCAGCCACACCCTTAACGAAGTAGGTACAATACATATTGCCAATCTGTATCCCTTTTATGAAACCAATTCTACAATGTTATCTTCTCTAATTAAAAACTTACAACACGAAAATACAAATTTATTTGATACAGTAATGGCAACTAATCGGCAGGTATTGAGCTCCCTTGTAAGAGACTCAAAAAAAGTCGTCTTGGCTTGGGGAGATTGCCCTGATTTATTTGATAGGCAATTCCATAAAAAACAATGTAATGACTTTATGTTGTTGCTTAAAGAAGCGAATCAGAATCAGGTTTATGTAATAAAAACTCATTTTGACAAGCTTCTAACTGTGAAAAACTCTCCAAGACATCCTTCAAGACCTATGCTAAAAGGGCTTGAGCCGTATAATGAGTGCAGCTAAACACAATTTCAAATTATATGAAAAATAATACTCAAAGGAAAGATAAGGTTCCCAAAGACATAAGCCAAATAAATATACCTACTATGGCTCACTGTTTCGCCCTCCAACACGTCTAAAACCTTAAACATGTTTAGGATTGTGTATATAACTGAAAATGCTGTCCAACAGAGTATAAGGATATTTTCATGCATAATTAAACCGTTATATGCCAAGGGGATGATTAAAGAACTCCCCTTAAGCAAAGTAAACAGGTAAATTAAATTCTTATTTCGTTTCGCATCTTCTGGAGTTGAATTATCAAGTACACTCTTTACTTTTATATACGTATTGCTTTCCCCTCGCATAATCAACCTGACCTCATTAATGTTTAATACAATTAGATAAGCTGATAGAAATAAAGTTACATATGTTATAGTAAACATCCCCTAATTTTATATTTGTGTTGGGTTGGCTATTACTCACCCTCAAACTCTATACCGTTAATATTTGCTCTTATTCAAATAGCTCCCCCTTTAAAATCATTCACTTGATCAGCAATGTTTTCTTTAATTGTATGTGGCAACTGATCAATCCCTTTTATAATCCGTTTCTGACCAGTTTTCCTAATTTTTGTAGTCATCTCTTTAAAACACTCTAAAGCAGTATCTGAGATTTCATCATATAGCCCCTGAATTTTCACTAATACACTTAAATATTCTTCGTCACCTTCTTCAAATAGCGACAACCCTTCTTCAAGTTTGTTGATCTTTTCAATACTCTTTATTATTTTATTTTTATCCTTAAACAATTAATCACCCACCCAGTTTTGGTCATGCATCTTCATGAAGTTAGCTGCTGCCTTCTTGTATCTCAGGTCTTTCTCGTACTCAGCAACTTGTCTCATATGTTCAATAAATTCATCTTCAAGTCCTTGTAACTGAAGAAACCCAAAGCAAAGACCGTTCCTATAAAGCATGTCGTCATATTTTGCTTGTAAATCTCTTTCTTTGCTGTTAATAATCTCTTCCTCCTTAAATATTAGATAAAAGTATTCTTTTATAGAGATGCTCTTTCAATGACATCACTGTCCTATATATGGTAGAATTTATAAAAATAAACAAAGGAGTACTGTTAAATATGAGTATAATCATTTTAGCATCCATGCTTTTATGGGGTGCAGTGATCCATGAACTAAGTAAACCATCAAAAAAGCAAAGCAACCGAAAAATGATCTCCTTGATATCCTTAAGTTCTTTATCAACTTTAATCATCACTTTTTCACTATTTTCTAATTTAAATTAATTGATATTTGTTATGAGGAAACCTCTTAGAACTTCCTCATAACATTGAAAACTTACTCACTACACTTCTTACAATAAACCTTATCAGAGTGTTTACTTAATACTTTGTCTAAGATACCGACAGGCATTTTCTTTTGACTCGGCAGGGTAATATGTACCACTATTTCATCACCTGAATTTAGTACTTTACCGCAGTTTGAGCACTTTAACTCGGCATTAAAGAAATTTAACCCCATGAAGAAACCTCCTTATTCCCTTTATAAAGTACTACGTTAATGCTTTATAAAAGTTTCAGTCCAAAAAGAGACTGTCTACATGGTAAATTACTTCGTTCCAGTTGAACCGTGCCCACCTCGGTCATCGTTGCCTAGATAATCTACTTCAACCAATTCAACCGCCGGCATTTTCTTCATGATTCTAAACTGACAGATACGATCATCCTTCTTAATTTCAGTATCACGCAATGCATAAGCAGGAAAGAACCAAAAATCGTTGTCTCCCTTGTATGACTCATCGATAACACCCATTGAATTTGTTTGAATAACGCCAAAGTTCTTATATGTGCTCGACCGAGGAACGACATGTGCTTCGTAACCTTCAGGCAACTCCATTGCTACACCTAATGGAACAAGTTTAAATTCATCTTTTTTGATTGTTACATCTGCAGCAGCTCGAAGATCAATCCAATCTCCTTGTTCAATTTTGCTGATTCTTGTTTGTGTTTCATCCAGATATTTGATTTTAATTTGCATTATGTAATAACTCCTTTTGTTTTTAATGTATGTACGTTCTTGTATTACCTTCTTCAGTTAAACAAATGGCTCATTATTGTTCGAACTTTGCCCTCAACTCTTCATATAGTTTACGATCACTTTCTTCTTTCTCTTTGAGATACTTTTCTCTTTCCGCCTCTTGCTTCTTTTTTAACTCATTCTCAAACTCTTCCCACTCTGTTTCATCGATCACACCTTTTTCATGTAATTCTCTTTTCAGAGGGTGTAAGATCTTCTTTGCTTCATGCGGGTATAAAATCCTTGTCTCATAGCCATCATCCCAGTCAGCTTGTTGACAAGCCATAAACACGCCTCCATCCTTAGTAATAATTGTTGTTTGCTCACAAAACTGATTTGCCCAAACATAAGCAACTTCTTTTCCGATTAACCCTTCCTGATTTTCAATGAAATACATTTATTAGCTCCTTTAAATTTAAGTTTGTTTAAAATTACCCTTTTATCGTAATTCCTTTAGTAACTCATCAAGCTCATTAGGCTTAAAACCAATACTTCGTTTTACTTCCTCTCCTTGATCACTCAGCAGAATGGTTACCGGTACTCCCATGACACCAAATTTTGCTGCTACTTCTGGTTCCTGTGTAACGTCAACTACCTCAAATTGAATATTTGCTTGTTCTAAGTAATTGGACACCATTTTACATGGATTGCAACTAGGCTGCTCTAATTTAATCAATCTCATTGAATACATCCTTTCTCGGTAAAAATGAAATCTGAATCCTTTAATGGTTCCACTGTTGCTTTTTTGTATCCATTCCCTTTAGTTGAAAAGAAGTCATGGGACTTTGTCTTAGTGCTCAAACCATTGATAACAATTGGATTAACATCCTCTTCTTCAAACCAATGATCAAAGCCCAGGTTGTTTAAAGCTTTATTTGCGTTGTATCTGATGAATTTCTTTACATCTGGAGCTAATCCAACCTGATCATAAACATCTTCTGTATACTCCAATTCATTTTCGTAAAGCTCCTGCAGTAAGCTTAGAGCCCATGCATACAAATCCTTTTGCTTCTCTGGTGTTTGCTTCTTATAAACCTCCTGAGCTAACAATCCAACATATACGCCATGTATAGCCTCGTCACGTATAATAAGGTTGATGATCTCCCCACTCTGCATGAGCTTACCTTGTCCATAAAAGTAAAGTGGATAATAAAACCCTGAGTAGAAAAGAAAACTCTCCAGAAATACAGATGCAACCATTGCTTTGAATAAGGAAATTTCATCGTTTTTCTCAACTGCTTTATAAATTGAAACAATTGTTCTAGCCTTCTTTTGAAGAAACTTATTGTTTTTTACCCATTCAAACACTTCGTTGATCTGCTCGGTTGGAGCTAATGTAAGAAAGATATTGCTGTAAGACTTCGCATGAACAGCGTTTTCCATCATGGCCATGAAGTTTAAAACTGCCTTTCTTTGATGTCCATCTACATGTTCTGCAATGATAGGCATGCCAGTGTTGCCTTGTTCTGTATCCAACAACGTCAAACCAGCCAGTACCTTCATATAAGTGTCCTGTTCGTTTTTTCCGAGGTACTTCCAAGTGAGGAGATCGCCGTTTAAAGCAATCTCTTCCGGAAGCCAGAACTGTTTCACGTTTTGGTTATAGAACATTTGGGTAAAATCGTCTTCATGCTTTGACCAGTTTGCTGCAGTATACAGCTTGTTCTTGTTTAGTTGTGACAAAAATGTGACCTCCTAAATATTTTTCCTCCCTTGCAACGTGTAAAAAGAAGGAAATATTTTATAAATGTTGTAAATTTTATAATGCAACATATTCACTATTAAGGGAGGATTATAAGATGAAAAAGAAACTAATTATTGGTGCTTTAGCTTTAGGGCTAATACCTGCTATTGGTAGCCCTACTGTTTCAGCTAAGCCGCTTCAAAATCCTGAGAAAGTCGTAAATCCTTTAGCAGATCCTAGATGCAAAGGCGGTGGCACTTTAATTTGTGAAACTGGTAATTTTTCAGCTAAAGGAACCTTTTTCTTCGATTATTATGGAAGTGAAGATGACCAAATCAGAATTTACATTGCAAATGATGGGGCCTACCCTTTTGAGTACAGAATTACGAACCCTGACGGCAAGAGAATAGCAGACGGTATTACAGTGAAACCAGGAAAGTCCACAGAATCAACCTATTACGTAAAAGATATAGAAGGTACTTATAAAGTCCGTGTAACAAATGATGATGGTGAAGATATCAAAGCGTTTGTTAAAGCAAGAGGACTTTAATTTAGAACTCAGGAGTCAGGCAGTATTACAGAGTGCCGACTCCTCTACTATTTAAACAACGCAAGACAAGCAACCTTCCTGACCTGTATCCTGAGTTCTCGCATAGTACAAAGTCTTAATTCCTTTATGATGAGAGTAGAGATCTATTCTATTTAGGTCTCTCGTTGTCATCGTATCTTTCAAGAACAATGTGAATGAAATACCTTGATCGACATGCTGCTGAATCGTTGCAATAAGATCAACTACCTTGAACATGTCCATGTCATAAGCTTCTTTATAAAAGAACCAGTTCTGAGCCGATAAACCTGGCATCGGATAATAAGTCTTACTGTTACCGTATGTACGTTCCTCTATTCTCTCCATAATAGGCATTACACCAGCTGTGGATGATTGAACATATGAAATACTTCCGGTAGGTGCAATAGCCTGCCTATACGAATGGTATAAGCCATATTTCATCACATCTTCTTTAAGCTTCTTCCAATCTTCAATATTAGGAATATGTTGATCTCCAAATAGCTTTTTAACCTTTTCATACTGCGGGCTATAATCATTTGTTACGTACTTTTCGAAATACTCACCTGAATTATAAGTTGAACCATCAAACTTGTAGTATGTCTCCCCTGTTTCTCGTGCAATTTCCATTGAACGCTGCAGAGAGTAGAAGTTAACCATCATAAAGTATGTATTAACAAAATCCTTAGCTTCTTCACTTTCATATGCAATATTATTTTGAGCTAGAAATCCGTGAAGGTTCATTTGACCTAAACCAATGGATCTCATTAATGTATTTGCTCTCGCAACAGCTGGAGCATTTACAATGTTTGTTTTCCTTGTGACTGTTGTCAGTGAGTCAATAGCTATTCTTACTGTTGAAGCAATTGATTCATTACTCATTACATTTACAATGTTCATTGAGCCAAGATTGCAAGAGATGTCTAATCCAATTTCATCTTCTTGATCGTAATCCGTATAAACTGATACTTGTGACGATTGGAGGACTTCAGAACACAAATTAGAAAACTTCACTTTTGAAATATGTTCATTTGGATGCACTTTATTTACATTGTCAGCAAACATGATATATGGATAACCAGATTCGCTTCTTAGAATGGCCAATTGCTCCAACAGCTTTCGAGCATTTCCCTTTGATTTTCTAATCCTAGGGTTTTCGACAAGCTCATCATACATTTTATTGATGTCCATCTCATCAAGATACTGTCCATATTCTTTGTAGACTGAATGAGGATAGAACATGTAATAATCCTTGTCTTCCCTTGCAAGTTCAATAAATTTATCTGGAACAACTACGCCAATAGATAGTGTTTTAACTCGGACATCTTCATCAGCACTTATTTTTTTAGTATCCAGGAAGTCTGTAATGTCTGGATGAAATACACTTAGATAAGCCGCTCCTGATCCTTGTCTTTGCAGACCATTCAGACGTGTTCGCTAAGCACGCCCCGCCATATGGCTGCTTCATGTTACCATGAAGGTTAGACTATATCTTCACCCTTTAAGGGTGCCTCCTGTTTCGACTGCCAATAGCTTGCAGCCTACGCCTTTCGGCTAGTCGTTGCACGTTCAAGACGTTTGATCTAAGTGTTTCCACTTTTGCCGCAAACAGATTTTTGTAATGATTGTTTTACTCGCATATGTATATATTTCAGAGAGTTCTTTAATGGACTTACCACTTTTAAAATCATTTAAAATTGACAGTGCTTGAAGTTCAGTAATTTTAGCCTTTGGGCTTTTTTCTCCAATCAAAAGCAGTCCATGTTTTAAAGCATGTTGAGCATTTCCTTTTGGTGTAACCCACTCCAAATTTGAGAGCTTTGGATTCGCTTTGTTTCCATCAATATGATTTACAAAGGGTAGTTTCTTAGGATTCGGTATAAAGTTAAGTGCAACTAATCTATGTACACGTTTACCAACCTGCTTGCCTTCCTTATATAAGATCACTTTTGTATATCCTTGACTATCAATTTTAGTCTTTAAAACAGTCTTCTTTTTCAAATTAATCACTCTACTACGATTTGTAATCCCATACCCAGGAAATTCTGCAAGTGGAGAAACTACCTCTCCCTCCATTAACACAAATGGGATTTGTGTTTTTCTTAATCCCATCTTTATAACGCGGTGATTAATTACTTCTCTTGAAACCCCCAATTTTTCTCCTATTTCTTTGGCAGTCATTGAACTATAATTTTTGCGAATAAAATCTTCATCAATATCTAACTTGTTATGCGGCCGTCTTGCTTCGCTCATGATTGTCCCCCTTTATTTTGGCTTGTGTTTGTCCCAAACCTTCTGAGGAGTTCCCATGAATTAAAGAGGTTTTCGATCGTCATTTCTGACGAAAGGGGCCAAATCAACCCATTTGGTCGGCATATCTGAAGGCATTATCTAGAAGTTTCATAACACCTACGACACCTTTAGTCGCATTCTCTACGTCTTTAATCGCTTCACCTTTGGCTCTTAGTTTGTTTAGATTTAATGCTACTCCTCCACCTAGCTTAGAAAGCTGCATAGAGATATCAATAGCACGTGAAATATCATTCAAACTGTCGCCTACTTCAAGTAAGAAGCAGCTCACCATTTCACCTCTTCGCTTACGTCCAGCATTAAGGAATGTAGGTGTTGCCGGCTGATACTCTTGTTTCATCATAGTATGTACTTCCTCAACTGCTTTCTCGTAATCACCATCCGCGCAATATAAAGCCACAATTGAGACACGATCCTCGTACCTCTCCAGGATCTTTGTTTTATCATTTGTCTTCAATGCGTAGTCATTGTAGAACTTAAACGCACTCATAAAAGATGGGAATCTGAATTTGTAACTGTAAGCAATCTTATAAATCGATTTAATCTGCTCAAATGTATATTTGCTTAAGAATTCTTCCTCGTAAAAATCATTTTTAATCAAATAATCAAGTTTCTCTTTTAGATCATGGAAAAAGACTGTGTTTTGATTAATGTAATCAACAAAGTAACTATGAACGGCCTCCTTATCCTTTTCAAATTGATACTTCCCATCTTTCTGGATCATGATTTCATTATTGAGCTTGATCCAATTTGGTATTGTGTTTGTCAATAAGTTTTACCTCCTGAATGATCTTCTCTAAGTCTTGTTTCGTTCCACTAAGTTCAAACTTTAATAACAATGGAATGTGGAACTTTGCTGAAAGCTTGTCTCCAGCTAAACCATAGTTATCACCCCAAACCTTGTTACCACTAACAACAACTCCTCTAATTTTATTTTTATTCTTTTTGATAAAACTCAAAGTCCTTTCAGGTACTTCCCCAAAGCCTATCGTATATGTAATATGTATGAACTCTTGATTGATGATCGTATCATCAGTTATTTCAATGGCCTCAATATCTAATTTGTGTTGCAGAGCTTTTACAAACCTTCTTACATTGCCAGTTTTACTCTCATATGTAATGATCACTAATCGTTATATGCCCCTGTAATTAATCTTGTAGTTGCAAATTCAGCTTCATTTTCAACATGGTAATATGCTTCAGCTATTTCACTATTAATGGCTCCCATCTCAGCATAACCTTTAGCCATTTGAGCCTCATAAGGAGACAACTCCTCTAATTCAACGGGGATATAGTTATCCTTTTGGCTTTGCGGGATAACCATTTGATGTCCTTCTAAGTCAGTTGCAATCAGTTCACCTTTAAATACTGTAAATGACTCACCATTTTGCATATGTATCTTTTTATTTTCTTTTGCTTCCTCCATAGTCACCAGATCATTACGCTTTACGTATAACTGTCTAGCTGCCCCCATTTTACATCTCCTTTTTATTTGTTTTTTGGTTTGAATTAGATAGAAGTTTTATCAAAAATTTAAAAACTTTAAAGGACTATCGATTGTCCTATTTGTTCTTTCAAATTGCTTTAAGAAACTATGTACGCTTCGCATATCTTGATTTGATAGGTTAACAAATTTCACATATTCGGGTTTACCTTGAATTGATATTACTGCCCAACTATGATTTCCATAATGGTTAATATCTGCTGAAATATTAAATTGTTTCATGATAGAATTATTCTCTTCAATGATTTTATGGTTTAGAGATTCTAAGTTTTTCAGCTTAAACTTTAGCCGTTTATTCTCTTCTAATAATTTCTGCTCAAGAGAATCTATACCTAAAAAAGATGTTACTTTGCTTTTAATCCAACTTTTCATTTCATCACTCCTCTAATAAAACTGTGCTTTTATCTAGTTTTGTTGGAATATTGCCCTTAAATTTCTTAACAATGCCTGAGCATCTTGTGCGCTTTTTGAACTGTTATCATATTTATTGAGGAATTCAATTGCCTCATCCATATGCAAATTCACTTGAATCACCTCATGCGGAACTCCAATTTCTTCTTGAGCAAAAATAGCATCTTTGTGAGCTTGGATAGCATCATCATAAGTTTTAACGTGCGCTCCCTTAACATATAATCCGAATTTCGCAGTCATTGTCATCATCCTATTAATTTATTTTTATTCTTTAAAGTAAACTTCCATCAATAAGCAATACCATCTCTTCGTCATTAGAAATCTCCTCAAGAACCTGTTTTAATGGCATGAGCTCTTTATCTTCTCCTGGTGCCCTTCCATGCTGTATTGCCGCATAAACTTGTCCAACTTCTGTCATTTCATCACTTAACTCTCCATCATCATCATCTGTAACAGTATCTGTATACAGTTCCATTGCCTTTTCTTTTGTATAAGCCTTAATTAACGCATAATAGGGGTCAAACACTTCAAAATACTTCATAACGGGCTTCTCAACTTCCAATTCCTCTACGTAATCGCCTTTAATTTTCACATCATCAACTCCGTTTTCGAGCAAATGATCTACCATGTCCTTGCCTAGTTGTTCTAACGCAGCCCCTTGAACAGATGGACTTTCGTCATTAAATCCTTCATGAGCGTAGCAAGTTGCTTTTATTTCAAAAACTGCTGCTTTAATTCCCATAGCACAATGCTCCCTTTAATATTTATTTTTTCGAATCCACTAATCTCTTTAAAATCATCCTTTTAACTTAATACTTCATCTAACATTAAAGAGTTATTTAAGTACAAAACTTTCATAGTCTTGATTTCCTTGTTCATTACAATGTCAATTTGTTCATCTTTTAGCGAAAGAAATAAATCAAATATTTCCACGTTGTCCTTTCTGTCTTGAAAGCAATATCGCTTAGTTTCAAGAACTTTCTTTCCAGAAAGATAGCTCCAACTAGTAAACTCATAAAGGAATTTAACAATCCCTTCAAATCCATTCATTTTCAAATAATATGTTATTTCCTCCACCAGCCTTTCATTCAAATAAAACTTTTATTTAGACTTATTGTCGTTTTGCAAAATGGTGTCAGCAGGTAAAGTTGTAACTTTCATTTCGCCGACTATTTCACCAGTTGATTTCTTTTTGAAAATAATCTTTGCAGCATTATCATTACTCATCTTGAGTGCCTCCTTAGATAAACAATGTGCTAATATACAGAACAATCAATGCGAAAGCTGAATGAAATAAAGACTTACAGGCTTTCTTGAAAATGTTCTCATCTTTTTCCTGATCTGACCGTTTTACACCTTTGACAAATACGTTGAGTAAAACACCAATAACAAATGCATGAGGTAAAGTGACATGGACATTTTGAATATTGTATGTATCAATAAGTAAAGGGTTTAACACGTGATTCAATCCGTAGTAAACAACCAATGACATTGTCAGAGCTTCAACAAAAATAAGTAATCCAACTACAATTAACGAACCTGACCCAATAAAGAAACCGCTCCAAATATCTTTTGTATCTTTATTCAATAAAAATCTCTCCTTTAATTTTTAGTAATTAGTCTCTTCCACCAGGAAGTTTTGCGATTGCCATTTTGTTCTTTAACACATTGATTCTCTCGTCTGACATGTTGCTGCCATTCTTCTTCAAGTTTCGTTTGCTCTTGAATGGCTCTTTCAAAGCTTTCTTTGTCTTCAATTGTTTTAATGATCTTATCAGTCTGATACGTCCATTCATTATTGGTGTTCCGTTGCCTATCAGTAACAACTACATATTCATTAAAACCAGGGATGTATACTTTGCCCCCAACTTCAATTGGATCTAAGTCAATGATTCCTTCGAAGAAACAGTTGTACTCCACTTTTTCCTTTTCAGAAAAACGACCGAGTACATCCAATCCATATGATTTATTGATTACCTTGCCTTCAAACTTAGCTTGATGTCTTCCCACTTATTCACCTCCTTAAATGTAGCTCCCCATTTCATATTCTGTTATAATTCCTTGTTCAATAAAATTAGCTATAATTTCTTGCACTTTATCATTAGTAACGTATGGGAATTCAAGTTCCTCTCTTGTGTAAACTTTCATATAGTATTGATAATCATATGGCTGTAAGTATCTTTCATCTAATACGTCAATTTCACCCTTGAGACTCTTTTTATGTATTGTTAAATTAAATGTGATGTTAGGTTGAATTGATTTTATGAAGTACCACTTTGTTTTCACGTGATCCGTAAAACCAATATCCCTCATTTGTTTTTGTTCAAGAATATGAAACTTCATTATCTTTCCTCATTGATGATTTTTTTTAATGCTTTTAGAAGCATGTTCAGTGATTCCTTGTCACCCATTTCATCTCGATTGACCTCAATAAAGTGAACTGCTGATGTTAATTTATTCTTCATATCAGTTACTCCTTTCACGATAAAAATTGAATTTTATTTAGACATTACTGATAATCAATTCAACAAAAGACCGATGATTTCAAGAATATTAATTGCTAATTGCACCCTGTCACTCCTCATTATTTGTTTTGATTTGTCGTATACTGCGCTTGCCCGGGAAATTTTGATTATTTCTTTCTGGTTTGTTTCCCTTTTATTCTTAGTCTTTTATAAATCCATCAACATAAGACCGTCTAATCCATAAACCTTATCTCTACCAGTTAACTTTCCGTTTTTTCTCATTATCTTCAATGCATTTTCTGCTTGTTTACGGTTTGAGTAAATATGTGGGTGGTAACCATAGAGATATTTCCCTTCACTCTTTGCAGCAATTACGAACATGTTCATTTATCAACTCTCCTAATTCAACTCTTAAATTTAGACAAAACTTCATTTTTCCTTATTTAGACCACAATCCATGTCGAAAATTATCATTTTACATATCATGTATTATCCTGACTAAAGGTGGTGGGAATATGGGTTACTCTTGCTCAAACGGTTATGGTAGCTCCTTCGCTTTGATCGTGGTACTATTCATTTTGTTGATCATTGTTGGAGCAGTTTTCTTTAAATATTAAGTTTAACTTTACCTGCCTCCGCCGTAACAGCACCTCCCCCTGTTCGGTAGACGCCATAAGATGTTTTTATGGCGTTTTTATTTTTGTAAGGGTTATTTAAAACTAGATAAAAGGAATATTTTATCCTCTATTTTTGTATTTGTTGTTCAGTCCTAAATAATCTAATGTCTTTTTTACACTTAAATTGCTGCATTCATTCTTCACTCTCTCGGAATAACTCTTTGCACAACGTTCACAACAGTTTAAGTTTTCATAAGTTTTTTCATCACTGATTCTAAGACAAATTGTTTTTCCGCTTATGTACTCTTTACAGATGTCACATATATGATTCATTAACACTCTCCTTTGTCTTAATTTAAGTTTATTATATACATATTCTTTGTATTTGTCTATTGGTTTTTAAATAATTTCTTTAATGTTTTTTAGCTTTGCAAAAACAGACATTATATCTTTATCACACCGCTCCCAAACACGCTTTTCTTCAGGCCTTAAAGTGTTTTCTAAGTAAATATAAAGCTTATCCAATACTCCTTCAGCAGCATCAATATCATCAATTACAAGATCTCTAACAATATCCTTAATGATACCCTCTCCTTATGAAAATATGGTTATGGCTTTTCCATTGTCATTTTTTATGTATGGAGAATATTTTCGCTCAAGATAATTCCTTGACGTTCCTTCTCCCAGACTTACATTATAAATATTCCTTACCTTATGTACTTCATATGCTTGTTCTTTTGCTTGTTCAGGTGATAGCGCCTCAATAACTAGAGACGCATTCTCACCTTTGCTGTCTTTACACCTTACATAATACTTTTTCAATAAACATCCCTTTATCCTTTCGTTTTTTCTTGAAACAATTCAATGAATCAAGCCTCGATATGTATTTGGTTTAATATTGTGTAGATCGATTAGGTTAGTTAACCGCTCGATTTCCTTACTCATCACATAACATTGATCAACATAAAATTTCTTTGGCATAATCACAAACTGACCATCTTTAAATCCTTCCGCACCGGCTTCTTGCATTGCCGCTGGAAAGATATCAATTAGACTCCCTTTTTTAAAGCTCTCAATATACTCATCTACTGAAATATTGTGCAAAACCCTAGCTAATACTCCATTGGTCTTTTCATCGTTATGTACGTAAATTCTTTGTGTATGTGGTTCAATAACTACAAAATCAAGAGCGTTTACCAAGTCAATTTTTTCTTGATCAGTTAGCATATTCACTCTCCTTTTAAATACGACTTGAAAAACTCACTTAAGTTATCAGCCATAGCTGCAGCAACTTCAGAAAAGTATTTATGTCTTTTCTCCTCTGATTTCAAAAACTTAACTGTCGTTTCTGCAATTTCTTTAATCCTGTCTTCTTTGATATTTCCATTCCTAACACGCTCTTTAATTTCCTCTGTCTCTCTTTTTAAAGACTCTGGGTAACTATCCATCTGCTTCACCTCTCAATTCCTCTTATTTTGCATTTGTATAAAAGACAAATTTTATTCAGATTCTTTATTAACGTATGTATGTATTAATTCCTTGAATATTGATTCAAGCACAGTTACAGTAATTGAATTACCGGCTTGCTTATATAATTGTGAGTTACTTATTCCCGCTGCAAAAGCTTTTTCAAAATCTTCATCATCGAAAGCTTGTAGCCTAAAGCACTCTAACGGTGTTAATTTTCTAATTCTGTATTTTGGATATTCTCCAATTGCTACCCCATGCCTGTCAATAGTATTTACCGTAAATGCCGGTTCACCATCGTCTTTAAATCTTCTTCCATTTTGTCGCTTTTCTTCCCTTTCAGGAGTTAAAACTTGTCGAACCTCAACTACAGCATTTTGTTTTTGATTTCTGTTCAACCCTCTCCAGTCAGAAGCAGAAAGTGTATGAGATACCTCAAGTTCTTTCCCAATCCCTGTTCTTCTTGAGTACTCTCTAGTCATTATTTCTTTCTCAATAATGTGTGTTCTTCTGCCCTTCCCAACTTCTCCTGGTGATGTTCCTTTTGTATAATTTGCATCTAAACAACAAGATACTCCGTCCCCAAAGGAAAATTGTTCTATTGCAATTTTAGGTTCTCTGTGGCCGCCTCCCATAGTTGTTAAAGTCGGACTAACTCCCTCAGGTGAGTAAACTCTTTTGATTGCATCGTGCCCTTTTATATCCACGTGTCCGACCATTAACGGCTCTTTTGTTTCATATTCTTTCTGTTGTGAAACTCCAAGGTGTTCAACAAGTCTCTTTGTCTTTTCTTCACTTAAGTAGTATTTCTCATCAACATACTCTTCAAGAATTTCTTTTAATCTCTTTTGGACAATACCTTGCAAGGGCCAATTAAATTTAAACCTTTTTATATTTAAATCTTTTAATCTCTTTTTCCCTTTAATTAGAACATCTTGTCTTGTTTTATCTATAACCCAGTCATCATTTTCAATTAAATCTTCTCTAATGCCAATTATGTATATACGTTCACGATTTTGAGGGACTTTAAAGAATTTAGAATTAAGTAATTCCAGATCAATTCTGTAACCGACCTCGCTAAAAGCCTCTGACATCACATTTAGGGTATTGCCTTGATCATGATTAATTAACCCTTTGACATTCTCAAAAACAAAGAACTTTGGTTGCTTCTCCTTTAGAGTCTCAATGTATTGAAAAAACAATGTCCCCCTTGTATCTTCAAACCCCTTCCGATGACCGGCTACACTAAAGCTTTGACAAGGAGACCCCCCAACTAAAAGATCAAAATCAGGCAGTATCTTCTTATCGATTTTACTTACATCACCGTAGTTACATTGCTCATCCACGTTGTGAATTGCACAATACGATTTGATAGCATATTTATCAATTTCGCTAAAGCCAACCAGTTCATATTCAACCCCAATGTTTCTTAGTGCAGCTTCAAATGCACCGATTCCACTAAAAAGACTCATTACTCGTAGTTTACTCAACAAACAACCTCCATATATTTTATTTTTACTCTAAATAAAATTGATCTTTTATATAGATTTCCTATGTTCTTGTGCTGCCCCTCTGTATTCAGTATCATTAAAAGGAAAGCAGGGTGAGACGATGAAACTTAAACCATCTTCCATTTTTAATAAAGAATACAATGATGAAGTAACCTTTTACCGTGATGTTAATAGGCTTAAAACAAACATAAGTTCAAGTGCTTTAAGTCTTTTGTTATTCATTGCAGACTTTTGTGAGTCTAACACTTACATCGAGTACTCTGATTTAATTAAGGTGCATCCATATCCAAGTAAAGTAAGTGAAAATTTGAATGAGCTTTTAGAAAATGGATACGTGCTTGTTATTCATCATATTTAATCCAACTCAATAAAAGAGATATTTTATTTTAATTTGCTGAGCAACTTGCTCATTTCTTTGTTTATCAATTCAATATCACTATAAATTTGATTATGTATTGTTCTTTTACACACCTTGGACAACCTTTTTAAAAACTTGTTAATAATTAATCCCCCTTCATGGAACATGGCTAGTTTATTTTCAAAACCTCTAGCGTTATGCCACTAGGAATTCCAATTACATTGTTATGTTCATCCTGCAACGCAGTACCTAAAGAATTAAAAATCATACCCGCTTGCTGCTGAGATACAGTTTCATCAAATCTTACAATTACCTTATCATTTTTATTTATATTTATGATTTTCTTTTCGTGAACATTTCCATCTATATCTTGTAACTCAAGTAACATCCTTTTCACTTTTTCTCCCCCTACATTTGATATCTATTCAAATAGTTGAAGCAAATCCTCTACGATCTCATCGCTGCCCCATTGACCAGTATCCCATGAATATGTATGTAATCCAGCACTGCTCATAACTTCTCTATATAACTCCAAAATTGAATCAATGTCTTTTCCTTCTATATACTCATCTCCCCGTACGCTTAACCGTTCCTTAATAATGATTGGATCAGCATGTAAGTATACAACCTTCGCTTTTGCTTTAATTTTATCCTCAATAAATCTAAGCTGTTGCTCTGTAAGGATCGAGTAATCTTTGAATTTCTTTGCATATACCAAGTTAGAATAAACAAACCTGTCAATAATCACATAGTCTTCGTCAGCCAATTTGTTGAAGTGCTCAAATAATTTCTCATTCCCGCTTATGGCCAACTCAAAGTTTGAACCTTTGATAATTGGGTACTTCAGTTCTTTGCTAAGCTTTGCTGCAACTGTTGATTTAAAGCAGCAATCAGGCCCCTCCAAGATAATTAATGCCATTAATCCTCCACCTTTCTTATTTTATGAAATCCAACAACCTGATAAGTACCGTCAGGATACTTCACTTCTACCTGGTTGTATCGGTAATCAACTTTCGCAACAGCTCCAATCTCATCTGTAAAATCAACAATTACCTTTTGACCTTTTTTAAACATAAGTTAAACCTCCCTTTAGTGGCGTTAATTCATGTTCTTTAAAGTAAGTAATGTCACCTGTTTCATCGCTAACTGCATAGTCATATGTAGCTGAATGTAAATGCTCGATAATCTTTCCTTTTCTCCCCACATGATGTGGGCATCCATATCGTGCATTATTGTTAATTTCTACAGCTAGCCCAACAGGATAACTCCAGTATTTAGGCAATTTAATACCACCTCCCCTCAATAAAAAACCTCTTAATCTTCTGTTCTTACTATTCTAGAAACCTGTTTTTCATTAAACCCAAGGGACGACAAGAACCTCTTAAAATCATCTAACAACAATCCAGGGATTTCCCCTTTATGTTCTTCAATAATCGACGGTTTATAAGTCTTATTTAATCTGGTTACCTGTCCATATTCGTCTGTGAATGACATTTCAATTTGAATACACTTCAATTGTCTCACCCTATTTTTTAATTTTGTCTTGAAATTTTAACTGCTTGTTGCCATAACAACATCATCAAAACCCCTTTCATCATAAGTTCCATCATAATAACAAAGTTCCACTGTCTTTGTTTCGGGATAGATCGCTTCAATAACCCCGTACTCCCCAGTTGATTTGACCTTAGCCTCTTTATCTAAAATGAACATTCTCTTCACTCTCTCTATGTAATAGTTTTCCTTGGGATATATTTCATGTTATGTATTGCATCGAACGAATTGTTGAAATGTTTATACCTTTCAGTCATTTGGATCGATTTACCAGCTGACTCTGACAGTTTTACGACCAAATGCGTTTGCTTCTTTTTCGCTATCCATCAGAATATCAATACTATTGTTTTTAATATCTCCTCCTGTATCTATTGCATATGCTTGAAAGCTATTCCCTTCATATGAAACTTGTACTAATGAATACAAAGGAATTACTTCTGGATCAACAGCGATTATTCTTTTTCCATTGTAATAGGATGTGTTTGATACATCATAGCCGGTTCTTGTTTTCCCTGTGCAACCTGTAGAACAAAACGCTGTGTAAGCAGTGGCAACAACTTCATGACTCTTCACTGCCTTGCCATTAGTACTTTTTGAAGTTGGTTTATTTACACTTCTCTTTTTGTTGGTTTTTTGCACTTTTTTTGTTTTTGTATGTTTTGCTGCTTTTTTATTTTCTTCTGTTAGATATGTAATCGTCGCATTAAGATACTTTTTTCTACTTTCAGCCTGCTTTTCTTCCTCACTCTTTAGCCTGGGAAGGATTCTTGGAACGTCAATTTCATGAATAAGTTTTTGCCTCACCTCTTTTTTATTTAGATAAAATGACTCTTTTATTGAGACTTGATTATCTTGATGTGTATACAAGTTTTTAGCGCTATATACGAGCCCTACTCCTAACAAACCAATTGTAGCAAAAAGTGTCATTTCGTTAATTCTATGATATACATATTTTTTATGTTTGTCTATAAGTTTTTTGAAAATTTTTATCTCTCCTATATCAGTTAAGATTTATATTTCTGCCCTTTTAGTTGTCAAACTCATAGTTCCTTCATTATCAACAAAATCTATTCTGCAGACTGTGTGATTATATATGCTATCTTTATAGACCTTCGGAATAAAATTGTTACCTCTTCTGAAACCAGTAAACATGAGCAATGTTCCTCTGGTATACCAAGATTTCTCGACTACCTCTTTCTTTCCGCCACCAATGGATCTAGAAATCTGTTTATTGTAATGACTAAAGCTGCCCGACCACTGTTTAACTGTAACCACCCCTGTAGGGGTTAGAAGAGTAATTGTATGTTTGTTTTTATCCCTATCTAAAACAGTGCCTATAATCCGTGTAGTCTCATATTCATAGAGAGTTTTCCCTCTCCATTGATAAGGTTTACCTTTGACCGGCTCTGCTGGCAGTTTATAAAAGTCAGCAATATCATACTTGGCAAAGTTTACACCAGAAAGCTCATGGTCATTATAATAATAGCTCAATGAATCCATTTCCCACTTTCCTAATGACCCATCGGCGTATTTTTCCCACTCTTTTATTAATAAACAATCATTCAATTTCTTCAGTGGTTCTTCTGTTGTTATCCAGGACTTTATATTAGACATCTTGTTATCATATTCTTTTTTAAAAGCTTTTTCAGAAATGACAAGCTGCCCGTTTAACATGTCAACTACACTATCCTCACTGAAATGCTGGTTATAAAACGAAGCTGATACATCATCCAATAAAAAAAGTTTATCTTTTGGCGACTTTAATGTTTTGTACACCTTTTTGCTGATGTAATCTTTAAAACGAAAGAATCTCACTTCTTGTGCAAATTCTGAAGGAACAATGTTGTTTTCAATTAGCATTTTTAAATTAGACAACGTAAGCTTACTTTTTGGTTCTGATATTAAGCTAATAAAGGCCTTCATGATTTCTTGCCTGTTTCCAAAAGAATCAAAGCAGCCTCCTTTTATTAATTGGATTACTTGTCCTTTCTTAATAAAGCCGCTCTTAAACATTCTTTCAATAAAGTCGTTAAAGTCACTATATGGTCTATTTAGAACTATATGATGAATAACATCGTCTCCAATTCCATTCATTCCTTTAAGTCCAAATAAAATTGAATTGTTGTTAATATCAGTCCTAAAACCAAAATCAGCCTTATTTATATCTGGGAGGTCTATTTTAATCCCTCTTTGTCTAATGTTTCCGATGGCTGAAGCAACTTTTCCGTAGTTTGTAGCAGCTGTCTTTTTGTTGTCTTTTGTATCCTCGGTATCTATTCCTCCGCTGTTTACCGTTAAACAAGCAGTATTCCAGTATAAAGGATTATATCGATAGTTTAAGTTCAATTCCTGTAATGCAATAATTGAATATGCCAAGGTATGAAGTAAACTAAAACTGTAGCCAAACTGTCTTTTAAATTGAACATTCCAGACATAATTCAACAGGTTATCAGAAGTGCCAATCTCCTTTCCTTTTTTAAAAAACAATTCTTCCACTTCTTTTAGTACATCTTCTTTCTTTTTTGCTATGGATTTCCTAAGATAATTTGATTCTTTAATGTCAAAGTTAGCTATATCTTTATCCATAACCATCTGCATAACCACTTCTTGAGTATCAGCAACACCATAAATGTCCTTAAGGTGCCTCTCCATTACTCTGATTTCCTTTTCGCTTAGACCGTACCGTGTCATTTCTTCATACCATTTATTAAGGTTATTTTTGTATTTAACATATGTATCTACAGGCTGTTCTTCACCGTCTGACATAAGCCTCATTAAAGAATTGGTTACTGCTGCTTCAAGTAAGTTCTTAGGTTTTACTTTGACAACTGATTGATGACCGACTTCAGTTGAGAACTGGAATAAATCCATGATCTCCCCATTACCAGCCATTTCCCATAGCTTATCATCTTCATACTCAATTACGTCTGGATGGATGTATTTGTTGTATGTTTCCTTCAAGCTTCCTTGCCATTCAATTTCTTTATTCTCGATTAATTGGTCTAATGTTACTCTAATCTTATCTAAAGCTTCAATTGTAAGAAGGTCAAACTTTACTGAGCCCATGGCTTCACTGTCACCCATATTAAACTGTGTAATATAAGCTCCTTTAGGAGTTTTCATCATTGCATTCGACTTTGTATATTCATCGTTAAAGATAATTACTCCGGCTGCATGAGAAGAGCGCTTATTAGTTAACCCTTCAATTTTTAAAGCTGTTTCTTTAAGATTAGGGTATTGTTCAACCTCCCTAATAAACTCTTTAATCGGCTTCCTGCCAGTTTCTTTGTCACCATAAAAACAATGCTTCAAAGGCCAGTTAGATCCTCTTTCAAATGGAATCATTCCACTTAAATACTGGGATATATCATTATCGATTCCTAAGCCTCTACATGCTGTCTGAAGCGCTGATTTTGAACCCTCAGTTCCAAAAGTAGCAATTTGAAGAACACGTTTGTCTCCAAACCTTTCTCTAAGTGCCTTAAGAATTTTTTGTCTTTTTGATCCTTCAGTATCAATATCGATATCTGGAAGGTCAGGTCTCGATTTATGTATATGTCTCCAATGTGGTAAATCATATTGCATTGGATTAATTTGAGTATTGTCGAGTAGATAATTAACTAAGTAACCTGCAGCACTTCCCCTGGCTGCTCCAACTAAACTATCTCCTCCACACTCATCATCCCAAATAATATTAATGATTTCTCTAACTGTTATGTAATAAGAAGGCATAGACTGATTCAGCTTTTGGCTGATTTCCCAAAGTTCACCCAGCTCAACGTTAATCCTGTTCAATATTTTATGAAAAGCTTCTCTCGTTAGTTCGCTTGTTTTTAATTTCTCTTCAAATCCGTCCTCAATTAACTTAAGGAGATATCTATCTTGTTCATCTGCTGATTCAGACATCTTTTTTATATATTCATATTGATCATATGCTGGTTTAAATAAATGTCTTAATTTAAAGTTAGGAAGCTCCATCTTAGGAATAATTGGATCGTGCTCTATAGTATAGTCTTCAATCATCTCACCAATGAGCATTGTATTTTTTATGGCCTGATCGATGACTTCTTTATCAATGTAATCCATTCTCTCATGAATTTCATCAACGTTTTGAACGAAACAGGCTTCATAAAACGAATCAACTTCTCTTTCTCCATCCTTTGCGTTTAAAAAGGCTTGATGAATTGCTCTATCTTCTGGTCTTAGATAGTGAGCATCTGTTGTAACAATCATTTGCAAGTCATACCCGTTGGCTATATCTATCAGCTTCTTGTTACAGTAAATCTGTTCTTCACTCAGTGCAGGTTGAAGCTCGATAAAAAACTTATCCTTCCCAAAAACCTCTATACACCAATTTATAAACTCATGAATCTTTAGTTTGTGCTGCTTAATTGACTGAGAATCACCAGTTTCTTCAAAAGCCTTTATCTTTAACAGGTGAATGTTTACCTCAGACCCCAGGCAAGCTGTGGTAGCAATGATGTGGCCTGGATCTTTACTTAATAGCTCCTCTACATCCTTTTTTACTGTCGGCACTCTTTCCATTGTTCCTGTATAAAATGAGTTTTCCCAGGCTTGAGAAGACAGTATTCTTAACTGCTCATGTCCTTTTGGATCAATTGCCAACATCAAGAAATGCGGAAATTTTGTCACTCCCGATTTATAGTTATCTCGAACTTCCTCTAAAGAATCGACTAGGTACGCTTCATTGCCCAATATCAGTTTAAAATCTTCTGGCATATCCCCCTTCTTTTTCATTTCTCTAACTGTTCGAATAGCATCTAAATGTGCTGAGAGGACTTCATGGTCTGTTATGGCCAGCCCCTTATATTCCATCTTCACTGCAGTTTTGAGCAGTTCTTTAACTGAGTTTGTTGAGTCTAGAAGCCTTATGTTACTCCTATCTGTGTGGCAGTGACATCCTATCAACTTTATTCCCCCTTAAAACACAAGTTCTTTTTGTTTTGTGCGAACCACCTCCAATTCATAAATCTCTATTTGAGGTGTTTTCTTACCTTTGTATTCATTTGCCTTTGCTTTACCAATTACATTAATGATTAATGTTCCATTTGTTTCTGTAAGCTGATTAAAGTAATTCTCATCACTTTTAAATCTTATGTATTCAATATCACCATGCTTGAATTTAACTGTTGTCTTATTCTTTTTCCCTAAATGTTCAATTTGTTCGACTTCAATTTCAAGATCCGTTATAGCTATTAAGGGTTCTTCAACTTTGTAACCCCAATAGTCTTTGTAACCATCAAGTTGAAGGATAAATTCTTTTCTCAATCGTTTTGCTGGGATCTCAAAATCAACATTCTGAATATCTTTTTCGATATCTATGTCTTTAAATTTTTCATTCAGCACTTTGTTCACCAGGATTAAGTTCTGTCGTTTAATTGCAAAGCCAGCTGCATTTGGGTGACCTTCAACAAACTCAAATAATCCAGTATCTATAAGCTCTTTCTTAAAATCCTTTATAAACCCTTTATCATATCCTCGTATAGAGCCACTCAAAATATCTTTACCTTTTTCGGGATCGTTTCTGGCTAACAAGACCGGCTTTTTATATTCTTCTGCAAGCTGATTGGCCACCAGTCCAGTTAGGCTTTTATCTAGAATTCCTTCAATGTAAACAATCAGTACTTTATTCGCTGTTAAACTTTTCTCCTCTATTCTATTTTTAATTTCCACTCCAGCTGCATCTGCAATCCGTTTCTGCTTTGCTTTTAGATTTCCTAGAATCCTAACTGTGTCATCATGTATTGAAACAAGTTCAGTTTCACTTTGCCCACGTTTTTTGTAGGGAACCTTTTCTTTAGAAAGGAGGAATGCTCTCATCATTTGATCTTTTTCTTCACTGCTTCCAACCCTGATGGCAGCATTAATTAAAGGGTTAATAAAGAATTGTGTATTCTGTATGTTCTTGTCACCCTTGGTTGAAAACTCTTGCTTCTTAAACAGCTTCTTTAATAATGGATGCTTAATTTTCTTCAAGCCTTCATTCATAAAATACCTGGTTTCAAGGTTTCTTGAATCAGCCGAATCAGCAATGTTACCAATAGAGACAAGGTCTAAGAATTGTTCGGCTTCATTTTTATTTAGCTTTTCATCAACTGCCTGGCAAAATTTATAGGCCATTCCTGCACCTGTCAGAGTTTTATTCGAATAATTAGGCGAAAGTTGATTATTTACTACGATCGCGTGTTCAGACACTCGTTCACATTCATGGTGATCAATAACAATTATTTCTGTGCCTCTCTTATTAAGAGCCTCATGTTCCTCAAATTGACTTGAACCTGCATCTGGGATTATGATTAAGTCAACATCATCAGGAATTGTATCAATAAAAATCCCATGCTCTTTCCCATCTTGAATTCTGTAATGTATATTAGCTTTCGGACAAATCTTCTTTATGTAATTTATAATGATTGAGCTAGATGTGTATCCATCAACATCACTGTCTACCTGAACAAACAATTTATTATCATTATTTAAATGCTTAATAAGACAATCTGCAGCTTTATCAATATTATTAAGTTTTGAATAATGAATAACTGAACTGTGATCAACATTAACAAACAACTTTGGATCTTCTATACCTCTATTTTTTAAGATAGTAGCTAAAGGATCGAAATTATAATCATTGTCGCCAATTAGTCTATACTCCATTAAATTCCCCCTTCATCCGTGCCAATCTCAATTTTCCTTCTCATTAGCTCCTCTAGAGTTTCCTTTCCCTTGTCAGCTGGGCTGTCCTTATAATCCAGTAAGCCTTCATAATCCCACAAAACATATACACGAACATAAGGAGTAAATTTTGCTGCGAGCTTTAGAATTTTCTTCTGATATTCAACCAGTTTTTCTTGATATTTCTCCTCTGTTTCATGTTCTTTTGGTGGTCGGTATTTATCAAGAGCAATAAAAACTTCTTCAACACCAAGAGACAATAAAATGTCCCAGTGAAAATTAGAAATATTACTTGAACAAACAGCACAGGTAAAGTTTGATTCACCGTAAAAATCTTGGCATTTTAATACTGATTTTTCTGATTCGAAAATCAATACTTTCTTAAACCTTTCTATCGAATTTTTTGTTTTATGTAATCCATATAAATTCATCATTGTTTGATGGTTATATAAGGTATTGCCAACTTTTAAAGGCATATATTTATAGCCTGCATCTACTTCTTCTTTAATCATTGAGCGCCTACGTATACCAACCAACCTATTATTTAAATCTCGATGAGGGATGGTAATCCCTTCTGTATGAGTTCTAAAATAGTACCCAATCTCAAACTCTTTTAATGTATTGTGACTTATTCCCTCACCTAGCCACAATTGGTGAGGATAAGGCACAAATACATCTAGAACCGTTTCATCAAAGCTGGGAAGCTCAATATGTATTTTTTTCTTCTTTTTGAACTTCCCCATCCATTCCCAGTCATCATTCAAATCATTGTTTATGTATGTCTCTTTATTCCCAAATCCAAATGTTCTTCCTGCTATTTTGGCAACATATTCGATAGCCTGATTAAAAGAGATATTAATACCTTTTTGGCTTCTTGCTCTTATAACAAGTTCGAATACATCAAAATTATCCCCACACTCTGTATAACAGTGAAACTGTTTTGCTTCATGATAGTAATACAGCTTATAGCTCCCACCAGAAGCATTGTGACAAACGGTTCTGTAAATTGGATTTCCTTGTTGATCCCACAGATTGTTCTCACTACCTAAATCTTTTAAAATCTTATGTATATCCTCAATGGTTAGGCTTTCTTTTACTCTGTCTTTATCATACTTCAAAGGGCGCTACACCCCTCATCCTGCTTTTATATTCAATTTCTCAACTGTGATTAGTTCATTGTCAAGATTTGTTGTGAAACAGTCCTTAATCCGCATGTTGCCCATATTGATATGGGAAAAGACTTTAACTTTGTCATACTCATTTCCTCTATTTTTAAATACATGTGTAACAAAATTTGGCTCTGGATAAAATCCTTCTTTTAAGATTGGATCAATTGCATCCTTCTCTTTTTTACTTAAAGGAAGAATTATCATTGCAGCATCTGTTTTATCTGCGATGGCCTTACTTCCTCTCAAGTAAGAAGCATCTATTACTTGTCCTTTTAACCATGCTTCTTTCCAATCACCATTCAACTGAGTTGCGCTCATCATATAGACATCATATTTGTTACATAAGCCCTTTAACTTATCCGACATAAGCAAAAGAATTTGATCTTCCCTTAAATTGACCCCACTTTTTTTGCTCATCTCTGAAAAAATGGTTACTGATGAGTGTATATAATCGAAATAAACGTACTCTACATTGTTTTTAATGACGTTCTTTTCAATGGTTCTTTCAATCTCCTGAACATTAAAATCAGGCAGATGTTCAAACCATATGTTAGACTCCTGAAGAACTTTAGCAGCCTTACGCACAAGTTGTTTTTCTTGTTCATTGATTGTGTTTCTAAGGATTTTTTTCTCTTCTACACCACTAATGTAGGCAAGTGCTAAGCTTTGCAATTCTTCGGCCATCATTTCTGTTGAAATAACCGTAGAACTTTCACTCCATGGGTTTGATACCCATTCCTTCTTTTTAGGATCATAAAGTTCGGTTGCACTTAAGCGACAAGCGTCAGCGACCATGTTTCTTGTTTTACCGCCACCTGTAATACTTGAGCGCAGATAGAACTTTTTCTTCCGTGATCCACGAAATATTGAGGTGAGCATTTCGCTATTTAATGGAACTCCAATATCCGGGGACTCTTCGAATGAATCCAATAATTCATTAATACCTTCTCCGCCCTGGATTCCCACACTTTCAGATGAAGTTCTGAATTTTTCTTTTATGTCTACAATCTTCATTTCATAAGCTGCTAAAATCTCATCAATCGACTTCTTATCAAACTGTTCTTGCATCTTTTCCTGTTCTTTTGGGTCAATCAGAGATTCATCATATATTTCCTTAATATCGAATCCCAATCCATCCATTTCTCTAAGCAGACTAAACTTTTTTAATCTTTTATAGTGGTAATCAAAGTTTTCGACAACTGCCAACTCTTGAATTCTTTCTATATATTCAAGACCGTTATTATCATGGAAAATTTTATACTGAATATCGTAATCCTTTAGATATCCATCTATTTCAACCTCATTCAATACTTCAGTTCCTTGATGAAATAGATTGCTCATAGCAAAGAACAATATTGAATGAAACCTTGAAGGAAAATCATCCGAAGTTATCTTATATTTATTGCTCTCTGACAAGATTGTGGGATCTTTTAAAATGCTCCCTAAAACTTGAATTATTGCCTGTTTGTCTTGTAGCAAATGGACTCTCCTTCCTATAGCGTTGAGATATCAACTAGTCTTCTTTTCTTTCTCATTCCTTTTTTTATGACTAACGTAATTTCTTCTCTTTTATGATTCTTTGGATCTTCAGCTGATTTTCGGATGGCTTTTTGTCTAATGTAATGCCGCTTTGCTTCATCATAAACAAATGGAACGATTCCAATGCCATCACCTTCTCTGGGTTGATTATCCAAAGTTTCATAAAAGTACCTAAGCGCTAGTTCAATGCCTTTAAGCTTATACCCATATTCCTCTTGAAACTCTTTAATTTGTTTCAACATCATGCCAGTTGGAGATGTAAGACCATATAAATTGCATATGTATTGAATTAACTCTTTTCTGTGATCTGATTCTTGCTTCCAGGTATTAAAACACTTTTCATGGTAATATCTTTTTTTATAAGGAATGGCTGAGTCTTTGTCTAACTTGGTCTCGCAATATGGACATTTAACTTGTCTCCCCAAATAATCACTCCTAATAAGGAGGAGAGAATAATCCCTCCTCTTTTATTCAGCTAGAAGGTCTTTTAGATCATCTAGAATTACAGACATGACACCTACTTGCTTACGGCTGCACTCAGTAACTTTTACACCCTTACCTAAATGTTTTTCTGTAATCTCATTAACTTCTTCTAAACGACCTTCTTCATTAAGCTTCATGCCAATTTCTTTAATTTGATCCATTAATGAGTTGAAATCAAGTTCTTCTGAAGCGTTGTTTTGTTTTTGCTCTTCGTAAGTAACAGCAACAATTCCTTCTTCTTGCTCCTGTCTTTCGACTGCCTCAATAATTGCTTTTTCTAAGTTTTCTGCAGTAAATTCAGGAAGGTATGTGTCAATGTAATCAAATCTGCTACGAGCAAAATGTTCTTCAGTTTCAGCCAACCAGGCGCTTGATTTGATTACCTTTCTATCTTCATCAACACCATTAGAACTTAGATAGAGAACAATATCACTGTTATCAATTACTGGAGCTAAAACTCGTTTATCTCCCTTTGGATGTACTTTACCTTTTTTGTCTTCAGCAGCATGAGCAATAAAGATAACCGTAAATCCTACGCCAATTAATTTATTGATTTCTTCCCATACTTCAGTTTCATACTCTTTCCAAAGGCCAAACCCATCATTACCATCTTTAATCCGTTCTACATCATATTGCTCGCATACATATCTAGTCGCATATTTAGCAAAAGCGTCTACTTCATCAACAATGATTGTCTGATACATTTCTTTAGCTTTTTCAGCATTTTTAGTTAACTGTTTGTTTACCTTTTTAAAATCAGCCCAACTATTGATAGGCATGAATTGAACACCGGCAATGGCATTTAATCCTTTTTCGAATGGCAGATATAACGGTTTCTTCATCCGAGTGCTTTGCTTAGTTTTACCTAAGTTGTTAGAACCGTAGATTGTGATAACTTTTCCTTCTAATCCTTTTGCTACTACAGAAACTTGTGGGTTGAAAATATCGATTGCCATTATAGTTCTCCTTTTATTTTGAATTTGTTGGGTGAGTCGGAGCTCACCCCAGTTATGTATTAGATTAATGATCTATTTTATTTTAGAAAGGGAGATCATCATCTGAAATTTCAACCGGCTTTGAAGGCTTGTTATTAGGAGCACTTCCACCAAAGCCAGACTTTTTATTGTTTTCATTGCTGCTTTCGTTCTTAAGTCCTTCTAGATAAGTCTCTCTTTCAGTCAATGCTTTTTTAATTACTTCTGGATTAAAAGCATTTTTACTATCTTCATCATAAGGATCGTTCCCACCTGTAACTAGATACTCTCTTTTTGTAATGGAGGTGATTTCTTTTTTGTCTTCTCCAAATGCAGCAGTTTTGGTTGTTACTTTTTGTTCTTTATAATTAATAATCTTTCCGAAGACATTAACCGTAGATCCTTTTTCATAATTGTTTTCAACATATTGAGAACCTTCCTTAGTCACTACAAATGTAAAAGGAATGACTTTCCCGCCATACAAAGGGATATAACCATTTAAATTAACTCTTCCTGTTTCTTCTCCTTTTACTTTTTCTTCAGTTACATTTTTAACAAACAGTTCAACATCAAATTCAGCTTTAGGATTAAATTCTTCATTAGCATCCAGTCTGTTTACAAAGTTGGTGGTTAGCTGTGGGTACGCCTTTAATACTCCTTGAGAGTAATATTCATTTAATCCAATCTTACCTTGGGTGATTCTCACTTTATCAGCTTGATCTCTTCCATGTTCTGCGATGGACTTATAATCACTTATGATAGTTTGATACCCTTTGGCAATAGCATTATCTGTACCATCAGCTTTCTTATATTTTGAAAAGCCTTTAACCGTATGCACTTCGTTAGGTGCAACCTCAATATCTAATTCAATATTTAGTCCATTTCCATTTTTCCACTCAGTGTGTCTTACTTCTGCCAGAGTTCCTTCAAGTGTTACAACGTTTGATGCTTCACGTAATACCGTTTTGTTTTCTGTCATATTTTTAATCATCCTCTATTTTTATTTTTGTCTATTGTGATTTTTCTTTGAATATGTAATTTTGCTAAACTTGCAGTCTTTGATTCCAAGTTCTTTACTAAGTTCTATGTACCTTCTTTTTGGGAACTTCCAATCATTTTGGTCAGAAAAGCATCCTGATTTATTTACAATTTCAAATACCTGCTTTTTTCTGTTAACTTTGATTATCATATTTCCGTAAGCGTACTCTGTGCAAAATAAACGTTTTTTCATTCGCTCAGGATGAGTTTCTTTGACAAGTAGGACATTCCTTATCATCTTTAACAGTGCCTGATCAGGAGTAATTGTCTTGTTGCCTTTAACGTTTTCTCTGTAATAGCTTAATGCCTTCTCTGTTATCCCAAGTACCTCCAAATAATTCGCCTCCTTCCCTTTAACTTGATTTTATTATATACATATTTTTTATCTTTGTCTATATGTTTTATAAACTTTTATATTTTTTATTTTTGTATTTCATTTGCGATCTTTCTAATTCGAATAAAATTATCATTTTATTTAAATTTAAAAGCCCCAATAAGGGACTCTTGTTAGTTTGTTCCTTCAACCTTACTCGTTAAGTAAGCTACTTGTTTTTCTAAATCAGCAACTCTTTCTTCGAGAGTTTTTGGCTTAGGTGCATTTTTCTTCTCTTCAAGCTCAATTGCTGCTTTTTCAATTTCCTCTACTGTAGGAATAGGTTCACTTTTTCTCCAGGCAGTAAAGATATGTCTTCCGTTGTCATTTACAAATTCCCAATCATAAGATTCGTCTGAACGAGGGAACATATACATTAAAACTTCCGGAAGAATTGATCCATGAATATTCCAAATTTCTGATACGTCTTGTCCAACTTTAAACTCCACAAAAACATCTCCTCAATTATCAAATTCTTCTATATTCTATCATATTTTCATTATATAGGTAAAGAGTTTACTATTTTCAAACAAGCTCACTCCACAACCACATATCCATTGTTTGCATTGAAAAGCCATCAGGCAGCTGCTTCATTTTCACATTTACATTGTATCTTCTGCCGGTTGTTTTATGTACAATAGCCAGTTCTTCTCCATTAAAGAATCGCACAATGGCCTCATCAAATGCAATTGGCTGATTAACCACATAACCTTCCTTTAAAGCTCTAATAAACAAATAGGGATCATTTTTATACAGCTCATAAAGAATGTTCGCATATTGTTCGTTCTTGTCTCTAAGTAGTTCAAAATTAATCAACGGTATGTATAAGTCTTTGTCTGATAAATTCAATTTGTTTCTAAAGTATTTAATTGCTTCATCTTGCTCTTTAGAAATTATGTTTGGCATCCAGTTAACCCCTTTTTTGTTTTGATAACTGGGCTAATCTTAGATTAACCCAGCTTGACTCTGATTAAAACTCTACAAGTCCATCATCTTTAGCCCCTTCTGCTATTAAACTATATGCAGCCAGAAGATGCTCTTTGATTTTCTTTTTTGTTTCTTCCCCGAAAGCATCAAAACCAACTTTAACATCGCTTGAGTAATTAATTTTCCTATTCCCTACTTGAGCTACATTTTCCTTTTTAATTTCAGCAATAAAATAAGCATTTGCTAGATTTTTTCCTAAATACTCCTCTGTAAATGGATCATAATCATCAAAAACCTCATACCGTATTTCACCGATTCTAAGCTTTTGCTCACTCATAGTCTCATCCCCTATTTTGAAATTTTTGGTACTTCTAAATTATATACCAAAACCCATAAAGGGAACAAGTGTTCTTGTTGAGATTTTTTATTTATAATCGATTACTGTATCATCTAATGCTAATCTAGGTGTGCCGCTGTCGTATGTATTATGGATTAAAGTTGTACTGGAAGCATTAAATGTTGCATATGGATGTGAAAGCACTCTTGTGCCAATACCTTGAACATCATTCCTAATTAAACGAACCTTTTTTGTCCCGTTTAAATATATTCCATAGCCTTGATCTGAATCTCTGTTAAACATGATTTCATTTCCTCTAACCATATGCTCAGAACCGCCTATTAAGTGGATCGCAATGATTGCTTTGCAATTATATATCTGGTTATCACTTATTCTGATATTGTACATATCAGCTGCCCCCATAATTGCAACATTTCTTGGTTCAAATATCTCATTCCTTGTTAGGAAGACTTCTGAATCTTTATCCCAATATATACCGTAACCTTTTCCACTCAATAAGAAATCGTTTAGCTTAATTCTGACTGCTTGAGATCTCTCACAATATAGACCTCCGTAAAGATTGGAGAACGTATTATTTAAGAATTTAACGTCATTCGAATCCATCACTTTAATTGCATATGCTGAAGTTGTACCTTTCCCTTTATTATTGCTTACTTTAATATCTGATGAATTTCTCACCTGGATCTGAATACAATCGCTGTCCTGTATTCTGTTGTTTGAAATGGTAACATCTTCGGCCATATGTGTTGCTATTGCACAATTTGAAGCGTTCTTTACGGTATTATTATCAATCGATACCCCTTTCCCTCTAATCATCATGCCTATTTTAAACCCTTGAATATTGTTATCAGTAATTTGAATTCTGTTGCCAGTCTCAGTGCTCGAAACGCCTACAGAGTCTATTCCATACTCTTTAGACTCCCCTTCATTTATTATCTTGTTACCCTTAATACTCACATCTGTACTGTAGCCATATGAAATAACATTGTCACAGTAGTTATCTTTGATGGAAACTTTACCGCTTGTATGAGCAGTAACCGAACCACGACCATTTTTTCTAAACCTGCAATCCGATATTGTTAACTCATAAGGATGATCATACTTTCTTCCGTTTTCTCCGTAGCCCTCTAAATCAATACCTAGTTGAGGGCCAATTGTATCTCCCCCAGCTTCCTCTATATCACAGTCTTCAACCAATAATCCTTCACAACCGTTAGTAGCTAAATTGTTCCGTCTCCCTCTTTTTAGTTCGCATTTTCTTACGGTCACACTTTTGGAAGGCGTATAAACCATCCCCGGGTAATTCATCATTCCGTGTGCTGCAATCCAAATGTTGTCTCCAATACAATCTGAGATTTTTACATTTTCAATCAAAACATTTTTGCTCCCATGAACATGTATTCCAAATCCCCATTCATGTGTTTTTCTATCGGTATCAATTAGAGAATAATCATGTTGATATCGGTCACCTATAATACGCCCTCCTTTAATTATTACGTTCTCTGCAAGCCCAATATAAAAACAAGAATAGCCTTGATACCCATTAGGATTTACTTGAAATACTGCTTCTGGATCTAAAAGAAGCTCCATATTGGATGGGATTTTAATTCCCCCGCCAATTTCAGGATTTCGTTGGTTTAATGTATTTACTGAATCAATAATAAAATTGCCTTTTGGAATTTCCACAATAGGGAATTTATTTTTTGATGCGTATAAAAGAGCCTCATTAAACCCTTTAGTTGTTTCATTTGGATTCGAGTTAAAGGCATTTATTCCCCACTGATCAAAGTCAACATAGTATCGTAAGGTATTATTCAACAATGTCATGGTGCTACACCGGCCATACAATACACATTTTCATTAATGAATTTAGTGAGAACAGCAATATAGTCATAAAAAACTTGATTCTGTGTTCCATTGCGTCCAGCCAGTGTAAAAGTATTAAACATTTCTTTTCGTTGCTCAGTGCTTATTTCAAGTTGAATACTCATACCAGTGCTATTTTTATTAGCAATGTTCTGCTCATTTGTGCCGGCTAAACGGGAATCTTCAGACTGCAATTCTGCAGAAAAGCCTGCATCGGTAAGTAATGATGTAATCTTTGCTGCTTTTTCTCTGTCTGTCCCACCAACTAAAGTGTGTTTCTTACTTGATGCATACCCATGAATTGAGATTGTTAAATCATGCTTACTCAATAAATCTAAAGCTTGAGGTTCATCAAAATTCGTACTTGTAATATGCAACTCAGAAGCTCCTGGTATCCTTAAACCTTCAAATAGATAGGCAGAGTAAGACTTACTTAATTCTCTTGCAAGCTCACTAGTCCCTCCTTCAATACCTCCACCATGGGGAGCCAGAATAAGCACTCTCCTGTCAACATCGGTAGTTAGAATGTTATAGCTCAAAGGTGACTCATTTTCTTTCAACTCTTCAAAATTACTATACTTATCTGCAGCTAGAACTGAATTGGGATTAAACAATGCAAACAATGAAGCAACTAGGATTGGAAAAGACTTCTTGTCTGTGATATACTTATATAGCTTCGTAACCTTGCGAAGTGTGCGGTAGAGAAGGTTAGGCCCGCCAAAGCTCGCCTTCTCTGCCCCCTTAACCTCTTTTTCTTCTATTCTGTTTTTAAACTTCAACAATTAACAACTCTCCTTATATAATTTTATTTTTATTCTTTTTCTCATCTTATAAGGAATCACATTAGTACCACCCCCTTATCCGAATAAAAAATTACTTTTATTTAGACATACAAGTTAAATCCAAGACACAATACTACCGCATTCTAAATGCACGTGTTCCCAATCTCCTTCCCAAGGCCCTTCTACCAAGTCAACCTCATAATCAACTTCATCTTTTTCGATTACTTTTTCACATTCGTTGCAGAAGCAGGTAAACATTTTCACTCCTCCTCTTTCTGTAAAATATCGTTTTTATTGAATGTTTAATTTTATTTTTACTCCAGTGCTATTTTATAATCTTCATTAAGCCATTTGAGTAGTAAATCATATCTTTCTTG
Source organism: Bacillus sp. SD127 (assembly GCF_058566445.1). NCBI lineage: Bacteria > Bacillati > Bacillota > Bacilli > Caryophanales > Bacillaceae > Bacillus > Bacillus sp. SD127. The sequence continues at coordinate 2,041,676 of NZ_CP191226.1, read as the reverse complement.
TCTATAAAAGGACTTGTTTAAATACCAGCTATAAAGTGAATTAGTTCCTTTGCTTGAATTGCAAGATTTACAAGCAGGGACATTATTACTTAAATCGTTTGCACCATTAGGGTCAACATGGTCTAAATGGAGTTTTTGATTGTTAACTTTAAAATGGTCTATCTCCGATAATCCACAATAGGCACAACTGTAGTTAAAATATGATTTACACCTGTCTCTCTCAACCTCAGAAATTTTGTGTTTTTTCTCTTTCCTTTTCAACTGGTAAAACTTTATTTTTTCTTTATTTAACCTTTGGTATTCTCTTATGTAACCGTTTTGAGTTCTCTTCTTCCAAGCAATATTGTTCCGTTCTCTTCCTTTGTCACTCTTAGCATATTTTTCTTTCAAGATCCTAGAAGATTCTCGATTATTAATGGCCCATTTATGGGCTTTATTGATAGCGCATGATTTGCAATTTGGGTATAATCCATCTACGTTATTACTTTTATTTTTATAGTACACATCTGTTAACAGCCAATCATTACATATCGAACAAAGCTTGTATTCAACTCCATTGATTGTTTTGTGCGTTTTATTGTATTTGTCCTTTTTCCTTTGAATTGCTCTTCTAACTTTCTCTTCTTGTGTTAATCCGATCACTTTCACCCTCTTCTAATTTTATTTTTATCCAACAAATCAATTATGTAAGTCTCATACATGTCATCCCAGTAAGGATCTGTCCTTGCTATGTACTTCTTTATTCTTCCGTTCTCCTCAATCTTGAAGGTTTGTCCCTTTTGAATATCAGTGAACTTTTTCTTACTCCAGATTCCCCTAATCAACACATCAACTTCTTTAACCTCAACTGTTTGCTGCTGCATCACATTCCTCCTTTTTGATTTTCGTGTATCAAGCCTGTACAATATTCAAAAACCCTAAAGGATGATGAACATGTGTGGCAGGTTCACTTTATTTTCTGAGTTTGATGACATCATCGAGCAATTCAACATAGATCAATTCTTACCCGAAGGTGAATATCACCCAAGCTATAATGTCGCTCCTTCACAAAACATCCTGACAATCATCAACGATGGATCCAATAATCGTCTGGGCAAACTTAGATGGGGTCTTATCCCTCCTTGGGCTAAAGACGAAAAAATCGGCTATAAAATGATTAATGCTCGAGCTGAAACATTGTCCGAGAAACCCAGCTTTCGAAAGCCGCTCGTAAGCAAACGTTGTATCATACCAGCTGACAGTTTTTACGAATGGAAACGCCTTGATCCAAAGACTAAGATTCCTATACGGATTAAGCTTAAATCATCCAATCTCTTTGCTTTTGCCGGATTATATGAAAAGTGGAACACACCACAAGGCAATCCTTTGTACACTTGCACAATCATCACAACAAAGCCTAATGAGCTTATGGAAAACATTCATGATCGGATGCCAGTTATCCTTACTGATGAGAACGAAAAGGAATGGCTAAACCCTAAAAATACTGACCCTGATTATCTACAAAGCTTACTGCAGCCTTATGATGCTGATGACATGGAAGCATACCAGGTTTCATCTTTAGTGAATTCACCTAAAAACAATTCACCTGAGCTCATTGAATCCCATTAAGTACCACTGCCATATCGCTTTATATATCACCTTCTCTTAGCTAATATGTTCTAAGTAGGAGGTGATATTTTGTTTGTATCGCCAATGCTATTGCATTCAATAAAAGAGCCATTTGACGACGAGAACTATATCACTGAGCTCAAATTTGATGGAATCAGACTCATCCTTTCTAAATTTGATAATCAGATTAAGCTATACACTCGTCACAACAACGAAGTAACAAGCAAGTTTCCAGAACTCTTGGACTTAGATATTCCAGATGGAACAGTACTCGATGGTGAAGTTATTGTAGCTGCCCCAGGGGGTGCTCCTGACTTTGAGGCTGTAATGGAACGTTTCATGTCCAAAAAATCAGCCCACAATATCGTTTACTGTGTCTTTGATGTTATCTATAAAGACGGTCAGTCAATAGCAGCTAAGCCACTCACTGAGCGTAAGATAGCTCTTAACTCACTTGAGCTGAATCATCCCAATGTCTTTGTAATCGAAGGAATTGAAGGTAACGGACTCGCTTACTTCAACCTGGCCAAAGAAAAGAATTTAGAGGGAATCGTACTCAAGAAAGCTGACTCCCCTTATGAGACCAATAAACGTTCGCATAATTGGCTTAAAGTGATTAATTATGATTACACTGAAGTTCTCATAACCGGCTACACGAAAAAGGATATAAAATTCCTTCTGTCTTATCCTGATGGAACTGCAGCTGGATTTATGGAATTCATACCAAACGCAGAACGTGGCAAATTTCATTCTATGAAACAAGTAAAGTCTGAATCTGATGATTATGTATTTATTGAACCTATCTTATGTAAGGTTAAGCACAGATTTAAGACTAAGCACGGAAAACTCCGCATACCTTCCTTCGAATCATGGAGAGTGTAATCTCTCCGTTACATAACTCCTTAGAGCATAGCCTATAAAAGCAAAGTGAAAACTTAGTACATGATTCAATTAGTTTATTTGTTTTTCATCCATTCATCGAAGCTATAGGGATAATCGGCAGTCTCTATAAATCCGATCTCCTTCGCCTTCTGACGGATTTTCATACATCCCTCATAGCTGTAAGCCCAGATTTCCTTATAATCTCTTAATTCACCGTATTTCCCTGTGATTATAAAACGTCTAAAGCTATTGATCATCTGCCACACGTTACCTCCGTGTGAAAAGCCGTTTGGATCGTGGCGTAATTCATACGGATAAACGTCTTCTCCCGTGTATTTATCAACAAAGAATAGCTGTGTCCTGAATTTGAAATACGCTTTTTGATTGGATTGTCCTGAGATGTTTTCTTTGCTATAGAAAGTTCGACGATCAATGCTTGCGATAAGCTTTATCAGGTCATTAATATCATTCATGCGTTTAATTAGCCCTTCCCTTTAGCCCTTCCCTTACCCTCTTTCAATAAAATAAATATTTTATGCAGTTTCTTTCTTGAGAGTCACCTTATACTTCACAGCCATATCTTTAACAATCGCTAAGAAAATCTCTGTAAGCTTTGGATCTTCATCAATGATATCCATAAAGTTTGCTTTTTCTACTTTTGTTTTAGACGCTCCCTCTTTTTTCATGTTATTTCTTTTATTATCAAGTCTTCTTCGCAGATTACATTTTCCTCGAGTTTCTAAGGTTTTGTAACTCTCAGACCATACTGCCGAGTGACTTAACCCACTTTCTTTTGCTATTAATCTAATAATTTTGTTGATTTCTTTTCTCCAATTCGATGGATTCAATCCAATCAAATCAAAGATTCTTTTTTGTTCATTTTCAATAACAGTTATTCGTTTTTCTTGTTGCACCATATTGTTTACTGTTGCAGCTAAAACCTCTAACTCTGTTTGTGGTTGTTTTAATTCTTTTTCCATCTCTTCAAACTGAGTGACATAATGTGCCGTAAACAAAACGCCCTTTGTCCCATTCATTTTGTTTGCAACCATGTCACACCCCTTACGAGTGAGGTAGTAATGTTTGTACGGTTTTCCAGTTCCTGCTTGATAGGAACTCTCAATGAAAAATTGGTCAGAACGGAATTTTCCGTTTTGATGTAATACCGATAAATACCCATCAATCTTCTCTAATAAATCAGAGTGTCTTATATTAAGCATATCCTTCACTTCACGACTATCCACCAAAAGTTGTCCATCTCGTTCGATCACAGTTAAATTATTATTCAAATAAAATCCCTCCATTTATTTTGATTTCATTAAAAACTATCTTTTATTTAGAAGTCTCTATTGATTTCCAGTCAAACTTTTCAAGTATCTTAAACAGCTGCTCAACTTTCGGTGCTCTCCAAGCTGTCATTGCGTAAGTATGAGCTTCTGAAGTGTAGTGATGCCTATTTAATTTGATATGAGCCTTCGCTTCTGCTTTGGTCAAAAACATTGTATCCGGCCGTACAATATGAACCTTTCTTTCTGGAATTAAATCTGCTTCTTCATCAATGTATTTTTGAATCCACTCAATAGGATCGTCAAAGTCGTCCTTTTTTAACTCTGTTAAAGCTTCCTTAGAGAGCTCACTATCTTCTTTTAAATCTTCTAAATAATCATCTAAAACATATGCTTCTGCAATATATGGCAGGTATACAGAATACCGTTCTGCATTTTCCTCTCGAGCTTCGACCCATTCATAATCACCAACTGTCCAGAAACGTGGTGCAGCTTGACCGTCGTTGTCTTGATTTTTCAACTCTTGCTGAAGTTCTTTTAAAAACTGAATATCTTGATTCATTCGTTTCCTCCTATCTGTTTAAAATCACGATTTTAATTTAACTTTAATGTGTATTGCCTTGAGAAAATCCCCTTTAATTGGTAAACTCATACCTAACTTACATACGAGTGGGTGATTCCTTGAATAAAACAATTGGTATTACTGGATTAATCATCAGCATAGTAGTGCAATCATTTTCGGCCGATGATTCGCTATCCCACAAGATTGCTACGGGTTTGTTATTTTTATCAATAATGATTTATAATTTTGAACATGCTAAAGACTATTCTAAAAAGTCACTTGTAATTTTAGGAGTTTCCTTTATTGTTTTTATGCTAGTGATTTATAAACTCCTCTCTTTTGCCAGCGATTACTTTGAAGAGCTTAATGTGAATTTTGGATACATCCTTTTAGTTGAAATAGTATTGATTATTGCTTTAGTGTCGATTGCAGTAAACGTAATGAAGTACATTGCGAACCGGTTAAGGAAAACACCTAAAGGTAAAGAGCTTTGACTCTTTGCTTTTTTTTAAGCTAAATACTTCTTCCTGTGCGATCTTCTATGTACAAAATCAAATGCGATATCAACCTTTGCCGGTTCCTTCTCCTCTGCTACTCGTTCCGTAACAACAATCAGTTGTCCATTTTCCTGGCGTTCAATGCTATGGACTGAATATCCTTTAGCAGCGTAATATTCACCAATAATCTCATCAACGTGGTTGCTAAGCAGATTCCTCTTTATCACCCTTATAACCTCCATATATTTTATTTTTATCCTTTAAATATTTATATGTATTCCATCCGCAGCCGTCAAATACGCTTATGTCCGCTCCAAGATGCCATCTAAACCAAACTAAGTTAAACCAGGCTGTATCAATTATGTGCTTTAAATAACCTATGTGCCTTCCTCCTTACAATGAAACAATCCTTTTATTCTGTTTTTTATCAAAATAGCTTACTGTATCTATTCGTTTTCTCAAGTCCGCAAATCTCACAGACGCATTCCTGCTCATAGCTGTTGTTTCCAACCTGTTCTTCATCATTCTTATACCATTCATGCTTACATTGTTTTTGCAGTTCACTTTTTTGTTTAACTAATGGTTCGATTTTTTCCTTTTTAAACTCTCTAATTTCTTTTTCAAACTGCTCGATTTTCTCGTTAACTTCATCTAATTCTTCAATTAACATTTCTTCGTCTTTAAACGGATTTTCAGATAGCAGTTCCCAGTCTTGCTCTAACTCTCCTAAGGTTTCGTTGTCATACCCATTAAATACATTGTCATATAGTTTGAGCTTATAATACATTTCCCCAAGCATATGAGTGTAACTCACAAGCTCAGCAAAGCTTCCAGTTCTTTTATTTTTAAAATATAGCTCTAATGGTAAGACGGGTACAACAGGACGTTTGTCTGTGTAAATAAACTCTACCCCATCTTGCGTTTGTTTTTCTAAAACATGTCTACCGTCTCCGGCAACCCCTCTATACGTATACTTTTCCTGATTTAAATAGCATTTTTCACCTGGATTTAATTTGTTGTCTAACAACACTTCATGAATTTTCATTTGATAGTGTCTCCTTTTTAATTGAAATAAGTAATATCTAGTTCAAAATTAAAATTGGGATGAAGTCTCCATAGTTGATGTCCTAAGTAAGTTTTCTTGGCGTAATTTAAGCAGTTTCTTGTGCCACTTTTACTTCCGTCATAAACAGCTACTATTGCTTCACTGTGATCAATCATGTATTCATTTCGTTTTTGCATTTTAGCCGGTGAAAACTCACCTGGTACAGCTCCACTAACTTTATATTTATCTAATTCTTCAACATTAATAATCTCATCTGCCACATCAAGCATACGTTTGTACCACATTTTTTGTTCTGCAGACCACACTTTATCTTGTTCTTTGAAAGGTGTAGCAATTATGTTTTTGATATGTGGGTATTTCTTCTTTAGAATATGTACACACCAGCAAGCAGCCTGATCAGTTCCTAACGCTCCGCCAGTTATGAACATGGACTTGTTTTCCTTATTGATTAATTCTTCAATTACTTCAAGCAGCTTATCTTTTAGTTTAAGCATTGTTGGATTTTTCATATCGTATCCACCCAATTTGTTCGGCCTATGACCAGTGAAGCACACCGTTTTCTTTCTTAAAGCCTCCTTTTCTTGATCTATCCGCTCACGTTCTTTTCTCTCAATTTCCATCTGCTTAATATAATCAGGATCACTAAGTTTTTTGAAATTGACTATCGGTTCTCACCCTTTCTTTAAAACAGTCTTTTTATTCAGTGTAAGAATGCTTGACAGACCCACTTGTCTACACCATCGTAAATTTCGACTTCGCAGTGTTGTCCATTTTCATATTTCCAAGCTCCTTGATATTCATCATTAAGTACATCAAATTCTTTATTTTCTTCATTAATTACTTGTGAATCTGTTAGCTCACACATATAATCTCCAAACTGGACAACGACCGCTTCCAAAGTTTTGTTTCTGTCATATATCACACGGATATCTTGCACTTTAAAACAGCTCCTTTTTCTTTAAAACTTCAATTTTATTTAGTTTTCTAATGCTGCAATAATCTCTTCTAATTGATCCCTGCTGATCCGGTAATATCTAGTGCCATCTGTTCCCCTTTGTGAAATGTTATTTTCAATCATTTCCTTTAAATCAACAACCAGTACTTTATTTTTCATTATTGGGGCCTCCTATCTGATCGTCAGAAAGCTCCTTAATTAACAATTGTCCGAGTTCATCACTAATATATCTCCAGTCAGCTCCTTCAGGCGTTCTAATACCAAGAGAAAAACCGCCACACAATCTATCCTCAGCCAACCTTAAAACACCATCACTTGTTTTAAGTAGCTCATGTTTAACCATCCCTTTAATCATTTCTCCTCTTCCTTTCTCTTTAAAATTTTACTTTTATCTAGAATTCATTTGGCTTCCAATACCACAGTTTCTTTTTCAAAATCATTTCTCAATTTGATAATGGAAGTTGATTTTAGATACCCTCTGTCCTTTGTCTTAGCCCATGCAAAAAATCTATTATGCAAAGGAGTGTAAAGGCTTCCTGTGTTAACCATATGCTCATGTTTGTTGCTGATCTTATGCTTTACTCCCCTCATTTGTTTCCAAAAGTTATAGTAAGGGAGCTTAAGTTTTGTCATGAACCCAGCAGCATCTTCAATTACATAACCCTCTTCCTCAATTGAAAAATCTTGTGACACGTCCAGATACCATCTATAGAAATCTGTCCAGTTACTAAACTCCGCAACTTGTTTTTTGCACTCAATGGATAAACACTCTGCAGTAGCTTTCACTTCACTGTAAGGGAGTTTTTCATATGACATCTGTCTTTTTACTATGTCTAAGAGGACTAGTTTGTCTTGATTGTATTCAATGATATGTGGATCTTTTTCTGGAAGTATTACTTCAAAAACGAATGAAACATTATTTAGCTTCAGATAATATTTAATGGCATTTACCGTAAATTCATCAAAGGTCTTGAAGAACAACTCCTCGACCCATTTCGCATGGTCATTTGATAATTGAGATGTAAAGGATTTAGAAGTGAATAATAACTGATCTGACAAAGAGTCATACCCCACAGTCCCTAAATATCCATTTGCCTTATCGAACACTGTTACAGGAAACTTCATTGTATCTACGAGATGATGCATTCTTGTTTCAGATCGTTCTCCAATGTTAAAAAATTTATCATAGCTTCTACTTACAATTTCATTATTCTGGGTGTTAATAAACAAACCCCTTGCCTTAATATTTGTTTCATCCCACTTTTTCTTTCTAAATGCTTGCTTTGTAAAATTAAATGATGAGATATTGTTTGGCATCTTGTTCTCTTGGACATATTCATGATCACGTAAGTGGGAAACCAAATCATCAATTGTTCCAACAGTTACACTATTACTCTGCACATCACTTGAACTTTGTTTAAAAACTTTATTCTTCACTTCATGCGTTTCAATTCCGTTCTCAGACAGTGTAACGACTCTAAGATGACCTCCTCTTTCCACTTGCCCTTCCAGGTTATAAGATCTTTCTGCTGCTAACACAGGTAAACGGTACATGTTTCTATGTCCATGAATCTGTACAACATTTTGGTCAGCCGTATTTTTTGCAAATTCATAATCAATATCGTCTGAATAATCTCCAACTCCATTGATAAATTGTGTTGTTGCGGTCATCAAGAGATTTTCAGGTACGGTTGAAACTCCTCCATGAGTTACAATGTATGTAGTGTTTTTATATGTAAAGTAAGCTAACTGATGAAACTTCCTGGCCAACTGTCTAATGTCTTTTTTATCAATGTTGGATTGTTCGATTTCTGGCTTAGTTTTGTTGTTAAATGTGTTGCTAGGTGTTTCTTCATCATTCCCATACATATTGATATATCTATCATGATTTCCTTCGAGAATAATCACATTTTTATAATCTTTAATTTTGATCATGAATTCTAACAGCTGTGCATTTTCAATACCTCTGTCGATAAGATCTCCTACAAAAATGTATAGTTCATTTTCATTCAAATCACCGTTTAAGTACTCTTGAAGCACAGTATTACACCCATGAACATCTCCGAAAATATGGATCTTTTTATAATCGTCAAAACATCTCGGCTTATAAGTCATCGTGTTTTCAAACTCATCTGGTTTTAGAACAGTTACCCAAGATGGCACTTTTTCTGTTGTCATTCTTTCATAAATATTTAGAATACTGCTTTCAGGAACATGTTTATGTTCAGCCCTCTTTTTATTTCTTTTTAAGATTCTCCGAACATCAACATCAGAAAAATCAACTACATATACACGGTATCTATATTTTTGAGCTAGTGGCTTATATCTTGAAATCGCACTTTGCTTTGAATGAGTTGCATCGACAATTGTGAATTCACCGCGATCCATCCTGTCTTCAAGCAATTTCATTAATAAATCCCACGCCTTGTTGTCGTGTTTTGGAGAGATTTCATATTTTCCACTTTTGTTTAACACAGGTGACTGAAACAGTAATCTAATATTGTCTGCAGAAAGAGTGTATTGCTCAAGTCCATTTTCCTTGATCCAAGTTGATTTCCCCACTCCTGGGCACCCTCTTAATAACACTAATGTTCTCATTTTCTATCAACCTTTCTATTTTTTGCTTTTATCCAAACTGCTTTCTCCAAGGGACATTGCCGACAACACTGTGATCAAGCATTTCTTCACAACATTTGCACAGAGTTGATTTAGTTATTGTCATATGAAATGAGTCCCACTTGCCACAACAGTGACAGGTCTTTTCAAAGGCTGCTGTCTCCTTTTGTTTTTCTCTTTCAAAGCCGTTGCCAGTTAACAATAAGCCGTTACTATAAAGGTCGCTCTGTCTTACTACTGCTTCTATGCTCCATGGGTATTTTCGCTTCTTTAAGTACCTTTGCAATAATGAATTGCTTCGGCTATTTCCAATCTTCATGAACTCTCTATTTTCAGTAAGATCAACTGTTCTTTTCATCACTTCGTCCTTTTAAACAGGTTTTCAAACCAATTTTTCTTTTTGTTAACCACTGCAAATCCGGGATTATTCATCCTAAACCCATTTGCTATCTTGTCCATGCTATTTAACTGCTTCTTCAATTGCTCAATATCTTGGGGTGTATTGATGGTCATTGAAATATTTGATTCTTTTACTTCCTGTACTTCGGAAATCATCTTATCTAAAGTGAGATCACAATACTCATCTTCCCAGTCGCCTATGAAATAAAAACGTTCAATCAAAGTACCGCTCGACTCATCTTGAAAAGTGCCGAATAAAATTGGATCCTTATCTCTCCGTTCTTTTTCGATCTGCCTTTCAACCTTCCCCGTATAATCTGTAAACACCACATAAAACCGATCCAATTTGTCTTTCACTTTGTTGTATTTAATGATTACATCATCAGGGATTTCACGTTCGTAATTTTCAAGCTCAATAATTTTGACAGTATCTTTTGCAATGTTATCTATGTATTCTTCAATGTCATCTCGATAAACAAACGTATCAATGCCAAGCTTTACAATCTCGCGTTCTTTTTCTATTGATTCTAAGTGGAATATCAGTTTCTTTGCAGCTTTAATTTGATTAGTTTGCTTATACTTATTGAGTAATACCAAGCAATTGTCGTAATATCTTTGAAGTTCTTTGTCTGTAACCTTATTTTTCTTTGATTTAATCATTTCAAAATACTGATTTGGTTGTAACAATTCCATCTTTCCACTCCTTTACTTAACTGATTCCCTCATATCCTCATATTTTTTATACTTTTCCCATTGCTGAAGCATATGTATCGCAATATCGTGAATAGTGTTTATGATGTCCTTCTTTTGAATACTGTCAATGTGTACAATCCAATCATTAGTCAGCTGCAGTAGTTGTTGTCCTGCATTCTTCGTATTGTATTCAAGTGCTTTTTTCAACTCATTCGTATTCATTTCACCACTCCCTTGTAACACTTTAAAATGCATCTTTTATCTAGACTGTAACCTCAAATCACTCCGCTTCTTCCTCCAAGTCTTTTACAATTTCTTTTAAAAACGGAAGGTGACTTTTGTTCAATGTGAAATCTGCCGTAATCATCCGAGAGTGTGAGTTCTCTTCAATGGTTATACAAAAACCACTTCTATACAACGCATCACCGTATTTATCTGTAATCAATCCATCTAACCTACTCACTCTGCATCCTCCTCATAAAGTCGTTTGAATCTCTGTACCGCTTTTCCTTCAGAATATAAAAATTCAGGTTTATATGAGATTAAAACCGATCGTTTGTCTATTGTCAGAACAGTGTTGTCGTCCTTATCTGTGGCTAATTCAGCTGGTACGTTACAGTGTTCAAATGCCTTTTTAATCTCTGCGTCGAAAACCTGTTTCTGTTCATCAAATGCTTTCCAAATATCATTATCCCAATTTTCAATGGGTTAAGGGTTAACCGGAAATACCTTTCCCTCTGGCGTAATCATTCGGAACTTCAATTCGTTCTTTTCTTCAGGATTCACTTCACGTCCTCCTCAGCCAAAACAATCTCTCATTCGTTATTTTTTCCACTTTATAATTTATGAGATTATTATTTTTCACGTATTCCTCTGCGTATTTCAATGCAGTTTTATCATCATTGGCAACGAAACTGAAATGCTTCCAACCGAATTCAACTTCGTACCAAAGCTTATATTCAATACGCTTTACTTCAGTATCAATCACTCTGCGCCCTCCAATAACTCCGGATTAAGATAAGAGTCTCCGATAACTTCAATTTCATCGAGTCGATAGCATAAAAACCTATCTAAAGCACTTATATTGCTGACGTGCTTCATTTTGTCAATGCCTTTCCCTCTCTCAATAACATATCGCTCAATGACATTTCTCTTAGTCATAGGACTTACATAAGATTCTTCGGTAATATCTTTTTGGTAAATATCCTTGCCGTTTTTATCCTTTAACCCTGTTCCCCACATGAGAGACGTATTTTTTTGAGTACCAGATGCAATACGGATGGGATAAAGAGCTCCAACGATATTGCGATACAGCCCCCATTCTCCACCTGAGATAATAAGACTCAGCTCATCATCATCCCAATAATGCATCTTCTCGCCGTCCCAAACTCTGTATGCTGTGTTCATTCAACTGGATCCTCCTCATCCGTATTTATGATTGCTCCAATTAGCTTAGTTAAATGAATCACTTGATCTTTATTTACAGCTGTGATTGCACCATACGGATGCTCTATGAAACATACTTCATTATTTTCATCGGTATATAAAGTACAATTACATGTAGTACACACATAATTTTCGGTTTGGCCTTCTAAATTAACTAAAGACCCTTCATCATGATCGAGCACTTCAATTTTCTTACCTTCTTCATAATCACTGATTTCAAGTTTTAACTCACCGAAAAACACTAATGGTTTAAGATAGAGCTTCAATTCATCTAATGATAATTCCAAGTGATATCCCCCTCCAATTTCAATCTCGATAAAACTTACATTTTATCCACTAATTTTAATTTTGTTACCTTAGTGAAAATTACACAATTCAATATGTACTTACTTCTTTGCCCTTACTTTCTTCTTCTCTTAACATATCTTCAGCTATATACATCCCCTCGTAAGCATAATCAATTATTGAATGAAATTCTCCGATGACTCTTCGTAAATTTTCCTCTTCTTTGTATGCTTTTAATCGCAGAATCGTTTTCATTAATTTATCGAGCTTTTCATCAAGCAACATAGCTCCTTTTATCATCTCCTATATACATATTATTTGTATTTGAATAAACTATAACCCATCATTCAATATCTGTCAATTAGATTCGGCCAATTTATGTGACCGAATCTAATTTTAATCTGAGAACATAAAGATCAATTCATTGATGTCATCCCTAAGCTTAACGAGGCTTTGTGGTGTAACTGAAATTGTAATATCTAATTTCTCTCCCTTGAAACCAAGTAGGAATTGATAATGTTCTGAAGTCAGCAATTTTTTTGTAAGTTTCAGACTAACCTCTTTGTAATTATCTTGATCAACAAATATATTCAAAACAATACCTTCATTCTCCTCTTGCTGCTGATTACATTATGTTTAATGGAGTCTTTCTTTTTTTTTTATTTTTACTCAGACAATTCTTCTGTATTTGTTATTTCATATTCCATATCACTTAATTTAAAATTTTCAACTGATCCGTCAGCTTTTAAAAACGAGACTTCTTTAGATAAAAGTAAATTTTCACAAATCCTGGTTACCAATGTTTCAGAGACTTCTGGACTATCTGCTTTGTTTTTGAGTACAATCTCCAGATTCAGTTCAATATTGTTTAAATAACCTGCCATCCTCATTCTCCTATGTTCAATTTTCTGTGATAAACCCTTAAGGCGTTAAGGGAACGTGCGTTCTGTTTTGTATAATCATTATACATAGAAAGTAGGTGTTATGCTAGTGGTTATTTATCGGCTTCGTATGGTATGATATGTATTATGTCTTTCCATAACAGAACGCAGGAGGATGTCCGATTATGATTAAAGTTGAGATCGGGCAATGCTTGATACCTGAATTATGTAGAAAGAAAGACATTACAATCAATGAACTTTCAGAGATAACTGGGATTAAGAAACAGCAGCTGAGCGACTATAATCGATTAGTTAAAGTAGATATGTCTATTCGAACTGCAAAAAGAATTGCTGCTGCTTTAGATTGTAATGTCGAAGACCTCTATGAATTCAAGGTTGAAAGGCATTGAAACGACTAAGACTTTGGTCTTGGTCTCCTCCTTAGTAAACCATATGGTTTACATGACCATCTTACTACATTTAAACATGTATTTAAAGTGATTATTTTGTCTATTTTTGTCGAAATGCGAATTTTTTCACAATTTTTTGAGATAAAAGAAAAATCCATTTAACCAAAATAGTCAAATGGATTTCATATTTAAATGGTCGTCTCTTTTATACCTAGTTCTTCTGCGTAATATTTATTAACTTCTTCCTCATTAATATAATCTTGCATTGAATAAACTGCTCGATATTTGGATTTCACTCTTAAATTAAAGTCATCTATAATCTGATACCTTACAGAGTTATCAATAACCCCTTTTTCTTTATAAAGCTGATATGCTCTATACAAATGACCAGATCTAACAATAGTATTTGGTGTTAAAAAGTTAATTTTAAAGAACTCAGATATATCAGTAATTAGATTAGTTATGACAAATTTACTTGCTTGGCCGTCTCCTTTGTTGGACGTTCTTTTTGTTTTAACTACATAATCATTTTCAACTAAAAAGACTTCTTTTGTTTGGCCTTTTGCCTTCCCATTCTTTAATTTATATTTAGTTTCTTGAGCTGCATTTAAGGCAATAACAAGACATTCACTACTAACTTTTAGTTTTCGTTCACCGTGCTTTGAATCATAGAGGGTTAAAACGTTACCATTTAGCATCGCATCCTCAACTTGCTTTTTCGTTAAACTTAGCAATTCAGAATGAGCTAAACCTGAAACCCCTTCAAACAACAGCCTTAATACAGCCTTTGATTGATAGTTAACTAATTGATTTTCCATTTCCTCTAATTCACTATAAGTAATATATAATTTTTTGTCTCCGAGACATTCATAAAGCTCTTCTTCAGAAATAGTTCTTGCCAAATTGGTTAATCCTTTACTTAACTTATATGAAATTGCCCAATCAATATACAATGACAATAATGCTAAGGTTCTTCGAACACTACCAATAGTGGTTTGATCGAATGATCGTATAAGTTCTAAAATTTGCATTGATGTGAAATCATAAATGTCTTTATTATATAAAGTCTCAGTAATCTCTGCTTTTGCAAAAATAGGCCTCATCTGCATAACCATACCCTCAGATAAGGTATCTAAATATTTTTCCTTAATCTCATTATTGAACATTGCAACAAACAACTCCTAAGTAATTACTCGTCTATTTTTAAATTGTTAAAGAAATTCCATATCTTTTGTGGTGATTTAGCATTTCCATTCTTGTCTACTACACCTAATTCATCCCACAATTTATTTTTCTTACTAAAGTCTATAGAGCTTAAAACATCGGTAATTTTACTTTCTAAATCATCTAGACTTACTCCATCTAACTGCAACTTCTTAGCTAGTACAACGTAGCCGTTAAAGAACAAATAGTTGTTCACAAAACTTCTCTTTCTTTCTTTTGCTATATCACCTAAGAACTCATCCACATATTGTGTAGCTAAAGCATCAAAGAAAGATGTAAGGTATCTTGCAGTTTTTAAAATATCTGCCTGAGTTGAAAAATCTTTTTTAGAATAACTTCTTTCAATTGCCTTTTTGAAGTCAGAAAAAGTTATAAGTAAGTTCTGATTCTGATTTATCCAGTCTCCATTTGTCTTTATATAATCACCAATTATGCTATTATCCTGAATGAACTTAACAATTTTATTAGAATAAACATTTTGACTCATCTCAGCTACTTTAGATTTCTTCACTGGATTTATTGTATTTTGTTGCCCAAAATGCTCTCTCGCCCTTTTTTGAGTGTAGTTATAGATGTCCACTTTAAAGGTTTCTTCAAACAAATGATCTAACTCAGGATGCTGTCTTATAGCCATAGTAATGCCTATTAGCCGGTGATACCCGTCTAAAACGTCTAAAATGGTGTCTTCAGTCACTGTAAGCGACATAGTGTCGTCATCATATTTTAATTCTTCGCCACAACTTGCGCTTCCAACACGTGCATTAAACGTAAAAACTGATTTAATTAATTTCCCATCTAAGAACAGTTCCTTTATTTCTTCAACCGATTGTTTATTGAGCTGCGGTACAGGTATCTCAATATCTGAGCCCTCTAGTTTTTTCGTTTTGTTCGTTCTTTGAGCATTAGGATTATAGTGCAATAACTTATTTTCAAATAGCATAAACAACTCTTTAGCAGTGATGGGGAAGAAATAATTATCATCCGAATACTTTACAACTTGTTTGAATGTATACGGAAATTTTATATCTTCCTCCACAGATCCTTCCCATAACGTTTCAATTTCTCTCATATCCGTTTCTGTGAAGTAATTTCGTGGATTAAACCTTTCACTTTCAAGAACTGAGTATAGGGACTTGGCTAAAAAGTACATATATTCTTTAGAAATTTCGACTTCTGGATTTTCTATATCATAAATTAATTTTTGTGTTGTCCCTGGAGTAATTTTATTTTTAGCCATCTCTAATTGAATATCGTTAATAAAAGATCTTATGTGTTTATTTTTCGAGATAGCATCTTTCATTTCTGAAAGCAGTTTCTCATTTGCAGACTGATCAAAGATCACTGTCATATAGCCTTTCACCTCATGTCATGTTGCTAAATTTAAAGTTACCAAAGGCAATCTGGTTAATCAAGAAGAATTATCATTTGAACTGAGTAATATACCGAAAAAATGATTATCGCTCATTTACATGCTTTATAAACTTTTTTAATGTAACAAGATCAGCGTTTTCAAAAAAACTAATAAAATCCTCTTGGGTTGCTTCATATAGTGGATTTAAATCGATTTTTTCATCCATTGTTACACCAGCAGAGTTCGCTATGTTAATCTTTCTGCTCATATATCTCTCTGTTGTTAATGTGTTTTTATGATTTCCTTGTTCTTTTGCTGCAAGTAAATCGTGACCAGAATTCTCATAGACATAGTCAATTCCTACACCCTTAAATGAGTGTAAGACTAATTCTCTTTCAGGAGGTATTCCTAACCTTTTTTTCGACCTTTTTAAGGAGTGTCGTAAAGATTGTTCCGAAAGCCCCTGAAAAACCAATTCAGTTTCGCTGTCATCCTCTTCCTTCAGCTGCAACAATTCCTCATAAAATACCTGGTTAATGCCTGTAGACACAACCTGAGATCCTTTATCAATAACTGTTACTATATAATGGCCTGTACTTTCATCAAGCTGTATGTCTTTCCATCTTACTCGCAAAATCGCACTTACACGAAAAGAAGTTCTGATGGCGAATTTAACAAACAGCTTTTTCATTAAAGGTTTCTGTCTTTCATTTATATACATATCCTGAGCGATTCTTTCGGCTTCTGTCTGGGTTGTTTTATCCCAGTTTTTAGTTACTGTTTTAAGCCTTTCGACAGTATTAAACACCGACAAGTCAATATAATCCTTATAATCATGCTCCAAATATGTATAGAGCATCTTCAGGGAGGTCATTTTTCTGTTAATACTATTATTAACTAATCCCTTTTCCTGAAGATACTTCACATAGTTGCTTAATTCGCTTTTACTTACAACTAAATCATCGGGAACTAAACTTTTGACATCTTTACCTTTAATCACACTAAAGAACTGCTTAATATCCCCTTCATAATTCTTTCTGGTGTTCGACACCCTTCTAGTTGATGAAGGCATCATATAGTTAGAATTCCCTGAGCTACTTCTTATATCTTTATTGATTAAAAATCCTTCGATATCATCGTAAACCGCATAATTTTTTAATTGTTTAACTTTATTTTGCATTATCTTCTCCTCCTTTCTCATCTAATAACTCATCAATAGAGACATTCAACACCAGAGCGATAAGCTTTATGGTTGTAACATCTGATTCATCTGGCATTTCAATGATTTTGTTTAATGTCTGAATATCAATCATTGTCTCCCTCGACAATTCCTCTATTGTGATGCCACGTTTGACCATTAGCTGTTTTATTCGCTCTGACATGTCAACCTCCTATTTTTTATGTAAACTATAGAATGCAGTGCGTATATGTTATGGTTGATAAATAAACTCTTCAAATTCAATTGCAATGTGTCGTTTTAAATTCTTAACAAAATGTATTAGGGATCTAAAATGTGGATTATTTTCAATGTTTCTTTTTAATCCATCGCCACCTAATAATACTCTATTTAGATCTTTTAATAATGTTGCTACCTCTATTTTTGCACCATGTAGATCATCTTCAGTTTTTGCATTAACAATCATTTTCCTAATGTTTAGTACGCTCTCTATGTAAGTTTGTTTCGCATTTAAAACAAAATCGGCATCAATATCTTTATGATTTGTAGACCTAAGTTCTACAACATGCATTATTAATCCTCCTTGTATTCACTTAGCAATTTCATGTATCCTTTAGTTAGTTGTTTTCTAACATTTTCATTCTTCATTATTTTTGACTTTTCAATGCTTTTTTCATGAAAGAACAAATCATTTTTAACTAAGCTTTCAACTTTCTTTTGGTAAATGGTTTTATGCATTGTCATACTGTTTTTCAAGTAACTAATTGCGGACATACCACCAACCTCCTATATACATATTTTTTATCTTTTGCATCTATAGCAATTGTAATGCATTACAAAAGGGAAGTAAAGATTTTTTTAACGACAAATAGCACATTCTACGCAATTTTTTTTGCGAATGTGCTGCTTTGTAATGTATTTCATTTAATTAGGGCGTATGTACTTGAAGTTGATCACTAGATGTTATAAAAACTTAATATTTAAGTGATGGCCTTAAAACTACAAAAGACGCTTAGCTCAAAAGAGCCAAACGTCTTCCATTTCTTTGGTTAATTTAATTAAGTAAATAATAATACTAATAATTCTATGTGTCAATGTTTAATTACGCTCCACGGACAATGCCAGCAACTTGATAGTCCCCTGAAGCTTGTTCATTTGAAGATGCTTTAGCACCCACAAACGAGATTGATAAAACAGCCGCAATAGTAATTGCCATAATAAATTTCTTCATTTTATCACCTCCTTTCATTATTAAGTTTACATAGTAATAATCTTTAGTAATCTTGGATTTTCGCCCATTTTTTCTAACTGAATAAGAGGCATTTTAATAGAGAGCTTGTCCTGCGATGCTTTGAAATACTCGACAGATTTAAAAAATGCTTCTTTCTCGTTCGTTATAAGTCCTTTTAAATAATAATGGAACCCCAATTCGTTCTCATTTTGGTCTCTTTCCTCTAGTTTGTTTAACAATTGAAGTGCTTTGCTTAGTTCTTTATGATTAATTAATTCGAATATAACCTCTTGCATGTCTGTCACTGCATCTGAGTCATAATTGATCCATTCATTTTCCTTGTTCCAAAAATTGTTTAAAAAACTTAAATTTCTTTTGAAAAACTCCTCAAACCCTGGATTCCCTTTAGCAAACTTCAATCCAATTAAATAATTCTGCTTGCTTAAATTAAAGTCTGAAAAAATGTATGAAGTTCCAATGGTTAAATAACTAAATACCAAAAATCTTTGAGTGTCAGTAGATGATATTGCTTTTTGTGCATACTCCCTACACAATTCAAGATTATTTTCATTCAAATAAATATTTGATAAGAGCACATTTATGCGAGTTTCAAAAGAGTTTTTTAAATATCGATTTTCTTTTATTTCACTAAGGTCTATTTGCTGAAATAAAAGCATCATCGGAGCGAAGTTTCCTTTATTTAAACAATCATACATAAGGAGCATTTTTGAGAATATGTTCATCTCTGCAGTTTTAATTCTTTGTTTTCCAATGTTTGCAGAGGCTTCAAAAACATCTATTTCCCCTTTTGACAGTTCTCTATGTATTCTATACACTTTTCCATATTCTTTACTTTTCATATTGCTGCAAGAAATCATTGAATCTATTAAAGCATCCTCTATTTCAAAAAACATATTTGCATCAGCATACTCCAATGCACTTCTTGCTGCCTTTGTCTTTACATCTAGGTTTAAACAGTAATCTTTCATTAATTCATATTCACGGTCTGGATACTGACTCTTAACAATGTTGACTATTGAAGAAAATTCATTAAAAGTTTTCCCATCATGGTTTAAGAAGTCATAAAGAGGATTGGGGTTTTTAAGGCCAGCTACTGTTGCCCATTTATTCATTAAAGAGTTGTCATTTTCCAAGTCTTTCTTCATAGCTATCCTTATTAACTCCATTATTTCCCCTCATTTCTTTTTGTTGTCTTTATTGGTTAACTTAATAATACTATAGATCATATTACGAGTCAATTATTTTATACATATTTTTTGCATTTGTATTCTCTTTAAAATTCCTATTTTAACCAGACAAGGGCTTAGGCTTGTAAAGTGCCCCTGTCCCATATTTTCTAACCGTATTCGTAATAGACATCCTTTTGCTTCAGTCTTTCAATCACTAAGTCTTTAAAAGGGATATCTCCCAAAATAGCAAACCGAATATGATCAATTTTTGTTCTGTTGCTTTGCGTCTCTTGCGACAATATTCTTTCTATATTATTTCGTTCAAAAGCATAACTTTGAAGTTTTTTTCTATACCGCTTATAATCCTCAATTGAACAATTGTTTACTTTTGTAAAATGAATTATCAATCTATCCAACTGCTCTGAAGATAAAACTAATTGCGACCTTTTAAAATGCTGGAATGCATGACAGTTTGCACAAATTAAATCCAGACCAATTAACTTGACAACCCCATTATCAAAATCGTATTCTTCTATTTCATGTACATAATTCTTTATAATTTTCTTCCTTTGGGTGGTGTTTGCATATATCACATGTGTAGTTATTCTCTTTTAGAATCTGGGGTCTAATCTTCTTTAGCCACAATGATTGAGTTAGATTTTTTCTAACTGTCTTTCCATGAAACATAGTTGGTTTAGCATCAATTTTTAATTTAAAATGAGCGAACTCATCCATATGAAAACCTCTTTCCTATCCTAATTTATTTTAATTTTACTTCATGATAAACTGCAATTGGTTCAACAGCTATATTAGGGTAAGAAACAGAGGCGAACATGTCATTAATTTTCGAAAACTCTTTCAAAATTTCGTTTATTACTCTTTCTAGAGACTTTTCACTTTTTATATTATCCATCTTAATACTGGCACCAAAGTCTTTAAAGTTATCTTCAATATTCCCTGGTTTATTAGGCGGGATTTTCGTTATTTGACAAATCATATCCCATTCACCTTTTGGTTTAGAACCGTATTTATAAATCATATTTCTAGTTGTTTCACGCAAATTTTCAGGATTAATTGCTCCAATAAAATTAATCCCTTTTTGATTTTTGACTTCAATTGTGGTTAAGTCAGAGTAAACACTTTGAATAAAATCTGTAAAGCCACTTATATCATCATTTTTTTGACCACCTCTTATTAAACTATCTACAGTACCAATTTTCTCTATTGTACTCCCTAAATCTTGATAATCGTATATTGAAAATTCACCCTTAACTTTTACAAAAATTCTTTCATTTCTACCTAATGCATTCCTATCTAATTTTGAAACATCTTTATATGGTAAAACGTTAAGAAGTTCAGTTAGTGCAAAATCATGAAGTGTCTTTTGTTCTTGCAGTCCTTTTGTGTTGTTGTATGTATACTTTCCTTCTGCAGATAAAGGTACCCCCAGCAGCTCTAAGATCTTCGATGATTTAGCTGTCCCTTCTAACTCATGATTTTTCTCCTTAGTTTCAATTATTGATTCAACAATTCCCTTATTTAACTGAGCAAGAATCGATTGAATTTTGTCTCCATTAAAGTACACAATGTCTTTATATATCATGTAACAACACTCCAATTCTTATTTAAAATAATAGAAATAAAAGATTGAGGATGTTTTATTCAAACCATTTACTTTTTAAATTGTTCCTTGTGTAACAGAAGAATTGTAGATGTGGATTAGATTTATACCTCCTCCATGACTCTTCTCTAAGATCTAGCCTATACTTCATTTTACTTTTATTTGCAATACTTTTAAAAATTTCTATTGAACAAAAAAAGACAATTAAGTCTGCTCCTCTTTCAAAAACTGTAGCTATAAATGGTTTGAAACCTAATCTTTCACAGGCTTTTTCAGCTGATTCAAGAGCTTTCTGAGTAATTCCAATGCTGGGCTTTCCGTCAACTAGAGATTTAAATTTAACTGATATTCCCCAGTTTTCACCCTCTTCACTTCTAGCAAAGATATCAATCCCCACATAATCAAATTTCACACACTCAAACCCCTTGCTGGATAAATAAAAAAGAATCATTTGTTCACCAAATTTTCCTGCTATATCAGCATGCCTTGAACTTTTAAATACTAACTTTCCTCCATCCTGCCCCATATATGTAACCCCATTCTGAATAAAATGATTATTTTATTACTATTATACTACAATTTTCCATGGTCACACTAAACAAAAAGCAGTCTATTCAGATCTGCTCCTTGGTGTTTTCTTCTTTTAACTTTTTGTTTAGCTTGAATCCAATTAAAACATTGACAATCGCAGCCGGAAGATATAAAACTCCTGCACCTATTATTCCTAATGCAGTACTAGAGATCAATATAAATGTCTGCATGTCTATGTTTCTTGACTTCAAGCAAAGTAATACTAGGAGGCCAGCTAAAACCCCCATAAGCCGTGCAATACCTGGAATAAAGAAATCTGTTAGGACTCCAAATAATTGCCCTATAATTGATAGCATAACCCCGAAAAAGCTGGACAATAAAACTAAATTTTTAATGCCATTTCACCCCTTTTCAAAGCCGCTTCCATTCAACAAACTCAAACCGCTTCTGATACAAGTCTTCAAGTATAGCAGCCCATTCAATCCATCCTTCAGCAACAATACTCTTCTTTTCCCCATCCTCAATCCACTCTATCCAGTACACCTGAACACTCCTAACGCTTTACGACTTGAATTTCCCTCACCTCACATTGCACATTACACTTCGTTTTCAGCTCACTTGCTACCTCGATGACTTCTAACATATTATGCATTTTAGATGCTTCATGGAGGTCGCTAGATGTCAAATAACCGTCCTCATCTAACTTAAATGATTTGAAGTATTCCTTGTTTTCAAACTGCAGTACATAAAAATAATCAATCAAAGGCATAAATCAACCTCTTTTAAATAATTTTGTAATCCTCATTACTAATGGAAGCAAACCAATTAACATGAAAAAAGCAATAACGTTAAGTTTATTTTTGAAAAACAGGCTGGCCAAATTCCTTTCCATGCCCGCTGTTGTTTCTTTATCCATGAGTTCTTTAAACTCTTCGTCATAGACCTGATCAACAAAAATAAACTTAATGCCAGTCAATAATCCAACTCCAAGCCAGATAATTAAAAAATAAGCTAATCCAATCATTTGTTCCCTCCCTATATCGAACGTAATTTGGTATTCTTGAGTATGTTGAATAAATTATGTAGGTGATCTTGTGGAAGAGGCATACGAAACAAACGGGTATGATACTTCAATCGTTTATGATTATAAAGAATATCCTGATGTAAAATACGGCCGCTGCGACAATTGTGATTACACTTTGTTCAAAAGCTCTGTGAAGAGTGGAATATTCTTGCGGGAATGCCGGCGATGCGGTATGAAAAAGAGCATTTAGTTTAATGCTCTTTTTGTTTAAATTATAATCATAAGAAAAAGCTTCTGTTTGATTTAAAGAAACGCACGTATCCATTTTTGTAATCTTTATCATAATGTTCGGTAATTGAAATCAGGGCTTTTTCAAAAGAATCTTCTAAGTTTTGCACAGATGTATTAACTAGCACACTTCCGTTCTCTTTAAATTCATTCAACAACTCTTCAATTTTTTCTCTCATACATTAATCAACCTTTCATTTCCTTTTGCTCTAAACTCCTTAAACATTTGTTTTAATACTTTAGCAGTGGCAAAGCGTCTTTGATGAACTTTGTTATCGATTTTATGATTGTTATTATTTGCATGCTTTAAATTACTTTTGAAATCATCTTGTTTATCCTGCACAAATTCTAAGAACTTTTCCTTTTCTTCTTCATTTTTAAATATTAAAACTACTTCTAAAAAATTTCTGCAAGCAATCATTCCATCTTCACTTTGTTCATCTATAAAGAAATTATGTAAATTGTATAAAAGGTCTCCTATAATAAAATATTTAAAATCATATATATCATCGAACCCAAACTTAATATATTCCCACTCAGGTGAAGGAGTCATATATTTGCCCCCATCTAACGTAACTAACTGTATTTCCTTAAGAACTGTACCATTCACTATAAGTTCAGCTTGTTGAGTTGTAGTGTGTTCATTATACACAGCATAAGAATAAAAACTCTGTTATTGTCTCTCTTGGAGAATCGGTGTATTTATACCTTAATTCATACTCAGGACTATAAGTATAGTAGTATCCATAATCATTGTATTCCCAAGAAAGTTTGTCTTTCAAGAGTTGATTAAACCGCTCTAACCCTGTTTTATTCAAACCAAATCTCTTTCTCCATAAAGTTTCTATTACAGAAATTGTAGAGTTTTGGTCAATTGGAGTATTACTGTCACCAGTTCTTGTGTAAATAAAACCCGATTTTACTTTTTTGTAATCCTTTTTTAAAAAATAAGGCACTTTAATTGAATTGAGTATTATTAAAACGTCAATTGTTTTCCCTCTTAACTTTAACGATCTTAAAAATACGTTAGGTCTATCACCGGAAAAATTTAAATTTCTAAGCATATCTATAATGTTGGCTTGTTGTTTTCTCTCATGCTCATCCAAACCTTTAAGTTCACCCGAATCGGAAACTCCAACTATTATAAAACAATCTTTGTCGTGAACTGTATTTGCAAAACATAGAATATCATGTACCAATTTCCCATTATCAGTATGCCATTTTTCTTTAAAATCCCAGTATTCTCCTTCATACCCTAAACTCAACAACCTGTTTATCTTATTTTCTAATTTCTCCATCATAATTTCTCCCTATCTGTATCGTTAAAGGAATGATTTTTGGAATAAAACACTTCTTTTATCTTGATTCTATTTAAAGTCATTATTTAATTATTTCTCTCCCTAGAACTCCCATGATATCGTCTTTTAGATTATAGGGCGGTAGTGTTGGAACATTATAATTAAATATTTTTAGTATTTTTCCCAGGTGCCTTCTCATTTGTAACAATTGAAAAGTATATGCATCTACTTCACTAGGCTGATTCAAATAAGCAATGTAATCATCATAAGGATTAATTACTTGTTCATCTTGATATTTATTTTTATTTACCTGCCAAGCATGACGGATTTCATGAAAAAGATTACCAATAAAATTAACAGTATCCATTATGTTGTTTTCAATATCGTTATAAGTTAAATAAATACGAATTTCTTTAGTATCCTTATCTACACTTCCACCAGGCCCATTACCAGACAGGATATACTCATAATCTTTATTGGTCGGATCGTTTTTTAATTTGTCCTCAATTTCTTTTCTTGTAAAAAATACAATTTTAAAGTCAGAGCACTCTTTAAGAATAGACGATGGTAGCAACATAGTACACTTTTCAATTTTTTTATATAAGGATGTATTTATTTTTTCGCTGATTATCATGTGTTATCTCTCCTTCACTTTTTGGATTAGTTGGGGCAGTATTTGATTACCCCCTTTGATACTACAAGTATATTTGTGCACTAGCTTTAAAAATCAAAAAGATTTAACTGTTCTACTTTGTGTTTAAAAGGTCTCTTAGATCTTTCATCTATTAACTTATTGCATAAATTGTGAACACATGCGACCCTTCTTGCACACCCCATGAACAAATGCCTCTTTGTTTTATAACAATTTTCGCAGTCTGGTATCTTGAGATGTGTTCTTTTATTTGAAGAGCTTATTCTGATATTATGGGGATGCATACATATATGGTCATAATCTGCATGATGAAGAACAAACTCATTTTGAATATTTTTCTTACACCATTGGCATCTACCTTTATGACGAGAAAATATGTACTCTTTCATATAAGGATTCTTTTGCATTTTTCTAGCAAACTTAACCCATTCACTCTGATAATTCCTGTTCTTTTGCTTTGCGTCATTATATAACATATAGGGAATTAGATCTTCTCGATTATCAAACAAGCAACCCTCTCCTACTTATATTCTTGATAACTTTGCACTGATGTCGGTTATTAAATAAAAGAATGATTTTATTTAAACACCTTGAGTATAGCCTGATTTGTCAATAGTTACGAGATGTTCAATGTCATCATAGTGCTCTGCATTCATAACCTCATAAATATCAATTCCAAGATTTTTTTTCAAATTGCTTTTAGCATGTAAAACAATCATATTATCTGCATTAATGCCATTAGGCATTTGTGGTACACCCGCATCTGTCTTGATTTCTACACCATTAACATTGAAAGTTACTTTTACTGTATTTTGCATTATAACCTCTCCTATTCCCTATAAAAGTACGATTTTATACAGACCTAGAAAACTTGTAATTACTTCCTATGTTTGTAACTTTAGTATACCATTTTCATCCTGAGCGATCGATATGATTATGATTTTTTTGGAAAATCAATAACTCATGCGGCTCTATGTTTAAATATGTACAGACTTTATCTAACAGCTCTCTTGGATACCGCTCCATTTCATCTCTGTATAGCTTTCTGACAGTCGGATACTCATGATCAATTTCTCTGGATAGCTGCCTGATGCTGATCTTCCTTTCGTCTAATAAGGGCTTTAAATTTGATTTAATCACGTTCTCACCTCTTGGTTATTTCTGATCACTTAAAATGATCATTAAATAAATAATAATGGCCAAGGCTTTTTTCTCCTTGGCCTCGCTGAATTTAATACTCATCAGGCTCTTCATGTTCAAATCCATAAATACCGTTTATCCAAACATCTCCACAACCTGGATTCTTTGTAATCTCTAACACGTGATTACGATTAGCATCTCCCTCTACTCGGTCTGTAGCAGTATAGTCTAAATAATTTCCGGTAAATTCTTTCTCACTACGTGGGAATACCCAGCCAGCAAGAGTAATTCTGCTGATTTTCATATTTAGAGTACAACCTTCAGCATTGCGAATTGTGAATTTGTAAAATAGCCAAGTACGGTCATAATCACGATCAAAATAATCTGCCATAGAAAAACTTTCTGAATCCTCACTCATGTGAAAGTTAACATTTTTGTACTCTAATGTAAGCTTTGCCTCGGCATTTGGAATACTAAAACTCGACATAAAGCCAAGGCAAATCATAGTCAGAGCGATTAATTTTTTCATTCCCTCTCCCCCTTTTATTCCAATTATAATATAAATTGGTAATTAAAGGATAGTCTTTTTCTTAATAAGGAAGAAATTTTATGACGTTCTTACTTAGCTGCTTTCTTTGCCTTGTTTTGCAGAAAAACTGAATCCCAGATCCAAAAGATTACAGCAAAGGAAATGCTAAATAAGTAAATTTCATATCCCATTAGAAAGTCTATTGTGGTTTTTGGGTCAGTAGTTATAGCAAAGATTAACCACACTAAGAAGGAAAAGAATATGTATGTAAGCAAATATTTCAGGCTAAACCTTTTTGGATTGCGATTCAAGAAATATTGAACAGGTGCAGCAAAGATTAAATAGAAGATAAAGAGAATAACACTTATTAAGAAGTATGGAATGTAGCCATCATAATCAATGCCCAAAACATAAACAGCAGCAGCAGATAATGCAGACAAGACATGAACAATAAAAATCCTTAAAACTTGCATGTTTATAACCCCTTTCATGATAAAATCTTCTTCAACATTGTTCAGACACCTCCTTAAAATCACTTTAAAATCCATGTTTTATTCAGTTAATTAGATTAATTAACGATTTCTTTTACATATTCAATAAACTGATTTTGGTCTTGAAGATTACCAAGCTTTTCATATTCACCGGTAAAAAGCCATTGTGGGGATTCTCCATTTGTTTGTATCTCCATGATAAAACTAGTCCCTTTTGTATTAATCTCTTCATCTTCCCCAATTTCATAATGATACTCAATCAATTTCTTCAAAGAGTGGCTGTCCTTTATTTCTTTTGTATAAAATGATAATCCCTGCTCCTCATACCGCTTTAGTTCAAAGCCATTATCCAGTAAAAATTTAAGGTTGTTTTCATTTAAAGTTGTCATAATTAAGTCTCCGTCTTAATTAATTTTTAGTGTATACGTTATACTTCTACCAAATACTCTATTTCCGTTTACTCTTTAAAAACCTCTTCATGCTCAGCTACTACCTTTCCATTTTCAAGTAAATAACCTTCAGCTTTATATTCTGTTAGGTTGCTATGAAGCAATTCATCGAATGTATCTGATTGCATATTTTCAATCAATGAATCTTTATTTAATCCATTTGGATAAAAATTTTTCTCTTCTTCCTCTGATACCTCAACTTCAACCACCATAGTGACAACGTACTTAATTTTTTTCATGTGCTCTACTCCTTTAACTTAATCATTTCCCTAGTCTATTACTATTTACTTCTCAATCTCTTTGAAACTGCTGTTTTATTCAAATATGATTGCATGTATCCTTCTTAATTGATCTAACGTTAAATCAACCGATGACCATCTATCAAAGACTGAGCGTATATCGAAAATTAACTTTTTCTTCTCTTCCTGATCAATAATCTCTTGCTTGGATAAATAAAGCTCCCAGTCAGCGCTGTATTCTGTCACTTGTGTTATGTCTTCCAAAGAAAATTTGAACATGCGTCTCGTTTCTGTCTCTCCCGTATTTCCGACATAGAAGTATTTCCTTCCTTTTTTAAGTACGTTTTTCTCTAAAATATCTTTTCTTCCATAACGTGCGGCATTATTAACTGGTTTAAGATAAACTGTGGCACCAACTTTTATTTTTTCTTTGTTCATTTTTTAATCATCCTCCACTATGTATAAAATTGTTGTTTTATTCAATTACAAAATCAATTCTTCTGCTGATGCAACTTCATTGAAGTAGAAACTAGCACCTTCCTCACTCTTTGGGTCTCTAACATCTATTTCTATTTGTGTATCTGTTTCTAAAAGCTTCTTGGCAGGTTCTTTTAAGCCATCCTCCCATTTTTTAATACGTTCATAGAAATCTTTTAAGGCAACTTTTCTGTTGGTATGAGGATGACAATAAAATCACCGTTATAGGCAACATCAATTCTTATGATATACAGTTTATTAGCCACAACAGCTCTCCTTTTTCTGATTAAAATTCAGAACTCACAAGTTCACCATATGATTTTAGATCGATCATTTTTTCTCTTGTGTTTTTAAACAGTTGAATTTCGCTTTCTGTAGCTTCACGCTGAATTGAATCTTTAACCCAATCATTTGTATACAGATCACACACTTGACCATCTTTGACATACAACGTTTCTGTACATACAAAGACATCTAGCATATTAGGTTTGCTTGGTAAGATTTTAATTATATTTACTTCTGTGCTTTCTTCTTCTGTGCTTTCAAGAGCATAATATTGTCCAACCTTAATCTCCATTGCTTTTCTCTCCGTTCTGTTTAATTAATAATCACAATTGCACGACTCATGTCTTCCTCCACAATCTGGGCACTCAAAATCATCTAACATTTCTTCAAGATCAAACATTTGCATTACCTCCATTCTTTTTATTTAAGAAAGTCCTAACTTCTTCAAACACACTTTGCAAGCCCAATCCTTATTTGCCATCAGCTCAGATTCTTCGCCTGTTTCGAAACAGTCTGTAATTTGATCATACTTTTCACAAACAGACTTGTTACCAATAAAAGCGTGGTATTTTGCTTTTGGATGAATCCAATCATGATCTGTTAGATCGCTTTGGATGACAGGCAACTGCCAGACTATTTTATTATTTGTCATCTTCACGCCACCTTTTTAACTCATGTTGTATATTGAACTGATTTCACCTACTAAATTTTCCTCATGATCATAAACTTTTCTTGTCTCGATACAGACAACAACATCACCCATAGGACTAGAGAAGACAATCTTTTCACCATCATTGAACATAAATTCTAGCCCATCCAATTTAAAAACTGTTTCAAGGTATTGTTTCACTGTACTCTCATTCATTTTCATCCCTGCCCTCTTTGTCATTCTCATATGATTCAATTTGCTGATCAACCAGATCACTAACGCTTGGTTGCCCTTCATTCAACTTTTTGACTGTATCCATCCATTCGTTGTGGCTAACTTCTTTCATTTCAATCTCCCCGTTCTGTTTAAAATATGCATTTTATTTGAATTCAGGAATGTTATGATGTAAGCATGAGAAGCCTTGATATATCAATGATGTAATATGATCTGTTATTTAGCGTTTCACTGTATGATTGCTCGCCCTCAAAATCATTTATCACATCTTTTTCTTCTGTAGTCATATCTTGATACTTAACCTTCCCATATGATGGAGGAAGCCAGTTTTTCTTTTGGCTGCCAAAAATATTAAACTTCTTAAGTATTTCCTCATCTTTAAACTCGATGTGACATGTCCCTTTTTTATAGAAAGTTACATAGACGTACTTTAACTCTATTTTTTTTGTCTCCCCGTAATACTCAGCTAATTTTAAAGCTTCATCAATATTTATGTCTTCTGTCAATCCATTGTCAAGATAATTGAAAACTTTTTCGATATCTTTCAACTTTTCTAAGACCTTATAGTCGGTTGGATTATACCGACCATCTAGCCAGCTATAAACGTTCAATGGGATAATCACTTTTTTGTTAATCTTGTACGATTTATTTGTTTTCCACCCATTATATAAGTGCACATTTTTTGATGATTCATCATAGTAATGCTTGTGGCTAAATTCTTCAAAAAGATTAAGTATTGTGTCTTCTACTCCCTGCGTCATCTCTTTGCTCATTTGAATTCTCAATGTATAGATATTGAATAAAGAAAAGTCATAGTCTTTTAATTCCTCAACATGCTGCAAATATTTTTGCTTCAGATTGCTTGTAAAGAGCCCCATAAATTGATCATTATTAAATAACGTATTCCAATACTTCGCCCTGATTTGTTTTATATATGCATTCTCTATATCATTTTCTTCTTTATTCTTATCAATTTGCAGCTTCAATATTGGAGTACTGTCATTATTGAAGCTATGCAGCATTAAGGGTTTTAAACTGTTGTATTCATTGATTAATTTTAAACCCGCTTTGATTTCATAATTGAATTGTTCTACTATCCCTTTTATAAAGTCTGCATTCACTAACTGTGTTGCTTTATAATCCTCATTAATTCTATGAGACTCATCTTTTTTTAAGTCTTCTATTAGGACACTGCTATATTCTTGTTTTTCAATGCTTATGTATATTAGTGCCGTTTCAACTTCTGTGCTTCGCTCTGAGTTCGAAAAAGCGTTTTGAATGTATTCAACTTCTGCATTTATTTCCTCTAGCTTACGAATCAAAAATTTCCTGTCATTTGAATACGGATTTTTTAATGTTTCGGCATTTAGTACGCAAACAATTTGACCAGGTCTTTGTTGCTTCTCTATTAATTCAATCGCCTTTAATAAGTGTTTAACACCGCTGCTAAAAGGTGGATTCATAAAAATCAAATCGTACTTCTTGTAAGTGTTAAAGGTCAAAAAATCGTCTGCTATCACTCTGTAATCTTTGCCTTTAAGTATGTGCTGTAAGTTTTCATCTTGCTCAATTGTATCCATGTCATACTTTGAATTCCTTCTGTAGTTCTTAGTGTTTTTAAATTGAGTGTAAATGGCTTCTACTAAGTTTCCTTTACCTGCTGACGGCTCTAGAACAGAGTTAATGTACTTCCATTCTACTTTAGATGTCATCTTTCGGATTAACTGTGGTGGTGTCGGATAAAAATCCGGATTATCTTTAAACATTTTTATTCTCCCCTTTTTATAAGGGAATGAGATGTTTTCCCATCCCCTATTAGTTTAGATTAGGCTTATATGTATTGATTATTGGTTTGAAGCTTTTTTTATTTAAGTAACCTAAAACTTCATCAAATTGTCTTTTATCACAAGAGTGGTACTTACTATGAATTATTTTCATCCCATCTGGTTTAAGCTCTACATTATTCAATACTGTTTCAGGCAGCGAGTGCCACCCTTTGAATATCAATAATTCTGAATAGAAGTGACGATAATATAATTTTCTTTTATTTTCAGGCCGGTATGTCAACTTGACTGCATTATCATATTGGGCATATTTAGTTGGCCGATAACTGTCATACGTTATTCTTTCAGTAATCAAAGACCCAAGATCAGATATGTAGAATAGAGTATATTTTTCACCTTTTTCAAGTTCAGCATTTTTGAATTGCTCTTGAATACTGTCAACTTCCTGGAGAATTCTGTATAAAGAAATTTTCAATTCCTCTATACCTACTTGTTGGACAACATTTTTACTCAACTTGAAATTATTTAACCTTAGCTTTTCTTTTAATGAAGCTTTATATTTGTTCCAGTCTTCCTTTTTCCAAGTCTCAAACATATTCAATTCTTCAATAACCGAAGTTGAAATGTCTTCTAACTTATCTGCTTGATTTTTTAACTCCTGTACTTCTTCTTCGTTTAACGCTTGCTTATGAGAAATCGACTTTTCAATTTTTGCATTATCCACTAAGCCGACATATCTTGCATAAGAATAACCTTGAGCATCTACAATAAATTGTAATTTGCCATTGTAGTACACACCTACACCGTACAAACTCCATTGAACCGTTCTCTTTTCTAGATCGTTCATATTGTAATAGTCAATCATTGAATTGATTCTATTGTCTTCCGTAAAGCTCCCTCCTGTTTCATCTAAGAAATCAAAATCATTTAGTAGCATGTTAGAAAAGTTGTTTAGAGCTTCTTCGGTATTGAAATGCACTTCCTTTGTTATTTTTACATTTTCAAGAGTAAAAGCACCTTTAGTAACCTCATCTTTATACTGTTTAAGTGTGCAATTCTTATTTAAGTTTGCGGACTGTGAATCAATAACAAAATACTGTTGTTCTTCGTTCAATTGTTTTACTACAATGCTGCTATAGATATTTTCAATTAGTTTCTTTTCTTCTTGTTGCTGTCTCTTATATTCAGCATTTTTGATTTCTTGTTCTTTTAGGTATTCCTGAAGTTCTTTTTCTTTTCTTGCTTTCTCGGCTTCTTCAAATTCTTCAAGCTTTGAATCAAACAATGTCATATCTTTTTTAATTTCTTCTGTCTGTTCTGTTTCCTTGTATTCCCAGTCTAATGAAACATGACCATAAAAGTTGTAACTACCTGCGTAATCAGTGTACGGATCTGCTGGGCTGTAGCAGTGGCGATAATTGTTTAAAAGACTGTTGCAATAATCATAAATCGCAGTCAAATAAGCAGAGCCTTTTTCATAAGGACTTGATTTGATTTTGATGTTAATAGTGCTATGTAAATAGCTTCCCCCAGTAGTAACAGAAAATTTGCATTGTGGGAAACGTTGTCTTACATGCTTTCTTATTTCCTTTGCCATTTCTTTAACTTCCTGTTCCTTGTTAACCTCGAACTCATTCCATTTCGTTGCATCCCACAGACTAATTTTCACACCCTTATCTTTCCTGCTGGTGTTAGTGATGGTGATTGTGTTAGACGATGTATTTTTTTGTTTGGTAATGTCATTAGCGACCTGCATTGATTTTGCTGTCCGTTTGTTCCACCAGCATTTTTTGAATCCAGAGAATCGAAAACCGTTTGATTTAAGATGAGTTAATACCTCTTGTTCTGGTTTACTATCAAAATAAAGTTCAATTCCGTTTAACTCTTCATTAATTCTTAAAACAGCTGTCATTTTCAACCTCTCCACTCTTTAATTGTTTTTTTGTACATATTTTTTGTATTTGTTAATTATATTATATCTTGATAATCAATAATAATCAATACTTTAATGCATATTTTTTGTATTTGATGTAGTGTTTAAATATTAATTGCTCATGAGGGGGTTTGGGGGTGGTGTGAGCAAAAATTGTTCAGGTGAGGAACGAACCGTTTTGAACAATTAGCAGCACCCCCATTCTCTTATTTTATTATTTAATTTATTTACTTCTTTTCTTCTACGAGAGACCCCTATAAAACCTTTATGTACCAAGGGTTTCAAAAACGATTTATTGCTTTTTTTTTCATACACTATTCTTATCTCTCATTCTCTAACCAATCTTTAAACAGCTTTCTCATTCGTGATGATGGGACATATATATTAATACCCTGTCCATTTCTTATGGCTGATCTCCAAATCCATTGAATCATTTCAGATAGAGCAAAATTGTCCTCGTTAATGATTATTCCCTTGGATCTAAAATAATCATCAATTGCAGGATTAACGAATCTGTTTATTGAATAAACCAAAGATTTTTTATAACTGTATTCGTTAGTTGCTTTGATGTTACAGGCTAAAAAGCCTTTCGTATAACCTTTCCCACTTAGTTTACTTTTATGTGATTTAAAAGTTGTCCATAGATTATCCTTAGACTTTGATTTAAGTATATTCTGGTAGTAATTCAGAATATTATTCTTAAGCCGTTTATGTAACACTGAACGTTTTTCAAACCAGTTTTTTGATAACGCATAATAATCATCACCAATTTTATTTAAGTCACCTTCATATATTTTAATTTTATGTCTTAGAACATCCTTCTTTGCTTTATCAAATTGCCTACTATGCTGCATTAATTTATAACTGTCATTGTCTTTGACTATTGCATAAAGTTCATATTCTATTCCGTTAATGTCATAATAATATTTCTGAATCTGAGCATCAAACAAATATGTAAGATTATAGACCTGTTTAAATTGGGCAAAGATGTCTGCTGGAAACTGCCAAAACAATACAGACTCATTATGCAATATTAAGTTTTTACTCTTGGCCAAATGTTTAAGCGTTTGGAACTCTCCTTTATATTCCCTGTTAAGGTTTCTTTCTTGTTCATCATTCCAAATGATTGTGCCATTATTGTTCTTAATCCATTCATTTTGGAACAGCATATCCAGATCATCCTTGGATATATTCAATTTCTTTACTACTTCCATAGTTTCATCCAGGATAAGAGTATAATTGCCTGAGTAAATCAATTCTTTAGTCGTTTCATTAGCCATACTGAATAAGGCATGGGTTGTCACAATGTCATTGTTATCTGCTAAATGTTTATGTAATGAATCCAGTTTATAGAGTGTTTCCCCTTCTTCACTATGTATTTTCGGTTCGTAAAACTTTCTATTCGTACACGACCTCTTTATTCTTGTTACCTCATCAAGATATGGTGTGATAAAGATAAAATGCTCATTCTTTGGTGCATCATTCATCATCTTAATAATGTAAGTTGTTTTACCAGATCCCATAATAGAATCAATCACTTTAACCTTTTCCATATATTCTCCTTATATTTTCAATTTGAATCTAAAAATAAGGAACGATAATTGGTTTACCGCTCCTTAATTTATAATCCATATTTAATTATCCTTTTTCTTTTTGCTGAATGATTAATACTGAATCATCTTGTTTTATTTTGCTTATCTCTTCTTTATACTCTAAAAGGTCTAAATCAATTCTGTCAGTAGTTTCCTTGATGGTGTCTATATCTTTCTTGAGCATTTCCAATTCCTTAGTAAGCTGCCGAATAGCATCCAGGAATTTATTCTCCACTCATCTCACCTCAATGATTTAACTATATCATGAGGCCTATACGATTAGTGTGACTTGTTTCTTAGTTTAAGGAATACAAAATAGATGATCCATATCAGAAAGATAATGATACATGTGACTACAAATATTGTATTGATTAGTGTTTGTGCTTCGCTGCTGAAGTAATCTTTAATGAGTTGAAACATCAAGAATAAGCCAATGAATGTGATATGGGTAAACCATAATGAGAATCGTTTCATGTTTACAATGTGCTTGATCATGTTATAATATGGGTAGGAACTAAAGGAGAAGTTCATTCCCCTTTAGCTTGGTACTCATCTGCGTATACGTTTGCGTTGTCTCTTGCTACGGAGCCGCTTACGTGTACGCTTTTTCTTTTTGCTTGTCCCCTTCATTAAGTTTCTTACCTTTTCAACTATTGTTAGACTGTTGATTGTAAGAACCGTTAAAGATATGAGGAAAGCAACTATGATACCCACTTTCTCAAGCACTATGTACACCTCCTTTCCTATGACTCTATTATAACATAATTAGTGATTTTTATATACATATTTTTTATATTTGTGGTAAGTTATTTGTGTGTTGATGGATGGTATTAAGATGCCTTGTGTGCTGTTTGATTGGGAAGAAATACAATTGATTGGGAATTGATTAAGGATGCTTAGAGACGTGTTATATTGGCTCTGAGAGCGTGTGAGTGTGCTTAGATTGGATGATGATGAGTGTTGTGTATATATGATGTGGGAATCGGATGAGGTTAGTGTGAAGAATGATTAGTGTAGGATATATGATTGGGTAAGATATGGTTAAGTATAGTGATTAGGATAAAATAAATATGTCTTCGATCCCCTCGGATTCGTTATAAATACGATTATTTTTAATGAATGGTTATTCATTTTTAAATTGATAACCAATTTATTTTTTAAAATTAATTCTTGTGTTTGGCCTGGAATTATGTTAGTGCTGGTGCAGACCTCCCCAAGTCATTAAATGCACGTATAATGTTCCTTATACACGTATTACAATACCAATATATGGGGGTATATTTACATCTAATGGTAAAATTAAGGGAACAGATGTGCCCATAGCACTTCCATTTCCACACCCTATCCAAATTTTCATTTTCCTAATTCCACCTCAAAATCACCCTTTTTCACATCGTAATCGCTATCGTAAAAGCCTTAAATATCAACATTTTCCCCTCTTCAAATTTACTCGTTTTCTTCAATATTTAGATTAAGCAGCCACTTCCCCCTACTCTCACTTATGTTTTACGATCGTTTATCCCCTAATTACCATTCGATACAGCAAATACCCTTATGTTAACTGGCTTTTTAAGCTCTTTAAAATTTTTTACGATAGGCATGTTTTTAGATTACGATAATCACTCCAACTAACGCACTTGCGAAAAACAATAGACAAATACAAATAATATGTATATAATAATCACATGAGTAAGGAGGTGAAATAATGCAAAAGGATTCAAAGAAAGTAACGTACATGTTTAGTAATTTAATTGGATTTTTAGAGACTACTATTATTGAAGGAACTGCTTCACAAGAAGAAAACACTCTTTATGAGGACTATAAACTTTTTGGAACAATCGATAAACAGAGCTATACATACAAAAATCTTGTACATAAGTATCTAAAAAGCGACTATTAAATCAAAAAATATGCATAATAGTAATAAGGGGAGAATTTATTGAAAGGAAAAAAAGACGGTCTTAATAAGCAAGTACATATTTACAGTATTGATACTTCTGCTTTTTATAATGATCAAGAAAACAAATTACATAACAAGATTTTAAAATCATATAGGTACAGAGATCATCTCAGAAAACTTGAACATGTTGATAAAAAACATAAGAAGTACATAACGCAAAGGATTATTTCCTTAAAAGAAAATCTTTATAACGCCTTTAACAATCATAATCAAATAAGAACACTTAGAACAGATTCCCTGAAAGATAATAATGTGATTTCATTATTTGATTCAGTCTTAACCCGAACATTGGGAATCAAAGAAAACTCTCTCTCTGAAGAGATCATGGTTGTCCAAACTTATCACTTTCAAATTTTAAGGGGCATTATTGATAAAGGATTCATACATAACAATGAGAAATACGTTTATTTCACTAGCAGTGCCGGTCAAATACGAACCAAAAAGTCTTGTTTTATCAAGCAAAGCACCTTAGATAAGTATCAAAATGCTTTAACTTGTGGCCTTAGTGTGGAGCAAATCAATGCTCATGGTGGGAGTAGCATAAACAAATGGAATAGCTACATGGCCTTATCGAATAGCGCCAGCAGTCCATGGGAAATTGATATTGATAAAACAATTGTCGTAAATGACTTAGAAACAAACGTTTCCAGCCTGGTTGATTATATTGACCGTGATACATATGAAATCACTCGTAAAGTTATGGATATTCCTATAGAACATACAGATGGTTGCGGAATGATGCTTCCTAGTTTGAGCCAGAAAAGCTTTATGGTCAGATTACCTTGGGTTAAGGGTCTGTTAGTTCCATTTGATTTTAGAAAGTTTGCTGAAAAACACAGTTCATTTATAGTTAAGGACGTCTACGGTAAAGAATGGGACATTACTAAAGATGATATCCAAATAATTTTTACGAAAAGCCAGTTTAAGATGTGGAAGTACTATGATTCTTGGGATGATTATCGCTTTAAATTTAAAAAGTATGGATGTTTAGGAGCTAAATTAAATGAAGAAGATCCATCTGTTGAGGGAAAACTGACTTACCAGATGCTACAAACACTCACGGATATAACAGATGAGGAATTGAAACAAATCAGCTCAAAGACTGTTAGTGAGATTACTCAATTAGGCACTGATAAAGAAACAATGATGAAAGTTTTAGGGGCTACCGAGAAAAATAAACATAAGACAAGCCTTCAAGAAGCTCTACTAATATATCCTGAGCTGCTAAATGATGATCACACCAAAGAAATCATTAAGAATAAGAAGAAGAGTATGATTAAGGACGCCAAATCAGGAAAATTACTTGTTAGTGACGCCCGGTATACATATTTATGTCCAGATCTATATGCTTTTTGTGAAAGATTGTTTCTTGGAATTGAGAATCCGAAAGGACTGCTTTCAGGAAGCGATGTCCATTGTTCTTTATATGATGAAGGGTACATTGATATCCTTCGCTCCCCTCACCTATTCAGGGAGCATGGTGTTAGGTGGAACAAAAAAGATGAGGGATATGAAAAGTGGTTCATTACCCCAGGTGTTTACACCAGCATTCATGATCCGATATCTAAACTGCTGCAGTTTGACAATGACGGGGATAAGGCCTTAATTATTTCTGATGAGCTAATCGTCAATATTGCCAAGCGTAATATGGAGAACATCGTTCCTTTGTATTATGAAATGTCTGTAGCCCAGAAACAAGAGATTAATAGCAGAAACATCTATGAAGCACTAACTCTTGCTTATGGAATCAATATCGGGGAGTACAGTAACAACATCACTAAGATATGGAACAGTGACAATATAAACCTGGACGTGATCAAATGGTTATGCATGGAGAATAACTTTACTATCGATTTTGCAAAAACCTTGTTCATGCCCACCCGCCCTGATCACGTTGATGAGAAAATCAAAGATTACAAAAAAAATAAAGTGCCCCATTTCTTCATCAATGCAAAGGATAAAGAAGAACATAGCGTAGAGTTGATTAATGAAAGTACAATAAATAAGTTAGACTCAATTATCCCTAATGAACGAATCAACTTTAACACAGTTGCTGGAAAATTTGATTACCGTTTCTTACTCAAAAACAAAAAGGTGAAGCTAGATGAAGTATTAATAAATGAATATAAACTGCTTGACCGCAACAAAAAATGGCTTATGAATGATGAAGATTTAAAACCTGGGCAAAAGCTTTATGTCTACAAGATTATAAAAGATAGATTAATGGATTTACATGACAATGAGCATTATATTACAGATGTTTTGGTAAAGCATCTATATAAGAAAAAGAGCAAATTTAAATCTACTTTGTGGGAATGTTTTGGAGAGGTTATTTTAGAAAATATACGGGACAATTTTAAAAATTTTAAAGCTTGTTATAGTTGTGGAAGTATGTATAAGTCAGCCTCAAATAAATCTAAATACTGCACTAAATGTGCTTTAGAAACTGAAAAAAAGAACCATCGAGTAAGACAAAAAAAATACAGTAAGAAGAAAATGACGAAATAGAAAGTGCCTTGAGCCTTACTCCCCCAAGGGCTACAGCGTTTCTCGGCAAAAAAAATTAACAAAAAAGCACCTTGAACCCTTGGTACGACTGGGCTGAAAGCCCCTTTTGAGATAATCGCCATAAGGGAGAAAGAAAGCTAATTTCCACATAAAAGGGTGAGTAAGTCTCCCGTTTTTTCAAAAAAATCACAAACGTTACCGTAATTATACTTTAACACAAAAATAAACAAAATCACTAGGAGGAATTAAAACATGAACAAAACAGAATTTGTTGGAGCAGTTTCAGAAAAATTAGGTGTTACTAAGAAAGAAGCTACGCCAAAAGTAGAAGCAGTATTTGATGTTATTGTTGAAACACTAGCAAAAGGTGAATCAATCAAGATTCCTGGAGTTGGTACATTTGAAGTCCGCGAACGTGCAGCACGTAAAGGGAGAAATCCGCAATCAGGCGAGGAAATTGATATTCCAGCAACAAAAGCACCTGCCTTCAAGGCTGCAAAAGCTCTCAAAGATGCAGTGAAAGCTTAACAATCTATAATGAGGGATTAGCATCCTCCTCTCTTCACCTATAAATGCGGTGGCGGAATTGGCAGACGCACAATCTAGTCTTGGATCAATCGATTCATGAGCCAATACTGGTCAGTTAAATGGTGCAGACGTTCCTAGAGCATACTGTCATGGGAGGTGCAAATCCTCACCGCATTCACTTCAGGTGTTAAGAGAAATTATTTAATTGCCAACATGGGGGTGTTGTCAATTAACAAGTTGATTACTGATATATGGGATATCAGTTCTCGACTAATGTTCATTTATGAAGGTACAGACTAATTTGAATGAACATTAGTGGAGATTCCTCTCCTGTGTGGACTAGCTTTTCTTGATTAAACAATATCTACTCCCCTATTTTCTGTATCATTCTGACACAAAACTGCGGTTGGTCATTGCAGTTAGTCGGATAATAGTCATTTATGAGGGTGCGAGGTTAACTCGGATGTCTGTATCTAAAGGAGACAGGTAAATGACTATTATCGGGCTAAACATGTCGGTAAGACCTATGCTACTCAAGCTGTTTATGTAGGGTGAATCCCATCACAGTCTTACTATGGGTGACATGTAACCTGAATATTAATTGCGGTGTACTGCTTCGGCTTACACTTAGGTAAGGCAGATGCGTCTTCCTTACCTCAAATTTCACTTAGCAACATATTCGCTATTTATTCGCTACTTCTCCTTCATTCTGAATGGAGACTCATCTTTCCCATGCACATACCTCCTTACACGGGTCAGAGAAAACTATGCAAAATAAGAGGCTGGCGATCTACACGCATTGTATGTAGATAAGGTGTGTGACCTGACATGAAAAGACAGGAATGTCTCTGAAAAGGGTTATATGGGTCTTACCTTTTCGATTACTTTTGATTAAAACGAAGGATAAAATTTGTTTTATTGGCAATTTATTTAAGAATCTATTAGAATATAAAAGATGTATGTCTAAAGGAGAAGATAATAAATGTCAAAAATCGCTTTGTTCGAAGCTTTACCTTTAAGAAATGCAATCTCAAAACGTATTCAGGAACTGTTACAGGAACGAGATAGTGTTGCATATGTTGAACATGATAAAGATGAAAAATATACAAAACCAACAAAAACTGTAGACCAAATCACAGCTGAGCTGGAATCGACTAAAAAAGATTATCGTGAATTAGTAGTACTAATCGCTAAAGCCAACCTGGATGCAAAAGTTTTGTGGGATGAAAAAGAATTATCGATCACAGAAGCGCTTGAATTAGCACAGCAACTTAGAGGTGAAGCGAATAAACTCAAAAGTTACGGTCGTTCTCAGAAAACTGAACGAGTAAATTCTTATTCTGATGTTATTAGTTATCGTGAAGCCTTGTTTGATCCTGATAAGATGCAAACTAAAGGATTAAAGTTAGAAAGAATGGCTAATCGTCTTTCAAACTCTATTGAAAAAGCTAATCATAATTATGAAATTGAGTTTGAAGCTGCAGATAAGTATCTATAAAAGCTAAGGTTTTAACTTAGCTATGAGGGTAAAATCACTTTTATCTTGATAGCTGGGTGTAAAACTGCCCAGCTTGGACAACAGAGAAGTAGAAAGCCGCTTTAGTTTAGAGCGTATCTAAACTGTAATACCAAAACTCATTTATTTCCTAGGTTGGAGACGGATTACGTTTTACAGCTTACGAATTACGAGATTTACGAGTTTACGGACGCAAACCTTTATTAGTGATATTTTAATCAAAAATATACTCTGTTCTCTGTTGTTCCAATAATTTAACTCATGTGCCAAGCTGTACAAGGAGTTCCTGAAGACGTCATTATGACGTCTTTTGTTATTTTCAGATTTCCCTGTCGATCCGAAGGCTTACGTTCCTACGTGAGTTACTGATGCAGGTGAGAGGGGGGATAAAATAACTAGAACAATAGAATTTAAAAGTCCTTTACTCTTTTTTAGCTTTACCTTTGTCATAACCAAACATATAGCCAAAAGCTATCAATGCTGCCCCACCAAAACGAAGATATTGGTGATACTCAAAATCTTTAAAAACAGTAACCGCTCCAACTATCAACAAAACACCTATTATAATAAAGGCATTCAAAACTTTGTCTATCAAAAAAACACCCCTTTTTCAAATTCATCTACACTTCATTATACCTATTGTGGATTATTTTACCACACAGAGCAGTTCTTGATAATTCAAATAGGTCTGTAATACATATGTACGCAAGTTTTCAATAATCTCCTTCGGGCGTTTCCCCAACGCCTATCCGACTTATCTTTCATCTCCTTTATATCCCCTTCTCGGACGTTACCGATGCTTCGGATCATCGGGCTTCCGAAGGAGCTTATTGTATGTAAATAGAAAACTATTGGAGGAATTTAAATGGCAAGCAAAAAAGTACATCAAATTAATGTTAAAGGCTTTTTCGATATGGACGTAATGGAAGTTACTGAACAAACTAAAGAAGCTGAATACACATATGACTTCAAAGAAATTCTCTCAGAGTTTAATGGAAAGAATGTTTCAATTACTGTAAAAGAAGAAAATGAACTTCCTGTTAAAGACGTTGAGTAAGGAGATGACTGAATGATCGATCCTATTCAAACTAAGCGTCACTCAGATGAAAACCTTAAAGAATGGAAAATAAGAATCTGCTCTAATAAAGACATTTATAATCTAAACTGGGAAGAAATCAAAGAGTTAATAAACAAAGAAACCGGCGAATCTAAAGGTGAATCAGCTTATAGGAAATGGTTCAACAACTTCATTGAGGGGGTTGAATACCAAAAAGAAAAGTCAGCTGAATCAAACTATTCTCTCCTTGAACTGGAAATGAAAAAGGTTGAAATCATGGAAGAGAGAAAGAAGCTTCAAGCTGTAAAGCATGAAATACATAAAAGCACACGTGTCAAAGGACGAACAGAGCTTCTATATGAAAATGTAACTGAAGCAATTGAGAAAGTAGGCACTCTCCCTTCCCCTTCCTTCTATCCATTGAAAAGAAGCGAAAGAAAAAGAGCTGCAGTTCTAGGATTTGGAGATGAACATTTCGGGAAGCAATTTAAAAGCAACAACAATGAATACAACGAACAGATATATCTGCAGCGTATGAATCAAATTCTTTCTGAAACTGTTGAGTACATTCGCAAAGAAAATTTAGATGAGCTGGTTGTGTTAAATGGTGCTGATAGTGTTGAAGGTATGGCATTGCGCGTATCACAATTGACTGCCCTTCAGTACGGTTTTATTGACCAGGTAATTAAATATTCTAGGTACAAAGCTGAATGGCTACTAGAACTTTCTAAGTACGTCAAAATTAAGTACATACATATCCCTTCTGCAAATCATACTGAACTAAGATTACATAATACAAATCGCTCGGAAATGCCTAAGGAAGATGTAGAGCGTATTATAGCTACTTATATCCATGACGTACTCAAAGACAATGAGCGAATTGAAGTTCCTTTATACGACGAAGGAATTGTGGATTTTAAATTACTTGAATTTGAAATTGTCGCATGTCACGGACACCAGATTAAAAACAAAAAGAATGCCATTCGTGACATCTCACAGATGAAACGAAAATTCTACGATTACATGTACATCTCCCACTTCCACCACGGAAACATGCTCACTGTAGGTGAAGCAGCCACTCATAATATCCAAGTTATACAACTCCCTTCTGTAATGGGTTCCGATGAATACAGTGACAGCTTAATGACAGGTGCCAAAGCTGGAGCAAACCTATCAATTTATGAGTCTGGTAAAGGCCGGACTATTCAGTACGATTACATATTGAATTAAAATACCAACCTCTCAAGGAGACTGAAAATGAAATCTAACTGGTTTATTCAAGAATTAAGTAAGTATTGGAATCACTTTT
This sequence comes from Bacillus sp. SD127, assembly GCF_058566445.1. NCBI lineage: Bacteria > Bacillati > Bacillota > Bacilli > Caryophanales > Bacillaceae > Bacillus > Bacillus sp. SD127. Next base: position 1,997,823 of record NZ_CP191226.1, on the reverse strand, counting down.
CATCTGATTTTAAACATCAAATCTCAAAAATTATCGCTGATTAATTTATGTGGACAGATGATGGTGTTTCAATATGGATGTGTGACATCTGCGGCATGTCCTGGTGTGAATGTTGTATTGAATGTGGAATACCTCATAGAGACTGTGAGGGCTGCGACTGTCCAGAATGTTATGTGTGTAACAATAGATAGTTTAATATTATACATACTTAAGAACGATACAGGGTGTATCGTTCTTAATGTTAATTAAACAGCCATCTCTCTTGCCTAGATTTAATTTTTTGAAATTGTACAGTAAAATCTCTATCAATAAAATCCATATCGCCACTTGATGTGTCGATCATTGTGCTAATAACATTACCAATTGGTGGATTACCATTTAAAGTATCGGTGTGAAAATTGGGGTTTACTTGATAATCAGAATAATATTGTAATTCATAATGGTCAATATTATTGATTGTTCTTAACTGTCTTAAATTCTTTATAATATAGTTGAATATATACTCAGCGTAAGCCAAAGTATCCTTGTACGATGGAATTTCACCTTTATGTGTAACTTTATTTCTAAAGTTAACCATTTCATTCTTTATGGGATCTGGAGACTCCTTAAACTCATTTAGATATAAAAAATAAAATGCACCTAATTGTCTTTCAGAACTATTAGATATCATTTTAAATGTTCTGTCCCGTACATCTTTTGATACCCCATTTTTGATCATGAATATTTTAATACAATATTCATACAACCTCTCAACAGAAACTGCAAAACTAGTCACCGCTTCCCTAGTATAACCATCCATTAATGCATGTACTCCCAATTCATAGAGTAGTTCAAACTGCTTTAATTGCAATAAATAATTTCTTTTATGTCCATTTGGGCAAGTTAATACATAATCAGATTTCTCACTTATTTCTACATCAATTGGAGATACACTTTCACATTCTAAACAATAAAATCTCATCTTCATGGTTATCCCTCTTTTCTTATTATTTCCATGGTTAATAATACCCAAAAGCTGTTTGAAATGGAATGTTTTTTAAAACAATAAAACACCTTTTTAGAACGCCCAGTAATGATTGCGGTTCTCTCCTTCTGCTCTATTACTGGGCGTTTTATAAAACGTGTTTACATCAACTAACTTTATGGAGGTGAAATATGTCTACAGAAAAAATCAAATGCTCATGCTGCGGCAAAGAACAAAATGCCAATCAATATTATATATCGGAATCTCCTTTCAATTCTGCAACCGGCAAACTGTCAGTATGTAAGAGCTGTCTCCAAAATGAATTCCAAAAAGACAAAGATAACTTAAAGAATGTTCAAAACATCTTAAGAATGATTGACCGTCCTTTTGTTTACGACTTGTGGGTTTCCGCTGTTAATGAATCAGAGTCCAAGAAAAAATCAGCTGGAAATGTGTTGGGTACGTATATGAAAAATATCGGAATGAAAGATTACAAGTCAAAAACTTGGGCAGACAGTGAGTTTGACTTTGAAGAGGAACAAGAATACACAACACAATTGTTACTAGCTAAAAGTACAGAAGATATATCTAAGGATGACATAGATGAATTAATGCAATTCTGGGGTCGTGGTCTTGATGTTGAAGATTACATTTGGCTTCAGAATGAGTACATTGACTTCACAAATAGGTATGAATGTGATTCTAAAGGAATGGAACTTCTTATAAATGAAATATGTTTGACTCGGCTAGATATCCGTAAACGGCGTGAAAATGGTGAAAAAGTCGATCAGCAGCAAAAAACTCTTCAAGATTTACTTGGATCAAGTAATTTAAAACCAGTTCAAGAAACTGGAGCAAGTGGAGTTGAACAAGAGTCTTTTGGCACTCTGATCAAAAAATATGAGAATGAGAGACCTATTCCTGAGCCGGAGCCTAGGTGGAAAGATCCTGATAAAATCGGGAAATACATTAAGGTATTTTTCCTTGGGCATCTGTCCCGAATGCTTGGTTTGAAAAATCAATATTCAGAGGAATATTGGGAAGAAATGAATAAGCACACTGTTGAAGAACCTGTTGCAGAAGAAGAGGATCGAGAAAATGACCTCACATAAACATTTCACAACAGATCGCAACAAGCACAGCCGAGGAATCAATATCTTTAAAAAGGGAAACAACTTTAAAAAGAAATCCAAATCTGAACGATTAATGGATGGTATCGGCGCATGGACTTCTTTCTATAGAGCAAACCCACATCGTTTTGTAAAAGAATACTTGGGTATTACACTTAAATTGTTTCAATGTATTTTGATTTACATGATGGTACATAACCATTATTTTATGTACTTGGCCAGTCGTGGACAAGGTAAAACTTGGTTAACCTCTGTATACTGCTGTGTGCAAGCCATACTCTTCCCGGGTACTAAAATAGTTATCGCATCGGGCACAAAGGGACAAGCTCGTGAAGTCATAGAGAAAATTGATGACTTACGCAAAGAATCGCCTAATTTAAGGCGAGAAATTGAAGATTTAAAAACCTCAACAAATGATGCTAAAGTGGAGTTTCATAATGGCAGCTGGATTAAAATCGTAGCCTCAAATGATGGCGCCCGCTCCAAGCGTGCAAACCTCCTTATTGTAGATGAATTCAGAATGGTTGATTTTGAAATCATCAGTAAGGTACTTCGAAAATTCCTGACAGCTCCCCGTTCTCCTAAATATCTTGAAAAAGAAGAATATGCTCATCTAAAAGAGCGAAACAAAGAAATTTACTTGTCATCCTGCTGGTATAAGGTTCATTGGTCATTTAACAGATTCATAACTTACTACAATGCCATGATGAAAGGATCCAAATACTTTGTTTGTGGTCTTCCTTACCAGATCGCAATTAAAGAAGGTCTTTTGGATAAAGATCAGGTTAGAGATGAAATGGCCGAAGAAGACTTTGACCCTATTGGTTGGTCAATGGAAATGGAAGCTCTATGGTTTGGTGAATCTGAAAAAGCTTATTTTAAATTTGAAGACATCGAAAAGAACCGCAAGCTTGCTTCTCCCCTCTTTCCTCCCGACTATTACAGTCTAATCAAGGATTCCAACTTCAAATATGAAGGCAAGAAACCAGGAGAAATTAGACTTGTAAGCAATGATATCGCTGGAATGGCCGGTAAGGATAATGATGCCAGTGTTTACACTGTATTCAGACTGATTCCAAACTCCAATGGGTATGATCGTCATATTGTATACATGGAGAGCATCGTAGGCGGTCACACAGGAACTCAGGCAACAAGAATTCGACAAATATACGAAGATTATGATTGCGATTATATTGTATTGGATACTCAGAGTATCGGACTAGGTGTGTATGATGCATTATGCCAGCCTCTATATGATAAAGAACGTGCAAAAGAATATGAACCATTTTCATGTATTAACGATGAAAGAATGGCTGAGCGTTGCACTTATCAAAATGCCGAAAAAGTAATTTATAGCATTAAAGGTAATGCACAATTGAACAGTGAAATTGCTGTATTACTCAAAGATGGATTCAAACGAGGGAAAATCAAAATTCCTATCAGCGAAAATGAAGGAAAAGAATATCTAAAAAGATTTAAAGGCTATGAAGGGTTATCTCCTGAAGTCAAAGGGAAATTCCTTTCAAGCTATGCTCAGATTACCCTTCTAATAAATGAAATGATCAACTTGGAAGCTGAATATAGCGATAACGGACAAGTTAAGCTTAAAGAGCCAAAGAGTAAACGAAAAGACAGATATAGCTCAGTGGCTTATGGCAACTATATTGCTACTGTATTAGAAAGGCAGTTAAACAAACAAACTGAATATGACGTTGAAGATGAACTAGTCTATTTTTAAAAGAAATGAGGTGAAACATGGTAACCTTAAATAAAGTTGACATTGAGTCTGAAGAGTATAAGCAAATGCTGAATGACTATTCAACTTATACTTCTACATTTGCTTCCGGCTTTATCTCAAATATGTTTTCCAATGGCATTGTTACGGAAATTGAGGCCGAACAATTAAAGAATTATTTTTCTAACCCCGATGAATTTCAAGAAGAAATTGAAGATCTTGCTGAGTATTTTTACATTTCGACTGCAGAGATTCACCAATTGTTTGAATTGATTGAAGCCCTCCCTACCCTCAACTATAAAATTGACTCCTTTAATAAAGTTAAGTCTTCAGATAAGCATATTTCCCTTTTGAATAAATCCTTACATAAGGTTAAACACAAAAGACTTACTAGGGATCTGTTAAAACAGGTAGCTACAGCTGGTACTCTTGTTGGTATATGGCTTGGGGATGCTAAGAGTCCCTATCCGTTTATCTTTGATGAGATTAAATATGTGTTCCCCTCTTTTAGGAGAAATGGGGACTGGGTATGTGTAGTTGACATGGAGATGTTCACTAAGTATAAAGATGATCAAAGAAACGAATTGTTAAAAAGCCTCTCCCCTTATATTAAACAAAGCGATTATGAAAACTTCATGAAAGATCGAGAGAAATATCGGTTTAAGGAATTGCCACAAGAAAGAACTTTTCCACTACGCACAGGGACGCTAAAAAGAAATCAAGGATTGGGAACATCTTGGGTTACACCAGGTCTATATGACGTTCTCCATAAAAAGAAACTTAAAGATGTTGAAAGATCGATTGCAAATAAAATTATTAACGCTGTTGCAGTTCTAACGATTGGAACAGATAAAGGTAATGGCGAATACACAAACATGAAGCTGCCTAAAGCAGTTAAACAAAAAATTCATGGTGGCGTTAAAACGGCTTTGGAAAAAAACCAAAAAGATGGAGTGACTGTAGTATCAATCCCTGACTTTGCTGATATCAATTTTCCAGATGTTAAAGCAGATGGATTAGATGGAGCAAAATTTGATCATATCAATAGCGACATTCAATCTGCTTACGGATTATCCGGCTCTCTTTTAAATGGTGATGGCGGTAACTACGCAACTTCGTCATTAAACTTGGATACATTTTATAAGCGTATTGGCGTTTTAATGGAGGATATTGAACAAGAGGTTTATCAAAAGTTATTCAACCTTGTTTTGCCTGCTGCCCAAAAAGACAATTACTATATGAATTACGATAAAGACAAGCCGCTCACTCTTAAAGAAAAAATGGACATCTTAATTAAATTAAACGATAAAGGTTGGTCTATTAAGCACGTAGTTGATAATTTGGCAGGAGTGTCTTGGGAAAGTTACCTTGAACAAACTCTATATGAAACTGAAGAGCTGAAACTCCAAGAAAAAATTAGACCTTATCAAACTTCATATACCTTCACTGGGAATAAATCAGGTCGCCCAAATGAAGGAAATAAAAACAACGACAACACAGTGAAGTCAGCTACATCCAACGGTAATGACAATCCTATTTAAAACTTCACTTTTGAAGGGAGGTGAAATTATTTGACAAAGAAGCAAAAGAAAAAACTATGCCAACTTCAATTGAATGAGATTAAAACATCAGATGACCCAACAAAGTTGTCATGTAGCTTTGTCATTTTTGATTTCGATGTCTCTCACAATAACGCAGTAATTTCTAAGGACGTTGCTCTTGAAGCTGCTTCAACAATTATTAATAAACCGATTGTTGCAAAATATTACGAGGTTGATGAATTAAATACTTTCACAGATGCATTGGGAACTCATGAAGCTTATCTAGACACGGACAAGCACGGAGAACTTGAAGTAAAAAGAGACACTGTCCCAATTGGTGTCTTTACATCTGAGGGATACATAACTGAAATTGAAACCCCAGAAGGTAAAAAAGAAGTATTGGCAGCAGATGCAATACTTTGGAGCTCCCGATTTAAAGATGCATGTGAACTTTTACTTGAATGGTATGGTCGGGGTATTAACATTAATACAAGTTGTGAGATCCTTTATTCAAATTACACTATGCAAGATGGCATTGAACACTTACAGTCCCCTATCTATTTCGAAGGTCATGCAATTTTAAATTCAGAGAAACGTGGAGAGCATGACATTGTCCTCCCCGCTTATGACTCTTCCAAACTCCTTAGCTTTAATGAAATTCAACAATTTGAAAGATTAGTTGCTCAAGCAGCTACAAGACAAAATAATGAGGAAGGTGAAAAAATGAATAAGTTTAGAAAAGTGTTTGAATTGTCTCATTCTGACGTTCGAACACTTCTTTATAACCAATTAGATCCAACCCTTGACAAGGAGTCAGCATCTTATATTGCAGATGTATATGATACATATTTCATCGTAAACGTGTATAGCTGGTCAGATGAAAATAGCTATGACAAATACTTTAAGTTCAACTACACAAGAACAGGCGATACTGTTTCAATTGATTTTGATAGTAAAACTGAGGTATTCGTGACACGTAACTGGGAGGAAGTTGTTCCTGAACCTATTCAAACACAACTTAACCAAAAAGATGAACATATTAAAGATTTAACTAATCAAGTAAATCAAGTCAATAAGAATAAGGCAGATATTGAGCAGCAATTCAACACTGCCAGTGAAAAGCTTGTGCAATTAAATTCTGAAGTGGAACAATTGAAGCCTTATAAAGAAAAACACGAGAAAACTTTATTAGAGCAAAAACTAAGTGAAAAAAATGAATTCTACAAAGCGAAATTTGAAGCTTTAAATGCTGAGGATAAATTCAGTACAGAAGAAGTACAAAACCTTATCCAGGCTTCCATTAAACAAGGTGAAGAAGGAGAAAAAGCTGTATTACAACTTAACACAATGTTAGTTGATTTAGTTAGTGTTCCTGCTGAAACAAATACAACCATTAGAGAATTTTCTAGCAAACGGGAAAATTTAATCCCTAACGATGACTCTTTTGAATCCCGCTTTTCACAATAAATTTTAAAATCGGAGGAATAAAATATGGCTACAAGATTACAAAAAGCCCTTACTGAAGTAGGTAATCATACTACTGGAAACTTGAATTCTTTAAAAATTAAAACAGTTGCTCACGGTGCAAAAGTAACTGGATCAGATATTGACAATTTTATGCTTGTTGAACTTGGATTTGATGCTGAGGGAAACCGTACAGTTTCGAAGTTATCAGATAAAACAAAAAAATCATATTTAATTGCATCTCCTGAAGCACGCTACCTTGGTGAATCAATGAGAGATTTTTATAACGGTGTAGGAGAGCATGCTCGAATTGTTATCCTTGAGCCAGCTTATACCCGTTTTGATGTTTCTGCATTTTCATTTAATACAGGAGTGACTGAGGTTAAACAAGGTCAAGTAGCTCACTTTGATATTGCTACTCAAAAGTATATTCTTAGTGATCCTGCTTCTCCTCATGAAGATTATGCAGATTCTTCTGCTAAGTTCCTAGTTGTAAATAATGAAGATGACCTTGTTTACACAATGGGTCAAAAGCTTGTTCGCCTTGAAGTAATCGAGGCCTAATACATAACAAATAAATTTCAATAAAAGGAGTATTTTAAATGAAATTAGATACTGTGAAAATCAAAGGCTTGTTTAGCCGTGTATTAAATAACAAAATGGACGGTACAGACCAAGCTGATATCCAAACTTACATTAAGAAAGTGTTTGGTGATGGCGGTACTACACCTGACCCTTCCATGCTCCATCAATTTAATAACCTTGTCGTTGAACAAGCTGATGAAATTGCGAAACCAAAAGTAACACAGCTCCTCTCCCTTCTGGCCAATGTCCAACAAGAAAAACGAGGCAATATTAAAGAAATTAAAATTCCAAAAAAGAATAAAGCAAAAGTCATTTGGTCTGCTACAGGCTCTGGTGTTGATTTAGTTCGTGTTGAAGGGCAAGAAACAGTTCCTGCTGTTCCGAAAACTATGTCAACAGGTTTCTATTATGAACCCCTAGATCTGGTAACAGACTCAATTGTTTACTTCAATAAATTGGTGAATGATATTGCAGATGCTAAAGTCCGCTTGTACCTCGATAAAATTCATCAATTAACTGCAAGCGCAATTACAGCTGGTAAAATACCTGCAAAAAATGTTCAAACAGGCTCAAACCTTACTCTTCAACAATACAACAAAGTAGCTTCCGTGCTTCAACGTTATGGTGGAAAACCAATCTTCGTCGCTGACACTCTTCTCATTGACTACTTCGCATTCCAACAAGGAACAGACTCTACGTTTAAGAACTTCTTAACAGAAGAAGTTAAAGGAGAACTCCTCACTGCCCTAAATCCAACTACAATCGGCAGAACTACTGCTGTTAACCTTACTAACCCATTTACAGATGATACAAATAGTAAAGTCGAACTTCCTGTCAACAAAGGTTATATGTTTGCAGGTGGAGTTTCACAGAAACCATTTTCTGTTGTTGAGTATGGTGGACTACGTCAATTGACAGAACAAGACATCGAAGATGAAAGAATCAAAATGAAAATTGTTCAAGATGCTTCTGTTAACCTTCTTTTTGGAGAAGCAATCGGAATTATTGAAGAACAAGCTGCAGTATCTATCTAAATCAAAATATAAGGATTTTTTAGGAGGATATAAATTTGACTGAAAAAATTAAGTTAGCACGATACAGAAGTACATCTTATTTTGTTGGGTATACCGGCGATGGTGGACATAAACAATACACTTGGGCTGGTAGTAAAAATGGTAAGGCTGATATTAAAGAAGTTCCAAAAGAAGTTGTTGAATGGCTCACAATGAACAGCGTTTGTTTCGATAAAGGTGAATTAGTTATTGTTGAAGATAATGAGACAACCAAAGAAATTAAAGATTCTATTGTTGAGTCGGAGGCTTATGAAAATAACATCCATACCAAAGAAGAAATTGAAAAGATGATTAAATCGGGAAATATTGCTCAACTAAAAAATAAGCTCGATAAAATCACAGTGGATTCTGAGAAGCAATTTATTATTGACGTTGCTTCTGAATTTAGCGATGACATTGCTGCAGGCAAATTAAAAGTTTTGGCTGATTGGATGGGAGTGGCTGATCCTTCCCTTCTCTTTGACTAAGAGGAGGGATTTTTATGACATCTTATGATCAAATATGGGAAACCTTTTTAAACAACTGCGAGACGTCCGATTTTGATGTTCCTCAAGAAGAAGAGGACATTTATAAATCAATTCGAAATGCAATCCTTCATTTCAATAACAGGCTCAGAGACAATTTAAGAGCTGATGATTCAACAGAAACTGTAAATAGGGAATTATCGGAGGATGATCTTCTTATTCTTGCACATTTCTTGAGATACATCTTTTTGCTAAATAAAAAGACATTGTTTGAGAATACGTGGCAGCCATTCACTAATGACGTGGGGATTAAAAACTTTGGCACACAAATCAATTCCCTTAAACAAAGTGTAATAGATCAGAAAAACGAAATTGAACGTTTGATATTGAATGCTGCGGTGGATTATCTATGAGTACAATTAAAGTTAAATCTGCAAATAAAGATGGACAAATAAAGCTTGAGGACTTAGATGTTTTTTGCAATAAACTGTGTAAGAGAAACAATTCAGTCCTTTTCAAATTGGAGAAATACCTTAATAAAAAGCTACTAAGTGATACTGAACTTACAGAGATCAGGGACACTATTTTAACAGTAAGTGGGGAGTTAAACAGACTTAAGTATAACTTAGTAACAGACGGTGATTCAATTGAAGGACTACAGTAATTACCACAAGGTTAACATTAATAATAAACTTCTTCATGATGGTAAGCTTATTTTCCAACAAGGCCTTAAGGGGTTTGAATCTGAAAAAGTCACAATTGATGGAATCGAAAAAATAGTTATGATCACCTCTAAGTACTCTAGTGGCGATGGTTCTGCAAGATATATATTAGGTGAAATTGCTGACATTTATCGTGGCGGAGTTGTTAAGTTTAATGATGAAACATGGCTCGTCACCTCCCACCCTCTCAGTAACAAGATTTACAAAAAGGCTGAGATAAAAATATGTGGAACATCATTTTTTCTTACTTCAGAAGACAAGCTAATCGATACTGGCAAAATTAACGAAATCACTGGTAAGCCAATTTATGAAAAAGTACCTGGTGAAAAAACTGAAGTCCCCTGTATATTCGAAAGGACAACTTCAATAAATGGCACTGAATTGGCGGTAAATCTTCCAGATGGTCAAGCAAACATTACAATCCCTTATCTTGTTCATGAAAAATTGAAAATCGGACTTACCCTCACCTTCTTTGGCGAAGATTATCAAGTCAATGATATAGACTATTCTAAAGTTTATGGAGACCACGGAACAATAAAATTAGTTGCCAAAAAGAAAGTTGGTGAAAAGACATGAGCATGACTGTTGAACAGATGACAAAAGTCTTCCGATTAGTTATGGATGATGTTGAACTGAATCGGCTCTTGTATTACAAAACTGATCCTCTCTCCCCTTCTCATCCAGATGTTCAATCACTCGAAAATTATTATGACTCCACAAATGACTCTCCCGCTATAATCAATACCATATTCAAGCGAGCACCTAAAACAGATGATCTATCGGATTCACCTTTATGTAGAATGTGTGTTTATTTAGGGAATGCATTACCAAAAACATCCAACCAAAGTGCGATGCTTCTTGATCAAGACTTGATGATTGATGTTTTCACCCATATTAACACCTTTGAAGAAACCGAATTTAGAAATCTTAAGATTAATGACAGAATTAACAAGCTCTTGTTCAATCAGAATTTTGCTGGTATTGGTAAGACAAACTCTTACAAAAGACTGCTAATCACTAATCCTCCTGATGGTTACCTCGGATATAAATTAATTTATACCTTTGGGGCAATGAAATGATTGATAGTGAATTCTTTATAACCGGTGAACCAATCCCTACTGAATTTGGCGGTTGTCGTTTTATAAAAGTTAAGGAATATGCTTTTTTAACTCCGTACCTCAGCTGGTTTAAGATGTCTAAGAAAGAGATTATTTATACTTACAGCAAAAAGGAAAATAATCAATTTGGCCAATTAGATGGTCTTATTGCCGAACTTAAAAAACTGTCATTATTTGAAATTACAAGTATCCTTCCGAATTTTAAAGAAGCGTATGAAGTAATATTTAGTACAGTTTTTAATGGCGTTGAAATTTTAGAGAAACTTACACCGGAAAACTTTGAAGCCCTAAGAGAATTGGTCTTGAGAATGTCTTGTCTAAAAGAGGAAAAAATCAGCTCTAACCCAGAGATACAGCGAGCTAACGAGCGCAGCAAAAGGGTAAAAAGTCAGGATTCAGATATGGTTGATATGGCAGACATCATGAGCAGTGTTGCTGCTCACACTGGATATTTGTACAAAGATATAAATGAAATGACTCTGTTTCAGTTATACATGACTTACTACAGAGTTGGTCAATTCAAACAGTACGATACCTCCACCCTGTTTGCAACCGTTTCACCTGATGCAGCCAAACACATGGAAAGCTGGGGCAAACATATCGACTTATTTGAAGAAGAAAAACACTACATAAGCAGAGAAAGTTTCATGAAACAAACTAAAGGTTTTGGTAAAGGCAGCGCATAGCTGTCTTTTTTATTATTTAAGGAGGCAACAATTAGATGAAAACAGTTATTCAAGATACAGCTGACGTTTATTTTAAACGAAAATCTGACGGTAAGCTTGTATTCACAGCCGAGGCACAAACAGCATCATTCTCCCAAGCAATCTCCGAAGAAAAACTCAGAGGTGGAATCGGAAATAAACCACTTTACATTCTTAAATCTGAGAAGGAAATTAACCTAACTGTCAAAAATGCTTTCTTTGATTTAGAATGGCTTGCAATGACACAGGGTGAAACAATTCAGGAAGAAACAAAAGTAAAGGTTTTCGATAGAGAACATGGACTGATTGTAGATGATACAAACAAAGTTACTCTAAAAGGAAAACCTGTAAGCGATGTTACTTTCTATAACAAAAAAGGTTTAACATATAAAATTGCTGTTTCAACTGATGGCACATATACAATTCCAACAGCATTTGCGGCTGCTAAAGACAAACTAACAGCTGTGTATCAAATTGAAAAAGTCGGTAGACGTTTAGCCATTAAAGCCAGCAAGTTCTCAGAACGATATGAAGTTGAATATCGCACCATTGCTTATAACCCTGATACAGAAGAAGTTTACAGTGACATCTATATCCAGTTCCCTAATGTTTCTCCTTCAGGGGAATTTGAAATGTCATTAGAAAATGGAAATGCTTTAGCACCTGAAATTAAGTTTGAAGCGTTAGCAGATACAGATACAGACGAAATGGCTGTAGTAATCGAAGCAAGTAGAGATGAAAATACCGCAGCTCCGGTTGAGGATACAACAGGTTCAACTCAAAGCTCAGATCTTGGCGGAACAACTGAATAATTAAGGAGGCGTTTATTATTGCTTTTTTAAACCAGGACGGTGATAAATACACCTCTGCAAAAGATGATGGGACAGGTAATCCCATAACAGCTGTATCAATTGAACGTTCCACTGTCCCCTTGGAGGTTGGTCTCAATAATGACCAGCCTCTTAATGTTAATGTGGCCAACACTGCACTTGATGTAAATATAACTAATACGGCTTCTGTCCCTGTTTTGGTTAAAAACACTGCAGCAATTAAAACCCAAGTTCAAAAATCCTATTCTGAATTTGTTGTTACTGATGCTGATACCGTAGCTACAGGTGCAACTAAGTCTTATACAGTTGATCTAATCGATTCACTTGGTGTTTTCAGAACTTACGGTGTTGCTATGTACACAACTCAAACAGACAGCTCAAACAGCAAAGTTTTAGCAAGTATTTATTCTGTACCGAAAAACATCCCATTTTATTCTGCAACTACATCAGGTAATGATAGTTCTGTTTTATTCAACAGCATTGCCTTTGTTCAGAATTACCCTTTGCAAAAACAATTAACTTTCACTGCTCCAAAAATACATCTGACAGTTAAAGCAGCCGGGACAGTTGATCTAACTGGGTTAAAAATCGTTGTTTGGGGGATGGAATAATGACATTTGATGAAATATGTGGTCTGTTCAAACAATTTGATGGCTTGGAACAAAAATTCCTATTGCTATCAGATGGATCCTATATCAGTGTTGATGATTTCAAGCAACGCTTTGAAGGCGACTTCAATGAGTACGAACCTTTAAGTTCGCTTCAGTCATCCCCTTCTTCTTCCCCAGCTTGGGAAGGCATATGGAATAAGCTACAAGAGGATGGGCTTTTTGAATAAGTCCTCCCCTCTTATTTTTCTAGATAAAAGACAGTTTTTATACAGATTAAGGAGGTGGAGTTGTTGACAGAAACGACTGAAAATGTCGTAATCACGATTCCAGACAAAACTTCATTTACTTTTCACGACTCTGCAACAACCGCATCAGAAGGTGAAGAATTTGTAGTGGGTCATTTTCGGGAACTTACTGTTAAGATCTCTGGTTCCTCTACTTCTAGGGAATTAAAATTCTTTTCAATTGATGAAAACGGTGAAAAAACGGAGCTGGGAGCAACGAACAAAACAGACTTCCAATTAGGAACGGGTACTCTAAATACCAATGAAAATTGGGATATTGATATCGCAGGTCTGTATAAAATTATAGTTAAACTAATCTCAGTTAGTGGCGGAGATGTTACAGTGAAAGGAATTGCAGTTAGCTAATGAGTAGCAGCAAATTTGTAGGACAACTTAAACAAAACAACATACAAATCAACAATCTTAAAGATTCCCTATCACGTACTGAAAAACATATGACTGATTATGAAAAAGAATTGTCTAATGAGATTAATTCGTTTATGGAAAGACAAAATTTCGAGCTTAAATCGCACACTGAAGATATAAACAATCCTCACAAGGTGACTAAAACACAAATCGGCCTCGATAAAGTTTTAAATGTGGAACAAGCTTCAAAAACAGAGTTTGACTTACATGCCTCAAACATTGAAAATCCGCATAATGTCACAGCTGCTCAAATTGGACTTAGTAATGTTCTAAATGAAAAGCAAGCTACAAAAGTTGAATTTGATGATCACGTTAAAAATTTATCTAATCCCCATTCTGTAACAAAAGAGCAGATAGGATTAGGGAATGTCACTAATGTTGAACAAGCCAGTAAAACTAATTTTGACAATCATGCGTCTGATAAAACTATTCATGTTTCAGAGGATGAACGAAACAAATGGAATACTGCCGAGGATAATGCCAAAGGCTATACAGATGAACACGCTAGTCGAAAAGATAATCCGCACGGCGTGACAAAAGTCCAAATCGGATTAGGTAACGTTAAAGATGTTGAACAAGCATCATTGACCGACTTTAATGCTCATAATTCTAATTCTATTCGCCACATTACCGCAGATGAACGTTCAAAATGGAATTCTAACCTTAGCTCAGAGTCATTTAATAAAGCAGTCTGGTCTAATATTACATTACAAAATGGAGCCACCGCTGGCACCCGTACTCCTATATATTCTAAATGGGGCAACTTACTGTTAATCAGAGGACATATCGTAACATCAGCAGACATTATTTTTGGCACAATCCCAACAACTGCTGTACCAATTGGTGGCTCTGTAAATCTAGTTCCAATCAGCGGTACTGGCGGAAGTGCAGGATTAATTATCTATGATACTGGAGAAATGAAAATAAAATATCCAACACCAACTGATTCCTCAAAAGTTACAGGTTATTATTTGGATATTGCTGTTCCGCTACAGTAAACAGCAAGGAGGTTAAAATGGTACAAGTCTATAGATATGATGAAGATTTCATATTTGAAAAACCTATCCTAATTGAAGATGTAAATGAAGGGGATGAGTTTCTTCTTCCAGAGCGTTGCACAGAAATCCAACCTCCTTCTTTTTTTAAAGCAAAGTTTGATATTAACAAACAAGAATGGTTCGAGTCTGCTACCCAGGAGTACATCGATAGCCTAACACCTCTAACTCCTGTTCCAACAGATTTGGACAAAGTAAAGCAACATTTGGGTGACTTGACATTTCAACTCATGATGGGAGGCTTTATTTAATGAATTGGTACGCTATAATTAAGGATTATTACAATGATGGAATCGGGGTTTGGGACGAATACCGAGTTAAGCAAGCTGTTATCAAAGGAAAAATCACACCCGAAGAATACAAAGAAATAACCGGAAAAGATTACATTGAAGACGAGATGTAAATGTGATAATTTGTATTTATGAATATATTAAAAAACTTAATAATTGTATTTCTAATCTTCATAAGTGGATGTTCCAACGCTTCCCACTCTTCTATTAAAGGGGCGGAAAAAACTGAAAATCCTCCCATTAGTAACTACAACCCACTGATTATTGCTCACAGAGGAGCGTCTGGTTTAGAACCAGAACATACCGTATTATCTTACAAACGAGCAATTAAAGATAAGGCAGATTTTATAGAAATTGACCTGAGACAAACTAAAGATGGCAAGTTAGTCGCAATACATGATAAGGATGTTGAAAGAACAACTAATGGAAAAGGAAAAGTACAGGAACTGACTTTGTCACAATTGAAAAAATTCAATGCAGGTAAAGGTCAAAAAATATTAACAATTGAAGAGATTATCAAAGAATTTGGTCTCTCGACCCATTATTACATTGAAACCAGAGAAGATAATAATGGCAATTTAGTAATGGAACAGGAACTTGTCGATATACTGAACAAATATAACTTAATCGTTAAACATAAAGTTGTCTTACAGTCTTTTAGCGAAAAGAGTTTAAAGAAGTTACACTCAATAAATAAAGATATTCCCCTTGTTCGTCTAATTGGTGATGAAGAGGTGAAAAGTTTAACAAGGGATACTCTAAAAGATATCAAAAAATATGCTTATGCAGTTGGCCCTAACGCTAAATTAGTTGATGAGTCAGTTGTAAAGAGAGTCCACGATGCAAATCTAAAAATACATGTGTTCTTTGATGCAGAAAATGAGAGAAAGCTAACCAAGAAAATGCTTGGTTTAAAGGTTGATGGATTGTTTACCAATGATCCAGCTTATACTCTAAACGAGCTAAAATAAAATCATATTGAAGTTTTCCAAGACACCCCTTCTTGCGGGTGTCTTTTGTTATGAAGAGGATAAAAAGGAGGAAATAAAATGGCATCAAAAAAGTTGAACTTGGGATTAATCGAGGAAAGCGTCAGTAAATATGACAAGAAAGAAAAAGTCCAATTAACTGATGAGGCGCATGTGTTTATTTATCCACACTTCTCCCCTTCTCGGTTAACAAAAATGTTAACAGGATTGATTTCAGATCCACAAGAAGCAAAAGAAGCAGGTATCAAATCCTTCAAGGATATAAATCAAGCTCACTGGGCATTCTTCTCACTAATCAAAGAATTTACAGATTTGGGCATTCCAAATGACATTAAAAATAAAGTTAAGTGGTATCTTAAACTTGTAGATTCAGAGTACTTTCCTTTAATTATCAATAGCTTTCCTAAAGAGAGCTTAGAAAAACTGGGTAAAGCCACTGTTATGCTGCAACAAAACATAGATGAGTTATCAAAAAAATCTCAGGAAGAAGCAAATAATCTTATCCTTCAGAAGGTCGAAGAAATTGAAGGCAGTGCTGCCCCACAATGATGGCGAGAAACATTAAGGAAATTAAGGTTATGATTGAACAAGCTACAATTCAGTCTATACATAAATCTTCCTCTAACGTTAAGCAAGTCATGACGAAAACAGGTCAAGATCATGTTGAAGAAGATGTTTACGGCACCTATAGCCCCCTACTCTATGAACGTACAGGAAAGCTTAAAGACGCTTTTATAACCACCAACGAGAGTAACGGGGTATCATTGGATAATATTAGAGAAGATGATGAGAAAGATGTTGCTACAGTCATTGAGACCGGACGGGGTTATACCTACCCTGATTCATATGGATATGGCTACGGTAAACCTCGTCCTTTTATGAAGTATACTGCCGAGACTCTAAAAGATGGACGACTAACAGATGCATTAAAAAGAGATTTAAAAGCAGACGGAATTAAAACAGACTAGTGGCGGTGAATTAATGGTCAAAATTAAGAAAAACATGTTACGGGATAGGGCTAAAAAACTTCCTGAAATCACAGATGAAATGTGGTTACATGTAAATGATGAATTAAGGACAATTGTTGATGAGTTTATTGCTGTTCAAAACTTTAGTCCAGATACAAAAAAAACAATATCAATCTGGACTAAGACAGTTTGGATATTATGTATATCAATCAATGAATAACAAACCTTTATATAAGCTTACCAAAAGAGATATTCTTCGCTATTTAAGCTACCTTCGTGATAATCGCAAACTCTCCTCCTCTGCACAAAGTTTTAAAAAAGCTTGTGTTTCATCCATGTTTAACTACATCGAGAATGTTATTGCTGATGACGAGGATTTCAAAGAATACCGTAGCTTTAGAAATTTAACTCGTGGACTCCCTCCCATCCCCAAAAACAAAGTATATGACAAAGTGAAAATTACTTTTGATGAGTACAAAGATATGATGGATGTACTTGAAAAGGACGAGAATTATTTAGGTATGGCCTGGCTTGCAACAGCCTTTAATGTTGGAGCTAGAAGAAGTGAAATTATACAATTCAAAACCGAAATACTTGATTATCCAATACCTGATGGTAAAACGTTTGTATACAGTCATAACGTGCGCCTAAAAGGACAAGGTGATGATGGGAAAGTAGAGCCTTATATGATTAATCTTGAGGCATTAAAATACATGCGATTATGGGTTGAGAAGAGAGGTTATGAATCGGAGTACATATTTTCAACTAAATACGGTGGCGAAGTTAAACAAGCTTCAAAGTCATGGGCAGATTATTTTTGTTCAAATGTTTTAAGCGATATTCTCCAACGAAGAGTCAATCCTCATATATTTAAAGCCTCTTGTGTAACTTACCTTCTTGAAAGTGGAGTGGATTTAAAACTCGTTTCAAAGTATGTTGCACACCACGAAGATGTATCAACCACTATTGCCCACTATGATCTTAGGGAATTTGAAGAAGAGAAAAATAAGATATTCTTATAACACTCCCCCTCTCCTTCTAAATAAAATCCCTCTTTTATTCAGAATCAAAATCCTTCCTCTTGAGGGATTTTGCTTATGTATGAAACTTAATTTAAACAATTAATAAGAACAAAAAATACCCCTTTATCAAGGGGTATAATTCGTAAAATTGAGCTATCTTCTAGAGTAATTTCCAGTTGAGCTTGTAAGTGCATAAATAAAGGCTAGTATTAAAATAAATCCACTAACAACTCCTGAAAATTTCCCTAAAAACATTTGCACAAGTGTTATTAATCCTATAACGCCTGCAATAGAAATAGAAAATGGGAATATAGATTCTCTCCATTCTCCGTATCTCAAGGATACTGCTCCTTGTTTAAAGGATAAAAAGACAGTTAGTCCTGTATATGCCAATGATAAAATAAATGTAATCAAAGGTGCTACATAAAATGTAGGGTCTATTTGAGTGTTATCTAAGAACTCTCGAGCAGTCTTTACAGAACTTGTGGTGAAATGAAAATATAGGAAGATTATGTATAAAACCAAGTTGCCACTTACAAGATAAAAAAGATTTTTGTTACTCAATAATAACCATTCCTTCCCTTTTATGATTTAAGAACCTCTGTTTGCATTATAACATTTAGCACCTATAAAATAAAAGAATTTTACTTATATTTCTGCATTTTTTGACACTTGCGATAATAGTTTTGCAGGATAATATACTCACTACATATCTCACCTGTTCTAAACTTTTGGAAACCATGGTATAATGCAGGAAAATGGTTCCGGTGGTGGTTGAATGATCTGGGCAATTATTGTTTTGTTAATAATAGCTGCTTTCTTTATAATTGGGGATTTTGGTGTAGATAAACAAAAGGAAATAGAAAAACAAAATTTAGAGAAAATAATTTCCGCAGGAAATTACCCAAAGGATTATAAATCATATTTAACCCCAGATAAAAATAAAAAGCTGACTTTGGTTGAATCCGAAAATAAGTTTGTTATTCATCATTTCAATGAAATATTGGCAATTGAAGAAAAATCAATCCCATTTAGCAAAATAATCGAAGCTGAGATAGCCATTGATGATCAATCCGTAACAAGAATTTCTAGAGGTAGTCAAATGACTGGAGCCGTTATCGGAGGACTTGCTGCAGGAGGTATTGGGGCTCTCGTTGGAGGGTTATCTTCAGACAGAACTGAGTCCAAATATTTTAGAAAGATTGATCTTAAGTTAAAGCTTGATGATTTCTCTAACCCCATAACTAAAATAGAATTCTTACCAAGGAAAACTGATACTGGCTTACAAAACACTAAAGGATATAAACAAGATGATCAAAAAGTTAAGGAAGCTTTATCGAATGTTGAAATTTGGCAAGGGATTATGGAAATAGCAATACGTAAAGGGAGTAGAGTCACTCAATAGCTGAGTGGCTTTTTTATTTCCCTCCCTCCCCTACTGAAAGGAAGTGATTCTTACTTGAGTCAAAACCTCAAAATCATATTAACCCCGCAAGCTGATACCTCATCAAAAACTGTCGACCAGTTAAATCAGCAAATCAAATCTTTAGAAAAGAAGCTTAACTCCCTCAAACTCAACACAAATATTGATTCTACAACCTTAAAAGCTCTGCAAGAATTCTCTTCTGCTGTAGATGCGTATCAAAAAAATCTAAAATCCTATAATCAAACAGTAAAAGAAACGTCCACAGTAATTAAGAATGCTGATGGATCAGTTGAAAAGCTCACCCAGCAATACAAGAAAAACGGTGAGATTCTTCAACGTGAAACTAAAATAATTAATAATCGCAATGCTGCTCTAAGGCAAGAAACTCAAGAAGTTAACAAACTCGCTCAAGCCACTGAAAAATTAGGTCAAGTACAAAAAAAGACCGAACAAAAGAACTTACAAGGCCAAACCACAAAGGTTGTACAGAAAAACCGTAACGGTTTTGAAGACATTGTTTATACGACTGACCCTAAAACTAATGCAACTTCTTCAAGAACCACAACCAATTACGATCAACAAAGGAAAGCAATTGAACAACTAAACCAAAGCCTAGAAAAGTTAAGAGAAAAAGGATTAGTCTCTTCCCAGGCGCTCTCTCGACTTTCCACTTCAATTAACGGTGCTCAAACTGCTGCTCAAATTGATCAAATTGCAAATCGTATTAAACGACTTGATGATTCCTCTACCGCTAAAGCAAAAACAAAAGAACTTGAGCATCAAGTTCAATTATATCAACGTCAAGCGCAAATAAATGTTCAAAACCTCAATACTCGTTACGGCAGTTCACTTAGTACCGCTAACTCCTCTGCCCTTCAGAATTATCTCAACTCAGTTAACCAACTTACGGCAAGAACTCCTAATTTAAGAACACAAATGCAGAATCTAAATATGCAGTTCAGAGAAGTATCTGCGAATGCATCATCTGCTTCTTCTAATGTTTCAGGCTTTGGAGAACAATTAGCACAATCATTTAGTCGTATGCCCGCATATTTTCTGAGTGGGACGATGTTCTATTCAGGGGTTCAAGCATTAAAGTCAATGGTGGAACAAGTCATTCAAATCGATACTTTAATGACAGACATTAGACGAGTCATGGACTTACCTGATTACAAATTTAATGAACTACTGCAATCCTCAATTGATCTTGGTGATCAGCTATCTAATAAAATTTCGGATATCCTTGAAATCACTGGTTCATTTGGACGAATGGGCTTTAGTGAATCTGAACTTGGAGATGTAACTAAAACCGCTCAGGTCTTACAGAACATTTCTGATTTGAATCCTAACGATACTGTTAACACCTTAACAGCTGCAATGCTTAACTTTAATGTAGCAGCCGGTGATTCTATATCAATTGCAGATAAGTTAAATGAAGTCGATAACAACTATGCAGTTAGTACCTTAGACCTTGCAAACAGTATTAGAAAAGCCGGCTCTACAGCCTCTACTTTCGGTGTTGAATTAAACGACTTGATTGGTTACACAACAGCAATTGCCAGTACTACTCGTGAGTCAGGAAATGTTGTAGGTAACTCACTAAAGACCATTTTTGCTCGTATTGGCAATAACCAAAGTTCAATCAAGGCATTAGAAGAGATTGGTATCTCAGTTAAAACAGCTGGCGGTGAAGCTAAGTCTTCGAGCGAATTAATTGAGGAACTCGCTGAGAAATGGGATACGTTAAGTGATGCTCAGAAACAAAATACATCAATAGGCGTTGCGGGTATTTACCAGTTATCTCGTTTTAACGCAATGATGAATAACTTCTCCATTGCCCAAAGTGCTGCGAATACTGCTGCTAATTCAGTCGGCAGTTCATGGAAAGAGCAACAAAAATATGCCGATAGCTTGCAAGCAAGAGTTAATCGTTTATCCAATGCTTTTACAGAAATGTCTGTGGCATCAGGTGAAGCGTTAATATCTGATAGTATCGTAGTGTTCGCTGATGCGTTAAAAAGTTTAATGCAATTAAGTGCCCAAGTAACCAAGTCCGTTGGATTACTTCCGCAAGTATTTGGAGCAGCGACAGCTGCAGTAATATTATTTAACTCTTCACTTCGTGCAAGTGCTATAACTTCAGGTACTGCAATGGGTGCAGCTCTAAAAAATCTTATCCTTAACTTTAATACTTTTACGGTTGGAGTGACAGCAGCTTCAGCCAAAACAGCAATTTGGAGTAAAATCACAACTGCTTTTTCAACTTCACTAACAAGCTTAAAAAAGGCAGCAATGACTACAGGAGCTTTCTTAGCTGGCAGCTTCCTCCCTATGGCAGCAATGATGGCTTTTGGTGTTGTTATTGAGAAGCTAATATCCTCATATTCAAAATTAAAACAAGCCCGCGAAGACTTTGAACAAGCTAAAATCACAAGTATTGAAGCCATTACAACTAATAAAGACACAACTGATCAATTAATTGCTCAATATAAAGATCTTCAAAAAGCAAAAGAATCAGGTACCTTAAGTTCTGAAAAAGAACAGGAGTATCTTCAGGTCACGCAACAATTAGCTCAAACGTTTCCTAATTTAGTTGCTGGTTACGACTCACAAGGGCAAGCAATAATTAAAAATAATGATGCTCTACAAGATGCCATCAAATATACACAAGAACTAGCTGACCTCAATAAGAAAGATATTCAAACGGGTGCTAAAGATACTTTTTCTGATAGTTTGAAAGAAATTAAGGATCTTCAGGCTGAAGTTGATCAATATAAAAAGATGGCTGATACATACTCAAAAGGTAAGGGTTTTTGGTCATTCTTTGAAAATCCTTTTGCAGATGACAGCTCAATTAAAAATCAAGGTGTTAAAGCTGAACAAGAGGCTCTTCGTGTTGAACAATCACTCTCTAGCTCACAGTCAAAAATCCGTGAGCAAGTTTCCAAAACAGTCGAAGCATTTAACTCCGTAAAAATTAACCCTCAGCTTACCAAGGAAGTCAATGATGCATTTAACAAAATTGATTTCAGCAAAATGGATGCATCGCAGTTAGAGTCCTTTTCTATCAATGTGTCTCAATATATGGATAAGATACAAAAGGCTCTACAATCTGGAAATCAGACCGACTTTTCTAAAGCCTCTCAAGGTCTTGAAAACCTCATAAGTCAATATGTAAATGGTTCTGATAAGGCAAATGGTCTTGTACTCTCTTATGGGGATCTTAAGGATGCTATTGACTCAACAAACAATTCAGCCGAATCAGCTAAAGTAACATGGGATGAAAATGGAGAAGGTATAGATGCTTTAGGAGAATCTGTTGGCACCCTATCTGACAAACTTAAAGATGCCAAAGGTGACTTTGAAGAAATTAGTTCCATTATTAGTGACCTTGTTGATTCTAAACAAAATGATTTAGCAATTTCCGCACTGCAAAACGATGCTTATGATGCCATGGCTGATAACATCTCCCCTTTAAATGAATTGCTTGAGAAAATGGCTGAAGGTAAAAGTTTATCAGCTTCGGAAGCTATGAAGTTAATCCAGAAAGAAAACGATCTTGCAGACGCTATTTCAATTGAAAATGGCGTTGTGAAAATAAACAGAGATGCAGTTGTTAAGCTACGTGACGCCAAGCTAAAAGCATACAATGACATGCAGCAGTCTGTTAAGCAGGATCTAATAAATCAAGCTAATGCTTTAAACAAGAAGATTAATATGTATAAATCTGAAGTTAAAGCAATCAAAACTGTTCAAGATGCTTATAATTTGAAATCAGATCTTGAAAAACAAAAACAGAAAATTCTTGAGGAAATGAAAAAAGGTAATGGCGGAGCAATTCAATACCTTCCTAAAACCCAAGAAGATTTAAATCAAGTTACTGACATTACTGATCAACTTGATGAACTTGATAAATTAGCTGATTTAGCCTCCTCTTCTCTATCAGAGACTGGTACATCAATGGAAGATATGTCTTCATCTGCAGAAAAAGCTTCTGAAGAAGTAAAAACTTCCATGTATGTTGTTGATAAATACAAGGAAGCATTAGAAAAAGTTAATGCTGAGATTGACAAGTACAACAAGCAGGTCAATGATTATCCAAAATACTCTCAGAAATATCGAGATGCAATTAAGAAAGAAATTAAAGCACTTCAGCAAAAGAAAAAGCTTATGCAGGAACAAGCTAAGCTGCTTAAAGATCAAATTAAATCCGGTAACATTACTCAATACGGTATTGTAACCTCTACAACTTCTTCTGGCGGAACCCTCTCCTCAACTGGTGGATCATATTCAGGAAAGTATTCAAGCTACATTAATTCAGCAGCTAGTAAATACAATGTTGATCCTGCCCTTATTGCAGCTGTAATTCAGCAAGAATCAGGGTTTAATGCTAAAGCACGATCTGGTGTAGGTGCCATGGGATTAATGCAACTGATGCCAGCAACAGCAAAAAGCCTGGGAGTAAATAACGCATACGATCCTTATCAAAATGTTATGGGTGGAACAAAGTACCTCGCCCAACAGCTTGAAAAGTTTGGCGGTAATGTTGAAAAAGCATTGGCTGCATATAATGCTGGGCCTGGTAACGTAATTAAATATGGTGGTATCCCTCCTTTTAAAGAAACACAGAATTACGTCAAGAAGATCATGTCCAACTACAGCAAATCCCTCTCCTCTGCCACTTCTTCAATCGCCAGCTATTATACAAATAATAGCGCTTTTAGGGTAAGCTCCAAATATGGACAGCAGGAATCCGGTCTCCGCTCTTCCCCACACAAAGGAACTGATTTTGCTGCAAAAGCAGGTACAGCAATTAAATCTCTTCAAAGTGGTAAAGTCCAAATTGCTGGCTACAGTAAAACTGCAGGTAACTGGGTTGTTATTAAACAGGATGATGGAACAGTTGCCAAGTACATGCACATGCTTAACACTCCTTCTGTTAAAACAGGTCAATCAGTTAAAGCCGGTCAAACTATTGGTAAAGTTGGTAGCACAGGGAACTCGACTGGGAACCACCTTCATTTACAGATCGAACAAAATGGAAAAACAATCGATCCTGAAAAGTACATGCAAGGTATTGGAACATCTATTTCAGATGCGTCACAAGCTGAGGCAGAACGGCAACAAGGGATAGCCCAGGCTAAATCTGATCTTCTCTCCCTTCAAGGAGATATAGATTCAGTCAATGATCAGATTCAAGAACTTCAGTATGAACTAGTTCAATCCAAACTCGATGAGTTTGATAAAAGAATTGGGGATTTTGATGTTCGGATAGCTAAAGATGAATCAATGGCTAACCGATACACTTCTGACAGCAAGGAATTCCGCAAATACACCTCTGATCAGAAAAAAGCTGTTGCAGAACAAGCTAAAATCCAACAACAAAAAGTTAATTGGATTCAAAAAGAAATAAAAACAAATAAAGCATTAAACTCCGCTCAACGTGCCCAGCTTCAAGAAGAGCTTAAACAAGCCAAGCTAGATTTAATTTCTGTTCAAGATCAGGTTCGTGAGCTACAGAAGCAACTTGTCCAATCTAAAGTTGATGAGACGCTTAAGTCAATTGAAAAGTCATCTTCTAAAACCCAAGGGAAAATTAAAGATGTTGATAATAAAATTTCAATGACTGAAGAAGATGAGGACAAGGTTAAGTACTATAGCAAGCAGATAAAGCTCATTCAGCAACAACAAAAGGAAGCCAAAAAATATATCAAACAGCTTGAAGAGCAAAAGAAAGCTGCGAAAGGTTTCCCTGACATCCAGGAACAGATCACTGAAGAAATCGAAAACTGGAAAGATAAACAGAAAGATTTTAACCTTGAGCTTTATAACACCAAGAAGTCGATCAAGGATATCTATAAATCATTGGCTGATGAAGTTGTATCCATCTACAAAGAGATGTACGAAAAAATGCGGGATATTGAGTTAGAAGCCCATCAGAAAGCGACACAAGATAAGATTGATGAGATCGACAAAGAAGACGAAGAAGCTAAATATCAAAAGGAATTGAAGGAGAAAAACCAAGCAATACAGGAAACAAAAGATAAGATCAGTAAACTTTCCATGGACGACTCCTCTGAGGCTAAATCGCAAGTCAAAGACCTAGAGAAACAACTTCAAGAACAACAGGAAGCTTTGGATGAGTATATAAAAGATCGTAGCAACACAAAACGGAAAGAAGCCCTTCAAGATCAGCTTGATAAAGATGAAGAATCAATTAACAACAAGTACGATGACCTGGTAAATGATGAACGAGCATTCAAAAAGCTTGAAGATAAGCTTATGGATGGTAAAATCACTGATATCGCTAAACAGCTTAATGAATTCACCAAGTTCATTAACGAGAATATGAAGTCGATTGGGAAAAGTATTTCCAATAACTTGATTGATAAGCTTAAGGACGCTGCCAGTGCATTAAATACCGTTACAACAGGAAATACAACAGGTAAAAAGGTGTCATCATTTGCTTCTGGTGGATATACAGGCACAGGACTTGGAGCAGGAAAGCTTGCATTCTTACATGACAAGGAACTTATTTTAAACAAGACAGATACTGAAAACATGCTGGAAGCTGTGAAACAAGTTCGTCAAACGTCCACTGACAATTCAGTAAAGACTACCTCTAAATGGGGTCAACCTGGTAAAATTTCAGATGTTTTAAGTAAGAGTATTTCTCTTGTTACACCAGCAATGAACGCTGCAGTTGCTAGTCAAACAAGTCTAACTAAAGGCTTAATTCCAACTCTTAAGAACTTCTCGACACCTACTGTAACCCCTTCTACACCTCAAGGGAATACATCAAACAATCAGAACTCATTCACAATTAATGTAACAGAAGCTAGTAATGCTAAAGAAACTGCGAGCTTAGTGTACAAACAATTAGCAAATGGGCTTAAAAATACTGGACTAAATTTCAACATCACATGAGTCGGCTAAGATTGCCGGCTCTATTTATATTGGGGGTGAAAAAGTGATTAAACAGAGCCAATATTTCATGTTTGATAACGTAAAGTCGATCGAATACGGTGTAGAAAACGTTAATACAGAATCAGGGTTAGTTGAGGAATCTTTTTTGGGCTCACGATCAGTTAATGAAACTTATGTAAAAGGAAGATCAGAGCCGTACACTGAAGGAGTCAAAAGAGAATCAAAACAATTCCCTTTAAACTTTTATGTTGGTGAAAATTATGATGAGAAAAAAATAAGAGCAATTAAGCGCTGGCTAGATGTCGATGATTACAAGCCCTTAGCTTTCAGTGAAAATTTAGACATTGTGTATTATGCAATGCCCGTAGATACCAGTGATCTAGTTCATAATGCGGCTAGACATGGATATGTTCGTTTGACAATGAAATGCAACTCCCCTTATGCATATAGTCGAAACACAAGTACTCATTCCTTTGATATATCATCAGGAATGAAAATCATTGAACTCCATAACAAAGGCGATGTTGCGATTTACCCTACTGTTGAAATTCTTAAAATTGGCGACGGCGATGTAAAAATCGAGAACCTGAGTGATTATACTGATCCCTTTATATTCAGCAATCTAAAAGACAGAGAAATTGTTAAAGTGAATGGCTTCAAAGAAATTATTGAGTCGTCTTTATATGGGAATGAAAGATATGATGATTTTAATGACAATTATATTAGATTGGATTACGGGAAAAATCGATTAAAAGTGACCGGAAAATGCAAACTGAGATTCACTTTCAGATTTAAGTATCGGTAAGAAGGTGAAAAATTGATAACTATTCGCAAGGATACAGAGATAAAAAACATACGCTTATCCCTTGCTAAGCCAGATAAGACTAAAATAGCCAACATTGATGAAGTTCTGAATCCAACTGTAACTTTAAATCATGGAAGCAGCGTTCACGAACTCTCCTTCTCTATTCCGCTTAAGGCCACCTATGATGGGGTCATTAAAAGGAATCATGTTGTAGATTTACTAAAACCCTGGTACCTAATTAAAACTGAGTTCTATGGGCTTACGATTTGGTTTATTATCACAAAAAGAACCAAGTCTTTCAGCAGTGAAATGGATACTGTACAAATTGAGTGCAGATCTCTTCAACATGAATTGAGTAGAATAAACGTTCTTAAATATGAGGAGACATCTAAAAATCTCCAGGAAGTAGTTACAGACTGTTTAAAGAATACCAGTTGGACGGTTGGATACATAGATACTCTCTTTAACATAAAACGGAGACAGTTTGACGTATCATCAACTAACAAGCTTGATTTTTTATATTCAATCTGCGAGAAGTTCGATGCAGTCCCAGTCTTTGATACAGTAAATGAAACTGTAAGCTTTTATAAAGAATCAGACATTTCGAAATACAAAGGCCTTAAACTGAACCCTCGGCAATATATGATTAGCATGGACGATTCTGATGATGCAGACGAATTGGTAACAAGACTGTATGCTATTGGAAAAGATGGCATAAGTATTAATTCAGTGAACCCGACTGGACAATCGTACATTGATGATTTCTCTTATTTCCTCTTCCCCTTTCAACGTGACGAACAACGAAATGTAATTTCCCACAGTGCCTATATGCCAGATGAACTTTGTCATGCAATTCTTGATTATAATGACCTTGTTAATAGCGAAGGAAATGCGTTTAATAAACTTCTCATCCAAAAGAACGAAGCTGAGACTAGTTTAACCGAATTAAATAACGAGCTTTACACCCTCGATCTTGAAGTCCAAAAGTTATTAGATCGAATTGAAGTTGCGAAGAAAGCTGGAGATGACACAAGTCAACTAAAAGCTCAACTCGCCATAAAGCAGAAAGCAGTTGCAGAAAAGAAAAACCAAATTGCTACGATTGAATCAACAATTTCCCAAATATCTGCTTCAATTTCTAAGCTTAAAGAAAAGCTTTCTTTTGAGAACAATTTTAGTGAAAATCAGCAAAAACTGCTCTCACGTTTCATTTCGACAACTGAGTGGTCAAATGACAGCATCTATGATGAGAATGAACTTTATGATGATGCCAACGAAGAACTCGAAAGTCGTAATACACCGCCAGTGAATGTAACACTCGATATAGTAAACTTTTTTAACTGTCTTAGTGAAAAACATAACTGGGATAGGTTCAGTTTAGGAGACACAGTACGAGTTCAACAGAGTGATTTAAATACCGATATTAAAGCCATACTTTCAGCAATAACAATTGATTTTGAACAATCAAATATTAGTGTCACAGTTACAAATGGAAAAAGAGTTCAATCTGATTTTGAGAAAATCATAAAAACCGTTTACAGAACAAACAAAATAAGTACTGAATTAAACAAAAGAAAGATTGAATGGGACAAAGTAACTGAAAACTTCAATATTCGAAATGATAGAATCTCAGTGCAGCCAGCACCCCCTACCATTGCTTCTGATGGCACGGCAATCACCCATAAGGTAAATGATAACGGCTCAGTTGATATTACCATTCAGTGGAACTATGTTGATTCCAATGAAGACAAATACAACATCGATGGGTTTGAGGTTTACTTACACGGTAGTGATGACAATGAGGAGTACACATTTGGCTCTGTGCAAGCTAGTGAGAACTTACAAAATGTTAAATATGACAGACGTACAGCCACTTTTACCGGATTACCTTCAAATATGTACTACACTATTGGTGTTCAAGCATATCGAAGAGTAGATGCAGATATAGATATAAATCAGATTCTTCTTTCGGATATAGTTAAATCAAGCCATCCTTCTGAAAACCCCTACCTCCCTTCTCCTTCAATTGAAGTAAAAGGAAGCCTTAGTGGAAAAGTTAACGGTCTCTATACAATCTCCACGGAAGCTAAGCCAGAAGATCCAGAAACAGGGACAATTTGGATTGACCCAAAGACTAATAAACAGGAACTGTTTAACGGAGAGGAATGGATTGTCTCATCTGCAGGATCAGCAGACTCCTTGAATGGTTTTCCTGCTTCTACATCTACTTCCCCAAACTCAATCCCCGTTCGAAATGAATCAGGGATAATTAGTGGTTCTATAGATGGTAATGCAGAGATGTTAGGTGGACGGGCAGCATCTGATTATGTATTAGTTGAAGATATCCTCACTCCCCCAAAGTTTGCAAAGGGTTCTTATATAGGTGATGGTACTCCAAGTAAAGCAATCCCACTCACCTTTACTCCCGATTTGGTAAAAATAACTCCAATTTCAACCGAGGACAGTCAACTTGTTATTGAAAGCACTTTGGGCGGTTATACCTATCAGGTAACTTCAACCGGATTATCCTTAAAAGGCGGAGATACAGGTTACGGCGCTTTAGGCAACTTCATGTTTATTACAGGAGCAGATAGCAATTTTAGGGGCAATAAATTAAACGTTAAATATATCTGGGAAGCTTATCAACAAAATTAACGGAGGTGATTAAACTGGCGGATTTTGCTGAATTATACAATGACCCGATACTAAGTAAAAAGAGAATAGGTTCAGTTGAAGACCCGTACCTAACTTACAATGAAACATTGACAATATTTAATGGAAGAGCACTCCTAACTGAGATTCCGAACAGAGAATTTCGTGTTGAAGTTACTGGGGACAATAAGGAATGGCGAGAGATTGAAGATGGAGAACTTGACGACAACTATTTTAAGGTTGATTACCTTATGGGAGTTGTCTTTTTTAATGCTTCAAACGAAGGAAAATCACTTACCTTCAATTACAGTGGCGAAGGAGCTTCCTTCTTTCCCGCCTCTCGAATTTGGATAAAGCGTCAAGGGAATATGGTAATTGAAACTCTACAAGGGCTTATTGATGAAGCTGAAGATGCAATAATTCGAATGAATGAACGGATTGCTGAATGTGAACGTGTTACAAAGCGATGTATTGAAATAACTAAATGGTGCAGAGAAGCTACATCCGATTATGAATATGTTGTTGAAAACACAAGAAAAATTTATAAGCCTTCAGTTTATACATACGCCGATATTATTACAACGTATCCAAACCCACTTATTGGCTGGACTGTTGCAGTTAAAGAAACAAAAACAGTCTATAGGTGGGATGGATTTGACTGGGTAGACATTGGTACTTCAGAAGTATATGAAGGTTTTAATATTTTATTAAGTGCTGTCGAACCGTTTAGTGCGAATTATATATGGTATCAAGATGAAGGCTTGGTACCTGAAAAACAAAGAGTAATCATATCAAATGTTGCACCTGAATCAGGTATGATTTGGTATGAAATTGATTAGAAAGAGAATCTACTAGTCTCTTTTTTAATTTGGAGGAATTAGATGGGATTTAAATATTATGATAAAAATACTGGTTCCTATGTTCCCATGTCGATTGAATTGCTTAAATCAGATGGCGTTTCTTACACTGCGCCATCAATTAAGCAAACTTTCGAGGATATCCTAAAACAAGTAAGCAGTGTTTCAAGTAGCGTCACTGAGAAAGTTGATGGACTATCTAATCAAATTGGGAACATAGATGATTTTCATATTACGGGTACAAACCTTGTCGAGAAGATATTAAATGCATTAATTCAGCGTAGAGTTAGCGTTACGGATTTTGGAGCTAAAGGCGATGGTGTGACTGATGACACTGCAGCCTTTAACAAAGCTTTTGAAATGGGATATGCAGAAGTATTTGTGCCAGCTGGAACATATATGGTTAAAGGATTGAAAGTTCCATCCTATACTAGATTATATGGAACAGGTAAACTCTCAGTTATTAAACTTCATAAAGATGCCCCCGCATACAGCCACGTCATCACAACTGTTCAAAATTCAAAGTGCATCATTTTTGAAAACCTCTTGCTTGACTGGAACCTTCAGAAGACTAACAACAGCATTTCCTCTGGCCCCAACTCAAGTTGCTTAAACATTACCAATTCACAATTTGTATGGGTAAATAATGTTCATGCAAAAGATGCAGGATTACACGGGTTTGATGTAACCTCTCCTTCTTATAACTCCCTTACTGATACAGAAGATGTTTATCAACCAGGTGGAAGTAAATACGTTTGGATTAATAACTGTACAGCAACGAACTTTGGCGACGATGGTTTCACAACCCACTTCTCAGAGTATGTTTTTATAACAAATTGTTATTCATATGATGGAAACGGATCAGCTCATACATCAGGCGCCAGCAACACAAATGGATTTGAAATTGATGATGGTTCAATGAAAGTGTGGCTGATCAACTGTGTCAGTAAGAATAACTGCCGAGGATTTGAAGCTAAAGCTCATGAACATGCACCAGCAGCACAGAATGTCACCTTTTTAAATTGTGTATCTGAAAATGATATTCGAAGTTTTGATTTTAGACACATTGGATTCCATAAAGCTAGTGACCCAGAATCTAAAACTGCAAGAAATATTATGGCTTCTAACTGCACAGCAATAAAACCAATTTTCAACGATAGGCTATACGCTGGAATGACACCAAGAGCTTTGGTTATTTCTGCTTACAAAAATGTTAACATTTCTAATTTCACAGCTATCGGTGACCCTTCTTATGACTATAAAGGTAATCCAGCTATTGCAACTCAATATAAAAGCAGGAACATTACTTTTAATAATGTTTCTTCATCTGGATTTAAAACAGCTGGAGCAGATATTTATATTTATGGAGGAAGTCAAAAATCTGACTTTGTGTCCTTATCAAATATAAATGTTCTTGAGTCTGCATTAATTGGCATCAGAATTGGCAGTGCTATTAAGAACGCTAGTGTAAATCAAGCAAGTTTAATTGGTTACAGCAAAGAAGGGTCTATTGGCTTGTATTGTACAAACTCTCAAGTTGACATTAACGCAGTCAATTGTGATAAATACGCTATCCCCTCGAAGATTGCCGGAAAAACCTATACATCCTTTGTACCAAAAAATATTAAAGGTGGCACAAGGATTGCGACAACTTCTGGCTACGCTGCTAAAAATACTAGTCTTGTAGCTGCTTCTTCTGGTGGTGGACAAGCAACGGGTACTGCTTCTGCAGTTATAGCAACAACTGGTGGATCTAAAGCCGATGGCCCTCGTAACGTAGTAATCGCTTCATCTGGCGGTTCTAAAACCACATCTGAAGGCAGTCGTTCAATGGTTGCCGCTTCAAATAACTCTTCAATTGAAGGCACTGGATCATCTAGGATGGTCATAGCTTCCCAAGGTGTTGCCAATAAAACAGGTTACACAGTTGCTTTAGGATATGCTGCTACAGGTGCACCCTCTACAGCAAATACAAAGATTCAATTAGATGCAAAGAATGGGAATATTAATCTTACCGGTCAAGTTAAAGGTGCCTCCACTTTCTCAGATTACGCCGAGTATTTTGAATCGATTGATGGTAAAGCCATTCCTTCTGGTTATTTTGTAACTCTAGAAGGTGACAAAATCAGAAAAGCCAACGCAGGAGATAAAGTTTTAGGAGTGATTTCTGAAACAGCTGGTGTAGTTTTAGGCGAAGCAGCATTTAACTGGCAAGGCCGTTATTTGAAGAACGAATTTGGCGGTTTGATTTACGAAGATATTGATGTAACAGTTACAAATGAAGACGGTACACAAAGAATCGAAACTAAAACAGTTCCGAAAGAAAATCCTTATTATGAACCTGCTGAAGATTATATTGCTCGGTCTGATCGGCCTGAATGGAATGTCGTAGGAATGTTTGGCCAGATATTTGTACGTATTGATGGGACTGTTGCAGCTGGTGATCGTATAATTCCTAAAGCCGGTAAAGGGTCAAAATCTGAGGATGGTTCAGGTTACTATGTAATGCGTATCACAACCCCGTATTCACAAGAACGAGGATATGGTGTAGCGCTATGTCTTATCACCCCTACAATCTAAATGCATTAAAAATTAAGGAGGTGTTTACGTTCTAGATAAAATATAGATTTTATTCAAAACACATACTTGAAAGACAGAGATAACAAGAGCATACGTGAGATAAAGAGAGATTGGGTTTAGTCTCCTTCTCTCTTTTTTGTGTTCAAATTTAATTTTAGGAGAGATGTTTTTTGTCAGCTTATACAAATAATTATATTCCGGTAAACAAGTATACTCGACCTGGTTTAAAGTTAAATGGTGTTAAGAAATTAGTTGTTCATTATACAGCCAATCCGGGCGCCGGCGCAGACAATCATCGCAGATACTTCAGCAATGCACAAGTTTATGCATCAGCTCACATTTTCGTAGATAAGGCTGAAGCAATTTGTATCATTCCGTTAAATGAAGTAGCTTACCATGCAAATGATATTCAGCAAAGAGATAGTGCCGGAAATCCTTATCGAGGAGTTGCTGCGCTAAAACCTAACGCTAACTTTTTATCTATTGGAGTTGAAATGTGCCTTGAAAAAGACGGTTCATTCCATTCAGATACAGTTGAAAGAACTGAGGATGTATTCGTTGAATTATGTAATAAGTTTGGTTTAGATCCTATTGTTGATATTGTTCGTCATTATGACATCACTCATAAGAATTGCCCTGCACCATGGGTATCTAACGGCCAAAAATTTGTAGACTTTAAAAATCGAGTAAAGGCAAAAATGTCAGGCAAATCTGTTTCAAAAGCTTCTCCAACTAAACCAACAACCTCCTCCCCTTCCTCTTCATCAGCAGTAAGTGGTTCACTAAAATCAAAAGTTGACGGTCTTCGCTTCTATTCAAAACCATCTTGGGAAGATAAAGATGTTGTCGGCACAGTAAATAAAGGCATTGGATTTCCTACAGTTGTTGAGAAAGTTAAAGTTGTATCTGCGTATCAATATAAAGTTAAGAACTCTAAAGGTGCTACATATTACATCACTGCTTCTGACAAATATGTTGATGTTACAGGAACAATTAAAACTTCTTCCTCTGCCCCAAAAACAACATCAACTTCTTCAAGCTCCTCATCTATTAAATCCGTGGGAAAAATCAAAATTGTCGGTGTATCAAGCGCAGCAATCGTAATGGACAAACCTGATCGAAATAGTTCTAAAAATATTGGCACAGTTAAGCTTGGAAGCACTATTTCAATTTCTGGTTCAGTTAAAGGTAAAAACAATCCAAAAGGTTACTGGGAAGTTATTTATAACGGTAAACGTGGATACATCTCAGGGCAATTCGGTTCAAAGATTTAATTATATTCAATAATCTCGGAGGATTTTTGCTGCTCTATTCATATCAGCGAATATCCTCTTAATTTAGGAGGTGATGTAAAGTCACCTTCCTATATTCATTAAAGGTTGGTGACAAATGGATAACTTTGAGCAAAGCACCATTTCAAGATTAAGTGCACTAGAAGAAAAAGCAAAACACACCAATAACAAGATTGACTCTCTTGAAGAAAGAACAAATGTTATCGGTCGTATAGCTACACTTGTTGAGCAACAAGTCGAAATTAATAAAGACTCTCAAGCACAATCAAGAGAACAGTTCAGTACTCTTAACGAAATGAGTAACAGTTTAAAAAATCTAAGCAAATCATATGAAAAACTAGACAATCGAGTTGAAATATTGGAACGCTCTGATTCTACTCGTAAAATTGATCCCTCACAGTTTACTAAAGACCTTGTATTCAAGGTGCTACCAAGTGTGATTGCCACTATTATAGGTGCATGGTTGCTCATACATTTTGGCCTTAAATAAAATCAACAGGAGACGATTAAATGACTAAAATCAACTGGAAAGTAAGACTGAAAAAGAAGACATTTCTTGTTGCAATTTTCTCTGCAACGCTTTTATTCGTACAAGCAATTGCCTCTGCATTTGGATACGACTTGACGGTATTTGGTGACAATTTGACAGAGAAATTTAATGCACTTCTAACTTTTTTAACTGCAATGGGCATCATTGTTGACCCAACAACTCAAGGTATTTCTGATAGTGAACAAGCAATGGATTATGATTCACCGAGATAACCCCCTACCCTTCTCTTAATTGAGGAGGGTATTTTTTTCGTTTTTTCAACTTTTACGCATAATCAATTTATTTGTAATTTTCATACAAATCTCTTTACATTTCTTTCCTCCAGTGCAACTATATAATAAAAAGGACAGAAAGGGGTTTGAAACTTGAAGACTGAAAAAGTCATTCCCTATGACTTGGTAGCGACAAAAATGAATCATTGGTATGTAGCAATTAAAAAGAATTGGGTCGGTAGAGCAGAGGAAATGCGAAAAGAAGTTATGCAAGAAATAAAGATTATGGAAGAGAATCAAGATGTCTTGCTATACTACTCTCTACTCGAATTTAGACATAAATTAATGCTATCGTATATGTACCCTAACGCCATAAAGGACATTGAGAAAAATTATGGTGAGTTAAAAGAGTATGCAGGTCATGAAAACTTAACAGGAATGCTCGAATATTACTATTATTTTTTCATGGGCATGTTCTATTTTAGACAAAAAGAGTTGACGTTCTCCCTTAATCACTATAGACAAGCAGAGAAACATTTGGACTCCATCGATAGCGAAGATATTGAAGTTGAAAAAGCTGAATTTTATTTTAAATTATCAGAAGTGTATTACCACATGAAACAAACTTATTTTTCAATGAATTATGCCATGAGAGCCTATAATATTTTTAAAAAGCAACCTGATGTTGATGGAAACTCTACATACGGGGTACAAAAAGTACGCTGTCAATTCGTCATATTTGGCAATTTACTGGACAGCATGAAGTTTGATGAGGCGTTAAAAAGAGCATATAAAGCTTACCAAGAAGCAGAAGAGCTGAATAAAAATGAGAAGAATCGTGGACATTTAATACGTTCAGCACTGTTTAATATTGGATTATGTTATAATCAAATGGAAGAACTTGATAAAGCATTTTTTCACTTTAATAAGTCGCTCCAAATCATTGAGCCAGAAAACCATGATTATGCAGCTAAAACATTGTTTGTTATCTCCTTCTTAAAAGGAAGGCAAAACGATACTAAAAATGCTCAAGCGTTTTATGAACAATCAAAGCAGATAGCAGAACAGTACAACAATGAAGTAGTTATTGAAAAGCTGAAAATGGTTAAAGGTCTTTTCTTGGACTCGGATTTAAATTTAGTAAGAGAAGCGTTCCAGTTCTTCAGAGAAAGAGGTATGTACCCTGATATGGAAAGCTATGGAGTTGTCATAGCTGATTTTCTCACAGCAAAAAAAGAAGCTTGGGGTGCAATTGAATTTTATCGTTTGGCAAATGAAGCAAGAAGACAAATTAAAAGGGGAGAAGCAATATGAAAACAAAACTAATTATCTGCGCAGTTCTATTATTCGGTGTTGCCGGAACAGTGGGTGCTTCCTATCTCCAACAACAAAACGATACGCTCAAAGTTGCTGAAAGAGCCGAAACGTAAAAACTAATAACTAAGTAAGGAGAATGGAGGGAGCTTCCCTCTATTCTCATGATTTATGTCCACCAGTAAGCCCTGCTCTGTGAAGCGCAGTACCAGCAGGTGTATAAGAAACTGCTCTCAGAATCGCTTTCGATCCGTATTTGCTTCTAATCCCGTCCATTACAAACCCGAGTTTCCTTCTCTTTTCATTATCCACTTCAAATAAACTCAACTGCTGATTAACATCATCCTCAATATTTGATAACGTAACTGAGATACTTCTCACTGTTTTACCCGAGTAAAACTTATTAAAGAGCATCAAACAGCACCTATAAATGTCCATGGTGATATTTGTGGGAAGATCAATTGTTTTGGATCGGTGAAAACCACCACCAAGCTCATCCTTGCTGTATCCAATTCCCAGGCTGATTGTTCGGCCAACTTTATTATGGGTACGTGCCCTTCTTGCGACTTCCTCACAAATCTCTAACAGAACAGCCTTAATCTCTTCTTTTCTTGTGTAATCCCTCATTAAAATTTGACTCTTACCAAAACTAATCTGACCTTGCATCAACGGAGCACCTATTTCTGATAAATCAATTCCGTGAGAGGTAGTACAACTGGTTTCCCATTATTCCAAACTTCTTTTCAAGCAGCTCTAAAGGAAATTTAGCCAACTGACCTACAGTTGATATTCCCATCCGATTCAGATTTCTTTCCATCCTCCCTCCTATTCCCCACATTTTAGACAGCGGGTGAACCTTCCAGAGTTTATTTGGTACATCTTCATATCTCCAACGTGCAATACCACTCTTTGTTTTCTTACTCTCCAGGTCAAGCGCAAGCTTACTGAGTAACATGTTATCTCCAATGCCTACTGTACACATCAAACCAAATTCTCTCCACATGCTGCTTTGAATTGCTTTGGCCATTTCTTCAGGATCTTCTTTTCCTGCATCTAAAAAAGATTCATCAATTGAATACGTATGGACACATTTCTCAGGAACAAATCTGTAAAACAGCTTTGTAATCTCAGTCGAAACTCTGATGAAAAGCTTCATTTGCGGATTTACAATGTGTATTCTTGGATCTTCAGGTATCTCAAATAGTCTCGATCCTGTTTTGATTCCAAAATCTTTTTTAAGTGCAGGAGATGAAGCTAATACTACACTTCCCTGTCTCTCCGTATTCCCTACAACGGCAAGATAGCAAGTTAAGGGGTTCAAACCCATTGTGACAGCCGATACAGAAGCATAAAAGGATTTCATATCGACACAAAGTATATTTTTACGTGGAAATTGTGAGTAATCAATCATTGTATGTGACTCCTATGATGTTATTCATGTTGATATAGACTGTATTGTCGTTCGGATCTTTAACGTGAAGCTTTTGTTGTTCAAAATTAATGTAATGGACTCGGCCGGCGACATTTTCAACGAATCCATTGTTAAAGAGTTTGAATTTCAACTCTTTATTAAATTCAAGTGCTTCAGAAACAAGAATATCCATCTCTTCAATTTGTTGAGCGTCTAAGGACGGCTTTTCAATTTTTGATGCATCAAGTAAGTCTTGTTTAAGCTGTGTCAAATGTTCTGGAAGCATAATTGACGTATATTTGATTGTTCCTCGATCTCTAAGCATATCGACTCACTCCTTTATTGATCTAATATTAACAGAACAAACGTTCCTTATTCAACAAAAATACGAACGAAAGTTCGATGTAAATGTTGGTAATAAAATATAAAGGTCAATAATGATATACGTAGTATTAATAAAGGAGGGATTCTTTTCCACGAAGGAGAGTGTAATGGTTAATGAAGAAGAGGCTAATCGGATTTTTGGTCTTAGTTCCTACTTTGATTATGTCGGGTATTACTTTAATCGAAGCAAATAAAAAGTCCCCTTTGGAAGTAATTGATAATATTCGGGATGAATTTGGTTTATTCAGTGTGCAAATTGGTCAAACAGATCCGGCAATTACAATTGGCATGGATCAAACCAAAAGTGAAGCAAAGCTCCGTGAATATTTAAAAGATAATCTTTCTAGAGAAGCAAAGGAAAAATATAAGATCTATATATTCAAAGATGATATTGAAAAGTTGGAGAAAGAACATCGAGAGTATTTGAAAGTAAATAACCTCAATAAGTAAAACGCCCAGCACTTTATTAAGCTGGGCATTGTTTTCATTATTCAAATAGAATTTCTATAAGCATTAATTGCTTCATTTCGTAACAGCATATTATCTTTATTAACCATGCCTAAGTTATAAGCTTTTTTGATAATATCTAATACCTGCGAATCCATTGCAGAAAGGTTTCCTCCTGCAGTAAATCTTAATTTCCAGTCTTCTAAAGACTTATTCAAATCAGGCGTGCTTTTTTTATTCTCGGGTTTAACAATCTCATTTCTCTCAAGTTTTTCGCAAAACTCGTTAAAACCTATGGAAGATTGCTGAGTATTATTCTGACCATACCCTTCTGTTGCTAAGCTACAAAAAGCTAAGAATTTTGGATCTTTAGTTACATCATAATTAGAAGTGCTAATCACCTGGTTCACTCTCTTTCAAAATCAATTTTTTGGCTATAAAGAAAAGTAGTACCTGAGCTTAGTGCTCTTATCTGAATTGAGTTATCTTGAAGTGCGTCCATTGGAATCTCAAAATATTTATCCCAGCCTATTACCACCTTATTTTGACCAAGGATAGCATCAGATTTAAACATTTTAGCTGTGCCGTCATACAACAGATTTTTACCATCTTTGCCTGTGATAACTGTTAACTTGGTATAACCCATAAACCGAGCTTTCACATATAGTTTATTCCCCTTCAAAACGTTTGGCGCTTTGGTTTGACTAAAAGTGATGTTATCCCAAGCAAAATCGTTTCCGTCTGATGTAATCCCTGTAATTTGTAGATAGTAGAGTGGTAATGCTTCTGCTGCTTTTGCTTTTGATGAACCAGTGAAAGCGAAAGCAACAACTGCTAGAAGAGCAAGCAGTACATATGTAATTCTCTTATTCATTTCCTAAATCCTCCTTGGAACAAGTTTACATGTTAAATATCGTCAATTGAAGGAAATTGTTTAATATTTGAAATAAAAAAAAGAACCTGCATTAAGCACGTTCTTTTCATACTGTCAATTTATTGTGAATTTTTAACGACAAGGACATTTATGTATAGTATAATATTTCCTGTACATAAAGTTTGCTCACTCAAGGGAGTCTTGCTCATCCCCTATGAAAGGGGGTGATGCTAATGTCAACATTCCAAGCATTAATACTCATGCTTGCATTTGGGTCTTTTATAATTGCCCTGTTGACGTATATAAACAAAAAATAGACCTCCCTTGAGCCCTCAGAAAGTTCAGGGAATGGTCTATCTCAACTAAGAACCAATGAGCAAGCCCTTTGATGGGCAGCTTTTTGTACAGAGCCGGGGTGTTGGTAGCACCCTGGTCTTTTTTATTTTATGCAATCCAATTAAACAAATGCATAAAATAATTATATAATTGTATCATTACCCTAATTATAACCATATAGAAATGGTATTTGCAATACTATTGCTTTATGGTTAAAACCATTATTTTATTTAGATTGAAGATGTAGGTTCGACAAGCAACAATACTTTGGTATTGTGTTAATCGGATCAGCAGCCCTATCTTCAACTAGGCCTACAGTACAGCTTCTCAAGCATAAGAATATTTCCAACTTACTAAAAGTGAGATTAAGCAAATAGCTATTTTAAATCAAATCCCAGCTTCCATCAAACCTAGCTCATCTTTATAAGTTTCCAAAGCATATAAGCACCAAGAGATAATAAACCAACACATATTAGAAAAGCTAAAATCAAACCACCAAAGAAATAAAATCCCCCCATGAATCTCACTCCTTTTCAGTATCATTTACCATTAAAGCCCTTGATACCTTAATGTATTGAGTTCAGATTCAATAAGTACCGGTCTTTAAAAACTGTCAATTGCAATACTTTTGCTTAATCGTCCCAGTCTTCATCCTCATCCCAGTCATCTTTCGCTTCCTGAATCTTATTATAAAAAAATTCAATAAAGCTTTCTGCAACAGTATCTTGATAACCAATTATCCTATCCCATTCAACTACAGGGCATTCTCCATCTTTCATTTTATTTGTATCTAGACAGTAAGCAAAGTAATCAACATCTTCAATTACCACAAGTCCATCAGTAAGACCATAGTGTTCTTTATATTCATTAGTTCTATTTACAACTGATGCATGATCAAAGTTGTAGCCTAAAATTAAAACACCGAATAAACCACCAGCACCGTATTTTTCTAAAAACCATTTATAACTGTTGGGAAGGTCGCATTGAAGGTTTTCTTCAATACGACCAATGTTTTCATGACTTGCGCCTTCTGTAAATATGGCATTTTGTTTATTTTCATTAATAAAGTTTTCAACCTTCGAATAAATCATTTGAACACCTCAATTTCCGTTCTCAAATTGTTTCGCTCTCCACTTCCAATATCTCTTTCTAAAGCTCTCGTATTGTGCTTTTAAAACCTTATCATTTCTAAAACTTTCACCATCAGACTTAAGCTTATGAATGACATCACTATATTTTGTATGTAAACTGTTCGGGATTTCAAGCATTGGGCCAGGTTCTTCTTGAATCAAGTGATGTAAATTAATCTGTGTGCCATCTTTTGCATAAGGGGCATTCCCGTTTTTCATTAGTTGAAGATTTGTAACGCCGAATTCTGTTTTTTGATTAATATCTATATCTTTCATAGTATACACTCTTCGGCTTACATCTTTAACTTTCCCCTTCGCCTTCACCTTCCCCTTTATTTCATACGCTTCATACTTTTCTTTATTTATCCATGGTGGATTAATCTTTTGTCCAGTAAACGGCTTTCTTGTTCCATCTGGTAATTTCTTCGCATTAGTCAGAAGTTCATTCTTAAGGTTTTGGCTATCAACCACATTGTATGGTACGTTATCTGCTAGAGCAAGCTTATACTTAGGATTGTAAGGTAGTAAATCTGGAATCTTAACGTCCTTCATTTTCTTCCCTGCTTGCCCTGCCTTGTTTATGACCTTTCCTGCAACATCTGCTTTGTTGATAGCCCCTGCACCTTTTGTTCCAACAATTGCTGTAACTGTTGAACCAACAGCGTAGGTCACCCATCTTGATCTAGAGTAGGCATCCCCATTCACCATATCCTTTTGATAGGACTCTTCAATTGCAGCAGATATTGCATCATATGTTTTCACTGGATGAATAATTGCATTCCCCAGTGCTGAGAGTGTTTCTCCTGGATCGGTGATGAAGTCCCAAATGCCGGTTACAGTGTCTTTTCCTACATCATATAAGCCTACTCCTACACCTTTTACGATATCCCAGGTGATTTCTCCTGCTCCTTCTAGCTGCTTCGCTTGTTCAATTTGCACTGCAAGTTGCACTTGAGCTGGCTCCAGATTCTCGTACCCTACTTTCTTAGCAATCTCTAAATATTCATCAGGGTCAGATACACCGTCATTAAGCTTCTTTTTCAATTCTTTTATTTCACGTTCTCTAGCTTCTTCTTTTTTTACGCTTAAATAAGATTCAGAATGCTTCTCAATATCGCCTTTTTTCTTATGTATGTCACTTTCTCTATACGCTTTGGCATTATAGTGAATCGGAGTGGCGTTCTTCCCTTTGCCTGTTGATTCCTGTAGCTTTTTAAAGTCTTGCTGAATAAATTGTTCGTTTGGTTCTGTTTCAGCGTACTCAGTTTTTAAATCCTCATCAAGTTTGTTTAGCTTATCGATTGTTTTTTCACGTTTGTTATCTGCAGAAGAAAGTCTGTCTTTGAAGTCTTCTGTTGAGAATATCTCAAGGGGGAGAATATCATTGATGTCGTTTAAAATATCTTTCATTGCTTTCTTTTGTTCAGACATAATGGATTTTGATTTTGTGTATGCATTGACAAGTTCATGCTCTAAAAAAGATTCTTCTATGTAAGCATCAGACATCTTGGCATCTTCAAGTTTTGCAGAAATGCTGCTTAAGAAAGCAATTTTCATATCAATAAGGTCAATCCATTGATCGGTAACACCGACATGATCATGATAAAATGCTTTAATGTTGTCTGCTCCCTTACCTGAAAACTCACTGTCATCTAGGTCAGCTACGTCCTTAAACGCTTTTCTTAGCTTAACCATTTGCGACCTTAGTTCCTTATACTCTTTGGCTCTTTTATCTGCTTCAGAGAGTAATGAATCAGCCTCAAATAACTTCATATCATTCTCCTTCCTAGCCCTACTCTATGTAAATTTTACCA
Source organism: Bacillus sp. SD127 (assembly GCF_058566445.1). NCBI lineage: Bacteria > Bacillati > Bacillota > Bacilli > Caryophanales > Bacillaceae > Bacillus > Bacillus sp. SD127. The sequence continues at coordinate 1,954,837 of NZ_CP191226.1, read as the reverse complement.
CAACCATCTATTTGAATAACAGAAAAAGACAGCCAAAATGACTGTCTTATACATCACACTATCTTGTTCAATAATAATTTTCTGCGGTATAGTAGCGCCAATCCCAAAAAGGTTCCCCATTAGCCAATATATACCGGTCTAAAAATATTTCAAAGTTTAAATTTAATGGATTGTATTCTAAACCACTTTCAAATATATAGAGATAGTTAGGATCACCTTGATTAATTTTATCTTTATCGATCATTAAATGGCATTCTTCCAATAAGTAGCCAATTGGGATGCCATTGATACCTTCAAACAAATCCTCATATTTTAGTTCCTCTTCAATCTCTTCAAGGCTAAATAGCTGAAGTCCTCCACCTATATTCTCTCCATCAGAAAGAATCTCAAAAATTTTCGCACCGTTATGTAGTGTGATGAACTTCTGATAATCCTCTGGAAGGGTGATCTGGTGTTTAGTTTCAAAACTTTGAATCTCATTAAGGGTTGCTTTGTCCGAGGAAAAAGTAACAAGGCATTCCATGGTATCTCCTTCAGAACAAAACAATTTAATGGCTCCTTTTTCATCTAAGAGACTTTTCAAACCATTTACAGTCTTATGAACAAAGTTAGTCAAATAAATCGCCCCACTTACTTGTTAATATCCAGTCCACCAAGGAGACACAGTTTTTCGGTGGAAATCCTTTTTTAATGGGAATAAATTGTTCATATCATTATTCCCTCCGTACTGAAGAGGAATAATATGGTGAATTTCATAATCACTCCAATTCCATTTAGGGTCTCCATATTTCTTTATATACCAACTTTTATATTTGTCTCTAATTTTTTTATCCCTTTTCTCTCTATCTTCAACTGGGATAACTTTCATGTTAGCATAAGCCGGTGCCGGCATTACTTTTTTGTTATGATTGTTTTTTGCATATGGGTATAATACTGCTTTTTTATTTGCAAGAAATGGTGAAGACGTTTTAGAGTCAACTACTGGAGGAGAGTCTTTCCATACAACTGAAGCCGAAAATTCTCTTTTATAGAAGCTAGTTCCACCCACTCTAAAACTTTTTGAAGAACTTGCTCCTGCCTTTATTTCTCCAAGCATAAATTTCTTAGTGTGTGCAAGAACTCTAATGTACTTTCCATTTACGGATTTATTGGCTAGTAAGTTATTTGAAGCATTCACGTACATAGGCTTTGTGCCAACAACTTTAGTGATTCTAATAACGTTTGTTATTGATTTGTTCTTCTCACTTAATAATGTTTCAACTTGTACTTCTACATAGCCAGGTACTTTCCCTTTAGTTTTATTCTTTATTTTGGTCTCTTTATTAGAATATAGATCAACTCGATCTCCTGAGATACTTGAATCGTAGTTGTAGAGATAATCATGATTTAACTCAGATGCGAGAATATCTGCTTGTTTAATTTGTTCTTTTTCATTTCCAAGATCAACTTTTTTTAATTTGGCATTTTTATTTTCATCTACTTCAAATTTAAGTGTTCCCTTAAACAACGAGGTAACATTCTTCTCAGAATTAGAGGAAGTTGCTTCAACCTCTTTAGTGTTTAAGAAAAGTAGCATGGTAAATGATAAAACTGCAAATAAAATTAGTGGAACAAATTTTTTCATAATGGTTTCTCCTTTATTGTTAAATTTCAACCTCTTATGAGAACTCACAGATGAATATTTTTTCTTTTTTTACATTTAATACCTCCTTCCAAGAAATATAGTACCACTGACCTTTTTTTCAAACAATGCTTTTTGCTCACTTTTAAACTATTATTTATGTAAGATTTTATTTAAAAATCAATTTGAAAAGATTGGATAAAGGATTATAATTATTGATGGTCTACCGATATAGATAGAGAACAAACATTCTAAAAAGGGGAAATGAAGTTGAAGAAAGTATTATTAGGTTTTGTAGCATTCACTTTGAGCTTATCGTTGGCAGCCTGCAGCTCAAATGATTCTGTAAAAGTAAGCACAGAAAAAGAAACGCCACAAGCGTCTACGGATGTAGAAAAGAAAACAGAACAAAAGGAAGCTGCTAAAGAAAAAACTGCTGACAAATCTAAGGAAAAAGAGAAAAAGGAATTGGTCGATGTTACTCTAGATAGAGCTGTTGATGGTGACACAATTAAAGTTAGCTATAACGGAAATATAGACACAGTGCGCTACTTGCTCATAGACACACCTGAGACGAAGAAACCAAATTCTTGTGTTCAACCGTACGGTGAAGATGCATCAAAACGAAATAAAGAATTGGTCAGCAGTGGTAAGCTGCAGCTGGAGTTTGATAAAGGTGACCGCAGAGATAAGTATGGAAGACTGTTAGCTTACGTTTATGTCGATGGCAAGTCTGTTCAAGAGACATTATTGAAAGAAGGATTGACCAGAGTAGCATTTGTATATGAGCCAAATACGAAATACATAGACCAATTTAAGAAAGACGAGCAAGAAGCAAAAACAGAGAACCTTTCTATTTGGAGTAAGAATGGATATGTGACTGACCGAGGATTTAATGGCTGTGTGAAAGAGAAAACCACTGCAGTTAAAAAAGCAACAACATCTAAACCGGTAGCTAAACAGCCTACAACTCCAAAAGCATCAAGTGAAACTTCGACTACAACTGAAAACGAAGCTTCTTCAGAGTCAACTGGAGAAACAGAAACATTTAAAAATTGTACAGAGTTAAGAAAGAAATATCCGAATGGAGTGCCTAGTTCCCACCCTGCTTACCAATCTAAAATGGACAGAGATCATGACAACTATGCATGCGAACGCTAATTGAAAGCCCTTTGTGGCTTTCTTGTTATTTCTTTCGTACTTTTTTGAAAAATGTAAGGTTCTATAAGGTTGGATTAAATTTTATTTCGATCTCGCCTAAAGCAAGGTGTTCTTTTATACTCCCTTCTTTGTTAACCATATCTTCATTTAATTTAACAATTAACCCACTTTCACAATTCAAATCATTCTTAATTTTTTTAGGATCACTGCTGGATATATTCCCTTGTACTAGAGTTAGAGGGAATTTTATTCTAAACATCTCTATACTCATTTTTGGTGTACTTACTGTCACTTTTTCTTCATCAAAACCTTTATTTGAAATTTTTTCAACAGCGCTCTGTACCTCATTATGAACAATTAAAATCAGATCATTTAATAATAACTTATTTTCATTCATCTGTATCACTCCTTTTTAAAACTAATTATTGAACAATTACTTTAAAATTAATTTCAAGTTCGGAAATAAGGCTGTTATTCAAAGAATTCCCGAATGAGTTATTCAAATTGAGTGTTTTTACAAATAACTTAGACCCTTGATTTGAATTTTCATTATTTCCATCTAATAAAAACATTATTTTGGAGGCTATGCGACCATTATCTAATTTCACCCTAGGAATTCCATCTGCAATTAAGGTTTTTAAAATCCCTTGCTGTTTTTCTGCAATTAATAAAGCCACTTTATCAAATATTCCTTTATAGCCTAAGTGTGTAATAGTGTATAAATTCGTATCTGTTCTAACATAGTCTTGTTCAAACCTCATGCTATAACCGATTTTTTCGAATATCTCCGGGATTTCATTTAACCCTTCATTATAAGGAGTGTAAGGCTGTAAATAATCAACTGAAGATTCAGTAGCTGAATTTGTTTTAGCTGGGAATAAGTGCTGTATAGTTTTACGGATTTCCGTTTCATCAACATATTTCTGTCTAAAGGAATCCAAATCAATAAATGCATCTTCTCTTATTTCTAAAATTTTGTTTTCTTGTTTAACAATGCTGCTTAGTATAGATTCTAAAGTATTATTAATTAGGAGTGATGTATATTCTGTAAATTCAACAAAATAATCCTTCATTACCGTTGCTCCTTCAATTTCTTTAGTTTCTATATGATAGACAAAATAAGCAAATCTTAATCATAAAAAAAGACTACGACTAAAAAACATGCTTCGCAGCCTTTTTCCTTTTCTTATTTTTTTATGCTAAGAGGACTATAATCAGTTTTGAAATTTATTCTGACATGTCCGAAGATGTCTATCATAGCCTCCGATGAGCTTGTATTATTAGTAGTAGCTGTTGTAACTGTAACCTTATTATAATTAGCACTCCCAGCCACTTTTAATACGCGACCAATCCCAAAGAGTCCACCACCATAAATTTTTCCACCGCCTTGTCGATTTTCATTAATTGTGCTAGTAGTTGTATGAAATGCATCTAAATTGTCTTTTCCCGTCACATTAAATGAAAGCTTTGTTTCAATTTCACCATTCTCAACCACTAGTCTTGAATATCCTTGGTTCACTAACGTTTGAAGTATTGTGTATTTGTCTGATGCAATACGTTTAGCTACAGCTTCAATTATCTTTTTGTAATCATCTTCTTTAATTGCTCCAGGTTTTACTTCTTCTTGTGGAACATCATCGGAAATTTTTAAAGCAACATTAAGTTTGTCAGTTTCTTCTGGCGTTAAATCTCCTCCTGCTCTAACTTTAGTTAAATTTTCAGGTTGTTTATTATCTGGCAATAGTACGGTTAAAAACTCAAGTATCATCTCCCCATTTATTTCGTCCTTAGTTGATTCAATAAACTTAGGGAGCTTCTCATTTACTTTGTTAAACAACTCTATATAGCTTTCTGTTTGACGAAGGTTGGCAGCAATAAGAGCATCAAAAGTGTCTGTTATGAGTTTTGTTGTGAATTCTGGAAAACCGATATCACCTAACTTGGCGGCTTGCTGTATTGCGTCTCCAGTAGCCATTATCCATCTACCCTTTCTGTTTAGAATGTTTGCGTTTTATAAACTGCCCATTTAAATAAATAAAATACAAACCAGTTCAAAATAAATATCTTGTCTACCTTTCTAAAGTAAAAATTTGTTTAAGTCTTCTTTATTTCATTGTTTTATTTGTGAGGGGACTCTCTGGCTTAATAGTGGCTGATATACCAACTATGATGTATATATAGAATGCTTTAAATTTGGGATGTATTCAAGCAGCTTTCATGTTTAAATAAAATGGGAATTTTATCGAGATCACCTCCTCTTAAATATGTATATTAAACTTTTATATAAATGAAAATTTGTTGCCCAGCAATAATAAGCAGCAGAAGAATTATTATCCATACGTAACGGTTCAAACTAATCAGGAATGTTCCTATTGCAGGAAATAGTTTTGGGAACAAATCAATTAATAGAGCTTTGATCTCACCAATAGCAACGATGATTAGTGATAAAATTGCGATTTGTGTTTGATTCATTATTCTTTCCCCCTATAATTTTCATTAGACTTTTATTGAAGTTTAAGCAAGGCATACACAAGCATTATAGATAGTTAGTTGAGATATTTAACAAGGCTGCGGAAGAACCTTGTTTTATCCTAGAGTTACTCATAGTCAATGATTAATCCCTCTCTTATATCCTTCAATAGATAATACCCGTGACTTTTGCTATCCGCACAATTTAACGAAAAATTCTTTCATCATTAATAACTGCGAGTTTAACTTCCCAATTGGCACAACCTTTTCATAAATAACTGCAAAGTTCCTTTTCAAATCGGACACCTTTTCGCAAAATTTCTTCCGTTACACATAGATGTACAGGAACTTCGTAAAATAAACAAAAACCGATAGATCAACTTTCAAAGTATACAAATCTTTCAAATTATTTTATTGTTTTCGTATTCAATATTAGATAGAATGTTTTTACAGATACTTCTGTTTTGACATTAAACACAATAAAGAGGTGCTAAATTTTTGGAGTTAAAAAACATTGTCAATTCTTACAACATCACAAATATTTTAGGTTATCTTAGACGTTCTCGTCAGGATATGGAACGAGAAAAAAGAACAGGTGAAGACACACTCACAGAACAAAAAGAACTCATGAATAAAATACTTACGGCTATTGAGATCCCTTATGAATTAAAAATGGAGATTGGATCAGGAGAAAGCATTGAGGGTCGTCCTGTCTTTAAAGAGTGCCTTAAAGATCTTGAGGAAGGCAAATATCAGGCAATTGCAGTTAAAGAAATAACAAGACTTAGTCGTGGGAGTTATAGCGATGCAGGACAGATTGTTAACCTTCTTCAAAGCAAACGATTGATCATAATTACACCATATAAGGTTTATGACCCTAGAAACCCTGTAGACATGCGCCAAATTCGTTTTGAATTATTTATGGCTAGAGAAGAATTTGAAATGACTAGAGAGCGTATGACAGGTGCTAAATACACATATGCAGCACAAGGGAAATGGATATCTGGACTGGCACCTTATGGATACCAATTAAACAAAAAGTCCTCTAAGCTAGACCCAATTGAGGATGAAGCAAAGGTTGTTGAACTAATTTTTGATTTATTCTTGAATGGTCTCAACGGGAAGGATTACAGTTACAATGCAATTGCCACTCATTTGACCAATCTGCAAATCCCCTCCCCTGCCGGAAAGAAAAAGTGGAATCGATTCACTGTGAAAGCCATTCTTGAAAATGAAGTTTATATAGGAACTGTTAAGTATAAAGTCAGAGAGAAAGAAAAAGACGGTAAGAGAACAATTAGACCTGAGAATGAACAAATAATTGTACCTGACGCACACACTCCCATTATTGATAAAGATCAATTCGAGGAGGCGAATAAAAAAATCGAAAACAAAATACCTTTGCTGCCAAATAGAAGCGATTATAAATTAAATGAATTGGCTGGTGTATGTATTTGTGCTGACTGCGGTGGCCCATTGTCAAAATATGAAGCCAAAAGAAAGAGACAAAACAAAAACGGTACTGAAAGCTTATATCATGTTAAAGTGCTCAGATGCCTCAATAACAAGTGTATGAATGTTCGGTATAATGATGTTGAAGAAGCAATATTAGATTATTTTAGACTGTTTCAAACATTAAATGATAAGGAACTTACAAACCTTATTGAAGACATGGTTCATTCACACGAGAATAAGAACAACATCAAATCTCAAAAACAGATTAATGAACAATTTGAGCAACGTGAGAAAGAGTTACAAAATAAACTGAATTTCATCTTTGATAAGTACGAAAGTGGTATTTACTCTGACGAAATTTTTCTTCAGCGAAAAGCAACATTGGACAAGGAAATGAAAGAACTAAAAAAAGCCCAAGATGAGTTAAATGGTCTGACAGATATTAAATCAGGTATTGATATCAGTAAAGTAAGAAGCCAAATGAAAAACTTGATTCAAATTTACGAGACATCAAATGATAAAGAAGAAAAAAACAACTTACTCAGAATAGCATTAGAAAAAGTAATTGTTAAAATGACAGCTAAAAGAAAAGGCCCAGTACCTGCACAATTTGAGATAACACCTATTCTTAGGTTCGGCCTTCTAACCGGTGATACGCTGACTGATACTAAGGAAAGTTCGTTTTCGTAGTCAGTATCTCGATAAACAGATAAAGCTGTGTCCCCTGTAAACACAATGGGTGCCACTAAGCTGTTATCTGAAAAGCTGTTTCATCAAGCTAACCGCCACGTTCAAAATAGAGGAACTGTTTTTTGTTCCGTCCGTTTCGGAAATGTTCTCGGCTCAAGAGGTTCAGTCATTCCTATTTTATTTGAACAGATGATGGAAGGTGAACCGCTGACCATCACAGACAAGAACATGACCAGATTTTTTATGTCTATTAATGATGCGGCCACACTGACACTGCAATCAGCCGCTATAACCACAGGCGGAGAAACTTTTATTTTTAAAATGGAATCACTGAAACTCGAGGAATTGATTCATGGATTTGAAGAATACGCAGCGCAGCACGGTCTCCCGCACCCGGCCGCAATAGAAGTCGGCAAGCGTCCAGGTGAAAAGCTTCACGAAGAATTGACATCTCCCCACGAAGTAGAGTCACTATATGAATGGGGCAACCTATATGCTATCCTCCCAGAACCTGAAAAACATCCTGATTTTCGCAAAGTCAATTTGCCCGGGTATCAGTCTGATCAGGCTCCTCTTATTACAAAAGACAGAATTGCCCAAATTATTGAAGACCTGCATAAAGAAAAAAAGGCATAAAACAAGCCTGTCTATCCATTAGGCAGGCTTGTTTTTTCTTGCATTTATTTGTCAAATAGGTGCTGATAGCTTTCATATCCCTCTTCTTTGAGCTTATCCTTAGGAATAAACCGCAGCGCCGCAGAATTAATGCAGTAACGAAGTCCGCTAGGTCCAGGTCCGTCATTAAATACATGTCCCAGATGGGAATCAGCTGTTCGGCTTCTGACTTCTGTCCGAATCATTCCGTGGCTCGTATCCTGTTTTTCTTCCACTTCTTCTTCCTCAATCGGCTTTGTAAAGCTTGGCCAGCCGCAGTGGGAATCAAATTTATCCTTGGAAGTAAACAAAGGCTTTCCTGACACAATGTCAACATAAAGCCCTTCTTCTTTATGATCCCAATACTCATTTTGAAACGGCGGCTCCGTTCCGTTATTTTGTGTGACCTCGTATTGCATACGGTTTAATGACTTTATTCTTTCTTCTTTATTTAGCGTCATTTATTTCGCCCCCCCAATGCTCACTGATAAATCCAGATCTTCCGGAGCCTGTCCGGTAACGCTGATAATGCCCTGGATTCTTTTTATAAAAATGCTGATGATAATCTTCCGCTTCATAGAATGGTTCAGCCTTTAAAATATCTGTCACGATAGGATCTTTAAAAATGCCGCTTTCCGCCAGCCGCTGTTTTGATGCTTCAGCAAGTTCCTTTTGTTTTTCATTATGATAAAAAATCGCTGCACGGTAAGAGCTGCCGCGATCAGCGAACTGACCGCCTGCATCTGTCGGATCAATTTGCTGCCAGAACAGCTCTAACAGCTTTTCATAAGGGAATACATCAGGCTCAAACGTGATTTGTACGGCTTCACGATGCCCTGTTGTTTCGCTGCATACTTCTTCATACGTAGGGTTTTCAGTATGGCCGCCTGTATACCCGGACACCACTTTTTCAATTCCCGGCTGTTCGTCAAATGGTTTGACCATACACCAAAAACAGCCGCCTGCAAATGTGGCGAGTTCTTTTTTTTCAGACATACTGGTGCCTCCTTTGTTAATACGTGGTATTATTATATTATAGCATGTAAAAATAGAATGAAAATGATTCTGCTTTTCAATAAAAATCTATAGGTTTTGAGTATTAGCAATTATGTAATGGGGGTTCACAAATTTGAAAGTAAGAACACAAATGATGTATGATATGGAAACTTTACTCCGTAAAGTTTTTAAACAAATACGCAATGAAATCAACGATATTCTAGATAAAGAGCTTTCGCGGAATGAATTTACCATTTTGCGCATTCTAAGTGAACAGGGACCTAAGAAAGTGACGGAATTTGCGCCCATTTTGGAAGTATCAGCAAGCCATATTACCGCAGTGACTGACGCGCTGGTAGAAAAAGAATGGATCACGAGAATCAGATCGAAGGAAGATCGGCGGATCATCCGCATCCATATCACTGAAGCAGGTGAAAAAATCGTTCAGCATTTCAATGAGAAAAAAACTGAATATTTCTTTAAACGTTTTGATTGTTATACGGATACTGAACTCGCCACATTAATCGAGCTTTTCAGCAAACTTGATAAAAAACGGTAAAAAGCACATACCCAATTAGGGTATGTGCTTTTCGCAGCGCCTTTCTTATCTTTCAGTAAACAATTTCATCGTTTTCCAGCGGCCGTATCTGTAGTACAAAAACGCCGCACAGCTGCTGAATAAGAAACTCATACCGATTCCGAGACCGATCCCTTTCTGTCCAAGCCAAGCTGAAAACAGAGCCGTAAAAGGATATCTCAAAACCCAAAAAGAAATCAAATTTAAAACCAAAACCTGCATCATTGCCCCAGCAGCTCTGACAATTCCATTCAGCACAAAATTAATACCGATAAAGGGATAGAAAAACGCAATCCACCGCAAATATTGTTCACCAAACGCTACCGCGTCAGGCTCACTAATAAATAATCTCATCAAGTATTTTCCAAATATCCAAATGATAATAGCAATTACGAGCATGCAAGAAAAAACAGACATCACACCAAGCTTCGCAATCGATTCCACTCTTTTATAGTTTCCGAGCCCGATATTTTGTCCCGCCATGCTGTTGACCGCCGTACCGGCCGCCATAGCCGGAAGTGTGATGATGCTGTCCAGCCGCTGCACCGCGCCAAATCCAGAGACCACATGCTCTCCATAGGAGTTGACGACGCTCATGATCGCCATCATTCCGCCTGTAATCACCATCATCTGCAGACCGGCGGGAATACCAAGTTTCAGAATCAATACAGTCTCTTCCCACTTAGGTGCTCTTGGCATAGAAAACGGAACCAGCTGATGTTTGATGACATAAAACAAACCGTAAAGGAACGCAATGCCCTGTGACAAAACAGTTGAATAAGCCGCTCCTGCAATCCCCATGCGGAAAACAGAAATAAAGAGCGGTGCCAGCACAGCATTCAGCACAACGGCAAAAGCGATGAACCGCAGCGGTGTTTTGCTGTCGCCTAGCGCCCGAAGAACCGTACTGATAAAGTTATAACCAAACAAAAACAGTATGCCGATAAATTGAATCTGCAAATAGATCTCGGCAAGCGGAATCATGGACTCCGGCGTTTGCAGAAGACGCAGCAATGGTTCTGACAGGAAAAAACCGGCTGCGCCGAACCCGATGCTTAAGCCTGTTAATAAAACCACAAAGGCATTTATATACGACGCCATTCCTTTCTCATCATCTTTTCCCTTTTGCTGAGACAAAATGGTTAAGGTCGCATTATTAAGTCCCAAAATAAAAGACAGCACGGTTAAAACTATCGTGCTTGATACCGCGGCCGCGCCAAGCGCTTTTGCCCCCAGCAAATTGCCGATCCATAAACTGTCTATGAATTGAAAAGAAACCTGCAGAGCATTTCCCAGCATAATAGGCATCGAAAACAGGATAAGCTGCCTCAGCACGGTTCCCTTCGTAAAATCGTATGCTTTCATTTCTTCTCCTTGTTCTCTTATATTTTCGTCCAGCCGCATGAAAAAAGAGACGGTGCAGCATGTCTCTTTTTTTCATGATTTATCGGTTTTTTTTCGGTCTTTCATGCCAAATGTAAACACCATCACACTCAAAAACAATGCGCAGTACGAAATGTTCAAGTACATTTGATCCATATCCTCAGCCGCCAGATGATGATAAGCCAGCCAGCCGAAGTAAAGGGAAAACGTAAATGATAACAAACTGAAATACTGGTAAATCCGCTTCATTTCAGTCACCTCTATTGTTTAGGATGGTAATAGGAAAACTCAATTTCATCTTTTTCTAAATTAATTTTATCTGCTTTGACATACATACCGTTCGTTAATGGCATTTCAGACAAACGAACCTCAATGCTTTTATCGCTGGGATGAACATGCACAAAGGATGGAAGTTCATAGAAGCTGTCCATATAATTTAACACAAAGCTAATAGGAATACTCAATTTCCCTAAGGAAAATTTCGTTACATTCAGCTCGACATCGCCATTCTTTTTCACGGTCGGCTCAAATGCGATAAACGCGTCAATTGACGTGGAAAATGCTTTGATTTTCCCTGCCACATGGACATCGTCATCTATATCCACTTTGTAATCAAGCTGATTTGACGCTTTCTCGTTTAAATATGAGTTGACAAACGCAGCTAAGGATTCTTTTGTGCTTGTCACTTGAAATCCGTACTCGCTTTTAGAGGTATCCTCTACCTCCGCTTGCTTGCCCGGCAGCATGACCAGCGTCACAAATCCTACTGCTAATACAATATTGATGGCAAGCAATATAAAAAACAGTCGTTTCCAGTTATTCATGATTTCACCCTACTCTTTCGGTAATCCTTCTTTTTCAATTGCTTGATAGACCCGCTTCGCTATTAAGGAATAACCCGTTCCATTAGGATGAAAATCATCTTCCTCAGAAATTCGTTTACTGTCACTTTTTTGATTGAACAAGTCTTCTATATTAATGATTTTTGCATGTTTATCTTTTTTCAGCTCTTTTTTAGCAATGTTGTTCCAATCAGTGACTACCCCGTTTATTTCCTGTAATTCAGATAAAGTAAATGTAAACGGATTATACATGCTGACATAAATCAGCTCTGCGTGATTATTCAGCGCGCGGATTTCTGAAATGATTTTTTTAAAACGCTTTTCGTACGGCTTTTCCTCTTCCTGAAACGGTTCGACGGTTAATTGCAGGAAGTTTTGACGAAGGACCTTCATCAGATCATTACCGCCAATTGTTAAAAAGACATAATCTGCATCTTTTATGCCTTTTTGAACGTTTTTATCTTTTAGTTTCTCTAACAAATCCTCCGAACGATTCCCTTTGACGGCATAATTTTTAACGTCAACCTTTTTGACTTGCTCATTTGACCGGATAGAATCCGCCACCTTGCCGACATATCCCTTGCCCTCAGGATCTCCGACACCTTCTGTAAGCGAATCTCCGACAGCGGCAATGACAATGTGTTCCTTCGTTTTCAGTTCATGGGCTTTTTGTTTTCCCTCAGATGCTGTACGTATGCTCGTACATGCAGTAAGAAGCAAAATCAAACTGGCCATGAGTGCAAAAATGCGCAGTTTCAATCTTGTTGCTCCTCCCCATTCTACTAGTGGAAAGTGTATCATGTTTTAGGAGATTTGAAAATGCCTTGTCTTCGAGATTACTTGAGTTTACTAGCCGCTTTCACATCAGCGATGATGTCATCGTATGGTGTATTTTCTACTCCATTGTAATCTTTCAGCACTTTACCGTCAGGGCCTACTAAATAAAAAGAGGATTGGTGAATGACCTGGTCCTGGCCTTCAGGTTTCTTCACGATCGCTTTAAAGCTATCAAACGCAAACGTCTCGATGTCACTTTGACTGTATCCCGTTAGAAAATCCCAGTTATCAAAAGATAAAGGATAATTTGCCGCAAATTTTTTCAGCTGCTTCGGGTTATCATTCTCAGGATCAACACTAAAGGATACGATACGCACATCTATATTCTCAGCCTTTAATTTCTTTTGAAGATCTGTCATATGAGCCGTCATCGGCGGACACACGGTCTCACAATTGGTAAAAATAAAGTCTGCGAGCCAAACCTTTCCTTTTAAACTGTCTAAAGAAACATTTTTGCCATCTTGGTTTTTAAAAGTAAAAGACTCCACCTCGTAATTAAGCGGATCCTTAATCTGATGTCCTCCACAGGCACACAAAAGCAGAAAAATCAGCCCCACCGCCAACCCTTTGATCATCTTCATGCCGTTCACCCTTTCCAGCTTAAAGCGCTTACTAAATGCCGCTCTCACCTTCTTACATCCTTTGTTTAATTCTATACGCGCAAAAAAAATTCCTGCATGCCCCTTCGTCCGCCTTCGAGCGGCATAGCAAAGGGGACACACAGGAATAAACGGCGTATCACGCGTTGTGTTTTAACACCTCTTGATGAAAAACAGCCTGATAATCAGTCCATTTCATCCGGCGCTTCATATATTGTCGGAAAGAATACACTTTTGCCCTGCTTTTTGATGAAAATACTTCTTTTAAGTAGATCTGCAAATGCTGATTTAACATAAAGAAATAATGTTCATCTTCCTTTAACACAGGTATTTCTGTCACTTTCACCTGAATCCCGTCGCTGCGTTTGAACTCTAGGCTTTTGAGTAACAAGCTATCAATCCTCATTTTTTGATTGTTTTCTTCTATTATATACAATGCCGGCCGGGCTGTCTGTCATTTTGCGCGGTTGTGCTGAAAAAATCAGATCAGCAGATGGAATAAATCTTGATCCTTATTTACCTCTAAATAATGAAACGCTTTTTTATTCATCCGTTCAATCAGCGGTCCATAGTCAGCTTTGTTTTGAAGCTCAATGCCGACCAGGGCCGGTCCGTTGCTTTTATTGTTTTTCTTCGTATACTCAAATCGCGTAATGTCATCATTCGGCCCAAGAACTTCATCAAGAAATTCACGGAGTGCCCCAGCTCTTTGCGGAAAATTGACGATAAAATAATGCTGAAGGCCTTCGAAAATCATAGACCGCTCCTTCATTTCCTGCATTCTTCCGATATCGTTATTGCCGCCGCTGACAACACATACTACGTTTTTCCCTTTAATTTCTTCCTTATATAAATCCAGTGCCGCGACAGAAAGAGCACCCGCCGGTTCAGCGACAATCGCACATTGATTATATAGTTCAAGAATGGCTGTGCATACCTTCCCTTCTGGCACGAGAAGTATGTCATCAACAACGGTTTCTAGCGCTTGAAAGGTTTCATCGCCGATTTTTTTTACAGCCGCTCCGTCCACAAATTTATCAATTTTATCTAACGTGACAACATGTCCAGCTTTGTTAGATTCAAAATAAGACGCAGCACCCGCCGGTTCAACCGCGATTACTTTGGTTTCAGGAGACACGTTTTTCATATACGTGCCGACCCCTGCAAGAAGCCCGCCTCCCCCGACACTTGCAAATAGAAAATGCGGTTCTGTATCAATATCGTTTAAAATTTCAACCGCCAGAGTCCCCTGGCCGGCCATTACATCCGGATCATCAAACGGATGGATAAAGGTGCGGTGTTCCTGCTCACAGCATTCAACTGCGTTTTTATACGCATCATCAAAAGTATCACCTGTCAAAATAATATCGATAAACCCTTTTCCGAACAGTTCAACTTGTGACACTTTTTGTCTTGGTGTTGTGGAAGGCATGAAAATCTTCCCGTGAACGCCCAGGTGTTTACACGAAAACGCTACACCTTGCGCGTGGTTTCCGGCACTTGCGCACACGACTCCATTTTTAGTCTGCTCGTCAGAGAGCTGCTTCATTTTGTTATAAGCCCCTCTGAGTTTAAAAGATCTGACTACCTGCAAGTCTTCTCGTTTCAAATAAATATTGCATTCGTATCTCTCAGAAAGTCTGTCATTCCTTTGCAGCGGTGTGTGAGTCACAACGTCCTTCACGTTTTGATGAGCCTTTAAAATGTCTTTCACTTGGATGAGAGAGTTTTCTTTAAGCAACGGTTTCATGTACAGATTCCTTTCTTGTTTTAAATCCCTATTTAATATGCCATTATAACACGAATATTCAAATAATAAGACAATTATTTTTATTTAGTAAATAAAAAAATGGATCGTATTCTAAGTTCTCCCCACCCGTGATAACATCTGCGTGACCTGTATCCAGCAGCCTAAGAAAAAAGTTTCTTAAAGATAAAAGATGTTTTCATCTGAAAGGCATGCTATAATAGAACCAATTAGAACCAAAAGGAGCCAATAAATGATTACCGCACCTCGACCTTGCACTTTTCATAATCTAATTGGAGAGCATCAACTATTTCTCGAAACAAAACGAGTCGCCATGCAGTTCGCCCTATCAGAGCTTCCTGTCCTGATCACAGGAAAGGTCGGAACAGGCAAGGATCATTTTGCACAAGCCATACACCAAGGCTCTTCAAGAAACGGCGAACCATTGATCAGTATCAATTGCAGCACCCATTCAGAAGAAAGCCTTGCATACGAGCTTTTTGGCGCTGATGATGCCTTGGGTGCGTTTCAAAAAGCCGCCCGAGGTACACTTTTTCTTAATGACGTATGGAGTATGCCGGTTTCTGTACAAGCTAAGCTTCTAGAAGCACTTGACTCAGATGGGGAAAAACCGAGAATCATCTGTGCTTCTGCAATCCCGATAACAGAAGTTGCTGAAAATACATTCAGGCAGGACTTATTTTACAGGCTGAACATTTTAACGCTCACATTGCCGGTGCTGTCCGAGCGAAAAAGCGATATCCCCCTTTTGACCCAGTATTTCCTTTCGGAACCGGGTCAGCAATTGTTAATTGACCCCTCAGTCTTTCCGCTGCTTGAACAGCATCCCTTTGATGGGAATGTAAGAGAATTAAAAAACGCTGCATATTATATGGCGGCTGTATCAAGCGGAGGAACCATTCATCCGTATGACGTGCCGCCGTATATACGGGACGGGCTAAATGAAAAAACGACGAAGAAAAAAGCGAAGCTTCTGACTTTAATGGAAAAAGCCGAGTTTCTGTTTATTTTGGAAACCATAAAAGTGTTAAATGAAAAAGGCGAACCGGCAAGCAGACGGATTATCTCTGAAAGCAGCAAAAACAGCCAAATCTCTTTAACGCCGCAGCAGGTCAGAAGCCGTCTCGATTATTTGGAGAAGAAAGAGTATGTGACAAAAAGCCGCGGACGTGCGGGCACGAAAATCACTTTAGAAGGGCTGAATTTTTTAGAAACGCTGCAAAAACAAATGATGTAGCAGCGAAAGAGAGGAGAATGTACGTGTATACAATAAAAGAAGAGATCGCCAACGCCATTACCCACGGCATCGGTGTGTTCTTATCCATACCAGCATTAGTGTTTCTCATCATATTTGCGGCTAATTACGGGTCCGCATGGGATATCGTCAGTTTTACCATATTTGGTGTTTCCATGCTGCTGCTTTATTTGAGCTCCACCCTGCTTCACAGCATTCAGCACAAAAAGACGAAAGATATTTTGGAGATTATTGACCATAGCGCTATTTACGTGTTGATCGCCGGAACCTATACCCCTTTTCTGCTTGGGCCGTTAAAAGGCACACTCGGCTTCACCCTGCTGATCATCGTTTGGGCGCTTGCCCTTGGCGGAATCGTATTCAAAATTTTCTTCGTAAAACGGTTTATCATTTTATCTACCTTGATGTATTTATTAATGGGATGGCTAATGATTATCGCGGTTAAGCCTTTATATGCTTCACTGACAGGAGCTGGATTCAGCCTTCTTTTGCTTGGCGGTCTGTTGTATTCAGCCGGAACGATCTTTTATATTTGGAGAAAGATCCCCTTCCATCATGCCATTTGGCACAGCTTTGTTTTAGGCGGGAGTGCGGCGATGTTTTTCTGCGTGCTGTTCTATTGTGTGAAAGTGCCGTTTTTATCCTAATGAAAAAGCGCAGTCTCAGTGACTGCGCTTTTTTAGGCCCGTAATTGCTTCTCACTTGCCGGTATATAAGCCTTGGAAAATGACACTTCTATATCTGCTGGCTTTAAGCGTTTAACAAGCGATCCCTTCAGCAGTTCATCGGTTCCTTTCGTTTCCACCATTACAACCGGAAGGCTGCAGCGGGCTGCAAGTTCCAATGGATTGATACAGCCATCTAAAGAAAGAATCATGCTTTGGCCTTTTTCTAATTGGGTCAAAATATCTTCATATACCATGTCTGAACTGCTCTCTCGAATGACATTCATCCGTTCAAGCCATTGCCCGATAATCGGTAAACGAAACACTTTGGGATTTGTGATAAATCCGGCTGGTTCTTCAATATACCCGGCAATCAAAGCAAGTTCAGGCAATCCTAAACGAGAATGCACATACAAAACAGGACCGCTCGGTATCGGCTCTGGCTGATGAATGGTGATGACAGATCCTGAAATGCCGATACAGCCTTCCAAAAACGCCTTTGGCTGCTCGTAAACGAGCGTCATCTGTTTTTTGTATGACAGACGCGGATCCAGCATTCTTTGATTAAACAATTGTTTTATATTTTTTAACAGCATATACACAATGTAAATCACTAGACAGCTGTAGCGAATCAATTAAAATCCTCCCGCTTCAGATGATACATTCTTTTTTTCATACACTAAAAATTCATAGTCATACGGATTTTTTTCGTCCTTAGTCCCTTGCTCAGAAGAAACAAGTTTCCATTTGCTCTCATCAAATTCAGGAAAGTAGCGGTCTCCATCAAACTGGTGATGAATTTTTGTCATATACAGCCTGTCCGCATAAGGGAACAGCGCCGTGTAAAGCTGTGCGCCTCCGATCACGAAGCATTCCTCAGTATCTGAGGCAATCTGGAGCACATCCTCTATTGAACTGACGACGGTACAACCGGGAAATTCTGAATCGTGTGCAGATGTCACAACAATATTTTTCCGATTCGGAAGCGGACGTCCAATTGATTCATATGTTTTTCGCCCCATGATGATTGAATGTCCTGAGGTTATTTTTTTAAAGTATGCAAGGTCATTCGGCAAATGCCACGGCAAATCATTGTCCTTCCCGATAAGCCGGTTGGCATCCATCGCGAAAATGAATGAAATCATACGCTGACCGCTCCTTTAATATGCGGATGCGGATTGTAATCTTCAATGATAAAGTCATCAAACGTAAAGCCGAAAATCGAATCAACCTCTCTGGCAAAACGAAGCTTCGGCAGCGGGCGGACATCTCTAGTCAGCTGCAAGTTAACCTGTTCAATGTGATTTTGATAAATATGAACATCGCCGAATGTATGAATAAACTCGCCCGGCTCAAGCCCTGTTACATGCGCGATCATCATCGTAAGCAGCGCATAAGAAGCTATATTAAACGGCACACCGAGGAAAACATCGGCTGAGCGCTGATAAAGCTGGCAGGACAGCTTGCCGTCAGATACATAAAATTGGAACAGGCAGTGGCACGGAGGCAAGGCCATTTTATCGATTTCACCAACATTCCATGCACTGACGATTAAGCGTCTTGAGTTCGGATTTGTTTTAATATCTTCCACAAGACGTGAAATTTGATCAATGGTTTCTCCGTCAGCTCCCCGCCACGAACGCCATTGCGAACCATATACAGGTCCGAGTTCGCCGTTTTCATCGGCCCACTCATTCCAAATACGCACTCCGTTTTCCTGCAGATAGCGTACATTGGTATCACCCTTTAAAAACCAAAGCAGCTCGTGCGCAATTGATTTAAAGTGAAGTTTTTTTGTGGTCAGCATCGGGAAGCCTTCCTGTAAATTAAATCTCATTTGATAGCCGAAGGTGCTGATTGTTCCGGTTCCTGTACGGTCGCCCTTTTTTTCACCATGATCTAAAACATGTCGGCATAATTCTTTATACTGTTTCATTTTATTCATCCTTTAAAAGTAGTCTTATAGTAGTGTAACACAATAAAAAATCATTTCTGAACCCAGAAATGATTTTTTTTATAAGTCAGCTGACAACAGGCTTTTCGTCCTGTTCTTTTTCTTCATCTTGCAGATCCTGATGCGTATGGGCAATTCTGCTCGCTGCTGCGGCTGCAAGTGCTGCCACAATATCATCCAAAAACGTATGGATGCCGTCAGGACTTTCATCGAGCTCCTTAATAATTCCGATCTTCTCTTTATCCAAATAACCAAAGTTGGTCAAGCCGATCGAACCGTACACATTAACGATTGAAAGAGGGATAATTTCATCTATGCCGTACAGCGGTTCATCTGTTTCAACAAGATGCTGCAGCGGTTCAGGAAGCAGTTTCTGCTCTGCAAGCTGATCAAGCGCCAGCCCAGTTAAAACAGCATGGATAATTTCACGCTTGTTAAGTACTTTTTCTACATTCTCCATACATACACTAAGCGGGAGATTTGGATTGTATTTTTCCTGAAGTTTTTGAACAATACGCGCAATATCTTCTATCATAACGCCCCGTTTGTTCAGCATATCTTTTGTTATATCGACCATTTCATTCATTGTGTACTTTTTCATATCTAATGGCATCTCCTTTAGGCACTCATCCAGTTGGGAGGTGTGTTGCGGTCCCAATAAATGCTCCCAAGCTCATGGTGTGATTGAAATCCATCTTCTGCTGTATGATAATGAAAATTAAACCAGTAGCCCTCATGCGGAGGGTGGTCTCTGCGCACATGAAACCTGAGGAGGTCTTCTCCGGTTGACCGATTAAAAACGTGAAAGATTTTCTCCGTTTTCCCCGCTGAAGGCTTGCTTGAAATCACAACATCTTGATACGCTTCGTCATCTTGTAATGTCGCTAAAAAGTCACATATGACGTTTTCGATTTTCGGCAGAATCTCTTTCCGATAGTCATCCTCAATGACCGGAGCAATTTTGCTGCCAAATTTCAAAAAGGACTGATTTTCAGCGCTGTCAAGGAGCTGTTCCTTGTACGATTGAAAAAGTAATTCGGGGTCTCGCCTGTCTTCCGATTCATAATCATCGTACAAATCATGCTCATCATAAAAAGCGGTGTAATCATTCTGCTCAAGACTGCTCGGCTGTCCTGAAGGCTTGTCTGCCATGAGAGCAGCCGGAGGAGATACGAGCCCGAACGTTACGATGGTAAATAAAACCACAAGGGTCTTTCTCATCCACAATTTCATGACTGCTTATTCCTCTCTATTTTATTGTCATGTTTCTCTTATTTTATCATAGGTCGAACTTACAAGTCATGTACTATATGAAGCTCTAAGTCAATTTAGGAGATTTGTTGCTTTGCCGCGTGTATAAAAACGCTTACAATATAATATGAAAGGAGGCCTTCCGCATGATTGACGCCTTGTTTGCAACGGTTTCACTTTTAACATTATTATACTTTGTCGTCATGGAAGTCACCGATTAGAAACAAGCCCGTGAGGTTCTTCACGGGCTTGTTTCGCTTGCGATTTGAATAACACCGTAGTGAAAAAGCGCTGTTTTTCTTTTCAATACGTTAAAACCAAATTGGTCAAAGCGCGGGCTTTTCCAATGGTCTTTGAGTACAACGCTTTTTCTGGCTGCCCGCACCGCTTCTTTGATGCAGCCGTCAGCCAATGCAGAATCCTCAGCCAGCTCTCGTAATGGCGCGATGCCATCAGACGACTCTACAGGCTCATGAAACATCGGATCAAAATAAATGACATCTACTGATTTGTCAGGCAGCTGCTTTAGGTAGTCAAAGCAATCCGCATGATTCACTTGTATTCTTCTCATGGCAGCTTGAAGCTGTTCTATACCGGTTTCCCATGAATGGAGCCCCGTATTCACCAGAACGGACACAAGCTTGTTTTTTTCCAGCCCGATCACCGACCCGGTTTCGCCAACGGCCATACTTGCGATAATAGCGTCGGAAGCCAGACCGAGCGTGCAATCCAAAAAAGAATCTCCGTCCGTTAAGCCGGCTGCCCGAAGCATCGGCTCTTGCTCGCCGCGCATAAACCGTTTAGCTCTGAACATCGCTGTATTCGGATGAAAAAAGAATTTACCGCCTTGTTTTGTATAAAGTTCGAACCGCTCTTTTCCAATCACGAGCAAATCACGCTCAGCTGACTTCAGCATATTTTCAACCGTTTGTTTATTTCGGTCGCAATATCGTATACCCAGCTCTTCCGAAAGCATTTTTGCGATCTTTATCGTGTGGTCAGACGGTCTATAGCTTGTTGTAATCATGATCTATACTCCCAAAGAAAATGCCCGGAAAACGGGCATTTAGCAGTGTGCATCAAAGGCGTCAGTTAAGTTTTTCATGATTTCTTCCATTTCGTGCCCTTCAATCTCATGACGCGGAATAAAATGCACGACTTCTTTGCCTTTCAAAAGAGCCATTGACGGTGAAGAAGGCTCCTGGCCTGTAAAATACTCCCGCATTTTTGCAGTGGCTTCTTTATCTTGGCCCGCAAATACTGTCACCGTATTGTCAGGTGTTTTGTCGTTCTGCAGGACTGCCTGAGTTGCCGCAGGACGCGCAAGACCAGCTGCACAGCCGCAAACAGAGTTAACGACTACGAGAGTTGTGCCCTCTGCCTTTTCCATAAAATTCTCCACTTCTTCTGCCGTTGTTAATTCTTCAAAACCGGCACCAGTCAGCTCGCGGCGCATCGGAACGACAAGCTGGCGCATATATTCTTCATAAGCCATTGACATAAAAAAAAGCCCCCTCTATTATCCTTCATCTGAAGTAAAGGATACTATAGAGAGAGCCGGATTTCAAATGTTCATGTCTTAAAACAATAGAATGTGATCCTTATGTCTAGATTTTCATGATACCGCCCGTATTGGCACTTGTCACAAGTTTAGAATAACGGGCTAAATAGCCGGTTTTCACTTTTGGCTCAAAGCCTTTCCAATTTGCTTTCCGTTTTTCCCATTCTTCTTCAGGCACTTGAACGTCCAGGATGCGTTTTTCAATATCAACGATGATATGATCGCCGTTTTCAACAAAGGCAAGCGGTCCGCCTTCTGCTGCCTCTGGTGATACGTGTCCGATTGAAAGGCCTCGGGATGCTCCGGAAAAACGTCCGTCTGTAATCAACGCTACTTTCGGACCAAGCCCCATTCCGACAATCTGTGATGTAGGTGCAAGCATTTCAGGCATACCCGGCCCGCCCTTTGGCCCTTCGTAACGAATGATGACGACATCGCCTTCTTTTACTTTCCGGTTGATAATGCCGTCTAGCGCCTCATCCTGAGAGTCGAATACGACAGCGGGCCCTTCGTGTCTCGTAATTCCGTTCTGTACGCCGCCGGTTTTGATGATAGCGCCGTCCGGAGCCAGATTTCCGAATAATACGGCAAGGCCGCCCTTTTCAGTGAATGGCTGATCTAACGGATGAATCACGTTATAATCCTTCACTTCATGTCCGGCAATGGTTTCTCCAAGCGTCTCACCTGTAACTGTCAGCGCGTCCAAATGAAGTGCTCCTTCTTTTTTGGAAAGCTCATTCAATGCTGCAGACACACCGCCCGCTTCATGAAGATCTTCAATAAATACATCAGATGCAGGCGCCAGCTTAGCCAAATGCGGCACGCGCTCTGCGACTTCATTGATGCGTTCTAAAGAGTATTCAACGCCAGCTTCATTTGCAAGGGCAAGCGTATGAAGTACAGTATTTGTTGAACCGCCGAGCGCCATATCAAGCGCAAACGCGTTATCAATCGCTTTTACTGTAACGATATCTCTCGGTTTGATGTCTTTGCGAATGGTTTCCATTAATTGCGCAGCTGATTTTCTGACAAACTCTTTTCGTTCCGGTGATGTCGCGAGAATGGTTCCATTACCAGGCAAAGCCAATCCAAGCGCCTCTGACAGACAGTTCATTGAGTTTGCTGTAAACATTCCCGAGCAAGATCCGCATGTCGGGCAGCCGAACTGTTCTAATTCTTGAAGTTCGCTTTCGCCGATTTTTCCAGCTTGATAAGCACCGACTCCCTCAAATACTGAAGAAAGAGAGATTTTGCGGCCGTCGCTTGTTCTTCCTGCCGCCATCGGCCCTCCGCTGACAAAAATGGTCGGAATGTTGATGCGCATAGCCGCCATAAGCATTCCCGGCGTGATTTTATCACAGTTCGGAATACAGACCATTCCGTCAAACCAGTGCGCTGATACGACAGTTTCCACTGAGTCCGCGATGATCTCACGGCTCGGGAGCGAATATCTCATTCCGATATGCCCCATCGCAATTCCGTCATCTACACCGATTGTATTAAATTCAAACGGTACGCCTCCGGCTTCTCTGATTGCTTCTTTTACGATTTTTCCAAACTCCTGCAAGTGAACATGACCGGGAACGATATCAATATATGAGTTACAAACCGCAATAAACGGTTTACCAAAATCCTCTTCTTTTACACCTGCTGCGCGGAGCAAACTGCGGTGCGGTGCTCTATCGATTCCTTGTGTGATCATGTTACTGCGTAATTCTGCCATGGTGATCCTCCTAAATAGTCTCAATTGTTAGATTGAATTTTATTTTAACAATTTTCAGTTTATTTGCGGGCCGTTTTAGCTAAATCGCATGATTTCAGGCCGCCCTTTCCTCTGTTGTTTGATTCATGTTTTTATATTTATATAGCTTTCTGTCGATGTGAACCCTCCAACTATTAATATTGTTACTTACTATATATAGTTTTTGATTATTTTTCAACAATATTCGAAATAATTTTTATAAAAAGTGAATTCAAACAAAAAAGGTGCATGATCTGCACCTTCATCTTCTTTTTTATTCGCCTTTTTTTCTGCTCTCTGTCATTTGCTTCCAGACTGAACCTTTTGCCTCTTCCCCATGTTCGATTCGTTCCAGCGCCATTTTCACTTGAAGGCTGACTTCGAATTCCGGATCATCTTCAGCAGCCCGCAAAGCTTCTATTGCACTTTCATCACCGACTTCGTAAAGGAACATAGCGGCGCGCCAGCGGACCAGCTTGCTTGAGTCGCTTAACGATTTTATCATCGCAGGGATGGCTTGAGGATCGCCGATATCAGACAGGCAGTCTCCAGCCGTTCTTCTCACCGATACAGACTTATCCTCAAGCGCCTTATACAATAGAGGAAGAACATCAGGTGATTCAATCATTCCCAAATACACAACAGCCTGTCTTCTAATGGACACCTTCGGATCATCCAATGCTTTTTGCAAAACGGGGATGTCCTCTTCTTTTGGATTCATCTGCTCCAAGTGTGCGTATCGCCGCTTCCAGTCCTCATCATCCAGCATGTCAAGCGTTACTTTATAGGCTTTGCGCTGTGCTGTTTGTTTCGTTTCGCCTTTACCTTGGATCGCTGCTTCCGTTAGCCGTTTCAGCCTTTCATCACTGTAAGCGGCCTGAAGCTCTTCTGTCACGTCATGGCCGATTTCAGTAAAATCGCCGAATCTGACGCCTTGTTCTTTCCAAGCTCGTTCAAACACAACATTTGACGCTTCAGATCTGAGTTTTAAGATCGCCTGCTGAAAACGGTCAGGAAGCCCGAACCGCTCTTCACGCTCACCATCTGTTAATTTGACTTGCATAGGAATTCCGCTGAACATCTGTACAAACACTTTCACTTCTCCAAATGACTCCTGATCCGAGCGGTTTTCTGCACTCTCAGCGCTCTCCATTCCAAATGCCGTCCGGACTTGCGGTAAAATGTCTTTCCAGTCATATCTGGCGTTCCGTTCAACCGCAAGAAAGTCGGCAACGTGATATACCCCTTTAACTCCTTCAACATTTAGGATTTCCACGACAACAGGCGGGGCGCCTTCTGCCTGATCCGGTTTATAATTATTGCTTTTGCCCGCCGGAAGCTCTTCCGTTAAGATGACCTTCATTGTATTCGGGCTTGGCGTCGGTTCAATTGATTTTATCTTCATGATTGTCCTCCTATAGCCTATCTGTGACTTATTCTAACATAGTCGCCCCGCGCCTTCTATTACGATGTTTCAATATCAATTCCGGGAATTTCTTTTTCTAATTGACTGACAAAATGAAGCATAAATTTATGCCTCTCGTCAGCCATTTCTCTTGCGGTATCTGTATTCATCATATCTTTTAGGAGCAGCAGCTTGCTGAAAAAGTGGGTATAGGCACTCTTATCATTTCCATAAAGGCTATGTCCCTTTGCTCCCGCAAACATAAACGTCCGTGCTATACCAACTGCGCCGATCGCATCCAGCCTGTCAGCATCCTGTACGATTTTCCCCTCAAGTGAAAGCGGTTCTTTTCCAAGCTTTTCCCTGTCCCGAAAGGACATTCTAGTAATAATGTGAATAATTCTTTCAGCCTCATCTTTTCCGGCTCCTAAAGAAACCAGCCGTTTGTCCACCTCACTGACTGAAAGCCTGATTGCGTCAGGCAGCTTCACATCAATCAAATCATGAACCAAGGCTGCCGCTTCAACAACGAACAAATCCGCATTTTCCTTTTTTCCAATATATAAAGCAAGCTCTGCAACTCTTGACACATGAAGCCAATCATGACCCGTGCTTTCCCCGCTCAGAACAGATTTGACCCATGTCCTGATTTGCTCTGTCTGCATCAGTTTTCGATCCCGCACCAAAACACCCTCTTTATTGTCCTAATAACTTCGCAATAACGTCTTCCAGTTCTTTCGGATTTGTGTTTGGTGAATAGCGTCCGGCTATTTCTCCGTTTCTGTCCACTACAAATTTAGTGAAATTCCATTTGATTGCCTTTGTTCCAAGCATGCCTTTCGCATTGTCTGTCAAATACGCAAAAAGCGGGTGGGCATTTTTTCCGTTCACCTCGACTTTTGAAAACATGGGAAACGTCACACCGTAATTTATTTCGCAAAATTCCTGTATGCCTTCCTCGTCGTCAGGCTCCTGATTCATAAATTGATTGCAGGGAAACCCTAAAATCTCCAGGCCCTCCGGCTGGTATGTATCATACAACTCCTGAAGCTGCTTAAATTGAGGAGTAAAACCGCATTTACTGGCTGTGTTAACAATCAACAACACCTTTCCGGCAAATGGCTGAAGTGTCATGTCTTTGCCTGTAATGGTGCGGACCCTCATATTGTATATAGACATTGAAATTCCCTCCTAATGAACCTGAGTGCTGTGATTATTTTACCTTTTTTCCTGTTTCAAAACAAAACGGAAGCTCTAGGTTTATCAATTGTACAGACATCGTGTTCAACGGATGTTCTTCCCTCATCGGATCATTTGTTTATGAACAGAAACATCTCTTGAGAAGGAGCTATTATTCTATATATTGCATGACACCTGGAAAACTCATTACAGTGAAACCAAAAGTCATATGTTTGCGTTTATTATATAGTATTTTCTGCTGTTCCCCTTCAAACCCTTATAGATAGATTGAAAATTGGCGGGAAAATTCCTATAATGAAGAAAATTAACGGGGAAATGATGGAGGTGGCACGTTGCCTATTAATATACCTACACACCTGCCGGCAAAACAGGTGCTTGAGAGTGAACATATCTTTGTAATGGATGAAAGCAGAGCATTTCATCAGGATATCCGGCCGCAGAAAATTATTATTTTAAATTTAATGCCGAAAAAAATCCAAACGGAAACTCAGCTGCTCAGACTGCTTGGGAATTCGCCTTTGCAGGTTCATTTTACATTTTTAATCCCAAGCACTCATACACCGAAAAATACAGCAAGGGAACACCTTGATGAGTTTTATACGACATTCTCCAATATCCGTCATAAGAAATTTGACGGCATGATCATCACCGGTGCGCCGATCGAGCATTTGGCGTTTGAAGATGTTTCTTATTGGGAAGAGCTCAAAGAGATTATGGAATGGAGCAAAACGAATGTCACGTCAACCTTGCATATTTGCTGGGGTGCTCAGGCAGGTTTGTATTATCATTACGGCGTGGAAAAAACTGAAATGCCGAAAAAAATCTTTGGTGTGTTTGAACATACTGTTCTTTCCAAGCACGAAAGATTGGTAAGAGGTTTTGACGAGCTATACTACGTGCCGCATTCCCGGCATACAGATATAAATATGGAACAACTGCAAGCAGTGCCCGAGTTAAACATTCTTACTGCATCAAAGGAAGCTGGGGTTTGCTTAATTGTGTCAAAAGACGAAAAACAAGTCTTTTTAACAGGACACCCTGAATATGATACAAATACGTTGCTTCAAGAGTATGAAAGAGATCTGGAACGAAACCTTTCGACTGTCGAGGCGCCGAAACATTATTTCGCAGAAGACAGCAAAGAACCTGTCAATCGCTGGAAAGCACATGCGACATTATTGTTTATGAACTGGCTTAATTATTATGTTTACCAAGAAACTCCTTATGAATGGGACTAATTTTTCTTTTTAAAGTGATACGCTGAGCAAAAAATATGATAAAATACATCTGATTCAGTATGCGTATAACAAAAATTTAAAATACTGGAATCCGAATCTTTTAAAATTAGTTTAATTTTTTCACTGCATTAATAATTCGATTATGTATTTGTGTTATGTTTATGTATAGACAATAACTCCTTACGATGCATGAAGCTTGCTTGTTGTTGATTACATTGAGGTGAATTTACTTGAATACCAATAAAAGAGTATTAATTTTGACTGCAAATTACGGAAATGGACATGTACAGGTAGCCAAAACGCTTTATGAACAATGTGTACGTCTCGGCTTTCAGCATGTAACAGTTTCTAATTTGTATCAAGAGTCAAATCCGATTGTTTCAGAGGTAACTCAGTACCTTTATTTAAAAAGCTTCTCAATCGGAAAACAGTTTTATCGTTTGTTTTATTACGGAGTTGACAAAATCTATAATAAACGTAAATTTAATATTTACTTTAAAATGGGAAATAAACGATTGGGCGAACTTGTCGATGAACATCAGCCCGACATCATTATTAATACATTTCCGATGATCGTCGTACCCGAATACAGACGGAGAACAGGAAGAGTTATTCCTACCTTCAACGTCATGACTGATTTTTGTCTTCATAAAATTTGGGTTCACGAAAATGTGGATAAATATTATGTGGCGACAGATTATGTGAAGGAAAAACTGATTGAGATCGGGACCCATCCCAGCAACGTGAAAATTACGGGAATTCCGATCAGGCCTCAATTTGAAGAATCGCTGCCGGTAGAGCCGATTTATAAAAAGTACGATCTTTCGCCTGATAAAAAAGTGCTGCTCATCATGGCTGGCGCACACGGTGTATTAAAGAACGTAAAAGAGCTGTGCGAAAACCTTGTTATGGATGATCAGGTGCAAGTGGTGGTCGTATGCGGAAAAAATACGGCTTTAAAAGAATCCTTGAGCATACTTGAAGCAGAAAACAGCGATAACTTAAAGGTTCTCGGCTATGTAGAGCGAATTGACGAGCTCTTCCGGGTCACAGATTGCATGATTACAAAACCAGGCGGCATTACTTTGACAGAAGCCACTGCTATCGGCGTGCCTGTCATTCTGTACAAACCAGTGCCCGGACAAGAAAAAGAAAATGCAAATTTCTTTGAGGACCGCGGAGCTGCAATTGTCGTGAACCGACATGAAGAGATTCTCGAGTCTGTCACCTCCCTTCTTTCAGATGAAGATACCTTACAGCGAATGAAGAAAAACATTAAGAGTCTTCATTTGGCACACTCCTCTGAAGTGATTTTGGAGGATATTTTGAAGGAATCAGAAATGATGACGACCAAACAAAAAGCCAAGGCGCTTTCTTAACTGATGTTCTTGCAGGAGCACACGAAAAATCGTGTGCTCTTTTTATTCGCATTCATCTTTTCGTAAAAGCGGTTACATTTTTTTGAGAAACTTGCCCTTTTTTTCAAAAATAAGCAGTTTCGCAACTTGACGCGTGCTGCCAGATGGTGTATAGTTGAACCATCATTTAACAACGAAACGAAGTTAAATGATACAAAATTTTTTTTAGCACATAGGTGCTACAGTACTAGGAGGAATTAAGCAATATGCAAAACGGTAAAGTAAAATGGTTCAACAACGAAAAAGGATTCGGCTTCATTGAAGTTGAAGGCGGAGACGATGTATTTGTTCACTTCACAGCTATCGAAGGAGAAGGATACAAATCATTAGAAGAAGGACAAGAAGTTTCTTTTGAAATTGTCGAAGGTAATCGTGGACCTCAAGCTTCTAATGTTGTAAAACTCTAAACTCAATATAAGTTGACAAATAGAGGAGAGGCAAATGCCTCTCCTATTTGATTTTCATCTGAATTTCGATCGCTAAAATGTTTTGTTTGCACCTCTGCTCAATCTCTTCAATATGCTTTTCCATTGACGGCTTTCCTTTTTTCGCAATATCCGCAAGTTCTTCTAAATCATTGTATATTTCTATAAATGTTTTGTGAAGGATCGATTTTAAGTCTTTATCATCCATAGCTGTGCTCCCCTTCTCTACCAAGATACCTTAAATAGTAAAACAGACCTACTCATTCAGGTTCAATGGTTATATCGGCTTATTTTTTATTTTATTTTCTATTTTGGCACATAAATTTAAAAAAACTCAGCAAAATAGTTGCGGAGGTGTTTTTTTGTGAACTCAGAATTTCATGAAGAGGATCAAACTGGATTTACCGATAAACGGCAGCTGGAGCTAGCGGTGGAAACAGCGCAGAAAACGACCGGCGCCGCCACAAGAGGCCGAAGCTCAACATTACTCAATTCCGCATACCAAGCCATCGAGGACGCCAGGGAGCTTTCACTGTCTCAAGAACTGGCAGCTCTTGATGATCCTGAATTTGTACAGCAGCAACAGCAGCTGTTAGATGCCTGCCAGCATCAGCTGGATGAATTTAAAAAATAAAACCGCAGAAGCTGCGGTTTTATTTTTTTAGTGCTTGGTTAAGACATCTCCATATGATTTAAGCTTTTCCCCCACGGTACATTTATTGATACAAAATGAATGTGCGTATGTTTTGCCAAACTCCTTGCGAAACTGCTTCTTAATAAAACAGTCTTTGCAATATTCATCTTGCAGTTCTGTCAGTTCCTTATATATAGCTTTCTTATCCAATATTGTCATCTCCGTTACAGTCTAATTTCATGTGGCTTTCTACGAATTGATGAGATAGGATTTTTTTTGCGAGGCCATCAGCTTCCTGATTTTCTTTTCGCTGTATCGTTTCGTATGTCGGACTCAGCTTTAGTGACTCAAGAAGCGCTTCTATTTTATCCAGCCATTCATTATGGGAGGGATCATAGCAAGGCCAGCTGCCGTCAAGCTGGTTCAGCACAACAAGAGAGTCCCCTCTGATCGTGATTGAATTTCTGCTAGCTCCGAGCTCTCTTACTTCTCTTATCGCTTCATAAAGAGCGGCATATTCAGCTTCGTTATTGGTTTTCAGACGGAAGCTTTTATTTTTTCTTAAGCGGTGGCGCGCCCCTCCCAATGAATAATAAATGACGATTCCGAGCCCGGCCAGCTGGCTTTCCTTATCGAAACTGCCGTCAAAATAAACGGTAATGTCATCAGGTTCATGCGCAAGCTCCTCAGTCAGCTTTTCTAATTCCTTCAGCGTCCAGACGCCGCCCTTCTCATCTTCGAATTCAAGTTCCTTCATATAAGGAAAACGGCCGAGTTCCCTCGCGAGCATACGTGCTTCCTGAACAGTCAGCCAGTTTTCGCCCAAAAACGAGACAGGCCCTGTCCCTTTTGCTTCTATTTTCATGTGCGGTCTGAGATTCAATATAATCACCTTACCATTCATTAGTTGCCGGGCTTGTGCTATAATCAAACCATTCTTAACCCGGAAAGGAAGCTTCTTCATTTTGTTTAATAACTCTTTTTGGATCTTTTTTGCGATCATTCATTTTATCATTGTTCTTTTATTTTATAAAGGATTTGGCAAAATGGGTTTATTTGTGTGGATCGGCTTTGCAACAGTCTGTGCCAACCTTCAAGTCGTCAAAACGGTTGAACTGTTTGGCTTAACAGCAACGCTCGGGAATGTGATGTACGGCACAATCTTTTTTGCTACAGATGTGCTGAATGAAAAATATGGGCCAGCTGAAGCGAGAAAAGCTGTATGGCTCGGGTTTTCGACTCTCCTGACACTGACTTTTGTTATGCAGGGCGTTCTGCTTTTCGAACCCGCTTCGAGCGATATTTCACAAACAGCGCTGGAAACAATTTTCGGTTTTCTCCCGAGAGTTGCTTTGGGAAGTCTGCTTGCCTTTATCTTCAGCCAAACACTGGATGTTTATGTATATTCGGCAATTAGAAGGATATTTCCTTCCGATCGGCTTCTATGGCTGAGAAACGGCGGCAGTACAGCAGTCAGCCAGCTGTTCGATACATTCATTTTTACCGGAGTCGCTTTTTTCGGTACATATCCGGCGGATGTTTGGCTACATATTTTTATTTCTACATATTTGATTAAGTTTGCGGTATCTCTGATTTCTCTGCCCTATGCTTATGCGGCGAAAAAAATGATTCCGAGTGACGAAAGGAGTACATGATGCCTACAGAAATTTATGTTGACGGAGCGAGCGCCGGTAATCCAGGGCCTTCCGGCATCGGCATTTTTATCAAACATGAAGGAAAAGCAGAATCTTTCTCGATTCCAATTGGAATGCATACCAATCAGGAAGCGGAATTTCTGGCGTTAATTGAAGGCATGAAACTGTGTGCAGCGCGCGGGTATCAATCGGTCTCCTTTCGAACTGACTCGGATATCGTGGAACGCGCAGCCGATCTTGAAATCGTGAAAAATAAAGCGTTTCAGTCATTTGTCGAAGAAATCATCCGATTAAAAATGGCCTTCCCTCTTTTTTTCATCAAATGGATTCCGGGAAAGCAAAACCAAAAAGCCGACCAGCTGGCAAAAGAAGCGATTCGGATGAATGATAAGAATTAAATCAAGCTGAATGGTTCATCCTATTGATGAGGTGAACAAACATGAAAAAGAAAGATAAGGGCCGGCTGACCGGCGGTGTTTCCCCGCAAGGCGATTTAGAAGGAAATACACATAATGACCCTAAAACAGAGCTTGAGGAAAGAGCTAAAAAAAGCAATACAAAACGCTAGAGAAGATCTTAAACGATCTCTCTAGCGTTCAGTTTTTCAAGCATACGCTCTATTCCTTTGATCTGATGGCGGCGAAGCATGACAGCCGCCTGCTCCATATTCAATGTAAAAACGGCTTCTGTCAGCGTACAGGCTAACGGCACAGAGCAGTTAATCTCAGCAAGCTTCCTCGAAATTTCCAAGTCGCTTAAACCTTGCTGAATTTTCCCCTGCTGTCCCTTTGGAAGAAGAGACAGATTCTCCAGCAAGCGGTCAATTGTTTCGTATTCACGAATCAGTTTATACGCGGTTTTTTCTCCAATGCCTTTTACTCCGGGATAATTATCACTGGAATCGCCCATCAGCGCTTTGATGTCAATTAAAGCCTTGGGCAGGACACCTGTTTCTTCGTAAAATACTTCTTTTGTATACATTTTATAATTGCCGATTCCTTTTTGAAGCAGCGCAACGCTTACTTCGTCCGTTAACAGCTGAAGTAAATCCCTGTCGCCTGTTACGATCGTAATATCCGTTTCTTCAGAAAACAAAGCTGCAAGTGTTCCAATACAATCATCCGCTTCGTACCCGGCAAGGCCAATATTCATGATGCCAAGTTCAGCGGCCGCTTCCTTTGCCAGATCAAATTGCGGTATCAGCTCAACCGGCGGCTGGCTTCGGTTCGCCTTATAATCCTGAAACAGATCATTCCGGTACGTTTTGCTGCCCATGTCCCAGCAGCATACAACATGTGTAGGCTGAAATGTTTCCACGGCTGTGATTAAATGTTTCAAAAAACCGTTAACGCCGTTTGTCGGAACCCCGCTGTCATTTATCATAAAGTTGCGATGCACGGCTGTGGCGAAAAATGCCCTGAATAATAGAGCCATGCCGTCAACAAGCAATAATTTATTTTTCATATGATAACTCCTTTTTCTATCAGTCGATCTATTTTACCATAAGTGCCGCGAAAATAAAAAACAGCATCTCTGTATAGAGATACTGTTTGCGGTTAAATTAATCGTTGTGTCTTTTATTGCTGGCAATCAGCTTTTCAGCTTCGCGTCCTGCGTAAGAGTCGAAATGGGTTTGAAACCCGTTTTTCTTTTTGGCATTGTTATTGGCCTGTGCATTTCTGTTACCCAGCTTTGTTCTGCCCAACATAAATCCCCCCTTACGTCGGATACATATAGTATGCGCGTAACGGAGGATCTACACTCGAGGCAGGATCATCCAGCTTATGTGCGGCTGACGTATTCGTTGACCATTTCTTTTGATACCAGACGTCTAGTCGGTACGATGCCTTTCTTGGCCAGCTGATTCATCTTTTCTGTAATTTCATTAATGGCATCTGTTGAAAATGGCTCATCGTTTTTGCATTTAGCAACAGCTTCTTCAATCGCCATTTCACGAAGGTGTTCAAGCTGCATAAATGTTTTAATATGCTCGTGCTGTTTTGCAGAATGTGCAGAAATTGCTTTATGTACCTCTGACATCAATCGTTCATCTCGCTTTTTCTATTTAGTCTATCATGACTTGAAATGCAAGCCAACTGAATTTTTACATTTTGATTGTATCGCCTTTTCTCTGCCAAGAAATACATGCTTGATATGCATCTTCTATCTCTTTCACATGTTCCCCCTCTGCGTATCCTTTTACATACGTATCTCTTTGGCCCTCTATTTGCGCCAATGCTTTTTCCGCCATTCCATACTGCTGGTGTCTGACATATTCAGCATAATGAGATATAAGGCTTTCTTCTTCATTTTTAATCCAGGCCTCCGTTATTTTCATAAGCTTCGTCCGCACTGCTTCAATGAAGCCTGCTTTTCCTTTCTGTTCAAAAAACTGCTTCGGAGATTTGATTTGTTTTTGCTCCTGTTCAAAGGCACGTTCATCGATTTCAGGTTCAACTTCTTTGAGCTGTATGCTGTTAGAGAGCTGATCATCCGCATAAATGGAGAAATATCCGTCTTCTTCCAATGTTTTTTGACAGCTTTCCAGCCACTCTTCAGTGATATGCCGTTCGATGAAACCGCTCATTCGAATGTCGAGCGTTTTGATCTCCTGAATATATTCAAATTGATAATCATGTAATGCGCTTTTTATCGCCGCACTGATATTCTTTTTCCAATCTCCATTTTGAAGACCCGGATGAAATGCAGATTTTAACAAATCATTCGCAAAAAAGGACAAACGCTGTGTAATGTGATAAAGCTGCTCCCTTGTATCCTTTTTTACTTTCTCAATAATGGTTTCTGAATTGCGGCGTTCCTTGATATCAGCAACTGCCCGCTCAAACGATAACAGAAGGCGCTTTTTTTGCGCTTCCTTTTCTTCTTTGGACTGATGCTGAGATTGATGAAGCTGTAAGACCGTCTCACATAGTTTGTCTGCTTCTGAGCTAAGCTGGGCCGCAGCCGCTTTCTTTACATCGACCTCAATAAACTGGTCTAAATGTGCTCTTGCTTTTGAGAACTGATTATGATACGTTTCCGGTTTTCCTAAAAGCTCTTCTTTACTTGACACGTAAAAGAGCTGCGGATCATGAATTCCTTCTTTTAAAAGCTCTGATCTGACATAATCCGTGACCGTTTCGAGCTCTGCTTTATCTTTCGCAAGATCAGCGGCATTAATGACAAAAAACATTTTATCCATGCTAAGCGATTCTTTCACGAGTCCCAGCTTCCGTAAAAATGAGCGGTCTCCTTTCGAGAAAGAATGCTGATAATAAGTCATGTAAAAAAACGCATCGGCATCCTTGATATATTGAAACGCAAGTTCTGTATGCCGTTTATTCAGACTGCTGGCTCCAGGTGTATCAACGATCGTAATCCCTTTTTCAGTCAGCGGGCTTTTATAATAAACGGTCACTTCCTTTACAGCACAAGCCGTTGTCTCCTCAGCTACATACGGTTTTAATTCGGAGAGCGGAATCGTTAATATCTTTTGGGCCTGAATATATTGCTGATATTTTTCATATGCAAGCAGGAAATGACTGATCATGTTGATTTGTTCTTCTTGCAGACGCTCTTTTTTGATTGCCTTTTTCCATTTTTCCGCAAATGACCGTCCTTGTGGTTCCTCTTGCATTCCTGTGAGCTGCATGATTTCAGCTGTTATGTCACCCTCCGTCTTAAACATGACATCCGCTGTTTTGTGAGATTTGCCGTTTACCGGTTTCGTTATTTTGTTAATCGTTGCTGTTGTCGGTGTCGGTGATGACGGCAGCACTCTTTCACCAACCAGCGCATTGGCAAATGAGGATTTTCCTGAACTGAATCCGCCAAATAGAGCAAGTGTAAATTTTCGGTCTTCCAGCCTTTTAATCCTTTCACGAAAAGCTGAGGTTTGTTTTGACAGCATACGATATCCGCCCAATAGATCAGACAGTGTGTAAAAGCGTTTTATCTGCTCTTGAAGCGGCAGCTCTTTCCCGCTTTTCACTTCTGTTTTTAGCGTCTGCTGCTTTGTATGCTGTGCTTGGCTTTGTTTCTGTTCTGGAGCCTCGACCTTTTTTTTCTTCGTTCTAAACCAGTCCGGA
Source organism: Bacillus sp. SD127 (assembly GCF_058566445.1). NCBI lineage: Bacteria > Bacillati > Bacillota > Bacilli > Caryophanales > Bacillaceae > Bacillus > Bacillus sp. SD127. The sequence continues at coordinate 1,919,295 of NZ_CP191226.1, read as the reverse complement.
TCTATGTTTATTGGGCTTGCAGACTTCTCTTCCCAGATCGCCCACATCCGGTCGGCTTTCTCACGGGCATGTTGTTCATGACTGGCCTGTTCTTGAAGATAAGCCAGCTTTTCCGATTCCTGCGCGAGCCGGCCATTGATCAATTCCTGTTCTATAGAAGTACTCTCTTTTACCGTGGAGGTAAGTGTTTTGATGATGTCTGACGCTTCAGCTTTCGCCTCTTTACGGATCAGCTCCGCCAAATCTTTTGTATATTGCAAGACATATTCAGAAGAAAATGCTGCACCTTGCTTGACTGCACGTTCAATGATATCAATATGAAGCGGCGTGCGATAAGCCTGGATCAGCTTTTCACTTTCAGCTGATTGAATACCAAATCCCTTGGCGAGTTTATGCAAAATATCTATGATATGCCAATCCGATTCAGCTTCCGTTCTTTTTTTCACATCAGAGAAAAACTCTTTTCTCCTTTTTTCTCTTTCCTGTGCAGTCTTTGCTTTAGAAAAGAAAAAACCGGTCTTAAAAGAGGGCTCACGTGATTCTAAGTAAGCTGCTGCCAGTTCACGCATTTCAAAAGGCGTCAAATTAGCGTTTCTTAAAATTCGATTGACTTCCTCCTGCATCGTGCTTTCTGCCTCAATCGGTTTATTTGCTGCTTCGGTTGATTGAAGCTGCAGGGAATCCACCAGCCGCACTTGTTTTTCAAGCTGTTCTCCAAAACTTGGACTGTCCGTATCCTCTTTCATGAGCATCTCTGTGTGCTCTCTCAGTAAATTCTGTACTTTTTGTTCAGTAATGGAATGCAAATTTCTTTTTGAATGCTGTTCAATTCTTTTTAACTCTTTTCGCAGGATACCGATTTGATTGAATGGGTGATTCGGTTCCGTCACCGACGTAAAAAAGAGTGCATCCTTCGGAATTCCTTCTTGACAAAGCATCTCCTCCACTTGCGCTTTGTAATCTTCAAAGCGTGTCTCAGTCTCATCATGTCTGTCAATTTGATTAACGATAAAATAGACATTCGGAATGCTGTCTTTGATTGACCTAAGAAACAGTACATTTTCCTCAGAGTGGACATGGTTATAGTGTACGACGTAAAACAGCGCATCTGCCTGGTGAAGAATAGATGCCGCCGATAAAAAATGAGCCTCATCTGTTGAGTCAATCCCGGGGGTATCAATATACGCAACTCCTGGTTCAATTTCAGTATACCGGTCAAAAATTTCTACGGTTTCAATCTGCTCCCCATCCTTGCAATATTGCTGCACCTTGTCTTTATGATAGGCACCCTCCAGCTCCGCACACGCTCCGTCTGTTGTATGAAGACGAACACGCTTTTCTCCGTTTCTGATCACAACAAGGTTAGCGCTGGTCGGAATTGGACTTGTCGGCAGAATATTCTCCATTAACAGGCAGTTCAGCAATGACGATTTCCCCGCTGAATAATGCCCTGTAAACGCGATATAAATTTCTTCATCTGCGGCTTTCTTAACAACTGAAGCCAGTTTAGCCGCCCTTTTTTCATCCTGGTTCTCAATCAATTGTTCATAAAGTGCCCCAGTTTTGTACAAAAGTTCTTGTCTGCTGCGTTCTGTCATAAGTCTGAACCCCTTTGTGCCGTTTCAATTATGAATCTTTTTTGAAAGATCTGAATAAATCCCACTTCCATTTTACACAAGAATGACCCAAATTTCTTTATGAGAATAGAAAAAAGCTGCCGAAGACGGCAGCTTTTATAAAAGAAAATCTGCAACTTTTTTACAAGTTCCAGATTCTTTAAACAGATTTATTAGAGATTCCTTTCAATACAAAACCAATTAATACACTATATGTACAAACTGCCCCAAGCAAAAACAGCATTGTCATTTGCTTCACCATCCTGATTGAGAATCTTTTTCAAGTTCATTCTAACATGGATGAGAATGATATTCAATCTCTATTTTGCTGTATATTCTCGTAATGCTTGCTCCTCTGCACGTATTCTGACAGACAGCATAACGGCATTTAAAAGTGAAAACAGACACATGGTAAAGTACGCTTGATACAAGAGCGGAATCAGGATGATTTCTAATACGACAACTGTATAGTTTGGGTGCTTCAGCCATTTGTAAGGCCCTTTTTTGACAAGTTCAGCACCCGGAACAACAAGAATTTTTGTATTCCAGTATGCTCCCAAGGAACAAAGCGCCCAATATCGAATCGTCTGTACTGCCAATATAGCCGCTGCTATGCCTGACCACCAGTTTGAAGGCTGTTTGTGCAGCAGCAGTACTTCGGCAATTAACGATAGAAAAAAAAGAATGTGCATGATGATAATATACGGATAGTGGCCCTCCCCGCATTCTATCGCCCCTTGTTTTTTCACCTTTTGTTCGTTTCGTCTCGCCACAGCCATTTCCGCTGCTCTTTGAGCAGTGAGCACAGTGATTAGCATCCAAAACATGAGTTATGCCCCCTTTTCCCAGCTGAACAGCAGCAATTCTGATGAAAATCCCGGCCCCAATGCACCGATCAGCCCCCGTTCTGCTTCGTTTTTGCTTCCGTTCTGCAGATGGTGGTCGATTACATACAGAATGGTGGCTGATGACATATTTCCGTATTTTTTAAGGATAGTTTGCGAAGACGCAAGCTGCTCAGGTGACAGTTCAAGACATTTAATGTATGCATCAATGACTTTTTTTCCGCCTGGATGAGCCAGAAAGACCGTAATATCGCTGAATGAAAGCTGATGTCCATTCAAAAAAGCCTGGACATTTGTCTTCAACCATTTTTCAACCAAAGTCGGAATATCCCTTGAAAAAATGACTTTGAAACCATGATCGGTAAAGTCCCAGCCCATAACATCTTCAGATTGTTTCATCAATACAGATTGCGAATCCGATATATTCGGCAAAAGCTGGAGCCTTGTCAGCCGGCGGTCCGCCTTCTCCCCGCATAATAATGCCGCTGCAACGCCATCCCCAAAAAGTGATGTGCCGATCAAATTGCTTTTCGTTTTATCTTCAGGCTGAAATGTCAGACTGCACAGCTCAGCAGCAATGACAAGAACAAAAGCCTCCGGATACGCTTTGCAGTACTCAGCAGCGCGCGCAAGCCCGCTCGCCCCTCCTGCACAGCCGAGTCCCCAAAGCGGAATTCGCTTCGTATAAGGAGAAAACGGGAGTTCATTCATCAGCCGCGCCTCAATGCTTGGTGTGGAAAGGCCCGTGCTGGAGACGAAAAAAACAGCATCCACTTTTTCATAAGGAATGGGTTCTTGAAGATAGGCTTCATTTGCGAGACACTTTTGAACAGCACTGACGCTATGCCTGAGTGTTTCCTCTATGTAAATTTGATTTTTTTCTTCGAAGCTGTGCCCTTCTTTATACCATTCAATCGGTCTCACAAATTGTCTCGATTCAATTTGCCCGTTTTTAAAGGAGGTTAACAGCCGTTCTATATCTTTAAAGGATTGCTGAAACATATATCTTGCAAACTCCGCCGCCTTTTCTTGATTCACATCATTCTCAGGAAGACTTGTCCCGATCGACAAAACAAACGCCATTTGATCACCTCTTAGCATACATTGTGCCGCAACTTTCTTTTTTATATGCAAAAAACCCCGCCGAAGCGGAGTTTACACTGCTGTTTTTTGCTGATTGACATCAGCTTTCTGTTCTGTTTTTTCAGTTTTCGAAAACATATTATATATCACATTCAAGACAACAGCTGTAAAGCTGCCGGCAACAATGCCGTTTGTTGTAAGAAGCGTTAAGGCACTTGGAAGCTGTTTAAATATGTCCGGCACAACTGTCACACCGAGCCCAAGCCCCACTGAGCAGGCAACGATCAGCAGATTTTCCTGCTTTGCAAAATCAATTCGGCTGAGCATTTTGATGCCATAAGCAATGACCATTCCAAACATGGCCACCATCGCTCCGCCTAACACGGCAGATGGAATGATTGTCGTAAAAGCAGCAATTTTGGGAAACAGGCCAAAAGCCATTAGAAGCACGCCTGTCGCCACAATCACTGTATTTTTCTTGATTCCTGTCAGCTGGACAAGACCGACGTTTTGAGAAAATGCAGTGTAAGGAAATGCGTTAAATATACCGCCCAGCAAAACAGCAAGTCCTTCTGCACGATATCCTCTGGATAAGTCCTTTTCTGACAGACGGCGGTTGGTCAAATCGCCTAAAGCAAAGTAAACGCCCGTTGACTCCACAAGGCTGACGATGGCAACGATGGACATTGTAATGATAGGGGCCGCATGAAAAGACGGTGTGCCGAAATAAAACGGCTGAATCATTTGCACAAAGGCAGCGTCTGAAACATTATCAAACTGAACTTTCCCCATAAAATACGCAATAAATGTCCCGATCAAAATACCGATCAAAATGGAGATGGACTTGATAAATCCTGTTGTAAAGCGGTATAGAAGCACGATGATGCTCAAAACGATAAAAGCGAGAGCGAGATTAGAAAGATCACCGAAGTCTGGACTGCCTTCCCCGCCGGCTATATTATTCATGGCCACCGGCATAAGCGTAATGCCAATGATGGTAACGACAGAACCTGTAACGACAGGCGGAAAAAACGAGACGAGTTTTCCAAAGAAAAAAGAAATGAGAATCACAAGAATACCTGAAGCGATAATACTTCCATAAACGGCAGAAACCCCATATTCGGAGCCTATCGTAATCATTGGTGACACAGCTGTAAATGTGCAGCCAAGCACAACTGGAAGCCCGATGCCGAAAAACCGATTGCTCCAAACTTGGAGAAGTGTAGCAACACCGCACATAAAAATATCAATCGACACCAAGTAGGTCAGCTGCTCCGCCGTCAGCCCCATCGCCTTCCCCACAATCAGGGGAACGACAATGGCGCCGGCGTACATGGCGAGTACATGCTGGATCCCTAGTGACAGCGTTTTGCCGAATCCGTTTTTCATGAACGAACCTCCTGTACAAAGGATACTTTTCCTTTTTCTAAAGATTCAATTCTTGCCAAAGATTCCACCCGATAGCCAAGCTTCACAAGTTCTTCTCTTCCCGGCTGAAACGATTTTTCAATGACAATGCCAAGTCCCGCGACAGAAGCTCCAGCTTGCTGTACGATCGATACCAGCCCAAGTGCGGCTTGTCCATTTGCCAAAAAGTCATCAATAATCAAAACGCGGTCCTGATCTGACAGATGATTTCCTGATACTGCGATTTGGCTTTCTGTTTGCTTCGTAAAGGAATAAACAGACGATGTCAGCAAATTGTCAGTGAGCGTTAAAGACTTATGTTTTCTCGCGAAGACGACTGGCACACCCATTTGTAAACCAGCCATTACGGCCGGAGCAATTCCGGATGATTCGATTGTAACAATTTTTGTTACTCCGTCTTTTTCAAATCTGGCGGCAAACTCGTCACCGATTTTGTTCATGAGCAGCGGATCAATTTGATGATTTAAAAAAGCATCCACTTTCAATACCTGATCTGATAAAACGACGCCCTCTTCCTCTATTTTTCGTTTCAGTGCTTCCATCCTGTCATACCTCCGTTTAGATAATAAAAAAAGCATTACCCGCTCAAAACAAAGAGCAAGCAATGCTAAAATAACAAAAAACCGTACACGTCCGGTCTCATTGCTCACTCATAGTCGGACATTTACGGTGCCCGGTAGAAACTTGCGTGCCATATCCACGCGATTATATGAGTGTTCCTATCATATTGTTACAAATTATATCAAGATTCTAACCTCTTGCATAGACAAAAATAAAAATTTCCGAACTTTAATTCTTTTTTTGAAAAAATCATTCGTTTTTTATGAATATTTCGATAATAAATTGAGCCTGACGTTTGAGACGCCAGGCTTTTTCATTAAGATAAATACAGATTTGAGTATTTATTTTGCAAATAATCAATCAGGTAGCGTACATTCAGCTCTTCACCTGTTGCTTCTTTAATAATGTCTAATGGCTTCTTCCGTTTTCCGTGAATATGCACTTTTTCCGTCAGCCATTGTTTAATCGGATGAAACTCCCCTCTTTCCAAGAGGGTATCAAATTCAGGCAGATCATCGAGCATTTTATGCTTCAGCTGTGCTGCATACATATAACCAAGTGCATACGATGGGAAGTAGCCAAAATCTCCACCCGCCCAGTGAACATCCTGCAAGATTCCCTCTGCATCCTCAGAAGGAGTAATACCTAAATAATCCTGATATTTTTGATTCCAAAGTGAAGGCAGTTCTTCCACTGATACTTCATTGCTGAAAATCGCTTTTTCAATTTCATAACGGATAATAATATGCAAAGGATACGTCAATTCATCCGCTTCAACTCTAATTAATGAAGGTTTTGATTCGTTGACAGCCCTAACAAAATCATCAAGCGATATGTTGCCGAACTGTTCAGGAGACGCTTCTTGTATTTTCTGATAGTATGGTGTCCAGAAATGCTTGTTCCGTCCAATAAAATTCTCGTAAAACAATGATTGAGATTCATGAATTCCCATTGAAGCACCGTCTGATAAATTCGTCCCGCTCAGCGCTTCGTCAATATTTTGCTCGTAGATCGCGTGACCGCATTCATGAATTGTGCCGAAAATAGCTGTCCGGAAATCTTTTTCATCATATCTCGTTGTCACCCGAACATCCCCGCGGTTCATTGTTGTCGCAAATGGATGAACGGTTTCATCAAGCCTTCCGCCGTCAAAATCGTAGCCGAGCTCTTGCAGGAAATAAAGGCTGAGTTCTTTTTGTTTTTCCTTAGGGAACTCTTCACTGATAAAGCTTGTATCCGGTTTATTCTCTGAGGCTGACACTTGTTTGATAAGAGGAATGATCGCTTCTTTCAGCTCAGAAAACAGCTGATCAAGCACCTTGACCGTCACACCTGGTTCAAACAAATCAAGCAATGCATTATAAGGATGCTCTTCATAACCCCAATATTCAATAAATCGTTTATTGTATTCGACCAGCTCCTCCAAATAAGGGGCAAACAAGCTGAAATCAGATTTTCCTTTCGCTTCCTCCCATGCTGTTTCAGCCTTTGAACAAAGAATAACATATTCCCTGTATTCTGCTTCAGGAATTTTTTTGTTTTCTTCATACTCTTTTTTCGCCAGCTCTACAGCCTTTTTCGTATCTTCAGCCAGATCATCAAACCGTTCATAAAGCGCATCAATAAGTTCCTTCATCCGATCTGATGTCTGGATATTGAATATATCTGTCGAAAGCTGACCGATGCTTTCAGCACGGTCCTCTGAGCCGTTTTTCGGCGCGCCTGTTCTGGAGTCCCAATGCATTAATGCAACCGCTTCACTATAATGTGAGATTCTTTTTAAAAGATCAAAAAATTCCTTTTCATATGTATGTATCTCCATATCCATTCCCTCCCTATTCTAGCCGTTCCATTACAGGCTACTGGAAGGGTGTTTGAAAGTCAAATTGTTTGTATAAAAGGCTGCCGGTCTAGTTATCGGCAGCCTTCATCACTCAGTTTATCGTCATTTGATTGTTTGGCGGCGGCGGTGTTTTTCGTTTTTTCGCATTGATTTTTTTATCCGCCCACACTGTTGCCAAAGGTGTTAACAAAGAGGTGACAATAACGCTTGTCGCAATGATTGCAGTTGCCGATTCAGCAACGGGTGCAAACGCAGAATTCGCTTCCGCTAAGGCGTATGGCACGGCGACGGCCGCTCCCGCTGTTGATGAAGCTGCCACCCCCGCGACACCATCTCCCCGGGCAATGAAACGATCAAGCAAATACAAGGAGCCGCCGGATAAGATGACAACAGAGACACCGACCAAAATGCCTAATAACCCTGACTGAATCAGCATTCCAAAATTTAAAGTGTTCCCAAGTGAAAATGCAAAAAACGGAATGATTGCCGGCACTACCTTGCTGAATAAGTCTCTCAGATCATGATCAAGATTTCCAAGTATGCAGCCGAGCAAAAACGGGATGACTGTTGCCGCCAGCGTTTCCCACGGAAAAGCAGCCAGTCCGGTAACACCGAATGTAACCATGGTCATAAAAGGTCCAGATTCTGTACTGATAAACGCGAATGCGCCGGCATCTTCTTTTCTGCCCATATGATTCATGAGCGCCAAATAGAGGCCGCCGTTCGTTTCATTCATCACTGCAACAATGGCTAGAACAGAAAGACCTGCAAAGAATCCGGATTGTATGCCTTCATCGGGTATAAATTGAGCCGCAATCACACCGAGCAGTGCCGCAAACCCGATCTTTCCCAATAATAAGGTAATCCCTTTTCTCGCAATATAGCCTGAAGAACGGAAATCAATCGTCGCTCCAACGCAAAAGATAAAAACGCCTAGTATGGGAAGGGTTCCTGTAATAAGCGCACCCGTAAACCCTCCAAAAAACTCTGCTGTTCCAGGCGCAAACGTATTAAGCGCTGCTCCCAGAAACAGCGGAATAATCATCATTCCGCCAGGTACCCGTTCAATTGTCGCTTTGATTTTCATATATATTCTCCCATCCTCCGGTTATGGAAAAACAATACCCCTTATGTGGCTACACTTGGAAAACAGCCTGTAAATCCTCTTTTGAACAGCTTTCCAGCTGGCTTCCGACTCCGACGGCACCTGCCCCTGCCTTGAGCCATTCCGGAACCTCAGACGGATGGATCCCGCCAGTCGGTATAAAAGTAACCTGCGGAAAAGGGCCCGCTAAATTTTTCATAAAAGGGATGCCGAATACACCGCTTGGAAACAGCTTTAATGTAGTAAATCCGCATGTCAACGCTTTCAAAATTTCGCTCGGTGTCAGTACGCCAGGGATATAATGCCTCTTCATAAACGATAGGTGTTCAGCAAGATCTGTTGAAAAACCCGGACTGACAATAAATTGTGCTCCTGCTTCCGCAGCTTCTCCCGCCTGCTGCGCAGTGATGACCGTGCCCGCTCCGATTAAGACACCTTCCCGATTTCTGTAGGACTCAATAATAGCAGAAGCTCCAGGTGTCGTATAAGTGACTTCAATTGCCCGAATCCCTTTATCTATCAAACTCTCAATCTGCTGACAGGCCTGCTGTTTATCCTTTGAACGAATGACTGCAATCAGCTTGGCTTCTTTCAGACGGTTTTCTACTACATTGGACTCCATATTAACAATCCCCTTTCTTGTGGTGAACTGTTCTTTGAGCAGATAGAAATGCGGCTAATTTTTCCCTTGTCGGCAGACCGTCCATGTCCCCCGGTGCCTGAACTTGCAATGCGCCGATCGCATTACCCCTTTGCACTGCTTCCTTGTACGGCAAGCCATCAAGAATTCCGCTGATGACGCCGACAGCAAATCCGTCTCCGGCGCCGACTGTGTCAACAACCTGATCAACCCGGAAGCCTTCTGTATATCCTTCACTTTCCTTTGATTTAAAGTAAGCGCCTTCTTTTCCAAGTTTAATAGCGACAAAGCTGACACCTTTTTTCAGATAAAAATCTGCAATGCCTTCAGGCGTTTTTTTACCAGTCAATAGCTCTCCCTCTGCGATTCCAGGGAAGAACCAATCCGCAAGTCCCGCCAAATCATTAATCGTATGTGCCATTGTAGCTTGATCAGGCCAAAGTGCGGGTCTTAGGTTAGGATCTAATGAGATGGTTTTTCCAGCCTGTTTCATGTCTTTCATCACATAATAGGCGAATTCTTTCATATCGGCGGACAAAGCCGGGGGAATACCTGTAACATGCAGATGGTCTGCGCTTTGAAAATAGTCTCTTGGGTATTCAGCAGCTGTTAAAGTGCTTGCAGCCGAGTTCTTCCTGTAATAGGTTACCTCAGGATCGCCTTCTTTCACTTTGGACTTTAGCAGCAGCCCGGTTGGATTGCCATCCTGAGACCGGATCACGCGAGACACATCCACTCCCTCTTTTTTCAGCTCCTGAAGAATAAATGTTCCGAGCTGATCATTGCCGACTTTGCTCATCCAGCCCATTTGAAAGCCAAGTCTGGCCAGGCCGCAAGCCACATTGCTTTCTGCCCCGGCCAGTCCTTTTGAGAATGTGGAAGCTTCATGAAGGCCTCCGTACTCATTTGCGTAAAACATGGCCATCGATTCGCCGAAAGTAATCGCATCAAGCTTCATTTCCCAACCTCCCCTTAGTTGAGGGCACCTTGGATTAAAGTGACTTTCTCATGATGACTTTTGCCTCTAATTCGATGGTTTGAGGCGCTCCCTCGTCACCTTCAATCCTTTTTAATACGCGTTCCATCGCCGTCTTGCCCATATCATGTGACGGCTGGGCGATTGTTGTAATGCCCGGGCCGATGAGTTTATACCATTCCGTATCATCGAATCCGGCAATCCCCGTATCTTCGGGAATGCGCAGCCCTATTTCTTCCATACAGCTAATAATTTTCAGCATAATCAACCCATTTAAAGCAAGAATCGCTTTTTTTTGCTCAGGCATCTCATTCATAAAAGAGCACAGCGCCTTCTCAAGCTGCTCTTTGTCTTTGACGTCAATTTCATACATTCGCCTGAGTCCATTCACATTTCGCACCGCAGCAATCTCCTGATAAACAGCCGCTCTTTCCGCCCGGGGGCTGATGGATGCAATCGGTTCAGTAAACAGCGCGACATCTGTGTACCCTTTTTTGTAAATCTGCTGAAGGATCTCTTCAGTTATCCTTCTGTTGTCAGTCGTTACGGTATCCAGTTTCAGATCCGGCAATTTGCGGTCAATTAATACTGTCGGCACCTGCTGTTCGGCAAAGGAATATAAAATATCCTTGTTTTCCCCGGTTGCATTCAAAATCAGCCCTTCTACAGAGTGTGCTTCGAGCTTTAGCAGCATTTCCCGTTCTTTTTCAGGACTGTTATCAGTGTTGCACACCATTATGCTGTAGCCATATTGATCACAAACCTCTTCAACTCCCCTAAATGCTGCGACTGAAAAGGGATTTGTAATGTCGGCAACAACAAATCCGATTAATTTGCTTTTTTTTATTTTCAAACCTTGTGCCATTTTACTCGGCCGATAATTCAACTCAGTGATTGCCTTTTTTATGTTTTTTACCTTTTCAGGAGAAATCGCGTCAATTTTCCCGTTAATATAACGAGAAACAGTTGATTTTGATACTCCTGCAAATTCAGCTACGTCTTTGATGGTGATATGGCCTGTTGTTTTCTTTTTCATTCAAGTGCTCCTGTATCGTCTTATAATTTGAAACCGATTTCAAAACCGTTACAACACAAGAATACCATATTTTTTAAAATTGAAAAGTTTTTTTTAATAATGTGCTTATTCACAAAATTTCGGTTGACTCTTTTCTCTATTTATCCTAAAATTTTCTTTGAAACCGTTACCAAAATATTTTCATTCATGATGCTGAAATCCTAACCAAGGGGGAAATCCAATGGAAAATCGTTACTCTGTACACCCTGAACAAGTAAAACGCTTTACAACCGAGGAGCTTCGCAGTCATTTTTTAATGGATACGTTATTTACGGAAAATAAGCTGACCATGTATTACTCCCATGAAGACCGTGTTGTGATCGGCGGTGCAGCACCCGGACAGAGCGAACTGAAGCTTGATGCCGGAGACTTTCTTAAAACGGACTTTTTTCTGGAACGGCGTGAAATCGGTATTATTAACGTCGGCCAGCCTGGTGCGGTTAAAGTTGGCGATGATGAATATGTGCTTCAAACAAAGGATTTTCTATATATCGGGATGGGCAATCGGGATGTAGCATTTAAAAGCCTAAACGGAGAAACAGCAAAGTTTTACTTCGTCTCCTCGGGCGCGCATCAAAGCTATCCGACGCAAAAAGCCGCTCTTTCTGAACTGACACCGGACCGGCTCGGTGACGCAGCAGCATCAAATGTAAGAAGCTTGTACAAAGTCATTCATCAAGATGGCATTCAAAGCTGTCAGCTGATGATGGGAATCACGATGCTAGACGAAAACAATAACTGGAACACCATGCCGGCACACGTTCATGATCGCCGGATGGAGGCTTATCTCTACCTTGATCTTGAGAAGGATTCGAAGGTTTTTCACTTCATGGGTCAGCCGGATGAAACACGCCACCTTGTCGTCGGAAACGAGCAGGCTGTCCTTTCTCCTGCCTGGTCCATTCATTCTGGCGCAGGAACATCTAACTACAGTTTTGTGTGGGCGATGGCTGGTGAAAACTACACATTTACGGACATGGATCTTGTGCCGATGGATGGGCTGAAATAAGATGAGTTATCTGCAAGAGGCATTTTCATTAGAAGGAAAAACGGCACTGGTGACAGGGCCGGGTACAGGAATCGGCCAAGGAATCGCCAAAGCGCTGGCAGGCGCCGGTGCTGATATTATCGGCACATCACATAAAAGCAGCCTCTCTGAAACACAGCAGCTTGTGGAACAAGAAGGCCGCACATTCACTACCTTTACATTGGATATGAGTAAGCCTGATGCAATAAAGGATACAGCGGCTGAACTGTTTGAAACACAGCAAATCGATATCCTTGTCAATAACGCCGGGATTATTCACCGGGAAAAAGCGGACACTTTCGCTGAAGAGAACTGGCATAACGTGCTGAATGTGAACCTAAACAGCTTATTTATCCTGACCCAGCTGGCGGGCAGACACATGCTGAAAAGAGGTCATGGGAAGGTTATCAATATTGCCTCTCTCCTCTCTTTTCAAGGCGGCATTCTTGTTCCAGCCTATACAGCAAGCAAACATGCCGTTGCTGGTTTAACAAAATCGTTTGCAAATGAGTGGGCCGCATCCGGCGTACAAGTTAACGCGATAGCGCCTGGCTATATATCAACTGCCAATACACAGCCTATCCGGGATGATGAAAAGCGAAATGAAGACATTTTAAAAAGGATTCCTGCCGGCCGCTGGGGCAAAGCTGATGATATCGGCGGGACGGCTGTTTTTCTGGCATCTCGCGCTTCTGATTATGTCAATGGACATATTTTAGCAGTAGACGGCGGCTGGCTTGCCCGCTGACAAAATGAAAAAGCTGATGATCATGGATCATCAGCTTTTTCGTGATTACATCATATGCGGTTCAACAGGTAAGACCTTTTTCACTTCATCAATGATGCGTTCATTTTCTCCGCCCGCATAAATATGAATCGAGCCGCTGTCTTGATTTGAGCGAATCAGACGGCCAATCCCCTGCCGCACTCGCAACAGCATATACGGAAGGTCAACCTCTTCAAACGGGTCTTTTCTCGCACTGTTGCGTTTTGCCGTAAATACAGGGTCATGAGGCGGAAACGGCAATGACCAGATCGTGACATTCTTCAATGCGTCACCAGGAATATCAAGCCCTTCCCATAGGTGAACTGAACATAAAACCGTTTCCTCTTCCCCTTGGAATTTTTCTACTAAGCTGCTGATTTCCTCGTCGCCTTCAAAGTAAATCGGATACGGCAGCTCCCAAGCAGCTGCGAGCTCCTTAAACTCGTTTAATTCCTCAAAAGACGGGAAGAGCACCAGCGTTCTGCCTTTATAGTGCTTAATTGTCTCTATTGTTTGAGCTGTTTTTTGTTCTGCGCTCATTTCTGTTTTCCCATAAAGGGTAACGGTCATTTGTTCGTCATAATCATAAGGAGAATCAACCGTTAACGATAAGTAATCGTGAATCCCCAGACTGTCCGCAATATAGTCAAACGAACCGCCTTCTGACAGCGTTGCAGAAGAAAAGATATACGGAATTTTCTTTGAAAACACTTTCTCGCCAAGCACTTCTGCTACTGTTCTCGGCATCACGACAAAAGTGGATTCCGCTTCCTTTTGCTCCAGCCAGCTGATCGCATCCTTTTGATATAAAGATAATGAATACGCCATTTGCTCAACGTATTCCTCTACGACTGACAGCTCGTATTGATCAATGGTGTACATTTCTGACTCAAATACGAGTGCTTCACCAATTTTATCAAGCAACCGGCACAGCTCGTCCGCCGCCTTTTTGACACGCTGATCATTCTTTATTTCCAAACGGTGCGACCCGGCAACTTCTCTTGATTCTTCAGAAAGAACATAGAAAAATTCGTCGTTTGCAGCAAGTGCGTCTTCTATCAATTCAGCAAATTCTTCTCTAATGTCATTTTGAAGCAAACGTTCTAAAAATAATTCAAGAGTTGATTGCTTGACTCTGTAGGTTAATGCTTTTTGCGCAGCAAACTCTAACAGATGCCCTTCATCAAATACAACCGCACTATGATCAGGCAAGAGCGGCAGCTGTCCCTCCCGTTTGCGCGATTCTTCCGTCCATACATGTTCCATATAGAAATCATGAGAACAAATGATCAAGTCTGTTGACTTGCGATAAAAATCTCTTGATAGCGTCAAGCCGCATCTATGTCTCATATCACAGGTCAGGCAATCTTGAAACGAGTCGTAGCTTACTTGCGACCATTCTTCATTCGAAAGGTTAGCGTACTGCTTTCGGTCACCATATGGATAAAACCGCTGCATGGCCTGTGACTCATGGACAAATGACGGTAAAGCTTCATAAAGATCAAGCCACTTTTCATCATCAGATCGCTGCATTGTTTTTTCAAGCTTTTTCAAGCAAAGATACTGCTCATGTGATTTCGATAGCCTTGTGTCAATCTTAAGATCCAAATGTTCAGCCAGCTTCGAAATGTCTCCCTCTTTTTTCACGAGCTGTTCGATTAACGTTTCATCAGCACAAGCGATAATAGCGGGTTTTCCGACATATCTTGCATAACTGATCGCAAAAAGAAGGTAAACAAGTGTTTTCCCCGTTCCTACTCCTGCTTCGGCAAACATGACTTTTTTCTCTTTAAACGCCCGTTCCAGCTGAAAAGCCATGAACACTTGCTCATCTCGAAGATCAAACCCTTTTTCGGGAAGAATATCGTAAAACACGTCACCAATCCAATTGTTCAATTCTTCATAAAAATTCTTTGTTTTTGTTAAAGAAAAAGGCAAACGTGATGTTGTCACCCAGTTCCAACCCCTAACTATTCGGCATTCAGACCATCAATATTATCATTTCCCGCCGCTGAATACAATAAAAAAACTTGGCAGTGCCAAGCTTTTTGTGACTTACTTTCGGTTGATCACATGCGAGGATAAAAAAGGATGGTCTGTTGAATGAATATGTTCCACCGCTTTTTCTAAATTATTTTGCGCATGTGAAATCACAGACGGAGACGCATCATCAGCTCTGAGCTCCTTCAGCTCGTTTGCGGTTGCGTCAAGCGCCCTTTGAATGAGATTAAAATGTTCGCTGTTCAGCATGAGATCACCTCTAATTGAAATAATCATCATTGTATGCGAACTTTTCATTTTATATACATGCTTTCCGCATGTTATCACTGAAATGTGCACAAACTACATCCGATACTCCGTCATGGACTATCCGTCTTATCAACAATATTCTATCAGGGAGTGATGTTGACATGAGTTATAAAGACCGATTAGATCAGCATTCTGAACTGTTTCATCACAATTGGACGCGGCCTAAACGTTCTAAGTCTCAAGTAAACGGTCACACCGAAATGTCCCAAACCAACATTATATTAAGAAGTAACGCGAAAGCGCACCGTTGGTAACGATAGAATATGGCTGAAAGATGAAAGAAGACGCATCCAGAGCGTCTTCTTTTTATGCGTGTTCCGTTTTATTACGCTGAGGTCTTACTTTAGACCAGTACTGATAGTAATCCGTCTTAATAAATCCATTAAAGAGCTTTCGTTTCTTCGTTGCTTTTCTTCCATATGCTTCCTCAAAATTTTCATTTGAAGTCAGCATATACACAGACCACGTATCAAGCGGTTCGAACGCCTGTCCCATTTCTTTGTACATCTGCTCAACGGCTTTTTTCTCGCCGAGACGTTCTCCGTACGGCGGGTTTCCGACAATCACGCCAAACTCATGTTTTGTAGTGAAGTCCTTTACCTGCATTTGTTTAAATTCGATTAATTCGCTCAGTCCCGCTTCCTCTGCATTTTCTTTTGCGATTTGCACCATCCGGTGATCTACGTCACTGGCGAAAATCGTAAGCGGCTGATCATAGTTTGCCTTTTCTTCGACTTCAAGACGTGCTTTGTCCCACAGATCTTTACCGATCCACTCCCAATCCTCTGAGACAAAATCGCGGTTAAATCCCGGGGCGATATTTTGGCCGATTAATGCGGCTTCAATCGCGATCGTTCCGGAACCGCAAAAAGGATCGACAAATGGACGGTCCGGAGTCCAATTTGTTAATTGCACCAAAGCGGCAGCAAGCGTTTCTTTAATGGGCGCTCCTCCCTGATCCACGCGGTATCCCCGTTTGTGGAGGCCTGTCCCTGACGTATCAAGTGTAATAACCGCCTGATCTTTCAATAAAGAAATTTCCACCTTATATTCGGCGCCTGTTTCTTCGATCCAGTCATTGGCTTTGCCGGACTGCAGCTTCAGCTTTTCAACAATCGCTTTTTTGACGATCCGCTGACAGTCGGGAACGCTTGCAAGTGTTGATTTAACGGATTTACCGATGACAGGGAATTTCCCGTTCTCCGGTATAAATGAACGCCAGTTAACCGCTTTCGTTTTTTCAAACAGCTCATCAAATGTTTTTGCTTTAAATGTAGCAACTTGAACTTTTACACGGTCCGCCGTTCTCAGCCAAAGATTCGCACGGCAAATCGCAAGCGCATCTCCTTCAAAGATAACTTTTCCGTTATCAACCTTGCATTCATATCCTAAGTCACGAACTTCTTTTGCAACTACAGCTTCAATGCCCATCGGCGCTGTTGCAATTAGTGTATACTTCTTCATCGTATCACCCTGTCTTTTAAAACTTTTCTCTCATCAAGATAAAAGCTCTCCTTATACGGGAGAGCTTGATTTCATCATTTAATTTAAGTGGTCTAACGTTCTGTAAGCCATGTTTTGTTCCATCGTACTGCAATCGGCTCATCACCTCGTACTCAGGCGGCAATCATCTATCTACAGAAAGCATTCTGTCCTTCTCTCCGTTGAATTCCGTCAAGAAGGTTCCCCTACCAAAATTTGGGTTTCTCGCTCGAGGGGTTTACCGCGTTCCACTCTCACCATTTCTAGTGAGACTTCGTCACTGTGGCACTTTCAAGGATACTCAGCCATATCCAAAGGACGTAGGCTTTTTTCCTGCCGTCAGCCTATCAAGGCTGCCCTAGCTTATGACTTCGCTAGGCACGAACACTACGGGCATCTCAGCACCGTGCGAGCATGGACTTTCCTCTACAGATTCAAGATCTGCAGCGATTACCCGAACGTTAAGAACATGAATTATTATATAACAACTGATTGTCATTTACAAGCGCCATTTTTTACAAGCGCAGATCAATCATAAAGCTTGCTGCCAAAAACATGCTTTTCTAAGTTAGACAGCCGTTTTAAGATATCAAAGTTCGTTGTGTTTGATTGCACTGGCTGTTTTTTGCTGGCTTCTTCAAGCTGTTTTTTCAGCTGCAAATTTTCCTGTTGCAGTTCTTCAATTTCTTGATGGAAGGTTTCATAATCCTTAATGATCATATCTAAAAATTTGTCAACGTCTTCTTGTTTGTAACCTCTAACGCCTGTTTTAAATTCTTTTTCCAAAATGTCTTTCGCAGAAAGCTTTACTTTATCAGCAAGCATCTTTTTCACCTCGTATCGTGAATCATCATCTTATATTTTTTCAGAAATCTGTACGATTGTCAAATTTCTCTTTCTTTGTTATGAGAAGCTGTCTTCCTCTACTGTCACTCTCAGATCATCCATTGTGATAAAGTAGATCGGATAGCCATCCTGTTCGCGTCTTTTTTCCGCTGTCTCAAGCATATACTTTGGGGAACCTGCCATTTCAGAGTCATATAAAAGCATAAGCGCGTCAGACTTATCAATGAAGAACTGATTTTTTTGTTTGAACTGAAGCGGGCTTTCATACGGACGATGAGTCAGGCTTTCCTCATAGTCCGCCTGGGCCAGAACAGCTTCATACAGTTCCTTATTCGGCTCTTTCCAGTTCTTTTCCTGCTCGTAAAATGGTGTGATGACAGCAACCTTTAAGTCAGGGTATTCTTCTTGCAAATCATATGCAACTTCGGCCGACCAGAGTTCCGTTCCAAGCTGCCCTGAAATTAAAATCCATTCTAATCCTTCATCCAAAAAAGCAATCAGCCGGTTCTTAATGGCTTTTTTTATGTAATACAGCGCCTTGTCATCCTGTTTAAATATCCCGAGTTCAAACGGTTTATATCCTGTTATTGCTAATACTTTCATCTTTTCACCTGCTTTAAAAAATGGGGCTCCCATTGGGCCCCATTTGATGTGCTGCGTTGGTTTACACCATCAAGCTGCACGTTTCCATACTAGTAATCGCAACAAGGTCTTCCTGCTTGAAAATGCTGATGCGTAGCCGGATCAACATTTGAGAAAGTGTGTGGAAAGTAGTGAACGTGCTGGAAATGCTGGTGATTTACGTTTGTTGTGTGCTGTGGGTGAATGTGCGGCACGATTGTTTTTGAAAACGTATGGTGTTCACAGCAATGAGTAGGATGGACAATCGGCGCCATCATGTGCGGTCTGCAGTGATGCATGATTTAAAATCCCCTTTCCATAAACTTTATTACAATACTAAGCTATGAAAAATAGAGGGTACATGTTCTGATGCAAAGACCTATTTTAAAAGTGTGCAATTAAGCTGTCTTTAAAGTTTGAAAATACGAAAGCAATCAAAAACACAACGACGAAGAACAAATAAAAAACACCCTTATACATACCAACTCTCCCTTTAAAAATAACTAACGTCATTTTACAGGATTCGCCGGTATTCTACAACAAAATCGATGTGAATCCAGCAAAAAAATTTCATGGCGAAAGAAGTCGTCTTTTGCGCTTTCCCGGGGAATATTTAAGAGGAATATTTCCTCTTCAGACGGGTAATTCTCACGTGCAGATTTTCCGTTTCTTTTTCTGATAAGGATGCCTCATCGGCAAGTAATTGTTCAACTGTATGTAAAGCTTTCCCGAATTCCTTTTTCTTATGCTCAAAATATTTCGCAAGCTCTATCGCTGAAGTGTACCTGCATTTTTGGTGCTGAGAATGAGATAGTTTCTCCCAAAGCGGGACTGCATCTTCTAGGCGGTTTTGTTTTTTGTACAGCATTGATAAATCTAAAAGGGCTCTGTCTTTATTTTCAAATGACTTTTCTTTAAGTCTTTCAAGCCGATTGACTGCTTGGCCTGTTTCCTTATGGGCCATAAACCATTTCGCCATTGCGTATGCTTCATCATGCTCTTTTGGCATATCAGAAGCGGAAAGAATTTTCTTTGACATATGAATGTACAGTGAAATTAACGACAGCACATCCATCTCGTTATGGTGCAGCACACCCTTTAAAAGATCCGGTTCCTGTGCCTTAATAAAATGAAAGTACAGCATCGGTGCCAAATAGCCCGGGGTGTCTTCTTTTCTGCGTACGCCAAGCTCTTCTTTTTCAACTGAGCCAAGCGACACGCGTTCCATTTTGTGCTTCCACAAACGCCTTGCTCCATGCAAGAGGTCAAAATGCCCGAATTCCGGGAGCTTCGGAACTCTGTCACGAATCAGTGTATGCCTTGTTTTTACCTGCGGCCAATCAAAAGCTTTTCCGTTGTAGGTAACAAGTGATGTAATATCAACCTCGCTTAAAAAGCTCTGATACAAGGCGACTTCATTCCCCGGTTTGGGCAGAAGATGCTGTTTGATTACCACTCGATCTTTATATACCCTTGCATGGCCGAGCAAAAAAATCGTATTGCCGGCTCCACCGCCAAGACCTGTTGTTTCTGTATCAAAGAAAAAGAGGCTGTTGTTTTCATATCCTTTTGAAGATAGTGTATGCGACAGGCTGCTTTTATTCCATAACGCGATGACTTCATCAAGCTCGGAAAAACAGTAATGTCCGTGCCGATGGGAGAGCGGATATTCTACTTCCCTGATCAGACAGTATTCATTCTCAAAGAAGAAAGGCTTCACGCCATAAGCCTCCCACTCTTTAAGAAACGGTATATCAGAGCGAATGTCTGAGGTCCCATTCTCTTCTATCTTGTGTTCTGCTTCCTCCAGCACCATATGCTTTTTCATACGCTGGAGTTTTCCTTTTAACGACATGCCTAACCTCCTTTCCTTATGACATTTGGTCCAACAGCTGCAAAATTCGTTCCTTGGCTTTTATTCCTTCTATTTCAGTACCTATACAAGACGGACAGCCATCATGACAAGGACATTGTTTTATCAGCCGCTTAGCCGCTTCATTAATGTCAGCAAACCGTGTAAAGACTTCCTCTGCCAAGCCGATTCCGCCCGGATAATGGTCATACAAAAATACCGTTGGCAAACCGGTATGGGCAGCTTTGATTTGCGAAACGACATGGACATCATTTCGGTCACACATAATATACACAGGGACAATATGCTGCAAAACATTCGATATGCCGAGAAGCAGCTGTTCGAGTGTCTTTTCTCCAATGTCTTCATCAATTGTTTTGATTTCAAGCCAAGCCGCACTCGTGTGGAGTTCTTCTTCCGGTAAATGGATAGGGCCTGATCCGATATTTTCAAAAGTAGTCATCTTAATCTTTTTAAAAATAGTGGGCAATGCATTTACCGTAACATCGCCGTAATGTAGGGATGTACGGCTCCTCTCTTTTGTTTTGTCAATTTCCAGCACCTTCAGCTGGACTGCCAGATTGGCATCCGTGTAATACTCCACATCAACTCTTCTGACATAAGCCTTTTTATGATCCCAATCAAGCTTTTCCACTTGGAATTGCACGCCTTCATGCAAATAAATCGCTTCATCATGAAGAAGCGTCATCGCACTAAACCGATCCATTTCACCGATGATTCTCACATTCGCAATATCCGTTTGATCGACAATGACCACATTTTCTTGTGAAGCCGAACGCAGACTGATATTGGAAGCAGGAAACGATTCGTTTGCCCAATGATAACGTTCCCCATTGCGGTGCAGGACATCTTCTTCCTGAAGGTACTCGAGAATATCACTGACGTCCAGCGGCCCAAACTCTTCATCGGCTTTAAAAGGAAGTTCATAAGAAGCGCATTTTAAGTGATCAACTAAAATAATTAGATTCTCCGGGTTGATTCTTGCCGATTCCGGCGAACGGTCAAAAAAGTATTCAGGATGGCGCACAATATATTGGTCAATCGGTGTTGAATTGGCGACCATGATAATCAAAGACTCACCGTGCCTTCTGCCGGCTCGTCCCGCCTGCTGCCATGCACTTGCCACACTTCCAGGATAACCCGTCATCACACACACTTGCAGCTGTCCGATATCAACACCAAGCTCTAAGGCATTCGTACTGACAACTCCTAAAATCTCGCCTTCTCTTAACCCTCTTTCGATTTCTCTCCGCTCTTTCGGAAGATAGCCTCCCCGATAGCCTCTGATTGACTTTGTCCCGATCTCTTTTTTCACAAGCTCTTGAATATGGCTTAAAATAATTTCCACCCGGACTCTGCTTCTGGCAAAAACAATGGTCTGCACTTTGTTCTTCAGGAACTCTTTCGCCAGCTCGTTTACTTCTACTGTTGCGCTTTTTCTGATGTTAAGCGGCTGATTAACAATTGGAGGATTATAAAATACAAAGTGCTTCCGTCCGCTTGGTGCACCGTTGTCATCGACCAGCCTCATTGAGTTTCCGGTCAGCTGCTCTCCCAATTCCTTTGGATTCGCGATCGTTGCCGAGGTACAAATAAAGATCGGGTCACTTCCATAAAACCGGCAGATCCGTTTCAGCCGGCGGATTACATTTGCCACATGGCTTCCGAATACACCGCGATACGTGTGCAGTTCGTCTATCACAATATATTTAAGATTTTCAAACAGACTCACCCATTTTGTATGATGCGGAAGAATTGCCGAGTGGAGCATATCAGGGTTTGTAATCACAATGTGCCCTGCTTTTCTGACTTTTTGTCTGATCGCTGGAGATGTATCTCCGTCATATGTAAAACTTTTAATATCAATGCCCATCTCATCAATGATTTCATTGAGTTCACTTTTTTGATCCTGGGCCAGCGCTTTAGTAGGAAATAAATATAACGCCCGGTTTGTATCGTCCTCAGCGATAGATTGCAGGACAGGCAGGTTGTAGCATAATGTTTTTCCGGATGCCGTAGGCGTTACAGTTACAATGCTTTCACCTTTTTGCACATATTGAAAAGCGGCATATTGGTGGGTATATAAGGCATCAATTCCTCTTTTGGAAAGGGCTGTTTTGAGTCTCTCATCTATACGTTCAGGCATCGGCCTTGTCCTTGCTTCACGAGGCTCAATTTCATGCCAGTTCACAACGTTTTCATTTCCTTTCAATTCAGAAATGAGTTCAGTCAGTGATTTCTTTTTCATTCTTTACACCTCTTTATCAAGTACAGTTTACCGAATATTTGTTTGCATGGCTAGGTGCAAATTTTATACAATCGGACAACAAAAAAGCAAGGCATCCGCCCTGCTTATTTCGCTCTTATTGTGAACAGCTTTGTTTCGCCTTTGTGTGCAGCCTTTTCGCCTGCAGGCTCTATTGTTTCCACAGCTTCCCCATTCATAATGACGATTGGGATGACTGTGCTGCTCGCTTTTTCTTTTATTAACTCCAAATCACACGTGATGAGCGGGTCGCCGACCTTTACTTTGTCACCTTCTTTAATATGAGCGGTAAATCCTTCTCCATTCATATTTACGGTTTCTAATCCGACGTGAATTAACAGCTCGATTCCCGAACGTGTCCGGATGCCCACGGCGTGTTTTGTATGAAACAGCTGAATCACTTCACCTTCAGCAGGTGAAACAATTTCACCATTAGAGGGTTCAACTGCAATTCCTTCGCCCATCATTTTTTGTGAAAAAACAGGATCCGGCACATCTGTCAGATCCATTACCGTCCCGTCTGCCGGAGAATAGATGACCTCTTCCGTAATTTTTTCCTCTGATTTTCCCATTCCGAATAATTTTTTCAGCAATGTGTTATCTCCCTTCCAATTCATCAACCGTTATCCCTTCATTCACCACCTATTTAACCACACTTTCAATTTCGCTTCAATTTATAACAACATCCGGCACAAACGCATAGTCTGATAAAAAAAGGGGGTGGCTCATTTGGAATGTAAAGATGACAAAAAGAATGAATTGTCTAAGAAAGAAGAGATCATCAATCAAGCAATGGACCATCTGTTTCAGTCTTCTGCATTAGGAAATCTTTTACATGGTTTTCAAAACTTGATCGACTCTAGTTTCAAAGATGTACAGACAACGATAGACGTCAGAGAAAGTGATGACGGGCTGTATGTCGATATCACAATTCCAGCAACGTTTCGAGATGGCGAGATTCTCATCGACATTAAGTCCCGGTACCTCCATGTAACGCTTCAGGAAAAACAGAAGGAGCAAAACGCCTCCACATTAACAAGCATGACAAGAACCGTACAGCTGCCTTATGAGGTACACAAGGAAGAAATGGTAACGTCATGGAGTGAGCAGACAATGACGCTTTTCTTCCCAACAAATAAGCATGAATGATTTGATTCATTCATGCTTCTGTTATTTGAAAAAGCTGGTAAATCCCTTTATTAATGAGCCGACTTGATTCATGGCACTCATGACTTGGCCTGTCGTATCCATCATTTTATTAAAGTCAAACTGCCCGTTCGCTTTTTTGAATTGTGACATAATACTTTGAACCTGTGAAGGCTGCTGCTGATTCGGTCTCGGAATAGGATAAGGATTAGGAAATACCGGCGGCTGCATAGGCATAGACTGAGGCGGAATATACGGCTGATAAAACTCCTGTTGTCCGTAATGCTGCGGAACGTACTGTTCAAAATGAACAGGCGCATTCTGCTGATAATATCCCTGCACTTGCTGAGGGTAATAATAACCCAATTGCCGAGGATCGTTTTGAGGTCTCCTTTTCATTGCGATTTCCCCCCTAGACTCAACAGTTTCTCTCCTATATATGTATGAATCATTTCTTTTGTTTGTGTCTGATGCCATCAAGCGTGTTTGTCAAATTGTGTCGAAAGTTTAAATTTTTTAAAAACAGAAAAAAGTCGAATCATTATGATACCATATTTTCAATACAGATGAGAGGGGATGCACCATAATGAACGTATCATACTTAAGCAAACGTTTTGCAGAAATGAAGAAATATGAAACAGACTGTGTGAATAAACTGATGGACTTTGCCAAGTTCCTCTATATTCAAGGACACCTCAACGCAACTGAATTTCGTAACAGTATGAAGGTTCTGGAAGCAAATGGAGCAGAAAGCCCGGCATATGAGCTGAATTAATGTCCGGCCCCCTATAATAAAAATGAAGACAGCCTTATTGGCTGTCTTCACTTGCAATTTCATCCCTCACTGTCTGCAATGTGTAAATGACTGATTCAGTGATGTCTTTGAATCGCTTTTTATGAATGTGATGAACATATGACTGAAGAATCAATTCCAGGAAATTATCTTTTGCGGTCTCTATTTGCTCAGCATGCACATATTTCGGGCGGCGAGCCTTTATAAATTCAAGCGTCCCTTCCGCCCAGTGAGCTGCCAGGGCATCATTCTCCTCCACAGCAGGCTTTATCGTCTCAAAAAAATCGTACGAATGGTTATTTTCTTTCCCTTCCTGATATCGTGCAGCACCTGTTTCAGCGGCTTCAATCATCTGCTCGGTAACTTTCAGCAATGTTTGTGGTTGCAACATCCTTCACCTCATAGCTTATCGTACCAAATTTTGCTCATAAATTCAGCCGATACGGTATACCTTGTCCACAGCATACCTCTCTTGAGGGGATCGGTACAGTTCGTTTATACATATATGAAGATCCATGATTTCTTCTTCCAGAACACTCAAACGTTCGTCCTCCGTTTCACGCATTTCAGCCTCGAATACATCTATAGAACGGCTAAGGCTCTGTTCAGCACAGTTTATTTCAGTTTCTATATCAGAAAGCATTCGGAGAATATCTGTCTTGCTTACGTAACCGGACATTTGTGTTCCTCCCTTTACTCTTCTCTCCCGGTTAAATTCTTTGCTCGCACGGCGCAATCCTTCCGCATGACAAAACTAGAAGCAAATCGCCAAACAAACAGGTATTCCACGAAAAGCTGAAGTTTTCGACAAAAAGACACGCAAAAATTGTATGATCCTCACGCTTAATGCACACGATACTTGTGAGGAGGTGCCGTATGAAATCTAGACCGAAAAAAGCCGGCCAGCAAAAAAAGACGGAATCAAAAGCAGTTGATTCTTTAGATAAAAAACTAGGCGGCCCGAACCGTCCTTCTACGTAAGAAGCAAGGAAATTCCTTGCTTCTTTTATTTCTTCAGCCAATGCTCCACCGCAAAGAGCGCATGCAGCTGACGTTTTTTATTTACATACCAGTCGGTCAATTCTATCTGCCGCGGCAATGCCTCCCGTGCAAAGAGGCCTTTCTTTATCTTTCCATGAAACCAATCTGTTTTCTTTCCGTCTAATGAGTGAGTTAATTCAGGGTAGCATGTCCTTAGCATAGGAGATGTCCTTTTTGTGATTCCGATCATTTTTTCCATATCAAAACGGGAGCCTGTATGCGGCACTGTGTGCAAAAAGTCATAAAAAGAAGAAAACAGTTCCGGACTGAACAGCAATTGTGACAGCTGTTTTCCAAGCCTTATCCTTTCTTCGGTTTTAGAAAAACGCTTGGCCGAAATACCGTAGAGAATGCCGTCTGAAGAAGGAAAAATAACGGTGTTGAAATGAAACCAGTCACTTAAATAAAAAGGAATCGTGCCAAAAACGTTCTTTTTGAACGAAGGATTTTGTATAATAGGTGTTTGGATAGTGTTTTGTTCATTTATAATGAGAGCATACATGAGCCGCTCCGTGTTTCGTTCATGCCAAAAACGGGTCCACTCTTCTGTCATAAATTGTGATACGCCAAACAATTGCAGATAGTTGAACAGGGGCTTCCCGTTTTTTACAGACCAGTGGTACAAAAGAAGCTGCGGATAGGCATCTGAAAAGATGAGCCAATTCGCTCTCTCGTAGGCCAAAAAGAACCACCTTTGCTGTGACTCACGCAGACCAAGCTGAAACAGACTGCCCTTTAAATCAGTCATTGACCAGCCGGCATTGCGTGAAACGAAGGAAGCTAAGAGTGACCATTTAATTTCTGGATGACGGTCATAGAATGCTTTGTAAGCATTCGTTCTTGAAATATTATCGGCGTTTTCGACTGCCGTCTGCCGCTCAATCCGGCGAAGAAGCTTTCTGATGGCCTGTTGTTCTTGCACGTTCATTCACTTCCGTCACTAATAGTTTAATAAGGAGGATGAGAAAGTGATTCGGTATCCTAACGGAAAAACGTTTCAGCCGAAACATCCGGTTTCATCCCAAAACAGTCATAAAAGAGCGCCATCTTACAGTAATCGCGGAATGACCCTCGAAGATGACTTAAACGAAACGAATAAGTATTATCTGACAAACCAAATTGCCGTGATACACAAAAAGCCGACACCTGTTCAAATTGTAAATGTCCATTATCCAAAAAGAAGCGCTGCAGTCATAAAAGAAGCCTATTTTAAACAATCATCGACAACAGATTATAACGGAATTTATAAAGGGCGGTACATTGACTTTGAGGCGAAAGAGACAAAAAACAAAACCTCTTTCCCCCTGCAGAATTTCCATGACCATCAAATTGAGCATATGAAGCAGGTAACGGCTCAAGACGGTATTTGTTTTGTTATTATATCCGCTTTCGGCCAGGTTTATTTTTTAGAAGCCGATAGGCTGTTTTATTTCTGGGAAAGAAAAGAAAAAAACGGCAGAAAATCCATTCGAAAAGATGAGTTAGAGGAAGCAGCTTATCCGATTTCTCTTGGATACGCGCCAAGAATTGATTATATTAGTATTATTGAGCAGCTTTATTTTTCGCCATCATCAAGTGCGAAAGGTTGATTAACGAAAGGTTGAGATGTTATGTCAGATCAATTTACGAGTCGTGAAGCTCGACGTAAAGCGAACAGCAAGTCGAGCCCTTCACCGAAAAAAGGCAAGAAACGAAAAAAAGGCGGATTGTTTAAAAAGACGCTATTCACTTTACTCATTCTGTTTGTTTTAGGCGTAGTCGGCGGTGCTGTAACATTTGCCGTCATGGTTTCTGATGCGCCATCACTGGACGAAAACAAATTGAAGACGCCTTATTCATCGACAATTTATGATAAAAACGGAAAAGAAATCGCTGAATACGGCTCCGAAAAGCGGTCCTATGTCTCGATAGATGAAATACCTGATGTCGTAAAAGAAGCCTTTATCGCGACAGAGGACGCACGTTTTTACGAACACCACGGGATTGACCCTGTCCGTATCGGAGGTGCCCTTGTCGCCAACTTTAAAGACGGCTTCGGAGCTGAAGGCGGAAGTACCATCACCCAGCAGGTCGTAAAGAACTCCCTTCTGTCACATCAGAAAACGCTGAAACGGAAGGTGCAAGAAGTCTGGCTTTCTATACAGCTGGAACGTAATTATTCTAAAGATGAAATTTTAGAAATGTATTTAAACCGAATTTATTTTTCTCCTAGAGCTTACGGAATCGGAAAAGCGGCGGAAGAATTTTTCGGCGTCACTGATTTAAGCAAATTGACAGTGGAACAGGCTGCGACACTTGCGGGTATGCCGCAAAGCCCGACGGCGTACAATCCCGTTAAAAACCCGGATAAAGCGGAAAAAAGACGGAACATCGTACTCAGTCTCATGAAAAAACAAGGATTCATTTCTGATTCTCAATATAACAAAGCGAAAAAAGTGGCAGTGAAAGATGAAGGCGTTGTATCACAGAAAGAATATGAAAAAACAAATTCAAATAAATACAGTGCGTTTGTTGAAGAAGTCATGAAAGAAATTGAAGAAAAATCTGATGTCAATCCAGGTACTGACGGATTAAAGATTTATACGACATTAGATACAAAAGCACAAGACAAACTTGATGAATTAATGGACGGAGACACTGTCGGATTTACTGAAGGCATGCAGGGCGGTGTAACGCTTCTCGATACAAAAACCGGAGAAGTCCGCGCGATTGGTGCGGGAAGAAATTCTACGGTTGGTGGCTACAATTACGCGACCCAAGCTCAGCGACAGCCTGGGTCTACCATTAAGCCTATTCTCGACTACGGTCCAGTTATTGAAAATAAAAAATGGTCCACATACGAACAAATTGATGACTCAGCTTATACGTATTCTGATGGAACACCGATCCGTAACTTTGACCACAAATATAAAGAACTAATGTCTATGCGTGAAGCACTTGCGCAATCTCGGAACATTCCTGCTTTAAAAGCATACCAAGCAGTGGGTAGAGATGCTGCTGTAGACTTTGCTAACGGATTGGGACTAGGATTAGATAAAGATAAAGTATATGAATCGTATTCTATCGGTGGATTCGGAAAAGGCAATGTTGGTGTCTCTTCACTGACGATGGCAGGAGCATACAGCGCCTTCGGAAATAACGGAACATATAATGAACCGCATTTTGTAAAGTCTATTGAATTTAACGATGGCACGAAGCTTGACTTAACACCAAAATCAAAGTCAGCAATGAGCGATTATACTGCGTTTATGATTACAGATATGCTGAAAACAGCTGTTAAGACAGGTACTGGACAGCTTGCACAAGTACCCGGTGTGGAAGTAGCAGGAAAAACAGGGACGACCAACTTTGAAGAAAGTGAAATCCAAAGGTACAATATCGCAAGCGACGGTGCCCGAGATTCTTGGTTTGTCGGCTACACACCGCAATATACAGCAGCCGTCTGGACGGGTATGGGAGAAAACGAAGCTGGAAAGAAATCTCTTTCAACTGAAGAGCAAAAAGTTGCAAAACGCATCTTCGCCCAGCTCATTGCCGATGTCGATGACGGAAGCGGATCATTTGAGAAACCTGATAGCGTAGTGGAAGCGACTGTGGAAAAAGGCTCTAATCCGGCAAAACTGGCAGGGCCGAATACGCCAAGCGATAAAAAGGTCACAGAGTACTTTGTAAAAGGTACATCCCCTTCTACTGTTTCTAAAACATATGAGAAAGAAGAGAAAGAAGAAACAGCAAAACTGTCTGGTTTAAATGTGAAATATGATAAAGATAATCAATCATTGACATTAAGCTGGAAGTACGACGGAGATGCGACCTTTGCTGTTAAGCAATCTGTTGATGGCGGCAGCTACTCTGAAGTTCAAAACAGCTCTGCAAAAGAAGCAGTCATTTCGGGCGTGCAGCCAGGCTCTGTATACAAATTCGAAGTGACAGCCGTCAGTGATGATGGCAAAAGTTCAGCGTCGACATCCTATGAAGTGCCAAAAGCCGAAGAGGATGAAGATAAAGAAGACCAGCAGCAACCGGATGATGAAAATAAAGATGATGAGAAGACTCAGGATGACACACAAACTGATGATTCTCAAACAGATGACAGTCAGACAGATCAAGATCAGACAGATGATTCAACAAACGATCAAGACAAAAAACAAGACAACACGAACACCAATCCGTCCGACAACAGCAACCAAGACCAATCTAACGATAACAGCAGCAATAACAACGGCCGCAAAGAAGAGGACGCGTCAGATGGTGACTCAACGGATGATTCATCAGGGTCTAATACAGATAAAAACAAAACAAATACATCTGACAATACACAAACGAATTCATCATCAACTGAAAAAACGAATTAAAGACAAAGCCATCACCCTTTTAAAGGTGATGGCTTTTTTCTGCACGATAAAACCTCCCTTTTTAGGGGAGGTTTTATCGATTCATCGCGTGATGCTTATAGAAATGCTTCTTCATTTCTGTAAAAAGTTCATCTAGCTGGATAAAGCAATGATACTGGGTCGGCTTCAGCAAAATGAACTCCACTCGTTCAGCCCAATTAATCGGCTTAGCCGGAAATGATTTCTTTGTCAGTTCTGACCAATTCAGCGATATCACCCGCTCACCCGCTGTCCAATGAAATGAAGCCAGTAAACATACAATCCCTTTAAGCATGTCGTTTTGGTCGCATCTGGACTTTCTTGTTTGAAATACAGGGAGAAGTGATTCTTTTGTTTCTTCCCACACTTGAAATAGATACGGAACGTACTTTCCGCTGTTTTCCCACGGCAATATGTCTTGCGTGGTCTCAGAGAAGTCAAAATACAAAGGATTGCCCCTTAATGCTTCCTTGGTATCGGTGAAGTCAATGTGGCCCAGACTGCGCAAATATTGCTCATAAGAAGCTAACAATTCATTCGCTGCCGTCATCGTTTCACCAGCCCTTTTTTATCTCTCTTCTGCCCTTCTCTGCACAGAGAAAGCAATGGACATTCCGCACAGCGCGGCGATTGTGCCTTACAGTGATATCTTCCGAAGAATATGAGACGATGATGGGTAACGGACCAATCTTCTTTAGGAACCTTGCGCATCAGTGTCTTTTCGACTTCCAGCACCGAATCCTTCCACCGGCAGATTCCCAGACGCTTGCTGACCCTCTCGACGTGTGTATCCACTGCAATGGCCGGTACGCCAAAGGCAACAGATACGACAACATTGGCGGTCTTCCGGCCAACTCCTGGGAGTTTCACAAGCTCATCACGGTCCTTCGGTACTTCTCCGCCATAATCTTCAATAATCATTTTACTCAGTTTCTGAATATTTTTTGCTTTATTACGGTACAAACCGATTGATTTGATATCCTGCTGAAGCTCTTCCAGAGAAACAGATAAATAGTCTTCCGGCCGTTTATATTTTTGAAATAATGTTTTGGTCACCCTGTTTACAAGTGCGTCTGTACATTGCGCAGATAATGCGACTGCCACCACTAATTCAAAAGGATTGGAATGAACAAGTTCACACTCCGCGTGGGGAAACATGTCGCCTATCTTCTCTAAACAGAATTCAATTTGTTTTAGATTTAACACGATTGTCACCTTTTCACTTTATTGTTCAAGCCAATTGTAAAAAGGAACCTGCCTCTTATACTCTTTTTGCGGTTCATTCTGTTTTGTTTGAACACGCCGGAATTTTTGGCTGTGGATTTTGGCCTGCTCCACTGTTCTCAGCCCGTTTTTCTTCCATTCAAACAAAATCCGGTCAATGTAGCGGAAGCTGAGTTTTCCTGATAATACAGCCTCTTTTAAAGCGTGTTTAATCAGCTGTGCATCATGCTGATCCTGATCCTGCCAAATGGCCAGCGTTTCACACTCCAAAGGAGATAACGGTCTTGCAAACTCTTCTTCAAAAATCGTATAAAGGCTTCTTTGTTCCCCTTCTGCTTTTCTTTCTTGTGTTTGATTCTGTGCAAGCTCTATATACTCATAGAGCTTGCCCCATAAAGGCTGGAGCGAATATTTCTCAAACTTGATGCCGTTTTGGTCTTCGCCTTCCTCAATAAACAGAAAACCCTTTTGGATAAACATACGCAATCTGTTTGTGCATTCTTCAACAGAAATCGTCATGCCTTCCTGCAGTTCATGCGGTGTAGGAAAATAAGATCCCTTTTCTAAATGCATTTTGATTTTCAACAGCAGAATCAGTTCTGTTTCATTAAGTCCAAGCTGTTTATAATGGGTCAGCAGAAGATTGGGGATCGTCGACATCCCCATCTCCTGCATATCAATAAATTGCTGTTTTTTCATCGTTACACCTCTTACTGTAAAGGATAGTGTTTTCCCCTTTACTGTAAAAAGTCTCCCTTGCAGGAGACTCTTTTTTTGTTTCATTTAAATGTATTACGGATACAGACGGTTCAACAGTCTTGGGAACGGAATTGTTTCACGTACGTGAGGCGCTCCGCTGATCCAAGCTACTGTACGCTCTAATCCAAGGCCGAATCCGGCATGTGGAACTGATCCATATTTTCTAAGTTCAGCATACCATTTATATGCGTCAGAATCCAGTCCATGTTCTTTAAGGCGCGCTTCCAAAAGTTCCATATCGTGAATCCGTTCAGAACCGCCGATGATTTCTCCGTAGCCTTCAGGCGCGATCAGATCTGCGCAAAGCACTACATCTTCGCGGTCAGATGCCGGCTGCATATAGAACGGCTTTAAGGACGTCGGATAGCGAGTGATGAAAACCGGTTTGTCATAGTGCTCGGCAATCGCTGTTTCATGAGGCGCTCCAAAATCGTCTCCCCACTCGATATCGTCAAAGCCTTTTTCTTTCAGAAAATCAACCGCTTCGTCATACGTAATTCTTGGGAACGGCGCTTTGATTTGCTCAAGTTTTGACGTGTCTCTTCCTAGTGTGTTTAATTCAATTTTGCAATTCTTAAGAACTGATTGCACGATGAAAGAAACGTAATTTTCCTGTACCTGAAGGTTTTCCTCAAATTCAACAAACGCCATTTCCGGTTCGATCATCCAGAATTCGATTAAGTGACGTTTTGTTTTAGATTTCTCTGCTCTGAACGTCGGTCCGAAGGAGAATACTTTTCCTAATGCCATCGCCGCAGCTTCCATGTACAGCTGTCCGCTTTGAGAAAGGTAAGCATCTTCATCGAAGTATTTTGTCGCAAAGAGCTCAGTTGTTCCTTCAGGCGCGCTTCCAGTCAAAATCGGCGGATCTACTTTTACGAAGCCTTCGTTATTAAAGAATTCGTAAGTCGCGCGAATGATTTCGTTGCGGATTTTCATGATCGCATGCTGGCGTTTTGAACGAAGCCATAAGTGTCTGTGATCCATCAAAAATTCCGTACCGTGTTCCTTTGGCGTAATTGGATAATCAGTCGCTTCGTGAATGACTTCAATATCTGTCACAGCTAATTCATAACCAAGCGGAGAACGCTCGTCCTCTTTGACAATTCCTTTTATATAGAGTGACGTTTCCTGCGTCACAGATTTAGCCGTTTGGAAAATGCTTTCTTCAACCTCCGCTTTTACAACGACACCTTGAATAAAACCTGTACCGTCTCTCAGCTGTAAAAACGCGATTTTCCCGCTTGAACGCTTATTAGCGATCCAAGCTCCGATCGTTACTTCCTCACCTACGTGCTTGTACACTTGGTTGATTGTTGTTTTCAAAATATTTCCCTCCAAAACAAGAAGACATTCGGAAGCTTTTGCCCCGCGAACTCTTTTATCATCACTTTATTATACCCGGTCTTAACTGACCGGGTCAATGCAGATAAAAAGCGGCTTTTTGTCAGCCGCTTTCTGATCCGTTAGCTATGTTTTTCTACAAAACGTTTGATTCGTTCCACCGCTTTTTCTAGAAGGTCTAATGATGTCGCGTAGGACAACCGGACATTATCAGGAGAGCCGAATCCGGAACCTGGAACAATCGCGACTTTTTCTTCTTCAAGAAGCGCCTTGACAAATTCATCTACATCTTTGAAACCGCAAGTTTGAGCTGCTTTTTTTGCATTCGGAAATAAGTAAAAAGCACCTTCCGGCTTCACGCAGCTGAAGCCCGGGATTTCAACGAGCTGATCATAAATCGTGTTTAATCTATGCTCAAATGCTTTTCTCATCTCCTCCATTGGCTCAGAAGGTCCGTTGTATGCGGCAATCGCTCCGTATTGTGCAATAGATGTCGGATTTGACGTGCTGTGGCTTGCAAGGTTTGTCATCGCTTTGATGATCTCTTCTGCTCCAGCCGCATAACCGATTCTCCAGCCTGTCATGCTGTGTGATTTTGATACGCCGTTGATGACGATCGTTTGCTCTTTCAAACGGTCAGACAGCTGTGCGATGGAAACGTGTTTTTTTCCGCCGTATGTAAGTTTTTCATAAATTTCGTCAGATACTATCAGGATGTCATGATCAAGGCATACATCGCCAAGCGCGGCCAGCTCTTCTTCCGTATACATAACGCCAGTCGGATTGCTTGGTGAATTAATAACGATTGCTTTTGTTTTTTCTGTAATCGCTTTTTTCAGCTGCTCAGGAGAAATTTTAAAGTGATTTTCCTCAAGCCCTTCCACATAAACAGGCTGACCGCCAGCGAGTTTCACCTGTTCCGGATAGCTTACCCAGTACGGCGTTGGGATAATCACTTCATCTCCTTCATCCAAAATCACTTGGAAAAGGGTATACAGTGCATGTTTGGCACCAGTACAGACAATCAATTGAGACGGTTTGTATTCAATATTCTGGTCACGTTTAAATTTCTCTGCAATGCTGTTCTTTAATTCAGCCAAACCGCCTGAAGGCGTATATTTCGTATGTCCTTCGTTCATTGAGCGTACAGCTGCATCAATAATGTGCTGCGGTGTATTGAAGTCGGGTTCGCCCGCTCCAAGGCCGATGACATCATGGCCTGCCGCTTTCAGTTCTTTCGCTTTCGCTGTAATGGCTAGTGTGGTAGACGGTGTTAATGCGGATACTCTTTTTGCCAGTTTCAACTTGAACTCCCCCTAATTCGTCTTAAGGCGTGATATTTTTGAGAATCTTTCCAGTTGTAAAGTCCACATAACTTAAACTGTATTGTCCTTCTTTGTCTAAGTACGTTACTTCCCAAAGCAGGACGTTCCCTTCTCTTGCCAGGTGAACCTCTTTTTGCTTTGAAACCAACCCTTCATCTTGTATGATTTTCGCCGCTTTGTCCTCGGTGATTCCCTCTTTTGCTTCTTTTGAGAGAATTTTTGCTTTTTTATCTTCAGGAACCCATACATATAATTTGATGCCTTTTTTGTCAGTTCCCTTTACGATATAATATTTTTCTTTTCCGACAAATGTTTCGACTTGATCAACGCTGGTGAGGTCGGTTTCTTTTTTCGCTTCAGCAGCTGCTGCTTCGTGCCCCTTTTCCTTTTGTGCCATGGCTGATTTATAAATGTTTGCCGAGACAAGAAGTACTGCTAAAAAAATAATACCAAATATGGCGGTAAATATTAATGCTTTTTTTCTCATCTTCTCACCTACGTACGATAAATGGTAAAAACGGCTTGGTTTTTGTTTTCTTCATCAAGCGCAAGACCGAACATCAGATTATCTCTTTTCAGTGTCCGATTCAGCGTGTCTACAATTTTATAAAGGTCATCCGAATGCTCTACATTAATTGTTGAAAGAATTTCGATTTTGCTTTCCATTTTTTCATCCTCCAAATTGAACAAATATTGTTAGTCATACTCCTTTTCAGGACGCGCCATACTAGTACCACAGAGCGGAAAAACCGCTTTTACAAATAAAACACGTCCTACTCCCACACCGGAAAGCCGCTTTATGCGGCTTTTATTCACTTTTTCCGGCAACATAAGCTTCAATCTCACTGTCAGTCACTTCAGATATTGCGGACGTCGGCAGAGCGTCAAGAAACAGGCGCCCGTAACCAGCGGTTTTGACCCGTCTGTCTAATATGACAATCGTTCCTTTGTCTCCGGCTGTCCGGAGCAAGCGCCCAATTCCTTGTCTGAACGTCAGCACCGCTTCCGGCAGTGAGACCGTTTGAAACGGATTGCGCCCTTTTTTCCTCGCCAACTCACATTTTGCAGCGTGCAGCGGATGATCCGGAGCCCGGAAAGGAAGTCTCACGATGATCACTGTCGTCAGCTCATCACCAGGGAAATCAACGCCTTCCCAAAAATGATTCGTTCCAAGCAAAATGGCCTGATTGGCTGTTTTGAACGTTTTCATCAGTTTTCCGGGACTGCCGCCGGTTATGCCCTGAGCCAAAAGCTGAATGCCTGAAACACTCATGGCGAGCTTGAGTTCCTGATGCACTTTTTTCAGCATGTCATGAGACGTAAACAGCACAAGGATTTTCGGCTGTTTTTCTTTTGCCATCAGTTCGATATAACGTGCGGTATCCTGTATAAATTCAGTCTGCCCCGTATCTTGGATCGATTTTATTTCTTTTGGAATCATTACCTGCATCCGCTCATCATAAGAAAAAGGCGACGCGATCCTCATTGTGCGGGGGAAAAAGTCGCTTAACCCCAAACGCTCAATGATAAATTGAAACGAATTTTCTATCGTTAGGGTTGCAGATGTAAGAACGACACTGTTTTTCCGGGCAAAAAACTGATCAGCAAGAAGCTCGCCCGGTTCCAGCGGCTGCGCATATATAGCTACTGCATTCTTCGCACCTTTAGCATCTATCTCAATCCAAACCGCTTCATTGTCATCTGAGCCAAAGAACAGCTGATTTAGAGTCTGGCAGTACTCCCCCAAATCATTCATGCTTCTATTATATTCATCGGCCAAAAAAGCATTTTTGCTTTTCATAACCGTCAGATGTTCTTCCATCAGAGCCGTCTGGGTCTCAAAAAGCTGCTGCAAATGCGCCAGCATAGAACAAAGCCTTTCCGCTCCATCTGTTAAAATAGGCCATCCTTTATCGTGACTTTTTTTGTTCACGTTAAAGACAAGACGGTTTAAGTCTTCTTTAGGTTTTCTTCGTTTGACAAAAGAATGCACAGAGCTGAAAAAAGCATCACTTTCCGCCTGAATATGCTGAATCCACTCCTCCACTTCAAAAAATGAATCCACCGGCAGGCTGTGGCGCTGAAAAAGCTGTCTCATTTTTTTCAGAAGCCCCTGCTCTTTCAGCGTTCCGATTCTGCTCAATTTTGTATGCAGTTCTATGTAAGTTGCTCTTTTTCCTAAATGTTCGCTTGCGGCACGTTCAAAATGGTGTGCTTCATCAATGACAAAAGTCCCGCTATCCGGGAGTCTTTTTCTCCGGCTTGCCTCATCGGTTAGCAGAAGAGAATGATTCGTAATCACCAGATCAGACCGCATCGCACTTTGTTTGGCCCGTTCATAAAAACCAATCACTTGATCCCTCTGTTTTCGTTTATAAGAATGATCATCATATGCCAATCTGTCCCACAGCAGTTTTCCGCCTGACGGCAAATTCAGTTCTGCTACATCTCCCGTGTTTGTCTCTGTCAGCCAAACAAGAAGCTGGGCTTTTGTCAAAACGGCATCATAGTTATCGTCTTCCTCATGAAGCACCTGCTCAAACTTATAAAGGCACAGATAATGCGTTTGCCCTTTTAAAATAGCCGCACTCACCGAAAAAGGGAACATATCTTTGATGATCGGCAAATCCTTCGTCAAAATCTGCTGCTGAAGAAGGGTTGAATACGTGCTGATGACGACCGGCTTTTTTGACTTTTTAGCAAAAAGCGCAGCCGGAATCAGGTAGCTGATCGTTTTTCCGATTCCCGGAGCAGCTTCAATCAGCGCGTGTTCACGATTGGCAAAGGCCTCAGCCACTTCTTTCATCATCAGCATTTGGCCTTCTCTTTTTTCGTACTGGGGCATGAACTCAGAGAGCGCTTTTTCATTTCCTGCTGCCCAATTTTCTATCTCAAATAGAAATTCTTCATCTTCTTTGAGACGTTCAATCACAGGTTCAGGTTCTCTGACAGAAAAAGATGAAAAACGCGTAAAGCCTGGCATATCTGTATGTCTGTTTTCATAAATGAACATATCTAACAAATGCGTCAGATCACTGATAAAATGCTGTGACAGCCTTCTTAACTGCTTTAATGTCGGGTAAGGAAGCTGCCTTAGCTTTTCAAGAATTTCCAAAAAAATAAGTCCTGTGACTTCAGCGTCGCTGTCAGCTCGATGCGGCTGATCATGCCGCAGCTGAAGCTCTTCGCTTAATTCAGTCAGCTTATATCCCTCAAATCCCGGAAATGCGATACGGGAGAGCTCAACAGTATCCAGCACTTCACAATCTGGGAGCTGGAAACCCGCTTTATGTAACTCATGCTTCACAAACCCGAGGTCAAAATGGATATTGTGGGCGACAAAGTAAGCGCCGTCAAGCAAATGAAACACTTCTTCAGCCACTGCTTTAAACGGCGGCTGATTTTCTACCATTTGGTTCGTGATTCCCGTAAGCTGTTCAATAAAAACCGGAATGGATTTATTTGGATTAATATATTTTGAAAACCGCTCAGTAATTTGTCCATTTTCAATTACAACCGCTGCGATTTGAATGATTTTATCGCCCTTTTTTGGCGAATTCCCTGTTGTTTCTACATCTATAACAACGAACCGTTGCTTATTCATTAAAATGGACACCTCAATTCTTGCATACGACAAAAGTGTAACACGTTTTGTACGGAAATGGAGCGGCAAAACCGTTTTACGCTGAAAATCTTAAACGAAAACCCCCGATAAAGGGGGCGGTATATCTACAAAATGGTGCTGGCAGGTTCTTGTCCAAGCATTTGTTCAATTTTGTTTTGGTCATTCAAAACGGCAACTTTCGGCTGATGGCTTGCCGCTTCTTGATCAGACATCATTTTGTAAGAAATAATAATAACCTTATCGCCTTCCTGTACAAGACGTGCGGCTGCTCCGTTTAAACAGATGACTCCGCTCCCGCGCTGACCGGGAATAATGTACGTTTCCAGGCGTGCTCCATTGTTATTATTCACAATTTGCACTTTTTCATTAGGAAGCATTCCTACCGCATCAATCAGATCTTCATCAATTGTAATGCTGCCCACATAGTTAAGATTTGCTTCTGTAACCGTTGCCCTATGGAGCTTTCCGCTCATCATCGTGCGATACATCATTATATTCTCTCCATTTCTCGAATATCAATAATGATATTGTCTATTAAACGCGCTTTTGAAAATGCAACTGCTACAGCCAGAATAATCTTTCCTTCGAGCTTGTTCACAGGCTCAAGTTCCGGATAAGAATATAGCTCAACATAATCAATTCTGCCGCTTGTCGTTTCAATGATGTCTTTTGCAGCATTGATGACCGTTTCAGGATTTCTCTCACCTGCTCTGATCAGCTCGGCACTCGTCTGAAGGGCTTGGTAAAGCTTAGGCGCTTCTCTTCTTTCCTCAGCCGTTAAATACACATTCCGGGAGCTTTTGGCTAACCCGTCTTCCTCTCTGACCGTATCTACAGCAACCAGTTCAATATCCATGAAGAAATCACTGATTAAACCATCAACAACTGCCACCTGCTGCGCATCCTTTAAACCAAAATAAGCGCGTGTCGGTTTAACAAGATTGAACAGCTTCGTCAGCACGATGGCAACTCCGTCAAAGTGTCTTTCTCTTGAACGCCCGCATAAAACATCTGTACGTCTCTCAACATGTATCGTTATATTTTTTTCACCGGGATACATGTCACGGGCATCAGGAGTGAAAAGAATATCAACGCCGGCATTTTCCGCAAGAGCGGCATCACGTTCAAGATCGCGCGGATACGCTTCAAAATCCTCCCCGGGACCGAATTGCGTCGGATTCACAAAAATACTCATAACGACGGCGTCATTTTCTTGTCTGGCTTTGTCTGCCAAGGTTAAATGCCCTTCATGAAGAAATCCCATCGTCGGAACAAATCCGATTGTTTTGCCTTCTGACTGATATTGTGTAATGATTTCTTTCAGCTGTGAGATATCTGTAATCTGCTTCATCTTATTTTCCTCCGTACAAGCCTTCCAGGACTGCCTGATTCATCTGAAAGGAATGCTTTTGTTCAGGGAAAGCACGATGTCTTACATCATGGACATATCCACTGATTGCTGTTTCTATAGTGCCGTCAATTTGCGTATATTGTTTCACAAATTTAGGTGTTCTAACAACACCATGGCCAATAACATCGTGATAAACAAGAACCTGTCCGTCCGCTTTTAAACCAGCTCCGATTCCAATGACAGGAATGGATAATGTTTCTGCGATTTTTGCCGTGAGTTCTGCAGGCACACATTCAAGCACAAGCATCATGGCTCCCGCTTCCTCACATTTTATACTGTCTTCTATTAATTTCTTAGCGCTTTGTTCATCTTTGCCCTGTACTTTATATCCGCCTAATACACCGACTGATTGCGGTGTCAGCCCTAAATGACTGACAACAGGAATGCCACCGAGCGTCAAGGCGCGGATGGATTCAAACACCCCTTCACCGCCTTCCAGCTTCAGCGCGTCGGCTCCGCTTTCCTGAACGATAGCTGCGGCATTTTTCAGCGTATCCTCTTTAGACAAGTGATAGGACATAAACGGCATGTCGGTTACGATAAATGTATTTGCCGCACCTCTTTTGACCGCTTTCGTATGATGGATCATGTCAGCAACTGTCACGCCGACAGTTGAATCAAGGCCTAGCACGACCATTCCTAGTGAATCGCCGACTAAAATCATATCCACTCCCGCTTGCTCAGCAAGCTTGGCTGCCGGATAATCGTATGCCGTCAGCATGACAATCGGTTCTTCATTTTCTTTCATTTTTAAGAAATCAAGTTTTGTTTTCACTTTTTCTCCTCCTCATTTTTAGAGGAGATGAGCTGCCGTTTCTTATACAAGCCAAAAAACCTTCCGCTACACGAGAAGGATTCTTCACTTTCTAAAGTTCGGCGAGTTTCATCCCTCTGTCCCAGTCCTTTTTGGATCAAGGCAGACTGCTGCAATGTCTATCTATTTTTTATGAATAGGTGCAGTTCGCAGGCGATACTGCCCAATGGAAGTATATCAAAATCAACAGGCTTGTACCAACTACAATGAACCCATTTCGATATCTGCCGAATAGATTTTTTTTATGCCTTCCTTTGTTTCTAAAAGAAGAACACCCTCTTCGTCTATTCCTAAAGCTTTCCCGTAAAATGTTCCGTTTAGCGTTCTTGCTCTTAATTCACTGCCGATTCCAAGCGCATAGCTTTCCCACAGAAGTTTAATCGGTGTGAAACCATGCGCTAAATAATCGCGGTACCGTTTTTCAAAAGTAAGCAAAATATGCTGCATGACGCTGGCCCGATCTATTTTTTCACCGGCTGCCAGACTGAGGCTCGTTGCGGTTTCCTTTAGCTCCTCTGGAAAATCATCGGCCTCTTGATTAACGTTTATGCCTGTTCCGATAATGACTGAACGGACGCGGTCTTCTTCCGCCTGCATTTCAGTTAAGATGCCGACTGCTTTTTTTCCGTGAATTAATATGTCATTAGGCCATTTAATATCCGTTTGGAGACCTGTTGCCTCCTCTATTCCTTGCACAACAGCTACCGCAGCAAGAAGCGTAAGCTGAGGTGTTTTTTGAAGCGGAATGTCTGGACGCAAAATCAGGCTCATCCAGATGCCTGTTCCTTCTTGAGAATGCCACACCCTTGACATACGCCCTCTGCCGGCTGTTTGTTTATCCGCGACAACAAGAGTGCCCTCCGGCGCGTTATCATTAGCAAGCTCATGAGCCTTTTTTTGAGTGGATGAAAGGACGTCATGATAAAAAAGATGCTGGCCCATCACTTCTGTTTTCAGCCCAAACCGAATTTCACTTTCACTGAGTTTTCCAGGCTTTTTGATAAGCCGATACCCTTTTCTTCTGACAGCTTCCACTTCATAGCCTTCTTTGCGAAGCTCCTCAATATGCTTCCATACAGCTGTTCTCGAGCATCCGAGAGCATCACTGATTTTTTGGCCGGAAATAAACTCGCTTCCGGCCTGAGAAAATAATTCAATAAGATCGTTTCTTAAGGTTGATCGCATGTCTTCAGCCACTCCTCTATGTGTTTCTTCTGATTGGAGAGCTTTCCCGTTACAACAGCCTGCTCTATCCGCTGTAATTCTTCAGACACCCATTTTCCAGCGGGCTGGTTTCGCAGTGCAAGTAAATCCCGCCCCGTGATGGCAAGATCCTTCAAACTTTTGATGGGCAGGCTTTGATAAGCTTCTCTGACTTCCTTCAGTCTCTCACCGTTCAGCTTCTTGGTTTGCCGGAGCATTGATATTTTGCCCGCGGATAAAAGCGCTTTTTCACCAGCCTTGTACATGGACATAGCGTCAAGGCTCTGGCCAAACGTATCGGCAATGTGAGCGGCTTCCTTCATCACTTTTCCAGGGAGCTTCCAGGCTTTCAGGAAAAGCATCGCTTCTTTCAAGTCTATCTGAAGATCAATTAAAAGCGCTGCCCAAAGCTCCTCACGAGAAGCGAGAAGAGAAAACGGAAACTCGCTCGCCGTCAGCAGGTTCTCTCGTTTGTGATAAAAACCGGGCAGTTCTTCATAAAGCCCCGTATGTACAAGCATTTGAATGGCCTCTTGGGACGCTTTTCCCAGTAAAAGCTTCTCGAACTCTATTGTTTTCCGTTCGACTGATACATGAGACAGAAGTGTTTTCTCTTTTATGATCGCTTCTTCTGTTTCTTTCGAAAGCGTAAATCCGAGCTGGCTCATAAATCGCACCGCTCTCAGCATGCGAAGCGCATCCTCCTGAAAGCGGTCCTCCGGTTTTCCAACCGTTCGAATCAGCTGCTGATCAATGTCTTTCTTGCCGCCAAAATAATCAAGAACTTGACCGTCAGCTGTCATGGCCATCGCATTAATCGTCAAATCCCTGCGTTTCAAATCCTCTTCTAATGAGGTGATAAAGTGCACTTCTGACGGTCTTCTGTAATCTTCATAATCTGATTCAGTCCGGAATGTAGTGACTTCATAGGTATCATCTTCCCAGAGCACGATAATGGTCCCGTGCTCTTTGCCGACATCAACTGTCCGCTTAAAAAGCCGTTCTACTTGGTCCGGTGCCGCATCTGTCGCAATATCGACATCTCCAATTGTTCGTTTCATATAGCTGTCACGAACTGCGCCTCCGACAAAGTAAGCTTGGTGGCCTGCTTCAATTAATGTGCGGAGCACGGGAAGTGCTTTAATAAAAACTTGTTCCATGTCATCACTCCGGTTCTGCTAAATCGGCATATATCTGTTCATACTGGCTGACAATCTTTTGTGACGAAAATTCATTATTGAGCATTTCCATGGCCGCTTCGGTAAACCGCTTGCTCAGCTGTTCGTCTTCTAAAATGCGAACCGCTTTGGCTGAAGCGGCTTCGACATCGCCGACATCCACCAAAAACCCGCTCACATTGTTTTTTATCACTTCAGGGATACCGCCAATATTCGTTCCGATGCAAGGCACTCCGCATGCCATCGCTTCAAGCAGGACAAGGCCAAAACTTTCTTTTTCAGACAGCAGCAGCTTCAAATCACTGATTGAGTAAAGCTCCTCGACACGGTCTTGATTTCCAAGCATCAGCACTTGTTTTTCCAGCCCATATTTTCTGACAAGCTCACAGGCCACTGATTTCTCAGGACCGTCTCCGACTAAGAGCAGTTTTGCTTTTGTTTTGCCGGCTATATTGCGAAACACCTGGATGACATCCTGCACACGTTTGACCTTTCTGAAGTTGGACACATGGATCACGACTTTTTCATCCGGCAGTATGCCATGTTTCTCTTTAATGGCCGCTGTGTTTTTCTTAAGATATACACGTTCATCTATGAAATTATAAATCGTTTCTATTTTTTTCTCCGGCTTAATTAAATCGTACGTTTCAGCAGCAAGGGCTGATGAGACCGCTGTCACCCTGTCTGAAGCCTCTATCGCAAAACGGATAAGATCTTTTAAGGATGGATCGTAGCCTAATACTGTAATATCCGTTCCATGCAAAGTTGTTACGATGCCGATATTCCGTTTCAGCATCTGCTTTGCGAGATAAGCGCAAACCGCATGCGGCAGAGCGTAGTGAGCGTGGATGATGTCTAAATTCTCCCGTTCTGCAACCTCAGCGATTTTGCTTGCCAATGTTAAATCATACGGCGGATATTTAAAAACGGCATATTGGTTAACTTCAACTTCATGAAAGTGAATATTAGGATGGTATGTATTTAATCTAAACGGGATGCTCGATGTTATAAAATGGATTTCATGACCCTTTTCAGCAAGCTGTTTCCCGAGTTCTGTCGCAATGATACCTGAGCCGCCGACGCTCGGATAGCATGTAATGCCTATCTTTAACTTTTTCATTGTTCGCCCCCAAGCACATCATG
Organism: Bacillus sp. SD127; assembly: GCF_058566445.1. Taxonomy (NCBI): domain Bacteria; kingdom Bacillati; phylum Bacillota; class Bacilli; order Caryophanales; family Bacillaceae; genus Bacillus; species Bacillus sp. SD127. The sequence goes on along the minus strand of NZ_CP191226.1, from coordinate 1,875,553 downwards.
ATCCAGCATCAGCATCCGATTGGAAAAGAAGCCCTCGGCGTACCCTACACCCGCTTCTTTGCCGTACAGCTTTTCTCTTGCTTCAATGATCTCGATATAACCGTTCGTCAATGGTGTTGAAACAGAATTCTGTGACGGTACAAACTGGCTTTTGTAGGCATTGAGGCTTTTCTTTTTATCCTCTATTGTATCCGAGATATCAATAACAAAATCAGGCTGATGAAAACCATTTATCATATAATAGTAGACCTTACTTACTTTATGCGCAGGCAGGCTGTTTTCATCTTTATATTTATGAATTCCTGCTGAAAAGATCGCTTCTTCTACCAGTGCGGCAGCATTGCCGTGATCCGGATGACGATCCTTTTTATATGGCATAAACACCGCTTTCGGCCGGCAGGTTCTAATGACTGTGACAATCGCCCGAATCGCCTCACCACTCATCATCAGCCCGCGGTCAGGGAGCGTCAGCTGAATTCTTTTGTCCACACCTAATATACGGGCTGCTTCGGCCGCTTCTTCTTTTCGCAAACTGACTGTTCCGTTTGAAGACAACTCCGCTTCAGTCAAGTCGCATATCACGGTTTTTTTTCCCTGTTTGACAAGCTTTGCTATTGTGCCGCCCATACCGATCTCGACATCATCACTATGGGCGCCAAAAGCAAGAACGTCAGCATTATACATGAGGTTCTTCTCCCCGAAGAAGATTGCGGAATTCAAAAACGCCTTCATCAAGTGTGCGAACAAGTATTTCTGCAGTTCCCATATTGGTGGCAAGCGGAATCGAATAAACATCACATAAACGGATTAATGCCGAGACATCCGGTTCATGCGGCTGTGCGGTCAGCGGGTCGCGCAAAAAGATAACTAGGTCAAGTGCGTTAGCGGCAATTAACGCGCCGATTTGCTGGTCTCCGCCTAAAGGGCCGGATTGAAAACGCTGAATTTGAAGGCCGGTTGCCTCTTGAATTTTCAATCCCGTTGTTCCCGTTGCATATAGATCATGATGACTCAAAATCTCTTGATAAGCGGTTGTAAATTGGATCATATCCTGTTTTTTCTTGTCATGCGCGATCAAAGCAATTTTCATCATTTATCCCCCTGTCTAATCAATGATATTTTCCAATCCGTAGACAAGCTGATCAATCTTCATGACTTGTTCTACAGACAGTTTTACACCGGACATGAAGGAAGCACGGTTATAAGAATCGTGACGGATCTGCAGCGTTTGGCCGTCCATGCCGAACATCACTTCCTGATGGGCGATCAACCCTGGAAGACGAACACTATGCAGACGGATTCCGTTTAGCTCCGCACCTCTTGCTCCTGGAAGGATTTCTTTTTCATCTGGATGTCCTTGCTGTTTTTCTTTTCGAACCTCGGAAATCATTTCAGCTGTTTTGAGAGCCGTTCCGCTTGGCGCGTCAAGCTTCTGATCATGGTGAAGCTCAATAATCTCAACATCATCGAAGTAATTGGCAGCCATTTTTGAGAATTTCATCATGAGTACCGCACCCAATGCAAAATTTGGAGCGATGATAGCCCCGATCCCTTTTTCTTCTGTCAGAGATGTAAGTTCTTTCAAATCAGCTTCAGAAAAACCGGTCGTACCCACTACAGGGCGGACACCGTGTTCTAATGCAACTTTTGTATGTACTTTCCCGATTTCGGGTGTAGTTAAATCAATCAATACATCTGGTTTTGTTTCTGTAAAGCAGGCATGGATATCTGTGTAAATAAGAGCATCAGACTCAACAGACATCACATCAGATAATTTGTGCTGATCGTATGTATGGTCAACTGCTCCGACTAGGTCAAAATGAGGTGTTTTTTCCGCCAATTTAACAGCTTCTTGCCCCATTCTTCCCCGCGGTCCTGCAATGACTACTTTAATTGTTTCGTTTGACATCTTGATCTCCTCTACTTTCCTTCTTCTTTTCTTGTCCAGCGTTCTTTATCTCTTGTATTAAATTTATGCATGACTCGGTCGTGGGCTTCCTCTAATGAAATATCAAGTGAATTGGCTAAACAAACCAATACAAACAGCACATCGCCCATTTCCTCTTCCATGCTTTTATCATCTTCAGTCGCTTTTTTTGGTTTTTCTCCATAACGATGATTGACTTCCCTTGCAAGCTCGCCCAGTTCTTCGGTTAATCTTGCCATCATGGCAAGCGGGCTGAAATACCCTTCTTTAAATTGGCCGATGTAGCGGTCCACCTCAGCCTGTATATCTTTCATTGTTTTATCACTCACTGCACGAAACCTCCTATCATCCTCTTACATGTTAGCTAATTCGGATACGTTTGACAAATGTTTAAGCACGTTTGCTGTTTTCTTTTGCATCCACTATAATATAAACGCTATCTAATGGAAGGAAAAGGGGTTTTGTGTGATGCTTGGAGAAATTAGATTAAAAAACATATTTTTTATTTTAATCGGTGCAGCAATTTTTTCATTTGGCCTGGTTCATTTCAATATGCAAAACAATCTGGCAGAGGGTGGATTCACGGGAATTACGCTATTGCTTTATGCCCTTTTCCATATTAGTCCTTCTATTTCAAACCTGGTTTTGAATATCCCGATCTTTTTTATCGGCTGGCGTTTGCTGGGCAAGACAATGTTTGTATACACCCTAGTCGGTACTGTAGCACTGTCTTTATTCCTCAGCATTTTTCAGCGATATGAAATACATATGCCCCTTCAGCATGATCTTGCGCTTGCCGCTTTATTTGCCGGCGTATTCATTGGAGCCGGCTTAGGCATTATTTTTAAGTTCGGCGGTACGACGGGCGGGGTTGATATCATTGCCCGTTTGGTCAATAAGTATTTTGGGATACCGATGGGCCGAACGATGTTTGCTTTCGATGCTTGCGTGATCATTTTATCATTGCTTACCTATCTCTCTTACAAAGAAGCCATGTACACATTGGTTGCCGTATTTGTGGCGGCAAGACTGATTGATTTTATCCAGGAAGGTGGATACGCAGCTAAAGGTGCAACAATCATCTCTGCGAAAAACGACCAGATTCAGAAGAAAATTCTTGAGGAAATGGAACGGGGCGTTACCATTTTGAAAGGACAGGGATCCTACACGAAAGAGGATCTAGACGTGCTGTATTGTGTAGTGCCTAAAAACGAACTGGTCATGCTGAAAAGTGTGATCAACTCCATTGACCCTCATGCCTTTGTCGCGGTCAGCGATGTCCACGATGTGCTTGGAGAAGGATTTACACTCGATGAAAATAAAAATCCGCTCCCGCGCTAATGTTTTTTTGATAACAAAAGGCGGCTGCCGCCGCCCCTCTTACTCATTTTGGATAATCCCGCTTTTTTAGTTTCTTTTTCTCCGCTCTGTATTTTCTGTAACCGACATAAGTAAGTGCAGTAATGATGATACCGCCTGTAGTGATCATCACCCATAACAAAGACGGATCTGCATCATCCTCTTCCACCCTGTCAAATACACTCTTCAGATCGTTCTGGAGTAGGGAAAGCCGTTCAAGCTTCGTACTCTCGGTCATTTGCTGAAACCCCTCTTGCTCAATCACTTCAATATGTTTTCCGACTGTATCAAGCTGATCTTCTGATATATCGATTGTAAGACTTGGATAAATCAAATCATACAAGCTGATAAATTCGTTCCACTTTTCATGAAAGCTCGTACTTTCATTTTTTTGGACATCCTGCTTGAGTGCGGCAAAGACCTCCATAATCGGCTTCTCCAGTGACCCCCAAAGGGGATCAGACTGATTGTCAACAGCATCCATCAGCATTCTGAACTGCGCGGCTGCTCTGAGCTTTTGTGTGTCTGATGCATCAGCCTGTTTTAAACTCCGTACCATATCGTTATAGCCCAAAGTAATTTGGCGAATTTGGGCTCCAGTTAACATGCTGTCTTGCTTCTGTTTTTCAGCGGATTTTAATGTTTTTTCAAAATAAGATAAGACTTGCAGCGCCTCTTCATATTTCGACTGACGGGTCATTTGAAAAACCGTATCGGATAAATCATTCAATTCCTTGAGGCTTCCCCGCTCTTCAGCCTTGGCATTCCCATTATAAAAAATAAGAGCAATCAACAAACAGATCGTCAGCTTTCGTTTCATGCAGGTCCCTCCCACTCTCTCTCCTTACAGAATATGAAGGAAAGGACAAGGATAGACCAAGATTGTCTTTACGTCAGTTGAAGCTTTGTTTGCTTTTTCGAAATGACGAGATAGAAGGCAAGTCCGATTGAAAAGATGCTCAGCCAAAACGTTCCGTATCCTATGTCAGTCATATATTCAGAAAGCATGGAGTATTGCGGCATCATTCCAAACAGATAATCAATGACATCATTATGTAGCGTCCAGGCCGCAGCGATAACAAGATGCCATAGCGAAAATCGAAAATACGGGCTGTACAGCACCCCCTGGACAGCCATTGCAAAATGCGAGGCAATCAGCATATAGCCTTCCCATGGCAAATCACCCGTTACAGCCAATACGAGAAGATTCATTCCGACCGCCCACAAGCCATATTTCACGAGCGTCACTAACGCAAGCGCTTCAAAAAGCGGAGCATTACGCTTCATGAGAAAGGCCAGCAGCACAAACAAGAAGAAAAACGTTGCTGTCGGGCTGTCCGGGACAAAGATGAGGAAACGGGCCGGCGTCTCCAAAAGCTGAGGCAAGTACCAATAGTATCCGTAAACCGTTCCCAGAAAATTGATCGCTAAGACAAGAATAAGCATCGTTCGCTGTCCTAATACATATTGAAACCATTTCACATCAAATCAACTCTCAGTCTGTAAAAATAATGTGTCCATATAAAAAAGCTGACGCCTGGTCAGCTTTTGATAATAAAAGTATATCCTTCCGTTTCGCAATTCACAATACGTTATTTTGCCGTTGTTTCGGAAATGAATTTCGCAAGTTCTTCAAGCTGCTTATCATTTCCTTTGAACACGCCTGCCGGCATTTGGCCTTTTCCTTCAACAGCGATCTTTTTGATTTCTTCCGGCTTCAGTCCGGTGTCTACCAATGAAGGCCCGGCCGCTCCGCCTTGAAGATTATCCCCGTGACATGAAATACAGCCCTGCTCCTGAAAAATTTTATATCCTTCGGCACTGGTATCGATATCCGCTTCTTTTGTGATTTTCCCCTGCTCCTCCGCTTTTGCCCAGTCGTGAGTAGCTACGGACTGCCAGGTCAAAAATACAGCCGCGGAAATAGCCAAGAGCATCATCCCGACAGCCACGGGACGCTTCCAAGGTCTTCTTTCCGTTCCCCTATCGAGAAATGGTGCCAAAAGCAGAGCGCCAAAGGCGATCCCCGGCATAATCATAGCGCCGACCACCGTAAAGCTCCCAGCGGCGTATTCATATTTCAAAAGCTGATATAAGAAAAGAAAATACCAGTCCGGCAGCGGAATATAACCTGTATCCGTCGGGTCCGCCATCCGCTCCAAAGGCGGCTGGTGTACAATCGTCAAAACAAGAAAACCGATCAGAAAGACAGCTCCGACCATCCATTCCTTCAATAGGAAATTTGGCCAGAAGGCTTCTGTTTTACCGGGATACTCTGAGTAATCCTTCGGTATATTCGGCTTTTTCTCAGCCGGTATCCTTGAGTCTCCTACAAATTTCATCCCTTTGCCCCGGTGCATGTCATCCCCTCCCTTTTATTAGCAGATCAAGTTTAAAGCGGTCCTGAAATCCCCTGCTTGCGGATCATAATAAAGTGTGCGGCCATCAATCCAAACAAGGCGGCAGGAAGAAAGAATACATGGATCGCAAAAAACCTAGTCAGCGTTTGGGCGCCTACAATATCCGGATGCCCTGCCAGGAGTGTTTTGACTTGCGTCCCGATCAAAGGAGTGGCTTCAGCGATCTGCAGCCCGACTTTTGTGGCAAACAGAGCCTTCATATCCCAAGGTAGCAAGTAGCCTGTAAACCCAAGCCCAAGCATGACAAAAAAGATTAACACACCGACTATCCAGTTCAGTTCCCGCGGCTTTTTATACGCCCCTTGGAAAAAGACCCTCAGCGTATGTAAAAACATCATCACAATGACCAAGCTGGCGCCCCAATGGTGCATTCCCCTGACAATCTGGCCGAATGCAACTTCATTTTGCAAATAATATACCGATTCCCAGGCATTTTTAATATCAGGCACATAGTACATCGTTAAAAACATCCCAGACAACACTTGGATAACGGTTACAAAAAACGTCAGTCCCCCAAAGCAGTACACAAACGCAGAGAAATGATGGGCGGGATTCACATGTTCCGGCACTTCGTGATCGGCAATATCCCTCCACATCGGTGTAATATCAAGCCGTTCATCTACCCAGTCATAAATTTTGTTCAGCATGTCACCCTTCCCCCTTAGGCTTTGCTTTTCCAAGATACAGGAAGCCGTCTTTAACTTCTTGCTCGTAATGATCAAGAGGCGCAAGCGGCGGCGTGCCCGGGACATTGGTGCCGTCTTTTTCATAGAGTCCGTAGTGGCAAGGACAGAAAAATTTATTCGGATTTTTAGGATCGCTGTTCCAGTTCACCGTACACCCCAAATGCTTACAAATTGGTGAAAGTGCTACAATCTCATCCCCATTTTTGAAAACCCAAGCTGATCTCGATTCTTCCGACTCATACCAGGCATCGACTTGATTAATTTTGAAATCAAAGCGCTGCGGCTCTTTTGTCAGCTCATCTACGCTGACAACCTGAACCATGTCCTGCTTTCCTGTCGATTTTAATACCGGGTCGAGTGCAAAGCGAACCATAGGCATGAGCATACTAGCCGCCATAAACCCCCCTACGCCTGTAAGCGTATAATTTAAAAATTGACGTCTCGATATATCATGTCTTCCGCCCATCTCTTCTCCCCCCCTCAAGGTCAACCCTGCAAACTGACTAAAATAGAAAATATTTCATAACTCTAGACACCCTCATAATATATGAATCTCTCAGCAAGGTCAATATAGCCAAAATATTGTTTATAAGGAAATGTAAGTGTTTTTACGAGGCGTTCCATAACTGTAACAAAACGTTCAAAATTTCAGCTGTGCGTTCATCTAATATTTTTCTTTTTATGGAGTCATTTAAGTGCTCTAACGGAACAGAAGGCGCAACAATCATCTTCCCCAATGACTCTTCGCAACTCCAATGATCATCAGCTGTCAGCAGTACAACATGCTGAAAATCTGATTTGACCTCCTCCTGTAAATCTTTCAGCCCTTGAACGGTATTTTCATTTCTATCAACATATGTATAAGCAGGCAATAAATATACCCGTCCTTTTAACTGCCTTTCCAATTCATCAGCTAGAAGCTGCGTAAATTCGCCTCTTTCAGCTGCTATTTTTAATTGGCTCCCCATTTTTATGTTAATTAATGGTATGACAGCGGTATCAATGTAATCTTTAGATTGTAAATAGTCCTTGGCATCAGGCATTTTCCACCTCATCATCGTTCTCCCCTTTTTACGACAACAAGCCTTGCATTACACTGCAAGGCTGGTCATGTTATGTGAGCTGATTCAATTGGCGCGATAATTGTTCAAATGCTTCTTTATCGTGACGATCAAGCGCATCGTCAATGTCTTTTAATAATTTTTCTCTTTGGAATGTAGAAATGGCGTGCTCCAGGATTTGTTCAGCCAGCCCCTGATCTTTTTTGTTTTCAAACAGATCTTTCGGAATGTGAGGGTTGGACTCCAGCACCGCCGCATACTCAGGAGAACTGTAGGCTGAACGGAAATTAAGCTGGATAAACAAATCCTGCTGTTTATTTAATCTAATATCATGAAAAGATTTTTCCGCGTCGGTTGTCATAACATTCTCTTTATAAAACCGAAACGGAACTTCTTCAACACAATGTGTTGACATTATAATGCCTCTAGGGCAAAATTCTGCCTGCTCTACAAAATGAACCTTTTCCATTAAAGAATCGTGGCTCATTAAATAGTTCAAGATCCATACGCACTCTCTGCGCTTTAGCTGATAATGGTTTAAAAACCAACGGATAAAATCCTTTTTCTCATTGACAGAAACAGGGGTCTGCATGTAATTCCCTCCTCTATCGTTCGTATAATCTATACTTATATGTTCCACATAAGCGGTTAAATTTCCTGCTTATCTCGAAAATTCATCCTCGATCCGCAAGATTATTTCTTCCAGCTCTTCATTGGCTCCGTCTATTTCGAGTACCTTTTTCAATAGCGGCAGCGCTTCTTGTTGGAGGCCTTCTTCTAATAAAAAGGTTGCGTATTCGTATAAGAAATCTCTGTCCTCACGATAGTGAAGAAAAGCAGCTTCAAAGGATTGTTTTGCTTCTTCGTACTGCTCTAATTCGGTGTAAGCGCTGGCCAGATACCAATTGTATTTCGGATCTTCTTCCCCGTAGCCCCGCACCTCTTGAATCAGATCAATAATTTGCTCATAATCCTCTTCCTTATGATACACAGCAAGTAAAGTATGGAGTGCTTCGACGAAGCCAGGATCAAGAGCAAGCGCTTCCTGAAGCAGTTTTTTCCCTTCTTCTGACTTCCCGATTTTTAACGCCATCTTCGCGGCATAGAGGAAAAGCTCTTTGTTATATTCATCATACCTGATACCCTCTTTTGCCGTTTTTAATGCCTCTTCATACATCCCTTCAGCCTCATAGCTCTTTGAAAGCGGCATATAAAGTGATGAATAGGATGGATCAAGCTCCTTTAAATCGGACAGCTGTTTAATAGCCGTTTTGATCAGTCCCGCCTGCGAGGCTGTAAATCCATAGCCGAAAATTGTATTAGGGTCAGGATTCTCATCTACAGCTTTTTCATACCACGGAATGGCCTCCTCAAAATCTCCTGATGCACTTAGCGATTCCGCCAGTCTTTGGTGGACATTAACGCCTCCGATCTCACTCTGCTCCCCAGCCGTTCTTTTAAAATATTGAACAGCTTTTGCATAGGCTCCTTGAGTAAAGTATAGCTCGCCTAACGCAAAATCAATGATTGGTTCATTTTCAAGAATAGACTTTGCCTGTAAAAGCTTTTGCTCACTTACTTCGAACAGCCCCTGCATCTGATAAAGATCAGCCATGAGCAGCAGGCTTTCCGGATATGATGGGTCTGATTCCGGGATCGTTTCCAGCACAGCCAATGCTTTTTCTTCTTCGTCAATATCTATTAAAAGTTCAGCATAAAAATTCGTCAGTTCTGTTTCATTCGGATATAAATCATGCAAATCACTGATCAGTGAGATCGCTTTCTCTACATTTCCCCACTCGTAATAAAGCTGTGCTGCGATGGCTTTATCTTCATCATGAAGCTGTTTTTCGGCCTTCGAGAGGGTGTTGAGTCCCTTTTCTGTTTCTCCTGCTTCAACTAATTTTATGGCTTCTTGAATTAATGTATTCAAATCGGACCGGTCCTTTCTTTTCCTAACAACATCAATCATACATAAAAGTCTTACTTGTTTGGGTTAATCCTATCATAATTCAGAGGAAAGCCCTCGGCAAATAAGATGCTTACACTGTACGTCAAGGAATTTCTGAGTCTTATTAGTTTATCAAAAGATCCTGCGATAGCAAATAAAAAAAGGAAGATAGCCCTCTATTACAGTAAAGCAGCCCTTGACCTGCCGACTTGTAAGTAAAGCACCCCTCCCTCTTTTTTAGTTTTTATATTCCTTTATAAGACAGGCTATGTTTTTCCCCTTCAGTTTATGACTGATAAACGCTCACACAACAAATCCTGAAGCATAAAACTTCAGGATTTGTTTGAAAGCTTATTTAAATGATCAAAAAAGTTTGGATATGACACATGAATGGCGTCTGTCTGTCCGATCTCAACCGGCTCCTCTGTTAAACAGGAAGCTATGCCGAGCATCATTCCGATCCGATGATCACCATGACTGGATACTTTCGCGCCGCCTTTAAGAGTTTGTTTGCCGTATACCTTCATTCCGTCTTCAGTCGGTTCAATCTCAGCACCGAGCTTTCGAAGCTCTGAAACAACTGTGTCGATACGGTTCGTTTCTTTCACTTTAAGCTCTGCGGCATCCTTAATGACTGTTGTTCCTTCCGCCTGAGTCGCAAGAAGCGCAATAATAGGTATCTCATCAATCAAGCGCGGAATAATATCTCCGCCAATTTCAACCGCTTTAAGAGATGACGTTTCAATGATTAAATCTCCATAAGGCTCTGCGCTTTCGTCAACAGATGGTATGATTTCAAGCTTTGCCCCCATGTTTTGAAGCACGTCGATGACACCGGTGCGAGTCGGATTTAACCCCACGTTTTTCAGTACAATTCTGCTGTTTGGAATCATTGCGCCAGCTGCAAGGAAAAACGCGGCTGAAGAAATATCTCCTGGAACAAAAATATCTGCAGCCGTGAGCTGCTGGCCGCCTATTATGGAAACGCTTGTCTTGTCCTCTGCCAGTTTCACTCCGAAAGCCGACAGCATCCGTTCAGTATGATCTCTGGATTTATGAGGCTCGGTGACAGTGGTAGTCCCCTCAGCCTGTAACCCGGCAAGCAGAACAGCTGATTTAATTTGCGCGCTGGCCACAGGTGATACATAGTCAATGCCTTTTAATGTACCGCCGCTTACTGACAGCGGTGTAAATTCTCCGCCGGCTCTGCCGTCAATTTTAGCGCCCATTTGTTTCAGAGGTTCTGTTACACGTTTCATCGGGCGTTTCGCAATGCTTTCATCCCCAGCTACCGCGCTGTAAAAAGGGCGGCCCGCAAGGATTCCGAGCATCAGACGAATCGTTGTGCCTGAATTACCGACGTCTAACAGACTTTCTGGTTCTCGCAGGGAATCCATCCCTTTCCCGTGAATGACTACATCACTGCCGTTTCGCTCAATTTGAACACCCATCTTACTAAAGCAATCGATGGTGCTCAGACAGTCTGCTCCCGGCAGAAAATTTTTAACAGTTGTTGTGCCTTTCGCAAGCGCGCCAAACATAACAGAGCGGTGAGAAATAGATTTATCACCGGGAATATGTATTTCGCCGTTTAACGCCTGCACCTTTTCTCTTTTCATTGTTTCCACCTCAATCAGCATAAAAAGTTTCGTATTCCGCGCGGGCTTCTATGCACTGTTCGGCCCGTTTGCGGTCATCATCGGATTGAAAACTGATCCTTAAAATCCCGTTAATATCTTCTCTCGTTTCAATAATGCGGATATTCGTTATACTGATGCGTTCCGCAGCAAGTATAGCCGTTATCTCGGAAATCACACCAGGATGATCCGGCACGTCTACGTATAAATCATAAAATGCAGGTATTGCGCCCTTCTGGCGGAGAGGCAGTCCATCACGGTAGTCCTTTGCCGTTTTAAAATAATTGAATAGTTTTTCCGCATCTCCATGCTCTACATATGTCCGGATCGTTTCAATCTCACGAGTCCACTCATCAAAACGATCTAAAATCTTATCTTTATTATGTAACAGAATATCACGCCACATTGCAGGACTGCTTGATGCAATCCGGGTAATATCCCGAAAACCGCCGGCAGCAAACCGTTTCACAAGCGGATAAAGCTCTTCCGAGTGAAGGGTCTGATGCACAAGACTGGCTGCAACAATATGCGGAAAATGACTGATCACGCTTGTTACGCCATCATGCTCTTCAGGCGACATTTCTACAAATTGGGCATTCGTCCCTTGCAGCAAATGTTTTAACTGATTGACCGCTTGTCTGTCCGTTTTACGGCCCGGGGTTAAAATATAAAAAGCATTTTCAAACAGAAATTCCTTTGCAGCGGCAACTCCTGATTTATGCGAGCCCGCCATCGGATGCCCTCCAACAAATTGGTAGCCGGCAGGCAGCACTTGATCGGCGTAATGAACCACTTTTTGCTTTGTGCTTCCTACGTCAGTAATCAAAAGCGGATGCTTAATTTCTGAATGGGCCAGCTCTTCAAGCATAAGCAGCGTTTGCGCAACAGGTGTTGCAATAATAACGGTTGCAGCTTTTTTCGCGCCGTCAATAAACGAATCAGCACTCTCGTCTATCACACCTAATTTTAAGGCAGCCACTACCTGCTCATCTGAGATATCGACCCCAATAATGCGTTTTTCCGGATGTTTTTTTTTGATGGCTAACGCAATAGAACCGCCTATCAATCCGAGACCGGCGAGCAATATTGTATCTTTGATTTGATTCATTCGTCATCACCTGGTTCATAGACTAAAGAGGTGATTCTTGACCACCTCTTATAAAATTTCAGCTAAAGTTGCGAGAATTTCCTCGTTTTGCTCTTTCGTGCCGATCGTAATCCGGAGTGAAGTCGGGAACCCTAATGCATTTCCTGATCGGACAATATAACCTTTTTGCAGCAATGCCTGAAACAATTCATCAGACGGGCGGTTAAAATCTATTAAAACAAAGTTTGTCTGTGAAGGGTAGCATTTTAATCCGTGTGTTTCCGCAAAATCATAATACTGCTGAAGGCCTGCTTGATTTTTCTCGATGCAAGAAGCGATAAATTCTTGATCGTCAAGCGCTGCAATCGCTGCAGCCTGGCCAAGACGGCTGGTGTTAAACGGCTCTCTTGCCGGCTCTATTTGGCGGATCAATTTTTCGTCAGCAATACCGTATCCGACTCTAAGCGCCGCCAGACCGTATGCCTTTGAAAACGTACGCAATATCATCAAGTTAGAATACGTATTCAAAAGCGGTATGCTTTCCGGGTAATCCTCAGCTGTTACATATTCATAATATGCTTCATCAAGAACAACGAGGACACGAGAAGGAACACGTTCCAGAAATGAAATCAATTCTCCTTCAGCTGTATAAGTGCCAGTCGGGTTGTTCGGGCTGCAAATCCAAACGACTTGAGTCTGTTCGTCAATCGCTTCAAGCATCGCGTCTAAATCATGAGAGCCGTCAGAACGAAGGGCAATTTCACGAACTTCAGCGCCTTCAATCACCGCATTATGCTTATATTGCGGAAAAGTCGGTGCTGCTGCAATCGTGTTTGTTTTGTCGTTTAAAAAAGCCCGGCATATAATTTGGATGATTTCATCTGAACCATTGCCGAAAATAAGTGATGTTTCGCTCACATTGAGGTGCTCACTGAGCCTTGTCCGCAAAGCGGCGCTATATCCATCGGGATAAAGCGCAAGCTGTTGAATTTCATGATGAAGTGCCTCTTTTGCAGCTTCCGAACAGCCGTACGGATTTTCGTTTGATGCAAGCTTCACGACTTTATCCAAGCCATATTCTGCTTTTACTGCTTCAATCGGTTTACCCGGCTGATAAGGCTTCAGTTGTTTTAAATGTTCTTTGATACGCAAATCCAGTCACCTCATTTTAAACTGTACAAACCGCCAAACGTCTTCGCGTAATCTTCAAACTCCTGCACTGCACGATCTCTCGTCTCAGTGCTGATGAGCCGTTCCTTTAATTCTTCTATCTTTTTGACGAGCGCACTTCCCACTACGACACCGTCACAGATTTCATTCATCTTGACCACCTGCTCGCGGCTGGAAATACCAAACCCTACAGCAACCGGCACAGAACTGAGATTCTTCACTGTCCGGATAAATGGATAAGCTGATGAATTGAACTCATTTCGGACACCGGTCACACCTAACGAAGATACACAGTAGACGAAGCCCTCGGCTTGTTCAATAATCGTTTTCAAACGGCTTTCGCTTGTCGGTGCAACTAAAGAAATATACGTTACCTCATGGGTTTTGCATTCCGCTTGAAGGCTGGCGCTCTCTTCTAAAGGCAGGTCCGGAACAAGCAGGCCGTCTATATGATTTTCCCGCAGTAAAGCGAAAAAGTATTCTTTGTTCAATTGTAACACAGGATTATAATACGTAAAGAGGATAATGGGAATATTGACGCCATTTTTTTTCATTTCTCCGCCTAATTCAATCGCTTTTACAATATTCATCCCGTTCTCAAGCGCCCGTTTTGAAGCCCGCTGAATCACCGGACCGTCTGCCAGCGGATCTGAATATGCTACACCGATCTCAAGTGCCGTGGCACCCGCTTTTTGAAGAGACTTAGCCAGTTCGACTGAAACTTCCGGCAACGGATCACCCGCTGTAATAAACGGGATAAACAACTTTCCCGACTGCTGCAGATCTACTTTAAACATGCGCTTTCACCTCATCTTCCAATACGTTCATTAATGTGTTGACATCCTTATCTCCTCTTCCTGATAAACAGACGAGGATAGTTTGATCCCGCCCCATCTCTTTTGCGATTTTAAATGCCTTCGCTAATGCATGAGCAGATTCGATCGCTGGTAAAATCCCTTCTTTTTCTGACAATAGTTTTAACGCATCTACTGCTTCTTCATCAGTTATGCTATCGTATGTGACACGGCCGCTTTTATGCAAATAAGCGTGCTCCGGACCAATTCCCGGATAGTCAAGTCCTGCTGAAATTGAATAAGGCTCAATAATTTGACCGTACTCCTCTTGAATGAGGTAAGTGAGCGAACCGTGAATCACACCGACAGTTCCTTTCGTAATGGTAGCGGCATGAAGCGGAGTGTCAATTCCTTTTCCTGCCGCTTCAGCACCGATCAGTTCAACATCTTCGTCTAAAAATGCCTGAAACATGCCTATCGCATTACTTCCGCCGCCTACGCAGGCAACGACTTTATCAGGCAGTGTTCCCTCAATGTCTTTCAGCTGATCCTTCGCTTCCTCTCCGATCATTTTTTGAAATTCCCGGACAATTTGCGGGTAAGGGTGCGGTCCGACAACCGATCCGATCATGTAAAAATGATCCTCACAATGCTGAACCCAATAGCGGATAGCCTCATTTGTCGCATCCTTCAGTGTCCCGTTTCCGCTTGTGACCGGCACAACCTCTGCTCCAAGAAGCTTCATTCGGAATACGTTCAGAGACTGGCGGGCGACATCCTCTTCGCCCATAAATACAATGCAGGAAAAACCAAACTTTGCAGCAACTGTGGCGGCGGCTACTCCATGCTGTCCGGCACCTGTTTCTGCAATGATTTTCGTTTTGCCCATTTTTTTTGCAAGCAATGCCTGGCCTAAAGCATTGTTGATTTTATGGGAACCTGTATGGTTTAAATCTTCTCTTTTCAAATAAATTTTAGCGCCGCCTAAATGCTCTGTGACTCGATCGGCATATGTTAATGCGGTCGGCCTGCCGGAATATTCAGCTAACAGCTTATGATATTCTCCCTTAAAAACAGGATCATCCTTTATTTCCTTAAATGCTGTTTCAATTTCTTCTAACGGCTGCATAAGAGTTTCCGGAACAAATTTCCCGCCAAAATCGCCGTATCTGCCTATTTCATTCGGATATGGATACATATCGGTTCATCCTTTCTTCTAAGAGCCTAATCAGTTTGTCATCTTTTTGTCCGTTTTTTTCTATTCCGCTGGCAAGATCGACTCCGCCCGGTTTCCATTTCAATAAGTCTGCGATTGTGTCGGGATTCACACCGCCTGCGATGAAACACCGTTTCCCCGTTTGTTCAGCTTTCTGCTGATATTCAGGCACACACTCCCAAGCAAAAGCCACTCCAGTCCCGCCTCTTGCCCCTTTTACAGATGAGTCAATCACAAAACCGTCTACAGAATCGTTAAAGCGGTCCAAATTCTGAATTGCTGTGCTGTTATGATGGAGCGCCTTCCATATTTCACAATTTGTCAGCAGACGGAGGACTTCAGCATCCTTTGGAGTCTCATCACCATGAAGCTGAATGACGTCAAGCTGCAAATCGTCTGCTATACGGGCAATCGTTCCCAGCGATTCATTCACAAAAACGCCTGCAATCTGTTTCTCGGTACGAACTTGGCTCAGCCACTTTCTCACATCTGCCGGAGATACTTTTCGTTTACTGTCAGCAAAAATAAAACCCAGATAATCTGCCTGTGAATCCGCTGCAAGCCGCAGGTCCTGCAGTGACCGTATACCGCAATACTTTAATGCCGGTTTTTTCACAACCTCACTCCCCATACAAAGCATGGATTGCTTTTTGCTGTGAATGCTGTCTCATCAATGACTCTCCGATTAGAACAGCTTGTGCTCCATGTTCTTTGACAAATGTTAAATGTTCTAAAGAACCAATGCCGCTTTCACTGACAAGCAAGCATTCTTTCGGAACTAGGGATGCAATCTGTTTCGTCTGTTCAAGCGAAGTTTCAAACGTTTTTAAGTTTCGATTATTAATACCGAGAATATCAGGGGTGAATACCTTCACTATTTGTTCAAGCGTCGTTTGATCATGAACCTCCACTAACACGTCCATTTCCTTTTCCCCTGCTTCGAGATACAACTCGTGAAGCTGTACAGGATCAAGCACCTCTCCGATTAACAATATGGCATCTGCTCCAATTCTCTTTGATTCCTCCACTTGAATAGAATCGATAATAAAATCTTTTCTCAGCACCGGAATCGAAACAGCACGCTTTACGTCTGATAAATAACTGTTTTTCCCTTGGAAAAACGGAAAGTCAGTTAAAACAGAAAGCGCGTCTGCCTGCGCAGCTTCATAGTCTTTTGCAATCCGCTCCGGAACAAAATCTTCTTTAATGAGTCCTTTTGACGGCGACGCTTTTTTGACTTCGGCAATCAATCCGATAAAACGGTTCGGGTTAGCCAGCGCCTCTTTAAAAGACCGTTTTTCAAAAGGCTGCTCTTCTGGCAGGATGAGAGTTTTGACTTCTTCTTTTTTTTGATTGATTATGTTTTCAAGCATAGATCTCTCCCTCTTTCTGTTTCAGTCTATCAAGCTGCGCTGCGGCACCTCCGCTTGCAATCGTTTCTAACGCAAGCTCCGTTCCTTCTTTCAGTGTTTCGGCAATACCCGCCGTGTATATCGCAGCGCCGGCATTAAAGGCTGTAATATATAAAGCTGATCGGCTGCTTTTATTTTCAAAAATATTCTGAATCAGATGAGCGCTTTCTGTCGGTGACTGCACCTGTATATCTTCAAGTCTGCCATTTTTGAAGCCGAAGTCTTCGGGTGAAACAGTATATTCCCGGCGCTCTCCATCCTTTATTTCAATCACATCGGTCGGTGATGTAACCGAAAGCTCATCTAAACCGTCACGGCTTGCTGCGAATAGTACATGCTTCGGCTGGAACATTTCCAGTGCGCTTGCCATCAATCCCGCTTTTTCAGCAGAATAGACACCGATCACCTGACGCTTCGCCTGCAAAGGATTGCTGAGCGGTCCGAGCAGATTAAAAATCGTTCTGAATCCGAGCTCTTTTCTTGTACCCGCCACATGTTTCATGGACGAATGATAAAGCGGCGCAAAGAGAAATCCCATGTTATTTGTTTCAATGCTGATTCTGACTTCTTCAGGTGTGGTTTGGATTGGTATCCCAAGCTCTTCTAGAACATCGGCGCTTCCGCTTTTAGAAGATACGGAGCGATTGCCGTGCTTAGCAATTTTAGCTCCTGCTGCTGAAGCAACGATTGCCGATGCCGTTGAAATATTAAAGGTAGAGATGCCGTCACCGCCTGTACCGCATGTGTCAACCACATCATGAAGTCCGTCTACCGTAAGGGCATGTGTCCGCATGGCCTTCACAAAGCCCGCCAGCTCTTCTGCAGTTTCGCCCCGATGAGCCAGGATAGACAATATACCGCCCATTTCAGAAGGAGTCATTTCTGCTGTCATCATCATATTCATAAGCGCTTCCGCTTCAACAGCAGTAAGTGTCTTACCGTCAACGCACGTTTGCAGAAATTGGTTCATCGGCTTCATCCCCCTTGCTACGAAACATGTCTTCAGCAATATGAATGGTTTTCAGCAGTGCGCCCGCTTTGTTGCAGCTTTCTTCATATTCGGCTTCCGGCACAGAATCAGCAACAATACCTGCTCCAGCCTGTATGGATGCGACACCGTTTTTTACGCTCATGGTGCGGATCGTAATACAGGAGTCGATATTCCCGTCAAATCCGATGTAGGCGATGCAGCCGCCGTATGTCTCTCTCGGTGTCGGCTCCAATTCATTTAAAAGCTGCATGGCGCGGATTTTTGGGGCCCCGGTTAAAGTTCCCGCAGGAAAAGCCGACATTAACGCATCAACAGGGTGAACTCCCTCTTTCAACCTCCCTGTGACGACTGAAATGATGTGCATAACATGTGAAAATGAGACGATCTTTGTGAACTCCGGCACAGCAACCGATCCATACTCTGCCACTCTGCCGATATCGTTTCGAGCTAGATCAACGAGCATATAATGCTCCGCTTTTTCTTTTTCATCTTTCATCAGCTCAATTTTGAGTTTTTCATCTTCCTCTTTGTCTGCGCCTCTTTTTCTTGTTCCGGCAATCGGATGGATTTCCAAATGCCCGTCTTGAACGTGGATTAACCGTTCCGGAGAGCTGCCGACAATCTCTCTGTCCGGGAGTTTTATATAATACATATACGGCGAAGGATTGACGATTCGCAGCACTCTGTACAATTCGAAGGAATCTGCTGTTATCGGAATCTCAAATTTTTGTGACAGGACACCTTGAAAGATGTCGCCTGCTTTTATATATTCTTTGATCTTTTCTACATCTGCCATAAACGCTGATTTTTCGTAATTTGAAGATACTGAATCGAAACCTGGTGTCTTATATGACTCAGATGAAAGAAACAGTTCTTTTATGTTTTTTTGATCCATCATCTTATCAATGAGGCCTTGTAGCTCTCGGTGATTTTTATTGAACACAGCAATTTTTTCAGCTTCAGTTTCTTGTCCATTCAATCTAGCATACTGAATAAAGTGGACGTTTTTTGTTTCATGATCATAAGCAATTAATGTGCTGCAAACAAACAGCATACACTTTTCAAATTCCGTTTCCTTCCTGTGGCGAGGAACAGAAGGTTCAATCATCGGGATCATGTCATAGCTTAAATACCCGACAGCTCCGCCTACAAAGGGAATGGCAAGCTCTGGCGTTTTGATTTTGTATGCTGCATTCATCCAATCCAGAACCTCTTTTAATTCTTTTCCAGTGTAAAGGGATCGTCCATTCTCATCTTGAGCAGTAAAATCATTTTGCTGTTCTTTGATCGTGAGAAATGGCTGAAGGCCGATGAACGAATATCTGGACCAATTTGATGTGTCATCCTTGCTTTCAAGAAGGTAAGTGATCTTCCTGTCCAGCTGCTCGATCATTTGGATAGGTGTCAGTGTGTCAACTGTGAATGTCTCCACAATCGGTATGGTGCGGTAGGACATACTGTCCTCTAAAAATGCAGAAATGTTTGATTGGAAATTCATTGCTCTCACTCCTTTTGGCAAGGAGAATGAGAAGAAGGCATGAGAGGGAAAATCAAGATATAACAAAATAAACCCAAAAGAAAGGCTTCTTTTGGGTAGAATAAACATACATGTCTCAGCTCAACTACACTCATTCTCTGCTACCCTATTCTCTAACTCAACTCATTCACTAAGCTTTATACACACTTTTGTGTATTTCTAAGCTGTTCTAATCGTATTACAATTCATTATTTTTTGTCAATGATAAATCGGGTCTTAATACAACCGCTTTTTCTAAATAGACATGTCTGATTTGATTCTGAGGAACTTCAGTCTGAACAGTCATCATGACCCTTATACATTTTTTCAGACCGCCTGTAACATCCATTTCCTGCATACATGTCACCGGCACATAATGCCAGCCAGAAAGCTCGCGGACAGCTTTTGCCGGGAAAACAGAGTGCAGGTCAGGCGTCGCCGATAGAAGCATTTGAACAACATCTTCCGGCTTTGTTTTGTTTTCTTCTATCATTTTTTCTAACAGCTGTTTGGTTTTTTGCAAAATCTCTTCTTCAGTATCTTTTTCTACTGTAGTTGCTCCGCGAATTCCACGAATCATCATGATGTCTCCTCCATTCGCCATTTGTTCAGCCAGCTCTCAAGTTCATCTCTTGAAAACGTATGGTCGGCGACTTTTCCTAATTCTTTGAGAACGATGAATTGAATCATACCGCCGCGGGTTTTTTTATCATTCATCATACGGTCTAAAAGCACGGAAGTTGCCGTTTCTTTTTTAATGCGGCTTGGATAGCCTAGGTTCTTAAGCCAGCTGACTAATCGATTTCTGTCCATTTCACAGCCGGCTTCCTGTTCACTTATATATAAAGCAAACTGCATCCCGAGTGCTACCGCATCACCGTGGGTGATCTGTCCGTAGCCATACTCCGCCTCAACTGCGTGGCCTAGCGTATGCCCAAAGTTAAGATAGGCTCTGATTCCTTCTTCCTTTTCATCCTGATGAACGACAGACGCTTTAATCGAAATACCTTTAAAAATCATGTCATTCAGCTGCTCACTGGTGATATCGTTCAATGAGTGAATGTCCAGCAGATCTTTCAGGAATTCTCTGTCATAAATAAAAGCATGCTTAATCACTTCTGCCATCCCGGACCGAAGCTCTTTTTCCGGTAGGGAACGGAGAAAGTCCGTATCGTAAAGCACGGCTTTGGGCTGATAAAATGCGCCGATCAGATTTTTTCCAAGCGGATGATTCACCGCTACTTTTCCTCCGACCGCGCTGTCATGCGCCAAAAGCGTTGTAGGCATTTGAATGAAATCAATGCCGCGCATAAAAGTGGCAGCCACAAATCCAGCAAGATCTCCTACAACACCGCCTCCAAAAGCGATGATGCATGAGGAGCGATCCATATGAAATCGAATCGCTTCACTCTGCAGCTTCGTGTACATATCCATTGATTTCGCCTGCTCTCCGCTCGGCACCGTCACTTTTTTCACAGGCCATTTTTCTTCCAGCAGGTGAAGCATTTCATCACCGTACAGGCGATTCACTTCTTCATCGGTAACAAGCATAATGCGTGTTAATGGCCTGTTTAGCGAGGTTAATAGTTCACAAGCCTTTTTTCTGATTCCTTGTCCGATAAATACAGGATACGAAGAGGAAGCGGTTTGAACATGCAGTGTTCTCATTAAAATTCCCTCGACAGTTTTCTCATATTCTCCACGTTTTCTCTAATGCGGTCAATTTGGTCTAAGCCGAATTGTTCAACAACAGCGTTAGCAATTTCCCATGCAACAGCAGCTTCCGCCACTACACTTGCTGCTGGCACTGCGCAGCTGTCTGAACGTTCAATGCTGGCAGAAAATGGTTCTTTCGTTTCAATATCCACACTTTTCAGCGGTTTATATAATGTCGGAATCGGCTTCATGACTCCGCGGACAACGATTGGCATTCCTGTCGTCATGCCGCCTTCCAATCCGCCAAGTCTGTTCGTAGCACGCGTATATCCTTTTTCTTCGTCCCAAATGATCTCGTCATGAACCTCGCTTCCGTTTCTTCCGGCCGCTTCAAAACCGATGCCGAATTCCACACCTTTAAATGCATTAATAGACAGTACTGCCGCAGCAAGCTTGCTGTCCAGTTTACGGTCATAATGAACGTAGCTGCCCACGCCCACCGGCATTCCTTCAACAATCACTTCCACAATTCCGCCGATGGAATCTCCGTTTGCCTTCGCTTCGTCAATGGCATCCATCATTTTTTTGCCTGCTTCTTCATCGTAGCATCTGACCGGAGACTCTTCAGTCACACGCTTCAAGTCATCAATTGAAGTATAATCCGTTTTTTCAGCCTTAACTGCCCCAATCTGTAATACGTGGCCCGCTACCTTAATACCAAGCTCAGAAAGGATCTTTTTAGCGACAGCGCCTGCCGCCACTCTTACGGTCGTTTCACGTGCTGAAGAGCGCTCAAGCACATTTCTCATATCGCGGTGGTTATATTTAATCGCACCGTTTAAATCTGCGTGTCCCGGTCTTGGTCTGGAAATTTGGCGTTTCATTTCCTTTTCTTCTTCTTCAGTAATCGGAGCCGCACCCATAATTTTAGTCCAGTGTTTCCAATCGTTATTTTCTACAACAAGAGCGATTGGTGAACCGAGAGTGCGGGCATGGCGCACCCCGCTCATAATTTTCGCCTGGTCCTTTTCGATCTGCATGCGGCGCCCGCGGCCATGGCCTTTCTGGCGTCTGCCAAGCTCAAAGTTGATATCTTCCTCAGTTATGTAAAGCCCCGCAGGCACACCTTCAATAATGGTTGTCAATTGGGGGCCGTGTGATTCACCGGCTGTTAAATATCTCATGACTTCTTCTCCCTTCATCGCATTAACGCTTTTAAGTAAAACTACTATAACATATTTTTCGGCAAAAAGTCAGTCTATCTTTTTTGATAAAAGAATGTATCCGCGGGAGAAAGGCCGAATTTCTCCGGATTGAAGATCTGCTCTGTGCTGCCGACAAAGAGAACCCCATTCTTTTTTAAGCTATGCGCCATTTTTAAGTACAGCTCTTCCTTTGCGTTTTCTGTAAAATAAATAAAAACATTGCGGCACACAATCAAATCAAAGTCTTGCTCGTAGCGATCCGCAAGCAGATTATGTTTTTGAAACCTAATGTTCTTCTTTATGTCATGTTTCACTTCATAGCTCTTATCAGCGTTTTGAGTAAAATAACGATCCTTCACAGAAGACGGCACTTCTTGCAAAGACCGCTCCTGATACACGCCTTTTTTCGCTTTTTCCAATGCTTTATCATCTATATCAGTCGCTAAAATCTGATAGCCTGGGAGCCCTTTCTGCTGATCTAAAATCATTGCGAGCGTATAAGGCTCCTCCCCTGTAGAGCATGCCGCGCTCCATATTTTTAAAGGCTTTGAATGTTTGATTAAAGGCAAAATAGCTGTTTCAAGTACTTCCCATCTTTTATAATTTCGATAAAATTCTGAAACATTAATCGTCATTCTGTCCAATGTTTCATTTAAAAGCGCCTGATCCTTTTCTAATGCCGCTGCAAAATCCTTAAAGCTTTGAAAACCTTTTTTCTCATAAAGGGATGTCAGCCTTCTCTTCATTTGCGCTTCTTTGTATAAAGTTAAATCAACTCCGGTTAATTGCTTCCATTTGGTTGTAAATACGCTGTATGTATCCATCTCTTCTCTCCCAGTCTCGCTGTCTTTTGTCCTAGTATAGCTTGTTTTATCAGGAAATTGTATTGTTTCAAATAAAAAAATCAGCTTTTCAGCTGATTTCAGATGATTGGTAATGACAGTGGTGGATCCCCTGCCGTTTAGCCATATATTCAAGTCAATGTAAACCTTTACAAAAAAGCCGGAACCGGCGGAGTGCAGATGCCGGCTCTTCTCTCGGCTTTTTCAGCAATGATTAATAGATCCAGCCTGTCATGAGTTGTTGATATGATACTAACTCTTCATCCTTAAAGAAAATATTAATCTCACGCTCAGCGCTTTCCAGAGAATCAGAGCCGTGGATAATATTTTTTCCGACAAACATGCCGAAATCCCCGCGAATGGTGCCTGGCAATGCTTCTTTAGGGTTTGTTTTTCCAATCAGCTGCCTGGTCACTTCAACGACATTTTCGCCTTCCCACACCATCGCAAAAACTGGTCCGGAAGTAATAAACTCAACAAGTTCTCCAAAGAAAGGCTTCCCTTGATGTTCGGCATAGTGTTTCTCAGCCATTTGTTCAGTTACTCTCATCAGCTTTGCGCCAGCTAATTGCAAGCCCTTACGTTCGAATCTAGATAAAATTTCCCCGATCAGCTGCCGTTGGACACCGTCCGGTTTCACCATGATAAAAGTCTTTTCCATCACATTCTCCACCCCATCATATGTATGTATAGGCTCTCACATTGCACACCGAAATCGTAACATCTTTCAGATAATTAATCAATCCGGGGCGGAGAAATTTCTTAATATCTACAAAAAATTAAAATTTTCTTTTGCCGATATATTTTGCGATGGCTGCAAGAGAAGAACGCGCACGCCCTCTCGGAAGCGTGTTAAGTTTTTGGAAAGCTTTTTGCAGATACATCTCGCTCACTGCCATCGATGCTTCAATTGCATCTGTCTTTTTGATTTCTTCAATAATGGGCGCAAGCTGTTCTTGTGTCGTCTCGCTGTTAATTAATTTAAGCTGATTCTTTAAAGCTGGATTTTTTAATGCATATAGGACAGGCAATGTAACATTTCCTTGAAGCAAATCGCCTCCAACCGGTTTACCCAGTTCTTCTTCAGTTGAAGTAAAATCAAGAATATCATCAATGATTTGATAAGACATGCCGACATAATATCCAAACCAGTAGAGCGCCTTATGAATCTTTTCTTCAGCTCCGGAAGCAATAGCCCCCAGCTGGCAGCTGACAGCGATAAGAAGCGCCGTTTTTCTCTTTATGCGCCGCAGGTACGTTCTGAGATTCTGTTCCATGTTGTATTTGTCTTTGATTTGTTCAATCTCTCCAAGACACACTTCAACAATGGTCTGTGACAAGATCCGATGAGCTTTCGGTTCATTAATTCTCGTCATCATTTCAAGAGATCCGGCAAGCATATAATCGCCTGTATACATCGCAATTCGGTTATCCCATTTGGCTTTGATCGTCGGCTTTCCCCGGCGAAGCTCCGCATCGTCAATAACATCATCATGAACCAACGATGCCATATGAATCATTTCCAGAGTGACAGCGACATATTTAATCTTATTGATATCGTAATCGCCAAACATGCCGGAAAGCAGAACGAAGACAGGCCGAATCCGTTTGCCTCCTGCCTGCAAAAGATGAAGACCCGCCTCGCTCAAAAGCGGATAATCGGAGCGTACGGTTTGTTCAAGCTCCCTTTCAATTACATCAATATCGTCATTTAAAAAAGAGTAGGCCATTTTAAATTTCATATCATTCACCCAAACATCTGTGTTTTCATTTCCATCCGATATGCGTGGCAGCAACTCCGCCAGTAAACGAATGATATTTGACATTTTTCAGACCCGCCTCTTCAAACAGGCCTGCCAGTTCCTTCATACCAGGGAATTCTCTGGCTGACTCTTGGAGCCACGAGTATTCTTTATAGCTTTTCGCAAACAGCTTCCCGAAAAACGGCATAATATACTTAAAGTACATAAAATAAGCCTGTCTAAATCCAAACATTTCAGGCTGTGAGGTTTCCAGGCATACTACTTGTCCGCCAGGCTTCACCACACGTCTCATTTCTTTCAGTACGGTCAAATAATCCGGCACATTACGCAGTCCGAAGCCAATTGTTACAAAATCAAATGTATTATCATCAAAAGGGAGCTCCATTGCATTTCCGTGCAGCAGTTCGATTTGACTGAAACCGCCGTCTTTTACTTTCTGTTTGCCGACGCTCAGCATGTTTTCGCTGAAATCCAAACCCTTTATTTCACCGGTTTTACCGGCTGCTTTTGCAAGAGCAATCGTCCAGTCAGCTGTTCCGCAGCAAACATCAAGAGCTTTGGCGCCTTTTTTTACACCCATGATGCGCATCGTTTTATCACGCCATTTTTTGTGCTGCTGAAAACTGATGACAGAGTTCATTTGGTCGTAGTTTTTATATATTTTTTCAAATACTCCGTGTACGCGCTGTTCTTTTGAGTCCTGCATAATGGTTACCCTTCTTCCACTTTCTGATGATAAGTTTGGTCTTGGCTGATTGTCTTCAGGCGGTTTAATAAAATTTGCTGAATAGGTGAGCTTAGAGGCAGAAGTGACTCAATGCTGTTCTTTGCTTTCTTAAAACACTCTTCCAGCATCTCTTCTTTTGTTTTCCCCAGCTGTATAACACTGCCGATCACATCTAAAAATGTATCATTTCCGGTCATAAGCCGCTTATATACAAAAAAATCACTCGATAGCTTCTTCCAGCGCGGGAGATTGAAATGTTCAGACACCCGATGGAATAGAGCTGATTCAACGATGCCGACACTTTCGAAAAAATGGTGTTCGTCCTTTACAGATCGGTCATACAGACGAATTTTATGTTCATTGATTTCTTTAATTGCTGTAGCGAGCGTTCTAATCATGTAGATATCCTTCATTTCAGATAGTAATGAATAGTACAGTCCGCTGAAATAATCGCCTGCAAGAACAGTCAATTGGCGGTTCTTGTTTTCGTCTCGTTTTATGACTCTGGCTGTCGTTACTTCATCATGGGTATCAAGGGCGCTTTGTACAAGCATCGCTGTTACAATATAATTTTCTCTGTCATTGTTTTTTATGTCGGCTTCCTCAAATAATGCATGAAAAAGAAGAAGCTTATCCTCATCGATCTTAGGCGCAGAAATATGCTTCGCTAAATAAGGATGAGACAGCTTTTGTTTTATTTTCGTGTTCAGATTGGCTAAAGTTCCGTAGATGTCTTGCAAAAATATCACCCTTGTCCCCAAATTCACATTTATTTCTAAATCATATGTATGAGTTTTATTTTGTCATAAGATTACGCAGGTATCATTATAGCATAAAAAAAACAAATTGGCTGTATCCTCCCGCTGTTTGCGAGCATTTGCTTTAAAACAGCGGGGACAGCCAGCTTATTTTTTTTCGCTTTTCATTTCTCCGTATGCGGTTTGAATGAGCGCCTCTCCTCTGACTTTAATGGCAGAAGTATGCTCTGTAAACTGAGCAATGATCACTTCTCCCTTGTCGAGTTTTTCGGAATGGTGAAACTTTGTGTCCGTTCCCCTTGTCAGGCCGATCACATTCACTCCATCCTCAATTGCTTTAATGACGACAAAATCGCTTGAATGCTTTTCGTTCATTTATAGCACCCTCTATCTTTATTAGTCCTGGCGTTTAATATGTTCCAATACTTCTGAACGTGCAGCAGCATCATCTTTGAAAATGCCTCTGACAGCTGAAGTGACTGTTTTGGCGCCCGGCTTTCTTACGCCCCGCATTGTCATGCACATATGCTCTGCTTCAACAACAACCATTACGCCATGCGGATCAAGCGTTTCTACAATGCTTTCTGCAATTGTAGAAGTGATGCGCTCCTGAAGCTGCGGACGCTTAGCAACTGCCTCAACAGCACGCGCCAATTTGCTGAGCCCTGTGACTTTTCCGCCCCGCGGTATATATGCAACATGTGCTTTTCCGTAAAAAGGAACAAGGTGATGCTCACACATAGAATGAAACGCGATATCTTTTACTAGAACAAGCTCCTCATGGTCTTCACCGAAGATAGTCTGGAAATGTTCTTTTGGATCTTCATTCAAGCCGGAGAATACTTCGGCATACATCTTTGCGACTCGTTTCGGAGTATCAAGAAGCCCTTCTCTGTTTGGGTCCTCTCCGATCGCTTCTAAAATTTGACGAACAGCTTGTTCGATTTGTTCTTTATTAACTTCTTTCATGTTCTGTGTCCTCCACCAATGAATACATTTAATTTCGATTCTAGCACACATGCCCCGCTAAAAGCAAAGTGAATGCACACGCTCCTAAAAAAATGAAAAGCCCCTTAAGAAGGGGCTTTTCTGTGAAGAAATAAAGTGTATGTAATCTAGATGCATACACGATCTATATTCACAATTATTTTCCGGCAACTGCGTCTTTAAGCGCTTTACCTGGTTTGAAAGCAGGTACTTTGCTTGCTGGAATTTCGATTTCTTCACCTGTTTGAGGGTTGCGTCCTTTACGTGCAGAACGTTCACGCACCTCGAAGTTACCAAAACCGATCAGTTGGATTTTATCACCGTTTTTAAGTGCATCTAAGATCGTATCAAAAACAGAGTCAACTGCTTTTGTCGCGTCTTTTTTAGACAATTCGCTTGCTTCCGCAACCGCATTAATAAGTTCTGTTTTGTTCATGCCTTTCACCTCCTCCCAAAAGGAATAAGCTCAGTTCGTTTATTATCATTTCTTCACAGTTCAGTCTGATTCTAAACCTGCCTGAGAAAAAAATCAGACAAGCAAGAGAAAGACAATTAAACGGCTTTTAAGAAAAACTGCACTCCAAGGAATGTTTGTCCATCAGAGTGAAGAATTTCTGTATGTAGAGTAACACATATAAAAAGCCATATCAAGCATTTTAAAGCGTCAATCCCTTGCTCGTCAAGGATTTAACGTGATTTATCGAACAAATATTCCTTTTTTTCCTTTTTTCATCCTATTCCTTGATCCTTTTCCAATATTAAGAGCAAAGAAAAAAGACCTCCTATTCTATAAAGAGGTCTCCCCGCATTACAGGATAATGGCGATTAAGCCGCCTGATCCTTCGTTTATGATTCTTTCTAATGTTTCTTTTAATTTATATCGTGCGTTTTCAGGCATCAGTGACAGCTTAGCCTGAATCCCTTCTCTCACGATAGAGCTGAGCGATCTTCCAAAAATGTCAGAGTTCCAAATTGAAAGCGGATCATCCTCAAAGTCCTGCATTAAGTAACGCACCAGTTCCTCGCTTTGTTTTTCAGTTCCGATAATCGGCGCAAATTCGCTTTCGACATCCACTTTGATCATATGGATTGACGGTGCGACAGCTTTCAATCTTACGCCGAATCTGGAGCCTTGCCGTATAATTTCCGGCTCATCCAGACTCATGTCAGTTAAAGCAGGCGCTGCAATGCCGTATCCCGTCTGTTTGACCATTTTTAAAGCGTCGGACACCTGGTCATATTCCGTTTTCGCATGGGCAAAATCCTGCATCAGCTCAAGCAGGTGGTCTCTGCCCCTGATTTCAACGCCTACCACTTCTTTTAGGATTTGATCATATAAATGGTCGGGCGCATACAAATCAATTTCTGCAACCCCTTGGCCGAGCTCAATCCCGGCTAATCCGGCACTTTCAATAAACTCAAACTCGCTGAATTGACCGACAACCCTGTCGACATCACGGAGCCGTTTAATATCCTTAACAGTTTCCTTCACTGATTCCTGATAGCTCTCGCGCAGCCAATGGTTTTCTTTCAACACCATGACCCAGCTTGGAAGATTTACATTTACTTCAAGCACAGGAAACTCATAAAGAGCCTCTCTGAGAACATTCAGTACATCGTTTTCCCGCATACTTTCTACGCTCATTGCCAAAACAGGGATATCGTATTTCTCGCTTAAATCCTGGCGCATCGCCTCTGTCTCCGGGTGATACGGTTTTACTGAGTTAATGACCATAATAAAGGGTTTTCCAACTTCTTTCAGCTCTTCAATGACTCTTTCTTCTGCCTCTATATAGTCACTTCTGGCGATATCACCAATCGTGCCGTCTGTCGTAATAACCACTCCGATGGTCGAATGTTCTTGAATCACCTTCCGCGTTCCGATTTCAGCAGCCTCGTGAAATGGGATCGGTTCTTCGTACCAAGGTGTATTAATCATCCGCGGGCCGTTTTCATCCTCGTATCCTTTTGCACCCGGCACTGTGTAGCCTACACAATCTACTAATCTTATATTGACATCGAGTCCGTCTGATACATGAACAGACATCGCCTGATTCGGAACAAATTTAGGCTCTGTAGTCATAATCGTTTTTCCGGCTGCGCTTTGAGGCAGTTCATCCTGCGCACGTGCCCGGTCTGCTTCATTACTGATATTCGGGAGCACCACAAGCTCCATAAATTTCTTAATAAACGTAGATTTCCCTGTACGGACAGCACCAACGACTCCTAAGTATATATCGCCTCCTGTTCGTTCAGCGATATCCTTGAAAATATCGACCTTTTCCAAGTGATCCCCTCCCGGACTTCCTATCCTTATCAATTTTATTAACCTTTTTCAATCAAACACAGGACACTATATGTGTATGACGTTGTCCTATTTCAATATGACATCTTTAGAAAATTTTCCATCCTTAATCTATTAAAGTATAAAAAAACCTTTCTCCCTATTTGTATGCAAGGGAGAAAGGTTCATTCCTTTTTTATATCATTTTCTAAAAAAACAGGTTCTTGTTTGTCATTAACGGTATATTTCACTGAAAATGCGGGGACGAAAGGCGTCTCTTCCCATATTATGTCCTGTATTTCCGTGCCGGGTTTAAAAGTTTTTTTGCTTTTTTTGAGACAGGAAACGAGCTCTGTCCGATAGTCGGCATAAATTTCTCCGTCTCCGTCAATCATAAGCGGCAGGGAGTTTCCTGAGATTGGGCTTGTGACAGAAAGAGAGTCAGCCTCCCCTAGTTTTTTCCCATCAAGCGTAAACAAGTCACGCGCTAATACATCCTGATATGGCGGATATTTATGTTCTTGGCGGTACATTTGAACGCGTAATTTGATATCACGTATTTTTTCCGCCATCTTTACATCAATCAGTTTAACAGTCGGATTATTCTCTACATCGACAAGCACGTATTGATAGTCTCCGCCGCTTTCATATGCCGTGCTTGGAGGTTCAGCCATATATCTCGGCGCTAAACGGTTAAAATCTATCGGATATTTTTGATAAAGCGGTGTTGACATATCTTTTGTTTGAATCGGAAGCAGTCCTCCGTTTGCCTTTTGAAATTCATCAACGGCTGATTGAACCAGCTTTAATTGGTCCTGATATGGAGTGGCTTGTACACTGCTTTTCCGCTCATGTGGATATAAACATCCAGATAAGAAAATCACTGCTACAAAAATCATAGCGCACTTCAGTTTACCCATACAGCACTTCCTTTTACAGCTTTATTCATTAACAGGGCCGCTGAATACCACCACAAATACAATAATTCCTGAAATCAATACACACATGTAAGCAAACGATGAAACTGCAATCTTCAGAAAACGGTTTCGGCATTTAAAACGGCTTAAATAGATGCATGCTACGGCCAGAAACATCAGCCCCATGGAACCAAGGGCAAACCACATTTTGATCAATGCCAGACTCAAATGACCCGCGCCCCCTCCGACATTTGTTTTGTAAGCGTTACATTTTATTTTAATATACAGCGCTTGAAAAGATCAACCAGATTTTCCATCCTTTGATAGAATAAAAAAACTGAAGCAAAGAGGGGGACTTTGCTTCAGTCAAATTGACTATATTCACCTACGTTTAAGAAACACTCTCTTGGACTTCGATGCTATAGTATGCGACTTTGCATACAGATGCATCCTCTCTTGCCTAAATCGGCAAAATGTTTCAGGAGATCCCAAGGCATGGGTATTCTTCTGTGTTTCGGGCTTTCGTGCAATTAGAATATGCGGAATTCTATTCCGTTGACACTTTTATTTAACTTGGTTATCAAATGTATTCACCAAGTCCTCCATCTCGTGGGTTTTCCCTCTCGCCATTAAGGATTCAACAGCGGTTTCTACCTTTTGTCCATTAAACAGAACTTGATGAAGGGCTTCTGTAATCGGCATTTGCACCTGATATTTTTCTGAAAGCTGGTAAGCCGCTTTTGTCGTGCGCACTCCCTCAACGACCATTCCCATTTCTTCGAGAACGTCCTCAAGCTTGTACCCTTTTCCGAGTAAATTGCCGGCACGCCAGTTTCTGGAGTGAACACTTGTGCACGTAACAATCAGGTCTCCGACACCTGTCAATCCGGAAAACGTTAGCGGATTCCCGCCCATTTTTGTGCCGAGTCTCGCAATTTCAGCAAGACCCCGCGTAATCAAAGCAGCTTTGGCATTATCGCCGTATCCTAAGCCGTCTGTGATTCCAGCAGCAAGGGCGATAATATTTTTCAGAGCGCCTCCGATTTCTACACCGATAATGTCAGGATTTGTGTACACCCGAAAATTGTGGTTTATAAACAGATCCTGCACCTCTTCTGCAGCCTGCATGCTCTTTGAAGAGGAAGTGACGGTTGTCGGATGCCGGAGTCCTACTTCTTCAGCATGGCTCGGCCCGGAGAGCACGACAATGTCCTTTCTGACATCACTCGGGAGCTCAAATTCCATAATTTCAGAAATACGCAGGAGCGAATCCGGCTCTATCCCCTTACTCACATGAACAAAAACTGCTTTTTTCGTCATAAAAGGCACTGCCTGTCTCAACACTTCCCGAATCGCTTTAGTCGGAACAGCAACTATGATGAAATCTGCGTCTGACACAGCTTCTTTCATATTGGTTGTCCCTTTCATAGTTGTAGGCAGCTTAACATTTGGCAAATAGTCTTTATTCTCATGCAGCTCATTGATTTGATGTATTAACTCTGCACGGTGAGCCCAAACGCATACTTCATTTCCGTTATCGGTTAAAACCAAAGCCAGCGCGGTTCCCCAGCTCCCTGCTCCAAGCATTGTTACTTTTTTCATTTTGATTCACACCTTTTTATTTTCTAGCTCTTGCAAATATTTTGATTGGTGTCCCCTCAAAACCGAACGCGTCTCTGATTCGGTTTTCTAAAAATCGTTCGTATGAAAAATGCATCAGTTCCGGATCGTTTACAAACACAACAAAACTCGGCGGCTTCACCGCAACTTGAGTCGCATAATAAATTTTCAAGCGCGACCCGTTATGAGTCGGTGTCGGATTCATTGCCACAGCATCCATAATGATGTCATTTAAGACATTCGTCTGGACACGAAGTGAGTGATTTTCACTTGCTTTAATGATTGCAGGCATGAGCGTATGAATCCGTTTTGTCGTTAATGCTGACATGAACAGAATCGGTGCATAGTCAAGAAATTGAAAGTGGTCGCGGATATTTTGCTCAAATTCTTTCATCGTGCTTTCATCTTTGTCAACAGCATCCCATTTATTTACTACGATCACGACAGCCTTGCCTGCTTCATGTGCATAACCCGCGATTCGCTTGTCCTGTTCGATAATGCCTTCCTCACCGTCAAGCACCACCGCAACAACTTCAGAGCGGTCAATGGCTTTCAGCGCCCGCAGCACGCTGTACTTTTCAGTCGTTTCATACACTTTACCTTTTTTTCTCATGCCGGCAGTGTCTACAATGACAAAATCCTGCTGGTTATAAGTAAATGTTGTATCAACGGCATCTCTTGTTGTTCCTGCCACGTTACTCACAATGACACGATCTTCGCCAAGAATCGCGTTTACCAGAGAAGACTTCCCTACATTCGGACGTCCGATCAGGCAAAATTGAACGACTTCATCATCGTATTTTGTCTCAGGGATATTTTTAAAATGCTCCGCTGCGGCATCCAATAAATCACCGAGTCCCAGCCCGTGTGTTCCTGAAACCGGATACGGTTCACCAAAGCCCAGCGAATAAAAATCATAAATATTCGCTCTCATTTCTGTGTTATCCAGTTTATTTACCGCTAAAACAACAGGCTTTTTCGTGCGGTACAAAATTTTCGCTACTTCTTCATCAGCAGCAGTCACACCTTCACGGCCATTCACCATAAAAATAATGACATCCGCTTCATCCATGGCGATTTCGGCCTGCTCGCGTATCTGTGTTAGAAACGGCTCATCACCGATATCAATACCGCCCGTATCAATCAAATTAAAATCATAATTCAGCCATTCAGCCGAGCTGTATATCCGATCCCTTGTCACACCAGGGGTATCTTCTACTATTGAAATTCTTTCACCCGCAATCCGGTTAAAGATTGTGGATTTTCCTACATTCGGTCTCCCGACAATGGCTACGACAGGTTTACCCATAGTACCCTTCCTTTCGATCCAGCCGCTTTCATTTTTACATAAATTCTCAACCGGTTATTTAAATCATCTCATTCACTTTTATGAAAAGAAACCCTTCAGAGGAAGGGCTTAACTCATTTATTATATCAGTTTTTACTGGGATCACAACTATTCTTAAAAATGTTTCACGATCAAATAAACATCTTCCCCAATTCTATGGGCAATTCCGTCGAGGATTGCCTCAAGGTTTTTAGCGAAAAGCTCCATCTCTTTTTGGTCATTACAAAAAAAGATGGGTGTCCCTCCTGAAGCACGGTTCCGGTTTGTCGTGATAACAGACAAAATCACTTTCGTCAGCGATTCACTCATCCTATCACCCTATCCTGTTTTTTGATAAATTCCGTAGGCATTCTGATTGCGTTTTCCAAGGTCGGAACATTACTGATAATCTGAACAGCTGTTTCCGGGTGATGAATTTGCGGCAGGACAAAAACGCCCACTCTTCCGTCATTAAGATCCCTTTTCGCGATTGGCGTCAGGGACGGCTCTCCTGAGTCCCGATACACCCCCAGCACATTGGAGACATCAAATAAAATGGCCTGGCGCTGACCCAGGTTGGCAATGGTTGCAGCTGAATTAAAATTTTTAGGGGTTAAAATAAACCCCATGCCATGCTTTAAAATCAGCTCCTGTTTCTCCGGAAGTCCGATGTTCATCATATAAATATTATCTACAAACAGACCCGGCCCTTCGAAGTGAGGCTCTATGTACTCAATATCGACAATATCTTTCAATACACTGCCGGACATAAATTTCATTGCTAACAAAAAACAAACAACAGCGGTGATGACAGCAGCCCAGATTGAGAAAAACACGTACGCCGATGTTGTCAAAAGAGCAGTAAAAATTACGATATAATTTCTGCTTTCAAACGCAATGGCGATTCCTTCAATATAAGTGCTTCCTCTTGAGACAAGTTCGTACGAATCCATTTGTGTCAGCGTATTCCGCTCCATATTTCTGACATCTCTGAATTGAGTGGCTGCAAGTGTCAAAAACGTGATGGCCGTAAACTCCTCCTGTAATAGCGCAGGCATAATAATGGCCCCTAACCCTGCCGCAATAAGCCCAAGTGCAATATGAATGACTTTTCCGTGAATATAGGTCGGATACTGACGGTAATCTGTTTTCAGCATATACAGCCTTGTGGCGACTCCTGCTACGACCCCCGCAATAATCGGATAGATGTAATCACTCATGACATTTTAGTAGCTCCTTTGTTTGATCTTTTGCCTCTCTGGCCAATTTGACTGGCGAGCTGTTCATACTTTGATATGCCAAACAGCAATATCGTTCCCGCAGAGCACGCGTTAAGCCATTGAAAACCTCCGACAGCCGTATGCCCTGCCAATTGTTGAATGACAAAAGAATACACCAGTTCACCTTGGCACATTCCTAGAACATATAAGGCAAGCTGCATCTGAAAATCCCTTTCAACAGAAGCAGTCAAAAGCACACATAATACAACAGCGGTCCACTCAGGTTTTATGATGAACCAAACCGGATCATATAATGCAAAAAGATAAACAAAC
Organism: Bacillus sp. SD127; assembly: GCF_058566445.1. Classification (NCBI taxonomy): domain Bacteria; kingdom Bacillati; phylum Bacillota; class Bacilli; order Caryophanales; family Bacillaceae; genus Bacillus; species Bacillus sp. SD127. The sequence goes on along the minus strand of NZ_CP191226.1, from coordinate 1,840,687 downwards.
GCATACCCGGAAACAAGCGTCAGGTGCACCATGATATAGCGAAATCGTTTATACATCCCTAAATATCCGGCATAGACGCACCCGCAAACGAGAAACATTACGTACGCTGCATTCAGAGAAAAATATAAAGTAAAGTGATGTATGCTTAAGATGATATTAGTCAAAATAAATACTGAGACGGCAAAGCGCCTTTTCGTCTTTCCAAGAATAAAGGTTGTCAGCACCCACAAAAACCACATTGACCAATAATAATAAAATTGTTCCATTTCGCTTCCTCCATACTCCCAGTATGGAGTCTAAACACTTTTTTTAAACAAACCGCTTCACGTAAAGGAGAATGATCATGGGAAAAGACAGACAGGAGAAAAAACTCAAGGCTTCGGGCAGAGTGGAATCAGACCGGGACCAATCGATTCACTATGACGGAGCCACCAGCCTTGAACAAAACGGCAAATTTAAAAAGCGTAAATCATAATACAAAAAGCCCAAAACTCACACCGTTTTGGGCTTTTCTTATACAGCTGTCAACGCACATTGTAATTGGAAGTATGAATGCCTCTCTCAGTCAGCCAGTGATGAGTCTCACCTTTTATGACAAGAGGAGCCCTTTGCAAATCAGAAATCGTACTGGTGCCAAGCACAGTCATAATCATTTTTAATTCCTCTAGGATCAGCTGAATCTCTTCAAGCAGCCCTTCTTCGCCTTTTTCAGTCAGCGCTTTTAAGAAGTGCCCTGCCATTCCGGTACAGGAAGCCCCAAGAGCTATCGCCTTCGCGACATCAAGCGCATTTTGAAGGCCGCCGGACGCAATCGTTGTTTTACCGGGAAACTCAGAGCGGATTTCCGCCAGGCTCGCTGCTGTTGAAATCCCCCATGAGTTGAAAAAAGTGATCTTCCGCTGTCTTCGGAGATTTTCTATTTTCGAGAAATTTGTCCCTCCGTAACCGCCGATATCAACAGCTGCCGCACCAGCTTCATACAGCTTTCTTGCTGATTCTTTGCTCATTCCGAAGCCTACTTCTTTTATTATGACAGGCACTTTGATTTCGCTGCAGATCTGTTCAATACGGGAAAGAGCGCCGCTAAAGCTTCTGTCGCCTTCAGGCATGACAATTTCCTGAATCACATTCAGGTGAATCTGCAACGCATCCGCCTTAATCATTTCGACAGCTTCCTTCGCCTGACGAGCTGTCGCCTCACTGCCCAAGTTGGCAAAAATCAGCCCATTCGGATTTTCCTTTCGGACGATTTCATACGAATAGCGTTCAGACGGGTCTTTTAACGCCGACATTTGTGAGCCGACAGCGAGAGGAATATCAGCTATACGAGCTGCTCTAGCAAGCGCCTTATTAATTTCATATGTAAGTTGTCCGCCGCCGCCAGTCATTGCATTGATAAAAATCGGCGAACTGCTTGAAAGTTCGCCGATTTTTGTGGAAATATCTACTTGTTCTAATGCAAGATCGGGCAGACTGACATGAACAAACGTAATATCATCAAGACCCGTCTCCCGCTTTTGGCCGGTAGACAGGGCATGATTGATGTGTTCTCTTTTCCGTTCTGCTCGAGTCACGTTTATCACCAATTATTTTAGTTTATTAAGCTTATCTCCGATCAGATCTCCAAGCTGGAAGCCAGTGCTTGTTTCTTCCTTCGCCTGATATTGGCGGTAATCCTCTTGATCGGCTTTAGGAGCTTCTTCAAGCTCACGCATGCTTAATGAAATGCGCTCTTCATTTTCATTCACATCAAGAACCTTCACTTTTACAGTCTGTCCTTCTTCAAGGACTTCATGCGGCGTGCCGATGTGTTTATTAGAAATTTGAGAAATATGAACGAGACCTTCTACGCCAGGAAGAATTTCAACAAACGCACCGAAGCTCACGAGGCGCTGAACCTTTCCTTCAAGCACATCACCCGGCTTGACCTTCTCCCCAATTTGGCTCCAAGGCCCAGGCAGAGTTTCTTTAATAGATAAAGAAATACGCTCATTATCCCGGTCAACCGATAATACTTTCACTTTCACTTCCTGTCCCTCTTCCACAACATCAGACGGCTTTTCAACGTGGGAGTGGGAAAGCTGTGAAATGTGCACAAGCCCGTCGATACCGCCGATATCAACAAACGCGCCAAAGTCAGTCAGGCGCTGCACTTTACCATCGAGCACACTTCCAACTTCTAGAGACTGAAGAAGGTCTTGTTTTTTATTCGCCTGCTCACTTTCAACAACCGCACGGTGTGAAAGGATGACGCGGTTTTTATCACGGTCAAGCTCTACTACGAGCAGAGACAGTGTTTTTCCTTTATAGTCGGTAAAATCTTCTACAAAATGCGCTTCTACAAGTGATGCCGGAATAAAGCCTCGAACGCCGATATCAACGACTAGACCGCCTTTTACGACATCTTTCACTTCAGCTTCAAACACTTCTTTTGTTTCAAATTTTTTCTCAAGGTCTTCCCAAGCCCGGTCTGCATCAACAGCACGTTTAGATAAAATCAAAGCATCGTCTTCCACTTTTGTTACTTTCAGGTCAAGCTCGTCGTCTACTTTTACGACATCCGATGCTTTCTCTACATGAAGACTTGATAATTCACTGATTGGAATAATACCGGACTGTTTGACATTGATAATTTCAACATCCACATGCTTGTCCTCTACCTTTGTCACAATCCCTTTTACTACATCTCCAACCTCTGGTACTTGAACATCAATTTGATTCATTTCCTCTGTCATTTGAATAACCTCCTTGGTCCAAACCTACACAGCTTAATTAAAAACGGTTTGAAAGCTGAACACGTATCATGCATGTCCGCTTTTAGCCGAATATGTATTAAAGAATCATCCAAAAAAGATTTTGAATGATCAATAAAAAGTTTTATTAGTATTAACTTCTAATAAAAGGACAGGTTTGTCAAGCAATAACATTCTTTCTTTGTTGAAAAATTCAAAAAAAGTGGCCTCCGCCGGTATCAGCGGGACTTTTGCTCCACTACATCAAGGATTTTTTCAGCAACTTCCTGAATGGAGAGAGAAGTCGTGTCGATTTCAAGCGCGTCATCTGCTTTTCGAAGCGGAGAAACTTCGCGCTCTGAATCGAGTTTATCTCTTCTTGCAATTTCCTCAATTAATGTTTCGTAGTTGGCATCGTAGCCTTTTTTTACATTTTCTTCATAACGGCGTTTCGCTCTCTCTTCAACAGATGCCAAAAGAAAGATCTTCACTTCGGCATTTGGAAGCACATGAGTTCCGATATCACGTCCGTCCATGACAACGCCGCCTTTTTCCCCGAGCTGCTGCTGGCGTTTCACCATTTCTTCCCTGACGCTTCTGTGCTTGGCAGCAATTGAGACTTGATTGCTGACCTCGTCTTTTCTGATGTCCTCAGTCACATCTGTGCCGTTGACAAGCACCTTTTGTCCTTCTTTTGTTGTAATCAGCTCAATATCGGTTTGCTTTAACAGCTCAGCCAATTTTGCTTCATCTGTCAAATCAACTTTTTCTTGTAAAGCCACATATGTAATGGCCCGATACATCGCTCCCGTATCAATATATATGTACGATTTTTTCTCAGCCACAATTTTGGCAACGGTGCTTTTCCCCGCAGCAGCCGGGCCGTCGATCGCAATCGATAATTTCTTTTCCATAATTCCTCTCCTTGCTCTTTTCTCCTCTATGGATTGTATCATGAACTTTATGAAAAAGGGTGAAAAATTCATGAATAATTAATGTTTGAAGGTTTCTACCCAATCATTAACTTCCATTTTATCCACCCCTTCATATTGAATCACTTTTGAGACATAAGGTTCAATATGCTGATAGTGAAAAAGAAACTGGATACCAATTAAAATCACTGCCTGAATGAACAATAATTTGAGCAGCAGCCGTTCAAAGGTCTTCATCGGCCCACCTCCATCACAAATAGTATGGAAGTGTTTGCCGATGTTTATTCCAATCGTCCCTTTCTTCTCTTGTTTAACTGGCGGCGAATGCAATACTGAAGAAGGAGCTGCTGATTACCGGATGAAATCTCCGAATACTCCAAGGTCATTTTACGTTTGCCTGATTTTGAATCATTAAACACACGCCTGACAACCGCGTCAGCCTCTATTTGATGCGTTTTTTCCTCATCCTGAAGGCTGATGAACAGGCGCAGCGTATCCCCGTGCTGAAAAGAATAGCCATCTGTCACAATCAAAGCAATACCGCCGGCGCTGATATTGTACGAGAGTGTATGAAACCCGTCTTTTTCATCTGCCGGCTCGACAAGCACATCCAATACCGCGTCAGTTCTTACATATTGCCGGCGCTGAATTCGCTTCATTTTTTCACGGGGAGGCACTTCAAGGCAGATCATTTGAAGCTTGTCCGTCACTTTTCCCTTAATTCGGCTTGAGAAGCGGTAAGGCACTTCGTCTTTACCGACAAACTCTACCGTTACTTCAGTATCATGATGTAAAATCACGGTTCTTCCTGTGTTTACATCAACCGGATATGCGATCAGGAGCTCTCCGTTTTCTATACTCACGGCTTTGCTCTTTGCTATTTTTAAATCATTTTCTTCTATGTATTCTAAGTGTACAGTTTCCCCAATCTCTATCATTGACTTCACTCTTTCGCATTCAATATACTCACTTTTTTATTAAATCATGTAATGAAAAAAAGGAAAAGACTTTTAGTCCTTTCCTCCTAGTTTTTATAGGTCTTTATATATAGGTTCAGCATTTTTTAGTTTTTCAACTTTCTCTTCCGTTCCGTCATTAGCATTTATATACATTCTGAATGTATCATTTTCAATCGTACCAAGCATTTCATAGCATAATACTTCCTGTCCTAATTCATTTGTGATCACAGCAAGCCTTGTTTCTCTCACTTCTACACTTTTGTTTAATTTTGCTTTCGCATCTTGTTCAGAGATAGCCGGCTTTGGTATGTCTCTTTTTCTGTGGGATGTTAAGAAATCTCGTGCTGAAAAGCCGACAACCTCGCCGTCATCCAAGGCAACTTTCATACGGATGGCTTCTGGATACATCCGGACATTATTTTCTATTGGAACATATGAGAATACACCGATTTTATCGTATTGCGCACTTTCATCGATTTCCAGATCTTTTGTTTCATATCCGTTTTTCTTTAGAAAAGCAAGGGCTCGATTCGATCCGTCATTCAAGCTGATTTTCTGATCTTTCACTTCTCTGTTTTGGATTAAATAAACCGGGTGTCCGCCTTTTTTTGTAATATCCATATATATCGCTGCTTTATGATCAGGATCTTTCATACTGATACTGTAGACGTCACGGTTTGTTTTTTTTCCGCTCTTTATCACTTTGATTGCATAATTGTCATCAGGTGCAAAGCGTTGGGCAATTTGTTTGGCTTCCTGTGCAGAAATTTCTTTTCCCTTCAGATGGGCAAAACCCTTCTCTTCTTTTTTGGTGCTGGTGAAACTTGGCCCAAGATCTGTTCCTGATGCAAAGGATCCAACATTTTTTTCAACCGTTTTAAAGCTGTTGATGATCGTGTTATCACTCTGTTTTTCATCAGAGGCCAGCGCCATCTCTACATCCATCCAGCGCAAGTTCTTGCTCATGACAAGGTGCTGAACGTGGCGCAGTTCATTTTGTATATCTTCTGATTGCTGATAAAGCTTATTTAACGAAGTATACTCTTTTTCGTCGAGCGGTTTTTGATCCAAATCTCTGATTGACGTTTTATAGCTGAAATCGCCGATCTTGGATAACAGCTCTTCCGTTTTGTTAAACGGCATTAATGTAAGCGGCAGCTGACTGACACTGTTATGGGCTTCTGATGTAATTCTCCAAACATCTATCAATGCGGGGGACAGTGATTTTTTGCTGTTCATGGCAAGCGTTGCACCAATTTTATCATGCAGCTGGTCTACCTGATAGGTGAGCTCATGAAACGCCCGCTGATAGTTATTTTCAGCATGAAGAAGGACAGCGTCTTTTTCCTGGTGCTCTTTGTATCCCCAGTAACTAGTACCGACAATTGCAATACCTAGCACTGCGATTAAAATAGCTCTGATCATTTATCACACCTCATTTTTATGCTTTCTTATGTCCTGCTACTCACAGAAAATGTGTTTACCGATTCTCTTAATCTGCGGGCGCCCCCAAATCCACGCGCTGGTAGCTGTATCCGGATTAAAGTAATACAGCGCTTCCTCGGAAGGGTCCCAGCCATTAATGGCGTCTAATACTGCTTCTCTTGCTGTTTCGTTCGGCTGCATATAAATTTGTCCGTCAGCCACCGCTGTAAAGGCAAGCGGTTCAAAAATAACACCTGCTATTGAATTTGGAAATAACGGACTGTTTAAACGATTCAAGATAACTGCTGCAATAGCAACCTGTCCCTCGTACGGCTCGCCACGCGCTTCCCCGTAAACCGCTTGAGAAAGCAGCCGAATATCATTATTGGAAAAACCGCCCGGCATGTTAGCTGCAACCGCATCCTGTTTTCTGGTTTTTGCAGGCGTGTTGTTGTTTTGCTGTTTATTCGCTTGCGGCTGCTGTGTTATTTTTTCAGCAGGCTGTTTCTGCCGCGTCTCTGCTTGCTGCCTTGCTTTTTGAGTCGCTGTTTTTGACGGTTTCGTTTGGTATTTCAGCGGTATTTTTCCGTAATGCGTGAATTTATTTCCTTTTTGAAGCTGCTCCATGACATATTCACGGTAATATTTAGACTTAGATATCAAGGTCTGTTTGGTTTGGGCTCCGACCAGACCGTCTACCTCTTTTAAGCCGAATTGATCCTGAAAGTTCCGTACTGCCCAGTATGTCCCCCATCCATAAACCCCGTCAATTTTCCCATTATAATATCCGTTATATTGAAGACGCGCCTGCAGCTCGATCACATCGTCCCCTGTTGCCCCTCTTTGAATGACTTGATTAGAAAAGGCTGAAATTGTTTCAGTATTGATAAACGTCGTAATTATAAAGGAAAATAAGATGAGACATGCCATAATCGATCCTTTGGACTTCATCTTTTCAAGCCTCCTACAGCAAATTTTTGAGTGTAATCGTATTTTCTGTAACGAGGTTATTTTTATACACTCTTTCCTTCTTATCCCTCACAGCTTAAAAATTTCAGCAAATCAAAAAGCCGCACTATCGCTGTGCGGCTCTTCTATATCTGCATCATATTGACGGAACGGGCTTTTTTTGCTTTTCGCAAACCAAACCACCATAAAAATAACATAAATGGAAACATGTAATAGATCCAATTACTGAGGGCTGTCAGGATAAAGTCATACGACCCATGTAAAAGTGAAGGTACGGCCAACGAAAGGAAAAGCCATTTTACACGTGCTTTTTCAGCGGAAAAACGCGCTTTCCCTAGGTAAAACCCCATAATCACTCCAATTAAGGCATGGCATGAAACGGGCAGCAGCGCTCTGACAAACGCATGCTCCACGCCATGACCGATTAAATAAAGAATATTTTCGAGTGTCGCAAAACCAAGCGATACACTTGCGCCGTATACAATTCCGTCATAATGTTCATCAAAGTGGGCGTGCGGGTAAACACTGATCATTAAAATGAACCATTTTAATGATTCCTCCAAAAAGCCAGAAGACAAAAAAGAAACAAAAAAGCTTCCGCCTCCCACATTCTCTTTTTCAAGCACATACTGGATAAACATGGTGGGAAATACAAGAACAACCCCAAGAAAAAATGACCGAAGCACCATATGTACAGGTTCATTATCATACTGATCTTTTAAATAAAAATAACTTAACAGCGCGATGCCGGGAGCAATTCCTGCAGAGATGATTGCAAACATCAGGCAACCTCTTTCCTTTATATTCCTATGTCTATCCTACCATGTTGTGTATGAATTTACATCTGTCTGCCCTTAAAAAAACAAAAAGAGCATACGAATCCTTCATATGCTCTCCTCTTTTCACTTATCTTCTCTTTTTGCGATTTCATTTGCGATGTGGCCGCCGTGAAATCTTCCGTTTTCAATAAATATTTCATTTGCATTGTTTCCGGCAGCGATGACCCCTGCAATAAAAACGCCTTCCACATTGGTTTCCATCGTTTCTTCATTAAAAAACGGACGTCCTGATTCCTCATCGATTTTCACACCGATTTTTTTCAGAAATTGATGATCAGGGTGATAACCCGTCATGGCAAATACAAAGTCGTTTTTAATGGTAATCAGTTCCTGCTGGCCGGAGCGGAAAACGACTTTATCTTCAGTGATTTTTTCTACACAAGCGCCAAATTCCATTCGGATTGTACCGTTTCTTACTAAAGATTCGAATTCTGGCAGAATCCATGGCTTAATGCTAGAAGAATATTCATTGCCCCTGTATAAAACGGTGACACGCGCTCCTGATTTTACGAGTTCAAGCGCAGCATCTACACTTGAATTTTTCCCGCCGATAACGACGACGTCTTTATCGAAATACGGATGTCCTTCCTTAAAATAATGGAATACTTTCGGCAAATCCTCACCGGGTACGTTCATATAGTTTGGATGATCATAATAGCCTGTGGCAATAATGCAGTATGGTGTTGAATACGTCTCTTTTGACGTTTCGATAACAAATGAATTGTTTTCTGCTTTTGTCACTTTTTGCACCATTTCAAATGCATTCACACGGATCTTTTTCCGCTTCACGACTTCCCTGTAGTACGACAAAGCCTGAATTCTGACAGGCTTTCTGTTTTCGGTAATAAATGCCACGTCACCGATTTCAAGCTTTTCACTTGAGCTGAAAAAGGTTTGATGCGTCGGATAATTGTAAATACTGTTAACGACATTGCCTTTTTCAATGACGAGGGCATCAATGCCAATTTGTTTTAGGTGAATGGCCGCAGATAACCCGCAAGGACCTCCGCCAATAATTATTGCTTTTTCTTCAATCATTTCCGTCAACTCCTGCGATTGGCATTCGATTCACATTTTTCTATTTCCAAATAAAAAAATCTCCTATTTTATCATAGGAGATTTTTATTTTTTATGCAAATCATCAACTTATATCCAGCCTCTAAAGCGCGAAGCCTCCGCCATTTTACGCACGCCTACCATATAAGCGGCAAGTCTCATGTCGATTCTTCGGTTGTTGGCCATTTCATAAATATTGTTGAATGATTTTACCATCATTTTTTCTAATTTCTCTTCTACTTCTTCCTCGCCCCAGTAGAAGCCTTGGTTATTCTGAACCCATTCAAAATAAGAAACCGTTACGCCTCCCGCGCTTGCCAGTACATCCGGAACAAGCAGAATGTCACGGTCTGAAAGAATTTTTGTTCCTTCAAGCGTAGTTGGGCCGTTTGCTGCTTCAACAACGATTTTCGCCTGAATGTTATGGGCATTTTCTTCTGTAATTTGGTTTTCAATCGCGGCAGGAACTAAAATATCACAATCCAGTTCCAGCAGCTCTTGGTTCGTAATGGTATCGTTGAAAAGCTTTGTCACTGTGCCAAAACTGTCGCGGCGGTCGAGTAAATAATCAATATCCAGGCCTTCAGGGTCATACAGTCCGCCGTATGCATCGGATATGCCGACAACCTTTGCCCCTGCATCATGCATAAATTTTGCCAAATAGCTTCCGGCGTTTCCGAAGCCTTGAACGACAACTCGCGCACCTTTAATATCGATGCCTTTTTTCTTCGCCGCTTCTTTTATGCAGATGGTTACACCTTTTGCTGTCGCTGATTCTCTCCCATGAGATCCGCCAAGCACAAGCGGTTTGCCTGTAATGAACCCAGGCGAATTAAATTCATCAATTCTTGAATACTCATCCATCATCCAAGCCATGATTTGTGAGTTTGTAAATACATCCGGTGCCGGCACGTCTTTCGTCGGACCGACAATTTGGCTGATAGCTCTGACATAACCCCTGCTTAGACGCTCCAGCTCTCTAAACGACATATCCCTTGGATCACAAACAATTCCGCCTTTACCACCGCCATATGGAAGATCAATGATACCGCATTTTAAACTCATCCAAATGGAAAGTGCCTTCACCTCTTTTTCAGTTACGTTCGGGTGAAAACGTATCCCGCCTTTTGTCGGACCGACAGAGTCATTGTGCTGGGCACGATAACCCGTAAAAATCTTGACTGAACCGTCGTCCATACGAACTGGTATTTTTACCGTTAATAATCTCATCGGCTCTTTTAACAGTTCGTATACTTCTTCAGGATATCCCAATTTTTCCAGAGCCTTATGTATTACGGTTTGGGTTGATTTTAATACATCAAGTTTGTCCTCTTCTGTATGACCGGTGTTTCGATCGGCTGCCATTTGAGTTAACCTCCTAGAATCTTCTGTTTCTCACATGCTCCCTTTCAGAGAATAGTATACACCTTCATATGATCTATGCATAGGATAAACGTTATGTTTTTCCATGTTTTTTAACAAAAAAACCGCTGTAAAAAACAGCAGTTTTTCTTCCATTCTTATGAAAAATGAGTTTGGATTGTCTCTACAGCATTTCCGTCCATAATGAGCTTACCATACTCTTGTAAGCGATAAATCGTTAATGTTGTCGGATTGCCGTATTCAGCCAGGACCGCCACAACACCCTCGGCAGTCTGTGATCCCAAGTCTTCAAGGCTCAGAAAGTACTGTCCTTCATAGTGGTAGACAGTTCCTCCTGTGATACCGATCCGCTGTAAGCTTTCAGAAAGCTGAATGATATCTTCAAAGGAATGGAATTGATATATGATGTCCGCGCTCTCGTCAAGCTTGACTTGCATTTCGATGTAATCATCATCATACTCATCTTCTTCTGAATCCGCTTCTTGGTTCTTTGTTACGATCACAACCATCCCTTGTGCTTGGAGAGAATACACTTCCACTGCAATCGGTCCATTCGCTTCAAAGCCGAGCTCTGTATTTGCTTCATTCATCATATCTTTAAATAACTGGTGGACTTTAAATGAGTCCTTCCAGAGGTCTTCTTTTGTTAATCCACGATCAGTTAAATCATCGAGGGTCAAGAAGATTTTGATCTTATTATAATTCAGACGCTCAAGCCGCATAACGTTCCCTCCTGCCTCTACTTGCACACAAATCATATAACACATTATATGAGATGATGAGTCATAGGTTCTTAATTGTTATCAGTTTACACTGAGTTCACTAGTAAGACAAGCACAATGCAGTTTTTTATTGACACACTCTTTAGGGAAGTCATTCAGGTGCTGCAAGTGTCACGATGTGTGCCTCAGGCTCTGCCCCTAAACGAAGGGGCACTTTTGTTGTGCCGTACCCATTGCTGATGAGGTACGCAGCATTTTTAACAAAACCGGTTGTACCAAGCTCATAAGGGCCAAATTTCCCAAATCGAATCTGCCCGCCATGGGTATGCCCGCTGAATATAACATCAATACCGTCAGTTTCATTGATTTGTTGATGGATCTCAGGGTTATGGCAAACCAGAACGTTCACCTGGTTCCCGTCAATTTCTTTAATCGCTTCTTCATAATCATCCATCTCCATCCTGATGTCATCCACTCCGGCTATGGTGATGGTATGTCCGTTATACGCAAAAGGAACCGATTCATTTCGCAGCGTAATAATACGGTGCGTTTTAAATATAGCATACAGTTTCCGCTGACTGATTTCATAATCATTGTTTCCCCAGACAAACATGACAGGGACTCCCAAACCCGCAAGCCTTCTGACGTTTTCCTCAATTCTCGAGCAGGACACCCCGCCCTCAGCTAAATCACCCCCGATTATAACCAGATCCGGCTGATGGCCCTGCGCTTCCTCTAAAAGACCGTGATCAACAATACGTTTATGAATGTCAGATATAAAAAAGATCGTAAGAGGCGGCTTCCCCTTCATTTTTGATAACGTAAATGTATGGATTTTTAGGTGATTGCCTTTTGCCACTGAATACATTTTTGCCGTCATTGCCGCTGCTGCAATAGCCAATGCACCGGCAATTTTCATTGATCGCTTCATTAAAAACTCTCCATTCTTTTAGAACTTATCAATAAGACGGACAATAAAAAAAAGACGTTTCTATCGTTTGAGAAAACGCCCCATTTTATTTACTTTCAAAATATAGATTAATATCGTATTGGTGCTTCATCAATTGAAAAACAGATTCTCTCGCCTTCCATTTATCAGGCTGCGGCCAAAGATCAGTGCTTTTCTGAATAATTTCACATCTCAGTTTATGGAAATCACCCTCGGCTTTTTCTTCTTTTTTCTTAAAATAATATGAAGTGCAGTATGCAAAAGCAGTTGCCATCATCCAAAATAAATAAAAGGTATGGCTGAGCGTTTCTTGAAGAATGAGCTGAGGCGCCGGACTTTTGATCATCATTAGAAGACATAATAAGCCCAGGCAAATGAGTGAGGTCCACCGCCACCTGCGGCATTGCGCAGCATAGTTTTCGTATTTTTGTTTTCGTTTCACCAACGCCTGTAGCATCTGTTTGGTCGGCGCGTCCGTAAATCGGTCCAGCTGGTTCCATAAGGATTCCATACGCTTCACACCTTGTCCCTTTTCATTGCTACAATATATGAGCCTGCGATCAAAAAGATGCCCGCTAATAAGTCAAAGGGATGTCCAAAATTTGCCCGGTATAAACGTCATTTCCGTTCAAATGGTTATAGGCACGGATCTTTTCTTCTCCTGATCTGCTTTTATAATATTTCATGGAAATGCGGTACAGCGTTTCTTTCTTTTGAACGGTGTGCTGAACGATACGTTTTGCCTCCGTATCTTGAACTGGTTCAGACTGCTGCTGTACCTGTTCCTGCTCTTTTTGGACTGTTTTTTCCGGGGAAGGGGAAGCAGCCGCGCTTTTTGCTTCCTGTTTGTTTGCTGTGTTCTCTTTTTCCGCTACAGCAGGCTGCTTCTTATCAGTTGTTGCTTCTGTTTGTTTCTCTGTCTTTTTGCCTTCAGATTTTTTTTTTGACTCTTCGCGCAGAACTGTCTCTGCCGTTTCTTTTTTGGCCTCTGGTTTTTGGACCACCTCGTATTTACTCTGGCTGCTGTTTATAAAAACATCTTCATAATCATCGGGATTTCCCGGATGGCTTTTCATTAGATAAAATAAGGTGACAAAGACGATAACCGGCACAAATACAAACAGTACTGCGAGAGTGGTAAATAACGGCGTTCTTGTTTTGCCTTGCTTTTTTTTCTTCTCTCTTTGATTTTTTACAGATTGTCTTGTCGGAAGGCTTTCTTCATCATCTTCGAAAAGGTCGTCCGCCAATGAGGTTTTATGGTCTTCATAAAGATTCTGGGCTTTTCTTCTCTCTACTCTAGACATGTTCGTCATGTGTATCCCTCCTAACATGTTCAAAACGAATCTGACAGGCAAACACGGCATCAATAATAAAATGCGCCGTTACCGGAACAAATAGATTGCCGGTCCATTCATAAATCAGTCCAAGCAAAAAGCTGATTGCCGTCACCATGATAAATAGCAGCCATTTTGTCAAATACCGAAAATGAAGAACAGCAAATACAAGACTGGCCGCCCATAAACCAATATGGGTCTGCAGCACTCCCCTGAATAACATTTCTTCAGCAAAAGAAATCAGAAGCGTTAAAAATATAATATGAGGGATTGGCCTTTTACTGAATAACTTTTTATTGATTCCGCCGTCATCATATAAATGAGGCGGACACCATTTCATGATTGCCATGTCGGCTAAAATGACAATAACCGCCAAAGAAACACCATACCAAATGATTCTTGTATCTCTAATATGCCAGAGGCTGAAAAAATCACTTATATCCTGAAAAAAGAACAAAACGGCAGCAGCGGACACCATGATGATCAGAAGCTGTGTCATGTATAGCTGCTTCAGTATATCACGGTCAGACAGATGCTGGATCAAATCCTTTTGCTGTTTCAGTTCGGCTCACCTACAGTCTCTAGACTGAATATACGGTGCAATTCCGATCTCCAGCCGTCTAATGGCGCTTTTTGGACGCGCTCCTCTTTTTGTTCATACAGCGAAAGATCAAAACCGCAATGTGAACAGCATGGCATGCTTCCTTTATCGGGCTCGTATGTTTCATCAAAATAGGCTAACAGCGATTGTCTTAAACAGCCATCGCGATGAAGTAAAGCTGCCACGTGACGCATTTTTTCAAGTTTCAGCTCCATGCGATACGTGATTTCCCGCTTGATCAGATCAATTGATGTTTTCCCCTGCATAAAGAGATGGATGATCATGCGCGACTGCGTCTCTGTGATACCATATTGCATGAATAATTCGCGCAGTTTTCTTTCGTCCTGTTCTTCCGTTTCTTCCAGCACGCGAATAACATTGGCGATTTCTCCATCCGCAAGGCTCTCCATTTGGATAATCTGCTCCTGCAATTCGAAATCTCCAGGCGCTCTGAGCAAAATGCTGACACTCGGTTTTCCGTCACGCCCTGCTCTGCCGATTTCCTGCATAAAAGCTTCAGCCGTCTGCGGGAGATAAAAATGGATGACATATTTGATATCAGATTTATCAACACCCATGCCGAACGCATTTGTACAGCAAATGACATCAAGCTGATTATTGATAAATTGCTGCTGAATTAACATTCTGTCACCAGAATCCATGCCGCCATGGTAATAATCAACCCTGCTGCTTGTTTTATATTTAATTTCCTCCGCTAATTCCTCTGCCCATTTCCTTGTCGGACAATAGACAATTCCCGGTCCTTGCAGGTTTTCAACCAGCTGAATGACCCTATCTATTTTTTCGGCAGTATCCGCGGTATTTTCAACTTTGAGCGCAATATTCGGCCGGTTAACTGAGTTAAGATGCTGTTCGGCATGCTGCAGATCAAGCAAATTCATGACATCATGCAGCGTATCCTTCGTCGCCGTAGCCGTCAGAGCAAGCACCGGCGGATGCCCTAGTTTTTTTCTCAGCTGTCCAAGCTTTGAATAATCAGGTCTAAAATCATGTCCCCATTCCGATATACAATGCGCTTCATCAATAACAAAAAGACTGATCGGAACGCTCTTTAATTTTTCCAGGACATATGACGACTGCAATGCTTCGGGCGACAGATACAAAAATTTGTAGCGGTGGATATGCTCCAAAACGAAATGTCTTTCCTGCCTGCCGAGCATGCTATTCAATGCGGCAGCTCGTTTTTCTCCCCGCGCTTTCAGCTGCTGCACCTGGTCCTCCATTAAAGAAAGCAAAGGAGAAACGATTAATATCATACCGTCAAGCATATAACCGGGCAACTGGTAGCAAAGAGACTTTCCTCCCCCTGTCGGAAGCATTGCAATGGTATCCTTTCCGCTGAGTACGCTTCTGATGATGTCCTCCTGCCCTTTTTTAAAGGAATGAAAACCAAAAAACTGATATAACGCTTGCTGTAATTTAGTCATACTGTTTCACCTGCTTTGCCAATGCCAGCCTGATTTGAAAGTAGCTGAACCGCTGCTCTAGGCCTTCTCGAATTTGTTTGATCTTGTTTGTCCGCATGCGTTTGGCGAACTCAGCAATTTGGAGCTGATCTTCAGCCGAAATATATCCATCAATCACAAAAGCCGGCTCATGAAGAGAAATTTCGACGATATGGTCTTCAATTGTGGCGGTTTTCAGCTTTCTGATTTCAGCAATTCGCTGAATCGGAATCCCTTGTCTGACCATCTGCCATGTTTTTCTCGTAGACTCAGTCAGTGCGTTCTCCAAATGCACATCAGAAAGAAGATCCTTTAATATAGAATCTTCACATTGCGGCAAGGAATGAATAAAATAATGTACCCCAGCCCAAAACAAGACATAAACGTACCACTCGTCTTCTTTCAGATTGTCAGCAAGCTGCCTGCTCGTATAACCGATCCTATTATATGAAGTTAATGAGTAGACAAAGATAAGAGCTGCTTTCTCGTCAAGCTTTTGCAAATGATTCTCCAGCATATCCTGCAAGCCTCTTGCCAGTTTTTCATGATCCTTTTGCTTGTGCATGTATCGCTTGACCCAGTGAAGCGTCTTATAATCTTTTGTGACGGGAATATACTGTCTGCTGCTGTGCTGCTTATTTGACAATACCTGTACGAGAAGGGAAAGTCTTTTCCAAAGCACGCTTGCGGCCTGCTGAAAATAAGCGCCGTGGCAATGGGCTGGCCAAGGCCGTTCACTCAGCGCCTGCCTCAACATGCTTTCGCCTCTAATAGTCACTCTGTATGTATCTGTTTCTGACATCGGTTCCAGAAATGACTGCTGTTCAAGCTTGCGAAGTGAGGCTGAAATGTCGCTTCTTGAACATTGCGGAGCCATTCCAAAATATCTTGCAGTCTGAAATAAGCCAGCATCTTGAATGGTTTGTGACGATCTTTTTCCTTTGAATAAGTGAAAAACGGCACTTCCTGTCCGTTCCCCGTTTATTTTAGAAAGGCAATCGAGAACCATGATATCAAAGTAATTTAATGACAACCTATCCACCCACATTCTTCCTGACAAAAATCGCTGGTTTGTTCTTTTTATTTTAACAGATTTTAAACAGAAATCGACGTTTAAAGTCATCATTAGGGGGGATGTTATGTAGATAACCCCTTATGTGATAAGCATTCTCAATCATTTTTCTGTTGAAATGTGGCATCAACATCATTACAATAAGTAAGAGGAATAGGTGTTAAATTGATTAAATATAAAGATTGATCCATTTGTTCCACCAAGAACAATCTGGGAGGTTTTATTCATGGCAAAGTACACAATCGTAGACAAAGATACATGCATTGCATGCGGCGCTTGCGGAGCGGCTGCACCAGACATTTACGATTACGATGATGAAGGCATCGCGTTCGTAACGCTTGACGAAAACAAAGGCGTTGTCGAAGTTCCTGAAGTACTGGAAGAAGATATGATTGACGCATTTGAAGGATGCCCTACTGATTCCATCAAAGTGGCGGATGAGCCGTTTGAGGGCGACCCGCTTAAATTTGAATAGAAGTAATCGAAAAAGCTCCCCTATGGGAGCTTTTTTTATTTAATGAATATGCGCGCTTCTTTGCTGTTCAATCCACGGTTTAAGCTTGATAAAGATAAGTGTGAACACGATCGTAATGACAATGCCTTTTATGACGTTAAATGGCAGGATACCAGCGACTACCGCTGTTTTCAGCGCACTGTCGGATAATGCCGGGGAGTGTAAAAACCATGTGTAGGCCGGAAGAATCAGAACATAATTCAGAATGCTCATCAGCACCGTCATAGCTGCAGTTCCAAGCAGAAGACTTACTGCCAGGCCTTTTGCTGAGTTCAGCTTTTTAAATAAGAAAGCAGTCGGCAAAATAAAGAGTGTTCCGGCAATGAAATTTGCAATTTGTCCTACAGGCACTCCAGCCATGCTCCCCTGAATGATATATTGAAGAACGTTTTTTATCGCTTCAACGGCAATACCCGCTAAAGGTCCGTATATAAGAATCGCAATAATGGCAGGGACATCACTGAAATCAATTTTTAAATAATCAGGAAGCCCCGGAAACGGAAAATTTAACAGCATCAAAACAAATGCGATGCTGCTCAGCATGCTGATCACGACTAATTTTTTTACTTTCAATTTGCTCTCTCCTTTTCGATCACATCTTACTCGAAAAGCGGAAAGGTTCTTTTTCCAGCCAATAAAAAAACCGCTCTATGATATAAAAGCGGGGTTTCAAAAATTTGGCTTGGTAAAGAAACGTTTGAAAACCTTTCTTTCAAAACGCTGCTGAACCTCCATCTTCTCCCATCCAGACTATACTGTCGGCTTCGGAATCGCACCGAATCCTGCTGTCAAAAACAGCTCGCGGGCTTAGAGCCATTGCTCATCACCGCCGGTAGGGAATTTCACCCTGCCCCGAAGATTGATCATATGAATTTGGTTCCATTATAAACGATAAACGGTTGGTTGTATAGATAATTGCTTCAAATTAAATATAACGCCAAAAGTCTCTAAAACTGGTCAATTCCTCACTTTCCTTTTATCCTTTACTGCGTCAATACACATTGACACTCTATTGAGAATATGTTAAATTATCAGATATTTAGTTTGTCAATTTAGGAGGAAATCTTACGATGTTTCGAGTATTGGTCTCAGACAAAATGAGCAACGACGGCTTACAACCACTTATTGAATCAGACTTTATTGAAATCGTCCAAAAAAACGTAGCAGATGCAGAGGATGAATTACATACCTTTGATGCTCTATTGGTGCGAAGCGCGACAAAAGTAACAGAAGACCTTTTTCAAAAAATGACTTCTTTAAAAATTGTCGGAAGAGCCGGTGTCGGTGTTGATAATATCGACATTGACGAAGCGACGAAACATGGGGTAATTGTTATTAATGCGCCAAACGGAAACACAATTTCCACAGCTGAGCACACATTCGCGATGATCTCATCTTTAATGAGACACATCCCTCAGGCCAATATCTCTGTAAAATCCAGAGAATGGAACCGCACAGCATATGTCGGTTCGGAACTTTACGGCAAAACACTTGGAATTGTAGGATTAGGCAGAATCGGAAGCGAAATTGCACAGCGTGCGAGAGCCTTCGGTATGACCGTGCACGTTTTTGATCCTTTCTTAACAGAAGAAAGAGCGAAAAAAATCGGTGTTAACAGCCGTACGTTCGAAGAAGTCTTGGAAAGCGCAGATATCATCACTGTGCATACACCGTTAACAAAAGAAACAAAAGGCTTATTAAACAAAGAAACGATTGCAAAAACGAAAAAAGGTGTTCGCTTAATTAACTGTGCACGAGGCGGCATTATCGATGAGGCAGCTCTTCTTGAAGCTTTAGAAAGCGGCCATGTTGCCGGTGCGGCTCTTGACGTTTTTGAAGTTGAACCGCCAGTTGATAATAAACTCGTTGACCACCCGTTAGTGATTGCCACTCCTCACCTAGGGGCATCGACAAAAGAAGCGCAGCTGAATGTTGCAGCGCAAGTATCAGAAGAAGTTCTGCAGTTCGCAAAAGGTCTTCCTGTTATGTCAGCCATTAACCTGCCTGCCATGACAAAAGATGAATTCGCTAAGATTAAGCCGTACCACCAAATCGCAGGAAAAATCGGCAGCCTCGTATCACAATGCATGAAAGAGCCGGTACAGGATGTCGCGATTCAATATGAAGGCACAATTGCTAAACTTGAAACATCGTTTATTACAAAAAGCCTTCTGTCAGGCTTCTTAAAACCACGCGTTGACTCAACAGTTAACGAAGTAAATGCGGGCGGTGTCGCAAAAGAACGCGGCATTAGCTTTAGTGAAAAGATTTCCACTTCTGAATCTGGATACGATAATTGCATTAGCGTAAAAGTGACAGGAGACCGCAGCACCTTTACCGTTACAGCTACCTATATCCCTCATTTCGGAGAACGCATTGTCGAAATCAACGGGTTTAATATCGACTTTTATCCAACAGGCCACCTGGTTTACATCCAGCATCAGGATACGACGGGGGTCATCGGCCGAGTGGGACGTATTATCGGAGATAACGATATTAACATTGCAACCATGCAGGTTGGCCGTAAAGAAAAAGGCGGAGAAGCCATCATGATGCTTTCTTTTGACAGACATTTAGAAGATAAAATTGTGAAAGAACTAACAGATGTTCCTGATATCGTGTCTGTGAAACTTATCGATCTTCCATAATGAAAAAAACTCAAGCTCTGCAGCTTGAGTTTTTTTCTGCTTTTTAACGGTTTCCTGTTTATGTATGTTTGTGCAGTACTTCTAACACGTTTCTCAGTTCGGATACAGGTATTTGCCCAGGTGCTGAAGCCTCTTCTCCTGCGCCGAATGTGCAAGCTGATCCAAATACCTCACCGCTCAGCCTGCTGACTAATCCCGTTCCCGCCATTGACATTGTGATCATCGGTCGGTCCGCATAATTTGTCTTCATCGTATACGTCGCATCAAGCAAGGTTAAAAGATCTCCTGCATCCTTCGGCATTACGGATATTTTCGGAATATGCGCTCCTAACTCCTGCATTTTACGAAGCCGAGAAATGATCTCGTCCTTTGCAGGTGTTTTCTGAAAGTCATGATTAGACATAATCACGTAGACACCATTTTCTCCTGCTAAAGATACTAAGGCTTCAACGTTTGCCTCTCCTGAAAATAATTCAATATCGATAAAGTCTATATCTTTTGTGCGGATAGCCGTTTCCAGCAAAGCGATGTAGGAACTTACATCCATTTCTTTGCTCCCGCCTTCTTTATGCGATCTGAATGTAAATAGAAACAGCTTGTCTCTCAAAGACTCTCGCAGCTTTGAGATCATCTTTATGACTGCTTCATTGTCGTCTGCTTTTTCAAATACATCGACTCGCCACTCGACAATATCCGGATCCAGTAATTTCACAGCTTCTGCTTCTTTTAAAATTTGCTTTTCTGTTTTCCCCATCAGCGGAACGATGATTTTCGGCATCCCTTCACCGATGGAAACTCCTTTGATTGTTAACACGTTCACTCGTCTCAAATCCTTTCAATCTTTACCTTGTTTTATTATACACGGACAAGTTTTTTTTGAAAATTTCTATTATATGAAAAGCAACGAAAAAAGAGCCTGAAAAAAGGCTCTTTTAATTTAAGGAAATCGGATTTGGAGCAGCAGGAACCGGAATAGCTTCTGTTACATCGTATCTGCCGATTTTTTTTGTTCCCGTTTCCGCAAAGGTCACTTCTGTAAAGCCAAACTCCTTTGCTGTTAAAAGAAGTCCCTCCAGCATTAAGATGCCGGCAATAGAATCCTCAACTCCTGAGTGTTTTGAGAAATGGATATATAAGTGATTCTGTTTCTCCGTTACAGATTTGACGGCACCCGCTTGAATAAGAGGTGCAGTATTTGTTTGAGTGCTCGATTCCATTTCTTTAATAGCTTCTTTTACAGTATTAAATGTTCTTTCTGTTGGAACGAGAAAGTCTTGTCCTTGTTCATTTTGGTACAAGGAGTAGGCTCTGTTCGACTGTTTAGGAATAGGAATTTCAGTAAAAGTACCATTTGAGCCAATACTGGCGCCGTCCTTTTTCTGCTCCGATGAGTAAATTTTGATTTTTTCATAAGGACTCCATTTTAAAGATTCTTTCAGCAATTTTTTTAGTATTGCGTCGTCTTTTACAGAAAAAGCCTCAATGGGCTGATCGACTTGTATATTTAATTCCTTATGGTTTTGGTTTTCCTTTACCTCCACTTCATCCATGAAGGAGGGAATCGTGATGGCGTGATCAAGGATATCCAATTGGTCACTTTCAAACAGCACCTCCTGTATGGTTTGGTTTGATTTCGTTTTTTTAATGCTGACGGGTATAATTGTGGATGTTTCGGCATCGGCAATTGCTACAGTCGTATAATTGTTCTGCTCCTTTTCAGGAACAACTAACGATGACTGATCCAGGGATAATGCAGCTTTTTTGCTGTCTGCTGTCTCAGTTTTCGTTATAGCGTTTTCTTGGGACGCTTCTTTTTGTTGAGGCTGTGCCTGATCAAAGAAATGAGGAGAAATAATGAAGGCGATATAAACCGCAACCGCAGTGGCACATGCGGGGCCAATCCACCTAACAGCGGACTTTTTTTTGCTTTTTGCCATCGAAAGCCGCTTGTATATGTCTTGCGGAGAACGATGGTCTTTAACTGCCGGCAGTTGACTTAACAACTCCTTTATCTGTTCTTCGTTCCAATCTGACTTCATCATCCATTAGCTCCTCCCTCAAAAGCTCCATATGTTTCCGAAGTACTTTGAGCCCTCTGTGTTGGGTCGTT
This sequence comes from Bacillus sp. SD127, assembly GCF_058566445.1. Taxonomy (NCBI): domain Bacteria; kingdom Bacillati; phylum Bacillota; class Bacilli; order Caryophanales; family Bacillaceae; genus Bacillus; species Bacillus sp. SD127. Next base: position 1,818,973 of record NZ_CP191226.1, on the reverse strand, counting down.
TTCACTTTGCTTTCCGAGAAGCGCAGAGCATTGGCTGTTTCCTGTATTGAATATCCCTGAATAAACCGTAAGATAATCACAGCTCTTTGATCGATCGTACATTGATCGAGCGCAGCATAAATTTCCCGGACATTTTCATGTTGAACCGCGAGTTCGTCCGGAAGCAATTGCTGATCTCTGACATCCTGTGTGTCCCAATCAAATGTCCCGAGTACACGCTGTCTGATCGTCTGCTGCTTACGGAACCAGTCTATCGCCACATGGCGTGCAATCGACAAAAGCCATGTTTTTTCACTGCTTCTTCCTTCAAACGTATGATATGAATTTAATACACGAATATAAACCTCCTGAAGAAGGTCTTCAGCCTGGCTTTTATCCTTTACCATATAAAATAAAAATTGATATAAATCTTGATGGTAAGTTTTATATAACGCTTGAAAGGTTTCTTCCATAGGAAACCCCTCCGTTCCTTTAGTCGTAATAATAGCTTAAAAGTTACATTACAACTATATTACGAGAAACTGGAATTTGGAAGGGAATTTATATTAACATATCCTTAAATTTTATTAAGAAAAACCTTTTAAAAAACACCCGCTCGGATCAGCGGGTGTTTCTTATGGAACAAGATTCTTCGGCAAATTCAGACTCGACTTGATCATTTTGTCGGAATATAAAACGTAAACGTCGTTCCTTTGTCCATCCGGCTGTGCACCGTAATGGTACCGTTGTGAGCTTCCACAATATTTTTAACAATAGCGAGTCCCAGTCCGGTTCCTGCTCTGCCCCTTGTCCGTGCTTTATCCGCTTTATAGAACCGCTCAAAAATAAATGGGAGATCCTCTTCCGGTATGCCGGAGCCGGAATCTTTGACGTCTATTTTTATTCCATCCTTAACCGTATGAACGGAGATGGAGACATTGCCGCCTGATTGAGTATGACGCAGCGCGTTATCAATTAAATTGGTAAACACCTGCTCCATCTTATCTTCATCAAACATAAATTCCTCTTCAGTGAGAGAAATGTCCTGATGCAAAGAAATATTTTTTTCTTTGGCAACGCCGGAAAATTTGCGCATGATCTTTTCTATAAATTCATTAAGATTGATTTGTTCATAATGCAATCCAGTATGCCCTGATTCCATTCGCGCTAAATCAAGCAAATCGTTGACAAGGCGGCCCATTCGCAGCGACTCGTCATAAATAATTTGAGCAATCTCTTTTCGGTCTTCTTCGGAGCTCGCAATGTCATCGACAATGGCTTCACTATACCCTTGAAGCATGGAGATCGGCGTTCTTAATTCATGGCTGACATTTGCGATAAAGTCTTCGCGCAATTTATCAAGGCGGCGTTCTTCGGTCATATCTCGAAGAACGGCAACCGCGCCTCTGACATGCGATTCCGCATACAGCGGCGACATCAGCAGCACCCATGATCTGCCCTGCAGCGTCATTTCAATCATTTGTTCTTTTTCTGTGCTGACAGCATTTTGGAACAGTTCTTTTGCTTCTGGCGGAAGATTGTCGCCTTCTTTAATATTCATATTCTGCTCATAATACCAAGCCTGCAGAAAACGTTCGGCCGGCGGGTTTGTCACGAGAATCGTGCCGTCGATATTGATGGTAATCACTCCGTCAGCCATACTGCTTAATATGTTTGAAAGCTGTTCTTTTTCTTGGTTGAGCGCATTGATATGAAAGTTAAGCTGCCGCCCCATTTGATTAAAGGCGGTTGCCAGCTCACCGATTTCATCCTGGGTTAAAATCGGGATTTTCGTGTCAAACTTGCCCTTCGCCAAATCCTGTGCGCCCTCTCTCATTTTTCGAAGCGGATACGTGACCCTGCTTGATAAAAAGAAAGCAAAAAATGTGGTCAGCACAATCGCAATGCCTGCGGCAAGGAATATATAACGGGTCGTGTGTTTTGTTGTGTCTTTGACGGCAAGCAGAGATTGAGATAAAAAGACCATGCCTTTTTTTCCGTCTTTTTCATACGGAACACCCACAATCAGGCGTTCATTATCCGTGTCTCTGCCACTCAGGCCCGTGCGTTTACTGACTTTTTTATGGTTGTCCAGAGCCTGATGTAAATCCTTGTCCCGCTGTATTTGCTCAAGCGTGATAGATGAGAGCCGATTTTTATCGTTCGGCGAATACCAGTATTTTTTCTCATCCTGTATGATCGCAATGCTTGTTAAGTTATCAGCGAGCTCCCAGGTGATCGACCTTGCCAGCGCCTGATCCTCGTGTTTTTCTAAGATGACTGCGACTTTATTTGCAAGCTGGGTTAAATCATTTTCGGCTTCTTCCACATGATAATTTTCGATAAACTCGAGTAAAAGCACCGTTAAAATAAATAATACGATCAGGACAAGAGAAAGGATCGTAGCCCACAGCTTGCCTACTACGCTTTTCCAAAATTTCATTCAGCGCCTACCTCGAATTTATAACCGACGCCCCATACGGTGACGATTTTTTTGGCAGCTCCCGGTGATACTTTATTGAGCTTTTCCCGGAGACGTTTGACGTGTGTGTCTACTGTACGCAGATCGCCAAAAAATTCATACTGCCACACTTCCTTGAGAAGCTTTTCCCGATCATACACTTTGTCAGGTGTTTTCGCTAAGAAGTAAAGGAGCTCATACTCTTTCGGTGTTAAGCTCACTTCAGTTCCGTCAGCAGTTACCCGATGGGCATCATGATCGATTGACAGATGAGAAAACACCAATACGTTTTTCGTCGGCGTATTCGCATTGAAATAAGAGTTTTGAGATGCCCTTCTCAGAAGCGCTTTTACCCGCAGCACAACTTCTCTCGGACTAAACGGTTTGACAATGTAATCATCTGTTCCCGATTCAAACCCCTGCACCCGGTTTGCTTCTTCTCCTTTTGCGGTCAGCATGATAATTGGTGTAGCTTTTTTTTCGCGAATTTGGCGGCAGACCTCAATTCCGTCTGTGCCAGGCATCATTAGGTCAAGCAAAATTAAGTCATAATTGGTTTCGAGGCCTTTGGCAATGGCTTCATCACCATTTTCCGCTTCTTCAATCACATAATTTTCACGTTCAAGATACATTTTTAAAAGGCGGCGAATTCTGGCTTCGTCATCAACTACTAATATTTTGGTTTCATTGGATTGGTCCATCGTTTTCCCCCTGCTTTCCTTCTGTTACTTTCATTTTATCAAATCGTGAGAAAGTTTGATAACTGTATCGCTTTGTTCTGGACTATGCATAAGAATGAAGTCCGGCAAGCACAAGATTTACGAATATTAAATTGAACATAATGATGGCAAAACCGATTACGGCCAGCCATGCTGATTTCTCACCGTGCCACCCTCTTGACAGCCTTAAATGCAAATAAGCGGCGTAAAACAAAAACGTGATCAGCGCCCATACTTCCTTCGGGTCCCAGCCCCAAAATCTCGTCCAAGCGAGCTGAGCCCAAATCATTGCAAAGATCAGCGCGCCGAGTGTAAAAATCGGAAAACCGATGGAAACGGCTCTGTAGCCAACCTCATCCACCAGATCAAGATTCACGTTTTTCACCAGAGGATGTAAACAGGCACTGATTCTTTTTCTGACGATCAGGCGAAGCGCTCCGTACAATAGGAGTCCAGCTCCAAACGACCAAATCACTGTGTTTACCTTTCTGCCTGAGAAAAGGGCCGGAAGCTCTGCAATGGGCTGCATTTTCCCCTTGGTGATAAGCTCACCCTCATGCGGACCTACAAGTGCGGGCATTTCATAGACCATCACGCTTTTTTCCTTATTCTTATCCACCCAGTTAAACTCAGCTTCATAGCCGGCAAAACGAAACACAGATGTTATCACAATAAAGGCAACTGCCGTCACCATAATAAACATGATAGCTTCAAGCCAAAAGGTTTTTTTACTTGGTTTTGTCTGGTCAACATGCTTCAAAAGAAAAATGACACCTGCGACAAAACTGATGGCGAGTATAGCTTGCCCCAGCGCGGCCGTGGTTACGTGGATATACAGCCAATTGCTCTGCAATGACGGAATTAAAGGCGAAATGTCCGTCGGAAACATGCTGGCGTATGCGATCAGCAATAAAGCGATCGATAATGTAAACAGACCTAATGAAGGCAATTGATAGATAAAATAAAGGATAATAAACGCAAGCACAAGCATCATGCCAAAGGCCGTTGTAAATTCAAACATGTTGCTGACAGGCGCATGGCCGCTGGCAGCCCACCTTGTAATAAAATAGCCCAGGTGGCAGAGAAAACCGATAATCGAAAGGGTAATCCCGATCGTCGCCCACCGGTTTGCCCTGTCTTTTTTATTTTTCCTTCCGCGTATGGCCCCGCCGAAAATCGGGACCGCAATTAAATACACAAGAAAGGCCGCATAAAGAAAATTTCCGCTCAGCTCCGCCATGACACCACTCCCTTTTCGCCTATTTCTGTGTTTTCATTAATTCTTTTTGGTCTGCTGGTTCAGTCAGCCCCGTATCGGCTAAAACAAATTTTAAATCCTGCTTTAGTCCGTACCAGTTTTTATTGGTATGGCCGGCAACCATGACTGCACCTTCCTGTGTATGCAGCCAGATTCTGCGGTGCTGCCAGTACATTCCTTGAATGACGCCAATCATAAAAATGGCTCCGCCGATGGCAAGCACCCAAAGCGTCAGATCTTTTCTGACTGTCAGACCGGTTATGTTTTTCGTTTCGACATGGTCAAATTTCAACTTGTACTTATTGCTGCCCGACCCTTCAATTGTTTCTTGAATGGCAACAAAGCTTTTTTCGCCTTTTGGCTTATCTGGCGTTATGATATTAAAAACAAACGCCGGATTGTTAGGGATTTTTGTTTTTGTGCTCGGCTCTCCGTCCTGATTAAAATAGAAGTCAGGAAGGTAGCTGGCGACCTCAACTTTGTAACCGTTGCCAAGATCATAAACCGAATCTGGATCCAATAGGTTGATCTGTAAGCTCCCAAAGGATTTTTTTGATTTTTTGTCAATCAGCTGAAACACCATCTGATCGAGCTGATTCTCTTTATAATCCACCTGATAAACAGAAAACGAATCAAAGCGCAGCGGCTGATTGACACGAATATCTTCTTCTTTTACTTTTTTCAGCTTCGGCTTCTCTCCGTAGACAATTTTGCCTTCCCGTTTATAGAGAACCGCGTCTGTTTGAAAATTTTTCGCGACCTTTCCGCTTCCGACTCTGTCAATTGCATCAGCGAACACCTTTTTTTCTGTATCGCTGTTATAAGTCTCTACGCTGAATTGATTGTTTTTCAAATAATATCTTCCGTCTGTGCCTGGAATTGCCGCAGTTTCGCCTTCTCTGACCCAGAGCGTTTCATCGACGTACATGCCCGGCACAAATCTCAGCATTGCGCCAATCAGGAAAATGATTAATCCTATGTGATTGACATACGGACCCCAGCGGGAAAAACGCCCTTTTTCCGCCAGAAGGCTGCCCTCTTGTTCTCGTATTCTATAACGCTTTTTCTTTAAGAGAGTCACAATCTTTTCTTTTTCTTCAAGGTTGAGCTCGGTCTCCGTTTCACTGAACAGCCGCTGTCTTTTTAAGAAAACAGGGCTTCTCCTGACCCCCTGATTTTTCAATGCCCTGTACAGGGGAATCACGCGGTCAAGGCTGCAGATGACAAGAGAAATGCCGATAGAGGCAATCAGCAGCAAGTACCACCAAGATCCATATAAATGATGGAACCCGAGTAAATAATAAAGCTGGCCAAACGTGCCGTATTGTTCTTTATAATATGTATCAGCCTGAGCGCCGGGGGGCAAATAGGCTTCTTGAGGAAATATAGTCCCGAATGCTGATGCTGCAAGGGTTATGACGATAAGCCATATTCCGACCTTAACCGAAGAAAAGAAGTTCCATATTTTATCAATGAACGTTTTGTTATAGGTTTGTGAACGTCTCGCACTTCCATCGTATCTCATATCAGCAAGCGGGGGCTGCGTTTCCTGAAGCGCCCTGCCGCACGATTCACATAAAACGGTTCCGACCGGGTTGATATGTCCGCATTCACATTTTACCTGCTTCATCCCGAAGTCGCTCCGGGTTTTATCAGATTCATATAGTCATGGATCATGCTTTCTGTCATAGTGCCGGTCACCACCTTGACAACTTTTCCTTCCGGATTGATTAAAAAGGTTGTCGGAAGCGGAGATACGCCATAGGCATCAAGCACCTGACGATCTGTATCCAGGACAACCGGAAAATTCACTCCGTAGGATTTCATAAAATTATGTACTGCTATCTTTGACTCCCCAACATTTACCGCGACAATTTCAACGCCTTGGTCTTTAAAATATTTGTATTGGTTCGCCATATAAGGAAATTCTTTTTTGCACGGCTCACACCAGGTGCCCCAGAAATTCAAAAAAACACCTTTTCCTTTTAAGTCACTCAGCTCAATACGTTCCCCATTCGTATCTTCAAGGACAAAATTCGGTGCCTCGGACCCTTCGGATATGCTCTCTTTGTCGGCAAATACAGCATTGTATATTGTATAGGCCAGCGCGCAGATTAAAACGAGAAGGATGCCGGTCCGAATGAATAAACGCCTTTTTTTCTTCATTGTCCACTGCCCCCTTCCCCTATTGCAGATCCATTCAATTATATCATTTCACAATCATTTCACATTTCTAACTTTTTGAAGGTTATGTGAAACTTAGAAAGCGTTTTTACCGTGTTCCGCTAGCGCTCTGAGTCTTTTGACTTCATGCGGCGTAAGCTCTCTTGCGTCTCCCGTATTTAAGCCTCTCAGATTTAAAAATGCGTATTCTTCCCGCTTCAGCTTAATTACTTCATGTCCGATTGCTTCAAACATGCGGCGCACTTGCCTGTTCCGTCCTTCATGGATGGTCAGCTGTATAATGCTTGTTTGTTTTTTCTTATCCAATGAAAGCAGCTTCGCTTTGGCAGGCGCTGTTTTGCCTTCCTCCAGCATAATGCCGCGCTCCAGCTTTCTGATCAGCTCTTTAGACGGTATGCCTTTTACCTTTGCTACATATATTTTGTTTATTTCATATTTAGGGTGCATCAGCTTGTTGGCAAACTCGCCGTCATTGGTTAAAAGCAAAAGACCGCTTGTATCGTAATCCAGACGTCCGACCGGATAGATGCGCTGCGGCACTTCTCTAAAAAAGTCCGTCACGACTTTGCGCCCTTTGTCATCATCCGCTGCGGAGATCACGCCTCTTGGTTTATATAGCAGAAAATAAACAGGCTCTTCACGTTCCACCTTCAAGCCGTTTACTTCAATCTGATCAGAACCGGTGACTTTAACACCAAGCTCTGTTATTACTTTGCCGTTCACCTTTACTTTTCCTTCTTTAATCAGCTCTTCTGCCTTTCTGCGCGATGCAACTCCGGCGTGAGCAATTACTTTTTGCAGTCTTTCCATGTCTTTCACCTCAAGTATTATCTTACTTTTTTCAACCTGAACAAACAAGCTTTTTCAGATTTCGCATGCTTTATCTAAAAAAACGCCATTTTCAGGCGCTCCCAAATAATAACGTAACGATGATGATAGATGCAACTACACCGATTAAATCAGCAAGAAGTCCCACCTTTAACGCATCACCCATTTTTTTAATGCCAACAGCTCCGAAATACACCGTCAGCACATAAAGTGTTGTATCCGTTGATCCCTGCATCACAGATGCCAGCCTGCCAATAAAGGAGTCCGGTCCATAAACTGCAATTAAATCGGTCGTCATTCCCAGAGCAGCCGTACCGGAGATCGGACGGATCAGCGCAAGCGGAACCACCTCAGCCGGTATGCCGATGGCGGAAAAGGCCGGCTTTAAAAGATCCATAAAAAAGTCAAGCGCGCCTGATGATCTGAAAACGGTAATTGCAACAAGCATCCCGACTAAATAGGGGATAATCGAAAATGCGATCTCAATTCCTTCTTTTCCGCCTTCAACAAAGGATTCATATGTCGGCACCTTTTTGATTGTTCCATAAAGTAGAATGCCGGCAATAATGATAGGGATCATGGCTAAAGACAGCCAGTTGATAATTTCCATCGGATTACCTCCCCTTCTTTTTACGGCGGTAATAAAAATAACGGTCAATAATAATGGCGCCGATTCCAGAAATAAGTGTCGCCAAAATGCTCGGTCCGACGATATCTGTCGGCGTTTTGGAGGAATAGGCCATTCGCACGGCGATAACCGTTGTCGGGATGAGAGTAATGCACGAAGTATTAACAGCTAAAAAAGTGATCATGGAACGGCTCGCTTCCGAACGGTTTCCATTCAGCTTTTTCATTTGCTCCATTGCTTTAATGCCAAGAGGTGTGGCCGCGTTCCCGAGGCCGAAGAAGTTCGCCATGAGATTTGATAAAATGTAGCCCATTGCGGGATGATCCGGCGGTATGTCAGGGAACAGCTTAGAAATAAAAGGCCTGCACATACGGCTGAAAATATCCAGCAGTCCAGACTGTTCAGCTATTTTCATTAAACCCAGCCAAAAAACAAGCACGCTCATAAGTCCAAATGAGATTGTGACAGCTTCTTTGGCTCCTTTAAACACCGCCTCATTTACATCCTGCAGCGTTCCATTGCACATCGCAAATACTAGCCCGATCACAGTTAAGCTGACCCAGATTATATTGACCATTTTGCCCCGCCAGCCGCATTCAGAAAAATGGATTGAAACGTTTCAAAAAACTTTTTTTTCGGTTTTTGATTTCGTTCGTTTTCGTAATAGATCGGCACTTTTGCGATGGTTTCATTGTTGAACATGACTTTCATATGTCCTACAATATCCGGAATTTTTGAGACATCCTTTTCCCAGGCTTTTTTCGGTTTGAGCAGGGTAGTGTTGATTTTGACATCTTCTTTTTCTTCTTCGGTAAGCAAATAGGTGATGTCCCGTTTGATGAAAGCTTTAGACTCATAAAATGTACCTTTGAGCTTCGGAATATCTCCTTTTTTTGCGATTAAATATGTTTGATAATGATCAAATACATAGTTAAACATATTCATATGATCATCCCAATCGTCGGGGTCATTAATGGTAACGGCTATCAGATTAACGCCGTCCTTTGAAGCGGTTGAAACGAGTGTGCGTTTTGCAAGCTTGGTATAGCCTGTTTTCCCCCCTGTGCTGTATGGATACAGCATCGTCAGCAATTTATTTTTGTTTTTCCATACGCTTTCCATTGTTTCTGCTTTGTATATTTTTGTGCCGGAGATGGTTTGATAGTCTTTGAGCTTCATGGCGTATTTCGTTAAAACAGCCATGTCATAAGCTGTTGAGTAGTGATTTTCATGGTCGTCCAATCCGTGCGGGTTTTGAAAACGGGTATTCTCCATACCGATTTGTTCTGCTTTTTGGTTCATCATATAGACAAATCCATCGAGGCTTCCCCCGACATACTCAGCAATCGCAACAGCAGCATCGTTCCCGGATCTCAGCATCAGGCCATACACAAGATCCTTCAATTTTACTTTTTGCCCTTCGGTTAAATAAATGGCCGAGCCCTCTGTTCTGACCGCATTTGCAGAAACAGTCACGGTTTCTTCCATTTTTCCGGATTCAATGGCGAGAACAGCGGTCATGATCTTTGTAATACTGGCAATCCGCCTTTTTTCATGCTCGTCCTTGGCAAATAACACTCTTCCTGATGTGCCGTCAATGACAATGGCGCTCTTCGCACTGACATTTATAGCTGCATGTGCTGTGTTCACATTTACATTTGCAAATAGAAAAGAAATGATGACTATTAATACAGCTTTTTTAAAAATGCGCATGTTTGTTCACGTCCTTGTGGTGGTTTGTACAAGTTTATGCGCATGTCCATCAGTTATGAATAACAATTGTGTCTTGGCCTGCAAACATAAAAAAACTCTCCCATAAAGGGAGAGTAAGTGTTATCTGATTGATGCCATGCTAGATCCGGACGCTTCGTAATGAGCCAGTTCTTCCCTCATCTTCAGAAACGCTGCGCTCAGCGGCAATAATAATTGCTCCAGAGACTGCGGAACAGCATGGTAGAACTCAATTGCGCTGACTCCGGTATATGACGCCCGGCTGTTTTCACACCAGGTGTCTTTCTTTGGCATAAAGAACTCTTCAATGCATTGATGATACACATTGTAAAGTGTTTTTTCCGCTCTGGTTTCCTGAAATGGCTCTTGCATAAGGAGACGGCGGCATGCTTCAGCGCCTCCTTCACAAAATACTGTCATTCTTCTCAGCGTGCTCAGCACATCACAGCAGTATGCCTCTTCAACAGGCAATTCAGCCTGCATAGACGCCAGTGTGGTTTGATTTAAATAATCATTAACGGTATTGACAACCATTGATAAGAATTCGCCTGTTTTTTGAGTCTGCACTCGCACAATCGAATGTCCCATTTCGTTTGGTATCTTCCCCTCATGTCTTTGTCTCTCACATTTTGCTTCTTTCATGATAGCTACTTCTTCCTTATATCTTATGTTGATGAAAAAGCGCGATTCATTAAATCTCTATTTTATGTCTTCAAAGGTTTGGTTAAAGTTTTCAAAGAATAAATCCGCTTCTTCTTGAAGAACGTCATCTTCCGCATTTTCAGGCAGCGGCGGAAGCTCGTCCAGCGTTTTTAAGCCGAATTGCTCAAGAAAAGTCGGCGTCGTGCCGTATAAAATGGCCCGTCCCGGACCGTCAGCGCGTCCGACTTCACACAGCAGCGCCTTGGCGACAAGGCTGTGTAAAATTCTTTCTGATTTCACGCCTCTGATATCTTCAATTTCCGCTCTCGTAATCGGCTGTTTATATGAAACAATCGCCAGCACCTCCAAAGATGCCTGGGAAAGGCCTTTCGACGGTACTTCGATCAGTTTTTTCAAGTACGGCGCAAAGTCCTTTTTGGTGGAAAGCATGTACGTATCTGCATATTCAATTAGTTCAATGCCTCTTGTATCATGACGGTAATCGTCTGCGACATCCGCCATAATGGTGTTCAGTTCAGGCTCTTCTATTTCAAGCACTGTTAACAGCTGTTTTTTGGTCAGTCCTTCATCGCCTGCCGCATATAGAAGGGCTTCCACTATAGCTTTCCAATTCACGATATCAAGCCCCATGAATGGATTCACTCCCCATAATGTAAATATCTGAAAAATTTTGCTCCTGCTCAATCAAAATCAGCTGATTTTTCATCAGTTCTAAAACCGCCAGGAAGGTGACAACCAAATGTTCTTTTTGCTCATATGAAAAAAGATCCATAAAATTGATTCTTTTCCCTTTTGATTTCAGGGTGTGCACGATTTCATTCATTCTGTCTTCGATTGGTATTTCCTGTCTTGTAATTGTTGTTTCCATCGGCCTTGTTATTTTTTTTCGCTTCAGCACTTTTTGAAAAGCGCCAATCATATCGTAGACTGTGACTGACAGCTTTTGCTCCGACTGTTTCACTTCTTTTGCATATTCGCTCAAGTCACTCGGCGGTTTCGTGAATGATTTTTGTCTTTCTTCTTCCCGTTCCTTTAATTCCTTCGCCGCGTCTTTATATTTTCTATACTCAATCAGCTTTTCAATCAGTTCCTCCCGCGGGTCTTCTTCCTCAAGCAATTCATCCTCAAACAGCTCTTCCTCTTGCTTCGGGAGCAGCATTCTGCTTTTAATACTGAGCAGTGTGGCAGCCATCACCAAATACTCGCTGGCGATATCAAGCTCAAGCACACGCATCGTATGTACATATAATAAATATTGTTCAGTAATCTTCGCCACAGGTATATCATATATGTCAATTTCAAGACGATTGATTAAATGAAGCAGCAGGTCCAATGGGCCTTCAAACGTATCAATTTTTACTTGATATTCTTCCATCATCTCACCATTTTCAAGTATCACTCTCATTGCCGGATAAACTGGCTACCCTTTAGTATAAGCCACCAAAAAGCTCTCGTCCAATACTATTTCATTTCCTGCATTTCAGGAGATTTGTGCTGAATATTCAAATAACAAGATATCCGCCTACACAAAAAAGGGCAGGTGTACATAGGATGCTCGCGTAGACCACAACAAAGGAGGCTGAATGTTCATGGGAGAAAAGTGCTTCAGCGGCGGTTTCGCTTTAATTGTCGTTTTGTTTATTCTGCTGATTATCGTAGGTGCCGCTTGGATTTGCTAGAACTAAAAATGAGCAGGTCCAATGCGCTGTTTTTTCCTTTTATCTGTCCTGTGTTACACTAAAGGCGGATTAAAAGGAGGAAGCATCTTGTACCCGAAAGCTTATATCGATTATCTCGTTGAATTTCACGCAACACGGGATTATTTTGAATGCCATGAAATACTAGAAGAATATTGGAAGGAAGATCCTCCGAACAAACGAAACATACTTTGGGTCGGCTTTATCCAGCTTGCTGTTTCTTTGTATCATCACAGAAGACAGAATACAGCCGGGGCCAAAAGATTGCTGGCAAACAGCATACGGATTCTTCAAGCGAAAAAACAAGCGGTGGAAGATTTGGGGCTTGATCATACCCGTTTACTGGAGCTTATGCAGTCGGTTTACGAACAAATTGAACTGGGATCTTCCTATAAAAGCATCATGCTGCCAATTAAAGATGAGAAGCTGAAGGAAGCATGCCGCATTGAATGCAAGCGAAAAGCTTACACGTGGGGACAGCCCAGCACACTCACTGATAGATTTCTAATTCATAAACATCGTTTGCGGGATCGGACTGATGTCATCCGCGAACGCGAGAAAGAAATTGAACGAAGAAAAAAAAGCAGAGGCTGATAACAGCCTCTGCTTAATTATTGTATGAAATGTCTTGATCCTGCTGACCTTGACAGCGTTCGAAAAAGCTCTGCGTTAATTCATTCGGAACCAGTACCTGCGTTTTGAATAAATGCTTTAAAGCATCCATCATCTGTTTTCCGATTCCTTGATGGCGATGAGAAGGATTCACACTGATATGCCGGATTTCAACCTCGGAATCCTTTTTTTCAACTCCGATTGCTCCGACGATATCCTCGTCCTCTTTCCAAAGAAAGAGCTGGCGGTCTGTATCCGTTTCGTAGTCCTTAATTGTCTGCTGAAGCTGCTTAAGATCTTTTTCATTTGGCATAAATGAAAGAAGTCCCATCGCAATCTTTTCAAACGATTTTTTATAACGAATTAACATAAAAACCCCTCTATATCCTAAATGTCCAGTTCTATCAAACGGATAAGTATAGGTGATCCGTTTTCTCACATTATATCATTTTCGCCATATTTTTAAACTGTTTTCAGCAAATTATTCAAATGAACGGTTTAAATTTGCCATTTCTATGGCAGAAATAGCACAATCTACGCCCTTATTGCCCGCTTTTGTTCCAGCCCGTTCAATGGCCTGCTCAATGTTTTCCGTAGTGACAATTCCAAAGATCACAGGTACGCCTGTTGTGTTCGCTGCTTGCGCGATGCCTTTTGCAGCTTCGTTGCAGACGTAATCGTAATGAGTCGTCGCGCCTCTGATGACAGTGCCGAGTGTAATAACGGCGTCATATTTTTTTGTTTCCGCCATTTTTTTAGCAGCGAAAGGAATTTCAAATGCGCCCGGAACCCAAGCCACATCAATATCGTTTGTATCCACGCCGTGTCTGAGCAAAGCATCTTCTGCCCCGCTCAGCAGCTTGCTTGTAATAAAATCATTAAATCTTCCTACTACGATTCCGATTTTAAGACCTGTACCAACTAAATTTCCTTGTATGATATTCATATGATTCCCATCCTTTTTTGTGATTTTTGTTATTAGAAATGAAGTAAATGACCTAGTTTATTCATCTTTGTTTGCAAATATTTTTTGTTGTGCTCTTTGGCCTCCATTTGAAGCGGCACTCTTTCTGTAATGCTGAGACCATACCCTTCAAGTCCGGCAATTTTTCGCGGATTATTCGTCAAGAGCTTCATATTCCGCACGCCGAGATCGCGTAAAATTTGAGCACCAATGCCGTAATTGCGCAAATCAGGCAAAAAGCCGAGCGCTTCATTAGCTTCTACGGTGTCATACCCTTCTTCCTGAAGCTTATAAGCTTTTAACTTATTGATCAGACCGATGCCCCGGCCTTCTTGGCGGAGATACAAAAGCACTCCCCGGCCTTCTGCGGCAATTTGCGTCAGCGCGGCGTGAAGCTGCGGGCCGCAGTCACAGCGATGAGACCCAAACACATCACCTGTGAGACACTCTGAATGAACCCGAACCAATACTGGTTCTTCATTAAACGGCACATCTCCCATCACAAATGCGACATGCTCTTTTCCATCGATCTCATTTGTGTATCCGTACACCTTAAATGTGCCAAAATCAGTAGGCAAGGTAATATCGACTTCCCGCTCTACAAGTGTTGTCAAGTTGTAGCGGTACTCAATTAAATCCTTAATGGTGATCAGTTTTAATTGATGCTTTTTCGCAATTTCAATGAGCTCAGGTACCCTTGCCATCGTTCCGTCTTCATTCATTATTTCACAAATGACGCCAGCTCCCTGAGAACCGCAGGCTTCAGCAAGATCAACTGCCGCTTCTGTATGGCCCGCTCTTTTCAGGACACCTCCCTTTTTCGCAATCAGCGGAAAAATGTGCCCTGGACGCTGAAAATCTGCCGGCACTGAACCGCTGTCCAGCAAAGCTTTGACAGTAAATGATCTTTCCTGTGCGCTGATTCCCGTTTTTGTCTTACGGTGGTCAATGCTTACTGTAAAAGCAGTGTGGTGGGAATCTGTATTGTGCTCAACCATAGGATGAAGATCGAGCCTGTCAGCGATTTCCTCACTGAGAGGCGTGCAAATCAGCCCTCTTCCGTGTGTCGCCATAAAGTTAATCACTTCAGGAGTCGCATGCTCCGCAAGAGCCACAAAGTCTCCTTCGTTTTCTCTGTCTTCATCATCCACAACAATGATGACTTCGCCTTTTTTTAAAGCGTCTAATGCCTCTTCTATCGGATGAAACATGCAAATCTTCCTCTCTAAAAGCCGTTTTCGCTTAAGAAGGCTTTTGTTATGGTTTGTTGGTTCTTATTTTCATTGGCTTTATGCAAAAATCGATACATATATTTTCCGATCATATCGCATTCGATATTCACTTTAGAGCCGATTGTTTTTTCTGAAAAAATCGTTTCGCTGATGGTGTGAGGGATTAAAGAAATCGTCACGGTATCATCTGTCAGCCCGAAGATGGTTAAACTGACGCCGTCCACGGTAATAGATCCCTTTAAAACCAACGTTTTTGTTAATGACGAATCCATTTTCAAATCATAGTAAACTGCGTTGCTTTTTTCTTCAATACGCGTGATTTCTGCGGTTCCGTCGACATGGCCTGAAACGAAATGGCCTCCAAAACGCCCGTTTGCCGCCATGGCTCTTTCCAGATTCACTTTGCTGCCTTTTGATAAATCGTTCAGCGACGTTGCTTTGACTGTTTCAGGCATGACATCAACTGTGAAGTGACTTTTCGTGAAATCAGTAACAGTCAGACAAATGCCATTTACTGCAATGCTGTCGCCCAAATGAACATCCTCTAATATTTTTGAGCATTTAATTGTTAAGGCCATAGAGAGGCCAGCTTTTTTCATGGATTCGATTGTGCCTGTTTCTTCTATAATTCCTGTAAACATGGTCACCATCCTACTCGTTTTTCGGTTTTGCCGTCAGTCTGATATCACGGCCAATTTGGGTTATATCTGTGAATTGTAATAAGGGGACATCTTTCATTGATTGAAAACCTTCACCGGAGATTAAGCTGGGAGCAAGCGTTCCTCCGATTAATTTAGGGGCAAAATAGTAGATGATCTCTTGAAAACAGCCTGCTTTGACGAAGCTTCCGTGAACAGCTGATCCGCCTTCCACATACACCGACATGATGCCTTCTTCCGCAAGGATTTTCAGTACATCGGAAATTGGTATACGATCTGTTTCCAGAGTAAATAATTTCACGCCAAAAGCGGAAAACCGTTTTTTCTTCTCCTCATCAGCACGTGTTGTTGTAAAAATCCAAGTCGGCGCTGCCTGATCGCAAATCACATTGGCGTCATCGGGAATCGAAAGTTCGGTATCAAGTATCACCCTGACCGGCTGTTTTGAAACATTCGGGAGCCTGCAGGTTAAGCTTGGATTGTCAGCCTTCACAGTGCCTGCTCCGACCAAAATGCTTTGATGTGATTTCCTGTATTGCTGAGCATCCTGTCTTGCAGCTTCTGATGTGATCCATTTGCTGTCACCTGTACTGGTCGCTGTTTTTCCGTCTAGGCTTGCGGCAGCTTTTAATGTGACGTAAGGGAGGCCTGTCCTCATGAAATGCAGAAATTTTTCATTCAGCTGTTCCGCCTGATCTGCCAGAATGCCTTCCTTTACTTCGATGCCGGCTTCTTCTATCATGCTGATTCCCCGTCCGGCCACAAGCGGGTTAGGATCTCTCATTGCGACAAATACTCTCTTTATCCCGGACTTGATAATCAGTTCGGCACAAGGCGGTGTTTTTCCGTAATGGCTGCATGGTTCAAGGGTGACATAAATATCAGCGTCTTTCACATGTGCGCCTGCCATATGAATAGCATGGACTTCCGCGTGAGCTTCACCGTATTTTAAATGGGCGCCCATCCCGACAATCTGTCCGTCCTTCACCACAACAGCGCCTACGAGCGGATTCGATTCGGTCTGTCCTTCACCCTGCTTCGCAAGATCCAACGCCAGTTTCATATAATACTCTTCCATCTGTTTTCCCCTCCCTTCTTTATTCATTTACCGTCAAAAAAGCCCCGAATTTAAGAAAAATTCGGGGCTTTAGGTATTTTACGCAATAGGAAATAACACTATGCATGTTGATACATTTTGCATAGCGGTTCTTCATCCTTCTCCCATCCAGACTTTCACTGTCGGCTTCAGCTTAAACTGAATCCACCGCGTACATATGCACACGGGTCACGGGCTCTAAAGCGCATGTCGCTTTACTACCGCCGGTCGGGATTTCCACCCTGCCCCGAAGGATACAATCTTTATTCATTTGTCCTTAATGGCTATTATAGCGATCCTTTCTTAAGTACGCAATGAAATAAACTTACAATTTGAGAAATCAAAAAAAACACCCATCGTTCGGGACTGACCCCATAAGATGAGACAAATAAAAAACACCTTCAAGTTTGAAAACGGATAGTTGTTATCCGAAATAAGACTTGGAGGTGTTTTTTGTATGGGAACAAGAATGAGTTATCCGATTGAAGTCAAACAGAAGGCTGTAGAAATGAGATTGGCAGGCGTGCCTATGAAAGCGATCATGCAGGAATTGAATATCAAGAATAAGACGCAGGTTCAGACATGGGTTAGATGGCATAAAGCTGGGGATACACATCGATTTGAACAGCCTGTTGGTAAGCAATACACTTACGGAAAAGGTCCGGAGTATTCTTCCGAATTAGAGAAACTGCAGGCAGAGAACCGTTATCTGAGACAACGAAATGAAGTTTTAAAAAAGTACAACGAATTGGAAAGGAAGTTGATAGCCAAACGTCAGTCGAACTTGTAGAAGTATTGCACGGCACAATGACCGTACAGAATATCTGTGTTCATTTAGGTATCTCACGAGCGTCTTATTATCGTTGGAAGAAGAACCTGATGAAAGATCATCCCAAGCGCCATTTGGAAAAACAAATCGGCACGTTGTGCCGAGAGCACAAGTATCGATATGGATATCGAAAAATTACAGCTATATTAAAAAAGGAAATGCGTATTAACCATAAAACGGTTCAGCGTATCATGCAGAAAAATCAGTGGCAGTGCCGGGTTAAGGTGAAAAAGCGCAAGAAGAATGGGCAGCCATATGCCGTGGTTGATAATATATTAGATCGGAACTTTCAGTCCGATCATCCTCTTGAAAAACTAGTAACGGATATCACGTATTTGCCTTATGGACAGAAACAATTGTATCTTTCCAGTATATTGGATGTATACAATGGAGAAGTAATTGCTTTCACGATTGGAGATAAGCAGGACACAGACTTTGTCTTAAACACACTTGATCAGCTGCCAACACTGCCTCAGAACTGCGTGTTACATAGTGACCAAGGATCTGTGTATACATCTTATGAGTATCAGAAAGCTGTTAAAACAAAAGGCATTACCATGAGCATGTCCCGCAAAGGGACGCCCGCTGATAATGCCTCCATCGAATCGTTTCATTCCTCACTAAAGTCTGAAACGTTCTATCTTAACAGCATTGATCGAACCACGACCGCCATCGTAGAACGCACTGTCAAAGAATACATTTATTATTATAACAACATTCGTATTCAAACGAAACTAAACAGCCAATCACCGATAAGCTATCGGCAATTGGCTGTATAAAAGGTGTTTTGATCCCTGTCTCAAAAACGGGGGTCAGTCCCTTCCGAAAGGTGTTTTTTCACTTAATCATTTACTTTTGCAACCTTGATTAAACCGTCGATCCGCTTTGATTTGCTGAAGTACGCCTTAATCTTATCGCCTTCTTTTATATCAGACAAATCTTGATTTAACTTTTTTCCGTTGAAGATGATCTTCGTGCCGTTTTCTGCTTCTCCATGATATTCGGTGCCGTCAATTTTTGTCACTTGATATTCCTCGATTGTATACTCTTCTTCTTCGGAGGACAAGGTTTGTCCAATCGCTGTCGGAACGTCTTTCAGTTCAACATCATTTATGTACATATACCCCCCTGCAAGTAAAACCAGTAGCACTAACAGAATGGTAATCTTGGTTTTTATTCTTCCCATTTTAAAAAACCTCCAGCCAATATGAATCTATTCATTCATATGAGTTATTCCTTTTTTTCATGAATAAAAAACCGTAAATTCTCGTAAATTATTAATATAACGATGCATAACGGGAATATGTTTCGCATTTCTGCAAAAATTTCTTTTCTATAGATATACGAATTTATGTTCTGGTTTTAGGGGATGCATGAGAAAAAGAATAAAAAAGCAGCTCCTTTTCAGGAAACTGCTTATACCTAGTTGGTTTTACGAATGTCGTTAAATGGGAAGAAAACAAACTTTGACGTACCCGCAATTTGTTTTTTCGTAAAGAGTCCAAGCCCGTTTCGGCTGTCCATTGAGTATCGGCGGTTATCACCCATCACAAAATATTTGTTATCAGGCACTTTGATCGGGCCGAAATCATCAGTTAGATGGTCATATCCATCTTCTTTTGCTTGCTTTTTATTTGCCTTCAAATAAGGCTCAGCCACTTTTTTTCCATTGATATAAAGCTGGTCGTTTTTCATTTCGACTGTGTCTCCCGGCAAGCCGATCAGCCGCTTGACATAGTGGACATCATCCCCGTTTAGCACGATGATATTCCCTCTCTTAAACTCGCCTATGTACTTAACTGTCATATTGACAAATACCCTTTCATGGTCATGAAGGGTAGGCTCCATGGACTCACCGTCAACGACATACGGCGCAAAAATAAAATTGCGGATGAGTAATGCCAGAACAACTGCGATAATAATCACTTTGGCCCATTCAAATATTGATTTTTTCTTAGAAACGTTTTCCGATTTCAACTGAGTTCCTCCAATAAACAACGGTCTTCAATTTATGTTATCACGAATCAATAAGAAATCCCATTAGAACCATTGAAGCGAATTTTCACATCTATTTATTCTTTTGCCAGAATCAATTTGTTCCATTTCCTAATGAAATCGGGAGAAGAATTAATCAGCCTCCAAAGAACAAATCCAATATATTGCCGGCAGTTGAAGTTTCTTTATTATAAAACTCCGAATATCCGCATTTCTTACAGTAGACGACGAGAAAACGGTTATGCTGCACATCAAACAACTTTGACAATCCGGTTCCGGTTGTGGCAATTTCTTTTTGGCCAGCTTCAGTGCTTCCGCATTTTATACAGCCCTTGTTGTTCATCAAACGCAGCTCCTTTTCAAAAAAATGACATTGATATTATTTCATTTTACTACAAATGCCGTTTGGGATGAAACATGTCAACTTTAAAATTTGTTTAAATTTTCCCCGATGGGTGTATTTTGACTTTAAGCTATTTCATACGGTCTCTAATATGTATGAAGATGAGAAGAGATAGGGATGATTTTCCCATTACGATGAATCATATTGAAGGGAACAGTGTACGCAATGCATGTTCTATAAGCCCGCTGAACGTATCAAAATCAGTGTTTTGGTTCCGTCGGATTGAATACAATTGTGATTGAACACTTATGATTTGAAACATAGCTATAGGATTTAACTCAAATCTCTCTATGCCTCCTCGTTCTACCTTAAAAACGTCTGTTTGTTAACTGCCACAGCCAGATCAGGCTGTGAGCGAAAAGAAAAAGCTCCCTCATATCGGGGAGCTTTCTGCCTGCCTATTAGCCTTCTACGCGAACTTCTTTCATCACGTCACCGTTAGACATGTTTTTCGCGAATTCTAAACCGCTTGTTACTTTGCCGAATACAGTGTGAACACCGTTTAAATGAGGCTGCGGCTCATGGACGATGAAAAATTGGCTGCCGCCAGTATCTTTTCCTGCGTGTGCCATAGAGAGTGCGCCCGCTTCATGTGTGTGCGGGTTTCCTTCTGTTTCACATTTGATTGTGTATCCGGGACCGCCTGTGCCAGTACCGTGCGGGCATCCGCCTTGGCTGACGAAGCCTGGAATTACTCGGTGGAATGTAAGTCCGTCGTAAAATCCTTCGTTTGCAAGCTTTTCAAAGTTTGCAACTGTACCCGGTGCTGCTTCCGGATAAAGTTCAAATTCAATTTTGTTGCCGTCTTCTAATAAAAAGTAACCTGTTTTCAATTGTATGCCCACTTTCTTTATTTTAATTTTCAAAGGAGAAATTTATGTATCATCATTATGGCTTGTCTCTCCTTGTCGCGGCTATTATACCACACCTTTTTGGGGAAAACGACTCTCCCGGCTTTTCTCCAAAATAAAAATGAAACCTGAACCTCTCTATCTCCGTCTAACCTATCGGAACTGTATTTTTCATCATGATTCAGGTCCTCGCAAAGCAGCTTTAACTGCTGCTTGTGAAATGAAGGAGGTCAACTGCTTTGAAAAAAATATGGATTGGAATGCTGGCAGCGGCCGTTTTGCTGCTGACGATTCCGAAAGTCAGTCTCGCGGATGCCGCAGTCGGAGATGTCATCGTGACACTTGGTGCAAATTTGTCAGAATCAGATAAGCAAAAAGTGCTTGATGAAATGAATGTCCCTGATAATGCCACAACCGTGACCGTTACCAATAAGGAAGAACACGAATATTTAGGAAAATATATACCAAGCGCGCAAATTGGCTCAAGAGCGATTTCATCATCGTCTATTACCATTGCCAAAAAAGGCTCCGGATTAAATGTTGAGACACATAATATTAGCGGCATTACGGATGAAATGTACCTCAATGCCTTGATGACAGCCGGCGTTAAGGACGCGAAGGTTTATGTTACCGCTCCGTTTGAAGTGTCCGGTACTGCGGCTTTGACAGGCTTGATTAAAGCATATGAAGTTTCTTCTGACGAAGCGATTTCTGAAGACGTTAAGCAAGTCGCCAACCAAGAGCTTGTGACGACCTCAGAGCTTGGTGACAAAATCGGTGACGAAAATGCGGCTGCGCTGATTGCAAAAATAAAAGAAGAGTTTGCTAAAAACGGTGTGCCTGACAATAAAGCCGATATTGAGAAAAAAGTGGATGATGCGGCTTCCGATTTAAACGTCACACTGACAGACAGCCAAAAGGATCAGCTTGTATCCTTGTTCAATAAGATGAAAAATGTTGATATCGACTGGGGACAGGTCGGTGACCAGCTTGATAAAGCGAAAGATAAGATTAGTAAATTTTTAGACTCAGATGAAGGCAAGAACTTTATCCAGAAAATCATTGATTTCTTCGTTTCCATCTGGAACGCGATTGTTTCTATATTCAAATAAAAAAAGCGCCGAATTCCCGGCGCTTTTTTCATTGCTTCACACTCGTTTTAAATGGCAGATCCAGTTTTACAATATCCTCGTACGTTTCTCTTTTTACGACTAAATGAGCCTCTCCGTTTTCTACAAATACAACAGCAGGTCTTGGAATTCTATTATAATTATTGGCCATGCTGTAGCCATAAGCGCCTGTACAGAAAACAGCAAGCAGATCTCCTTCTTTTACTTCCGGCAGGTCAATATCCCAAATGAGCATATCTCCGCTTTCACAGCACTTGCCGGCAATCGATACCGTTTTATCGTGCGCTTCACCGATACGGTTAGCTGTAACGGCTTCATATTTTGCCTGATAGAGAGCCGGACGGATATTGTCGTTCATTCCTCCGTCAACAGCTACATACTGCCGGACACCCGGCACTTCTTTTTGGGAGCCGACTGTATAAAGTGTTGTGCCTGCGTCTCCTACAAGCGAGCGGCCCGGTTCGATCCAAATTTCCGGTATGTCAAACCCATAGCGGGCTGCATTTGTTTTTACTGCTTCGATAATTTTTTCTACATATTCAGTGGCATGAAGCGGTTCATCTTCTTCCGTATAACGAATGCCAAAACCGCCTCCAAGGTTCAGCACCTTTGAAACAAATGAGTAAGCTTCTCTCCATTCGTCAAGTTTTTTGAAGATTTTTTCTGCCGCTAGCACAAAACCGGCTGTATCAAAAATTTGCGAACCGATATGGCAATGAACACCTAGCAGCTGAATGTGTTCTGATTGTAAAACCTGTTCAATCGCCTGTTCAGTTTGTCCGTTATGAAGGTCAAAACCAAACTTTGAATCTTCCTGTCCCGTTGTAATGTAGTCATGTGTATGCGCCTCTACTCCGGGGGTAATCCGCAGGAGAACATCAATTGAGTGCCCAGTTTCTTTGCACAGGTCTTCAAGTATCGAGATTTCATAGAAATTATCAACCACAATGCAGCCGATACGGTGTTCAAGCGCCATTCGCAGCTCTTCCCTGCTTTTGTTATTTCCGTGAAAGTGAATGCGCTCCGCCGGAAATCCTGCTGCAACAGCTGTGTAAAGTTCTCCTCCAGACACGACATCTAAGGAAAGCCCTTCTTCCTCGGCAAGCTGAATCATCGCAACAGAAGAGAATGCCTTGCTCGCATACGCGACCTGCGCTGCCAATCCTGCAGTTATAAATGCCTGCTTAAAGCTTTTAGCACGCTCACGTATTAAAGCCACATCATATACGTAAAGAGGCGTGCCATATGTTTCAGCTAAATAGAGAGCGTCCACACCTCCGATTTCCAAATGCCCATGTTGATTTTGTCTGCTAGTGCCGTGTAAGAACAATGTCATTCCCTCTTTCTCCGCTTATGGGTGAAAGGACAGTTTTATGGACTGTCCTTTCATAATTAAGACATACATTATCATACTCTTCAGTCAGTTTCAATGCGATTATGAATTGGTAGGCTGTCTTAAGCGATTTCTTGGGTGAACAATGCTTGGTCTTACATTCGCACCAGGTTTCGCCGTGCGAATCAGCACCTGCCACAGCGCCTTTCCGTTAAACGGAATGAGTGGCCATAGGTATGGGGTTTGAAGGGATTTTATGCTGGCCATGGCAATAATCAGAACAGTAAATCCTATAACGAGCCCTTTTACATGAAAGAGTGCTACTAATATCATAAGTGTAAGACGGGCCATTTTATTTGCCAGGCTTAATTCATAGCTTGGCGTCGTAAAGGTTCCAATAGCGGCAAGCGAGACATACAGTATGACTTCAGGAGAGAACAGCCCCACATCAATGGCAATTTGCCCGATTAGAACCGCGGCAATTAATCCCATTGCAGTAGATAAAGCGGTCGGTGTGTGAATAGCCGCCATTCTGAGAAACTCAATTCCTAAATCAGCTAAGAAAATCTGCAGAATGATCGGGATGTGCATATCTTTATTCAACCCGATAAATTTTAGATTCTCTGGCAGCAGTTCCGGTTGAAGAACAAAGAGAAACCAGATGGGGAGAAATAAAGTAGAAGCAAGAATGCCGAAAAATCGTACCCATCTTAAAAAAGTTCCCACAGAAGGAGCCTGTCTGTATTCTTCAGCATGCTGAACATGATGGAATAAGGTTGTCGGCGTTATGATCACACTCGGCGATGTATCAACCATAATCACGACATGGCCTTCAAGTACGTGATTGGCCGCCACATCGGGCCTTTCTGTATAACGGACGAGCGGAAACGGGTTGTAGCTTTGTTTGATAATAAACTCTTCGACTGTTTTGTCTGCCATTGTTAATCCGTCGACATCAATGGCGGCAATTTCTTTTTCCACGATGTCAACCAGATCCGGATCAGCAATGTCTTCTATATAACAAATGCTCAGATCCGTTTTTGAACGCTCGCCGACCTTTGTCATCTTGACGCGAAGGCGTTCGTCCCTGATCCGTCTTCTGAGAAGCGCGGTATTGACGACGATATTTTCAACAAATCCGTCTCTGGCCCCTCTGACCACCTTTTCCGTATCCGGTTCTTCCGGATTTCTTCCCGGATAGCTTCTGACATCAATGATAAAAGCAAATCCTGCACCTTCGACAATAACTGCGACTAACCCGGACAGCACCTGGTCGGTGGTTTCATCCAGCGTTTTTACTTTTTCGACCTGGGCGTTGAGCAGCCTGTTTTCAACGATATCGACCAGCTCTTCAGGGTCCTCTTTTCCTGTCCGGTTGTTAATGGCAACTAGCTCTCTCATTAAGTGAATGATAAAGGCAGTGTCACATAATCCATTCAAATAGTACAGCTGAACTTCTCTGTCTAAAATGGTAAGCTTGCGAACACCTACATCATAGCTGATTCCCATTCCGACTCGATTTTTAAAATAAGCTTCATTTTTGTCTGGATTCCGATAAACCCGGATTTTCTCTTCCTGTTTGTCCGGCATGATACCCGCTCCTTTCTAAAATAAACTCGACCGCTTTCATGGTGATTGGCGACCCTTTCGATATATCGTCTTTCCTGCCCATTTTGCCGATATCCCCGATACCAACGATAAGCGGCAGATCAAGTTTATCAAGGCAATAGACCGTATCCCCGTTCATTCTGTGTTCATCGAATTCCCTCTCTCCGATTTTATCCACGCCGTATTCTGTTATCTCTCCATTGCGGTCAATGCTTACGTCAACCCTGGTCCATTCAGCCTGATGGGTTTTCGACGCTACCGCAATCACACCGAGCACTTCAATTGCCGGATGAGTGGCCACATAGGTCAGAGCGGTTTCTCCCGGTCCCTCTCCTTGAAGGCCGGAGTCGTCAAACATGACAAATACAGGGTCATATGGTGCTGATGTAATCAGCCTGACAAGCTCGGCGCCGCTGCGGGTGGAGGGATTGCCTTTTGATTGAGAAATACATCTCCCTCCAACTCTTCTTGCGGCGTATTCAATTGTTTTAGCGGCATACACGTCTCCGTCTGTTACCAGTATGACCTTGCGTTTTGTCGTCATCTCGGCATTATCCTTTCGGTTTGAAAATAACAGCGACGATAAAGGCGAATAGAATGGCGGCTGAGATACCGGCAGATGTCAGCTCGAATATCCCCATACCGATTCCGATAAATCCGTGTATATGCGCCTGATGCATGGCACCGTGCAGAAGGCTGTGGCCAAAGCTGACAATCGGAACCGTGGCGCCTCCTCCAGCAAACTCAATAAATTTATCGTAAATGCCAAAACCATCTAAAATCGCCCCGATGACGACAAAGGATGTCATGACGTGGGCAGGCGTCAATTTAAATATGTCCAGCAGCAGCTGCCCGACAATACAAATGGCGCCTCCGCAAACAAAAGCCAAAAGATAGTCCACTTAAGATGCACCTCCTGCACGTTCAAATACAACCCCGTGTGCGATGGTCGGAATGGTTTGTTTTTGCTGGATCATAGTCGGGCTTAACAGCGCCCCGGTTGCTACTACAAACACACGGTTTAATTTTCCTTCTTTCAGCTGCTTGAAAATATGTGAGTAGGTTACAACCGCGGAACAAGCGCAGCCGCTTCCTCCGGCAAACACCTGCTGATCCGGAGTGTAAATCAGAAGCCCGCAATCATCATGTTTTGTGCCGACCGGATATCCCTCTTCTTTCAAGATATCTTTGACAATAGGAGATCCGACGCCGGAAAGGTCTCCCGTCAGGATCAGATCGTAGTCGTCTGCTGTGCGGTTCATGTCTTGAAAGTGCTGTTTAATGGTATCAGCAGCAGCAGGAGCCATGGCTGATCCCATATCAAACGGGTCGGTAATTCCTAAGTCAGCCACCTTCCCTACAGTTGCACTTGTAATTTGAATATCACTCGGTGTCTGACTGATAACAACCGCACCGCTCCCAGTTACAGTAGATGTCGCAGTATCCGGTTTTTGCCCGCCGTATTCCGTCGGATAGCGGAACTGTCTTTCGGCCGTGGCATTGTGACTGCTTGTAGCAGCAATCGCCCGATTTGCAAATCCGCCGTCGACTAAGGCAGATGCAACAGCAACTGTTTCCATTGATGTTGAGCATGCGCCAAACATGCAAAGAAACGGGATTTTCAGATGCCTTGCCACATAGTTGGCTGTGACATTTTGATTCAACAGATCGCCTGCAAGCAAAAGATCAATATCATCTTTTTTCAAATTGTTTTTTTGCAGCACGGTATTGATGGCGTCCTCCATTAGCTGCCTTTCAGCCATTTCCCAGCTTTTTTGATTACAGTGCATGTCGTCATAGGTTTTATCATATAAAGACCCGAGCGGACCGTCTTTTTCCTTAGGCCCTACTGCTGTTCCCGCTGCATTGACAAATAAGGGATGCTCAAACACCCAGGTTTGCTTTCCTGTTAATTTCATTTCTTTCTCCTCCTATGACATCAGTTTCTCAAAAGCAAACCGAATCATTCCGACGATGTAAGCAGCCACAACACCGAATACGATGACGTTTCCCGCCAGTTTAAACATGTTTGTCGCTACTCCCAATACTAAACCTTCGCTTTTATACTCAAGAGCCGCGCTTGCCATACTGTTGGCAAAGCCGGTGACAGGTACAGCTGATCCTGCGCCTGCAAACTGACCGATTCTGTCATAAATGCCGAATCCGGTGAGCAACGCTGACAATAGGATCAGCGTTGCCGCCGTAGGGTTTCCTGCTGTTTTTTCGTTAAAATCAAAAAAATGGATATAAAAATTCTGCAGACCTTGTCCGATCATGCAGATCAAACCGCCTACAAGAAAGGCTTTTACACAGTTCCATACGTAAGGCGGCTTTGGCTGATATGTTTTTACTTTTGATTTGTAGTTTTCTTTTATGTTTGTCATATTAAAACCTCCTTATGAATGATGAATAAAATACAGCCAATGAAATAAAGATCCCGCGATTTTTCCAATGACAATGGCCATTAATAAAATAATGATTTTACTTCTGAGGCCGATTCGTTTAGCCAAGATCGGCAGGACATTTAACACTTCTGTCAGCGCGGCTGCAAGCATCCCGACAAATACTCCGGCCAACAGCCCGACCGGTACGGCAAGCCATTTTGATAAAAAGAGATGGTGCATATGCAGTGTTTCCCATCCCCCGCAAACCGCACCGAGAATAACAGCCGCTTCATAAGCTTGAACAAATCTCATCGTTTTGGTGAGCTGCATCAGACGCGGAATGATTCCCATCACGGTTAAAAAAGCCACGAAACCAGCCCCGACCGTGATGCCCCCGCCGAGCCCGACAAAAATGATGAACAATACACTAACGATCATGCAGGTCCTTTATTGTTTCTTCATTTTCATGCATGGCCACATATTGATCGAGATCAAGCTGATAGTTAAACATTTCAACCTCCAGCGGGCTAGGCTCTTCATTAAGGCGCTTTTTAAAAATGTGGTTAAAAAACACAATCATCCCCAGTCCCAAACCGATGCTGTAAGGGATTTGAAGTAAATATGGATAGTCATTCCGCTCTCCGGTTATGATTTCATATAGTGCAATATGAACATCCCCCATGCTGACATCCTCATGGAAATTCATGATGGCAAGGCACGATCCGATAAACAGCAACAGCCAGACACCAATAAAGAGAACAGTTGATATGTGCCGTTTCTGATATTGAATTTCAACAATGGTTTCAGCTCCGCCCACAGTTTGAACATCAAGTGTGGGATCCTGCTGATGAATGGCTTTGAGCACTTTTATGATATCCAGAATTACGATATTTTTATCTTTTTCGCTCACCTGATAAAGCGGCATAGCCGAGAGTTTCTTTTTCAGCAGGTGCTGCCCTTCTATTTGCGCGGCATCCCCGACCGTTATGATATCCCCCGGATGTGCCAAAACGCGGTGGCGAAGCCTGATAAATAGTCGTCGTTCCATCATTGATCACCATCTTTCGGTGGTTATATATGTAGTATGTGGTTCGATTTTGTTCTCATTCATCCGCTTGAAAAGACCATAAATTACCACGCTTTCGCAAAACAAAAAGCCAGCCTGCAGTGACAGACTAGCTTTCCGTATGATCCATTTGAACCTTGATCTGCTTTAATATTTTCTTTTCAAGCCTGGATACCTGCACCTGGGATATCCCCAGCCGCTCAGCAACTTCTGACTGCGTCTGATCTTTATAATACCGAAGATAGACGATTAATTTTTCTCTTTCTTCTAAATCGCTTATGGCTTCTTTCAGCGCAATTTTATCAAACCATTTCTCTTCTGAGTTATCGGCGATTTGGTCAAGCAGGGTAATCGGATCTCCGTCATTTTCATAAACTGTCTCATGAATCGAAGACGGGGCTCTTACTGCCTCTTGGGCAAGCACGACATCCTCAGCTTCAATTTCCAAGTGTTCGGCGATTTCCTGTACGGTCGGCACCCTGCCCAGTGTTTTTGAAAGTTCATCTTTCGCTCGGCGGATTTTGTTGCCAAGCTCTTTTAATGATCTTGACACCTTGACAGTTCCGTCATCACGGATAAAACGCTGGATTTCGCCGATAATCATCGGCACTGCATATGTCGAGAAGCGCACATCATAGGTTAAATCAAATTTATCAACAGATTTTAACAGCCCGATGCAGCCAATCTGAAAGAGGTCATCAGGCTCATATCCTCTGTTTAAAAACCGCTGTACGACAGACCAAACAAGACGCATGTTTTTTTCTATGAGGAGGTCTCTTGCCTGCTGGTCGCCATCTTGGCTCTGTTTGATTAATTCCTTTACTTCATGGTCCTTCAGCTGAGCGTTCTTACCGTTTTTCTTAACCTCCACATCCATAACAAATCTCCTTAATTACAAAGCGCTTTGCTTTTTGATAAGTGCTTTGTTAAGCGAATCGTCGTCCCCATTTCGGGTGATGAATCGATACTGACATCATCCATGAAATTTTCCATAATGGTAAAGCCCATTCCAGAACGCTCCAGCTCAGGCTTTGTTGTGAATAAAGGCTGCCGGGCTTCTTCCAGATCTGTAATGCCGAGCCCTTCATCACGGATGGTCATATATACGACATGATCTTCCAGCGTCACCGAGATATATACTTTTCCATCGCCATTTTCTTCATAACCATGGATGATGGCATTCGTCACCGCTTCTGATACCACAGTTTTGATCTCGGTGAGTTCATCCATGGTCGGGTCAAGCTGTGCAATAAATGAAGCAACTGTCACACGCGCAAACGATTCATTTTGGCTGAGGGCGGAAAATTCAAGGTGCATTTCATTTTTCATGATGCCACCCCCAGTGTGAGCAGTGCCTGCTGCTCAGATTGTTCAAAGCGAATAATTTTAAACAGGCCAGACATATCAAACAGCCGTTTCACTGCCGGAGAGATGGCGCAAACGACCATTTCCCCGCCAATTTGCTTAATTTGTTTGTATCTGCCTAAAATAACGCCAAGCCCCGAGCTGTCCATAAAGGAAAGGTCCTCCAGATTCAGCACGATATGACGAATATCATCCTTTTCCAATGATTCCGTTACTTTTTGTTTCAGCGTTTCAGCCGTATGGTGATCGAGTTCGCCTGTTAATCGAATACAAAGCACTGATTCTTTGACATGCATGTCAATTCCAAGGCTCATGCTCATTCCTCCTTGATATGATCGGATAATGAGTGTTTCGATTTCGCAGGAATGAATTCCTTCACCGTGACAAAACTAGTGATCATTCGGCATAATTACTTAAATTTTGTCCAATCTCCCATTGCCCTCTTTAAAAACGTTAAATATCCGGCTTTTTCCATATCATCTTTGGCGACGACAGGACTTTCAGCAAGCACTTTTCCGTCCTTTTTCAGCACCAGCGTGCCAAGCTCTTGGCCCTTTTGAACCGGAGCGCTTACATTGTTGTTCATTTTAATTTCTTTTTTCACATGTTTCATATCCTCGCCTTTTTTCGTCAATACAGAAATCGGCTCAGAAGTGGTGAGTTCTATCACTTTTTGTTTGCCTTTTTTGACCTTTGCTTTTGCTACCGTTTCATTTCGTTTGTATAAAGGATGTGTCTCATATTGGCTGAAAGCATAATCAAGCATCTTTGTGACTTGCGCATTTCTTTCCTTAGGTGTGCTTGCCCCGAACACAACGGCAATCGCCCGCATGTTCCCTTTTTTAGCCGAAGCGGTCAGGCAGTATTTCGCTTCTCCTGTATAGCCTGTTTTGACGCCGTCTACACCGGGATAAAATTTGATAAGCCTATTTGTATTCACTAACCAAAACTTTTTATCTGTGTTTTCACGTAAATAATCCTCATACGTACCTGTAAACTTGGTGATTGATTCATATTTCAATAATTCCTTAGCCATAATTGCCATGTCATAAGCCGAGCTGTAATGCCCTTCCTCAGTCAAGCCAGTCGGGTTTTTAAAGGATGTATCTTTTAATCCCAGCTCTTTCGCTTTTTTGTTCATTTTTTTCACAAATTCATCCTCGGAGCCTGAAATAAATTCAGCCATCGCTACGGATGCGTCATTTCCTGATGCAATCGCAATGCCCTTCAGCATTTCTGTAACTGTCATTTCCTCCCCGGGCTCAAGGAAAATCTGTGATCCGCCCATTGAAGCAGCATGTTCGCTCGTACGGACCTTATCACTCATCTTGATTTTTCCTTCGTCTAAGGCTTCCATGATTAAAAGCATCGTCATGATTTTTGTCATGCTTGCAGGCGCCAGTCTCTCACTGCTGTTCTTGTTGTAAAGCACTTTTCCAGTATCACGTTCAATCAGCACCGCAGACTTGGCTTCATGAGCAAGCTCCGATGTATGTTTTCCGTCTTGTTTTGCAAATGCGGACGGTGCAAATGTAAGCAGCATCATACCAATCAACAAAGTGGATAAAAGACGTTTCATCTCAAAAGCCCTCCATTTCATAATCCTTTTTATTTTTTCCAAGCTGAATGGTTTTATACACCACTGTTGGAAAATGTTTCAGGACTTTTTCGACATAAAAAAAGACAGCTGTTTCGATTAGAAACAGCTGTCTTCTTATTTTTTCTGAATTCCATTTTTATTCGTACTTAGCAACTACCGCTTTCACAAGCTGCAAGAATCCGGCTTTCACCTTTTCTGTCACTTCCATGACCTCATCGTGAGATAAAGGCTGATCCAAAATTCCGGCTGCTGCGTTCGAAATGCAGGAAATGCCGAGTACGCGGAGACCCGCATGGTTTGCCACAATCACTTCCGGTACGGTAGACATGCCGACTGCATCAGAACCCATTGTTCTTAAAAAGCGCACTTCCGCCGGTGTTTCGTAGGAAGGACCTGTCACAGCGGTATACACACCTTTTTGAATTGGAATGTTAAGGTCTTTCGCCATTTTTTCAGCCAGGCTGGATAGATCTTTATCATAGGCTGAAGACATATCAGGAAATCTGGCGCCGAAATCTGCTTCATTTGGCCCGATTAATGGGTTTGTCCCCATAAAGTTAATGTGATCTGTAATGATCATTAAGTCTCCCGCACGGAATTCAGTGTTTACGCCCCCTGCCGCATTTGTCACGATCAAAGCCTCGACTCCGAGCGCTTTCATGACGCGAACAGGAAAAGTGACTTTTTCCATTGAATAGCCTTCATAGAAATGAAAGCGGCCCTGCATGGCGATGACGGTAACTCCCTCAAGTGTGCCAAGCACAAGCTGTCCGGCGTGTCCCTCAACCGTTGATACCGGGAATTCCGGGATATCCTCATATTTCAGCTTAACAGGATTTTCGATTTCATCAGCCAAAATACCAAGACCTGAGCCTAAAATAAGGCCGATCTTTGGTGATTCAGGCAAGTTTTGTTGAATAAAAGCGGCTGCGCGTTCGATTCTGTCTTTCAAGAAACAGTCCCCCTATTGTAATAAAGATAAAAAGCTTTTACCGTATTTCGGTTTTTTTGTTTGGAAGTTATCGGCGATGGTTGCGCCGATATCGGCAAATGTATCTGCGAGCGGCAGCATTTGCGCTTTCTCATGTTTTTTGCTGTATGCAAGAATCGGCACATACTCACGTGTATGGTCTGTTCCGTGATGAATCGGATCATTGCCGTGATCGGCTGTAATGATTAACAGATCATCTTCTTTCATTTGTTCGAATACTTCCGGAAGACGAGCATCAAATTCTTCAAGCGCGCGTCCGTAGCCCTCCGGATCACGGCGATGGCCGTATAAGGCGTCAAAATCAACAAGGTTTGCAAAGCTCAGACCCGTAAAGTCTTCTCCGAGCGTGTCAACCACCTTGTCCATTCCATCCATATTGGATACCGTTCTGCGGGAAGACGTAATTCCTTCTCCATCATAAATATCAGAAATTTTTCCGATTGAAATGACATCTAAGCCACTGTCTTTCAATTCATTCATCACAGTGCGGTCAAACGGCTTAAGCGCATAGTCGTGGCGGTTTGGTGTCCGTTTGAAATGTCCCGGCTCGCCGACGAACGGCCGTGCGATAATACGGCCTACCATATATTTCGGATCAAGCGTCAGCTCTCTCGCCGTTTCACAAATGCGGTACAGTTCTTCAAGCGGAACAACTTCTTCGTGAGCGGCAATTTGCAGAACAGAGTCAGCTGAAGTGTACACAATTAAAGCGCCTGTCTCCATATGCTCTTTGCCGAGTTCATCCAAAATAGCTGTGCCAGAAGCCGGCTTGTTTCCAATAATTTTGCGGCCCGATCTTTTCTCAAGCTCCTGAAGCAGTTCATCAGGAAAGCCTTCAGGGAACACTTTAAACGGTTTATCAATGTATAAGCCCATGATCTCCCAATGGCCTGTCATTGTATCTTTGCCGTTTGACGCTTCTTGCATTTTTCCAAAGTACGCGAGCGGCTGTTCTGTTTTTTCAACGCCCTTGATATCACCAATAAGGCCAAGGCCGAGTTTTGCCATATTCGGCATATGTAATCCGTTCATGTGCTCGGCAATATGCCCGAGCGTATTGGCGCCTACGTCATTAAAGTCGGCGGCATCAGGCGCTTCGCCAATTCCGACTGAATCCATTACGATTAAAAACACGCGATTATATTTGTATGCAGGCATCATAAAAGCCTCCTTTTTTTCTATACGTCTATTGTATCGCCTAGAGGTCTGACAACTCAAGTATAAACCGTTTTCATTCCTGTTGACAATGCATTTGAAAATAATGAGAAACTTCATTATTTTCTGTCTGGCCTAAAGAAAAAAGCCGCAGCCTGCTGCGGCTAGGCACGCGGATGGTACTGCTTGTACACATCCTTCAGCCTTGTTTTCGTCACATGCGTATAGATTTGCGTCGTAGATATATCCGCATGGCCGAGCATTTCCTGCACCGCTCTTAAATCAGCCCCGTTTTCAAGCAGATGCGTTGCAAAGGAATGCCTGAGTGTATGCGGGGTGAGCTCTTTTTTGATTCCGGCTTCGAGCGCGATTTTCTTCAGATTTTTCCAAAACCCCTGGCGGCTGATCTGCTTGCCGTGATGATTTAAAAAGAGTGCGTCAGACACTTTGTTCTTCAGCAGTTTCCCCCTGGCTTTCATCATATATTCTTCAATAGCAGAAGCAGCGGTTTCACCGATCGGCACAATCCGCTCTTTCCTTCCTTTTCCGAAGCAGCGGACAAATCCCATTGACAAATGGACATCTGTCGTTTTCAATTCAATCATTTCACTGACTCGGATACCTGTGGCATAGAGCAGCTCCAGCATCGCTTTATCCCGATAGCCAAAAGGACTCGTAAGCTTAGGCGTGTCCAACAGCCGCTCAACCTCGTTCAGCGCCAGCACCTTCGGAAGCGTCCGTTCTGTTTTTTGTGTTTCGATATGTACGGAAGGGTCTTTGTCCGTCACCTTTTCCCTAAGCAGAAATTGATGAAAAGAGCGAATCGATGCCAAATGCCGCGCTGATGTCTTTCCGGATTTCCCCGAGTCCTTCAAGTGCTTCAAATATTGGATAATATGTATACGGGTCACATCGTTCCAATTGTTGATATGAAGGGTTTCTGTTAAATAAAGAGAATAGCTTTTCAAGTCACGCTCATAGGAGACCACCGTATTTTGAGAAAGCCCTCTCTCTACCATGACATAGTGGATGAAATCCTTTATTTGATCTTTCACTCTAGATCTACTCCCCATTTTGGTAAAAAAAGATTAACCGGTCAAACCATCCGCCTTTTTCTTCCGCATCCATTTCAACAACTTTTACGGCAGAGCCTTCCGGTTTATCGTACCGATGATAGTTTTCATACTCTTGATTTACCCATATCATAGCATAATAGAAGAGAGCGGTAAAACCTGTGAACAGAATAAAAACCTTCAATGTATCAACAGCCGTTTTCAGGAATCTTCCCATGTCCCAATCGATCCTTTCTCTATGGTTCCAGTTATTTAAACCATATGCCAAATCAGAAAGGAATTATACGTCGAAACAGCAAAAAACCCTTTCCCCAAGAGAAAAGGTTCGAGCCCGGCATCGTCTATTCAGTTTCTTTTCCGTTACAGCGGTGGCAAATGCCGTGAAACGTCAATCTATGATCTTTGATCTTAAATTTCCAATCACGTTCAATGACTTCTTCTACGTCTTCAAGCAAATCTTCTTCAATTTCATCAACGGCTCCGCACTCCATGCACACCAAGTGGTGATGGAAGTGAGCTGCCCCCTCCTTACGAAGATCGTAACGGGACACGCCGTCTCCAAAGTTAATTTTATCAACGACTTTTAATTCAGTTAGTAATTCAAGCGTACGGTATACTGTTGCGAGACCGATCTCAGGAGATTTCTCTTTTACGAGGAGGTATACATCTTCTGCGCTTAAATGGTCTTCTTCGTTTTCAAGCAGCACTCTTACTGTCGCTTCACGCTGAGGCGTAAGTTTGTAGCTGGATGAGTGCAGCTGTTTCTTAATTCGATCAATACGGTTTTCCATGTCTTTCCCTCCTACGCCGCATTCCATGACTCATTATAACAAAATAAGCGCGGAGTTCCAACTATAATTATTATAAACTGATAAATAAAATGATTTTCTTTTAATAATATTTTTAAAAAAGTCGCGATGT
Source organism: Bacillus sp. SD127 (assembly GCF_058566445.1). Classification (NCBI taxonomy): domain Bacteria; kingdom Bacillati; phylum Bacillota; class Bacilli; order Caryophanales; family Bacillaceae; genus Bacillus; species Bacillus sp. SD127. The sequence goes on along the minus strand of NZ_CP191226.1, from coordinate 1,783,558 downwards.
CAGCTTTTCCATCAAAACAGGCGACATGTATGCTTCAAAGAGAGACGAGATCAGCGCTAAAAATAAAATGATCAGGAGAACAACAGCATATCGCCCGAACCACTGGATCGGCGCATCATGCAGACTTCGTTTGACGAACAGCTGCCTGATCAGCTTTAAAGAAAATGCAATCGCACACGTGCCCATAATGAGGTAAGCCGGAATAAGCAGCACATTTTGCGGCAAAACCGAGACAAAGGATAAGAAAAAACCGCTGATTCCCATCTGGTTGACGAGAAATCCCACAGTAAATCCGACAACAATTCCTTTTAGAAAAATCATAATGAAAATGATCGGCATACCAATCACAGAAATGCCTAAAATCCACATCAGCCCTAAATACTTTACATTATGAAAAATGCTTTGCCAAAACATATCGGATGAGCTGGCCTGCTTTCCGTCTGATAGCTGTCCGAAAAATTGGCTTAAATAATAATATAAATCTTCTTTCTGGCTGATCGTCATGCTGTTCACAATAATAGCGCCAAAAATCACACCCATGAAAAACAGGACAGACACAAATATATAAAGTGAGAGATGATCCTTTACATGCCCGAGAAACATGTCCTTATAAGAAATTTTCCGCATATCGTTTCCTCCCGCCCGCTCTATTGATTTGATTTAATAGATTGTATGAAAGAAACGAAAAAACATGCTCTTTTTCAAAAAGAAACGATAGAGATTGCTAGGCGGCTGTTTCGGGCATAAAAAAATCCCTATCATCAAAGGCATTATGATCATAAGGATTTTTGTGTTTATGCTTTCTTTTAACCATTCTTTCATGGGTGCTGAAGGATGGAGAACTGCCTCTTGATAATAAGGCGTCCCGTCCGCTGTTTCTAAGCAGATGCTCCCGTTTTCTTTTCGCTCGGCTTTTTGCCATGCTGACCACTCCCTGTTTCATTTTGGTTCATGATAGCAAATGGAACATGTTATTAAAATGTTTTGAATCTGTCAGAAAAAAACAGCACCTGTCGTGCCAGGTGCTGTTTTCATTTTAATGTTTGACTGCTGTAAGAGCTGCGCGTTCAACGGCGGCTGTCACTTCGTGATGGACCTTTGAATCCAGCGGCTGCGGAACCACATCGCCTGGCTTTGTGCAGGCTGCAATGGCCTCTGCTGCCGCCACAAGCATATCGTGATTGATCTCCTTGCTTTTGGCATTCAGTGCTCCTCTGAATATACCCGGGAAGCCAAGCACATTATTCACAGACCGCCCGTCAGCCGCATACGCTGCGCCGGCCTGCAAAGCAGCCTCAGGCTCAATTTCCGGCTTCGGATTGGATAATGCCAATATGACCTGACCAGATCGTACGAATTCAGGTTTAATTAAACCAGGAACTCCTGTTGTGGCAATGACAATATCACATGTTCCCATTAACTCTTCGATGCTGTCAGCTGTCTGTCCGCCGTATTGCTCAAGACGACTCATCGCCGCCTCTGATTTGTCTGTACCGCATACAGCTTTGACGCCGTAAGCCATAAACATCCGGCAGATGGCTACGCCCGCTGCGCCGAGGCCGATCTGCCCCACTTTTGCTTCTTTCAAGTCAACGCCCGCGCTTTCACATGCCGAAATGGCAGCTGCCAGCGTGACGACAGCTGTCCCATGCTGATCATCGTGCATGACAGGGATATTGAGCTCCTCTTTTAGGCGATCTTCAATTTCGAAGCAATGCGGTGACCCGATATCCTCAAGCAGGATGCCGTTAAATCCTGGTGAAATATGTTTTACCGTATTGATAATTTCTTCAGGATCACTTGTATCCAGCAAAATCGGGATACCGCTGATCCCTGCCAGCTGATCAAACAGCGCTGCCTTTCCTTCCATAACAGGCATTCCCGCCACAGAGCCGATGTTACCAAGGCCGAGAATCGCTGTTCCATCGGTTACAATTGCGACCGAGTTGCTGATTGTTGTGTAGATATCAGCCTTCTGAGGTTCTTTCTCGATCAGTCTGCAGACGTCTGCTACACCTGGGGTATAGACACGCCCGAGCTCTGCCAGCGAACGGATTGGCATTTTGCTTTTCATTTGGATTTTTCCGCCTTCATGAGCAGACAGGACTTCATCAGATACCGTGTGAAGCCTGATCCCTTCGCCAAGAGCCTGAACAGCCATGATCACTTCCTGAAGCTGTTCTTCATTTTCCACTTGTACAGTAATATTGCGCATCGTGTAATTGGGTCCGACTTTTACCGTCTCCACATCACCAATGTCTCCGCCCAGAAGGCCGATTGCTGTAGCCACTCTTCCGAGATTTCCGGGAACCGAAGGCGTTTCTATCATCAGTGTCCGAATCATGTGTTTCGCTATCATTCAGTGATCCTCCCCTTAGCCTAGTTTTTCAGCTTGAGCTGTATCGTTTTTCGTATACCATATACATTTTCCTGTATAACCATAGATAATGGCAAGACCTATTGCGACAAAACTGAGCCACATAAATGGCAGATAAGAGAAGGTAGAAACTCCTAAAATCCCGGCCATGTAAATGCCGTTATCAGACCAAGGGACCATACCTGAAGTCAAAGTTCCCCCGACCTCTGAATTACGGGATAGAACTCTTCTGTCCAGATGCAAACGGTCATAGCTGTCTTCCATAATCTTCGGTGTCAAAATAAGAGATACATACATAGCACACCCGAAGATGTTCGCCAAAAATGCTACAATCAGCGTAGATAATGTCACATTGCCTGCTGATGTTAATTTCTTTTCAAAAGTAGAGACAATCACTTTTAATACACCGAGTTTTTCAAGCAATCCGCCAAAGCCGAGACCAAAGATAATCACGACGAGAGAGTCAAGCATACCGACGATGCCTCCGCGGTTTAAGAGGCCGTTTAAAAACTCAACATCTGTTTTAATAGAGAATCCGTTGTACGCAGTTGCAATCGCATCGGCGATATTCATGCCTTGGAAAATAGCAGCCCAAGCAGCCCCAAGCAATGCACCAATTACGATAACCGGCATAGACGGCTTTTTCATCGCTAATAAGACGATTACGACAACAGCCGGAATCAGCATCCAAATATGAATGTCAAATGTATTCTGCAATGAAGATTTCAAAAATTCAACTTTGTCGAGATCAATATTTTTCCCGCCGTACATAAATCCAACAGCTGTAAAGAGAATAGCCGTAATCACATATGCTGGTATTGATAAATAAAGCATCGCTCTGACGTGAGCCAATACATCCACTTTTGATAATGAAGAAGCCAGGACTGTACTGTCAGACAGAGGAGACAGCTTGTCCCCGAAGTAAGCTCCGGAAAGAATGGCTCCAGCTACAAGAGGAAGCGGGATTCCGAGGCCTTCACCAATTGCGATCATGGCAATGCCGGCTGTTCCTACTGTTCCCCATGACGTTCCTGTCGCTACAGACATAATAGAACAAATAATTAACGTTGCGAGTAAAAAGATACTAGGATGAATAAATTCTAATCCATAATAAATCAAGGTCGGCACGACGCCTCCGGCAATCCATGTTCCAATGAGCGCTCCGACTGAAACGAGAATCAGAACAGCTTCAAGACCATTAGATATCCCATGAACAATCGCGTTTTGCAGATCTTTATATGAATAACCCAGTCTGATTCCGAGAATCATTGCAATAAACCAAGAAACAAAAAGCGCTAGCTGTATTGGCAAGTCTAAAAAGACTGTAAACGACAGAACAAGTGCTAAAAATGCTCCTAGTACGATAATAATTTCAAATAGTGTTGGCAATCTTACATCCTTCAAAAGAAGTCCCCCTTAATGAAAAAGCTAAAACGCTTTCAATAAATAGTGCAACACGTATACTATACTTCCTCATCCCTATGCTTGTAAACAGCTTATTCACCGGCTAACCAGGGGTGAATAAGCTGCATTTTGTTTAAATTTTATTTTTCTAATAGCTCTTTTCCAGCAATCCCTGGCTTTGTCATCTCGTATGGATTTAAAATGATATCCAATTCTTCTTCTGTCAGCACATCATGCTGAAGGCAAAGATCACGGACGGATTGGCCTGTCATAATCGCTTCCCTGGCGATTCGGGCAGCCGCTTCATAACCAAGATGCGGATTCACAGCGGTAATAACGCCAGCGCTTTTTTCTACGTATTGTTTCAAGCGTTTTTCATTAGCTTCGATGCCTTTTAAGCAATAGTCAGTGAAGGAACGGAAACCATTGTTCATAATGCTGATTGATTGCAGCAGATTAAAGACGAGCACTGGCTCCATAACGTTTAACTCAAGCTGACCTGCTTCTGAAGCTAGGCAGATGGTATTATCGTTTCCAATCACCTGGAACGCAATTTGGTTAATGAGCTCCGCCATAACCGGATTGACTTTACCCGGCATGATGGAAGATCCCGGCTGGCGGGCAGGCAGAGAAATCTCCGCAAGTCCGGCGCGCGGTCCCGATGCCATTAAACGAAGATCGTTTGCGATCTTCGACATGTTCATCATGCAGACTTTTAATGATGCAGAAACTTCTGTGTAAGCGTCTGTATTTTGCGTTGCATCGACAAGATGGTCAGCGCCGACAAGAGGCAGTCCGCTAATATCAGCAAGGTGTTTAACGACTTGTTTGATATATCCCGGATCGGCGTTCAGGCCAGTGCCGACTGCAGTAGCGCCCATGTTGACTTCATACAGGTGCTGCCGTGATTGTTTAATGCGTTTAATATCACGCTCAAGAACACGGCTGTATGCATCAAATTCCTGGCCGAGACGAATCGGAACAGCGTCTTGAAGGTGAGTCCGTCCCATTTTAATGACAGAATCAAATTCCTGTGCTTTTTGTTTAAACACACCATGCATGTCTTCCATCGTATTAAGCAGTTTTTCCAACAGATTCAGTGTAGAAATATGAATGGCTGTCGGAAACACATCGTTTGTTGACTGTGACATATTAACGTGTGTGTTAGGGCTTAAGTGGATGTATTCTCCCTTTTTATGACCCATGATTTCGAGCGCGCGGTTTCCGATGACCTCGTTCGCATTCATGTTCATGGATGTACCAGCGCCGCCTTGAATCGGATCGACGATAAACTGGTCGTGCCACTTGCCTTCCAGAATCTCGTCAGCGGCTTGTACGATAGCTTGGCCAATTCCTTCATACAGCCGTTTTACATCCATGTTTGCAAGAGCGGCAGCTTTTTTTACAATCGCCAGCGCGTTAATCATTTCTTCATGGATTTTATATCCCGTAATCGGAAAGTTTTCTGAAGCACGCAGCGTTTGGATGCCGTAATAGACATCTGCTTCAATTTGTTTTTCTCCAAGGAAATCTTTTTCCACGCGGTATTCTTTTTGGCCGTTTAACATAATCTTTAACCTACTTTCTCTATAATGGTTATAATTTTAGCTTTTTTACAGGACAACGTCATCGGCAATCGGTGTTTCCATAATTCTTTTTACGACCGGCAGATCTGAGGATTGGCCGAGTGCCCACATTAATTTAGGAACGATTGCTTCAGTGTTCATATTTCTAGAGCGGATAATCAAGTCCTGATTGACTCTGCGGCCGACTTCGTAAATACTCATATCTTCGCCTTCTTCCAAGCATTGAGTCGTAATGACGACAACGATGCCGCTTTCAATCAGCTCATTTACTTTGGACAAAATGTCTCTGCCTTCAAACGGAACGCCTCCGCTGCCATAACTTTCGATGACAATTCCTTTGTACATGCTTTTCAGAGCGTCCAGCATTTCCGGCTTTAAGCCCGGATGCAGCTTAAGCAGACAAACATCTGTGCATAGTGACGTGTCAACCGTGAAGGAGTCGTTCTCAGGTTCCGTTACTTGTTTGTTGTATTCAATCCCGTCTTCTGTAATAAAAGCGATATATGGATAATTGATGCTTTCAAACGCGTCATAGCTTTTCGTTCTTAACTTGATCGCACGTGTTCCTTGAATGACTCTGCCGTCAAACACAACATAAACCCCACCTACGCCTTCACAGGCAAAGCGAATGGCATCTGTAATATTTTTTTTGGCATCTGTCTTTTGAAAGGTAATCGGAATTTGCGAGCCTGTAATCACAATCGGCTTTTTAGCATGCTGCAGCATATAAGATAATGCGGCAGATGTATAGGCCATTGTATCTGTACCATGGGTAATAACAAACCCGTCATAGGCATCATAATTTTCCTTAACGGCTTCCGCTATCTCTACCCAGTATTCAGGCTGCATATTGGTGCTGTCTATATTCATAAGCGATTGGGTTTCCATCGTGTAATCGTTATCAAGTTTTGATACGTAACTTAACAACTCGTCAGCCTTCACCCCCGGGGCAAGCCCGTTTTCCCCTTCAACTGAAGCGATCGTTCCCCCAGTTGTCAACATCAATAATTTTTTCATACCATACACCTCTTCACTATATCTAAAGATGGGTTTGCGAGAAGGCATTCGCTTTTCGCATACTTTTAATGCAATTATAGACACGGAAAATAAAATACGCAAGACATTATTATTCAATTCGCGTACACTTCCGAATACCTATATGATATAATCAGCTCAAGTTGAAAAAGGAGCGGAAGTCCATGAATTTAGATCGTTTAACTGAATTGAGAAAAAAGAAAAATTGGTCGCTTCAATATACGGCTGACCTCCTGGGCATCGCAAAAAGCACATACGCGGGATACGAGTCCGGCTACCGCCGCCCTTCACTTGAGGCGCTGGCAATGCTGGCAGACCTTTTTGACACAACCTGCGATGACCTCTTAGGCCGCCCAAAGCAAAAGCAGACTGCTCCTCAGACCATTGAATTGACCACGTGGAGCAGCCTTGACATTGATATTGCTGTTGACGGCAAGCCGCTGTCTGAAGACGAAATTATACAGCTGATCACCTTTATCCGGACAAAGAGAAAAGTCCAGGAGGAACTGAGTTAATTTTCACTCACGACTTAACTTTCCCGTAGGTTCCTCCTCCTCCGGCTTTCAGTTCAAGCTTTCCTGACCTCGCTTTCACAATAAGAGCGGCGGTTTTCGGCGGAACAACCCGCGCCAGATCCTCCTCTGAAGTCTCATGGAGAACAGCCATTTCTGTGCCAAAGGCAGTCTTCAGCTTGTCAAGGGTTTTCGGTCCGACACCCGGAACAAATTGCAGCGGTATCTGATGGACATATCTAGGACGCGTTATGCCTTTTCCAGACTGATCACTCAGTTCGCGCAGTCTTTCGCTGACACCCTTTGTCAATCTGGCACTTCCGCATTCCGCGCACGCCGTTGCCCCGCTCACTGTACGCTCCCCGCATACTTCACAAGCCGTTTGATAATACTTCCCCAACAGCGGATCTAATCCGTAATTTGCAGTAATTTTCCTGTTGTCCTGCCCCTTTAATGCAAGAGCAAACTCAGAAAAATCAGCTGACTGCACATATAATTCATTATATTCTCTGCCGATCTTCCCTAAGGAATGCGCATCAGAATTTGTTAAAAATGAATATTTATTCAATTCGGATACCCGTGAAGCCATAGGTGTGTCACAGCTTAAACCAAGCTCGACCGCATCTATCATAGAAGGATCAAAAACCTCAGTTAAACTTGACTTAACCCCTTTTCCGTACAAGCTTTTGTGGGGCGTGAAAATATGGGCGGGGATAAACAATCCGCCCATTTCCTTTACTTTTTTTTGAAGGTTCAAGCCTGTTTCGTATATCCGCTGCGAGCTTAAGTGAATATTTTTCATCCGCGCTGAAAGCCAGGCTGAAAATTGTTTCATATCAGCGAGTGTCGGCATAAAAGCGAGCACATGAATCGGCCCGCTGCAGGCTTCATCGTAAATCTCCAGCTCGCTTCCCAATAAAAGAGTTGTGCTGCGATAACGGATTCCGCCGCCCTCAAGCTCGTGATACCTGCCTGAAGCAATGCCTTCCTCAAGCTCTATTATGACTTCCGGGGAATGGCAGTCAATAATCCCGAGAAGTTCAATCCCTTTATATTCACTGGCCTCAACCAAAATCCGGTCCAGCGTCAGGGTTTTTGCACCTGTTATTTTGACAGCCCTTCCTGTATAGGTCCGGCCGATATGAATGTGTAAATCCGCGTAAATCTTTTTCATTTTTATGCTTGCAGCGCTTCTTTCAGCTGAAGATATTGAATCGCATAGGCTGTTTTTGCGTCATATACCTCACGCGACTCAACCAGCTTCAGTGCGTCTTCAAGCGTCACCTCCATCACTTCAACAAACTCGTCCTCATCAAGCTCCCGTTTTTCTTCAAGCACAGACAGCTCTTCCGCAAGAAAAACGTGGACAATTTCATCGGCAAAACCGGGCGATGTATAGAATGCTGTGATTTTAGTCAGCTTTTTCGCTGTGTATCCTGTTTCTTCTTCCAGCTCCCGAAGCGCCGTATACTCCGGCTCTTCTCCTTTTTCCAGCTTTCCGGCCGGTATTTCAACGATCGTCCGCTCCAGCGGCTTCCGGAATTGTTTCACCATTATGATTTTCCCTTCGTCTGTGACAGCCAGCACCGCTACCGCACCCGGGTGTTTTACAATTTCGCGTTTACTCGTTTTTCCGTTTGGGAGCTCGACGTCCTCTACATAAAGATCAATAACTTTACCCGAAAAAATCTGTTCTTTAGCAATTGTTTTTTCTTCTAAGTGTTTCATTTCTTCATCTCCCGTTCTGTCTCTATATCATGCCCCATACATTTTATCATACTAGAGAAAAGGGGGCTTCTTTATGAAAGTGTACCGTATGCAAAAGGGCGTCGTTTTAGTGGGAAAAGCGTGGGAGGTGCGGGCGAAGCTCAAGGAATACGGGCGCACATTCCGGTATGTGAAAGATTGGATTTCCGAGCCGTAAAAGTTGAAAACTCCGCTCCTTTATATTACGGTCATTACAAAGCCTAAAAAAGGAGTGTGCACATGAAAAAGCGCAAACTAGGTTCATCTGATATAGAAATAAGCGAAGTCGGACTTGGCTGTATGTCCCTTGGAACCGAAAAAAATAAAGCGCTGTCGATCCTTGATGAAGCCATTGAGCTTGGCATCAACTATCTGGACACAGCTGATTTGTATGACCGCGGCCGCAATGAAGAAATCGTCGGCGAAGCGATTCAAAACAGACGCCAGGATATCATTTTGGCCACAAAAGCCGGAAACCGCTGGAGTGACGAAAGTGAAGGCTGGTATTGGGACCCTTCAAAAGCTTACATAAAAGAAGCTGTGAAAAAGAGCTTGTCACGTCTGAAAACGGATTATATCGACCTGTATCAGCTTCACGGCGGCACAATAGAAGATAACATTGATGAAACGATTGAAGCATTTGAAGAATTAAAACAAGAAGGTGTCATTCGTTATTATGGAATTTCTTCTATTCGCCCGAACGTCATTAAAGAATATGTGAAAAAGTCAAACATCGTCAGCATTATGATGCAATTCAGCCTGTTTGACAGACGGCCGGAGGAATGGCTCCCGTTTTTAGAGGAACATCAGATCAGTGTCGTTGCCAGGGGCCCGGTCGCTAAAGGGCTGCTGACTGAGAAACCGCTTGAACAAACGGCTGACAGTATCAAACAAAACGGGTACTTATCCTATTCGTTCGAGACACTGACAAATGCCCGCAAAGCGATGGAGAATGTCGCGCCAGATCTGTCTATGACAGAAAAGTCGCTGCAGTATCTGTTAGCACAGCCTGCTGTCGCCTCAGTGATTACAGGCGCCAGTAAGATTGAGCAGTTACGGGAAAACGTTTATGCTGCAAACGCACGGCGTTTAAGTGAAGAGGAAATCAAAGCGCTCCAATCTCATACGAAACAAGACGTTTACGAAGCGCACCGTTCATAAAGAAAACCAGCACCTGACCGGGTGCTGGTTTATTTGTATTGATGCCAATCAAGCTGGCTTTCATCGAGGAGCTGTTCAAAGCTTTTGTTTTTTTCGATCTCCTTTTTCTTTCTGATCTGTTCTGCTTTTTCTCTTTTCTGTCTCTCCTGATCCTCTTCCTTCAATTGGCTTTTCATCTGCATCAGCTTTTCTTTTATATCGGATTGAAGGTCGTCTTTTAACTGGTGTTTGTCAGTGGATTTTTGTTTTTTCATGCTCGCTTCCCCCGTGTTTTGTTTTGAAGCCAGTTTATCATGGAGATTCAGGCTGAACAAGCAGACTCTCTTCGGAAAAACGCTGTCATATTTTTCTGCCGGCTCAGCAGCGTTTAGGTATAATGGTTTTAGAAGGTTATCCATAATAGAGTTGAAAGGTGCTGTGTCTTTTGAAAAGATTCCTTTTAGCCGTCGGCGCTGTCTTGGCAGCTGTAGCTGCTATCGGTATTTGTTTCACAAATATCATTATGTTCATAAAGAAAAAAACCGACGAAGAGATTATGAAAAGAGAAACAGATGACGGGCATGATGTATTTGAATCGTTTGAACGCATGGAGAAAACGGCTTTTGTGATTCCATCGGCTTACGGATATGATATAAAAGGCTACTATGTTGCACCACACGATACATCAAATACAATGGTCATCTGCCACGGTGTGACCGTGAATGTATTGAATTCTGTCAAATATATGGATTTATTTCTTGATCTCGGCTGGAATGTGCTGATTTACGATCATCGCCGGCACGGACAAAGCGGCGGAAAGACTACAAGCTATGGTTTTTATGAAAAGGATGATTTAAACGAGGTCGTCAAATGGGTCAAAGACAAAACCTGTAACCGCGGATTGGTCGGAATTCATGGTGAATCAATGGGAGCAGTGACTGCTCTGCTGTATGCAGGCGCACATCCTGACGATGGCGCTGATTTTTATATTGCCGATTGCCCGTTTGCAAGCTTCGAGGAACAGCTTGCGTATCGTCTGAAAGCGGAATACCGGCTGCCTTCCTGGCCGATTCTTCCCATTGCCGACTCCTTTTTGCGGTTCAGGGACGGCTACCGCGCACGCGATGTATCTCCGCTTGCCGTCATCGAAACGATCGAAAAGCCGGTCCTCTTTATTCACAGCAGGCACGATGATTATATTCCTGTTTCTGCAACCGAGCGGCTTTATAAAAAAAAGCCCGGTCCAAAGGAACTCTATATTGCTGAAGCTGGAGAACACGCCATGTCGTATACAAAAAATCGGGACACGTATCGAAAAACCGTGCAAGCCTTTTTAGACAAAATAACGTAAAAAGCGAAAGGCCCCTTTCGGCCTTTCGCTTTTCCATCATAAAACGTCGGTGATGCCATCCATATTTTCACTGATCCATTCAATCGCAAGGTCTATCGTAGTAAACTCCTGCGCTTCAAATGTCATTTCATCCTGCAAAAGCCAAACATCCTTCTCGACGGATTGCGCTCCTCCGATTGACCAATGCAGCAGGGTGTAGGGATGGTTTTTGTTCAGAAAGGATACCCACGTTTTATTCTGTGCTGTATTCTTAATTGACTTCAGCTTTTGTTCCACGTTTCGTGTCTCCCTACTTTACTAATATGCTCATTCTTGGACTGAGCATTTGAGCCGGACTTTTCAGCGCCAGCGTTTTGGCTTTTTCATTGTAATCGATTGTCATTTGATCGTCAAAAAACACTTTTTGCGACGACTGGATATATAGCGGAATGCCGTTCGTTTCCAGCTGCTCACACTGTCCCGCTAATTCCTCTGTCACCCAGATGGTCGGTACACCGCTTACTGCGCAGCCGCATCCTTCAGCGTCATAACGGAGCTGTGCCTTTTTTCCCGGGTTGGCGTCAAGCGCCTGCTGCAGTGCCTGTTTTGCTGCATCTGTCACATGAATGTTCATAAGGTGAAACCCCCGTTTTTTTCATTTTCGCTATTGTAGCACACCACGCGTCCGTTCGCATTGTTTCTGCCTTTTTTCCACCGCTTCGCTTTTTCTTCTGCAGCCTTGATCCAATCGGTTTTTCCCTGTATGTACGGCTTGATATTGTCCGGGTACTGGGCCGCCAGCTGTTTTTTGAGCGCGGCGTATTCATTCGCTATTTCCGGATGAGCTGTGAGATAATCTCTGAACACCAAATGCCGTTCAATAGCAGGATGCCCTCCCTCATAAATATGGACATGATGGGTACGCTTATTTCCGCCCTTTTGAAAATAGCGTCTGCCAATCATGCCGTTTTCTCCTTTCGGCATATAGCCGAGCTCCGCCATTTTCGAATCATATTGGTTCACGGCCGCGATATCCTTTACTGCAATCAGGATATCAATGACCGGCTTTGCCGCCATATTTGGTATCGATGTGCTTCCGACATGATGCACGTCAATGATCTCCGGGCCGAGCACAAGCTTCAGACGATCTTTTTCCTCACTGAACAGCCTTGCCCATTCTTCATTGTAGTGAACGACTTCAACCTTTCTTTTCGGATAGAGATGAAAGACTGACAGCAAAAGCCCCTCTGACGCTTTGACGGTTTTCGTCTTTACAAATCCTGCCTGCGTATACAGCGACACGGCCGGGCTGTTTTTCTCGGCTGTTACTACCTCGATTTTCTCAGCGTCTTCGTTCTGATCAATAACAAATTGCACGAGTGCTCGTCCGATGCCTTTTCTGAAACCGTCGGGATGCACAACAAGCCTGCAAATGGTCAGCTCATGCATAAACTTCTCGTATGAAATGACACCGAGCAGTTTCCCGTCTTCCCGGTATCCCGCAAATCGCTCCTGAGAGGCTCTGATATCCTCAGCTTTTTCGTGTAAAGCAGGGATTCCGTCAAAACCGATAAGCTCCGCTTCTTTTACATAAGCTGGCTTTTGAACGTCAATAATCTCACGCGATACATCCTCTTCCTTATGCTGAAGAAATGCAATCATTTGTTTTCTCCTGAAAACAGCCGCTGCTTCTCGACTTTGGCGACGCGGACCGCATACGATTCATACCATACGCTTTTTCCTTTTTCTTTCGCTGCCTGGTGTTCGGTGTGATGCTTCCAATGATTGATTGCGTTCATACTCTCCCAATAGGAAACTGTGATGCCGGTTCCATCCGCTTCGCGAACGCTTTCCACACCTAAAAATCCGGGCTGGCTCGCCGCAAGCGAAACCATCCGCTCTGCTGTTTCTCCATATGCTTCGTCATTTTCACTTTTGACAGAAGAAAAGATAACAGCATAATAAGGAGGCTCAGGTGTTTTTGACAAAAAATCCATAGCGGTTCCTCCTCATATGTTTTTCACAAAAAGAACCCTGTCTTGGCCCGGTCCATCGTAATTTGCAAATACTGAGATGCCATTCACTGTTTTGCCGCCTTTTTCAATTTCAAATCCCAGTCTTGTATGATACGCGATTGACACCTTATTTACCGGGGACGTGACGCACTTTACCCGGGTGCATCCCCTCTTCTTAACTGCTTCAATAAACACATCGTATAATTGTTTTCCAATTTGCATTTTTCTGAAATCCGGATGCACACCGGAAAAATGGATGTATGCCGTTACAGGATCTGATTGCGATTGAAATCCGATTAAAAATCCAGTCATGCTGTTATGTTCATGTGTGATAAAGCTGGTGTCCTGAAAATGTTCAAAAAATAATCGCGGGAGCTTTTCTTTCAGCTGCCTGCCGCCCCACCATTCATTCATTACAGACGTTACCATTTCATAATCTGAAGACGTGATTGTTCGAATATCCATTACGATTTGATCTCCCTCCGTCTGGCAAAACGAATGTCTCTTTTTTCTCACAATATAAAAATTATATTTTGCCTGACTGGAATTGTAAATGCCTTCTTTTCTGTATCATACGTTTCCAGACTGCTGACGGAACAATGTTTGCTATTTTCACATCTAGTTCTCCCCCTCCAGGAGGGGGAACATTTACAGAAAAATATCAAGCACCTGATCAAGTCTCAGCTTACAGAGCTTGCCGGCGTCCCCTTTTATCCACACTGTTTTTTCAAATTCTTCATAGCGGCAGATTTTCCCGCTGCAGGTGACAATTTCGCCATCTTGAAAGCAGCTGACAGTAATGTCCTGAGCAAATTCCATTGCCATGCAAAGCGTTTGGTTCATCTCCTCCAGCTTATCCGAATCAAGGATTGGCCTTTGCAGCTTCTGTTTATGGTGTTTTCTCTCAAGCAGGCTTTGTTTATGTTCAGGCAGAAACATTCGGCTTCCTTCCCACAGCAGATTGCCTCTTTTTAAATGCTCATTCATTTATAATGCCCTCCTATTTTAGCCGCTCGTTCAAACGCCTGGCCTGCCGCTGTCAGTGAGGCCGCCCTGATGATCGCCGTGTCGCCGAACCGGTTTTTAATCCCGTCCATCACATAGCCGAGGCTCATCTTCTTTGCATAATCCTGAAATAAATTAAGCTGCCATACTTCATCAGATGAGAGCTGAGAGAGATTGACCCCGAGGCGGCGGACAGGCTTCCCGTCCCAAAACTTGAGAAACAGTCTGCATACAGCCTGGTACACATCCTGCGTAGAATTGGTCGGTTCCGCCAGCTTCACTTGCCGGTTGAAGCCGGTCGGCAAATCAAAGTCAGCCCCCCTGCAGCTCACCGAAACCGTCTGCCCCATCATCCCGGCGTTTCGGCTTCGCCTGCATACCTCTTCACTCAGCTCCAGCAGAACGACCTTTATTTCTTTGTCAAAGTGTTCATAGTCTTTCGGGAGTGTCATTCCGTGGCCAATCGCTTTTTGTCCGTCCAGCGATGCCATTGACACAGGAGAATAGTCGATTCCGTTCGCCGTCATCCACAGCACGTGTCCGTTAATGCCCCATTTCTTTTTTAAAAGCTCGAGCGGAAAAACCGCAAGCCCGCCGATCGTGCTGATGCCCATTCGATTTAAATGATGTTTCATCCGGCTCCCGACGCCAAACATACTCCCCACCGGAAGCGGCCACATCTCGGTTTTCATATTTTCTTTCGTTAACGTGAAAATACCGTTCTTATTCTTTTTGGCAAAATTGTCACACGCAATTTTGGCAAGCGCTTTATTAGGGCCGATTCCGACCCGGGCATAAATGCCGACCTCCCGCATGATTCTGTCCTGAATGCTTTTAGCAATCTCCTCGGGCGCCCCAAACAGCTTCTGGCTGCCTGTGATATCCATGAACTGCTCGTCAATGGAATAGGGTTCCACAAGATCTGTATATTCCTCTAAAATGGCGGTGATTTGCAGCGATACATCAATATACCGCTGCATACGAGGCCGGAGCACAACAGCTTCAGGGCACTTTTCCTGCGCTTCCCACAGGCGTGAGGCATTGGCTACCCCTTTTTGTTTCGCCAGCGGGCATGCAGCCAATACAACTCCGCCCCGCCTTTCCGGATCACCCGAAACAATCACCGGCTGATTTTTCAAATGTGGATTTTCCGCTTTCTCTACAGATGCATAAAACGATTGCATGTCAACGAGAAAAATCACTTTTTCTTTCATCATACACACCTCTAAAAAGAACTTATGTTCGCTTTCATATTATATGCGAAAATATGTTCGATTTATACTGGTAAATGATTCTTGTCTGACAGAAAATATGATGCAAGGGTTTGAGAGAGGTAAAACTTTTAGTAGAATGAAAGCGAGCATAAAGATAGGAGAGTCAATATGGAGAAATTTGTCGAAAAAATGTTGGGACAGGCATTGCGCCAATACGGCCGAAATGTTGCCATTGATCCGTTAAGCCCGTATGAAAAACAAAGCCTGAAAGCTGCTTTAGAGGAAAGACAAAATGAAGATCCAGACGAGGACCTGCATGCGCATATAGAGGATATCATTTATGACTACGTCACAAACCAAGGGCTGTTTTCTTAGTGACATGCACCTTCATTGTTGGAGAAATTTCGTATATCTGTTTTCGTATGGCCAGAAGGGACGCGGCTGATATCGACGGGAAGCGCCCCTTCTCATATACGGGCGCTCAAGCCCGTCAGCATAAACTTTAATCTGATGCCCGGTCTCACTCAGCATTTCAGGAACCCCGCCGATATGATCTACAGCCTGATGGGTCAACGTCTTCGAACGGAAATCCGTTTGCTTCTCCCGCCTTCCTAATGTCTTTAAACTGACCGGGCATTTCCTGCTCAATGAGAATTGCACTTTCATGATATAAGCGCCGAACAAAAATCCGTGTACTTCACCCTCCACTTCAACGGCGTAAACGCCATCGTCAACGTGAAACATGAACCATTCAAAAAACAAAGGTCATCCTGCGCACACATAGTGTAATACAATCCCATATAAACCAGTAAGTAAAAAAATTTAATCCCCCGTTGGATAAGGAAATTTTTTCATGTATGATAGAAAAAGATCTTACTAACAGGAGAGAACAATAAACATGAAGACATGGAAAGATATCCACCCAATCAGCTGGACAATTATTATCGGAACCATTTTTGGCAGGATGGCAACATCGATGAGCATTCCGTTTTTAGCGATTTATTTAACAGCTGTCCAAGGCGCTTCAGCGTCCTATGCGGGGCTTGTCATTGCGGCGAGCTCATCAGTCGGTATCATTGCAAGCTTTTATGGCGGATATATCTCGGACAAATTCGGCAGAAAGAACATGATGCTTGTATCCATTTTCGGCTGGATGCTGGTGTTTGCAGGGTTTGCAGCCGCTTCTCACCTCTGGGTATTTTTTGTGGTAAATGCGTTAAACGGACTTTGTAAATCACTGTTTGAACCTGCTTCAAAAGCTTTGCTGTCAGATATGACAGAAGAAAAAACAAGATTGCTGGTTTTTAATTTACGGTATGCAGCCATTAATATCGGCGTTGTCTTCGGCCCTGTGCTCGGTCTGTACTTTGGTTCATCACAATCTACCGCTCCTTTTTTGGTGCCCGCGGTGATTTATGGGATGTACGGTGTCATCCTTGCCATCCAATTTAAAAAGCATCCACCCGCGACATTAGAACAATCCAGAAATCTGAACGTTCGGGAAGCGTTTATGGTAACGCAAAAGGATCGTCTTTTTACAGTTGCTCTTATCGGCATTACACTATGCATCTTCGGCTATTCGCAGTTCAGCTCTACATTTCCGCAATATATGGCGCAAAATCCCTTTATCGAAAATGGGACAAAATTGTACGGCTTGATGCTGACATTAAACGCAATTGTTGTTTTGGCAACACAGTTTCCCATCGTCCACCTTGGTAAACGGTTTTCGCCGCTTTGCTCCCTGATGCTCGGCAATATCATGATCAGCGCCAGCATGATGATCCTTACCATGTCACACGGGGTTTCTTCACTTGTTATCATTGTGGTTGCATTTACAATTGGAGAAGTGCTCTTATTCTGTATGATGGATTTGTTTGTAGACCAGATTGCAAAACCCGGATTAAAAGGAACGTATTTCGGAGCGATCGGCTTTTCGCAGTTTGGGAATGTGATTGGCCCTTGGGCCGGCGGCTTATGTATAGATGCATTTGGTGCCGGGCATCCAAGTTCCATTTTTTCTGTCCTTAGCGGCATCACCCTGCTTGGCCTGCCGTTTTTAGTGTTTGCCTATCGGAGGATGAAAGCGGAAATCACTGAGCAGCAACCCGGACTGGGGAAGCCGCTTTAACACAAGAAGAGGGGAGAGAATCGCTCTCTCCCGCAAAAACGAGGTGATGAAATATGAATATAGGTGATATCATGTTTCAGCTGATCGTATTTTTTATGTTTGCCGCTGTTATCTCGGCGGCTGTGATCGGCTCTACATATGCGAAAAACCGTAAAGCACAGCTGGACCGAATCGAAAAAAAGCTTAACAGCATGTCCGAAGACCAAAACGATTAACCGCTTGGGGCAACGAGCTCTACCTTGATCCGGTCAGGGTCCTCACAATAGACTGCATAATGCCCGTCTCCTCCGGCAAAAGGATGCCGGTCTCGGTACAGCACACGATAGCCTTTCGCCATCAATTTTTCAGTCATCAGGTCGACTTGAAGCTTGGATTCAGCATGAAACGCGAGATGGTTCAGCCCGACACGGCACCTGTGATATTTCGGCTCTAGACATTCTTCTTTTGCCTGAACAATCACAAGGTAAAAGTGATCTTTCTTCCAGCTGATGCCGGAACTCCATTTTTGAAACTCATTATAGCCAATCTCTGCTAAAAACCATCCCCAAAACCGCTTAGACGCTTTCAAATCGGAGACATACAGTTCAATATGATGCATAATGGTCACACCCTTCGCACTAACACTTCTTCTACCTTATGCCGGTCTCCCTTTCGCAATATTAAATCTGACCTGAATTTAGTCGGCAAAATATTTTCATATAAATTAGGGCGGTTGACACTCTCCCAAATCGAGGTTGCCATCTCGTCAGCCTCCTGGTCAGACAGGTCTTTAAATTTATGAAAATACGAGTCCGGATTTTGAAAGGCTGTTTCCCGAAGAAGTCGGAAACGCTCTAAATACCAGGTAAGAATCCGGCTTTCGTCCGCATCTACGTAAATTGAAAAATCAAAGAAATCGGAAACAAAGATGCGGGGATTTTCCCGGTCATCCTCCAAGGTCGGCGATTGAAGAACATTAATCCCTTCGATGATCACGATATCAGCCTGTTCTACAACCTCGAACACACCTTCCTCGCGGTCATAGGTTAAATGAGAATATACAGGGGCCTTCACTCTTTCTTTTCCTGACTTTACGTCATTCAAAAATTCAAGGAGCGCTTTCACATCATAGCTTTCAGGAAATCCTTTTCTTGACAGCAAGTTTTTCTTCTTCAGCTCAGCTGTAGGAAATAAAAAGCCGTCTGTCGTGATCAGGCTGACCTTGGGGCGATCCGGCAAACGCGAAAGCAGCTTCTGCAAAATCCGCGCTGTTGTGCTTTTCCCGACTGCGACACTGCCGGCAATGCCGATGATAAACGGAATTTTGGCTGAATGAGGGTGCTTCAAAAAAACATTCACATGCTTATTTCGTTCGGCAGCGGACTTGACATGCAAATGAAGCAGGCGAACAAGCGGAATATAGATCGTCTCCACTTCCTCTACGGATAGATGATCATTCAGCCCTTCAACAGCTTTTGCCTCTTCTTCAGAAACAGCAATCGACAAATGGCCCCCAAATCCTGACCAAGACTGCCGGCTGTGCTGTGTATATAAAGTATGTAAATTAAGCTCTTTATTTTTCACTGTTTACACCTGACTCTCTGTAGCTTTAAACAAACGCTTACAAAGATTGTAACGGAAAACATTCCTACTGTCTGCTTATTTTTTCAATTTACCTTTTTAACAAGTCAGCACCGATTCGGTTATATGCAGCCATTTCTTCTTTCGGAACCATACTGCCTCCCGTTCCCCAGACAACATGTACGGCATTTTTCATGCTGTGACGCAGATCATTTTCAGACATGTCGTGTTTCCCGGTATCCGATAAAAACAGCTGAACAGGCCCGAACATGCCGGCAAGCGCAGACGGCTCTAAATGCTTATTTTCAGATAAAGCCAGCAAATGAAGCAAGGTATACAGCGTTTCGTCTTCAATTGTATAACAGCCGCTCAGCAAAGGTTCTATCAGATTGCCGACAAATCCTGACGGACGCCCTACGGCAAGCCCGTCAGCAGCCGTTACATTATCCAAGCCGATATCCTGCACAGAGATCTGGTCATGCAAGCCGGAATATAGACCTAAGAGCATAGACGGTGAATGGGTAGGCTCCCCGAAAAATACATGGACATGGTTTCCGTACAATAGCTTCAGTCCAAATGCCACACCGCCCGGCCCTCCGCCGACTCCGCAAGGCAAATACACAAACAGCGGTGTTTCAGGACCAGGCTCGATATCCATAAAGCTGAGCTGTGTTTTTAAACGACTGGCCGCTACCGCATATCCTAGGAACAGCTGGCGGGAATGTTCATCATCAATAAAATAACAGAATGGATCTTGTTCCGCCTGCCGCCGTCCTTCTTTAACCGCTTCACTGTAATCTGATTCGTACTCGATTACGGTGACACCCTTTTTGCGAAGTAAATCCTTCTTCCACTGTTTAGCGTCGGAGGACATATGCACCGTCACTCGAAAACCTAGTTTGGCGCCAATGATGCCGATGCTTAAACCAAGATTGCCTGTTGAGCCGACAGCAATGGAATAGCGTGAAAAAAATGAAGTGAACCGCTCTTCGTGCAAGATGCTGTAATCATCTGTTTCCTTAAGCATTCCTTCTTGAAGCGCAAGCTCCTCCGCATGTTTCAGCACTTCATAAATACCGCCGCGTGCTTTAATCGATCCCGAAATCGGAAGCTCATGATCGCACTTTAAAAGCCATCTCCCCGGAAACGTTTCGCCATACACTTCCTCCAGCTTCTTTTTCATATGGCGTATTTCAAAAAGCGGCGATTCAATCATCCCTTCGGCAGCTTTTGTTTCCGGAAACGCCTCGGCAATATAAGGAGCAAACCGCCGAAGTCTTTTGTCCGCCTCGGCTATCTCGCTTTCCCACTCAGCCGCTTGTAATACCATCCCCTCTTTCTTGCCGGGATTAGCCCAGAATACCGGTCGTGCATCAATCAATTTCTGAATAAATGGATCTTTTATCAGATTACGCAAAGTTTCTTGATTTATCGACATCAGCCATTTCTCCTTCCTTTAACAAATGTATATCTTTATAAAAAACTGCCTGCAAACACACTAAAAGGCGCCTCACACAGGCAGTTCCATGCTTATTTTTTCATGAACACCCGTCCAGCCAGCTTTTCCACAAGGGCTGGAAACAGCTGATATAGCTTTGTGCCGGCATTCATCAAACGAGGAAGGTTGATTTCACGTTTGTTCGTCATAATGACAGACGCGATTTGTGCTGCCACATCATCTGGGTCAAGCATCCAGCGTTCGACATTTTTGGCATAGTCTCCGCCTTTATCAGCAATAGAAAAAAAGTCAGTCTGAATCGGCCCTGGATTGACTGTCGTCACATAGACGCCCGTGCCCGCCAGCTCCATACGCAAAGCGTTTGAATAGCCGAGCACAGCGTGTTTTGTCGCTGAATAAAGGCTGGATTTCGGCGTGGCAATTTTCCCTGCTTGAGAGGCAATATTGATGATATGGCCGCTTTTTTGCTCAAGCATATGCGGAAGAACAGCTTTTGTACAGGCGATCAGACCGAAAACATTGACATCAAACATTGATTTCATCTCATCAAGTGTAGAGTCTAAAACCGTTTCAAAAATACCGAAGCCTGCATTATTGATCAGCACATCAACCGGACCGATCTGATCACGGACGAGGGTGATATCTTCAAGACGGGAGACATCCAGAGGGAAAATATCACACTGTCCGCTCCATTCCTCGGTCATTTTTCTTTTGATTTCCTTCAAACGATCCTCACGTCTTGCCGACAGCAAAACATGGGCTCCTTCAGCCGCACATAAATAAGCGATTCTTTCACCAAGCCCTCCTGAAGCACCTGTAATCCAAATACGCTTGCCAGCTATATTTTTCAACCTGTTCACCTCTCTATTGCTCTAAAGTATGCGGTATTTCCATCCCAATATGACGTGATGCCTGCTTCGGCTGCCAATATATCAAGATGCCCAACCGTTTCTGACATCGTTAAAAACAACTCTTTTTCATAAACGGCAGGAAAGAGCTGCTGACAGACCTGAAAAGCGGTAAGCGGTTTTTCCGACAGCATATGACGCACATCCTCGGTTCGGCTGCTCTGCTTGTCAAACCGCTTCTTGATCAGTGCTCGTACATTGCCAATCGTCTCGCCATGACCGGGAAACACTGTGTTCGGGGCAAGTTCAGACAGCCTCCGCAACGACCGCTGATAATCCAGTAAAGGCTCCGATCTTTTTTCTCCCGTTTTTGGCGCTTCAAGAATCGGGTTAGACGAGCTGTTCGCCAGCAGCAAATCACCGCCAAGCATTCTTCCGGTCTTTTCATGAAAGAGAACAATATGCGACTCTGCATGTCCGGGCATTTCCAGAACAGTCCAGTCACCCATCCCGTCAATTTTCATCCCTTCCGTAACCGTTTGGGTCAAGGATCTTGTACAGGAAAATGCGTACGCCGACCGGATGAGCCTTTCTGCTTTCACATCATCAAATGGAACGCCTAACTCAGGCAGCAGCTTTTGAAAAAAATGTTTTTGCCACTCCATAAATGCCTTGTCTCTGCTGATATATGGTTCGTTAAACGGATGTCCAATCACTTTAATATCATCAGAAAAAACATCAAGCAACCCCGCATGATCCGCGTGATGGTGAGTCAGCACGATCTGCTCAATATCTGACATTTCTATATGTATACTAGCAAGCTGCTCTTTTAGGACTTCAGCTGCTTCTTTAGTGTTCGGTCCGGCATCGATCAGTGTCAGCGCGTCACCTTTCACTAAGTAAACGATGACATCACCGACGGCAAACGGTGTCGGGACGCGAATCGGAATGATATCTGCAGTTGTCATTCTTTTGCTCCTTGTCTTCATTCATTACTCATATTTTAGCTTTTTCTCGGTCCTGTGTCATTATTGCCGTATGAGAATGTCCCTTTTTGAAAAAGCTATTGACATTAGCTTATCCCCCATTGCATAATGAACAACAACTAAAATGAGAACCATTGGAACGCTATGACGAGGAATAGTATACAGGCAATGGCCAGAGAGAGCGATATCCCCAGGCTGAAAGGTATCGCGGCCCGCTTGTTTGTAGAACCTGCCCTCAAGTCGCGGTTAGGAAAACCTAAACGTTTCCCGCGTTACGGGATTTGAGCTGAGCACAAGTTGTGCTAATGAGGGTGGTACCGCGAACCTTTTCGTCCTTTACGTGATGAAAAGGTTTTTTGTTGTTCTGATAGAAGGAGGATATCCATGAAAAAGATAGGATTTGTCGGCGCCGGGTCCATGGCTGAAGCAATGATCAACGGCTTTTTGCAAAGCGGCATTACAAAACCTGAAAATATTTATATCACAAACAGGTCAAACGAAGAGAGACTCAATGAATTAAAGGAAATGTACGGCGTGCGTCCATGCAGGGATAAGAGCGAGTTTTTCACACAAACAGATATCGTCGTTCTCGCTTTTAAGCCTAAGGATGCGGCAGAGAGCATTGACAGCATTCGTTCTTACATGAAGGATCAGCTTGTCATTTCTGTGCTTGCAGGCCTTACCATCGAAACCATTCAGCATTATTTCGGCAGAAAGCTTGCTGTCATACGGGTGATGCCGAATACTTCAGCTGCCATCAGAAAATCAGCAACCGGATTTTCCGTAAGCGCTGAAGCAAGCCAAGACGATATCACGGCGGCTACAGCATTGCTAGAAACAATCGGAGACGCCACATTGGTTGAGGAGCTGCACCTTGATGCCGTTACCGCGATAGCAGGCAGCGGTCCCGCTTACCTGTATCGCTATATCGAAGCGATGGAAAAAGCGGCGCAAACGGTCGGTTTAGAGGAGGAAACGGCTAAAAAATTGATCCTGCAGACAATGGCCGGCGCTACAGACATGCTTCGTCAAAGCGGAAAACAGCCTGCACAGCTGCGCAGGGAGATTACGAGCCCCGGGGGAACAACAGAGGCAGGCCTTCGCGCTTTAACGGAAGCCCGCTTTGAAGAAGCGATCATTCATTGTATTGAAGAAACAGCCAAACGAAGCGCTGAAATCAAAGAGCAATTTGCCGGAGCCGCCATAGAGAAGCATTTATAGAAAAAAACACAAGACAGAAGGCAAAGCGCTTTCTGTCTTCTTTTATCTTAAGGCTGGCTGGCAGCTTCTGATTGTTTTAATAATGCAGAGATTGTAAAGGACAGCAAGTCGGGAAGCACCTCAAAGGAATAAGGCACATGCAGTCTTTCTGTCCATTTGTGCGGGTCTTTTCCAGCCGGGCCGACATTTAATACCGGGACATACAGCACCTTGTCTTTACTGCTGGGAAGTGAATATCCTCTGTTAAAGAGCGGCATATTGCTTGTGTATGCACCAACCTCCTGTTTTTCCAGCTGAAGATAGCTCAAATCCGAGAGTCCTGGGAAATACTGAACCTCCCGTAAAGCAATGCCGTACCTGTCAGCTGCATATTGAATGAGCTTGCCAGCAGTATTCTTGATTACCTGATCGTTCTTTGATGACACTGCCGGATAAAATGGAGGGCTGTAAAAGAGAACAATGAGCGGCGCATCTTCCTTACACAGCGCTGCGAGCTCAGATACAATTCTAGTCGAAAAATCCCTGTCTCCAAGATCTCCCCTGTTTGCATAAGTGAAATTCAGCACCCGTTCTGTTTCTGAGCTTCCGACACGCCTTTTCGCACGTGCAAGCAGCTCATCAAATGTAAAAACAGAGACAGTTCGTTCAATTGGATGAAATGGCTCAAACTTCTGGAAATCACGTGTTTTTTGCTGAATATGGTTTGAAATCTTCTCTGCCGCCTGCTCTGCGGTTCTCCGCAGCATGTTATGCAGCTCACTCGCAGAGCGCTTCATTGTCAGTACATTAAATAACGTAACGGCCGTATGCGGTGTTTGGACGGAATATGCCTCCTTCAAGTCCTTTTGCATTAAGTTTACCGGCGGCGGGGTGACTTCCCCGTCAGCCATTTCGCAGTAATTCACGTTCAGTTCCAGCAGACGGTTGATCTCAGAAACCATTAAATTTGCATTTAAACCGGAAAACGGCTCTCCGACATGCGTCTCTATCCCTTTGCAGAAAAACCCTGCGAGAACCTTGCCGATGCTTCCTGAATACACATATTGCTGCTGGTCGCCCGGAAACTTTTCAAACATCGGTTCGCTATTCAAACAAGCAGTGTATGTAAGATGATATTTTTTCTCCATTTCTTTCAGCGCAGGAACGGCTTCGATCATTCCCCTTGAATTCACTTCCTCGTCAGGAACCGTAATCAAAAGCACATTCCCATCAAAATGACCATTCATTGCCCGCTCAAGCATCGACAGCTGAACAGCCAGCCCCGCTTTCATATCCATCGTGCCTCTCCCGAACAGCCAGTCGCCGCTTTCCGCGTCTGTTCTCACACGTTCAGGAAGCAACTCTTTTTTCTCTAAAAAGGAGTTCAAAAGCTCAGCCGGCTTACAAGCCATATGCTTGAATTCTCCGTAGTCCTCTATGTCCACGACGTCAAAATGGCTCAGCAAGAGCACCGTCTGTTTGACATCTTTCTTTTTGACAAGCGCTGTCAAAAACGTTCTGCCGTCTTCCATCGGATGGAGTGTTACATGATCAGGGTTATTTTGAAAATAAGGCTTGTCCTTTAAAAGATAATAAAGATATTCTGCAAGTGCGGCCTCCCCTTTTGAACCGGTGACACTTTCATACTGGACAAGAGAAGTTAAAAGGGTAAGCAAATCATCCTTAGTCTGCCAATTCATCATTTCCGCCCTCCTATGTATAAAAACGATTTGATCCTAAAAAATAAAATGATTCCCTGTCTATTATACAGAAATGTTTGACAAATTCGGATCGTTTGAGCAGTTTATATGACGTGAAAGAAATGACTTGTTATAATCAATCTCTAAAAACCTTACGGGAGGCGAAAGAAATGGCCAGAAAATTATTCACACCTATTACGATTAAAGATGTAACGTTAAAAAACCGCATTGTGATGTCACCAATGTGCATGTACTCTTCTCACGAAAAGGACGGAAAATTACAGCCGTTCCACATGGCTCACTACATAACGCGCGCAGTCGGCCAGGTCGGATTGATTATTGTGGAAGCATCAGCGGTAAATCCTCAAGGACGAATCACAGACCAAGATTTAGGGATATGGAGCGACGAGCATATCGAAGGTTTTGCAAAGCTGACTGAGCAGGTAAAAGCGCAAGGCTCAAAAATCGGAATTCAGCTTGCCCACGCAGGACGAAAAGCAGAGCTTGAAGGCGATATTTTCGCTCCGTCTGCGATTGCGTTTGACGAGCAATCCAGCACACCGGTTGAAATGACAACTGAAAAAGTGAAAGAGACCGTGCAGGAGTTCAAACAAGCAGCAGCCCGTGCAAAAGAAGCAGGCTTTGATGTGATTGAGATTCATGCGGCACACGGATACTTAATTCATGAATTTTTATCTCCGCTTTCTAACCATCGCACAGATGAATACGGCGGCTCACCAGAAAACCGATACCGTTTCTTAAGAGAAATCATTGATGAAGTCAATCAAGTGTGGGATGGTCCTTTATTTGTCCGTGTATCGGCTTCTGACTATACAGACAAAGGCTTAGACATCGCGGATCATATCGGTTTTGCAAAATGGATGAAGGAGCAGGGCGTTGATTTAATTGACTGCAGCTCAGGTGCCCTTGTTCATGCAGACATTAACGTATTCCCTGGCTATCAGGTCAGCTTTGCCGAGAAAATCCGAGAACAGGCTGATATGGCGACTGGTGCTGTCGGAATGATTACAAATGGTTCAATGGCTGAAGAAATTCTTCAAAATAACCGTGCAGACCTCATCTTTATCGGCAGAGAGCTATTACGCGATCCTTACTTTGCAAGAACTGCCGCAAAACAGCTCAATACAGATATTCAAGCCCCTGTTCAATACGAAAGAGGCTGGTAATCTTGAGATTCGAGATATCCGCGGCTCCGCCGCCGGATATCTCTTTTTTTATTTTTGGAGAAACGATCAGCTGACGTTCTCCGTCTCCCTAGTAGAACCAATTAGAGGAGATGACTCCAATGAATGCAGCATGGATCGAAAGGACCTATACGGTTGACGGTTGTGAATTTCATACAAAACACCGAAAAGGATTTAGCGGTGTAACCATTGTCTTTGAAGCCGGCTATGGCACTTCTTCAGAGACGTGGAAACCACTAACAGCGGACATTGATGACGAATTTGGCATATTCACATATGATAGAGCGGGCATTGGGAAAAGCGGACAAAGCAAGGCAGAACGAACAGCCGACCAAAAGGTGAGAGAATTAGAAAGCTTGCTTAAGGCAGCAGGTATAAGACCGCCTTATCTGGCTGTTTCACATTCATACGGATCGGTTATCAGCAGTTTATGGGCCTGTAAAAACCGACAGGATATTATCGGCATGGTGCTCCTTGATCCCGCTTTAGGAGATTACGGCAATGGCGGCTTTACATTTATTCCTGAAGAAATGCATACAGCATACAGAAAGCAGATGATGCTCGAGGAGACACATGCAGACTTTTCGAAAAGTCTGCGGCAGTTCAAACAGCAGCAAGTCCATTTAGGGAACATGCCGCTTATTGTCCTGTCATCAGGTGAACGCACTGAGAAATTCGCCTCCGGTGAAGAGGACTGGAGAAACCTGCATAGCAGCATTTTGTCTCTATCCGATCAAAGCGGCTGGATACAAGCTAAAAACAGCTCACATAACATTCATCATGATGAACCTCATATCGTCCATCTGGCGATTTATGATGTTTGGTGTGCGGCCTGCCAGCAGGCCGCCCCGCTGTACCAGGCAGTCAATTAAACAAAAAACCCGGCTAAAGCAGCCGGGTCTTTTATTATTTTGTTTCGCGATGAAGGGTATATTTTTTTAACCGCGGTGAGTATTTTTTCAGCTCTAAACGATCAGGATTTGTGCGTTTATTTTTGGTTGTGATGTAGTTTCTGTCCCCTGTTTCAGTGCAAGCCAAAGTAACATTTACTCTCATGTTTAACATCTCCTTATAAAGCGTAATGATTACGTTTTATTATACAGCTAAATAACAGATTGTCAAACACCTTCTCAGCCTCTTGGAACTTGTACCTCTAAGAAATCATAAGCCGTGATGCTGTTCGGAAAAACGGCTGCCGCTTCTTTCTGAAGCTCCAAAGAAGCCTCTCCCTGATATCTCGCGCTGATATGAGTTAAAATGAGCTGCTTCGCCCCAGCTTCTTTGGCAGTTATAGCTGCTTGTTCTGTTGTACTGTGAAAATAATCAAAAGCAAGCTTCACATCATCCTTAGCAAAGGTGGCTTCATGCACAAGCACATCACAGTCCCGCGCAAGCTCTTTTATCTTATCGCTCACTCTCGTATCCCCGGAAAACACGACAGCTCTTCCCTTTTTAGGAGGCTCCAGAAAATCCTCCCCATTTATGGTGCGTCCGTCTTCAAGCGTCACGATTTCACCTTTTTTTATTTTCGAATATACAGGTCCAGGCGGAATATTCATTCCCTTTAATAACGCCGCCTTTAAAGAACCAGGCACATCTTTTTCCTGTACGCGGTACCCGAAGGCCTCTACACCATGAATCGCGGATACAGCTGTGACGATAAACTGATCGTCCTCAAATACCGCTCCCTCTTCAATCTCTTGTATCACAAGCGGATATGTTAGGTGAGTTTTCGTGACGGCAAGACTTGTTTCAATAAACGCCTTGATGCCTTTCGGTCCGTAAACCGTCAGCTCGTCCTCACCGCCCTGAAAAGAACGGCTGCCAAGAAGCCCTGGAAGACCGTATACATGATCGCCGTGCATGTGAGTAATGAAGATTTTTTCTATTTTTCGAGGTTTAATCGATGTATGTAAAATTTGATGCTGTGTGGCTTCCCCGCAGTCAAACAGCCATACAGATCGCCTTTCTTCAAGCAGCTTTAATGCGATCGACGTCACGTTTCTCGACTTAGCGGGAATTCCGGCTCCCGTCCCTAAAAAAAGTAATTCCACATTTCCTTCCTCCTACTAGAACTAGTTACCTACAAGAATACAGGATCATGCGTAAAATGTGAATCTTGCCTCTGATTCGGGCAATCCTTTCGTTCTAGAAATATTTTTGCGCCATTCTGCAAAAAAAGGTCTTAAATGTTTGCTTTCGTTGAATTTTAGATTTAAAATGAAGGAAATATGCGGGGTACTAAAATAAAGCTTCGAATAAAGTGAGGTACTTTTAGTGAAAACAAACCAACAACCAAAAGCAGTAATTGTCATATTCGGTGCAACGGGAGATTTAGCAAAACGAAAACTCTATCCGTCCATTCACCGTTTATATAAAAACGGACAAATCGGAGAAGAGTTTGCAGTTGTAGGAGTCGGAAGAAGACCCTGGTCCAATGAGGATCTTCGCCAAACCGTCAAAACATCTATTTCCTCAGGTGCTGATAAACATATAGATGATTTCACGTCTCATTTCTATTATCACCCGTTTGACGTGACAAACCCTGGTTCTTATCAAGAGCTTAACGTACTGCTCAACCAGCTGGAAGATACATATCAAATCCCGAACAACAGAATGTTCTACTTGGCAATGGCCCCAGAATTCTTTGGGACAATTGCAAAGACATTAAAATCAGAAGGTGTTACAGCAACTACAGGCTGGTCCCGCCTTGTGATTGAAAAGCCGTTTGGCCATGACTTGCCGAGCGCGCAAGCATTAAATCAAGAAATTCGTGAAGCATTTACAGAAGATCAAATTTACAGAATCGATCACTATTTAGGAAAACAAATGGTGCAGAATATTGAGGTCATTCGATTTGCCAATGCGATTTTCGAACCGCTATGGACAAATCGCTACATCTCAAATATCCAAATCACATCAAGCGAATCACTTGGTGTTGAAGACCGTGCTAGATATTACGAAAAATCAGGCGCCCTTCGCGACATGGTCCAAAACCATATTATGCAAATGGTTGCGCTTCTCGCAATGGAGCCGCCGATTAAACTGAACACAGAAGAAATTCGCAGCGAAAAAGTGAAGGTGCTGAGAGCCCTCCGCCCTATTGCAAAAGACGAAGTGGATGAGTATTTTGTGCGCGGACAATATCAAGCCGGTGAAATTGACGGTCTGCCAGTCCCTGCTTATACAGATGAAGATAACGTCGCTCCTGACTCAAATACAGAAACCTTTGTTTCTGGAAAGCTTCTGATCGACAACTTCAGATGGGCTGGTGTTCCATTCTACATTCGTACCGGAAAACGAATGAAAGAAAAGTCTACAAAAATTGTCGTTCAATTTAAGGACATTCCGATGAACCTGTACTACGGCAATGAAAACAACATGAATCCGAACTTACTCGTCATTCATATTCAGCCTGACGAAGGCATTACACTGTACTTAAACGCTAAAAAACTCGGAGGGGCAGCACACGCGCAGCCAATCAAACTGGATTACTGCAGCAATTGCAATGATGAGCTGAACACTCCTGAAGCATATGAAAAATTGATTCACGACTGTCTTCTTGGCGATGCGACGAACTTCGCACACTGGGATGAAGTGGCCCTTTCTTGGAGCTTTGTCGATTCCATTTCTGAAACATGGGCAGCCAACAAAACCCTATCGCCAAACTACGAAGCAGGTTCTATGGGTCCAAAAGAATCAGATGATCTTTTGGCGAAAGACGGCTTGCATTGGTGGAATATATAAAGAAAAAGGCTGAAAGTGCTTGTAAAGCATTTTCAGCCTTTTATTGATGTACCAAGCTCTCTGCTTCTAAGCGGCTCAAAAAGACAATTGATTTTCTCTCTGTCGTAATCTAATATCCAACTGTTATATGTTTCATACATATCCCGTATTGTTTCAGCTGCAGCAGCTAAAATATCGCAGCCTTGATCATCATAAAGATGAAAAATGGTTCTCTTTTTTATATTGATAAAGTAAATATCTTGAGAAATGCTTGGTTTTATCCCCATATCTTGATTACATATCGCTCTCAGCATTGAAATATATCTTACATCACCAGCTTTGCATCTAAGAAAAAATCTATGCGTTTTATCATCATAATCATCAGAACAAGTATAAGGAACAGCAATGTGCTGCAGTTTTTTCAACACAGCTTTTTCTCGAATGTACCGTGAGAAAATATACAATTTGCTCTTATATCCCCTTCCCCCTTCAAAACCAACAGCATCAGCTATAACAAATATATCATCATCTTCGGCATGTAGAGATTTAAATAAAGTGACAGCTCTCTTATATGCGTTATCTACATAAGGGCCGTGTAGATAGGCATCGTTCACATTATACCCTACACCTATTTCAAACCGGATTCCGATCTGCCAGTTATAAAACAAAGGAGGCATAAGTCGTAAACCAGGAAAATTTTCAAGTAGATACTCATTTACAGGCAAAATATACATCCTTTCGTCGGCACTCTATTTCAAAAAAATCCCGCAGCTGTCAGGCTGCGGGATTTCCACATCATTATTTCATCCATTCCGTATGGAAGACACCGTCTTTGTCTGTGCGCTCATAAGTATGGGCGCCGAAGTAGTCACGCTGCGCTTGGATTAAGTTTGCAGGCAGCACGGCTGTGCGATAGCTGTCATAATAAGCTAGTGCGCTTGAGAATGAAGGTACCGGCACGCCTTGGGCAACTGCAAGTGAAATCACTTGGCGAAGCGCTCCTTGGTAGCTTTCTGCAATGTTCTTGAAGTGGCTGTCAAGCAGCAGGTTATCAAGCTCAGGATCGCGGTCGTAAGCTTCTTTGATTTTCTGCAGGAATGCCGCACGGATGATGCAGCCGCCGCGGAAGATCATAGCGATTTCACCGTAATTGAGATCCCAGTTGTATTCTTCAGAAGCTGCTTTCATTTGGGCAAATCCTTGGGCGTAAGAACAGATTTTGCTCATGAACAGCGCTTTTCTGACTGCTTCGATCAGCTCTTCTTTATTTTCTGTAACAGGCTTCACTTCAGGCCCTGAAAGAAGGCCGCTTGCTTTCACACGCTCATCCTTCATCGCTGAAATAAAACGTGCGAATACAGATTCAGTGATAATCGGAAGCGGAACACCTAAGTCAAGTGCACTTTGGCTTGTCCATTTTCCTGTTCCTTTTTGACCCGCTTTATCAAGAATTACATCAACAAGCGGTTTGCCTGTTTCTTCATCTTTTTTCGTGAAGATATCAGCAGTAATCTCGATCAGATAGCTGTCAAGCTCGCCTTTATTCCATTCAGCAAATACTTCATGAAGCTCATCAGCTGAAAGGCCGAGTACCTGCTTCAGGATGAAATAAGATTCAGAGATCAGCTGCATATCCCCGTATTCAATACCGTTGTGCACCATTTTTACATAATGGCCGGCACCGTCCGGACCGATATATGTCGTACACGCCTCACCGTCAACTTTTGCAGAAATTGCTTCAAGAATTGGCTTCACAAGTTCATGAGCTTCTTTTTGTCCGCCAGGCATGATAGAAGGCCCTTTAAGCGCTCCTTCTTCTCCGCCTGAAACGCCTGTGCCGATAAAATGAATGCCGCTTTCAGCAAGCTCTTTGTTTCGGCGCTGTGTATCTTTATAATATGTATTTCCGCCGTCAATTAAAATATCGTCCTTCTCTAAGTGAGGAAGAAGAGATTGAATTGTCGCATCTGTAGCAGTTCCCGCTTTAACCATTAACAAAATTTTGCGCGGTGTTTCCAAGGATTGAACAAATTCTTCAATGCTGTAGGTGCCAACAACGTTTTTGCCTTTAGCCTCCTGCAAAAATTCCTCGGTTTTGCTGCTTGATCTGTTGTAAACAGAAACAGAAAATCCTCGGCTTTCAATATTTAAAGCCAGATTTTTACCCATTACCGCAAGTCCGATAACTCCGATTTGTTGTTTTGACATATTCTAACGTCCCTTCTGCAAACGTTTAACCATTTTAAAATTTACATTAAAATAAAATGATATTTATACTATTGAAATTACCATACTTCACCCCCTTATTTCAAGACATTCAGCTTTTCTTTTCATCTTGAAAAAAATCTTTATTAAAGCTTGTCCCGCTTGTTTTGCTCTCGTCTTTTTTAACCTTTGCACCTTTTCTGATCAGCTTGGAGCCGTACTTTTCATTCAGTTTTTCCATCATCTGCTGAATCGGTTCATCCTTCGCATCCTCTGTAAAGCTGAACAAATCGAGCTGCTTATAGGCATGCTCTTTTTCTACCAAATCCGTTCCGGTAATGCCGAGCAGCCTGATGGGGTTTTTGTTCCAATGCTTAAAGAAGAGATGTTCTGCTTCATTATATATTTCGTTTTTTTGATCTATCGGATTCTTCAGTGTGATGCTTCTCGTAATGGTTTTCCAGTCCGCATATCTGATCATAATAAACAGCTTTGAAGCCATTACTTCCTTACGCTGCAAACGGTCGCTAACTGATGCGGACAGTTTGCGAAAAACAGCTAACAGCTCATCCTCATCGGCAGAATCATGAGAAAGTGTGGATGAATTGCCTACGCTTTTAAATTCATAAATGCGCTCCGGATCAACAGGAGCATGGTGAATGCCGTTCGCTTTATTTTTTAGACGGGGCCCGTTGATGCCGAGCAGCCGTTTTAGCGAGTGTTCGTCAGCGGCTGCTAAATCTCCAATCGTATCAATACTGAGCCCGTTCAGTTTTTCCGCCGTCTTTTTACCTACGCCATGCATTTCTCCAACTGGGAGAGGCCAAAGGATATCAGGCACTTCTCTTTTTCTCAGGATGGTGATCCCAAGCGGTTTTTTCATATCGGATGCCATTTTAGCGAGAAATTTATTAGGGGCAATTCCGATGCTTGACGGAAGCAGCAGCTCTTTCTGCAGTCTGCTTTGTATTTCTTTTGCCGTCTCATAGGCATTGCAGCTGTATGGTGTATCCGTCATATCCATATAGCCTTCGTCGATGGATACAGGCTCCACCAAATCTGTATATTCACGGAGGATGCTAAACATCGCTCTTGAAGAGCTTCTGTAGCGGTCGAAGTTCGGCGGAAGGACGATGAGCTCAGGACAGTTGCGCTTTGCTTCCCAAACCGGCATGGTTGTTTTCACGCCGTGCGCCCTTGCTTCGTAGCTGCATGTGACAACGATGCCTTTGCGTTCTTTGACGTTTCCGGCAACTGCAACCGGCTTTCCTCGGAGAGCCGGGTCATATGCCATTTCCACCGATGCATAGAAACTGTTCATATCAATATGGAAAATAATTCGGCCCTTCCCCGGCATAAACATATCTCCTTTCCGTTCATTAGACAACGGCTTGTACATATAGTAAAATGAAGGTATTGAATGGATGTGATTACAATGTTTGTGGAATCGATAAATGACGTTTTATTCTTAGTCGATTTTTTCACAATTATTCTTCCGGCTCTGACCGCCATCGGGATTGCTTTTCTCTTGCGAGAGTGCCGTGCCGGCGAGCAGTGGAAATCAAAACGAACAGATGAACATCAGACGGCCTTTCGAATAAACCGAACAGACTTTCTTATTATTATATATCATCGCATTACAACTTGGATACGTAAAGTCTTCCGCATGAATTTACCTGTGAATGATGATGAAGACGTCAGTTCCCTTCTTTTATAAACCGCATTTATAAAAAGGAGGAGAACAAATTGTTAAAAACATATCAAAAACTTTTGGCTTTAGGGGCCTTTTTGATCGTATTATGCTCGGGCAACGCAGCTTTTGCTGCAACAAATCAGGTGGGAGGTCTCGGTAACGTCGGTTTTTTCCACGACTATTTAATTGAGCCGTTTTCCTCGCTGCTGAAAGGCGTTGCCGGACTGTTTCACGGAGAGTACGGGTTGTCTATCATTCTTGTAACCGTTATTGTGCGCGTTGTGGTACTGCCTTTGTTTGTCAATCAGTTTAAAAAACAGCGTGTGTTCCAAGAGAAAATGGCAGTCATTAAACCGCAAGTAGACAGCATTCAAGCCAAAATCAAAAAGACAAAGGACCCGGAAAAGCAGAAAGAACTTCAAATGGAAATGATGAAGCTGTATCAGGAGCATAATATCAACCCGCTTGCGATGGGCTGTCTTCCAATGCTGATTCAGTTTCCGATTATGATTGGGTTTTATTACGCAATTCGTTCAACACCTGAAATTGCGTCGCACTCGTTTCTATGGTTCAGTTTAGGACAATCTGATATTCTCGTGTCCCTTAGTGCAGGGATTATGTATTTTGTCCAAGCCTATGTCGCTCAAAAGCTGAGTGCGAAATATTCCGCTGTCCCGCAAAATCCGGCAGCGCAGCAATCTGCAAAGCTAATGGTGTTTATCTTCCCTGTGATGATGACGATTTTCTCGCTTAATGTACCTGCGGCCCTTCCGCTGTACTGGTTCACCAGCGGCCTGTTCTTGACAGTGCAAAACGTCGTACTTCAGATGACACACCATAAACATAAAAAAACAGCCGCTCTTACAGAGCCGGTGAAATAAAAAAACAACTCCGGCTTTTGTTCGGAGTTGTTTTTTTATTTCCATCACTTTTTAGAACCTGCATCCGTTTAAAAAGAAGAAAATCGGGAATACCTTTACTCACATCCAAAGGAAAGGAGCTGGTGTCGTGACGGAACAGTCTCAACAAAAAAATATTTCTGTGCCTGAGGGAATTTGGATCATGAAACAAACATGGAATGATGTCTTATTTGCTCATTGGCCGGTTGATTACTCTACCCTTCGAGCTAAGATTCCGCCGATATTGGACATAGATACATATAACGGACAAGCTTGGGTCAGCGTGCTTCCCTTTATGCTCACAAACCTTCGCGCGCGTTTTCTCCCTCCTATTCCCGGAGCCCAGTCCTTTCCAGAGCTTAACCTGCGCACTTATGTCACCTATAAAGGCAAGCCGGGCATTTATTTCTTCAGCTTAGATGCTGATCATCGGCTGGCAGTTCAAGGTGCACGGACTTTCTTTCATTTGCCTTATTTTTACGCCGATATGAAAGCCGAAAAAAATGGGGCTGCTATGGAATATAGAAGCAAACGGAGAGACGCCGGAAAAGCAGAATTCGGCGCCAAGTACCGGCCGCTCTCTGCGCCTTTTACAGCGCAAGAGGGTTCGCTTGATTACTGGCTGACGGAGCGCTACAGACTCTACACCGCCCATCGTGACAAGCTCTATTATGAGGACATTCACCATCATCCTTGGCTTCTTCAAAGAGCCGAGGCCCAGTTTTCAATCAATACAGTGGCTGATGCTCACGAAATCACTTTACCAGACTCAGAACCGCTGCTTCATTTTGCCAAAAAACAAGACGTGTTATTTTGGCCGCTTCGACAATGGCACTGACTGTCAGAAAAAAACCCGAATGCCAGATCCGCACTCGGGTTTTTCTTCATTATTTTGCTGCTTCTTCAATAATGGCAACAACCATTTCTGCTGTTTTCACCAGCTCTTCAATCGGCATTTTTTCGTTCTTCGTATGAATTTGCTCATACCCGACAGCAAGATTGACCGTTGGGATGCCATGGCCTGCGATTACGTTTGCGTCGCTTCCGCCGCCGCTCGTTTGCAGCTCGCTTGTGCGTCCGATTTTCGCAGCTGCTTTTTTCGCGATTTCAACGACTTGGTCGCCATCTTGATATTTAAACCCTGGATACATGACTTCGATTTCAACTTCTGCACGTCCGCCCATATCAGCTGCCGCCTCTTCAAAAGCAGCTTTCATTTTTTGAACCTGCGCTTCCATTTTTTCAGGAACTAAAGAACGCGCTTCAGCGAGAATATGCACTTCATCGCACACAATGTTCGTTTGTGTGCCGCCTTCAAACCGGCCGATGTTTGCTGTTGTTTCTTCATCGATGCGGCCCAATGGCATTTTTGAAATCGCCTTGCTTGCGATTGTAATCGCTGATATACCTTTTTCTGGTTCAACTCCAGCGTGTGCAGTTTTACCGTAAATCGCCGCTCTTACCTTCGCCTGAGTCGGTGCCGCAACAATGATATTGCCGACTTTTCCGTCTGAATCAAG
Organism: Bacillus sp. SD127; assembly: GCF_058566445.1. Classification (NCBI taxonomy): domain Bacteria; kingdom Bacillati; phylum Bacillota; class Bacilli; order Caryophanales; family Bacillaceae; genus Bacillus; species Bacillus sp. SD127. The sequence continues at coordinate 1,747,065 of NZ_CP191226.1, read as the reverse complement.
AGCATAACCGTAGGATGCTGTCATCATGGAACGGTCAAGCGCCTTTGCCCCGATAAGACCTGATTCTTCACCTACAGTGATGATGAATTCAATCGTGCCATGCTCAATGTTTTCTTCTTTGAGCACTTTAATTGCTTCAAACATGGCAGCCAATCCGGCTTTGTCATCGGCGCCTAAAATCGTTGTGCCGTCTGTTTTGACATATCCGTCCTCAACAACCGGTTTTACGCCGTTTCCGGGTACGACTGTGTCCATATGAGATGTAAAATAAATTGTATCTGTCTTTTTCGTCCCTTTTAATGTGCAGATCAGGTTACCGGCTCCGTGGCCAGTGATATCCATCGTATCGTCTTCTTTTACGTCTACACCTAAATCAGAAAATTTTTGTTTCAGCACTTTGCAGATTTCAGCCTCGTGCTTTGTTTCTGAATCGATTTGAACAAGCTCTAAAAATTCTTCCAGCAGGCGTTTTTCATTCACCATTTGTTAGTCCCTCCATGTTAAAGCGGTATGTTACCGTGCTTTTTTTTCGGTCTCTCTTCTGTCTTATGTGCAAGCATGTGAAAAGCTTGGATGAGTCTATTCCTTGATTCTTCCGGCAAAATGATGTCATCGATCATTCCGCATGCCGCCGCTTTGTAAGGGCTGGAGTTTTGTTTTTTGTATTCAGCTGTTTTTTCGCGTTTTGTCTTTTGCGGGTCAGCTGACGCTTCAATATCCTTATCATACAAAATAGATGCCGCACCTTCAGCACCCATCACTGCGATTTCGGCATTTGGCCAAGCAAACACGAGATCCGCTCCGATGGATTTGCTGTTCATGGCGACATACGACCCGCCATACGCTTTTCTGATAATGAGCGTTACTTTCGGGACCGTCGCTTCTGCATAAGCAAACAGCAATTTGGCTCCGTGTCTGATAATGCCGTTATGCTCCTGCTGAATGCCGGGCAAAAACCCCGGAACATCTTCGACAGTTAACAGCGGGATGTCAAAGGCGTCACAAAACCGGATAAATCTCGCTGCTTTATCAGCCGCGTCAATCGTCAGGCTTCCTGCTAAATGTTTCGGCTGGTTTGCCACAATTCCGATCGTTTTTTGGCCAAGCTTTGCAAATCCGATGACTATATTTTTCGCAAAATACGGCTGAATCTCAAAAAAAGACTGCGGATCAGCCAATTCCTGAATCACCGCCCGAACATCATACGGCTTTGTGCTGTCAGCCGGCACGAGGCGGTTTATTAACGAGCTGGAGGCCTCATCCACAGATGAAGGTAGTGATATCTGTTTGTCGAGCGGCAAATAAGACAGCAGCTTCTTCACTCCTGCCAGAACCTCCTCTTCCGTTTTTCCGGAAAAGTGGGCATTTCCGCTGACGGCATTATGTATTCCCGCTCCTCCTAAGCTCTCCGCATCAACCTGTTCTCCTGTTACTTTTTCAATGACCTTCGGACCGGTAATAAACATTCGGCCCGTCTGTTCTGCCATAAAGATAAAATCAGTAAGTGCCGGAGAGTACACAGCGCCTCCAGCGCACGGCCCTAATATAACCGAGATTTGCGGAATGACTCCGGAATATAAGACGTTTCGGTAAAATATGTGACCGTATCCATCTAATGATACCACACCCTCTTGAATTCTCGCACCACCTGAGTCGTTCAGCCCGATAATCGGTGCTTTATTTTTTGCTGCAAGATCCATCAGTGAGGTGATTTTTTTCGCATGGGTTTCGCCAAGCGCCCCGCCGAATACGGTAAAATCCTGCGCAAACACATATACAGAGCGGCCGTCAATCGTCCCGTAGCCCGTCACGACTCCATCTCCCAATATACGCTGCTCCCTCGTTAAGCTTCGGCTCTCCATGAAAGGATATAATTCGATAAAACTATCCTCATCCAGGAGATAGGCGATCCTTTCCCGCGCTGTGAGCTTTCCCTTTTTCCGCTGTTCAGCCTGCTTTGCATGTCCCCCGCCTTCTTCCGCCTGCCTGCGCCTGTTGTATAGATGACCGATATGTTCATTCATGTTCAATGTCTTGATCTCCTTTCGGTTCACAGAGCTCTACAAGCACGCCATTTGTTTCCCGCGGAGAAATAAACGCGATCTGTTTCCCGTTTGCTCCCTGTCTCGGCTGCCTGTCTATTACATCAATTTGCCGGTTTGATAATGCTTGAAGCTGATCTGTTAAGCCGCTGCATAGAAACGCAACATGGTGCAGCCCCTCTCCTTTTTTATCTAAAAATGTACGGACAGGGCTGTCAGGCGTTAACGGCTCGATCAGCTCCAAATAAACGCCTCCCGCTCGGAAAAGAGCAATGGTCACCTTTTGCTCTTCAACCGTTTCTTGATGAAGAAACGTTAATCCCAATACATCTTCATAAAAAGCTCTGGCCTTGTTTATGGAATAAACGGCAATCCCAATATGGTCAAGTCCGGTCATTTTCATCCCTGCTTTCCGGCAATAGATATCGCTTGTCCGCCCATACAAAACACGATAAAATATAATCAGATTGTCTAAGGAGTGAAACCATGTCTCAAAAACTGATGAAAAGCGTTTTAATCGTGATTTTGGGAGTTTTTATTCTTTCAACAGTACTCTCAGGAATCGTTATGTTTTTATAATGATAAAAAAGCAGGCGGCCTATTGAACAGGAACAACCTGCTTTTTTATCAGGGCTTTATGCTCAATGGCAATCTCCTCAAAAGACCGGGAGTCTTTCGTGATCAGCACTCTCGTCCCCACCGGAATCTCTTGAAACAGATGGACAACTTCATCGTTATGCATTCGTATACAGCCGTTAGATACAAATTGACCGATAGATTCTTCCCGGTTTGTTCCGTGAATACCGTATATCCGGCCGTCTGTCCTTCTCGCATCAAACCCAATCCATCTTGCCCCAAGCGGATTCTCAGAAGCTCCGCCTTCAATATTTTTCTTTCTGTAATAAGGATTCGCCGCTTTTACTGTAATCGAAAATTCTCCCTCAGGCGTCAGATCATCCGACTTTCCGGTTGCCACACGATAAACGCCTTCAATTTTGTTGTCGATGATGACAGCAAGCTCATTTGTTTTCTTGTTGACAATAACATACGGGTCACCTGGAAGCGGATTTTCGCCAAGAGGCCATATCGGAGAAATAATCATCAATATTGAACATAAGAAAAAACGCATAAGCTCCTCCTTTTCCATTAGGTTGACCAATGGAGGATGAGCTCATGCGAGTTAAGCGAGCGATTTTTCTGCTTTGATTCCTTTGAAATAACTTTTGATCACTAAATATTGCTCCATTTCCCCAAGAAGATGAAAGAGTGCGGCTCTCGCTTCAAATTCTTCTCTTGTCGCAGGAAGCGGCATCTCTTCGAATTCTTTTCTCATGTCAGCAAGTCTTTTCAAAAATTTGTAGGCTGTATTCCCCGGGTGAATTGCTTCCCGCAGATCACGAAGAAATTCAGCAATCATTTTTCCCTGATCCACCGTAATGGAGATGGATGTCACTTTAGGAAGAAGACCCTCGATGATTTCAAATTGTTTTTCTCTCATTTTAAAATAATGATAGTGCTGATTTTCGTGGCGCAGAATGTGGTTTTGTACATCTCGGTACGCCAGGTTTTTGGCTTCAGTGATTAACTGGTGTGTTTCCGGAATTTCTTTTCCTGTCCAATCTTGCTCACCAGTTAACAAATACCGTTCGATTTCTGCGAAAATGACAGCAAAATTGTCCTCTATCTTTTTTCGATAGGCGATCAGCTTCCGGTCAAGGCTCGGCATATACAGATTCATTAAAAGAGCAACGCCGATTCCCACCGTAATTAACTGGACTTCATTCCAGATGAATTGGGGCGTAATGCCGCCGGACATATACAGATGAAGGATAATAACAGAGCTGGTGACGATACCTTCGTTGATTTTTAATACAACTGTTGTCGGGATGAAAATCAGCAAAAGCAATCCAATGACAAATGGATGATAACCAATCAGTTCGAAAAAGAGATAGGAAAAGAAAATTGCCAGACAGCATGCTGCAAATCGGGCCCATGACGCTTGAAGCGACCGTTTTTGTGTGATTTGTATGCACAAAATGGTGATGATTCCTGCTGATGCGAAGTTTTGCAAATGCAATAGCTGGCTTAAATAAATAGCCAGAGCTGTTCCAAGTGCGGTCTTTATTGTGCGGTAACCAATTTTAAACATGTCGGACTCCATTCTATTTGTTTCTTCAACAAAAAAGAAGAAGCACAAGCCTTCTCCTTTTTCCCTATATTCTATAATATTTTTTCTAAAAAGTCCTGCGCTCTTTTGGATTTTGGCGAAAGAAAAAATTCTTTCGGGTTGCCGTCCTCGACGATCATTCCTTCATCCATAAATAACACGCGGTCGGCCACTTCTTTTGCAAAGCCCATTTCGTGTGTAACGATTACCATGGTCATACCGGTTTCGACCAGTTCTTTCATGACCTGGAGCACTTCTTTGACCATTTCAGGGTCAAGCGCGGACGTTGGCTCGTCGAACAGCATGATTTCAGGATTCATTGCCAAAGCACGAGCGATGGCGACACGCTGCTTTTGTCCGCCTGATAAACGGTTTGGATAGTCATTTCGCTTTTCAAACAATCCGACTTTGCGCAGCAGCTCTTCGGCTTTTCCCTGTGCAGTCTGCTTGGATTCTTTTTTGACATTTACAGGCGCGTACATGATATTTTCGAGAACCGTTTTGTGCGGAAAAAGATGAAAATGCTGAAATACCATTCCGATGTTTTCCCGTACCTTTAATGTATTGGTTTTCGGCTGCGTAATCTCTTTGTCTTTAATTGTGATGGTTCCGCCGTTAGGTTTCTCCAAGAGATTCAAACAGCGAAGAAATGTTGATTTGCCTGAGCCTGAAGGGCCGATGACGGCAACAACCTCACCTTCAGCGATGTTTGTTGAAATGTTTTTTAATACTTCATGTTTCCCAAATGATTTTGACAGCTTTTCAACCTTAATCATTGGATTTCAGCTTCCTTTCTACAGCCTTGCCGATAAACGTTAAAATAAGGACAAGCACATAATAAATCAATCCGGCGATAATCAGCGGCTCAAGGTAATTGTAAGTGGCGGCGCCAGCTTGATACGCGCGTCTCATGACATCGCCAAGACCAATAACTGTAACGATCGCCGATTCTTTTGTTAACGTAATTAATTCATTTACAATGGCAGGTGATATATTTTTGAAGGCCTGCGGCAAAAGCAGATCCTTCATCATTTTGCCGTACGGAACACCCAGTGCGACAGCAGCCTCTTTTTGCCCTTTATCAATTGCGTTGATTCCCGCTCTGATAATTTCCGATACATAAGCAGCGGAATTCAGTGACAATGCGACAACCGCCGCCCAAAACTGGTCAATTTGAAAGCCGAGCAGCTGCGGGAGCCCGAAATAAACAATCATAAGCTGCAGCACTAAAGGCGTGCCGCGAAATACTGATGTGTAAAAATCAGCAATCCAGATCAGCGGGCGGAATGTGCTGATCTTGCATAAGCTTAGCACAATCCCTAATATAAGTCCGATAATAGCAGATACAACAACAATTTTTAATGTGATTGCTAAGCCTTCTAATATAAAAGGAATTTGGGGGATCGTTGCTGAAAAATCCAAATTCATAGCCTTTGTCTCCTTTTCTTACAGGAAAAAAGATTTCCTATTCAATAAAAAGGCTCAACGAAAAAGTTGAGCCGCTTTTTTACTTCTCGCCAGTGAACCATTTTTTCTTCAATTTTTCGAGCTCTCCGTTATCTTGCATTTCTTTGAGCGCTTTATTGAATTTGTCCGTCAGCTCACTGTCTTTTCTGAAAGCAATCGCAGAACCGGCTTCTTCCGCTTTCGCATCAGGAATCACGAAGCCCTGCAGGTCATCATTTGATTTGAAATACCCTTCTGCCACCATGTCTTCAATAATCGCGGCGTCAAAGCGGTCAGATTTGATTTCCTGCACCAAATCAGAAATTCTGTTGCGGTCTTCTGTTTTAAAATCATATTCCGGAGAAAGCTCTTTCCCCTTCTCTTCCTGAATGGAGCCAAGCTGAACGCCGACTGTTTTTCCTTTGAGATCTTTTAAAGACTTAATGCCGCTGTCTTTTTTGCTGACAATCATATGATTCGCTGTGTAATATACATCGGAAAAATCAACTTGTTTTTTACGATCAGGCGTCGGTGTCATTCCTGACAAAACCAAATCAACTTGTTTTGATTTCAGTGCTGTAATTAAGCTGTTAAAGTCCATATCCTGCACTTCAATTTCGTAGCCGGTTTTCTTCGCAAGGGCCTTTGCCAAATCTACATCAAAACCGACAATGTTATCGCCATCTTTATATTCAAACGGTTTGTAATCCGCCGAAGTTCCCATAACTAATTTTTTCTTGCCGCTTTCTGAACCTGAACTGCTTGAGCCGCAAGCAGATAATGCAAAGGTGATGCACGCAGCTACCAGTAATAAGAGCCATTTTTTCATGATCCATTTCCCCCATATTCATTACTTTTATCATATTTGAATATTTATTCGTTAATTTGTATTTTAAACACTTTCTTATTTTTATGCAATACTATTTTTAAAAATTATCTCGAAGCTTATTTTTCCAGCAATCTCTTCTCCTATCACTAGGCAAAAGGACATCTTTTATAGCGCATCCATTGAATAAACTCTAATATTTATTCATCATGACTTAGAATTTTATGCACAAAAAAACCCCGTGCCACTCGGGCATCCGGGGTTTTATCTTATACTTCTTCGCAATATTCCTCGAAGGCTTCCTGCAGTTTTGAGACAACTGCCATTGGCTCATGTCCTTCAATTTCATGACGCTCGACCATTTTCATGATCTTTCCGTCTTTTAGAATAGCAAATGACGGAGAGGATGGCGGATATCCTTCGAAATATTCGCGCGCTCTTGCCGTCGCTTCTTTATCCTGTCCCGCAAACACAGTCACGAGCTGGTCAGGTCTTTTGTCATAATGAACGGAATGGTATGCAGCCGGTCTTGCGATCCCGCCCGCGCATCCGCAGACAGAATTGACCATGACAAGCGTCGTTCCTTTTTTCGTAAGTGCCTCGTCCACCTCTTCAGCTGTTTTCAGTTCGGTATATCCGGCAGCTGTAATTTCTTGTCTCGCTTGGCGGACAACATCATTCATAAATAAATTAAAGTCCATGTTCAATGAAGACCTCTCCTTTTTCATCATCTGTTCTTATGATAGCAAGGAAACCGCCTTATCGGCAAATGCCACCGCTTATATCGGAGGATTTTTTGCTTTCCGTTTACTCCTTACAAGATAAGGGAATTATATAATCAGATGTATAAATAAAGGAGCAGTTTTGTATGAGCCACAGGAAAGCTTTACTTATTCATAACGGAAACGCCGGCAACAAAAATATAGAAAAAGCATTAGGAGCTGTTGTGCCGGTGTTATCACAATCGTTAGATGAGGTGATCATTAAACAGACAAAGAAAAAAGACGATGCCTATCATTTTTGCCGTTCAATAGATGATTCTATCGAGACTGTCTTTATTCTCGGCGGCGACGGTACAGTCCATCAATGCATCAATGGCATCAGTACTTTAGAAAGAAGGCCAGCTGTCGGTATTTTGCCTGGCGGAACGTGCAATGACTTTTCAAGAGTGCTGGGCATTCCTCAACATCTTGCAAAGGCAGCCGAAGCACTCGTGTCAGGAAAAAAATCCAAGGTTGATGTATGCCAGATGAACGATCGTTATTTTTTGAATTTCTGGGGGATCGGCCTGATCGCAGAAACATCGAATCAAATCAACGAAACGGAAAAAGCGCTATTAGGAAAAATCAGCTATTTTACAAGCGCGTTACGGACCGTCTCATCTGCTGAATCCTTTCCTATTTCATTGACAATCGATGGGCAAGAGATAAAAGATGAAGCCGTTATGCTTCTTGTCATGAACGGACAGTACATCGGAACGAATCGAATTCCCCTGCCGGATGCCAGTATATGTGACGGATTACTTGATATCCTCATTTGCCGCAGCACCAATCTCTCCGCTTTGCGCGAGCTGATGAATATGGAACAGGGCACAACAGAGCGGTTCACCGGTGAGCTGTCCTATGTTCAGGCCTCTCGCGTCGAAATTGAAACGGATACCGTCAAAAAGGCTGATACAGATGGAGAAGTGTACACACATACACCCGCTGTGATTCAAGTCCTTCCGCAGCACATTGACATGCTTATTCCCAGCAATGAATAACTGTCCGCTGGTAAAGGACGTTTATAAAGTGCGAACAGCTTCATAGAAAGAAATCCGTTGACTCTCCCCTAAGAGGAGGTCTTACAGTATAAGGGATACACTTTCGTAAAAAGGGGAAGTCACATGAAGAAACAGAACATCACATTAGCTATATTATTAACCAATTTATTCATTGCTTTTTTAGGGATCGGGCTTGTGATTCCGGTAACGCCCGCGATTATGAATGAATTGCATTTATCCGGTACCGCGGTCGGCTATATGGTTGCATGCTTCGCTGTTACGCAGCTTATTGTGTCACCAATCGCCGGACGCTGGGTTGACCGCTTCGGACGCAAAATTATGATCGTGATTGGCCTGTTGTTTTTTAGTGTTTCAGAGTTTTTATTCGGCATCGGAAAAACAGTTGACATTTTATTTATATCCCGTATGCTTGGCGGCATCAGTGCTGCTTTCATTATGCCCGGGGTCACGGCTTTTATCGCCGATATCACTACTGTTAAAACACGGCCGAAAGCGCTCGGCTATATGTCAGCCGCTATTTCAACAGGTTTTATTATCGGTCCCGGCATTGGCGGATTTTTAGCGGAAATCCATTCCCGTCTGCCTTTCTTCTTTGCGGCAGCCTTTGCGTTAATAGCAGCCATTTTATCGATGCTAACGCTTCGGGAACCGGAGCGAAATCCTGAGAATGAGAAAATAGAGGGCCAAAAGACAGGATTCAAGCGGATTTTTGCACCTATGTATTTCATTGCTTTTCTCATCATTTTAATATCGTCTTTTGGATTAGCATCGTTTGAATCTTTATTTGCGTTATTCGTTGATCATAAATTCGGATTTACGGCCAGTGACATTGCCATTTTGATAACTGGGGGAGCAATTGTCGGAGCCATCACGCAAGTCGTCTTATTCGACCGCTTCACAAGGTGGTTTGGGGAAATCCGTTTAATCCGCTACAGCTTAATTCTCTCAACAAGTCTTGTGTTTTTGCTGACCATCGTAAATTCATATGCTGCGATTTTATTAGTTACCTTCACCGTATTTGTCGGATTTGATCTTATGCGCCCGGCAGTAACAACCTATCTGTCAAAAATTGCGGGAAATGAACAGGGATTTGCCGGCGGGATGAATTCAATGTTTACGAGTATCGGCAATGTGTTCGGCCCCATCATCGGTGGAATGCTATTCGATATTGACTTAAACTATCCATTCTATTTTGCAACAGTAGCATTAGCCATAGGCATTGCGCTGACCATTGCCTGGAAAGCCCCTGCCCATATAAAAGCCAGCATGTAAAAAAGGCGTATTCTTTGTGTACTGCAAAGGATGCGCTTTTTTATTATACTGATCTTAAGGGGAGTGATGGCATGAAGGACTCGTTTTACTCAATTGGACAAGTTTCAAAACTGGCAAATGTGTCGATTAAAGCGCTTCGTTATTACGATAAGATTGATTTATTTAAACCCGCCTACGTCGACCCGGATACGAACTACCGCTATTATACTGACTCCCAGCTCTATCATCTTGATTTGATCAAATCATTAAAATATATCGGCACACCTTTAGAAGAGATGAAAAAGGCACAGGAATTAGAGATGGAGGAACTGTTTGCTTTTTATACAGAGCAGGAAAAGCAAATCAGGGAGAAATTAGATTTTTTATCAACATTGGAGCAGACCATTTCTCTGGTGAAAAAGCGAATGAAACGGCAGATGGAATATCCTGCGCTCGGCGAGGTGTTTGTTCTAGATGAAGCAGAAATACGGATTATACAGACAGAGGCAGAGGGAATCGGGCCTGAAAACGTGCTCAACGCCTCATACAGCAAACTAAAAACATTTATCGAATCAGCCGATGGTTTTTCGAACAATAGCTACGGTGCTACTTTCTCGTTTCAGCCGTACAACAACATTGATGAAATGACTTACCGGCATATTTTTACGCCTGTCTTAACGAATAAACAAATTTCTGCGATTACGCCGGATATGGAAATCACAACAATACCAAAAGGCAAATATGTTTGTATCGCTTATAATTTCTCGCCAGAGCATTATTTTCTCAACTTACAAAAGCTGATCAAGTATATCACGGACCGTCAATTAACGGTTATCAGTGATGTTTACGAGTTAATCATACCGATTCATTATTCTCCGAAAAAACAAGAAGAATATCGGGTTGAAATGAAAATCCGAATCGCAGAATAATGGTACATAGAAAAAGAGCATTTTTCGAAGTTATCGTTCAAAAAATGCTCTTTCTGTTTGTTTAGTAGACAGATGTTTTCTCATCTATCGATTCTAAAATTTCTTTGACACGTGCCAGGAATCTTCCGCACACGAGGCCATCAAGCACTCTGTGATCTAAAGACAGGCACAGATTGACCATATCTCTGACCGCAATCATGCCATGATCCATGACAACCGGGCGTTTGACGATCGATTCCACTTGAAGAATCGCAGCCTGAGGATAATTGATGATTCCCATCGACTGAACAGATCCGAACGAACCTGTATTGTTGACGGTAAACGTTCCTCCCTGCATATCGTCTGCTGACAGTTTTCCGTCTCTTACCTTTTTGGCAAGGTCGGTAATTTCTCTCGCAATGCCTTTAATCGTTTTTTCATCAGCGTTTTTGATCACCGGAACAAATAAAGAATCTTCCGTGGCAACCGCGATTGAAATGTTGATATCTTTTTTCTGAATGATTTTGTCCCCCGCCCACATGCTGTTCATTTGCGGGAATTCCTTTAACGCCTGAGCGACCGCTTTTACGAAAAAAGCGAAAAAAGTTAAATTAAAGCCTTCTGTTTTCTTGAAGGAATCTTTTATACTGTTTCGGTATGCCACCATGTTTGTGACATCGACTTCCATCATCGTCCAAGCGTGAGGAATTTCTGTTTTGCTTCGTTTCATATTTGAAGCGATTGCTTTTCTAACAGCTGTGACAGGAATTTCTTTATCCCCGGCTGCTGAAGCAGGATGAGAAACGTTTTCTTTCGTCTCCTGTTTTTGCGCTGGTGCAGGAGCTGCTGCTTTTGGCTCTTCAGTCTGTTCTGAAACGCCGCCTGAATCAATGATACGCTGAATATCTTTTCTCGTGATCCTTCCGCCGGCGCCCGTTCCTGTCACTTGCTCAAGGTCAATGCCATACTCTCCGGCCAAACGAAGTACGGCTGGAGAAAAACGTTTCTTATTGGCCTGACTGGCTGCTTCAGTGCGGCTTTCAGGAGCAGCTTGCCCGGCAGTTGGCGCTTCCGCCTGATCTTGTTTTTGTTCAGCCGGCTTTGCGCCTTCTGTTTCGATTTTGCAAATCACTTCTCCGACTTGCAGGGTCTGGCTTTCTTCTCCCACAAGCTCTGTTATTGTACCGGTAAAAGAGGACGGAACCTCCGCGTTTACCTTATCTGTCATGACTTCCGCAATCGGATCGTATTTGTTCACCTTATCTCCAGGGGCGACAAGCCATTTGCTGATCGTGCCCTCTGTTACGCTTTCGCCAAGCTGCGGCATCGTCATTTGTTCTATTGCCATGATCGTATCCTCCTTACGTCTTTAAAACTCCGCTAATTCTCTCATCGCCGCTTCTACTTTATCAGGGTTGACCATAAAGTATTTTTCCATTGTCGGCGCATAAGGCATAGCCGGAATATCAGGACCTGCAAGCCGTTTGATCGGCGCGTCTAAGTCGAACAGACAATGCTCGGATATAATGGCAGCCACCTCACTCATGATACTGCCCTCTTTTGTATCTTCTGTGACCAAAAGGACCTTTCCGGTTTTGGATGCCGCTTCGATGATCGCTTCTTGATCAAGCGGGTATACCGTTCTTAAATCCACCACATGTACAGAAATGCCGTCTTTTTCGAGACGTTCTGCAGCCTGTAAAGCAAAGTGGACACAAAGCCCGTATGTGATCACCGTGATGTCGTCGCCTTCCCTTTTTACATCAGCCTTGCCGATAGGAAGTACATAATCATCTGCCGGAACCTCTCCTTTGATCAGACGATACGCGCGCTTGTGCTCAAAAAACAGCACCGGGTCTTCATCACGAACTGCGGCTTTTAAGAGTCCTTTCGCGTCATATGGCGTTGAAGGCATCACAATTTTCAGTCCGGGCTGATTGGCGAAAATCGCTTCGACTGATTGAGAATGATAAAGCGCTCCGTGCACGCCGCCACCGTACGGCGCTCTGACAACGATCGGGCAGCTCCAGTCATTGTTGCTGCGGTAGCGGATTTTAGCAGCCTCAGAAATAATCTGGTTTACCGCCGGCATAATAAAATCAGCAAACTGCATTTCGGCAATCGGCCTCATGCCGTACATAGCCGCTCCGATACCGACTCCGGCGATCGCTGATTCAGCAAGCGGCGTATCCATGACACGCTCTTCTCCAAATTGTTCGTACAGACCGGCTGTGGCTTTAAATACCCCGCCTTTTTTTCCTACATCTTCCCCAAGAACGAAGACACGTGAATCTCGTTCCATTTCTTCTTTCATTGCCAAATTGATCGCATCAATATATGACATTACTGACATTTGTACTTCCTCCCTACTTCGCATACACATAATCGAGCGCTGACTCAGGAGCTGCATAAGGAGCGTTCTCCGCTTCATCTGTCGCCTCGTTTATGATTGCCATGATTTCGTCCAGCATGGTTTGTTCTATCTCTTCGGTCAGCAGGCCTATTTCCTTTAAGTAGGCTTGATAAGTAAATAGGGGATCACTTTTTTTCGCTTCCTCTACTTCTTCACGGCCTCTGTAGCTGCTGTCGTCGTCATCGCTGGAATGCGGTGTCAGGCGGTAAGAAATCGTCTCAATTAAGGTAGGGCCTTCTCCTCTTCGCGCCCGTTCACGCGCTTCTTTCACCGCTTGATAAACTTCGAGCGGATCGTTTCCATTCACCGTTACGCCAGGCATTCCATAGCCTACGGCACGATCTGAAATATTTTCACATGCTACTTGCTTATCGTAAGGGACCGAAATCGCGTATTTGTTGTTTTCACACATAAAAATAACCGGAAGCTTATGAACAGCGGCAAAGTTTGCCCCTTCATGGAAATCGCCTTGGTTTGAAGATCCTTCTCCAAATGTGACAAAAGCCGCAATGTCTTTTTTCTCCATTCGTCCAGCCAGCGCAATGCCGACCGCATGCGGCACTTGCGTTGTTACCGGAGAAGACCCCGTCACGATCCGGTTTTCCTTTTGACCGAAATGCCCCGGCATTTGGCGGCCTCCTGAGTTTGGATCTGCTGCTTTGGCAAACCCGGACATCATTAAGTCCTTCGCAGTCATGCCAAACGCAAGCACGACACCCATGTCTCTATAGTAAGGCAGCACATAATCCGTTTCACGGTCAAGGGCGAAAGCTGCTCCTACTTGTGCTGCTTCCTGTCCTTGACAAGAGATAACAAACGGGATTTTACCAGAGCGGTTTAACAGCCACATTCTTTCATCGATTTTTCTAGCTAACAGCATCGTTCTATACATATCAACGGCTTCCTGATCAGTCAGCCCTAATGCTTGATGTCGGTTTGTACTCATTCGAGCGCCTCCTTTATGCTTTTAAAAATGAATGGCTTTGCCATCTGCAGCAAGCGCTGCTTCTCCAATCGCTTCAGACAGCGTCGGGTGCGGGTGGATCGTTTGTCCGACCTCCCATGGCGTCGCATCTAGCACTTTTGCAAGACCTGCTTCTGATATCATGTCAGTGACATGCGGGCCTATCATATGCACGCCGAGAATATCATCCGTTTCACGGTCCGCCACGATTTTTACAAATCCGTCGCTTTCTCCATATACAAGCGCTTTTCCAATTGCCATAAATGGGAACTTGCCGATCTTGACATTATGCCCATTCGCTATTGCCTCATCTTCTGTTAAGCCGACACTGGCAGCTTCAGGGCTTGAGTAAATGCACTTCGGTACAAGTGTTGGATCAAGCGGATGCGGATTGAGACCCGCAAAATGCTCAACGGCAATGATTCCTTCATGCGATGCAACATGAGCTAACTGAAGGCCGCCGATTACGTCTCCGATTGCATAAATATGAGATTCCTTCGTTTGGCAGCTTTCATTTACTGAAATGACGCCGTTTTCAGTGACGATATCGGTGTTTTCTATACCGATTCCTTCGATATTTGCCTGTCTGCCGATGGAAACGAGCATTTTTTCAGCAGAGTAGGTAACGGTTTCTCCGTCTTTTTGCGCCTGTATGCTGATTTCGCCTGATGATTTTTTCAACGTATCAGGCAGCACTTTAGCTCCTGTGACAAACTGAATTCCTTTTTTCGTAAGAAGGCTTTGCATTTCTTTTGAAATGTCCTGGTCTTCAGTCGGCAATATCCGGTCCGCATATTCGATAACCGTTACGTTTACGCCAAAGTCATGAAGCATGGATGCCCATTCGATTCCAATGACCCCTCCGCCGACGATGATCATCGATTTTGGAAGCTCCTCCATTTGGAGCGCTTCATCCGAGGTCAAAACAAACTCTCCGTCCGCTTCCAGACCCGGAAGCATTCTCGGCCTTGAACCTGTAGCTATAATGACCTGCTTCGGGATCAGCATGTCATTTTCTTCGCCATTTCCCCGTTCAACAGAAATCGTTCCCGGCAGCGGAGAGAAAATAGACGGTCCGAGGATGCGCCCATATCCGTCATACACGTCAATTTTTCCTTTTTTCATTAAATGATTGACGCCTGCTGCAAGCTTATCAACAACAGCCTGCTTACGGTGCTGTACCTTTTCAAAGTTGAGGGAAACGCCGGACGTTTCGACTCCGAATTGATCGGCTTCACGGGCTGTCCGGTACACTTCCGCGCTTCTCAGCAGCGCTTTACTCGGAATACAGCCTTTATGCAGGCATGTTCCACCGAGCTTTTCTTTTTCTACAACGGCTGTTTTTAAGCCGAGCTGCGCCGCTCTGATCGCCGCGACATAACCGCCTGTACCGCCGCCCAGAATGACTACATCATACTCAGTTGCCATCTGACTCACTCCTGTCTGTCTATTCAATGCGATATTGTTTGGATTGCTCTTCGCCCTGCAATACCCTGAGCGCCCCTTGTGCCAGAGATTGCAGTTCGTTTTCTCCCGGATATACTAAAACGTCCGAAATCCAATCTATGTATGATCTGATGCTGGAAACAAAGCTTTTGCCGTAAGCCAGACCTCCTGTCAGAACAATGGCCTCGACTTCGCCTTTTAAAACGGCGCTTGCTGCTCCGATTTCCTTCGCTACCTGATACGCCATGGCGTCAAAAATTAAGCGGGCTTTTTCATCGCCCTCCTGAATCATTTGTTCTACTTTCACAGCGTCATTTGTACCGAGATAACCGGAGAGCCCGCCGGTTCCCACCAGTTTTTTCATCATTTCTTCTTTTGTATATTCTCCTGAAAAGCATAAATCGACGAGATCCCCCGCAGGCACTGTTCCTGCGCGTTCAGGACTGAACGGTCCCTCTCCGTGAAGGCCGTTGTTGACGTCCACCACCCGGCCCCGGTCATGTACACCTATTGTAATGCCGCCGCCCAAATGAGTAATGATCATTTTCATATTCTCATATCGTTTGCCAAGAGAGTCTGCCGCCTTACGGGCGACAGCTTTTTGGTTTAAAGCATGAAAAATGCTTTTCCGTTCAATTTCCGGCATGCCTGATATTTTAGCGAGCTCTGACATTTCGTCAACTACAACAGGGTCTACAATATAAGATGGAATGTTGAGGCCATCAGCAATTTCTCTTGCGATAATGCCTCCTAAATTGGAGGCATGCTGTCCTGCATAACCGCTTTTCAAGTCCTCAATCATATCGTCATTCACTTCATATGTCCCGCCTTCTATCGGACGGAGAAGACCCCCTCTGGCACAGACAGCATCAAATTTTGAAATATTGATGCCCTGTTCATGAAGCGATTCGAGGATATGCTTTTTTCGAAACTCATACTGGTCAATAATATGGTCGAACTGCTGCAGCTCTTCTATGTCGTGTCTCAGTGTTTTTTCAAAAATACTGCGTTCATTATGAAAAACACCGATTTTCGTTGAAGTTGAGCCTGGATTAATGGTGAGAATGCGTTTTTCATCATGTAGCATTTCAAAACCTCCAGATCAATTTCTTAGCGTCTGCTTAATATATGGTGGCCGTTTTGCAAAAACTGGCTTCTTGAGCGGCGATTGCGTTCAATTCGTTCTTCAGCCAAGCGGTCAGCCGCTAAATACGTCGGAATGCCGTCACGCTGGGAAATGTCAAGGACACGTTCAATGTTAGCGTAAATGCCCTCAACCTTTTTCAGTGCACGTTCCGCATTATAGCCATAAAGCTCATCCGCAACGTTGATAACGCCGCCCGCGTTGATGACGTAGTCCGGTGCGTAAACAATGCCCATTTCGTGAATTTGATCGCCGTGGCGAGTTTCTTTCAGCTGATTGTTAGCCGCGCCTGCAATCACTTTAGCTTTCAGCTGCTTAATAGTATCGTCATTGATGGTTGCACCAAGAGCACACGGCGCATAAATATCGCAGTTCTGAGAATAAATATCTTCTGGATCAACCGCACGAGCGCCAAAATCTTGTACCGCACGTTCAACTGATTGCTTGTTGATATCCGTAACGATTAAGCTTGCTCCTTCTTCATGAAGGTGGCGGCATAGATTGTAAGCCACGTTGCCAACACCCTGTACAGCGATGGTTTTTCCTTCAAGAGAGTCCGTGCCGAATGCAGCTTTAGCGGCAGCCTTCATGCCTTTATACACCCCGTAAGCAGTAACAGGAGACGGATTTCCTGAAGAGCCGAATGCTGGGGAAATACCTGTGACAAAATCTGTTTCATCATGAATGATATCCATATCCTCAACCGTTGTGCCGACATCCTCAGCCGTAATGTATCTGCCGTTAAGCCCTTGAATATAACGGCCGAACGCGCGGAACATTTCTTCATTTTTATCCTTGCGCGGATCGCCGATGATAACCGTTTTTCCGCCACCCAGGTTTAAGCCTGCCGCCGCGTTTTTATAGGTCATGCCTCTTGCAAGTCTCAGTGCGTCTTCAATCGCAGCTTCTTCATTTTCATACGTCCACATTCTCGTTCCGCCGAGCGCTGGTCCCAGTGTTGTATCATGAATTGCGATAATTGCCTTTAATCCTGATTGTTCGTCTTGGCAGAAAACCAATTGCTCATAATCGTATTGCTCCATATATTTAAAAAGTTCCATATCAGTTCCTCCTAAAGTGTGTATTCTTCAGATGCGCATAATGCCAGCGCGATCGAATACAGTTTGTTTTCAGCGGAATCCGCTCTGCTCGTTAATGCAATCGGCGCTTTGGCCCCCGTAATGACAGCCGCCACGTGTGCTTTCGCAAAATAAATCAGTGATTTATATAAAATATTTCCCGCTTCAATCGAAGGGACAAGAAGGATATCGGCGCTGCCCGCTACGTCTCCCGAAATCTTTTTCTGAGCCGCGGCAATTTGCGATACTGCGTTATCCAAGGCAAGCGGTCCATCTACAATGCACCCTTTAATCTGCCCTCTTTTGCACATTTGGGCGAGAGCAGCTGCATTGACCGTCGCTTCCATCTTCGGATTTACCGTTTCTACCGCTGCAAGGGCAGCCGCTTTTGGCATATTGTTCCCTACTGCACGCGCGACATGAACAGCATTTTGAAGAATCTGCTGAAGCTCCTCCAGCGAAGGGGCAATATTCATAGCCGAATCTGTCACAAACATCAGTCTCTCAAAGTCAGGAATATCAAACACGGCCACATGAGAAAGGACACGGGATTTCCGCAGCCCTTCCTGTTTGTTTAATACCGCTTTAAGCAAAACAGAAGTCGGCACATTCCCTTTCATTAAGACGTCTGCTTTTTTTTGATGAACAGCGCGAACCGCTAGCTTCGCCGATTCCTCCGGCGTATTGGCATGAATGATTTCCACTTGATGCCCTTGCATGGAGGATGTCAGGTCGTTCAGTTTTTTGCTGTCGCCCACTAATAAAAAACGGACGGACAAATGCTCGGCTGCCAGTTTCACAGCCCGGATCACTTCCTCATCCTCAGCATGAGCAACCGCAATGGTCTTGTTTTTGTACATCGACGCTTTGCCGATCAAATCTTTCAGCTTCATCAGTTACCACCTTTCGTGTCTCGACTCCGCTTTTTATTATGCAAGTTCTATGCCAGCTCGGTGCGATGCTGTCATGATGGATGCGAAGAAAGATTCGTGCAGACGTTTGCGCTTATTCTGCAAATTATTGCATGCCTTCATTTGCAAGGCCGTATTTATCCATTTTGTAATATAAATTTCGAATGCTGACGCCGAGGGCTTTCGCTGTTTTCGTACGGTTAAAATGATGCTTTTCCAGCGTTTGCTGAATCAAGTGCGCTTCAAATTTTTCAACGGCCTTAGACAGCTTTTCGCCTTCGATGTCAGGAAAATCAAAACCGGCTCCCTGTTCTGCGCTGTTTTCTTTTTGTTCTATTTCAAATACAGGCAAATGCTCCTTTTCAATCCATTCCATGTGCGGCTTCAGAAAAATCATTGCTCGTCCAAGGACATTTTCCAGCTCGCGGACATTCCCCGGCCAATGGTAAGCCGACAATGCCCGCAAAGCTTGCTGGGTCAGTCCCTTTACATTCCGGCCGTAATCGCGGTTAATTTTTTGAATGAGCCTTTCACTGAGCGCTTCAATGTCTTCAATCCGCTGACGCAAAGGGGGAATAGAGATGGGATAGCGATTGATGCGGTAATACAGATCTTCACGGAACGTCCCATCCGCCATGGCTTTTTCGATATTTACATTTGTGGCTGCAATAATTCTCACATTAACAGGGATTGCCTTCGTGCCTCCCACTCTGACGATCTCTTTTTCTTGAAGGACGCGCAGCAGTTTCGCCTGCATATTTTGCGTCAGCTCGCCGATTTCGTCTAAGAAAATGCTGCCGTTATTGGCTTCTTCAAATAAGCCCTTCTTGCCGCCGCGCTTCGCTCCCGAAAACGCGCCTTCCTCGTAGCCAAACAGTTCTGATTCCAGAAGATTTTCTGAAAGAGCGGCGCAATTTACGCGGATGAATTTATTGTATTTCCTGTCGCTTTCGTTATGGATGGCATGGGCAAACAGCTCTTTGCCCGTGCCCGATTCTCCGCGCAGCAAAATCGTTGCCGGCGTTTTCGCTCCAAGCTTCGCCTGCTCAAGCGCAACCAGTATTTGCTCACTTTTGCCGATAATATCGTCAAAGGTATATTTCGCTTCGAGCGTGCGGATAATCTGCCTGGCCCTGTTAAGCTCCGCGGTCAGCATTTTAATTTCTGACACGTCATGGATCACTCCGACACTGCCTTTTAAAATGCCATCCACAATCACCGGCGCTACATTGACGATGACCTCTTTTTTATTCGGGCCGACCTTCATTCTGACGCCGCGCACTGGGCGTCTTGTCTCAAGCACCTTTAAATGCATGCTTTCCCCTTCAGAAATATCAGTGCTCGCCGGCTTGCCGATGACTTCTTTTTCAGAAAGCCCAGTCATTTTTGTGTATGCTTTATTGATCAACAGGCCAATGCCGTTTTCATCAACGACAGAAATCGCCTCGTCGGAGGATTGTATAATCGCCTCCAGCATCGTGCGCACCTGTTTTAAATTTGTCACTTCCTCCGCCAGCTCGACCGCATCTGTAATATCCTTAAATACACTGAGTGCTCCGAGCAGACGTCCGCCTTCATCAATGATCGGCAGCCTTGTTGTTACAATTTGCAAATTTTCACCCAAGAGCTGTTTTTGATTGTATTCAGGCTCTCTCGTTTTTAAAATCCGAGGCATCTTTGTGCTCGGGATGACTTCTTTGATCGGGCGTCCAATGACTTCCTCACGTTGTTTTCCCACCATATTTTCAGCCATATGATTAAACAGAATGATCTCTTCATTGATATCAATAAAAATCATTCCGTCGTGGGTGGAATTAAAGATTCGGTCATGTTTGTATGTTTGTTCTTTTAGCATTTGAATCAGCTGCTGTTTTTCTTCCATAAGCTGAAACACAATGTAAGCCATCTTTCCCGGCATAACAATGGTCTGCTCATGTTTTTCCTGAAGGAGTTCGTCAAGTACAGCTTGATCACCCGTTGTATGAATGACGATATCCGGCTTTTGTTGTATGTATGGTTTCCAATCAGATGAAACGGCAATTCCATAATGTTTTGCTTCTTTTAATCCCGGCGCTTCGGGGTTTTTGTCAACCACGGCAATAATGTCTATGATGGCTGTTTTAATGAGAATTTGTAATAACGCCGTTCCCCTTTTACCGGCACCTACGATCAGTACCTTCTGCATCCCGATACCCCTTTGTATGAAAAAATTTGCATACCTGTTTTTTCCGTTGCAATAATTTGCACAACCCTATGTTACCACGTTTTCTTCTCTTGACAAAATATTTTTTCCGCTGGACAATAAAGGAAATGAAAAATAAAGGGGTTTTCTGAACATGAGCCGACTTCTTGCGCTTTTGATTTTAGTGCTCCCCGGCGCCATTTCTGCTTTAGGCATTAAACTGATGAGAGATATGCTTTTCGGCCATACGGTAAAGCCATTTTCTTCTCTTTGGCTCCAAGGTTTATCAGGATTAATCTTTTTCGTTTTCGGCCTGTATGTGCTGGCCGGGTTCATCTTGTACAGAGACAGAAAACGCAATCAAGTCAGTCCGCGATTCAGAAAACAAAAGATGTAAAAAAGCCGGAGAGTGCTCCGGCTTTTTTGTTCGCATTATTTATCAGGCAAGACGGTTTTGGCAATCGTTTTGTCCAGTGCTTCATAATCATAATAAGAAATCGTTTCATACAGCTCCTTACGCGTCTGCATATCATCAAGCCCTTCTTTTTGCGATCCGCGCTCCCTTATCAAGCTAAACATCCGTTCATAAGCCTTTGCCGCAGCTCTGAGCGAGGTGACCGGATAGATCACCATCTGAAACCCCATAGCAGCAAATTCATCTGCATGATAATACGGCGTTTTCCCAAACTCAGTCATATTGGCAAGAAGCGGGACAGGGATCTGTTCAGCAAACTGGCGAAATTCGTTTTCCGTTTGAAGCGCTTCAGGGAAAATTGCGTCCGCTCCCGCCTCAATGTATGCCAAAGCGCGTTTTATTGCGGATTCAAGTCCTTCCTGCGCTCTTGCATCTGTACGGGCGACAATCACAAGGGATGGTGCCGCTTGTTTAATGGCTTTTATTTTTTGCGCCAATTCCTGAGCCGGGACAAGCTGTTTGCCATTCAAATGCCCGCATTTTTTCGGAAGCTGCTGGTCCTCTATTTGCACAGCTGCCACCCTTGCTTCCAGCATCTCGCGGGCGGTGCGGGCAGCGTTTAATACCCCGCCAAAGCCCGTATCGATATCAACGAGCAAAGGCAGGTCTGCTGCGCGGACAAGATCTTTTGCCCGTTCGGCAATTTCTGCCGACGTAACAATTCCGAGATCAGGCAGCCCCCTGCTGGCCGTATAAGCCGCACCCGATAAGTATAAGGCAGAAAAACCGGCCTCCTTCGCAAGCAAGGCGGCCATCCCGTCATGAACACCGGGAATTTGCAATATTTCCGGCGCACACATCAGCTTGCGGAAGCGTTCAGCAAGCTCTTCTTGTGACGATTGCTTATTGACGATCCAAGACAAGATATGAATCCTCCTTTCACATACAGAACATATCGACAAAATCGTTTACACGCATCGTTTGTAATGTTTCAGAGCTGGTGCAGCGCTTGTAAATATGTTTTTGCTGCTTCTCAGAAAAATGGGTTTTGAGATTCGCAGAAAACTTTTCTAACAATTTTGGCACAGCCTCGCCTCTTCGAAAACGATGGCCCAGCGGAAATTCACATTCAACCATCTCTGTACTCGTTCCGTCTTTAAAATAAATCTGAACGGCATTTGAAATGGAGCGTTTATCTGGTTTGAGATAATCTTCCGTATATGCTTTGTTTTCAGTCACTTCCATTTTTTCTCTAAGTTTATCTATTCTTGGATCACTTGCCGTATCAGCCTCATAATGCTGTGCAGTGATATCACCGAATATTAAACCAATCGCTGTGATGTATTGCAGACAATGATCGCGATCCGCGGGATTATGCAGCGGGCCTTTTTTATCAATGATGCGAATAGCTGATTCATGCGTTCTGATAACAACACGGTCAATTTCATCGATACGGTCTTTGACCTGCGGATGAAGAATGACGGCACACTCTGCCGCTGTCTGGGCGTGGAATTCCGCAGGATAAGAGACTTTGAACAACACATTTTCCATGACATACGCGTCAAGCGGGCGGGCGAGCTTGATCTCTTTCTTGTTGAATAATACGTCTTGAAACCCCCAGCCCGGAGCTGTCAAAGCTGTCGGGTAACCCATTTCCCCTTTTAATGCCATCAGTGCGAGATGAACGCCCCTGCTGGTCGCATCTCCTGCGGCCCACGATTTGCGCGAGCCTGTATTAGGTGCATGCCGGTATGTCCTCAAGGCTGCATTGTCAATCCAAGCATTCGAAAGCGCATGATTGATTTCTTCCCTTCCGCCGCCCAGCAGCTTTGCGGCTACAGCCGTCGTTGCCACCTTGACAAACAACACATGATCAAGCCCGACACGGTTTAAGCTGTTTTCTAAAGCCAGCACACCTTGAATTTCGTGAGCCTTGATCATCGCTTCAAGGACGTCGCGAACCGTTAATGGCTCTTTTCCTTCAGACAGCCTCACTCTTGATACATAATCAGCCGCCGCAAGAATGCCCCCCAAGTTATCTGACGGATGCCCCCACTCCGCCGCAAGCCACGTATCGTTGTAATCAAGCCAGCGGATCATACACCCTATGTTAAATGCCGCCCGTACAGGATCAAGAACATATGACGTTCCCGGCACTCTGCTTCCGTTTGGCACAATGGTTCCGGGGACAATCGGGCCGAGCAGCTTGGTGCATTCGGGATAGCGGAGCGCTAAAATCCCGCAGCCGAGTGTATCCAGCAAAACGTGACCTGCCGTTGTAAACGCTTCTGAACTCGTAATCTCTTTCTCAAGCACATAGTCTGTTATTTCTTCAATGACATGATCCGTTTTCAGCATTCGACCCATTCCTTTCATGATTTGGATTTGTTCTCATATCGCGGGCCGGTATAGCGGACACGCGGACGGAACAAGCGGTTATTGGTATGCTGTTCAATCACATGTGCGCATAAGCCTGCCGTTCTCGCACTGAAAAAGACAGGTGTATACAACGGAATTGGTATGCCAAGCATCCAATACACCGGGGCGGCGTAATAATCCAAATTCGGATAAAGCCCTTTTTCCCGCTCCATCAGCTGCTCCCCTGCTTCACACATTTCGTATAAACGGTGATCTCCGGCTTGATCGCATAATTGCTGAAGCGCTTCTTTCATCATTAGCGCTCTCGGGTCCATTTTTTTCATGTACACCCGGTGGCCGAAGCCCATGATTTTTTCTTTTTTTCTCAGTTTTGATAACAGGATTTGTTCAAAATCAGGCTTTGTTTTAGCCTCCAAAAGCATATACATGACCGCTTCGTTTGCGCCCCCATGAAGATTCCCCTTCAAAGAAGCTACAGCTCCTGTCAATGCGCCATAAAGATCCGATTGTGTTGAAGCAATCACCCTGGCCGTAAAGGTTGAATTCGGCATCTCATGCTCACTGTACAGAATGAGTGAACGGTCAAAGATCCGCTCTTCCAATGCGGACGGTATTTTCCCTGTCATCATGTATAAGAAATTCGCGCTGTAGGATAGGTGCTGAAGCGGGGGAATCGGTTTTCCTTTATTTATCTTTCTATAGCTGCTTGCTGTGAGCACAGGCATTTTCCCTAAAAGCTGATAGGCGCGTTCCTTGTTTGCAGAAGGCGACCGATCGTCAATTTGGCGGTCGTAGCCGGCAAGAGCCGATACCCCGGTTCGCAGACAATCCATCGGATGAGTATGTTCAGGCAGCAGCTCAAGAAGACGGACAATGTCAGCCGTCAGGTTTGAAGCGCTGTTGACCTTCCTTTTGACCGTTTCCGTTTCATTTTCATCCGGCAGCCTCCCCTCCAGCAATAGATGTACCAGTTCTAGATAGCTTTTGGTTTTTGAAAGATCAATTAAATCATAGCCTCGAATCAATATCTGGCTGTACTGTGTGTCAAGATAAGAAATATCCGTTTCTGCCGCGACGACCCCATCCAGACCTGGAGAAAAATGCTGTTTACCATCCATATTCTCAACCTCCGCTTTGCGTTATTATCTGTCAGATTGCGCCAAGCAGGTGCTTGGAAATAATGAGTCTTTGAATTTCATTTGTACCTTCATAAATTTGTGTTACCTTTGCATCCCTAAGCAGCCGTTCGACCGGATAATCCTTCATATAACCATATCCTCCATAAATCTGGACTGCCTCAAGGGCAGCCTTCACCGCTGAATCGGAAGCAAATTGTTTAGCCATGGACGCTTCCTTTCCGCAGGCCAGGCCGCGGTTATGGAGATCTGCCGCATGATAGACAAGGTGCCTTGCCGCCTCTGCTCTTGTCGCCATATCGGCGAGCTTAAACGATATGCCTTGATTGGCTGCGATAGGCCTGTTGAATTGGACACGCTGTTTCGCGTAAGCAACCGCATATTCTAGGGCAGCCTCTGCGATTCCCAGCGCTTGTGCTGCAATGCCGATGCGCCCCACATTCAGATTCGCCATCGCAATTTTAAATCCATCGCCCTCTTCGCCCAGCAAATTCTCTTCCGGCACTTCCGCATTTTCAAATATCAGCTCTGTTGTATTGGACCCGTGAAGCCCCAGCTTTCTTTCTTTTTTGCCGACTGTAAAACCCGGTGTGTTCTTTTCAACGATAAAAGCCGAAATCCCGCTCCTGTTTTGGCCTGGAGCAGTTAAAGCAAACGTAATATAGAGGTCAGCGGCACCGCCGTTTGTTATGAAAATTTTCGATCCGTTTAAAATATATTTGCCGTTCTTTTTGATTGCTGTGGTGCGAAGGCTCCCGGCATCCGATCCAGAGTAAGGCTCAGTCAGCGCAAATGCACCCAAGTAGTTGCCTGAGGCGAGTTTCGGTATATATTTCACTTTTTGCTCTTCGTTTCCGAAGTACAAAATCGGATTTGTGCCCACTGAGGAATGAACCGAAAGAATGACACCGACCGCCGCGCTGATTTTAGAAATCTCATGAATGGCCAAAATATAAGAAACAACGTCCGCTCCAGCGCCGCCATACTGTTCCGGCACTGGTATTCCCATCAAGCCGTGTTCACCCATTTTCTTCATTAGCTGAAATGGAAATTCATCTGTTTTCTCCATGACCTCCGCAGCAGGAGCAATTTCTTTTCGGGCAAAATCACGCACCATCTTTCGCATCATGACTTGCTCTTGGGTTAAATGCAACTCGGCCACCCCCGGATTGGAATTGACTTCAGGTATTCTTCTCCTCGCCGTAATGATAAAAGCCGCGTCCGCTCTTTTTGCCGAGCCACCCTGCTTTGACGTACTTACGAAGCAGCGGGCAAGGACGGTACTTGGAGTCTCCAAGCCCGGAGTGAAGGACTTCCATTATCGACAAACACGTGTCCAGCCCGATAAAATCAGCTAATTTAAGCGGACCCATCGGGTGATTCATGCCAAGTTTCATAACCTGGTCTATTGCGTTTGGCTCAGCTACCCCCTCATAAAGACAATAGATGGCTTCATTAATCATTGGGAGAAGCACACGGTTGGAGACAAATCCGGGAAAATCATTGACTTTGACCGGCGTTTTCCCCATTTTTTCCGCTAATGCAATAATGGCTGACGCAGTTTCATCTGATGTCGCCAGGCCGCGAATGACTTCAACCAGTTTCATCACAGGAACGGGGTTCATAAAATGCATGCCAATGACATGTTCAGGACGGTTTGTGACAGCTGCAATTTCTGTTATAGGCAAGGAAGATGTATTGCTGGCCAAAAGCGTATGAGCCGGGCAAATATGATCAAGGTTTTTGAACAATTTAGTTTTTGCCGTCATGCTTTCTGCAATTGCTTCAATCACAACATCCGCATGCTGCGCCTCCTCCAGCGCGGTGGAAAGCGAAATACGGCTGATAACAGCCTTCACTTCAGCTTCCGTCTTTTTTCCTTTTTCAGCAGCACGGTTCAAATGCTTTTTTATGTGCTGAAACCCAGTTTCCGCTGCCTCCGGATTCAAATCATACAGCCGCACATAAAAGCCGGCTTCAGCCGCTGTTTGGGCAATTCCGCTTCCCATCTGTCCGGCGCCGGCTACCATGATATGTTTGATTTCCATTCAAATCCCCTTCTCCGTCAATGTTTTAATGAACTTGAACCAACACAGCGTCTCCCTGAGCCGCCCCGCTGCAAATAGCAGCAATACCCAGTCCGCCTCCCCGGCGCTTTAATTCGTACACAAGTGTCATCAAAATTCTCGCACCGCTAGCGCCGATCGGGTGGCCCAGCGCAATCGCTCCGCCATTCACGTTTACTTTTTCAAGATCAAACCCGACGATTTTTTCACATGTTAATACAACAGAAGCAAATGCTTCATTGACTTCAAAAAGGTCAATATCCTGTAAGGTAAAGCCGGTCTTTTTCAGCAGCTTGTTTATTGCGTATCCCGGAGCAGCCGCAAGCTCATGCGCTTGCATTCCGGCTGTTGAAAAACCAAGAATGGTTGCAAGAGGACGCTTTCCAAGTTCAGCGGCTTTTTCCTCAGACATTAATACAAATGCTCCCGCTCCGTCGTTGACGCCCGGCGCATTGCCGGCTGTAATGGATCCGTCACTCGAGTATATCGGAGATAGTTTCGCAAGCTGATCGAGAGTGGTATCGCGGCGAATCGCTTCATCTTTGTCAACAATGTTTGTTTTTCCTTTCCGGCCAAGCCAGCTGACAGGAACAATTTCTTCATCAAACTTTCCTTCATCGGCCGCCTCGGCCGACCGCTTGTGGCTTCGAAGGGCCCATTCATCCTGCTCTTTACGTGAAATTCCATATTCCTTGGCCGCCGTATTTCCGTGAACGGCCATGTGCACTTCATCAAAAGCGCACATTAATCCGTCATAAACCATTAAATCCCTTAGCTCACCGTTACCCATCCGCGCGCCCCAGCGGCCAGCGGGAACAGCATACGGAATATTGCTCATGCTCTCCATGCCTCCGGCAACAAGAATGTCCGCATCATGCGCCCGAATCATTTGGTCACATAGAGTGACAGCGCGAAGGCCGGAGGCACAAACTTTATTCAGCGTTTCCGATGGCACACTCCAAGGCAGTCCGGCTATACGGGCAGCTTGCCGGGAAGGTATCTGGCCCGCACCGGCTTGGACAACCATACCCATGATGGCGCCTTCCGCCTGATCTCCAGAGACTCCGGCACGCTTTAACGCCTCTTTCATAGCAGCGCCCCCGAGTTCAGCAGCTTTTACTTCTTTTAACGCACCTCCAAATTTGCCAAACGGGGTTCTTGCGGCACTTACAATGACTGTTTTCCTCATGGTTTCACCTCAAATCAAAAGATAGACAGCGCTTACATTTCTGGGTGTCTTCTATGAATGTATGCTTTGAAACAGGTATGAATGAATGAAAAAGAAGGCTGCACCGGCAGCCTTCTTGAAAACTAATTTCTTCTATTCAATTTCTTAGCGATGGCAGCAGCCCGCTCAGGAAAATCTGTGAAAATGCCGTCTGCTCTCATTTTCATCAAATACTCCATATCGTCTAGCCGATTGACTGTAAAAGGCCTTACCTTAATCGAACTGTTCCGCATTTGCTCCAGCATTTCATCCGTTACCGCCGGGCTATGCAGCTTTGGGTGGTAGCCGGCTGCCGGAATAGATTTTACATATTGATCAGCCTGATAAAGCACATCTGAGGTTAGTACCGCCCGCTCAATATGGGGTGCCAGCCGGCCGCATAACGCTAAGCTTTCATGATTAAATGCGGACAGAATCGTTCTTTCTTCTATTTTAAATCGCTTTACTGCCTCAAGCACTTTTTCTTCCATTCCTTCATAGCGGATCACGCTATTTTTCAATTCAATGTTAATCAGAAAATCCTTTTTTTCAGCCCACGAGAGCACGTCTTCAAGCAGCGGCACCCTTACATCGCCGACTGTTTGATGATGACCGGCAGCCGCATCCGCGGATTTCAAGACATCGTACACCGTGTCCTTTACGAAACCTTTTAAGGATGTCGTCCGGTCGAGCCTTTCATCATGAATAACGACAATACGTCCGTCTTTTGTCAGCTGAACATCAAGCTCGATACCATCCGCTCCGTTTTCAATCCCTTTTTCAAATGCAATCATTGTATTTTCGGGATAATGACCTGATGCCCCCCGATGCGCAAAAATCTTTGTCATTGTTTCACCTCAAGCCTAAAGTTGCCCGTTTTCTCCATTATACTGATTTTGGCCTTGTCACTCTAGAATTAAGGTTTCTTGTACTCAGACTATTGCGCGTAATAAGAATCGATCCCCGCGACAATCGCGTCTGCAGCTTTTTCCTGATATACTTCACTCCCAAGCTTGTCCGCATCAGAGCTGTTTGTAATAAATCCAAGCTCAGCCAGCACGCTCGGCATTTGTGAATATGTAATGACATAAAAATCTGATTCTTTCACACCCCTGTCTCTTGTTTGCAAGGATGATACCAGCTCTGACTGAATATCCGATGCCAGCCGCTGACTGTTTTCCGCTTCATAATCAGACTGAAAGTACGTTTCCGTGCCTGAAGCGGAGGAAACGCCCGAATTCACATGAATACTGACAAAAAGATCGGCATGGTTTGCACTTGCTTTTGCCACTCTTTCCTCCAAGGTCAGAAAATGATCATCTGTCCTTGTAGCGATAGGATTCGCTCCTTCCGCTTTCAGCTTGTCCACAACATGACGGGAGACAGCCAAATTAATATTTTTCTCTAAGAGCCCGTTTCCGACTGCCCCGCTGTCTTTGCCGCCATGGCCGGCATCAATATATACCGTCTTCCCTGCTACCGGCTCTGCCGCTTGCGCACAGGGTGCGAGCATAAAAGCCAATCCGCATATCGCTAAACTCCTCCATAACATTCTCAACGTTTCTCCCTCCGGTCTGTCATTACGAATTCTTTTGCTGAATATCTTCCAGCTGTAAGGTTCCGTTCTCTTTTTTTATATATTTCACCTGGACATTTGTGTGATCTGGCAGATCCTCACAATCATCGCGCTTGTCTCTTGGAACTTGTATCATGGTTTCTTCTCCGTTAAGGGAAACAGCGATTGTATGAGGATCGGCCGAGCCGATGTATTTGCCCTCTTCTGTAAACCTCGGGGCTGATTCATCCGCGCTTGCAATACTGCATCCGGAAAGCAGCAGTACAGTAAACAGAAATAGACCAGCTTGTTTCACATGATCACCTCTTCCTGATGTTTGGCTTTTATCTTTGACCAGAATGGCGGATTTGTAAAGCTTGCACAAAAGCCGGCACAACATTTCCATGATTTTCAAAAGGGCTATCTGACCTGCTGATTTCCTGTTGTTAGAAAGAAAGCAAGCGGATCTGTCTATGAGGATGTCTCTAAAAGAGCAGCATTTTAGAAAAAATTAGCTGAAAGAAGCAACTTTATATTCATTTTTAAAAAAATTGATGAATACGATGAGCAGATGGTTTGACGGAAGGGTTGGGCAGGCGTAAGCTTTTAAAGAATATTTACTTTACAGAAAGAAGTTACAGCTCATGAAAAAATTCGTTCTGCTGCTAGCCGCGGCGGTCATCACTTGCTCCATTGGCCATCAAATCAAAGGCGGCTACAAAAGCCCCGAAAAAGAGCGAAGAAAACCACATTCGGCACTCAAGATATTCAGCCGGTGAAGCAGATTGATTGCATCAAATTTTACATATAGGCTAGAATATGTGCGAATCCAAACGAAAGAAGATGATCTTATGAATCCAAAGTACAAACCGCTCTTTGAATCATTTACATTTCGAAGCGGCGTTACGATTGACAACCGGATCGCGGTTGCCCCAATGACCCATTATTCTTCCAATGAGGACGGCACGATTTCTGAAGCGGAGCTGGACTATATCATCCCCCGATCAAAAGAAATGGGAATGGTGATTACAGCATGCGCAAACGTCACACCTGATGGAAAAGCATTTCCCGGACAGCCAGCCATCCATGACGACTCACATATTGCCGGGCTAAAAAGATTAGCGCAAGCCATTCAAGCACAAGGGTCAAAAGCGATTGTGCAAATTCATCACGGCGGAATTGAATGCCCTGCTGAGCTCGTTCCGAATCAGGATGTTGTCGCGCCAAGTGACGTGTCTGATAACGGCAAACAAATGGCTCGCGCCTTAACAGAAGCAGAGGTTGAAAACATTGTGAAAGCTTTTGGAGAAGCGACAAGACGCGCCATTGAAGCCGGCTTTGACGGTGTCGAAATTCACGGTGCAAACGGCTACTTAATTCAGCAGTTTTATTCCCCAAAAACAAATCAGCGCACAGACCGCTGGGGAGGAAGCGATGAGAAACGATTAGCCTTCCCGCTTGCTATTGTGGATGAGGTGAAACAAGCAATTGCCGATCACGCGAAAGGTGCATTTTTAGTCGGCTACCGCCTGTCTCCGGAAGAGCCAGATACACCGGGACTGACAATGACAGAAACCTTCACGCTTGTTGATGCCTTAGTAGAAAAAGAACTGGATTACCTCCATATTTCATTGATGGACGTCAACTCCAAAGCGCGCCGCGGGGCAGACCCGACACGTACGCGCATGGACTTATTGAATGAACGTGTCGGACACAAGGTGCCTCTGATTGCTGTTGGTTCCATCCATTCTGCTGATGACGCGCTTGCTGTGATTGAAAACGGTATTCCGCTGGTGGCGATGGGGCGTGAAATTTTAGTTGATCCTGATTGGGCTGTAAAAGTAAAAGAAGGACGCGAAAAACAAATTGAAACTGTGATAAAAGGGACAGACAAAGAAAAATATCACTTGCCTGAGCCGCTATGGCAAGCAATTGTGAACACACCTGGATGGGTTCCTTATAAAGATTAATTTGATGTGACTGCCGGAATGTTTCGGCAGTCTTTTTGATAAAAAAAGACCCTTAGGAAAGGGTCCTTTTCGTCAATCGAATAGTTTGTGCACATATTTAAATGGCAAAATGAGAAGCTGACCAATTCCTTCGGTTAGAAAATCGAACAGCAGTCCGTCATGTTTTCTCTTTTTCATGATATGTCTCCTTTATACCTCAATTGCTCTTTTTACTACGAACATACAGTGGAAAAGGTTTCAATCCGTTTTTGACTTTCTGTTTCTCATGGTCCAACCAACGAATATACATACGACCATTGCAGCAAATGAAATGAAGTCAATCAGCATACCTATTTTGTGTGACTCCACGATGATGTTTGAATTGACACAAAGCGAAAGGATAAATATAGCCATCAGCAGCCCGTACTTTTCACACATTTTCGATCACTCCAAGCGTATAAACAAATATTCACCCATCTACCACATTCATTATAACAGATTTATCCAAAAACAAAACGCCTCCTATTTATCAGCGGAAACCAATAAATAAAAGACGTTTGATTTAAGTGCTTTTGCTGATCATGCTTAAGAAGCCTTATGCTCTAATCTCAGCTTATCCGCAACCATCGCAATGAACTCTGAATTTGTAGGTTTTGCCTTCGTCATGCTGACTGTATAGCCGAACAAGGAGGAAATGGAATCAATATTCCCTCTGCTCCATGCCACTTCAATCGCGTGGCGGATCGCTCTTTCTACACGGCTAGCGGTTGTGTTGAATTTTTTGGCGATGTCCGGATAGAGGACTTTTGTAATACTGCCGAGCAGTTCGATGTCGTTGTACACCATTGAGATCGCTTCACGCAGATAGAGATAGCCTTTAATATGTGCAGGGACGCCGATTTCATGGATAATGCTTGTGATGCTCGCGTCGAGATTTTTCCTTTTTGGTTCAGGCTGGCTGCTGCGTATAATGCTGCTTTGTGATGACGGCGCGCGATGCGTCACACTGCTGGCATTTCCGCTGACCTGGCGAATATGGCCGACAAGGTTTTCCATATCAAACGGTTTGAGAATAAAGTAGGACGCTCCTAAATCGACGGCCTTTTTCGTGACATCTTCCTGCCCGAAGGCTGTCAGCATGATGACGTTTGGCTGTTTTTTCAGATCGGATTCTCTCAGTCGCTCTAAAACAGCAAGTCCGTCCAAATGCGGCATAATAATATCCAAGACGAGCACATCCGGATCTTTTTCTTTAAATAGCGACAGGCATTCCTGTCCGTTATACGCAACTCCGATGACTTCCATGTCTTCCTGTCCTTCTATATATTCACTCAACAGGCTTACCAGCTCTCGATTATCGTCGGCAACACAAACTTTAATTTTCTCCACGTTTCTTCCTCCCCAAATGTAGTTAACAGGATTCCACCTTGCTACATGTTTACATTCGACAAAACCGCTATATACCCTCTAAAAAAAATCATAACTAACAATAATAGTGGCATATCTTCGTTATTCTATGTTTTTCTCTATTTTTCGACTAAAAATGAAATTTGACAAATAAGGAAACGTGAATTTGTCGAAAAATCTTCTTTTGTTCATTTTAACGTATGTATGATGAGAAGTGAAGAGGGAGAAAAGCAAAAAAACTGCCGGAGATCCGGCAGTCAGCTTGCTTTTTCTTTTCCGTAAATATCGATTCCTGCTTCAGACAGCATCCATTCAATATGCACACCGTAACCGCTTGTCGGGTCGTTGACAAACACATGGGTGACAGCGCCGACGACCTTTCCATTTTGAATGATTGGGCTCCCGCTCATGCCTTGTACAATGCCGCCTGTTTCCTTCAGCAGTCTCGGATCGGTAATTTTTAAGACCATTCCTTTTGTAGCCGGAAATTTTTGCGGTGTCGTGCTGACGATTTCGATATCAAATTTTTCTACTTTATCATCATCAATGACCGTTAAGATTTCCGCAGGGCCTTTTTTCACTTCATTTGAAAAGGCAACCGGCAGCGCCTTATCTGATATTTTGTTTTTAATCGGCTGATGTAACGTGCCGAAGATTCCAAATGGGCTGTTTCTGTTAATGTCCCCGATCGTTTTGCGTTCAGAGGAAAATCGCGCCAGTTTTTCTCCAGGATTTCCGCCTGTCCCTTTTTCAATTGATGTCACAGTCGATTTGACAATTTCTCCATCTTCCACGACGATTGGTTTTTTCGTATCCATATCGGAGATCACGTGGCCAAGCGCTCCGTATTTTTTTGTTTTCGGCTCATAAAAAGTCATCGTGCCGATGCCCGCGGCAGAATCCCTGATATATAAACCGATTCGGTATTTGCCTTCAGCTTCATCCTTTTGAGGAATCAGCTTTGTTTTGATCTTCTGTTTATCACGTTTGATCAGCAAATCAAGTGACTCTCCGGTGTTTCCCGCCTTTTGAATAAACGGGGCAACATCATTCATTTTTTCAATTTTCTGTCCATTCATCTCAATAATAATGTCGCCTGCTGTAATACCTGCCGATTCACCAGGGGATTTTTTCCCTTCGCTTGTGTTAATTTGATGAAATCCGACGACAAGGACTCCCACGGAATGAAGTTTGACACCGATGGATTGCCCGCCCGGTATGACTTTTAAATCCGGAAGAACTTGCACTTTTGTTTTTTTGATTGGAAATCCGGCAAGATCATATACTAATTCTGACTGGCCTGATTTTTTGCCTGTGACTTTGATTTCATGCGGGTCTTTCTCAACTGTAAACGCTTCTGATGATTTTTCCTGGGCGTTTACCGATAAACTCGTTTCAATGGCTTGTGTTTGGGTTTCAAATACTCTCATTTGCGTTGGAATCAGTAAATACTCTTTTAATGGTTTGCATAAACCTACACTTAATAACGAAACAAGGAGAATTAAACCTATTGCTTTTCTGATGTTATCCGGCATTCACTACTTCACTCTCCTCGCTCCTACCCCACACCTTCTTTATGAATTGCTGCTACATCATTACTTTTGCCTTCTCAGCCCTTATTTATAACTGTCTTATAAAGAAAAACATTGGATATACTGATGAACGAATGGATGTGTATACAAAAAAATAAGCTGCGCATATCGCGCAGCTTACCCAGTTGTTTTGACTTGATCCGCTTGTTTTAACAGCTCTTTCGCATGGCGTTTCGTCAAGTCTGTGACTTCGACTCCTGCTATCATGCGTCCGATTTCCGTCACCTTCTCTTGTTTAGTCAGCGGCTTTACACGCGTCGTCGTTCTTCCGTCTTTTAATTCTTTCGCAATGTAAAGATGGGTATCGGCCATGGCTGCTACCTGAGGCAGGTGCGTAATGCATAGCACTTGTGATCCCATCGATACTTTGTGAATCTTTTCAGCAATAGCCTGAGCGACCCTGCCGCTTACGCCTGTATCTACCTCGTCAAATATAATCGAGGTAACGTCCTGCTGTGAGGAAAAAATGCTTTTAATGGCAAGCATGACCCTCGACAGCTCTCCGCCGGAAGCGACTTTAGAAAGAGATTTCAGCGGCTCGCCCGTATTGGTGGAAATTAAAAACTTCACCAGATCAATCCCTTGTTCAGTGAGCTGAACAGGCTGTCCGTTTACGACCGGCGCTTCCTCACCGCGGGTCGCCGTTCTGACCTTAAACTCCGTATCGAAAGTCGACTTTTCCATATATAAGCTTTTCAGTTCACGATGGATTTCCTCAGCCAGCTTTTTCGCCCACGTTTTTCGGATTCGGGAAACGTTTGCCGCTTCCACTGCAACATCTTTACCAACCGAATCCAGCTCCTGCTTCAGGCTTTGCAGATGGCTGTCTCTGTTTTCAATTTGATCAATCTCTTCTTCAATTTTAGAAGCATATTCTAAAATATCCTCAACGGTTGCCCCGTATTTCCGCTTCAGCTGCTTGATCTCATTAAGACGCGTCTCAATAAAATTCAAGCGCTCCGGGTCATATTCAAGCTCATCCAGCATATTTCTCATCTGAAATGTAGCGTCCTCTAAAAGGTAGTAGGAGTTCGAAACACTCTCAGAAAGTTTTTGCAGCGGTTCGTTAATATCGGATAAATCTTCAAGCTGAGACGACGCCATTCCGACCCAGTCCAGACCGCCCTGCTCGCTGCGCAGCGCGTTATAAGCATTTTGCAGTGATTCAAATATTTTCTCAAAATTCGAAATTTGCTGGCGCTCTTCTTGCAGCTGCTCATCTTCGTTCAGTTCAAGCTTTGCTGATTCGATTTCTTCCAGCTGAAATTGAATCAGATCAAGCCGGTGTGCCATTTCCTGCTCACTTTCAGAAAGCTGCTTCAACTTTTTAAGCAGCTTCATATATCGCTGATAGCCTTCCTGATACGCTTGAAGTGCGCTTTCCACTTCGGCTCCCGCAAACTTGTCCAAAAGCTGAAGATGGTTTTCGTCCTCCATTAACAGCTGGTTATCGTGCTGCCCGTGAATATCTAATAAAAGCCTGCCGATTTCTCTAAGCGACGCAATCGTTACAAGTTTGCCATTAACCCGGCATACGCTTTTTCCGTTCGTGCTGATATCCCTTCTCATGACGATCATTTCATCTGAAACGTCAATCCCCTGTTCAGCACAAACGTCAAAAACGGGATGGCCGCTATCTAACAGAAACAGCCCTTCAAGCTCGGCTTTTGTTTCTCCATATCTGACAAATTCAGATGAACCGCGGCCACCGACCAAAAGTGAAATGGCATCTATGATGATGGATTTGCCGGCTCCGGTTTCTCCTGTTAAAACCGTAAGCCCGCGTTCAAAAGAAACCGTCAGTTCCTCAATAATGGCAAAGTTTTTAATCGATAATTCAGCTAACAAACAGCATTACACCTCTTATCTTTGTTAGATTTCCTTTACAGCAGCTCTAGGAGCCGGCTTTTTACGCCGTCGGTATCTTCAGGAGTCCGGCAAATAATTAAAATGGTGTCATCTCCGCAAATGGTCCCCATAATTTCGTCCCAGTCCAGATTGTCCATAAGCGCTCCGATTGCCTGGGCATTGCCCGGCATGGTTTTCAGCACAATCATATGGCTTGCTGAGTCTATTTTCACAAAAGCATCCATCAGTGACCGTTTCAGCTTAGACAGCGGATTGAAACGCTGGTCCGCCGGTAGACTGTATTTATATGAGCCGTTATTTGTCGGCACCTTCACAAGGTGAAGCTCTTTAATATCACGTGAAACCGTGGCTTGTGTCACCTTGTATCCATCCTGCTTCAGCATGTCGACCAATTCATCTTGGGTTTCGATTTCATTGCTTGTAATGATTTCTCTGATTTTGATATGCCTCTGGCCTTTGTTCATGTAAGCACCTCTATTTCCAGCTTATCTGTTCTTATATGGTATATGATTCTCCGCAAAAAGTACATGAATGCAGAAAAAAGGAATAATAGCGCCCTATTATTCCGGTACATCTGCTTTTTTTTCTTTTAACGTCTTATGTGCTTCTTCCACTATACGGCTGATTTCCTCCTCAGGCAAACCTGCACCTTCTTGACCTTCTCCCAGCCAGTGCAAATGAAGGAGAAATTCAATATTTCCGTCTCCTCCCGTAATTGGAGAAAATGACAGGCCTTTGCAGATATAGCCCTCGCCAGCCGAAAAACTGATCATACGCCGCAGAACATCCGCATGCACCTTCGGATCTCTGACAATGCCTTTTTTGCCGACAGATTCCCGGCCTGCTTCAAACTGAGGCTTGACAAGCGCAATACAATCGCTGCCCGGTACAA
Organism: Bacillus sp. SD127; assembly: GCF_058566445.1. Lineage (NCBI taxonomy): Bacteria > Bacillati > Bacillota > Bacilli > Caryophanales > Bacillaceae > Bacillus > Bacillus sp. SD127. The sequence continues at coordinate 1,710,036 of NZ_CP191226.1, read as the reverse complement.
GCAATGTTTTTAAAACGGGCAGGATCAGCCGAAGTGAAATAAAGGATACATCAATCGTAGCAAACTCCGGCATGCCTTTTGTGAAGTCTGCCGGAGTCGCATAACGGAAATTCGTGCGTTCCATCACGACGACGCGTTCGTCCTGTCTTAGCTTCCACGCAAGCTGATTATAGCCTACATCCACCGCGTACGACTGTTTTGCGCCGTTTTGCAGAGCACAGTCTGTAAAGCCGCCGGTGGAGGAACCGATATCAATCATAATTTTGTCCTGAACAGAGACAGGAAATTCTTTCAGCGCTTTTTCAAGCTTTAAGCCGCCTCTGCTCACATATTTCAGCGGGTTTCCTTTGATGGTCAACGGAAGCTCGCGGTCAATTTTTTCTCCAGGCTTGTCCAAGCGGTTTTCATTCGAATACACGATCCCTGCCATAATGGCCCGTTTCGCTTTTTCCCGCGTTTCCGCAAGCCCTCTTTCCACTAGTAATACATCTAATCGTTCTTTCTTAGCCGTCATGATCCAATTCCTTTATGTGTCTTCGGCGGTGCCAGCAATCGAATTCGGTCTGCCACCTGCTGTTTCGTTAATCCTATTTCTTCAAGAAGCGCCGTTACGCTACCATGTTCTATAAATCGATCCGGTATGCCCATTCTGTCGATCGGCGTATGATACATTCCCTGATCATGAGCGAATTCTAAAACCGCGCTTCCGAATCCGCCTTCTAAGACCGCTTCTTCAATCGTTAGAATCGGCAAGCCTTCATTTAGTATATCCTTCATCATCTTTTCATCAATCGGCTTAATGAATCGCGCGTTGACGACGCGTACGGAAAGGCCTTCTTTTTGCAGCTCTTCAGCAGCTTCAAGCGCCATTTCAATTGTTGTTCCAAATGTTAAGATGACCGCGTCGCTACCCGGACGCAGCACCTCCCACGTGCCGATTGGGATCGTTTTAAGCTGTTCATCCATTTTGACGCCGAGGCCGTTTCCGCGCGGAAAACGCATGGCGATCGGACCGTCGTCATAGCTGAGCGCTGTATGAACCATATGCTGCCCTTCATTTTCATCCTTTGGCATCATTAAGACCATATTTGGAATGTGGCGCATAAATGCGATATCAAATACGCCTTGATGCGTCTCGCCATCTGCACCGACTAATCCGGCACGGTCAATTCCGATAAACACATTGGCGTTTTGACGGCAGATGTCATGAACAACCTGGTCATATGCACGCTGCAGGAACGTTGAATAGATAGCCAGAAACGGCTTCATCCCTTGTAATGCCATAGCGGCTGCCATTGTAGCGGCATGCTGCTCTGCAATTCCGACATCGAACATTCGGTCAGGAAATTCCTGCGCAAAGCCTTCAAGCTTCGAACCGACAGGCATTGCCGGTGTTATCGCCACGATTCGCCCGTCCTCACGTGCCATTCGCTGTACTGTGCCGCTGACAAGGCTGCTCCATGCAGGCGCTGCGGCTTTTGGTTTTACAAAGTCACCTGTATTAATTTTATATGGGCCGGTTCCGTGCCACGTACCGGTCGTATCGGTTTCAGCAGGTTTGTACCCTTTTCCTTTTTTGGTGATCACATGCAGCAGGACAGGGCCTTTTGTTTTTTTAGCGTATTGAAGATTCTCAATCAGCTCATGATAAGAGTGTCCGTCCACAGGGCCTAAATAAGTAAATCCGAGTTCCTCGAAAAACATGCCTGAGACAAGCATATACTTCAGGCTGTCTTTGACACGTTCTGCCGTGGCGGCAAGCTTGCCCCCAACAGCCGGAATCTTCTTAAACAGGTATTCAAGCTCATCTTTCACCCATTGGTATTTCCCGGCTGTTCGCAGCCGTCCGAGCATGGAATGAATAGCACCGACATTCGGAGCGATACTCATTTCATTATCATTGAGGATAACAATCATGTCTTTTTTCTCGTCACCGATATGGTTCAGCGCTTCAAGCGCCATTCCGCCGGTCAGCGCACCATCACCGATAATCGGAATGATAAACTCATCCGTTCCTTTAATATCGCGAGCGGCCGCCATCCCCATCGCACCTGACAAGGAAGTTGAGCTGTGACCGGTTTCCCATACGTCATGTTCGCTTTCGCTCCGCTTCGGGAATCCGCAAAGCCCTTTATACTGACGAAGGGTCTCAAATTCTTTTCCCCGGCCCGTCAGCAGCTTATGGACATAAGACTGATGGCCTACATCCCACAAAAACTTGTCTTTCGGGCTGTTAAATTCCTTATGCAATGCAACGGTAAGCTCAACGACACCCAAATTAGGGCCAATGTGACCGCCAGAAGCCGATAAAGTCGTAATCAGAAACTGACGGATCTCATCACTTAATTTCTCTAATTCATCAATGGACATGTTTTTTAAAAACGACGGGTCCTGTATTGATAAAAGATCCAAAGCGGATCAACTCACTTTCAGCATGAATTTCTGCATTGATATATGTCTTAAATGCCGAGCTGAACTCAGATCATTTCTCAGGCATAAAAAAAGACAAACGCGCTCTTCCTTTTGATTTTCATCGAAACTGCTTACATTCTACCATATGTCGTGCAGCCGCTTCAAATAAGGATCGTTTTAGTGGTCTCTTGCCGCAATTAAATCACAAAGCTCATACAAAAGGTCTTTTTGAAGGGAGAGCCCGTCGATCAAGCGCTTTGCTTCTTTTATGTGACCGTCCAATTTCTTTTTGGCCCCTTCCAGTGACAGAAGTGACGGATAAGTTGATTTGTCGTTCGTTGTATCCGAGCCGACACGTTTGCCGATTTTCTCTTCACTGCCTTCTACATCTAAAATGTCGTCTCTGATTTGAAAACCGATTCCAATGTGGCTGCTGAAGACGCGCAATGTTTCAATTTCTTCCTCAGGCGCATCCGCCAAAATAGCGCCGGCGATGACGCCAAAACCGAGCAGTTTGGCTGTTTTCCGTTCATGAATGGATTCAAGTTCTTCAAGCGTGACCTGACGGTTTTCTGCTTCCATATCGGCGATCTGCCCCCCGACCATGCCCTCGGTTCCCGCTGCTGAAATCAGTTCGTTCACAAGACGAAGCCGCTTTTCTGCGGATACTTCGTCTGACACATGGGACGTAATCAGCTTAAAGCTTTCCGTCAGCAGCCCGTCTCCCGCTAAAACAGCCGTGGCTTCACCAAATACTTTATGGTTTGTCGGCTTTCCGCGGCGCAGATCATCATCATCCATGCAAGGCAGATCATCATGAATTAATGAATACGTGTGAATCATTTCAACAGCGCACCCGACTGGGATACCGTCTTTTTCACTTTTTCCGTACGCATTCAAAACCGCCAGCACGATGAGAGGCCGCAGCCGTTTCCCTCCGGCCTCAAGGGAATACAGCATAGATTTTTTTAATGAATCCGGGATATTAAGGTTTTCTGTATATACAAAGAGCTGTTTTTCAACCGCTTTTTTACGCTCCGCCAGAAAGCTAGCTAATTTATTTGTCACCTTCGTCTTCCTCCTGAACACTAAAAGGTGCCAGTTCGCCGTCTTCTTTTAAAATGAAGTCCATTTGCTTTTCTACTTTTTGAAGCTTTTCATGGCACATTTTTGAAAGAGCCATTCCTTCTTGAAAGTAGTTAATTGCTTGCTCCAGAGGCACATCGCCTTCTTCAAGCTTTGATACAATGCTTTCTAAGCCTTTCATCGCTTCTTCAAACGTCATGCTTTCATTTTTTTTCATGTCTGTCATTTTTCTTCCCCTCTCTTATTTAATACTTCACAGGTCAGCACGCCATCCTTCAGCTTTACCTCAAGCTGGTCTTTCTCTTCTATCTGACTGACGCTTTTTATGAGTTCATCTTCTTTATAAGCCAAGCTGTATCCTCTTTCCATAATTTGAAGGGGACTTAGCGCGTTCAGCTTGCCAAGAACGGTTTGAAACTGAGAATGCAGCTGCTTCATTTGGATATTCATATTTTTTTTCAGCTGATTCGTCTGATCCTCATACCGTTTTCTCGCCTGTTTCAGCTGTTCATGGGGATGCAGCGCCTCTAATCTGTATGTTTCGCGCTCAAGCTGTCTGCTTTTCCGGTCCAACAGCGCGGTAAGCTGAGCTTGAAACTGCTGGTATGCAAGGTCAAACTGCTGCTCTTTTTGCTCAAACAGCCGCTTAGGAAAGCGAAATGCATATGAGGATTGAAGTGTTTGAACCCGTTCTTTTTTTTGGATGAGATGCTGCTGCATCGCTCTTGTCATTCTGACTTCCGCCGTTTTCGTCCGTTCAATTAAATCAGTGGTATGGGGCACTGCAATCTCAGCTGCTCCTGTAGGTGTCGCCGCTCTGATATCCGCAACAAAATCACTGATGGTAAAATCCGTCTCATGCCCGACTGCCGAAATGATCGGTATGTTGGAAGCAAAGATCGCACGCGCTACGATTTCTTCGTTAAACGCCCACAGTTCCTCAATCGATCCGCCGCCTCTTCCGACAATTAATACGTCGCACGCCTGTTTTTCATTCGCCTCTTCAATGCGCCTAACGATTGATCTGCTCGCATTTTCACCCTGAACGAGCGCTGGAAGAACAATGACTTTTACAAGGGGATATCTTCTTTTTAGAGTTGTAATGACATCTCTGACAGCAGCACCTGTGGGTGATGTCACAACCCCGATTGTGGCTGGAAATGCGGGGATTTGTTTTTTGTAGCGTTCGTCAAATAAACCTTCTCCGGCTAGCTTCTTTTTTAATTCTTCATACGCTAAATAAAGCGCTCCGACCCCGTCAGGCTGCATTTCTTTTGCATATAATTGATAGTTTCCGCTCGGTTCGTATACGGAAATTCCGCCTCTCACCAGCACTTTCATACCGTTTTCAGGTTTAAAAGGAAGACGCTCGCTCTGTCTGGCGAACATGACCGACTGCATCCGGGCGTTTTCGTCTTTTAACGTGAAGTAAATATGGCCTCTCGTGTGTATCTTTACATTCGATAATTCGCCTTTAATCCAAATATTTTCAAGGTGAGGATCTACATCGAATTTTCGTTTTATATACTTTGTCAGCGCTGAGACAGTAACATACGCTGTTTCACCCATGTCTCAAACTCCTCTCGTAAGCATTCCTGCACCATAACTAAAGAAAACCCGCTCTGGCTTAAGGAGCCTGAAGAAGCGGGTATCGTGCTCATTATCCAGAGGCAGGGTTTTAGCCTGTCTCTGAATATCTCCAAAGATCTATGATAACGTACGTTTCGCAGATTTAACAGTATTATGCGCAAGCATCGTGATGGTCATAGGACCGACTCCGCCCGGAACAGGTGTAATAAAGGATGCTTTTTCCTTCGCACCTTCAAACTCAACGTCTCCGCAAAGCTTTCCGCTTTCCAAACGGTTAACGCCGACGTCAATAACGATGGCGCCTTCCTTCATCTGGTCAGCAGTGATGAAGTTGGCTTTACCGACCGCCACCACCAGGATGTCCGCTTTTTTCGTATGTTCAGATATATCTTTTGTTCTTGAATGACAGTATGTCACTGTCGCGTTTTCATTTAATAAAAGCTGGCCGACAGGTTTACCGACAATATTGCTTCGGCCGACTACAACAACCTCTTTACCGGAAAGGTCAATATTGGTTTTCTTCAAAAGCTCAACAATTCCGTGCGGCGTGCAAGGAAGAAATGTATCTTCGCCAAGCAGCATTTTCCCTACATTTAACGGATGAAAACCGTCTACATCCTTATCAGGAGAAATACGTTCAATCACCGCTTTTTCAGAAATATGGTCTGGAAGCGGAAGCTGAACGAGAATTCCGTGAAACTCAGGGTCTTCATTGTATTTGTCAATAATCGAAAGCAGTTCAGCTTCTGTGAGGCTGCTGTCGAATTGATCAAGCTTAAAATTCATGCCCATTGTTTCTGCTGCTTTTTTCTTTCCCCGCACGTAAGAATGAGAAGCTGGGTCATCTCCAATCAAAATAACCGCCAGGCCGGGAGTGACGCCTTGCTTTTTAAGCTCTTCTACCTCTTTTGCCAATTGTTCGCGTTTTTCTTTTGCCGTTTCTTTTCCGTCGATGATTGTTGCAGTCATTTTCTTTCCTCCTATGATTGTTCAATATCAGATTTAATGTTAGAAAGAACCCCGTTTACAAATTTTGTCGCTTTGTCATCACCAAACCGTTTCGCCAGCTCAATCGCTTCGTTCATGGAGACATTTACCGGAATGTCTTCGGCATATGCCATTTCGTATGCTGCCAGACGCAAAATAGCACGGTCAACATTGGCAATCCGGTCAAGCTTCCAATTCACCAGATGTTTCGAAATCATTTCATCCAGCTGAACCTGGTGTTCAAGTACACCGTATACAAGCTTTTCAAAGAAAGGATCTGTCTTTTCTTCATCTAATGCGTGTTCAATGGCTTCATTCACTGCAATATCGCTGACATCAATTTGAAATAGTGCCTGCAAAGCTTTTTCTCTTGCTGTTCTTCTTTTCATTTTCTTTCTCCTTTGATCCTCTTTATCCGCTTGTCGTTAAGCCATAAAGAGATCATAACATATTTTTTTCGTATCCGCATATTGAAATCAAGGTTTTTCGACCCTATTACCGAATATTTTTACACACCTTCATATGATCATTCGGATTTCACGATCATGAAGAAACTCGGCTGCCTCGAGCCGGCTTTCTTCATGCTTTGAAATAAAGGGTAACGTGTAAAAAAACCAAAGGGCCGCCCTCCCCTTGGTTTTCTGTTAAGCCATTTACATTTCTTCGTCGATTTCGACTTCCTGGGCTTTTGTGTCAAATTGAATGCCGACGATGTGAATATTGATCTCGTTAATTGAAAGAGACGTCATATTTAATAAGGTTTGACGAATGTTTTCCTGAACGGCCGCTGCGACTTTCGGAATGGAAACGCCGAATGCGACAACACAGTAGACATCAATCGTAATTCCGTCATCCGCCAAGTCGACTTTTACGCCTTTGCCGTGGTTTACTTTGCCGAAGCGCTCGACGACGCCTGTCGCAAAGTTCCCGCGCATTTCAGCAATGCCGTCAACTTCTGAAGCTGCGATACCGGCAATCACCTCAATGACTTCCGGTGCGATCTCAACCTTACCTAAATGCGTGTCTTCATGATCCATTTTAAGCAAGCTGTTGTCTTTCATTCAATTCACCTCCGTAAAAATTATGAGCCCATTACATCATATGTTTCTAAAAACTTCGTATTAAACTCTCCGCTGACAAATGTTTCGTGTTCAAGCAGTTTGATGTGGAACGGGATTGTTGTTTCTATGCCTTCGATGACGAATTCGCTTAATGCGCGCTTCATGCGGGCAACCGCTTCATCTCTCGTTTTTCCGTATGTGATTACTTTCGCAATCATGCTGTCGTAGTACGGAGGGATGGTATAGCCCGGATACGCGGCTGAATCTACACGGACACCTAAACCGCCCGGCGGCAGATACATTTTTATTTCACCAGGTGACGGCATGAAATTTTTGCTTGGGTTTTCCGCATTAATTCGGCATTCGATGGCCCAGCCTTCAAATAGAACATCTTCTTGTTTGAGGCTGAGTTCCATTCCTGATGCGACTCTGATTTGTTCCTTAATCAGGTCTGTTCCTGTCACCATTTCTGTGACTGGGTGCTCTACTTGAATTCTTGTGTTCATTTCCATGAAGTAGTAGCGCTGTTCTCTGTAGTCATAAATAAATTCAACTGTGCCCGCGCCTGTGTAGCCAACTGCTTTTGCAGCCTTAACCGCTGCTTCACCCATCTGCTCTCTGATTTCTGAATCAAGCGCAGGAGATGGTGATTCTTCCAAAAGCTTTTGAAGGCGTCTTTGAATCGAGCAGTCGCGTTCGCCCAAATGAATGGTATTTCCATAATTATCGGCAAGCACTTGGATCTCAACATGACGAAAATCCTCTATGTATTTTTCGATGTAAACTCCAGGATTTCCAAATGCAGTTGCAGCTTCCTGCTGAGTAATCTTAATGCCGTTAATCAATTCCTCTTCGGTGCGCGCAACCCTGATTCCTTTTCCGCCTCCGCCTGCGGTGGCTTTTATAATTACAGGATACCCAATTTCATTAGCCAGCGAAACCGCTTCTTCCACATTTTCTATAATTCCTTGTGAACCTGGAACGATCGGCACGCCCGCCTGTTTCATCGTCTCCCGCGCAACGTCTTTTGTTCCCATTTTTGAAATGGCCTCAGCGCTAGGTCCGACAAACGTGACATTCACTTCTTCACATAATTCCGCGAAGTCGGCGTTTTCAGCTAAAAATCCGTATCCCGGATGGATAGCATCTGTGCCGGTAAGCTTGGCGACACTTACGATATTTGTAACGTTTAAATAGCTGTCTTTTGATGCTTTCGGTCCGATACAAAAAGCCTCATCAGCCATTTGCACATGCAGGGCATCTTTATCAGCTTCTGAATAAACAGCGACAGTCTCAATGCCGAGCTCTTTGCAGGCTCTGATGATTCTGACAGCAATTTCTCCTCTGTTGGCGATCAATAGCTTTTTTATCATGTTAAGTCTCCTTACTCTGCTTTTACAAGAAATAGAGGTTGTCCATACTCAACCAGCTGGCCGTTTTCAACTAATACTTCAACGATTTCGCCTTTTACTTCCGCTTCGATTTCGTTGAATAGCTTCATTGCTTCCACAATGCAGACAACTGTGTTTTCATTTACTTTAGAGCCTGCAGTTACATAAGGACCGGCTTCCGGTGATGAAGAAGCATAAAATGTTCCCACCATCGGCGATTTGATTTGATGCAGGTTTTCATCTTGTTTCGGCGCCTCTTGTGCAGGTGCCGGCGCTGCTTGCTGCGCTTGAGGCTGTGCCGTTTGCGGAGCCGCTGCTTGTACAGGTGCTGCCGGTGCTTGCTGCATCACTTGCACAGTACCCGCTTCGTGTTTTTTCAGTTTTAGGGAAACACCTTCATTTTCATATACGAATTCATCAATTGAAGATTCGTCAATTGTTTTAATCAGCTCATGGATTTCTTTAATGTTTAACATTCCATCGCACTCCTATGTATTGAAATTTCTTTTTTATAGGTTACTACTAAAAGTACATACTATGTTTATCTTACAGGAGCGGACTTTTGAATTCAACTCTAATATGATTGGCATGCAAAAAGCCCGCGTTTCAGCGGGCGGTTGTTCATTAACTATTTGGAAGGCTCAAATGTGACAGCAACGTCTTTCATCGTTTTAATTTCTTTGGCAACAAGGTCTATGATGGCTGTAGCTTTAGATTTGGAGTGTTTGTCAGACTTGACTGTGATGTTGATTTTGTCTCCTTCCGCATTTACGAGGGCATCTTCATAGCCTTGTGTTTTAATCAGTGTTTCAAGCTGTTTTTCTGTTCCTTCCGCTTCACTGAGGGCTGTCATTTTATCATATGCTTCGCTCTTTTCCTTTGCTGTTGCATCGTCGCTGGATACGATCGCATTCAGTTCTTCCCTTTCCTTGCTTCTGGCATCCTCTAAATCAAGGCGGTACGTTGTGAAGAGATCATCATCGGCGGTTTCGGTCACAACTGTTCCTTTTTCACTCGCTTCAGCGGAAGTTTCTTTGTCTGATGAAGAATCTTTCGTACCCTTTGTTCCGTCTTCTTTCTCTGTTTCAGCACCGTTTTTTTCCTTTGTGTCTTCCTTGGCAGGTGTTTTTTCAGTTGCTACCTCACCGCTGTCTGACGGGCTTTTTTCACTTTGCATCTGCACCGCGTTTTTACTTTCCGGCGACATGATATAATAAACACTTAACACCACAACAAGACTGAGCATTGTTAACAGCCAAACGGTTTGTTTTTTGAGCATTTATGAATCCTCCTTTATTTTTTTAGGGGCAACCGCAACCCGGTGGCTTGGAACATCCAGGACCCGTGTCACCGCTTCAATAATGGTTTGTTTTATTTGAACGTTGTCCACTCCTTGAGCAACAACGAGTACACCGCGTATATCAGGTTTTTTCGTTTGAACGACAACAGGGGTTTCTTTATCCCCATTCCTGATCATGACGATTTCTTCCTCTGATGTTTGATCCGTCACACTTCTAGTTCCGCCTTCTTTGTCTGTTTCCTCAGTTGTTGTATTTTTGCTTGATTTGTTTTTTTCATAAACCTTCAGTGACGTTGCGTCTACATTGACCACAACCGAGACATCCTCCACGCCGATAATGGTTTCAAGAATTTCCTTCAGCTGGTTTTCATATTCTTTTTCATAATCGCCAATAGAGTTTTTAGGATCATCAGATTTAGAGGCTTTAAACACTTCAGCTGTTTTCTCTTTGCTGTCCGCCGAATCAGCTGAAGCCGGTGCTGTTATGGTCTGGGCGTTTTCCGTTTTCTCCGGTGAAGAAAAGAGCTGGCTGACAAGCATAAAGGAGACGCCGAGAACAAAAACGAACAGAAAGTAATGATATTTGGTCAGCTTCGGTTTTTCGCCGTCCTTCGATTGCCCCGGAAGAAACTGCTTTTTCAATACGTTCCATAATCCGTTTTTATTCATTGCCGATCCTCTCCCCGCCTTCCATATGAACCGTAATTTTCTCACTGCCGATTTCCCAAATGTCCGCAAGCTTTGTCTCAATCTGTTTAGCTTCTTTTTGTTCCGCTTTTTCTTTCGTGACGTATGCATGATCCGTATTAATGTCGATCGGCGCGACCGTTTGGACCGTTTTTTCAGAAGACGGGGCCATATACACGCTGATTGTTTTGATATCCTCTTCTGAATCTACTTTTTCTCCTGCCGTGATCTTGATTTGGTCTACTTTATATTCGTCATGACTGAACATCTCCTCCGCTTTCTTTTTTAGTTGGACAGCCATTTCTTCTAAAATATATGCGCGCTGGGAAGCTTGTATTTCTATTTTTTTTGAATTGATCTGATTTTTTATTTCGGCAGATTCCGATTGCCCGTTTTTTGTGAGGTATTCAAAGATGACTTCGGGGTCTGTTTTGAAAAGCTTAAAGATTGGAGTAAGCATGACGACGATCAGCAGCAGGCTGACTACCATTTTTGCGTACTTTTGCATGCTGGAGCTCGGCAGCAGCATATCAATCACGATTGCAAATAGGATAAATAAGACGATGCTGGTAAGCCATTCAGTTAAAAAACTCATCCGTCAGCCTCCTTTATTTCATCATCATCGTGAGGTTTCCGGCAGTAATAATGACGGTAAGGCTTAAAAAAAACATGAGAGACACAATAGCGAGAGCCGCAAAAATATAAATGACGCTTTTGCTGATGACATCGAGACAGGTAATGACCGGACCGCCGCCGAGCGGCTGGAGAATCGCGGCTGCCAGCTTGTAAATAAAAGCGAGAGAAAGCACTTTGATTGCCGGGAAAGCCGCAATACAAATCAAAATGGCGACACCTAGGATTCCTACCGTATTTTTCAGCAATAAGGAAGCGCTGATCACCGTATCCGTTGCGTCAGTAAACATTCTTCCAAGAACAGGAATGAAGTTGCCGGTAATAAACTTAGCCGTCCTGAGCGTAATGCCGTCTGTCACTGCCGCCGAGGCACCCTGCACAGAAATGACGCCGAGAAACACAGTGAGAAAGACTGCCAGCGCTCCGATGGCAATATTTCTGAGAAGATTGGACAGCTGCGTTACTTTGTATTGTTCAGTCATTGTACTGACGATGCTCAGAATTGCTGATAAGAAAATCAGCGGCATGACGATATTTTGAATCAGCAGACCGCTCGTATTCATTAGAAAAAGAATAACAGGATGAAAGAAGGCCGCAGATACAGCTCCTCCAGAGGAAGCCAAAAGCGCCAGCAGGAGAGGAATGAGAGCCAAAATAAAACTGGTCATCGTCTGAATCGCCTCTGTCGCATAATTGATCGCTACATGAAAGCTGTTCAGTGCAAGGATAATCAGCACCATATAAACAATTGCGTAGGCAACCTTGCTGACTGTGCTTTGCTGAAATGCATTTTGCAGAAGCTGAAGAATGACGCAAAAAATCGTTAGCAAAATCAACGTGCCGAGAAGCTTTCCATTGGCAAGCACTTCATGAAACAAATAAGAAAAGAGAGCCTTCAGCCATTCTTGCGGTGAAAAAGATTTATCGCCGTTTATAAACTCAAGCAAACTTCCTTTTTGACTTTCCGGCAGAAGCCCGCCGTACTCCGTCATTATGTCATTCCAAAATTCACCGATCTTGTCTGTTTCAAGCGACTCTGCCGTTTTTTCAGCCAATTGCTCCGGTGTTTCGGTATGTTCTTCTGTTTGGACCGAGTCGTCTGCTGCTTGTACAATTTCTGTGCAGCCGAATACGAGCAGCACCGCAAGAACTAACGCCCATCGAAAACGCTTCAATCTGCCGCCTCCTTTCGGTTATGACATGGAAGGTATAAGTCCGAGAATCGTTTCAATAATCACGGTTAAAATAGGAACAGCCATAACGAGAATCAGAATTTTCCCCGCCAATTCTATTTTCGAGGCGATGGCCCCTTGACCGGCATCCTTGGTGAGCTGCGCCCCGAATTCAGCAATATAGGCGATTCCGATAATCTTTAAAATCGTTTCAACATATACCATGTTGACATTGGCGTTAACGGCTATTTTTTCAATCATTCTGATAATGTCGTAGATTTGATCTACCAAATAGAGAAAAATAACACATCCGGCAAATACGACAATTAAAAAGGCAAATGTCGGCTTTTGTTCTTTTACGATCAAAGAAAGGAAGGTGGCGATCAGCCCTAAACCTACAATTTGAACAATGTCAATCTGTAAGCCCCCCTATCCTTGAAATAAAAACACAGCTTTTATCTTTTTAAAGAGGTCATCCACAATGGTGGCGACCATAAATAAAATATAGATAAAACCTAACAGCGTCACCCACTGGGCGTATTCTTTTTTTCCCATCTGATCCAAAATCGTGTGTAAAAAAGCGACCACGATTCCCACTCCGGCGATTTGAAAAATGACATTAACGTCTACTCCCATTTTATTTTTGCTCCCCTCACGTTTACATCAATAGAAGAATGAGTAACAAGCCCGCTAAAAAGCCTAAACTTTTTATCATCTTTTCATTTTTCACTTGTGCCTGCTCAGCATCCGCTTCCGATGCCTCTAAGTGTGTAAGTGCCAGCTTGATATGTTTTTGCTGTGAGATTCGATCGTGAATCCCAAGCGTCTCGCCGAACTGCTTCAGCACATCATATTCGGCTTTTTTCAGTGACATGTTGTCCCACACTTTTTTTAAGCTTTGCTCCCATGCCGTTTTAGCGGAATCACTGCCTTTCTCCAGCTGTTCGCTAAAACTGAGAAACAGAGCCGAAACAGGCTGTGCAAGCTGTTTTGCGATCTGCTGCGAAGCGGTGTGAAGCGGTGTATGGCCGTACATAATTTCCGCCTCGAGAGATTGGAGCGCCGCACGCAGCTGACGGATTTGCCTTGGCCGTTCTGTATAAATTTTCGCCGTCTCGAAACCTGTCCATGTTGTCGCAGCTACAATGAATACAGCGCCTAACAGCTTCAGCATGTTTTCACGTCCCTCGTTCCAGAAAGCACGTTTCCGTCTTTGTCATAAATACGGCTTACCGTGCCCGGCCCCTTCGTTCTGGATAATTCCAAATAGCGGTCAAAGGCTTTTTCTTCCCACAGACGCTTTAATGAAGGCCGCTTCATCAGATCAGAAATACTCCAGCCATGCGCGGATACGATGACCGAAACACCGGCATGCAGCGCCTCGAGAAGTGCTTCTGTATCCTCCGTTCTTCCGATTTCATCAACAATTATCACCTCGGGACTCATTGACCGGATCATCATCATCAGCCCCTCAGCCTTCGGACAGGCATCTAACACGTCAATTCTCTGTCCGAATTGATGCTGCGGAATGCCGCGCAGGCACCCGGCAATTTCCGACCGTTCATCGACAATGCCTGTCTTTACGGGCGGAATGCGGTTCTTGCCGCTGCTCGCAAGTCTGGCAAGATCACGAAGCAGCGTTGTTTTACCGGTTTGCGGCGGACCGATAATCAATGTATTCAGCCAGCCGTTTTGATGCAGATAAGGCAGCAGCGGTTCTGCAATTCCAAGCTTTTGCCGGGCAATTCGTATATTAAAAGACGCAATGTCGCGGAGGCCCTTCACCCCTCCGTTTTCTGTAATGACTCTGCCTGCAAGTCCGACTCTGTGGCCGCCCCTGATGGTGACATACCCTTTCTTCAGCTCTTCTTCGAGCGTATACATACTATAATTGCTCAGCCGGCTGAGGATCAGGTGGGCATCCTCGGCCGTGCCCGCATAGGACAAAAAAAGAGGTTGTCCTTTTCGTATCAGTTCAACAGGGCGGTTAACCCGAATTCTGATTTCTTCGATTTCCAGCCATTGATGTTCCGGTATTTCAGAAAGGGCGTTTTTCATGGATTCAGGGAGAACGTCAGCAATTTCATTCAACAGAGTCTCCTCCTTTCTACCGATCGGCTTCTTTAAAATGTATGATGTGAGGCAGACTTTATGACAAGCCTCTCTTTATTTGTGGACACCCGCTAAAATCAACACGACACCCGTAAAAATCAAGATCAGTTTTGCATATGACAGCTGCCCGGCAATTTGGTAGATTCCCACAGTCATGGTGATGATAAAAATCAGCGGACCGACAATAGCAAGAATGCTGTTGACCACAACCGCTTTGCGGACATCATTTGTCACAAGCATCACAATCGCGGCCGTCAGCTCAATCATGGAGGATAAAACTCGCAATCCGGCCATTGTCAAAACAGTAGAATTGATATTTCCAAGAAAAAATTTCATAGCACTCTCCCAACCTCCCATTTTTTTATATGATATGCTCTAGCTGTCGGAAGTAGTCTTGCCATTTTCGTATAAAAGAAAGATTCTGTTTTTGCGCACAAAAAAAGCCTGCTCCCAATTGGGAACAGGCCTCTTTTTTCTCCTTACGCTCTTGAAACGTAAGAACCATCTGATGTGTTGACTACAAGAGTGTCGCCTTCATTGACAAAGAACGGCACGTTTACAACAAGACCAGTTTCGGTTTTCGCAGGTTTTGTACCGCCTGATGCCGTATCACCTTTAATACCAGGTTCAGTCTCTACCACTTTCAGCTCAACCGTGTTCGGAAGTTCGATACCGAGTGTTTCATCTTGGTACATCATGATGTGTACAGACATATTTTCAAGCAGATATTTTAATTCCTCTTCAATTTGAGTTTCACTCAGTTCAAGCTGTTCATAAGAACTTGTATCCATGAATACGTGCTGGTCTCCGTTTGCATATAAGTATTGCATTGTTTTTGTTTCGATTTGCGCTTTTGCCACTTTTTCACCAGCACGGAATGTTTTTTCCTGAATCGCGCCAGTACGCAGGTTGCGAAGTTTAGAACGGACAAATGCCGCACCTTTACCCGGTTTTACGTGCTGGAAGTCAACGACGCGCCAAATGCCGCCATCCACTTCGATTGTTAATCCTGTACGGAAATCGTTTACTGAAATCATGTTTAATGTCCTCCTATATTCCAATCACAAAATAATGAGTTCTTTTGGGGAATGGGTAATTGTCCGGTTGCCGTTTTCTGTAATCACGATGTCATCTTCAATTCGGACACCGCCTGTTTCTGGTATGTAAATGCCCGGCTCCACTGTAACCACCATGCCCGGTTCAAGAATAGCTGAAGATCTGACTGACAGCCCCGGCGACTCATGAACTTCCATGCCGAGCCCATGCCCGGTTGAATGGCCGAAGTACTCGCCGTAGCCTTTTGCAGCGATATGATCCCTAGTCAGGGCGTCAGCCTCTTTGCCTGTCATGCCCGGCTTAATATGTTCGACGCCGAGTGCCTGAGCATCAAATACGACCTGATAAATTTCTTTCAATTGATCACTAGGCTGGCCTACAGCGACCGTTCGGGTAATGTCAGAACAATATCCTTTATAGTAAGCGCCAAAATCCAGCGTAACAAGATCCCCGCTTTCAATCAGTTTGTCACTTGCCACTCCATGGGGAAGGCTTGACCGAAGGCCCGAGGCGACAATCATATCAAAAGAAGAGCTGTCCGCTCCTTGGCTTCTCATATAAAACTCCAATTCATTGGCAACAGCTATTTCAGAAATGCCGGGTTTCATAAACGTCAAGATATGGCTGAAAGCATCATCTGCAATCTTCGCAGCTTCCTCTAATATCTTAATCTCTTCATTAGACTTAATCAAGCGCAACTTTTCCACGGATTCAGCCACAGGCACTAATTCAGCCTCACTGACAACCGCGTTGTAGGACGCGTATGTGCCGTAGGTCATCCTGTTTTGTTCAAAACCGAGGAGTTTGATGCCGAACTTTTCAATTGTGTCGGCAGTGGTTTGAATCAGGCTGCCGCCGTGCTCAATGATTTCAAAGCCCTTTACCTGAACCTTCGCCTGCTCCGTATAACGGAAATCTGTAATAAACGCAGCCCTGTCTCCGGATATGACAGCTAAGCCCGCTGACCCTGTAAAACCGGTCATATAGCGCAAATTGATGCTGCTTGTAATCAGCATTCCGTCTATCCCCAGCTGTTCGAACAAGTTTCTTAATTTCTCAAGTTTCATCTTTATTCTCCCCCTTGCCGGCTTAATAAATAGCGAACAGCAAGCTTGTAGCCTTCAGATCCGAGGCCGACAATCTGCCCTTTCGCAACAGGAGCGATCACTGACTGATGCCTGAATTCTTCTCTGGCGTATAAGTTTGATAAATGCACCTCAACCACAGGAGGGCTGATGCTTGAAACAGCATCCCTGATTGCATAGCTGTAATGGCTCAGCGCGCCCGGATTCAAAACAATTCCGTCATATTGTTCCTCAGCCTCGTGTATGGCGTCTATCAAATCGCCTTCATGATTAGACTGGAAAAAAGTAAGCTGAATATGTAAGGCTTCAGCAAATTGAAAAAGATCTGTTTCAATATCTGTCAGTGTGTGACGCCCAAATACATCCGGCTCACGCTTCCCCAGCCGATTGACATTCGGGCCGTTCAAAATCAAAAAATGAGGCACATGGCTCTCTCCTTTTCGCGAGGGTTTCTCATGTAAAAAATGTTCACTTCTCGTGAACATTTTATCATAACAAAAAAGGATAATACACTATTCTCTCTGTGTTCCCAGCGCACGTGCCAGCTTTTCCGAGTTCAGCTCATTATATTCAAATGAAATTGAATATCCGACAAACAGCCCGTAAAGCAGATAGATACAAATTGTTGTAATAATCGTATCTGATTTCAATTCAGTTACAGCGCGCACATCCTGGAAAATCGGATTAAACACAAAAAACACGAGCAGCCAAAGCAGCAAGCCGTATAACATACCAGGCCACATCGTTTTCAAGCGTTTCAAGAGAAGATAATAAAGAAACGCCCCGCCAATCGAAATGATGCCAATCACAATGATGCTGATAATCGTTCCTAAACCATGTTTCTTCCACTCTCCGAGTACAAACGGCTGCAATATCATATTGGGGCTGATTTCGGAAAAATGAAATAAGTAGGCGATATAACCGACGAAACTCCATAATACGCCTCCGCAAAAACCCGTCGCCGCTACCCTGGCGCCCATTGGCACAGGCGGTCCCTGATCCTCTTTTGTTTGTTCGTTTTGATCTGTATTTTTTTCACTTGTCATAACGGCCACCTCCTTGTTAAAGTGTGCCCAAAAAATGAAATGTCAATAAAAAAGCTCACACATTTTGACAGCAGCGAGTAAAATTTGAAAATAACGGGTATACTGCATGTAGAAAAAGCAAGGCTCTGGCAAATTTTCAGCCCGTCAATCTAGAGGTTTCGCGCTGTTTCCTGTACAATAGAGTGAAAGGAAATAGTTAGCAATCCTAAAGAAATAGGCAGGTTGATGAATATGTCAAAACATAAAATTCCGCCCGCTTACGGCGGGCAGGCGGTTGTGGAAGGCGTTATGTTTGGCGGAAAACACAATTACGTTACGGCCATACGAAGAACAGACGGAAGCATTGATTTCTTCAAGCTTCCCCGGAAACACAATCAGAAGCTGAACATGGTAAAAAAAATACCATTTATAAGAGGGATCGCGGCTATTATTGAAGCGAGCGCTAACGGCACAAAGCATTTGAATTTCTCGAGTGAACGCTATGGACTTGATCCGTCTGAGGACGAGACGCTTAAGGAAGAAAAAAAAGCCTCGGGGCTGTCAATGTATCTCAGCCTTGCAGTGATCGGCGTCTTATCATTTTTGTTCAGTAAATTCGTATTTACATTGGTTCCTGTTTTCTTAGCTGAACTGACAAGACCGGTTTTTCCATCGGACACAGCGCAAATCGCAGTTGAAAGTCTCTTCAAATTGATTTTGCTGCTCGGTTATATTTATTTTTTATCCATGACGCCGCTGATTAAAAGAGTGTTTCAATATCATGGAGCCGAACATAAGGTCATAAACTGTTATGAACAGAATTTGCCAATTACTGTAGAGAACGTTCAAAATCAATCACGGCTTCATTACCGCTGCGGGTCCAGCTTTATTTTATTTACCATTATTGTCGGTATGTTTGTATACTTGCTTGTTCCGACAGATCCACTTTGGTTGCGTGTTATAGATCGTGTCGCTCTCATACCGGTTGTACTTGGGATTTCCTTTGAAGTGCTGCAGCTGACAAATAAAGTGCGTGATATTCCCGGTTTGAAATGTCTCGGGTACCCGGGCCTCTGGCTTCAGCTGTTAACGACTAAAGAACCTAAGGATGACCAAGTTGAAGTTGCAATCGAAAGCTTTAACGAGCTTCTCAGACTCGAAGAAAGATCTGAACAAAAAGAGCAGCCTTCTCACAACGTCATCTAATATCCGTTGCCCTGCTATTACTTTCGGAGGTGGACAGTTATGAATCATCGTGTACAACCTATTATTGCTGTATTAATTGCGCTGGGAGCGTTCGGTTTCCTCTATGTGCTGGTAACCAATCCCGGAGAAATGGCAAAAATGGCGATAACCATCATCTTGGCAGGTATCATTATTTATTTTATTGTGAAATATGTAATGAAGCGAAATACTGGCAGTGAAGGAGCGGCTTTTAAAAAAGCGGCCAAACAATCGCAGCGCCGGCTGAAAGAACAAAAAGCAAAGCACCGCGCCGGGCATAAAGGACGGGTGAGCCATCTGCGAAGCGTTCCGAGCGCCAGCAAACCTAAGCCGATGATTCTCAAGAAAAAAAGCCAGACGCAGCTGACTGTCATAGAAGGGAAAAAAAATAAAAAGAAAAACAGAGCGCTTTTTTAATAGGTCCACTGCTTTAAAAACTGCTCTGTCCGACTTTTACCTAGCTCAATCAGAGCTAGTTTTTTTTGTTGTGTTAAATGAAATTCGGTCGCCATCACGTTGTCAACCGGAAGAAAAATGATATTTTGCTCATAGCGTGACGCAATATGTCTTGCGTCATGCGCATCCTTCATCGTTTCAAACAGAGCGCCAAACAGTTCGAAAGCGTTTCCGATATTTTTTTTCGGCCGCTCCCTTTCATTCGGCGCAAGCGTCACCCCGATAACAGGTCGTTTTCTTTCTTTAGAAAACAGCCATATGGGAAAATTGCTTAAAACGCCCCCATCCACTACGGTGGCAGTTCCTGTATCTGTTTTTAATTTTATTGGTTCAAAAAAATAGGGAATGCTGCAGCTCATTCTTACCGCTCTGGCAACCGGAAACATATCCGGATTTAACCCGTAGCGGACCAAGTCGTCCGGCAGCACGATCATTGTACCGTTTGTCAGATCCGAAGCGATGAGCCGCAAAGAGCCTTTTTTCAAATCGCCAAAGACGCGTACGCCTTTCGCTCTTAAAAGGTCGGCGATCCACTTTTCTAATGTGTCTCCTTTAAACAAGCCCAAACGCCAGTAAATGGACACCCATTGGAGCATTTTTAAGGGGAGAAATGAGTATCGCTGGTCCAGCAGCCTCTCTCCGTCCACTTCTTCAATCAAAGCGTGAATTTCCTTGCTTGAATAACCTGATGCAATAAAAGCGGCAATAACGGCGCCGGCGCTTGTGCCGGCAAGCCGTGCAAAGCGGAAGCCTTTTTCCTCAAGCGCTTCATAAGCGCCGGCAAGCGCCACGCCTTTTACCCCTCCGCCAGAAAACACACCGTCAATATACATCCCATACCCTCCCCCTCCATCCAATGGCTTACTATCATTTTAAGAAAAAACGCGAAGAAATAGACCAATGAATGAAGCAGGGCGCATTTCATCAAAAAAAGGCGGCCTCCTTTGAGACCCGCCTTTTTACTGATTATGATGTTCTGTTTTCTTTTGGATTGATTTCAGCTCTTTTTTACGCGCATCGTCTTCTTCAAAATATTGAACAAGATCACCGATGCGATCAATACTGTTCCAGCTTAAATGATGCTCGATTCCTTCGACATCGTTATATATTTTCTCTTCATCAACACCAATGATTCTTAAAAACTGCTCAAGCAATTCATGTCTGTATACTAGCCGTTTGCCTATTTTCTTTCCTTTAGACGTTAGCACGAGACCGCGATATTTTTCATAAATTAAATATTCGTCTTTATCTAGTTTTTGAACCATTTTTGTTACAGAGGAGGGGTGGACTGCCAATGCTTCCGCGATATCAGAAACCCTTGCATATCCTTTTTCTTCAATCAGCATATAAATCTGTTCAATATAATCTTCCATACTTGGTGTCGTCATCGAAACCCTCCCAAAAAGCACCTTAACTTTATAAATCATTACAAGTTTACACTAATGAACTTGAAAAAACAAGGATGCTCTGCAGGCCAAAAAGCCCTTTTTACCGCTTATAATTCCATTCATCAGAAGCATATTTTGTTTCTGCCAAGTCCTGAACAAAATTAAGCTCTTCCTGGGATAATTCGTACGGCTCCAAGTGAATATTCAAGCCGGTTTCAAATCCGGATTTAAAAGCCTTGCGTGCATCGTCCATCGT
Source organism: Bacillus sp. SD127 (assembly GCF_058566445.1). Lineage (NCBI taxonomy): Bacteria > Bacillati > Bacillota > Bacilli > Caryophanales > Bacillaceae > Bacillus > Bacillus sp. SD127. The sequence goes on along the minus strand of NZ_CP191226.1, from coordinate 1,689,115 downwards.
CACCGGGTGATCGGTGAGTTCATTAATCGCAACCGCTTTATTTTTAAAATTGCGCTGCATCCGCTCTCTGACTCTTTCACTCGGATACAAAAACAGATCAAACAGCTTGTCCTCATCCAAATCAAGCAGAATGGAGCCGTGCTGAAGGATGACGCCTTTTTGTCTCGTTTGCGCGCTTCCCGCCACCTTGCGCCCCTCCACAACAAGCTCATACCAGGACGGCGCGTCAAAACAAACGGATGACCGCGGGTTCTTTAAGCTTTCTTTTTCTTTTTCGGTTCTCGGAATGGCAAAATAAGCGTCCAGACCAAGATTTCTAAAGCCTTGAAGTATGCCTTCTGAAATAACCCGATATGCCTCGGTTACAGTCGCCGGCATTTCCGGATGATCCTCAGAAACGATTACGCTGTATGTCAATTCCTGATCGTGGAGCACCCCTCTTCCTCCGGTCGGGCGTCTGACAAATCCAAGATTATACTTATGTACTGCTTCAAAATTGATTTCCTTTTTAATATTTTGAAAATAACCTACAGAAAGCGTCGCCGGATTCCAGCCGTAAAAACGGATGACCGGAGGAATTTTCTTTTCACTGTGCCAATATAAAAGCGCTTCATCAAGCGCCATATTGAAAGCCGGGCTTGCATTTCCTGAGTCTATAAACCGCCAAGTTTCTTTTTCCATTTTGAGACCTTCCTTACCGTTTTAATAGAATCAGTTTAACAAACTGCCGGGAAAATGAAAAATATTTTAGTTCCATTATGGATGACAATCGCGCCGTGCTTTACTATAATAGTATTTGTCGAAAACGTCTCTATGCCCTTGTTTAAAGAAGCAGGGTTTTGATTTTATACGTTAAAGGAGTAGAATCACATTGTCTAATATGATCGTTTTAATTATTTTTGCTGCGTTTATCGTCTATATGATTGCTTCATATGTCTATCAGCAGCGAATTATGAAAACACTTTCGGAAGAAGAATTCCGCGCTGGTTACCGCAAAGCGCAGCTTATCGACGTTCGTGAACCGAATGAATTTGATGGCGGACATATTTTAGGCGCCCGCAACATTCCGCTTTCTCAGCTGAAACAGAGAAAAAATGAAATCCGGCCGGACAAGCCTGTCTATCTGTACTGCCAGAACAGTGTCCGCAGCGGACGCGCGGCACAAACCCTGCGCAAAAACGGCTGCACTGAGATTTATAACCTTAAGGGCGGCTTTAAAAAATGGGGCGGAAAAATCAAAGCCAAAAATTAAAAAAACAGCTGTCTGATATCAGACAGCTGTTTTTTTATTTTACAAGTTCGCTGCTTACGTTTTTCTCGTATCTAAGTACAGGCTGTCTGGCTGCTTTTGTTTCATCCATTCTTTTGACGATTGTTGTATGCGGAGCCTCCTGTACGAGCTCCGGAGTTTCCTCTGCTTCTTTCGCAATTTGGATCATAGCATCAATAAATGCATCCAGTGTTTCCTTGGATTCTGTCTCTGTCGGCTCAATCATGATGCACTCCTCAACATTAAGCGGAAAATAAATTGTAGGCGGATGATAGCCGAAATCGAGCAGCCGTTTTGCAATATCCAGCGTACGCACCCCAAGCTTTTTCTGGCGTTTCCCTGACAATACAAATTCGTGCTTGCAATGGCGGTCAAACGGCAGATCGTAATAAGGGGCAAGCTTTCTCATCATATAGTTGGCGTTCAGCACCGCGTTTTCAGTAACGGCCTTTAACCCGTCCGGGCCCATAGAGCGGATGTACGTATACGCTCTGACATTGATGCCGAAGTTGCCGTAATAAGGCTTAACACGGCCGATCGCGTGAGGGCGGTCATAGTCAAAAGTAAATCGCCCTTCTTTTTTGATTAAAACGGGTTTTGGCAGATAAGGAATCAGATCTTCTTTTACGCCAACCGGACCTGAACCCGGACCGCCTCCGCCGTGAGGCCCTGTGAAGGTTTTATGCAAATTAAGATGCACCACATCAAATCCCATATCACCGGGTCTCGCTTTACTTAACACGGCATTTAAATTAGCGCCGTCATAATACAGCTTTCCTCCGGCTTGGTGAACGATTTCCGCCATCTCGGTGATCTGTTCCTCAAATAATCCGAGTGTATTCGGATTCGTCAGCATAAGAGCTGCGGTTTCTTCATTCACCGCTCTTTTTAAATCCTCTAAATCAACAAGCCCGTTTTCATTCGATTTCACCGTCACCGTTTCAAAACCGGCAACTGTTGCAGACGCAGGATTTGTCCCATGAGCTGAATCGGGGACAATGACCTTTGTCCGTTTCATATCTCCGCGCGCCTCATGATAAGCGCGGATCATCATCAGTCCCGTCCATTCGCCATGCGCACCCGCCGCGGGCTGAAGCGTGACCTCATCCATTCCCGTAATTTCTTCGAGATGCTTGCTTAAGTCATATAAAAGCTCCAAAGCGCCTTGCACTGTGTCTTCGTCCTGAAGAGGATGAATCGCGGCAAAACCGGGAATCCGCGCGATTTTTTCATTCAATTTCGGATTGTATTTCATTGTACAGGAACCGAGCGGGTAAAAGCCCGAATCAACCCCGTGGTTCCGTCTGGACAATGCTGTGTAATGCCGCATAATATCCAGCTCAGAAACCTCCGGCAGCTCTGCGTCCTCATCACGGATATAGCTGTCTGACAAGAGGTCCTCCACTTCCATTTCCGGTATGTCAAGCTCCGGCAGACTGTAGCCGACACGGCCTTCTCTTGAAAGCTCAAAAATAAGTGCCTGATCCTGATTATTCATGGCGATCCCCCAATTCCTGAATGAGTGCGTCAATTTCTTCTTTTGTTCTCAGCTCTGTTACGGCAATAAGCATATGGCGGTCAAGCTCCGGGTACGTCAGACCCAAATCGTAGCCGCCGATGATTCCATTTGTCAACAATCTTTTGTTTACCGATTTCACAGGTTCATCAAGTTTGATGATGAATTCGTTAAACATCGGCCCGTCAAACATCACAGTGAGCCCCGCTTTTTTCGCTTCTTGCTTAGCATAATTGGCTTTTAAGAGATTTTGGCGGGCGATTTCTTTTACGCCGTTTTTCCCGAGAGCCGTCATGGCGACGGAAGCGGCCAGTGCGTTTAATGCCTGGTTCGAGCAGATGTTTGAGGTCGCCTTATCCCTGCGAATATGCTGCTCTCTGGCTTGCAAGGTAAGCACAAAACCTCTTTTTCCGTTTTCATCCTCCGTTTGTCCGACGAGGCGGCCCGGCACCTTTCTCATTAATTTTTTTGTGACGGCAAAAAATCCGCAATGGGGTCCGCCGTATGCGGAAGGAATCCCGAATGGCTGTGCGTCGCCAACCACAATATCGGCCTGAAAAGCGCCCGGCGGGGTCAGAAGTCCCAATGCAAGCGGATTGGCTGAGACAATAAACATGGATTTTCCCTGATGAGCGATCGGCTCAATATCCTTCAATGGCTCAACCAGACCAAAAAAGTTCGGGTACTGCACAATGACTGCCGCCGTATCGTCACAAACGGTTTCGCGCAAAGCATCAAGATCAGTCACTCCATTTGCGGCAGGGACTTCAACAACTTCAATATACTGTCCTTTTGCATATGTTTTCAGCACTTCTCTCGATTCAGGGTGCACGGTTGTTGACACCACAATTTTTTTCTTTTTCGTATGTCCGGAGGCAAGCATCGCAGCTTCCGCCAAGGCTGTTCCGCCATCATACATAGAAGAGTTGCTGATATCCATGCCAGTTAATTCACAAATCATCGTTTGAAACTCGAAAATCGCCTGAAGCTCCCCTTGAGAAATTTCCGGCTGATATGGTGTATAAGCTGTATAAAACTCAGACCTTGAAATGACATGATCCACAATAACCGGCTGATAATGATCATATACACCGGCGCCTAAGAAAGATGCGTATTGAACGGTATCACAGTTTTTAGACGCCAGCTTTGTCAGTTCTTTTGTTAATTCTGTTTCTGATTTTGCCTTTTTGAATTGATACTCTTTTTTGAATCTGACGTTCTCAGGTATATCGGCGAATAAATCATCGATCGTGTTTGCGCCGATGGCATCAAGCATTTCCTGTTTATCCTTTTCTGTCGCGGGCAAATAGCGGTGCTTCATGTGTTGACCCCTCTCCAAAGAAAAATTTTTAGCGTTTATAAAATGGTGTTTTAACTACCTTTGCTTTCACTAATTTTTTGCGAATTTCCACTTCTACAACAGTTCCGATCTCACTCGCTCCAGCATCAACCAAGGCAAGGCCCACGTTTTTCCCCAATGTCGGTGACTGGGTGCCTGTTGTCACCTTTCCGACGGACTTGCCGCTTTGAAACACTTCATATCCGTGTCTCGGTATTCCTTTTTCAATCATTTCAAGACCGACGAGCTTTCGTTTCGCCCCGTTTTCTTTCTGTTCACTCAATACAGACTTCCCGAAAAAATCAGATTCTTTTTTGTGTTTTACGGCAAAGCCTATACCTGCTTCAACCGGCGTGATATCCCGAGTCAGCTCCTGGCCATAGAGCGGGAGCTTCGCTTCAAATCTGAGCGTATCACGCGCCCCTAGCCCGCATGGCATAAGCCCATGTTTTTCACCCGCTTCAATGATTTGTTTCCAAATTCGGACTGCGTCATTAGCACGGCAGTAAATTTCGAACCCGTCTTCACCCGTATAGCCGGTGCGCGAAATGAGTGCTTTGCAGCCGCTGATATCAGCTTCATCAATAAATGCAAATGGTTTTAAAGCAGACACATCTGAAGCTGTCAGATTTTTTAAGATTGTTTCTGCCTTCGGGCCCTGCACGGCCAAAAGCGCAATCTGATCTGACAAATTGTCAATCTGGACATCTCCTGCTGCGTGTTCTTTGAGCCAAGCAAGATCTTTATCTATATTTGAAGCATTTATGACAAGCAAATAGCGGTTTTCAGCTTTTTGATAGATGAGTAAATCATCAACGGTGCCGCCATCCGGATAGCACATCGCGGTATATTGCGCACGGCCGGTTTTTAACGCGGATACATCATTTGTCATCAGCTTTTGTAAAAAAGACAGACTGTCATCCCCCGTGATTTCGACTTCCCCCATATGAGATACATCAAACAGCCCGGCTGCTGTTCGGACAGCCTCATGCTCTTTTTTGATTGAAGAAAATTGAACAGGAAGCTCCCAGCCTCCGAAATCAATCGTTTTCCCTCCATATTCCTTATACAATTCAAATAACGGTGTTCTTTTCAGCATCAAATTCCTCCCCTTTTTCAACGGCGCAGCTAAAAAAACATACAAAAAAGGACAGAGAAACACCTCATATTAAATGAAGGTTCTCTGTCCTGGCACCTGAAAGTTTACTTTGCAATAGCAAAGACGTCCCCTTTGGTGGCTTGCGCATTTCACACAAACACTCTCCAGAGTTGCGTCGAGCAAGAGTTCTTTTGCCTGAGAGATTCACTCCGCAGTTTGCTCCTTCGGCGCCTGTATCCCGGTTTTCTCGGTCAGGTCTCTCCCCTTGCTGTCATTCGCTCATATTTTCATGCTGTTATGGACATACTATAGCAATATCTTACATCAAATACATACTCATATCCTACCATCATCACTATATGCGGGGCAACAGCAATTTGGGCGGATTTTTCTTATATTGTTCATTTAAAAAATTGAAGAATATGAAAGGCGGTTTCACAGCAATGAATGCAGAAATCACATATGACACAAAATGGCCCGAAGAATTTGCCGAAAGACTGAAAAACGACGGTCCATGGTCAAACTGGGAGCTGTACAAGCTTTCATCAGAAATCCAGGAAACATTGGCGATTCCTGAATTTGAAGGCTTGCGTGCCCCATTATATCTCCCTTCCTTCACGCCGCTTCCCCATCAGCTTGAGGTTGCGCAGAAGGTTGTTGAAAAAATGAACGGAAAAGCGATTTTAGCAGATGAAGTGGGGCTCGGCAAAACTGTTGAAGCCGGACTGATTCTAAAAGAATATATGATTCGCGGGTTAGCCAAAAAAATTCTGATCCTTGTGCCAGCTTCTCTTGTTTCGCAGTGGGTGAAAGAGCTTCAGGAAAAATTTTTGATTCCGGCTGTTGAGCAAAAGAAAAGCTATGTGTGGGAGCAGTGCGATATCGTCGTGTCCTCCATCGATACGGCAAAGCGCTCGCCCCACCGGGAAATTGTGCTGTCAATCCCATATGATCTCGTCATTATTGATGAGGCCCACAAGCTCAAAAATAGCAAAACAAAGAACTATGAATTTGTCCGGAATCTTGTGAAAAAATACTGCCTGCTGCTGACTGCGACGCCAATCCAAAACCGGGTTGAAGAAATATTCAATTTGGTTTCATTATTAAAACCTGGTCATTTAGGCAATCAGAATCACTTTCAAGAAATGTTTTCTAAAAAGAAATCCAGCTTAGAAGCGCATGATCATTTAAAAGATCTAGTGAATAAAGTCATGATTCGCAACAGGCGTCATGACACCGGGCTGAATTGGAAGCAGCGCCGCGTCGAAACAGTGCCGATTGAATTTTCTCCATCAGAGCAGGCGCTTTACGATGAGATTTCCCGACTGAAAGAAAGCATTAACAAACCGGCCAGCATGTTCTCCATTATGACACTCCAAAGAGAATGCTGTTCAAGCAGGGAAGCTGTGTACATGACATTGAAAAAAATGCTCGACCAAAAAGAAAAACAGGCACCAGCCATTGATGAAGACACCATTTCTATATTAATGGACCGCATCAATCAAGTGACACAAAATTCTAAAGCGAATCAAGTCATCGATCTGATTAAAAAGATAGACGATAAAGTCATTATTTTTACAGAATACCGTGCCACTCAAATTTATCTGCAGTGGTTTCTTCAGCAACACGGCATCAGCTCTGTGCCGTTCAGAGGCGGATTTAAACGCGGGAAAAAAGACTGGATGAAGGACCTTTTCCGCGGGAAGGTTCAAGTGCTGATTGCAACTGAAGCAGGCGGCGAAGGGATCAACCTGCAGTTTTGCAATCACATGATCAACTATGATTTGCCATGGAATCCGATGCGGCTTGAACAAAGAATCGGAAGAATCCACAGGCTCGGGCAGGAGCGTGACGTCCATATTTATAACATGGCTACCAAACATACAGTGGAAGAGCATATTTTAAAGCTTTTATATGAAAAAATTCATTTATTTGAAAAAGTGGTCGGCGAGCTTGATGACATTTTAACAAAAATTCAAGTCAACAATTTTGAAGAGCACCTGCACGATATTTTGTACCATTCGGCAACCGAAGAAGAAATGAAAATTAAAATGGACAACTTAACCTCATTTTTGTCTTATAAAAAACAGCAGCCCGCTGAAAAAAGAGGTTCTTAGCCGCAAGGAGGTTTTACAAGTGAGACAGCAAGAGGTTCACCAATTTCTACTTCGTTTTTTCCAGGCAAACAGCTGTCCGATCATCGACCAAGGACCCGGTTACATGACGGTTCAGCTTACAGTTGAAATGGACAAACAGATCATGAATCGGCCTTTTTACTGGCACTGGCGTGAGAAGACCGGCGGCGACCCGAATCCGATGAAAATGACGTTCATTACAGATAAGGAATCTACTCCAAAAGACCTAGAAGGCGAATTTATTTACTTCGGGGCGCCACGCCTTTTTCAAATATTTAAAGCAGTTAAACAAAATGGGAGATTTACCAGAATGTATGAGAAAATTGAATCAGCCGGAGCGAAAATTCCGCTTCAGCCTTGGCTTGGTATAAATGTCATGATTTCATACCAGTCCGACATGAAAAAGGATAAGCTATTGTCACTAGGTCTTCACCTTGTCTCTGGAACCATGATTGAAGATTTTCAAAGTAAGCTCGTACAGCTTTCATTGACATCACAAATATGTGACTATTGTTTCACCATATCGCCTATGATCAAACCTGAAAGCGGTCTTAAGCGGATGGAGAGCTACATTACCCAAGCCGCTATGCAAGAACCGTCAGACTGGGCAGAGCAGGCGGTAAACAGGTGGCAAAACGATATGAAATTGCTTGATCAGTTTTATGAGCATACAGAAGAAAAACCAGAAGAGTACCATCTTGAAAAACAAGCGTTAAAAGCCTTGTATCAACCAAAGATATCAGTTCAGATCGAAAATGGCGGATTATTTTTTCTGCAAAATAATATTTCGAGCTAACTTTTTTCAGATTCGACATCGTTCTCGTTTTTTTTGGAAAAATGCTATTATAATAAAGGTATATTGGAAAAAAATTCTGGCTATTCAATTGGCAAATGACTTCCAGAGACCACAGAAGGCGTACAATGGTCATGGCCGGACTGGCTGAAATACATAAACAAGTATTTTAGGAGGAGAAACTGCATGAAAAATGCAAAACAAGAGCACTTCGAATTAGATCAAGAATGGGTTGAATTAATGATGGAAGCCAGAGAAGCAAATATCAGCCCTGAGGAAATACGCAAATATTTACTTTTAAACAAAAAGTCTGCTCATCCTGGTCCGGCAGCCAGAAGTCATACCATAAATCCTTTCTGAATGTGCTATAATATCACAAGGAAGGTGATGACATTGATTGGCCAGCGTATTAAACAATACCGTAAAGAAAAAGGCTACTCACTATCAGAACTAGCAGAAAAAGCTGGGGTAGCGAAGTCTTATTTAAGCTCAATAGAACGAAATCTACAAACGAACCCCTCCATTCAATTTCTCGAAAAAGTCTCCGCTGTTCTGGACGTCTCGGTTCATACTTTGCTTGATGAAAAACATGAAACCGAATACGATGGTCAATTAGATAGTGAATGGGAGAAATTGGTTCGCGATGCGATGACATCTGGGGTATCGAAAAAACAATTTCGTGAATTTTTAGATTATCAAAAATGGAGAAAATCCCAAAAAGAGGAGTAGTGCCTGAGCAGAGGCACTTACTCCTCTTTTGTCAATGAACATAAGAATGGCTCAGTACGCATGTACTGAGCCACCTCTTTTTTCTATTAATGTTTATCCTCGCTATGCGCTTTTTCATTTTCTTTAATATAACCGTCTTTATCAGTATGTTCCTTTTTGATTGTCAAGCCATTCCACTGTGTTGCTTCAAATGAGAATTGAAGCTGTAATGAGTTGCCTTGATATTTATTTTGAACCATTTGTCCCTTTTCATCTTTTGTTTTATCGTCTTTAAATTGAATTTCCATTTTAACCTGGTCAAAATCAGTCGGCGTTTTTGGAACACCGTCATATTCAGGAGCGGTTTTACCGTCAATTGTCGCTATATTGACTTTTCCGCTTGCGTTTAAGAATTTAGGATCAATTTGTTTTTTAATTTTTTCAGTCGCCGCAACATCATTCTTAGAAGACATTAAATATAAGTCTTTAAGGTTGGCATCATCTAAAATGATGTTTTTCGGATAGCCATTGCCTCCCTCTTTGCCGACTGTCAATAATGTAACCTCAAATTGGCTGAGAAAATCTTCTGGGGATGTATTACTTCCCCCGTTTGCTTTAAATTCTCCATAACTCAGCGCCATTAATACCTCTTTGATCGCAAGTGAGCCGTTATTTTCGAATTGGAAATCTTTCGTCAATTTATCTCCCGGCTTTAGATTTGATAAGTTGACACTGGCTGAATTTTCTTTCGCTGCTAAATCAAGCGTGCCTGATGCAAAAGTAGCATCCGTTGATTTAATGTCGTTAAATGCTGCCCATGTTCCTCCTCCTACTAAAGCTAACCCTAGTGCTGCTGATGCAACTCCTAAACTCAATTTCTTTTTCATACCCATGGTAAACTCCCCTTTTATTGAATGATTATATTATCGAAACCTGTTGCCAGGTTTACAACTGATGTTAAGTGGACATCGTATTGTCCTTTGTCTCTGTTTCCAAGGCTTTCGTCTTTCTTTCAATCTCCCTGATCGCACTGCTGATTGTCACAAAGGAGTAGATCAGCAGCATAACGCCGGGAACAATCAGTAAAATAGCAGTGCCGATCGGCTGACTGGCAAAATGAAGCATGTAGCCGGCATAAGGAAGCTGAAAACCTGTATATTGCGCGCGGACATTTTCATCCGACACAGGCGCAGAATCAGCTGCGGCGTTATTATCCCCTTTTGTTTGGAATAACAAATGATCGCCTTGCTTTTTCATATCAATAATTCTATGGGTCACCGCTGTGTCTGCATCCTGCATAAATGTGATCACGTCGCCCTTTTGGAGCTTTTTCACATCCGTGATTTCTTTAACAAGAATTAATGAGCCCGTTTTAAATTCAGGGTCCATTGAGCCGGACAGTACTGATTTCAGCGTGTATCCGAACACTGCCGGCTCTCCCCCGGATGAACGTGTTGAAATGACAACTAGCGTTAACACAATAATCAGAGTAAAGATGATTACGTAAAGGATATTACTGATCAGCTTTAATGCTTTCTTCATCCTCTTCCCCGCTTTCCTTCTGAACTGGTTGATTTTCTTTGTCTTCAGTTACGGCTTTGTCAGCTGTTTTTTCTTTATCTGTTTTGTCTTTTCTGTCACTGTCTGCTTGATTGTGCTGTTTTTTCACAGCCGGCTGACTTTCCTTTTTCGGTGTCGTCGGTTTTTCGTCACACTTCACAATTGTCATTGGATCCGACCACTCAGACTTGCTTCCGTCCGCCGGATAGCCGGCCGGTTTATATACTTTAAACACATAAATGCCGGATTTCACTTTTTTCTTTGTTTCAATTTTGTAAAGTGATTCGCCTATTTGGGTGGAAACGTATCCTTTATCTATTACGTTCCCGTCTTTTAGCGGTTTGCGGGTGTTTGCCAGTTTATGAAGCTCCCACTTCCATTTCGATTTCTTAAGTTTCTCGCCTCTGTTTTCCAGCTCGGCAAATAGACGAACAGGGGAACAGACAGTACCTTTTGTATCTGTTTGATTCACCACGTGTAAATCACTTTGGTCCCACCGTTTATCGTAATGACAGTTTTTATCTGTATGCTGAAAGTTCTCACACGTTTGAAGCGAAACATCAAAGTTTTCAATATCATAAAAAGCAGCGCTTGTATCTCCGGTAAATTGTAAGCATATAGCGGCTGTCAGACTGAATATGGCTGAAAGCTGAAAAACAAGCAGCACTCTTAATTTTGTCTTAGCCTTATGCTGATTGCGGAACAATCGAAACATACCTTACCCCCTGTAAAACACTGTAACTTGATGTGACAATCGTTCTCTTTTAAGAACCACACAAACTGAGTATAATCAACGATTGAAGGATTTAAAAACACCAAAATCCGCCATTTTGTTCGTTTAAAAGAATGTTTTCATCATATTGCATAGCCTTACTCAATATTGCTCACCTTTTTAAGTTTTTAGAATTTTTTGGGATTGTTATGTGAGAAATTAAACGCATATCCGGTTAACATTTGGCAATAATAAACAACAAAGAAAGGGTGACGGCTTATGATCAAACAATGTGTGATTTGTCTGTCTCTTCTCGGTTTCGGCACCAGTGCCGCTCAAGCAGAAGAAGGGCCGCTTGTAACCGCCCGCCACATGTCAAAATGGGAAGAGCTTGCTGTAAAAGAAGCAAAAAAAAGGTACCCGCTCGCACAGGTACTGGTTAAACAAAAAGTTTGGGACCGCAAAAGAAAAGACGAAGCTGTGAAGCAATATCATTTAACCCTGAGAGAAGGCTCAAAGGAATTTGGCGTGTTTGTCACAATTTCTTTCGATCCTCATAGTCAAAAGGTGAATAAAATTGTAATTTTAGAAGAATATCAATAAGGTCCTCCATGTGAAGGACCTTGTTCGTTATATTGGTACAATTTATTTTTTTCTTTTCAGCCATAGCCTAAAACCATAAGGTAAAATACCGAACCAATGCTGAGAAGCAGGCGTTTTTGTTTCTTTTCGAACCTCTTTTCGTTCTTTTCGCTCATCTTTTGGAGTGTCTATATATTTCACAAATTGCTGAGTCATATATTTGACATAATCATTCGTTTTCACGTGATCACCTCATCATTCAGTTATTATGAAGTGTTGGCTCACACGACTTTTTTTATACACATACCGCTGGTTTATTCTGTCCAGCTCAGCAGTTTTTTCTGATTTTGATCGAACAGCAGCTGAGCGTTTTTTTCTGTTCCCGACTCTGTGATGGCTTTAAGAGTGATTTCTTGCTGTTCTTTTATGGTTGTTTTGCGAATGTCATAAGATACATGTCCATATTGAAACTGCTGTGAACCCTTTCGGCCTGGTCTGTGCTCAAGTATATGCCTGATGGATAGAAGCGCGCCATTTTGCAGCAGATTTTCTCCTGTGTAATACTCTTTTGTTTCCTGCTCAAACATATGGCGTGAAACAAATTGAGGGGCGGTGAAATTCACAATCAGCATCACAAGGGCAAATGTAAAAAGAACGGCCGGATAGATAAACCCTTTTGAGTAGTACATTCACCCACCTCCTAACGACGTATATACCGGAAAAGCGGTTTGATACTCTTTATCATTCTCATTCTTGACTTTCAGCCAAAGCATCCCGTTTTTAACCCCGGCTTTCATTGTTTTAATATGATCAAGAATCGGAACATGCCCTTTTCCGTCTACTCTTTTTCTGATCATTGAATGGTAGATTTCAAAACGGACCTCTTGCCCTGACAGATTTCTGCAGATTAAGACGCTGCCATGCTCATCTGTCTGCACTGTCTGCGACTGCTTGCACTCATTCATGATCTGCTCTACCGAAATGACCCATTCCCGCTGCATGAAGCCCTCATTCTCCTGTTGACGTGACAAAAATAGATGAAAGAATATCGCTAACGATCCTGATATGAGCAAATAAGCAGAGAGCGAAAATAATACATTAAGAAGCGTATAGCCAGTCTGTCCGCAAAATGCTGAGGCAAAATGGCTTGTCTTTATAGGCGTCTGATGTGATGCATACGTTTTGATACTTTCCCTCCTCCTCCCATGTCATCGAGTATTTGCTATTGTTCATCGAAACAGTTTGTGACGAATTTCTTTTTCCTGTCAGCATATATTTGCCTATGCTTTCATTAACAAGCTGATAACCCATTTCTCTCGACTCCGCTATATGTTCATCAGCTATCAGCTTGTTCCACAACGGCACGATCGTCAGAAGCATAAAGAGCCATATGCTGAGGGCAGCCATTGTTTCAATTGTAGAAAAGCCTTTATTTTCTCTCCACATTCACTCTTCCGCTCCCTAAATAAACTGTTATGTCATAGGCGGCACGTCCTTTTATACGGATTTTCCCGCCTATATTCGGGTGCCCTTTCTCGTTAAATTCCAAGCGGTCTTTTAATGTCAGTAACTCTGCCGAAAGCCCGTTATGATAAGTACGGTCTATAACAGTGTCACCTATGATTAATTGATATTTTTTCTCTTGAAAAAGAATCTTTGTTCTTTGATGATTGGAAATTGCGGTCTGCTGCGCAAGTAAAATATCATTTTTCAGCTGGGATACTGTCTGCCGTAATGCTGTATTTTCATAAACAGGAGGAAGCGTGGTAAACACCGCAATCAGCATAATAGAGGCGAGGCTTAAAACAAGCAGGCTTTCTAAAAAGGTGAATCCAGCTTCCCCTTTTAATTTAATGTTCAACCTTAACCTCCCCGCCGGTAATGATAATTTGCTTTCCATTTGGACAAACCGCATCTTTTTTCACATAACCTTCTGCCTGTAAATCGCCGAGGCTTGGTGTCTTCCCGTCATGATCGAGTTCATATGCCGTTACCTGCGCCTTTATCATGTTTTGCAGGCCTTCACAGCCCTTTTTCTGAATGGTTTGATTATGTTTTGTTACATTCGGTATGGTGATCAATAGCAAAATAGAAATAATAAAGAGCACGATCAGCATTTCCACAAGTGTAAACCCTTTCTCATTCATCCGCCTCTTCCTTTCACATTTGATTCATCATCTGATACATAGGCAGGAGCATCGATAGATAAACAATTAAAATCATCCCTGCGACAAATCCGTAAATAATGGGCTGAAGAATGCCTGTCCATTTTTGTGACTTGTCCTCAAGCCGCTGCAATATAAACTGGCTGTATGTGAAGAGTTCCCGATCCAAGCGGCCGCTTAGCTGGCCATGAGATATCACTTTTGAAAAATCATTTTCGTAAAAAGGCCGTTTGCATAAAGCAGCTTCAATGGTTTCACCGGCTTTTAACCGTTCAATCATTTGTTCAGCTTCATGGCGGTAAAAAGGGAGAAACGTTTGATGCCTAAATGCTTTCAAACTGTCATAAATAGAAAGACCTGATGCTAGCAGACTGCTCAGCTGTAAAGAAAAAAAGTAGCTGTTAAACAGCCTGACCAGCTTTCCAAACAAAGGAATGCTTACGCAAATGAGCATTTGATGGTCAGGGGATTTTTTCTTGAACACAAACCAATAATAAAGACCTATTCCTGCAGCCAAAATGGCCATTAATATGAACACAGCATCAAGGTGCTGAAAAAACGCAAAAATGATGTCTGTTGTGCGTGACGTTTCTACATTCATCGATTGATAAATACCGGAAAACTGAGGGATGATGATGTATTGCAGCATATAAAGCATGACACCAACGGTAAAGATGAGGAAAAGAGGATATCGCAACACCCTTTTTATCTGTTCTGCCTGACCTGCTTTTCGTTCCAGCAGCTCTCCGCTCTGAATCATGGAAGCCGGCAATTCCCCATGTGTTTCAGCAAAATAACAAATACCGACGGCTTCCTTATGAAATGACAAGCTCTTTAATACATGGTAAAACGATTCCCCTTCTCTCAACCGGCTTATTGCGTTAGCCAAGTCCGCCAGCTGCCTTTTATTCATTTGCAGCTGCACCAGGCGCAATCCGTCTAAAAGACTGTATCCGCCCGCTGTCATTTCACCCAGCCTTTTCAGTAAATAGGCTTGATCCTTTAACGGCCAAACTTTTCTAATCTGTTTCATGATAAACCCACCGGTCATAGTTGTTTGTCGTTAAATAGCCGAGCGCAATCCCTTTTCTTATAATTTGACGCAGCGTTTGATATTGGTAATTTGCATTGTCCCCTTTCGCTTCCTGGATACACTGCTGAAGGTTTTTCCCGTAAAGCAGCTCGTATACGCTTGCTCTCCTGACATTTCGTGACAGGCGGCAATACACTGATGAACATCCGTCTTCACAAAACGGGCAAGCCAAATCAACTAAACGCTGAGCCGCTATCGCAATAACCGTTTGCTCGATTTCATTCATATTAATGCCAAATTCAAGCAGCCTGTAAATCGCGCCCTTCGCATCTCTCGTATGAAGGCTCGTCAGCACTAAATGACCAGTCATCGCTGCCCGCACCGCAATTTGGGCTGTTTCAGCGTCTCTAATCTCACCTAAGATGATCATATCGGGGTCATGGCGCAAAATAGCCTTCAGCCCTGTGGAATATGTGACACCGGCTTTTTCATTCACCTGCACTTGAAGAACATCTTCATCCCTCGTTTCCACTGGATCTTCAAGTGTGACAATGTTTCGATTAAAATGTTTTTTTGCATATTGGATCAGAGAATATAATGTTGTTGTTTTCCCAGAGCCTGTTGGTCCGGTAAAAATCAGCATGCCGTGGGAGTGTTTTAAAAATGAAAGCAAGGTGGCTCCTGTCTTTGGGAATAAAGACAGTTTGTCAATCGAAGGGATATTATACTGAGGCATCACTCTGATGACGAGGCTTTCTTCGTTAATTGTCGGGAGCGTTGACATCCTTAAGTGAACGTCACCCTCTTTTAATTTTAGAGTAAGAGATCCATTTTGCGGCTTTCTTCTTTCCCCTATGTCCATAGCTGAGAGAAACTTAAAATGAGAAATGAGTCTTACACACTCTTCTTTTTTCATGTTTCGCTTTTTCAGCAATGCATGGTCAACCCGAAAATGAATGATTGCGTCCCGTTCCCTCGGCACAATGTGAATGTCAGAGGCCTTCGTCCTATATGCCTCTTCAATTAAAGTTTTGCTTGTTTTTTCTATCGAATCCAATTTGATTCCCTCTCCTTTCAAAGCGTATTGTAGAAAAAGAAGACATGGTAATCAAACAAAGAAAATGTGATTTTCTGATGTATTTACAACCTAAAAAAACATTTCGCCCCTACCAAAAATAGAAATTCAGCTATATGTATCACATCATTTTTAATTTTAATAAGGATTTGAAAAGAGATTGATGGACAGATGTACGCAGTCCGGCTCTGGCACCCAAAGAGGGATTTATAAATCGGAGTTTGATGCTTTCTAAAATTGGCGAATCAGTTTATTGTATACAAAATAAAAAGGAAGAGGCAGTTACCTCTTCCAAACTGTTTGTTATGCTGATTTAGAAATTTCACTTAATGCTTTTCCGGCTTTCTGGTCTGTGTCTTTCTTAACGGAAAGGTCGCCTAACGCAACAATACCCGTTAAACGTTCATTTTCAAGAATCGGTAAACGGCGGATTTGATGCTCTGCCATGAGCTGACTCGCTTCATCAGCAGACATATCAGGATGACCGGAAACGATTTCGGTGCTCATGATATCACTTGCTTTCGCTTCCATTTGATCTTCAGCTAAGCTTCTGGTGACAATGTCCCGATCAGAAACGATGCCTTGAAGTCTGCCGCTTTCACAAATTGGAATAGAACCGACATTGGAGTCTTTCATCTTTTTGGCTAGTTCAGTGACTGATGCGGTTGGCTCACAGCATTCTACATTCGCAGTCATGATATCTCTTACTTTCATTTCAATTCCTCCTTTACCGTGTTCTATTTATTCTTTATCCGCTGCACAAAAAATGAAACATTCTACAGGATCCGCCGTTTTCGAGATTTCTTTTTATCCTTCCGTTCCTGCAGCATATCTCCCGTCCAGCCTTTCTTCTTCAAATATAGGTAGATTAAGACTGTAGAAGTGATAATCAATAAGAGAGAAAAGACATAACCGTATTTCCAATTCAGCTCAGGCATCACGGAAAAGTTCATCCCCCAGAGGGCACCGAGTGCTGTAACCGGCGTAAAAAGCGTCGTGAAAATGGTCAGCGCTTTGAATATTTCATTTCCCCTGTGAGAGGTAATGACTTCCTCTGAATGCAACAGACTATTAAGCTCCCCTTCAAATTCGCTGATGTATGTAAACCCCCTGTCAATTTTGAGTTGTATCCGCTGATAAACCTTTTTACTATCATTTTGGAGCAAAAAGGTTTCTTTCAATGCCATTTCAATTTTTTTAGCGCTTAGGATTAAGTTTTTCCAGACCATCAGCTCATGGTGCAGGAGATGAACACGGTTTAAAATGCTTTTGCTATTGTCGTCTTTGATTTGCCATCTGAGCTTTCTCAGCTTTACTTCAAATTCATCTACACCGATTAAATACGCATTCATTAACTCGCCGAGAAGGATCAAAAATCCCTCCATGGTACTATCCGCTCTCTCCATTTGCTGGACAACTTGTTTTCCCTTAATCCCCTCCAAAATCGCAAAATCAAAGTTAATTGTGAAAAAATATTGCCTAGTAATATAGAAATGAAAAACGGTATGGTCTTTTTCCTCGCCAAGCCCCTGATCATATACGATCGAGCCAAATACCGCTTCATTCTCAGCTTCTGTTGTATCCACGCGCAAAAAGTTAATATGATGATTATTTTCAAACCACTTTTCACATTGCGGCCAATGAGAAAAATGGATCAGATCTCTTGCCTTATCTCTTTCCTGAGGCCCCATTTGGTACCAAAACCAATCCCCACCTGTATGTACCTTCATGTTACGATCCTCCAGACTTTTATTCTTTTGTTCTTTAATTGCCCAAGGAGAAGCATTCCTAAACCATTTAGGCACTTCATCACATGTTTTGTGAGCTTTTGCCGGTGGTATGGAATGTAGAAAGACATCGGAAAGGGAGGTGCATGCCTTCCTTGGAGAAGGCAGTTTATTTTGGAATTTATCAATTTATTAGCAGTCGTGTTTTTAATTTTGTTAACGGGATTTTTTGTCGCCGTAGAATTTTCGATCGTAAAAGTCAGGCGATCCAGAATTGATCAGCTTGTCGCAAAAGGCAAAAAAGGCGCTAAAGCGGCAAAACATGTGGTCACACATCTTGACGAATATTTATCAGCCTGCCAGCTGGGCATCACGGTCGCAGCTTTAGGACTCGGCTGGCTGGGTGAACCGACTGTACAGACTCTGCTTCGTCCGCTCTTTCATAAGGCAGGTTTAAACGAGTCGCTTACCCATCTTCTTTCCCTTATTATCGCCTTTTTAGTGGTCACGTATTTAAATGTCGTCATCGGGGAACTGGCACCGAAGAGCTTCGCGATTCAAAAAGCAGAAAGCATTACGCTGATGCTCGCGAAGCCATTAATCTGGTTTTATAAAATCATGTTTCCGTTCATTTGGCTCCTTAACCAGTCTGCCAGAATGATCACAGGACTTTTTGGGCTGAAGCCGGCATCAGAGCATGAACTGGCTTATACGGAGGAAGAGCTTAGAGTACTGTTGACCGAAAGCTATAAAAGCGGAGAAATCAGAAAAAGCGAATTAAAATATATGAATAATATATTTACATTTGATAAACGAATGGCAAAGGAGATCATGGTCCCGCGAAACGAAATGGTCAGTTTGTCTATTGAGGATGACTCGATTCCAAGCATGAGGGAAACGGTTAAGCAGACCAAATATACCCGTTACCCGGTTGTAAAAGAAGATAAAGATAACGTCATCGGCGTGATCAATATGAAAGAAGTGCTGTTTTCATTGCTGACGAAAGATTTTTCTTTTCAGAAGCACAAAATTGAACCCTTCATACAGCCCGTCATTCATGTCATTGAGACCATTCCGATTTACAAATTACTCATCAAAATGCAAAAGGAACGCACTCATATGGCGATTCTTATTGATGAGTATGGCGGAACTTCAGGATTGATCACCGTCGAGGATATTATTGAAGAAATTGTAGGAGAAATACGCGATGAATTTGATGCAGATGAAGTGCCTCATGTTCGTGAGCTGGGAAAAGATCATTATTTATTAAATGCGAAGTTATTAATCAGTGACGTGAATAACCTGCTTGGAACTGATTTATCAGATGCTGAAGTCGATACGCTCGGAGGCTGGTTTCTCACACAAAACATAGACGCCGAGCCTGAAAGTGTCATTGAATATGACGGCTACTCATTCAAGGTAAAAGACATCGACAGTCACCATATTTTGTTTATCGAAGTAAAAAAAGCTGAATAGCCCTAGCACAGGCTGTTCAGCTGTTGCTTCTCTTCATTGTTGAACGTACTTCAAAAAAATACATCCCTTAAGGGACATCTTAAGATTCTTCTATCTTAAATCCTTTGTTGGCTAAAGCTTTAGCAAGACTTTGCTCTGTTTTCACATTCGAAAAATCTAATCCGAGCTTCACAACAGTCTGGGCGATTTCAGGCCTGATTCCTGAAATAATCGTCTCAATGCCCAGCAGTTTGGTGCTGTCAATCACTTTAAAGATTTGATAGGCAACCATCGTATCGACGATGGGAACACCGGATATATCTAAAAATAAATATGAAAGCTTTAACGCCGAGCATTGGGCCAAAACGGATTCCAAAATGGTTCTCGCTCTGTACGTGTCAATTTCACCAACAAGGGGAAGAATCCCAATCTCTTTAGAAATCGGCATAATCGGTGTGCTCAATTCATTGATCATTTCTTTTTGCGCATTTAATTGGATCACCGTGACCTGATGATATTCTTCTGTAAATACCTCGATAATCTCATCAATCGTTTGATTCAAAATCTTGCTCCACTCAAATATCTCCTGAATGCCGATTTCTTGGGAAGAAGCGGCTTCGCTGAAGTCTTGAATCCATTGCCACATGATGTGCCTGAAAGCGTTAAACTGACTGACACTTTCCGTCACGGTCACTTCATGAACAGCACGGTCTCTGGCACATTGAAGTGACCATTGGTTAAGCTGATCCTTCACCTCTTCTTTTCTAATGGATTTTGCTACAATGGCTACCAATGATTCATGCTGCTCTTTTAATTTTCGTTCTAATTTTTGCTGATCTTTTGCAGAATACAGCAAACTTCCTTTTAACGTGCATGTTTCCAGCCATTGGAGTGTAATGTCTTCTTTGTGCTCTGTTAAATACTGTTCTAGAGCTTTCATTTCAATCGGTTACCTCCTGTGAAGTTTATCTTTCAAAAAGTGTATGATTGATATGTATAACTTGTCTCACGTTACACATACTATTTTTATATTCAATGGGCTATAGCCAAGCGGTAAGGCAATGGACTTTGACTCCGTGATCGTTGGTTCGAATCCAGCTAGCCCAGTTTCTGAACCGTGAAAAACCGAAGATAAGCTGATTCAAGCAAATCAGCGGATCTTCGGTTTTTCATCATGCAGATTGATGAACCGTTTTCTTCTTCGATAACTTTAACAGTTCTCCCGGATTGTATCCGATAACAAGCTTCCTGTTGTCCACGAGAATCGGACGGCGCAAAAGCTTCGGTTTCTCAATTAAAAGTTCCAGCACTTCGTTTACAGTCATATCTTCAATGTTTAAATTTAAATTTTTGAAGGTTTGGCTTCTTGTTGCTAAAATTTCGTCAATTCCTTCTGTCGTTAAAGATAAAATATACTTTAATTCATCCATCGTTGGAGTTTCTCTGAATAAGTGCCGTTCGTTAAATTCAATCTGGTGCGCTTTGAGCCAATGTTTTGTTTTTCGGCATGACGTGCAGCTTGGGTATGAGTAAAAAGTTAATTGTTCCATTATGTTTTTTCCTCCTCCAGTTAACCATCTCTTTGTAGAATAACTACCCGTAACAATTTTTCTTTAAACCATTTATCGAACTTTTTTTCGGGTTATTTCTAAAAAACCGCACATATAATAGAAAACGCAATCAAAGGGTTAAATACCATTTTTCATATTAATAATGAAAATGTTTACATTTTTGTCCGTGATCTATTATAATAACAGTCAGAGGGACTCTCGGGAGGGGATAAAAAATGAATCGCATGTTCCGGGTGTTAGGATTTTGGACGGGAATATTTGCAGTCATGTTTTATTTAGGTGATATGAAAGATGCTTCCCTTTTATTTTTTGGACAGACGATCTTATTTGTGTTTCTATCGTATTTGAATTTAACAGAACGGATGTACATTTATATCTTTGGCGCTTATTTAACCATCTTCTTTGCCGGCTTCACATACTATTCCATTTTTATTATGGTACCAGGCGGCGGAGGACATTAAAGCCAAAAAGAGACAAACCTCATCGGTTTGTCTCTTTTTCTATAATGAAAAACCATTTAAAAACGGATTTTGATCCTGCTCAGTCTGCACGTCAGTTTCAGGGCCATGTCCGCTTAACACCAATGTGTGCTCCGGCAGCGTAAGCAATTTTTCATGGATAGACGTCAGCAGCGTTTCTTGGTCGCCTCCATGTAAATCTGTACGGCCTATCCCGCCTTGAAACAGGACATCACCGGAAATCACCAGGTCGGCATCCTTCACGTAATATGAAACGCTTCCCGGGGAATGTCCCGGTGTAAATAGCGTCTCCAGATGGAAAGGCCCAATATTCAGCTCACCGTCCCCTTCAATCAAATGATCTGCCGGCTTAGCTGTCACTTCTACCCCTCTCAGCATTCCTGAGCCGTTTAATGAGGCATCTGTAAGCCAATTCTTTTCATTTTGATGCAGATAGACAGGAATATCCCATCTGTCTCTCACGTCATCCAGCGCCCCAATATGGTCAAAATGGGCGTGTGTCAGTAAAATGGCTAAAGGCGTTAATCCTTTTTCTTTTATGTATTGGTTGATTTTATCTCCTTCGCCGCCCGGATCAAAAATCAGGCATTGATCATCACTGATTAAAAAATATGCATTCGCTTGAATCGGTCCTACAGGCATTCTTCTCCATTTCACTTTTCTCACCTCTTTCCTTTTTATGCTCCTATTATGAGGGTTTTTGAAAAAAGATTCAAACAATCGCTATGAAAACGCTATCGACAAACACACTGAAAACGGGTAGAATAAAAATGGAAAGAATTGCAGGTTTTTCAATGTAAAGGGGGCTGCGTAATGTTACTTGTCGTGATTTTCGGCCTTGTCGCTCTTTTCGCTTTATGGGGAGTCTTGCGTTCTGTGAAAAACAAAAATATACTTGGATTTTTATTAGCCGGAGCCACCTTGTGTGTGTTTGGCTGGTTTACAGTGATGACGGTGATAAACAGCGGTTATCCTACTGCACATTAAAACCTGTATCCAATGGGATACAGGTTTATTTTTTATTGCTGTAAATGTTTATTCACGCTTTCTATTTTACTTTCAAGCGTCGTTTTTTTGTCCCGTCTGTCATCGATGCGAATGTTGGTCGCCACTCTGTGAAGCCCTTTTTGGAACGGCGCTTCGTGAATCGCCTGAATCACAGTAAAAAGGTCGCTGAGTTCGCCTTCAATCAGTGTGTTCATTGGTGTCAGCTGATATTTGATTTTCCCTTCTGCCTTGTAGCCCTCTAAAATTTTCTGCACATCCGCCACGTAGGCGCTCACACTAGGTGTTTCTGTTCCGATTGGGATAATGGTTACATCTGCGATAGCCATTAATTATTCCATCTCCTTTTTATCAATGATGATTGGCTTCATTTCATGTGATATTAATGAAATTATGCGCTCAAAATGAAAACCGTACAACGCATATTTTCCGTTCGGGGATACTTGGATCGGCTCCATTTCAGGCAAAGTAAGAAGATCCTGTACCTCTCCTGATTTCATATCGATCGCAGACAGCTTATATGCGTCTCCGCTTTCTTTAAACGTGTAAAACAGACCGCCATCCTCATCAAAATCATACTCCATCGGAGCCAGACTTGTATATTTGGTTTGGAGCGGCCATTCTGCCGTAACTGCTTCACCATTCAATTGCGGTGATGTAAATTTATACAAGCCGTTCTCTCCGGAATCTGCTTTGACGGTAAAGTTCATATTATGAAAAGAATCAAAGTAAAGGACATCCTCCTCCAGCTTTTTCTCCTCTTCAGAAGCAATATCATACGTATACAAAGGGCCTTCTTTATCGTTTCTTCCCTCTTTTAGATAGTCAAATGTGTCTTTTGAGGTCCAATGGACAAACGGTACCTGTATTCGACTTAAAGCAGACTTGTCTTTTTTGGCATCCACGTGATATGTATTGAAGTCCCAGTTTTCAGTGAATACCGTGACCATCATTTGATACGGATCATACTGATTCCATGCTGCCTCCAGCTCGTACGTTTCGTATTCTTTCTGGTACAGCTTCTCCCCTTTTTGATTCAGCAAAACTACTGCTGTCTGTTGGCTATGCGTGATCTGCAGCAGAATCATCTGTTTCTTGGGATTGATTTGAACATCAACGATTTGACCATCCGTCTGATAGAGCTTTTTCGTTTTGCCATTAAAGATTTGATATGCAAGAAGCTCTGTTTTTGTCGGATCTGAGGCTGTATACAGAATGGTGTTGTTATTGAGCCAGCCTTCCGCTCCGTCCGCTTTTCCTGCTGGCAGCGGAACAATCTCTTTTTCCTCACTTTTTGCCGTCGCTGCCTGTTTTTGCTGCTGATGAGATGGTTCGCATGCCGATAAACAAACTAGCAATGCTGACAGCAGAATCAAACAAACTGATCTCATCAGCCTCCCCCTCCGATCATATTTATTGTCCCATATTTGATACGGTACGAAAAAGAAAAAGTTTCAGTTATTCAGGAAAAAATAACGACCTCCATAAGATCCCGCTTGTCGCCTGAAAAATATGTGAAAACTGCTCAAACGGCAAGGGATTTTGACCTTTTCCAAGCTCCACCGTATAACCTTCCTTAAAATAGTGATGAATAAACCAGTCGCGGAATCCCGCATAGCTGTCAATATCCTTGACTCCTTTATAAATGTTTCCGCTTATCGTCTCAAAATCCTTTATTACTGCAGCCGATTCTTCGGGCTCAAGGCCTTTATATCCCCAATAGATTTCTTCTCCTTGAGTGTGAAGGGCCACCAGCCTGTCAGGCGGATCCGCTGTTATCAGCTGCTGCATCGCAATGGATTCCGGCTCCGTGAGCGGAGAAGTTCCGGGAAAATCTCGGTAGCTGGGCGTTTTTGATTTGCGGTATTTTTCAATTTCCCATAAAGACGGGAATTGTTTATTTAAATCAACTCCGTTAATATTTGCTTTCCATTCATTAAAATTCGGACGATGGCAGTTTAGTCTATCAAGTTCATCTCTCCTGTCTCCCATGCCCGCTGATCCGTGTAAGACAAGATCAACGCCATCCGGATTCACAAGAGGAACAAGAGACAGAGAGGTTCGGCTGAACAGCTCCAAAGGAGTAAAACCAAAGAAATTCGTATTATGACATAAAGAAAGGCAATATTCCTTCAGCCACTTCAGCAGTACAGACGTGGTAATCCACTCATTTGCATGAAACGATGCATTCATGTGAACTTTTTTGGAGGTATGCTCTCCCCCAACTGCCAGCTCCCAGATCGGCCTGCCCAAAACGGAACGTCCGATTTCCCGGCACGAAACAAACGGAAACACATTGATTATTTTTTTAATTTCCTCTTCGGCAGCTAGAAAGTCATAGATTTTTTCTTGCTCCAGCCAGTCATCAGCAGGCTGCAGCTGCAGCGGGTGTAAAAAGCGCTTTACTTCCTGAATGGATTGAAGCTCCTTATCAGTGCTTTCTTCAATCTTATAACCCGGACAGTACAATTGATGTTTCTGTGCTGTTTGATTGGCACTTCTAAGCAATGTCTCATCTACCTGCAGTTCTCTTGCCAATAAAGCCAAATTGTATTTGATCTCAGGTTTTATCGAAATAAACGCCATCATCATCCCCCTTTTTGTTACTATATGACGGCGTTTTTTAAAAAAGAAAGCCTCCCGCATTTTTTGATACGGGAGACTTTGTGATCATGAAGCCTGATCAAGAATTTGTTTTTCTTTTCTTTTTGACGAATTGTCCAGTCTTTCCTGATCATAAAATCGTAACAAATCTCCGTAAATGATTTCATCAGAAAGTGAAAGCTCCTGTTTCGCTTTATCTGCAAATGTTTCACATTGTTTTGCCTCTTTCAAAGGCTTTCCGCTCGCTTTGTCATAACATAGACCGTCAGTATACACGATCTGGTCTGTGATAAAGCTTCCGTCCCGCAGCACTGTAAAGTCCAGTTTGTCGTCAGAAAGCAGATCGTTGCCGAATTGAATGAAGTTCTTTGTATCAATACCTAACAGATTCATCAGCGTCGGCCGGATATCGATTTGTCCGCCTACCTTATCAATCGTTTTCGGCTTCTTGTCTGTAATTCCAGGAATGTGAACGACAAACGGCACTTTTTGGAGCTGCACTTCTTCAAATGGTGTAATTTCTTTCCCTAAAAACTGCCCCATCGCTTCATTATGGTTTTCCGATATCCCGTAATGGTCACCGTATAAAACAATAATGGAGTTATCATATAACCCGTCTTCCTTCAGCTTTTCGATAAATCGTTTCAGCGCCTCATCCTGATAGCGAACAGTTGGGAAATACTTGTTTAACGTTTGGCTGCTTGAATCATATTCCTCAATCAATTTGTCCTCTTCATCAAGGTCAAACGGAAAGTGGTTCGTGAGTGTGATCAGCCTGGAGTAAAACGGCTGAGGCAGGTTTTTCATCAGCTCTGAAGACTGTTCAAAAAATTCTTTATCCTTCAGCCCCCAGCCGACTGAATTATCGTCATTGACATCATACGATTCAATATCAAAAAATGAATCATACCCAAATGAATCGTACATTAAGTCGCGATTCCAAAAGCTTTTATTATTGGCATGGAGCACCGCTGAATAATATCCGTTATTTTTGAGTATCTCCGGCGCGGCCATGTATTGATTGCCCGCATTTGTAAAGAACACAGCGCCTCGTCCAAGCGGATAAAGTGAATTGTCAACGATAAATTCAGAATCAGAGGTTTTCCCCTGCCCGGTTTGGTGGTAAACATTACTAAAGTTATAGCTTTCTTTTATAAAATCATTCAAAAACGGGGTGATTTCTTTTCCGTTCACCTTTTCATTGATCACAAAGCTTTGTGTCGACTCCAGAGATACGAGTATGACGTTTCTGCCTTTTGCGGCGCCAAATAAGTTCTTATTGGCATCTTTCGCATTGGCTGTGACATAGTTTTCAATTTCCGTCAGGCTGTTGCTGTCAGCCAGCGCTCTTTGTGCGGATTGCTTCGACTGAAGTACTCCGTCATAAATATGAAAATTAAACAGGCTGATATTTTTAACGAGCATTTCTCTGTCAAATGAGCGTGTCAATAGCTGCGGCCGTTCTGCCTCAGACAGACCTAAGTTGAAAAAATAAACGGAAGCCACAAACAAAAAATATGCCGCCCGTTCATTTTTCGTGGAGGGGATGTCTGATTGAAAGGCTTTTTGACGCATATAAAGCCATATTAAAATCACGATATCTACAGCCAATAGGAGGTCTGTCGGCTCAAGAAGCGTTCCGATGCTGCTTCCCAGATCGCCCATATTGCTTGTTTGAAAAAGAACCGGAATCGTTAGGAAATCATTGTAAAAACGATAAAAAACCATATTCGCCAGCAAAACAAATGTGACAACACAACTCATGGCAATAATGTAACGATTTCTGTTTCTTCCCTTTAAAAACAGGCTGAAGCCAAAAATAAGCAGCAAAAAGCTCAATGGGTTGATAAACAGAATAAATTCCTGCGTAAGATTGTCAATTTTAATATGAAAACTGGTTTTGTAAACAACATACGTTTTCAGCCACATCATTAAAATGGCAATCAGCATAAATGAAATCATCGAAAAAAACGTTTTTCGCATTTCAACCTCCTATGCAAGCACGCTCAAATAAATCAGTCTATTCACAACATTCTCATTAACACATCAAATTAAATCTTAACCTGAACATAACAAAAAATCAATTTCATTTTCACAAATTTAACAATTTTGGTGTTTCAGCCATTCATTCTTAGCAATCCAAGCCCCTCCGATAACGCCCGCATCATTTCCAAGCGCCGCAATAGATATATCAGCCGCTTCCGCAGCGCGCGGAAAGGCACATATACGGAATGTTTTCTCGACTTTGGATCTCAGCAATTCTCCGGCTCTTGAAACGCCGCCGCCGAGAACAATTTTTGACGGATTAAGCGAGCTGGCCAGATTGCCAAGCACCAGGCCGAGATGCTTAGCTACATAATCGACAATTTCAAGAGCTAATTCATCATTTTCATTTGCTGCTTCAAATACATCTCGTGCCGTTAAATGATCAGATGCTTTTAATTGAGTCGGCTTTTTAGCTTTTGCAATTTTCTCTTTTGCAATTCTAACAATGCCAGTTGCTGACGCGATGGTTTCAATACAGCCTGTTTTACCGCAGTTGCACGGCGCCCCGCCTTCAGGGATGCTGCAAATATGGCCGATTTCTCCGCCAGCGCCATTTATCCCGTGCACAATCTCCCCATTCACAATAATACCGCCGCCAACTCCTGTGCCTAGAGTAACGAGAATGACGTCTTTTGCGCCATCACCCGCACCCTTCCACATTTCTCCGAGCGCGGCAATATTCGCATCATTTTCTATAACCGCAGGGATGCCTGTTTCCGTTTCCAGATGATTTTTTAAAGCATAGTTTTTCCAGCCCAGATTTACCGTTTCATAAACGACCCCAGTTGCCATATCTACTGGCCCCGGTGCGCCCATTCCTATATATTTGACGATGTGCTTCGGTTTATGAAGCTCATCCAGCTTGCTGTCAATCGCTTTTGCTATTGTCACGGTAATGGTGTCACCGGACTTATCGGTCGGCACTTCCCATTTATGCTGAATCTCTCCATATTGATTAATAAATGCGAGTTTTATCGTCGTTCCTCCAAGATCGATTCCCGCAAACCATATCTCGTCCATTTTTATCACCTTAACCTTTACGTAAATCTCTTCCGTTTTTTTGTTTGTTCCAGCTCTTTATGAAGGACAGCTGCCGCTTTAGCCCACTGCTCCTTCTCAATCATATGATTTATATATAGTTCCTTTAATTCATCAAGCATAAACTCAATTTCAAGCTCTCTGTCACCAAAGTAAACAATGTGTCCAAATGTTTTTAACAGCTGCTGTACATCATAAAATGTATTCATATTCCTCACCATTCTTGATCTTAACTATAAATAGCGTAGTCATAAAGAACCGGCCAGTCAAGAAGAAAACGCTGACAAAAATACCCGGGATTCATTCCTTGGCAAATTCAACGTTTTCTCATCCAGTCATTTATTCTTTATTATTTTCAATTTGCTGCTGCAGTTCTATGTAACGCTTCTCCTTCGGCTTCAGCTTTACAGCGGTCCTGATTGCCTGATCAGCTTGACCAAGTTCATTTTTTTCCGCATACAGCAATGCCAAATTGTAATAGGACGCATGGTCTTTAGGCTCTTTTTGCACTGCTCTTTCCAAAAGAGAAATCGCCTGTTCATATTCGCCCATTTGAATATCAGAAACTGCCAGGACTTTCAGAAGATCAGCTGAAGCGTCTTTCTGCTCTGCTTCACCGTTCAGCAATTCGGTTACTTCCTTATATTTCCCTTCCTGGTAAAGCTCATTTGCCTGCCGGATCAGCGCTGTCTCCTGATGGGACGGTGAATGCAATCCGTAAGAGAGAAACCCGCCGGCCAGGGCAGCCAGCAGAATCGCTGACACCAGTTTTTTGCCCCAGTCTTTTGCTTTTGGCAAACCCAGTGCTGCCGCAGCAAGAAAACCGCCGGCCAAGCCGCCAATATGCCCCGAATTATCAATATTTGAGACCGCAAAGCCAAAACCCAGGTTTATCAGGATAATAACAATAATATTTGTGCCTATCGTTTTTAGAAACATTTTTCGGTTTGACACAGCTACATACAGCAATGCGCCTAAGCATCCGAATATGGCGCCTGAAGCACCGGCTGAAGGATACGGACTGAACACGAAGCTGGCGATCGATCCCGTGATACCCGCCGCCAAATAAATCAGCAAAAATCTGCCTGATCCATACATGCGCTCAACAGCGGTTCCAACCGACCATAAAGCCAGCGTGTTAAAGGCTAAATGCGCAAGGCCGATGTGAAGCACAATCGGCGTCAGCAGGCGCCACCATTCTCCGGCTGCAATCAGGCCGTTTTCCTTAGCACCGAAAGCAACAAGCGTCTCCGTATTGGTGCTGCCTCCGTTTATTTCGAGCAGGAAAAACATCACGAGCTGCAACGCGATGAACAAATATGTAAAGATCGGTTTTCCGTTCTGGAAAAACGCCGCTTCTTTTTTTCGCTGTTCCTCTTGTTTCTGCACTAGTGAAAAAAAGCGTTCTTTCGCCATTTGCGCGTGTTCCAATGAGTCTCGGTCTTCCGTCCATTCAACAGCATCAAGTGAGGGAAAAACTGCCTGCAGATCTTCATGAAGCGAAGTGCCAGTCACAAGTGCCGTTTCAACGGATACCTGTCCTTTTTCAAAAGGCTTTTCAGCGATTTCCTCCCAGTCATCGACAGGGGCTTCCGCTGTAATCAGCACATTCAGCAGCTTCAAATGCCGCTTGCCGATAGACTTCCTGACATGCTCTACTCGCTCCGCCTGCACTTCTATGTCCCTTGCAATTTCTTGGCGAAAATCAATATTCTGTTTAAAGAGGCGAATCAGATCATGAGAGGATTTGTCCGGTGCTTCCAGCCATATTTCATCAGATTCACCGGATTGTATGACGCCATACCCTCTTCTTACTAAATGCGCCGCGATCTTCCAATATGTATACTCCAACAAATACATGTTTACCGCTCCAATGGTTTTTTTTCATTATAACAGCTGGTGCTCTTGACGCCTACTAAAAGCAAAAAATCCCGTGAAAACGGGATTTTTAAAAAGCTTGCTGTATAAACTTATTGCGGATAAACGGAATTCTTAAAAAAAGATGAATAAAGGACCGTCTGATTCCCGGCTGGCTGAGCACGGTATTCATGAGACGGTAACGGTTTTGGTAAAACATCACGGCAGAAACAGCACAAATGGCATAGATCATAAATTTTTTCATTATATCCCTCCTGCCATTAGGGTTTGTTATTCTTTCTTATTTATTCTTGACGGAGGGACGAGAAAGCTATGAAAAGCAAGAAATGATTCGATCCTCAGTAACCAGCATTTGAACCGGGATATCATGTGACAGATGCGGCACGTGATCATACAGCTGGCATTCTAAAAGCAAAGAAACTGTGTTCCCTTTATAATCACTTAAATAACGATCATAATAACCGCCGCCAAAGCCAATCCTATAGCCGTTGGCATCGAAACATACGCCAGGCACGATCATCAAATCAATCTGTGATTGGATCACTTCATTCGTTTTCTCAATCATTGGCTCCTGAAGTCCGGCGTAAACCGTTTCAAGCTGATCATCCGCTTGGAAAGTGCGGAACTGCATTCTTTTCGTGTCGGAATCACACTTTGGAATACAAACTTCTTTCCCTTCGCCCCAGGCTTTTTCGATGATCGGCCGTGTCGGTACCTCCAGCCCTCTTGAAATGGTGACGGCTATGGTGCTGGCATTTTGCCATTCTTGGAGAAAAAATAAATGCTCGTTGATACGCGCAGTTTTCTTAGACAGTTCTTCATTCGATATCGCTGATAACGTTTCTATTGTTTTTTTTCTTAATTGTGATTTCATTTCCATCCCCCTCGGAATAGAAAAAAGCCAGAACCTTTTTCAAAGCTCTGGCTTTTTTCTTACACCTCAAACAGCTATGCTGTTATTTTGTTTCACGGTGTAACGTAGATTTTTTATCACGTGGGCAATATTTTTTAAATTCAACGCGGTCTGGATTGTTGCGTTTGTTCTTTTTAGAAATATAGTTACGCTCACCACATTCTGTGCAAGCCAAAGTAATATTAACGCGCATTGTTTTCCCTCCAAACTAAATATCATTTACTTATTCAGACTTATATATAATACCACTATAATGCACGGAATGCTAGGATGTTTTTCAATGAAATGATGAATTATTGGATAGACGCTGATAAAGCTGCAAATATGATGCTTGGATGATCCGTGGATGATGCAGTTTCATCACCTGTTCTCTGCCCGCTTCTTTTATCCGGCGGGCCTTTTCTTCATCTATTAATATGTTGTGAAGCCTATCGGCCGCTTCCCGTTCTTGCGAAAAATCAGCAGCAATTGCAGTTTTGTCATGAACGGCAAAGTCACAAAAACCGCCCGACTGTGAAACAGCTGTCAGCACGCCTTGTTCCATGCTTTCTTGTGCAGCGAGCCCAAAGGGTTCATAAAAGCTTGGGAAAACAGCCATTTCACATTGAGACAGTAACGTCACGATCTCTCTTCTATTTAAAAAAGGATAAAACATTACACTTTCCTTTATGCTCAATTGCTCAGCCAGTTTCTTATAGGCAGCCAGAAACGGGCCTTGTCCAGCTAGCACCAACTGAAGGTCAGGCCGGCATTTGTTCAGAATAGAAAATACCTTCAACAGCTGTGAAAACCCTTTTTCCGGAACAAACCTTCCAAACGAAAACAAGTATCTTTTATGAATGATCCTTTCAGCTAGGCCACTTTTTGCCTGCAGAGACAGAGGGCTTGGGATGACGGTTATTTTTTCACGAAACGGATACGCCTTATTCATCGATCTCTTCATAAAACTGCTTAACACAATCAGTTCGTCGGAAATTTCAAGGAGGAGCCTCTCCGTCAGCAGCCTGTACGGATGAGGCGTTTCTTTGCATGCACGCTTCCTTCTGCTTTCAAGCCCGTGGATCGTTGCAGCAAGCGGAATGCCAAGCTGCTTTTTCAAATAATGAGCGGCAGGAGCCGTCATGTCATCATGGGCATGAATCAGATCAAAGCGTTCATTGCATGACAACACTTGTTGAACCATTCTGACATTGACATCAGCTATAAAGTCTTCAACATTCGCATTGGAACATAGCTTACCGCTTGGAACGCATACCGTTATTTTGATATGCGGATTTAAATAAGAAATAAGACGGCTCAAATGAACGCCAAGCCCGCTTTTCGGTTTATTAGGATGCTCGAATGAAAGCATAAGGATGTTCATTTCCCTTTTCCCTCAGTGCGATAGCAGGTATAAGCAGAAAATTGCTCCTCCCACCTGGTATGTATTTCTGCATTGCGGAAACTGTTTATGTCGCTGACACCGTTTTCTGCAAGAAAGATGTCCTCTGTTTCAGCTAGTTTGAGAGAAACATTCATTGAATTCAGTATTCTGCATTCTGCGCGATATAAAGCATGACCAGGCACCTGAACAATGATCCATTTCCCTTTGCCCCGTTTTATGCGTTTCGTCCTGACAGCTTCTATACCGTTTCTTTTCACGAAAATACGGATTTCTTTTATCATGTCCGGCGCTTTTTCGAAAAGCACGGTTTCCGCCAGTTTCATCGTCTCAACTGAAAGATTCCATCGGACTGTCAATGTGTGAGAGTTTTGGATGTTCATGTCGAATATGTCCCTAAAAAAAGGAATCCCGCTTCGAATGTTATGGGGAAATGAGTGTTTGTCCATAGGCTTCTCACATTCTCCTTTCCTTCCATTGGCTCGGTGATCCTATTAAACCATTACCCATAAAGGAAGAAAAGAAAGATTTCTCGACAAAAACTCGTTTTTTTCGCGAATTCCTTTAGAATCCACTTGTTTTATGGTATAAAAAAGAAGGATAAAAAAAGAATAGAAGGTGATGAAACGTGGAAATTGCTATTATTGCGTTGTTTATCGTCAGTATAGCGCTAATTGCATTCTCATATTCTCAACGAGATCCGATGAAAGATGTCGAGCAGGAGCTTGAAACATTGCAGCTTTCTGCTATGCAGGAAATTTATAAGCTCAAAAAGAAAATGACAGTGCTTGAGGAAGAATTACTTGAAACAAACCTTGTGATCCGCAAAGCAAAGAACAGCGGCATCAATCAAAAGATCGCCAAACAAATACTTTCTAAATATAATAACGGCATGTCAGCTGAAGCAATTGCTAAAGCTGAGCATGTATCAGTAGAAGACGTGAATACGATTATAAAAGATAATGAGAAGGTGCTCGTATGACAAAACGAGGCATTCAGGCATTTGCCGGCGGTATCATATTAGCGACAGCCGTTCTCGCAAGTGTTTTTTATCTGACAGATGAAGATCAAGCCGCTGCTGTAAAAGAACAAAAAACAGTAACCGAGCAGGACGTGAACAATTATCTCGATTCTAAAAAAATGGTTTCTGTTAACCGTGATGAATATCAAAAGCTTCTCGACTCAAAAGAGAAATCTCTGAGCGATGACAGCAGCTCAGACTCGAAAAACAAAGTAAAAACGTACAAGCTCATCATTAAAGACGGCATGAGCACCGCAGATGTATCAGCTATTCTTGAAAAAGAAGGCATTATTTCTTCAGCTAAGGACTTTAATGACTACGTGATCGACGCTGGGTATCACAAGGAGATTCGTGCCGGAGAATTTAAAGTTAAATCAGATATGACCTTCAAAAAGATCGTTAAAACATTAACACGATAAAAAAACAGGCTATGTAACAGCCTGTTTTTTTTATCCGAATTTCCCTGTAATATAATCGAGTGTTCTTTGATCTCTCGGCTGAGAGAACATTTTATTTGTATTGTCGCATTCAACAAGCTCACCCATGTAGAAAAATGCAGTTTGATCAGAAACCCTCGCTGCCTGCTGCATGTTGTGCGTCACGATAACGATGGTGTATTTATTTTTCAGCTGAAGAATGAGCTCTTCAATTTTTCTCGTCGAAATTGGATCTAGCGCAGATGTCGGCTCATCCATCAGCAAAATATCAGGATTTGTCGCAAGAGCTCTGGCGATACAGAGACGCTGCTGCTGGCCGCCTGATAATGAGAGTGCAGATGAATGCAAACGATCCTTCACCTCATCCCACAGCGCCACGTCTTTTAATGACTTTTCTACAATGTCTTGCAGCTTCTTTTTATTTTTGATGCCGTGAACTCTCGGTCCGTAAGCAACATTATCAAAAATTGATTGCGGAAACGGGTTTCCTTTCTGAAATACCATGCCGATATTTTTGCGTAGATCTACGATATCGACTTTATCCTTTAAAATGTTGCTGCCATTATAGTTCAGCTCACCCGCAAGCTTTACATTCGGCGTCATCTGAATCATTAAATTCAATGTTTTAATAAATGTCGATTTGCCGCATCCTGACGGCCCGATAATCGCCGTGACTTCGTTTTGATTAATGCTCAAATTGATATTTTTCAAGGCATGGTTTTCCCCATACCATAAATTCATTCCGTTGACTTGATATACTTCCTGTTTCTTTACAGCTTCGGTAGCAATACTCATTGCCAGCCTCCTATCCGAATTTCCCGTTAATGTAATCCTCTGTTTTTTGCTGCTTCGGACTTGTGAAAATTTGTTCGGTTTGTCCGTATTCAACGATCTCGCCGTTTAAAAAGAAAGCCGTCCGGTCAGACACCCGCAAAGCCTGCTGCATATTGTGAGTGACAATAATAATTGAGTATTCGCTTTTCAATTCCGTAATCAATTCTTCTATTTTCGCATTCGAAATCGGATCTAGCGCTGAAGCAGGTTCATCAAGAAGAAGAACGGCCGGCTTCATCGCGAGCGTTCTGGCAATACATAAACGCTGCTGCTGACCGCCTGATAACGAAAGTGCAGATGAATGCAAACGGTCCTTTACTTCATCCCAGAGCGCCGCTTTTGTTAAGCTTTCTTCCACGATGTCATCGAGCACTGATTTGTTCCGCTCTCCGGCATATTTTAATGCATGCGTGATATTATGGTAGATCGATTTTGGAAATGGATTCGGCTTTTGGAAGACCATGCCGATTTCTCTTCTTAAGCTGACAACGTTAATATTGCTTCCCAGTATATTTAATCCTTCATACAAAATTTCACCTTCGCTTCTTGCAGAAGGAATTAAGTCATTCATGCGGTTAATATTTCTAAGAAAAGTAGATTTGCCGCATCCTGACGGCCCGATCAAAGCAGTCACCGCATTTTTTTCAATCTCCATATTCACGTGACGAACGGCCTGTTTGTTTCCGTAGAAAATAGACAGATCCTTCACCTCGAGCACATTTTGCTGCTGAGGAAGCATAACCGCACTCTCAGGCTTTTCTTTTACCATTTGTTCAGACATTGTTTTCGCCTCTTTCCGGTCTAATTTGCCGTAAGCTTTTTATAGATTATTGTTCCAAGCCATCTCGCCGCGAGATTGAAGACTAGGACTGAAATCACCAGCACTGCAGAACCGCCGTTGGCAATCGCTTCAGCATCCGGAATCATCCCTTGCGTATTTACGTTCCAAATGTGGACCGCAAGTGTTTCAGCGGGTCTGAAAATATTAAGCGGCGATGTTTCAGAAAACGGATTCCACTCTGCAAAATTGAGGCGCGGCGTTGTAAGCCCTGCTGTAAATAATAAAGCCGCCGCTTCCCCGAACACCCTTCCTGACGCTAAAATGGCACCTGTAATGATGGAAGGGATCGCACTTGGTATTAAAACAGTTTTTACGGTATGCCATCGAGAAACACCTAAAGCGAGCGATGCTTCCTTCAAATCTTTAGGGACTGAACGGACCGCGTCTTCTGTCACACGCACCATAACAGGAAGATTAAAGACCGTTAATGCCAGCGCCCCGCCTATGATCGTATATCCCCAGCCTGTCAGGTTAACAAACATCAGTAAGCCGAACATTCCAATGACAATTGATGGAAGAGATGAAAGGACCTCAATACACGTTCTGATAAAATCTGTCACTTTGTTGTTAGGCGCGTATTCCGCCATGAACACTCCGCCGCCCACTCCGAGCGGGATGGTAATCAGCATCGTGATAAACAGAATATAAAAGGAGTTAAACAGCTGGTCTCGTATCCCGCCTCCTGCGGCAATGGCGCTTGATTTTGTCGTAATAAAATCAAAGCTGAGCTGAGAAACACCGTTAATAATAATATAGGAAAACAGACCGACTAGAATCGCGGCGATAATGGCTGCGCATAAACCGAACATTCCAGTCGCCAGTTTATCTGTTAATTTGCGGTTCATTACACTTTCCTCCTAGATGACAAGTAGCGAATAAGCAGGATGAATAAGAATGACATCACCAGCAGAACAAGTCCCATTGACCACAGTGTATTATTTTCAACGCTTCCGTATGTGGTATGGCCCATATTCAGCGTAATAATGGTTGTCAATGTTCCTGCGGTGTCAAACAGACTTTCAGGCAATACTCTTGTATTTCCAATGACCATTTGGACAGCCAGAGCCTCACCAAACGCACGCGCCATACCTAGGACAACGGCAGTCATTAATGTCGGAAAAGCTGCAGGGATGAGCACTTTTCTAATGGTCTGCCATCTTGTCGCACCGAGAGCGTAAGAACCTTCTCTTAAGCTTTTCGGAAGTGATGCCATCGCATCGGCTGAGATAGATGTGATCGTCGGCAGAATCATAATGGAAAGCACAATCGTTCCCGCCAATAAACTGTGTCCTGTTCCGCTCGTTTTGAACTGAGCAATAAAAGGCACCAATACTGTAAGACCTATGAATCCATAAACAACAGATGGGATGCCGACCAATAATTCGATCACCGGCTGCAGCACTTTCTTCCCCCAATTCGGCGCAATTTCTGTCATAAAGATCGCACCTGCTATGCCGAGCGGCGCAGCAATGAGAGCGGAGAGAATCGTTACTGCAAATGAGCCAAAGATAAAAGGCAGCACTCCGTATTTCGGATCAGAATCTGTAGGGTTCCAATTCAGACTCGTTAAGAATTCAATTGGGCTTACACCATTTACAAGAAAAGATTGCAGCCCCTTAATGCCGAGGAAAATAGTGATCGCCACAGATGCCGCTATCATTATAAGCGCGCAGGCTGTCACGATCATTCTTCCCCGAACTTCATCCAATTGCCTATTTTGCCTTGAGCTGATTAAACGTTCGCTCACAGACATATTTTCTCTATTGTTTATCATTGTTTTACACTCCTATGAATGTGTTAAGAGGAGAAACGGAAGTCTCCGCACTCCTCTTTTTATTTAGATCAGCTTTGCTTCCCTTTGGCATCGCGAGTCACTTTCATATCAGTCACCGGAATGTACCCTTGGTCAGTTACAATGCTTTTTTGAATGTCTTCACTCTTTAGATAATCAAGAAATTCTTTCGCTAGATCTTTCGCTTCGCCTTTTGTATAAGAATGCTGATAAGCCCAGATTGGATATTCTCCAGTTGTAACGTTTTTCGCTTCGGGCTTCACACCGTCAATAGATAAAGCTGTTACTTTGTCATCTGTTAAATATGAGAATGCAAGATATCCAATCGCTCCCGGAGTATCAGCAATGATTTTTTTCACAGTGTTGGAAGAATCCTCAGTAATGCCTTCTGCCGGTTCTTCTCCGTCAAGCGCGTATTTTACAAATGTAGCACGTGTACCTGAAGAATCAGGACGGTTTACAAGCGTAATTTTTTGGTCCTTTCCGCCAAGCTCTTTCCAGTTTTTGATTTTGCCAGTGAAGATTTTTTTCAATTCATCTTTTGAGATATCTTTTACACCTGTATCAGGGTTTACAGCCGCTGCCATACCGACTACTGCAACTTGATGATCTACAAGCGCTTTTGCGTCGATACCTTCTTTTTCTTCAGCGAAAACATCTGAATTTCCGATTTGAACAGCCCCTTCAGATACTTGAGAAAGCCCTGTTCCAGACCCCCCTGCTTGTACCTGTATATCAGCATCAGGGTTTTCTTCCATAAATTTTTCTGCAGCTGCAAGTACTAATGGCTGCATGGCCGATGAACCAGAAATGGTTAAAGAACCTGATGCCTTTTCTTCTCCTTTTGCAGAGCCGCTATTTGTTTTTTCACTTTCTCCTGCGTTTCCGCATGCAGCTGCAACCATCATAAAAGCAGCCATCAGAAGCATAAGCACCAATTTGTTTTTTTTCATTTCCTGAATTCCCCCTGCGTATAATGTGTAATTTGTCCTACACGTATAGAGTAAAGGTTCTATGTAAAATAGGTTTAAATCGAATGTTAAGGTTTTGTAAATCCGTGCATTTTTTTGTATAAAAAAACGCCCACATGATGTGGACGTTTCTGTTTAGTTAGCAGAAGACGAGGTGTTTTCTGCTTTTTCTTCGATTTTGTCTTTATTCTTTTGCTGAGTATCTTCTTTGTCCTGCTTCGATTTCAGCTCAAAATATTTATCCAATACTTCTCTGCCGATTTCGTTCGTAATTGAATATCTGTCATTATAATCAATGTAGGTCCAAGGAACCACCACAGAAATGGCGATCTCAGGATTATCAGCAGGTGCATAAGCGACAAGTGTCGTATTGTAAGTTGCTGTTCCTGTTTTTGATTTATCTGGTCCATCATAGAAAGACTGCGCTGTTCCTGTTTTAGCAGCCGGTTTATATGATGCTGAAGCAAGTTGACCTGCGGCTGTCCCTTTAGTAGCGACCCGTCTAAAGCCAGCCTGAACCTCTTTAATATAGCTACTCTTCATATCGACTTTATTCAATACTTCAGGCTGAACAGATTCAACGACAGCTCCGATTCCTTTTTTCGCATCTGATTTTCTGACTTCTTTTACAAGCTGAGGCTTCATGCGATAGCCGCCATTTGCTATGGTAGAGACATATTGAGCCAATTCAAGCGGTGTATAAGTATCATACTGCCCAATCGCGTAGTCAAGCAAGAAACCTGATAATCTGTTTGTACCTTTATATCCCGTCATTTCATTTGGTAGATCAATTCCTGTTTTTACCCCTAAACCAAATTGGCTGAAATAATTTCTGAACGTATCAAACGCAGAAGTATCCAGAGGCAAGGCTTGGTGAGGTTTATATTCACCTTTACCAACTGCTATCGCTGTCTTAAACATAAACACGTTAGAAGACTTCTCCAAAGCAGTTTGAATACCAACCGGACCTAAGTTTTGCCAAGATTTTTTTCCTCTTTTATCTTGACGACCGATATATAATGGTTCGTCCTTAAATATCGTATTCAAATTAATGGCTCCAGTTTGAAGACCGGTCAAAACAGTTGCACCTTTAACAGCTGATCCCATAGCGTAGGATGAAGTCATATTTCCTAATGCATAATCGTCAAACTTATAGGCACCATTTTCCCGTTTAATCTGCTTCCCTGCCATTGTCAGTACTTCACCATTTCTAGGATCCATCATGACAACGAAGGCACGGTCTAACAATTCAGTACTTGGTCTTGCTTTAGCAGCTTTAAGTTTTTTTTCAATAATTTTTTCGACTGATTTTTGCAGATCAATATCAATTGTCAGCACAAGGTCTTTACCGGCTTTTCCTTCCGACACCGTTTTTGTCCCAGTTACATTGCCTTTAGAGTCTGTAATATTTTGCACCTTCGCTTTTTGCCCCTGCAAAAGACTTTCATATTGATATTCTAAGTAGCTTTTTCCGACCCTGTCATTTCGGCTGTAGCCAAGCGACAGATAATGGTCGAGCAAGTTGGATGGCAATCCTTCATCAGAGCTTGATACACTTCCAAGCACTGAGCGGAGAAGATTTTTATACGGATATTCACGTTCCCAGTCTGATGTGACATCAACACCCGGCAGCTCATCTAAATGTTCACTTACAACTGCCATTTCTTTCGCTGATACATCTTCATTTTTGATGTATTGCGGCGTTAACGCATATCCGGAGTCCATCTGTCTTTTAATGGCGAGAATCTGCATGTCTTTATCATTCAATTCATTCAGCTGCTTATCGGTAATCCGTTTCAGCTGGAGCTGGTATAAATCATCATCTGATAATTTTTTATTTTCTACCTGCTGTCTTTCCTTAGAAGTAATCAGCTTTTTCGCTTCTTTTGGTCTAGTCAAAATCCAATAATCTTTTTTATCCCGTTCTGTTACTTTTTTTGTGTCGACTTTAATCATATCCGCCAGCTTTTTTGCGATTTTCAAACGCTGTTCTTGCGTTGTAGATTTAGATCTGGTGTATGTAATCGCATTTAAAGCCTTATTTGTTACAATGGCATTAAAATTCCGATCATAAATTTTCCCGCGCGGCACCGCCGAGCTGACTTCACTTTGTTCCTGCTGATTGGCTTGATTTTTGTAATCATCGCCTTGAACGATCTGCTTAATGCCAAGCTCCACAATAATCCAGGTGAATATGACAAAAGCGGCCAAAAATAAAATATTCAGCCGGATCGGAAGCGACTTCTTTTTCTCTTTATGATTTTGCTTTTTTTGTTTATTTCTCCTCATAACATCACCTTTTTCTATTTACAGAAAGAAAAGACACTCAAGTAAGAGTGCCATTTTTCATTTTAAAGGTTTTTTCGACTTTTTTCTACAGATAACCCCTTATTGCCAAAAAATTATCTTTCGCCTTTTAAAAGGTTCGGTTCAGTCACCCGTTTGTGGCCGTCTTCTTCCATAGTTTCATTTTCCTCTTCTTTCTCTTTAAAACGAATATCCTTGACAAAGTAATAAATGAGCGGATGTCCGATACCCAAGATGGCAAGCGACAACGGTATACCCATATCTTCTTTAAAAAGGGCCACGATAAGGAGAAAGCATAAAATCGAAACAATTCTGCCGGCGTTTAAAAACATTTCTCTCAGCACGATATATTCAATTCTCGCTTTTCTGGCATGTCTGGCCCGTCCTATGACATCATATGTAAGTGATACATAAGGCACGAGCAAAAGAGGATAGCCGATCGCAATAAACACGCCGTACGTCAATAATGTCGTAAAGCTCATATGAAAGAGTATCAAAAACAGCGCACCGTACAAAATAAGGCCGCCCAGCAAAATTGATTTTTTACGGGCCTTTTTCTTGATCAGCCTTGATGCAAAATAATAGGCAAAAAAGGAAACAGCGGAGTTGACGAGACCAAAGGTTCCGAGGGCCAGTTCGCTGTTTGTCTCAATAAACACAAAAACACTGATTAAAAAGACGAAAATCCCTTCTCTCAAGCCCTGAAAAAAATGCGCATTTGTAATTCGCCGCCAGTTCATATTAGTGTGGCGTTCTCCAAATACCTTACTCAGCATAAATTGGCCCTTTGATTCTCTCCGTTTTAGGAAGAAGCTCATCACGACAGCCAGTGCAAATAAACTGAGGGAGAGACTGAAAATGACAGTGTAACCCGTATTATTTTCAAGCCTTGAGATGACAAATCCTGCAACAATCGGACCAATCATTCCTGCAGATGAGGACAGGATGCCCATAAAGCCGTTGAAAAAATCCCGCGTATCAGGCTCTGTTATTTCAAAGGTGAGCACATTAAACGCGAGCCAGTAAAATCCATAGCCTACTCCGAGCACCGCTCCGATGAGAACAAGACGTGATGCAGCAGTTTCTCCAGCCAGCAGCACACTTAAATAAAATGCTGCTAAAAAAATCACTCCAAATCTAAGAATGAAAACCCGGTCTATTTTTTTGGCTAAACGGCCAGCTAAATAAAATGTTATCGGCTGCATCGTCACAATCGATAAGTTGTATATCGCCAAATCAATAAATTTTCCTGACTGCTTCCAGAGATACACATTCACAAATGTATTGGAAAGCGCAATTCCTAACGAGTAAAGACCGCCAACGGTCAGCAGAAGAAGTAATCCTTTATTTACATTTACATCTCCAATTACCTTTTTTAGTTTGCTCATTACTGACTCCCCTTTACTACCCCTTAGTCTGTCTCACTGAAACCGAGATATGTAAAGAGAAGACATAAAAAAACAAGGCCCTTTTATGAGGGCCTTGTTTTGCGTTATTATTTTGCTGCGCTGTAAAGACGAGCAACTTCGTCCCAGTTTACCACATTCCAGAAAGCTGAAATGTAATCAGGACGGCGGTTTTGATAGTTAAGGTAGTAAGCATGCTCCCAAACATCAAGACCTAGGATAGGCGTTTTGCCTTCAGAAAGCGGAGAATCTTGGTTTGGCGTGCTTGTGATTTCAAGTTTGCCGTTATTTACAACAAGCCATGCCCAGCCTGAACCGAAACGTCCAGCTGCTGCTGCAGCGAATTGTTCTTTGAATTTGTCCAAGCTTCCAAATACACTGTTGATCTCTTCAGCAAGCTCGCCAGTTGGCTCGCCACCGCCGTTTGGAGATAAAAGTGTCCAGAATAATTTGTGGTTCGCGTGTCCGCCGCCATTGTTGCGTACTGCTGTGCGGATGTTTTCAGGAACAGAATCTAGATCTGCAACAAGCTCTTCAACTGATTTGTTTGCAAGAGCAGTGTTTCCTTCAACCGCTTTGTTTAAATTTGTAACGTATGTGTTATGGTGCTTCGTATGGTGAATATTCATAGTTTCCTTGTCGATATGCGGTTCTAAAGCATCGTACGCATAAGGTAATTCTGGAAGTTCGTAAGCCATGATAATTCCTCCTTAATATATATGTACTGAAATGCCGCTTCACAGCGAGCCTTTCTTCATTCAATGTAACAAAAGAACGCCGTGTAATCAATGAAAAAGCTCACAATTTGGCTATTTCAGCAGACATATTTCACTTTAACCGTTACTTTGCCCCCTTAAACCTTCTGACAGCAATTCTTACAGGACAGTCCATAAAAAATATCCGATCATTAAAAGCTGAATAATTCCCTTTGCAATGACCCCCGTTAAAAAGCCGATCAATGAGCCTAGCCCAATTTTAAACGCTGATTTTACATCGTTTTGATGTACGATAAGCTCTGCGCAAACAGCTCCGATAAACGGCCCTAAAATAATCCCCGCAACCGGAATCACAAAGGGACCGATCAACAACCCGATCGTACTCCCCCAAATAGCAGCTTTGCTTCCGCCGAACCTCTTTACACCAATCAGATTGGAAACGTAATCTGCGGCGAATAATACTGCGGCGAATACAGCTTCAACCAGCCAGAACATATAGGAATACGGACTGAAAGAAAACAAAAATCCGTATAATACAAAACCGGCAACGATAAATACAACACTTGGAATAACAGGATACACAAGCCCGATAAAAGCGATGATAAATAGTGCCGCGATCAACAGCCAATACAAAATATCCATAGAATCCATCCTCCTCATTATGCTTACATCTCTTATCTTACACTTCTGCCAATGCAGGTCTTCCTTGTATTCATACGCAGGCAACGATACAATAAGCAAATATATTGTATAGCTAGGAAGTGAAGACAGTGAATGTATTTCAGCTTTTCATCAAAAGTACATACTCTCCACGGGATATTGCAAAAACAAGATTTCAAGGAATCGGAAAAGCGATTCTTTATGTATTTTTGCTTTCTGTCCTTTTTGCGATCCCCACTGCTTATTATGTAAGCTCAGGGACCGTCCAATCTATGAACGGCTTTAAATCCGTATTAAACAAAGATTTCCCTGATTTCACAATTTCAAACGGCAAACTTCAGACGGATGAAAAAAAAGCCACAGAATCAAAGGCAAACGGCTTTGTCATTGTGTTTGATCCGACGGATGCATATGGCACGGAACAAGTCGAAGCAAAGCAAAACGCAATAGGTATACTTCAGGATAAGTTTGTTTTGGCCATTGACGGACAGGCCCAAGAGATGGCTTACTCAATGATGCCGTCAGATTTAACCAAAAAAGATGTCACTGCAGGGTTAAACCAAAATAAAACAATGATCGTGACTGTTCTCTCGGTACTCATTTTTCTCGTGACAGCGGCGGGAAAATTTATTGAGGTATCATTCTTGGCGCTTATCGGGCTAATCATAAAGAACGCTCAGCAAAAGCAGCTGTCTTACCAGCAGCTATGGAAGCTTTCTGCTTACTCCATTACCCTTTCAACAATATTTTTTACGATTATGCGTGCGTTAGAAACAACGGTGCCAAGTGAATTTTTAGTCAACTGGTTTGTTAACTTTGTCATCCTGTTTCTCGTATTAAAAGAGCTCCCGACTAAAAAAAAGAAATCTTAAAAAAATAGCGGTTAATTTTCAGGAATCTTTTCAAAAAAAGGCTGGTACATGTGTAACTTTCTCTTTAAGCAAACAGTGTAAA
This sequence comes from Bacillus sp. SD127, assembly GCF_058566445.1. Classification (NCBI taxonomy): domain Bacteria; kingdom Bacillati; phylum Bacillota; class Bacilli; order Caryophanales; family Bacillaceae; genus Bacillus; species Bacillus sp. SD127. The sequence continues at coordinate 1,645,092 of NZ_CP191226.1, read as the reverse complement.
AAGGCCAATCTAACAACTTGGATGCTACCCTTTCTTTTCTTGGGAAGGAATTTCATTCTAAATAAATAGTTTTTTGTACGAGAACTGGGTCCGGAAATTTTCAGTTGTGAAATAATTTGATGTTTTAATCTCAGCCAATTAAAACAATGTCTAAAAAAACAGTAATGATTACCGTTGAATTTCCAGAATCTATCCTTCAGAACAAATCCTTTGTAAAATATTGAAGCGCAGGGTAAAGATATATAAAACTTTTTTCTTTTTTAGTCACCAACAGAAAATAAATTTATATCCACATTTTTCAAAAAAGTGCTATGAAATAATTTTGTCTAAAAATATATATTAAAAAGCTAGGTGCCGACAGGCACCTAGCTTTTTAATTCGAATTCAAATTTAGTACCAAAAAAACTAGAATTATCTCTTCCAATCCTCTTGAGCTTTAGCAATAATATATTATTATCTTTTCTGAGGATTTATATAAACAAATGCTGCTCCCTTAGCTTTCCCCTTGTACACAGATAAACCTACTGCCCAAGGTACACCTGTCGGTTTTGGTAATTTACTGAAATAAAACTTTTTAGTTGGTGTTCTACTCGAAAAATACCCTGAGTATTGAGGACCGATGTCCCCACCTTCGACAATAGAAACACCAAAACTCTTATAATTTAATTTACCACATTTTCCATTTGTCTCAGCATAAGCATCAATAGAGGTAGCACTTTTAGTATATGTATACGCATCAGTAATAACTCTTATCTTACAACCAGAGATACCACTTACTGATTGCCAACCACTGCTTGCTGCCTCTGCTTTTTCTTTAGGTAGTGCTACGAGCATTGCCATTAGCAGCAAAATTAAAAACACTGAAAATTTTCTTTGCTTCATTACTATGTTCCTCCTTTAAAACTATTACTATGTAATCCTAACAAATCCTTCAGCTTTTGTAAATAATGGTATATGCGTTTTATATTATAATAAATCACCACTTTATTATAGCTCACTCATCTTTTTGACTGCATTATATTTTAGTCAAAGAGATTCCTTCAAAAATCGATCACATAAAAAAAGAGACAAAGTCCATTCGTTGGATATAACGACAATCTTTTTTGTTCAATATGTAAAGCGAAAAAACAACGTGAACAAATCGTTGTGCAGTGAGTAAACTTGTTTAGCTGATCATTTGGACTGGTGTGAAAATCATAAGAAACATTGTACTTTTTTTAATTTATGGTGAATCTACTTCTTAATTTTCCATTATGGACTGCCTAGTGTTGATTCGGCGGTATTCATCCTATATGAATTTGAGCATCATTCCATTCGCGAGACCATCGGCCATATTCCACAAATATCGTATACCGGAAGCTATGAATCTCAATCTTGTCTATCCTCCATCGACAGGACGCACTCAAAGCCATTATGAAGAAAATATGCGGCGCCTATTCAAAATCAAGTTGACCCAAGAAATTAAAAATAGATCGCGAAGTAAACAAAAAACCGTTAGAGCCTAGTCCTACTCAGAGGATCGAGAAATTTAAATTGAGCACAATCGATTGTGAGAGTGATACTTTCTGAAAAATAAAATTGGAACGTTTATTTGCATATGACTTTCAACCGAAACGGACTTGTCTTGGAGGGACAGTGGTTGAATCTGTCAATGGTTCGTGACAGTCAAGTGTTTACATTTTTTTCAGTAAAGTAAAAATGAACGCGTAGCTATGCCTCATACAATCGCAGTCGATGCAGAATACAAAACACTTACGAAACTTCTCAACGCGCTTTTTCTTTCACATAAGGGGTGGGGGATATTCTGAAATACCTTTTTTGATTTTCCTATAAATTACTTGTCTTCTGTCCTTCGGAGCAATTACGATGTGGTACTTACAATTCCAAGTAGTATGCGCTGAACTATTACTGTCTTTTGACATCATAACTCCTCCGTATGCTCATTTTTGGTTGGCGAACCAAACATATATAGCACTCTGGAGAGTATTTTTCATGTCATACTGGAATTTTCTTGGAACCCTAGGTCTAGCCTAGGGTTTTCTTTTGTCATGAATCAACACGGACAAGCATACAATGTTATAAAAATTTTGTATGCGGGAGGCAAAATCAATGAAACGTCTCACTTTTGTATTCAGCATTCTCTTTATCCTTTTTATTATTTTTTATGATCTTAAAATTGGAACGATCCCCATTCAGAACCTCCCTGTCTATAAAGCATCGGCAAAAACAGCTGTACAGGAAACAGCGTATAAAACGGTGACGGTAAAACCGGGTGACACGGTCATGTCAATTGTCGGGTCTGCAAGTTCCCCTGACGATATTGTAAAGGATTTTGAAACGCTTAATCCAAGTGTAAAAGCCAATACGATTCAAGCAGGAACAGCATACAAATTCCCGGTCTACCCATAATTAACGTTAATTTCTTGTCAGTTCGGCGAATACACTGTTACAATATAATTTGTAAAATACATTGACATACACCATACTAGGTTTATTCTATCTAGAAGCGGCAACTACAATTAAGGAGCGATTGACAAGTGAGTGAAATCACCCATCGTACAAAAACGCGTCCCGTTAAAGTGGGACCTTTAACAATAGGCGGTAACAATGAAGTCGTTATCCAAAGCATGACAACAACCAAAACACATGATGTAGAAGCAACGGTTGCGGAAATTAACCGGCTGGCTGAAGCCGGATGCCAAATCGTGCGGGTGGCTTGTCCGGATGAACGGGCGGCAAACGCCATTGCGGATATTAAAAAACGCATCTCCATTCCGCTCGTTGTTGACATTCATTTTGATTATAAGCTTGCGTTAAAAGCCATTGAAGGCGGCGCAGATAAAATACGAATCAACCCAGGCAACATCGGCCGCCGTGAAAAAGTCGAAGCGGTCGTTAAAGCGGCAAAAGAAAAAGGGATTCCAATCCGAATTGGTGTAAACGCAGGTTCATTGGAAAAACGGATTTTAGAAAAATACGGATATCCGACAGCAGACGGCATGGTAGAAAGCGCTCTTCATCACATTAAGATTCTTGAAGATCTAGATTTTCACGATATTATCGTCAGCATGAAGGCTTCTGACGTAAACCTTGCCATCGAGGCTTACGAAAAAGCGTCAAAAGCATTTGATTACCCGCTTCACCTCGGAATCACCGAGTCAGGAACGCTGTTTGCCGGTACAGTAAAAAGCGCAGCAGGACTTGGCGCGATTTTAAGCAAGGGCATCGGTAACACCCTGCGTATCTCATTAAGCGCAGACCCGGTTGAAGAGGTTAAAGTAGCGAGAGAGCTATTGAAATCCTTTGGTTTGGCCTCTAACGCTGCAACCCTCATCTCATGCCCGACTTGCGGCCGTATCGAGATTGATTTGATCAGTATCGCCAACGAAGTGGAAGAATATATTTCTAAAGTGAAAGCGCCGATTAAAGTCGCCGTTCTCGGATGTGCGGTAAACGGCCCGGGTGAAGCAAGAGAAGCTGATATCGGCATCGCTGGAGCACGCGGCGAAGGCCTTCTGTTCCGAAAAGGTAAAATTGTCCGTAAGGTTCCAGAAGAAACAATGGTTGAAGAACTGAAAAAAGAAATCGACATACTTGCTGAAGAGCACTACGCAAAGCTTGAGGCTGAAAAAGCGAAATTAGATGAAGAAACACAAAAAGCTTGACGGAAACCCGTCAAGCTTTTTTGTATTAGAAAAATGGAATAATAAATATTCCAAGCACTAATGAAACAACACCAATCCCCATAGCCCATGCACCCAGGCTTTGGGCTCCTCTTCTTCTTGCGATATAGCCGACAATAATACCGGCAGCTCCCAACAAAACAGGAAGAACAAACAATGAAATAATGGACAAGGCTAAAGCGATATAACCTATCCCCCGTCCTTCATTGACATTTCCGCCGCTGCGGTCATTCTCTTGGTCACCGCTTCGGTCAGAAGCACGGAAAGGCTCTGCAATTTCAGCAGCCGTTTCCTCAAAAAAACCATCATTGTCGCGGGTAATATTTGTTCCTTCAGAACCATGATCTACATAGTAACTGTTGTTATCACGTTTTTCGTAATCGTTTGCCACCTTCAATTCCCCCTTCTGTTTTATTAAAGGAGCTTTTATAGTTTGATCCATTTTTGCTGATTCATGTTTGCTAAACTTTTCTGGTAATGTTAATTGTTTATGTTACACTTGAAAGGATGAAACTGAAGGAGTGTGGGCATGTTACGGTTAGGAATAGATATTGACGGCACAATCACGGCTCAGGATACATTCGTCCCTTATTTAAACCGCTCGTTTAATCTTTCCATTTCATTAAACGATATGACGGATTATGATTTAACAAAACTGTTACATATTACACAGGAAGAATTTTGGGATTGGATGAATCAAAATGAAGCAATCATATATAAAGAAGCACTTCTTGCGCAGCATGCAAAACAGTCCCTTGACCTCCTCAAAGAGGAGCACCGGCTGATTTATATTACGGCGAGAAGGACTCATTTAAGCGATGTTACGTTCGAATGGTTTGACAGACAAAACATCCATTATGACCACATAGAGCTCGTGGGCGGGCATCATAAAGTCGAAGCGGTCAAAAAACATGACATCGACTTGTTTTTTGAGGATCATCACGGAAACGCAATGATGATTGCAAAAGAAGCCGGTATACCGGTGATTTTATTCAATTCGCCTTATAACCAGCTTCCGATCGATTCAAATATCATTAGAGTTAACAACTGGCTCGAAGCGGTTCAATGGATAAATGAAAATAAACATTATTTCATACGTGTGAAAAATTAAAAAAGGAGCCTGATCAGGCTCCTTTTTCTCTATCCTTAACTCTTACGCAGAAGGTTGATCTTGCTTTTCCTGTTCACAGCTTGGACATGTCCCGTAAATCTCAAATTTATGCCCGCTGATCTGATAGCCATCTAGATCATCATAGAGCTTATCCATCGGACAAGACTCAATTTCCTTTGTTTTGCCGCAAGCCAAGCAAATAAAGTGATGGTGATGATGAGTAAATGAGCATTTAAATCGGAACAGCTTTTCACCGGAGAGCTCAGTCGTTTCCAAAATACCTAGCTCTTCATATAAAGAAAGGTTTCTGTAAATCGTATCAAAGCTTAAACCGGGATAATCATCATTTAGTGCAGACAGTACATTTTTAGCGGTCAGATACCTGTCCGAATCAGCAAAAAGCTGAAGCATATCTTCCCGTTTGCTTGTATATTTATATCCGTTTTCTTTCAGTAAGTTCAGCGCTTCTTGTACGTTCATGAAGGGCCCCCTTTTCGCTTTGCTTAAGAACGAACGTATCTTATATATCAAAAAGAAAATGGCAGCTGTCTGACCAGCAAGCCATTTTCTTTACTACTGATAAAATTATACCCATAAAATGAATAAAAGTAAATGAAAGCCTAGTGGATTGCGGTTTTGAATTTACCGCCTCTTGTTTCATGAGTATTCATAATTGTAATAAATGCATTATCGTCGACTTCAAACACAATGGATTTGAGCTTGGTCACTTCCAGCCTTGTGACAACTGCATAAATCACATCTTTTTCCTCGTCTGTATAGCCGCCTTTTCCCTTCAGCTTCGTTGTTCCGCGTCCGAGACGGTGTAATATTGCGTCGGAAATCTCATCATACTGGTCCGAGACAATAATCACAGCTTTTGTTTCATCCAGCCCTTGGATGACCGCATCAATGGTTTTCATGGCAATGTAGTAAGTCATGAAAGAATACATAGCTTGCTCAGGACCGAACACAAAACCGGCCCAAATAAAGATAAATACATTGATGAGCATCACAAACTCACCAACTGAAAACGGCAGTTTTTTCGTTAGAAGGATACCGAGAATTTCTGTGCCGTCCATTGAACCACCGTTTCGAATCACCAGCCCGACACCAAAGCCGAGCAAAAGACCTCCGAATACTGTAGCCAGAATAGGCTGTGTCGTAATGGCTTCTACGTGGTGAAGCGAGGATTCGATTAAGGCAAGGCCGACAATCCCGATAACAGTAGAAACGAGGAAGGTCTTACCGATATATTTATATCCGAAGATCATAAAAGGAATGTTTAAGATGACAACGAATACAGCGAAATTCAGAAAGGGGTTTGACATAAAGAGGTGGTCTAAAATAAGTGATACACCGATAATGCCTCCATCAATAAAATCATTGGGGACTAAAAATAATTCAATACTTACCGCCGCAGACGCAGCTCCAATCAGAATCATGATGACCCTGAATATAAAATGGGTAAATGATTCTCTTTTGTGTTGTTTTGTTGGGGTCATAAAATCTCCTTTCCTGCAATAACTATTTTAAATAGACTATGACTCTATTTTACCATGAAATGCTGACACATTTTACTGATTTGCCCATACATTATGTCTGAGAGGTGGAATGTTCGATGATATTATTTCAAAGAATTATTTTGCAGAGGCTCAATCAAGCCACTGCTGAAGATTTATTGAAGTACTCTAAGCAATACGGAATCAGTCTGTCAAAACCGCAGGCAGTTGAAGTAGCAAACCTGTTATACGGGAAAAATGTGAATATTTTTAATGAGCAGGAACGTACGCGGCTGCTGAAACAAGTAGAATCCATTACTTCAAAAGAAACAGCTCAAACCGTTCATGAACTTTTCAAACAGTTCACAAGCTGAAAAAAGGGGGGAATTCAATCCCCCCCCTTTTTTTATTGCTGTAAAATCTTTTCGAGTAATGTGTTGTCAAATTGCTTTTCTTTCAGCATTTGAATTTCAAAACGGTACGGTGGTTTTTTGTTCTTTTTATCTTCACCGACATACGGCGTTTCAAGGATTTTCGGAATGTCTTTTAACTGCTCATGATGAACGACATATTGCAATGCGTCAAACCCGATTTCCCCGAAGCCAATATTTTCATGACGGTCTTTTCTCGCGCCTTTGATATTTTTGCTGTCATTGATATGGAGCACTTTGATTCTGTCAATACCGACAATTTTATCGAACTCATTCAGCACTCCGTCAAAATCTTCGACAATATTGTAGCCGGCATCATGTGTATGGCATGTGTCAAAGCATACAGACAAATGCTCATTGTGTGTCACGCCATCAATAATTTGCGCAAGCTCTTCAAAGCTTCTGCCGCATTCAGATCCTTTGCCTGCCATTGTTTCTAATGCAATCTGCACATTTTGATTCGGATCAATGACTTCATTTAAACCTTCAATAATTTTTTTAATGCCTTCTTCGGCTCCCGCGCCAACATGAGCACCCGGGTGAAGGACGATTTGCTTCGCGCCGATAGCAGCTGTCCGCTCAATTTCAGAGCGGAGAAAATCAACACCAAGCTCAAACGTAGCCGGATTGGTCGTATTGCCAATATTAATAATATAAGGCGCGTGTACGATAATTTCGTCGATCCCGTTTTCCTGCATGTGAGCGCGGCCGGCTTCTATATTTAAGTCTTCAATTTTTTTTCGGCGCGTATTTTGCGGCGCACCTGTATAAATCATAAACGTGTTCGCCCCGTAAGAGACTGCTTCCTGACTCGCAGCCAGAAGCATATGTTTTCCGCTCATAGAGACGTGTGAACCTATTCTCAACAACCGGTTCCCCTACTTTCTTTTTTTAGATTGATTTCTTCGCTGTTTTTTCTTAATTTTCTCCATCTCGTAGCTCATTTTCTTTTTATAACCCGGCTTAACCTTCTTCGGCTTTTTCACGAGACGATGGGCGATTTCATCTGCTTCGTTTGGCGTCTTTTTACGCTTTTGGCGGCGCTGGCGGTCATCGCCTTTTTTCCATTCGCCTTTTTCAATCTCCAGGTAATCAAACTCAATACCCATTTTCTCAAGCTTCACCAATGCATCCTCATCAGAAAGCTCATAAATTGTCATGGCCTGTCCTGAAGAACCCGCGCGCGCTGTTCTGCCCACACGGTGAACATAGAAATCAAGATCATCAGGCAGCTCATAGTTGATGACATGGCTGACACCTTTAATATCAATGCCTCTTGCGGCGAGGTCAGTTGCAATTACATAAGTGAATTCCAAATCATTAATCTGCTTCATGACTTTTTTCCGCTCACGAGGCGTTAAGCCGCCGTGCAGAAGTCCGATTTTCATACCTTTGCCCATCAAATATTTGGCAATATGGTCGGCAGTGTTTTTCGTATTGGCAAACACAATGCCTAAGTATGGGTTCAGATTAGACATGATATCGAAAAGGAGCTTGTCCTTATCACGGTGCTTTGAAGGAATAAGAATATGCTCAATTTTTGCAGCAGTGACCTGTTTCGGCTCCACGTGGGCATATTTCGGATTTTCCATATATTTTTTCAAAAACGGTTTCAGCTTTTCCGGAATAGTTGCAGAGAACACAAGCATCTGCAGATTCTCCGGCATGCGTGAACCAATGTAATCAACGTCTGCAAGGAACCCCATATCCAGCATTAAATCCGCTTCATCAATAACAAGAGACTCAGCTTTATGAACACTTAATGCCTGTTCTTTGATTAAATCCGCAATCCGTCCCGGCGTTCCGACGACTAGATGCGGCTGCGTTTTCAGTTTATCAATGGCTTTCTGCTTATCTGTTCCTCCGATAAAACATTTCGAACGGATCGAATCGCCTTCTGCACCCTGCGTGATTTTCAGCGCTTCCTGATAAATTTGGTTGGCAAGCTCGCGCGTCGGAGCCGTGATGACCACCTGAACGACATCCTTAGCAGGATCAATTTTATTTAACAAAGGAAGTAAGTAAGCGTGAGTCTTTCCGGTTCCCGTCTGAGACTGTCCGATGACGCTTTCTTTTTTTAATACAGCAGGAATCAGCCTTTTTTGAATATCAGTCGGTTCATAAAAACCAAGGCGATGTACTGCATCTATAATAAACGGTTTCAATTCATACACATCAAATTTAGTTTCTTTCATTTTTCCCAGCTCCTTAAAGCGGCACATTATGTGTCCATCATCACATTATACCCGATTTACGTTAAAAACACCACGTTTGGAAGGCGTTTGTTTTATTCAGATAAGGAAAGCAAATACCGAAACCCATGCATATTGTAATAGCAGAGAGAACTGAAAGGAGGTACAAGTATGTTTTCACAGCAGCAGCCAATGAGAAACTATCCGCAGCCCGGTCCTCCCCGCCCTATGCAAAACCAGCGCATGATGGGAAGAACAGCGCCTGAAATGCGAAGGCCTTCATTTGGTCCGCCGCAGCAAGGTTTCCAGCAATCAGGTCAGCAATTTCTTCCTCAGCCAAACGCCGGAGCAAGAAATGGGGCGGGTACAGGCTTAAAAGGGATGCTGTCTAAATTTTTGCCCGGCGCAGGAGGCACAGGGGCCCCCGGAGCAGCCGCAGGCGGAGGAGCAGGTCTGCAAGGCATTCAAAATCTCGCCAATCCGGCATCGTTATCCAGTATGCTCAACAATGTGCAAAAAGTGCTCGGCATGGCGCAGCAAGTCACCCCAATGATCCAGCAGTACGGACCCTTAGTCCGCAATCTGCCGGCAATGATAAAGCTTTACAGTCAATTAAGCAAAAACGATGATACAGAGGGCACTGAAGAAGAAACGAAGACAGAATCGGAAGAAAGTGCAGAAACAGAAAAGAAAACTGCGTCCAACGACTCTGCCGAAAAGAAAAAATCAAAAGCAAGCAGTTCATCACCTGCAAAAAAAACAGAAGCACCGGACTTAAAGGAACAAAAATCAAAAACATCTGTCTCACAGAAAAAGGAAACGCCCTCTCCTTCCCCGAAAAAAACATCCGGCAGTTCTAAGCCGAGATTATATATTTAACATTCTTTGATATCTGGAGTGAGTTTGGCTATAATGGAGATCAGAAGAATGCAAGATTAGAGCCGTTTGATTACGGCTTTTTATATTGCCTTTACTCACTTCTGTATTGGAGGACAACCGAAAATGGACGTAATTAAAATTTCGCCGCGCGGCTATTGCTATGGTGTTGTTGACGCTATGGTAATCGCTAAAAACGCGGCACTGGATAAAAGCTTGCCAAGACCCATTTATATACTCGGGATGATTGTTCATAATAAACACGTCACTGATGCGTTTGAGGAAGATGGCATTTATACATTGGACGGCGCTAATCGACTGGACATCCTGAAGCAGGTTGACAAAGGAACTGTCATTTTCACAGCGCACGGCGTTTCTCCCGAGGTTAGACGAATCGCCGAAGAAAAAGGATTAGTCGCAATAGATGCTACATGTCCGGATGTAACGAAAACCCACAATTTAATCTTAGAAATGAAAGAAAAAGGATACCACGTAATCTATATCGGCAAAAAAGGCCATCCGGAGCCGGAAGGAGCGGTTGGCGTTGCGCCTGATATCGTTCACTTGGTTGAAACGCCGGAAGATGTCAAAAATCTCGATACCCAAGCTGAAAAATTGATCGTAACAAACCAAACGACAATGTCTCAATGGGATGTTCACGATATTATGGAGCTTGTGAAGGAAAAATATCCTCACGTTGAATATCACCAAGAGATTTGCCTGGCTACTCAGGTACGGCAGGAAGCTGTATCGGAACAGGCGAAAAAAGCGGACTTAACGATCGTTGTCGGCGACCCGAAAAGCAACAATTCAAACCGGCTCGCTCAAGTGTCAGAGGAAATAGCCGGAACAAAAGCGTACCGAATCGGCGATCTAAGCGAATTAAAATTGGAATGGCTTAAAGGCGTAAATACCGTTGCCGTTACTGCCGGAGCTTCAACACCGACACCGATCACCAAAGAAGTGATTCGCTTTTTAGAACAGTTCGATCATGAAGACCCATCAACTTGGACAATCGAACACAATGTTCCGCTCAAAAAAATCCTTCCGAAAGTGAAAGCAAAAAACTGAGGCCCTCACAGCCTCAGTTTTTTTATAGAAAAGTAAATGGATTTGTATCCGTTTCAGAAATAAAGATATTGACGTCTACTTTTTTATCCTTACACATTGACGTCAGTTTTTTTGTGACGCCTTCTTTCATGATTTTTTCAGCGTAATGGCCTGGATCAATGACATTCAGACCAAGCATCATCGCATCATGGGCAACATGGAAATATAGATCACCTGTAACGTAAACATCTGCGCCTTTTCGTTTTGCCTGGTGGATATACTTGTTCCCGTCTCCTCCGAGAACAGCTACTTTCTTCACCATGCTGTCAGCCTGTCCCACCATTCTGACGCCGTTCACTTGAAGCTTGTCTTTCACAAACAAAGCGAATTCCTGAAGCGTCATTTCATTTTTAAGTGTTCCGACACGGCCTAGCCCTTTTTCAGCTGGTGACTGTTCGACAGGATAAACATCATAAGCCACTTCTTCATATGGATGGCTTTTTATCATTGCGTTTATAACGGCTTTTTCTATGCTTTTAGGAAACACAGTCTCCAGTCTGACTTCATGAACGAGCTCAAGCTCTCCTACCTCTCCGATAAAAGGCTGTGCGCCGTCCAGTGGCTTAAAGCTGCCAATGCCCTCAGATGAAAACGCACAATGGCTGTACTCACCGATATGGCCTGCCCCCGCATTTCCCAGCGCTCCTCTGACCTGCTCCTCATATTCTTTCGGCACGTATACGACCAGCTTTTTAAGAGGATCGGTATAAGTAGGGGCCAATACTTCAGTTTCACTCAGCTCCAAGGCCTCAGCAAGCAGATCATTTACGCCGCCATCAGCAACATCTAAGTTAGTATGAGCCGCATAGACAGCAATATCATGCTTCAAACACTTTTCAATCAGCCTTCCGCCGGGCTGATCAGTTGAAATATGCTTTAGCGGCCGGAAAATAGGAGGATGGTGCGCAATGATTAAATCAACATCTTTTTCAATCGCTTCATCGACAACGCTTTCCAATACATCCAGCGTAACCATCACATTTTTAACCGGTTTATTTAAACTGCCGATTTGCAGACCGATTTTATCGCCCTCAACTGCATAGGCTTTCGGAGAAAATTGTTCAAACAGCTGGATGACTTGCTGTCCGTTTACCGTTTTAGCCATGATCGATAACCTCCTTTAATAGCTTCATTCGATCGGTTAGTTCCTTCAATTTCTGTTTGTTATCTTCAGATGTTGCAGCACGGCTGATCTGTTCATATATATTTTGAGTATGCTGAAGCTCTTGTGTCCATTTTTTCAAAAATACAGCATTCTTTTCTTTTGCCAAAAATGGGCCTACGAGCATTCCGGCCGGCAAAGAAATTCCTGCATAAGCTGCATCTCTGTCTCCGGATTCGGCGACAAGTACCTCATAGCACTTTCCGTCTTCCTCAAGAATCACTTCATCAATAAGTGCGTATCCTTCTTTATACAGCCACTCTCTAATATGAACGGCATGAATATTCGGCTGTAAAATAAGCCGTTCTTTACCTGTCAGTTTTTCTTTGCCTGCTTCTAAAATATGAGCGATCAGTGACCCGCCCATTCCGGCAATTGTTATGGCGTCAGCCTCACCTTTCTGAAGCACTTCCAGGCCGTCTCCTTGCCTTACCGTTATGTGTGCGCTTAAGCCCGATTTTTCGACCTGCCGTTTGGCAGACAAGAATGGACCGTCTGTTATTTCTCCAGCAATAGCTTTGCTGGCTTTATGATTCAGCACCGCATAACAGGGAAGGTAAGCATGGTCAGAACCAATATCCGCTACTACTGCTCCAACCGGTATGTACTCCGCTACTGTTTGTAATCGTTTTGATAATTTTAATTCGTTCACTAGTCATCACAACTTTTCTCAATCATTTTTTCCTTTTCTATCATATAAAAAATCAGCCCGGAATCCAAGCTGAGCGAATGATTTTCAGTTTATTTCTTTGCAGGAACAACATCAAGTATGGGATGACGGACAAAAATAAAAGGCTGTCGAGAACATCTCGGCGGCCTGAGAACGTATAAGGAGAAAGATACATCCTTTATTTAATTTTAGACACCCATTCTGCCATGTCATCAAGCTTATCAGCCGGAACAAGACCGGAAGGCATTCCATTACCGCCTTTTTCAATCTTTGTTTTGATTTCAGCGACATCCTTCTTATCTCCTACACCTTTTAAACTCGGACCCGAAACTCCTTCATAATTTTCCCCGTGACACGCGATACAATTTGCCTTGTAAATGTCTTCCGGTGAAGCGTTCGCATCATCTTTTTCAGCAGACTTGCTTTCTCCCCCGCTCGCAATCTCACGAGAGTCATCAAGCCCCTTTACTGATAAAAAGAAAGTCAGACCAATTCCTAAAACAGCGATCAGTAAAAATGGAATAAGCGGATTCCATTTCATTTCCCTTCCCCCTTTATGATCCTTCCCCCTATGTAAACACTTCTAATTCTAACTTATTTTTACAAAAAGTAAATGGATTGGCATACAAAAGTTTTTTATTCACACTTTATACAAAATTGAATCAAAACATGCCTATTTCTCTAACATTCCTTTTATTCTATTGTATAATGTATTGTATACGCTTACAATAGAAAATATGGATTGGTATATTGAAATTTTTCATCACAATGTTCATTTGCAAATGACACCATTTTTCAGTAAAATAAAGGCATATTATCCATATATCTTTTTAAAAAAAGAAGAACGGATCTGCAAGACCCGTTCCATCTTATTCTAGAAAATCTTTCAAACGTTTACTTCTGCTAGGATGTCTTAGTTTCCGCAACGCTTTCGCTTCGATTTGTCGAATACGCTCTCTCGTAACTCCAAATACCTTGCCGACCTCTTCCAATGTTCTTGTACGTCCGTCATCAAGACCGAATCGAAGCCGCAATACATTTTCTTCACGATCTGTTAACGTATCAAGCACGTCTTCAAGCTGCTCTTTCAATAGCTCGTATGCCGCGTGATCTGAAGGTGAAGTAGCCTCTTGATCTTCGATGAAATCACCAAGATGGGAATCATCCTCTTCACCGATCGGTGTTTCAAGAGACACTGGCTCTTGTGCTATTTTTAAGATTTCACGTACTTTTTCAGGTGTCAAATCCATGTCTTCCGCAATTTCTTCAGGTGTTGGCTCTCTGCCTAAGTCTTGCAATAGCTGACGCTGTACGCGGATTAATTTATTAATGGTTTCAACCATATGAACGGGGATCCGGATCGTTCTCGCCTGATCGGCAATGGCGCGTGTAATCGCCTGTCTGATCCACCACGTAGCATACGTACTGAATTTATAACCCTTACGGTAATCAAATTTCTCAACGGCTTTCATCAGACCCATGTTACCTTCTTGGATCAGGTCAAGGAACAGCATTCCGCGTCCGACGTACCGTTTGGCGATGCTGACAACAAGCCGCAGGTTCGCTTCAGCCAATCTGCGTTTGGATTCTTCATCACCTTCTTCAATTTTTTGCGCATAGGCGATTTCTTCCTTTGCAGAAAGAAGGTTAACCCGGCCGATTTCCTTTAAATACATACGAACTGGGTCATTGATTTTGACACCAGGCGGTACACTTAGGTCATTAAGGTCAAATTCTTCTTCGGCTTTGGCAAGCTGCTGAATATTAGGATCTTCTGTTTCTTCATTCTCACTAATTAATTCAACACCTTGTTCACCTAAAAATTCATAATACTCATCCATTTGGTCTGATTCAATCTCAAAGCTGGACATACGCTCAGCAATTTCTTCATATGTCAAAACGCCACGTTTTTTACCAGACTCGGTTAATTGTTCTTTCACTTGGTCGAATGTTAATTCAGTTTCGTGGGTTTGTTTATCAGCCATTATGGATCCCTCCTTCCAAAGCTTGCAACGAATTCTAAAAGCGGTATGATTCTTATTCGGTCCATTCAGGCGTTTTCTATGTGAACTGCCTTTAACAATGTGCGAATAATGAAATGACAATTCATGATGAGGTCAAGCGATCTATTTGCTCCTCCGCAAGGAATCATTGCCAATGAAAGCTCCTCATCAGTTGTCCCGGTTATTTTAAAGATCGGTTCAAAGTAACGATTTCTTGAGCCAGAGATGCCGCTCTCAAAAAATCTTTTTGCCTTTCGGCTTCGGCTCTTTCCGCCTCTTTTTCTTTTATCATTGACCATTTTCTGTGATTCAACACTTTTTTCACATAATCTGATAACTCGGCCTCGCTGAGTTCTTGATTAATCTGAAGCATTAAAATATCAGACAGTACCTGGCTTATATGATCATCCGTCACCCTGGCCATAAGGTGCTGAGGCGTCAGCTCGGCACCCTCTTCATAAAAAGCGTACAGATAGGCTGCCAAAGCGCGGTGTTCATCAATATTAAATTCAAACCCGACCCGGTCAATGACTTTTTTTATGACGCCCCTGTCACGAAGCATATGCGCCAGTAAAAGCCTTTCTGCATTTTCATACGCCGGGCGCAGCCGCTTTTGCCTTGCCTTAGTTGTCAAATGCGCTCTTCTTGTTTTCGTTTCACCGCTGCTGTCAGCAGGTTTGTTTTGCCTGCCGAATACAGTCAGCTGCTCAGTTAATGACTCCTGGGAAATCGAAAATTCGGAAGCAAGCTGTTTCACATAGACTTCCTGTTCAAGTGATCCTGACAGCGCGCTGATTTCTTTAAGCACTTCTTTAATGTAGGCTAATCGATCGCCTTCATCGGCCAGGTTCTTTCCTTTGCGGAAATATTGCATTTTAAACGCCATTACCGTAACGCTTGCATCGACAATGTCGTTTTTGAATTTTTCTCCGCCGTACTGTTTAATGTAATCGTCAGGGTCCAATCCGTCAGGGATCATAGCGACTCTGACTTTACAATCTTTTTTCTGAAGAAGCTCCGCAGCTTTCAAGGTGGCTTCATATCCGGCTTTATCAGAGTCATAGCAAAGAATGATTTCCTCCACGTTTCTTCTCAGAATCTTTACATGATCATCTGTCAGAGACGTGCCCATCGTCGCTATACTCTCTTTTACGCCTGAGTTTACCGCTGATATGACATCAGCGAATCCCTCAAATAAGACAGCTCTTTCCTGCTTTCTGATATGAAGCCGGGCCTTGTGAAAATGATAAAGCAGCTTGCTTTTATGAAAAAGCGGCGTTTCCGGACTGTTCATATATTTCGGCTGCTGGCTGCCAAGCGCTCGGCCTGAGAAAGCCACAACAGCTCCATGATGGTCATGGATCGGAAACATGATCCGGTTTCTGAAACGGTCAAAATATCCGCTTCCGTCTTCGCGTCTGATTAGCAGACCCGCTTTTTCCATTTGTGTTTCACTGAAGCCCCGCTTGACGAGAAATTTTGTTATGAAATCCCAAGAATCAAGAGCATAGCCGATCTGAAATTCATCAATCAACTCTTTTGTAAACCCTCTTGCAAGCAAATAATCCAGCGCTTCTTGACCTTCTTTTGTATTTATTAACAAATGATGGTAAAATTTCCTCAGAAGCTCATGAGCCTCCGCCATTTTTTGTTCTCCGGAGGATTCTGGCCGGACTGCGGTGTGAACCGTTATATCATCTGGAAAATCAATGTGGTATTTGTCCGCAAGGTGGGAAACCGACTCCGCAAACGAATAGCCCTCCATCTGCCTCAAAAAAGAGAAAACATTGCCGCCCGCTCCGCAGCCGAAGCAATGAAAAATCTGTTTGTCTGGCGATACGGAAAACGAAGGTGTGCTTTCTCCGTGAAAAGGACAGAGTCCAAAGTAGTTTCGGCCTTGCTTCTTTAATTGAACATAATCACCTATGACTTCAACGATATCTGCCGACTTTTGCACCTTGTCTACAATTTCATCTGGTATCCGATTTCCCATCTTATAACACTCCGTCGTACATTATTCGATGTTTTAGTGCAAAATCCCTTCATCGTTCGACAGGATTTTTTGCAGCAGTGTAACAAATCGTTCTCGATCTTCATGATTCAATTTTTTAGGCCCTTTGGCATATATGCCTTTTCTCCTTTGTTTGCCGGAAACATGACGGCCTTCAAGGGCAAAATCAATCGTATCTTCCTTGTAAAGACGCCCTCTCTCCGACATGACGGTGACATTCCTGTTCACAAGCAGGGATGCTAAACCAATATCCTGCGTCACCACGACATCTCCCGGTTTTACATGATTTGCGATATATAAATCAGCAGCTTCTTTATGAGGATCAACATACTTCCATTTTTCTTCCTGACTTCTTGAAAGCTGGTAATGTTCAAATGAAGCGACAAAAAGAACTTGAACTTCATAATCGGATGCTGTTTGTAAAATTTCGTCTTTTACGGGACAAGCATCAGCATCGACAAAAATCGTCTTTTCTTTTTCATTAAGAAGAGTAATTCTCCATCCCTCCATTAAACTCCTGCATAAAAGCAAGCAAAATCGCACACCCTGCAAAAATGCGGGTGTATATGAATTTGTCGAAAAATTTCCGGGAGAAATTCTTGACATCTTACCCATAATAGTTTATTCGTATCACACTAACCTTAAACCTAAAATTAATCATTTTATCACAATTTTTTATTATAATACAAACTTCACAAAGATGCTATTGTTTTTCATTATTCCCTTTTGGCAAAGTCAAAAACCCAGGATAGAGCGTCCTGAGTTACATGTTTTTCGTTTTGAGATGATGGATAATATTTGCTGTTTCTTCTACTGCTTTATTTGAAACATCTACAACCTGGCAGCCGATTCGATCCACGATCTTTTCGAAATATTCCAGTTCCTCTTTAATTCTGTTGATATTTGCATAGATGGCCTTGTCATTGAGGCCAAGCGATTTTAACCGTTCTTTTCTGATATGATTCAGTTTATCCGGACTAATCTTCAGGCCGATGCATTTTTTCGGGTCAACATTAAAGAGCTCTTCCGGCGGGTCAACCTCCGGAACAATCGGAACATTGGCAACCTTCAGCCGCTTGTGGGCAAGATATTGAGATAACGGTGTTTTAGAGGTTCTCGATACACCGATCAAAACGATATCAGCTTTTAAAATGCCTCGTGGGTCACGCCCATCATCGTATTTAACAGCAAATTCAATCGCTTCGACCTTTTTGAAATAATCTTCATCAAGCTGGCGGACCCGTCCCGGTTCATATTTCGCCGTTAAACCGTAGGCTGTTTCCATTTTATCAATTAACGGGCCGATAATATCATAATATAAAACATTTGCTTTTTCCGCTTCGGCAATCAAATATTCTCTTATTTCCGGCACCACAAGTGTAAAACAGATAATGCCTCCATCTGCTTTTGCAAGTGAAATCACTTCATTGATAGTGCCAATGTCTTCAACATAAGGAATTCTTCTTACATGTGTATCATCCGCTGAGCCGTTAAATTGGCTTAATGCAGCTTTGACTACCAATTCGGCCGTTTCACCGACGGAATCCGATACAACATAGATGATGCGGTTATTCATATTATCCCCCCGTTAGTCTGCGCTCTTATAGGATTTCATTTTCTGATAAACTGACAAGTATTTTGGTCATATTTGTTTTCGTCACTCTGCCGATCACTTCATATCCTTTATCGGTATCTTTGATGACAGGCAGCGCATCGATTTGTTTTTCAATTAAGTGCTTTGCAATGTCCATCACATAATCCTCGCGTCTGCACACTGTAATATTCGGCATTCTAGTCATAATAATGTGCACAGGGACAGAAGTAAGCTCCTGCTGGCCGATGCTGGCTCGTAGTAAATCCTTTCGTGAAAGCACTCCGACTAAAACAGCATCACGGTCCACTACAAACAGAGTACCTACATCTTCTAAAAACATGGTGCAAATCGCATCATATACAGAAACGTTCTCGTGAATAACAACGGGGATAGATTGAAAGTCTTTCACCTGAAGCTTTTTCAGTTTATCTGCCAAAAGCTGCGTGCCGGTTTTTCCAGTATAGAAATAACCGACTCTCGGGCGCGCCTCAAGGAAACCTGACATGGTGAGTATGGCTAAATCCGGACGCAGTGTTGCTCTTGTTAAATTCAGCTGTTCGGCAATATGCTCCCCTGTAATCGGTCCGTTTTCTTTTACAATCTGCAAAATATGTTCTTGCCGTTTATTTAGTTCGATCGTACTCACCACCTTTTCACTTCGTATCTATGTAAAGAAATAATAAACCATATTATAACGTAAATGCTTTGTAATCAAACAAAAAAACTTTCAAATGGGGAAAAGACGATTACCGATCACACAGCAACCGCCTTTTCTTTCTTTATTTTACAATAAGGGCATTCATATTAGCAAAGGACTTGATCTGATCCGCCAAGCTTACCATTTGCGCTAATCGGTTTGCCTTTAATGTCTCATTATCAGCAATAACCATCGTATGGTCGAAATAAGCATCAATCGGTTCCTTCAAGGCCGCAAGGGAAGTAAGTGCCGCCTCATAATCCTTTTTGCTGAAGCTTTCCTGCAGATTTTGTTTAGCAGTTTGATAAGCTTCGTACAGCTTCGCTTCGTATTCATTTTCGAATAAATCAGGCTGAATTTCCGCGCGAACTCCTTTTTTGCTGATAGAAATCACTCGGCCTAAAGCTTCTGCTGTTTCCTTAAAGCCTGGCGCACCCAGTTTTTGTTCCAGCACTTGTGCTTTGTGGAGCGCCGAATATGGCTCAAGCTCAGAGCTTTCCAGCACGGCATCTATTACATCATGTCTGATCTGCTCCGCATTTAAGACGTATTTTAGACGCTGAGTGAAGAAATCTAACAGTTCGGTTTCTTTTTCGGTTTGTACGAAAGTCAGCAGCTCTTCAAACGAAATGCCCCAGTTCCGGTCAAGCAGAATAGCGACAATCCCGCTCGCTTGGCGGCGCAAACCGTAAGGATCCTGTGAACCAGTCGGAATGACGCCAATAGAGAAGAAGGATGCGATTGTATCCAGCTTATCCGCCATGGCAACTACCGCCCCAGTGAAAGTGGAAGGCGTTTCTCCGCCTGCAGATCTAGGCATATAGTGTTCGTTGACAGCTGCGGCTACAGCATCATGTTCGCCAAGCATTCTCGCATACTTTTCACCCATAATTCCTTGAAGCTCAGGGAACTCATATATCATGTGTGTCACAAGGTCGAATTTAGAAATTTCAGCAGCACGTTTCACATGTTTTAATGTATCTTCATCAGCTTGAAGACGGACAGCAAGCTTCTCTGCGATCGCTGTTACTCTTCTTACCTTATCAGCAAGAGAGCCAAGCTCTTCATGGAACACAATGTTTTCAAGCTTCTTCACATTTTCATCAATGTTCAGTTTCTGGTCTTCCTTGTAGAAGAAAGAAGCATCTGACAAACGAGCACGCAGCACTTTTTCATTGCCTCGTGCGACATTTTCGATCGCGTGGCTGTTTCCGTTACGGACTGTGATAAAGTAAGGCAGCAAATCTCCGTTTTTGTCTTTAACAGGGAAATAGCGCTGATGCTCTTTCATTGTCGTTACAAGCACTTCCTCAGGAATGGACAGAAACTCAGATTCAAATGAGCCGTAAAGAGCCGTCGGATATTCTACTAAATGATTGACTTCATCAAGGAGATCCTCGTCAACCGGAATACTCCAATTGTTTTCTTCGGCCATTGCTTCCAGCTGCGATTGAATCATCTGTTTGCGAACATTTGGATCAGCAATAACATGCTGCTGTTTCAGCTGTTCTTCATAACTTGAAGGTGATTCAATAGACACTTCATGCCCCAGGAACCGGTGCCCCTGTGTCGTCCGGCCTGACTCAACATTTGTGATTGCAAACGGAATGACATCCTGGCCAAATAAAGCGACAATCCATTTAATCGGACGGATATAACGCAGATCTTCATTTCCCCATCTCATGTTTTTCGGGAAATGGAGGCTTGTAATTAAGCTGTTCAGTTCAGGCAGAAGCGTTTTGGTTTCTTGTCCTGCTTGGAATTTTTGCACAAAAACATATTCCGTGCCTTTTATTTCTTTCATGTACAAGTCTTCCACGCTGGCACCTTGGCCTTTTGAAAACCCAATCGCCGCTTTTGTCCAGTTGCCGTCAGCATCAAGGGCGATTTTTTTTGCAGGCCCTTTTGCTTCTTCTTTTATATCATCCTGCTTTTCTGCTACACCCTTTATGAAAACAGCAAGGCGTCTCGGTGTATTAAAAAGCTTCACTTCACCGTGTACAATATTTTTTTCTGCAAGCCAGCCTGTCAGCTTTTCGCCAAGCTGAACCATGCTTTCATTCAAAAAGCGCGCCGGCATTTCCTCTAATCCGATCTCTAAAAGTAAATCCTGTTTACTCATGAGAAGAACCCTCCCCTTTAAGCATTGGGAACCCTAGTTTTTCTCGTTCCTCATAATAGGTTTTTGCGACTTTTCTTGCTAAATTCCGCACTCTTCCGATATAGCCTGTCCGCTCTGTAACAGAGATTGCCCCTTTGGCGTCAAGAAGGTTGAATGTGTGCGAGCATTTAAGCACGTAGTCATATGCGGGATGCACAAGACCGTTATCCATTTGCTTGATCGCTTCTTTTTCATACGTGCTGAATAATTGGAACAGCATATCAACGTCAGATGTTTCAAATGTATAAACGGAATGCTCGTACTCAGCCATCATAAATAAATCTTTCACAGTAAACCCTGACGTCCACTCAAGATCAAATACATTTTCTTTATCCTGTATATAAGAGGCCAGACGCTCAATTCCATATGTAATTTCCACGGAAACAGGCTTACACTCAAGTCCCCCAACCTGCTGGAAATACGTGAATTGTGTAATTTCCATTCCGTCAAGCCAGACTTCCCAGCCAAGACCCGCACAGCCTAAAGACGGATTCTCCCAGTTGTCCTCAACAAAACGGATGTCATGCTCAAGCGGATCAATTCCGAGAGCGCGCAAAGAGTCTAAATACAGCTCTTGAATGTTATCAGGTGATGGTTTAATGATGACCTGAAATTGATGATGCTGATAGAGTCTGTTCGGGTTTTCTCCGTATCGGCCGTCAGCTGGGCGTCTTGACGGCTCAACGTAAGCCACTTTCCACGGCTCAGGACCGATACTGCGCAAAAATGTATACGGGCTCATCGTGCCGGCCCCTTTTTCTACATCGTATGCCTGCATGAGCACACAGCCTTCATTAGACCAATGCTTCTGCAGGGTTAGAATCATGTCTTGAATATTCATTTCAAGCACCTCCACTTTTCTTTCATAAAATTGCTGCGGCAGCAACCAAAAAACTCCCGTCTCTATGCTTGCCAGCCGCAAACATAGGGACGAGAGTTCTCCCGCGGTTCCACCCTAGTTGCTGAGAACAAAATCCCAGCCTCTTTTTTAAAATTGCTCAAGAATGCCTTTCGTTGCGCGCTCATCCTTAGCTTACACCGTCCTAAGGTCGCTTTTATGAGGTAAACGCAAGTACTTCTTTCTCTCACTGCAACATATTTTATAATAAATGATCATATAAAAAGATGGGCCATATGTCAACTTTTGTTTTCACCCATAAGATGTTTCATGCTCTCCATTTGATCTAAAAAACGCTTCGATTTCAGATAAACCCCTGAATATTCTTCGTAGTACAAGTCAATAACTTGCTTTAATTCATTTTTCGTTTCCTGCTTTAAAGACACATTGCCAATCCTTGAAAGATCGAAGTAATAAAACAGTCTCAAAAGCCTTGCCGTTTGCGGTTTAATCGGCACCTTGTAAGGGTCTTTGTCAAAGCAGCGATGACAAATAAAACCGTTATCGCGAACAGAAAAATGGAATGTCCCATCCTGGCTTTTACAATGCACACAGTGATTAAGCTCAGGATACAGTCCCATCACAGCAAGCATCTTCATTTGAACAATGAAGGTAATAACATCCGGGTCTGTTCCTTCGTCAAGCTGTTTAAAGGATTCTAAAATAAATTCAAACAAATAGGGATTTGGTTTTTTTTCTTCTGTGCCTTTGTCAACGAGCTCAGCAATAAAAGCTGCATATGCAGTTAAAAACAAATCCTCTCTGATACCTCTCATGCTGAGGATCATTTCACCCTGCTGAAGGGTTCCGAGGCCTGTTGTTTTCTGCATTAGGAATGAACCATACAAAAAGGACTGGCTGACTGCTGATAAACGGCTGTTCGGTTTTTTGGCTCCTCTGGCCATAACACCTATTTTTCCGTGTTCTCTTGTCAGTAAAGTAACAATTTTATTCGTCTCTCCGTAATCATTGGTACGAAGAACGATTCCTTCACATTTTGTCAGCATTTCCGCACCTTCCTAAAACAGGAGCGGTCAAGAGGTCTATAAAATTGGAAAATCAAATCGGGCTAGCTCATCTTCTAGTTCTTCGGGTCTTTCCATGTTCTCTTTTTCCAGTTCTTTAAAAAGAAGATACGTATCAACATTTCCTGTTTGAGAAAATACGTTCCAGGTAAAATTCAACACAAGAAACCCACCTTTCTGTAGTTAAACTAGCTTACCTAAACTCCAAATTCTTACCTTTATCTTGACCAGATGTCCTCCATTTCATGTTAAACAAAATTTGCTAATGTATCCCTGTTCATGTGAGATAATGACACAGCAAGTGATTAATATTCATCCTCTTTAAAGCCGAAGTCGCGAAGCTGGGACATTTTGTTACGCCAGTCTTTCTGCACTTTTACCCACAATTCTAGATAGACGCGAGAACCTAAGAGGGCCTCGATATCCGCTCTCGCTCTTTTTCCGACTTCTTTCAGCAGGCTGCCTTTTTTCCCGATGACAATGCCTTTTTGAGAATCCCGTTCGACCACAATTGTTGCCGCCACGTGCACGGACCCGTTGTCCTGCCCTTTAATCGATTCGATGCTTACCGCAATGCTGTGCGGGATCTCTTCCCTTGTCAGATGCAGCACCTTTTCCCTGATCAACTCAGAAATGATAAAGCGTTCCGGATGATCGGTCACCTGGTCACTCGGATAAAACTGCGGACCTTCAGGCAAATATGCTTCAATCTGCGCCAGCAATGTTTCAATGTTATTTCCCTCTAATGCAGAGATCGGAACAATTTCCTTAAAAGGATATCGCCTGCGGTATTCGTCAATTAGCAGAAGCAATTGATCAGGATGGATCTTGTCAATTTTGTTTACGATTAAGAAAACAGGTGTCGAGGTATTCTGCAATTTCTCAATAATGAACTCGTCGCCCTTGCCATAGCCTTCCTCAGCATTGATCATAAATAAGATCAAATCGACTTCTTTTAATGTATTTTGCGCCACTTTCATCATAAAGTCTCCAAGCTTATGCTTAGGCTTATGAATTCCTGGTGTGTCAATAAAAATCGTTTGTGATGTGCCTGTCGTTAATACCCCTTGCACCTTATTTCTTGTTGTTTGGGGTTTATCACTCATGATCGCGATTTTTTGGCCGATCACTCTGTTCAAAAAAGTAGACTTTCCTACGTTTGGTCTTCCGATAATGGATACAAATCCTGATTTAAAGCTTTCGTTCGTCATGTAAATCCTCCGATGAAAATGCGCCTGGCAATAATTCTTCTGCAGTCATTTCTTGTATTTGTCCTTGTAAATTGGTCAGCACGATAATAACGTCCTTTGTGCAGAGCTCAGAAATCACCTGCCGGCAGGCTCCGCACGGTGATACTGGGCCCGGGGTGTCAGCAGCTACTGCCAGCATCTGAAACTCAGTATCGCCTTCAGAAACAGCTTTAAACAAAGCGGTACGCTCAGCGCAGTTGCACATGCTGTATGCCGCATTCTCTATATTGCAGCCTCTGTACACTTTTCCATCTTTGGTAAGAAGAGCGGCTCCTACTTTAAACTTGGAATACGGTGCATATGCCATGTCACGCGCTTTTAAAGCTTCTGTTATCAATTTCTGTCTGTTCATGTGTACATGTTCCTCTCTTACCTATAATGGTACCGCTATCACTTTATATTTTACATAATGGCGCTCCTTTTTTCACGCCCATTTCTAAAAATGTAAAATAAATGTAAGAATTTTCAGCCATACAGCTTTGGCAAAAAAATAAGTAAACCAATAATACACGAAATCACGGCAAAAACGCAAACAGCCCCGGCAGCAGCGTCCTTAGCCGCCTTAGCAAGCGGGTGATGTTTATCTGTTACTAAATCAACCGTGTGTTCAATAGCTGTATTTAAAAGCTCCAGTGAAAGCATTCCGCCAATCAAAAGAAAAATAATAGCCCACTCTGTCAGGCTGAGATTAACGAGAAAACCGCAAATGATAACGGCGCAGGCAGCCGCGGCATGAAATTGAAAATTCCGCTCCGTCCGCGCCGTTCTCCATATGCCCCGCCCTGCGTGCACGAAGCTCATTAGGAATCGCTTCAGCTCATTTCTATGATCTCTTGAGTCCATAGGCGTCCAGCAAATCCTTTTGCTTAGTAAACATCTCCTCTTCTTCCTCTTTCGTCATATGGTCATATCCTAAAAGATGCAGGAATCCATGTACCGCTAGAAAGCCAAGCTCTCTCTTGAAAGAATGGTTATATTCTTCAGCCTGCTCTCTTGTACGATCTGCACTGATGATAATATCACCTAGAACCGGCGGCATTTCAGCACCGACAATTTCAACTTCGTCTTCTCCCTCTTCTTCAAGAGCAAAAGAGATGACGTCTGTCGGCGTATCCTTTCCCCGATACTCTTTATTGATCTGCTGAATGTCTTCATTGGTAACGATCGTGACAGAAACCTCAGCCTGGTCCTGAACTCCTTCGCGCTCAGCGGCAAATTGAAGCAGATTTTCTACTTCTTTAAGCATCTCTTCAGAGACACTTCCGGTTTCATCTACGATATCAATCAATAAACTCATCTATTTCACCTTCTTAGTAGCCTCCGGATATTCAATCCGGGAGTGGAAAATTCCTTTTAATGTTGCACAAAGCGTTTTTGCGATTGTATCAAGCTCTTTAAATGTCAAATCGCATTCACTAAACTGTCCGTCCTGAAGCTTATCGGATATAATGCCCCTGACAAGCTTTTCAATTCGTTCAGGATTTGGATTATGCATCGATCTGACAGCCGCTTCGACACTGTCTGCCACTGATATAATCGCGGCTTCTTTCGACTGCGGCTTCGGCCCCGGGTAACGGAATTCTTCCTCTGTAATCTGATCGCCTTTTTCCTTCGCTTTATAATAAAAGAATTTCAAAAGAGAGGTCCCGTGGTGCTGCTCAGCAATATCCACAAGCTCCTTTGGAAATTTATAGCTTCTCAGCATATTCGCCCCGTCAGTGGTATGCGAAATAATGATATTTTTACTGAGCTGCGGAGAAAGCTTATCATGCGGATTGTCAATATTCATTTGATTTTCAATAAAATATTGCGGCCGCTTTGTTTTTCCGAGGTCGTGATAATACGCACCGACTCTTGCAAGCAAACCATTTGCCCCTACCGCCTCGCAGGCGGCCTCTGACAAATTGGCGACCATGACGCTGTGGTGATATGTACCTGGTGTTTCTGTCAGTATTTTTCGAAGCAGCGGATGGTTAGGGTTGGACAGCTCGATCAGCCTCATTGTGGACAAAATGCCGAAACCTGTCTCAAAAAACGGCATAAGTCCGATAATTAATACGGAGGAAGCAAAACCCGACACAACCCCCATCAGCATGAGCGTCCCGATTTCCAAGCCTGACAGCGCGGTGTTTTGGATCAATAATAGAGATAGAACCACAATCATATTGATAAACGCCACAAAAAGCCCGGTCTGCAAAATTTTTGATCTGCCATTGTGTTTTCCTAAAAACAAAACACCGGAAATACCGCTGATCAAATAATAAATACCAATGACATAATTAAATGTTCCTGTCACACCTTGATTAAACATCATACTTCCGCAAATCGCAAGAATGATACTTCCTAAAATAGCGATCCGTTCATTCATCAGCAGCTTGATTAAGATTGCACCGGCCGCAATGGGAACAAGATAGCCAATATTGTTATATTCCATCTTTTGAAATAAACTGACAACCTCCATAATAACAAGCAAAAGCGTTGTAATAATGGAGAATAATAGGATCGACTTGTTTTTGAATTTCAGATTTTGATTCTGTTTTTCGAAATAGTAAACGAGTGTAGCAATGAAAAGCCCGATCATAATCAAAAGGCCGCTAATCGGTTTGAACAAATTGGAGTTATTTAACAATCCGGTCAGCTCAAGTTTTCTGTACACTTCCCGATCAATGAGGTCATTTTCTTCCACGAGCACCTGCCCCTGTTTGATCTGAACCTGCTGAACATTGTCTGACGCTTCCTGGCGTTTTGCCTCTGTTGCTTTTGGATCGAAGACGTAATTCGGAATAATGGCGTAACGCCCGATTTCCGTGGCGGCTCCTAAATATTTAGACGGGATAGAATTACTCTTCAGTTCTTTTTGCACTTTATCTTTTGCTTCAGATAATTTATCCGACGGGATTTCACTGCTCATCACTGAGTTTACTGCTGTTATGACAGTATCTCTGACAAATGAAAAATCTTCATGGTCCGCCTTCAGCAAAGTCTTGATGGCATCCTCTGATATAGAATCATTCACATCTGACGTCAGCTTATTTTTCACCGACTTAATCATTGTTTTTTCTGATGGTGAACTGCTGTCTTCTTCTGCTGATTTTTTCACTTCACTGATACTGTCGAATATCGATGACACAAGATCAATTCGATTGTCTGTATAATCTTTCTTTAAGGTATATTGATCTTCGACCGCATCCTCAGCAGCTTGCTTTTTTTCCTCTGTCGCTTTTTGATCTTCCACGGTTGCCGGAGCATAAATGGTCTTGTCGCTGACTGAAAACAGGTCTAAATCAAGCGTTTCCGGCTTCACATGTACAAAAAGCAATGCGAACATAATCGCAGCCAGCAGAAGATACAGCAGTACATGCATGGAGCGGGCATTTTTAAAGCCGCGCCAATTTTTTGAGCCGCTTTTGGTCTTCCCCTTCTTTTTCAACACAAGAACCTCCTCTAGAAAATCAAGCTGATAAGCAAAAATGACCCGATAACGCGCGATCGGGTCATTCAGGATTAATTTTGCTTATCGTATGCTTCAATAATTTTCGCAACAAGCGGATGTCTGACCACGTCTGTCTGGTCCAGTTCAATCACAGAAATGCCGTCGATTTCTTTCAGCATCTCTCTCGCTACTGCAAGTCCCGATTTGACGCCTTTCGGCAGATCAATTTGGCTAACGTCACCTGTAATGATCATTTTAGAGCCAAAACCCAGTCTCGTCAAAAACATTTTCATTTGGGCAGGCGTAGTGTTCTGTGCTTCATCAAGTATAACATAGGCATCATCAAGTGTCCGGCCTCTCATATAAGCGAGCGGAGCGATTTCAATGACTCCTCTTTCCAGCAGACGTTCTGTATGATCTGTTCCAAGCACATCATGAAGAGCGTCATACAGCGGGCGCAAATAAGGATCTACTTTCTCTTTCAGGTCACCTGGTAAAAAACCGAGGCTTTCACCGGCTTCTACCGCAGGTCTTGTTAAAATGATTTTTTTAATATGTCCGTTTTTCAATGCGTGGACTGCTTTTACGACAGCAAGGTACGTTTTTCCAGTTCCTGCCGGGCCAATGCCAAATACAAGATCATCTCGTTTCATGGCGGCTACGTATTCCCGCTGTCCCATGGTTTTCACACGGATCGATTTGCCTTTTGCGTTTTTTGTAATTTCTTCTTCGTACATGCTTTCAAAATATTCAAGTTCATTCTTTTTTGCCATCTTGATGGCGGAAATCACATCACGTTCAGAGATCTCTATCCCCTTGCGAATTAATGCGAGAAGTGATCCCAGCAGCCTGTCGGCAATCTGAAACGATTCTTCATCGCCTGAAATATAAATCGTTTCGCCTCGCGTAATGATATTTACATCCAGATCTTTCTCCATCAGTGTCAAAAAAGAATCTTGATTCCCGAACAGTGAAAGCGCTTCGTCCGGGCTTTTCAGTTTTTGATTCATCGCAAGTAAATGTTCTGTCATTCTTCAGTCTCCCTGACAATAGGTGTGGTTTGAACGATATCTTCTATAACTTGGTAGAGAATAATCAACTTTACTTTACCATTCTCGACTGTCTGGTGCAAAACTTTTTCACTTTTCACCTCGCCGTCCTCGCCTATTTTACTCTCTACATCCCGTTTACCCATTTTGATTCCTTCTTGAACTGCTTCTTCTTTCGTATATTTTCGCAAAGCCTCTTCACTTTCTCTCGTTTGCTCTTTGATATAAGAAACAGGGAGCTCCAAACCGAGAAAATGAAGCGAATGCTTCTCTTGTTCTGTTTTTGGATGTTTTAATTCTTCTTTTTTAAGCGTTATCCCCCAGATTGGGAAAGCCCATGAGCCAAAAGAAAGCTTGTGCTTTGTCCTTACTTTGCCCGTATAGACGTTAAATAATGTTTCAAGGGGCACCGTTACTTCAGATCTGTACCAGGTCTCGCCGTAAATTTCAGCTTTAGAGGCGACTTCCTGCTGCTCATCTTCGCTTCCGATTAAGCCGGAGACAAGCATTTGCCCCTTTTCCACATGATCATGGATTGCGGCCATGGGCTGGCCTTTCTGGACAAACATTCTTGTAATGGTTGCTTTCTTTTTGGCGACAATGTGGCGCGGACTGACATACTTTTCTTTTTCAGGCTCATTTTTCTCCACAACTTTCATGTGGATGGTCGTGCCTTTCAAATCGACTCCGACCCAAGTGATATTGTCTATTCCGTTGGTTAACGATTTTTGTATTTTTTCGGGAGACTGCATTAAAAATTGCAATCGCCCTTTTTTGACGCCGATTTCCTTCAAATGCTGCATCATTTGGTGCTCCGTTTCAGGCTTTGCACCAGTCACTTCAATTTTCCACACCATATTGGAGAGCAAAAACAATAGGATAAAAAAAAGCGCAAAACCAATGGTAAAACCTAAATTCAGTTTGGATTTCAGCAATAAGAACGGGAAACCTTTTCGATTGATAAAACGGGCTTTACAGTCAAATTCTCTTCTGACACGCCGAAAGGCATGTACATCCTGAAGCTGTATATATAACAAGACGGCTTCTTTCTTTTTTTTCAGATGAAAGATTGGAATCCCTCTTCTTGTGCATTCATTAAGGAGCCGTTCAATGCCTCGTCCCGTCACTTCAAGCTGGACCTTACCACCAAAAAAAGACAGCCATTTATTTTTCACAACATTTCCCCCTCGGCTTTATGACTCAACATATCGAACGACATCAATCGTACCCTCCAAAAGTATTTCTTCCGGAAGAATCGCTTTGATAACAAAGTTTTTTCCTGATATGATGCACTGGCCCTGCTTCAGCATCAGCCTCACTTCATTCTCACTGAACAGCAGAAGGCCTCTGTGGTTTTCTATGTAGATATGAAGTCTGCCGACCATTGTGATCCGCGGCAGATCCATCATAACGTCCGGGGGAATTTCCAATGCTCTTGTCAGCCAAGCTTTTAAACGATTCTTTCTTTGCCCCATACAAAAAGAACCCCCTTTCATCTCATATGTATGATTTGAAAGAGGGTTCTAACACTTAATTTTTGCGGGCTGCTCGCATTGTGTGATGAGGTTTTTTTGCCCTTGGCGGACCGAATACCTCGCCTAAGACAATGCCTTGCACCACAGTGTCTTTATTGACCTGAAGCAGTTTTTGCTTGGTATACACAGATTTATGTTTGGCGGCAGTAAGATCCCGCTCAAGCCCTTTCAGGTTTCTTTCCGTTTCCTTCCGTCTGTCTTCAGCTTCTTGTCTCATCTGTTCCAAGCGGTTTGGAATAGGTGCTGGCGTTTCTTCAGCTGATTGTTTATTTTGAACAGAAGCAGGTTTCATTGTCTGCGGCTTTTTTCTTTTTTGATTTTGATTGTTTTTTTCTTCTTCTTTTTTCACTTTGCCGAAAATCGTGGAAATAATTCCGATAATCGCTGCAATAACAAGCGGATTCGTCAGTATATCTTCCATCACTATTCTCCCTTCTGCATAGAGAGATTATGATTTGCGGTCTTCATCCGATTGGTCTTTCGTTAATTTACCGAATGAATCACGCATATCTGTGTCTGCATCAATGTTTTTAATATTCATGTAGTCCATGACACCGATATTTCCTTCGCGCAGGGCTTCGGCCATCGCAAGCGGCACTTCCGCTTCGGCTTCAACCACTTTAGCTCGCATTTCTTCTACACGTGCGCGCATTTCCTGCTCTTGAGCAACAGCCATTGCACGGCGTTCTTCGGCTTTGGCCTGTGCAATATTTTTGTCGGCCTCTGCCTGATCCGTCTGCAAGATCGCCCCGATGTTTTTACCAATGTCAACATCAGCAATATCAATCGAAAGAATTTCAAAGGCGGTTCCTGAATCCAGGCCTTTACCGAGAACCGTTTGAGAAATCATATCAGGGTTCTCCAGCACTTTTTTGTGATTTTCGGATGAACCGATTGTAGAGACGATCCCTTCGCCTACACGGGCTACAATCGTTTCCTCACCCGCACCCCCGACAAGGCGGTCGATATTGGCTCTTACTGTAATTCTCGCTTTCGCCTTCACTTCAATTCCGTCCATAGCAACACCTGCAATAAACGGTGTTTCAATGACCTTCGGATTAACGCTCATTTGCACGGCTTCCAATACATCACGGCCGGCAAGGTCGATGGCTGCACAGCGTTCAAATGTAAGCTCAATATTAGCACGCTGAGCTGCGATAAGTGCGTTAACGACTCTATCTACATTCCCTCCAGCAAGATAGTGGCTTTCAAGCTGATTTGTTCCAACGTCGAGTCCCGCTTTATGCGCTTTAATCAGCGGATTAACCACCCGGTTCGGTATGACGCGGCGAAGCCTCATCCCTATTAGAGTGAAAATGCTGATTTTAACTCCAGCTGCTAAAGCTGAAATCCAGAGCATAACAGGTACAAATGTAAAAAATACAGCTAAGACAATGATCCCTACTACGACAATAGCCAGTATCATTAATGTTGATGGGTCCATGCTACTTCTCCTCGTTTCTGTTTAAATTTCTCTCACGACAATGCGCGAGCCTTCCACTTTGATTACTTTTACTTTTTTATCTTTCTCTGTAAATAATCCTTCAGATACCACATCAAGACGTTCGTCATCGATAATGACGGTTCCCGCGGGACGCAGCGGCGTAAAGGTCACGCCCTCCTTGCCGATTAAGTCCGTTCGCGTTTGGTTTGATACATAACCGCTCTCTGTATTTGTAGAATCATTTAATATAAATTTCTTAAAGAATTTCATACGCTTTCCCAACACCCTTGTCAGTAAAATGAAAGCTGTAATGGAAACAGCTGAGGCGATCAAGAGAGAAACCGCCATGACTGTGAAGCTTCCCGCGGCCAAAAATAAGCTCGCAACAATTGCTCCCAAGCCAAGTAAACCAATGATTCCTCCGGGGAGGAATATCTCCATCAGGATCAGAATCACCCCTGCTATAAAGAGGAGAACCGTTTCATATCCGGCAAGACCCGTTGCAAGATGTCCGTAAAAAAACAGGATCAATGCGATAAATCCTGCTGTTCCAGGCAGACCGACACCAGGAGAAAAAAGCTCAACAGTAAGGCCTAAAAAGGCAATTGTCAATAAAATAGGAACAACAATCGGACTGGTCAGCCACCTTGCTGCCTTTTCTGCAAAGCTTTCCTCAGCATAGCTGATATGTGCATCTTCGTATCCAAGCTTCTTCACAAGCGCGGAAAGATTGTTAACTGTTCCTTCTGAATAGCCTACGTCAACAGCTTTTTCCGCATTCAGCGTAAGCAGATCTCCCTTCGGCGCGCCCGCTTCTCTTGCATCTACATCAGGGTCTGCCATGGCACGCGCATATTTTGGATCACGGTTGTTTTTTGCTGCGGCATCTTCCAGCTCCGCAAGCCAGAATGATTCAGCTTTTTTGTCAGCAGCATTGCCTTTACCGTCTATGATCGCCGCGGCTCCCATCTTTCCTCCGGGCGCCATATAAATGGCGTCAGCCTGTAACGCGATATATGCACCAGCAGACAATGCCCGTTTGTTTACATAAGCAGTTATCGGGATATCCGTTTCGTTGATCGTGTCCGCTATATCAATAGCTGATTTCACCAGTCCTCCCGGTGTGTTAATATCAAGAATAATATGGTTTGCATGCTGAGCCTCTGCATCTTGTAGCGAACGTGACAAAAACGAGGCGAGACCCTGTTCGACATTTTTTTCAACGGGAATGACGTAGACGGTTTGTTTTTCTGCTTTTGTGTGCAGCTGAACTCCTAATAATGATAGTAGAAATATGCTCAAAAGAGCCGCTCGGAATCCTTTTGTTTGAAGCAAGGGCGATGTATCCCTCCTTCCTCGTATAGTAAGTGCCTTCTCTTCATACGTAACAAATGTATCAAAGGTTTCATTTTTTTATGTATAAAAAAAAGACATCTCTCTTAGAAAGATGTCCTTTTCTTTGCCATTTAAGACAGTTGACTGCTCACAAGCTTATTAATTAAACTTCCGTCAGCTTTACCTTTTACTTTAGGCATAATTGCCCCCATCACTTTGCCCATGTCCGCTTTTGAGCTCGCACCGACCTCCGCAATGGTTTCATTTACGATTGTACGCAGCTCTTCTTCTGATAGCTGCTGTGGTAAATAAACTTCTAAAATGTCCAGCTCTTTTTGAACTTTATCTACTAAATCTAAACGATTAGCGTTTGAAAATTCCTGGAGGGAGTCTTTACGTTGCTTAAGTTCACGAGAAAGGACAGTGAGTTCCTCATCCTCGGTCAAACTGTCTTTCTTAAGCTTAATTGCTTCGTTTTGAAGTGAAGCCTTAACCATTCGAACGACAGTCAGTTTGTCTTTCTCACGGCTTTTCATATATAGCTTCATATCTTGGTTAAGTCGCTCAAGAAGACTCATAAATCCACCCTCTTTTAGAATTTGCGTTTTCTAGCAGCTTCAGACTTTTTCTTGCGCTTTACGCTAGGTTTTTCATAAAATTCGCGCTTTCTTGCTTCTTGCAAAGTACCTGTCTTTGATACACTGCGTTTGAAGCGACGAAGAGCATCTTCAAGCGATTCGTTTTTTCTAACGACCGTTTTTGACATTCTCTTTCCCTCCCTCCGAATACACCAATCGACTACCTTTAAGTTACACATATAAACATGTACTTTGACATTATAATATAAGCCTTCAGTCAGGTCAACTAAGTGAGTTCACTTTTCCGTCATGAGCGGGACTGCCTGTCTATATAATGATAGAAAGGGGTTGGTGAATAAAATGTTGCTTCTGATTAGTTTTACTGCTCTTATATTATTCTTTCTCACAGGAATGAACATGCTTCGGAAAGGTTTAATTTCGCTGACGTATTCAAAAATTGAAGAGCAGCTGCTGATTTTTACGGATCATCCATTAAAAGCATTCCTCATCAGTATTGTTTTTACAGGATTTCTCCAAAGCAGCTCCGCCTTTATGGTAATTGTCATCGGATTTGTAAGTGCGGGGGCCCTTTCTTTCAAACGGACAATACCGATGATCCTTGGAACAAATGTCGGATCTACCTTTACAACCGAATTTCTTGCAATCAAAATGGATGTGTTGATTTGGATTCTATTGATTGGCGGTTTGCTGTTTTTTCTGACGGGCAGGTATCCGTTCAAACAGCTGGGAACAAGCTTCCTCGGACTCGGAATTATCTTTTTTTGCATCAGCGGCTTCAGCCGTCTTGCAGAACCGCTTACTCAGCTGAAAACAGGTGCAGGGATTCTTCATCATGTAAACGACTCAAACTGGTCTGCTTTGCTTATCGGCATGGTGTTAACTGCAATCATTCACTCAAGTTCTGTCTGCATCGGCATTTTAATGAGCTTTATGAATGAAGGCGTTATTGGACTGACACAGGCAATGAGCGTTGTGCTTGGGTCAAACATCGGGACATGCATTACAGCTGTCATGGCTGCTGTATCCGGCGGATATGCCGCAAAACAGACAGCGTGCGCCCATGTTTTGTTTAACATAATCGGCGTAGCAATTGTATTCCCGTTTTTGGCGGCAGCGACCGGCTTTGTTGAACAGCTCTCGGCAGACCCTGCCCAAAGAATCGCCCATTTCAGCCTGCTATTTAATGTCGTATCAGCTCTTTTGTTTTTACCGCTTACCAACTTGTTCTACAGCTTTATTAACCTGCTTATCCCAACTAAAAACTGAACATAAAAAACCGGCACATTCAGATGCACCGGTTTTTCAGATTAAGAAGACATACGCATTTGTTCTGTTATGTCATCCTCAACAATACGGACAAACTGTCCTTCATTGTATGGATAGCCTGCTTTTAGTATTTTTACTTTCACGATTTTGCCGATCATGTCTTCCGTACCTTTGAAAACAACTTTCATGTAGTTGTCTGTGTAGCCGACATACATGTTTTCTTCATCTGATTCTTTAAATGCTTCCTCAGGGATAATTTCAAGGACTTCATTTTCATAATCAGAGGCATATTCCTTCGCAAGCTGGTCAGAAAGTGCAATCAGGCGGTGTACACGTTCGTTTTTGACGTTTTCATCCACTTGGTCTTCCATCCGCGCAGCTGGCGTTCCCGTACGTTTGCTATAAGGGAAAACATGCAGTTCAGAGAATCTGTTTTCTTTGATAAAGTTATAGGTTTCCATAAATTCTTCTTCTGTTTCACCAGGGAAGCCTACAATGACATCGGAGGTTACGGCTAAGCCCGGAAGTGCTTTTTTCAGCTTATTTAAACGGTCAGCGAAAAATTCCATAGTGTATTTGCGTCTCATCCGTTTAAGCACTGTGTTTGATCCGGATTGAATCGGAATGTGCAAATGGCGCACAATCTTATCTGAACGGTCTAAAACTTCAATTACTTCGTCTGTGATCTGGCTTGCCTCGATGGACGAAATTCTGATCCGTTTCACACCTTGAACACGGGCGTCAAGTTCTCTCAAAAGCTTGGCAAAGTTGTAATCTTTCATATCTTCACCGTAGCCGCCTGTATGAATACCAGTAAGTACGATTTCTTTATAACCCGCATCAACAAGCTGCTGTGCTTGTTTAATAACTTCCTCCGGGTCACGTGAACGGAGAAGTCCGCGCGCCCACGGAATGATACAGAACGTGCAGAAGTTATTGCAGCCTTCCTGTATTTTTAATGACGCTCTTGTCCGGTCTGTGAATGCCGGTACATCAAGCTCTTCATATACTCTAGCTTTCATAATGTTGCTGACGCCATTGATCGGCTGACGCTCTTCACGATATTGATCGATGTAGCCAAGCATTTTTTCACGATCCTGAGTTCCGACTACAATGTCTACACCCGGGATTGCCATAATCTCAGCTGGCGAGGTTTGCGCATAACAGCCTGTGACGCAGATGACGCCGTCAGGATTTTGACGAATGGCGCGTCTGATCACTTGGCGGCTTTTTTTATCTCCCGTATTTGTTACCGTACATGTATTAATGACATATACGTCAGCTGTTTGTTCAAAGTCTCTTCTTTCATAGCCCGCATCTTTGAAAAGCTGCCAGATTGCTTCTGTTTCATAATGATTGACTTTGCAGCCAAGCGTATGGAACGCAACAGTTGCCATTATTGATCACCTCTTAATAACTCTGTATGATAAGAAATTGCGCTCAGCGCGTATAGCGGAGCGGTTTCTGTCCTTAAAATTCTCGGTCCGAGGCCGCACGGAACAGCGTTTTTCGCCGTGAGCCGCTCAACCTCCGCTTCTGTTAAACCGCCTTCGGGACCGAATACGATCAAAAGGGATGATCCTTTCGGAAGGCTGCTTACAACTGCGCTGAACGAGCTTGTTTCTCCTTGCTTCGATGACTCTTCGTATGCAACGACACATTTATCGAAATTCTGCACCTTTTCAAGAAGCTGCTGAAAGGAATGGATATCCAGCACTTGCGGCACTTCGTTTCGGTACGATTGCTCCGCCGCTTCCTTCGCAATTTTTGTCCATCTTTCCCGCTTTTTCTTCGCTTTCTTGTCATCCAGCTTGACAACAGAGCGTGCGGCTTGCAGAGGAATAAAGGCATGAGCTCCCAGCTCAGTCCCCTTTTGGATAATCCATTCAAGTTTATCCCCTTTCGGGAGGCCGCTTGCAATATAAACCTTTATCGGAAGCTCTCTGTTTTCATTCGTCCATTCTATCATAAGACAGGACACTTTTTCTTTGGAAACAGATTGAAGTTCACATTTTGCTTCGAAGCCGTCCTGAGAGCAGCAGATAATTTGGCCTCCCTCGTTCATTCTCATGACATTGACAATATGATGAACATCTTCTCCGGTAATTGAAATAGCCGGCGCTTCCTCCATTTGCTGCTTCGTGAGCTCGATAAAATATCGTTGCATACGCTGTGACACCTACTAACTGTTATTTTTTTGCAATAATGCTGACCCAATCTTCCATTGAGAGGATTTCCACAATGGTAAAACCAGCCTGTTCCAATGCTTCTTTTACCTCTTGCTTTTTTTGGCCGATAATTCCTGAAGTAATAAAGTGCCCGCCGTCTTTCAGCAGATGATAAGCCTGTGAAGTAAAACGAAGGATGACTTCAGCCAAAATGTTGGCAACGATCACATCATGTTCTCCTGAAATCCCGTCTAACAAATTATTTTGTTTGACTTGAGCTATATCGCTAACCTTGTTTAACTTCAAATTGAGACGTGCGCTTTCTACAGCAACGGGATCAAGATCATAGGCATGAACCGATTCAGCCTCAAGCATTGCAGCCGCAATACTTAAAATTCCGGAGCCTGTGCCTACATCAATCACCTTATCACCCTTTTGCACAAAGCGTTCAAGCGCCTGAATACAAAGTACGGTTGTCGGGTGTGTGCCTGTTCCGAATGCCATTCCCGGGTCCATTTCAATAATCAGCTCATCCGTATGTACCGGCGTATATTCCTCCCACGTCGGCACAATCGTAAACTTTTCAGAAATTTTCACAGGGTGGTAATACTTTTTCCAAGCAGTCGCCCATTCCTCTTCGTTCACTTCGGAAATGGTGATATGGTTTCTGCCCAAATCAATATCATAAAGAAGCAGATTATTAATTGTTTCTTTAATGCCCTCTACCGTTTCTCCAAGAAAGCTGTTGACCGGCAGATACGCTTTGACAATGACACCCTCGTTCGGATAATCATTGGGGTCGAGCTGGTAGATTTCCCCGTACACATTCTCACGTTCTTTAATTAAATCAAGCGGGTCCTCTATCACAACCCCACTCGCACCAGCTTCATGCAAAATATTTGAGATAGGTTCGACCGCTTCATGTGTTGTGTGAATGCTTAATTCGGACCATTTCAAAACTACCAACTCCTCATCCAATAATTAATCGCCTTTAAACGCGCGTTTTACCTTATCAAAGAAACTCATTTCCTGTTCATCAGGCAGGTTTCCGCTGACTTCGGCAAATTCGCGGATAATATCTTTTTGTTTATCTGTCAAGTTTGTCGGAGTGACAACGCGGACGACGATATGCTGGTCACCCTGTCCATAGCCTCTGACATTTTGAACGCCTTTGCCTCTTAATCTGAATTTTGTTCCTGTTTGTGTACCGGCAGGGATTTTCAATTTCACTTTCCCGTGAAGCGTCGGAACTTCCACTTCATCTCCAAGCGCGGCTTGAGCAAACGTTAACGGCATTTCACAGTAAATATCATCTCCGTCGCGCTCAAAGAATTCGTGGGCGCGCACGTGGAATACGACAAATAAATCCCCGGCAGGGCCGCCGTTTACGCCTGGTTCACCCTGTCCTGAGAGACGCAGCTGCTGCCCGTCATCTACACCGGCAGGAATTGTGACGTTGATTTTTTTGCGTTTTTTGATTTTTCCTTTGCCGCCGCAATCCGCACATTTGTTTTTAATGATTTTACCTGTACCTTCGCAGTGGTGGCAGACTCGTCTGTTGACAACTTTACCAAACGGCGTGTTTTGCTCCACATTTAGCTGACCGGAGCCTCCGCAGTGTGAGCACGTTTCCGGATTTGTACCAGGTTTCGCCCCTGAGCCTTTACATGTATCACACGTTTCCTCACGCGGAATCTCGATGGTCGTTTCTTTTCCGAAAACGGCATCCTCAAATGACAAAGTCATCGTATATTGCAGATCCGCCCCTTGACGCGGTGCATTCGGATCTCTTCGTCTAGTGCCGCCGCCGAAAATACTTGAGAAAATATCATCGAAACCAAAACCGCCGAAGTCGCCGCCGCCAAAACCGCCGCCGCCGAAGCCTTGGTTAGGATCAGTATGGCCAAATTGGTCGTAATGAGACCGTTTTTGGTCATCAGACAGCGTTTCGTATGCTTCTTTGACTTCTTTAAACTTTTCATCTGATCCGGCTTCTTTGTTAATGTCAGGATGATATTTTTTTGACAGCTTTCGATAAGCCTTTTTTATTTCATCCTTTGAAGCGCTCTTACTTACACCCAGCACTTCATAGTAATCACGCTTACTCATCTACTTCACTCTCCCGAATTTCTCACATAAATTAGATTGTATCATTTTGAATTATGATTTTTCAATTCCTTTTATCCCGGGCAAGAAAAAAAGTCAAAGCCAAGAGATGCCTGACTTTGACTTTCTAACCATTGAATCAGATTATGAAATATGTTCTTTTCAGCCAGCCCAAAAGCGGGCTGACTCAGAAAGAAACTTATTTTTTGTTTTGGTCGTCGTTTACTTCTTCGTATTCAGCGTCGACAACGTTGTCATCAGCTTTGCCTTCAGCGTTTGCTCCGTCTTGAGCTTGCTGTGCTTTAGCAGCTTCTTCATAAAGCTTCATAGAAAGCTCTTGAACGATTGCTTGAAGCTCATCTTTTTTCGCTTTGATCTCTTCAAATTCGTTTTTCTCAATCGCTGCTTTTAAGGCGTCTTTGGCATCGTTGGCTTTTTTCACTTGTTCTTCGTCCACTTTGCCTTCAAGATCTTTTAATGTTTTCTCAGTTTGGAAAACAAGCTGATCTGCTTCGTTGCGGACTTCGATTTCTTCTTTTTTCTTCGCATCAGCGTCAGCATTTTCTTCCGCTTCTTTTACCATGCGTTCGATCTCATCATCAGAAAGACCTGAAGAAGATTTGATTGTGATGTTTTGTTCTTTTCCTGTGCCTAAGTCTTTTGCTCTTACATTTACGATACCGTTTTTGTCAATATCGAAAGAAACTTCGATTTGAGGCACGCCGCGCGGTGCTGGCGGGATATCAGTAAGCTGGAAGCGGCCGAGTGTTTTGTTGTCGGCAGACATTGGGCGCTCACCTTGAAGAACATGGATATCAACAGCTGTTTGGTTGTCAGCAGCAGTTGAGAACACTTGTGATTTGCTCGTCGGAATTGTTGTGTTGCGGTCGATCAGTTTTGTGAACACGCCGCCCATTGTTTCAATACCGAGAGAAAGCGGTGTAACGTCAAGAAGAACAACGTCTTTTACGTCACCAGTGATAACGCCGCCCTGAATTGCAGCACCAAGCGCTACAACTTCATCCGGGTTTACGCCTTTATGCGCTTCTTTTCCAGTTTCTTTTTTGATTGCTTCTTGTACGGCAGGAATACGAGTTGATCCGCCGACAAGGATGACTTTGTCGATTTCGCTTGCAGAAAGTCCTGCATCTTGAAGCGCTTGACGGACAGGGCCCATTGTGCGCTCTACTAAATGAGAAGAAAGCTCTTCGAATTTAGCGCGAGTTAATGTAAGTTCAAGGTGAAGCGGTCCTGCTTCTCCAGCTGTGATAAACGGTAAAGAAATTTGCGTAGAAGATACGCCGGAAAGATCTTTTTTCGCTTTCTCAGCTGCGTCTTTCAAACGCTGAAGCGCCATTTTGTCTTTTGACAGATCAATGCCGTTTTCTTTTTTGAATTCAGACACAAGATGATCGATGATGACTTGGTCAAAATCGTCTCCGCCCAGGCGGTTGTCACCGGCAGTTGAACGAACTTCGAATACACCGTCGCCAAGTTCAAGGATGGAAACGTCGAATGTACCGCCGCCAAGGTCGTATACCAGGATTGTTTGATCTTCATCTGTTTTATCAAGTCCGTATGCAAGCGCTGCTGCAGTCGGCTCGTTGATGATACGTTCTACTTCAAGACCTGCGATTTTACCAGCGTCTTTTGTCGCTTGACGCTCAGCATCGTTAAAGTATGCAGGAACTGTGATAACTGCTTTTGATACTGTTTCGCCAAGATAGCTTTCAGCGTATGATTTAAGGTGTTGAAGGATGATAGCAGACACTTCTTGAGGAGTGTAATCTTTTCCTTCAATTTCAACTTTGTAATCTGTACCCATATGGCGTTTGACAGACATAATTGTGTTAGGGTTTGTGATAGATTGGCGTTTAGCCACTTCCCCTACTTGGCGTTCGCCGTTTTTGAATGCGACAACTGATGGAGTTGTGCGGTTTCCTTCAGCGTTAGCAATAACTTTAGGCTCGCCGCCTTCAAGTACTGCCACACATGAGTTTGTTGTACCTAAGTCGATTCCGATAACTTTACTCACTTGAATAACCTCCTGCTATGTAATTATTGATTCACTTTTACCATGGAAGGGCGAATGACGCGATCCTTCAGCTTGTAGCCTTTTTGCATTTCCTCAACGACAATGTTGGAGCCGTAGTTTTCATCTTCAGCCTGCATAACGGCTTGGTGAAGGTTCGGATCAAATTCCTGTCCTACAGCTTCGATTGCTTCTACGCCTTCTTTATTCAAGGCTTCTACGAGCTGGCGGTGGACCATTTCCATTCCTTGGAGCAAACTTTTCGTCTGTTCATTGTCGGCTTCAACCTGAAGCGCTCTTTCAAAGCTGTCAAGAGCCGGCAGCAATTCAGTAACGATGTTTTGAGAACGGTATTTCTGTGACGCTTCCATTTCTAAGCGGCTGCGTCGTTTATAGTTTTCAAAGTCTGCTTGAACACGCAAAAGTTTGTTTTCCTTTTCCTCAAGCAAACCTTGCAATTCGTTAATTTGATTTTGAAGAAGTTCGCTTTCGTTTGTTTCTTCCTGCTGTTCTTCAGCGGCAGCTTGTTCTTCGATTACTTCTTGCTCTTCTGTTTCGTTTTGTTCCGCGGTTTGTTTTTCTTCTGACATTGTGTTCACCTCCCTCAAAAGTGTAAGGAGAAGGGCGGGTGATGCCCTTCGATAAAATTTGCCAAATTTCCCTTACTCATCATACAAACTTGTTAATGCTTTTGACAAGTCTGAAGTCACATGCTGAAGCAGACTGACCACCCGTGAATAATTCATACGGGTTGGTCCGATGATCGCAATTGAGCCTATTTGCTTCTTATCTACTGAATAAGAGGCTGTAATCAGGCTGCAGTTTTCCATCTCTTCATAGTCATTTTCTTTTCCGATTTTAATCGAAATGCCTGTATCTGAAGATTGGACGAGCTTCAAGACGTCCTGCTCCTTTTCGATTAGAGAAAGCAGCGACCGCACTCTGCCGATATCATGGAATTCGGGCTGGTTCAGCATATTGATTTTCCCGCCGAAAAACAATTTTTCAACGTGACTTGTCGAATGAAATGTTGAGCGCAGCGCTTCAAGGATGTTGTCGTAGTTCTTAATGTGCTGCCTTAAGTACATGACAACTTCTTTAAAAATGCGTTCATTCAGTTCATCCATCGGAACACCGGTTAAACGGTCGTTCAGTATATTTACCAGCTTTTCAATATCAGACAGATCCATTTTGGTTGGAAAATTAATCGTTTTATTTTCCACATGCCCCGTATTGGTTACGAGAATGGCTACCGCTTTATCGGGCTGAATCGGTATGATTTGAATCTGTTTAAGATAATTCTCGCTCAACTTCGGCCCGAGTACGATAGACGTATAATTCGTAAGATCGGACAAAATTTTTGCTGATTTTTGAACTGTCTTTTCCAGCTCGAATATTTTTTCTTTGAAGATCGAGTGGATTTGGTCTAGGTCGGTTTTTGTCAGTTTGACGGGCGACAGCAAATGATCAACATAATACCGGTACCCTTTTTCCGACGGAACACGTCCTGAGGAAGAGTGGGTTTTCTCAATAAAGCCCAGCTCCTCCAAGTCAGCCATCTCGTTTCTTATTGTTGCAGAGCTAAATGTGATTTCATCTTTTTTCGAAAGAGTTCTAGATCCGACCGGCTGCGCCGATTTAATAAAATCGTTGATTATGACCTGAAGGATCAGCAGCTGACGATTTGTTAACATCATCATCACCTCTGTTAGCACTCTCAACAAGCGAGTGCTAAATCTATAACAAAAGTATCAAACCACAAGAAAAATGTCAATTATAACTCACCCAAAAAAGCGCCAAAAACTTCATTACCCAATAATTTTCCCTGATGAGTCAAACAAACGGCAGATTCTGTGTTAAGAATCAGTTCCTTTTCAGACAGCTCTTTTAAAACGCCGGGAAACAGTTTATCAAGAGAACGACCGTATTTCTCTTCAAACCGTTTTTTGCTGACTCCGGATGTTTTTCTTAATCCTAAAAACATCTCTTCTTCAATTTGTTCTTCCATCGTCACTTCATGTGTATCGCGATAAGGAAAACCTTTTTCAGCTATCAGGTCAATGTAATGCTTAACAGGTCCGACGTTTACCGTTCGAATTCCGCCGATATACCCGTGGGCTCCTGCTCCGAAACCGAAATATTCCTCGTTGCTCCAGTACGTCAGATTGTGCTGAGATTCCATGCCTTGCTTTGCAAAATTGCTGATTTCATATTGATGAATACCGGCAGCTTCCATCCGGCTCATCACCGTTTCGTACATTTCGGCTTCTTGTTCCTGCGCCGGCAGATGAAGCCGCCCTTTTTGCATCAAATTATAAAATACCGTTTTCGGTTCTACAATGAGAGAGTAAACGGAATAATGCTCTGCGTTCAGGGATAAAGCAGTTTTTAAAGAATGATCCAGATGTTTAAGCGTTTGTCCGGGAAGACCGAACATCAAATCGAGACTGATATTTTCAAAACCAATTTCCCTTGCACGTTCAAAAGAGGCAAATACGTCTTTTTGTTTATGCACCCGTCCGATTTTTTCTAGAAGGTCGTCTTCGAATGTTTGCACACCGAAGCTTAAACGATTAACGCCCGCTTCCTTGAGTATTTTCAGTTTTTCTGCCGATAGGTCGTCCGGGTTCGCCTCAACAGCGAATTCTTTTAAAGTGTCTGCAGGCTTCAGCACACGGCTGACCATGTCCATCAATTTTTTGAGCTGGTCCTCTGAGAGGGATGTCGGCGTGCCTCCTCCGATAAAAATCGTATCCAAATCAGGCTGCCCCGTTTTTTCTATCGTATTTATCATTTCCTTCTCGAGTGCGTTTAAATACTCGCCGACGGGCTGGCTTTGAATAAAATATTTATTGAAATCGCAGTAGTGGCAAATATGCTCACAAAATGGAATATGGATATAAGCTGATTTCAATGTATTCACCTTCTTTACAGAAAGAAGCCGCAGTACAGGACTGCGGCGGCTTCTATTATTTTTTCGGACTGTCGTCCATTTTCAGGACCGCCATAAATGCTTCTTGCGGCACTTCAACTGAGCCGACCTGCTTCATTCGGCGTTTTCCTTCTTTTTGTTTTTCAAGAAGCTTCCGTTTCCGCGAGATGTCTCCGCCGTAACATTTAGCCAATACGTTTTTACGCATCGCTTTAATGGTAGAGCGGGCCACGATTTTTTGGCCGATCGCCGCTTGAATCGGTACTTCAAAGTGCTGGCGCGGAATGAGCTCTTTCAGTTTTTCTACAATTACTTTTCCGCGTTCGTACGCGTAATCGCGATGCACGATAAATGAAAGGGCGTCGATTTTTTCTCCGTTCAGCATAATGTCCATCTTGACAAGTTTAGACGGTTTGTAGCCGATCAGTTCGTAATCAAAGGACGCGTAGCCTTTTGTGCTTGATTTCAGCTGATCAAAAAACTCATAGACG
Organism: Bacillus sp. SD127; assembly: GCF_058566445.1. NCBI lineage: Bacteria > Bacillati > Bacillota > Bacilli > Caryophanales > Bacillaceae > Bacillus > Bacillus sp. SD127. The sequence continues at coordinate 1,600,329 of NZ_CP191226.1, read as the reverse complement.
ATTTCCGCTAATGGCATGTCATAGACAATGCTGACACGATTTGCGTCTAAATATTGCATGTCGATAAAATTGCCGCGTTTTCCTTGGCAAAGCTCCATCACCGCACCGACATAATCGTTCGGCACCATCATTGTCGCTTTTACATACGGCTCCTCGATTCTTTCGATCTTTTGTGGGTCAGGCATGTTGGACGGGTTGTCGACAACAACCTTTTCGCCGTCTGTCATATACACATCATAGATAACACTCGGTGCCGTTGTGATCAGGTCGATTTTAAACTCACGCTCAATCCGCTCCTGGATGATTTCCATGTGAAGCATACCTAAAAATCCGCAGCGGAAACCGAATCCGAGCGCTTGGGATGTCTCTGCTTCATATTGAAGCGATGAGTCATTCAGTTCAAGCTTCTCAAGAGCTTCCCTTAAATCGTTGTATTTGGCCGTATCGATCGGATACAAACCGCAATACACCATCGGGTTCAGCTTGCGATATCCAGGCAACGCTTCGGCAGCCTGATTGGCCGCGCTTGTTATCGTGTCACCGACGCGTGTGTCACCGACATTTTTGATCGCAGCAGTTAAAAAGCCTACATCGCCGACGGTCAGTTCATCTGTCGGAGTTGCTTTCGGCGTGAACACACCGACTTCTGTCACTTCAAACTCTTTGCCGGTTGCCATCATTTTGATTTTTTGCCCCGGCTTTACCGTTCCTTCAACGACTCTGATATAAGCCACGACACCGCGGTAAGCGTCATAAAGCGAGTCGAAGATCAGCGCTTTAAGCGGCGCTTCTGGATCTCCGGTCGGAGCAGGCACCTTTTCCACGATCTGCTCTAATATCTCCTCAATCCCGATCCCGGCTTTTGCTGAAGCGAGCACGGCTTCCGATGCGTCAAGGCCGATGACGTCCTCCACCTCTTGGCGAACACGTTCCGGCTCTGCGCTTGGCAGATCGATTTTATTAATAACCGGAAGAATTTCAAGGTCATTATCAAGCGCCAAGTAAACGTTCGCAAGCGTCTGCGCTTCAATTCCTTGCGCCGCATCCACAACAAGTATCGCTCCTTCGCAGGCAGCAAGGCTTCGGGATACTTCATATGTGAAATCGACGTGTCCCGGTGTGTCAATCAGGTGGAAAATATATTCCTCTCCGTCTTTTGCTTTGTATTTAAGCTGAACAGAGTTTAATTTAATGGTGATGCCCCGTTCGCGTTCAAGATCCATAGAATCAAGCAATTGTTCTTTCATTTCTCGTTGAGTGATTGCCGACGTTTTTTCTAAAATACGATCCGCTAAGGTCGATTTTCCGTGGTCAATATGGGCGATGATGGAGAAATTCCGAATTCTCGACTGCCTCTCTAAACGCTTTTCTTTATCTGTCACAATCTATCACTCCTACTATTAAACGCAAAATACACTAGCTTAGATTATATCAATAGGATTGTAAAGATTCAATGTAAAACAAGAAAGAGAAAAGTTCCCTCTCATACTGGGGCTGCTTTTCTCTTTCAAGCACTTATTTTCTCATATCCCGTACCCATTCATACATCGATTGGGCTGTGTTGGTCACTGTGTCAGAAAGCGTTTTTCCGGCTTTAGAGAAAACGTTAAAGGTTTCCACCTGTTCCAGCTCTTTTTGTTTTTCTTCTAAATCTTTCGAGGTTACTGTTTCCCCTAAAACGGTCGCTTCTTTTTCATTATTTTCTCCGTCTGTGAGCGTAAACGCGCCTTTCAGTGAAGGATCATGATAGCCTTTCATGCTCAGCATGCCGTTATTCGCCTGCTGCATGCCGAACAGGACGCCTATAAACATCATCGCCACAAGAAGCAAGCATTTGCCAAGATATGCAATCAACTCGACCACCTATTTCTTATTGTTTTTTCGTCTCGCCGCTTTCAGCGTTAACCTTTTCAGCATCCCAGTACATTTCGCTGAATACGTCAGCGGTTGCGTCAGCCGCCCGCTGCAGCTCTTCGAGATTGTTGTCCACTCCGCCGAATTCAAGCAAAAGCGCTCTGTCGTTTAAGTCTTGGTTGTAAACTCCGTTATCGCCTGGTGAACCTTTAGAAAAGACCCCTGTGCTGAGTCCCGGGTATTTTTTCTCCATCAGCTTGTGAAGCTCACTTGCAATTTTGTAGTTTTCTTCGAAATTCTTACTTTTTTTGCCGACCACAAACGCTACCCGGGCATAGCTTTTCCCTTTAATGGTTGCCGTCGTATTTTTCTTGCGCCTGGAGTCTCTATGGATGTCAATGATATATTGCAGATTTTTGTTTGACGCAAGGGCTTCCTGTACGACCGGCCTTGATTCATCGTAGGATCTGGCATAATTCAACCCTTTTTTGCTCAGTTTTGCCTGTATATCCGTTTTATTAACTGTGGCTCCGATACCTTGAGATTGCAGCGCTTTTCCGAACATGTCCCCCACGAGGGTGACGTTTGCTTTAGAATGACGCGCCATATCGGGGTCGGTCTCACCTTTTAATAACGGGAGATAAGATTCTGTATTGTGCGTGTGATAGATAAAGACAACCTTCTTATCGCCGGTTGTTTGTTTTGGCGGGTCTTTTTTCGTATTGTCTGTTTGCGTCTGCTGTTTTTCAATCTCCGCCAAATTCGCTTCTCTTTCTTCCTGCATCACCTTTGAAGGCGGCGGGGATTCCGACGGCATGTTTGTATAATCGGTGCCTTGTCCCGCTAAAAGAATCTCTGTGTCAAATTGCGCAAACCCAGGCAGCTCGCGTCCAAGAAAACTTCGCGGATCTTCGAGATTAATACTTGTCGCCAGCTTTAAAGAAAGACGTGATAGATGAAATGAGCTGTCGGTTTGAGAAAGGTCAGAAGCGAAATAATGGTTTTCCATCCGCAGCAAGTGTGCAAATACGTCACCCGGCAGTTCGTCGGCAATCCCGTAAAAAGAGTCAGACGAAGGCCTGAGTTCCGGCCGGAGAGACGTCAGCACACCAGATAAAACAAAAATCACTACTAGGCATGCGATAAATAGAAAGATCGCCTTTATCGCTTTCCCGCCATTCACCGCAACAACAATTTGTCTGTTTCTGCGTTTATTTCTCATTGAATCCCTCCAGCGCTTGTCTAGTAATTACTCTATGAACAAGCTAGAGGAAGTAGAACCGTTTAGTGATTATAGGAGCCTTTGTTTTCTTGAGACACCTTTTCATGAAGCGCTGTATTTAATCCGTTTGCCAGCACATTTGCCATATCGTCAATAAATGAATCGACTTCCTTCGGCGTGACCATCAAATTATGGCCCAGAGGCGCCAGCACCTCATGAATGAGCTGCCGCTTTTCGTTTTCTTCAAGAGTCCCGACAATGCCGAGAAACGATTGACGCTGTTTTGGGTCGGGAAGATCCTCTTCAGTAAGCACTTTCTTTTTCCCAAACGTCATTCCCGCCGGAACAAGCGATCTCGACGGACTGTCATCTCTCATTTCTCTGCCAAAATGCTTTAATATGTAGTCAACCGTATCGCTGGCAATTGTTACCGCGTCAACGACTGTCGGTACACCGATTGCAATGACAGGTACGCCTAGGGTGTCCTTGCTCAAGTCTTTGCGTTTATTTCCAACGCCTGACCCCGGGTGAATTCCTGTATCTGATATTTGAATGGTTGTGTTGACCCTTTCTACCGCACGCGCCGCAAGTGCATCAATAGCAATCACAAAATCAGGTTTTGACTGTTCGATTACCCCTTTAATAATGTCGCTTGTTTCAATGCCTGTAATTCCCATGACACCAGGAGCAAATGCGCTGACAGGCCTGTAGCCCTCCTGCACATTTTCAGGCTGGAGTTTAAATAAATGTCTTGTCACCAATAGATTTTCTACAGCCATCGGACCGAGCGCATCAGGTGTCACGTTCCAGTTGCCGAGGCCGACAATTAAACAGCTCGCATCCTTTGAGATTTTAAGGCTTTCCAGAAAGGCTGAGAATTCTTCCGCAAATACAGCAGAGACTTTCTCTTGCATTTCCGAGTCATTTTCTCTGATCCCTTGGGCCTCAATTGTTAAATAACGTCCTTCTTTTTTTCCTGAAAGCTCAGCGCCTTCCTTCGTGATATCAACAGTGCGGATTTTTATTCCGCCATGATCGCGTTCTTTTTCGATAAAACCTTTTATCTCTTTTGCAGGCACAGCCTGCTGATTAGCCATGGCTTCCTTCGTTTCAACCGCTAAATCCGTACGTACCAAATACTGATTTACATCCAGCTCACTCTTTTTCATACAGGGCCTCCTTCGATATTCAGTATCCATATTGTTTCCATTTATAAAATGAATCATGCTTAAAAGCATTCCTTCAATGAAAAATACTTTACATTTATATTGCAATCTAAAGGTGTGTTTGATAGAATACAATTTGTTCTATTGTGAAGAAGATTTAACCTTAAGACACTGTGCTACAGGTTGTATCTTAGGAGGTGAAACACATGCCAAACATTAAATCAGCGATTAAACGTACAAAAACTAATAACGAACGCCGCGCTCATAACGCGACAATCAAATCTGCTATGCGTACTGCAATCAAACAAGTTGAAGCTTCTGTTGCAAACAACGAAGCTGACAAAGCGAAAACTGCTCTTACTGAAGCAGCTAAACGTATTGATAAAGCAGTGAAAACAGGTCTTGTACACAAAAATGCCGCAGCTCGATACAAATCAAGACTAGCGAAAAAAGTGAACGGACTTTCTGCATAAAACAAAAACGATCCTCATAATTGAGGATCGTTTTTTTCATTTCTTTTTAACAGCTGCAAGAGAAAAAGCTCTAGTAAAAGCTGCTTGTCCTTTTTCCCGGTTTTCATCTCATAGTCCATAACGGCAAGCTGTTCAATAATAGACCGGAGCTCGGCTTCTGAAAAAAGCCTTGCTTGATCCATCGCCAGCTTTATCCGGAATGGATGCACCTTTAAATTAGAAGCAATCTGTTTTTGTCCGTACCCTTGTTCCGCGAAATATTTCGTCTGCAGGATCAGCCGGAACTGGTTCGATATAAGAGCCATAATTTTGATCGGTTCTTCATTTTGTTTGAGCAAGTCATAAAAAATTTGCAGACTCTCAGTTCGTTTCCGATTGACGATTTTATTAATCAGTTCAAAGATATTTTGTTCCAGGCTTCTCGCTACAAGCATTTTTACATCATCCAGCGTAATTTCTTCACGGTCTCCAATAAACGTGCAGAGTTTCTGAATCTCCTGAAAAAGGGATGACAGATGCCCGTTTACAAGCAAAACCAAATGCTCTGCCGCCTCGGTGCCGATCGTTTTCTGCTCGGTTCTCGCCAGATTGATCGTAAAGTCTGTCGTTTCCTTCGCGTTTAATTCCTTTGCCTCCATCATGAACGCCTGTTTTTTTAGCGCTTTGGTCAGTTTTTTCCGCTCATCCAGTTTTTCATAAGGCGCAAGCAGAACAAAGACCGTGTATGGTGCCGGTGATTGTATATACGATTCAAGCGCACTGACGTTGTGCTCAACTTTTTCTTTCTTTTTCTCACCCGTTAAAAAATATGGATTTTTCACAATGACAAGGCGCCGCTCCCCCATAAACGGGAACGTTTCAGCGTCGGCAATCGCCTGATCAAGCGGGTCTTCTTCCAAATCAAAAACAGACAGGTTGAAATCTTTCGTCTCTTGATCAATCACCGTCTGTCTGATCCTGCTGACGGTTTCCTGGAGCAGATACGTCTCTTTTCCGTATAAACAATAAACCGGATGGACATCTCCTTTTTTCAGGCTTTTCCACACATCAAATACCATTGTTGTACGACTTCCTCTCTTTCATCATCCCCTTCTATCCTAAATTGAGTTTGCAAAATAGTAAAGAGGAAGCCTGACAGCTGCTTCCCCATTTATATTAAACGCCTGTTCGCAAGCCCCCGGGACAGCTTGTAAAAAGGCGATAATCACCAGAACAGAAAACGTTACCTTAGCTTCTAGATTTTTCAAAACGATTCCATTATACTTAAGTCAGTCAGGGGGGATGAAATTGAATGATTTTGAAAAAAACGTTCAAAGCAAACGAAATGATGCTGTAGATTCAGCGGTTGGTTTTGTTGTGTCCTTCGGATTTTTCGCCTTATTGTTTGTCATGGCAACGGTTATTCACCTGGTTGGTTCATAACACGACTGCCCGGGCTGCTGATTTCTCGGCAGTCTTTTTTAATTCGTCTCTGTCATATCTGATGTATCATATGGAGGATAAACAGAAAAGGTTCCAGATCCGCTTTTGTACGTGTATTGGATCGTGCCGCTTTGATCAGTGCGCAGCACACGGATGAATCGGCTCTTTAACAATTGAAGAACTTCTTGATGCGGATGATGGTACCTATTGTTTTCACCCGCTGAGATGACCGCCGTTTTGGGCTGAAGCTGTTTGATGAATTCTTCACCGGTCGAGCCCTTGCTTCCATGATGCCCCACCTTTAACACATCCGCTTTTATATTTGGGAACACATCGATAACCTCCTGTTCCCCCTCTTTTTCCAGATCACCCGTCAGGAGCCAGCTGATCCTGCCTGTTTTCATCCATAGAACGAGAGAAGAATTATTTTTACTTGCCGGATCAGGCGTTTCCGGTGACAGCACATGAAACTGTAAGTCCTTTATTTGCAATACATCACCCCGCTTCACCTCTTCAATTGCCACACCCTCCTGTCTGGCAGTCCGCAGCACTTTCTCATCATGAGGTTCGGAAACAAACCCTTTCGGAATGATGAGACGCTTCACTTTATGATGCTTCAGCAAAACCTCTGCCTCTCCGATATGGTCTTGATCTGCGTGCGTCAGTATCAGCGCATCAAGCTGCTTGATGCCCTTTGCCGTTAAAAAAGGGATCAGCACCTTTTCCCCCAGTGAAAAAGGATGCTGTTTTTCCCGCCAAGGCTCTGACGAATAAGACAAAGTGCCTCCCGTATCAATTAAAACACGGCCTTTCTGATACGGTGCACTGACAAACATACTGTCACCTTGTCCGATATCAATCATATCTACTTCTCCCTCGGAACTAACATAAGGAAAAACAAAGAGCAGGATAAGCGTTGCACAAAAAAGGCCTGTGGACACTGTCAGCCGGGGAAATGAGGGTTTCTCAATACTCATAAGCAATATGATGACAGTGAGCGTGAATAAGAGAAGAAGAGCAGGTGCAGGGCGAGAGATGATGATTGTGAATATTTCTATATCAGCGATTTTAGTGATCAGTCTGTTGATCCAGGTCATCATTACATCAAACCAATAGAACAGAAATTGACCGACGGATGCTGAAAAAAATAATAGAATAACTCCTATAATAGCAGCCGGTAAAATACAGAATGTATAAAAAGGCACCAACACCATATTCATCGGAATGCTAATGATAGGAAACTGCTGAAAATGATACAGAAGAATGGGTAGTGAGCCTAGCTGGGCAATAACAGATACAATCGTCAGCTGTCCCAGACTCGTTTTGATATGCTGAAAAATAGACGATGAGAGAATTAAAGAAAAACTGACCGCAAATGAAAGCTGAAATCCAGCTTCAAAAAGGTAGTAGGGATTAAAAAGCAAGAGGACAATATACGAAAGACAGATTACCCCGGCAGAATTCACCCGCTGCTGAAAAAGGCTTCCCGCTAAGCAGATGCCGGACATCAGAGCAGCTCGGAGAACAGAGGGCGCTGCACCTGTCAAAATAACATAGATCGGCAGAAACAAAAGCAAGAGGATTGACGCATTTTCTCTTGTTATGCCCAGACGGATCATTGCGTAAAATAGGCCTGCTGTCAAAATTCCGATATGGAGTCCTGAGATGGCTAACAGATGGACAACACCTAGACTTTGGTAAGCATTAAGCACATCGTCATCTAAATAAGATCTTTCACCTACTGTAAGCGCCTGTACGATTCCTGCTGAATCTGGCGGAAGCTGTGTGTTCGTGAATGATACGATGTATTTTCTCAAACTGAGAAGCTTATACCGGACACCTGAAGGCTCGCTGCAATTTCCAATAGATGTGACAGAATAGCTCCAATGAATATGCTGCCGGTAAAGATACTGTTGATAATCAAATGTTCCCGGCACTGTTGCTTGTTTTGGCTTCTCCAAAGCACCAGTCAATTCGCATGCCATACCCGGCTCTAGATGTGACAGTTTGTCTTTTTCAGCTAAAGACTGAATCCGATAAGAGGCAGCCCATTTTTCGCCATCGGGCGTCTTGATCAGCATAGACATCCGATCCCCTTCAATTTTAGGAATACTATGAATAACCGCCTTGAAGTGATAGCTCCCCTGCTGATACGAAGAAGTATTTTGAGAATCTGTGATCTTAAACAGGGCAAAATTGAGTACAAAAGAGAATAAACAAACAAAAATGAGTGGAGCGTGCCTTGTTTTGGTTGACACAATAAGAAGAGAGAGGAAGAAGAGAAAGACAGCGGAGAAATAAGAGGCGGCAGCAATTCCAGCCGTTGCTGAAGCTGCCGCCAAAGGCAATAATAGACGCGAATTCCGCATCAATCACACATAACTCGTAAAAAGTTTATTAGCCTGTTCATGTATTTTCTTCAAATCTTCCTCTGCAAGACCGGCATCCGCTAATTTTTCTAAAAGCCCTGCTACAAATGAAAGCTTTTCTCTATTTTTCAGATCAACGATCATTTCATCGAGTTCAACCTGTTCAACCGTAACGCCTGATTGCTCAAATAGCTCCTGGGCATACGGATGTGTTTTATAATCCTCAGCGTAATATACTGTTTTGATACCGGCTTGAATGATAGACTTACAGCATTGAATACACGGATAGTGCGTGACATATATCTCCGCTCCATCTGTCGGCACTCCAAATTTAGAGCATTGAAGAATCGCATTCATTTCCGCGTGAATCGTTCTCGCGCAATGATCGTCTATCATTAAGCATCCTTCGTCCGCGCAATGTACGCCGCCTGCGATTGATCCGTTATAGCCTCCTGCAATCATGCGTTTATCTCTGACAATGGTAGCGCCGACAGACAATCTCGGGCAGGTGCTGCGCAGTGCCAGTAAATGGCTTTGAGCCATAAAATATTGGTTCCATGAAATTCGTTCCACGTTGTTCCCTCCAAATGTTGTGTTGCCTGTTCTTTAGTTTACCTATCATCATGCATGACCGTCAATTCACTTTACTGTAATGGAAGACTTTATTTTTTCAAAAGATTTTTCGCCAATTCCCGAAACCTTTGTGATATCTTCGATTGTCTGGAAACGCCCGTTCTCTTCCCGATACGCAATAATCGCTTCGGCTTTTGAAGGTCCTACTCCCGAAATGTTTTGTAAATCCTCTAATGTTGCTGTGTTGATATTGACCAATGTCTCCTTCCCCTTACTGCTTTGTACAGCGCCGCCGGCCGCTTGCTGTGCCGCCTCTTCTCCCTCACTCGGTATGTACACCACTGTACCGTCCTGTAAAAGTTCCGCCAAATTCACTTGCGTTTCATCTGCTTTTTCACCAATGCCGCCTGCTTTCTCAATAGCCTGCGATACTCTGTCTCCCGTATGCATTTCATAAACGCCGGGATGCTTAACAGCGCCTTTTATATCAATTACAATATTTTCTTCAGCTTTGTCTTTTGTTGCTTCCTGCTTGACCTCCGCATTTCCCTTTTCACTAGATATAACTTGTTTTACAGGCTCTTTGTTATGTCCGCTGAAAAAAAACTGGCAAAGAACTGCAATGAGAACAGCAGCAGCGCCCGCTGACATGATTATCGTTTTATGTTGATTCAACCAATTCAACTTGCATGCACCCCGCTTTCGTCATATTTTGTTTCTTTATCACATATGGTTTAGAGGATAATAGCTCAAAGGAGGGGAAATCATTGAAGATTGGCTTTATCGGCACTGGAAATATGGGTACGATCCTTATAGAATCATTTATTGAATCACAAGCAGCCGATCCCTCAAACATCACAATCACAAACCGCACAATTGAAAAAGCGTTGAAGATAAAAAACCGCTACAACAGCTTAAACGTAACAGAGAGCCTTGAAAAACTTGTTGCAGAAAATGAGATCATTTTCATCTGTGTAAAGCCGCTTGATATATATCCATTATTGTCAAGGGCAGTCCCTTATTTAACAAAGGATCACATTCTCATTTCAATTACAAGCCCGCTTCAGACTGATCAGCTGGAACAGTATGTGCCATGTCAAGTGGCACGAGTTATCCCGAGTATTACAAACCGGGCGCTTGCTGGCGTTTCTCTTGTCACCTTCGGTAAAAGCTGCGGGGAGGCAGCAAAAACAAAAATCAACGAGCTGATGAAGCACATTTCTAATCCGCTGCAAATTGAAAGTGACATCACAAGAGTAGCGTCAGATATCGTAAGCTGCGGACCCGCTTTTATGAGCTATCTGGTTCAGCGGTTTATAGATGCAGCCGTTACGGAAACGTCAGTGTCTAAACAGGACGCTATACTCATGTGTAAAGAAATGCTTGTCGGGCTGGGGAAACTGTTAGAAACCGAATTGTATACCCTTCCTGCATTACAGGAAAAAGTTTGCGTAAAAGGCGGCGTGACAGGAGAAGGCATTAAAGCACTCGAAAGCGGTGTACAGGATATGTTTCATCGGGTGTTTCAAAATACGCATTTGAAGTACGAAGAGGATATTTCCGCGGTGAAGAAGCAGTTTCATGTGTAAACGAGTATGTCATAGCCTTCTGTTGTATGCAAAAGGGTAAAAAGGCATTTTAAAAACCATCGTCTTAGTAAACGATGGTTTTTGATTTCTGTGCTTTAAAGAACAGGCGCTCAGATTGTGGTGACGGCGCTGAATCGGTAAAATCAGCGGTAACCTTATGAAGCTGAAAGCCGCAGCTTGCCAGCATTTCTTCGTATTCATCCACTCGGAACGTTCTTTGCTCATGTGTTTCGTCGAGGCGGTCGTACGCCTCTCCGTTCCAAACAAAAAACGACATATCATGAATGGCGGAAAGCTCTTCACTTCCGGCAAAGCTTTGCCAAATATAGCTGATATCTTCGTCCTGATCAGCAAACGTGCTCCCAGGAAAAACCTCGGTTATTTTATACGGTGAATGAACATCAAACAGCAATATGCCGTCCGGCTTCAGCACCTGAAATACACTTTTAAAGGTATTCATTACGTCATTTTTCGTTTTTAAATAATTCAAGGAGTCACAGCAGATCACAACCGCGTCAAACTGGCCTTCAAATCCGGTAATCTCTCTCATGTCCTGCTGAAGGAAAAGAATCGGCTGTTTAGCTGGTACTTTTTGCTGGGCGTAAGAAAGCATTTCTTCACTGAGATCAATCCCGGTGACTTCAAAGCCTTTTTCGGCAAGCCGGATTGAAATTTCTCCGGTGCCGCATGCCAAATCGAGAATACGGCCTTTTTCCGGTAGAGATGCTTCAATCCACTTTGTCCATTTGTCGTAAGGTGCGTGAGACATTAACTCGTCATACACGCTTGCAAAGCCTTGGTAAATCATTGGTTCATTCCAAGTTCCAGGTCTGCGAGCGGAGCGTCTCCCCACAGTTTTTCTAGGTTGTAATAGCTTCTTTCATCCTTATGAAACACATGGGCAATGACATCCCCAAGGTCAACTAATACCCATCTTGCTTCATCGAAGCCTTCCATCTTTTTGACTTCAATGCCGTTTTCTTCAGCCTGGTCCTTGATTTCACGCGCAATGGCCTGCACTTGTTTGTCTGAATTACCGTGGCAGATCAGAAAATAATCCGCAACCAGAGAAATTCCTTCCATATCTAGTGCTAAAATATCCTCTGCCCGCTTATCGTCGCAAGCCGCAGCTGCAATCTTTAAAATGGACGTTTGATTCATTCACATATTCCTCCTGTTCATTTGCCAGACACAAGCCAGTTATAAGTTAAACATGTATCTGGGAAAACCTGTTGATTTTTTTTCATTAGAAAAATCATTGTATTTTTGATCGACTGAATCAACGCTTGATTCAAATCCGTTTCTGCAAGTTCACGCACCTCATCGACACCGGGAAATTTACGGCCTGGTTCAATATAATCAGCAACGTAAATGACTTTTTCCAAAAGCGTCATGCCCGGACGCCCAGAGGTATGATATCTGATCGCGTCAAGAATATCTTCGTCATGAATTCCCGCTTCTCTCTGGACTAGGTAAGCGCCGACCGGAGCATGCCACAGTTCCGGGTTGTGATCCAACAGATGCGCGGGCATTTTTTCTCTGGCTATAATTTGTTTCATTTCTTCTTTCGGGCGGAATTTGGCGTAATCATGAAAGATAGCCGCCGTTTCCGCTTTTTTGGAGTCGGCGCCAAAGCGCTCCGCAAGTTCAATCGCCGTGTTCATTACGCCAATTGTATGGATATATCGGTGCTCGGTCAATTGCTGCTTGACGCAGGCAAGTGCCTTCTCACGATTCATATAAACCATTCTCCTCTACATACTTCTTCACTTTATCAGGGATTAAGTAGTCAGTGGGCTTCTTGCTTTTAAACCGTTCCCTTATCATAGTCGATGATACCTCAAACTCCGGAACGTCTGCAAAGAGAAGCGGATAAGGGGTTTCAACATGAAAACCGGGGCGCTTTACTCCGATAAATTGAATAAGGTTCAGCAGCTCGTCCAGCTTATACCATTTCGGCAGGTATTCAATCATGTCAGCACCGATAATAAAGAAAAGCTGATCATTCGGATATCGCTGCTTTAGTAAAGAAACGGTATCAAAGGTATATGACGGCCCTTCTCTTTCCATTTCAGCCAGCTGCAGCTTAAAGGATGGATTAGACTGAATAGCAAGCTTCAGCATTTCCACCCGATGAGTGCTGTCTGTATAGTCTTCATCCTGTTTATGCGGAGGAATTTGATTGGGCATAAACCAAATTTCGTCGAGCTCCGCCTGATACAGCACCTCATTCGCCATTAAAAGGTGACCGTTATGCGGAGGATCAAACGTGCCTCCGAAAATTCCGATTTTCTTCATTTCAACCACCTTAAGGAAGCTCGATTTGTTTATTTTCCTTTGATTCCTTATATAAAACAATCGTATTGCCGATCATCTGAACCAACTGTGCGCGGCTTCCTTTTACAAGAGCTTCCGCAACATCATTTTTATCGTCTTCGCAGTTTTGAAGAACGCTGATTTTAATCAGCTCTCTCGCTTCAAGCGCTTCAGAAATTTGTTTAATCATGTTGTCATTGACTCCGCCCTTTCCTACTTGAAAAATCGGGCTTAAATGGTGCGCTTTTGAACGCAAGAAACGTTTTTGTTTTCCTGTTAACATTATTTCCCTCCTAATTTCCCTACTACAATAGATCTCATTTTTTCAACATCAGGCTCATGTCCCGTCCATAAGCGGAAAGACAATGCCGCCTGCTCAACAAACATGCCGACTCCATCCAGTGTTTTCAGACCTTTTTGCTTTGCTTCTTTTAATAGTGAAGTCTGAATCGGATTATACACGATATCGCAAACAACCGCACTGCTTGCAGCACGCTGCAATGAAAGCGGAATATCTTCCACGTTTGGATACATGCCTACAGATGTTGTATGGATAATTACATCATACTGCTCAAGCCGTTCTTCTGCTTCTTTTATGCTTAACACTTCTACATTGCGGAACGAGGGAGCAGATTCTGCGAGCTGTTTGGCTTTTTCTATCGTTCGGTTGCAAATATCAAACTTTTCCGGATTGTCGCGGACGATCGTTGTAAAAATCGCTCTGGCTGCCCCGCCCGCGCCGATCATTAAGAAAGACAGTTCGGAGACTGGTTTGTCCAAAATTCTCATTAAAGATTTCACAAAGCCTTCTCCGTCTGTATTATATCCGACAAGCTTGTCTCCTTCTCTTCTGACAGTGTTAACGGCACCAAGCACTTTTGCGCTCTCATCAATATGATCGAGATGATCCATGATGGAAACCTTGTGCGGAACAGTCACATTGATGCCTTGTACACCAAGAGCTCTTATCCCTTTTACCGCATCTTCCAGACGATTCTCTTCCACCTTAAATGCATGGTAGTGTCCGTCCAAACCAAGATCCTTCAAAGCCGCATTATGGATATCCGGCGACATGGAATGCGCAATCGGATTTCCGATAACCCCGTACAGCTTCTTCATACTCCTCTCCCCTTTTTGTTAAATTAATGAGCGCCGAACAAATACGTGAACGCCTTTTGGCGCATAAGCCGTTATTTTTTTATTCGCGTCATGCACCGTTACCCAGCCTAACCCAGAGAAAACGATATCTGTCTTTTGCTCTTTCATCGTAAACGTATGGGCAACCAGCTCTGGAAACTCATCCATATCATCTTTTCCCGGCGGTGTGAGCAATTCTCCTGCGTGCTTTTCATAAAGCGCGTCTGCATTTTCCAGTTTCGTTCTGTGAATCATTAATTCATTCGGCATATAGCAGACAAAGGCAGCTCTTTCACCTGAAACATAATCAAACCTTGCCAGTCCGCCGAAATACAGCGTTTGCTGATCGTTTAGCTGGAATGTGCGCGGCTTCAGTTCCTTTTTGGGCGAGAGTACTTTTAAATCCTTTTTGTTTACATAGTGCGCCATTTGATGGTGATTGATGATTCCCGGTGTATCATAAAGCGCAGAGCCGTCATCTAGCGGAATTTCAATAGCATCAAGAGTTGTGCCCGGGAATTGGGATGTCGTGATAATGTTGTCTTCACCTGACACTTCTTTAATAATCCGGTTAATGAACGTTGATTTCCCTACATTGGTACAGCCGACAACGTAAACATCCTTACCGTTACGGTAATGCTCAATCGCATCAATGACTTCTCTGATTCCCTGGCCGCGTCCCGCACTGACCAAAAATACGTCAATCGGTTTTAAGCCAAGCTCTTTCGCCTCGCGCTTCATCCACTGGATCAGCCGTTCTCTTTTGAGCGATTTAGGCAGAATATCTGCCTTGTTTCCGACTAACAATATAGGATTGCCTCCGACTAAGCGCTGCAATCCATTAATCCAGCTGCCGTTAAAATCGAAAATATCAACAATTTTAACAACGAGAGAATCCGTTTCTCCAATTCCATGAAGGATGTTTAAAAAGTCATCATCCGTTAAGGAAACGTCTTGTATTTCATTGTAGTTTTTCAGTCTGAAGCAGCGCTGGCAAATCACACTTTCTTTAGAAAGCGAAGCCGGCGGAGCGTATCCCAGACCATTTTTGTCTTCGGTTTGGATTGTGACTCCGCAGCCGATACAAACAACCTTTTCCATTCTTACTCCTCCCACTGAATGTGCCCTTTTCGTTTGAGAGCACTCAGTATTCTGCGTTCGACCTGGCGGTTAAAGCGCGTAATAAAGCCATCCGAGGAAGCGACAGGCACGACCAGGATCGTATGGTAGCCGTTACGGTTCCCGCCGAGTACATCAGTCAGCAGCTGGTCTCCGATGACAACACAGTCCTCTTTTTTCAGCTCCATATTACGCACTGCTCTATTAAAAGCTTTGCCCATCGGTTTTCTTGCTTTATAGATGAATGGTATGCCGAGCGGTTCCGAGAAAAGTTTTACTCTTCGCTCATTATTATTAGAGACAATCGTCACTTTAATGCCGTGCTCTTTCATTTCTTCAAACCACTCGATCAATCGTGGTGTCGCGTTTGGTCTGTCCCATTCAACAAGTGTATTATCCAGGTCAGTGATAATTCCTTTTACATTTCGTTCCTTTAATTTTTCAGGTGTAATATGAAAAATATTTTTAACAAACTCGTCAGGTAAAAAAAACTTTTTTAACAAAACCCGCACCCTTCCCTTTTCTTTCTCTTAAAATTCATGTCGAAAAAAATCGAACTTGCGCTTAAAGAAAAACTGAGCAAAAAAATTTCGACAAAAATTGGGTTTCTTCACCAGGTGTGGATAAATTTACACACACTATCCACTCTTATTACATCACTCTTTAGACAAATTATAAACACGATACTCACAAGTTATCCACTTTTTGGTGTGGATAACAGAACGATTGTTCTTATATGCAATTCATGGTAGATTAAAGATAATCTTCAGCTTCAGATGAACGCAACCTATAAATGTATGTCACAAAGTCATGAATGATTCCAACTATGAAGGAGGTGTCTCTCCCATTAATTGGGTTCCTAGCATGAGAAAATTGTCTGATGAATTATTAATAGAATCTTATTTCAAAGCCACCGAAATGAATTTAAACCGTGACTTTATCGAGTTAATCGAAAACGAAATAAAAAGAAGATCGCTCGGACATATTATTTCCGTATCTTCTTAATAGGAATTTGTCTATTTTTTCCGGGCGTATTTCCTTTTTTTACTCAGATGACTGATATTATATCACTTCAGTTACGCGCTTTACTACTGTTTTCAGCAAAAAACACCCCTAAAAAGAGGTGTTTCCAGGGCTGGATTTCATGTGAACCAATACACTCCGCCCACAATCAGGAGAACAACAATCAAAACAACGATAAAAGCGTATCCGTATGCTCTGCTTGCGCCATATGGCCAGCCGCCGAAAGGATACGTGTATAAATAACCGCTGTACATGTGAAGCGCGCCTCCTTAAAAATGTTTCTATAACAGCCTATGTAGGAGAAATAAAACGGCTTAGGTCTTTGTCCGGATCAGCGCTTCAGGACCTGCCCATCTTGTATTCCTTCATAAACTATCCTTGCCCCTTTAGGTGTCATATGATTGCCTGAAGGATCTATCAAGCCGGATTGGATAAGTGCTTCATCAGTAGCTTTTCCGCCGTCTGCTTCTATAAAGTGCTTCCAGTTGTCTACGAGAGGCACATTCATATGTTTCGCGACATCTCTTGTAATATCATTGTATGAGTTATGCCACTTTCTCGCCCCGCCTTTTGATTCAAAAGCAGCCGCTTTATACCTGGAATAGTAAAAGAGGTGATGCTTCCCGTTTCCTTCAATAATAGGGATACACGTCATTAAAACAGGCTTGATGCCGTGTTTTCTGCTTTCTTTTATAAAGTAAACCAGATTCTCTCTGAAACGCAGCTTTGACACTCTTGGCTTTCCTTCAGCCAGAATCCCAGCGTCATTAGTGCCAAACATAATAAAAAGATGCTTAGGTTTTTGATCGAGTACATCTGTTTGAAACCGTAAACGGGCATCTTCAGTCGTTTGTCCTCCAATTCCTGCGTTGAGGATATCAAGATTCCCGCGTTCAGCCGTTTTTAAAATATTGACCCACTGCTGCGCTTTTGGATAGTCACGATAATCCCAATTAGAGCCGCGTGTATTGCTGTCACCAAATGCTACCACGTCTTCGTATCCCTTTCCTTCACATCCTGCTGTAACGAACAGCAGAAGGAAAAGGATGAACATATACTTCATCTTTACACCCCCAAAAGCTTCATCTTTATGTTATACCTCTGTTCTGTTTCATTCAACGCAGAGTTTTTTCGTTATAGCGTTCTCTCTATTGTTAACGTGTCCCTCTCAACTAAAATCATTCTATTTCCAGTAAGGGATGAGATATCTATTTCAGTTCCCGACTTTTTCTGCGAAAAAACACTTCAAAGAGTTGAATGCAATAACCTGCTTCCGCCAGAGGAAACAGGCTACTGATTACCTCTGCATTTATTTTAATTTCGCTTTAAGCTTGGCCTTTGTTTTTGGTCCGTAGATACCATCAGCTTTTAATCCATTCATCAGCTGAAAACGTTTCACGGCATTTGCTGTTTTCGGTCCATAAATGCCGTCAATACCGTTATTCTTCGCGCCTTTATCGGGGTAAAAATGAAGGGCGGCTAAAGCCTTTTGCAGCTGAAGAACTTTAGTGCCTTTTCTATAAGGCGCAGTGAGTTTTATTACTCCTGAAGGCAGAGGATAAGATTTGGGTGATTCTTTAGATGGCGTATCAGAGGAAGAAATTCCGTTTTTGAAAGCACTCCATTGATGTAAGAGTTTGCGGGGACATTCTTTTCCAGACCATTTTTTGTGGGGAACAACACGATCCAGCGAAATATTGTGATCCTTCATTAATTTTTTGATCAGCCACTGCGCATTAGCTACTGCTTTGTCAAAATCGCCGTCTGCATTTTCACAGATTTCAATCCCGATTGATTTGCGATTCCCTGTCCCATTGGTGCCGTCGCCAGCATGCCACCCGTTTTCAGTAAGAGGAAGATGCTGATAGATGTCTGAATCGTCTACTGTAAAATGCCAGCTGACAGATGTACTTGGGTTTTTCACATAATCAGCGTGCATTTTTGCATCGGCACCTTTGGCGGTATTTGCTGTATTGTGCACGGTAATATATACAGGTGTCATCGCATAGCCGGGACGGTTATCGTTTGATTTTGGTATAGAATCCTTTTTTATCGCTACCATTTCTATCCCTCCCTACTATTAAAGAATGCAGCAACAAGAGAAATGGACAGCCTATTTTACTAGATAAAAAAGAATTGTATTTCCCCCCACTCGTATTACAGTTGAACCACCGAAACGGTACAAGTTATACTAACGTAGATGCCGGAGATTCTGCCTCCTGACATCGCCACAAGTGTTGGGAGTGGATAATTGATATGTTAAAAAAGACTTTAGGTATAATCTTGATCATCGCCGTTATTGCAGTCGGGTCCTATCAGAAAGAAGCTTGGCTTGATGCTATAAAAGCAGGCGGATTGATCTCCGTTTTATGTAGTATGCTGCTGATAGCCGCCGACGTCTTTTTCCCGATTGTGCCGTTTGCAATCATTGCAGCTTTAAATGGCGCTGTGTTCGGAATTGCAAATGGTGTTTGGATTACACTGGCCGGTTCAATGCTCGGCACGATATTGCTGTTTTTTCTCGCGAGGTACAGCTTTCGAGATTGGGCCAGAAAAAAAATAAAAGCTTATCCTGCTATACAAGGCTACGAGGCTTCATTCGATAAAAATGCGTTTACTGCAGTTTTATTGGGAAGGCTTATCCCTGTTATCCCTTCTCTAGTCATGAACGTTGTATGCGGACTAAGCAGTGTTCGGTGGCATGTTTTTTTCTTCGCCTCTTTAATAGGAAAAATTCCGAACATTTTAGTTGTTACCATTGCCGGCGCCAATTTCTCCAGCAACAAATTATTATCTTTCAGTATTTACGGGGCCTACGTTCTGATCCTGATGCTAATCATATATATAAAGTTTCCTCATCTGGTGAAAGCGTCAAAAAAATAAGGGCGGCCCGCTTCGCCCCCCTTACTTTTTTTCTGCTGCATGTCCTCCAAATTCATTACGGAGCGCAGCAACGACCTTTCCTGTAAACGTATCGTCTGTTAACGAACGGTATCTCATCAAGAGCGACATCGCGATCACCGGAGCTGCTGTCTGCAGATCTAGTGCCGTTTCCACTGTCCATTTCCCTTCCCCTGAGGAATGCATGACGCCTTTGATCTGATCCAGCCTCGCGTCTTTAGAAAAAGCTCGCTCAGTCAGCCCCATAAGCCACGACCTTATGACAGAGCCATGATTCCATACCCTTGCGACTTTCTCATAGTCAAATTCAAACGGACTGTTTTCCAGCACTTCAAATCCTTCACCAATGGCAGCCATCATTCCGTACTCAATGCCATTATGAATCATTTTCAAAAAGTGGCCGCTGCCCGCTTCTCCGGCATATAAATATCCATTTTCTACAGCAGTATCCCGAAACAGCGGCTCCGCGATACGCCATGCTTCCGGATCTCCTCCAACCATATAACAAGCCCCGTGACGCGCCCCCTCCATACCGCCCGAAGTTCCGGCGTCGAGATAATGAAGACCGGCTTCTTTCATTTGATTGTAGCGCCGGATCGATTCTTTATAATGAGAATTTCCAGCCTCAATGATAATATCCCCTTCGTTTAATAACGGTGCCACATCACTCAGTACAGTATCTACAACGCCATGCGGCACCATCATCCACAGAATTCGCGGCGTATCTAAAAATGAAATCAATTCTTTTATATTTGTTGTCCCCTCAGCCCCATAAGATATCAGTTCATCAACAGCCGCTTGATTCACGTCATAACCGATTGCTTGATGATTGCGGTCGATCAATTGCTTTCCTATGTTTATGCCCATTTTCCCTAAGCCGATCAATCCTATTTTCATGTGAGTTCCTCCTGGTTGTCTAAACTCTAAAGCCATTACTCTTTATGTTCCCTGTGAACTGCTATGTGATACGTCCTGTTTTCTCAAATAAAAAACAAAAGCGGGCCGCGATCAGCAAGAGTGATTCCTTTTATCCCCAGTAACTTACTGCTCCGTGTTATATCGTTTCTGTATAATCTTTATCATAAAGAAGGCTTGATAATCATTTGGCGGCTTCATGTATGACAGCAAAAATCGCGGAAACATTCTTGATTTCCTCTCTATTTAAGTTAAAATATGGGAAGGGAATTCAACTTATTTCTAGCTAAGAAGGTGAAAACTTGCAGGATCAAACACAAACTATAATTGGAATTACGAAAACCGCGAAATGTTTATTATACGTTACATTTGCAATCATCGGTCTTCTCATAGGTTATTTTTTTCATCAGCTTGCGAAATGGGCATTATCTCTGCCCTGGATTCCATTAGAAGGCCCTCTTCGGCTTGTTGCCTCTTTTCACGGATCACCGGTGAAGTTTATCACCGCGCTGCTTGGCCTGATTGCCGGTATATGGTTCGCTCATTCAATCATGAAATTGCTATTAACTGTACACATTACAGACGACTCCGTGGAATTAATGAAAGGCAAGCATGTTCAAACGATCAACTCCGGAGACATTGCTCTGGTATTTATTGATCATAAACGGCTTGTCCTCTTAGGAACAGACGGATATGAACTGGCACGTGAAGAAATAGATGAAAAACCTAAAATCATTGAACAGGCCTTTAAAAAGCACCATTACGTGTGGTCGGCTGAAGGAGACCCGTTTAAAGATAAATTTAGACGATGGGTACCTGAATCACCCGATCTCTCTCCAAGCGCTCATGCTATATTGAAGGCTCGTCAGAAAGCACTGAAAGAAGAGGAAACAGACGACATTGAAGATTTCCGTCTTGAACTCGCAAAGATCGGAATTGTTGTACGTGAAGAAGGAACACGCCAGTATTGGCGAGAAACAGAATCGTATCCTCCTCAGGAGAATCAGCCTAGCGGCAAAATAGGATCATAGCAAAAGAGGCTCAGAATTGAGCCTCTTCTTTTATCACTGAACAATAAACAACACTTTGGTGCCATCTGGATAACTGCTCATTTGATTTCCTACCCATGAACCGGCGCCGCGATTATCAGAAGGCGTTACATATCGGACATCGGCTCCGGCACCTCCTTCTTCACAAACTGCCATCGGCCATTCATCCCGATCGTAGCCAGGCTTCGTCGGAATTCCTTTTAATGATTCCTCCCGCCTTTTGTCCGCTCCATCACGATCAATTGTACATATATCAGAATGTCCTTCGGCAATCGCATCTCTTATATGATCCCCGGTTTCCGGATAACGAGACAACGGAAAATATAAAACTTTGTCATATAAAGCAGCCCCCTTGACCTGTTGCGGAGCCGTCATATCCTTTCCCAATAAACCAAGAAAAACTGCTGCCGCCAGAAGAAGCATTGCCATCCATCTTTTCATCCTCATCCCCCCATACAGTTTCGTTCATTTAAATGTATGGGGGCAGCGTAAAGATTATTTTAAAAAACAAAACCTAAGCTCCCCATTGAGAAATTTCCCGGTACAGACACAGACAGCCTTCCGATCACATACATTGACATATAGGCTTTTGCCTACATAATCATGTGGAGGTGACGATGGTGACAGGTGTTTTCGCAGCGCTCGGTTTTGTAGTTAAAGAGCTTGTCTTTTTAGTATCTTACGTGAAAAACAATGCCTTTCCACAACCGCTCTCAAGCAGCGACGAAAAAAAATACTTAGAGCTCATGGCTAAAGGGGATGAACATGCCAGAAACATGCTGATTGAGCATAATCTTCGCTTGGTCGCCCATATTGTAAAAAAGTTTGAAAATACAGGTGAAGACGCAGAGGACTTAATCTCCATCGGAACAATCGGGCTGATCAAAGGAATTGAAAGCTATTCCGCCGGAAAAGGGACAAAACTGGCGACGTATGCTGCGCGATGTATTGAAAATGAAATCCTCATGCATTTGCGAGCATTGAAAAAAACAAAAAAAGATGTGTCCCTTCATGATCCGATCGGGCAGGATAAAGAAGGGAATGAAATAAGCCTGATCGATGTCCTAAAATCAGAAAATGAAGACGTGATTGATACGATTCAGCTCAATATGGAGCTTGAAAAAGTGAAGCAATACATTGACATTTTAGATGACCGTGAGAAGGAAGTGATTGTCGGGCGGTTTGGGCTTGATTTAAAGAAGGAAAAAACGCAGCGTGAGATTGCCAAAGAACTCGGTATTTCGCGCAGCTATGTATCTCGGATTGAGAAACGGGCGCTGATGAAGATGTTTCATGAGTTCTACCGGGCGGAAAAGGAAAAGCGGAAGAAAGCGAAGGGGAAATAATGCAGAAGAAGCCGGATCTAATATGCCGGCTTTCTCTTATTCATTTACATGCTTCTTTTAAAATTTTCGAAACTAATGGAGACAGAATATACGAAAGAGTCATGAAAATTTTTCCACCTAACCGCTTGTCTCACTATCTCAACTCGTCAGCACTGATAAGCTCAATGATCATTTACGAGAAAGACGTTCAGGACCTTAGCAAACTTAAGTCCTTTACTCGCATTCTCCCTCAAGCGATTCTAAGTCGGACGTTCTAAAAGCTCGTCAGAAAATCGTTCATGCCTCAGCACATCCTTAGTCCCTGCTTTCTTATGCAGTCCTCGATCTGGCTGTCAATACTCGATTCCTTGATCCCTTGATCGCTTGTTCCTCGGTTGATACCCTTACATATATTGCTATCACCCTGGATTTTCTTCCTATAACGTTTTATTAAATATTGATAGCAATCGTTAATGCATTTGCCAGCTTGCGTTCCCTCGATGATTATCACCTTCATAAAATGCATCACCCCTTGGGTAATGCTATGTAACAGCTGTTTGTCCAAATGAGGAGATTTTAAATTAAACTACAGTGTTATTAAACGTTTCAATGTATATGCAGAAAATAAAAAACACCGATAATTTGAAACAATCGATGTTTTGTTGAGACATTTCTACACTCCTTAGATCCTCAATAGGAGAGATTTTATTTTCTAATCAAAGCCTTAAATCAAAATTAGCTTATTATCGTTTACAAAGATTTATTCTCATTTTAAAAATGAAGTAGCGTTTTTATTGCCAGTTATTAATGCAATTTCAACAATACAAATTTTTGTTGAGGGGACTATTTAAGAAAACAGAAGTAGGGCAAAAATTAGAAGAAACCCTGGTATATAACAGAATACTGCCCCTATAGTAAATAAAAAAGCTACCACATTGGTAGCCTGATCTTAAATGAACTTGCTTTTCGAATTAAGATTATCCTCATACGGTAGGTATTAAAATAACCAGTGATAAACAAAAAATTCCTCTCTTGAAAAGTTTGAGCTTAAGGGCTTGTATAGGTTAAAGAAATCATTAAGTACACTTTTTCGTCTGAACGGTTTATGTACGTATGAATCTCTTCACCTTTAAATTTAATGACATCCCACTTGTTGAGTTGGTGTTTTTCCTCTCCAACTTTCATTTCCAATTGACCATTTAATACAAGTACGATTTCTTCAGATCCAGCCAAATGTGACTCACTGTACTCACTGTTTGGATCGATACATGCTCTATACCATTCAACCGTGCCAAGTGCCTTAAACAATGGGTTGATAAACCAATCATTATTTTGTCCCGCAAAGTGATGGGGAGGCACAAATCGGTGTACTTCAATTTCCTCTTCAAAAGTTAGTAAAGATGCTAATGGAATATTTAATCCTCTACATATTTTCCATAAGACATTTATTGTTGGGTTCGCTTCGCCTCTTTCAATTTTACCTAGAGTTAATTTACTGACATTGCTTAAGTTAGATAACTCTTCCAAGCTAATTTTTTTACTTCTTCGAATTCCTCTAAGTTTAATCCCTACCTGATTGGATAAGTCAATATTTTCTTCCTTCACTTTTTCACACCTTTCGCATTGATTCTATCAACAAAATATATTATAGTATACCAAAGATATAACTATAGTATACATTCAAACGAAAAAGTTAACTATATTATATCAAACAATCATCTAAAATCATAAAAGGAGCGTTTATAATTATGAAAAAAAAGGGAAACATTTATATAATTTGGAGCATCTTTTCTTTGTTTGTTATATCCATGAGCTTACGTGCTTCCATTACATCAATCTCTCCAGTTTTAAAAACTATTCAGGCAGACTTACAAATGTCTAATGTTTCGGTTAGTTTACTTACAGCCCTCCCAGTTTTTTGTATGGGGGTATTTGCTCCTGTGGCTGCAAAGCTTAGTCAACGATGGGGAATTGAATTGACCATTGCATTTTCAGTCTTATTAATTGGACTAGCAACAGCGTTGCGCTTTATGGCAACCTTCCCTTTTCTATTATTAATGACGGCTGTACTTACCGGAATTGGAATTGCAATAGCCGGTCCACTTATCTCTGGATATATAAAAAAACAATTTCCTAAATATTCATCTTCAATGATTGGTGTTTATTCAGCTGGCATGGGCGTTGGAGCATCTTTAAGTTCTGGGTTGGTAGTGCCCGCTATGCATTCTTTTAATAATTCTTGGAACATCGCTTTAGCAATATGGGCTTTATTCGCTGGAATTGGAATAATTGTTTGGATGCCAATCATTAAAAAATCTAAACTAAAGAAAAGTGTAGAAGGGGAGTCTGTAAAACAAAAAAACCAATTACCTTGGAGAAATCGATATGTATGGCTGCTAATGGTGATTTTTGGCCTACAGTCTGGCATGTATTATTCTTTTGCAACATGGCTAGCTCCAAAAGTACAAGAAGTAGGTTTTAGTGCCACATATGCAGCAACAACTGCTACTGTTTTTTCAATCATACAGATGATTTTCAGCTTCATCATCCCTATTTTAATTAATAATAATCCAAATAGAAAACCTTGGATTATTCTATGTGCTTTATGTTATTTTATCGGGATAATCACGTTAATAGCTGGAAGTATTTCACCCATTATTAGTGCTATTTTGACTGGGATTGGTGCCGGAGGGTTATTTCCAATAGCGATGATCCTTCCTTTAGACGCAACAACTACACCAAGAGATGCTAGTCAATGGACTGCTATGATTCAATTCGGTGGTTACATTATAAGTGGCGCTGTCCCTATACTTGTTGGGGCTGCAAAAGATATAACAAACTCTTATAATTTTGCATTCTTTTTATTACTTTTTATTTCAATCATATTAATGCTATTAACTTTAAAAGTTAGAAAGAAGAAAGAATCTAATTTTCAAATAAATGAGTTGAAAACAACAAGCACGTAATATTTTTAACACTTTAAAAACTACCTGAAATAATAAACCCAGCTTCTATTGTAAAGATGAAGGTGGGTTTATTATTTGGAAAATTACTCAAAACTATGTTATGCACCAACTCGATCTGCG
This sequence comes from Bacillus sp. SD127, assembly GCF_058566445.1. Lineage (NCBI taxonomy): Bacteria > Bacillati > Bacillota > Bacilli > Caryophanales > Bacillaceae > Bacillus > Bacillus sp. SD127. Next base: position 1,574,790 of record NZ_CP191226.1, on the reverse strand, counting down.
GCAATTTTGAATCCATCCTTATCCTTAAGCAATTCAAAGCCGGACGTTCTAAAAGCTCCCCAAAGCTTCATCGGCATACTTCAGCACATCCTTAGTCCCTGCTTTCTTTATACAGGCCAGGCCTCTATCTGGCTGTCGATGCTTGACCCCTTGATCGCTTGTTTCTCGGTCGATACCTACATATATCACCATCATTCTTTAAGCCAATATGTTTATTACTTACTGTTCTCCCTCTTCATGGGATGCAGCTAGCGAGTAATCTTACTCCATTTTCAATTTCTTCAATTGATAATCCACCAAATCCCAACATGATATAGGAATCATTTTCGGGGTTTGGATTAAGCCAAAACCTTGACGGAGAATATACTTTGACACCTTTTTGGAAACCAGCTTCGATCAACTCGAAGGCTGTTACGCCTTTTAGTTTCAATAAGATATGTAAGCCTGACTTTTCTCCAACAATTTTTACTTGATTGCTCATATACTGTTCAATGCTCCTTAACAGAGTCTGATGTTTTCTTTGATAAATCTTGCGCATTCTTCGTATATGCCTCTCAAATTCCCCGGATTGCATAAACATGGCCATAGCCCTCTGAATAATAGGAGAAGCAGATTGCTTGTAAGCTGCGAACTTTCGTGAATATTGAACCATTAGAGAGGATGGAAATACAATATAACTTAATCGAGCTGAAGGTAGAAATGATTTAGAAAATGTACCTAAATAAATAACCCTTTCCTCTTCATCCAATGATTTCAGTGAAGGAATCGGCTGTCCCCTGTATCGAAACTCGCTGTCATAATCATCCTCAATAATGTATGCCCCAGTTTGATAAGCCCATTTTAGTAAACGCATTCTTTTCGATATGGACATAATCATACCAAATGGAAATTGGTGAGAAGGCGTTAAATACACTGCTTTTGCCTTGCTCATTTGAATATGCTCCATTGACAATCCGTCCTTCTCAAGAGGCACTGGTTCAATTTGGCATCCTTGGTCTTTTAAGACTGATCGAACTCCACTGTAACCGGGTTCTTCCATGGCCACGGTTTTTTCCTGAAGTGCTAAAAGACGGCAGATTAACGCCATGGAGGCTTGTGTTCCGGCCGTTACAAGAATCTGTTCCGGTGTAGAGCGTACACCTCTGGATTGAAGCAGATAGTTTGAAATCTCTCTCCTCAATGCAAAGTCACCCTGATTTTCTCCATAATGAAATACTTGATCAACTGCGTCTGACAGACATTTTTTCCACTGCTTCAAGGGAAACTTCTCCAGATCGATGTTTCCATATTTAAAATCCACAAGGACCTCGCTTGATTGTTTACTTTCCAACCTAATAGGATGTTCCACAACAATCGGATGTAGTAAAGGTTTCTCAATCTCAGCTACCCATATTCCACTTTTAGGGACACTTTCTAGGTATCCCTCTGATTGTAGCTGCTGATATGCTGTCTCAACCGTGTTTCGGCTAACCTTTAAATGAGCCGTTAGCTGACGAATTGATGGCATCTTCATTCCTGGCAAGAGCCTACCTTCCTCAATTTCATTCTTAATCCAATGATACAATTGACTATATAACGGCTCAGACGACTCCCTATGTAAAAATGGGGTAATTTCCACTGTTAACCCTCCATCTGTCCCTATTGTTTTTTTAAATTCTGTCACTTTTATTAGGTACAGAAATTCTCTAAAATGATTTTATCATTTATAAAGAAAGTTGGGATAAAAAAATGCATAATATCCGCCAATAAAATTAGTATGTACAGATAATAAGAGGATTGATTTTACTCAGATACGATCGGTTAAATTGTTTGGATTATTCTTGAACTAGGTACTTTATTGGGAGAATTCTTACGCTGATGGAATCCCCAAAAGTTAGAGAAATCAATCTTATTAAACATTCAATGTAATATTAACAAGCATAAGTTCCCTACTTCGTGGGTTGATCTAAGAAAGGATATGTTAAGTATGCAAATTAACCAATTTGGACAAAAAATCGGTGAGCCAGTTGAGGGCTATCAGCATCCACTAGTTCCAACAAGAAACACAATAGCAGGAAAATACTGTACGTTAGAAAAGGTATCAATGAAGCATTTTGATGATCTGTACAAAATTGTTTATGGACCCGAGAGTGACGATAAACAATGGACCTATCTGCCAACCGAAAAATTTACAAGTGAAAAGGAATTCGAAATTTTCTTATCAAAATTAATAAAATCAGAAGACCCTTTTTACTATGCAATAGTTGACAATGACAGTAACGAAGCACTGGGCTCTTTTTCACTAATGAGGATCAATATCGAAAATAGTTCAGTGGAAGTTGGACATGTAATATACTCTGAAAGACTAAAAAAAACTAGAATTGCTACTGAAGCACAGTTTCTACTGGCGCGTTACGTATTCGAAGAGCTGCACTATAGACGTTATGAATGGAAATGTGATAGTTTAAACGATCCTTCTAGAAAGGCAGCTCTAAGATTGGGATTTCAATATGAAGGAACTTTTAGGCAAGCACTTGTATACAAACAAAGAAATAGAGATACAGCTTGGTTTTCGATAATTGATAAAGAATGGCCCAATATAAAAAATCGGTTCGAAAAGTGGCTTTTGGAAAGCAATTTTGATGAATATGGAAATCAAATTTCAAAACTAGACAACCAGTTTTGAAACGAGAAATTTCTTTATCCATTTTTATGATGTTTCAAAACAGATCCGCGGCTTTTTGCTCTCGAAGTTTTTTCATGGCCACCGGGCGTTGCAAGTGGGACTTCCCCTACAGATTTGACTCCACCAACCGTGGCAGAAATCGGTAGCACCTGGTATGGAGCTTCATTTCAACGTACTGGTGTTAATACAGAGTGCAAGCTTCTGATGCTTGCACATGCATTTGATTCGTGGAATACTATCAGAGTCACACTGAAAACTGACGCTCGTAACATACGTTCACGTTCTGCTGTACAAAGTCTTGGTGCTACTTTTGAAGGCATTCGCAGGGCACATCTCCCTGCAAGTAATGGTAGCATTAGGGATACAGCTTACTTTTCAATCATTGCCAAGGAATGGCCTGCTGTCCGCACAAATCTCAAAGATCGGCTTGAAAAATATAACTGAGTAAAGCGAACGAGAATCAGAGTGTAATGAACATAAGCCTGAGCCTCTAGTTGAACAGGAATCCGGCTTTAATGAAAAGTGGCTTAGCGTGACAGGAAATTTGACTTTTTTAGTTTGAAGTTAAGCTTTGTGCAAAAAATCCATGTTTCCTAATGTCACTTTTGATATTTTAGGATTTGGAAATAAAAACAATCCTATGACCCCTTATACATGTATCTCGGCTGAACCCCAAATAGACTTTGTTCCGTGGTCATGTATCTGTTGAAAAAGCTGAATCTTTTTTGGCTTCTTGTACCTTTTGGGTACTAAGCACAAAACTTACGATTGCTGCAACGCTACAAACATATGGAAGTGAAGAATATCCCCAATTAGATATGACATAACCCCCAATCATTGAACCAATGGTAATACCAATATACAGAGCTGTATTATTCCATGCCATAACAATTCCTCGTTCTTTTGGATATTCCACTGCTAATCTTGCTTGGTATGATGTAAATCCTGCATACCCAACTAAAGCCCATATAAAAAGAAAGAAATAAATCCAATCGCCAGATGAGAAGAATATCCCTAAACAAATGAGTATTAAAATTAACAAAATTAGCGTAACCTTCGAAATTTTCTCTTCTCCAAATTTATCTGTTAATTGCCCACTTGTAAGGCTCCCTAAAACAGCACCGACACCATAAAAAGCAACAGCTAATGCGATTTCTGATGACGAGAATTTATTTTTAGAGTAAAGAGCTGCACCTAAATAAACATAAAGGGTATACATTGAAATCGCCCAAATGGTAGTAACACTTACAGAACCAAGTATTCTTAGCAGATTTCCTTCTAACAGGTTTCTTGTTAAACCATTTTTAGGAATAGATTCCCATGTTTTAAAATTCACTGCCGCCAATACGGCTCCTATGATTGCCATTACAACAAATACTGAGCGCCATCCAAGAAAATGCTCTAATAACGTACCGATTGGCGCTCCTGCCCAAAGAGCCGTCAAGTGTCCTGAGACAACAATCGAAAGCCATGTTCCTCTTCGGTTAGGCGGGGCAGTATCTCCAATGATTGCGTATATCAAAGGAGTGATTGAAGCAACGGATAAACCAGCTAAAATACGGCTAACAATCAACCATAAAAATGAAGGAGAAAATGCAGTTAGCATATTAGAAATAGCGAACAGCAATAAGCCAAATGTAATCAATGTTCTCCGTTCTTTGATATCTGAAAGCCAACCGAAGCAAGGAGCCGAAAAAGCATATGTAACTGCAAAAACAGTTACCATCCATCCAGTGGTTGATGCACTAACTTTATATACTTCCGAAATAAACGGTAATAATGGGGATACCACAAATAAATCAGTACCCATTAGAAACAAAGTTATCCAACCAACGCTTAAACTTATCCTCCCTTGCAACTTCATATAATCCCCCATATGAAAAAATATTTTTACATGTATATTCTCTAGGGGGCATAAAAGAACTTTATGTAAGTGGTACACCCCCATAAAATGAGACAAATAAAAACACCGATAGTTTGAAACAACCAGTGTTTTCTCGGACAATTACTTCGGCCATTAGGTCCTAAGTAATTTTGAAGTCATTCATTACATCTTTTTACACAGTTTTATATTTTATGCACAAAAATGGGTACAAGTTCAGCAATCATCCAAAATAGAAATAAAAGGTCTGATCAACTTTCTCTTTATGCATAACTTGTTCTGCAGCAATTTTAAAATCACTTTTGAAGCACTGTCTTCATCTACGAAGTGAGTTTTTAATGAGCTAATCCTCAAAACCACTTAATTCACCATCGAGAGATTTTCCATGAGAACTAAAAAGTTATTGCGGTCTCACCGAAAATTTAAATTGCGGTGCCCTATTGCCTTTTTCTCTCCCCAAAAGTAAAGGTTATTCCTCAAGGATTTAAAGGGGGGATACTAATTATATCGCATTTGATTCCATTGTTTCTGTTGATATCAAATAAAAAAACCTCCATTTCTGAAGGAGGTTGAATGTAATATTATCAAGTTTGAAAACGATCAGAGGCAATATGAAATGTGTTTTGAGTTTGATTTTCTGTTAAGTTGGATCCGAAACTACACACTAAAACAAGTGACAAACCCAGGATTAGGCATACCTTCTTTTTAAAAGTCATACAGGCATTCTCCCCTTTGAATTTGTGTTTGAGTCTCAAGCATTTTCTGATGATATACATAGGATGTTTCAAATTCTTTTGAGTTTGCGTAAGCAGCTGCGGTCTCACAGGCAATGTCTTCAATATATGAATAGTTCTTATTTTTTTCTAAGTATTCTATTGTTTTATTAACACCTTGTTGGTCCACTGCATCGACATAAAGAGCTTTTAAATATCCCTGTAATTTTGCGAAAAGCTCATCACCTTGATAAAGAGCTGCTGACAAACCTTTCTTACTTACTTGGATAGCCTCATTCATTTTTCCTTGTTTAAAAAGGATTTTTGCATAAGAAAATAAAGAATGTGGCAAGTTTGTGAGCTTTTCTTTTTCTGTAATCTCCACTGCTTGCTTTATGTATACTTCCGCCTGCTCGTAATCACCACTATCAGCAAAATTAGTGCCTAAATTATATAGTGCAGAACTAATCAACCTTTTGTTATTCAATTCCCTAGATAACTCTAATGCCTTTTCAAGATGCGGCTGACTTTTTTCGTAATGTTTAAAATCAGTATAATTCCCTGAAATAACAAACATACATTGAACTTTTCGCACCTTATAAAGTTCATATTGATTATAAATATCCAATGCTTGTTTAACGTGATGCATAGACACATGACTTTGCTTCATACCATAATATGCTTCAGCTAACTTAAAATAAAACTCTGCCCTTTCGATCTCATCAGGGACATGTATAAGCTGCTTTTCAGCTTCTCTATAATAGTAAATAGCTTTCATGTATTGCTTCTTATCAAACTCGTACATCCCTCTGAAAAACAGAGAATAATACGACAAAAGACCAGATATGCCTTTATTTGAAGTCTCAATTTTTTCAAGAAGTTCGTCAATAGTTGGTCTTATACGTGTTGTTACGGGTTCCAAATAATCTAACATGAGTTGATGACGGAATTTCATTAGGGAGAAGTAAATGAGTAAATACTCATCTTCCTCCATCCGTTGGATTTCTTGCTCCACCTCTGCCTTTAAAATCTCTGCATCCGGGACACTAAATTGACGTATCATTTTATACCATTCATTGATCTTTACGCCAACTTCTGACGATGATAAAACCGGATTCACAGGACCCCTCCTTTTATGTCTTTTTATGTAATATTCTAACATTTCAAAAAAGTGTTTGAACCGCAAAAAAACCGCAAACTTTTTCTTCGGTACCTTTGATATGATTAACCAAGATAATTTTAGGCTCGTTTCTCTCCTCTTACATTATTGAACATAAAAATATGAGTATGTCTTGAAGAGATTTCTTCGCTTCTTTGTTCTAATTTCTTAAATATAAAAGAGAAGGCACATCTCTGCTTCCTAAACTTATTCCCACAAAAAATAGGAGCAGTTCACATGTTAGTTACTGCTCTACATAGTTTATTCCCCGTTAATTCGTTTTACAATGTATTCAGCATCATTTCCTACGCCTTGAAGCAATGCTGAACCTCGCCTATGCTGCCAAGGCAAACCTATAAAGTACAATCCTTCTACAGGTGAAACACCTCTATGATGTATGATTCGGCCTTCTTTATTCAAAACACCTTTTATATTTATCCATTTAAGGGGATTCCTAAAACCTGTAGCCCAAATAATATTGTTTACTTCTAATGAAGATGAATCTTTAAAAATGATTTCATTTTGCTTTCCAGCTACGACTCTTGTTTTTAACATAATCTCCCTCTGTTTTATTGCATGTTTTAATTCATACCCAAATATTGAATCATCTTTCTTTTGAATGAATTTGCCTAATATCGATGTATGACTTGCATGTAAAACTCCTAATTTATCAAACCACCAAAAGATGCTTCTTTTTCCGATCAATAAAGGCAAATAAACAAGTTTATTACTACAGGCTAAATATGTAACTCTTTCTTTGGATAATTCAACAGCTATCTGCGCACCACTATTCCCCCCACCAACTACTAGTACATTTCCATGTACCAATTGTTTTGAATTCTTATATTGTGACGAGTGTAGTTGATTAATATTATCAGCTAAATCTTTTGATATTGATGGAATATTAGGGGTATGAAAAGGACCTGTAGCAATGACAAGATTCTTTGATTGATATTCTCCCTGATTTGTTTTTATTAAGAAATAATTCTTTGATTTTAGAACACTTATTACATCTGTCTGTAATTGGATTGGAATATCAAATCTTTCAACATATTTCTTTAGATAAGCTACAATTTCATCTTTTGAAGGAAATCCGTTTTTTTCTCCTTCAAGATGCATCTCAGGCAAAGAGCTATACATTCGAGAAGTAAATAAAACCAATGAGTCATACCGTTCTGTCCAGCTCTCCCCAACCCCCTGACTTTTATCCAAAATGATAAACTTTTGGTCGGTCTGCTTAAGATAATATCCTATTGAGACTCCTGCTTGACCAGCTCCAATTACTATCGTGTCATACATATTAAGCCTCCCACTAATTTTATTCATACGAGAGATAGACTAAAACTGAACCTCATCAGATAAAAATTTTAATGATGATGGTAGTCATGCGGCTTCTCAATTGTGGCCTGACAAAGGATCGCATTGTCATGATTATGTGCTTCTGTTTCCATTTGAATGGTTACATGCGTAATGCCTTTATGCTCAAGCTCATGTTCAATTTTGCGTAAAATATTTTCACTTTCTGAAATGGTCAGCTGATCGTCAACCACAGCGTGGCAAGAAAGAGCATTTAATCCACTTGTGATAGACCATATGTGTAAATCATGAATGTTTTGAATTCCCTCTGTCTCTTCAATTGCACGAATGATGTCAGTGACATCAATATGTTCTGGAGTTCCTTCCATTAATATGTGAATGGAACTTTTAGTCACATTGTAACCACTTCTTAGAACAAGAATAGCCACAATCATACTAGCCAATGGGTCTGCCCAGTCCCATCCAAAGAAGATGATAAGTATGGCAGCTAGAATGGCACCTACAGAGCCGAGCATATCGCTTATCACATGCAAATAAGCTCCTCTTATGTTCAGATTATTCTTTGTATCTCCGCCACTCATCATAATCCATGCGACTAATATATTCACAACTAACCCGATAATACTAATCGTAAGCATGCCAGTTGTTGCTACTTCTGGTGGGTTAGAGAAACGTTCGATTGCTTCATAAATGATATAAAGAGAAATAAGAATTAATGCAACACCGTTTATCACAGCAGCAAGAATCTCAAATCGTTTATAGCCGAATGTCTTATTGTGATTTGCCTTTTTTTCAGCTAATGTAAAAGCAATCAAGGCAACCATTAATGAAATTGAATCACTCAGCATATGGCCTGCATCTGATAAAAGCGCCAGACTATTTGTTAAAAATCCACCTATGGCTTCTATCATCATATAACCTGTAATCATGATAAAAGAGATCAATAAGACCTTTTTATTAGCTCCCGTAGTATGATTGTGACCCATAAAAATCTCCTCCTTAACGAAAGTTTCTTGATTCATATGCTTTATTATTTCTTATCTTTTATTGAGCATTCTAACCTGACACTAGAAATATCAATATATGATTACGTGCTCATATAAGAATATATATGCTCTTTACTGAAACGTCAAAATATTTATTATAAAAATTCCAATACAGGTTCTTTTGTATTCAAATAAAATCAATTGATGCTTTTCTTAAAAATACTATTGCAACTTGATAACAACACCACGACGACTATCTGATAAGCAAAAAAAGAGGAGCAAACACAAGGTTTACTCCTCTAACAGTCCCAACCCGTCACTTTCTACGTAGCATATAATCAAGATTCTTAATACCAAGGCAAAAAGTTATTGCGGTCTCACCGAAAATTTAAATTGCGGTGCCCTATTGCCTTTTTCTGCGAACGAGAACTTGTTAATATTTACATTACTAGTAGAGTTAAGGGAAGGGTGAATATCTTGATATCAATCACATCAGCTGAAGTGGGAATGAAGATTAATGAATGGCATAGGCATATTCAAAAATTCAACGTAACTGATGCTGAAATGTTAAAAGCTGAAATCGAACGTGATATAGAGGTTATGGAAGAAGATCAAGACTTGCTTATTTATTATCAACTAATGGCCTTTCGACATAAAATCATGCTGGAGTATACGCTGCCATCTGATGAGAATCGAATGGAATTTTCAGAATATTTGAAGAAAATCGAAGGATATAAGAAAAAACTGGACAATATGCGGGCATATTATTATAACTTCTTCCGCGGGATGTATGAGTTTAGAAACGGTAAATACACAAAGGCCATTACATATTACAAAAAAGCTGAACGCAAAATTCCAACGATCTCCGACAAGATTGAAAAAGCTGAGTTTTATTTTAAGTTATCCGAAGTCTATTATCATATGAAAATGACTCACATCTCAATGCACTACGCTGAACTTTCATACAATATCTATAAAAAACATGAACTTTATTCTGTTCGGCGTATTCAGTGCCATTTTGTCATTGCCGGTAACTACGATGACCTTGAAAATCATGAAAAAGCTCTCCCTCACCTTCAAGAAGCTTTAAAAGGTGCTGAGCTGCTTAAAAGTAAAAATACTCATATCTATGCCACTGCGTTTTTCAATCTCGGCAATTGCTATCACAAAATGGACAACTTAAATAAGGCTGCTCGTTACATCGAACAAGCCTTGGTTCAATACAGAAAAATTAACTCTGACGTACTTCCGCAAGCTTATCATGACCTAGCGTTGATTTATTTTAAACAAGGCAAAAAAGAACAAGCAATGGATTGCTTCCGCAAAGGGATCAGAAGTGCTGTAGATTTTAAAGACGAACTTTTTATGAACTTATTTGAAGCATTAGACGTTCTTTATATAAGAAATGGCGATACACCTAAACTCCTCAACATTTTTTCTCGTTTAGAGAACGGCAAAGGATACCCTTATCTGGAAGAAATGGCATTGTTAGGAGGAAACCTTTTCGATTATAATGGAAAAATAGAGGATAGTATCATCTGTTTCAAGAAGATGGTATATGCTCAAAAGCAAATATCGAAAGGGGAATGCATGTATGAAATCTAAATTGTTTATCAGTTTATCCGCCGTTTTAATTGGACTTGCCTTTTTCGGAACTATGTCTAATGGCGAAATGAAGGAAGCATCCCGGAATGTAACTCTAGCACCTACTCATGAATTCCTTGTTTGAATCGATAAACAACATTAGTTCTGATTCCCTTTAGCCGTTTCATAACGGCTTTTTCTTATTTCTGATACTGAAAAAATCCATCATACATAAAGCTTTTGAGGTGAAAATTTTGGACTTATTTGATGAATGCTTAGAAGCTCTAGGGAAAAACAAAGAAATCTTATCAGAAGAATTAACGGCAAAATATTATGAACTGCTTTCAAACTGTTTTCCCTTTACATCTTGGGGACGAATCAAGTGGGAAGAAGTTTGTTGTCACCAATTTATAGATTACGAGGAAGAGATTTACGATTGGCTAGCTAAACACCATTTTAAAGATAGGAACATTATTATCCTTTGGGGTTACGGAGAACAGCCAGCATTAAAAACCAGTCTTGAGCATGCATTAAACGTAATTGATGATGTAACTGCCGTTGGATCAGATACTTTTCTGTTTAGTGAATCTGGCTACGTTATCGAATTTTTTCATGATGGCGATGTTACAATTGGAAAGTCCCCTTTCATTGAAACGATTGGTAAATAGGTAAAATAGCACAGATCGAATGATTCATTCCCAACCTTTGATCCACATAACAGTTAGTTTCATCATTCTTCCATGGTAATATTTTGTTATATGATTAAATGAGAGGGTATGATTATGAAAGTCTTTGAAGCTAAAACACTTATGTCTGAAGCTACAGACCGCGCCAAAGAATATAAAGAACTAAGGACGCAAATGGTCAACTTGAGAAAAGCTTTACAAAGCGTCGCTGAACTGGATGACAGCGAATTCTCAGGTAAAGGCGCTAATAACATTAAAGCATTCTATCACGATCATGTTGGTGTCACTGATCAATGGATCGACTACATTGACATGAAGATCGCGTTTTTTAATAGCATTGCCGGAGCTGTCGAGGACAAGGGCCTCTCTGATGCTTATATTGAAGAGTCTTTTTTAGAACATGAACTGGCTAACGCCCATAAAAAATCAAAGTCAATCATGTCTGAACAGAAAAAAGCTATGAAAGATATTCTAAACGATATCAACGACATCCTCCCGCTCGACTTGTTTTCAACAGAAACCTTAAAGGATGAGCTTGCAGATGCCAATGATAAACGCAAAAAACAAACTAGGTGACCTTGACGAAGATTTACTGACAGAATATGCTATGTCGGAACCAAATGAACAATTCATCAAGTCAGATTTCCAAAAGCTCCAAGAAGCAACGGGAAAAGGCAAAAATGCTACACCCATCCACTACAACGCTAGGGCGTACCGTGAAAGCGACATACATAAGAAAAAAGGCGATATTGAGAAACAGACTGAAGCCTATTTGAAGATTAAGAAAGAAGAAGCGAAGGAACGTGAGATAAAAGACTTAAAGAAAAAGCTTGCGAATGGTGTCTCAGATCCGGATGAGTATTTAGAAATTGCGAAGAAGATCGGGTATGAGAACCTTGAGCCTGCACAGTTACAGTATGTAGTGCAGCTAGAACAAGCAAAACAGTTGAAGTCCGTCGGTGAAAGTGTAATCAATGCTGGTAAGACAGCATTTGATATCATCGATGGTGTTAATGATGGGATTAACGATACGATTGACGATACGATATATGGCATCAAAGACTTGGTTGTAGGAGCCTGGGAATATTCACAGCTTCCTATGGAACTAAAACTTACAAAAACAATTACAACAGTCTTAAGCGTTCCTTCCTATCCAAAAATAATCTGGACAAACATCGCCGATTCATGGAATGATAAAATGATAAATGGTGATGCATACACAAGAGCACATTATATCAGTTATGCGGTCGGTAATATCGTTGGTCCAAAAGGTGCAGGTACTGCAGTGCAAACCACTACTAAGCTCTCAAAAGTAGGTAAAGTGGTTGAAGGTGGAACAGCTGCTGCTCATGTCAATAAAGGGATAAACAAAGGCAAAACTTACATCGATTCTATTATTAGAAATAAGAATGATCTTGCACTTGTGGGGATTGCCCAAGACATCGACAATACATATAATGCAAAGAATACGCCTTTATTAAAAAGGATTATTGAAGATAAAAAAGAGAGTGTACTTAGAAAATCTGAGACTCCTACCGATATCGGTATAGGTAATGTCAAACAAGGTGATAGTACCCCTCTCGCACCTGGCGGAGGATTAGCTGCTCATGAAGCAAAAGGCGGGCATCTAATTGATAGACATATCGGTAAGACTGATGAAGAGTTATTACAGAGGCTACAGAAAAACAACAAGATACGTGCCTCTTCTAGTTTCACTGATAGGCCAACTGCAGAAAGAGTCGCTAATCAAACTTTAACTAAATATAAAAAGGAAATTGAAGAGTGGTTAAATAGTGATATTGACGATACATTACCGTTGCCTTATAGGGGAACCGAAGTTATAGGTAGAGGAGTTCGTAAAGGTTCAAATGAAGTTAAAGATATGACTAACGCTAGAATAGTATTAAGGAAAAATGAAGATGGTAGCTTTATACTAACAGGCTACCCAACGAGGTGATATATAATGATTGAAATTAAAGTTTCTGATCCTGTATTTAGATTTCTCGGTGGACATTTCCACCAAGATATAGAGTCTCCGGAAAATGCCCTTGATAAATATTTAAATGAAGCATCACAAAAACTAAAAGAAAGAGATTTAATAGCACTAACTGAGTTTGTAAATAGTGATTATTCAGAAGAAGACAAGAATGAATTTATAGAAGAAGCAGCTGATGGTATATACTTTCCTGAAGATGATATAACTCCATTAGAATGGCTTAAGCAAGTCATTGAACAAATTAAAGAACACCTTAAAACAATATAGTTAGAAAAGGAGCCCCTCTTTTTAAGAAGGGCTTCTTTTAATTATTTTCAATAAGTCTTCAAGTTTTGCTTTAGTATCAGGTCCATAAATGTCGTCCTGAGTAACCCAAACATAGGCTAAAATCGTTTGACACACTCTTGTGTTCTGCGAAATCTTAATTCACTAGCAAAAGTAGAACCTAATAAAAGAATTCCACCCATAATTTGTAATAACGTGAATTGCTCTTGTAATATTAGACCAGAAATGAGAATAGCAACAAATGGGTCAACATAACTTAACACAGCTATGCTCTGACCTTTTAATTTTTCCATGCCAGAGAAAAACAACCAGAACCCTATTCCTGTGTTTACAATCCCCAGAAAGATTATAAAAGGAATTGATGATGATGATACACTTAGCATGTTAAGTCCTTCTGTAATAAGGACATATGGTAGAAGAATTAAAGCTGTGACCAACAGTTGGATAATGGTTACTTCCAGCCGATTCATCTCTTTAATAAACTTATTTAACAACATTAACGCAGCATAAAATGCAGCTGCAATTAACCCCAAAATAATCCCAATTAAATCCTCTCTTCCGGATGCACTAACACCATTTCCGACAATGAACATCATCCCTAATACTGCTACGAAGATACATATCACTTTTTTAAAAGAGAGTTTTTCCTTTAAAAAAATAGGTGAAAGTAACATCACAAAAACAGGTGCAAAATAATAACCTAACGTGGCATTCGTTAGTGTTGTATACTCATAGGATTGATAAAGAAATATCCAATTTCCTCCCAAAGCAATGCCCGATAAAAAAAGAAATATCCCACAACTTTTTATTTTTTTCCAGGAGAAGCTTTTTCTCTTATTAATAAACACAAGTGTTAAAAAGAGAAAACCAATTGAGCTACTTAAAAACGCTGTTTCACTCGAAGATAAGTCAATGTATCTCACAACTAAACCAATTGTACCAAAAATAATCATTGATAATATAAACTGTATGCTAGATTTCATTTTCTACTCCTTCGAATCTGCGAAACAGCTTATATTTCGCAGATTCTTAATCTGTTTTAAATATAAGCGTGTTTATGAGCAGAAACGGTGGTGGTGGAGAAGTAGCAAGTCTAACACTCGGATTTGTCATTGAATTTGATAATGGCATAAATAAACCAACCTCCAGTTTTTTTGGTTAGATAAGTATATAATAAAAATATTTGGATGTATATTAAGAATTTTTGGATATAAAGGTTGTAATGGCTAATGGCAAAAGTCACTCAACCAAAATTGTGCTATTTAAAAGGATAAGGAGCTGTTTTATTATACTTAGAGCTTGTTCAGTTCCTCTTTGATAGAGCTTCAAGTTTGGCTTTAGTCTTAGGTCCATAAATTCCATCAGCAGATAGTCCATGCATCGACTGAAATCGTCTAACTGCATCTGCTGTTTTCGGTCCATATACGCCGTCGATACCGTTATTCTTCGCTCCTTTATCTGGGTAGAAATAAAGAGCCGCAAGTGATTTTTGAATCCCTTACAAACCCTTACGTGGCAAGGGTTTTTGTTGTTTTTCTCATTTATATTTTCATTTATGTTTCTTTTACATTTTCATATATAAAAATGAAGTGTCCTGATTACATAAGGTGCGTTTATTGTGAAGAGAACCATTGAATTTTTTTAAGTTTGACAGGGAGCCTACTGGGTGTTGTAGCATCTATTCTAGCTCTAGGTATCGCCTATTTAGATTTATTTTTTCATTTGATCAGATACTTTGATATGACAAGCGACCTTCTTGTTGGGGCATGGGGGTCTTTGATCTTTTCATGTATTGGGTTTACGGCTTCAATTGTTGTCTTATTCAAACGACTGGTTTTACTTAATACCAGTATACTTATGATCATCCCTGGAATCATGGTAATTGTAAGGAAAGGAAAAACTGCTCCTAAATCTGTTTAAATTTGAACACAAAAGAACCGCGACTGGCGGTTCTTTTATTGTATATTCCTGTTTAAATATACTGATTCATTATCATTGGACAGTACCATAATCAAAATCAATATCTTTCTTGTCTAAATCCCCCTTAAAATTTTTAGCATAGGTCATGGTTAAATGTACGCTTTTATCTATCCACCAAGTTCCATCATCTGTATTCGTATCCCAAGTAACATCTATATCCCTGCCCAAATTCTCAAAAAACACCAAATTTCCAACAGCTACTGTTTTTCCGTTGATCTTGTAATATATTAAAACAATTTTCTTATCGAATATACCTGTCCCGTGCTTTACGATTGTTAAACTGTAAGGCTTATTAGGACATTGCTGTTCAAGTATAACTTTAGGATTTAAAAATAAAACATAACAAATGAATAGAATTGGTACAATCATTAACCTTTTTAAGAATTTTTTATTGATATTTAACCCCTCCAACAGCATACTGATAGCGGTATAAAAAAACGTGATCCGTAAAATGAATTACTGGAACTTTCTTTGATTTTTAAATTTATTTTCTTATGCAGCTATCGCTATCCGTTAGTTTAATTAGAATTCAGATAATCCAAGACACGGTCAACTCTTTCATTGACTGAGTGATCGCCTTCAATCTTTAGCACTGGACAAGATAAATCTTCCATCCAATGTTCATGCAAAGCTTTACTTCTAACTTCCATTCCAGCATTATCATATAAAGAAGCCCACTCTAAAAATGCTTTTGATTGTTCATATTTACTGCCACCGGCTAACACTTCATTTCCATAACGCTGAAATTCCCTATGCCTTAATCTCTCAAGCCGTATTTCTTGTGGAATCCATAAGAAGACGACAAGGTCAAAATAACTTTTTAGATTATCGCCCCAGCCACACACTGCACCAGAAAGAATCCATTTCTCATTTATTGTTAAGTCTTTTTCAAGCAACTTTCTTCTTTCAGAAATTTCTCTTTTTTTAGTGAATTTATCTAACCAATAGTAATTATCAGTATCAAGATGCGTATGAGGCAAACGCTTTGATAATGCAACACCCAATGTTGAAGTTCCGACACCAGAGGCTCCCAATATGTGAATATTTATTTTCATACTTCCCCCTCCTTATTAATCAACCAAACTCCCTGTTTGTTGCATAAGGCACATACTATTATTTTGACATAAATTCCTAAAGACCTTTACTTTTCTAGAGAAATCCAGATGTGTGTTAAAATTATCATTCTTACGAAAACAGCCATTATTAAACGGATTCATATTCCATCTTTTTAGACGCATTTTCCTATGAAAAAAGTCTTGCTTTCCATATAATATTTAAACGAATCCAATTTTTAGATTGTCGTCTTTAAGGAGGTTTTTTATCTTGAGGTATACAAACAGTCATTTAGAGGATTGGATTGAAAACTTATACAGGAAGATTGATATTAAAGAACCAGAACAAATTAATTTTGAACGGATTGCCAAGGCTTTAGATATCAGGCTTTCGTTTAAACCTGTAACAAGCTTCGCACTTAAACACAGCGGAATTTATAATATATGCTTGGACAGCCGAAAAAGCCGAACTGAACAATGGTATGATTTCGCTCATGAATTTTGCCATATATATAGACATGAAGGCGATAAAAAAACAATGCCTGCAACCTGGACTGATTATTAAGAGTGACAGTCCAATTATTTTACATATCACTTTTGCATTCCAACTTTTATGTTGCGTAATATTAATCTTTTGTACATATAATCACATACAATTGAATATGTGCTTGTTTATTTAAGGTATCCTCTTCATTCGCTAAGAAACGTTTAAGCATTTATTACAGGAAACTGACTCAACATTTATTTAATCAAACACAGGAAATCTGTGCACCCCCCTTTTGTAATTAATAATGAGATCCTCATGCATTTACGCGCATTGAAAAAAACAAAAAAAGACGTGTCCCTTCATGATCCGATCGGGCAGGATAAAGAAGGGAATGAAATAAGCCTGATCGATGTCCTGAAATCAGAAAATGAAGACGTAATTGATACAATCCAGCTCAATATGGAGCTTGAAAAAGTGAAGCAATACATTGACATTTTAGATGACCGTGAAAAGGAAGTAATTGTCGGGCGGTTTGGGCTTGATTTGAAGAAGGAAAAAACGCAGCGTGAGATTGCCAAAGAACTCGGTATTTCGCGCAGCTATGTATCGCGGATTGAGAAGCGGGCGCTGATGAAGATGTTCCATGAGTTCTATCGGGCGGAGAAGGAAAAGCGGAAGAAAGCGAAGGGGAAATAATGCAGAAGAAGCCGGATCTAATATGCCTGCTTCTCTCATTCATGTACATTCTTCTTTTAAAACTCTCGAAACTAATGAAGACAGAATATACGATAGAGGTATAAAAATGCTTCCAGCTAACCGCTTGTCTCGCTCTCTCAACTCGTCAGCACTGATAAGCTCAATGATCATTTCCGTAAAGACGATGAGGATTGTAGCAGATGACTTGACTTTTAAGTCCTTTGCTTGCATCCTCTCTCATGCGATTCAAAGCCATAGTTTGAAACCATCGGATCTGTTCTAGGATGAGTAGACTGGATCAATTTTCAACAGAAGATTTTATAAACTTCATGAAAATTGCTTCCGTAGTAAACGACCATATGATAGACTCAACTCGAAAAAGTTTCCGTTAATTTCATATACCTTACAAAATCAATCACTAAAAGATAAGTAATAGTGTTATGGGACCTTTATCTGAAAGTAACTAAAAAGAACCCATTTTGAAAAAAATCAATCAAAATGGGTTCTTTATTATTTTTTTAGCTCTGTTTAATATAATGTTTCAATTGCCTCACGCGTAAACGGAATTAATTCTTCTGTTCGTCCATCTCGGATTTTGTTTACCCAGTCAGGGTCAGCCAATAATGCGCGACCCACAGCCATCAGATCAAATTCTTCACGTTCTAACCTCTCGATCAAATTGCCCATTTTGTTGGCTTTACCAGTGGCCTCTTCTCCAGTAGCGAAGAAATCCAAGAAATCAGCGCCATCAAGACCGACAGATCCAACTGTAATTGTTGGTTTTCCTGTTAACTTTTTAATCCATCCTGATAGATTCAGTTCAGATCCTTCAAATGCAGGTTCCCAAAAACGACGAATAGATGCATGAAAGATGTCAACTCCTGCATCAACTAATGGCGTTAAGAAACGTTTTAGTTCTTCTGGAGTTTCTACTAATTTTGCTGTATAGAAATCATATTTCCACTGTGAGATTCGCAACGAGATTGGAAAATCTGGTCCAATAACACGTCGGCAAGCTGCGATGACCTCACTCGCAAAGCGTGTGCGCTTAACTATGTCGCCACCATATTCATCAGTACGTGTGTTTGTTTTTTCCCAAAAGAACTGATCAATTAAAAATCCATGGGCTGCCATAATCTCAATGCCATCAAAACCAACCTTTTTAGCATTGGCTGCTGCCTGTGCAAAAGCTTCAACTAATTCCAAAATTTCTTGTTTTGAGTAATCATTAGCGTTGCCTCGTGCACCCATGTGCCACAATTGAGAGAAAATGATTCCACCGGCCTCGTGTACCCCATCAACTACTTTTGACCAACCGTTTAGCGCCTCTTCTCCGTATAAGTGTGGTACGTCCTCCTGCCATGCTGGCACCTCTGATGCAACATCAGGATGGTTGATAAACGTACCCTCTGTCACAATAAGTCCAACACCATTTTCAGCTCTACGACGATAATACGCAGCGACATCCACCCCTGGTACTCCATTTGGAGAAAAGTTTCGCGTCATAGGTGCCATCAAAATACGATTAGATAGTTTCAGATTTCCCATTTCGAATGGTTTAAAAAGAGCTTCAACTGACTGAAAATTATTCATAAAAACCTCCAAGTTTTATACTTTAAGACTTATTCATTATGCATTAACTCCATGATCAAGAGCAGATCCGACTTTCAAGGCAGTTGCTACTATAATTGATTCAGCAACTTCTTCTTTGGAATCTATGTTTTTTAACTTGTTTAACATCGTCTTGACTAATAATTCTTCCCTCTAATTCCTTTTATCCGTACCTACCGTTTGGTACAATTTTATGTTAGCAGATTAGGCGGACAAGCTGTTAAGAAATGTTTCAATTTCTTCTTGTGTTTTCCGAGCCTTGCTAACAAACCGCCCTGCTTCTTCTCCGTTATGATAAGCGATAAAACTCGGAATACCAAATACATTCAGTTCGATGCACAAATCAATAAAGTCATCCCGGTCTACATAAATAAACTGATATTCAGAATAATTTGCTTCAATGTCCGGCAAAATTGGCTCGATCACCCGACAGTCTGGGCACCAGTCCGCTGAAAACATAAAGACAACGCGCTCTGTTTTTTTTAACTTCTCAAATTGATCAATTGATTCTAATTTTTTCATCATGATTCCCTCCATTTTTTCATATACATAATCTTTGAATTCTTTAGCACCTATAGGATGCTTGATATCATCTATATTATCCATTTGAACTTCTCGCATCCATCCTTAATCATAAGGGGATTCATTTACATATTCAGGACTATCCTCTAATACGGTGTTTACTTTTAGAATTTAAAGGATGAGATAAGGAGTAGTTTTAATGGACTCCACAACACCACAGCTATTGTTTATCGTTAATGAATTCCATTCCTCGGGGGATCTAAGAATACAATTTCATCAAATTGTTGTTTGAGCATTATATCTGTAATCCCTAAACGTACTCGATCTTCAATTGCCCATATAGGGTCCTTGGAATAATACAGTTCTGTTGGTGTAATCACTTAACCTCCTTCTATCAATAACTAAACTCCTGTACCTACCAGTCGGTACAATATTATATTAGCATGCTTTTTTAGCTTTTTGCAACCCTGTATCTTTTTATAATATTCACCATTTTCATTCACAAAGCACAATTGTTACTACCAATCATCAATTATCTACCTTATTTAAAATAGAGTACAACAGAGTAGCTTAAGAAAAAAATCACTGTATTTCAGTGATTAATAAATGCATCATTCCAGAAGGGGTCTTGACTATTACATCATCATTTAATTTGTGACCAATTAGACTTTTTCCGATTGGAGACTCATCGGATATATAGTTTTCAGATAAATGTGATTCTGCGGGACTAACAAGTTTAAGATGCATTTCATATTTTCCTGTCATTTCTTTAACAGTGACAATGGATCCGATCCCTACTTCTCGTATATTTGCATTTTTAATTATTTTTGCTTGCTTTATAATGTATTCCAAATCATTTATTTTCTTTTTAAGTGCAGCAAATTCATCTACTGAAATTTGATACTCAGGATCTTTATTAAAATCACAAAAATTTCTGCTCTCTTGAACTTTTTCACTAACTTCTTTCCATCTTTTTTTCTTTAAAAAAAGTAATTCTTTCTTCAACGCATTATAACCAGCTTTCGTAAGTAACTTCTTGTCCACCAATCATTCACCCTCCTTTACCCAAACTACTTTTCTCGGCTTTGTTGGATTTGTTACATTTTGCATAAAGAATCACCATACACTTATGCAATAATCAGTAACGTTAGGGAAATCCGGAAAATCATGTTTTTAAGATTAAGCCTGATGCTGTACTGTTAGTCCAACAGTTGGTTTGGCCTTAAGCTCCATAATTCTATGGAACTTCCGCACTTATGCAGTGGGATAATAACAAGAATGGTGTTAAAAATAAAGCTGTTTACTATTCAACTAAAGGATTGCTTTAATTAAAGAACAAAGATTAAACAGGTAAAAATGGATCCGTCAAGTTCTCTTAAAAACGAAAAACACATGCCATTACTGTGTTAAAAAACAAAATGAGTACATCGTTTAATGTTTATAATGGATAAGAGAAATCATTGCCCAAACTCCTATAACAGGACCGATCGCAAGGATGGAGAATGCCCATTTCCACCCTACGATATCTTCAAAGACCGGAATCAAATAAATAGAAAGGACCGTAATAAGAAAACCTATAGCCATTTGAAATGTCAAGGCAGTTCCTGCACATTCTGATTTTGCGAAATCTGCAACCATTGCTGAAAATTGTGCCGAATCTGCAACAACTGATATCCCCCAAATGATTGCTACGATAACGGTAATCCATATAGAAAGACCAAAGGTGAGTCCGATACATAAAGAAGATAGAGCACTAACAATCATGGCAATCATAGAAAGTCGTGCTTTTCCAATTTTATCAGCATATAATCCACCTATTATCGAACCTATAGCCCCCGAAATTCCAATTGTTAAAAATGCGAACAGTGTACTGGTCTCTTGTAAAGCTGTCCCCTCTAAGGATGCTTTAAAGCTGGCTGTTAAGAAATATGGAAGCCATGTCCACATAGCATATAACTCCCACATATGACCAAAATATCCATAGTTAGCCAACATTACAGGTCGATCTTTTAAGATATATTTGAGTGTATTCATCGATACAGTAGCTACTTCTTTTTTAGACTCCGGAGCATCCGGAAGACCCCAATGCATAATACCAGCTGCGACCAATGCTAATAAAGAGCTGACCAGCATTAATATCTTCCAGCTGACATTCGGAATAAATAAATTAAAAAGATGCGGCAATGAAGAACCTAATGTCAGAGCTGCAATTAGGATTCCAATACCAAATCCTCGTCTATCTTGAAACCAAGTAGAGAGTAGTTTCACGGCAGTAGGATAAACACCTGCCATAGTAATTCCTGTTAAAAAACGTAAACTTAATCCCACTACCATTCCAGTGCTTAAAGTAAATAAACTATTGATGACAGCTCCGAATATACAGGCAATAGCAAATATTTTTCTTGGGTTATAACGGTCTGCCAACCCTAGAAAAGCAAAACAAATGGCCCCAATAATGAACCCAACCTGTACGGATGTGGTCATCCATGACCCTTCTGCTGCACTCATTCCCCATTGATGTTTTAATTGGGGAAGAACGGCTGAAGCGCTAAACCATAAACTGAGGGCAAATAGTTCAGCCAATGCAATCAAAAATAGAGCTCTCCATCTATTAATACTGTTCACATCAGACATAATGGGGTTTTTTCCTCCTCTCGCGTTTCCCATTCCACCTGCAACGTATGAGAACGCAGACATTACGCATGTAATATGTCGCGTATATCTACGTTCTTTTTAAAATTAGTTATACAAAGTAAAGTAAGATCGACCCTGTCATAACGCTTTTTACTTATTACGTTTAAAAGTTGAATTTACTTGAACATTTCTTTCTAATGAATTTTTCACAGGTGAAATTTCCATTGCTTTTGAAACTAATTCTTCAAGTTGTTTATCGTCTGCATCACTATCTATTGTGAATTGAACATTAATTTCGTTAAAACCTGGATTCCCTTCTTTTAAGCCCAAAAATACATTTAAATCTAATTGTCCTGAAGCGTTAACTTCTAGTGAATTTACCTTAATCCCCATTAAACTAGCTGTTGCAATAAATCCAATTGATAAACAACCACCCAATCCACTTAATAAAAGTTCAACTGGATTTGGACCCTTATTAGATCCTGATAACCAATCTGGCTCATCAATCAGAACAGGTTTGTGATCACCTACTTGCGCTTCAGCGTAAAATCCATCTTTCCATTTTACCGAAGAAGACCATCCTGCCATGCCTTCCTCAGGATTTTTCTTATAATTTTCTACTAAGTTTTCAATAACTTTTGTATCGACTCCATTAATTTTTGTCATTTTTATATCTCCTTCATTTTGTTTTTTATAAGGATTATCTCTTTCTACGCTCGTTATTTAATAAAAGTTATTATGATTTTTGAGGGAATACAGCTGCCAACAAACATAACCGTCCATAAGATTATTCATCATATGCAACTAATGCATTAACTCCATGAGAAAGAGCAGATCCGGCTTTTAAGGCAGTTGCTACCATAATTGATTCAGCAACTTCTTCTCTCGTTGCTTTCGCTTTTTTGGCTGCTTTAGTATGGATATCAATACAGTAAGGGCACCCTGTTGTATGCGCCACTGCTATAGCAATCAACTCTTTTTCTTTCACACTAAGTAATCCCGCCTTCATCGCTTGTTGGTCAAAAGTCATAAACGCTTTAAAGGCATCTCCATCTAACTGAGAAAACTCTTTTAGTCGGTTGATATAAGAAGCTCTAAATAATTCATCATCAGCTGTTCCATCATAAGCGTTTAAAGCATTAACACCATGAGCAAAAGCAGACCCTGCTTTCAATGCTGTTGCTACCATAATTGATTCAGCCATTTCCTCCCTGGAAGCTCTATGTTTTTTAACTTGTTTAACATGAAAATCAATACAATGGGGACATCCAGTCGTATGAGCAACAGCAACTGCAATTAATTCCTTTAATTTAGCTGTTAACTTTCCTTCAGATAACGCTTTTCTGTCAAAAGCTACAAATGTTTTAAAGCTTTCAGGTGAAAGTGTACTAAATTCACCTAAACGGTTAAAATGTGATTTTTTATATAAACTATCGTTCAAATTCATAATTTTCCCCTCTAACTTTTTTATTTCACACCTAACTGTACCTACTATTCGGTACAATTAGGTGTGATTATATATTACTTATGAATCCTCAAGGTTTTCAATATAATGTTGGACGCTTTGAGCTGCTATTGATCCGTCACCCGTAGCTGTGACAATTTGGCGCAGGGTTTTATCACGGATATCTCCAGCTGCATAAATACCAGGAATCTTTGTAGCCATTGCTTCATCCGTCACTACATAACCTTCTTCATTAGTTATGTCTAAGTTTTTGAATGCACCATTTAATGGAAGTGTCCCCACGTAAATAAATACACCATTTGCAGGGAATTGAGATTGTTCCCCTGTTTTTGTATCTTTTAACGTTACTGTATTCACTGTTCCATTTCCTGCATTTATACTTGTAACTTCTTTATTCCAAATGAATTCAATCTTTTCATTGCTAAATGCTCTTTCTTGGAGTATTTTTTGCGCACGCAACTGATCTCGACGGTGAATAATGGTGACTTTTGAAGCGAAACGTGTAAGATACACAGCTTCTTCTACAGCTGAGTCTCCTCCACCCACAACAACAAGTTCACGTCCTTTAAAGAAGGCTCCATCACACACGGCACAATATGAAACTCCTAGACCACCAAGCTCATTCTCCCCTGGAACTCCAAGCTTTTTATGGTCTGCCCCAGTAGCGATGATAACAGATTTTGCATAAAATTCTTTCTTTGTAGTTACTACTTTTTTTAAACGGCCTTCATCTATAATTTCTTTTATATCTCCATATTCATACAAAGCACCAAACTTTTTGGCGTGCTCAAACATTTTATTAGAGAGGTCTGGACCTAAAATATGATCAAAACCAGGATAATTCTCTACATCCTGCGTATTAGCCATTTGTCCACCAGGTATTCCACGTTCAATAAGCAATGTGTTCAAATTAGCACGTGAAGTGTAAACTGCTGCTGTCATTCCCGCGGGACCTGCCCCAACTATGATGACATCATAAATTTCCATTTCCTCCAATATGATCTCCCTCCTTTAAAAGAATACATTAATGCACATTTGATTAAAGGGACTTAATTTTTGAAACTTCTTCTTTTAATTGCGCAATACCAACAATACCAGCAAAAGGTTTTTCGAATTTATTATTAGAATAGAAGCGTGTATTAGGGATACTCATTACACCAAATTCTGCAGCAAGCTCCGGATTCTCATCCACATCAACTTTAACAACTTGTACTTTATCACCAAACTCTTTGTCAAACTCCTCTAATGTCTCAGCAAAAACCCGGCATGGTCCACACCAAGATGCTGAGAAGTTTAGTAAAACCACTTTATCTGTATTTAAGTTCTTTTCTAAATTACCATCTGTTACTTTGATTATAGTCATTTTGTTTTCCCTCCTAAGTTGTAAAAAGCTTTTTTAATAATTAATTGAATCGATTAAAGAGTAGACACTTTACCTTTGACTTCTATTTCTACGCCTGCTTTTTTGACCATGTTACCTACTATACATGCTCTATCAGCTGCTTCACTCACTCTTTCCATTGACTGTACTTCTTTTTCTGTTGCATCAGCAGATAAAACAACACGAGGATAATGGATAATATCAAAACTACTGTCAGAAGCAACCATCTCAGAATCAACCTCAATACTCACTACTGGCAGTTTTCTTGATTCAACCATCGACACTAATGTTGCTACATAACAAGCTTGTACTGATGACACAAGGATTTCTTTAGGCGATGCTCCTTCCCCATTACCTCCATACTCTGTTCCTATAGCAATGGGTGTATCAATATATTGAGATTTGATGATGCCGTTTCCTTCTACTCCTCCTTTCCAAACAGCATTCAGTTTTACATTCACATTAGACATATGAAACACTCCTCTAGTTTTTGGTTGCCATACTTTTTTAACATTGTTAAAACATCATGTTGTATATATTTTACTTACTCTTTCTAGTCTTTTTTCTAATTGTTCAAAATGAACAAAGCGTGCTTCTCTCAAATATTCAGTTCCTTCAATGAATAAAAGGAGTGCAGGAACCGTAAGAATTGAAAACCTTGAGGCTATCTCCTCTACGTTGTAAGCATTGATATACCCTAATTTGATATGTGGAAATTTATCAAGTAATTCTCTGAGTTGAGGCAAGACTGCATGGCATACTCCACAATCCGGCCTTGAAATATACAAAAAACTAAATTTATTTTGATGGATAAAGTTATCTATTGAATCTAAAGATGTTAATTCAACTGTTTCTACCATTAGTTCTCTCCCTCCTAATACTAGTCTTTAATAGGATTAAACTTAAAATTGCCATTACTAAAGAGATCAGATCAGTTTTAGAAGAGAAGTTAGAGTTTAAAAACAAACTCATCTAAGAGAAATTTTGTTGCTCCCACTTATTTTTTACTTGTAGGAATTCCGCAGCTTCCATCAGTACAAAGTGTGTCATCCTCACTATTCACTGATAGATTCTTAAGTTTCAGTAACGGATTTTCTTCTTCCCATACCTTGTTGAGTGCCTCTAAGAAAGCCTCTGCTGGTTGTGCCCCAGAAACGGCGTATTTCTGATTTATAATTAAAAAGGGAACTCCAGAGATACCATAACGCTTAGCTTCTATTTGATCTGATCTTACCTCATCTGCATAAAGAGACTTGTCATTTAGGACCTTCAGAGCCTCTTGTCTATCTAAACCAGAAGCTTCTGCTAAATCTGCAAGCGTTTCATGATCACCTACATCCTTAGAATCAGTAAAGTGTGCATAAAGCAGAGTTTCCGACATATCAGCTTCTTTTCCTTTTGTTTTTGCCCATTTTGTTAAGCGATGGGAATCAAACGTATTAGTTGGTTTCAAACCTTCTAAATTAAATGTTAATCCAACCTTTTTTGCACTTTGAGTTAAGTTTTCAAGGAACTGTTTTGTTTGTTCGGAATCCCCAAATTTAGGGAGTAATTTTTCATAATAACTTTGCCCGTTATATACTGGCGCACTAGGATCTAATTCAAAGCTTTTATATTCAACTTTAACTTCATCTCTAAAAGGGAATTGTTTCAATGCTTTTTCTAAATTTTGTTTACCTATATAACAAAAGGGACATGCTACATCAGACCAAACTTCAATTTTCATATGAACACTCCTTTAATTAAATTATTTAAATTTGACTTACGTAATTATCGTATTCCTCCGCATTTAGAAGTTCTTTTATCTCCTCTGTGTTAGAAGCTTTTACTTTCAGTAACCACCCTTTATCATAAGGTGATTCATTCACAAATTCTGGACTATCTTCTAATTCTGTATTCACTTCTATAATCTGTCCGTTAATCGGAGAAAAAAGCTCCGATGTAGTTTTAACTGATTCAATACTCCCAAAGCTAGTATCTTTCACTGTTAAAGTTCCCATTTCTGGGAGTTCTAGGAACACAATTTCTCCAAGCGTTGATTGAGCATAATCAGTAATTCCTAAGGTAACAATATTGTTGTCAACCTTTACCCATAAATGTTCTTTAGAATAAAACATATCTGTTGTACTCCTTCAGTCAGTTATAAGCAAGTTACTGTACCTACTATTCGGTACAGTAACTTGCGAAAAATACTCTTATAATTATTCTTTTTTCTTATTGTGACTTAAAGATGCCTGAACATGAACATTTCTTTGGATTGTATTTTTTACAGGTGAAAGTTTCATGGCCTGTGCAACAAGTTCTTCAATCTGATGTTCATCCGCATCACTATCGACATTAAAATGCGCATTGATTTCATCAAAACCAGGATTTCCTTCCTTTAATCCTAAAAAGACATTCAAATCTAGTTGTCCTGAAACCTCTACTTCTAACGAGTTTATCTTGATTCCCATTCCACTAGCATTTGCAATAAACCCCACTGACAGGCAAGAACCTAGTGCGCTTAATAAATATTCCACTGGGTTTGCTCCCTTATTGGAACCTGCTAACCATTTTGGCTCATCAACATGAATAGGAGCATGATCACCTACTTTTGCCTCCACATGGAAACCGTTATCCCATTTTACAGAAGATGACCAACTTCCAGTACCTTCAGCAGGATTTTTTTTGTATTGCTCCACTAAACCTTCAATAATACTCATATCAACACCATTTAATTTTGCCATTGTTTATCTCTCCTTCGTACAGGATTGTACCTACCAGTCGGTACAAAAAGAGCTTAACATAAGAAAGACAATATTGCAAGAAAAAAAAACAGTTGACTATTCTAGATTAAATTGTTTTCGAATTACTTCTATAATGTCACGTAAAAAGTTGACGTTTTGTTGGTTTTTCATTAGCAAAATTCCTCCTTCAATCATAGCTACAATTGCTTGAGCATCTTTTTTTGTATCAAAGGAATCTAACAGGCCTTGTTCAACCATTTCATTTATTGTAATCTCTATAGCCCCTATCCAACATTCAAATAAATGTTGAATTTTTACACGAAACGTTTCATCATGCTCACTCATTTCAATGGCTAAGTTTCCTATCGGACAACCTGATTTATTCTTCACTTCAGTATGAAAAGTAAGTGTTCTGTCCAGCATCATATTTAACTTATTTACTGGAGTATTATCTGACTGAAGAATATCTGATATTAACTCTGTTTGCCATTCATGGACTATAGATTCCACTACTGCTAATCCTAAATCATATTTAGAAGAGAAGTAATGATAAAATTGGCCTTTTCCAATCTCTGCAGCCATAAGAATATCATTTATAGAGGTTGCTTGATATCCCTTAGAATAAATAATCTCTCTTGCAGCTGATATTATTTCATGCTTTTTAGACAAATTTCTCACACCTTAATCGCAAAGTTTAGTTTATATATTATATGATTCCATTAGGTTTTGCCAAGTAATTTATGAATGGTTCATATTTCTATTATCCAGTATAATCATCAGAACATTGCTTTCAAGTAACGAACAGTTAAGAAATAACTTAAATTATAAATGCGCAGAACAAGCAGGAAAAGTTTTAACGGCTCCCTTTTCCTTTTGACTCAATTGTCAATGTTGAACCAATCCAATACATAAAGAAAAAACCCTCAATTGAGAGGGTTTAATAATTCTTATGTTTGATTCCGGTCAGAAAGTTGATGATATGCTGCACTTTCTTCTATAGTAAAAGTTGCAACGAAACCTAAGCTTAAAGTAACTGCAGTAAGAATAATGATTACGCCTTTTTTAAAATTCATACAGGCATTCTCCCCTCTGAATTTGTTTTTGCGTTTCAAGCATTTTTTGATGATAAATATAGGATGTTTCAAACTCCTTTGATTTTGCAAAAACTTCAGCCGTATCAATTGCGATATCTTCTACATACGCATAATTCTTATTTCTTTCTAAGTAATCAATCGTTTTTTTGATTCCCGCTTGATCTACTGCATTAATATAAAGTGCTTCCAAGTACTTTTGCAGGGACACAAAAAGTTTGTCACCTTGGGATATCGCAGCCGATAAACCCTTTTTACTCATTTTTATTGCTTCACATGTTTTCCCCTGCTTTAAAAAAAATTTAGCGTATGTAAACAGGGAATGTGGTAAATTGCTCAACTTAGCACTTTCTGATACCTTGGCAGCCTCATTTAAGAAAAATGATCTGCTTTATCATTTATTCCTAAATCTGCGTAATTCTTTCCGAGATTGTAGTAAGCCGAGCTAAGTAGCCTTTCATTGCGATCTAATTGTTTGGACAACTCTAAGGCTTTTTCAAGGTGCGGCAAGCTTTTCTCGAAAAGTTTAAAATCAACGTAATTTCCAGATATCACGAAATGACATTGTATTTTTTGCACTTTATAAAGTTCATATTGATTATAATGGAGAAATAACTGATGAAATATTACAGGCTGCTTTGGAGATTATAACGGAGCAATTAAAAGAAAGACGGAAATCAGATAAATAAACGCAGTTTGTTTATTATTATTTATTTCTGTTTATTATGTTTAATTCTGTTTACTAATAAGATTTAGATTCTCATTCATATCCTCATTTATAAAGTGATTTTCGAATCCCTTACAAACCCTTACGTGGCAAGGGTTTTTGTTGTTTTTCTCATTTATATTTTCATTTATGTTTCTTTTACATTTTCATATATAAAAAAGAGCGTTTGTTGTGAAAAAAACTGCTAAGTATCGAATTGGAAAAAGAGGGCTTCTTGTTAAAAACCTTGCAAGGTTGTAAATGAAAAAAATACGGTTTTCTCGTCAACGCCAACGCTTTCTGCGACCTCTACAAAAGTCTTAGACATGGATTGCTCTTGGATGGATTTTAAAAGCCTTTTGGTCATCTACGTTTTTCATCAATGGATATTAAGCGTTCCCAGATTCACGACACTTGTATCGTCTGCGGTTCAATTGTAAGCCCACTCGCTTTAAACGAATGGGCAAATCAATAATTGGTTTCTTTCTTGAACTGTGTTTGTACAACTTGTCAAAACCACATTCAGGACAACGTTCAGGTGGATCGACTGCTTCAACTTTAAACATCATATCTGTGTTATTTTCTTGTGGTGATTCAATTGCAATTAGATCTGAAATACATAGTAGGCCTCTCATGTTTTTATCCTTTAAACAGAGGGTAGGAAATATCCCTGCTTCGTTACTGTATAGGAACTAATATTTCACACAAATGATTATCAATCATTTGTGAAGTATATCTTTCTATAATTGGTTGTTCTCTTATTGATAGATTATTTCTTTCTATCTCAGTAAAAATACTGCCCCAAAATTCACTGACTGCCTCTTTTATATGGTCAAGCAAGAAAACAGCGTATTTCCCACCAGAAAATTCACCAACATGAGCTGGTTTTTCCACATTAAAATCTTTATTTATAACAACGCAAACATCATAACGACATTCTTCTTTAGGAGTAATCTCTGGGTTATCTTGTGGTATGCCTAAAATTGTAGAATGATCAAATACACCATTCGATTTTGCCCACTTTTTAAAATTCTCCATTAATTCTTTGTTTTGCTTTTCACCATACTCCCCAACATTTCGGAAGTAAGCAATCCTTGATTCAGGTAATTCTTCAATAGTTATTTTCATATTTTAATCCTCCTTTCTTAGATAAGGTAATTCGATTTAAAATGTTTTTCAAGTTATTTTTTAGAATATTCTGATTATTGCAGTTTAATTAATCCATTATTCCACTTTACTATATTTTAAGCACATCTGTTAAATAAAAGTAAGCTACATAAACTTTACTCAATGATTTATACAGTCATTAGGCGTAAAGATGCGACTTACTGTCGGGAAGCTGGTACAGGAACCCAGTGACTAACCGCTACCCGTTTTTTCCCCGTATGTGTATCGTAGATATGACGCTCTATTTTTCCAATATTGCCGCCGTACACATGAATTCCTACACACGGATCATTGGAGGCACACTCCACTTTGTGAAGGTCTTGGTCAGTGGAGCAACAGACGACAACCTCCCCTTGCAGAATATAACGGTCATTACATGCTATCAGTTCCTCATGCTTATTAGAAGGCGATGCATACTGTATTTCGTGTTCCGTTCCTTGAACTACTCCAATTACGCCCCACGTTCCATGATCATGGACAGGAGTGGATTGCCCAACATCCCAAACCGCAACCGCGATAGAAAAACTCTCATCGTCAGCAATATACAACGGATACAGAGCGTATTTTGGGTTCGGTTGCCGATACTGTGAAGGGAGAATATTATCGGCCTGTAACAGATGTCTCATCCTCTCCGCAATCTTACCAGTCAAAACCTCTTCAGTCCCGCCGTCATGAACAATTCGATCCACATCCTTAATAAAAGACTCAATTTCAGGATTTTTCATTAACAAACACCACCTAAACTAAATTTTATATACCCTACCCCTGTATTGTATATGAATTTCATGCTGAGTTTCAAGGATAAATTCCCTTCCTTATCCAATTCAAGGTAATAGATTTTATTCGAAAAAGTACTTTTGTTAAATGCGTATATAAAGATGTGCTTCTGGTCTTCAACAATTAAGATAGGAGATTGATTATTAAGATTCTGTTTAAACACTTTTCATTATCAATTATTGTCATTAATTACTTAGCAGCTCTTCAATAAACACCACACTTATCTTAGATGCATTTTCCCGTGAAAAAAGTCTTAGTTTCCCCTATAATATTTAATAAATCCAATTTTTAGATTGTCGTCTTTAAGGAGGTTTTCATCTTGAGGTATACAAACAGTCATTTAGAGGATGGATTGAAAACTTATACAGGAAGATTGATATGACAGAGCCTGAACAAATTAATTTTGAACGGATTGCCGAGGCTTTAGATATCAGGCTTTAAACCTGTTACAAGCTTCGCGCTTAAACACAGTGGAATTTATAATACATGCTTAGACAGCCGAAAAAGCCGAGTTGAACAATGGTATGATTTCGCTCATGAATTTTGCCATATATATAGACATGAAGGCGATAAAAAAACAATGCCTGCAACTTGGACTGATTATTTAGAGTGGCAGTCCAATTATTTTACATATCACTTTTGCATTCCAACTTTCATGTTGCGTAATATTAATCTTTCGTACATACAATCACATGCAATTGAAAATGGGCTTGGCTTTTTAGTTTGAACATATATTACAGGAAGCTGACCCAACATTTATTTAATCAATCAGTGACGGAAAATCTGTGCACCCCCCTTTTGAATAAGGAGAAACTAGTTACTGATTAGTAACTAGTTTTTATCTTAAAAGATTTAAATGTTTGGTTTCACCATATCTTCTGGCTTAACCATTTCATCAAATTGCTCTTCCGTTAATAATTCGAGTTGCACAGCAGCCTCTTTTAACGTTAAGCCTTCTTTATGAGCAAACTTAGCAATTTTCGCAGCTTTTTCATATCCGATATAAGGATTCAATGCTGTGACAAGCATCAAAGATCCGGAAAGATTTTCTTTAATGGTTTTCTTATTAGGTTCAATACCAACCGCGCAATGATCATGGAAAGATTTTATTCCATCACTCAGTAACTGCACGGATTGAAGGAAGTTATAGATAATAACAGGTTTAAATACATTTAGTTCAAAGTTGCCTTGACTTGAAGCAAATCCAATAGTTGCGTCATTCCCCATAATTTGAGCCGCAATCATGGTAAGGGCTTCACATTGAGTAGGGTTAACTTTACCGGGCATAATGGAGCTGCCAGGCTCATTTTCCGGGATTGAAATTTCCCCGATACCACAGCGAGGACCGCTTGCAAGCCATCTAACATCGTTCGCAATTTTCATTAAGTCAGCAGCTAATGCCTTCATTGCACCATGTACATACGTTATTTCATCATGACTGGTTAAGGCATGGAACTTATTCGGTGAACTTTTAAACTGTTGGCCTGTAAACTTCGAGATTTCCTCTGAGACAACTTTTCCAAACTGTGGATGTGCATTAATGCCTGTCCCTACTGCCGTACCCCCGATAGCAAGCTCACGCATTTTTTCAGTTGCTTCCAAAATCATTTCTTTCGAACGATCAATCATATATACCCAACCGCTAATTTCTTGTCCAAGGGTTAAAGGTGTAGCATCTTGAAGATGTGTACGACCTATTTTTACAATGTCATTGAATTTTTTTGCTTTTTCATCTAATGTGTTCCGAAGTTGATCAAGTGCAGGAACTAATTGTTCATAGATAGCTAATACACCTGCAACATGCATCGCTGTTGGGAAAGTGTCATTCGAACTTTGACTGCGGTTGACATCATCATTTGGATGTATGGTTTGTATAGAGCCTTTTTCTTTTAATAAAGCTGTTGCAAGGTTTGCTATCACTTCGTTAACATTCATATTGCTTTGTGTACCGCTTCCCGTCTGCCAAACAACGAGTGGAAAATTGTCATCATATTTGCCTTCAAGAATCTCATCACAAACTGCTGTAATAACCTTTGTTTTTTCACTATCCAAATTACCTAGACGATTATTAGCAATAGCTGTACTGCGCTTCAATATAGCAAAAGCTTTAACAATACGGATAGGCATTTTTTCAGAACCTATCTTGAAGTTCTCTTTACTACGTTGTGTTTGCGCTCCCCAAAACTTATCAGCAGGCACCTTTATTTCTCCAAAAGTATCTTTTTCAATTCGATAGTTCATTAAAATAATCCTCCTTCTGAATACACAATTAGTTTATAATTCATATAAAAATTCATATATTTTTTCGATAAATTGATCATAACACTAATAAATTATGATGTATAATGCATAATAAATATGATTTTAATTCTTTTATGTAATGATTTATAAAAAGGTGGATGTTTTAATGGAATGGGAACAATTAGAGTACTTTCAAACTCTTGCTCGTATACAGCATGTAACTAAAGCTGCTGAAACGTTATCAATAACACAGCCAGCACTTTCTCGGTCTATTGTTAGATTAGAAAATTACTTAGGGGTTCCGCTTTTTGATAGACAAGGCCGGTCCATTACATTAAATAAATATGGGGAAAGATTCCTCAAGAGGGTCGATTCCATCATGAAAGAATTTACTGAAGGAAGGGAAGAAATTCAATCCCTTTTACAACCAGATCAAGGTGAAGTGTCTTTAGGCTTTTTACACACACTGGGTACAACCATCGTTCCAAATTTAATTGGAGCATTTAAAGATCAATACCCAAATGTTCATTTCCAACTAAACCAGTCTCACTCTAATCAGCTTTTAGATAAACTAAAATCAGGTGAACTAGATCTCTGCCTGCTTGCTTCTTTTCCAGTCGAATCAAATATAATGTGGAAACCCTTATGGAAGGAGGAGCTCTTTTTATTCTTGCCCAAACATCATGTGTTAGCTACTCGTCAGGAGATTACCTTAAACGACATTGCTCATGAGCCTTTTGTTTTAATGAAAGAAGGTTTTGCTCTTCGAGTAACCATAGATCATATATTTGAACAGGTTAATATTACCCCAAACATTGTATTTGAAGGCGAAGAAGCTGCTACAATCGCAGGTTTTGTTGCAGCAGGTCTGGGCGTTTCAATTCTTCCTGATTTTAAAGGCTTAGACCAAACAAATATCGCAAAGGTTCGCATTAGTTGGCCAAGGTTCGAGCGCACAGTTGGTATTTCCTGGATTGAAGGGAAGTATCTATCACCTGTCGCTGAAAACTTCAAGCAATATATCATCAATCAGTTTCCTCAAATAGATTCGATATAGTATTAAGTTACTGTTGCTGATGCCAAGTCATGATGCTCCTAGATGGATTTAATAGCTCTAAAAAAACACAAAGAAGATACCAAAATGGCTTTTTGGTATCTCTTTATTAGTTCGTTGCCCTCAATAAAGTGGAAGTATTTGCAGTTACAGAAGCTTTCAAGCATCTGAAGTTATCCAATACACACTCATTGCATCATTTTATATCTATTTTGGGCACAAAATGGGCACGGTTTTTTTCCTTCCAAGTAAAAAAGAAAGGTTCTTTCCTTCCTTTAGTCCCTAACTTGATCTCCAACTATTATGAAACCAACATTTGAATCTGTCTGTATCTACAAAGTGAGTAAATATTAAAATGCTTAATACCATTACTGTCAAATGGAATTAGACTAATCATCATCAATGATAGCTGAGTCATTGAGGATAACTTGCTTATGAGTCCTTTACTTGCGTCCTCCCTTAAGCGGTTAAAAGCTGGACGTTCAAACAACTCACCAGAATACCCTTCATCAGCATACTTCAGCACATCTTAGTCCCTGCTTTCTTTATGCAGGCTTCGATCTGGCTGTCAATGCTCGATCCCTTGATCACTTGTTCTTCGGTCGATACCCTTACATATATGGCTATCACCCTGGATCTCCTTCCTATAACGTTTTATTAAATAATGATAGCAATCGTTAATGCATTTGCCAGCTTGCGTTCCCTCGATGATTATCACCTTCATAAAATGCATCACCCCTTGGGTAATGCTATGTAACAACTGTTTGTTCTAATAATGAGGTGATTTTCAATGAGTATATAAAAGCAGTAAAAAAAACCGATAGTATTAAACCACCGGTTTTTACTACACTCATTAGGCCTTCAACATTATAAAACCATCTTGCACGTTATGAATGTTTATTTTTATTATACTCTTTACTTTCATTTTCTATAATTTTTAATTTCTTCCTTATGATAGCTTGTTTTTATGAATTGTATATTTCTCTGTTTAGATTCACAACATCCTCGTGTGAAAATTTAACATCCTTTTTCTCTGCAAATATTTCCATCACTTTGTCGCGTAGTAACGGTGCTTTTTCTTTATTCGCCTTTTTCAACGCTTTCGTAAGTTCATCTTTTGTTAGCTCTGTGCAGTAAGCAGGAGTTCCTGGTTGCTGTCTCCAAGAATCACTTAAAGAACCACTGTCTATTGCATCGAAGCCTAACTCGGATACTACGTCTATGACTACTTGTTTTTGTGATGTGTCATCACCAGAAACTGCTATCGCGATTCGTTCACTAGAATCTACGGTTGTTCCTTCATTTTCTAAAGTATAGGCTAATAAATTGTTGAATGCTTTAATGACAGGTCTGCCTAATTGATTTGATACCCAAACACTTTCAACCATCCCGTTCTCGATTTCTTCAATTTTGTCGTCTCTAAAAGGATAATAATTTGAAGTATCTACAATGATTACATCCTCTCCGACTTGATCGATCATATTTCGAATGCTTGACATTGCTTTTGTAGGAAGAGATATGATCAGAACATCAATGTTTTTAATTGCATCCTTTACGCGCACAGGGGTTCCAGCAAGCTTTTTTCCTTCTAAATATTCAATTGCCCTTGCATCTGCAATTTTGACATCATGCCCATTCTCAACTAATTTTTTAGAAATAATTGACCCAATTGTTCCTGCACCTATAATTCCGAATTTCACTATTTTCCCTCCTAAAGGATTTGTATATAAAAAGAATAATTCTGCTTAAAGTTACACAATTATTTGTTTACCAAATCGCAACATATAATCATTAGATATGAAAAACGAATTGAATAATTCTTTTACATATACTAGAATAAAATCATTTCTCATCTATTTAAAGAGGGCAATATAAATTGCCGTAGTACATTTTTTTGTACTTAACAGCAGAAAGCAGGTGAAAAGGTGTCTAAAATATGTAAGGATGGATTTGACAAAGAGTATATAAAGGAACAGAGAGAAGTATATGGAATTGCATATGCCCAAAATATGCTTTCGGGACGCTGGAAATATATTATTCTCTGGTTTTTAAAAACAAAAAAACGTCGTTATAGCGAAATTAAAGCTTTTTTATGGGACATTTCACAAGGTTCTCTTACAAAGCAGCTGAGAGAATTAGAAACAGATGGATTAATTAAGAGAGAGGTGTTTCCTGAGGTTCCTCCTCGTGTAGAGTATTCACTAACCTCAAAAGGGAAAGAATTCATTCCTATAATTGATTTGATGGAAGAGTTCGGAAAGAAGTTTGGGGAGCAGATAGAGTAATTTTACGATAAGAGTTTATGAAGAAATGTATTAAAGTAACGGGGCAAGAGTTAAAAGATC
The DNA here is from genome assembly GCF_058566445.1 of Bacillus sp. SD127. Lineage (NCBI taxonomy): Bacteria > Bacillati > Bacillota > Bacilli > Caryophanales > Bacillaceae > Bacillus > Bacillus sp. SD127. The sequence continues at coordinate 1,537,582 of NZ_CP191226.1, read as the reverse complement.
AGAAGCTGTCGAATGTGACAGCTTTTTTTTACTAACTAAGCAGGTTGACACAAGCTTCCTTTTTCGGGACATTTGCCGGATCTTTTGTTTATTCCATTTAAATTCTTTTTCAAATTCGTTTTAACAAAATCTAGCCACCTTTTTATCCAGTTTTTGGTACTAAGTACAAAAAAATGCACTACGGCAATTTAAATTGCCCTCTTCATAAATTAGAGTGCTGATTTTATCATATTGTATACAAGTTACACTTTTTTCAAAAGTAACTCTAGCCCAACTTAATCAGCTTGAATCTAATATGTAAGAAAGGAAGAGTGTCAATATGAACAATACAATTGAATTACTTTGTAATCATACTTCCATTCGGTCTTTTACAGATCAACCTCTCACAAAGGAGCAACGAGAAGCAATCTTTAAGGCAGCTAATCAGACTTCATCTTTCAGCCTTCTTCAGGCCGTTTCTATCATTAGAATTACAGATCCAGATCTTCGAAAAAAAGTAATGGAGCTTTCTGCGAACCAGCCTTATATTGAAGAGGCAGCAGAGTTTTGGATTTTTTGTGCAGATTTTAACCGAAATCATCAAATCGCTCCCGATGTAGATCTTGAGTATATTGAATACCTTTTAATAGGTACATTTGATGCTGGGCTAATGGCTCAAAATGCTTTGACTGCAGCCGAATCAATGGGACTCGGTGGCGTATATATCGGTGGAATTAGACTACATATTACAGAATTAACTGAGATATTACATTTACCAAAACATGTGGTTCCTTTAGTAGGGCTATGCATAGGCCACCCTGCTGAAGAGAAACCTGGATTAAAACCACGTTTGCCTCAATCGATGGTCATGTTTGATAATCAGTATCAATCGCTAGATGATGAAAAATTAGCAACCTATGATCAACAGATGCGTCAGTATTACCAGAATCGTCCTGTTAAAGCGCCTTTCACAGTGAAAAAAGTAAAGGGATGGAAAGATCATATTGAGGACCATCTCGAAAGAAGCAAACTCCCCTTCATGCTTGAGTATTTAAATAAACAGGGATTTGCTAAAAAATAAATTTTCCCAAGAGAAATTCTCGGTATTCTATCCAAATAAAAGAGGAAGAGTTTTGACGCTCTTCCTCTTTATGCTTAAAAATTTTTTATTGATATTTAACCCCTTCAACATAGCCCTCCCTTTTTAACAATCCATTTCATTTGGGATACACCCCCATCATTGAACGTATTTCCTATGAAAAATGATTTTGAACCTCATAGGAACCCTTACATGACAGGGTTTTTGTTGTTTTTTCATTGTTTATCAAGACCTAAATCAAAAAAAGCCATAAAAAATAAGGAGTGATACATATTATACATCAATATGTATCACTCCTTTAGTTCTTGTTCAATAATCGCGCCCGATTGTGGAAGATCGTTATTGAAACTAAAACCCCCGATAGTTGGATAAGAAAAAGTAAAAGAACTTGCTATTTCTCAAATACATCCACCAAATTTTCAATGTTAGTTTGTTTTTCATACATACTAATAAAAAAATAAAACCTTGTTATAACTTTACAAGACAAACTGAATTGACTATAGTCTAATTAGACTAAAATATTGATGTAAAGAAGTGAAAAATGAGATGATAAAGTCTTTTTTAATGTTGGGGCAGTCGAATATGGCGGGCCGTGGATTTTTGAATGAAGTAGACCCTATCTATAATGAAAAAATAAAAATGCTGCGCAATGGACAGTGGCAGATGATGACAGAGCCGATTAATTACGACCGTCCGGTTTCCGGCGTTGGCCTAGCGGCATCTTTTGCAGATGCATGGTCGAAAGCTCATCCCGATGAAGAAATTGGCTTGATCCCTTGTGCGGAAGGTGGCAGTTCATTGAATGACTGGCATCCGGAAGGCATCCTTTTTCAGCATGCTTTGTCCGAAGCCCGCTTCGCCCTCCGATCCAGTCAAATTTGTGGAATCCTTTGGCACCAGGGTGAGAGTGACAGTTATCAGTCGCTACATGAAATTTATTACGAGAAATTAACTCTTATCATCGAGACGCTAAGAAACGAGTTGAAACTTGATGAGGTACCGTTGATTATTGGAGGGCTTGGTGACTTTCTTGGGAAGACCGGTTTTGGACAGCACGCGACCGAATTTCGACAGGTTAATGAACAATTGCTGCGTTTTGCTAATGAACAACAGAATTGTTATTTTGTTACTGCATCAGGTTTGACTGCGAATCCTGATGGCATTCATTTAGACGCAGCTTCACAACGCAAATTCGGTTACCGCTATTTCGAGGCTTTTTCGAAAAAGTACCATATCCTGAAACCCATTTCGGGAGAGGAGCAATCACTGAAAGTGAATGGTGACTATTCTAAAACAGAACAGATTTACCTTCATAGTATGGATTTGGCTTCGGGTAAAATCACGTACGCGGAATTTGAGGCGCGGATGGCGAAGGTGATGAAACCATAATTCCCTTACTTATCCTTGGCTTGCTTATCCAAAATCCCGGAGCTCACGGCTATGAACTTCTGGCCTTAATGGAAAAACGTCATTACAAATATATTGTTAACTTCACGAAAGGTTCATTTTATTACAATCTGCAGCAACTTGAAGAAAAGTGTTTTATTGAACAGATTCAGCAGAAACCCTCAACCAGTGGGCGTGAAATCCGTAACTTTAAAGTCACAGAATCAGGAAGGGCAGAATTCGAGAAATTAATGATCAAATACGGCACCAAATCGGAATATGTGAACCTGCAATTTTATGGGGCGTTACTCTTTGCCGATGAATTCGACAAAAATAAATTACTGGATCTGATCCAATCACAAATCGACCAGACTAAAACTCGAATCGAGCTCCTTGATGAATACCTGTCCATCACTCAAGAAATTCCCGGCACAATCAATTACTTTCGCCGTATGAACGAAAATTCCCGTTCACATCACTTGGTTAATTTAGAGTGGTTCGAAAAATTGAAAGCAGAAATAGAGTGAACTATTGCATAATAAAAAAATGCAATGTTAAATTTAGTTACCTAAATATAAAACCTGTGTCGTAGATATCTAGTAACATCATTGATACAGGTTTTATACTCCTTCTTTAATTAAGCCAGCTAATAGAGTTGTCAACACTTGCCCCCCAACAAGAGCAAATGAATCTGCTGCGTGTCCTTCTTCTTCAATCCTGCGTATGAATAACCACGATTTACACCGTTGTCTTTCTCATTTATATTTTCATTTATGTTGCTTTTATATTCTAATATATAAAAATGAAGTTGCTGATTACATAAGGAGCGTTTATTGTGAAGAGAACCATTGAGTTTTTTTAAGTTTGATAGGGAGCCTATTGGGTGTTGTAGCATCTATTCTAGCTTTAGGTATCGCCTACCTTGATTTATTTTTTCATTTGATCAGATACTTTGAAATGACGAGCGACCTCCTTGTTGGTGCATGGGTATCTTTGATCTTTTCATGCGTTGGGTTTACCGCTTCAATTGTTGTCTTATTCAAACCAAAGTTGAGCAGTGTTTTACTTTTTATCTCAGGAGTTGGAGGACTTATATGTATTGATTGGTTTTACTTAATACCAGCTATACTTATGATCATCCCTGGAATCATGGTATTTGTAAGGAAAGGAAAAATGAAGACTGAAACAATTTAGAGAAGAGTATTATGATAGACTCTTCTTTTTTCATTAGTTTAATTTCTTCTTTGTACACAAGAAAACCTCCCGCTAAGGAGGCGGGTTTATGCATTCATTTTAATGAGTTATAAATACTTTCCGTATACTTCGCGATGACTTTGTCATAATATGGATACTTATATCTAAGACTTTCTGATACAACTTTTGAATATTTCCTAAATAATTCATAGCAAGTAAATAACGACTTCCACATTTCTTGATACCCATTCATAGAATATGTAGACATTAGCTCTTCCCATTCTTTATTTGAAAGGTAACGTTTAATAAATTTATAGTTCTTCCCCATACTAAATGTATGCCCTTGCTGGGATGCAATATGCCACGCCATCATTCTCAATAAATTAGGACGTACAATCTCATTTAAATGGTCAATTGCAAAAAGTATTTCTTTTCTTGCTAATCCTTTTACTACGTAAGTCGAAACCATCCAGAACTCATTACAGCAATCATCAAATTCCCTTGCAGAAGGCTTTTTAATCCAATATTGACGATCATTTGGGATTACTTTATTTTTGATGAAATTATCCTTATCAAGCAGGACCTCAACCAAACCATCGTTCTTAGCAAAATAATCTTCTACTTCACTGATTGGAATAAGGGTTAGATCTAATTTGTTACCATCCTCAAAAAGAATGATGTATGAAAACCAGTTACCTAATTCAGGAGGAAAAAGCTCCATATCTTCGGGTTTTTGCATCATAATGCGAGTACCAAAGAATTCAAGCCACCGATCATTATCTTTAAAAGATTCCATATCAGTTACAAAATAAGAAATGTCATAGTCTCGGAAGTTGTCGGGGAGAATATTTCTGTTTGTACGTGATCCTTCCAAAGTAACCAATCGGATTCTTTCATCATTCAAAGCAAAGTCTAAAAAAATGTCCATCATTACCTGTTCACTTCGCATTGCATGTATTCCTCCGTTTCGCACCTTTCTAACTCTAAAACCGAATATTGCTCTAATTATGAAACAAACACTCTCAATTACCAATTATTGTCATTAATTACTTAGCAGCTCTTCAAGAAACACCACCCTTATCTTAGACGCATTTTCCCGTGAAAAAAGTCTTAGTTTTCCCTATAATATTTCACGAATCCAATTTTTAGATTGTCGTCTTTCAGGAAGATTGATATTACAGAGTTTGAACGGATTGCCGAGGCTTTAGATATCAGGCTTTCGTTTAAACCTGTTACAAGCTTCGCACTTAAACACAGTGGAATTTATAATATATGCTGGACAGCCGAAAAAGCCGGGTTGAACAATGGTATGATTTCGCGTATGAATTTTGCCATATATAGACATGAAGGCGATAAAAAAACAATGCCAGCAACTTTTTTCAAATTCACAAAACCAAAAAAGAAAGTCTACTCTATTATTATTTTAAACTCATCCTCTAATTCCTCTTGAGCCTCTTGTAAAACTTCTAATGCATCATCAGCGTATGAACCTAAAAACTTTTTACTACACTCAAAATTTCTCCAGATTAAAGTTAACAGCAACTCTATCCACCCTGTAAGGCAATCCCATAAAGCGTCTAAATTTCCCCCATAGTAGTCTGGGAAGTCTAATTTATCTTTTAATGCATTATGTAACCCTTCTTTATTTTGAAAATCTTTTCCATATACAACTATTTTTTTCATTAAAAACTATGTCCTCCATTATTTAACTTAACAAACGTTTTATAATAAATCTGTTGTTTTATACCCTCATTCGAATAAAGTAATCTGTCATTCCCTCTGTAACCTGTGATATAGTTTATATCAGCTTCGCACCACACTCTATTTTTAGCTTCAGAAAGATTTTTCTCTGTTTTTGTATATATCTCCCCCGATACTTTTACCCGGTGCTACTTACCTTTTATGCTTTCCCATCCTACTTGCTTCTTCTTTATTTATGTAATTATCCGGCACCGGCCATTGATCGCCATCTCATCCATAGTGAGCAACACTCCAATTTCACATTAGAGTTGCTGAACCATAGAGTACTCTCTGCAACTGTTGAACCTCTTTCACCATCCAGTGATAGCTGTTAATTAGATTTTCCGTTATCCTTTAAGAACTAACATATTAGCAGGGAGCTAGCCATGATTGAAAAATACACAACTGAAGTTTCTTTAGACTTTTTTAATGGTGATGAAACAGATTTAAAGGATACAATTGAGGAGATTAAACTTTTTGCAAAGACATATGAGAACGATAAAGTAACCGTCCTAAGTGTTACTGAAAACGAATCTTCAAAGGGAAAAAACTATAAAGTTCTTTTACAGCACGAAAGAGATACAGATAATCTAGGACGTAAATATGAATATGATGAAGAAAAACTATTCGGTTTCTTTGAAGATGAAGAATAGTTATTCCCCCGTTAGCGCATACAAAGAACCCACATTTTAGTGGGTTTTTTCAATTATTCATTTACATACCCTTAAAATCTATCTCATGATTAAACCTGCGCAAGGCTGCCCTTATTTGAATCACTGTTCTGCCATGCTCAGGAGCTCCTAAGACATGCGCAGTATACCCCGTTTGAACATGTATTACAGGAAGCTGACCCAACATTTATTTAATCAATCAGTGACAGGAAACTATGCTCCCCCCTTTTGTAATTAATAAAAAATCCTCATCATGCATGTACGCGAAATGAAAAAACAAAAAAGACGTGTCCCTTTATGATCCGATTGGGCAGGATTTGATTACGAAGATAAAAATGAATAGCTGCATTCGAAAAAGCTATGTATCACTCAGAAACTCATGTTAAATAAGTGGATAGCCCTTCTCATAAAGGAGATAGGCTCTTTTTTACTTCAATATTGTTTTCGATTTCGCGTTTTTGGACCGTAAATTCTATCCCAGGTAATCCGTTGTATGAGTAACATCTAACGTCAAAATACATCACAAACATTGATTTAAGATACCGTTCCTTTTGCAACATATGAGAATAGGGATGATTAAACCAATCAGTAAAAATCTCTTTCTGTAGAATTCTACACCCTTCCTTTAAAATACTTTATTTTTATAAATACGTATCGATAGAAGCCAAGAACAAACATATAAAATCATAACCGAAAACAGAATTAAGAAATAAACATTAAGATTTTGTAATGATAATAATATTCGAACATTTTCTCTGATTATATCGTTCACATTTCGGAACAAGGTATTAATCAACACCATATAAATACCGAATAAAACAAGTGAGCCTTTGAACAAATATCGGCTGTTAAACTGATAACTAAATGGAAAGATAAATGAAGCAGATACCATCACAAGGCATACGATAAACATTAGATCTATCCATATTGTTAGTTCTCTATGAATGATTAAGTTTCCTATAAAAATTGTAAGAACTACAATTAAAGTAAAAATAAGTACCCCGATGTACTTTGAACTAACAATTTCCCTTCTTGTATAAGGCAGTGAATTCAGCAGGGTATTTATTCGGGCTTTTTCATCCATTGAAAACGCGTTCATTATTATGACAATACTAAATACAAAACCTGACCAGATATATGATATATTTAACGTTAAATAAACAAATAAAGCAGGCAGCAATATCATAAGAGATTTCTTTTGTAAAATGATATCTTTTCTTATTAAGTGAAACACCCTATTTAGCCCCTTTCTTTGTATAGAACATCAGCTCTTCAATCGTTGGTTTTTCGATTAAAACTAAGTCACCAAACACGTCTTCTATTCGTGTTCTATTGGCTGTTAATGCCTCAAAACCAGCATTAGATTTCCGGATGGAAATAAACTCCTGTTCTGTATCTCGATCTAATAACTCCGCGCCTCCTTTTACAATGGCATACTCTTCTTGAATTTGATACGATTTCTTTGTGAAAATATGCTCACCATTATGAATAAAAGTAATATAATCTGCAATACGGTCTAAATCTGTTGTAATATGAGTAGAAAAGAAGATCGTTTTCTTTCCATCTTGCATTATATTATGTAGTATATCCAGAAACTCCCTGCGAAATATTGGATCTAATCCCGATGTGGGTTCATCCATAATAATTAACTCTGCATGGTGTGATAAGGCTATTGATAAAGAAGCTTTCATCATCATTCCTTTAGAAAATGATTTGATTTTTTTATTTAACGGCAGTTCAAATTTTTCAACATAGAAATTAAATAGGCGATCATCCCATTTCATATAGCAGGGCCTTATAATCTCCTTCATTTCTGCTAATGTTAAATGTGCGTAGAAAATATTTTCATCAAATACAAAACCAATCCGTTGCTTTATTTCTTTTTCATGTGCTTTATGATCTAACCCAAATATTGAAATCGATCCGCTATCTGGTTGCAATAAGTTCATCATAAGTTTAATCGTTGTAGATTTTCCAACACCATTACCACCGATAAAACCCGTTATAAATCCTTTTTTAACTGTCATTGAAATATCTTTTAGCTGAAAATCACCAAATGATTTATAAACATGTTTGAATTCAATAACATTTTCCACTATTCTTCCTCCCTATATAACAGTGTAAGTATGTCCTTTAATTCTGTAAGTGAGATGCCCATTTCTTTACTGTTTTGAATTGCCGTCAACAATTGCTCTTCAATTACCTTCATTTTTTTTTCTTTCATCATCTCACTATCCTGCTCCGATACAAAAGAACCTTTCCCAACAACCGAATAAATGAATCCGTTCTTCTCCAGTTCCTCATAGGCACGTTTTGTTGTAATAACACTTATATCCAAATCCTTCGCTAACTGTCGCATTGAAGGTAAGGAGTGCCCAGCTTGTAATTCATTGGTCAAAATATGTTTTTTAATTTGAGCATAAATTTGCTCATAAATAGGTTCTTTTGAATGATTTGAAATGATAATTTGCATATAAAACCCCGCTATCATATTGTATATATACTTTATATACAATATATCCAAATTAATATCAGAATACAACTCTTTTTTAATCCAATCCTTCGAGTTTATCGTTTGGTTAAGTGTAGGGCTATAATGCTTCATTCACTTGTATGGTGCATGAATCGTTGTCAGACAACAGAGGGATAGTTGAGAAGGTTTATTTCTTCACCCAATTTATATTTAAATTGCTAATTATGTATAGAAAGTTAATTATGTTTACACTCCAAATCAGAAAGAAACACATATTACATAAGAATGAGGATAAAATTTTTAATAATGTACACATCCATTTATAGAGATAATGGAAGTTCGGTAATGTAGTGCTCATGATCAAAAGTTTCCTTTACGGAGTGTAACAGTCGGGAAATACAAACGAAAATAAGCACCTCCTGCTCAGAACATAATATCCAAGCAGAGGTGCATATAAAAATGAGCAGGTATATAATGGTGTGTTGACGTATTTTCTCCTGATTATTTCAAGAGAGACTCAATTTCCGATTTCGTTTTCGTTCCATAAATCCGTCTATATTGGTATTGTTGCCCTTCCAATGCTCTCTATTTCAACTTAGACTAAAAAATCATTTTAAAATTCATTTCAACTAGCATCCCTTTCGAAGTAACTCGCCCCCGCATATCATGTACTATCCTCTTTTAAAGGAGGTGGACATATGGGATACTCAAATGGTTGTGGTAGCTCCTTCGCATTAATCGTGGTGCTATTCATCTTACTAATCATTGTTGGAGCAGCTTTCTTCGGAGGCTATCCAGAAGGCGTTCCTATTTAACCCTATATGCAGGAGTACCTCCCTGTTCTGTTTGACGCCATAAGAAACTTTTATGGCGTTTTAATTTGTTTTTTAGACAAAAAATTCATTTTTTCTTATTTAGACGTAAATCTATGTCGAAAACGATCGTTTGGCATATCTTATACTATCCTCACTAAAGGAGGTGGCAATATGTCTAATGGTTACGGCAGTTCCTTCGCGTTAATCGTGGTGCTATTCATCTTGTTAATCATTGTCGGAGCAGCTTTCTTTAGATATTAAATTAAATCTAGACTAACTCCTCCGTAGCAGCACCTCCCTGTTCGGCTAAACGCCATAAGAAATCTTTATGGCGTTTTGTAATGTGATTAACTCCTTATCCTGACAAAGTTTCTGTACCAGGGAAATATAAATTACAAATCTTCATCTTTCTGAAACTCTATGAGCTTTTTTAAAACGTCCACAGTTTTACCTTACATCATTCATATTGATCCAGAGCCATTTTATACGCTCAGCTGAAGTTATATAGTGTAGCAATATAAAACAAAAAAAGTTACAAAGATCAATAATTCAATAAATAATCTTGTTTACGACTATTACAGTTTGACCGCTTCGACTAGGATCATTGCCTGCAAATATGGACCAGATAATAAATCACTACAATTGGTAAATCTAAAGTTAAAGCATATTCTAAGCACACACCCCCTATGAAAATGACTGCAGCACTTCAAGTGAAAATCTTAGAAGTAGATTAATTTGACTCAGTTTTTCCAACTCCTCAGTTTTCGGAGAGATCTTCTCCACCATTAAAAGATAGTAAAATATGACAATTTTTCCCGTTCTGGTTATGATAAGTCGGTTGCATCTTAATTATTCGAAGGATTACTTGTTACCCTTTTCGAAATCAATTACTTGTTTTTGTTGCGAATACTGCCCACTGCCGTTGGCAGAACATCGGGTTCCAAAACAATACCTATATTCTTACATTGACAAGGGTATGCTGCCTCCTTAAAATGAAAATGATTATCAACATCAATTAGGGGGGGAATACAGATGCTTAGTGGGAAGATTCGTTTGAAAATTAAATTTACTTTCGTATCGATACTCATCTTTTCTATTTTATTAGCAGGATGTACAAATGCAGGACAAACAGAGAAGAAAGATCCTCACAGTATGGTCACAATTGCTTGGCCTAGAGATATAGGAGAAATAAACCCACATGTCTATAACCCTTCCCAATTGTTTACGCAGTCAATGGTGTACGAGCCTTTGGTCTCTTATGAAGCGGGCGGAAAGCTTAAACCGCATTTAGCTGAGTCTTGGGATATATCTAATGACGGCAAAGTGTATACGTTTCATTTGCGTAAGAATGTAACATTTTCTGACGGGACAACATTTAATGCAAAAATCGTGAAAAAGAATTTTGACTCCATTTTAAAACATCCTGAGTTACATAGCTGGTTAGGATTTATTACAAAAATAGCTCAAACAAAAGTGATCGATAATCATACATTTCAATTGACACTGACTGAATCATATTATCCAACCATTCAGGAGCTTGCTGTTGTACGGCCTGTTCGGTTTTTAGGAGAGGCTGGGTTCCCTAAGGATGGCGATACATCAAAAGGTGTAACAAAACCGGTCGGGACGGGCCCATGGGTATTGGAAGAGCATAAAACCGATGAATATGCGATTTTTAAACGCAATGAAAATTATTGGGGTGAAAAGCCTAAAGTCGAGAAAATCAAGGTGAAAGTCATCCCAGACGCAGAAACAAGAGTACTTGCATTTGAAAAAGGTGAACTGGACTTAATTTACGGTGAAGGCGTCATCAGTTTGGATGCATATAAGCAGCTGCAATCGACAGGTCAATATGAAACAAGCCTTTCCGAACCGGTGGCGACGAGACAGCTTGTCATGAATACAAAAAAAGAACAGCTTTCTGATGAACGTGTTCGCCAAGCCCTGCACTATGGCTTTAATAAAGACGCCATGGTGGAAGGCATTACCTCCGGATTAGAAGAAAAAGCAGATCATATTTTGCCGACAACCTTCCCATACACGTCTGATATTGATGTAAAGCCAGTGAAATATGATGCGGAAAAAGCGGGAGCGTTATTAGATGCAGCAGGTTGGAAGCTTCCGAATGGCAAGACGGTGCGAGAGAAAGACGGAAAGCCTCTTGAATTTAGTTTAATGTATGATTCAGCGGAATCCATTCAAAAAGCAATGGCAGAAACGCTGCAAGCAGAGTGGGCAGCGATCGGGGTGAAGTTGAATCTTGAAGGAGTAGAATTGGCGACTCAGGTTAAACGGTTCAAAGCGAATGAATTTGATATGAACTTCTTTAGCAACTATGGCGCACCTTATGACCCGCATACATTTGTAAACATTGTCGCGTCAAAAGGATTTGGATTTAATGAAGCGATTTCGGCATATCCAAACAAGGATGAGCTATTGAAGCAGATGGCAAAAGTTCCTGAAACAACTGATAAAAAAGAGCGTCAACATCTTTACTCATCTATTTTAACATCCCTTCAAGATCAGGGAGCCATCGTTCCTATCTCTTATATAAAAAAGACAGCGATCTACCAAAAGAATATTACAGACTTTACTTTCCCTGCCAACCGTGATGAACATCCATTTACAGGTATTCGCATTAAGCAGTAGGAGGCTTTTATGGGCATCTATATATTGAAACGAATCATGTCCATCATACCAGTGTTTCTTTTAGCTACACTTCTGACAACTGGAATGATTCAACTCTCACCGGTTGACCCGGCTGAAGCGTATGTAGCCGCAGCGCATATCCAGCCAACCGATGACATTTTAGAGCAAAAAAGACATGAGTTTGGCTTAGATCAACCTTTCTATATCCAATATGTAAACTCTATTTTGAAGAAATGCCAATTCGATTTCGGCATTTCTTATGTTTCGAATAAGCCGGTTTGGGACGAGGTTACACTCCGAATGCCAGCAACGATCGAACTTGCGCTTGGTAGTTTATTGATCGCGGTGGTTGTCAGTGTGCCTCTCGGCTTCTTTGCGGGAATGAAAAGAAATCGCGCAATTGATCATATCAGTCGCTTCATTTCCTTTTTCGGGGCATCCATTCCGACTTTTTGGTTAGGGTATATGTTGATTTTTTTCTTTTCTGTTCAATTAGATCTTTTTCCAGTAGAAGGAATTGGGACATGGCAGCACCTCGTACTGCCGTCAATGACGCTGGCGCTTCCTTTAATTGCTATGTATACAAGACTTTTGCGCGCCAGTGTTATAGAAAACCTGCAAGAACCATATGTACAATACGCAAAAATCAGAGGCTTGAAGAATAAAAGCATTATGGCTAAGCATGTATTGAAAATGGCCATTTCTCCGATGATTACAGGCCTAGGAATGAATCTTGGCAAACTTCTCACCGGAACCATTATTGTTGAAGTGGTTTTTTCTTGGCCTGGCTTTGGCCGTTATTTTATTGAGGCCATTTTCAATCGTGACATCCCTGTCATTCAATGCTATGTGTTCATAGCCGCCACATTTTTTATATTGAGTAGCTTAATCGTTGATCTCATTCAAATGTTTATTGATCCGCGCATTTCCAGGAAAGAAGGGCAGTTTCGATGATCACAAGCATACGCATGATATGTAAAAGTCAAAAAGTGATAACAGCATGTATCATCATATTATCAATTCTATTTCTCATTGCTGTATTTGCCCCTTGGATTGCGCCGAATAACCCTGTTGCTGTTCATTTGGCATATAAGCTGCACCCTCCATCCTTGGAGTTCCCTTTAGGAACTGATCATTTAGGAAGGTGCAACTTATCCCGCCTTTTGTACGGAACACGAATTTCTTTGGGATTTGCAGTGCTCATTTTTATTTCCTCACTTGTGATCGGTCTCATCGTCGGTACGATTTCGGGATATAAAGGCGGATGGATTGATCATCTGTTAATGAGATGTTGTGATGGTGTGATGGCCTTTCCGAACTTAATTTTAGTTCTTGGTCTAGTGGGCATATTCGGACCTGGACTTCCTCAAGTCATTCTTGCCCTCATGCTTGTGCAATGGGTCTATTATGCGAGAATCTTTAGAGGAATGGTGCTTAGTCTGAAAGAGGAGAACTTTATTAAAGCCGCACAAATCAATGGATCATCACAATGGAAGATTCTGAAAAAACATATCATACCTAATGTGCTCCCTCCCCTCGTTGTCATGGGTACATTGGAAATGGGCTGGGCCATTATGGACATATCCGCTATGTCGTTTCTTGGATTAGGCGTCCAGCCACCGGCTGCGGAATGGGGAGCGATGATTCATGAAGGTAAATCGTATATCCGGACGAACCCTGAGTTGATGATTTATCCAGGGATGATGATCATGATTGTGGTTGTAACGTTCAATTTATTAGGCGAGAGCTTATCAGAAAAATACGGAGTCAAACGTCGATGATAAAAAGGAATGAGGAAGTTGGGAACAGAACAATCACCGGTGCTGCAAGTTAGAGATTTGCATGTACAGGCCAAAACGCACAAAGGAGTTTCTACTCTAGTGCAAGACGTCAATTTCGAACTGAAGCGCGGTCAAGTCCTTGGCCTGATTGGTGAGAGCGGATGTGGAAAAACAGTAACAGGCATGTCCATTCTTCAGATGCTTGATCAGAAAACAACCAAGGTGAAAGGAAGCATTTCACTACTAGGCCGAGAATTAAACGGATTGGCAGATAAAGAAATGCGCAAAATACGCGCCAAAGAAATTTCCTATATTATGCAAAATCCGATGAACGCTTTTACCCCCGTTTTTACGATTGGTCATCAAATGATTGAAACGATTCGCACTCATACGTCTTTTAACAAAAAGCAGGCAAAGGAGCTTGCAATCGAAGCGTTGCATAATGTGAGCTTATCCAATCCTATTAAACTTTTAAAATCTTACCCTTTTCAATTAAGCGGCGGAATGCTTCAACGGGTGATGATTGCAACCGCGGTATGCTTACATCCAAGCATTCTCATTGCGGATGAGCCCACAACCGCACTAGACGTAAATAATCAGAAAACCGTGCTGAAACATTTAGACGCCATGCGCTCTGAATGTGGAACGGCGATTTTGCTTATATCTCATGATCTGGGCGTCATTGCTGAAATGGCGGATGAAGTCGCTGTGATGCAGAAAGGAAGAATCACAGAAAAAGCAGATGTGCTTCAGCTGTTTGATGCACCAAAGCATGAATATACAAAGAAGCTATTAGGTGCACGTTTGACATTGCCAATTGATGAACGTGCCATTGGGTCAATTTGACGAAAGAGCGCATTTTAATGAGGTGAACAAGTGAGTTTATTACAAGTGAAAGAAGTCTCTCATCGTTATGCGGAGCGTTCATTATTCAAATGGAAATTTCAATCTAAACAAGTCCTATCCGATGTCAGCTTTTCGATTGAGAAGGGTACATGCTTAGGCTTGATTGGGCCAAGTGGAGCCGGTAAGAGTACATTGGGAAAAGTGTTGCTTGGTTTAGAACGGCCGCAATCAGGTCAAATCCTTTTTCAAGGGCATGATATGTATAGCGTAGATAAATCGATCCGGCGAAAAATCCGTCGTGACCTTCAAGCTGTCTTTCAAGATTCATACTCGTCCGTCAACCCGCGAATGACGGCGGAACAGATAATTGCAGAACCATTAGAAAACTATGAAACCCTCACTGCGGCGGAACAAAGACGAACCATTATTAAGTTATTGGAAAGAGTAGGCCTAAGTGAAAATGATTTAACAAAATATCCGCACCAATTCAGCGGCGGGCAATTGCAGCGAATCAATATCGCCAGAGCAATCTCGCTCAAACCGAAACTGATCGTTTTAGACGAATCAGTCAGCAGTCTGGATATGGTTACCCAAACACTTATACTCGATTTGTTAAAAGAGCTCAAAGACGAGTTTGGGTTATCGTATTTTTTTATTACGCATGATTTGAAAGCCGCTTATCAATTGAGTGACACATTAGGTGTTCTAGATAACGCAAAATTAGTTGAGCTATACGAGTCCAAACTCCAGTTCTTTGCATCAGACCATCCAGCAGTAAAAGAAATGAGACGCTCCATACTTGCAGAACACCCGCGCTTTCGTTCGATAGGAAGAGGAACGATGCTACAATAAGGAAGGCGCGTGTAGATATATAGCATTTCCGGTTACATCGTTTTTTCATGATATTACTTTAACGAGTACAGCATGTCTCTTGTTGTTTAAAGCATGGAGTGCTGATATCAATAGAACGATTGACCGTTAACTGCTTTCAACTCACGGCTACACATGCCACATTTTAACCAATGTTCCTGCTTTAAATATGACATTGAAAAAGAACCGTTGGCTTTAAACCATTGGTTCTTTTTCTAACTGTTTTTGCTTTCGTTGTTGTGTTCGCATAACATACACTCACAGAACTTTGAAATAATACCAGAGCTTCTTCATCTTTAGTCATTTCATTTTTTCCTCATACTCTCCCTTACTCTTCACCCTATCTTCAAAAAGCTTTTTCCCAACCGTCAAGTTAATATTGATCGTATCTTAACTTTGTTAATGAGCCGTCAATCCCCGTTGCAAAGAGAAAGAAACGGATAAAAACGAAAGAGGGCAAAAAAGCTGCTGACGAGGAGTCAGCAGCTAAAAGTATTTAAACATTCAAACTCCATCAGGGACTAAGCTTGTTTTTCCCCATTCTATCAATTGTCCATAGTGAAAAAAAACCGTTTGTGTAGAAGAAATGCCATAATTCACGGTATGTTCATCTTCATTTAATGCGCCATCATATCATGGGCAATATCTTGTCCGTCAATTTTTGACGGGTAGTAGGTTGGCCAGTTTTTCACTTCATCAAGTAAAGCTTCACGGTCCTCACCCCAATACAGATGGTAATGGCTAGCTTTAGTCGGGTAGATACTATGATCGCTAAACTGAATATACTGAGGAAGTCCTTCAGCTTTTTTAGCTAGTTTGAATATGTATCTTACCCCTCTATTGCCCGCATCATATGTTAGAATTTCGTACCCGTCATACGTATACTTACCTGAATATTCTTTTCCATTTTTGAGGAACGTTACAGTATCTTTTTGGATTACAATACGGTCAACATCTGTTTTATACCCTTTTTTATAATACTCTTTATATTCTTCAGCTGTCTTGTCACCTTCATGTTTTGATTTATATGAAAATACTTCGTCCAGAGTGCCATCTTGCAGGTATGGATATACCGATTGCCAGTCTCCTTCCCAATCAGAAAGTGAACGATCCTTTACTTGGCTGTTTTTAAAATAGCCTTCATGAATTTTTTCTGTCTCTTCACCATGTGCATGACTATGGCTATGATCGTGATCATGAGATTCTGATGTTTGCTCTTGCGTGTTAGAAGAGTTTTCTTCACCTGCTGAGGATGATGTTGCTGTTTTATTAGACTCACCTTTAGATGAACCTGAAGTCTGACATCCTGCCAATATTAGTAATAAACCAATCATAAATATCCCTAATCTCTTTGCAAATAAAATTTTCATTACAACACTCCTTTTCCCAAACCGAAATAATTACGATTTGTATTATACAATTATCTTGTTCAAAAATCAAAGGGAAAATGCTCCTAATCTCGCTTGAATGTTGCTGGGAGCAGATGGCGATTTCATTAGAATCCTACTTTGTTAATCAGAAATTCTTTTAAAATGCGAAAATCTACGATATTCCATGAGGAGAGATTTGTTGTGAAGTACACCTTTTTAGGAAGAACAGGATTGCGGGTCAGCCGTTTATGTTTAGGTGGCTCGATACAGATGAAAAGACCGCGTTCCATATTATAGATGAAGCGCTCGATAGCGGCATTCCCACAAATGCAGGTGCGGAAGACATAATAATAGCAAAAACCATACCAACATTGTTGGTATGGTTTCTCTCAGATAGGCCCAAAGAAGAGACTCTATTGTACGAATTATATAGCTAGTTGCATTTGTAACCGACAGGGCCGTCTGAACCTGTGTAGACATATGTGTCAGAAACATATCCAATGTTCACGACACCACGTGAATCTTTCCACTGGATTTGATCCCAAATATTACTCGTTCCATACTTTCCGGTAACAGTCGTCCCATAAGCGTAACAATAGTAAGGAACACGTGAACCGCTAGGAATGGAAAGCATAATAGGATAGTTTGTACCTGGACCGCTGCGCATATTTACAGGCGCACCGCTGCTTGTTGAGACAGTAAAGTACTGAACGGCAAGTGCCTGACTGGAAAAAATGAATAATGATGCGATCATCACGGTTAACATACTCAGCATTTTCAGTTTAGTCAATGTCATCCCTCTTTCTTCAATTTCTTCATTTTAAGAACGATACATATGCTACCAGCTGCATTTAGGAACTACCGGGCCGTCTGATCCTGTATACATATATGTATCAGAGACAAATCCAGGAACGATCTCCCCGCTGGCAAGCGTCCGTTCTGTGTAGTTCCAAATATTACTCGTTCCATACTTTCCAGTTACAGTTGTACCGGTTTTGTAGCAGTAGATCGGGATGCGGGTTCCGCTCGGAATAGTCGTTACAATCCCCCAACTTGTACCTGGGCCGCTGCGCATATTTACGGGAGCACCGCTGCTTGTTGAGACAGTGTAATACTGAACTGCTTGTGCATGACTAGAAAAAATGAAGAATGACGCCATCATAACGATTAATAAACTTGCCATTTTTAACTTTCTCAACTTATATCCTCCTCACAATAAATGTCCTGCGTCTGGTTTTCTTACATTCAGTTCAGGAATGATTCGGCAGACCATCTTCGCTCCTTTCGTTTACATATATTGATCATATTACCATCACACAGGTATATGAGAAGTGCCATTATTACTGAATTTTCCGACAGAAGAGAGGATAAAATTTGGGAATATAGGGATGACAATGCAAGCAAAAATAATGCATGAAAGATATGTCACACACCAATTAAAAGCTTGACTACTCATCAAAATTTTTGATGATCCCTCGGTCAGTTTCAATCATAAGTGGTGCATCTATACTGTATTTATCCGAGAATATCCACCTTCTTCCGACAGGACCTAATAAAATATAGACCCCTTCTTTATACTCCCCCATGAAATGTAAATGGTTTTTTGAGAAAGGTTCATCATTTCTTTGCCGGATTCCCAACTTTAAAAGGTAGTCAAAACATTCTTTAACATGATTCGTAGATAAACCAATCTCACTTATCCCTATTACATTGTCGGGCGTGAATTCTTTTGACCTCGTTTCCGGAGAGGTTTCTAATCGAGAAATAAACTCAACAATATTACCTGCTGGATCTTCAAAATATATCGATCTTGCCTTTGCATTTGCAAAATATACTTCATCATCACCATTTTCTTCAAGTAAATTAACCTTCTTTTTCAGCCATTCTTTTGCTTCTGCGAAAATATTCGAATGGATATTAAACGCAAAATGATAGTAATATTGATTCACTTCGTCTTGATGCAAGGTTAAAATGCTTTCTCCCACTTGAAATGTGGCTAATGTATCAGTTAACGCCAGCCTTTTAAATTGAAGGATATCTTTATAAAAGCTTACAGTTTGATTAAAATGAGAAACAAATATTTCAAGATTTTTTATTTTCATTATTCACACCCCCTCTCTTAATATATCTAAAATGAGAAACAAATTCTTTCTACATTTAGCTTATTTAATCTACATCATTAGACTGAAAAATAAAAAACTACATAAATTTGTTTTTCATTATTATTCATTAGCTTTAAGGATGGATGAAATGAATCACCTTGGTTTTTCATTTCAAAAATCTGTACAGCTGAAGTAAGGTCATCATCAATCTATACCTAGGCATAGGCTTCAGGATTGTCATCTGATTCCTGAACTCGTCACCCGTGTCATGTCTAAAACTGGATAGGTATACCGTTTAGTATATAAGAACAGATATACTCACCTCACTACGCAATTGTTTTCAAAGTCTATCTATTGTGTTAGTGAGACCTTGCTGCCGTCTTCAATATCTTCAAACACAATTTTCAGTGGAAAGGATCATAATATTATCACCCCTATAAAGAGCCTCCTATTTTATGACTTGTATAAACATAATAAAAAAACCGCTCTTAAAAAACGGTTTTAGAGTATAGGAAGGAACTGATTCTAAGATGAAATCGAAAGAGATTTATTCACTGCTTCTCGAGCATGGATTAAGGTTGTATCAAATATTGGCACTTTGAAATCTTCAGCTTTTACTAGTAATCCAATTTCAGTACATCCGAGAATTATTCCCTCCGCTCCTCTATTCATCAAATTATTTATGATTGTGTGATAAATGTTTTTCGATGACTGTTTAATTTCACCCAAACATAGTTCTTGATAGATAATATTATTTATTAATTCTCTTTCATTATCATTAGGCACAATAATATTAATGCCATGAGTCTCAATACGAGTTTTATAAAAATTTTGTTCCATTGTATATTTGGTACCAAGTAATCCTGCTGAACGAATATCTTGTCTGTTCATTTGATCAGCAGTTGCATCGGCAATATGTAAAATAGGTATTGTGATCATTGCTTGGATATCACTAATTACTTTGTGCATAGTGTTTGTGCATATTACAATAAAATCTGCTCCGGCTTTTTCTAATGATCTTGCTGCTTCCCCCAAGGTTTTACCAGCTTTATTCCAAGCTCCTTCTGATTGAAAGTGTTCAATCTCTTTAAAATTAACACTGTACAAAAGACACTTTGCAGAATGTAACCCCCCTAACTTCTTTTTTATTTCCTCATTGATAATTCGATAGTACTCAGCCGACGACTCCCAACTCATTCCGCCAATAAGACCAATCGTTTTCATAGCCCACCTCGATTTAAAATTCGAAATATTATTAGTATTTTAATATATAAGTCATTTTAATACCAGGACTGCTATTATCAAGTATAAAATGATTGATTGGTCTTCCAGGCCCGTAGCTACGGTGGAAATATAATTAAAATGACAGAAAACTTTGCCCCCTTACTTGTCATGTGTATCGATAATATGAGTTTCTTGTCTAGGACAACCTTTTTTCTTCATCATAACTTATATTGTAAGACAAGATTTTTTGAGAGGGTGATTTTGATGAGCTGCAGCAACGGTGGGTTTAGAAGTGTGGACGAATTCATGTTCGGCTCTCGTCGCGGGAACAACGGTACCAATAGCTTCAATGGCTTCAATGGCTTCAATGGTTTTAATGGTTTTAATGGTTTTAATGGGGGTAATGGGGGTAATGGGGGGAATGGAGGTAATGGAGGTAACGGAGGCAACAATGTAGAAACAATTGTTTCTCCCACAAGAAATGTTGTAAATACGACTACCAATGAACGTACTGTTAGACGTGTTCAGCCGACTCATATTGTTAATGTTAATAGAAATGTGACAAGAGTAGAAAATTACTATCCAGTGACACAATCTGCAAAGAATGAAAATATCGTTGAGGAATATGATTGTGGAAGTGACTTAAGAAATCCATGCTGTAAACCAGTAAAAGGATTCAATAGGTAATCATTCAGTAAAGATGCATTTTAGGCATCCTTATGGATGCCTTTTTCATTACCCTATCCTTTCCAATTATAAGATTTTCGGCATTAATATGAAGAGAAATGAGTTGGTTTCTTTAAAGATAAGCATTTAACAAAACGCTCGTATAAAAAAGGGGGACTTGGAGCGAGTCCCTGAAAATGATAAAAAAAGAGAGGTTTTCTTCCTCATTTCTTTGTGAACTTGTTTTTTTGCAAATGATCTTCTATCGCTTGTAAAGCCTGATTCTCGTCAACGCCATTAGCTCTTATCCTAATGTGGGTATTAGGTTTAATTCCTAGTGACATCACATCAATGAGGGACTTGGGTGTATTTTTCAGATCGACAGCTTCTCCTTGATATTCAAGATATATACTGGAGCTGAATTTACAAGCCGCCCGCACTAACAAGGCCGCTGCACGGGCGAAGCCTGTACTCGCGATAATTGTATACTGTTTTTCTATCATTCTCCCGGCTCCTTAGGCCTGGAATTCCCTTAAGGAATTGGAATAGGCCAGTTTTTATTCTTAAGCCCTCTATTCTTTCTTTCAATCCGAAAGCATAGTATCTTGTTGGTTAGCAATATCGTTTTCGAGCATAATTCATGATGACCAACTATTCGGTGAGGTACATATGGTTCTTCTAGAAACTTAACTTCTGCAGGCGTCAATTTAACTGCAAGAGCACCTACGGCATCTTGAAGGTGTGACATTTTCGTAGCACCGATAATAGGAGCTGTTACAGGCTCTTTCTGCAGCAACCAGGCAAGCGCGATATGAATACGGGAGACACCGCGTTTTTCCGCGATTTCCCCTGCTCTTTTATGATAAATGTTAACAAAAAAGGAATTGTTTCATTCATTCTAGCCTTACTGGCACTTATCCATGAAAACTTTCCGTTTTAGGTCTGCTTTTGAGTTTGTCCTCATTTTCGCGCAATTTCCCATCATAATCCTCAATTTTTTTATTTAATCTTTTTATTGTTTCATCAATTTCTTTCCGCTTTTCTATCAATCGCTGTCTTTCGTCAGCCAGGATATTTTTGCGGGCTTCTACTGTTCGGTCTCCTTCAGTAAATAACGTTGTATATTCAATTAACGCTTCTATCGTTAGTCCAGCATTTCGCATGCATTTGATGAATTCAACCCATTTGATATCTTCTTCATCATAATCGCGGATTCCGCTTTCTTTTCGTTTTACCGGCGGGATCAATCCAACACGTTCATAATATCTGAGCGTTGCGGCTGTTAGGCCAAACTGCTTTGCCACTTGCGTAATATTCATATTTTTCACCTCTTTATCCTGCTGTTTTTGAAGATAACACTTAAAGTTCACTTTAAGTCAAGAAGAAACAAATTTAAACTGCTGACGTATTTCTTAATCTCATTCTTCAGGAGATGCCGTGAATATTCCGCCGCACGTAAAACATTGGCATGGCGCAACAAAAGACAGTTGGCTTGTACATGTAGCCATTACTCTTGGAGAGACGGACCTGTTCATGATGAATGGTATGATACATGATAAAACGAACGCATCGAGTCAATTGATTCGATGCGTTTTTTTATATGAGCGGCCGTACAGAATTTAATACTTAAGTGTTAAAAAAGCATTATTTCTTCAATAATTGTGTTTACTCTTAATCTTTTATAAAAATATGTTTCTAAAAAAACTCTTGCCTTAAAGTGGACTTTAAGGTTTAAAGTGATGTTGAACACACATGACAAACACCAAGTGACATGTTCTTATCTGGAAACTGACTATATGAAAGGAAGGTCTGTATGTGTAATCATTATAAAACTCGTGTATTAAGCGTACCAAATGCTAAAGCGAAATTTGAACAGACGACAATTGAAAGAAGAGAATTACGGCCGCACGACGTCTTAATCGACATTAAGTTCAGCGGTATTTGCCATTCCGATATCCACAGTGCGTTCGATGAATGGAGCGGAGGAATTTTTCCGATGGTTCCCGGTCACGAAATCGCCGGAGTTGTGGAGGCTGTGGGAGCAGAAGTCACAAAATTTGCTGTCGGAGATCGCGTTGGCGTCGGCTGTTTTGTTGACTCCTGCGGAGAATGCGAATACTGCCTCAGCGGTGAGGAACAGTTCTGCACTAAAGGTGTTGTCCAAACTTATAATTCACTGGACTATGATGGAAATCCGACGTATGGCGGGTACAGCCAAAAAATCGTTGTCACTGACAGGTTCGTTGTTCGGATACCGGACAGTTTGGAGATGGATGTTGCCAGCCCTCTACTGTGTGCAGGGATTACAACCTATTCCCCTCTAAAACACTGGAACGTCGGCCCAGGCAAAAAGGTTGCGATTGTAGGGGTCGGCGGGCTTGGTCATTTGGCGATTCAATTTGCGCATGCTTTGGGTGCAGAGGTAACCGTCCTGAGCCGCTCTATGAATAAGAAAGAGGAAGCCCTTGAACTAGGGGCTGACCATTACTATGCAACCAGTAATCAAGCTACATTTACTGAATTGGCCGGGCGTTTTGACGTAATCTTAAATACAGTATCCGCGAACCTTGATGTAGATGCCTATTTATCAATACTTCGGATAGACGGAACCCTTGTGAATGTAGGGGCACCGGCCGAGCCGGACAAATATAGTGTATTCTCCTTAATCATGGGCCGCCGCAGCCTAGCGGGTTCTCTTGTCGGCGGAATTCCAGAAACACAAGAGATGCTTGATTTCGCTGCTCAGCATGGCATTGCACCTAAAATTGAGGTGATTCGTGCCGATCAAGTGGATGAAGCATATGAGCGTGTTCTTCGCAGTGATGTACGCTACCGATTCGTTATTGATATCTCTACATTATAAGTAGGAATAGTTGTAAAAGGTGGGGTAGCCATACTATTGGCTACCTCGCCTTTTGTTTACTGCACTCCGCTCCACAGGACGTGAAAATCATTTAAAAAGTCTTTTTTTAAAAAAGAAATAAGTTAAGAAGAGCGCTAATCCTTCTGCCTCGTTTTGGCGGCGATGTTACCATATGAAAACCATAAAATCTATAAAACAACCCCTTCGCAGGACTCTTGCGAAAACCATCTCAAGCAAATATTTTGAAGGAAGATGAACGTGCCTGTTATTCTATGGTATATAGGAATTCATAGGAGGTATAAATATGAGCAAAAAAATTGCTGTTCTCGTTACAGATCAATTCGAAGATATCGAATATACAAGTCCGGTAAAGGCATACGAAGAAGCTGGCCATAGCGTGGTTGCCATTGATTTGGAAGCAGGCAAGGAAGTTACCGGTAAACATGGCGAGAAAGTGAAGATCGACAAAGCGATCTCCGACGTAGATGCAAGTGAATTCGATGCCCTATTAATTCCTGGCGGATTTTCCCCAGATTTGCTTCGCGGAGATGACCGGCCGGGTGAATTTGCGAAAGCATTTGTAGAAAATGAGAAACCTGTTTTCGCTATTTGCCACGGCCCGCAGGTACTCATTGATACGGATCTTCTGAAAGGCAAAGACATCACTGGCTACCGCAGCATTCGCAAAGACTTGATCAACGCTGGTGCAAATTACAAAGACGAAGAAGTAGTCGTCAGCCACAACATTGTAACAAGCAGAACACCTGATGATTTGGAAGCATTTAACCGCGAATCATTGAACCTGTTGAAATAAGAAAAAGGCACAGACTGTTTGAGTCTGTGCCCTTTTTTATAGAGAAAGTGTAAGAATTTCTATTCCCCCTTCATTAAAAATGCCTCTTTTTTCTTTTCTAATCAGCCTTTGCGCTGACATTCTGAAAGGCTGCTGTAGCATCCCAAACGTTCAAGCCAAATTGACCTTCTGAGAATGCAGAATCTTCAGCATCTATGACTAGACGGTCATCCAAATATATTTTAAAGTGAGCGCCATGAGCCACAGTTTTCAAGTGATATTTTTTATTTATATCTATCGGTGTTTGGTGTTCGGCAATAACAGAGGCAATCCCGTCCTCAAATTTAAAAAATTTTACAAGATCATGTTTCGCATCCACATTGGCTACATAACCGTTTTGTGCGTCTTTATCAGAACGAAACACAAGAGCCCCTGCCCCTTTTCCGTTCCCATCCTTAATGATTATATCGGATTCATAAGTGAAGTCAGCTCCTGATGCTGAAGACATCATGAAGGAATCGCTGTCTGATCGTCCTTGTTTTCCATCAATTGTGTCGGCCCACGTACCGTTTACAGTTGTCCAGCCAGTCAAATTGGATATAAACGGTGACGCTCCCCATGCTTTATTTAAAGGATGAATCGTTAGGGAGTTTACCTTAACACGGCCATTAATAGCATATAATTCAAGACCTTTGCTTGATCTATCCGGAAGAATGATGTCAGTCAACACCTGTTGCCCGTCATTACCAAATACTTCGACTGAAGAGCGGTCAACAAAAATACGCATTTTTATCTTTCCATTTACCGGCTTCAGCGGAGCTGCTTGCTTCCCAGTGTTAAAGGTTGGATTAAAGGTGACATTTCCGGATTGGCTTCGGTCAACGAACAGTTTGCCGCTCTTTTGATGATAACCGACTTTTGTATATTGATTTCTCCCTGTTCGAACCTTAAAACCGAATTCAGAAGCCGAACCTGGATTCACTTGAAACTCTGCATTCATTTCATAAGCATCTCCAGATATACCCGCCAATACATTACTGCTCTCTGGCGATATAATCTTATTTTTCCACTTCTGCGCGGCTCCCCTGATAGATTGCAGCTCTGTTACTGGTGTTTGAATAACTCTGATCCCTTTAGAAAACGCTTTCAATTTTACTTCTCTTGGAATAGTCATTGCACTTCTCCATGGAGATGTAGGAACATCGTTGGCATATTGCCAATTGCTCATCCACCCTAGCCAAAGCCGCCGTCCATCTGAAGAAGGAACATCGGACCAAGAAACAGCCGCATAAAAGTCTTTACCGTAGTCGGTCCATAATACTTTGTCTGACGGGTTTTCGTTCTTGAAAGTTGTTCCATCAAAACTTCCTACAAAATATTGCATGCCTGATCCTCCTGAAACCGCACCATTTCCGACACTGACTTGCATCACCCATTTCTTTTGTTTCGGATTGCCGTCTACAGGAAGCTCAAATAAATCCGGACATTCCCATACGCCTCCATGACTTCCTTGTCCTTGTCCAAACTCACTTGCATATGTCCACTGCTTCAGATTTTTCGATGTATAAATGAGAATTCGGTCACCAGCTGCCAGGACCATCACCCACTTTTTATCTTTTTCATACCAAAACACTTTCGGATCGCGAAAATCTTTTTTTCCCGGGTTTGGAATGACCGGATTACCTGAGTATTTCGTCCACGTTCTGCCTTTATCATTACTATAGGCGACGCTTTGCACTTGGCCGTCTTCATGATCCTGCGTATATATAGAGACAAGCGGCTTCTCCTTTCCGGTTTGAAAACCGCTTGTATTATTCCAATCGACCACTGCGCTCCCGGAAAAAATTGTGCCTTTTTCATCAGGTGACAGCGCTATAGGAAGGTGCTTCCAGTGAACTAAATCCTTGCTTACTGCATGGCCCCAATGCATCGGCCCCCATTGCAGACCGTATGGATGATGCTGATAAAACAAATGATACTCCCCTGCATAATAAACCATTCCGTTTGGATCATTCATCCAGTTTGCCTCTGGTGTGAAATGATATTGGGGACGGTAATCCTCATCATAGTAGCTTGAATCGGCTGCACTTACTGGCAGTGCCATAGTAAACAGCATGGTGAATAGGATCACGACTTGAATTAGCTTCTTTTTCATTCTGATTCTCTCCTCTCTAACATTTAAAAACATTCAAGAGAGACATCTGCACGAGTGATCCGTGATAAAAGCTGTATCGAATGATGAAGAGGTTATGAGAAAGACTTCTGCAGGTTCTCCCCTTTTTACCCGTTAAGCGCTTATGCCAGAAATCCAGCCCAATAGCCAAGAATACCGATCACAAATATGCCAACTATAATAAGGAGCGGATTTACTCCTTTTCGCAGCATCCATGCCACTAATAAAGTCAATCCTAAAGGCAGCACCCCCGGCATAATGCTGTCTAAAATATTTTGCACAGTTTGAACGTCAACTTTTCCGTTATCATCTTTAATTCTTGAAACAACGATCGGGATGTTGATGGTGGTCCACTTGGAGACCAAAGCCCCCATCACAAATAACCCGAGGATGGAAGCACCTTCTGTCAGTTTTTGAATACGATTCCCTGCTAGATCCTGCAGAATCTCCATCCCTTTTACATAGCCATACTTTAAACCGTAATATTTTGTGGTTAATCTGATGGCATTCAGCAGGAAAAAGAACAGCAGAGGACCGGCAATGTTTCCGCCTAAAGCAAGAGAAGCCCCTAAAGCAGCCAATACGGGGCGTACGGTTCCCCAGAAAATAGGATCGCCCACACCCGCTATCGGACCCATTAAACCGATTTTCATCCCGCTTATTGCTTTCCCGTCTATTCCTTTATTGTTCGCCATTTCTTCTTCCATGGCAGCTGTCACCCCAAATATGGGTGCGGACAGCCACGGATGTGTATTAAACCATTCCAAATGGCGCTGCAAAGCTGCGTTTCTTTTCGCTCCCGGACCGTACAATTTTTTTATCGCCGGTATCATCACATAGCAATATCCCATTGCCTGCACACGTTCAAAGTTAAATGAGCCGAGCAAGAAATTCGAACGGATAAACATACTGAAAATGTCTTTCTTTGTTAATCTTTTTTCTTTCTCCAATTTTCATCCCCCCCTCATTCTTATGCATCAAGATCGTCATCATCATCATAGACAGCTGCATTGCTGCCGTCTGCGGCTGCGGCGACTGCCCCGTGGGCGCTATTTTTTTGCATAACCTGCTGGTATAAAAGCGCCAGACAGAGACCAAGAGCGCCAAATCCTACTAAATTGAAATCGGTAAACGCTGCCAACAAAAAACCAATATAGAAAAATGGCTTAAGATAAGGGATATTCATCATATTGATCACCATTGCATACCCCACAACAACAATGATGCCTCCTCCTATTTGCAAACCTTTGGTAATGACTTCCGGAATATTTCCCAAGAACACCTGAACAGCGCTCACACTGATTAAGGCCACAATCAAAGTCGGTATCATGACACGCAGCGCTTGAAACACCATGGCGGTAACATGCATAATTTCAATTCCTTTGATATTCCCCTCCCTGGCATATTTATCAGCACGGTGAATGAAAAAGACAGTAATCGTTCGGACAAAAATAGTAAGCGCTTGACCTGCAGCTGCCAAAGCAACAGCGACGGCAATGCCTTCACCAATGCCTTGATCAGCGGTAATCACTAAAATGGTTGAAATCACAGAGGCAATGGCTGTATCAGGCGCCATGGCGAGGCCGACATTCATCCAGCCCAGCGCCATCAGCTCCAGCGTTCCTCCTAAAATGATTCCTGTTTTTAGATCACCAAGCACAAGGCCAACCAAAGTGCAGGCAATCAGCGGACGGTGTGTTTGTCCTTCATCCAATACACTTGCAATACCTGTAATGGCTGCAATGATTAACAACAAAATAATTTGTATTGAAGTCATCATCTCATCCCCTTGATGATTTTGTTACATTTCTCAAAATCTCCATAAAGTCTTCACTGGTATCAGAAGGCAGCTGCCTCAATTCCAGTGTGACGCCTAATTCATTTAATGTTTCAAACGCCTCTGTATCCTCTTCAGTTACGCTGACTGATTTGGTGATTTGCCGGCGATTATTCTCAAAACGCATCCCTCCGACATTTACGGTTTTGATAGGGACGCCTGCTTCTATGAGAGATACAATATCGGATGGGTTTTCAAACAGCAGCATCGCCGTTACCCCTTCGTAGCGCGGACTATGAAACGCCTTTGCCATTTTAGAAATTGATACGGCACTCGCCTTTACATTGGAAGGAGCAACAGATAGGATCAGGGTTTTTCTCATTTCATCCTGCGCAACGTCATCTGACACAACGATGATTCGGTCTGCTGCATGGACTTTAATCCATCTTGTCAGGATTTGGCCGTGAATAAAGCGGTCATCAATTCTTGCCAATGTAATGTTCATCATAGTTCATCCTCTCTTTTTTCTTCACAAACTGTTTTTGCTTTTTCTAAATGTTCGCTGCAAACTTGAAAGCTTTGCTGGCTCATTTTTTTTAAGTGATTCAGCAATTCTTTGAGTTTCAGATGTTCTCTCAGGCTTAAAACCTCCAGTAGTATCGGCAGGTTTATGCCGGCAGCCATATCCATTCTTTGATCCTTAGCGATGAAGGAAGCCGCTGCGTTATACGGTGTGCCTCCAAAAATATCAACTAAAAAAAGCACCTCATTTTCTTTCGGAATATCCTGAAGCGTCTGATGATATTTTTCTTGCAGCGTTTGGATGCCCTCTCCTTTAAAAAACGGCACCGCTATCAGATGATTTTCTTCACCGAATATCATGCCTGAAGATTCTTTTAATGCTATGGGAAAGTCCCCATGTCCGCTAATAATGACTGAAATCATAACACGATTGCTCCTTTCCTTTTTCGTACACCCATTTATAATGCAAGTATCGTGCCAAAGAAGCTGTGTTAAGCGTTTTCATTTGTTTTGCAGCACATGAAGAAAGCTGATTGAAAACACATGTGAATACAAAAATAAACCTGTATTAAAATGGCGTTCCATTTAATACAGGTTTACGTAAAAAAATCGTTTTTAACACATGTGGCCATGTACTTCGTCAGCAAAAATGGCGGCTATAAATAA
Source organism: Bacillus sp. SD127 (assembly GCF_058566445.1). Classification (NCBI taxonomy): domain Bacteria; kingdom Bacillati; phylum Bacillota; class Bacilli; order Caryophanales; family Bacillaceae; genus Bacillus; species Bacillus sp. SD127. The sequence goes on along the minus strand of NZ_CP191226.1, from coordinate 1,507,923 downwards.
TTTTTCATCATCGCTTATGTTCAGCCCCAATTTTTGTTCGTAAGGGATTAATGTTTGCTCTGTCACCTCAAAGATCTCTTTCAGCTGATCGGTTATTTCGTCTTCTTCGGAAAAAGCAATCGGATTCTGTTTAATCACCCTTTCAAAGGCAAAAGCTGTATGCATAATCACTTTGATCATCACTGTGTTATTGAAAATGATGCCTAGTTCATCTTGAATGGTCTGAAGCCACTCTAATAAGATTTCTATAATGTGATGAGGGTTCAAAAAAACCAGATACTTTTTCAAACTATCCTCGCAAAGCTCCCGTACAATGATGTTTGTGCCCGATAATCCATTACTCATCGGGATGCTGCCTTTTGTGATCGCCTGTTGGATCATCTTCTCTCCTTCTCCTCCAATTAATACCTCCAAAGATACATGCGGAGCATTGATTTTAGGATCTTTTGTTCCTACTGTCGCAAGAATCTCATACTCTTTTTCGATTTCTTTGATGCTGTTTGCCAATTTAATCGATGATACGGTCAATATGTGGATGGGAACATCAGAGGCCTTGTTTACGATCGTTGTTAAGATGTCTTCCAGCTTTTTTGCCGTTCCGCTGCCTGTTGTGCAGATTGAAACCAACGCCCTCTTTTTGCCTGGTGAGGCGGCAGGCTGCCGATCCCATAACTCAATAAAATCCTTTGTGACCGAATCATATATGGCATGTAAATGTAAATTCAGATAGTTCACCTTTCTGACGGCGTCCAGCACCATTGAGGTCGTGACATTGCTGATTGTTTTGATTTTGATGCCTGTTTTTTCTTCAAGCTTGCTTTCCAGCATTGCAAGTGACCCCATGTCAACAAGCATTAAAACACCTTCACCTTCATCTACCTGCTGTATTTTTCCCGCTAAGCGCTCCATAATTTCCGCAGGTGAAACAGAAAGGGGCATATCAACGGCCGCAATTGGGGTGCTTCCTAAAAGCTCCGTCGCTACTTCTACCATGGAACTCGCCATGCTATTTCCATGTGCGGCAACCACAATCCCTACTCTTTTGTTTTCTTTTAACGTTTTGATGGAATGAATCAGCATCGTTAAGTAGATGACTTCTATTTCCGGGACGGTTACTCTGAAGTGTTCCTGAATTTTGTCTTTAAATATGAGCGCCACCTGATACTCTTTCACATGGGTATCACGGATTTCATCTGTTTCCTGCGCATTTAAAATATCAATTTGCTTACCGCGTTTTAAAAATGAATCGATATGCATACTTAAAAAATAGATAAATTTACGGTCAAATGTGCAATTCAGTTCATGTTCAGCAACTTCTTTTAATTGCTTCGTCATTTGAATCACGCCGTCCTCAACAAATGTCAGCAGGTTGTCATTTCGGAACGCGCTTTGATTAAAAAAGCTTCTGACATGCAAATGAATATCCGTTAAAATATATTGGTTTATTTCCTTTTTGGACAAACCTTCTTTGTTTAGCACTTCGACCTTTTCTTCTATCAAATGATACAAATTAAATGATAGATCATCATCAATTTTTGTTGTTTCATCTTCTACTATCGGGGATATGATGGTTGTGATATTGACATATTCAGAAATCGTTTTGCTTCTTTTCATGTTTTTGCTGCTTGACATCCAATCTTGCTTGATTTCATCCGGGAGATCCCGAACGGTCAGTTCAACAACTTCATCTCTGTCAAGATTATGTAAGAATCCATGTGCACAAACTAACTGCACATTTGATTTCAGCTGTCCCACATTCCCAAACTTCGCAGAATGAATCAATGCATTATATACATCGATATGCACACTTAGATTCTTCTTAATACGCTCTGCTTCTTTCCCTAATAAAAACGTTGTGAGATCAACTCTCTCTTTAAGAGATCGTTCTTCCAGCGATGGAATATGAATCGTCATTGGAATTCTCCGCAAAAATGTTTTTAATAGAGCAGAATTAGGGTTTTCGGTAGTTGCGCAAATAAATAATACTTTCGATGTTCTTTTATGTTCAGTTTCTCCAAGACGGTTATAAGATCCGCTGTCGATAAAATAAAACAGCATTTCTTGTCCCTCAGGCGGAAGACGATGAATTTCATCCATAAACAGAATGCCCCCGTCGGCCTGCTCAACTAAACCGGCTTTATCTTCGCTGGCACCGGTAAATGCTCCTTTCTTATGACCAAATAATTGAGAGAGCAATAATTGAGGATTGTTATAGTAATCTGCACAGTTAAATGTGATGAACGGAGAACCAGCCTTCAAAATTTCAGAGTAAATCGCAAACTGGTAAATCCGGTTCGCAAAAAGGGATTTACCGGAGCCTGTTGGTCCTAAGAGAAGCATGTGCAGACCGTGCGGAGGATAAAAAACAGCTGCTTTTGCTTGAGAAATTGCTTTCTTCAAACTGCCTTTTGCTCCAATCATAAGTTCAAGAGGATTCGTAGAAATATTTTGATCGTTCTTTTTTTGATTTTCAGAAAGCCCCTTCAGTTCTTTCACTTCCATTATCTCTGTATTCCATTTTTTGTTGAATGCCCTTTCCACTACTTCCACTGGAATGTAGCGCACGGGAAACGTTTTAATTTTTATCACCTTTTTGGACCGCACGAGATTGTTTAATTCAAAACTGACATTGGACCGCTCTATCTTCAATTGCTGAGCAATTTCCTTTGCTGAATTTCCCTGTACCTTTAAAAGATGATCTAAGCTGGATTCATGAAAATTATGCATGAGCTGATGGTATATTTTATCAATTCTTTTCATCTATATCATCCTTTGTCCTTATTAGTCAAAATTGAAAAAACGGACATCAGTTTTATGCCTTGTACTGAGGATCTCATCTCATTCTATGGCCTTGCGTCCGCACTCGGATTTTCTTTTTCAATATTCTGTGAAATGTTTTTGTATGCAGGAACAATAGCACGTATCTCAACACAAAAGCTTGCACCGATTAAAAAATAATTTCGTTATTTGTCTAAACAAACACCCTTTTTTGGTGTTTTTGATCTATGATTCACTCAGGTTGTCCCCCTTCAAAAGTAATAATTCGTAAACAGTTTACCACTCTCCGTGAACATATTGGTGACAAAGTTCTGATACTTCAGAAAATACATCTTAAAGATCAGGGCAAATAACCCAAAACTTAATCTCTTGTCATTATAAACATGACTGAATGTAAACTCTCTATTCTTCTTATAACATTATTATTTTAATAAAAAATAGTGGGATATATTATTAGAGCGGTAGAAAAGAAATCCTTTACTCATCCTGATGGATATTACACCTTATAAAAATAGAAAAGAAAGATAGATACATTAGTTACATTTAATTAAAAAAATCAATAAAATTTAAAATAATATAAGTTTCCTGTTATAATGATAGATAAAAAATTTAGGAAGCTATGATTCCTAAACAACCAAGATAACTATATTTTTTATTGGAGGAAAACATAAAGTGACGGACGATTCCACTATGGACAATTCTCTGCACAAACGGAAATTGTCCAGAGGCCTTAAAAACAGGCACATACAACTCATAGCGATTGGGGGGGCAATCGGAACTGGTTTATTCCTAGGATCAGGGAAATCAATACATTTTTCAGGACCCTCTATTTTATTTGCTTACATGATCACGGGCGTATTTCTCTTTTTTATTATGCGTTCACTGGGAGAGCTGCTCTTATCAAACGCGGGATATCACTCTTTTGTTGATTTTGTAAGTGATTATTTAGGAAATATGGCAGCATTTATTACCGGCTGGACGTACTGGTTTTGCTGGATCTCACTTGCTATGGCTGATTTAACAGCTGTCGGTCTTTATACCCAATATTGGTTTCCTGGTGTACCCCAATGGATGCCAGGGTTCATTGCGCTTATGATGTTGCTCATCATGAATCTAGCGACTGTAAAACTTTTTGGTGAATTGGAGTTCTGGTTCGCATTAATCAAAATCATCGCAATACTGGCACTGATTGTTATCGGTATTGTCTTGATCATAAAAGGATTTTCCACACAGTCAAGCATAGCCTCCTTCACAAATCTTTGGAGTCACGGCGGCATGTTTCCAAATGGTTTACATGGATTTATCCTCTCATTCCAGATGGTCGTGTTTGCATTTACGGGCATTGAACTTGTGGGGCTTACTGCAGGCGAAGCAGAAAACCCAGAAAAAGTAATCCCTAAAGCAATTAACAATATCCCTATTCGAATTTTGCTTTTTTATATTGGCGCTCTTCTTGTGATTATGAGTATTTATCCATGGAATATCATTAATCCTGCTGAAAGCCCATTTGTTCAAGTATTCTCAGCGGTCGGTATCATAGCAGCCGCCAGCATCATTAATTTTGTTGTACTGACATCTGCTGCTTCAGCTGGCAATAGTGCTTTATTTAGTACAAGCCGGATGGTATACTCGCTTGCCAAGGATCATCATGCACCTGACCCATTGCAAAAGCTGACTGCCTCAAATGTACCAAGCAATGCATTGTTCTTTTCAGCCATTGCCATTCTTATTGGTGTTATTCTGAACTATGTAATGCCAGAGCAAGTCTTTACGCTTATCACAAGTGTTTCTACTATATGCTTCATCTTTATTTGGGGCATTATTGTGATTTGCCATTTGAAATATCGGAAAACAAGACCGGATGCAGCAAAGGTGAATACATTTAAAATGCCGCTTTTTCCATTATCCAATTACGTAACACTGGCTTTCCTGGTGTTCATACTGGTTGTGCTGGCACTCGCGAAAGATACGCGTGTTTCCCTATTTGTCACTCCAGTTTGGTTTCTCTTATTGATGATTGCTTATAAAGTTCGTCATACTAAGTGAAATCATAAAAAAGACAAGGGAGTTGTTTATCCCTTGTCTTTTTTGTGTGCTGCGAGGCACTGGATATTCCATGTTTTACGATCCCGCTCATTTAGTGTCATGATCTTTTCCCGTACAAATGTCTCCAAATAAACGTATGCTGAAGATAAAAACATACCTGCCTCCGTGATTTAATCTCCATATTTAGCAAAAGACTCCGTTCAAAATATGAACGGAGTCTTTTGGTAAGTGGCCGTGACATCAATTTAAACCAGTTTTAATACCAAACCCAACTAATATGATTCCCGTTATTTTTTGAAAAGCTTTCTGGAACTTGGGATTTTTCATCCATTTTTTTGCGTAATCAATGATATAAACGAGAAAGAGGAACCATAACACCGCTAATAGGGTGAGAATTGAAGCTAAAATAATAAGCTGCTGGTTTACATTTCCCTTCAGATTGATAAATTGGGGCATGATCGTGACATAGACCAAAACCGTTTTGGGATTGAGAATGTTACTGAGTGACCCTTGCATAAAGGAAGATTTATAGTGTCGTTTCGGAGAAATTGCTGCGGTTTTTGCTTGAGCTTGCATGTCGTCTAAAGAAAACATATTTTTTGCAAAAAAACTTTTTATCCCTAAATAAATTAAGTATGCTGCTCCCAAATATTTGATTGTTGTAAAAAGAATCACCGACTTGGCAATGACCATTGATAAACCTAGAATGGCAATAACCGTCCAAAAAGATAGTCCCGTTGCCAATCCGAGAATATTATATCGGCCAGCCTTTGCGCCATATCTAAGGGTATTTTTCATAACAAGCATCGTATCTGCTCCTGGAATGATAACCATCACGGCAGCGATCGGTATGTATGCGAGTAAGCTGTGCATGTTCTTTCCCCCTTTAAATGAATCCCCTTAACATATAGTGACTACTAAAGTAACTCCCTACAAAAAAGTGTATCAATACGTTTGGAAAAAATCAATATGGTTTGTTAAAATAGCGATTACAAAGGCAGCGACTGCTCTTTATATTGGAGGATGTATGAAGGAAAATATGTTAGACATTTTAAAAAACCTCAATTTTACCGAATATGAATCAAAAGCTTATCTGGCATTATTGCAAGAATCGCCTTTAACCGGTTATGCGGTAGCCAAAAATTCCGGCGTGCCTCGTTCAAAAATATATGAAGTCTTGGAAAGCCTTGTCTTAAGAGGAGATGTTTTTGTAAGCCACGGAAACACGCCTCAGTATGTCCCTGTACCCGCTAAAGAACTGATTAAAAACCGACGGCTCAAAGCGGAAGAGAATTTTGACCAGGCTGAAAAATACTTTGAAAAATTCGAACAGACCGCAAATGACCGGGAAAATATCTGGAATATCACCGGACGCAGTGAAATTCTTGAAAAGGTGAAGGCTTGTATATTATCAGCAAAAAAAAGAATCCTCTTGGAGATCTGGAAAGAGGATTTCAAAGAGGTGGAATCAGAGCTGAGACAGGCGGCAAATAAAGGTGTCATTGTCACCATTATTGCCTACGGAGATATCGCATCTGATTTTGCTAATGTGTACCTTCATGATATGAGCAGTGAAATTACAGAAGAGTATGACGGACGGTGGCTTGTATATAGCGGAGATGATTCAGAAGTAGTAGCAGGTATTGTCTCTCTTGGCAACGATAGCCGTGCTGCATGGACGATGCATGTAGGTTTAGTCATGCCTATTACAGAAGTGATCATTCATGATCTGTATCTCATGGAAATTATGAAGAAGCATAGAGGGCTTTTAGAAGATAGTTTTGGAAAAAACCTCATCCAGTTACGACGCAAATTTTCAATCCACTCAGATTTTAAAAAACATTACTTGGAATAGAACACATGATATTTCCTGTATACCATGTAACCAAAAAACATGGCTTGTATCAACAAGTCATGTTTTTTTATGAACTCCCCCATTAATAGGGTCTTTTCCGTTTATTTTTAAGCAATTGATCCTCCCCTCCCGCTCCTGATCACTTTTTTTTAAAAAATAATATCTGCGCAAACTATTTTTCAAACTGCCCCGTCTATCCTAGGTAACATCCTACGATATACGTATATTCAAAAAGGAGCCCTTTATTGCAATGAAGAAAAAACAAACAATAAAAGCGTTGCTTGTCACGTGTATAACTGACCATAAGCAAGATTTCTACAGATTAGCCTTCAGTTATGTGAAAAATCAAGATGACGCATTAGATATTATTCAGGAATCTATAAAAAAAGCGCTCAGCTCAGTTGAAACGGTCAGAAACCCTGAGACGATAAAAAGCTGGTTTTATAAAATCTTAGTACGTACAGCTATTGATTTTTTACGAAAACAAAAAAAGTTAAAGGTGATGGATGACGAAACGATTGAGTTTTTAAGCTCAGGAAAGGAAGATCACTATAAGGACACTGATCTTCATGAAGCGCTCGACGAATTGCCGTCCCACTATAAAACAATTATTATTTTGCGTTTTTTTGAAGACCTCAAACTAGAAGAAATTGCGGAAATTACAGGGGAAAACTTGAATACCGTCAAAACGCGCCTTTACAGAGCATTGAAGCTGATGCGCATTCAGTTGACGAAGGAGGATCTTTCTTAATGGATAAGAGATTACAGCAATTAAGAGAAGAATATAAAAATGTCCAGATTCCTAAAGAACTGGATATCATTGTCGAAAAAGCCCTTCAGCAAAAACCAAAAAAGAAAAGAATCGTCATGTGGCCGACATCAGCAGCTGTCGCGGCAGCTATTTTATTCACTGCACTTGTCAACATCAACCCAGATGCAGCTCAAGCTATGTCAAAAATCCCTGTCATCGGCAAGATCGTCAAAGCCATCACTTTTATTGAGATCAAAGAAGAGAAAGATGAATCAAGCATCGATGTCAAAACGCCTGCTCTGTCGGGACTTTCTAATAAAGAGCTTGAAAACAGCATCAACCAGAAATATTTGAAAGAAAGCAAGCAGATGTATAAAGAATTTATACAGTCCACATCCAAAAATAAAAAAGGACATCTCAGCATCTACAGTGATTACGAGACAGTAACAGACACGCCAGATTTAATTTCTATTCGGCGTGATATTGAAAAAACACAAGCATCATCTTACACACAAAGCCGTTATATCACAATTGACAAAAAGAATGATATCTTACTTACATTAAAAAGCTTATTTAAAGATGACCGCTATATCAAAGTCATCAGCCAAAACATCAAAGAACAAATGAAACAGCAAATGAAGGAAGATCCAAATAAAATCTATTGGGTCACTGACGAGGATGCAGAACCATTCAAACACATTCAGCCTGATCAAACGTTTTATATTACAGAAGACCATAAACTTGTGATTTCATTTGATGAATATGAAGTTGCCCCCGGCTATATGGGCGTTACAGAGTTTAAAATTCCGACCAGCGTCATCTCAAATCTGCTCATGGGAGAACGTTATGTTCGATAACAGAAAAACATCCATGTCATCATCTGTGTCATGGGTGTTTTCCCTTTCGCAAAGGGACCTGACAGATATCAAGAAGGCCGTAACCTTGCAGCCAAAACAGCGAGAATATCTGCACATTATTGGAGGAATACCATGTATCACAAAACACAGCATCACCGCTACATCACTGGACTCGATGGCCTTCGGGCTTTTGCCGTCCTGGCAGTTATCGCTTATCACCTAAACTTCAATTGGGCTAACGGTGGCTTCATTGGAGTTGATATCTTTTTTGTATTATCAGGCTACTTAATTACATCTATTATACTGCCGGCACATGGAAATAATATCAGCCTTGATTTTCGGGACTTTTGGGTGCGCCGAATTCGGCGGCTTCTGCCAGCGGCTTACCTTATGATCATTTCCGCTGTTATTTGGGTCGTCGTGTGCAACCGAGAACTTTTGCACACTGTGCGCGGAGATGCCATCTCTTCTCTCTTTTACATGAGCAATTGGTGGTTTATTTTTCATAAACTCTCGTATTTTGATAGCTTCGGATCCCCGTCACCGCTTAAAAACCTTTGGTCATTGGCAATTGAAGAGCAATTTTATATTGTATGGCCGATGTTCTTGGTTGCTGGAATGTACATATTTAAAAACCGTGCGAAACTGGCGGCAGCGGTATCGTTGCTTGCGCTCTGTTCAGCCGTGATGATGAGCGTACTGTATGAACCCGGCGGAGATCCGAGTCGCGTGTACTACGGCACAGATACTCGTTCGTTTGAACTTCTCATAGGATGTGCTCTGGCTCTGATATGGCCGATGAAAAGGCTGTCTTCCAACAGGCTGCCATACAAACTGAAGCGCCTTTTGTATGGCACAGAACTATCGGCGTTTTGTATTTTAGTTTTGTGTGTCTATTTTACAGATGAATACGAACCTTTTCTTTACAGAGGCGGAATGTTTTTAATAAGCATTACCGCAGCGGTCCTTATTGCATGTGTATCCCATCCGAGCAGCTTTTTGGGCATTCTGCTGTCATGGAGGCCTCTTCGTTGGCTTGGAACGAGGTCTTACGGTATTTATCTTTGGCACTACCCTGTTATTGTGTTAAGCACGCCGATTCAAGAAATCGGAAACCCTGTTTTTTGGCATATCGCGCTAAAGATCTTCGTTACATTTATACTCGCCGAGCTTTCCTATCATTTCATTGAAAAGCCGATACGGACAGAGGGGTTTAAGTCATTTTTCCGCCGGGCTTTTATTCATAGAATTCGAGAATGGAAAACGACATCTGTCATCAGCAAAATGTCAATTGGCTTCGTCATTCTCGCTATACTTATTTTTGCAGGGGGACTGTCAGGGGTAGCCGGAGAGAAAAAACATCCGCAATGGACGTATAGCTCACAAGAAACAAGCGCTGACACAAACCAGACGTCAGAGCATAGAAAGATGGCAGCATCCGATAAAGACGGAGAAAACAAATCCAAACAAAAAACAACAGCCTCAACTAAAGATCAAGAGGAAACGAGCGCAAAAGGACAGGAGACTAAGAAAAAAAAGGACGAAAAATCTCAGAAAGAACCGGCAGCTGCTGATAAAGAAGTATTAGCTATAGGGGATTCCGTTATGCTTGATATCGCCTCCAGCCTCCGTCAGTCTCTTTCACATGTCACAATTGATGGGAAGGTGGGAAGACAAATGTCTCAAGCTTTAGAACTGACACAGGAATACAAGTCTTTTAATCAGCCGAATAAAGCTGTCATCATTGAGCTGGGAACCAATGGCTACTTTACAAACAGCCAAATCGATCAATTGCTTACATCTTTCTCAAAAGCTCATATCTATCTTGTCAATACGCGGGTTCCCCGGCAATGGGAAAGCAAGGTGAATGAAACTTTGCGGCAGCAGGCTAACACGCATAACAATATTACGTTGGTTGACTGGCATACAGAAGCTCTCCAGCATCCGGAGTATTTCACCCCTGACGGCGTACACTTGGTTCCCCAAGGGGCTGAAGCTTTAACCGCTCTTATCGTTCGGGCAATAAAATAGATTAGCAAAAAAGAGGTCCTGCTTAGACCTCTTTTTTTGCGATGGATCAATTCCAGCTGCGTGCAGCAAATTGCTTTTAAAAAAGAATTGCCGTTCACATTGATGACATGGACCAGGCATAAAACCTAATCTATTGGAAATTTATATTCTGCATTCTAAAATTATTCCTTCCGCTTCGTTCTCAAATTCACCTAATACGATAATAACCTTCGATTCTTTATTCATATTGCCACCCCCTTCGTTTATGATCTATTTATATTACAACATTTTTCAATTTATGTTAATAAATAGGTATAAGAAAACTCACAAACTACCGCCCTTCCTAACTTGAGAAATGGCTGACCTATATATGGTCCTCATCATTTTTATTTCTAGCTGTGAAGCTCTTATGTTTACCTATCGTTTACGTGAGGGTAAGAAAATATAGAATGGAGGGATCATCGTGGAAGCTAATGCAGAAAAAGAGATGAAAAAGCAAATAAATCGATACGAGCTTTTTTTCAAAAAACGATATAAAGTTCTCTATACAGTAAACGATTTTATCATTGGCTTTTTATTTTTCATCGGCAGCTTTTTCTTCTTTTACGATGAATTAATGTCTGCAGGGATATGGCTGTTTGCGGTTGGCAGCTTCCTGCTTTTAATCAGACCGACGATTCGTTTGGTTCATGATTTTCATTACAGAAAACATCTTGAGCGTCTATATCATCATGGAACATCCTCTGACTAGCATGAAGTGTGAGGAAGCGAACAGACAAATGCATAGTCTCAAATCGGACATTCTAACTCAAACGGCATGATGAGATGCAAGAATAAAAAGAAAAGAACGCTTGATTAAGTTTCTAGAAAATTAAACCCAAAGATACAAATATATAACTTTATAACTATTCATTTATAAAAAACCAGAAAAAACCTAAAGTTTTATATCTTTTGGACGATAATAATAACAAGGCCGGCGCGATACTCCCTATAACATCCTTTTCAGTAGATTTCAATATCGTGCCGGTTTTTTTCACATGCTAAAGCAATCCCGCCATCTCTGGCGGGATTTATTTTTACTTACATTCCAGTCCATACATCTTTTACATAACGTTTTTGATCTTGCAGCTTCTTCAGCCATTCTGCTGACGCTTCCTGACTTGCTCCTTTGTCAGCTTCATAAGCCGCACGCAGTGTGTTCTCTACTTCAGGAGCCATTTGTGCACCATCGCCGCATATATAAACGTGCGCACCTTTTTCAATCAGTGAAATTAATTTCTGTGCATCTTGTTTTAGTAAGTGCTGAACATATACTTTTGGTTCGTCTTCCATTCGTGAATAGCATCGATGGACTGTTACCAAACCGGCTTTTTCCGCCTGGTCAAGCTCTTCTTTATAAAGATCGTCATGATCAGGACGCCGGCATCCGAAGTATAAATGAGCTTCGCCAAGCGCACTTCCTTCCTTCTTCAGAACGGATCTGGCCTGGATGAAACCTCTGAATGGCGCAATTCCTGTACCCGGTCCCACCATAATCAGCGGGGTTTGGAGATCATCAGGCAGCTGGAATCCAGATTGCGGTGTCCGAATGAAACAGGCAACCGTATCACCTTGACGGAGTCCGGCTAAGTAATTGGATGCAACGCCCTTATATTCCCCGCGTCCGCTCCAAGCTGAGGCCTTTACAACTCCGACCGTCATACTGACCCTATTTGCTTTGACCTTCGGTGAGCTTGAAATTGAATAATATCTTGGCTTTAGTGATGGCAAAAGCTCTAAAAACCGTTCAAACGGCATTTCACAGGCCGGATAGTCCTCTAACAGATCCAGCATTGTCACACGTTTTGTCAGAACATGTTCCTTGTACATTTCATCACTCGATATAAGTAATTCCAGCTCTTTTTTATGAGGCGGGCATACTGTATATGAAGCCAGCTCACGAAGCTGAAGCCTTGAAGCAGAATCCTGCAGCTCTACGTAAGATGATAATAACTCCATCACTCTGATCGGCCGATCCAGCGGAAGGTGAGCCATATGCGGGCTGCCGTTCATTTTTATCACAGCTTGCGGCTGCAAATCGAATCGGTTGAGAACCCGTTGAACCAGCTCTTGGCTGTTTTTCGGCAATATTCCGATGTGGTCGCCTTCTTTATACGTTTTTGAGTCAGGGAGCTCCAATTCTATATGACGCGTCGAACGCAAACTGCTTGCTGTCTGAAGCTCATGGTTTTCAAGAACGATACCTTCAAACGCGCCATACGCTTTAGCAAGCGGTGTCTCTGTTGCTTCACTGAGGAATGTAATGGATAGTGACGGCTTCGTTTCTTTCTCGGTTATTTCATTCACGTGAAAGGCTTCCATTGTTTCCTTCCAAAAGCGGTTTTCCCAAGACTCGCGATGGCTTTCAAAGTCATCGGCCGCATCGCCTTCCCCAATGGATGTCAATCGTGATGCTCCTTTTGATGCCATCATGTCATCGATAAGGCGAGGAATTCGCTGATACGTGCTGGCCCAGCTCCGGTTTCCGCAGCCAAATACCGCATAGGAAACACCCTTTAATTGACCTTCCTCCAACTCTCCCAGCCACTCGACAAAGCCAGAAGCATTATCAGGCGGCGCCCCGTTATATGAGGCAGTCACAATGACAACAGCGCCTTGGTCGGGGAGTTTTCCAATGTAATCATCAAGAGGTGCAGTTTCCGCTGTAAAGCCGAGCCGGCGCCCGTAAGCTGCCAATTCACCTGCCATGCCTTCTGCGGTGCCGAGGTTTGAACCGTAAAGAACGAGTAAAGGTGTGCCGTGTTTAGGTTTTGTCTCGTTTTCCTTCGTTTCGTGCGCGGTGCCAGTCTGTTCTTTTTTCTGAACATTCATTTGGACCGTTTTCCTTGGTTTCACTGTAATTTTAAAATCATCCGGTTTAATTGTTAATGCCTCTTTGATTTTGAGCTCGTAACCAGTGTGATTCATCAATTCAAAGTGCTTTAATACAAGTCCGAGAACCATTGTCGCTTCTTGAAGCGCAAACTGCATCCCGATACACGCCCGCTGGCCGTTTCCAAACGGTTTATACGCATGGTGAGGAATATTTTCAGGGTTCTCAAACCGTTCCGGACGAAAATCTTCTGCATCTTCACCCCAAGCGTTTTGATCTCTGTGAAGTTTTGGGATCAAGACGGAGACGGGCTGTCCTTTACTGATAGGGTATTCGCCGCCTAAAACTGTATCCTCCTTGGCATAAAGAGAAAAAGCGGGCGCTGTCGGATACAGCCTAAGCGTTTCATTGAGAACCATCCGAACATATTTCAGCTGCTGAATGTGTTTATATTCAGGCGGGTCTTCCGTTAACACGCGATCGGCTTCCTCTTGAGCTTTTTTAAGTTTTTCCGGATGTTTAAGCAGACAGTAAATCGCAAAGGAAAGCAAGCCGCTCGTTGTTTCATGGCCTGCGATTAAAAACGTGATGATTTGATATCTGATGTTTTCATCATCCAGTGTCTCACCCGTTACAGGATCTTTCGCATAAAGCATGAGCGATAACAGATCCTTAATGTTTTGGTCCGGGTTTGCTTTTCGCTCTGCTATAATTCTGTCAACCAGCGAATTCATCACTTCGATATCCTTTTGGAACTGCTGTCTCGTTTTGACCATCATCTTATCCTGCAGGCCCAGTCTTTTTGTTTGGTTCATTCCCTCTTTTAAAGCCCGGAGCATGCTGGTGATAAACGGATGCTGCGTATCACGGTAAAAGCTGTTAAACCGATAGTTAAATCCGCATAACCCGATGGTATCAAGCGTCAGGCGGGTCATATCGTCCGCCACGTCAATTTCTTCATTCGGATTCAGCCGGCTCCATTTTTGAATCAGCTGTGTCGCGATATCCAGCATCATAGAATGATAGCCTTTCATTGCTTTTTGACTGAAGCTCGGCAGCAGAATACGATGGGCTTTCTGCCAATTCGGCTCGTGCGTCCAGCTTGTAAACAATCCGTCTCCTCCGAACTCACGCACTTTCAGCAAGCCTTTTCCAAGGTTTTTGTCAAATCGGCTCTCGTCACACACTTCAGCAACGAGTTCATGGCCTGATACGAAAACGCCGGATACACCAGGAAAATCGAAACGGAAAATCGGCCCTAACTCATCAGCAATCCGCCATAAGGATTGGGAAAGCTGTTCCTTTTCCAAATGCGGGAGGTTTTTTAAAGGTCCGTATGTTTTCGGCTGAGGTATTGCACTTGCCTGTTTCATAAACATCTTCCTTTCTTTATTCTTCTGAAGTCAATGAATGAAGTTTAATCGCGTCCCAGCAGCACTGCTCCAATTCAGAAATCAAATCAGCATTCATCTCTATATCACCTTGTTGCACAAGCTGATACAACTTGAGAAATGCGCCTAATACAATCGCAATTAATACATTGGAGGGCAAGGAGCGGATCACTCCTTCTGTTTTTCCCTTGTTAAAGAAATCGTCAAGCATTTGAGTCAGGTTTTCTATCATTTTTTTGCTTGTTTCATTTAAATAGTGAGCATCCTTTTTCGTTTCAAGAAAAAACAGCGCGTAGTCGCTCTCCTTCGTAAATTGAACGAGACAGCAAAATATGTGGCGAAAGCCCTCTCTGACAGGCATTTCAGAATAATTTCGCTTTACCTTTTCTGAAAAACGCTGAATGCTTTCTTGAAACAAAACATTGACGAGTGTTTCTTTGCTGTCAAAGTAGCGATAAATCGTGCCTGTACCAACTTCAGCTCTTTTTGCTATCATTGGGATGGTGGTGGCATCAAATCCTCTTTCCGTAAAAAGCGAGAGCGATGCCTTCATGATCAAATCGTATTTACTGATAAGTGCGGATGCCATGTAAACTTAAAACCTCCGATTCATTTAGGAATGAACATTCATTCCGGTTGTTCATAAATGATATCCACTCTGTCTCGAATCACCTCTTACCCATTCTTATGTTTATAGTTTATATGAAAAAAACTTTTTTTAATATAAATGCTATGCAAAAAATATAAAATTAAGAAAATATACCCAAATCCCTGAATGTCAGAAGTCTGGATATATTTCCCGAGAAATTTTTTATTTAACAGCGACAATACAAAGGCACGAATCGCGTCTGATGACAGAAATGTCTCTAAAATGCTGATCTTGCAGCAATTGAATATATTTTTTCTCGTTTTTTTCTGCATTGTTATTAATACTGATGTAAAATCGGCCGTCAATTTGAAGCACTCGATAAATCTCTCTTAATGCGAGCCTGACATCAGTACAAGCCTGAACCGTATGTAAAGAAAATACTTTATTGAAGGTACGGTCTTCAAAGGGGATCCTTTCCGGATGACCATGGAAAATGCCCCCTTGATCTGTTTTCTTTTGCTTTTGGATTGCACGAGATACCTGTCTTACTTTTCGCTTAGAAGAGTCGATGCTTTTTATGCTTCCCTTTTCAAGTTTTCCCGTTATTGTCTTAAAGACAGAGCCGTTTCCGGTTCCAATTTCTAAAATTCTGTCATTTTCTTGTATGTCTATAGAATCAATCATCATATGCTCAATTATTTTAGTTTGCTTATATTTCCCAGAAAATAATTTCAATAGGTTCGCTCGTTTATAAAGTTTGTTTTCTAGCATTTTAAACACCTGCTTTTGGTTTCCTGTGCTTATTTATTATATTGAAAAAATAAACATCGCTTCATTTCTTATACAGAATGAAGATATCAACTAGACGGCAATGTGTTTAGAAATGTTTCAACAGAACTGAACATTTTCATTTTTTCCCGCAAAAAAAGGCAGAAAACAAAATGTTTTCCGCCCGCTTTTTAATGCCAATGATATGGGAACATATACAGCCTTTGCTGCTGCATCGCCGCCAGTCTCTGCTGACGGAATGGATTGCCATAGCCGTGTTTGAAGGAATGCGGCATGGATGCATAACCATGACCTATCGACGGCAGCCTTTTTTGTTGAAAGTTCATCATGCCATCACCTGCCCTTACATAAAGTGCTGCTTTTTTTATGATATGCAGGACGGCATTTCCTTGACAGCTTCATTCGCTACACTTGGTCCTTCTCCATCGTATAATGCATCAATAGTTCCATTTTAAGCATTTGTCATCTCTCCCTTCTGTATTTTGTTTCCTTTTATTAGCGCCAGTTTGTCAAATAAAGATGTTTCAGCTGAGATTCTTTCATTTCGTCATAAATCTGCTCGATCTGCTGTTCTCGTTCGAACTCTTCCGGGCTTTTAAACCGTTTGTTGATCGTTAAAGTCAAAAAGAATAGGTTAATCGTCATATCGCTCACCCCCTTTCAAAGTCCGCTTCAAGCGAAATAACCCGCGGCATCTCCCTGCTGCGGGCACATAAAAAACCGCAGACAAAAGAAGACACCCATCTTCTACTGCCTGCGGGGAGTTGCGTATGTCCGACGATTCCGATTTTAATGCGTGCGATAAGCATCGGTTAAGGAAGGACACGAACTCTTCCACAGGCTGAATAAACCATTATAAATTCCTTGTACATTACGTGAGCCACTAACTGGTCTGCGTCGTTGTCGCATTGTCATTTTGATTCAGCCTCCTTTGCTTTTTTTCTTACTTTGTAAGTATATCCACCAAATTCCATTTTGTAAACATCTTTTTCTAAAATTGGACGTAAATTGTGTGATTTATCGATTGTCTTTGTCCCTTGTTTATGAAACCTGCTTCATTTCTTTTCTTAAGCGGTCTTTCTTGTGATATGCAATAAAATAGATGAATCCGACAAACACGGCTCCTCCAATAACATTGCCGATAAAAGCCGGTATGAGGTTACCGATAAACTGCCCCCACGTAAACGAGCCTGCAAAAATGGCAGCTGGAATCACAAACATGTTGGCGACAACGTGCTGAAATCCGATTGCAACAAAGGCCATGACAGGGAACCAGATGCCAAAAATTTTCCCTGCCCCATCTTGAGCACCGAATGAAAGCCAAACTGCAAGACAGACCAGCCAGTTACAGCCAATGCCGGAAACGAGAACCTTGCCAAAGCTCATATCAAGCTTTCCTTGCGCGACAGCAATCGTCTTTTCCAAATATGGCCCCGTTTCGGTTAACCCGACAGTATGACCGAAAAAGTAAGCAACAAACAAAGCGCCGATCAGATTCATAATGGTGACGATCACCCAATTAACCGCCAATTCCTTTAGTGATATTTTTCTCGAAAATAACGCCATTGCCACTGACATCATATTTCCTGTAATCAGCTCAGCCCCTGCAAGAACCACAAGTATCAGTCCTACAGGAAATACCGCAGCCCCGATAAAACTGGACATGCTTCCCCATTCTTTCGGAAGATCGCCGATCACCCTGATATCAAGCAAATAACCGAGTGCGATAAAGGCACCGCCTAAAAACCCCAGCACCAAGAGAGACAGCAGCGGAAGCTTTACCTTTTTCATCCCTGCTTCAATTGCTGCTTCTGCTATTTCATCCGGTTTCCGAAAACCCATACTAAATACGCCCCCATTGTTTCTCCATTTTTACAGTTATAAAAGAAAAGCATCAAAAAAGGCAGCACTCAAATAACCTGTATCAATCAGGTGTTTGAATGCTGCCTAACTTGTGTGCATACCCATACAACAACATCAAGCAGAATTAAGATATTGATAGAGAATATATACAGTTCGTGCATACATTCCATTGCTTTTGTCCTTCTATAACTGCAGTAAAAACATCATATCAAATGTGACAATTTTGTGTCAATGGCAAATATGCTAGTTAAAAAGAACTTCTTTTTGGTCGTCAATTTTTCGGTCAAAGACAAAAACAGATACGGCGATATTTTCTTCAATTTTGATATCAGAAAACAAATGAACAAGCTTAGCCCCGATCAGCTCCTCCATTCCTTCCGGCGTTTTTTTAGAGTAAAGGTCTTGAATCAGGCTTGTCCGGGCCGCATGTACCATTTCTCTTCCCTCAGGCGTGCGGGCGATAAACTGCTCGCTCGCGCTCAGGTTGCCGTAGAGCGTCGACACAGCCATATTATCTACAAATACCGTGTGAATCCGTTCAGGTCCTTTGCCGAACAATTCCTTGCGAAGTTTTCGAATAATATCATTGAACTCATGAATTTTCTTTGACATGCTGATTACCCCTTCCGATTTTGCCTTAAAAAAGGCCGTTCCCGGTTCCCCTCAGGACATTTCACTTGGTTAAAATTTTCCTGTCATATTGTATTATAATAAATATCACTTTATAATAAAAGCAGTGTTGATGGATTTGTAATAGGATCTTGTTATGAGTCTATCGGTTTATAAAAATCAAGGATTGGTCTGTTAGTAAGACTTGCTAGTGAACTATTCCGCCATGTGTGTTTACACCTTCTGTGAATGAAAGACAGGTGTATCTATACATGGCTTTTTTGACTTCTTGAAAGAAAGATGGAGGGGAATATGAATATGATGGACGATAAGTCGATCAGTGTCCGCGTTGACGGAACAGAAATTCAAGCACGAGCAGGGGCCACAATTTTAGATATTTTAAATGAAAATGGGATTGAGTATCCGCAAATCTGCCACGTCCCAGAGGTTGATCCGATTCAAACATGCGATACATGCATTGTAGAGGCAGACGGCAAGCTGGTTCGTTCATGCTCTACGGTCGCTGAAAACGGAATGTCAATTGATCTTTCGGGAAATCGGGTGAAAGAGGCACAAACCGAAGCAATGGACCGCCTTCTTGAAAATCATTTGCTGTATTGTACAGTTTGCGATAATAACAATGGGAACTGTACACTGCATAATACAGCGGAAATGATGGGGATCGAGCATCAAAAATACCCTTATACGCCAAAAGAAGATCCGTCTTGTGCGGTTGATATGTCTCACCCGTTTTACCGATATGATCCAAACCAATGCATCGCCTGCGGCCAGTGTGTTGAGGTGTGTCAGAACCTTCAAGTCAATGAAACACTCTCTATCGACTGGGAACGCGAACGTCCGCGGGTTATTTGGGATGAAGGAGTTTCAATCAATGAATCTTCTTGTGTCAGCTGCGGCCAATGTGTCACGGTTTGTCCGTGTAATGCACTGATGGAAAAATCAATGCTTGGCCAGGCTGGCTTTATGACGGGCATCAAGCAGGATGTCATGGAACCAATGATTGACCTTGTCAAAAATGTTGAACCGGGGTACAGCAGCATTTTTGCCATTTCTGAAGTTGAAGCGGCAATGCGTGAAACGAGAACGAAAAAAACCAAAACGGTATGTACGTTCTGCGGCGTCGGCTGTTCCTTTGAAGTATGGACAAAAGGCCGGGATATCTTAAAGATCCAGCCTGTTTCCGATGCTCCGGTTAACGCGATTTCTACATGCGTGAAAGGAAAATTCGGCTGGGATTTCGTCAACTCTGAAGAACGGATTACAAAGCCTTTAATCCGTAAAAACGGGGCTTTTGTTGAATCATCTTGGGAAGAAGCCCTCGATCTAGTCGCAAGCAGATTAGGTGCAATTAAAGAGACATACGGCAAAGGCTCTGTCGGATTCATTTCTTCTTCTAAAATTACGAATGAAGAAAACTATGTCATCCAAAAATTAGCGCGTCAGGTATTTGAAACAAATAACGTCGATAACTGCTCTCGCTACTGTCAGTCTCCTGCTACAGACGGGTTGTTCCGTACGGTCGGCATGGGCGGTGACGCCGGCACGATTAAAGATATTGCCAAGGCCGGACTCGTCATCATCGTCGGCGCCAATCCGGCTGAAGGACATCCGGTGCTTGCAACACGGGTCAAACGTGCACACAAGCTCCATGGACAAAAATTAATCGTTGCCGACCTGCGGAAAAATGAGATGGCTGAGCGGTCTGATCTGTTCATCAGTCCTAAACAAGGTACAGACCAAGTATGGCTGATGGCCGTTACGAAATATATGATCGACCAAGGCTGGCATGATCAAGCGTTTATTGATGAGAACGTGAATTACTTTGAAGATTATAAAGAAACGCTTAAAACCTATACGCTTGATTATGCGGAACGCATCACAGGCCTTTCTAAAGAAAACATCATTCGAATTGCCGAAATGATTCGTGACGCTGACGGCACTTGTGTTCTTTGGGGAATGGGTGTTACTCAAAATACGGGCGGCTCTGATACGTCAGCAGCGATTTCGAACCTGCTTCTGGCAACAGGCAACTACCGCCGTCCGGGTGCCGGCGCTTATCCTCTGCGCGGACACAATAACGTTCAAGGCGCTTGCGACATGGGGACATTGCCAGGCTGGCTTCCGGGATATCAGCATATTACAGATGACGAAGCACGCGCCAAATTTGAAAAGGCTTATGGTGTGGAGATTGAAGGAAAACCAGGTTTAGACAATATTCAAATGCTTCATTCCATTGAAGAAGGCAAGATGAAGGCCATGTACCTTGTTGGTGAAGATATGGCACTGGTCGATTCGAATGCGAACCATGTGCATGATATTTTATCAAGCCTTGATTTCTTCGTGGTTCAGGACATTTTCCTGTCGAGAACGGCTCAATATGCCGATGTCGTCTTGCCTGCCACTCCATCTCTTGAGAAAGATGGAACGTTTACCAATACAGAGCGCCGTGTGCAGCGATTGTATCAAGCGCTTCCGACACTTGGAGACGCGAAACCGGATTGGTGGATTATTCAAGAGGTGGCAAACCGCTTAGGAGCCGGATGGAGCTACAGCCATCCAAGCGACATTTTCTCTGAAATGGCGAGTCTTTCTCCTCTATTTGGAAAAGCCAGCTATGAGGTGCTTGAAGGCTGGAACACCTTCCTATGGGGCAGCTTCACAGGTGAAAGCACGCCGCTTCTGTATGAAGACGGATTTAATTTCCCAGACAAGAAAGCCCGTTTTGCACTGTCTGATTGGACTGAACCTGCCGCTTTCCCTGAGGAATATGATCTTCACATCAATAACGGCCGGATGCTTGAGCATTTCCATGAAGGAAATATGACAAATAAATCGAAAGGCATTCAATCCAAAGTGCCGAATGTATTCGTCGAAGTATCGCCGGAGCTTGCACAGGAGCGCGGCATTTGTGACGGTTCACTGGTTCGCCTCGTTTCTCCGTTCGGAGCTGTTAAATTAAATGCGCTCATTACTGACCGTGTGCGAAAAAATGAACTCTACCTGCCGATGAACTCGACAGACAAGGATTCAGCGATTAACTTCCTGACAGGGCCTGCGGCTGATAAACGCACGAACACGCCTGCTTACAAACAAACGAAGGTTCGCATGGAGGTGCTTGGAGGCTGCGAAAGCGCACCGCTTCCTAAAACAAATCCGCGCAACAAGAAACGGAATCCGCAAAACGGCGTCGAGGCAGAAAGAAAATGGAACCGTCCGGGTTATGTCCATTTGACTGATTAAATGAAAGGGGGAAACGAAAATGGCCACTCCGATTACAACGATCAAAAAAGAAACAAAAACAGCGGAGCAAATCAAGCTTGAGAAAATCGAGGAGCTGAAGGAGCTGCTGACGGAAAATGAGGATGCCGTCTCGAAAACCATGACGTTAATGAGTGAACTTAATGAGCTTGGCATCTTTGATGCAGCAGCAAGCATGCTGAGGGCGAAAGAAGACATCGCCAAAATCGCGCTTGGCCAGGTATCTCGCGAGCCTGTCACAAACCTCATCAACACGATGATGGCGGCTGGAGGCGCTTTGACAAAGGCTGATCCTGCGTTTACAGGCAAGCTTTTAGAAAGCGTAATGGCGGGAACCGAACAGGCGCAAAGCTTTTTAAAAGAAGACAAGAAAGTCGGCATTCTCGATCTTTTAAAAGCGATGAACGACCCTGATATTAACAGAGCAGTCGGCTTCGGCCTTCAGTTTTTAAAAGGCATGGGAAAAGAGCTGCGGGAAGAATAACAAAAAAACAGCCATCAGTTGATGGCTGTTTTTTTATTCGTCGGCTTCTTCCAAGCGCTTCTTATATACAAGTGAACGGTCGGCGCAAAAGAAAGCGCCGGCTAAAAACACGCAATCCGTCATAAACATAACTGATTTCTGGCCTAACGTTAAGCCCTGATCAGGAAGAACCGCGCCTATATATAAAAAAGTGCTGACTGCAAGCAAGGTAAAAGCGAAATGCTTGTAGTCTTCTTTTAATGATTTCATTCTATTCTTCTTCATAAAAGAATCACCTGCCAGATTCATAGTATACGACTATTATAATATACTCTGGCAGCTTACAGAGAAAGTAAATCTATCCATTTGTTATAAAATGTTAAGAGCCTGCTCGATATCTTCCAGCAAATCCTCCCCATCCTCTATTCCCACAGAGATTCTGATCAAGCCGTCCGTAATGCCGAGTTCAAGCCGGCGCTCTCTCGGAATAGAAGCATGTGTCATTCTAGCCGGAACAGAAATTAAGCTTTCTGCAGCGCCCAGGCTTTCTGCAATTGTAAACAGCTTAAGTTTGCCTAAAAAGGCATCCACTCGCTCTTCACTGCCAATATCAAAGGAGATCATGCCTCCAAAGCCTGATCCTTGAGATTTCGCAAGCTTATGTCCCGGATGGTTTGGAGAACCAGGGTAATATAACGTTTGAACAGCAGGATGCTGCTCAAGAAAGCTTGCGATTTTCCGCGCGTTTTGATCGATTGCTTCCATTCTGAGCCCCAGTGTTTTGATCCCTCTCATTAACAGCCATGAATCCTGAGGGCCGAGCACGCCGCCTGTTGAATTTTGCACAAAATGCAGCTCTTCTCCAAGCTCTTTCGAAGCTGTAATAACTAAACCGCCGACAACATCACTGTGCCCGCCGAGATATTTAGTCGCACTGTGAAGTACGATATCAGCGCCTAAAGTAAGCGGCTGCTGAAAATATGGTGTATTAAAGGTGTTGTCTACGATTAGAAGAACCCCCGCTTTTTTCGCAATATCTGCCATCAGTGATAAATCGGTGATTTTGAGAAGCGGATTTGTCGGTGTCTCAATATAAATTGCCTTTGTATTGGGACGAATCGCTTTTTCGACTTCTTCTCTGCTGCTTGTATCCACAAAAGTTGATTCAATGCCGAGACGGTTAAGCACTTTTGTCATCACTCGATATGTCCCGCCGTACACGTCATCAGTCAAAACCACATGGTCTCCGCTGTTAAACAGCATCATAACAGCTGTAATTGCAGCCATTCCTGAGCTGAACGCATAACCTGCTTCCCCGGCTTCGAGCTCTGTCACAAGCGTTTCCAGTGCAGTTCTTGTCGGGTTGGCCGTTCTTGAATATTCATAGCCGGTATGCTGCCCTGCTTTTGGCTGCTTGTACGTGCTCACTTGATATATCGGAACGGAAACAGCTCCTGTTTTCTCATCACCTGTGATCCCGCCATGTACCATCAATGTTTTTTTCTTCATATCAGATGCCTCCTTCGTATATATGTTTGCTGATATACCGATCACTGCTGTCTGGGAATACTGTGACAATATTTGTTCCGGCAGACGATTTTTTCGCTTCCTCCAATGCCGCATAAAGCGCTGCACCAGAAGAGCTTCCGATCAGCAGGCCCTCTTTTTCAGCCGCTTCTTTCACAAGTCTAAAAGCATTCTCATCTGTTACCGTATATATTTCATCAAAATGGCTTTGATCCATATAGTCAGGGATAAACTCCATGCCGATCCCTTCTGTTTTATGAGCATAAGGCTCTCCGCCGTTTAATATGGAGCCTTCCGGTTCGACAATCACTGTTTTGACTGCGGGATGTTTTTCTTTTAAGAAGGATGCTGTTCCCGCGAATGTGCCTCCTGATCCTGCCCCCGCGACAAACGTATGAATATTGCCGTCAAGCGCTTTCCATATTTCAGGCCCAAGAGTCTTATAGTAAGTCGATGGATTTACTCGGTTTTTAAATTGCAAAACACAATAGGAATTATCAATTTCCCTCTCCAGCTGTATCGCTTTTTGAATGGCTCCCTGCATTCCGTCTTTACGCGGCGTATGCACGATTGACGCTCCTAGCGCCTGCATAATTTGCTGCTTTTCTTTGCTGAAATGTTCCGGAACACAGAAAATGGCTTTTAAACCATGTTTTCTGGCGTTAAGGGCAAGCCCGATACCTGTATTTCCGGCCGTTGCCTCTATAATGACTCCCCCGGGCTTCACTTTGCCTGAATCCAGGGCGTCACGAATCAGCATATCTCCCAGTCTGTCTTTTATGCTTCCGCCAGGGTTCATCATTTCCAGCTTGGCATATACAGCCACTCCTTCAGGAATATCAAAATTCTTCAAGCGGAGAAGCGGTGTATTCCCAATCAGCTCCGTAATGTCCGTAATAACTGTCATATATGTCCTCCTCCTTGATAGAGGTTGTTTTAGAGAAAACGGAGGAGAACACTCCCCCGTTTTAATGAATTCGTTTGATCACTTTTAACACAAGCTCTGTTGAGTGAACAGCGGCCTGCTCTAAAAATTGGTCAAATGATACATGTGATTCTTTTCCTGCGATATCAGATAATGCTCTGATCACAACAAACGGCGTTTTAAACTGGTGGCACACTTGAGCGACTGCCGCTGCCTCCATTTCAACCGCATACAGATCAGAAAATCTCGCACGCACCTCTTCGACCCGCTTCGGATCATTCATAAAAGAATCACCTGTTGCGATCGTTCCTTTTGCAACTTGAATGCCGTCAAGCTCAGAAATCGCTTCTTCAGTAATGCTGATCAGCTTTTCATCTGCGGCGTAAGCAGCCGGAAGGCCTGGCACCTGTCCGTATTCATAATCAAAGGCCGTTACATCTACATCATGATGGCGAACGTCAGTAGAAATGACGACGTCTCCCACATTCAGTGTATGATGAAATCCGCCCGCTGAGCCTGTGTTAATCACATAATCAGGCTTGTAGCGATCAAGCAGAAGTGTCGTGCTGATCGCAGCATTCACTTTTCCGATTCCTGATTTTAAAAGAATGACTTCAGTTCCTTCATATTGGCCTGTTGTAAATTCACAGTGCGCGATCGTTTCTGTTTTTGCATTTTCCAGTTTGTTTCTTAGGATGGTTACTTCCTCTTCCATTGCTCCGATGACTGCTAGTTTCATCTATACACATTCCCTTCACTTTACCGTTTGATCGCCTCCATTATCCACACGAAGTCGTTTTGCTGAATGAATTGGACTGCAAAACCTTCAGCTGTAAACATCTCTTTCATCGTTTCCAATGTGGGATAATGCTCTGTCTTTAAATCATTCGCCAGCTGATAGAAGCCCTGAGAACGTGCTTTATCAATGGCTTGATTATACGCTTCCTCGTGTTCAAAGACAGTATCGGCAAACACTATTTTATCATGCATGTGAAGGTATTTGCCATATTGCTTTATTGCGGCTCGTTTTTCTTCGTCAGTCAAATGATGAAAAGCATATGAACTGACAATCGTGTCAGCCTGAAATGGCGGTTCAGGGAATGTCAGGAAGTCTCCGTCAACAATTTCCGCCCTGCCGCGAAGCTTGTCAGATGCTAACTTGCGCATCGCCGGAGACGGCTCGACTCCAAATACAGATTTCCCCGCTTCAAGCAGTTTCGCTGTCAAGTTGCCGGTCCCTGGCCCAAATTCTAATACACGAATCCCTGACCGGCTGACAATGGCATTCAAAATATCATCATAGCCTCTGAACGCCTCTTTATACTGAATATCAAAACCTTGAACTGTTTGATCGTAAGTTGCGGCCCAATCCTCAAAAAGAGGGATAAATTCACGTCCCATAGTTGTCACACTCCATATTTTATAATTCCTATAAGCATACTATGAATTAATGATGGAACAGTTCCTATCTTACCATATCTTCTTGAAAGTAGGTACTAAAACACTTTGTGTTTTTTATCCAGTCATATATTGCGCGTACAGCGTAAAAAGGCTTATACTTCATATGACTTGTAAAGGCGGAGGGGTCGAAAGATGAATTTTCAATTGGATCTGATTAAAGACAAAGTAGAATTTTTCGAAGCGGCATCATTGCAGGAGCTTGAAAAGAAAATCAACACACAAATTGAAAACAATAAAGCAATCATGCTGCGTGTGAAATCTGTCTCGCATCAAACTGCTGTGGCAGACGGAAAATTTTTTTACAGCGCCGTTGTTCATTTTGCGGCTGAGGTGTAAAACAAAAGCAGCCGAAAGATTCGGCTGCTTTTGTTTATTTTAATTTTTCTACTTTTGTCGGCTTCCAGCCTTTTTCATCAACCCATGTAATCGTTACTTGATATTTCTCTCCGCTCGTTTTATCTAAAATCTTACCTTTGGCATCCTGAGGGCTGCCGTTATTTCCGAGCCAGAGCACGGTCATGTTATCTGTTGAAACACCGGTTGCATATGATATGGCTTTCAGCATCTCAGCCCAGTCTTGTGAGCTTGAGTCATAAGTGGCGGCATGCTCGCCCTTCTGCTCAGTTCCGACTGCTTTCCAGTCAGGATTTTCATACGTTTTTTCCACATCACTTGATGAGCCGCCTTCTGTGACTTTTGCGTCTTTAAGCGGGTCATCTGAATTTGAGTCTGAATCTGAATCTGAGTCATCACTTTTAGAAGAATCATCTTTTTTGGAATCTGAATCTGCGTCAGAAGATTTCTCAGAATCCTTTTCGCTGTCAGATGTATCTTTCTTACTGTCTTTTATATCCTCATCCGATTTCTTTTCCGTCTTTCCTGAAGCCGGAGATTCCTGTTTTTGCGCCGTTTCAGAATCCTTGCTGACATCTTTGCTAGAAGGACTGTTAATGAAGAGATTGGCTGCTACTACAACAATTAGAATAGATACGATTGCGATTAAGATGTTAAGCACTAAATTAGCTTTCCTGCGCTTATCACGGTTTTCATAACGAGATTGATTATTGCTCAATAATTCTGCACTCCTTTATCCCTCTTGGCTCAGCATATATTTTACCATGTGCTGAGAAGTTGTTCTATTTCTGATTGATTTCAATTTCGTGTACTTTTTTAACAATATCATAAAACACCGAATTTGTCAGAGCCTTATCCCCCGGCGTATCCATGTGCAATACGACAAGCGCGTATTTCGGCTTATCCGCGGGAAAATACCCGGAAAACCATTTTTCATAAAGCGTTTCTTTATCTTTTGAAAGCTTGCCTGTCTGGGCGGTGCCTGACTTCCCTGCTACAGTATACGAGAGATCCTGAAACCTTCTGCCCGTTCCGGAAGGAGATTCCACCACCCGCCGCAGCATTTTTTGAAGCTGCTGTGCCGTATATTTGTCTATTGTTTCTCCTTTAAGCTTCTGATCTTTAAACTTGACGAGCGTTGTGCCGTTTTTGTATTCAATCTGCTCTGCGATTTTCACCTGCCGCTTTTCACCGCCGCGGGCGATTGTCGCCATCATATTAGCTACCTCAAGCGGTGTTACCTTTACATTTTTCTGCCCGATCGCTGTTTGCGCAATTGCTTTTTTGACTGATTTGTCTTTTTCATCCCCCCAAATCACGCCGCTTTTTTCATTATAGAATTGGCGGAAATCTGACTCGTGGTACAGTTTTCCTTCCCAGCCTGCCCGATCTGTAAGGGACAGCTTTTCTGACATGTCTTCAATGACGGAATGGTCTTTCTTCATTAATTGTTCGGCAAGACTGGTAAACGTGTAATTGCAGCTTTGCGCGAAACTTTCTTCAAAGGACAGGGTTCCTTTATCGTCTCCCGGTTCGCCGTACAGGTTTAAATTACAATTAAAGGTTTGACTCGGCTTTACCGCGTTATGCTCAATCGCAGCTGCCGCTATCACAGTTTTAAAAACGGAGCCGGGATAGATTGGCGTCAGCATATAATTTTGAAGCGTGTTTTGTCTGGACACATCGGCATCCGGTTTGCTTACGATGCCCAACACACTGCTCTTTTCGATGTCCAGCAGCACCGCTCCTCCTTTTTTCAGCCCCTGATCATCTAGTATGCCTTCTATCGCTTTTTGAATGCTTTGATCAATCGTTGTTTTGACTTGGAGCGGATAAAATGAGTTGGCCTCAGCTGTATATTTGACGTCCATGCCGAACAAAGGGTTTCCTTTTCCGTCCACATGATACAAAAGCTTCGTGTCCTGTTCCGGGAGCAAAAACTCATCAAATGTCCGTTCTAAACCAGTTGTGCCGATTTTCGTTTTAATCGGCAGGTTTTCCTTTTCAGGATACTTATTGCGGAGAAGCGCCGGATCTTGATTGGTTGTGCCTATCGTATGCGAGGCAAGACTGGGCTTGTCTTCATTCTCCATATATACGCCGTAAATGCCAGGATATTTCAAAGAATTGATTTTTGTGATAGATTCCTTCGAAAGTGTTTTGATTTTCTTTTGATGTAAAATAACTGGTTTTTTCGATTTTGCAAGAGTCTGATGCAAATCATCTTCAGACATGCCGAGAATCTCTGCGACTTTTTTAATCGGCCAGTCCTGCGTTAACAGAAAAGGGAACAAGACAACCGCAGGCTCGCTTGTCCCAGTCAGCGCTTGGCCGTTTCGATCTAAAAACGATCCTCTGCCGTCAGAAATGAGCACTTCCTCCGTCCGCTGATTAACACTTTCCTGTATTAAATTAATTTTCTTTTTCGAAAATGATTCTGTGAAAAACAGCTGGATTTCCGCGAGCCTCAGCAAAAGCAGAAAAAACACGATTAAAAAAGCCAGAACAGCCAGCTTCATTCGTTTCGATAACTTCATAAAAAAACACCTCACCCACATTGTGGACGAGGTGTTTCTTTGCTAAACGGATATTATGAAATTTTCATAATTTTCACGAGCATTTCTCCGCCCGGTGTCTGAACTGTGACTTCATCATCTACTTTTTTGCCAAGCAGGCTTTTAGCGATCGGCGAGTCGTTTGAAATTTTCCCTTCAAACGGATCAGCTTCAGCGCTTCCGACGATTGTATAAGATTCTTCATCACCATCAGGCAGTTCGACGAAAGTGACGGTTTTACCTAAACCGACAACGTTAGAGCCGCCGTCATCTTCAATGATTTTCGCATTGCGGATCATATTCTCAAGAGTCGTTACACGGCCCTCTACGAATGCCTGCTCTTCTTTCGCTGAGTCGTATTCAGAGTTTTCGGAAAGATCCCCGAAACTTCTCGCGATTTTGATGCGCTCTACTACTTCTTTTCGTTTAACCGTTTTCAAATATTCTAATTCTTGTTCAAGTTTTTGTTTTCCTTCTACAGTCATAGGAAAAACTTTCTCTTGTGCCATGTCCCTTCACTCCTTCTGGTTGTCCCTCAACATCTTCGATTATGTATGAGAGCATAAACTAAAATACAAGAATGAGAACACAGGGCAGTCCTCGTTCTTCTCTCCCATATTGGTACTGTTTATCTTAAACTGAATCTTGTGGTTCTGCAAATATTTCGCGTTTATAAACAGGGAAAGAAGGGAATTTACACATCCCCTTCCTGCCTATACATAATATGGTCAGAGTTATTTATGTCTATGCTATGGTATTACAAAATCGCGTTTTGTTCAAGAATGGTTTGAATTTTTGTGACCATCAGATCAATTGCAACGTGATTTTGTCCGCCTTCCGGGATAATAATATCAGCGTATCGCTTTGTCGGCTCAACGAATTGATTGTGCATCGGGCGGACAACAGACACATATTGTTCAATGACAGAATCAATAGAGCGCCCGCGCTCATTAATATCTCTCATAATCCGTCTGATGATGCGCAAGTCAGCGTCTGTGTCAACGTAAAGCTTGATATCCATCAGGTCGCGCAGCCTTTTATCTTCAAGAACAAGAATGCCTTCAAGAATAATCACGTCTTTCGGCTCTACGTGAACCGTTTCTTCTGACCGTGTGTGAAGCTTATAATCGTAAATCGGCTTTTCAATCGGACGGTAATTCAATAGGTCTTGAATATGCTCGATTAAATAGTCATTATCAAACGCAAGCGGATGATCATAGTTTGTATTCAGCCTTTCTTCAAATGGAAGATGGCTTTGGTCTTTATAATAGAGGTCTTGCTGGATCATTAAAATCGAGTGCCCTTTGAATTGTTCATAAATTGAACGTGTTACACTCGTTTTTCCTGAACCGGAACCTCCTGCGATTCCAATGACTACTGGACTCTTACCCATGGGTGATTACTTCCCCTTTCTCATCATGTTGCTCGGATAAATCTTTTTGTCTAATTTGAATTTGACAATTTGCAGGGGATGGCGGGCAGCGTCTAGCTCATTTCCGTCTTCGTCCCAAATGGTTTCAATCGTATGTGTAAAGTTTTCGATTTCCGGACCGAAAAATTCTACTTCGTCGCCTTTTTTGAAGAAATTGCGCTGCTGAAGAGTGACCATTTGTGTATCCTCATCATAATTCAGCACTAAGCCGACAAAATCAAATGTTGTTTTTTTGCCGTGTTCGCCAAACATTTGCTCTTCATAGCCTGGTGTTCCTTCGAAGAAAGCTGTCGCAGTGTCACGGTTGGCGCATTTATCAAGCTCTTCCAGCCATTCTTTTTGAATCACAAAGTTATCGGGATCAGCGCAATAAGCGTCAATCACTTTACGATACACGCTGACAACTGTCGCTACGTAGTGAATGGATTTCATCCGTCCTTCAATCTTTAAGCTGTCGATGCCCATTTCAATCATTTTCGGAATCGACTCAATCAGCTTCAAGTCTTTCGGACTCATTGCAAACGGAGCATCTTCTTCACTGTATAAAGCAACGGCATTGGCCCCGTCGGTTTGATATAAATCATAATCCCAGCGGCATGACTGGCAGCAGCCTCCGCGGTTGGAATCGCGGGCTGTCATGTGATTGCTCAGGACACAGCGGCCGGAGTATGCAATACACATCGCGCCGTGAATAAAGGATTCAATTTCGATATCTACTTTTTCTTTCATTTCTCTGATTTCGAGCGCGCTTGTCTCACGGGCCAGCACCACACGGTCAAGCCCTTCTTCCTTCCAGAACTGAACAGCCTTCCAGTTGGAGAGAGATTGCTGCGTGCTCAAATGAACCTCAACGTGAGGCGCTACTCTGCGGCAGGTTTCGATAATAAGCGGATCTGCCACAATGATGCCGGCAACATTGGCGTCACCGAGAGCTTTTAAATAATCTTCAAGCCCGTCAATATTCTCATTGTGGGCAAAAATATTTGTCGTGACGTAAATTTTCGCGCCGTATTTTTTCGCAAATTCCACGCCCTCTGCGATTTCTTCAATCGTAAAGTTATCCGCATTCGAACGAAGCCCGTATTCCTGCCCTCCGATAAAGACGGCATCCGCTCCGTAATGTACAGCAATTTTCAGCTTTTCAAGATTCCCCGCAGGCGCGAGAAGCTCTGGCTTTTTCGTAATCACACGCTTACCATCAACTATTTTAGAAATCTTATCATTTACGGCAGTCATAGCGTAACCTCCTTTTCATTAATAAACCGTTTCTTTAAAGAAGAAGCCGGTATCTATTTTTCTGTTTACTGGCTGAATGTTTTCAATACGTTCGATCCAGTCTTCTTTTTTCGCTTCGTAATCGTCACGGTTTTCCGCACACAGATCAATCGCTTCTCTGTACATGCTGGTGACTTCCACTAAGTATTCAGATGATTTCAGAACACCGTCGATTTTGAAAGAATCGACTCCCGCATCTATCAGCTCTTCAAGTTCATCAATAATGCACACATCGTTCGGGCTCATGATATGTGTGCCGTTCTCATCTTCGAAAATCGGATATTTATTATGGCGTTCCTTATCATGCAGGAACATGCCGGATTCTTTTTTCTTTCTTTCAATGTCCATGACTTTGCCTTGGTATTCGAAATAGTTTCCGATCAAGGAACGCTTCGACTGGAACATGCAGGTCATTCCATGCACCTGGACTTCAATTTCAACTTCTGCGTTTTCTTTGATCTCAACAATGCTGTCCATATTTAATTCTCTGGCAAGCACAGATCGAGCTGCGCCTTTACGTCCCCAGTAGTTGCATGTATAATAGTTGGTTCCTGTCGTTTCTGTGCTCCAATGAAGCTTCAGCTCCGGCGCTGATTCACGTGCAGCCATAAGAACGGCAGGATCGCCGAATACAGCCGCATCAACGCCCGTTTCCGCTAAGAAAGCGAGATAATCGCCAAGTTCTCCCACTTTATCGTTATGAAAAATTCCATTTACGGCAACGTATACTTTTGCTCCTTCGTTATGGGCAATGTCTACCGCTTTCGTTACATCCTCACGGGAAAATTCCCCCGCTAATCTCAGACCGTATCTCTGTTCCCCAACTAAAAACGCAGTTGCCCCCGCCTGAATCAGCGGCAAAATGTCTGCCGTACTTGTCGGTGTGACTAAGAGCTCTGGCTTTTTCATGACGTTCACCTCTTCTTTTTACTGATCGCAAGCCCGTCCCCAACAGGGATAATCGCAGTTTGATAATCCGGATGATTCATCAGCCAATGATTATACTCATCGATTTTTGATACCAGCCTGCGCCTTCTTTTTGGTTCTATTTTGCTGTAATCCTCTGCCACCAGACCTTTAAACAGCACGTTGTCTGTTAAAATCACCCCGTCTGGCGAAAGCATCGGTTCATATAAGTGAAAAAAGTTTTGATATTGACCTTTAGCAGCATCAATGAAAATCACATCATATGGCGCTGTGACATGAACGGCTTCTGCTAATTCGAGCGCGTCCCCGTAAAACACATGGATTCGGTCATCAAGCTGAAAATCCTTTATGTTGTTAACAGCTTCCTCATGGCGTGTCTCATTGCGTTCAATCGTATATATTTCTGCAGACGGCAGTGCCAGCGCCATTCGAATGGCCGAGTAACCGATAGCCGTTCCGATCTCCAGTATTTTCTTCGCCTGTTTGACAGACAAAATTTGGAGCAGCACTTCTATGCCCGCTTTTTCCATAATCGGAACATGATGTTCTTCCGCATATGCTTCCAGTTTCCTCACGTTATCCGGCTGAGGCTTCAATAATGCTTCTATATAGTCATTTATTTGTTCATAGCGGTCTGTCACAACAAACAGCCTCCCGTTCTAAAAAGGAGTGCCCCAGTCTTTGACACAGGACACTCTCTGAGCACAACTTGTATACGTTAGTAAACAACCCGATATATTTTATCATAAAACCTTGCGGAATGCGAATAAAAGGAGAGCTTTTGCTCTCCTTTTATTTCTGATTTTTTGCCGAAATATATTTTTCTTTTGCTTTATTATGTTCTTTTAATGTTTTCGTAAATACGACCTCACCGTTTGATTTTGCTAAAAAGTACAGATAGTCCGTTTTATCCGGATGAAGCGCCGCTTCCCATGACGACATTCCGGCATTGGCAATCGGTCCTGGCGGCAGACCGGTGTTTTTATACGTATTGTACGGCGAATCGATTTCAAGGTCTTTATATAGCACCCGGTCTTTATGCTTGCCAGCCGCGTACAAGACGGTCGGATCGGTCTGAAGCGGCATCTTCTTTTTCAGCCTGTTATAAAAGACGCTGGAAATTTTATGGCGATCGGCTTTTTCAGTCGCTTCCTCTTCGATCAAAGAAGCCATCGTCAGCAGCTTATGCACAGAAAGCTTTTCTTTCTTCATTTCTGTTTTGTATGTCTTCACATAAGAATCTGTCTGTTTCATCATCTCAGTTATGATATTCTCAAGCGACGTATCCGGATCGTGGAATGGATATGTAGCCGGGAATAGGTATCCTTCCAGCGGATGCTTTATATTTTTCTGAAAAACATCGTTTGTAACGGTGTCCGGAAATTCCTTTTTCAGCTGATTGATAAACGTTTTATCGTCCAGCTTTGCCATGACCTGTTTTTTTGAGTATTTCGTTTCCTCCGCAATGGCTGTGGCGATCTGTGTCAGCTGTTTCCCCTCAGGCACCGTGATTTGAAAGGCGTAGCTTGTTGCTCCGCTTGTCAGCTTCTTGATAATGGCATCCAGATCCATTCCTTTGTTCAGATGGTAGTACCCGGCTTGGAATCCGGAAGCTTTTTTATATTTTACATAGTACTGAAATGCCTTTTCACTTTTTATGACATTGTTTTCCTTCAAAATCGATGCGATCGCAGATACAGACGATCCGCTCGGAATGTTAATATTAACTGTCGTTTTATTGTTTTTTTCAACAGGTTCCAGCAGTGATTTCCCATATAAAAATGCTCCGCCTATGATGAGAAGCAGCACAATAATGGAAGACAGTACAATTCTTTTTTTATTTAAAAATGATTTTTTTTGCTGATTAATATACATAAGGTCTCCTCCCATCAGCTTTTATACTACATGATTCATGCTGTTTCGGCAATTTATTACAAAAAAAGTCTCTTTATAAGCAGAAAAAAAGCCGGAGCAGTATAGGCTCCGGCTTTTGGCGCGGTTTTTACTCTTCGTCTTCTTCCGCTAAAAACGTGTTTAATGTCTCTTCTATCATATCCCATTCTTCATCGGTTTCGATCGGGAATAGTTCGCCGTCTTCACCATCTTCGTTTGGCGTAAAGCTGGAAGCAAGAATTTCTACTTCTTCGTCATTCTTTGTTTCAATTGGGTAGTACAACACATAAGATTTGCCAAACTCTTCGTTTTCAAATGTAAACAGCACTTCGCAAAGCTGTTCATTTCCTTGATCGTCAACAATTGTAATATTTTTTTCGCCGTGTTCCATTATATTCACCTCTGGCTTTAATTTAAGCTGTCAAGATATCCTTGCAGAATCATAACAGCCGCCATTTTATCAATGACTTTTTTTCGTTTCTGCCTGCTGACATCAGCGGCAATCAGCATTTTTTCAGCCGCCATTGTGGTAAGACGCTCGTCCCACAGCACAACAGGAACATTGTACGTGGTTTCAAGCACTTTCGCAAATGTTTGGCTGGCTTCACCTCTCGGGCCGACTGTTCCATTCATGTTTTTAGGAAAGCCGAGCACGATCTTATCTATAGTATAGTCTTTTGTCAGTTCAGATAAACGGGGTAATCCGTAATCGCCCTCTGCTTCATTTATCTTTATGGTCTCAATGCCTTGAGCAGTCCAGCCCATTTCATCGCTCAGAGCAACACCGAGTGTTTTGGTTCCTAAATCGAGCCCTAATATTCTCATTGTTTATTTACGCCTCTTTATGCTGTTCTAAATAAGACTTCACCAATTCCTCGATTAATTCGTCTCTTTCAAGTTTGCGAATTAAATTGCGAGCGTCACGATGCCTAGGAATATAAGCGGGATCACCTGACAGCAAGTATCCGACAATCTGATTGATTGGATTGTAGCCCTTTTCCTGAAGCGCGTCATACACGGTAATCAGCACCTCATTTACGTTAGTCTCGGCAGAATCATCGGAGAAATTAAATTTCATCGTTTTATCAAACGAGCTCACCGTTTTGCACCTCTTTCCCAAATTCGCAGGCAAAGTTCAGCCTGGGGTCCTAATCTTACCATCATTCTACACTACATGGGCAAATTATAAAACGGATTTCACCCAATCTTCTACAGAAGCCAATGCTTCTTCTAATTTTTCCGGCTGTTTGCCGCCCGCCTGTGCCATGTCCGGACGGCCTCCGCCGCCTCCGCCGCAAACTTCCGCGGCTTGTTTGACAAGCTTGCCGGCATGAAGGCCTTTCTCAATCAGATCCTTTGTAACACCGGCAGAAATATTGACTTTATCATTTTGCACAGCGCCAAGCACGATGACCGCAGAGCCGATTTTTGCTTTCAGTTCATCAACCATTGTGCGAAGATGGTTCATGTCTTTGGCGTTTACCTTTTCCGCAAGCACGCTGACACCATCAACTTCTTTTACTTTTGATAGAATCGCGCCTGCTTCAACGTTGCCGAGTTTCGCCAGAAGAGATTCATTTTCTCTTTGTTCTTCCTTCAGCTCAGCCTGCAGCGCAGCAACGCGCTTCGGCACTTCTTTGATATTTGTTTTCAG
This sequence comes from Bacillus sp. SD127, assembly GCF_058566445.1. Lineage (NCBI taxonomy): Bacteria > Bacillati > Bacillota > Bacilli > Caryophanales > Bacillaceae > Bacillus > Bacillus sp. SD127. The sequence goes on along the minus strand of NZ_CP191226.1, from coordinate 1,471,768 downwards.
TTCGTCGGCAGTCTGCTTCAAAACTGAGATCTGGCTGTTCATTTCCACGTAAGCGCCTTGTCCTGTTACAGCTTCAATCCGTCTAGTGCCCGCTCCGATTCCAGACTCAGATACGATTTTAAATAAGCCGATTTCCGCTGTGTTGCTGACATGGCACCCGCCGCAAAGCTCAAGGCTGTAATCTCCGACTTGAACAACCCTTACAATATCACCGTATTTTTCTCCGAACAGAGCCATAGCTCCCATTTCTTTTGCTTCAGCGATCGGTTTCAGATCAATGCTGACCGGGATGCTTGCCCAAATCTTTTCGTTTACAATGACTTCAATTCGTTCGAGTTCTTCTTTTGTCACTTGCCCGAAGTGTGAGAAGTCAAAACGAAGGCGGTTTTCATTCACAAGGGAGCCCGCCTGATTGACGTGCGTTCCAAGAACATCCTTCAAGGCCTGGTGCAATAAGTGCGTTGCCGTATGGTTTTTAATCACGCCGCTTCTCATATGATCTTCAACCTCAGCTGTTACATGCATGCCTTTTTGAACGGTTCCGCTCTCGACAACACCTTCATGCACATGCTGGCCGTTCGGCGCTTTTTGCACATCTTTCACTTTTACCACTGCCTGCTCGCTGCGCAAAAAGCCTTTGTCGCCGATTTGACCGCCGCTTTCCGCATAGAAAGGTGTTTCGTCAAGAATGATCTGTACAGTTTCGCCTTCATGTGCTTCTTCAATTAACTGGCCGTCCTGCAGAAGCACAATCACATTGGCATCAGCCTTTGTTTGGGAGTAGCCGACAAATGTGCTTTCTTCTGTTACGTCGCGTAATGCGCCGCCCTGCACCTGCATGCTGCCGACATCCTGACGTGCATTTCTGGCCCGCTCGCGCTGCTGGTTCATTTCTTCTTCAAAGCCTTTATGGTCAACTGTCATGTTCTCATCTTCCGCATATTCTTCAGTCAGTTCAACCGGGAATCCGTACGTGTCGTAAAGTTTAAAGACATCCGCACCTGAAATGACGCTGCTGCCCTTATCTTTTTCCTTTTTGATCATTTCTGACAAGATGGCAAGTCCTTCATTCAGTGTTTCGTGGAAGCGTTCTTCCTCCGTTTTAATGACCTTCGAGATGAATTCTTCCTTCTCTTTTACTTCAGGGTAGAAAGCAGCCATGATCTCAGCAACAACCGGCACAAGATCGTACATGAACGGACGGTTGATGTTGATCGTTTTGGCATAACGCACAGCGCGGCGCAATAAACGTCTTAATACATAGCCGCGTCCTTCATTTGACGGAAGCGCCCCGTCACTGACAGCAAAAGCAACCGTTCTGATGTGGTCGGCGATGACTTTAAATGCAGTGTCTTTTACATGATCTTGGCCGTATGCTTCACCGGAAATCGTTTCTGTCGCTTTGATGATTGGAACAAACAAATCAGTATCAAAGTTTGTCGGGACATTTTGAATGACAGATACCATTCTTTCAAGCCCCATCCCTGTATCGATGTTTTTCTTCGGAAGCGGCGTATACGTGCCGTCCGGATTATGGTTGAACTCAGAGAATACAAGGTTCCATACTTCAAGATAGCGGTCATTTTCTCCCCCAGGATAAAGCTCCGGATCGTCAGGATCGTTCCCGTACGCTTCACCGCGGTCGTAGAAAATTTCTGTGTTTGGTCCGCTCGGCCCTTCGCCGATGTCCCAGAAGTTCCCTTCTAGGCGAATAATTCTTTCTTCCGGAACACCGATTTTTTTCGCCCAAAACTCATACGCTTCTTCATCTTCCGGATGAACTGTAACAGAAAGAAGCTCTTCGTCAAAACCAATCCACTTGTCACTCGTTAAAAATTCCCAAGCCCATGTGATCGCTTCTTCTTTAAAATAATCACCGATGGAAAAGTTTCCGAGCATTTCAAAGAATGTGTGATGGCGCGCGGTTTTACCCACATTTTCAATATCGTTTGTTCTGATTGCTTTTTGAGCGTTTACGATTCTTGGATTTTCCGGCACAACGCGGCCGTCAAAATATTTTTTCAGCGTCGCAACACCGCTGTTAATCCAAAGCAGTGAAGGATCTTCATGAGGCACTAATGACGCGCTCGGCTCTACAGCATGTCCTTTTTCTTTAAAGAAATCCAAAAACATTTGACGCACTTCAGCAGAAGTTAAGTGTTTCATTGTATTTCCTCCTCTATAAAAATCGAAATTCTCTTTAGTGACAGCAAAAAAGCCCTCCCCCTATGCAAACACACGTTTACACAGGGACGAGAGCTGTCTCGCGGTACCACCCTGATTACGGGCCTTATGATTCGCCCGTCACCTTTCATCCAATAACGCAGGATGTGCGGCAGCGATTAACTGCACTCAGGATTAGCTTCCTCCGATCTTCTGATAAAGCTCCTTTCAGCTTACGGAGCTTCTCTCTTTAACAGGGCTTCGGCGTACTCAGATCCGTCACTCGAGATTCGTATGTATTCTACGAGAAATTATAGACAAGCGGCACGCCAATGTCAATGCTCCGTCCGCATCCGCAGAAAATGGATCATCATTACTTTTAAAACAGCCGCAGCAGGCACTGCCAGTATCATGCCGACAATCCCCGCCAGCTCACCTCCGGCAAGAAGCGCAAGCATGATCACTACCGGGTGCATCTTGAGACTTCTGCCGACAATAAACGGACTGAGGACATTTCCTTCCAAAAATTGAAGTACAAACACCGTAATGACAACGACAAGAACGGCCTTCACAGAAATCGTCATTGCAATCAAAAGCGCAGGAACAGCGCCGATAAAGGGACCGAAGTACGGGATGACATTCGTAATACCCGAGATAAGACCCAGTATCAGCGGATACGGAAGGCCAAATATCCAAAATGTAATACCGGCTACGGCTCCGAGAATCAAGCAGACGAGCAGCTGGCCGCGAATGTAATCACCGAGAGAATCATCTACATCAAGCAAAAAAGCGCTGCCCCGCTTCCTCCACGACTTCGGCGTCAAATACCACACCGTTTTTTTCATCAATTCGATGTCCTTGACCATATAAAATACGAGAAAAGGAATCGTTGCCGCAATTAAGAAATAGTCGAGCACTTTACGGATTCCGCTAATTGCCCCTTCGATTGTGCCGGCGAAAAACGCCTCTGTCTGCCTAATCATTTTGTCTATGCGCTGATGCATGCCGTCCGGCCAGTCATCTGTATGGTTATGCACATGGAGAAGGAGCCCATTGTACGTCTCGGCAAACATAGGTATATTTTCTGACAGATCCGTCAGCTGCACGATTAGAACAGGCACACCTTTATATAATGCCCAGCCCAGTCCGCCAAAAAAAAGGACGTAAATCACCAAAATGCTTAAAGTCCTTGGCAAACCTTTGTCATGAAGCCACTCAGTGACCGGAAGTAATAAATAAGAAATAAAAATAGAAATGATCAAGGGAATAAAGATCGATTTTATGACGAGCCACAGGGGAGACCATAACATATCTAGCATACAAAAGACATAGACTGTTAACAGGACCAATAAACAAATGGCCACCCATAACAAAAGCTGCACCGGTTTCTGGAGCATCTGCTTTCACCTCTTCTATATCTTTTGAGGATTATAGGGAATTATTCTCTTATGTTTTCTTTACACCTACAAATGGAATGGATATTTTCCCACGCTTAATTTTCAGAAAAGTTCGACCCTTTTCGCACTAAGGTATGCATCATATCGTGTTGTTACTATCCTCAACCTTGTAAGTTAGTTACATTTACACATAACTATTGAAGTTTCTGTTAGGAGGATTGCGATGATCTCATTTCAAAATGTAAACAAGCATTACGGAGATTTTCATGTGCTAAAGCAGATTAACCTGCAAATCGAAAAAGGTGAAGTCGTCGTCATTATCGGCCCATCAGGTTCCGGAAAAAGCACTTTGCTCAGATGCATCAACAGGCTGGAGACGATTAACGAAGGAACACTTACCGTAAACGGCACAGTTATTAATGACAGAAAAACTGACATTAATAACGTACGGCGAAATATCGGAATGGTGTTTCAGCACTTTCATTTATATCCTCATAAAACCGTGCTGCAAAATATTATGCTGGCGCCCGTAAAAGTACTCGGACAATCCGCTGAACAAGCGAAGGAAACTGCGCTGTATTACCTTGAAAAAGTCGGAATCCCTGAGAAAGCTAACGCCTACCCTTCCCAGCTTTCCGGCGGGCAGCAGCAGCGTGTGGCTATTGCCCGGGGACTGGCGATGAAGCCGGAGGTCATGCTGTTTGACGAGCCGACATCGGCGCTCGATCCGGAAATGATCGGTGAAGTGCTTGATGTGATGAAGAACCTCGCCAAAGAAGGCATGACAATGGTTGTCGTGACGCATGAAATGGGGTTTGCGAGAGAAGTGGCGGATCGTATTGTCTTTATTGATGAAGGAAACATTCTGGAGGAAGCAGCACCGGCTGAGTTTTACGCAAACCCGAAGGAAGAACGGGCACGCCTATTCTTGAGCCGTATTTTAAATCATTAAAAAGAGAAATGGGGGAGTTTGTATGAAAAAGATTTTATCGTTAGCATTGATTTCTTTAATCGCTGTTGTCATGCTTGCTGCATGCGGAAGCAAGGGGTCAAACGGAGAAAGCGCAAAGGATAGCAAAAAAGATACATTAGCTGCCATTAAAGATCAAGACAAAATTGTTTTCGGTGTTAAAACCGACACCAGGCTGTTCGGCCTGAAAAACCCAAGCTCAGGTGATATCGAGGGATTTGACATCGACATTGCCAAACAAATCGCTAAAGATATTTTAGGCGACGAAAACAAAGCTGAATTTAAAGAAGTCACATCAAAAACAAGGATTCCGATGCTTCAAAACGGAGATATCGACGCCATTGTCGCAACGATGACGATCACTGATGAACGAAAAAAGGAAGTTGACTTTTCCGATGTCTATTTTGAAGCAGGCCAATCACTTCTCGTGAAAAAAGGCAGCAAGATCAAAAGTATTGAGGACCTTGGCAAAGGCTCGAAAGTTCTCGCTGTAAAAGGCTCCACTTCCTCTCAAAACATACGCGAAAAGGCGCCTGATGCGAGTGTATTAGAGTTCGAAAACTACACCGAAGCCTTTACAGCGCTGAAATCCGGTCAAGGCGATGCTCTCACAACGGATAATGCTATTTTATACGGAATGGCTGACGAGAATAAAAATTATCAATTAACAGGAGAACCATTCACGGATGAGCCATATGGAATTGCCGTAAAAAAAGGACAATCGGCTCTCGCAAAAGAAATTAACGCTTCTCTCGAAAAGATGAAATCGGACGGTAGATATGACGAGATTTATAAAAAATGGATTAAAGAAGAACCAGCTGAATAACGAACATCCCGGGGTGAGCAGGCGATGCTCATCCCGATTTTATAAGGAGAGTGAATAAAGCATATGAATGTGTCTATTCTATTCGATAACTTCGACATGTATATGGACGGTTTTTACCACACGCTGCTCGCAAGCCTGATCGCGCTGGCCGGCAGCTTTGCGCTTGGCGTTCTTGTCGCGGTGATGAGAATAACAGTATTTAAGCCCTTGCAATGGCTCGGGACGGCTTATGTCGAATTTATCCGCAATATCCCATTGCTTTTGATTACATTTGTCTTTTACTTTGGACTTCCAAATGCGGGTCTGAGGCTGGATGGATTCCAAGCGGGTACCGTTGCGCTCACAATTTATACGTCTGCTTTTATCGCAGAAGCCATCAGAGCCGGCATCCAGTCTGTTTCAAAAGGGCAAATGGAAACAGCAAGATCGTCAGGCTTTACCTACAGCCAGGCAATGATATATATCATTTTGCCCCAGGCGATCAAAATTGTGATCCCCCCCTTGGGCAATCAATTTTTAAACTTGGTCAAAAACTCGTCTATTCTCGGGGTTGTTGCCGGATTGGATCTCATGTATCAGGCGGATTTGGTGTCATCAAGCACGCTCGTCGTTTTTGATGTCTATATCTTTGTGGCACTCTTTTACTTAGTGCTGACGATACCGCTTAGTATCGGTGTTAACTATTTGGAAAAACGGCTGGAAAGAAGCTATTGATAAGGAGTGAAAAACATTGGATTTCATCGGAGCTTATTCATCTGAACATTTAGCTTTTTTATGGGACGGCTTTCTCGTCACACTGTACGTTGCATTTATTTCTATCTTTCTGAGCTTTTTTTTCGGGTTGATCGCAGGTACTCTCCGTTATGCGAAAATCCCAATTCTTTCTCAACTGATTGCCGTTCTCGTTGAAACGATCAGAAATCTCCCCTTATTATTAATTATTTTCTTTACGTTTTTCGCCCTGCCGGAAATCGGGATCAAACTTGAAATTACAGCTGCCGCTATTACAGCCTTAACAATCTTTGAATCCGCCATGCTTTCTGAAATCATACGGAGCGGCCTGAATTCAGTTGACAAAGGGCAGATTGAAGCGGCGCGTTCCTCCGGTCTTAGCTATACACAGACACTTTTCTCTATTGTGATGCCTCAGGCGCTTCGCCGGATGGTTCCGCCGATCGTAAGCCAGTTTATTTCTTTATTAAAGGATACATCGCTAGCTGTTGTGATTGCCCTGCCTGAGCTTATTCATAACGCGCAGATTTTAAACGGGCAAAGCGCTGACGGCAGTTATTTTTTCCCGATTTTTCTGCTGGCGGCATTGATGTATTTTGCAGTCAATTACAGTCTTTCACTTGCAGCCAGACGCCTAGAGGCACGGCAGACATAAAAAGGATACTCTAAAGAGAGTATCCTTCATTCCTTAAAACATCTTCATCATTCTTTTTCTCATCCGCTTCATGCTTCGATTATTCAGCATGTCAGATTGAGTTGCCATTCGGTACACGAGAGCCCCGGCTCCCAGCGCCAAAAGAGAAGTCATTGTCCGATTCATCCTGCGCATCTCCTTTCGTTATTAAAAATTGATGCTGCGTTCATCCTCAGAAAACAAATCATCCAGGCTGCTTAGCGTTCCGTCTTCTTCCACTTGATGAGTTTCAATCTTCCCTTTGACCACTGTCAGCTCAATGAAACAGCCCCAGCAATAATATTGGTTCACGCCGATTTTCCCGATATCCTTACTTTTGCAGTTCGGGCATATAAGCATATCTCACACCTCTATCCGTTCAGAACGATCTCGTCTTTCCGCACCTCTACAAGCGAATCCGCTCTTTGGATCTGGCGTTTGCACCCCGCCAGGTCAGAAAAGAAACCGTCCGAGAGTTCATATGCTACGATTATGCCCTTGTCCAAACAAAAGTATACATCTTCCAGCATCCCCAAAATATCACCCTCTTGCGATTTCACGAGCTTCATTTTCATCTGCTCATATGTGAAGCATGATTTCGGAAGAGGCAAAAGCTGTTCTGAATTGACTGCGGCCAATATCCGGTCATGAAGAATGCAACTGATATCACATGCTCGTAAAAGCGCATGATGGTTATGAAAAAGACGTTTTTGTTCAAGAATAAATCCAAGACAATTTCCTTCAAGAGAAAAACAAATATCAGAAATCGTCCCAAGATAAAAAGAAGTTTGTTCTGAATATACAGGAAAACCTTCTACCTCATGGCATGTTCTCAAAGTGTGATCAACCACCTTTTGTTGAACAGGCTTAGGTTTTGCTTTTCGCCTTTGACACATACGATGAAATCACTTCCACCCCCAATGAAAAAAGCTCCCGCAAACACGGGAGCCCTTTTTACAGCTGTTCTTCTTTCATAAAATCGAATGGCGTAATGCCTTCCATTCCGATATTTGCGTCGTGCACGCTGAACGGGAGCTCTTTTTGCAAAGCCGCCAGCTCAGCATCCATTTCAGCCGCCTGCGCTGACAGCCTGTTTTTTAATGAGGTCTGTCTGACAGTCGCGTCATTATTTTTCACGCCCCACTCCAGCGCTTCCTCTTCCCCGCATAAAATGAGAAATTTCTTCGCCCTCGTGATGGCAGTATATAGAAGGTTTCTTCTGAGCATTCTATAGTAGCCCTTCACTACAGGAAGAACCACGATCGGAAATTCACTGCCCTGCGATTTATGAATAGAGCAGCAATACGCATGAGTAAACTGACTGAAGTCTTTTTTCGTAAACGTCATTTCATTGCCGTCAAAAGAGACAACAGCCATGTCTTCTTTTTCTGTATTTTCCTTCGCGTAGAAAATTGAAGTGATTTCTCCAATATCGCCGTTAAACACATTGTTTTCCGGCTGATTGACAAGCTGCAAAATTTTATCCCCGGTTCTATAGACAACGTCACCGAACTTAATTTCTCTCCGCTTTTCTTTTGGAGGGTTTAAAATATCCTGCAGCATCACATTCAGCTCATTGATTCCGGCTTTCCCTCTGTACATTGGGGCGAGGACTTGTATATCTTTTGCCGTATATCCTTTTTTCAATGCATTCGCAACAACCTTCTCAACCACTTCTTTAATTTGCGAACCACCGCAGCGAATAAAGGAACGATCCTTTGTCGGGGCCGTCAGGTTGTTCGGAAGCAGCCCGTTTTTCATCTCGTGGGCAAGCTCGACAATCGACGATCCTTCCGCTTGCCGGTAGATGTCTGTCAGTCTTACGGTCGGAATCACCTGGGATGCCAAAAGGTCTCTGAGCACTTGACCGGGTCCGACGGAAGGCAGCTGGTCTTCGTCTCCGACAATGATGATTTGAATATGGTCAGGGATCGCTTTGAACAAATGATTCGCAAGCCATATATCGAGCATACTCGCTTCATCGATAATCAAAAGCTTCCCTTCAATCGGCTGGTCCTCTGTATGAGTAAATCCTTCCGCGCCGTTCCAGCCGAGCAGCCGATGTATCGTAACCGCCGGAAGACCCGTTGACTCACTCATTCGTTTCGCCGCTCTACCTGTAGGCGCGGCCAGCACAATCGGAAAGGCTTCATCTTTTTTATAATCCGACGGATCAAGCGAAGCACCGTGGAGTTCTCCATACAATTCCACAATGCCTCTGATGACCGTTGTTTTACCGGTACCCGGTCCTCCCGTTAAAAGAAGCATCGGTGACGACAGCGCTTTTTGTATCGCTTCCTTCTGACTCGGCGCGTACTGAACATTCATACGCTCTTCCAATTCCCCTAAAGCCAGAAGGAATTCTGATTCAGGAAACTGGTCGTCATATTCGGTTTGGCTTGCGATCTGTTTCACACGCTTTGCAACATTTTGTTCAGCGAAAAACAGCGACGGAAAGTAACATCGTTCATCTTCAATGACAATATCCTTATTCTCTCCAAGCGCAATCATTGCATTAGCGGCATCCATTTCTGTAATGCGCTGTCCATCTGCCGCTGACTGATTTAACAGCGTTTGGGTTTCGATAATCAGCTGCTTCGTTTCTATGTACGTATGCCCTTCTGAAAGGCATGTCGTTTCAAGCGTGTACAAAATAGCCGCTTTTATCCGCTCAGGATGATTCCCTGAGAGCCCCATTCTTCCGCCAAGCTCATCTGCTTTTCCAAAGCCGATGCCTTCCACGTCTCTCACAAGCTGATAAGGGTTTTCCTGAATTTTCTCCAGCGTCTCGGATTCATAGGCCTGATAGATTTTCATAGACAGCTGAGGGCCGAACCCAAATTGATTCAGCGAAATCATAATTTGCTCCAGTCCCTGATGCCGCTGCAAAGCACCGGCAAGGGTGTCAGCTTTCTTTTTTGACAGTCTCGGAACATCATAAAGGACTGAAGAATCAGCCAAAATTTTATTAATCGCACTGTCACCCAGTTTTTTCACAATCTCTTCAGCGGTTTTTTTACCGATTCCTTCAAACAGATCGCTCGACAAATACTGAATGACGCCTTCTTTTGTTGTCGGGATCTCCTTTTTGAAATGCTCAGCTTGAAATTGCAGTCCGAACTTTGGGTGAGTAACGGTTTTTCCGTAAAACGTGTAGGTCTCTTCTTCTTGAAGCGCAGGGAAGTAGCCCGTCACGGATACGACTTTATCTTCAATAGCTTCGGAGGTCTCTGTGACTTTCACTTTCAGAACCGTATATAAATTGGCGTCATTGTGATAAATGACGGTGTTTACTGTCCCTTTTAAAAAGGGCTCCTCCTCCATTTTCAGCTGATCCGGGTGCTGCTGCACGAGCCGTCCCTCCTCCTGAGCTTTTTATGATGGGTCGATCAGTTTTTTTGCATGAAGCGCCAGCATATGATCGGACTGGATTTCGATAGCCTTGTCCAGCATTTCAAGCGCTTTTTCACGATTTTCTTTATAAGCATAAGCGACACCAGAATTATAAAACGCATCCGCATGCCCGGGGTCTTGCTCTGTTACAGCTTCGAATTGGCTGAGTGCTTCGTCCAGCATGCCTTCGTTCGCTAAGCACATCCCGAATTGGAAACGCGCTTCTGCATCGTTTTCATTCAGCTCGACGGCTCTTTGTAAATATGGCAGAGCGAGCTTAGGCTGCTCAAGCTTTACGAGAACGGTTCCAAGCATGTAGAAAAGATCACCGTTCTCCATTCCGGCACGCAGCGCTTTTTCAAACATGTCTTTCGCTTCTTTGTACATTTCTTTTACAACATAGACATTTCCTGCTCCATAATAAGCAGTGGCTGCCCCACTGTCTAAGTCAAGCGCTTTTTCATAAAACGCAAGCGCCCGTTCCAGTTCATTTACTGATGAAAGCAGGTTAGCAAAGTTAATATACGGAATTGCGTCTTCTTTGTTCTCTTCAATCGCTTTTGTAAAAGCCTCTGCCGCTTTTTCGTAATCGCCTTCCTGCATTGCCTCTATACCGGCTTGATTGTAGTCCACAGACATCTTCCTTTCACTAAAAAACCCCAACTCGCTGTTGAGGTTTTTTTCATTTTATACATACCACAATTTTGTTCCGTCTTTATATACGTCATCGATGGTTCCGCCGCCAAGGCATTCTTCGCCATCATAAAAGACAACGGCTTGTCCCGGTGTGACAGCACGGACCTGTTCGTCGAAGATAACCTCCGCTTCGCCTTCCCCAGTCATTCGAACCGTGACTTTATGGTCTTCTTGACGGTAACGGAATTTAGCCGTGCAGGAAATCTCTTCGCCCTTCATGATATCCGAACGAACCCAGCTGATATTGGTTGCTGTGATTTTATCGGAGTAAAGGAGCGGGTTGTGGAACCCTTGATCCACGTAAAGGATGTTCTTTTCAAGATCTTTACCGACCGCAAACCACGGCTCGCCGCTTCCGCCGATGCCAAGGCCGTGACGCTGTCCGATCGTGTAGTACATTAACCCGTCATGGCGTCCTTTTACTTCGCCGTCCATCGTCATCATATCGCCCGGCTGTGCAGGGAGATATTGGCTAAGAAACGTTTTGAAGTTGCGTTCGCCGATAAAACAGATGCCTGTGCTGTCTTTTTTCGTTGCCGTTGCAAGTTCTGCTTCTTTGGCAATTTCACGCACACGGCTTTTTTGAAGCTCGCCGATCGGGAACATGACTTTGCTTAGCGTATCTTCTGTCAGCTGATTCAAGAAGTACGTTTGATCTTTGTTTTCATCAATGCCGCGCAGCATTCTGACTTTGCCGCCGCTTCTGTCGACCCTTGCATAGTGGCCAGTCGCTAAATAGTCGGCGCCAAGTGACAGTGCATGCTCCAAAAATGCCTTGAATTTAATTTCTTTGTTGCACAGCACATCCGGGTTTGGTGTTCTGCCTGCTTTATATTCATCGAGGAAGTATTGAAATACCTTCTCGTAATATTGCTTTTCAAAATTAACGGCATAGTACGGAATTCCGATTTGATTGCAGACGCGGATCACATCTTCATAATCCTCTGTCGCCGTGCAAAAACCGTTTTCGTCCGTATCATCCCAGTTTTTCATAAAGATTCCGATCACGTCATAGCCCTGTTCTTTTAACAGCAGAGCCGCCACAGATGAGTCTACTCCGCCGGACATGCCGACAACGACTCTTGTATCCTCCGGCCGTTTTTCCATTTCATTCACTCCAATAATTAAGTCCGCCTTATTGTGTCAGCCGCTTTACAACGGCAGCCACATGTTCGGCAGCGGTTTTCACTTGCTCAGCCGTATTGCCGAGACCGAAGCTGATTCGAATTGAGGACGTCAGCCGGTCGCTCTCTTCACCGAACATGGCAGTCAGAACGTGTGACGGCAGGACTGAACCAGCGGTGCACGCTGATCCGCTGGAGACCGCAACTCCCGCCATATCAAGATTTACCAGCAGTGCCTCCACAGATGCACCGGGAAAATAAAGGTTCATGACATGCGGAAGGCTATGCTCTTGATCTCCATTGATCTCGAATGCCACATCGGCATCCTTAAGCGTACCGGCAATGATTGTTTTAAACGATTGATACTTCTCGTTTTTTTCGTCCCGTTCTTCGCCCGACAGCTTGACCGCTTCTTTCAGCCCGACAATTCCCGGAACATTTTCTGTTCCGGCACGGCGTTTTCTTTCTTGCTCTCCTCCGAATAACAGCGGAGAAAGCTTTACATCCTTACTTGCATATAAAAAGCCTGTCCCTTTTGGCCCGTTGAGCTTGTGCCCAGAAACAGACAGAAGGTCAATATGGCTGCTTTTCACATCAATTGGAAAAAACCCGAATGCCTGAACAGCATCGGTATGAAAATAAGCCGTGTGTTCCTTCAGCAGCTCGCCGATTTCATCGATCGGCTGCACAGTTCCGACTTCGTTATTTCCATACATCACTGTCACAAGGATTGTATCATCACGTAGTGCTTCTTTCACCTGATTTGCACTGACTCTGCCGTTTTCATCAACATCCAGATACGTCACTTCAAATCCGTCTTCCTCCAGTTTTTCGCAAGTGTGTAGCACGGCGTGATGCTCAATTTTTGTCGTGATGATATGTTTTCCCTGATCTTTTCTGGCAAGCGCAGTTCCCATTATCGCTAAGTTGTCGGCTTCCGTTCCCCCGCTAGTGAAAATAATTTCCTGTTCTGCCGCACCAATTTCAGCTGCAATCTGCGCTCTTGCTTCGTCCACCCATTTGCGTGATTCTCTTCCAAATGAATGAATGCTGGATGGATTGCCGAAATTTCCGGAGAAATGCGGTATCATTTTCTCCAGCACGCGATCATCCATCGGAGACGTTGCGGCGTGATCCAAATAAATCCGTTCCATTTTGTTTTACACCTCTGATTTAAATATAGAACATATAAGCTTCTTGCTCCCCATCTGTATAGCTGGCAAGGTCCTCTAATGTTGTGCTGTCTAACACTTCTTTGACGGCATCCCGTATGCGGATCCACAGCTCCCGCTTGGCAGGCTCCTCGTCTTCGAGCACTTCCACAGGGCTGATCGGACCTTCAAGCACGCGGATGATGTCTCCAGCTGTAATGGCATCCGGCTCACTGCCTAATACGTATCCGCCGTATGCGCCTCTGATGCTTTTGACTAAGCCGGCATTTCTGAGCGGTGAGACCAGCTGCTCTAAATAATGCTCTGACAAATTATTTGTCTGTGCGATGCTTTTTAATGAAGTCGGGCCTTCACCATGCTTTTTCGCGAGCTCGATCATAATGGTGAGACCGTATCTTCCTTTAGTTGATATTTTCAACATGAACACCTCTGTTATTTCATGATTTTCCACATATATAATGGTAATTTCTATATAATTCGTCCGTTTATTAAATAATAGACCAACTGCTATTATAGCATACCTTCTGCGAATTTTCATGGAAGCTGGCGGAAACGGGGCTTCCCCCTTTTCTAATTTCCGGTTTTCCGTTACCCTGTAATTAAGTAAGGAGAGATGATGATGAAGCCATTGGCATATCGGATGCGTCCGACGAAAATAGAGGATATTATCGGCCAGCAGCATCTGGTGGCTGAAGATAAAATTATCGGCAGAATGGTTCAGGCAAAACATTTGTCATCCATGATTTTGTACGGGCCGCCCGGAATTGGAAAAACCTCAATCGCAACAGCAATCGCCGGTTCAACAAGTATTGCTTTCCGCAAGCTGAATGCCGTTATTAACAATAAAAAGGATATGGAGATCGTAGCCCAAGAAGCCAAAATGTCCGGCCAGGTCATTTTGATTTTGGATGAAGTCCACAGACTCGATAAAGGAAAACAGGATTTTCTTTTGCCTTATTTAGAAAATGGCATGATTATTTTAATCGGCGCCACTACAGCTAACCCATATCACGCCATAAATCCGGCCATCAGAAGCCGAACGCAGATTTTTGAGCTAGAGCCATTAACACCTGAATTGATTAAACAGGCATTAGAGCGAGCTCTTCATGATGAGCACCGGGGGCTTGGCACATATTCCGTTTCAATTGATGACCAGGCGATGGAGCATTTTGCCCACGGATGCGGAGGAGATGTCCGTTCCGCTTTAAATGCGCTTGAGCTTGCCGTATTGTCAACGAAGGAGTCTGCGGACGGCGTGATTGACATCACGTTAGAGTCTGCGGAAGAATGCCTGCAGAAAAAGAGTTTTTCTCACGATAAAGACGGTGATGCGCATTATGACGTCTTGTCCGCTTTTCAAAAATCGATCCGCGGCTCTGATGCCAACGCCGCTCTTCACTATTTGGGCAGATTAATTGAAGCGGGTGACTTGGAAAGCATCGCGAGAAGACTGTTGGTTATCGCCTATGAGGATATCGGCTTAGCCAGCCCGCAGGCCGGGCCGAGAGTGCTGCATGCAGTTCAGACCGCCGAACGTATCGGCTTCCCTGAAGCGCGCATACCGCTGGCCAATGCGGTCATTGAGCTCTGTCTCTCGCCAAAATCCAATTCAGCTATTTTAGCAATCGATGAAGCGCTCGCGGACATCAGAGCAGGAAAAATCGGCGATGTCCCAAAACATTTAAAAGACGCGCATTATAAAGGAGCACAGGAACTTGGAAGAGGAATCGACTATAAATACCCTCATAATTACGAAAATGGATGGGTTGAACAGCAGTACCTCCCTGATCCTTTAAAGAACAAGCAATATTACAAACCGAAGCAAACTGGTAAATTTGAATCTGCGTTAAAGCAAGTGTACGATAAATTAATAAAAAGAAAATAAAAAAACAGCCTTGAATATGCTTCAAGGCTGTTTTTTATTCATTATTTATCCTTCACGCGTTTGATTTCAATATCTTTCAAAAGATCCATGACAACATGACCGCCCATAATCAATCCCGCAACTGACGGCACAAAAGCATTAGAGGACGGCGGCATTTTGGCTTTGCGGATTTTCGCATCGTCATTTCCGACTTCTTTTCTGACGTCTTCCCGGATTACAATCGGGCTTTCATCGGAGAAAATCACTTGAACGCCCTTTTTGATGCCTTCTTTACGGAGTCTCGTACGAACTACCTTTGCAATTGGGTCAGTATGTGTTTTAGAAATATCTGCAATTTGGAAACGTGTCGGGTCTGTCTTATTCGCCGCACCCATACTGGAGATCAGCGGAATATCCCGTTTCAGACATTCTTTCATTAAATGGATTTTATAATGAATGGTGTCTGACGCATCAATCACATAGTCAAGGTTATACTCAAAGAATTGCTCATACGTTTCTTCCGTATAGAACATTTTTAACGAAATCACTTCACACTCGGGGTTAATGTCTGCAATACGCGCTTTCATTAAATCCACTTTCGGCTGACCGACAGTTGAAAGAAGAGCGTGAAGCTGACGGTTTACGTTTGTGATGTCCACATCATCCTTATCAACAAGCAGGATGCGTCCAACGCCTGAACGTGCAAGCGCCTCCGCTGCGAACGATCCGACGCCTCCAACTCCAAGCACAGCAACCGTGCTGTTTTTCAGCGTTTCAAGGCCTTCTTTTCCGATAGCTAATTCATTGCGTGAAAACTGGTGTAACAAGAACCTCACTCCACATTCGTAATCTGGTTTTCATATGATAAATGGCTATTACAGAAACAGCCGTTTTTTCTGCGCATAAAAAATAAAGTCCCAATTGTGCCGTTGCAGCTTTCCTTTGTTTTGAACCCGCTCTCAGCAGGTGGGTGCCCTCTTTTAAATCTTGTAAGTCCTCTTTACCGAATGAAAAGAGGCATGTACGCCATTTAAAAATGCGGGCTCCCAAATCAAAAAAATGTTCGGTCAAAACTAGGTGTACAACTAACACATCAGGACTTTATTTAACTTGTCAAAATCATATCACAGACGATTTTGATTTTCAAGAATCGAACTGCACATTCAGTTCTTTACTTTTGATTTAATAGAAAGGTGAAGTTCATCAAGCTGCGCGTCGCTTACTTCTCCCGGCGCATCTGTCATCAGACAGCTTGCACTTGCCGTTTTCGGGAAAGCGATCGTATCTCTCAGATTCGTACGGCCGGCAAGAAGCATCACGAGACGGTCTAAGCCAAGCGCGATTCCGCCGTGCGGAGGAGCGCCGTATTCAAATGCCTCAAGAAGGAATCCAAACTGTTCTGCTGCTTCTTCTTTTGTGAAACCAAGCAGTGCAAACATTTTTTCCTGAATATCCTTTTCGAAAATACGGATCGAACCGCCGCCAAGCTCATAGCCGTTTAAGACGAGGTCATAGGCTTGCGCTTTCATGTCCTCAGGCGCTGTTTCAATCAGCTCAAGGTCTTCACGGACAGGCATTGTAAACGGATGGTGCGCTGCGTAAAAACGGCCTTCCTCCGCATCATGCTCTAAGAGCGGCCAGTCAATAACCCATAAGAAGTTGAAGAGGTTTTCATCAATGAGTCCCCGTTCTTTCCCAAGCTTTAAGCGCAGGGCTCCGAGTGATGCGGCAACAACTTCGAATTTATCCGCTCCGAACAGCAGCAAGTCACCCTCAGCGGCATTAAGTGCTTCAATCAGCTTAGACTGCTTTTCATCATCAAAGAATTTGGCGATCGGGCCTTTCACTCCGTCCGCTTCGACCTTCACCCAAGCAAGTCCTTTCGCTCCGTAATTTGCGGCAAACGCGCCTAGAGCATCGATGTCTTTTCTTGAGTAATCGCCTGCCCCGCCTTTTACGTTGATGGCTTTGACTACACCGCCGTTTGCCACAGCTGATGAGAACACCTTAAATTCAGTATCTTTTACAATGTCAGATACATCTGTCAAAAGCATGTCAAAGCGAGTATCCGGTTTATCAGAACCGTATTTGTTCATCGCCTCGTCATACGTCATTCGAGGCAGAGGAAGCTTGAGTTCCACACCTTTCGTTTCACGCATAATCTTTGCCATCATATCCTCAGCCAATGACATAATGTCTTCCTGGCTCATAAAGGACATTTCAATATCGATTTGCGTAAACTCAGGCTGGCGGTCCGCACGCAAGTCCTCATCACGGAAACAGCGGGCAATCTGATAATAGCGTTCAACGCCTGAGACCATCAGAAGCTGTTTAAATAGCTGCGGAGATTGAGGGAGCGCATAGAATTCACCTTCGTGCACACGGCTCGGCACCAAGTAGTCACGTGCGCCCTCAGGTGTGCTTCCTGTTAAAATCGGCGTTTCAATATCAAGAAACCCTTTTTCATCTAAAAAGCCCCGAGCAGCTCTCGTCACGTTATGGCGCAGCTGGATCGTTTGAAACATAGCCGGTCTGCGCAAATCTAAGTAACGGTATTTTAAACGCACGTCCTCTGATACATCATCCGCTTGATCAGAAATGGCAAACGGAGGCGTCTTCGCAGCACTCAATACAGTCACTGCATCAGCGTGAATTTCAATCGCGCCTGTTTTCAAATTCTTATTCACTGTACCTTCTTCGCGCGCAACCACTTTTCCTTGAATATCAAGTACGTATTCGTTTCTTATGCCTTCCGCAATAGCAAGCGCTTCTTTTGATACATCAGGGTTAAAAACGACTTGAACAATTCCCGTACGGTCACGCAAGTCAATAAAAATCAATCCGCCGAGGTCCCGTCTTTTTTGGACCCAGCCTTTCAGCGTTACAGATTCGCCAATTGCTTTTTCAGTCATTTCGCCGCAATAATATGTTCTTCCAAACAATGCGTTCCACTCCTTATCCCTTTTGGTTTGCTTTCATCACATGTATCAATTCATCAAGAGCCACTTCAATCTGTTCGCCTGTTTTTGCATCCTTTACATTGATTTTGTTTTGAGCAAGCTCATCCTCTCCCAAAATCGCAATAAATCTGGCGTTGAGGCGGTCAGCTGTTTTAAACTGGCCTTTCATTTTCTTATTTTCGTAATCAATTTCACTGGAAATGCCGGCTTCTCTCAGTTTGTACACCAACGAAACGGAATAATCCTTCGCTTTCTCGCCAAGCGTCACGATATAGCAGTCAATCCCCTGATCAACAGGCAGTTCTCTTTTTTCAGCATCAATTGCGGCAAGCAGGCGTTCAATGCTCATCGCAAATCCGATGCCGGGCGCTTCTGGTCCGCCGATTTGCTCGACCAATCCGTCATAGCGGCCGCCGCCGGCAAGCGTTGTAATCGCGCCAAAGCCTTCCGCATTGCTCATGATTTCGAATGCGGTATGATTATAATAATCCAGCCCTCTCACAAGGTTAGGATCAATTTCATAAGAAATGCCGAGATCGTTTAAATATTGCTTCACTTTTTCAAAATAAGCGGCTGATTCTTCATTTAAGTAGGTAAGAATAGAAGGTGCCGATTTCATCAGCTCATGATCCCGGTCCTTTTTGCAATCCAAAATTCTGAGCGGATTGGTGTGCAGACGTGACTGACAGTCTGAACAAAATTCCTCGATGCGCGGCTCAAAGTGTTTCACGAGCGCTTCTCTGTAGCTTTTGCGGCTGTCCCGATCGCCAAGACTGTTTATCACAAGCTTGACGTTTTTCAAGCCGGCCTTCTGATAAATACCCATTGCCAGCGCCATTACTTCAGCATCTATTGCAGGGTCTTTCGAACCAATCGCTTCGATTCCAAACTGATAAAACTGGCGGTAACGGCCTGTCTGCGGACGTTCGTAACGGAACATAGGGCCGACATAATACAGCTTTGTCGGCTGAACAGGATTCGCAAATAATTTATTTTCATTAAAAGCGCGAACTGCTGCAGCAGTTCCCTCGGGGCGAAGCGTCAGGCTTCTGCCTTTGCGGTCCTGGAAGGTGTACATTTCTTTTTGTACAATATCCGTAGACTCCCCGACGCCTCTGGCGAACAGTTCTGTATGCTCAAAAATCGGCGTGCGGATTTCTTTATATTGATAAGTTCGGCAAGTGTCTCTCATGATTTGTTCAACATACTGCCAGCGCTCTGATTCTCCGGGCAGAATATCTTGTGTTCCTCTTGGAATGTTATATCCCATGTGTAGACCTCCTTATGTATCCCTTATAAAATATACATTTATCGTCAATGATGAAAAATAAAAAAACTCCCGCCCCTACTATACACATATAGTAGGGACGAGAGTTATACCCGTGGTGCCACCCTAGTTGGAATATTTTCGTATTCCCGCTCGATCCTTTAACGCAGGTTCACGTTCACTGCCTAATGACGGTATCACGCGTTCAGCAGGAAACCTCCGGAGTGTTGTTTCGAGAAAGACGCAATGGGAGCCGCTTTCAGCCTGGGGCGGTTCCTCTCTAGCCATGCAATCTGACCTACTCTTCTCCATTATTGGTTCAGTTTAATTATTATTTATTATGTACTCGATTTCTATTATAATAATGGCATTGCTGTACTCTGTCAAGCTTTATTCCGGTTGTTTTTCTGCTGTGATGCTTCTTTGGACATAAGACCAAATTCCGTTGCCGTTTCAGTGAGATAACCGATTGTATCAGGATCGGCATGATCACTGAAATGCAGGTTTCCTTCGCCGTCGTGAAATGCACGTCCCATTTTTGGATGATATTTCATGATTTGCACACCTTTTTCATTGGATTTATGCCTAGTATAAACAAATCATTTTATTTTTATTTAAAAATCAGAAAGGACTTTACGATATTAAGAAAGAATGCTTTTTTTTATGATCATTAGAAAGGAGGACACAATGAGCAAGAAACACTTTGTCCTTATTGTATGTATTATCGTCGCCGGGGCGCTTTTCCCGCCTTTTTCTGCCGTTACAGCCGCTCAGGGAGAAGCGGTCATCGCAACAGATGAAATGAACGTCAGAAGCGGTCCGGGGCTTAGCTACGGCATCATGGCGGAGGTGAAAAAAGGAGAACGCTACCCCATCTTGAAAGAAGACGGAGACTGGGTGCAAATACAGCTTGGTTCCGGAGATAAAGGGTGGGTTGTCTCCTGGCTTATTACTAAGGAAAAACAGTCAGGCACAAGCTCTACAGACAGCAGTGAAACTGTAACATCAACAGATCCCGATTTACGGATGAGAACAGGCCCTGGTACTTCATACGAAGTCATCGGCAAATTCCCGCAGGGCAGCCAAGCCTCAGTGATTGACAAGGATTCCGGCTGGATCAAAATATCATATCGAAATTCCACCGGATGGGTATCTTCCGAATACGTCACTTCAGGCAGCGGCAGTTCAGCGTCTGAGGAAAATGATCAGACAGAATCATCTGGTTCAACAACGGGCACGGTTGGCGTTTCTTCACTGAATGTCAGAGGGTCCGCCTCACATGATGCAGCGATTATAACAAAACTCTCGCGAGGAACGAAACTTACAATCCTCGAAGAGAAAAACGGCTGGCTCCATATTGAAGTGAATGGGCTAAAAGGCTGGGTCGCAAGCCATTACATTGTGACCAGTTCTGACCCAGCTGAAGTCAGCAGTTCAGACAGTACAAAAAAAGCCTATATCGTATACGGAGGAACGAATTTAAGAAGCGATGCCTCAACATCAGCTTCTATCGTTAAACGCGCAGCCAAAGGCGATGCGTACTCCATTACCGGATCAAAGGGCAGCTGGTATGAAGTAAAACTTGACAATGGGCAGACCGCTTATGTCGCCAACTGGGTGGTACAGACGTCTAAAAGCGCTGAAGAATCCGGAGAGCCGCCTGTCGCTGATTCCGCTTCCGGAAGCGGGTCGCTGAAAAACAAAGCGATTGTTGTCGATCCGGGGCATGGAGGAAAAGACAGCGGAACAATCGGCTATTCAGGCCAATTCGAGAAAAAACTGACGATCAAAACGGCGAAACTGCTGGCCAGCAAACTTAGATCAGCAGGAGCAGACGTGTATGTGACACGGCAGGATGATACATTTGTCAGCTTACAGTCACGAGTCTCGACGTCTCACTACCGCAATGCAGACGCCTTCATCAGCATTCATTACGACAGCTTTGCGGATACTTCTACAAGGGGAAGCACAGCTTATTACTACAGTCCTGCAAAGGATCAGGAACTGGCATCAGATGTACACTCTGAAGTGGTTAAGCGATCTTCAATTCCTGACCGCGGCGTACTGTTCGGAGATTATTATGTGCTCCGTGAAAACAAACAGCCCGCTATGCTGTACGAGCTAGGATATGTAAGCCATCCGCAGGAAGAAGCCATTGTACATAGCAATTCATATCAAGAAAAAGTAACAGACGGAATTGAGAGCGGATTGGAGAAATATTTTCAATAAAAAAAGCTGCCTTTTGGCAGCTTTTTATTTTGAATCCATAATCAATGTGACCGGTCCGGAGTTTGTGAGCTTTACATCCATCATGGCGCCGAATTTACCGGTTTCTACTTTGATTCCTTTTTCACGAAGCAGGTCATTCCATTTTTCATAAAGCCCCAAAGCCTTATCAGGTTTTGCGGCGTTCATGTAGTTCGGGCGCCGTCCTTTTCTCGTATCTCCGTAAAGCGTAAACTGTGAAACAGACAAAATCTCTCCGCCTGTGTCCAGAAGCGACAAATTCATTTTTCCATCGCTGTCATCGAAAATGCGAAGATTCACCACTTTATCCGCTAAGTAAGCGGCGTCCTCTTCTGTATCATCGTGAGTGATGCCGACCAGGACCATAATGCCTTGTCCAATTTGGCCGATCACATCTCCATCAACGGTTACGCTTGCTTCTGTTACTCGCTGAACGACTAATTTCATTTTCTGACTCCTTTAATTCATGACGCGGCGCACAGAATATATATCCCTTATTTGCTTAATGCGCTCGACGACTTTATGCAGATGATTGATGTTCTGGATAAAAATAGCCATATGAATGGTTGCCACTTTGTTGCGATCCGATTTGCCAGAGACAGAAGAAATATTTGTTTTCGTTTCATTCACTGCCTGAAGCACCTCGTTAAGCAATCCGCGGCGGTCATACCCAAGAATCTCGATCTCAACATTGTATTCCTTGCGTTTTTGCACCTGTGACTCATGTTCCCATTCTACGGGGATCAGCCGCTCCTGCGCTTCATTCGTTTTGACATTCGGGCAGTCGTCGCGATGGACGGAAACCCCTCTGCCTTTTGTAATGAAACCGACAATATGGTCACCAGGCACAGGATTGCAGCATTTCGATAAACGCACAAGGAGATTGTCGATCCCCTTGACGCGAACGCCAGCTTCCCGCTTTCTTCCTTGCGGATACGGTTTAGGCTCCGCAGTGACATCCTGAACAATTTTTTCTTGTTCTTCCTGATCGCGCTGTTTTCTTTCTTTTTCCGTCAGCCGGTTCGCCACCTGCAGGGCTGTGATGCCATTGTAGCCGACCGCTGCGTACATGTCTTCTTCATTTGAGAAATTAAATTTATCTGCAACTTTTTGGATGTTCTCCGGTGTCAGGACGTCCTTCACTTCAAAGTCCAGATTTTTAATTTCTTTTTCAACCAATTCACGGCCTTTTTCGACATTTTCTTCGCGCCGCTGTTTCTTAAAGAATTGACGGATCTTATGCTTCGCCTGAGAGGTTTGAGCAAGCTTCACCCAATCCTGACTCGGACCATAGGAATGCTTGGAGGTGAGAATTTCAACGATATCACCTGTCCGGAGCTTATGGTCAAGGGTCACCATTTTTCCGTTGACCTTCGCACCGATTGTTTTATTGCCGATTTCAGAGTGAATCCGGTAAGAGAAATCAATCGGGACAGAACCGGACGGAAGCTCGATGACATCTCCTTTTGGCGTAAAGACGTACACCATATCCGAGAACAAATCGATTTTGAGCGATTCCATAAATTCTTCGGCATCTGTTGATTCATTTTGGAACTCCAAAATTTCGCGGAACCATGAAAGCTTTTTCTCAAATGTTGCGCTTTCACTCGCTGCTTTTCCTTCTTTATAAGCCCAGTGAGCCGCAACCCCGTATTCCGCGATTTCATGCATTTCGAAGGTGCGGATCTGCACTTCCAGCGGGTCGCCTTTAGGCCCTATAACTGTTGTATGAAGCGATTGATACATGTTCGGCTTCGGCATTGCGATATAATCTTTGAACCTGCCGGGCATCGGCTTCCAGCAGGTATGAATAATGCCGAGCACCGCGTAGCAGTCCTTTATGCTGTTCACGAGAATCCGGACAGCAAGCAGATCATAAATTTCATTGAATTGCTTATTTTGCAGCACCATTTTTCTATAGATACTGTAAATATGTTTCGGCCGGCCTGAGAAGTCAGCCTTGATGTTGACTTCTTCGACACGTTTTTTCACCTCATTGACAACCTCGTCGACATAAAGCTCGCGTTCTGCGCGTTTTTTCTTCATGAGGTTGACAATTCTGTAATATTGCTGAGGATTCAAATAACGGAGCGCCGTATCTTCCAGTTCCCATTTAATCTTTGAAATCCCGAGGCGATGAGCCAAAGGAGCAAAAATTTCCAGCGTTTCATTAGAAATTCTACGCTGTTTTTCTTGGGGAAGATGTTTCAGCGTCCGCATATTGTGAAGACGATCCGCCAGCTTGATCAGTATGACCCGGATATCTTGAGCCATAGCGACAAACATTTTGCGATGATTTTCCGCCTGCTGTTCCTCTTGAGATTTATATTTAATTTTACCGAGCTTCGTTACACCGTCCACAAGCATTGCCACTTCTTCGGAGAATGCTTCCTTCAGGTCATCAAGCGTCACATCAGTATCCTCCACTACATCATGCAGAAATCCGCCCGCGATTGTGGATGGATCCATTTCAAGATCAACGAGAATTCCCGCAACCTGAATCGGATGAATGATGTAAGGCTCACCTGATTTGCGGTATTGCTCGCGATGAGCATCTTCAGCGTACAGGTATGCTTTTTCGACAAATGCGATATGCTCATCGGATAGATAACTGCGCGCTTTATCAATAACTTGCTCGGCAGTCAATACTTGTTCGTTCGCCATGGAATCACCTTTTTTAAAATGTAAACTGTATTGTAGTTTATTATCAAGAAAAAAACGATAGATGTAAAGAGCAGAAGTTCAAATCACCAAATAATATATCAAATAAATGCAAAACAATAGGAAAAAAGCACCCTGTATCGAGTGCTTTTTCCTTTATGAGGTTATCTTTAGTATTTCATTAATGTTAAGATGTCATAATTATCAAGTTTATTTCTGCCATCAAGGTAAGAAAGCTCGATTAAGAAAGCGATACCAGCTACAATGCCGCCAAGCTCCTCAACAAGTTTGATTGTTGCTTCAATTGTGCCGCCTGTTGCAAGCAGGTCATCTGTAATAAGCACACGCTGGCCTGGCAAAATTGCATCTTTGTGGATCGTTAATACGTCTTTGCCATACTCCAAACCGTAATCCACTTTGATGACCTCGCGCGGCAATTTGCCTTCTTTGCGCACCGGTGCAAATCCGACGCCAAGCGCGTAGGCAACCGGACAGCCGATAATAAAGCCGCGCGCCTCTGGGCCGACAACCAAATCAATTTGTTTTTCTTTCGCATATTCCACAATTTGATCTGTTGCATAGCGATAGACATCGCCTTTATCCATCAGTGTCGTAATATCTTTAAATTGCACGCCCTCTTTCGGGTAATCGGGTACAATTGTTACGTATTGTTTTAAATCCATCTGTTTTATGTCCTCCTCGTACTTTCATAAGCCTCTGAATCTTGTTTCATCAGCTTATTCAGCCATTCCTTCAGCTCTTCAGCCGCAGAATAATTCAGCTTTTGATCCAGCTCCATCAGCTGCTGTTTTGCTTGATATGTTTGCGAGTCTGTTAAATCGCGTTTTTTCGCTCCGCTTATTACAGACAGCACACCATTCTCTATTTTAACAAAACCGAGATCAAAAAACACCTTTGTCATGAAATTGATTGTTTCAACGGACCAGCCTTTATGCCTCGCAAGCTCTGAGCCGTGTTTATTCAAGTCAAAAGTGCCTCTTTTCAG
The DNA here is from genome assembly GCF_058566445.1 of Bacillus sp. SD127. Classification (NCBI taxonomy): domain Bacteria; kingdom Bacillati; phylum Bacillota; class Bacilli; order Caryophanales; family Bacillaceae; genus Bacillus; species Bacillus sp. SD127. Next base: position 1,446,617 of record NZ_CP191226.1, on the reverse strand, counting down.
CAAGAATGCATAATACCATTTAAAGTGGTCTCTTGCCGGAAAAGATGATAAAAAGTGTTCCTCATGATTGAGAAAGATGAAGTAAATCCGCTCAGGCGCTTTGCCTTCCAGCAAACGTGCGAGCATGTCCAGCGAAGGCGGAGAATCCAGTAATACAATATATGCATTGTCAAATTCACATGCCTTCGCTTGGTCTTCAGAACTGATAACGTGCACGTCATGGCGAAAATCTTCAGACTGAAGAAGCACTTTGGTTTCTTCTTTGAAGGAGACAATGACTCGTTTATCAGACGGAAGGGCGGAAACCGTATCTTTCCACGTGCGTTTTCCTCTTAAGTCAAACAGCTGCCATTCAGCAACAGCCGCATCCTTGATCATCAGCTGCGGTTTTTTTCTGTTATTCCATTCGTTGATCGACATTTCACCAACAATCGAAATTTTTGAACCGGGCACAATATTTTCCTCAAGCTCGCCTTTATTGAAACCGACGCAGTCAAGCTGGGAGGAATCGTTTCTAATCGTCATTTTGACATGATTTTTATTCGCCCCGATTTTGCGGACATCTTCCAGCACTGCGTTTTCTACCATCACATGCGGTTTCGGATTCAGCATGCCGAAGGGGGAAAGCAGATTCATCTCTGTGATGCTTTCAACCGTAATGTCCTCCACGCTGCATACGAGGTCTACTTCCTGTACAGGAATAAAATCTTCTTCTGTAAGCGTATTGTCAGCTATCTCATTCAGCCTGTTCCGCAATTCCGGCACATCTTCGGCATTCAGCGTCATGCCAGCCGCCATTGGATGGCCTCCAAAGTGCGGAAGAATATCTCTGCATTCAGAAAGGCTTTCAAACAAATTAAATTCCCTGATGCTTCGTGCCGAACCTTTGGCGATCCCTTTTTCTTCATCAATTCCAAGGACAATGGCCGGGCGGTAAAAACGGTCTACAAGCTTTGAAGCTACAATTCCGACGACTCCGGGATTCCACCCTGCTTTTGCCACGACAATCGCAGTTTGATTAAGCCCTTCTTGTTCAACCATTTCAATCGCTTCATCCGTCATTTTGCTGACCATCTTTTGCCGTTCTTTATTAAGCTGATCGATTTCAGCGGCAAGCTCTTCCGCTTCAAATGGGTCCTCTGACATCAGCAAATGAACAGCAGGATCGGCCTGTTCAATTCTTCCGACTGCATTCAGTCTCGGTGCGAGCTGAAATCCGACGGTTTCTTCGTTCGCTTCTCCGATTTCTCCGCCTGAGAGCTTAATCAGTTCTTTTAAGCCAAGCCGGTTCGTCCGCCGGAGCTTTTCGAGACCTAATGTTGCAATTAATCTGTTTTCATCATGCAACGGAACTAGATCGGCAATGGTGCCGATTGCCGCCAGGTCAAGAAGTTCATCTGGCAATTCGCCCAATAATGCGTGGGCAAGCTTAAACGCCACGCCCACTCCTGCAAGCTCCTTAAAAGGATAGGTGCAGCCAGGCTGCTTCGGGTGAACGATCGCATGGACATCCGGAAGCTCCGGTCCAGGCTCATGGTGGTCGGTAATGATGACATCTAAGCCAAGTTCCTTTGCTACCTTCGCTTCATGGACAGCGGCAATCCCCGTATCAACCGTAATAATGAGTGAGAAGCCTCGTTCTTTAATCGAGCGAAATGCCTGTTCATTAGGGCCGTAGCCTTCTTTAAACCGGTCAGGTATATAAAAATCAACTTGCGCCGACAGCTTTTGCAAAGTGTGCAGCATCACTGACGTACTGGTAACTCCATCGGCGTCATAATCGCCATATATCATAATCTGTTCTTGTTGTGAAATCGCCTGTTTTATTCGTTCTACCGCTTCTTTCATCCCCTTCATCTCATAGGGATCATAGAATTCGGTATCCTTTGTATGTAAAAACAGCCTCGCGTTTTCTGCCGTATCAAAGCCTCTTTTTACAAGCAGCGACGCAACAAGAGGTGTTATGTCCAATTGTTCTGTGAGTGATTTGACCTTTTCCTGATCTGGTCGCTGGATTTCCCATCGCATTTTTGACGCTAACATAAATTCACCCCTCAACCACCCTATTATACTAGAGCATGCTGAGGGGTTTCAAATATAATTCGAAAACTAGTCTTTTTTCTCAATAATGGCGGATGCATCCTGTGTGTCGGCTTGAACATCATTCAAATGAGCATCCTCTTGGTTATGTATCACATCCTGTGCGGTTTTGGTTTCTTTCCGCAACGCTTTTATTTCTCTCTTTAATTTCATGACTTGAAAAATTCCGGCAGAAAAAACGATCAGCGCCCCCATCAGTACTGAACCTAAAATGACTAGAATAAGCGGCCACTCTGATCTGCCAAACAGGTAATCAACTTCTACGGATCTTACATTAATGACTGCGAAAACAGCGACAAGCAACGTAAAAATAAGTGCAAATATAATCGTCCATTGTTTGTTCATTCGATTACCCCCAAACTTCACTTATTGAGGTTAGTTTCCCTATTCACATTGGTTTTAAACATGGCTTGACGCGAGTCAAGCCCCCAGTGCGGTTAATTTTTCACGGATCAGCCTCTTCAGTCCGTCTCTCTCTCCAGAGATGACGAGTGTATCTCCTTCTTCTATCACTGTTTCAGACCCTGGATTCAATTGCTTTTTCTGATTCTTCTTTAATATAGCGATGACTGTCGCTTGATATTCCTGCCGCACGTCCAAATCACCGATTGTCTTGTGAACGGCTGGTGCTCCTGCTTCTGCTTTAAACCATTCTATGATCAAATCGTCAAGAGCCACTTCCACGGTTTCTAACGCTTTCGGTTTATATGCCATCCCGCCCAGAATCGCAGAAATCTGTCTCGCTTCCGCATCATCAAACTGTACGGATGTCACACATTCTTCATGATCATTTTCGTCAAAATAATACAGCTCTCTTCTGCCGTCGTCATGAATGATAATTGATATTTTATCTTGGTTTCTGGTGACAATCTCAACTTTTTGCCCGATACCCGGCAGCTCCGACTCGCGAACCTTCATACCCAAACCCTCCCACATAAATGAAAACCTGTCACAAATCCTCTTCACACCATTTATATGTTTAATTGTAAGCGTATGTCATTATAGCAAATGTCTATTTTAAGATCAATCAAACGCCAAAAAATCAGGCTGCCCATAATGGACAGCCTGACAGTTACTCTATTGTTCCGTACCTTTTTTTAATTCTTTCCCTTTCCAAACAAGCCAAATTTGCGCGGCAATGTAGAGAGATGAATAAACACCTGTTAACAGCCCAACCAATAGAGCGATTGAGAAGTTTGTAATAGAAGATGCCCCAAAGATCAGCAGTGTTATGACAACAATCACTACAGTTAATACAGTATTAATGGATCTTGTAAAGGTTTGCTGCAAGCTTAGGTTTACGATATGGCTCAAATCGGCAAACGTTTTCGGCTTGCGCTTTTTCATATGCTCGCGAACCCTGTCAAATGTAACGATTGTATCGTTAATCGAATAACCGACAATCGTCAGGACGGCCGCAATAAAGGTAACATCTACCTCCAGCCTTGTAATGCTGAAAAATGTGACGATAAAGAAAGCATCATAAAGCAGTGAAACAATCGCAGCAATCGCCATTTTGTACTCGAATCGGATGGAAACGTAAATAATGATTCCGATTGAAGCAATGGCTACTGCGTACAATGCATTTCTCGCCAGTTCTTTACCAACAGTAGGTGACACCGTGCTGACATTCGGCTCGGATCCGTACTTGTCTTTAAAGTAATCTTTCACTTTTGCAATGGTTTCTTTATCAGGCACTCCTACAAAGCGGGCAACACCAATATTGCTCTTTTCGCCTGACAAGACAACCGTGTCAGGTTCCATGCCAAGTGATGCAAAGTCCTTCTCCACCTGCTCTGTCGTGAGCTTATGGTCACTTTGCACTTCAATCCGTGCGCCGCTCGCAAAGTCAATGCCCAGATTCAGTTTAAATACAAGCAGAATAATAATCCCGGCAACGGTAACTGCACTTGAGAAAATAAAGAAAAAGTTTCGCTTGCTCGTAAAATCCCATTTTTGGAACGGCGTATACGGTTCTGTATTTTCATCTGTGTCCTGGATGTCCACAATATGTTTCTTTTTGACGCCAAACCAGCCTTTTTTCCGGTCTAACCATCTGCTTTCCACAAGAAGCGAGAGCAGAAATCTTGATAAGAAGACTGCGGTAATAAAGCTTGTCAGAATCGACAGAATCAGCATTGTCGCAAACCCTTTAACAGAGCTTGTCCCAAAGACAAAGAGCACAACCGCTGCAATAATGGTTGTAATATTCGCGTCAAAAATCGTCGCAAATGACCGTCTGTTTCCTGAGCGGAAGGCAGAACGGACGGATTTTCCTAGCTTAAGCTCTTCCTTAATCCGCTCATAGGTGATGATGTTGGCATCTACAGCCATCCCGACCCCTAAAATGAGTGCGGCTATTCCCGGAAGAGTGAGAACAGCGTTCATCCAGTCAAAAATCTGGAGCGTAATGTATACATAAACTGATAGCGTAATCACCGCAATCAATCCTGGCAGGCGGTAATAGAAAAGCATGAATAGGAAAATAATAGCTATTCCGACAATACCTGCAAACACCGTATCGTGCAGCGCCTGCTGTCCAAATTGTGCGCCTACTGATGTTGAGTATTTTTCAGTCAGTTTAACAGGCAGCGCCCCGGCATTTAAAATGCTGGCTAAATCTTTCGCTTCCTGGACTTTAAAATGCCCTTCAATTGTAACGTCTTTTGTGTTTAATTCCTGGCTTACATTCGGAGCGGAAACATACTTAGGGTGCTCTTTTTGAACTTCTTTCTTAAAAGAGTCTCCTTTTTCGTAATCCATCCAAATGACAAGCTGGTTGTTTGGCGCCATTTTCATGACCTTTTTCGTCACTTCACCGAATTTATCAGCATCTTTCAGTTTAATACTGACAATCGGTTCATTTGTTTTGGCGTCGTATGTTTGTTTTGCCCCGTTTTCAACGAGATCAGAACCGTTCAGCAATTCTTTGTCATTTGTATCTCTAAAAGAAAGCTGAGCCTCAGTCGCCAAAATTTCCCGCGCTCTGTTTTGGTTTGTCACACCAGCGAGCTGAACACGAATCCGGTTATTTCCTTCAATTTGGATGTTCGGTTCACTGACACCGAGGACATTCGCCCTGCGGTTCAAAGCCTCTACTGTGCTGACCAGAACGTCTTTTGTGATTTTGTCACCTTTTTTTACGGGCTGTACGTCATACAGCACCTCAAATCCGCCTTGCAAATCCAATCCTAACGTAATATTGTTTGCAGCAGGCTTTGTAAAGTAGCCCAGCCCCGTGCCAATCAATAGAACGAAAAGGAAAAACGCAATCAAGCGTCCTTTTTTCATTATGTATATCCTCCCTTAAACCTATGCAGATCAACTGCTACCTCAGTAGTTCTTCCAATGCTTCCTGACCTTCTTCACTGCCCAGCCAATTAGACGTTTTAAATGACTCAACAGTTGCATAGTTCATAAATTCTCCAATTTTCACTGATAAAATATCCCTTGTCAGTTCATAGATGTGCAGCTCCGATTTCTTTTTCCACTTCTTGTTTTTTAAGTATGACCACAAACTATCGAGCTCAACATCATCATATCCCAGAATCTTAAACTCTTCCAGTTTGCTGTAAAGAAACGGCCTTACGTGGTCTTTATACAGATCGGCTGGATGCTTATCCACGAATTCCACGCTCCTTTTTTATTGTTTTTCAAGAAGACTTGTCATGCTTGGACGATATATACGCATATCTTTATTGTATATGATTCCAGGTAGTTTGAGAAGGCAGGGGGTAAAAATGGCGAAACAGACGTTTTTAAAGGGCACTCTTATCCTTATCGCAGCAGGGATGGTCACAAGAATGCTCGGCTTTGTCAACCGGGTGGTCATCGCCCGTTTTATCGGCGAAGAAGGGGTCGGGCTCTATATGATGGCGGCTCCTACCTTTTTCTTAGCCACTACATTAACTCAATTCGGTCTTCCCGTCGCGATCAGTAAGCTTGTCGCTGAAGCCAGCGCACGCGGAGATCATCAAAAAACGAAAAATATTTTAGTCATGTCTCTTACCATCACTGGGATTCTCAGCCTGATTTTCACACCGCTATTTTTATTTTTCGCCCCGGTAATGGCGGAAACCATGCTGACAGATCAGAGGACGCTGTACCCCCTCTTGGCCATTACTCCGGTCGTGCCGATTATCGCCATATCCAGTGTGCTGAGAGGGTATTTTCAAGGAAAACAAAACATGAACCCGCTTGCCGTTTCACAAGTCCTGGAACAGGTCGTCCGCATTTCTCTCGTGGCTGTATGTACGACGATTTTTCTCCCTTACGGAATTGAATATGCCGCAGCGGGAGCCATGCTTTCTTCAGTTGCAGGAGAGCTGGCGTCACTTGTTTATTTATTCATTTGTTTCAAATTCAAAAAGACAATGAAAATCAGAAAACATTTTTTTCAATCGATTAAAAATGGAAAAGAAACTTTTTCTCAATTAATGAGCGTCTCACTTCCTACAACCGGCAGCCGTTTTATCGGCAACCTGTCTTGGTTTTTTGAACCCATTGTTGTCGCGCAAAGCCTTGCAATTGCCGGAGTGGCGACAGTTGCGGCTACAAAGCAATACGGGGAACTGACCGGCTTTGCCATGACGCTGCTGACTCTGCCCAGCTTTATTACATATTCTTTGTCGACCGCGCTTGTTCCTGCGATAAGTGAAGGAATGGAACAGAAAAAACTTCAGGTGGTTGAATATCGATTGGAGCAGGCCATGCGGCTGTGCCTGCTTAGCGGGGGCATTTCAGTAGTGATTTTATATGTGTTTGCGGATGAGCTGATGAGCGTGATGTATGGGTCCTCAGGCGCAGCTGTGTTTATAAAAGTCATGGCTCCGTTTTTTCTGCTTTATTATTTCCAGGGTCCGCTTCAGGCTGTGCTGCAGGCGCTTAATTTAGCAGGAGCTGCAATGATGAACAGCTTGATCGGAGCCCTTGTAAAAACAGGCCTTATTTTCGTCCTTGCCACGAGACCGTCTCTCGGCATCATGGGTGCTGCATTAGCGATTGTAACGGGCATGGTGCTCGTCACCCTTTTGCATGCAGCGACAGTGAGCAAAGTGCTGCCGATCAGCATCAAAATAAAAGAGTACGTGCTCTGCTTTGCGGTTATTTTTATATGCGGGTTCCTCAGCTCTGCTGTCAAACAATATGTGCGGTTCGGAGAGTCGGAGGCTGTGAATGTTGCCGGATGGATTGCGATAAGCGCTGTTTTCTATATCATCTTGCTGCTCGTTTTCCGTTTAATCAAAAAAGATGAGCTTCGCCGCATCCCTATTATCGGACGCCTGATCGTCCGATGAAAATCAGGTGCGGCGCCCATCTTTTTCATCAATAAAAAATTCGCCGTCAGTAAACGAACAAAATGATATAGCTGAAGGATTCGTATATCCCTGTTTCAATAAATTCTCCTCAAGCCACTGGTTATCTTTGCCGATCCGAGCCAGGTTCTCAGTTTGAATGTCACCGTCAATGATAAGCGGCATCTCCAGCTGTCTATGTTCATCATTGTTTTGTTTTTTTACGACAGTCAGTTTGCCTGACGGCTCTAATATAGCAAATGATACTTCAGCCACTCTGTCGATATTATTTTCTCTTAGCTGAACCATCAAATCATCAAAATTATAACGCTGTGATTTCATGGCGTTTTCGTCAATTTTTCCGTATTTAATGATAATGGTGGGCTTGCCGTCAAGAAGCTGACGTACGTTCCGGTTTTTTAAGGATATGTATGCAAACGTCACTTGGATCATCATTAGCACAAGCATTGGCAAAATGGTATGAAACAGATGGTCCTCTACGTTTTCTATGGCCAGGACAGCAATTTCTGCCATCATGATAAAGACAACGAGATCTAATATACTAAGCTCTCCGATCTCCCGCTTGCCCATGAAACGAAAAATAATCAGGATCACAAAATATAATACGACTGTGCGAAACGTTATAGTAAGAAGCTCTTCCATCATGCACCTCCAACTCATCATAGCATGCAACAAAACATACGATTTATGTAAGAAAAAGTGATCGTATTTCATAAAGCTTTTACGTCTAATTCACGGAACGAGGGAATACATTTTTACAAAGACGAGCCATCAGCATGTCTGAGGCTTTGTTTAAAAAGAACAGAAGCCTTTATAGATAGGCAGGGAGGAGAAATTCATGGAGGAAACGAAACAAGTTGGAAAAGGCATACTCTACGGCTTAATCGCTATTTTTTCAGCCATGCTCCTAACGAGTTTAGCCGTTTCACTTTTACTGACAGCAACCTCGCTTGAAGAATCATCATTCAACTGGCTGATCACCGCCGTATCATTTCTTTCTTTATTTATCGGCGGATTCATATCTGGCGGGAAAGGGAAGGAAAGAGGATGGCTGATTGGGGCATTGACTGCTTTAAGCTTTTCCTTGATTATTTTACTGTTTCAATATCTGGGATTCGGAAAAACATTTACAGCAGAACAGCTGCTCTTCCATCTTGGCTTTTTAGGCGTATGTATGCTTGGCGGCATTTTCGGAGTGAATTTGAGAGGAAGCAGATCTTCCTAATAAAAAAAGAGCGGGGGTTACCCGCTCTTTTTTTGTTTGCTATGTATGAACTCCTGCTGTTATTCAGCAGCAGAAGTTTCTCTGATCGCGCGGCGGTCGAAAGTAAGACGTGTGTTATCACCAGTCTTAATGACGACTTTGCTTTCGTCGATAGAGTCAACTGTACCGTGCAATCCACCGATTGTCACGACTGAATCGCCTTTTTTCAGTTCCTCCTGCATTCGACGCACAGCTTTTTGCTGCTTCTGCTGCGGACGGATCAGCAAGAAATAAAGAACCGCAAACATTAAAATAATAGGAACTAATGTACCTAAAGTACCTGTCATCTTTTTCCCCCCTTTCTGAAACAAACTTGCCATTATGGCTTTTTATATTAGAAGCTTTTCGCATTTGGCTTGTTATAGCCGTAACGCTCAAAGAACTCTTCTCTGAAATCACCCAGACGATCCTCGCGAATAGCCTGTCTTACCTGCTCCATTAAGTGTAACAGAAAATGAAGGTTATGGTAAGTTGTTAATCGGAGTCCAAACGTTTCATTGCAGCGAATCAAGTGTCTGATATACGCCCGTGTGTAATTTTTACATGTGTAGCAATCACACTCTTCATCAATCGGACGGAAGTCTCTCTCAAATTTTGCGTTTTTCATATTGAGCCGTCCTTCAGCAGTAAACACCGTGCCGTTCCGTGCAATACGGGTAGGCAGCACACAGTCAAACATGTCTACTCCGCGGATCGCTCCGTCAATCAGAGCATCCGGAGAACCGACTCCCATCAGATACCTCGGCTTATCCTTCGGTAAAAGCGGTGTCGTAAATTCAAGCACCCGGTTCATAACGTCTTTCGGTTCACCAACGGACAATCCACCTATAGCATATCCCGGAAAATCAAGGGAAATCAAGTCTTTCGCGCTTTGTGTACGCAAATCTTCGTATTCTCCCCCCTGAACAATACCAAACAGGCCTTGCTCGTCCTGCCGGGCATGGGCATTCAGGCAGCGTTCAGCCCAGCGGCTTGTCCGCTCAACTGACCGTTTCATGTAATCGTATTCTGCCGGATATGGCGGGCATTCGTCAAATGCCATCATAATATCAGAGCCGAGTGCGTTTTGGATCTCCATCGCTTTTTCCGGAGATAAAAACAGCTTATCTCCATTTAAGTGATTGCGGAAGTGAACGCCCTCTTCCTCTATATTACGAAACTTGCTTAATGAAAAGACCTGAAAACCGCCGGAATCTGTTAAAATTGCGCGGTCCCAGTTCATAAATTTATGGAGTCCGCCCGCTTCTTTTACAATATCCTGTCCCGGGCGAAGCCATAGGTGATATGTGTTGCTTAATATGATGCCCGCGTCCATTGCCTTCAGCTCTTCAGGCGCCATTGTTTTAACTGTCGCCAGTGTGCCGACCGGCATAAAAACAGGCGTTTCAAAGGAGCCGTGGGGAGTATGCACTCTGCCCAGGCGCGCCCCTGTTTGTTTGCATTCTTTTATAAATTCATAGCGTATTGGTTGTTCAGCCACTTTTTATGAGGCCTCCTGTTCTCAATTTATATAATCAGCATTGCGTCGCCGAAGCTGAAGAAACGGTATTCTTCTTCAACCGCATGGTTATACGCACGCAGAACGTTTTCTCTGCCTGCAAGCGCACTGACCAGCATAATCAATGATGATTTCGGCAAGTGAAAGTTTGTAATCATTCCGTCAATGGCTTTGAATTCATAGCCCGGATAAATAAAAATAGATGTCCATCCGCTTGATGCTTTAAATCGCCCATCATGTTCACCGGCAATCGTTTCAAGCGTGCGGGTTGAGGTCGTGCCGACAGAAATAATCCGTCCGCCCTTTTCCCTTACGCTGTTTAAAGCCGCGGCCGTTTCTTCTGACATTTGATAGAACTCTGCATGCATATTATGCTCTTCAACTTCATCGGCACTGACCGGACGAAACGTTCCGAGACCGACATGCAGTGTGATGAACTCAATCTGAACGCCTTTGTCCTTCAGCTGCTGTAAAATGTCTTCCGTGAAATGAAGTCCGGCTGTAGGCGCAGCGGCAGATCCGATTTCTTTTGAAAACACCGTTTGGTAGCGCTCTCTGTCATCAAGCTGTTCCTTAATATATGGCGGAAGCGGCATTTCTCCGAGTGATTCCAGCACCTCGTAAAAAATACCGTCGTATTGGAACTCAACTTTTCTGCCGCCATGCTCCAGCTCTTCCGTGCAGACAGCTTTTAATCTGCCGTCCCCAAATGTTACAACGGTTCCTTTTTTTACCCGTTTTGCCGGTTTGACGAGCGTTTCCCACCTGTCACCGGCTTCCTGTTTCAGCAAAAGCAGTTCTACTTTTGCCCCCGTATCCTCTTTTGTTCCGAATAACCGGGCAGGCAAAACGCGGGTATTGTTCAGCACGAGACAATCCCCTTCTTTAAAGAAACTGATAATCTGTTTAAACGAGCTGTCTGTCAGCTCTCCTGTATGTTTATCAAGCACCATCAGCCTTGAAGCGTCACGCTGTTCCAATGGCACCTGTGCAATTAAACGTTCCGGAAGTTCAAAATCAAATAAATCAACTTTCATAATTTCACCTTTATTCTAGTCTTTTGTTATTTCATTCTGCCGAAAAGATTAAGCAAGATTGATAATACCACACTTATGATAATACAAGTGACAACCGGGAAGAAAAACGTCACATTTCCTTTTTTCACAAAAATATCTCCCGGCATCTTGCCGACAAAATGCAAAACCGCTCCGATAATAAGCAAAACAGCACCAAGAATCATAATGATCTTAGGAAATTCAGTCATATCGGGGAGCCTCCATTTGAAAATGATGATAAACGGCCGGTGTGACGATCCTTCCCCGCGGCGTTCTCTGGATAAAACCGATTTGCAGAAGATACGGTTCGTATACATCTTCAATCGTATGCGGTTCTTCGCCGATCGTGGCTGAAATCGTATCAAGCCCCACCGGACCGCCGTTAAATTTTTCGATCATTCCCATCAGCAGCTTGTGATCAATGTGATCCAAACCAAGACGGTCGACTTGAAGCCGCTCCAAAGCGTCCTGAGAAATCTCTTCTGTAATCCGGCTGTCGCCTAACACCTGTGCAAAATCCCGGACCCTTCTCAGCAGGCGGTTGGCCACCCGCGGCGTTCCTCTTGATCTTCTGGCAATCTCAAGCGCTGACGGCTGATCAATTTCAACCTCAAACACATCAGCCGTTCTCGTAACAATATCAGCAAGCTCTTCTTGTGTATAATACTCAAGCCGCGACATGACGCCGAATCGATCTCTTAAAGGCGCAGTCAAAAGCCCTACTCTTGTCGTGGCGCCGACCAGTGTAAAAGGCGGAAGATCAAGACGGACTGAACGGGCAGAAGGCCCTTTTCCAATGACAATATCAAGACAAAAATCTTCCATTGCCGGATAAAGCACCTCTTCAATCGATCTGTGCAGCCTATGTATCTCATCGATAAATAATACATCCCCCGGCTCGAGCGCCGTTAAGATCGCAGCCAAATCACCCGGCCTTTCAATCGCAGGTCCCGAAGTCGTCCGCAACTCCACTCCCATTTCGTTGGCAACGATGGAAGCAAGCGTCGTTTTTCCAAGCCCTGGCGGACCGTATAAAAGAACATGATCAAGCGTTTCCTGTCTCATTTTTGCGGCATCTATAAAAACACGCAAATTCTCTTTTACCTTATGCTGCCCGATGTATTGAACCAGGCGCTGAGGCCTCAGGCTTTGCTCTATCACTGATTCATGGTTGTCTGCTTCACTTGAGACGAGCCGTTCATCCATGAACATCACCTTACTTCAATAGTTTTTGTAATGCTTTTTTTACGTACTGGTCTGTTGTCAGACCAATATCCTCTTTTAAGTGAGGAAGTACCTTTTTGATTTCTTTTTCGGCATAACCAAGTACCCTGAGGGCCTCGAGTGCTTCTTCAAGCTCCGTTTCTGCCGTTTGTTTTTCAAGTCTTTCTTCATGATTGAACAGATTTTCAATCATTTCAGGCACGACGTCAGCCAGCTTTCCTTTTAAATCAAGGATAATCTGGCGGGCAGTTTTTTTGCCGACACCCGGAAACTTGACTAAAAAGGCTTCATCTTCATTTTCAATTGCTTGAATGACCGCTCCCGGGTCACCTGATCCCAAAATGGCGAGTGCCCCTTTTGGACCGATTCCGGTCACATTTAACAGCTTTGTAAAGAGCGCTTTTTCCTCCCTTGTTGAAAAGCCGTATAGTAAAAACGCATCTTCTCTTACATGATGGTACGTAAATATGGTTTCTTGACTTCTCTCCTTATATATAAACGGATTTGGCGTAAAAATCTGATAGCCGATACCGCCGTTTTCTATCACAATATATTGGGGAGATACATAATCAATCGTCCCTTTAACAAATTCGATCACGAAAATTCACCTCTTTGACTGTTCTTCATTGTACCATAAAAACAGCCAAAGGCTTAAAGAAAAGTTAACATATGTTCGCTTCTCATTCATTGTTCCACGAAAAAAAAGACATGAGCACATGTCTTCAATCAGCAGTGGTCACCCGCTGTACGTCTTGATATGTTCTATGACATCTTCAAACTCCGCTTTCGTCCGAAACGGAATGCCTTTTTCGAGATTTTTTTGCATATGGCTCTCCAGTCTTTCTAAGTCAATTTGAAAAAAAGATTGAATCGGTTCAGAATCCGACTCCGGCCGTCCATGAAAGGTGGAAATTACTCCGCTGTCAGAAACGCCGATATAACCATTCACCTTGCTGAGCGGAGAAATATCGTCCACCTGCTTCCGAAATAGAACGTACCCATTTTTATGTTCGACAAGCGTCCATCCCGCATAATCGGCCCAAAAGTCTTCCATGGACAGCACCTTTTCACGCTTATGCTCGATGCTGACCTCTCCATCCAAATACACTTTTTCAAGCTGCACATGCACTTGCAGCGGTTCATAGTGCTCCACTTCCGCCCCTGACGCGCGGGGAGCACCCATTAGAAAAGCTGCGGCTGAGCATAAAATCCCCAGCAACAGATACGCAGTGCTAAATCGTTTCACCCTTTACACCTCTTTGCACACGTTTATGACTAGTCTGACCAAAGAGGCTACTGCTTAACCGTTTCCTCAAAATTTGTTTGCACATTTTTCCTGACAAGCCGTTCCTCTGGATACATATCGGCGTGCCGTTCTGAAATCGTCAGAAATTGTGTCAGGAAAGCACTGAGAAAATATAATGCCGCAAAAATCCATATCACGCCGCCTGCGCCGAGCGGGCCGATAAAAAGGCTCACGATGCCGGGAGCAATAAAAGCGCACAGACCCGACCCCAGATTTAACACAGACATGGCAGCACCTTTGTTATCAGGCGCAAGCGTCGGCAAAAGCGCGCTTAATGGAACATATCCGGCCAGTGCCGCACCGTAGCAGCAGGCAATGATCATCAGCACCCAGTACTGATGCCCGATCAATTGCGGCGTGTAATAGAGCGCCAGTGTAAAAATGCCGCAGCCGACTCCGCCAAACCACATGACAGTATTGCGCCAGCCCAGTTTATCTCCGACCGCGCCGAAAATGATGTTAAATACAATGTTGACAAAAAACAGCGTCCCCCAAATTTGCAGCCATTCTGAAACAGAATAGCCGTAACGCGCCAAATGGGTCGGAAGAAATATCGCAAATCCGAATTGTCCGATAGCATTTATTGTCTTGACTACGCCGCCGATGCCGACTTTAGGATTTTCAAACATAATTGTAAACGCCTTCGACAGCTCTTTCCATTTCGGCTGATCTTGTTTTTGTACAGGCATAAATTTATCTTTATTAAAAAACAGTGCGAGAACTCCGCCTGCTGCCACAAATAGTAAAGCGCTCCAAAGCGTATTGATTTCTCCAATCGCCGGAACCGCATAGCTCGAATAAAACGGTCCAAGCACGTTCAGGCCGCACGTAAACATAAACCAAAACCAGCCGACGGCTTTACCAAGGATTTGCTGAGAGGTGCTGTATGATACCCATACAAGAAACGAGTATGCAAACAGCGGGTATCCCAAGCCCCTGAGCGCGTAGCTGCCCAAGAGAGCCGGATAGTACATATGAGGAATCGCCCAGCCGATAAAAGCAACCGAACCGAGGATAAAAGCAAGTAAACCGACCGTCATCGTCTTTCTTGGCCCCCAAGTCTGGACAAAGGTTCCTGATAGCCAAGCCGAAATCGTGACAGCAATGCCATACACCGTAAACAGCGAAGCAGATTGCTGCATACTGAGACCGTGATCAACAAGAAAAGGAGACAGCCATCCTTGCTCAAGTCCGTCTCCAACCATAAAGATGACCACACCAATATAACCCCAAATCATGTGAGAAGGAATACCGATTTTGTTTAAAGCATTTCCTTTAGCATGTGCTGTATTCATGATTTCCACCGCCTACTTTTTATAAAGTATCAATGGAATGTATATACCCAAGCTTGCTGTATTGTAATCCCTTTATCTGAATATTAAAAAACATTTTTTTCAGTATGTTCAATGCTGACAGGCATGCCTAAAGCGAGCGACTGCTGAGCCGCCCTTGCTATTCGTTCCGCCTGAAAGCCGTCCTCGCCGGTGCAGGCAGTCTCCCGATTGGTTTTGATCGCATCTGCAAACTGAAGAATCTCTTCTGTGTAGGCTTCCTTATAGCGTTCAAGAAAAAAGAAATGCGGTTTATCCTTCATGACAAAGTCAGCCGTTGACACTTCTACCGTCGTCGGCCTGCTGTTAGCCGCTGCTGCCGAGCCTTTCGTGCCGAAAACCTCGACCCGCTGGTCATATCCGTACACAGCTTGACGGCTGTTGTCTATCACACCCATGGCACCGTTTGCAAATGTCAAGGTAATGACAGCCGTATCAATGTCCCCCAGCTCTGCAAAGGACGGATTCACCAAAGCCGCTCCTTTTGCATACACTTCCGTCACTTCACTTCCCATGATGTATCTCGCCATATCAAAATCATGAATCGACATATCAATAAATAAGCCGCCTGATGTGCGGACATAATCAACATTCGGCGGTTCAGGGTCCCGTGACGTAATTTTTAATAAATGAGGCGTGCCGATTTCACCATTTGAGACAATGGTTTTGATTTTCTTAAAATGAGGGTCGAAACGGCGGTTAAATCCGACTTGCAGCTTAACCCCGTGTTTCCGCACGGCCGCAAGCGCCTCCTTCGTTTCATCGGGAGAAAAACTGATTGGTTTTTCACAAAAAATATGTTTTTTCGCCTCAGCTGCTTCTCTGATGATTTGCGCATGTGTGTTTGTTGGCGAACAGATAAAAACAGCGTCAATATCAGGATCAAGCAATAAATCTCTATAGTCAGCGGTTATGTATTCAATGTGGTGACTGGCGGCCCAATCCTGTAAACAGCTTGCAGAAATATCAGAAACCGCTTTTATTTTCATATGAGGAATCCGATGTATATTTTGAACATGAAGTTTGCCGATGCGCCCTGCACCGATAATTCCTGTCACCATCTGTTTCGTCATAGCGTGTTCCCCCTTGATAGTTTACGAAAGCGCTTTATTTCAAATTAATAGTATCCCATTTGTAAGCGCTTTTCAAGGAGGGGAATCAACGTTTTCATGTCTCTTTTATCACAATCAAAGCTTATAGGTAGCCTTCTTTCCCAAGACCAGATACACTATATTTAGGCTCTTTTTCCTGAACAGTTTTGGATTTTCCTATAAACAACTGCATAAAATAGAGCAAAGAAGGTGAATGAAATGCTGACAAAAGCAGAGGCACTGGCCCATTCAGTCATATACCGCCAAAACAGCAGATTTGATAAA
Organism: Bacillus sp. SD127; assembly: GCF_058566445.1. Taxonomy (NCBI): domain Bacteria; kingdom Bacillati; phylum Bacillota; class Bacilli; order Caryophanales; family Bacillaceae; genus Bacillus; species Bacillus sp. SD127. The sequence goes on along the minus strand of NZ_CP191226.1, from coordinate 1,430,148 downwards.
GTCAAAGAGAAACCCGAGGAATTAACATTGATCGGCAAGGGACGAAGCGCCTATGTGTTTGCCATAACAGAAGGTGACCGGAAAATGGCGCTGAAGGTATTTTTTCCGGAGTATCAAGCGACAGCCGTCAAAGAAGCAGCGATTTATGAAAAATTAGCCGGATCCGCATTCTACCCTGACATTTATGAAACTGGTGATTCATTTATTTTAATGGAATATATTAAAGGCGATACCTTTTACAACTGCCTGAAAAAAGGCATCGCGATCAGCGACGATATGATTCAGCAGGTAGAGGACGCACTTTCTGACGCCCGTGCAGCCGGCCTCAACCCGTCAGACATTCATTTGCGCAATCTGATTCTGACTGAATCCGGAGCAGTGCGGGTCATTGATGTTGCGAGATTTGAACAGAAGAAAACGTGCACGCAGTGGGACGATTTAAAAACGGCGTATCATACGCTTTATAAAAAGCCGATTTTCCCGAAAAAAATCCCGGGCTTTTGGCTTGAGGTTATTGCTTTTTTATATAAAAAAGTTTGGTTTCAGAAGCACTTTGCACAACGGAAAAGAAAATATTCTTCATAGAAAAGGCAGCAGCATATGCGGCTGCCTTTATCATTTTATTTTTATTTTCTGACAGCAGAAATTAATTTCATTTGTTCAGACGACAGCTTGATGCGATACCCTCTCACACTCAAATAAACCGCTTCTGAGTTCTTTTCGCTGGAATGACAATATGTGTTTTCCATTTCTGTCTCCCCCACCCTTTATCTATTTTCCTTTATCATACCTTCACTTTATTGAGGAAATTTTAAAGAAATGTAAAGATCGTATAAAATCCGCGATATGATAAAATGAGAGAAAAAAAGGGTGAGAGTCACATCAAAACACGCAGTAAAGTCCCTCTTATTATATTCTCATGTCTTCTGTTCTTCGGCGGTGCCGTTTATTGGATGTTTTTTTCACTCAAAAACGTTCCGAAAGGCAGCCTCGTACAATCAGTGGAATCACCGGACGGAAGCTATACGCTAAACACTTATGTATCCAAAAATACCTTAGGCTTAGATGCCGCCAGAGGCGAACTCGTGAATGAAAAAACACTTGTCAAAAAAACAATCTACTGGAATTATCCTGACAGCAGACCAGCTGTTAAATGGTTGAACAACAATACAGTAAAAATCGGCGGCCAGACTTTACATCTTGATATCGATGAAACTTATGATTGGCGAAAGGATGATCATTGGATTCGTGAGGAACCGCCGCAAGCATCAGTGAGATGAGATAATGAAATATCCTTCTCGTTTTGCTTTTTATATACGCAATCAGCTTGGCTATTTATTTCTCAAAGACTGTTTCATAATTGGTGTCCACATGCCTTTATAAACAGAAGCGCAGCGTACTTCATACGCTGCGCTTTTTTCACCCCATTCTCCCCTCTCATGATCATTACACGTTATATAATGTGACAGATTGATTGTAAAAATAGTTCAATTAACCCAAAATCCTCTTTATAAATGCAATCGAAACGACGTGAGGAGGAAGCTTGATGGCAGATGTTGTTGCTAGTTTAAACGCGGTCTTATGGAGTACACCCGTCATTTATATTTTATTAGGAATTGGATTGATCTTTTCTATTGTGACCCGTTTTTTACAAGTCAGACACATCAAGGAAATGATTGTGCTGATGTTTCAAGGCAAGAGCTCAGAGGCAGGGGTATCTTCGTTTCAAGCATTATCAATCGCGCTGTCCGGCAGGGTGGGGACCGGAAACATCGCAGGTGTGGCAACAGCAATTGCGTTCGGCGGACCCGGCGCGGTGTTCTGGATGTGGGCCATTGCTTTTATCGGTGCTTCGAGCGCCTTTGTTGAATCTACTCTTGCCCAAATTTATAAAGTGAAACAAGGCGGCCAATATCGAGGCGGACCCGCTTATTATATAGAAAAAGGATTAGGCATTAAGTGGTTTGCTGTTTTATTTGCGGCTGCGGCCCTTATTGCAATGGCTCTCCTTATGCCAGGGGTCCAGTCCAACTCCATTGCAGCGGGCGTCCAAAATGCATTCGGCATCTCTCCTGCCATTACTGGCTGTTTTCTTGTTCTCTTATTAGGTTTTATCATTTTCGGAGGTGTAAAACGTATCGCCAGTGCCGCACAAATGATTGTCCCGTTTATGGCAGTCGGATACATTCTGCTCTCTCTGATCATCATTGTGATGAATATTTCTGAACTGCCTGCTGTCATTTCTTTGATTTTCAGAAGTGCTTTTGCATTAGATTCCGCATTCGGCGGTCTCATCGGCATGGCCATTTCATGGGGCGTCAAACGAGGCATTTATTCAAACGAAGCCGGACAAGGAACAGGCCCTCATCCTGCTGCCGCCGCAGAGGTATCTCATCCGGTAAAGCAAGGATTGGTTCAGGCATTTTCTGTTTATATCGACACTTTATTTGTATGTTCCGCTACAGCATTCATGATTTTATTTACCGGTATGTACAATACACAGGCTGCCGACGGTTCATTTATTGTCAATCACCTGAAAGGTGTAGAAGCTGGACCGGGCTTCACTCAGGCCGCCATTGACAGTGTGCTGCCCGGCTTTGGTGCAGGCTTTGTCGCTATTGCTTTGTTCTTCTTCGCTTTTACAACCATTATGGCTTATTACTACATCGCTGAAACAAATATCGCATATTTAGCGAGAGGCAGAGAAAGCAAGTGGGCAATGCTGGGCTTAAAACTGATCATTTTAGCCGCGACATTCTACGGTGCTGTCAAAACCGCTACACTTGCTTGGGCATTAGGTGACGCGGGACTTGGCATTATGGTTTGGCTGAACGTCATTGCCATTGTTTTGCTCGCCAAGCCGGCGCTTATTGCGTTAAAGGATTATGAGCAACAGAAGAAACAAGGCTTAGACCCAGTCTTTGATCCTAAAGCTCTCGGCATCAAAAACGCTGATTTCTGGGAGAAAGAATACACACACGAAAATGAGCGCGTCTCTTAAGATGAAAAAAGACCGGCCTGAGATCACTTCGCGCCGGTCATTTTTATATTACTGGTAATTTGTATACACTGCCTGAACATCATCATCGTCTTCAAGCGCATCGATCAATTTTTCCAGTTTTTCAACAGCCTCATCATCAGCCTCTGCATATGTTTTCGGAATCATGGTTACTTCAGCTGAATCAACTGGATAATTTGCTTCAAGTGCTGTTTTTACCTCTTCAAAACGTTCAGGCGCTGTTAATACCTCAAAGAATTCATCCTCTGTCTGCAGCTCTTCGCCGCCCGCTTCTATGACATCAAGCATCAAGTCATCCTCTTCTATTTGCCGATGTGTGCGGTCAATTGCAATGTACCCCTTCCGTTCAAACAAAAATGCTACACATCCGCTTTCTCCGAGACTTCCGCCGTTTTTATTGAAAGCTGTCCGCACATTTGTCGCCGTACGGTTTTTATTATCAGTTAAGCACTCCACCATGACGGCAACCCCTGAGGGACCGTAGCCTTCATAGGTGATTTCCTCGTAGCTGCTGCCGTCCTGGCTTCCTGCGGCTTTTTTTAGGGCACGGTCTATATTATCATTTGGCATATTGGCGCCTTTTGCTTTTTCAATCACAAGCCGCAATGCTGAATTTGCTTCAGGATCGGCTCCGCCTTGCTTTGCTGCCACATAGATTTCTTTAGCAAGCTTCATAAATACTTTTCCGCGCTTTGCGTCTTGCGCATTTTTTCTTTTTTGGATGTTTTTCCACTTAGAATGGCCAGCCATGCTTTCACCTTCCTTGATATTTCTATGTACACTTTAATGGGTATTGCAAGCCGTTGTAAAGAAAAAGACCGCCGGGAATCACTCTCCGGCAGCCTTCTTAGTCCTAGCGTCTGTTCATTTTATGAAGTCTTGTGAACAGTCCTTTATCTGTAGATACTTGAACGTCACGGCCATCCGCATAGTTTCGTGCGGCTTTTTTGACATTTTGCCTGTCAGACTGTGTAAAATCAGCGTGGCTTCTGACTGCGATGACTACTTTGTCATCCGTTACCATCACTTGTGTGTCGTTGACGTTTTTGACTTGTTTCACACGATTGGCGATTTTTGCGGCAAGTCTTCTGTTCTCTTGGTTGTCATACCCGTTGTTGTTCGTCCCATTTCGGTTCATGTTTCTGTTATTTGTGTTGTTATATGTTCCGTCAGTTGCCAATGGGACGCGATCATCTGCAGTAACACGGTCGTTTACATTGGTTGTGTTTCGGTCACGGCCGTTCTGGCCGTTCTGGTCCTCCATCAATTCAGAGACCGGGCCGTCGTGATCCATCCCGTCTCCCTGTCTGTCAGCGTCATTCTCATTTGTATAATATCCGATTGGACGGGTATTGCCGTTATTACCGTTATTACGCGTATCATTAAGGGCATCATTATTTGCGCCGCATGCTGTTAATCCGGCTGTCATCAAAATGAGGCCTGCAATTGTTAACTTTCTACCCAATGGAAAAACCCCCCGAGGACTGATTGAGCATGTTGTGCTCGTTTTTATCATGTGCATCAGGGAGATATGTTAAGCGTGTCAGTTATGACCATTCGACGATTGTAAGACAATATAAAAAAAGGAACGATTTACATCGTCCCGAACAATCATTCACTTTCTTCTTCCGGGCGTCCAAACATCTGGTTTGTTGAAGGCTGATTTGGCATGGAAGTTCCGGCTGCATACGGATTCGGATTTGCTCCTCCGTAAGGCATATAAGGAGTTCCATATGCTCCTCCCTGATATCCAGGTGCTGAGAAGTATGGCTGCTGATCATCGTCACACCCGCAATCATCATGATCCTTAAATGGCGGCATATAACCATGTGCCACATTTGGCTGATAAGCACCCATCACTTGAGGAGCGCCATAATAAGGACCATATGGCATATGCCCATAAGGAGATCCATAAGCCGGCGATGCATATTGAGGCGCGCCGTGCGAAGGCTGATATCCGTAATGCCCGTGATGGCTGTTTTCATGATGCTGGTTATCATATTCACCCGGATCATATTGCGAAGGTGATACAAAACCTGGCTGGTAGCCATAAGGCTGATGCATCGGAAATGCATGTGCAGGATAGTATGGGTAGCACAGGCCGGATCCAGGCAGTATCGGTGAGACAGGAACCGGACATGGCACAAAATGGGCTGGATACGGATAATATGGCTGAACTGCCGGCATATTCGGAACAGTGTGGTGGATGTTTTCTTCTTCCATACCGCCTACATCTGGCGCCTTAGGCGTATTGGGCATATTCGGATAATTTGCATTTTCCATATTACTCATTGCCTCCTGTTGTGGAAATTGATCTTGCATGTCATACATATGATCTATATTTCCGTCATGATGCTTTTTAGGCTCCTCCGGTTTAGGAGGTGACCAAGGCTGAAAAAGCTGATTCATATCATAATAATCGTTCACATCAGCTTCAGGATACACATTATCATGCAAATTCGGCATCGGCGGCACAAAAGGAACAGACTGCTTTTCTTTCGGTTTTGTGTCTTCTACGTCGACAACGGATTTAGGCTTCTCCTTGGAAAATGGGTGTTCTTGCTTCTCATCCCCGACTGCCGCCGGACTTTTGCCCGCTTTTATCTCTTTTCTGACTGGAACACCCCCAGACGGCACTTTTATTTTCATTCCAGGCATGATTAAATCTGGATTGCTGAGCTGCGTATTGAGTTTTTTTACTTCCTCAACATCAACTCCGTATTTTTCAGCTATTTTCCAGAGTGAATCGCCTTTTTGAACGATATGGATTTTCAACGTTTTCCCCTCCTATGCAAAACGTGAACAGTTCAGTTGTGATTACAATATGTTTCTTCACAACATATGCCTGATCAAAAGTAATTATGAGTACAGGAGGGGAAATATTTCTGGTTTACGTGATGGAAAGCATTCGATTCAGCGCAAGAAGGGCATCGTCCTGAATGACTTTCGGCACTTTGATCACGCCTGCTGGTTCTCCTTTTTCTATTTGTTCTAAAGACCAGAGCAAGTGCGGGAGGTCAATTCGATTCATCGTCAGACATGGACACATATCCGGATTGAGTGATTCGATCTGTTTGTCGGAATGCTCTTGAATCAGTCGCTGAACAAGATTCATTTCTGTACCGATTGCCCATTTGCTTCCCGGCTGAGCGTGGCTGATTGTATCAATAATATATTTCGTTGATCCGCTGTCGTCGCTTTGCATTACGACTTCATGGGAGCATTCAGGATGAACAATGATCCGGATGTCAGAATCTCGTTCTCTCAAATCATTTATGTTTTTCACGGTGAATTTTTCATGTACAGAGCAGTGGCCTTTCCAAAGAATAACCTTGATATCGTTTTGTTCTGCCTCGTTCTCTAATTGATCTTGAATCGGGTCCCAGACAGCCATGTCCTCAAGCGGGATACCAAGTTCATAAGCGGTGTTCCTTCCTAAATGCTGATCAGGCAGAAATAAAATGCGTTTTTTCTGTGTAAACGCCCATTCAAGCACTTTTTTGGCATTGGATGAGGTTACAGTCGCTCCGCCGTGCTTTCCGACAAATGCCTTGATCTCCGCTGTAGAATTCACATAGGTTAATGGTATGATCGTGTCGCCGAATATATGCTGAAGTTTCTCCCACGCCCTGTTCGTCTGCTGCATGTCAGCCATATCAGCCATAGAGCAGCCCGCTCTCATATCTGGCAGGATGACTGTTTGGTCCGTACCTGTCAGCATATCAGCGGTCTCTGCCATAAAATGTACGCCGCAAAATACAATATATTCCGCATCCTTATTTTTTTCCGCCATTTGGGCAAGCTGGAGTGAATCGCCCGTTTGGTCAGCAAATTGAATTACTTCATCCTTTTGATAATGATGGCCTGGAATAAACAACCTGCTCCCGAACTTTTCCTTAATGGCTGCAACACGTCTCTCCATCTCTTTCATTGACAGCACTTTATAATGGTCAGGCATCATTTCAAATTGTTTGATTGCCTCAAGAATTGACATAACCGCATTCCTCCACTGACTGATTTGTTAACGCTACATCCATGCTGATATCTAAGCTTCTGACCGAATGAGTCAGAAATCCTAAGGAAATATAATTCACACCCGTCCCTCTAAAAGCGGGCAGAGATTCTAATGTAATTCCTCCGGAAGCTTCGGTTTTAATGTGATCCGGTGTGATATTTGCAAAATGGCGGACAGTGTCAGGCGGGCAATTGTCAAACATAATGACATCAGCTTCAGCAAGAATGGCTTCTCTGAGCTGCTCCTCAGATTCAATTTCCACTTCAATATTCACCATGTGCCCTGCTGCCTGCCGCGCTTTTTCACACGCCTTTACAATGGAACCGCAAGCTGCAATATGATTATCTTTGATCATGATTCCGTCGTACAGGCCGAATCGATGGTTATATCCTCCTCCGACCCTGACCGCATATTTTTCGAGCATTCTTAACCCCGGCGTCGTTTTCCTTGTGTCACAAACCTTAATCTGTTCATCATCAAGCCGTTCAACAGCCTGCCTTGTCATCGTCGCAATACCCGACAGCCTTTGAATAAGATTTAATACTACCCTCTCTCCAGAAAGAAGAGCAGCGGCCGGCCCGCGTAAGACGGCAATCACATCACCCTTTCGCAAATGATCTCCATCTTTTTTGTGTAAAAACGTCTGAACCTTTTCATCTAATAAAGCAAAGCCTTCCTTAATCACCGCAGCTCCGGCGAAAATGCCGTCTGACTTTGCAACAATTGAGGCCTCACAGTTCTGTCCTTCAAAGATGGACTGTGATGTAAGATCTCCCGTCCCTATATCCTCATGAAAAAAGTGATTCAGCAATTTTTTCAGCTGTAAATGATTCATTTCTCCAAATCCCTTCGTTTTTTCTCATTTTGGTTCCCTTTTTTGTATGGACAATTTGTTTTCCTTGCCAGCCTGCATCAGCCTGAGGAACATCAACTCGAAAATGCGCCCCCCTGCTTTCTTCCCGCAATAGAGCAGACGAAGTCATCAGCTTTGCGACCTGCCACAAGTGAGAAAGCTCCAGCTGCGGAATTGTGATATCTTTCACATTTATCTTCTGAGATGGGAGCGCATAAAGCCAATTGCTCATCTCAATCAGCCTGTCTTTTTCTCTTATTATGGACATATCGCTTGTCATTCTGTTTTGCAGTTCAGAAAGCTTAATATTAGGCACCTCATAAACACCGCTGGTTTCACCGTTGAATTGACTATACCTGTTATCAACCGGTTTTCTCATGATATGTTCTGCTGCTCTTTTACCAAATACAAGTGCCTCCAGCAAGGAATTGCTCGCAAGACGATTGGCTCCGTGTAAGCCGGTGCATGCAGTTTCCCCTATCGCGTAAAGCCCGGGCACAGTTGTTTCTCCCCACCGATTGACTGAAACGCCTCCCATTAAGAAATGCATTCCCGGCGCAACAGGTATTTTTCTTTTACGAATATCAACCCCTGCCTTTTCGCAAATAGAGGTGATTGTGGGAAAACGCACTTCGAAGTCAGAAATAGCGCTGCAATCAATATACACACGTTTTCCTTTTGCTATTTCTTCATGAATCACCCGCGAGACGACGTCCCGTGGTGCTAAATCCTCCAGCGGATGCCGTCCGGCCATAATACGGCGGCCGTTTTGGTCTGTTATAAAACCGCCCTCACCTCTGACTGCCTCTGAAACAAGCCCACACGAGACGCCATTTTTGACGAGAAGTGTAGGATGAAACTGGGTAAACTCTAAATCAGTTAATTCCGCTCCGGCCCGGTAAGCAAGTGAAAGACCATCACCCGTGACAGATGGATCGTTCGTATGGTGCTGAAACAAGCTTCCGCATCCGCCAGCTGCCAGCACAACCTCATCCGCATGCCGCAAATTGATCCGGCCGCGGCTGTCTTTCGTCACTACACCGGCACAGCGCCCATTCTTCATCAGCAAATCAACCGCTGTTTCATTCTCGATGACTTCGATTTGGCTATTGATTTGTTTCAGCAAGTAATCAATAAGCATGCTGCCTGTAGCGTCTCCTCCCGCATGAAATATGCGGTTACGCGTATGGGCTCCTTCCCTGCCAAGGCTGACTTTGCCTTGTTTATCCCGGTCAAATGGAAAGTCATTCTCCAAAAAGTTCTCAATGATGGTTTTTCCATCAAGTAAAACGTCTGATACGATGTTTTGATCGTTATGTCCGCAGCCTGCATATAACGTATCCTCCATATGAGACGCAATCGAGTCATCTTTTGCATAAGCCGCCGCAATTCCGCCCTGTGCATGTCTTGAATTGCTGTTTTTTGTGCTTTTTTTCGTGATGACAGTCACCTGGTATGATGGCGGAAGTGCAGAAGCCAGGGCAAGTGCCGCCGCTCCTGAACCAATAACCACAATCGTCTTTATAGACATATGCCACCTCCTGTTGTTTACACCTGTCTTGACACCTATATTTACACAACGATAAAATAAACTCAAGAGTTTTTTATGAAGAACATATGGAGGAAAGACCGGATGATTTATTTAGATTATGCAGCAACCACGCCAATTTGCGAGGAAGCACTGGACGTATTTCAGAAGCTCAGCATTGATATGTACGGGAATGCCAGCAGCTTGCATGACGCTGGGGGAAAAGCAAATCATATACTGGAGTACTGCCGGGGGAAAATAGCTGACATAATCGGCGGAGAAACAGGCGGTATATATTTTACAAGCGGCGGCACTGAATCCAATTTTCTTGCCATTCAATCATTGTTAAACGGCCTGCCAAAAACAAAAAGACATTTTATTACGACTGCCATGGAACATCAATCAATCCATAACTGTGCTGCTTTACTGCAGAATCATGGCTTTGACGTGACAATCATTAAGCCTAACGAGTACGGACTTATTACCGAGGAAATATTGGCAGCTCATATTCGCCCGGACACAGGCCTGGTTTCTATTCAGCATGCCAATTCAGAAACAGGAATTATTCAGCCCATTAAACACCTGTCATCGTATCTTCACAACAGGCAAATTCTTCTTCATTGTGATGCGGTACAAACATTCGGCAAACTGCCCATCCATACTGAAGAAATGGGGGTGGATGCTCTCTCTATTTCCAGTCACAAAATTCACGGCCCTAAAGGAGTCGGAGCTGTCTATATTCGGCCGGACGTCAATTGGAAACCGGTGTACCCTGACACCGTTCATGAGAATGGGTTTCGAGCAGGCACGATAAACGTACCGGGTATCGGAGCCTTTACAGCGGCAGCGGAGCTGATCGTAAGTGAAATGGAAAGTCAGATATCCCATAATCAAATGTTAAGACAATACTTTTTAGAACAAATCCGTATTCGGTCTCTCCCTGTAACCCTTGCGGCAGATGGTGCAAACACAGAATGTCTGCCCCATATTATCGGGTGTTTTTTTGGCTCATTTGAAGGACAATATGTTATGTTAGAATGTAATCGGAATAATATTTGCATTTCAACGGGCAGCGCTTGTTCTGCAGGTTATCACGGGCCGTCTGAAACGATGAAAGCGTTAAGAAAAACAGAACAGGAAGCCCTGCAATTTATCCGCATCTCTTTCGGAAAAAACACAACAACTGAACAGCTGGATATGTTATTACATACGTTTACAGCGCTTTTGGAACAAAGGAAAGGAGAATATCATATTGACCGAAGAATTAAAGCTCTTGGGCGCCAATAGGCGTGAGCAGCTTCTTTTGTGGCTGAAGGAATCCACATCGCCGCTGACAGGAGGAGAGCTCGCAAAAAAAGCAAATGTTTCGAGACAGGTGATCGTTCAGGATATCTCGCTTTTAAAAGCGAGAAACGAGCCGATTATCGCCACAAGCCAAGGCTATGTCTATCTGGACGCCGCCGCTCAGAAGCATCAGCAGGCAGAAAGAATTATAGCGTGTCTGCACGGGCCTGAACGGACAGAAGAAGAATTGCAGCTCATCGTGGATGAAGGGGTAACTGTAAAAGACGTAAAAATTGAGCATCCTGTATACGGAGATTTAACTGCAGCGATCCAAGTCGGCACGCGAAAAGAAGTCGAACATTTCATCAAAAAGATCAATTCCACAAATGCCGCCTATTTATCACAGTTGACAGATGGTGTGCATCTTCATACACTGACAGCACCCGATGAACATCGCATCGATCAAGCCTGTCAAGCACTCGAAGAAGCCGGTATTTTGATTGAAGACTAAAAAAAGCCCTAATAGGGCTTTTTATAATTGATAAGATTGATATGTACCAAGCAGCTTTACTTTGCATCCGAGCGCTTCAAGCTCCTGCATAGCCCCAGGGATTAATACTTCATCAAACGCCTGTTCAATATCAATAATAAAGAAATAATTCCCTAACCCGGTTTTGGTCGGACGGGATTCGATTTTTGACAGGTTTAAGTTTCTCCAAGAAAAAGCAGACAGCACTCTATGCAGCGCTCCGGACTGATCATCCTGCGGAAGCATCACCATCAGTGTTGTTTTTGGTCTTGAATTCAATTTTGAATTCACTTCAAAGGTTATATTTTCATCAGGAGACAGAATGACAAATCGCGTATGATTGTCTCTATAATCCTGTATATCCCGTTTTACGATTTTTAATTCGTATGTAGAAGCCGCCATTTCATTGGCAATCACCCCGATATTCAGCTCGGGATGGTCACTGACAAACTTTGCCGCCGCTCCGGTTGAATTGGCGTATTCATACGGCACGGAAGAAAAATGCCGATGCAGAAATTTATGGCACTGCGCAATCGCATGTGAGTGAGAATAAATTTTGTCTAGATCTTTCCACGCATTTTCTCTGGAAGGATGAACGAGTAAGTGCTGATGAATCGGTAATGTCATTTCACCTACGATGGGCAGAGGCTGTTCATGTATTAAATAGTCTATTGTTAAATTTACTGATCCTTCTAATGCGTTCTCTAAAGGAACAAAAGCAAAATCAACCTCACTTGCGACTGCCGCATCTATACATTCCGGTATCGTGCGGTAAGCAACATGCTCGGCGCCATTTTGGAAACAAGAACTGACTGCTAGATGTGTGAATGTAGCTGCTGGACCTAAATAACCGACTTTCATGACGATATTCTCTCCCCTTACGCTCCTGAACCTAATATTTCAACCTTTTCTACAAAGTCAAACTTTCTCATCTTGTTCATTAATGTATGAATATCCTCTTCCATTGCAGATGTACTGATAGACAGCGTTACGTTTGCTCTCCCTTGAAGCGGGATGGTCTGGTGAATGGAAAGAACGTTGCTTCCAGAGTCAGCCACCGCCTGAAGGAGCTGAGATAACGCCCCGGAGCGATCCTCTAAATGAAAGAAAAGTGTGATAATTTGCTCTTTAACCATTGTATAAAAAGGAAAAACGGCATCTCTGTATTTATAAAATGCACTTCTGCTTAAATCCACCTTTTGAACGGCATCTGCCACTGATTCTGCTTTTTTTCGATCCAGCAGTTTTTTGACTTCCAATGTTTTTCTCATCGCATCAGGCAACACATCTTCACGGACAAGATAAAACGTCTCCTCTTTCACTTGCATCCCCCCTTTTGAAAATAGAGAGCCTGATATCCAGGCTCTCACCCATCATTAATCAATAAATTCAAATTCGAATTCAAGAAGTCTGATAATGTCTCCGTCTTTGGCCCCGCGTTCTCTGAGTGCTTCATCAACACCCATTCCCCGCATCTGTCTTGCAAATCGTTTAACAGATTCATCACGTGAGAAATCAGTCATCTTGAATAACCGCTCAAGACTGTCTCCTGAAAGCACAAAGACTCCGTCAGGATCTCGCGTGATGCTGAATGGCACTTCTTCATTCTCCATCGTGTACATAACACGGTTTTGCGTAAGCTCTTCCTCGTCATACAGCGGGAATTCCGGAGTGTTTTCCAGCTGATTGGCAACTTCATACAGAAGCTCGCGAAGACCTTCTCTTGTCACTGCACTGACCGGGAACACCGGATAATCATCCGTCAGCTTTTCTTTAAACCCTTCAAGATTTTCCGCCGCCTGCGGCATGTCCATTTTATTTGCGACAATAATTTGCGGGCGCTCAGTGAGACGCAAATTGTACTCGCTCAATTCCTGATTAATTGTCACATAATCCTCATACGGATCGCGGCCTTCCAAGCCGGACATATCAATGACATGAACGATAACACGGGTCCGCTCAATATGGCGCAAAAATTGGTGGCCAAGCCCGACGCCTTGATGAGCCCCTTCAATCAGTCCAGGCAAATCGGCTATAACGAAGCTCCGTCCATCATCTGTTTCGACCATGCCAAGATTCGGAACAAGTGTCGTAAAATGATAATCCGCAATTTTCGGTTTTGCAGATGAAACGACGGACAACAAAGTCGATTTTCCTACACTTGGGAACCCGACAAGCCCGACGTCTGCAAGCACTTTTAATTCAAGAACAACATAGCGTTCTTTTCCCGGTTCACCGTTTTCTGAGAGCTGAGGTGCGGGGTTCGCCGGTGTGGCAAAGCGTGAGTTCCCTCTTCCGCCTCTTCCGCCCCTTGCGATGACAGCCTGCTGTCCATGTTCGGTTAAATCGGCAATGACCTGTTTTGTATCATCGTCTGTCACAACAGTGCCAGGCGGAACTTTAATGACCATATCATCAGCATTTCGTCCATGCTGGTTTTTTGACATGCCATGCTCGCCGCGAATCGCTTTAAAGTGTTTTTTATATCTAAAATCCATAAGAGTACGGAGACCTTCGTCCACTTCAAAAACGACGTCTCCTCCTTTTCCGCCGTCGCCGCCGGCAGGGCCGCCTTTCGGCACATATTTTTCACGGCGAAACGCAACCATCCCGTTGCCTCCGTCGCCGCCTTTTACATACACTTTCACCTGATCTACAAACATAATGTCCTCCGTTCTAAACCGTTAAAAAACTCCGCTAGTTCAACCCAATTTCAATCAGACATTCGTGACTTGTGATCTCAAAACGCATGATATCAAAGTCCTCATATCCATTTTGCCGAAAATCGTCAAAGGCAGATATATTGGCAAAAGTGCCGTGAAAATCAAGGTACAGAATCAGCTGTCTGTCAGGATGATCGGTTTGAAGCGAAACGGTTAAATGATTTTCACTGCCTCTAGTGACTGCTTGTTCAAACAGATCAAACAGCTTTCTCATCAGTTTCGCCAATTTTTGATCATAAGCTGACAAATCCTTAATTTCCCCGAGAACTTCATATTCAAGTGTCATACATTGGGCTTTCCAATTAAACGTAAGAAAATCAAACGCTAAATGCGGTGTTTTCAGGTTTGAGAGCTTTGATTCGTGCTTAGCGTCTATCACCATTTCTTCAATGATTTCAAAGACGCGGTCATACTTCTGCAAGCTTAAGTTTCCTTTAATTAGCTGCAGCTTATTCATCCAATCATGCCGGGAATGGCCAAGAAGATGAATCAGTTCATTTGTTAAAGCCGTATCGCTTATATTTTCTTCTTGATTTTTTGAAACATCCTTCATTTTCGCACTCCCAATCATTTGATTTCTTATTTAGGAGTCTGTATAAGTGTGTATTATGAATTATAACAGAGAAGGCTTTGATAGAAAAACAATTGTTTTTCCCAGAAATATCATGTTCCTTTTTTCTGGCTTCGGTTGATTTTCAGCCAGGCAGAACATTTTATGTATTACTGCTTGGGGAACATATCCAGTGGGTTTGAGACATTCGTTCTCATTCTTGGCGGGGTCTGCTCGCACATACTCTGCATAACATTCTTGATGCTTACTCCGCATATTGCAAAAAAAACTCCAGTCATCATCGACCGGAGTTTTTGAATCATTATTGAGCTACAGGATATACGCTCACTTTTTTGCGGTCACGGCCGAAACGTTCGAATTTAACAGTTCCGTCGATTTTCGCAAAAAGAGTGTCATCTCCGCCGCGGCCCACATTTTCACCTGGGTAAATTTTTGTTCCGCGTTGACGGTAAAGGATAGAACCGCCTGTTACGAATTGACCGTCAGCACGTTTAGCACCTAAACGTTTAGCCTCAGAGTCACGTCCGTTCTTTGTAGAACCTACTCCTTTTTTAGAAGCGAAAAACTGAAGATCTAATCTAAGCATGTAGCTCACCTCCTATATTATGTTTGTGGTCACACGCAAGTGATCTTTATAATCCCGCTCAATTGTCTCTAACGAAACAATCATGCCTTCAATCAGCAACTGAGCTTTTTGGCGCGCCTCCGGATCAAGAGATTCAGGGAATTCAAAGTAGAAATAACCCCCGTCTTCTCCTATATCAAGAAGCGGCTCGAAGCCCGCCAGCGCGATGACCGCGTTAACGGATCCAAACACAACGGCTGTTACTCCGGCACAAACGAGATCTTGTCCATGTTCAGCAAAGTTGGCGTGGCCCGTCATTTCAAAAGACAATAAGCTTTTGTCAGTACGGGACCGTCTGATTGTTGCCTGAATCATGCTTACGCGTTGATTTTTTCGATCGTCACTTTAGTGTAAGGCTGACGATGACCTTGTTTTTTATGAACGTTTTTCTTTGCTTTGTATCTGAAAACAGTGATTTTTTTCGCACGGCCTTGTTTTTCAACTTTAGCCGTTACTGTTACGCCTTCAACTGTAGGGTTGCCGACTTTCACATTGTCTCCGCCAACAAACAAAACGTCTTCAAAAGTAACTGTTTCACCTGCTTCAGCAGCAAGTTTCTCGATGTAAACAGTTTGGCCTTCTTCAACTTTAATTTGTTTACCGCCTGTTTTAATGATTGCGTACATTCTCTGCACCTCCTATTAGACTAAGACTCGCCAGATACCAGGGGGCTGTAAAACAACTCTTAACACCTGTACTGAGCGGTTGTAGCATTGGTGCTACATCCATAACATTAAAAAATATATCAGAATACAAGGCGTTTGTCAATCGATTTTAATAAGGGAGCAGCAGCTCTTCCATGGAGGAATTTGTCCGTTTATCAGCAAAGTAGGCATGCAGCACTTCATTCTCATCCAGCTGGCTTAGCTTCTCGCCGGATTTTTCTATAATAATGGGATGCTTGCAGCCTCGTTTGAATTCCGCCATGACATGATAGACTTTGTCCTCAGCATTAACGGTAAGCGGTAGCAATTTTTCAAGCTCACGGTTTTTCCCATAATATCTTTCCAGGAGAAACCTCACATGGATGTAGTGTCTTTGCCTGTACTCCTCAAACAGAGAAACAGCCAGAAAGACAAACAAAACCCATGCGCTGATTTGCAGAGGAACCGCAAATAAAACCCAGCATGCGAGAAGCAGGCAGCACACAAGTGAAGTCTTCAGATTCAGCCGGTGCGCTTTTTGAAAAGACAGATGCTTTGAAAAAATTAAAAATAACAGCTTGCCGCCATCAAGCGGCCAAATCGGCAGCAGATTCACAAATAAAATAGATAGATTATAAAATGTAAACAGTTCAAAGGTCTGCTGATCAATTATTGAGAGGCCTGCAATCATCCAAGCCGCAAGCTGAAGCCAAATGTGCTGAAGAGGTCCGGCAATAATAACCGCAAACTCTTCCTTTAACGGCCGATTTCCGTGCTCTTCCACTTCAACTGTTCCTCCAAATGGCAGCAAAAAAACACGCTTGATTCTCCAAGAAAAAAACACGGCCAGAGCGGCATGCCCCAGCTCATGGATCAGAACAATCACAAGCAAACACAGCAATGCTTTCATATGCCCTGTAATCAGCCCCAGCGCCATGATAATCCAAAGAAAAGGATGAACATGAATTTTCAAGATGAGGTCAAGCCATTTATTCAAATGAGATCACCTGAATCGGATCAATAAATTTGTCGCCGTCTTTCATGGCAAAATAATAGAGCCCTTTGTTATGATCATCGAGTTTAATCGAACCGAGCTTTTTGCCTTTATCTACAAAATCATATAAAGCGACATCCACGTCTTTCAGTTCACCATAAATGCTGTAGGTATTGTCAGCATGCTGCACTTTCACTGTCAGCCCCGTCTCACCGTCTTTACTGACTTCAACAACATAGCCTTCTTTTATACAATCGATTGTATCGCTGCTTGTTTCGACTTTAATGCCTTCCCCGTTGTCCTGAAAATCCTGCTGAACTTTACCAGATGCGGGTGCGACGAGATCCTGACCCACTTCAACCTGCTGTTCCTTATTTTTCTTTTCAGGAGCAAGAAATGCAAGCGGGCTGCCAAATTTCGTTTCAAACCAATGGCTTGCTGAAGCAAATTGAAATTCTGTTTCGAAGGTTTGTGCAACGACCGGCTTGATCTGGCTGACGGGTCCAATATTTGTTTTATAGGCTATGGCAGAAACAAGAACAAGGCAGGCCGATAGAAGACATTTCAGAATAATTGAGTCTGTTTTCACCAAAGGGTGTCTTCCGCTGAAATTCGAATTGCCATCTTCATATACCGGTAGGGTTCCATGTTTTTCCTGATCAGACATCATGACCCAAGACGGCGGTTTTTCCTTTTCGGAACCTGTCTGAGTAGGGAAACGTTTTGAGCCGGAAACCTGTTTCCTTCTTTTTTCTAATCGTTTTCTGATTTCATCTGCTCTGTGACTCATTGCCATCATCCTTTGCATTCGTTGGGTTTGTACATCATATGTCTTGTCCACGGCAATTATTCGATTTACCTTCAGCACAGAGCAGTCAGAAACAAAAAAACCTGACACAGCATTTGCTTTGTCAGATTCTTCTCTTTTATTCTATGAAATTATGATCTTACTCCGAAAAATGACTTAATCTTAGCCATCATTCCCTTGTTTTGCTCTTCAAGCACCTGCAAAGGAACAGATTCGCCTAAAATGCGGCGGGCAATATTGCGATATGCGATGGAGGCGCGATTTTTAGGGTCCATTGCAATCGGTTCGCCATGGTTAGATGCCTTAATCACTTCATCATCATCGGCAACGATACCGAGCAAATCAATCGACAAATGCTGAACGATTTCATCGATATCCATCGTGTCACCGTTTTTCATCAGGTGATTTCTGATTCTGTTTACGACGAGCCGCGGCGGTTCAATATTTTCTTCTTGTTCCAAAAGCCCTATAATGCGATCAGCATCTCGCACAGCTGAAATTTCAGGCGTTGTGACCACTACCGCCTTGTCAGCCCCGGAAACGGCGTTTTTGTATCCTTGCTCAATTCCTGCGGGGCAGTCTATGATGACATAATCAAATTCCTGCTTGAGCTCTTGGACCATAGTTTTAATTTGTTCAGGAGCAACAGCCGTTTTATCGCTCGTTTGAGCAGCGGGCATTAAATAGAGCAAATCATCAAAACGTTTATCCTTTACGAGCGCCTGATGCATTTTACATCTGCCCTCTACAACGTCTACGAGATCATAAATAATTCTATTTTCAAGACCCATTACTACATCCAGGTTGCGCAGTCCTATATCAGTATCTACTAAACATACACGCTTCCCTAAAATGGCTAAGGCGGTACCGAGGTTAGCAGATGTTGTTGTTTTACCTACTCCGCCTTTTCCCGAAGTTATTACGATAGCCTCACCCAATTCACATTCCTCCCTCAAGCCTTGTTAGATCAGGTCTTAAATGAGCCAAATGTTGAAGGCGTTCAATGACCATATTTCCGTCTGTATCTAAATAAGCACATTCCATTTCGTTCCCTTTTTGAATGTGGTCTGGGGAGCGATTTAACACGTGATTGATTCTTAACTGTGTCGGCAGCATTTCAGAGGCAGCAATGACCGCATGATTATTTCCGTTAAATCCGGCGTGGGCAATCCCTTTCAGCGAACCCAAAACAAAAATGTTTCCGCCGGCTCTGACTGTCCCGCCCGGGTTCACATCTCCGATTAGAAGCAAATCGCCCTTCACCTCGAGCACTTGGCCTGAACGGACAATTTTTGAAACAGAAATAATTTCAGCTTCCTCTTTCATACGCTGTGCTTCTTTTTTAGTAATGACTTCACTCTCAATAGAATGAACAAACAAATCTTTCTTTGACGCAATTAATTCGGTCAGCTGTTCTTCTTGTTCCTGATATAAGCAGCGATTGCCCAGCTTAATGTGAACACTGATTTTCTGGCCTTTTCCATCTGTATATTGTTCAATTGACAGCATATTCTGAAGACCATCGAGAAGCTCATCAAAAGAACATGCATCATCAAGATGCAATGTCAAACCATTCTTTGTTCCTTTTATCGTTACATATTGCTGCTTTTTGGTCTTCACAATATTCACCTCAACAACATACTCATTTCGTCAAAAAAAGATAAAATCCTTTTTACTCATCTCTCAATTCTTTCTTTAGACTCATAAAAAATAATCTAAATGGGAGAACCAGGATGAGTGCGCTTATCATATTTAATAAAACTGTCGGTATAAACCGGTCTAGCACAAAGCCATTAAACGTCATAATGTCTTTGTGAATCAGCGACTGAATGCCGAATACATAAAATTCAAGCAGGCAAACTGCGAGAACAGCAATCAGGATGACGACAAAAGCGTTTGTGTGCAGCACTTTAAACGCTTTTGACGCCAAATAGCTTAGCCCCGCAAAGCCAAACATATAAACACCTAATAGACTTGTATAATTCATATCATATAGAAAGCCGAAAATAAAACCGTAGATCACCGCGTGTTTTTGATTGATAAAAGCCGACATAAAAATCAGCACAAGCATCAGAAAACGCGGGACGAGCACCTGGTCATCCGTGACGAACGGGAAA
Organism: Bacillus sp. SD127; assembly: GCF_058566445.1. Taxonomy (NCBI): domain Bacteria; kingdom Bacillati; phylum Bacillota; class Bacilli; order Caryophanales; family Bacillaceae; genus Bacillus; species Bacillus sp. SD127. The sequence goes on along the minus strand of NZ_CP191226.1, from coordinate 1,410,438 downwards.
TGCACCAGATCAGTAAAGATGCTTTCCGCCGAAAAAACCAACATCATAACGAAAGGGAGAAGGAAACGTTTCACGATCCTTCCTCCTCTGTATCGACAGTCGGCACATCACGATTAACAACGATCACATTATTTAAATCAGAAAGATCAGCCGCAGGCTTTACATAGGCAACTTTCGTTAATCCATAAGAGTCAGACTCAATCTCAGTCACTTCACCGATTGTCAGCCCTTCTGGAAATACGCCTCCTGTGCCCGACGTTTCAATCAGATCGCCTTTTTTCACGTCTTGTTTATCCTTGCGTTCGATTATGGTCATCTTCAGCCGTTTTTTGTCTTTATCATAGCCTTCGATTAAACCGTAGCCTTTGCTGCCTTTTTTCCCGGAAATGGTTGTTGCGACTCTGTTATTCCGGTCAGTATCGCTTAAAAGCTGGACCGTAGACGTAAAGTTATTAAGGCCGGAGCTTTTAATCTTCCCGATTAATGCGCCTTTTTCGTTCGTTACAGCCATATCTTTCGCTACGTTTTGCTGAGTCCCTTTGTTAAGGGTCACCTGCTTCGCCCAGTTATCAGGACTTCTGGCAATGACTGTCGCCAAAATCGGCTTGTAATCTTTTATTGATTTCACATGGCCGAGTTCGTCACGCAAGGATTTGTTTTCGTCTTCAAGTTCTTGGAGCTTGGCTTCATATTTTGTCTGTCCGTCAAGCTTTTCTCTCAGACGCTCGTTTTCTTCGTATGTGTTTTTTAAATCACTAATGTTCTCAAATATCCCTGCAAAAAATTCGGCAGGCGTATGAAAAATGTTTTGAAATACTCCCGTCGTATCACCGATCAGTTTCTCAGGCCAGGTGGTATTACGGCCGTCCTTCAGCGAAAATCCAATCATAGCCACCAATATGATAATACACAGAAGTAATAGCATTAACCGTTTATTCGGCATCGTGTTACACCTCTTCTATTGAACTCCCGATTATCTTGTTTTTCCTTTGAAAAGATGGATGTGCTCCAGTGCTTTTCCTGTACCGATCGCTACACAATCAAGCGGGTCTTCAGCGATAAGGACCGGCATTTTTGTTTCTTCGCTGATGACTTTGTCCAGATTACGAAGAAGCGCTCCGCCGCCGGTTAACACAATACCTCTGTCCATGATATCTGCGGCAAGCTCAGGCGGTGTTTTTTCAAGTGTGCTTTTCACTGCCTCTACAATAGTTGACACAGTGTCACGCAAAGCATTAGAAATTTCTTTTCCAGTAATTTCGATCGTTTTCGGCAGACCTGTCAGCAAGTCACGGCCGCGGATTTCCATTTTATCGGATTCTTCTGCGGATTCAGCAGAGCCGATATCCATTTTAATCGCTTCAGCAGTGCGGTCCCCGATCATCAGGTTGTATGTTTTTCTGATGTAGTTGATAATCGCATCGTCCATTTCATCACCGGCAACGCGGATGGATTGAGATGTTACAATACCTCCGAGGGAAATAATCGCAACTTCTGTCGTTCCGCCACCGATATCAACAACCATGCTTCCAGTCGGTTCCCAAACCGGCAGATTGGCGCCGATAGCCGCAGCAAACGGTTCTTCGATCGGATACGCGTCACGCGCTCCGGCTTGTCTTGTCGCATCGATAACAGCACGCTCTTCAACCGCAGTAATGCCGGATGGCACACAAACCATCACATAAGGTTTTCTGGCAAACATGCCTTTATTTTTAATGGCCTGATTGATGTAATATTTCATCATGGTAGCCGTCGTTTCATAATCAGCGATAACGCCGTCTTTCATCGGGCGAAGAGCTACTACGTTTCCAGGAGTCCGTCCGATCATATTTTTCGCATCATTTCCGACAGCAACAATCGATTTCGTATCCGTTTGCAGAGCAACGACTGACGGCTCTCTCACAACAATTCCTTTACCTTTCACAAAAACAAGCGTATTCGCAGTTCCAAGATCTATACCAAGGTCTCTTGTACCAATTCCAAACATATGTATGTATCTTCCTTTCTTAAAGCAAAAATACCCTAAAGGGAAAAACTCATAAACTCTATTATAGCTTAATTCGACGAAAAAAAAAGTGTTACAAATATCCTTTTTCCTTTAAACTCACAAATTTTTTGTCGCCAATCACCAAATGGTCAAGCAGCTCGATGCCAATCAGGTTTCCGCATTCAAACAGCCTTCTTGTCACTTCAATATCTTCCCTGCTCGGCGTCGGATCCCCCGAAGGATGATTGTGGATACAAATAAAGGAAGCGGCAGATCGTTTGAACGCTTCTTTAAATACCTCCCGGGGGTGGACAATAGATGAATTCAGACTTCCGATAAAAACAGTGCGTTTATGGATGACTTGGTTTTTTGTATTTAAATATAAACAGACAAAATGCTCCTGGGTTAAAAAGCGCATATCCTCCATGACCAGGTTTGCGCCGTCTTCCGGGGAGCGGATTACAAAATGTTCTTCATTGGCTAGTTTATGAATACGGCTTCCCAGTTCAACTGCTGCCAGTATTTGCACAGCCTTCACCAGACCGATTCCCGGGATGCTGGACAGCTCCTCAACGGAAGCTTCTTTCAGCAGACGCAGCCCGTCAAACGAGCGCAGAAGTCTGTTTGAAAGGTTCATAACAGATTCGTTCTTTGTGCCTGTCCGCAATAAAATAGCCAAAAGTTCGTTGTTTGCTAAGTTCTCGGCTCCTACTTTCAGCAGCCGTTCTCTAGGTTTTTCTTTCTTTGGGAAATCTCTGAGTTTTAATGGCAGATCGTGTATGATCAAGCCCTCCTTTTCTTTCCCTTCCCGTTTATAAAAATCGTCAGGCTTCTACATCAAAATCCTTCAGAACTCTCATTGTTTTTGATATAGGGAGCCCTACGACTGAATAATAATCTCCGTCTATTTTTTTTACAAAAAGTGCGCCTTTTCCTTGGATGCCGTATGCACCTGCTTTATCCATCGGCTCTTTCGTTTCAATATAAGTCCAAATATCTTCTTCGCTGAGGGGCCAAAACACAACCTCTGTCTTATCATAGAACGTTTCGCTGTGATTTGCGGCTTGAATACTGACAGCGGTTATCACTGAATGACTACGGCCGGAAAGCCTGCGAAGCATTGCAGCGGCTTCTTCTTGATCTTGCGGTTTGCCAAGGCACTCACCGTCAAGACATACCATTGTATCAGCACCGATTACAATTGCGCCCGGATTGAGATCGGCCACAGCCTTAGCTTTTTGTTTTGCCAACCATTGGACGTTTTCTTCAGGTGAAAAGTTTCGATTTAATTTTTCCTCTACTTCACTGACAATAATGGTGTAGGGGATCTGAAGCAGATCGAGGAGTTCTTTTCTTCGCGGAGATTGTGATGCAAGTATAAGCGGCTTAGCCATGTTCGTCATCCTTTCAGGGTTTGCTTAAGAAAAAAAGATACTCATTTATCCTACCAAATCACGAGGCTCGCCACAATTTCAGAAAAATAACTTTTTCATGACAAAATAAAAAAAGCCTGTCACTAAGGACGAAGGCTCAGGCACTTTCTATTATTTAATTACGGCTAAAAGCTGCTGCTGAGCCTTCCATCCGGCTTCAGCACTTGGGTCCTCTAATTCCTTTAACGCCTGCAAAATTGCTTTTTTCTCTCCCGTTTCAGCTGCTTCTGTTTTACCGAGCGAATTTTTTATTTTTTCAACACTCGCTTTTGTAATATCTTCTCCCAGGATCGCCTTCGCTGAGAGCTCCGCTGTTTTCTTGAAAGGATCTGTCATATCCGACTCTATTGATAAAGATAGTTCCTTGCCCCCCCAGGCTTCAAAATCGCTGTCGATTAAAAGCTGCCCTACCTGCTGTGATACAGCCTTATCACTTGCCAGGCCCGCGATGACATACGTGTACCCGTCATCCTTTGACAGGTAAACGGCGGAATATCCTTTTTCAGTCAGCTGTTCAGTTAACGTCTCTGCACCCTTTTCATTTGAAAACTTTCCTGCTTGCACTGCATATGTTTTATATGTACCTTCCGTTTGTGCCGCTTGTTTTTCTCCGGCGGTGCTTTGTTTCTCCGCAGCTGTATCTCCTGCTTTTGCCGTCTGGCTGCCTAAAGAGGCATCTAAAGAGGCTGGCGCCGACGCTTCTTTATTGCCTGATATATTTAATGCAAATAACCCTAAGCCGGTGCCTAAAACCGCTGCAAAGGCAATCGTTGCCGCCACTCTTTTTACCGGCTTGGCCGTCCCTGTCTTTCCTTTTGAATAGAGCTTCGATTTTTTCTTTTGATAGGGCGGAACAACTTTGGGATCATCTTTAAACACCTTATCCTCCTCTGAATCCCAGTTAAATTCATCTTCATCAGGATGTTCATGGGAGGCTGCAACCTCCTGCTCCGCCTTTCTCTTTTCCTCCCAATTTGAAAACGTCATGTTTTTTTCTTGCTCTGTCTTCGGTGTCTCCTGCTCGTAAACTGTTTCTTCTTTTCCATTAATCGTCACCTTAAGGGCTTTTTCTTCCGCTTTACTGATTTTTTTTTGCTTCCTTTTTTTCAATTCTGCTTCCTCCCTTCATTTGTGTGACCGTTCTTGTGGCTTTTCATGCTACACACTTTAGCACAGGCGAAAAAAAAAAGAACAAGACTTTTGTCGTCTTGTCCAAAAAACGTTCGTCAAATTTTTCATCAGTCAGCCTAACGCCGTTTTGACATAAAAGGAAATGATAGAGTCACCGTATAAATAAGCGAAAATGCTTCCTGCCGCAATTGCCGGGGCAAAGGGAATCGGCTGTTTTCTGGCCAGCCTTCCGAACAGTACAGCGGCAGCTCCGTACAATGCGCCTATAAAAACTGAAAAGAAAAAGGCGGCAGCAAGCATTTTCACACCAAGCACAAGGCCGATAACGGCAAATAATTTAACATCCCCTCCCCCTATTCCTCCATGAGTGATGACGGCAATAAAGGCCAGTAAAAGAAAACCGGCAGCCGCGCCTATAAAGCCTTCATACCAAGAAAGAAGCGGAGAAATGATTCTGCCAGCTGCCAGAAAGGGAAGAAAGAATAGCAATATGCGATTTGGAATCAGCATAAAGTGAATATCTGTCACAGAAACAATAATTAGAAGAGATAGAAACACCAACGCAACAATCAGTTCCCAAGACAAACCAAAACGAAATCCCGCGGCTGCAAATAAACTCGCTGTCGAGAGCTCTGCCGCCGGGTACATAAGAGAGAGCTTTTGGCCGCAGCTTTTGCAATTGCCTTTTTGCAGAATAAAAGATAAAACAGGGATTAATTCCGTCGGGGTTAGGGTTCGACGGCAAAAGGAACATGCCGAACGCGGACTTATGATGGATATGTGCAAGGGGATACGGCATCCAACCGTATAATAAAATGAACCGAGGATAAGGCCGAGGACAAAAAGAATCTGAATCATAGACAACACACCTTTACTCTCTTTAGATTATGCTATGGATTGTAGCACAGCAAGCATATTGATCTATAATAAGCAATTTTAGATTTTGACAGAAAAAATCCCGGCAGAATATCATTATTGATTCTGCCGGGCCAAAGTCATTACAGCATTCTTTTTCGAATGTCAGAAATAAAATAAAGTGATCCCGTAATGAGCACGATATCATTTGAGCCTTTTTTGCTTTCTATTAATTTGATCACATGCTCCGGATCTTCATTCCAGCTTTTGCTGCTGATTTCACTAGCATCATACAGATCTTTCGCAAGAGAAGCACGCGGAAAATCAAAAGAAGCAAAATGAATCGAGTGCGCGATCGTTTCCAGTTTCTTAATCATGTCATGATACGGCTTATCCTTTAACGCACTGAACACCACACAAATATCGGAATCTGGGAAACGCTGCTTCATCGTTTCAGTCAGCTTATCGATCCCTTCTTCATTATGGGCGCCGTCTAAATATACCGGCGGATGTTCCTGAACCAACTCTAATCTGCCCGGCCAAGCAGCCTTTACGAGCCCGCTTCTTAACGCAGAATCACTCATTTCAGCAATGTTTTCCCTGTTAAGCCACTCGGCAGCCAAAATGGACAATGCCGCATTTTGTCTTTGATGCGTACCGATGAGAGATGTTCGAATATCTTCATAACACGTTTCTCCGGTTTTTAAAGAAAACTGTTCTCCTGCAGGGAGAGCCTTTTCATTATAAATCCTGCTTGTATCATGCAATGACTGAAAAGGAGCAGATTTTCGCTCAGCTTCATGCTGGATTACCTGTAAGGCTTCCGGCTGGGTAACGGCTGTCACGATCGGAATGCCTTCTTTTATAATCCCGGCTTTTTCGCCTGCGATTTCTTCAATGGTGTTTCCTAAAATGTTCATATGGTCGTGTCCGATACTTGTGATGACGGTTAAAAGCGGCTCGACAACATTAGTAGAATCGTACCTTCCGCCCAGACCTGTTTCAAAAATAACAAAATCGACCTGATGATACGCAGCAAAATATAAAAATGCACAAGCCGTCATAATTTCAAATTCTGTCGGCTGACCGTGTTCAGTTTGATCAAGCTCTTCAACGATCGGTTTCACCTGATTAACGAGTGTGACCCACTCCTCATCTGTAATAGGTGTGCCGTTTACGCTGATGCGCTCATTAAATGTGATGATATAAGGCGATGTAAACGTACCGACAGTGTATCCCGCTTCTTGCAGCATAGAACGGATAAAAGCGACAGTTGATCCTTTGCCGTTTGTTCCCGCCACGTGGAGCGCGCGGATTTTCTTTTCAGGATGGTCCAATCGCGCCATCAGCTGCTTCATTCGATCAAGACCGGGCTTCACTCCGAATTTTAGACGGCTGTGAATCCAGCTGCGCGCTTCTTCATATGCAGTAAACAATGATAATCCCCTCTTTTATAAGACAAGGCGGTTTCTCAAGAAACCGCCTCGGCTTTTCATTAGCCCTTCAGCTCAGCCATTCGTTTTTGAACAGCGTCACGCTTTGCCACATAATCTTTCTCTTTCTCACGTTCTTCATCAATTACGTGTGCAGGCGCTTTTTTTATAAATCCTTCGTTTCCAAGTTTCTTTTGGACACGCTCGACTTCTTTCGTCAGCTTATCGAATTCTTTTTGCAGACGGGCGATTTCTTCATCGATATTAATTAAACCTTCAAGCGGAAGTATGACCTCTGCTCCTGTGACAACTGCCGTCATTGCTTTATCAACAGCTTCGATATCTGTACCGATTTTCAGCGCGCTCGGATTTGTAAAGCGTTCCACATAAGAACGGTTTGCTTCGAGACGGGCTGCGACCTCGTCCGTGCTCGCTTTAATGTACAATTCAACTTGCTTGCTCATCGGTGTGTTTACTTCGCTGCGGATATTACGCACAGAACGGATCAGTTCAACGAGAAGCTTCATGTCAGCAGCAGCTTCAGTGTCTGTATGCTCAGGCACAACAGCAGGCCATGTGCTTACAGTAATGGATTCTCCTTGGTGAGGCAGGTGCTGCCAAATTTCCTCCGTTAAGAATGGCATAAACGGATGGAGCAGGCGCATCGTTTGGTCCAGAACATAAGCAAGAATGGAACGGGTTGTTTTCTTAGCCGCTTCGTCTTCTCCGTATAGAGGAAGCTTCGCCATTTCAATATACCAATCACAGAAATCGTCCCAAATAAAGTTATATAAATGGCGGCCGACTTCACCAAATTCATATTTATCAGCTAGCTGTGTCACACTTTCGATCGTTTCGTTTAAACGCGTTAAAATCCACTTGTCAGCTACTGATTTCTCACCTGAAAGATCAAGCTCATCATATGTCATGCCATCCATGTTCATTAATGCGAAACGAGAAGCGTTCCAAATTTTATTGGCAAAATTCCAAGTCGATTCCACTTTTTCATAGCTGAAGCGAAGATCTTGGCCAGGAGAGCTTCCAGTCGCCAGGAAATAGCGAAGAGAATCGGCTCCGTACTTGTCAATCACGTCCATCGGATCGACACCGTTGCCAAGAGATTTACTCATTTTTCTGCCTTGCTCATCACGGATTAAGCCATGGATTAAAACATCTTTAAACGGACGTTCGCCAGTAAATTCAATCCCTTGGAAAATCATGCGTGACACCCAGAAGAAAATGATGTCGTAGCCTGTAACGAGAACGTCAGTCGGATAATAGCGTTTAAAGTCTTCAGCTGTCAAATCAGGCCAGCCCATAGTGGAGAAAGGCCAGAGCGCAGAACTGAACCATGTATCCAGCACGTCTGTATCCTGCTCCCAATTTTCGCTGTCCTCCGGCGCTTCAAGACCGACATATAACTCGCCTGTTTCTTTATGATACCAGGCAGGAATGCGGTGGCCCCACCATAATTGACGGGAAATACACCAGTCGCGGATATTTTCCATCCAATGCAAATACGTTTTTTCGAAGCGGTCAGGAACAAAGTTGACTTTTTCTTCTTTCTCCTGCAATTCTATTGCTGCATCAGCAAGCGGCTGCATGCGCACAAACCATTGGGTAGAAAGATAAGGTTCAACAACTGCTCCGCTTCGTTCACTATGCCCGACAGAGTGCAGATGATCCTCGATTTTGAAGAGAACGCCTGCCTCCTGTAAATCTTTAACGAGCTTTTTGCGGCATTCAAAGCGATCCATGCCTTGATATTGCAGCGCATTTTCATTCATCGTGCCGTCTTCATTCATGACAAGAATGCGCTCTAAGTTATGACGGTTGCCCAGCTCGAAGTCGTTCGGATCGTGGGCAGGCGTAATTTTTACCGCACCTGAACCAAATTCCATATCAACATAGTCATCGCCGACAATCGGTATTTCACGATTTGTGATAGGCAGAATAACCGTTTTTCCGATAAGGTGCTTGTAGCGCTCATCTTCAGGGTGAACCGCAACGGCTGAATCACCAAGCATCGTTTCTGGACGTGTCGTCGCGATTTCAATTGAACCTGATCCGTCAGCAAGCGGATAGCTCATGTGATAAAACGCGCCTTGAACATCCTTGTAAATGACCTCAATGTCTGATAAAGCTGTTTTTGTTGCAGGGTCCCAATTTATGATGTATTCGCCTCTGTAGATCAAGCCTTTTTCATAAAGTTTGACGAACACTTCGCGAACCGCTCTGTTTAAGCCTTCATCAAGCGTGAAGCGCTCACGGGAATAATCAAGGCCAAGCCCTAATTTCGCCCACTGGCTGCGGATGAAGTCAGCATACTCTTCCTTCCACTTCCACGTTTCTTCAAGGAATTTCTCACGGCCTAAATCGTAACGGCTTGTGCCTTCTTCACGAAGTTTCGCTTCAACTTTAGCCTGTGTCGCAATACCGGCGTGGTCCATACCCGGAAGCCACAGTACATCATAACCCTGCATGCGTTTCATTCTTGTTACAATGTCTTGCAGCGTTGTATCCCAAGCGTGGCCAAGGTGAAGCCTTCCTGTTACGTTTGGCGGCGGAATAACGACAGAGTACGGCTCCTTTGTCTGATCGCTGCCTGCTTCAAAAAACTTACCTTTTAGCCAAAAATCATATCGGTCTTTTTCAACCGCAGCCGGATCGTATTTCGTCGGCATTGTTTGTTCATTCGTTTCCATCATAACCCTCCAGCATGTTTAAAATGGCTGAGAACGAAAAAAGAGCCCTTCATCCTTGGGAAAAGGACGAAAAAGCTCTTTCGCGGTACCACCTTTTTTCATGAACTTTGTCAGTTCATGCGCTTCAACGGATAACGGGGGTTTCCCGAATTTCTCTACTCTTCTTTCAAGAAATTATGCTCCCGGGCGACCTTCCAATCAGACAACATAAGAAGCCTTTCAGCAAGCGGCTCCTCTCTCTGCATGCGTCTTTCTTGTACTCTTCCCGTTCTAAGCAGGTGTATCTATCAGCTCATTATATACTTTATTTATGTTCTTTATTATAGTAAAAGTGTTTTTGATTCGTCAATCATCTTTTCCAAAAATACTGCGTCCTATACAAGATGGGCAGGCACCTATTGACCAAGTATACATATGATGCTTGTAAATGCGTTGAGGAGGATGCACCGTGAAGAAACGTTTCAGCTCTTATTCCCTGCCGCCGTGGGTCAGGCAAATTCGGCTTGTATCCGCGCAAGTGATTATCCCGATTACGATTTTCCAAGGTATCAGAACCATTTTCTTTCCGACAACCTTTGATGTCTTGCTGCTCGCAATATTGATTCTGTTAGCCTGTGCGCTTCATTTGGAATGGATATAAACAAACAAGTCCGCGCCAATTAAGACGTGGACTCGTTTTCCGCCTGAAATTTTTTCTCTTGTTCAATTTGATGGATTTTCATCACAAACGGCTCAATATTTTTCATTTGCCAGTATGCCTTTAATAAGTGTGTACATTCATCTTTTTCACGCCGTCTTTTCCCGGTCTGATAGCGGTTCAGCACTTTGTACACCGCTGCCGGATAAGCCATGTAACTGAGAAAAAGACTGATTTCAGCCTCATGCAGAGGAAATGCTTTCGTATATGCATAAAACCAATCGACACACTCCGGACAAGCTTTTGGAAAACCGCTGAACATTCGTGTGTAAAAGCCGAGCAAGTCGTTATGCGGCGGCCCCACAGACGCTCTCTCAAAATTCGTAAAGTATCCGGTCCCTGCATCATTATACAGAAAATGGTGAATAGACAGGCTGCCGTGGGTAATGACAACCCTTGAGGAGCCTTTTTCTTTTGCCGTTTCATACCAGTCCTTAATCCGCTCAAGCGCAAAGTTTACGGCGGAAATGGTTTCTGAATAATAGGTTACAGCCTGCAATTCAAAGGGGGAAAGGTACCATTCTTTCTCAGCTCTGTCTACAAACTGTTCATAAATGACCTTTTCATTTTCCCACTTTTTTCTCGTTTGTTCATAGTGGTGTTCAATGTCTTCACGCCTGACCTTGATTTCCTGCGCAGTTCTCTCGTGAAGGCGGGCTGTTTCTCTAAATAGATAGGCATGTTTCTGATCCCGCTCTTCCTCTTGGTCAAATTGGAGCCAAGGCATTAAGTAATAGGAGTCTCCAGTTTGTACGCCCCCGGAGAAAAACTCTCCCCCATTTGTTCTGTAAATGGGAACAAAGGAATGAAAGCCTTTTTCCTCAATTGCCACCATTTGATCTGTAAAATGTTTGCCGCGAACCGATTTCATTTTTTTCAGCGCAAATACCCCATAATCTGAATACACTTTCCACACACGAGAACTGACTGGCTCAATAAATTGAGCCGTCAGTCCGTATTCCTGAAGAACCGATTGGACATCTTCCATTCCATTCACCACATTTTCCGATCGCTTACGGCTTACGCATGGCTGCTGTTGTATTGAGGGATATAAAGAATCTGCCCTGCTTTCAATTCATCATCCAGCGCCAAAGAATTCATCCTGATCAGCTGCTGGGAGGTAATGTCGTACCGTTCGCATAAACGTTCAATGGTATCTTCCTGCTGAACAATACAGATTTTCATTCTAGAAAACTCATCCTCTTCTCTCGTAAAGAGTTTTGTTAAATAAAGAGAATTATGATTTTCCTTTGTTTCAGTTCCCTTTGTTTGAGCAGCAGGAACAGCCCCAGCAATAGCATCTGTTTCCTTCCTTTCAGGTTCGGAAGTGTCTGGCAGCTGGTAAGAATGAAAAGACGCCTCTTCCTCAGGTTCTTCAGGTGTAGGTGTTTTTCTCACTTCAATTTCAAAGCTTTCTTTCTTCTGCTCTTCTTCCTCCAGCAGCTTAGGCGCTGAATAAAAGGAATGCTCTTCTGAATCTTGTTCCGGCAGGAAGGTACGGTAGGCCGGCGTAAGCTCTTCTTCCTGAGATTCCTCTTCAGCACTTATCTTTTGATTAAAATGCAGGGTTGGAGCTGCTGCTTCTTCCTTTAAAAGTGCAGCTGGCGCTTCTTCCTGCTCTCTGCTTCCTTCTAAAGAAACAACGTCTTCACGTATAGTTTCCTCGACTTCCTCCGGTTGTTCTGCATCCTGTCGAGGTGCAGGCTCTATGTGATCCGATAGCTCCGATTCTGTTTTTTGGGATTCTTGACGCAGAGCATGCTCAAGAATAGGAGAATCTGGCTTTTCTATTTTTTCTTCACCACGCTCAGCCTCTTGCTGAAGCTCAGCTTCTACAGCAGGTGATATTTCCGCCGCTGAAACAAGCGGTTTTGACAGTTCAGCCTGCTCTTCTTCCGTCTCTGCTTTTTCGCGGATCTCTATTCCTGAAGCAGCCTTTGGGGAATCTGCTTCTATTGTTTCCGCTTCCTCACGAAGCTCTGCCTCTGAAAGAATGAGCTCCGGCGGCTTCGCTTCTTTCGCATTTATATCTTTGCTGTCCTCTGCTTTTAAAGCCAATGGCTCTGATCGCTCAGCTTCTTCCTCTTCATTTTCCTGTTCTTCACGAAGCCTCGCTTCCGAGACTAGAAGCTCCGGCGGCTCAGCTGGTGCTTCTTCCGCTTTTATACCGCCGCTGTCCTCTGCTTTTAAAGCCAATGGCTCTGATCGCTCAGCTTCTTCCGCTTTTATACCTTCGCTGTCCTCTGCTTTTAAAGCCAATGGCTCTGACCGCTCAGCTTCTTCCTCTTCATTTTCCTGCTCTTCACGAAGCCTCGCTTCCGAGACAACAAGCTCCGGCGGCTCAGCTGGCGCTTCTTCCGCCTTTATATCTTCGCTGTCCTCTGATTTCAAAGCCAATGGCTTTGACCGCTCAGCTTCTTCCTCTTCATCTGCTTGCTCTTCACGAAGCCCCGCTTCCGAGACAACAAGCTCTGGCGGCTCAGCTGGCGCTTCTTCCGCCTTTATATCTTCGCTGTCCTCTGATTTCAAAGCCAATGGCTCTGACCGCTCAGCTTCTTCCTCTTCATCTGCTTGCTCTTCACGAAGCCTCGCTTCCGAGACAACAAGCTCTGGCGGCTCAGCTGGCGCTTCTTCCGCCTTTATATCTTCGCTGTCCTCTGATTTCAAAGCCAATGGCTCTGACCGCTCAGCTTCTTCCTCTTCATTTTCCTGCTCTTCACGAAGCCCTGCTTCCGAGACTAGAAGCTCCGGCGGCTCGGCTGGCGCTTCTTCTTCGCTGTCCTCTGCTTCTAAAGCAAATAGCTCTGGCGGCTCAGAAAAACCTTCATCAGGAGCTTCATAGAGAGGAATGTCTTGCTCTCTGTCTGCTGTGTCATCAAGAAGGCCTTCTATTGCTAAATCAGCCTGGATCGTCAGGATGCGCGAGTCTGTTAGTTGATAGTCAAATGCATCAATAAACACAAAAACTTCATGTAAATGACTGACTTTATTTTTCGGGATGGTAATATCGACAGGAAAACAATGAGTCAGTTCCGCAGTTCCATCCTCTCTCGTTCTGACCTCTTCGACAAACCGCTTATCGGTATAAAACTCTTCAGTATTTTTGCTCTGATCTATGTTGTACTCACCTGTAAGTTCAAGCGATCCTCTGATTGAAACGTAATCATTTACTTCCTGAACCCTAATATCAGGATCTAATGAAATGGAAAGCAGTTCAGAAACTTCCTGTCCTTTTTGGAAACAGATCGATTCTTCTACAGAAAATTGCAATCGATGATTTTGCGGCAAGTTCATATCCTCCTTTCATCTAATCCTTAAAATTAGATGTCACTAAAGGTGTATGTATGAAATGGAGAAAATATGAATGGGGAAGCATAGAAAAACCGGTACAAGGATGTCCTTGATACCGGTTTTTATCGTACTTATCCGCGGCTGATCTCAGCGAATACGTTCTCAGCTGCCTGAATTGTTTTTTCAATATCTTCATCAGTATGAGCCGTCGAGAGGAAAAGCCCTTCAAATTGAGACGGCGGAAGGAACACACCTTCGTTTGCCATTCCTTTATAATACTTGGCAAACAGCTTCAAATCCGATGCTTTGGCTGTTTCATAATTGATGACAGGTTCATTTGTAAAGAAGAAACCGATCATTGAACCTGCGCGGTTAAAGGTATGCGGAATACCGTGCGCCTCTGCCGCTTTTGATATGCCTTCTTCCAGCCTGTCACCTTTTTTCATAAAGGTCTTGTATGATTCAGGCGTGAGCTGCATTAATGTTTCGAGTCCAGCCGTCATCGCAAGCGGGTTGCCTGACAGCGTACCTGCCTGATAAATCGGACCGCTCGGAGCAATCCGCTCCATAATTTCGGCTTTACCGCCATAAGCGCCGACAGGCAGTCCGCCCCCGATTACTTTTCCTAAGCAAGTCAGATCAGGCGTTACGCCGAAATAGCCTTGAGCGCATTTGTAATCGACCCGGAAGCCAGTCATGACTTCATCAAAAATCAGCAGCGTGCCGTACTGTTCAGTAATATCACGCAATCCTTGCAGGAAGCCTTCTTGCGGCGGAACTACTCCCATGTTTCCGGCAACCGGTTCTACGATGACGCCTGCAATATCTTCACCGAACTGTTGGAATGCAAGCTTTACACTTTCTAAATCATTGTACGGAACGGTGATGGTGTTTTTCGCTATTCCTTCAGGTACGCCCGGGCTGTCAGGCAGACCGAGTGTTGCCACTCCTGAACCCGCTTTAATCAGCAGAGAATCTCCGTGTCCATGGTAGCAGCCCTCAAATTTTAAAATCTTATTGCGGCCTGTATATCCTCTTGCCAAACGAAGCGCGCTCATGGTCGCCTCGGTTCCCGAGCTGACCATCCGTACAATTTCTACTGACGGCACTCGGTCAATGACGAGCTTCGCCAATTCATTTTCCACCTCAGTCGGAGCTCCGAAGCTTGTCCCGTATTCAGCCACTTTTTTGAGGCTCTCTACAACGCGGTCATTTGTGTGTCCTAAAATTAAAGGCCCCCATGACAAGACGTAATCAATATACTCATTTCCATCAATATCATAGATTTTAGAGCCTTTTCCGCGCTCCATAAAAATCGGGTCCATGTCTACCGATTTAAAGGCGCGAACGGGGCTGTTTACACCGCCCGGCATGAGTTTTTGCGCTTCTTTAAAAGCCGCTTTTGATTTTTCATAGCTTCTCATCTGCCTCAACTCCTGTCAACTGAATAAAATTACTCCGCAAGCCATTTTGCTGCGTCTTTTGCATGATACGTAATAATCAGGTCGGCACCCGCACGCTTCATGCTTGTCAAAATTTCTAAGACAATCTCTTTTTCCTTGATCCAGCCGTTCTGAGCTGCAGCCTTCACCATAGAATACTCTCCGCTTACATTATAAGCCACAAGCGGCAATGTAAACTCATTTTTTACATCCCGCATGATATCCATATAAGAAAGTGAAGGTTTCACAATCAGGAAGTCCGCGCCTTCTTCAACATCTGATTGGGCTTCACGGAGTGCTTCCAGACGGTTGGCAGGGTCCATTTGATACGTTTTGCGGTCGCCAAATTGAGGCGTGCTGTTTGCTGCATCACGGAACGGACCGTAAAACTCACTTGAATATTTCACGGCGTAAGACATGATCGGAATATTGATGAAGCCTTCTTTATCTAACGCTTCTCTGATAACCGTCACAAATCCGTCCATCATGTTAGAAGGCGCAATGATATCCGCTCCGGCTTTTGCTTGGCTGACAGCTGTCTGTGCCAATAGCTCCAAGGATTCATCATTCAGGATCTGTCCGTCTTTGACGAGACCGCAATGTCCGTGATCTGTATATTCACATAGGCATGTATCAGCAACGACAACCATCTCAGGGAAGTGCTTTTTAATTTCGGCAATTGCTTCTTGCACAATCCCGTGGTCATGGTAAGCTTGCGTTCCGCAATCATCTTTTTCTTCAGGTATGCCGAAAACAATGACGGATTGAATTCCGAGACTGACCAGCTCAGCCACTTCATCCTTTAATAGATCTAAAGATACATGATAAACATCAGGCATTGAAGGAACAGCTTTTTTTCCTTCTAAACCTTCAACGACAAAGATCGGATAAATAAAATCAGATGGATGCAGACGAGTTTCTTTCACCATCTCTCTCATTGCTTTTGATGACCGCAAACGGCGGTGTCTGTTAAATGATTGACTCATATTCTATCTTCCTTTCTAGACATGCGGCACATTAAATCAAGCATGCCGTCAATTGTAAATGTATCAGGCATATACGACGTGATTCCGTACGACAGCAGAGCGTCCCTCGTTAGCGGTCCGATGCTGATGCAGGCCGTCTGGTGCGCCGGCCATTTTTTTATTCCTTCTCCCAGAACATGCATAAATGTATGTACGGTTGATGAGCTTGTAAATGTCATATAATCAAATGAATACTGATTCGCGGCATTTTTTAATTCCTCGATGCCATCTTCATCAGGAACAGTTTCATATACGACCCATTCCTTCACCTCAAAGCCAAGAGGCGCAAGCTCTGTTTTTATCACATCGCGAGATAAATTGCCTTTTATGACTGAAATTCGTTCTGACGGTTCGGCATGCTGCTTAAGAGCGTCCGCCAATTGTTCTGCAATATAGTCATGAGGCATTACATCAACCGATACGTTGTACGATTCTAAACGGCGTGCGGTTTTTTCACCAACAGCCGCAATTTTTTTATGACCGGGAACAATAAGCTGATTTTCTTTCAGATAAGAAAAAAAGAAATCCGCTCCATTTACACTCGTAAACACAAGCCAGCCGGGTATGGTTAGATCTAGTCGCACCTGTTCCGCCAGATCATTCGGCAGAGCTCTGCGAAACGTGATCAATGAGGCCAATACCGCTTTTCCGCCAAGCTGCTCCACTTTCTGCCGAAACGATTTTGCCTGCGTCTTATTTCGGGTGACAAGCACTGTTTTTCCTTTCAAAGGAAAATCATTTACCATTCTCATCAAGCTCCCGTTTTACGCGATCGATTAAATCTTTAGCGCCTTTATCAGTCATGAGAGCCGCACAGCGCTTACCGACTTCCTCCGGATCGTTTCCGGTGACGGTTTCTTTGAAAATGATTTTTCCATCAGGCGAAGCCACAAGCCCTGTCAGTTCAATTTCATCCTGGCCGTTTATCACCGAGTAGCCGGCGATCGGCACCTGACAGCCGCCCTCCATCGCGTTTAAGTAGGCACGTTCTGCCAGTACAGTCCGTTTTGTGTACTCATCCGTAAACTGAGAAAATAACGTTAAAAGCTGTCGATCGGATTCGCGGCACTCAATTGCAAGAGCGCCTTGGCCAACAGCCGGAAGACAGCGCTCAGGCTCAAGAAATTCAGTTACGACATCCTGCTTCCAGCCCATTCTGGAAAGCCCTGCTGCAGCTAAAATAATTGCGTCATAATCTTCGTTTTCCAGCTTTTGAAGTCTCGTATCTATATTACCTCTAATCCATTTAATTGTAATGTCAGGACGCTCAATCAAAAGCTGCGCGCTTCTTCTTAAACTGCTTGTGCCGATTACAGCACCTTCCTTCAATTCAGAAAGCTTTACACGATTCTTTGAAATAAGAGCGTCACGAGGATCTTCCCGTTCAGGAATACAGCCGATCACAAGGCCTTCAGGCAAAACGGCAGGCATATCCTTCATGCTGTGAACAGCCATATCAATGTCTTCGTTTAAAAGCGCTTGTTCGATTTCTTTGACAAACAGCCCTTTCCCTCCCACTTTTGACAGGGTAACATCAACGATCCGGTCACCCTTTGTGACGATTTCTTTTATGTCAAAAGCAAAAGAAGGATTGATTTCCTTCAGTTTGCGAATCACCCATTTTGTTTGGGTCATAGCGAGTTTGCTCCGTCTGGAACCTACTTTTATCGTTCTCATTTTTTCTTTCCTCCCGAATCTGCTTGGGCACATTATTTAACTGAACCAATGGAATTGAGACAGGCTTCCGAGCAGGAAATAATTGATCATCAGCACGAGAAAACAAGCCGTATTCCACAGTGCGGCGACCTTCCCCTGAAGCTCTTTAATCAGCCTGATATAGAGATAATAGCTGTACAGAAGCAGGACGACAAACGAACCAAGCACTTTGGCGTCGAACCAATACAGCGTTTCTAGAGACACATACGCCCAAATGACGCCAAGAATCAAACTCAGCAAAAGCATCGGAACTCCGATGACATTCAGAACATACGCCATATAATCAAGCTTAGACAAATCTTCTATTCTCAACAGCCACTTTCCCCATTTTTTCTTTTTTAACAGATGATATTGAAACAAATAGAGCACAGAAAATACAAAAGAAAGGGAAAAAGCGCCGTAAGAAAGAATCGCCATTGTAATATGAATCACTAACAGCTCCGATACGAGCTGACCCGAAAAAGCCGCTGACTGCTGCTCCGTCGGTGAAAATGTATGAATGGCGATCATAGCAAACCCTATTACATTTGTAAAAAACACAATAAAATCAACACGCAGCAGCTTCGTCAGTACAAGTGACAGTGTGACAAGCACCCAAGCATAAAAATAAAGCGCCTCCGTCACATTTAATACCGGAAACCGCCCCGTCACCCACATAAAGTAGGCTAAATACACGGTTTGCAGAGTCCAGACAATAGAAAGCAACCAGAAGGCCATTTTCCCAGCCTTCCGGTTGTGTTGAAGAAAATCTATAAAATAAAAGAGTACACTTAATGCGTAAATGACGATTGTCCCTTCATTAAGTCTTGCCATTGCAGTATCAATCATTCAGCTTTCACTCACTTACAAGTGGGGCAAACCCCGCTCTTGATTCAGCCTTCTTATAAGAATGGACCTTTTGGCTGCCTTCAACGCTTTTGATCATTTGCCGGCCCGCAGCTTCTTCTATATCAAAAATCTGCTTAAACAAAGCCAGCTTTTCTTCAGAATCAGCCTCTGCCGCCAGTTCTTTCACCTTTAATATCGGGTCGCGGAGCATTTGATTAATGATACTTTTCGTATGTTTATTCAAAAGTTTTTTCTCTCTTGTCGTCAAATGCGGCAGCTTCCGTTCGATGCTGTCCATCGTTTCAGACTGGATTGCCAGCGCTTTTTCACGCAATGCGGAAATGACGGGCACTACACCGAGTGTATTCAGCCATTGTTTAAACTCCACAATGGTTTCTTCGATTAACAGTTCAACCTTCTCAGCGGTTTCTCTCCGCTCTTTCAGGTTCGCTTCTACGATCCCTTCAAGATCGTCTATATCATAAAGGAAGACGCCTTCTAGATCGTTTAAAGCGGGATCCAAGTCTCTTGGCACGGCGATGTCCACCATAAATAAAGGACGGCCCTTGCGAAGCTTATTCGCGTTTTCCATCATTTCTTTAGACACAACAAAATCACTCGCACCGGTAGAGCTGATTAAAATATCGGCTTCTGCAAGCGCGCTTTCAAGCTGATTTAAGCTTCGTGCTTCACCGGAGAAACGGTCTGCAAGTTCTTTCGCTTTCAAGTATGTTCTGTTAATGACGGTCACTTTTCCGATTCCCTGTCCGTGCAGATTTTCGGCTGCAAGCTCGCCCATTTTTCCTGCACCAAGGATCAATATATGCTTGCTTGAAAGGTTTCCGAAGATTTTTTTCGCAAGCTCAACGGCCGCATAGCTAACAGACACTGCATTAGAGCCAATGTCTGTTTCGGCGTGAGTCCGTTTACCCACTGTAACCGCCTGCTTAAACAGCTCATTAAAAATCGTGCCGATCGTTTTTTCTTGCTGAGCTGTTTTGAAGCTATCGCGCACCTGGCCGAGAATTTGCGTTTCACCGATCACCATAGAATCCAATCCGCAGGCTACACGGAACAAATGCTCAACAGCCGCATCGCTTTCATAAAATCTTAAAAACGGCGACAGGTCTTCTTTGCTTAAGTGAAACCAGTCAGCTAAAAATTTCTTTATATAATAACGGCCGGTATGGAGCTGGTCGACTACCGCATAAATTTCAGTGCGGTTGCAGGTAGATACGATGATATTTTCGAGAATGCTTTTCTCTGCTTTTAGCTGCACCATCGCTTCTGCAAGCTCATTCGGCTGAAAACTTACTTTTTCACGTATCTCAATAGGGGCGGATTTATAATCTACTCCCACAACAAGTATATGCATAGCTTTCCTTACACCCCCAACACCCAAACTTTAATTTATAATCATTCTAACATAGAATTCATTATTTATAATAATTATAACATAGTTTCTTTCGCAAATTGTGAACAGATTTCAAAAATCTTGTGCTATATTAGAAAAAGCTTCACGAACAAAATATGTTCCTATTGACAATACCAAAAACAGCAGAAACTTACTCAAAATCAGCTCTAGAAAACAAGAAGGTGATATGCATGAAACAAAAATCAATTTTATTTCCTTGTCTGCTGCTCGCCGCATCCGTTTACGCATGGCTTGAAAGCGGCCAAGCCGAACTGTTTTCAGGTCAGGATCAATGGCCTGTTCTTCTTATGCTGTTAGGCGCATCCTTTATATACCAAGGAAAAAAAGAAGCTGTCTCCCCCCATTTCTTTATCGGCTTGCTTCTCTTCGGAATCGGTTTGCACTTTTTCGCTAAGCCAAAGTGGACATGGTGGCCGGATGATTTTGAAATGCTACTCTTCATGGTCGGCTTCTCACTGCTCGTTTCAACCGTTCAGAAAAAAGAATATGTATATGAATCTGTTTCGATGATTTGTTTTTCCCTGTTTCTTTACTTTTTCAAACAGATTATGGCATGGCTCGAGTCTGCGCATGTTCCCACGGCCCTGCTGAAAGAGTATTGGCCATTTGTATTTATCGGAATCAGTTTATTGTTATTATTGATAAAACGAAAAAAATCTATACGATAAATAAAACCGGCAGAGAGTATTCTCTACCGGTTTATCATTTTTTTGATCACTCCCCAAGCTTCGTCTTTCCCCTTTTTCGTTTCTGAGGAGAAGAGAATCAGCTCGTCTTCCGGATCAATATTTAATGTCTGTCTTACAACCTTCGCGTGTTTGTCCCATTTTCCTTTCGGGATCTTATCGGCTTTTGTAGCGATAATAATAACAGGAATGCCGTAATACTTTAAGAATTCATACATCTGCACATCATCATTAGACGGTGCATGCCGCAAATCAACGATCTGCACCACTGCTTTCAATTCCTCGCGTGTCGTGATGTAGGTTTCAATCATTCTGCCCCAAGCTTCACGCTCGGATTTTGACACTTTGGCAAAACCGTAACCCGGTACATCAACAAAATGCAATTCGTCATTAATAATGTAGAAATTTAATGTTTGTGTTTTTCCCGGTTTTGATGATGTTCTCGCAAGATTTTTACGATTAATCAATGAATTGATAAAAGATGACTTTCCAACGTTCGATCTTCCGGCCAGTGCAATCTCCGGAAGCCCCCCTTCAGGGTACTGTTCAGGTTTAACTGCACTGATTACGATTTCTGACTTTGTGACTTTCATTTCTTCTCTCCTACTAAGGCATGTTCCAAAACTTCGTCTAAGTGGGATGCCAATATAAAGGTAAGCCCCTCTCTGACGCTTTCTGGAATATCCTCTATATCTTTTTCATTATCTTTAGGCGCAATAATGGTCGTCAATCCCGCTCTATGTGCCCCGAGTGCTTTTTCTTTCAGTCCGCCGATCGGAAGCACGCGTCCGCGAAGCGTAATTTCGCCAGTCATTCCGACTTTACGCGATACAGCCCGTCCTGTTAAAGCAGAAACAAGCGCAGTCGCCATTGTGATACCGGCAGACGGACCATCTTTAGGCACCGCACCCTCAGGAACATGTATATGAATATCATACTTCTCATGAAAGTCAGGTTCAATGCCAAGTTCTTCTGTTTTTGAACGCACGTAGCTGAAAGCCGCCTGAGCAGACTCTCTCATGACATCGCCAAGCTTACCCGTCAGGATCAATTTTCCTTTCCCTGGAGAAAGCGATACTTCGATCGACAGCGTATCTCCGCCGACAGTTGTATAAGCCAGCCCCGTGACTACGCCCACCTGATCTTCCGTTTCTGCTTGTCCATATCTGAAAATTCGTTTTCCGATAAAGTCATGAAGATTTTTCTCCGTAACTGTAATCCGTTTTCTATCTTCAGAAACAATGGCTTTTGCGGCCTTGCGGCAGATGGCAGCAAGCTGGCGTTCGAGGTTTCTCACACCTGCTTCTCTCGTATAATAGCGAATAATATCAAGAATGGCCTGATCACGCAGCTGCAGGTTGCTCTTTTTGAGCCCATGCTCCTTGATCTGCTTCGGAAGAAGGTGATCTTTCACAATTTCAAGTTTTTCCACTTCTGTGTAGCCCGCAATATTAATGATTTCCATTCTGTCTCTAAGCGGTCCCGGGATTGTCGCTAAATTGTTAGCCGTAGCGATAAAGAGCACTTTTGACAGATCAAAGGTCTCCTCAATGTAGTGGTCGCTGAAGGTGCTGTTTTGCTCCGGATCAAGCACTTCAAGCATTGCGGATGACGGATCGCCTCTGAAATCAGAAGACATTTTGTCAATTTCGTCTAGTAAGAAGACCGGATTCAGCTTGCCGGCTTTTTTCATGCCTTGAATAATACGTCCCGGCATTGCCCCGACATATGTCCGTCTGTGCCCGCGAATTTCTGATTCGTCGCGCACCCCGCCAAGTGAAATTCTGACAAATTTCCGATCCATACTTTTAGCAATCGATTTGGCCAAGGACGTTTTTCCGACCCCTGGAGGTCCAGCCAAACAGAGAATCGGACCTTTTAAGGATTTTGTCAGCTTCTGAACAGCCAAATACTCTAAAATACGCTCTTTCACTTTTTCAAGTCCGTGATGTTCTTTGTCCAAAAGATGTTCAGCCTCTTTTAAATCAAGCTTATCTTCTGTCTCATCCGTCCATGGGAGAGCGACCAGCCAGTCAATATAATTGCGGATAACAGAACTTTCGGCAGAACTGGACGGAATTTTTTCATATCTGTTTAATTCCTTAAGAGCCGTTTCCTTCACATGTTCAGGCATACCCGCTTCTTCGATTTTTTCGGTCAGCGATTGAACTTCACCTGTTTTGCCTTCTTTATCGCCTAGCTCTTTTTGGATCGCCTTCATCTGTTCGCGCAAATAATATTCCTTTTGCGTACGCTCCATTGAACGTTTGACACGCTGGCCAATTTTTTTCTCGATCTCAAGCACTTCTTTTTCATTGTTGATAAAATCAATGACCTTATTCAGTCTGTCTTTGACATCGGCCGTTTCTAAAATATCCTGCTTATCCTTTAGTTTAAGAGGCAGGTGAGAAGCAACAATGTCTGCCATTCTGCCCGGCTCTTCGATATCAGTAACCGCGGCATACGTTTCGGCTGAGATTTTTTTAGAAATTTTTATGTACTGATCAAAGTGGTCCAACAAAGTCCGCATCAGCGCTTCGTCTTCTGTATCTTTTGAATCATCTTCATGGATCAGCTGAATGTCTACCGATGTATAATCCTCATGCTCACTGTATTCAATGATCTGGGCGCGCTGTATGCCCTCCACCAGAACACGGATCGTACCGTTCGGAAGCTTCAGCATTTGTTTAATTTTCGTATAGGTGCCGACAGTAAAAATTTCGTCTTCACCCGGTTCGTCTATCGAAATATCCTGCTGAGTAGCTAAAAATATCATATGATCATGCATCATTGCCTGTTCAAGGGCCTGAACCGACTTGTCACGTCCTACATCTAAGTGCAAAACCATTGTCGGGTACACTAATAAACCTCTTAAAGGGAGGAGCGGGATGCTGCGTTTTAATTCTTCTGCCATGTGACTGACACCTCCGTGACTTTAGTATGAACCATTATAATACAACTTTTTCATCCTTGTACAATAAACGGCATGGTTTCATTTTCTATAACACAGTCTCCTGTAGTATACCCTTTCTTTCTGATCTGAAAAAGGAAAAGATGTCCTTCATGAAAAAAACCCTATTTTCAAAATAGGGTCAGACCGATTCTTTATTCATTTGCATGTTAAACGGTTTTTGTTCAGTAGGCGGGTTCACTAAAATTTCATCAAGCACTTCCTGGAACGTTTTCACCGTCACAATTTTGATCCCTTCAATCTGTTTTAAGATCGATTGCTGATTTTCATGCGGGATAATAACTTTTTTGGCACCGGACTGTTTTGCCGCTTTAATTTTCGGGATCACGCCTCCAATCGGTTTTACAAGTCCGTTTAGACTGATCTCGCCTGTCATGGCAACCGTGTTGTCAATCGGAATTTTATGAACGGCTGAAAAAATTCCCGCCGCCATGGCAATACCTGCCGACGGCCCGTCAATCGGAATGCCGCCCGGAAAATTAATGTGGATATCATAGTCTGAAGGCTTCATTCCCATTGTACGCAGTACGGTTAGCACATTCTCAACCGAGCCCTTTGCCATGCTTTTCCGGCGAATTGATTTTGATTGGCTGCCGATGCTTTCTTCTTCTGCTATTCCGGTAATGTTAATTGACCCTTTATCCTGAGCCGGTGTTACGTTCACTTCGATTTCCAGCAGCGAACCGCTGTTAGGGCCATACACTGCGAGTCCGTTTACAATGCCGATTTGCGGTGCAGTGCCGATTTTCTGCTCGTGCTTAGGGGTAAGCTGGCTGGAATGAATCACCCATTCTATATCCTCAATGGTGATGTCCTTCCGATCTTCGGTCACCGCCATTCCCGCCGCGATTTGAATCATATTGACGGCTTCCCGGCCGTTCCGCGTATAGCTGGTCAGCAAATCAAGCCCCTCTTCAGAAATATTCTTTTCAATCTTATCCACTGCTGTTTTGGCAACTGATTTCAGCTCATCTTTCTCAAGCTCGCGGAAAAATACCTCTAAACAGCGGGATCGGATTGCCGGAGGGATTTCATTAGGCATTCTCGTTGTCGCACCGATCAAACGAAAATCAGCCGGAAGCCCATTTTGAAAAATGTCGTGAATATGGTTCGGTATTTGTGTATTTTCTTCGCTGTAATAAGCGCTGTCTAAAAAGACTTTCCGGTCCTCAAGCACCTTCAGCATTTTATTCATTTGAATAGGATGCAGCTCCCCAATTTCATCAATAAACAATACACCGCCGTGGGCATGCGTGACAGCCCCCTGCTTCGGCTGCGGAATACCCGCCTGTCCCATCGCTCCGGCCCCTTGGTATATCGGATCATGTACAGATCCAATGAGCGGATCGGCAATTCCTCTTTCATCAAATCGAGCCGTTGTCGCATCGAGTTCCACAAAAACAGCCTGCTCTTTAAAAGGTGATTGCTTATGTTTTTTGGCTTCCTCTAACACAAGCCTTGCAGCAGCTGTTTTTCCGACTCCCGGCGGTCCATAGACAATGACGTGCTGGGGATTCGGTCCGCACAATGCCGCTTTTAACGCTTTAATCCCGTCTTCCTGACCGACGATATCTTGAAAGCTTTTAGGGCGCACCTTTTCAGATAACGGTTCGGACAGGCTGATAGCCCGCATTTTGCGAAGCTGCTCCATTTCCTTCTTTGATTCCTTATCTATCGTGACTTTTTGTGTCCTTTGATTTTTAAGCAAATTCCAAAAATACAAACCAATGATAATCCCAAAAAACAGCTGAATAAATAATGCGATCCCTGTCCAACTCATGGTGGTCCCTCCTGAAAAACAATTTATGTATCCAATTCATTCCTCTGATTGCTAGTATCTCCCACAAAAGAGGGGAATAAACGTTTTCCGGAAGAGTTTACACAACAAAAAAACCTCCTGAATGTTACCACTCAGGAGGTTCATTTTCATTTTTAAGCAGACGTTTTATCTTGGCTAACTTCAGTTCCATCCTTTAACAAAAGGCGAGGCGGTTCTCCATGCGTTACAGTCGCCCCAGTAATCACACATTTTTCAATGTCATCACGGGAAGGCAGGTCAAACATCACATCAAGCATAATGCCTTCAATGATGGAACGGAGTCCGCGTGCTCCTGTCTTACGCTCAATTGCTTTTTTAGCAATTTCAGACAGTGCTTCTTCTTCAAACTCAAGCTCAACATTATCAAGCTCAAGCATTTTCTTGAACTGCTTCACAAGAGCGTTTTTCGGTTTTGTTAAGATCGCAACCAACGCTTCTTCGTCAAGCTTTTCAAGACTTGCAATAACCGGAAGACGTCCGATGAATTCCGGAATTAATCCGAAACGGAGCAAGTCTTCTGGAAGCACTTTTGAAAGAAGGTCTTCTTTCTCCAGATCTGCAGCCTTATTATCTGAACCGAAGCCAATCACTTTTTGTCCTAAACGGCGTTTGATGATTTGTTCGATACCATCGAAGGCACCGCCGCAAATGAACAAAATGTTTGTTGTGTCAATTTGAATAAACTCTTGATGAGGGTGCTTACGTCCACCTTGAGGCGGCACGCTCGCCACAGTTCCTTCAAGAATTTTTAGCAATGCCTGCTGCACGCCTTCACCTGACACATCACGTGTAATAGACGGGTTTTCAGACTTTCTTGCCACTTTATCGATTTCATCAATATAAATAATGCCTTTTTCCGCTTTTTCCACGTCATAGTCAGCAGCTTGGATGAGTTTCAAGAGAATATTCTCTACATCTTCACCTACATATCCAGCTTCTGTCAGGGACGTAGCGTCAGCAATCGCAAACGGCACATTTAAAATACGGGCTAAAGTTTGCGCAAGAAGGGTTTTACCGCTTCCTGTCGGGCCGATTAATGAAATGTTACTTTTCGAAAGCTCGACATCGTCCACTTTGCTGTTGGAGTTGATGCGTTTGTAGTGGTTATACACCGCAACAGCTAGTGATTTCTTCGCCTGATCCTGACCGATTACATATTCATTCAGAATTTCACGAATTTCCTGCGGCTTCGGCACATCTTTAAATTCTACTTCTTCTTCTGTTCCGAGTTCTTCCTCCACAATTTCAGTGCAGAGTTCGATACATTCGTCACATATATATACACCAGGTCCAGCTACAAGCTTACGAACCTGATCTTGTGTTTTTCCACAGAACGAGCATTTTAATTGTCCTTTTTCCTCGTTGAATTTAAACATTCTTTCACCCCTTAATCTTGTCTCACTTTTTCTTTTACCGGCAGAGCAAAAGAAAATGATTCTTGAAACGAAACGAGTATGTATTGCATTTTACCATACTTTCCAAAAAGACGGTAACATTGTGTTTCTGACTTGCACATTCTATATGTATGACAAAAAAACAGCCTGCATTAACTATATTGCCCCAAGAAAAAGAGATATATCATAATTGTACAAAACAAGGCACGAATCATTCGCGCCCTGTTTTATTATTACTATTATTATGCACCATATTAACGGTTTTCTACAAGAAAATCAATTGCTTTGCGAACTTTTAAATCTTCTTTCATCGCGTCAGTAGAACCGATGGCTTGTTTGATATTTTCAACAGGCATGTTGTATGCTTCAGCCATTTTAGAAAGCTCAGCATCAACTTCCTCATCTGTTACTTCAAGGTTTTCCGCTTTCGCAATCGCCTCAAGAGTCAGGTTAGATTTTACGCGTTTTGCAGCATCTTCTTTCATTTGCTCTTTTAACGCAGCTTCGTCTTGGCCTGAGAATTGAGTGTAAAGCTCAAGGTTCATGCCTTGCATTTGAAGACGCTGTTCGAATTCTTTCAGCATGCGGTCAAGCTCAGTGTCAATCATCGCTTGAGGAACATCGATTTCAGCGTTTTCAGAAGCTTTCAGAACAAGCTCTTCACGCAATTTAGCGTCAGCTTCGTTTTCTTTTGCTTCTTCTAAACGTTTCTTCGTTTTTTCAGTCAATTCAGCAAGTGTTTCCACTTCTTCATCGATATCTTTTGCGAATTCATCATCAAGCTCAGGAAGCTCTTTCGCTTTGATTTCGTGAATTTTCACTTTGAAGACAGCTGGTTTGCCGGCAAGATCTTCAGCGTGGTACTCTTCAGGGAATGTTACTTCAACATCCTTCTCAGCACCTGCTTCAAGGCCAACTAACTGATCTTCGAAGCCAGGGATGAATGAACCTGAACCCACTTCAAGTGAATAGTTTTCAGCTTTTCCGCCTTCGAATGCTTCGCCGTCAACGAATCCTTCGAAGTCAAGAACAACTGTGTTTCCTTCTTCAACAGCGCCTTCTTCTTTTACAACAAGCTCAGCTTGACGCTCTTGAAGCCCTTTTAGTTCGTTTTGAACATCTTCGTCAGTTACAGCTGTGTCGTCTTTTTCGACGCCTAAGCCTTTGTATTCGCCAAGCTTCACTTCAGGTTTCACTGTTACTTTTGCAGTGAAGATTAAGCTTTCGCCTTTTTCGATTTTTTCAACATCGATTTCAGGACGGTCTACAGGCTCGATTCCAGCTTCTTCAACCGCTTTAGGGTATTCTACAGGAAGAAGAATATCCAAAGCATCTTGGTAAAGAGCTTCTACGCCAAAGCGCTGTTCGAATAAACCGCGAGGAATTTTCCCTTTACGGAATCCAGGAATTGAAACTTGCTTAACTACTTTTTTAAATGCATCATCAAGTGCCGTTTTAAATGTTTCAGCATCAACTTCAACCGTTAAAACGCCTTCGTTGCCTTCTTGTTTTTCCCATTTTACAGACATGTGTTTCCCTCCAAAAATCTATTCAGGTTGTGTCGGTCTTCCATTCTAAAGCAATCATTCGGCTTCGTCCATCAAAAACGAAGCTGCCAAAGATCAGAATCATTATGTATACATTTTAATAATGAACTGCAAAGCCTGTCCAACCGTATTTCTTATAACCCGTTATACACAAATACAACCATTATATTATAACATAACACATACCGCTTTCAACTATATGGCGTGATTTACAAATAAGAAATTTCTTCAATATCTTTAATCATTGTGCACGCTTCATCAAGTTCTCTGTCGGTAAACTCATACATCATATGCAGCTCTTCTCTTTCAATCTCAATCCCATGCATTTCATAGCCGACTTTATGCAGGGCCGCCGCCCAAAGATCGGCAGACAGCAGTTTTGGCTGAAATGGATATAAAACATACAAATGTCTTCTCCACAGTTCTTCTACCGCAGCATACAGGGTCGGATTTTCATTCCCAAGCGTTTCATCCAGCACACGGAGAACGCGGTGCAAAATTGGGGAGGCGTCAGGCGGGACAGTCTCGCTCGGCTCGATTGTCATGGAGTCGCCGAATTTTGTAATGTGGACCGGTTTGCTGTAGTCGTGTTCCGCCATTAACATCACGATCATCGTCTTGATAATCGGGTGAGCAGCGGGATCTTCAAGAATTGTTTTTAACAGCCCCGTATACTTCGCTACATTGCGGTCTTTCAATGAATGGATTAAATTCATTTGTTCCTCTGGGCTGGCTAACACTTTCTCCGTGTCAATCACATCTTCATACTCTTCGGCCCAAGCCTCGTCTTCTCGCTCTGGGTCGGTCATTTTGCGGCTGAAATCAAGCAGTTTATAAAATTGCTCGGCGCTTTCCGCAGGCAGCTGATTTTCCTCCAGGACGGCTTCAATCGTGCTTTTTACTTCTTCGTATTTCTTCAGCTGAATTAAGATCGTCATGTATACTTGTAAAACCGTAAAATACTGGCCGTATCCTTCTTTCAGCATCTTTTCGCATACACGTTTTGCCTCTTCCAATTCGCCCAGCTCCAAAAAGCAAATGGCCATACCCAAGTGAAGATCTGATTCAGTATCATCATATTTCATTGCTTCTGAAAACAGTTCCAGCGCCTCTTGATACTTTTTCTCCTTCAGCGAGGACATTCCTTTTTCCACCAGACGGTCTTTCAAATGAGGAAAAGGAATAATTTTTGCGTTTTTCTTGTCATGCGTCATACCTATATTCCTTTCAGGCATTTATTTTGTTCAAGTGTATCAACACCCGTACACAAAAACAAGAAAGGAAAGGTTCTGCCAGGCAAAAAAAGCTGCCGGACAAATTGCCGGGCAGCTTTTTTTAAGCTTGAAGCCAAGAGCTTCTCTGCGACTCAAATTGCTTAATTTCATCTTCAAGTAAAAGCGTTAATGAAATTTCATCATAGCCGTTGATCAGCATTTCTTTCCAATGCGGATCGACTTCGAATGAGATCTGATTGCTTTCGCTGTCGTGAATAAGCTGATTTTCAAGATCGACTGTCATTTGCAGTGACTGATTTTCGTATTGTCCGACAAGCTTTTTCCAATTGTCATACGGCATACGAATCGGCAGCATACCGTTTTTAAAGCAGTTTTGGTGGAAAATATCAGCAAATGACGGTGCGATAATGATTTTAAAGCCGTAGTCATCAAGCGCCCACGGAGCGTGTTCACGCGATGACCCGCAGCCGAAGTTTTCTCCCGCTATTAAAATGGACGCCCCTTCATAAGCCGGCTGGTTTAATTCAAATTCCGGGTTTGGTTCGCCATTCGCATCGTATCTCCAGTCAAAGAATGCAAAACGGCCGTAGCCCGTTCTTTCAATTCTCTTTAGAAATTGTTTCGGAATGATCTGGTCTGTATCAACATTAATACGATTTAATACGGCCGCTTTCCCCGTATGTGTTTTCAAAGGTTCCATCTCGTGCACTCCTTACACAACTGTTTTTTCCTGATAAAACTTTCTGACATCCACGAAATGGCCGTGAATGGCGGCCATCGCAGCCATCGCAGGGCTGACGAGATGTGTTTTCGCGCCTTTTCCTTGTCTGCCCTCAAAGTTACGGTTAGAGGTTGACGCACAGCGCTCTCCTTCAGGAACAACGTCATTATTCATGCTCAAACACATGCTGCAGCCTGATTCTCTCCATTCAAATCCAGCGTCTAAGAAGATCTGATGAAGCCCTTCCTTTTCAGCCTGAAGTTTTACGCTCTGAGATCCAGGCACGACGATTGCTCTAACACTTTCAGCCACCTTTTTCCCTTTGATCATATCGGCAGCCTGGCGGAGGTCAGTCATGCGTGAATTTGTACAGGAACCGATAAATACGTGCTCCACTTTAATGTCTTCAATTTTCTGATGAGGAGTCAGCCCCATATATTCATAAGCGCGAATCGCTTCTTTTTTGTCATCTTCCGCTGAAAAGCTTTCCGGCGCCGGAACTTCAGAATCGACAGGAAGAACCATTCCCGGGTTGATACCCCATGTCACCATAGGAGAAATGTCATTGCCGTCAAGCACAATTGATTTATCGTAAACAGCACCTGGATCAGTGCGCAGCGCTTTCCATTCTGCTACGGCTTTATCAAATTCTTCTCCTTTTGGCGTATACTTGCGGTTTTTGCAATATTCAAATGTCACTTCGTCAGGCGCAATCAAACCTGCTCTTGCTCCGGCTTCAATTGACATGTTGCAAACGGTCATCCGCTCATCCATCGTCATGTTTCTGAATACTTCCCCAGTGTATTCAATAACGTAACCGGTGCCGAATTTCACGCCGTATTTACCGATAACAGCAAGAATGACATCCTTTGCCGTTACCCCTTTTTGCAGTGTCCCGTCTACACGCACCTCAAGCGTTTTCGGACGCTGCTGCCAGAGTGTCTGTGTAGAAAGAACATGCTCAACCTCACTCGTTCCGATTCCAAATGCCAGGGCGCCGAATGCACCGTGAGTGGAAGTATGGCTGTCGCCGCATACGATCGTTTTTCCCGGAAGCGTTAAGCCAAGCTCGGGCCCGACTACATGGACAATCCCCTGATCTACGCTGTGAAGATCGGCAAGGCGTACGCCAAACTCTTCGCAGTTCCGCTCAAGCGCTGTCACTTGGCGTTTCGCAACTTCGTCCGTTATCTCAAAGCGATTGACGGTTGGAATGTTGTGATCCATCGTTGCGAATGTATTTTGCGGTCTCCTGACCTTTCTTCCCTTTTGTCTCAACCCTTCAAATGCCTGAGGGGATGTCACCTCATGGATGAGATGCAAATCAATATAGAGAAGATCCGGTTTTCCCTCACCATGTTTTACAATATGCTGATCCCAAATCTTTTCGATGATCGTTCGAGGCATCATCTTTATTTCCTCCCTCTACCTATGAACTAAGACCGCTTACACCATAAGCTGTCACACGTTAGAAATTGTATTTTCACTCATCAATGCCGTCTTTACTTCCTCTGTAATGGCCTGAGTGCTGCTGTATTCTTCGCCTCTTGCCAAGTCTCTTGTTCTTTTTCCGGAAGTAAGAACCTGATTGACTGCATCTTCTACAGCTTTCGCTTCTTCTTCAAGCCCGAAAGATGTTCTCAAAAGCATTGCCGCTGATAATATCGCCGCGAATGGATTTGCCATCCCTTTCCCTGCTATGTCAGGTGCTGAGCCGTGTACAGGCTCGAACAGATGGAGTCCTGAGCTTGATAAGCTGGCTGACGGAAGCATTCCGAGAGAACCTGTTAGCATGGACGCTTCGTCGCTTAAAATGTCACCAAACATATTTTCAGTCACCACGACATCAAATTGATTCGGTGCATAAATCAGCTGCATAGCCGCGTTATCAACGAGCATATGCTCAAGTTTCACATCAGGATATTCTTTTGCGACGTCTTCAGCCACTTCCCGCCACAGCCTGCTTGATTCAAGAACGTTCGCTTTATCAACAGAGGTAACCTTGCCTTTTCTGGCAGCCGCCATTTTAAAGCCCTCTCTGATCACGCGTTCAATTTCTTCCCTCTTATAAAACAGTGTGTCTACCGCTTCTTGCTCACCTTCACTGTTTACATAGCGTTTGCTCGGCTGTCCGAAATACAAACCGCCTGTCAGTTCACGAACGATAACGAAATCAACGTTATCAATATATTCTTTTTTCAAAGGCGAAGCGTCAGAAAGGCTTTCAAACACTTTCACAGGCCGTAAATTCGCAAACAGGTCAAGCTGTTTTCTAATGCTGAGCAGACCTTTTTCGGGTCTCAGCTCCGAAGGGTTTTGATCCCATTTCGGGCCGCCGACAGCACCAAGCAAAATAGCATCAGCCTTTTTACAAATCGCAATGGTTTCCTCTGGGAGAGGGTCGTTGTGTTCGTCAATTGCCGCTCCTCCAATAAGGCCGTATTCAAATTCAAATTCATGGCTGAAGCGTTCGGCAACACTTTTCAGCACGTCTGTCGCTGATTCTAATACTTCAGGGCCGATCCCGTCTCCGGGCAATAGAGCAATCCGTTTCTTCAAATTAACCGTTCTCCTTTCTTTTATGATCCGACAGCTGTATGGTTTTGCAGTCCGTTCATATTAGACTGGAAAACCAATTGACGGTTGACTGCGTTCAGATAGGCTTTCGCCGAAGCTTCTAATACGTCTTGCGCTATGCCCCGCCCTGCTGATTCTTTTCCGTTTACTACTACTCTTACATAAACCTGGGCAAATGCGTCTTCGCCTTTTCTATTGGACTGAATGCGGTAGTCTAAGAGCTCCACATCTTTATCAATACAGCGTTCAAGAGTATTGTATATCGCTTCCACGCTTCCGGCTCCTGTTGCCGCTTCCTGAATAAGCTGGGCGTTTTCTTGATTTTTCAAAGAAACCGTAGCCGTAGGGACCTGAGAGGTTCCATAATGGACTTGCAGAGAAAGAAATTCATACCCAATCTTGCGGTCTGTTACTTTTTCTTCTAAAATAAGAGAGACAAGATCCTCATCAGTGATTTCTTTTTTCTTCTCAGTTAACTCTTTAAACATCGTAAAGAACTTATTAATCTCTTCACTATCAAATTGGAATCCCAATGCAGTCAGCCGGTCTTTAAATGCATGGCGTCCTGAATGCTTGCCTAGGACAAGCGCATCTGCCGTTACACCGACAAGCTCTGGTGAAATAATTTCGTATGTTGATTTTTCTTTTAAGAAGCCGTCCTGGTGGATGCCTGATTCATGAGCAAATGCGTTGTCGCCCACTACCGCTTTATTTCGCGGAACAGCCATACCTGTGAACTTGCTTACTAAATCACTAGTGCGTTTTATTTCATTTAGCGTAATGCCTGTTTCGACTTGATAGAAATCTTTTCTGATATGAAGGGCAACTGCAATTTCCTCTAATGCAGCATTTCCGGCTCTTTCACCAATTCCGTTAATCGCACATTCAATTTGATCGGCGCCATTTTCGATCGCTGAGAGAGAATTGGCGACTGCCATTCCCAAATCATCGTGGCAGTGAGCTGACAGCTTTGCTTGATGAATGTTTGGAACGTTCTCTTTCATATATTTAAAGATATTCCCGTATTCTGCCGGAGCCAAATAGCCGACTGTATCCGGAAGGTTGATGACACTAGCCCCTGCGTCAATCACTTTTTCTACGATTTCCGCTAAAAACGGCAGTTCAGTTCGGCAGGCATCTTCAGCAGACCATTGAACAATCGGGAAACGCTCTTTTGCGTATTTCACCATTTCAACGGCTCTTTCGATGACCTGTTCACGCGTCATTTTCAGCTTGTGTTTTAAATGAATGTCCGATGTGGCAATGAATACGTGAATTCTTGGCTGAGCACCGTCTTTTAACGCTTCCCAGGCCGCATCAATATCACCTTTTACACAGCGGGCAAGACCTGTCACAGAACAATTTTTTATGGTTCTTGCGATTTCCTGCACAGCTAAAAAGTCACCTCGGGACGAAGCGGGAAATCCCGCTTCAATGATATCTGCCCCGAGTCTTTCGAGCTGCTTTGCTATGGCAAGTTTCTCCTGTGTATTTAAGTTTACTCCAGGGGATTGTTCACCATCACGAAGCGTCGTATCGAAAAAATTAATTTTGCGCAACGGAGACCACCGCTTCCTTCTTCTTGCCTTGTTTGACAAACGGCATCATTTCACGAAGCTTTCTTCCCACCACTTCGATTTGATGTTCGTTTTCGCTCGTATTGATTGCGTTGAAACGAGGACGGTTTACTTGGTTTTCTACGATCCATTCTTTTGCAAATGTTCCGTCTTGGATGTCTTTTAAGACTTCTTTCATTGATTCTTTTACTTTTGCGTCTACAACACGCGGCCCGGATACGAAATCTCCCCATTGAGCAGTATCAGAAATAGAGTATCTCATGCCTTCCAAGCCTTCTTCATACATAAGGTCAACGATCAATTTCAGCTCATGAAGACATTCAAAGTATGCAAGTTCCGGCTGATAACCAGCTTCAGTTAATATTTCAAATCCAGCTTTTACAAGGGAAGTTAATCCTCCGCAAAGTACAGCTTGCTCACCGAACAGATCCGTTTCTGTTTCTTCTTTAAATGTCGTTTCCAAAACGCCTGCTCTTGCTCCGCCGATTCCTTTTGCGTATGCCAAAGCTTTATCTTTCGCTTCACCTGTCACATCTTGATAGATCGCGAACAACGCCGGTACGCCTGCTCCTTGCTCATATGTTCTTCTAACCAAATGTCCAGGACCTTTAGGCGCTACCAAAAATACGTCAACATCTGCCGGTGGAACAATTTGGTGGAAATGAACGTTAAATCCGTGAGCGAAGACCAATGATTTGCCTGCAGTCAGCTCATCTTTGATTTCAGCTTCATATACTTTTTGCTGCTGTTCATCCGGAAGAAGAACCATAATGATCTCAGCTTGAGCCGCAGCTTCTTTTACTGAAAATACTCGATGTCCGTCTTCTTGCGCCTGAGTGAAAGATTTTCCTTGTCTGACACCGACAATCACGTCAATTCCGCTTTCTTTCAGGTTCAGCGCGTGTGCATGCCCTTGTGAGCCATAACCGATAATCGCTACTGTTTTTCCAGCCAATACGTTCTCTTTGATATCACCGTTATAATATACTTTTACCATTTCAATCTCTCCCTTGTTTTGTTTTATACAATAGATATTGTTTTATTGGATGACGCCTTTTGCTGAGTGCCTCTCGCAAAAGCCGTAGTACCTGTTCTCGCAATTTCTTTGATTCCATACGGTTTTAATAATTCAATCAGCGCTTCAATTTTGTTAGATTCGCCAGTCACCTGTACAACGATGCTGTCTCTGCTGACATCAACGACAGAAGCTCTGAACGGCTCTATAATTCCGTGAATCTCTGTCCTCGTTGACGGTGCGGAAACGACCTTGATTAAGGCAAGCTCCCTTTGGACAATTGATTGATTTGTGATGTCAGTGACTTTCAGCACATCAATTTGTTTGTTAAGCTGTTTTGTCAGCTGTTCAACATCATTTTCTCCTTCAACGTGAACGACAAAGGTAATTCTGGAAACGCCGCTTGTTTCTGTGTGTCCAACTGTAATGCTTTCAATGTTGTAGTGTCTTTTTGTAAATAGACCGGTGATCCGGTTTAACACGCCGGAGCGGTTCACCACAGTCAATGTGATAATTCTTTTCAAGGTTTCACCCCCACCATTTCATGCAGCCCTTTCCCCGGAGCCACCATCGGGAATACTTTTTCTTCGCTGGCGACCCGAACGTCAATGACAACCGGTTCTTTTGATGTCAATGCCTCTTCCAGCTTTTCCTTCGCTTCTGCATCAGAGGAGATTCTGATGCCTTTAATGCCGTATGCTTCTGACAATTTGACAAAGTCCGGCTGTGAAGCGAATTTAGACTCTGAATAACGCTCTTCATAGAAAATCTCCTGCCACTGTCTTACCATTCCGAGACAAGCGTTATTTAAGATCACAACTTTAACCGGCAGATTCAATTCGCGAATAACATCAAGTTCCTGTAGCGTCATTTGAAAACCGCCGTCTCCAAGCACCGCCACCACGGTTGCATCTTTATCGGCCAGCTGTGCGCCGATCGCTGCCGGAAGGCCGAAACCCATTGTTCCAAGACCGCCTGATGTCACCCATTTATCTGCCTTTTGGAACGGATAAAATTGCGCTGACCACATTTGATGCTGGCCGACATCCGTTGCGACAATGGCTTCCCCTTTTGTAAATTGATGAATGTATTCAATCAGTTTTTGAGGTTTAAAGCCTTCTTCTTCATTGTCTACATACCAGAGCGGATACTCTTCTTTCCACTCGGCAAGCTGTTTTTTCCATTCGCTTGAATCGCCTTGTTTGCCGTTTTGTTTGATCAGCTCTTGCAGGACAACTTTGCTGTCGCCGACAACCGGAATCTGTGTTTTCATGATTTTTCCGATTTCAGCCGGATCAATATCAATGTGGGCAATCTTTGCGTTTCTCGCAAAATGTTTCAGGTTTCCTGTGACGCGGTCATCAAAACGGGCGCCGATACTGATTAAAAGATCACAGTCATGAAGGGCCATGTTCGCTGTATAAGTGCCGTGCATACCCGCCATCCCCAAGAAAAGCGGATGGTCTGCCGGGAAACCCCCAAGTCCTAAAAGCGTGTGTACAACTGGAATTTGCTGCTGCTCGGCATAATTTTTTAATTCTTCTGACGCTTTTCCTTGCAATACGCCCGCACCCGCTAGGATAACCGGTTTCTTTGCGCTGCTTACAGCTTCCACAAGCTTGCGGATCTGCAAATAATTCGGCTCCGTTGTCGGCTGATATCCCGGGAGATTCATCTCGTGATCATAGCTGAATTCCCCTTCAATTGTTGCAACATCTTTCGGAATATCGATTAATACAGGTCCCGGTCTTCCCGTTGTCGCAATATGGAATGCTTCTTTAATGATGCGCGGCAGATCTTCCGGCTGGCGGACCTGATAGCTGTGTTTTGTAACCGGCATTGTAATTCCTAAAATGTCCGCTTCCTGAAAAGCGTCGCTGCCGATAACGGAGGTTGCCACCTGCCCTGTAAAGACGACTAAAGGCAGTGAATCAATCATGGCATCCGCAAGTCCAGTAACAAGGTTTGTCGCTCCCGGGCCTGATGTCGCAATAACGACCCCTGGTTTTCCAGAAACTCTCGCGTATCCTTCTGCTGCATGAATGGCGCCTTGCTCGTGCCGGGGAAGGATATGTACCATTCCTGAATTGTACAGTTTATCGTAGATCGGAAGTACAGCTCCGCCCGGATAACCGAATATCATTTCTACTTTTTCTTTCTTTAATGATTCAATCAGCATTAACGCTCCGCTCATCGTCTGTGTACATTTGGCAGATGCTGAATCCACCTGTACATTAGTCCCCATTTTTAGTTCCTCCTTTTGGATTTTCATCCTCTAAAGATCATCATTTATTAGCTTTATAGCTGATTATTCAATAAAAAAAGCCCTTCCGCCCACAATCAGCCGCGCATTGAATGCGATAGCCAAAAGGGGCGAAAAGGCTCTTCTTTCCGCGGTACCACCCTTGTTTACGGCCTTTCATACGGCCGTCTCATGGATATTCCTATCCGTTTTAATAACGAGTAAACATCATCGTTCACCCGGCCAAGTCCTACTGGGATTTCAGACTGGCACTCTGAGGCGAGTTCACCTTGTAAAGCTTCGCCGGTTCTCAGCTAATCCGGTTCTCTGTGGAAAGCTTTTTCAAGGCTACTTATCCTCATCTGCGCTTTTCATATTCAGTCTCTTGAACAGCTTTTCTGCCGTCCAAGAAGATCGTTTGTTTTTCATTTTTTTAGAATCCTATTGCAAACATTTGTGCTTGTGAAACTTGCGTTTATCTTTTGTTGAACTCATATTACGCCGCTTTGGACGCAGTGTCAACAGCATTTTTTAAAATTATTAGACAATTTAGATTAATCAAACTATACTGTATACGCTTTCATTATTGGTATATAAGGAATTTCAAAAGATAAAAGTTTTTGTAATTTTTTTATTAATCTATCAAGTTTACACTCGAATTTTTCAATTTCATATAAACATGTCATATAATATGACGTGTTTTTGTTTCGATGAGACGTACATATGAAAGATCTTCTGGCAAAAAACAATTTCAGTTCGGATAGGCTCTTTCATTATTTTTCGTCATACACTGGTGTTATCTTGCAAAGAAAAGGTGATACGAGATGAATAAATCATTAGCAGACATCCAAGGATTTCCCGGGGGTTTTCCAAGCTTTCCCCAGCCATTTTATCCGGCAGCTCCCAGCTTTTATCAGCAAGGCCATCAGCCATTTGGAGGCTTTGGATACGGACAGCCGTACAGCCAGGCATACAGCCCGCTAAGCACCCCATCTGCTATGTACTCTTCATTTCCATATGCTTCAGGATTTTACGGGCAGCAATTTTCAGGTGCCGGCTATAGCGGCCATGGCGGCGGTTTTAGTATCCCGGCGACGCACGCCGGAGGGTTCAGCGGAGCATCTGGTGTACACGGAGGATTTCGATATTAAATATCATCAGGTGTCGAACATCTATGTTCGGCACTTATTAATTTATTCATCTTTAAATAAAGCTAATAGAATGTGAGGTTTCCTATCTTACTATTTGGAAGCAAAAAGGATATATTTTAAGATAAAGGATAAGTCTGTTCAGAGTGACACGTTTTTGAGGAGGAATTCATTTTGCATATTAAAGTAGATGATTTGACCGGACATCAAGTGATCGAATTAGTAAGTGAGCATTTACATAGCATGACTCTCATGTCTCCGGCTGAAAGTATTCATGCCCTGGACATAGAAAGGCTGAAAAAACCTGAGATTACATTTTGGAGCGCTTGGGACGGCAATAAATTAGCCGGCTGCGGAGCACTTAAGGAACTGGACAGCCGGCATGGAGAAATTAAGTCGATGCGAACCTCTTCTTCCCATTTAAGAAAGGGCGTTGCCAGCAAGGTTCTTCAGCACATTATAGTAGAAGCCAAGCGGCGCGGCTATCAGCGATTGAGTTTGGAAACGGGGTCAATGACTTCTTTCGAGCCGGCAAGAAAACTTTATGAAAGCTTCGGATTCCGGTATTGCCAGCCGTTTGCAGACTATACGGAAGATCCGAACAGCGTGTTTATGACAAAGGAATTGTGAAATATAAAAGATAGATAAGTGCGGGACTATGTTTCTGCCTTATCTATCTTTTTTATTTCCTCCCGTCTTTCGCATAAATACTGTTAGGTGCACCAAGTGTTTTCGATTTTGTTTATTTTAAAACGTAACGGGAATTAAAGACGACAAGAACGATAAAATTTTATTTTTACAGAGGAGGAGATTAATATGACAAAAAGTGTAGTTGGTGTATACGAAACTCCACAAGAAACCATTGCAGTGATTGAAGGCTTACTAACAAAGGGGTATGATTCTGACGATATTTCTGTTGTCACAAATCGCCGGGATACCGATTATCTCGAATCTCGTACAGGGACAGAAGTAAATCAAGCCCTTGAAGCAAATGATAGTGATTCTGAATCCTTTTTCGATAAACTGAAAGATTATTTCACAATGGATGATACAGGCGCACACAGCAAAGCATTATCAGATCTGGATATCTCAAATGACGAAATAGACAAGTACCAAGAGGACCTGGATGACGGAAAGCTTCTCGTAGCCGTTGATACAGACGCAGACTTAGATACGCCTATTGATAACGGCAATGCCCTTTCAGGCGGCTTTGCAAATGCAAATGAGACAGTGGATTATACAACAAAAGAAGAAAAGACCCTGCCGCTTCGAGAAGAACAGCTGAAAGTGGATAAAGAAGATATCCAAACCGGTGAAGTGGAAATCGGAAAAGAAGTCAAAACAGAACAAAGAGATATAGACATTCCGATAAGACATGATGAAATTTACGTTGAACGCCGTCCGGTGGATGAAAACACGGCAGACGCTTCTCCCGTAAATGACTCAGAAACGGTCAGAGTTCCTATCGTTGAGGAAAAGCTCGAAGTGACAAAAAAACCCGTTGTTACGGATGAAGTGGTTGTCGGAAAACGGACTGTCGAAGAAAACGAACATATTTCCGAAACTGTGAAAAAAGAAAAACCGCGTCTGAATAAAGAAGGAAATGTCCGCGATCTGGATGATGATACGTTAAATAACAAATAAAAATCATCATAAACAAAAACCTCAAATCCTTTAAGATTTGAGGTTTTTTCTTGGTACGTCCCAGGAGAGATTCGAACTCCCGACCGACGGCTTAGAAGGCCGTTGCTCTATCCAGCTGAGCTACTGGGACACGTTTTGTTTTTTGTTTTCGCTTTAACTATCAGCGACAAGATTTATTATATATGGGATGCAATGATAAGTCAACGGTTTTTTAGAATTTTTTTCATGAGGAAGAAAATTTTCTTCCTCATGTGATATTTCATAGGGTTACCCGGTGTTGCAAATCAATGATTTCATCGCCTGCTTGGTTATAAAAACGCACTGTTGCTGTATCATTTTCTAAAGACAGTATAGCATAGCTTTCTGTGCTGCGCACTCTTGGAAGGCGGATGCTGCCGGGATTAATCAGCAGTTTTCCGCGCAGCATTTCGCTTCCTGCGATGTGTGAATGCCCGAAGCAAATGATATCCGCTCCGAGCTCCTCTGCACGATAGTATACGTTTAGCAAGGTCTGTTTAATACCATGAAGGTGTCCGTGCGTAACCAATATTTTTTTGGAACCGGCCGTCAGCAGGAGCTCGTCCTTAAAATCACCGATAAAATCACAATTGCCTTTTACAACGGAATAAGGCTCTAACGCCGGATGGCCGGTTTCAAGCTCAGAGTCTCCGCAATGAATCATGAGATCAACATCCGC
This sequence comes from Bacillus sp. SD127, assembly GCF_058566445.1. NCBI lineage: Bacteria > Bacillati > Bacillota > Bacilli > Caryophanales > Bacillaceae > Bacillus > Bacillus sp. SD127. The sequence goes on along the minus strand of NZ_CP191226.1, from coordinate 1,369,187 downwards.
TTCATGACGTTTCGCTATGGTTTGAAGCTCCTCTTCAAGCCCATGGCTGTCACTGATAATCAGCACGTTCATATATAAGCTCCCCCTTATGCCTCCAACAGCTTCGACAGCTTTTTAAGCGCGTCAGCCCTGTGGCTGATTTTATTTTTTTCATCACTTGTCAGCTCGGCCATAGTTTTATCTTTATCTTTGACGATAAAGATCGGGTCATAGCCAAATCCGTATTCTCCTCTCGGCTCTTCGGCAATATAACCTTCAACATGACCTTCGACTGTTTTTGTTTCCTCTCCCGGAATACTTACGGCAAGCGCGCAGCGAAAACGTGCCGTGCGCTGTTCTTTTTCGATGCCTCTCAGCTCGCTCAGCACTTTATCGATATTCGCCTGGTCATCTTTCTGTTCCCCTGCATAGCGTGCTGAATAGACGCCGGGACGGCCTCCTAAATTATCAACGGACAAGCCGGAGTCGTCTGCAATCACCATTTTGTTCACTGCTTTCGCCACCGCTTCCGCTTTTAGAATCGCATTTTCTTCAAACGTATGGCCTGTCTCTTCAATTTCATCTGTAAACCCGATTTCAGCTAATGATTTTACCTCGTACCCTTTCGGCTCAAGGATTTCTTTAAATTCCTTCACTTTTCCCGGATTGTGAGTTGCAATAATTGCTTCTTTCATGATGATCAAGCCTTTCTGTCATTATTTCAGTTCTGGAAGAGAATCGCCCAGTACTTCTTTTTGCTTGTCAATCAGTTCCTGAATGCCTTTTTCTGCAAGACCGAGAAGCCCATTCAGATCCTCACGTGAAAAGGTTGCCTCTTCCCCTGTTCCCTGAAGCTCCACAAAGCGGCCGCTGCCTGTCATGATGACATTCATATCAACTTCAGCAGCAGAATCTTCTTCATAATTTAAATCTAACAAAATTCCCCGCTCTTTATCAATTCCGACAGAGATCGCTGCCAGGTAATCAGTGAGCGGGTTTGTTTTAATCGTTCCTGCTTTGAGAAGCTTGCCAACCGCAATCGCCATGGCAAGAAATGCTCCGGTAATGGAAGCCGTTCTCGTTCCTCCGTCCGCCTGAATGACATCACAGTCAATCCAAATCGTACGTTCGCCCAGTTTCTCTAAATCAACGACTGCCCGAAGCGCGCGGCCGATCAAACGCTGAATTTCCATCGTTCTGCCGGAAATTTTTCCTTTGGAAGATTCTCTGATCGTTCTTTGATTTGTAGCCCGCGGCAGCATGCTATACTCAGCTGTAATCCACCCTTTGCCTCCGCCCCGCAAAAACGGCGGTACGCGGTCCTCTACAGATGCGTTGCAGATTACTTTTGTATTCCCCGCTGTTATTAGAACAGACCCTTCCGGATGGCTGATAAAGTCCAAATCAAACGTGATTGGACGCAGCTCATCATGTTGTCTTCCGTCATGTCTCATGTTTTACCTCCGATTGTATGTACATAAACCATTTTTGTCCCGGAATTGAATAAAGAAAGAGGCAGCCGGAACGCTAACCTCTTTCTTTCTAGTATATCAAAAATCCCAATTTAAAAACTACCCGTATTCACTTGAGACGGTCTGGATACCGCTTCTGAAAGTTTTTCGCCTTTTTCGTTCACAAGCTCGGCTTTTCCGTTCACTTTAACGGATACGCTTTTTACATCCGGCTGCTCTGTTAAAGTCAGCACAATGCTGTTGAGCACTTCTGAAGAAATCATTTTCGTCTTTTCATCGGCGCTTCCGAAAATGGATTGATTAAAATCTAACGTTACACGTCCATCTTTGATTTTCGGCTTACTGACCAATTTCACATCTTCGCTGAAATCCGTTAACAGGCCGCTCGCCTTGCTCGGGCCCTCAGCCAGTTCATTAATAGCCGCTGTAATGTCGTCTGTTTTAGAATTGTCAATTCGTTTCGTTACCGGCACGTAATACTCACTGTCATCGGTTTCCGCCAAATAGTAGACTGTCAGCGGATGTGTAGCAGTGAGATCATTGACGCCTGCTGTTTCCAAATTAATCCCGTCCTTACGGCTTAAATCGTCTGAGATCGGCGTGCCGCCTACAGGCATCTCCTTCAGTTCATGGCCGTTGATTCTCAGCTTTACTTTATCAATTGAACTGAATTGAGTCAGCGTCCACGTCACCGATTGAACGATTTTCTGTTCATCTTCCTTCTTATAGTTTTTAAATTCTTTCGAGAAGTCCGCTATAGCAGTGCCATCTTTTTTGATATCTACGTTAACAGTTGTGTCAGCCGGCAAAACAGCTCTGAAGCCATTCGGCAGAATCTCTGACACAGGCCCGCCCTGCACAAGGTATTCAAGCGCCTGCTTAGCCGTTCCTTCACTTTTCGGAAGAGGCATCGTTTGAGCAACGACATAACCGTTTTTATCAATGAGATAAAGCTCCCTCATCACTGTAGAAGAGTCCTGATTCGCTTTTTCGGTATCACTTTTTTCATTTTTTGTTTTTTCGGCTGCTGTTGTATTTGAATCGGTCCCCGCTTCATCATTTACGTATGTAACGTCTTGAGGCGGATCGATTTCCTCAGCTGTCTTATCGGATTGAAATAAACCGCACCCGGATAAAAGCAAGGCAGAGGTGAGACAAGTGGCACCAATGACTGCAGGTCCTTTTTTCAGCATACTTTTCCCTCCTAAGGCTGTTTGTACTACTATGTATACGAGCCTCTGCGGGAAATAGACCGATGAATTCCATTAAAAACAGAAAAAACCCGCAACACGCCGTTGCGGGGCAAAACTATCTTCTAATTGGTTCTCGCAAAGAGATGCATTCTACGTGACCTACTTCATGGCCAAACCAGTCATCTGCTATTTTCGCAAACTGATCCCGTTCTCCTGTAGTCAGGAATTGATGATCCGGGGTAAACGGAGATTGATTCAGCAGTCCTTTATACGATAGAATCGTACTCACTTCCCGGGCTGTTTCATCGCCTGACGAAATAATATTCACATGCTCCCCCATATATCTTTGAATTGCGTCTTTTAAAATAGGATAATGGGTGCAGCCTAAAATCAGCGAGTCAATCGATGTATCTTTTAACGGAGATAATGATGTTTTGACAATCTCGTCTGCTGTTTTGTCCAGAAACTTTCCGCTTTCCACAAACGGCACAAGCAGCGGACAGGCAAGATTTTCGACCTTCAGTTCGGCATTTAATGCCAGAAGGGCTTCTTCATAAGCATTGCTCTTAATGGTGTTTTCTGTGCCGATTACACCGATATGCTGATTTTCTGTCACTTTTATCGCTGCCCGCGCACCAGGCTGGATCACCCCGACCACCGGAATATCAACGTCGCGCTGGATGTCTTCCAGTGCAATTGCTGTCGCGGTGTTGCAGGCGATCACCAGCATCTTAATGTGGTGGTTTTTCAACAAATAATTCGTCAGCTCCCGCGTGTATTGAAGCACTTCTTCTTCAGGACGCGGCCCGTACGGACACCGTTTTGTATCCCCTACGTAGATTATATTTTCTTTTGGTAGCTGTCTCATGATTTCCTTTGCAACGGTTAACCCGCCAACCCCGGAATCAATGACTCCTATTGGTTGTTCCAACAAAATCGCCTCATTTTCTCTTCATTTCATGCTGCAGTTTCATCAATGATTTTTCGAAGATGGCTATTTCTTCATCTGTAAACGTTTCGAACATATCACGCAGGTATTCCTGCCTTTTTGTAATGACCTCTTGGATAATGCGTTCTCCTTCAGGCAGAAGGTGTATCCTGACGACACGTCTGTCCGCCGGATCCTTTACCCGCTCGACAAGCTCATTTTTTTGCATACGGTCGATGAGATCCGTCGTCGTGCTGCATGCCAGATACATTTTCCCCGATAGTTCGCCGATTGTCATGTCTCCTAATTCATAAAGCCATTGCAGACCGACAAATTGCGGCGGCGTGATCGCGTATTGGTTTAGGATTTCTCTTCCTTTTTGTTTAATGATCGCGGCAATGTGGCGGAGCGACTTTTCAATGTCCGCAACATGCTCCAAAGGTTTTGATGTCATTTGTCCATCCCTCACTCAAGGATCTCTTACGCACAAAAGCGTTCCGTGTCTATTTTCCTTCTTTTTTAAAGAAAATGCAAGACTCGCGGGACGAGAAATAGAGGGACATTAGGCAAATGAAAGCAAATTGAAAATCTCGTTTTATATCGTATCATCCTAGTTTAATATAGGAATTTGGAACTTTTCAAACAAACAGCAATAACCGGCTCCCTCCTAAAAAGAAGGAATACCGGCAAGGATTAAAGCTCTAGCTCACCCATTCTAAGAAGCTCAACAACGGCTTGCGAACGCCCTTTCACACCTAATTTCTGCATGGCATTTGAAATATGGTTTCGAACGGTTTTCTCACTGATAAATAGCTCGCTTGCAATCTCCTTTGTTGTCTTATCTTGAACGAGCAATTCGAACACTTCTCTTTCTCTTTTCGTTAGCAGCGGCTTCGATTGAAATTCTTTCTCCTTCAAGTATTGTAACCCTCCTTGCTAAGGTGAGAGCGAATCTGAAACGAATGGGTTTTGATATAGTCAAGATATCATATGTCAGGAGGGCGCAGGAGGTGACGTTTACAGAAGAATTAGTTTATCGTGTATGGAGAAGCTTTTCTTTCTCCTCACTCGTCCAGCTGACAGCCTTTCCGCTTTCCTTTGACACTTGAACCATGACAACAGCTCCAGTGAAGCAAGGCTCCCCTACGCTATTTTCTCCGAGGTAATGCAAGGTGAGGGATGAACTGCCGACAGCGCTTGTTTTTACATAAATACGCAAGTCTTCATAAGGCATAACTTGGCGCAGATAATCACATTGCTGACTGGCGACGACTGTCATGGTTTGCTTATGTTGTTTCATCATATTCAGATTTTTAAAATAAGATATCCTCGCTTCTTCAAAATAGATGAAAGGGATTACATTATTCATATGCCCAAACATATCTGTCTCAGAAAATCGTACAGATACTTCATTAAAAAAAGAAAAGGATTCTATCCATTTTTGAAACGGCATGTCAATGTAAGCAGGAAGCTTCATTTCACTCATCTCCTTATTGTTAAAAAAACCTCTCCCATGCGGAAGAGGTTTTTTTCATCTTATACTCTGTCGCTTCCGAAGAAATTGCGGAATGCTTGTAAGTTTGTATCCCTGTTTAAGGCAGCGATAGAAGTGGTAAGCGGAATGCCTTTCGGACAGGATTGAACGCAGTTTTGCGAGTTGCCGCAATCTGCAAGGCCTCCTTCATCCATCAGCGCTTCCAGCCGGTCGGATTTGTTCATGGCTCCTGTCGGATGGGCGTTAAACAGACGGACCTGAGACATTGGAGCCGGACCCATGAATTTCGATTTGCTGTTTACATTCGGGCAGGCTTCCAGGCAGACACCGCACGTCATGCATTTTGATAATTCATATGCCCACTGGCGGCGTTTTTCCGGCATTCTCGGTCCCGGTCCTAAATCGTACGTGCCGTCGATCGGTATCCACGCTTTTACTTTTTTCAGAGAATTAAACATTCTGCTGCGGTCAACCTGCAGATCACGCACGACCGGGAATGTTTTCATCGGTTTTAAGCGGATCGGCTGTTCAAGCTGGTCAACAAGCGCCGTACAAGACTGGCGGGGCTTTCCGTTTATAACCATTGAACATGCGCCGCATACTTCTTCAAGACAGTTCATATCCCATGTGACAGGAGTTGTCTTTTCACCTTTCACGTTAACCGGATTCCGGCGGATTTCCATTAAAGCGGAAATGACGTTCAGGTTCGGGCGGTATGGTATTTCAAATTCTTCATCGTAAGGCGTGCTGTCGGGTGTATCTTGACGTGTGATAATAAATCGTATGGTCTTTTTCTCACTCATGATTATTTCGCCACCTTCTTCTTCGAGTAATCCCGTTTCCGAGGCGTTATCAGTGATACGTCGACATCCTGATACTCAAACTCAGGCGCTTCATACGGGCTTACATGTTTAGCCATTGTTGTTTTGAGCCATTCATCGTCATTACGCTCAGGGAAATCCGGTTTATAATGGGCGCCCCTGCTTTCATTACGGTTGTAAGCACCCAGTGTAATCACCCTGGCAAGCTGAAGCATGTTTGAAAGCTGGCGTGTAAACATAGCTCCCTGGTTGCTCCATTTTGTCGTGTCATTGATGTTAATCTTTTTATACCGCTCCATTAACTCCTGAATTTTGTCATCTGTTTTCAACAGCTTGTCGTTATGGCGGACAACCGTCACATTCGCCGTCATCCATTCCCCGAGCTCTCTATGGAGGACGTACGCATTTTCGTTTCCGTCCATATTCATGATCTCAGCCCATTTTTCTTCTTCTTTTTTCACGTGGGCATCGAATATCGATGAAGACATATCCTCTGCGGAAGATTCTAAGCCGTTTACATATTTAACCGCATTCGGTCCGGCTACCATTCCTCCGTAAATCGCGGAGAGCAGGGAGTTTGCTCCCAAGCGGTTGCCGCCGTGCATGGAGTAATCACATTCTCCAGCGGCAAACAGTCCCGGGATATTTGTCATTTGATCGTAATGTACCCATAAGCCGCCCATTGAATAATGAACCGCAGGGAAGATTTTCATTGGGAGTTTGCGCGGGTCGTCTCCCATAAACTTCTCATAAATTTCAATGATGCCGCCGAGCTTAATATCAAGCTCTTTTGGATCTTTATGAGACAGATCGAGATACACCATGTTCTCGCCGTTGATGCCGAGTTTCTGATTCACACACACATCAAATATTTCGCGTGTCGCAATATCACGCGGCACCAGGTTCCCATATGCAGGATATTTTTCCTCAAGGAAATACCATGGCTTACCGTCTTTGTATGTCCATACGCGTCCGCCTTCACCGCGCGCTGATTCACTCATCAGCCTTAATTTATCATCCCCCGGTATAGCTGTCGGGTGGATCTGAATGAATTCTCCATTTGCATAATACGCTCCCTGCTGATAAACGATCGATGCAGCAGACCCTGTATTAATCATGGAGTTTGTGGATTTACCGAAAATGATTCCCGGTCCGCCTGTCGCCATAATGACAGCGTCAGAACGGAAGGATTCAATTTGCATGTTTGTCAGGTTTTGCGCGACAATTCCGCGGCAGGTTCTGTCATCATCTAATATAGCGCCAAGGAATTCCCAGCCTTCGTATTTTGTGACCAGACCGGCAACCTCGTATCTGCGCACTTGCTCGTCCAAAGCGTAAAGCAGCTGCTGGCCAGTCGTCGCACCGGCATAAGCTGTTCTGTGGTGCTGTGTACCCCCAAATCGGCGGAAATCAAGCAGCCCCTCAGGCGTCCGGTTAAACATGACGCCCATCCGGTCTAATAAGTGGATGATTGATGGCGCCGCTTCACACATCGCCTTAACCGGCGGCTGATTGGCAAGAAAGTCTCCCCCGTATACAGTATCGTCAAAATGTTCCCACGGAGAGTCGCCTTCCCCTTTTGTATTGACTGCTCCGTTGATGCCGCCTTGGGCACAAACCGAATGAGAACGTTTCACAGGAACGATGGAAAACAGCTTAACCGCCATTCCTGATTCCGCTGCTTTGATTGTCGCCATGAGGCCGGCAAGACCCCCGCCGACTACAATAATGCTTGTTTGACTCATGATAGCCCCTCTCCCTCTAGTAATCTAGTACTCTTATACAAATGCAAAAATCGCTTTTAAGCCTACGTATGACAGTGCAACAAAGATAATCAGCGTAACGTACGTCGAAATTCTTTGAGAACGTGGCGTTACAGTGATGCCCCATGTGACAGCAAAAGACCATAAACCGTTCGAGAAGTGGAAAATTGTCGATAAAACACCTACAATGTAAAAGCCCAGCATAGCCGGCGAGCTCAAGATATTCGCCATCATGTCGAAATTGACCTCAGCGCCCATCTGTGCAGCAATGCGGGTTTCCCACACATGCCAGCTCACAAAAATGAGAGTGATGATACCGGTTACACGCTGCAGGACGAAGAGCCAGTTTCGCATATAGCTATATTGTCCTGCGTTATTTTTCGCAGTAAACGCTATGTACACACCATAAACTGCATGATAAATTAAAGGTAAGAAGATAATAAAGATTTCCAGAGCATACCTGAAAGGCAGACTATCCATAAAATGAGCAGCATTATTGAATGCTTCCGCGCCCCTTGCGGCAAACTGGTTGACGACTAAATGCTGAATCAAAAAGATGCCGACCGGTATGACGCCAAGCAAGGAATGCAATCTTCGAAAATAAAACTCTCTGTTCCCAGACATTACTTTACCCCCTGTTTGATAAGTGCGAAATGTGCTAAATCTCTTCCCCCACTTCTTTCAATTGTAAGCACTTTATTAAGATTTATTGACAATTTCATTTTACTCCTACCACAAAAGGGCGTCAAGAAAACGCGTACATAAATTCTAATTTTCCGAATTGATTAGTTGATTCAAAAATTTTATTTTATCAATATATAATTCTTTCTTAATTTTTCATGAGAATTACAGGATCATTCTGTAATCCTCCCCCCTGTTTGGGCTATAATATACGAAGGAGAGAGGGGAGACAGATATGAAGTCTAAATATGAAGCATCAATACATAATCTAAAAGAAATTGAAATGAACGCCTATGCCTATGAACTGATACGAGAGATTGTTCTCCCAGACATGCTTGGCCAAGATTACTCTTCCATGATGTATTGGGCAGGGAAACATCTCGCCCGAAAGTTTCCTCTTGAATCATGGGAGGAATTTCCGGCTTTCTTTGAAGAAGCAGGCTGGGGAACCCTCACAAACGTTAGCGCAAAGAAACAAGAGCTAGAATTCGAGCTTGAAGGACAGATCATTTCCAATCGGCTAAAATATCAGAAAGAACCTTGCTTTCAGCTGGAAGCTGGCTTCATCGCCGAGCAAATTCAATTGATGAATGATCAGATTGCCGAATCATACGAACAAGTAAAAAAGAGAGCCGATAAAGTGGTTCTGACTGTTAAATGGGATATGAAAGACCCTGTTTAATGAAAAAGGCGGTGACTGCATGAGTCCCGCCTTTTTGGTTGTCATGACACAGCTGAAGGATGTTTCGAGAGCTCGAATGCATCGTGGAGTGCTTCCACCGCTTTTACCATGTCATTTTCGCTCACTACTGTTGAAACTTTGATTTCAGATGTGCTGACCATTTTGATTAATATGTTTTTTTCCGCCAGTACAGCAAACATTTCAGCCGCTACACCGGGATTTGATACCATGCCTGATCCGACAATGGATACTTTGGCCAATTTGCTTTCTGTCTCGATTTTTTCGAATTCCAGCGCATCTTTGTACTCTTCAAGTACGGCAACAGTCTGGTCCGCGTCTTCGGATTTAACAGAGAAGGAAATTCCGGTCTCATGGTCTCCCGCCTGCGTTTGAATAATGATATCCACGTTAATGTTTCTTTTTGCAAGAGTTGTAAAAATAGTAGACAAAGTGGTCAGGCCGCTTGTCAGCCCGTAGATGGTTACCCTTGTGATTTGATCTTCGAACGCGATGCCTCTGACGATAAGATTCTGCTCCATGGATGATTCCTCCTCAATTAATGTTCCCGCTTCTGTTTCTGTACTTGAACGCACTTCTAACGGCACTTGGTGATTTTTCGCAAATTCAACCGCTCTCGGATGAAGAACTCCAGCGCCTAAATTGGCAAGCTCCAGCATTTCATCGTAAGAGATGCCGGCAAGCTTTCTCGCTGATTTCACGTAGCGCGGATCGGTTGTAAACACGCCGGGCACATCTGTATAAATATCACATTTATCCGCTTTTAATGCGGCAGCCAAAGCCACTGCTGTTGTGTCTGAACCACCTCTGCCCAATGTCGTGATTTCACTGTCGTCTGTCATGCCTTGAAACCCTGCCACAACAACGACTTTTCCTTCCTGAAGCTGGCCTTCTAACACGGATGTGTTCATCTCCGTAATTCTGGCGTTGCCATGGACGGCCTCCGTGCGGATCCCCGCCTGCCATCCTGTATAGGAAACGGCGTCATAGCCTTTTTCCTGCAGCGCCATGGAAAGCAAGGAAATGGTGACCTGCTCGCCTGTTGCCAGCAGCATATCCATTTCACGTTTGCTCGGCTGATCAGTGATGTCTTTTGCAAGGCTGACCAATGCGTCAGTGGATTTCCCCATAGCTGATACGACAACTACGACTTGATGGCCTTTCTGTTTTTCCGCAATGACGCGATTTGCTGCATTTTGAATTTTTTCGACTGAGCCGACGGAAGTACCACCGAATTTTTGTACAATGAGACCCATGTATAACCACCCTTTACATTTTGGTTCGTGCGGGTGAGGAGAAAGAGCGCTTTGTCCACAATAAAAAAAGCAATGAGAGGAATTGCTCTCATTGCTTATCAATTAATCATCACGATGATTATGAACAACGAGATAGCCCTCCAAGAAAATGATTTCTTGACAGCCTTACATTTATTCAATGCACGGCCAGCAAATAATACCGATGGGGTTTTATTTGCTTCGGCGACGCTCCCCTTTCAGCCTTTTTCTCAGAATCCATCTTTCTCCAAAGGCTTACTCTTGAAGTTCGCACCTCTATCTTCACCATATTACACGATCTAATTATGAAATTAGTTCACATTTTATCAGAACTTTTTCAAAAGGACAACATTATTTTTGCAATTTATCATAAAGCAGCTGTGCCGCCGCTGCGGGTACACCCGCTTTTTTGATGTCCTCGAGGCTTGCTTCCTTCATTTTTTTGACGGAACCGAAATGCTTTAACAGCATTTTCTTTCTTTTTTCTCCGATTCCGGGTATATCGTCTAGCACAGACTGGAACGCGCTTTTCCCGCGGATTTGCCTGTGGAAGCTGATCGCAAACCGGTGCACCTCATCCTGAATGCGCTGAAGCAGGTAAAATTCCTGGCTGTTTCGTTCAAGATAAACCGTCTCCAGCGGATCGCCGATTAATAAATTGGAGGTTCTGTGTTTATCATCCTTCGCCAAGCCGGCAATCGGGATATCAAGGCCGAGTTCGTTTTCTATGACGTCACGGGCCGCATTGATCTGGCCTTTCCCTCCGTCTATAATGATCAGGTCAGGGAGCGGCAGGTTTTCGCGAAGCACTCTTGTATATCTTCGTCTGACAACCTCTCTCATTGAGCCGTAATCATCAGGCCCTGTGACAGTTTTGATTTTGTATTTGCGGTATTCCTTTTTGTATGGTTTGCCGTCGATGAACACAATCATCGCCGAAACCGGGTTTGTCCCTTGTATATTCGAGTTATCGAACGCTTCGATTCTGTGCGGGATATAAATATTTAAGGCGTCTCCGAGTTTCTGCACAGCACCGATTGAACGCTCCTCGTCACGTTCGATTAAAGAGAATTTTTCTTTAAGCGCGATTTTTGCGTTTTTATGTGCCAGCATAAGCAATTCTTTCTTCGACCCTTTTTTCGGCTGATGGACGTTTGTTTCCAACAGCTGCTCAATCATCGATTGATCGACGCTGTCCGGCACTAAAATCTCCTTCGGCAGAAAATGATTGTTTTTTGAATAAAACTGCCCGATGAAGGTAAGGAACTCTTCATCTGCTTCCTGATAAAGCGGAAACATGCTGACGTCACGTTCGATGAGCTTTCCTTGCCGTACAAAAAAGACCTGTACGCACATCCAGCCTTTATCATAAGCGTAAGCGAATACATCACGGTCGACTAAGTCGTTCATCGTCATTTTTTGTTTTTCCATCGTTGATTCGATATGGGCAATTTGGTCACGAAGCTCCTTTGCCCGTTCAAATTCAAGGTTCTCAGCCGCCTCAAGCATTTTCTCTTCAAGCTCTTTTTTGACGTCGTTATAGCCGCCTTTTAAGAAACGGGTAATACTCTCAACCAGCTCTCTGTTTGTCTCTTCAGAAATGTCCTTTACACACGGAGCAAGACATTGTCCGAGGTGATAATAAAGACACACTCTGTCGGGGAGCTTTGAGCATTTTCTGAGAGGATAGAGACGGTCGAGCAGCTTTTTCGTCTCCCTTGCGGCCTGAACATTCGGATACGGTCCGAAATAGCGCCCTTTGTCTTTTTTGACATTGCGGGTGACAATCAGCCTTGGGTGGCGTTCATGGGTGAGTTTTATAAAAGGATAGGTTTTATCATCTTTCAGCATGACGTTATATTTCGGATCATGCTTTTTGATCAAGTTCATTTCTAAAATAAGCGCTTCAAGATTGGAGGACGTCACGATATATTCAAAATCCTCGATTTCCGTCACAAGCCTCTGTGTTTTTGCGTCATGAGACCCGGTAAAGTAGGAGCGCACTCTGTTTTTCAGCACTTTTGCTTTTCCTACGTAGATCACTGTCTGCTGACGGTCCTTCATTAAATAACACCCGGGCTGATCGGGAAGGAGGGCGAGTTTTTCTTTCAGTTGTTTGTTCATATGTTACCCTTCCTTATAGTTAGTCCTTTGTTTCCAGTTTAACACGAACAGGTGTTTTTCTCCATGGTTCACGATTGGCGAATAAAAAAAGCGATCCCTCAATTGGAATCGCTCTGGCATGTAAGCAGCCGAACATTAAAGATGTTTGTTTACAAGCTCTTGAAGCGCTTCTTTCGGTTTGAAGCCTACAGATGTTTCAACAACTTCTCCATCTTTTAAGACAAGAAGTGTCGGGATGCTCATAACGCCGTATTTGCCTGCTGTTTCTTGGTTCTCATCTACATCGATTTTTACGATTTTCAGTTTGTCGCCCATTTCTTGATCCAATTCTTCAAGAACAGGTGCAATCATTTTACAAGGTCCGCACCAAGGGGCCCAGAAATCAGCCAGTACGACGCCTTCGCTTGTTTCAGCTGAGAAAGATTGATCAGTTGCTTTTACGATAGCCATTATTGAATTCCTCCAATTGTGAAATGATGATTTTTAGTATAGCATCTCCCATTCGTTCACGCTATTTAAATGCTTATAAATTATTTTTTCCTGATCACAATCGGTTTACTCATAGAATGGGGCATTTCGAAATTAAAACACGAATCTGATAATCGCTCCGATCACCACGATTGCGCCGATGATCATTAAAATTGTACGAAGCATAGGACAACATCCCTTCTATAACCGTCATATACTTTACCATGCCCTTTTGGAGCTGTTTCAAAACAAAAAAGAGCGCTGTCCTCTAGTGGATCGGCGCTCCTTTTTTTGGTTAAGAATCAGTCCGTAATGTGAGTAAGACAACTGCCATTGGCGGCAGCTTTGCTTTCAATTTGTTTTTATTTACAGAATAACGGCTGAACGATTCAGGTTTTACGTGCTCCGGATCATCAAACGTGTTATGGGCGTTCATCTTTTCAGCAGTCAGGATAACGCCGGAATGATCCACAGTCTTGTCAAGACCTCTCAGCTCGATCTCCACCTCTGCTTTATTTTGATGATCAATGTTACAGATGCTGACGTTTATATCGCCCTCAGCATTTCTTGATGCTGACACACTGATTTGAGGCAGCGTTTCTCCCTTCCATTCATAGTCAGCGGACGTTGTTTCAGTATCTAAAAGTGAGGCATCCTGATGTACCTTAAACATATCAAACACATGGTATGTCGGCGTTAATAGCATCCGTTCTCCCTCAGTCAGAATCATAGCTTGAAGCACGTTTACCGTCTGTGCGATGTTGGTCATTTGCACCCGGCGGCAATGCTGATGGAAAATGTGAAAGTGAGAAGCTGCGACCAGCGCGTCACGAATCGTGTTTTGCTGATATAAAAAGCCTGGGTTTGTTCCTGGCTCAGGGTCAAACCATGTGCCCCATTCGTCAATAATCAGTCCGACCCGCTGTTCCGGATCATACCGGTCCATAATTGTTCCGTGTTTTTCAATCAATTCATCAATGTATTTGGCCTTTTTCATCGTGATGAACCATTCGTCCTCTGTAAATTCTGTGGCCGATCCTTTGCCCTTCCAGAAATCTCCCGGAATCGTGTAGTAATGAAGGCTTAGCCCATCCATCAGGCCAGCGGCTTTTTTCATGAGCACGTCCGTCCAATTAAAATCATCGACGTTTGCACCGCCGGCAATTTTATAAATTTCATTGCCGCTGTAATTGCGGACATACGTTTGAAAACGGCGGTATAGATCGGCATAGTACTCTGGATGCATGTTGCCGCCGCAGCCCCAATTTTCATTGCCCACTCCAAAATATTTCAGCTTCCAAGGCTCTTCTTTTCCGTTTTGTTTTCTCCAATCCGACATGGGCGTGCCTTCTTTAAAGGTCATATATTCGATCCATTCCGCCATTTCCTGAACTGTTCCGCTTCCTACATTGCCGCAAATGTAAGGTTCGCACTCAAGCAGCTCGCACAGCATCATAAATTCATGTGTCCCGAATTCATTCGATTCAACTGTACCGCCCCAGTGAGTATTGAGCATCGTCTTGCGGTCACCCACACCATTAGCCCAATGATATTCATCCGCAAAGCAGCCTCCCGGCCATCGGAGGACAGGAATACGCAGCTGTTTCAGCGCTTCTAACACATCTTTTCTTATACCGTTTATATGAGGAATGCTTGATTCCGTTCCGACCCAAATCCCTTCATAAATCCCTCTTCCTAAATGCTCAGCAAAATGACCGTATATATTTTTGTTGATCGTTCCTTTTACAATATCCGTTTGAATCACTGCTGTATGTTCAGACATGCTTGATCATTCCTTTCATAAATATGAAAAGCACCACAGTCAAATATAGGATCTGTGTTTTGTCTGAGGAGCCAGCATGAATGTAAGCGCTTTTAAAGTAACCTTATTATATATGTCCGTACATGTCAACGACTTTTTTTATTACTAAATATTTGTACGTATGTATTCAAAAACCCCGAACTTTTGCAGTCCGGGGCTTCCCTTTATGAGTGAATATTCAGCTGTTTGAATTCTTCAGTCAGTAATGGGACGACTTCAAATAAATCTCCTACAATACCGTAATCAGCTATTTTAAAAATATCGGCTTCAGGATCTTTATTGATGGCGACAATTACCTTGCTGTTGGACATCCCCGCCAAATGCTGAATGGCACCGGAAATTCCGCAGGCGATATACAAATCAGGAGTGACAACTTTTCCGGTCTGTCCGATTTGAAGAGCATAGTCACAATAATCAGCGTCACACGCCCCGCGTGAAGCGCCGACTGCTGCGCCCAGCACCTCGGCAAGCTCCTGCAGCGGCTGAAAGCCTTCCTTGCTTTTTACACCGCGGCCGCCCGCAACAATGATTTTCGCTTCAGAGAGATCAACGCCGTCCGCTGTTTTTTTGACGATCTCTTGTATGACGGTACGGAGATCCGTAAGGGAAACTTCGATGCTTTCAATGCTGCCTGCCCGGCTGGCGTCTTTTTCTAACGCTTGAATGTTGTTTGGACGAATCGTCACAAGCGTCATCGGATCCGTTGAAATGACACGTTCAAATGCCTTCCCTGAGTAAATCGGTCTTGTGAAAACAACGTTCTCTCCGGTAACGCTTACATCTGTAGTGTCAGAAATCAATCCCGTTTGGAGCCGGGCTGCAAGCTTCGGCGACAGATCCTTCCCCATTGCAGTGTGTCCGCATACGACCGCATCAGGTTTCTCCTTTTCAATAATGGTTCGCATCACTTGGCTGTATCCGTCTGCCGTATATGCCTTGAGCTTTGGGTCCTCAGCTGTGAGAACTTTGTCTGCACCGTAGTGGATAAGCTCCTCTGCATGCTGTGATACGTTTTCTCCTATAAGAACACCGATCACTTCTCCATCACCTGAAATGGTTCTTCCAGCGGAGATCGCTTCAAAGGTGACATTTCGCAGTTCTCCGTCACGAATTTCTCCGAGTACGATCACTTTTTTTCCCATCCTAACATCCCCCTGTTTCTTTGAATGTGCAAGCGCTAAATGACTTTCGCCTCGCTGCGGAGCAATGATACGAGCTCTTTTGCCTGTTCGGCAGGCTCACCCTGCAGAAGCTTTCCGGCTTCTTTTTTCGGAGGCAGAAAACGTTCAATTGTTTTCATTTTTGGTTCAGCATCTTCTTCATCCAAGTCCAGATCATCCAGCTCAAGCTCTTCAAGCGGTTTTTTCTTGGCTTTCATGATCCCCGGAAGCGATGGGTAGCGCGGTTCATTTAAGCCTTGCTGAGCTGTGACCAGCAAAGGAAGAGTCGTTTTGATTTTTTCAACATCCCCTTCAACGTCCCTTTCCGCTTCTGCGTCACTTCCATTGATGTCGAGTTTGGTGATCGTCGTGATGCACGGAATGTCCAAAAGCTCTGCCAGGCGAGGCGCCACTTGTCCTGAGCCTCCATCGATCGCGACATTTCCTCCGAGAATAAGGTCAAACTCCTGATCCTTCATATAGTGGTATAAAACTTGAGAAATGGAATACTGGTCGGGTTCTTCGAGATCATCTTCTATGTTGATTAAAACGGCTTGGTCACATCCCATGGCAAGCGCTGTACGCAGCTCCTTTTCCGCTTCTTCGCCGCCGACAGTAACAACGGTGATGGTGCCGCCGTGTTTTTCCTTCAGCTGAATGGCTTCTTCAATCGCGTACTCATCGTACGGATTGATAATCCATTCAGCCCCGTCATCCTGAATCTTCCCTGCGTCAATGACGATTTTTTCTTCTGTGTCAAACGTCCGTTTCATCAGTACAAATAGATTCATGATCATATCCCCTTTTATTCGCCTTTGAACTGAGGCTTTCTTTTTTCGAGAAATGCCTGAATGCCTTCCTTGGCGTCCTCCGACTCAAACGCTTCTCCAAAACGCTTTGCTTCAAGCTTTAAGCTGCCTTCATAGGAATACACCTTATTTGTATAGAGAAGCTCAAGCAGAGACGCCATCGTTTGCGGGCTTTTTTCTGCAAATTTGGCGGCAAGCGTTTTCGCTTTTTCAAGCACTTCTGCTTCATCTTTTGCTCCGATTGTCACAAGTCCGAGGTCAAGCGCTTCTTTCCCCGATATCGGTTCTCCTGATCCAATGAGCTCCAATGCTTTTGCTGTACCAACGTATCGCGGGAGCCGCTGTGTACCTGCAAAACCGGGAATAATACCGAGGTTAAGCTCAGGAAGCCCCAGTTTGGCATCTTCTGCCGTAATTCTGATATGGCAGGCCATTGCAAGCTCCAGCCCGCCGCCGAGGGCAGCTCCGTGAATCGCTGCGATAATCGGTTTTGGAAAGCTCTCCATTCTCTCCATCAGCTGCTGGCCGCGTTCAGCCAGCATTGAGGAATCCTCACTGTTTCTCAGTGATGTAAATTCTTTGATATCAGCGCCGGCGGAGAAGAACCTTCCTTCCCCGTGTATAATAATGCACCGCACGCCGGCATCTGTCTCACACTGATCAAGACAGGAGGACAGCTCTTCTAATATCCGGCTAGAAAGCGCGTTTGCCGGCGGATTGTGAATCGTCATAACTGCAACAAATTGATCAACTGCGAGTGATATTGCATTCATAGGACAGAACTCCTTTACTTATTGTGAATTCCGGATACCAGTAATTCTAAAACACTGTCTGACAAAGCAGCCAGATCATATTTTTGATCATTCATCACCCAGGTCGTCACGGTTTCGTCAATCGTTCCAAAAATCATCTGCCGGGCGAGGCGGACATCGAGGCCTTCTTTTAACTCGCCTGATTGTATTCCTTCCGTCAGAATGCCGTCTAAAATATTTAAGTAGCCCTTTAATATTTCATTAATTTTCTGCCGCAGCTCCAAATTGGATTGGCGGAGCTCAAGCTGAGTGACAATGGCGAGGTTATGGTCTCCCGCCAAGAGTGAGAAATGCTTTGAAATCACGAGCGACAATTTCTCTTTTGCTGTTGCCTTTTCTTTTATGTCCTCTTCCATCCGCTCAATGAATTGGCCCATTTTTTCTTTAAACAGAGAAATTAAAATGTCTTCTTTATTTTTAAAATAAAGATAGATGGTGCCGTCCGCTACTCCGGCTTGTTTGGCGATTTTAGATACCTGTGACTGGTGGTAGCCGTTTTCCGCAATTACTTCAACTGCTGCATCAATAATCTGCATATACTTTGGCCGTTTTTGCTTCAATTTTCATCGTTCCTTCCTATAGAAATGAATGACTATTCATTCATAATTTTATGATAAGAAGGATTTTCCGGTTTGTCAAGTTTATTCATAAATGTTCTCTTTTTCTGGCTCTATTTGTTACTTGATATGATGATTTTCGGTTTCTTCTTCAAGTAAACGCCTTCTTAAAATTTTCCCAACCGCTGTTTTCGGAAGCTCTTTTCTGAATTCATAGGCTTTCGGCACTTTATAGGGTGCGAGACGGGCTCTGGCGAAAGCGTCCAGTTCTGCTGCGTCGGCTTGTGCGCCTTTCTTTAACACGACAAACGCTTTTACCGTTTCCCCTCTGTACGAATCAGGCACGCCTGCAACGACAATTTCCTGAATCGCTTCATGTTCGTACAGCGCTTCTTCAACTTCCCGCGGGTAAATATTATAGCCGCCTGCGATAATGATGTCCTTCTTCCGGTCGGCAATATAGAAAAATCCATCTTCATCCATATAGCCCATGTCTCCGGTAAAAAGCCACCCGTCCCTTAAGACAGCAGCCGTTTCCTCCGGCTTGTTCCAGTACCCCTTCATGACCTGCGGGCCTTTTACGACGATCTCACCGTGCTCATACGGAGCGGCAAAATGGCCAGTCTCTTCAGAGTAAATGGCTGCGTCTGTATTAGGCCAGGGACAGCCGATACTGCCGGGTTTGTTTTTTCCCCAAATAAAATTAGCGTGTGTCACCGGAGATGCCTCGGATAAACCATATCCCTCCACAAGCTTTCCGCCAGTCAGCTTTTCAAATTGCTGCTTCACCTCGACAGGAAGAGCGGCTGAGCCGCTGAGGCAGCTTTTAATGGATGACAGATCGTATTGCTGTAATTGGGGATGATGCAAGAGGCCAATGTAAATCGTCGGCGCGCCGGGAAACAGTGTCGGTTTTTGTTTATCGATGATTTTGAGCGTTTGCAGCGGATCGAACTTGGGAAGCAGGATCATTTCAAATCCTAGTTTAATCGTATAATTCATCACTGCCGTCAGCCCATAGACGTGAAAAAATGGGACAATGCCAAGCACTTTTTCATCGCCTTCTTTTACGTTGTACATCCAAGCCGCACACATTTCGGTATTGGCTAAAATATTTCTGTGCGTGAGCATGACTCCTTTGGGCGCTCCCGTCGTACCTCCAGTGTATTGCAGAACGGCGATATCATGTTCAGGGTCAATGTCCGGAATTGTGATCAGTTCTGTTTTTTCCCGCTTCATGCTCGAAGCAAAGGTATGAATATTGTCGTTTTCATCATAGTCAATGTGCACTTTTTGTTTTTGCGTAAGCGGATAGAGAATATTTTTTGGAAACGGCAAATAGTCTTTTATACTCGTCACCAAAATCTGATCTACAATTGATAACGTTTTCATTTTTATTGCCTTCGGGAAAAGCAAATCTAAGGTGATGATCATCCTGGCCTCTGCGTCTCTCAGCTGGTATTCGAGTTCATGCTCGGTGTAGAGCGGGTTTGTCTGCACCACGATACCGCCGGCAAACAGCACCCCATAATAAGAAATGATGGACTGCGGACAGTTGGGCAGCATGACAGCCACTCTGTCTCCTTTTTGCAGGCCATGTTGCTGCAGAAAAGCTGCGAGTTTAAGAGCATCCGTCAAAATGTCATGAAAGGTGAGTTTTTTTCCGAAAAAAGATACGGCTGTTTTGTCAGGGAATCGTGCGGCGGAGTCTGTCAGGATGGATTGCAGGGTTTGGTTCGGCAATGGAAGCTCATGCGGGATATCGTCGGGATACTCGGCTAGCCACGGCTTTTGAGACTGCATAAAACCTCCCCTTTCGATTTTAGAGTTCACCCTATTATTATAGCAGATAGACGGCAAAAAAAAGAAAAAGAAAGGAAAATCTTTCTTTTTCTCATCATACGAACAGATATATAAGACCAATCAACAAAAAGATTCCCGCCGCGGCGAGCAGTATTTTTGCAAGCTTTTCCATCTATTCTCCGTCCCCTTATATTCCGGCTGCCACAACAAATGAGAGCCCGACAGAAATGACAAATGAAATAAAGCCGACAGCCCGGTTATCATTTTCAATTTCTTGATCAATTTTAAACCGCGGTGTCAAAAACTCAAAAATGAAGTAGCTGATCAAAAGCATAACAAATCCGTACACACCCCAGCCGATCATTTGCAGCAGAGAATTGTGCTGAGAGATGGAGTGCTGGAACACATTTGCTATCCCTAAAATTTTCCCGCCTGTTGCCATTGCCACAGCGAGATTTCCATTTTGAATCTCTTCCCAGTTTTTATAAGCTGTCACCAGCTCAAACACAGTCAAAAAGAGGACGAGGCAGAGAACCGCGACACTGTAATACGCCGCGATTTCCACAAGCTCATTTTCCCAAAAATCACTCATGACCATACTCCCTTTTATTTTAGTTCAACAATTGTAACGCCTGATCCTCCCTCACCAGCTTCACCGAAACGGGAGTTTTTAACGCTGCGGTGATTTTTCAGGAGATCCTGCACGCCTTTTCTTAAAGCGCCGGTACCTTTGCCGTGGATAATGGACACTCTTGGATATCCCGCTAACACCGCGTCATCCAAGTATTTTTCAACACGGCTGAGGGCATTTTCATAGCGCTCGCCGCGAAGATCAAGTTCAAGCGATACGTGGTAATCTTTGCCCTTAACCGCCGTAATGAGTTTTTCTTTTTTTGGTTCCGGTGCCGATTTGATAAATTCAAGGTCTTTTTCTTTCACTTTCATTTTTAAAATGCCGATTTGAACATTCCATTCATTGCCGCCGGTTTTTTCAAGCAATGTTCCTTTCTGCCCGAAAGTAATGACTTTTACTTCATCCCCCGGCTTCAAGACGCGTTTTTGCGTTTTCGGTTTTTCCGGTTTTTTGGACTTTTCAAAGGTCGGCATAGCGCCTTCTAACCGTTTCTTCGCGTTAATCAGCTCGTGATCCTTGAAGGACTTGTGTTCTTCTTTAATCGAGCGTAATTCGTGAATGATGTCTTCAGCTTCTTTTGTGGCCGCTTTAACTTTTTCAGCCGCCTGCTGTTCGGCCTCTTCCATCAATTTGTCTTTTTTGCTGTTGAGTTCGATGATTTGCTGCTGCAGCTCTTTATGCAGCTTTTCGGCTTCTTTTCTGAACGCCTCTGTTTCAGAAAGCTCTTCTTCCGCCCGTTTTTTGCTTCGTTCAAGAGACGCAATCATCGTATCGACCTCATTATGCTCGGCCGTCATTTCTGATTTCGCCTGCCCGATAATATGGTCCGGAAGCCCGAGCCGTTTAGAAATTTCAAAGGCGTTGCTTCGTCCCGGTACACCGATTAAGAGCTTATAGGTTGGTGAAAGGGTCTCAATGTCAAATTCGACACTAGCGTTCATGACGCCTTCTCTGTTATAGCCATACGCCTTTAACTCAGGATAATGCGTCGTCGCTAATACTCTGGCATTGGTGCGGTGGACTTCATCCAAGATGCTCATGGCGAGTGCCGCGCCTTCTTGCGGGTCTGTACCCGCTCCCAGTTCATCAAAGAGCACAAGGCTGTTTTCGTTGACTTGTTTTAAAATGCCGACAATGTTCACCATATGGGAAGAAAATGTACTTAAGCTTTGCTCGATCGACTGTTCATCGCCGATATCAGCGAACACATGCTCAAATACAGCGGCTTCCGATCCTTCATCTGCCGGAATATGAAGACCCGATTGCGCCATTAAGGTCAACAGCCCCAGTGTTTTTAAAGTAACTGTTTTCCCCCCGGTATTCGGTCCTGTAATCACGATGGTTGAAAAATCGCCGCCCAGCTCGATGTCATTGGCGACCACCTGATCAGGCGGAAGCAATGGATGGCGCGCTTTTTTCAGACGGACAAATCCGCTGTCATTCATGGTCGGTTTTGTAGCTTTGACCGCTTTTGCGTATTTCGCTTTTGCAAAAATGAAGTCAAGCGTCTGCAGGACTTGCAAATCTTGAAAAAGCTCCTCTTTGTGCTCCGCCGTATGCTCTGTCAGCACGCGTAAAATCCGTTCAATTTCTTGCTTTTCTTTCACTTTCGCCTGCTGAAGCGAGTTGTTCATATCTACAATCGCCTGCGGTTCAATGAACAGAGTCGCGCCAGAAGAAGAGGTGTCATGCACAATGCCTCCGTAGCTTGATCTGTACTCTTGTTTGACCGGGATAACAAAGCGGTCATTTCGGATTGTAACAATCGTATCAGACAGCATTTTCGAAGCAGAGGAGGAACGCAGAATGGACTCTAACCGGTCTCTGATTCTCGATTCGAGCGTTCTGAGCTGCGTGCGGATTCCTCTTAACGTTTCTGACGCGTGATCAAGCACTTCGCCGTGATCATCTATGCAGGAATTAATTTCTCGTTCTAAATCGGGCAGTGTAATGAGCTGTTCAGTATATTGCTGCATCAGCGGAATGTCGACTCCGTCTTCAGCCATTTGTCCGAGAAAGTGTTTCATTTGTTTGACTGCGTAAAGCAGTCCTGATATTTCAGTGAATTCCGAGGGACTGAGAACGCTGCCGATTTCCGCCCGTCTTAATGCCCCTCTGATATCGGTAAGGCCGCCAAACGGTGCCTGGCCTCGCAGCCGGATGATCGCAGAGGCTTCATCTACCTCATCCAGCTGTTTTTTGATTTCGTCAATCGAAGCAGAAGGCTTTAGCTGGAGAAGCATTTCTTTTCCGAGCGATGAAGCGGCGTGCTCGATTACCTGTTCTTTCACTTTATGGAATTCAAGAGATGATAATACTTTTTGCTGCACGGTAGTGTGAGCCTCCTTACTTAATCGTTGCGCTTCAGGAATGCCTGTACGTCTTCAAGCGACCGGGCATTCAGGACGTTTTTCGTTTCCGTCCAGCCTTTGCGCGCGGCAGTGACGCCGGTTTTCATATCGTTTAACATCTCGATGTTATGGGCATCGGTATTAATGACCAATGTAACCCCTTGTTCATTTGCTTTGATTAAATGCTCTGTCCGCAGGTCGAGACGCGCAGGGTTAGAGTTGAGTTCAAGCGCCGTATTTGTTTTCTTCGCGAGCTCAATCAGTTTGTCGATATCGATTTCGTAACCGGCACGTCTGCCGATGAGGCGTCCGGTCGGATGGGCGATAATGTCAACATGCTTGTTGGTCAGTGCCGTCTCAAGCCGCTTCATAATGACGTGCTCCGGCTGATTAAAGCTTGAATGGATGGATGCAATGACCAGATCCATTTCCGCCAGCACATCGTCATCATAATCAAGTGTGCCGTCAGGAAGAATATCCATCTCAACGCCTTTAAAAATACGGAAGCTCTCAAACTCAGCATTCAGCGCGTCAATTTCTTTCGCCTGCTGCTTGAGCCTTTCAGCAGTCAGCCCGTTGGCGACCTTTAAATATTGCGAGTGATCAGTGATGGCCATGTACTGATAGCCTTTTTTCATGCATGCTTCAACCATTTCCCTGATCGAAAAGGCGCCATCGCTCCATGTGGAGTGCATGTGAAGGTCGCCTTTGATTTGATCGTGCTCTATGAGTTCAATTCTGTCGTTGTAGGTTTCCACCTCTTGCCCGCTTTCACGGAGTTCCGGCGGGATCAGCGGCAAGCCGAAGTGTGCGTAAAATTCCCGTTCACTCGGGAAGGTTTTGATTTCTCCTGTTTCAACCGTCTCGACGCCGTACTCACTGATCCGTTCACCGCGTTCTTTTGCAATTTGCCGCATTTTGATATTGTGGTCCTTCGATCCCGTAAAATGATGAAGAGTTGTCGGGAATTGTTCTTCCGTCACGAGACGGAAATCGACACTGGTTTCATATTCAAAGGAAAGAATGACGGATACCTTCGTGTCTCCGCTGGCAATGACGCTTTTGATGTTTGGCAGCGCAAGCAGCTGCTCTCTTACTTCAGCGGGATGATCCGTCGCAATAATATAATCCAGATCTTTGACGGTTTCGCGTGCTCTTCGGAGACTTCCGGCACGGGAATATTTGATGATATCTGTCAATCGAGAAAGATGCTCTTCAATTTCCCGCGCGACCCGGAGCGCATAGCCAATCGGAAAACGTTCAGGCTGTTTTCCGGCTTCCCCGAGCGCCTGCAATATTTTTTCTTCTGATTTCTTGCCGAATCCCGCAAGCCCTTGGACTTTCTGCTGTTCGCAGGCTTCCTTCAATGATTCTGCATCATGTACGCCGAGCTCTTTATACAGCTTTGCGATTTTTTTGCCGCCGAGCCCCGGCAGCTTCAATAAAGGCACCAGCCCTTCCGGCACCTCCTGCTGCAGTGATTCGAGCGTACTTGACTTTCCTTCATCTATATATTCTTTTATGACGCTGTACGTGCCTTTTCCGATACCGGACAGTGACATCATGTCGTCCATTTCTGATAAACTGCGGTCGTCCTGTTCCAAGGCTGCCGCTGCTTTTCGGAATGCGGAAACTTTAAACGGGTTGTCCCCTTTCAGTTCCATGTAGACTGCAATGGTTTCCAGCAGCCGGATAATATCTTTTTTATGCATAGAATAACCCCCAGACGTTCACATATGTTTCCATCATACTTGAAAAAAACTTCTCCGGACAAGAGAAGTTTTTTATCCTCCGTATTGCGTCCAAAGCTCCTGTAAAAGCCCTGACAAATACGGTGTATGGTTGATCATGACATTTGCGAGAGACGATTGCCCCATCATTTGCTGTAAGCCGTCTATCGGAAGTACGGAAGCAACATACAGCAGCACAAATGTAAATAAATAGACTTCCAGAAAACCGAGAACGGCACCGAGCATTTGGTTGATTTGTTTAATCACAGGAATGCCCGCTACAATACTTAGGAATGAGCCGATGATTCTCAGTAAGATTTTAGCGATAATAAATAGAACGACAAACGCAATCGCATTATAGTAGGCTGCTTCCAAATTTCCCGAGAAAAAAGAAAACGCCGGCTGTCCCGCTGAAAAATCGGGCGCGGGAATCCACTTCAAATGCGGTGCGACATTTTTATAGAATAAAGACGCAAACGCGATCGAAAGAATAAAGCTCGTCAAGCGGATAAACTGGAGGATAAAACCGCGTTTTAATCCCAGTAAAGTCCCCATCAGGAGCAAGATTAAGATGATGATATCTAGCATAGTTGTTCAATCCTTTTCTTTAAGCTGACGCTCCAGTTTTTCATATTGCTCTTTTAATTTCACATAGTCATGCACCACATTTACCGCTGTCAGCACTGCAAGTTTATTTATATCAAGATATGGATTTTTTTGATTAATTTCTCTCATTTTATCATCAACAATTCCGGCCACATATCTCATATGGGCTCTGCTTTCTTCACCGATCATAGTGAAGTGCTGGCCGTAAATGTCAACGGTTGTTTTCGTTTTTTTGCCGTCAGACAACGTTTCTCCTCCATTCCGTGAGAATCCTAGTTCCTATCATAACACGTTTATTAAATGAATGGAAAGACGAGCCTCCCGCTGTTATGATACACTGGTAGATACAGTGAATCGTGTAAAAAAAGGAGATTATTACGTGTCCCATTCTGTGATAAAAGTACCAATGTCTGCTATTGACCAAATGAAAACAGCGTATAACAGTTCACTTACTGCATCTGTGCCGCAGGGTGCCATTTTCCAGGCAAAACCGGCAGGCTGTACCATTACAGCTTATAAGTCAGGGAAGGTATTGTTTCAGGGCAAAAACGCAGAGGCAGAATCTGCCCGCTGGGGAACTGCTGAGCCGCA
Organism: Bacillus sp. SD127; assembly: GCF_058566445.1. Classification (NCBI taxonomy): domain Bacteria; kingdom Bacillati; phylum Bacillota; class Bacilli; order Caryophanales; family Bacillaceae; genus Bacillus; species Bacillus sp. SD127. Next base: position 1,343,414 of record NZ_CP191226.1, on the reverse strand, counting down.
GGAAAAGAAAAAAACGGCAAAAAAGCCGGCTGATTCACGCTACGCCCCTCCAACAGACATCGCAGGCATGTCTGTCATCGGCTCTGATGAGGTTGGAACCGGAGATTACTTTGGCCCAATGACGGTTGTCTGCGCATACGTTGACAAAACAAAGCTTTCTTTAATGAAGGAACTCGGTGTGAAGGATTCTAAACACCTAAAGGACCCGCAAATCATTGAGATCGCCCGAAGCCTGATCAAAACCATTCCGTACAGCCTGCTCGTTTTAAAAAACGAAAAGTACAACAGCATGCAGGAACGAGGCATGAGTCAGGGAAAAATGAAAGCTCTCTTGCATAATCAGGCCATAACCCATCTTTTGCGAAAAATGGACGGAGTAAAACCTGAGGCGATTCTGATCGACCAATTCGCCGAGCCCGGCGTCTACTACAACCATTTAAAGGGAAGAGACATTGTACAGGAGCGCACCTATTTCAGCACAAAAGCCGAAGGCATTCACCTGTCAGTGGCTGCTGCATCGATTATTGCGAGATATTCCTTTTTAATGGAAATGGATAAGCTTTCGCGCGAGGCGGGAATGACACTGCCGAAAGGGGCCGGCCCTCATGTAGATGAAGCGGCCGCCAAACTGATTCTCAAAAAAGGGTTATCCGCTCTCCGAACCTTTACAAAACTCCATTTTGCCAATACGCAGAAAGCGCAGCGCCTGGCGGATAAAAAACGTTCATAGAAAAAGCTTGCAGATGTTCTCTGCAAGCTTTTTTATTAGCCTCTCAATACGGCCTGATAAGTGTTTTCCAACGCTTTCAGGACTTTGTCGTGCGCTTTTGTCACTTCTTCTTCAGTCAGCGTTTGCTCCGGATTTACATATTGGAGTGAAAAAGCGACTGACTTTTTGCCTTCCTCCATATGTTCGCCTTCGTAGACGTCAAAGACGGTTACTTCTTTCAGAAGCTTGCCGCCCGCCTCTTTAATGACGCTCTCGAGCTGGCCGCTTGTCACTGATTTATCTGTCACAAGCGCGATATCACGTGTCACAGACGGATATTTCGGAATCGCCGTGTACACGAGCGGCGCCGTGTCTGCTGTAAGCAGCGTGTGAAGATCAAGTTCGAACACGTACGTTTCTTTAATATCCAGTTCTTTTTCCAGTGAAGGATGGACTTGGCCAATAAAGCCGATAAGAGAGCCGTTTAAAAGAATGTTCGCAGTTCTGCCCGGGTGCAGCTGTTTTCTTTCTGATTGCACAAATTCAATGCTGCCCAGGACGTTCAGTTTATCTAACAGCCCTTCAACAATTCCTTTTGCGACAAAGAAATCGACCGGTTTTTTCTCGCCCTGCCACAGATGCTTGCGCCATAAACCGGTTACCGCTCCTGCCACGCGCTCCGTTTCAACAGGTTTTGTATCCTCTTCCTTCGTCAGGAAAACGGAACCGACTTCGTACAATGCAACCGAATCAGTTTGTCTTGCCAGGTTGTAAGAAACGGATTCAAGCAGATTCGGAACAAGGCTGTGTCTGAGAATGCTTCTTTCTTCACTCATCGGAAGCGCAAGGACAGTGTTAAATGATTTTTCAATCGCAAATGCCGCCGCTTTTTTCTCGTTTGTTAATGAGTAGGTAATCGCTTGTGACAAGCCGGCTCCTTCAAGGAAACGTCTGACTTTACGGCGTTTTGCCTGGTAAGGCGTCAATCCGCCTGTTGTTCCCGCTGTTTCAGGAAGTGTGGACGGAATGTTGTCGTAGCCGTACAATCTTGCTGCTTCTTCAATCAAATCCTCTTCGATGCGAATGTCACCGCGGCGTGACGGAACAGTCACAACGAGCAAGTCATTTGCTTCTCCGACAGTAAAGCCAAGACGCTTATAAATGCTGATCAGTTCTTCTTTGCTGATCGTCATGCCGAGAACGCTGTTCACCTTGTCAGCCGATACATGAACGTTATTCGCTTCGATTGTGAGATGGTCTTCTTCAACAGTTCCGGCAAGCACTTCACCGCCGGCATACAGGTGGATCAGCTGTGCCGCTCGTTCTGCCGCAAGACGAACACGCGCAGGATCAATGCCTTTTTCGAATCTTGCACTCGATTCACTTCTCAAACCAAGATCTTTTGAAGCCTTGCGAACCGTCTGCCCGTTGAAGAACGCAGCTTCAAGCAAAATCGTTGTTGTGTCTTCCCGAACTTCTGATTCTGCTCCTCCCATAACACCAGCAACGGCTTGTGCTTTCGACCCGTTTGTAATGACAAGGTGATCAGCAGACAGTTTTCGTTCCTGATCGTCGAGTGTTAAGATTGTTTCATTTTCAACAGCTTTTCTGACTACGACTTCCTTAGAGCCAAATCTGTCATAATCAAACGCGTGAAGCGGCTGTCCGTACTCCAATAAAACAAAGTTTGTGATATCCACGACGTTGTTATGCGGTCGAATGCCTGCATTCATCAGTTTCGTCTGCATCCAAAGCGGTGACGGAGCAATTTTTACGTTTTTAATGATTTTTGCTGCATACAGCGGATTTGCTTCCTGGTCTTCAACTTTGACAGAAATGTAGTCTGACGCTTGTTCTGAAGCGACTGGGTAATCCGTTTGCGGAAGCTTTACCTCTGTGTCTAAAATCGCTGCAACCTCATAAGCAACACCAAGCATGTTCATCGCATCGGCGCGGTTCGGTGTTAAACCGAGCTCTAAGACAGCATCGTCAAGCTGTAAAGCAGCTAACGCATCACTTCCTGCTTCAACATCATTTGGGAAAACGAAAATGCCTTCCGCATATTCCTTCGCCACAAGCTTGCTCTCAATACCGAGCTCTTGTAAAGAACAAATCATGCCGTTTGATTCTTCACCGCGAAGCTTGGCTTTTTTGATTTTGAAATTGCCCGGCAGCACCGCCCCGACTGTAGCGACTGCAACTTTTTGCCCTTTATCCACGTTTGGCGCGCCGCAAATGATTTGTACGGGTGCCTCAGCTCCGATATCTACAAGGCACTTATTCAGCTTATCGGCGTTTGGATGCTGTTCGCGCTCCAGCACATGGCCGATGACAACGCCTTTAATGCCTTCTCCTTTATACTCAATTCCTTCAACTTCAATACCGGCTCTTGTTATTTTCTCAGCAAGAACAGCCGGATCCATGCCTTTTAAATCAACATAATCCTCTAACCATTTATAAGAAACAAACATTCTAGCATCCTCCTCTTACGCCTGTTTAAACTGCGAAATAAATCTGACATCGTTTGTATAGAAGTGGCGGATATCATCGATGCCGTATTTCAGCATCGCGATGCGCTCAACACCCATTCCGAACGCAAAGCCCTGATATTCCTTCGGATCAAAACCGGCCATTTCCAGCACATTCGGGTGAACCATGCCGGCGCCGAGGATTTCAATCCAGCCTGTTCCTTTACATACAGAGCAGCCGTTTCCTCCGCACTTAAAGCACGTTACGTCTACTTCTACTGAAGGCTCGGTAAACGGGAAGAAGCTTGGGCGAAGTCTGATTTCACGGTCTTGCCCGAACATTTTTTTCGCAACCAGTTCAAGGGTTCCTTTTAAATCACTCATGCTGATGTTTTTATCAACAACAAGCCCTTCAATCTGCATAAATTGGTGAGAGTGCGTCGCGTCATCATTATCGCGGCGGTATACTTTTCCGGGACAAATGATTTTAACAGGCCCTTTGCCTTTGTGCTTTTCCATCGTCCGCGTCTGAACAGGAGAGGTTTGCGTTCTCATCAGCATTTCCTCTGTGATGTAAAAGCTGTCCTGCATATCGCGGGCAGGGTGTTCTTTCGGCAGGTTGAGCGCTTCGAAGTTGTAGTAGTCCGTCTCGACCTCAGGGCCTTCTTCAACGGTATAGCCCATGCCGATAAATAGATCTTCAATTTCTTCAATGACAACAGTGAGCGGATGGCGTCCGCCGATTGCGACAGGATTACCCGGGAGTGTGACGTCAATTGTCTGTCCCGCAAGCTTCTGTTTCATTTCTTCTTCCTCAAGCTTTTCGTTTTTAGCTGCAATCGCATTGGCGATTCGTTCTCTTACCTCATTGGCAAGAGCGCCCATTTTCGGACGCTCCTCCGCAGAAAGCTTGCCCATTCCGCGCAGCACTTCTGTGATCGGCCCTTTTTTTCCGAGATATTGAACCCGAATATCATTGACAACCTTCAATGAGCTTGCCGCTTCTACTTGATCTAAAGCTTCTTGTTCCAGCTGTTTTAGCTTTTCTTCCATTTTGCATCCTCCTTTTATGTAAACAAACCGTTATATGTCTCTAAAAAACAAAAAAACCCGCCCCTTATAGGACAAGGGACGAGTTGTGGCCGCGGTACCACCCTTATTTCAGACAGACTGATGCTGTCGTCAGCTTCATTGACATAACGGAATCAGATTCCGGTTCACCTTTACGCGCAAGGTGCGCGGTCCCGGTGACAACTCGAGAGGTGAAACCAATTTCCGGCTGCTTTAAAAATGCTCTCAGTCTGCGGCATTTTCTCCCTGGAAGGCAGTTGATCAGAAATCGAGATCCTCTGTCACGGTTTTTCAAATATTATGTTCTATTATAGTGAAATACTCCGCTCGGCGCAACACTATCCTCGCAAGTGGTACATCAGGATAGCCGCCGCAATTGCAACGTTCAGTGATTCAGCCTGCCCGTACAGCGGGACGTACAGGTTTAAATCTGTTTTTTCCAGCAATCCGGTATCCACCCCTGCCCCTTCATTTCCGACGATTAAAGCAAATGAACCGGATGGTGAGATGTCCTGGTAAGGCGCCCCGTTTTGCAGTGCTGTGCCGTACACTTTTACGCCCTCTGCTTTTAATTCATCCACGTATGATTGTAAATTTCTTCTCACAACAGGAATGTGAAAATGGGAGCCTTGCGCGGATCGCAGCGTTTTTCCGTTAAACGCATCCGCCGTGCCGTCACCGAGCACAACCGCATCCAAACCGGCTGCGTCCGCCGTGCGAATCATCGTGCCGAGATTCCCCGGATCTTGAACAGCGTCAATCAGCAGCACACGTTTAGGCGGCGCGAGATGTTCTTCCGGCATATTGCAAACAGCGGCGATCCGCTGCGGTGTTTCCGTTTCTGTAACAGCTGAAAACGCGTCTTCGCTCAGCACGTAGCACTGGATGCCCATATCAAGATTCGGCGGGATGTCCGCTTCATCCTTGACAAGAATTTCTTTCACCGCGCCCGGGCTCTTTAAGGCTTCTTCAACAAGATGTTCTCCTTCAATCAAATAGGTATTCGTTTTTGTTCGGTCTTTTTTTGTGTGAAGTTTTTTCCAATCCTTCACTTTTTGGTTTTTTGCCGATTCTATTTGTTTCACTGTCTGTGTGGCTCTCCTTTTTTTAACATGATGTTATTATATCGCAAGAACAGCACATAATAAACCGGGTGCAGGGTTAGAATATACGTATTACATTTTTAGAAAAAAGGAGCGCTTCATATGGATCTTAATTTACGTCATGCCGTCATTGCCAATGTAACCGGCAATGATCAGGAGCAGCTTGAACACACAATTGTGGACGCGATTCAAAGCGGTGAAGAAAAAATGCTTCCGGGACTCGGCGTTTTGTTTGAAGTCATTTGGCAGCACGCATCTGAGAGTGAGAAACAAGAAATGTTAAAGACGCTGGAAGGCGGATTAAAACCTGCCCAATAGCACATCAAAACCGGGTGACAGCGCCCGGTTTTTTTCTTATATAATAAAAACATGAGGGGGATCGCCGCCATGTTTTTACAACCGCTGTTAGCGAAAAAAATCATTGCCGAAGTGAAAAAAATGTACGAACGTGAAGTCATTATTGTCAGCACAGACGGCCTCATTATCGCAAGCACAAATGATGAGCGAGTCGGGCTATTTCATGAAGGAGCGCTCATCTGCGCGAAAGAGAAACGCAATGTGATCATTACAAAAGAAGATGAAAAGAGACTCAAAGGGGTAAAGGCGGGGTTAAACCTCCCCGTATTTTCTGAGCGTGATGTCATCGCCGTGTTCGGACTGACGGGAGAACCTGCTGAGATTCAGCCGTACGGGGAGCTGCTCAGGAAAATGACAGAGCTGTTCATTAAAGAATCGTGGCATCTGGAGCAGACCCAGTGGCGCGAGAGAATGCTGGAATCCTTTATGATCGACTGGCTGCAATTAAAAGAATGGTCTCCGGGTTTTCTCGAAAAAGCGCAGCTTCTTGGCGTTGACCTTACCTCCCTCCGCCAGATGATCCTCATTCAAGGGCACGAATGGTCACCCGGCGATATTGATCAAATGACACGCGCCTGGAAATCAGTGTTTCCATCCGATCTATTCATCAGATGGGGAAATGAACGTATTCTGATTAATCACGAAGTGCCGAAGCATGAACAAAAGGAGCCGCTTTTGCGGCAAATTCAGCTTATTTGTTCATTGGCTGAACGCCTCGGAAACAGCCGTGCAGCTGCCGGCGTTGGGAGGGCTGTCAGCGGCTCCGGCCTGCCGCAGTCATACGAACAGGCAGAAAAAGCACTGGCCGTCAGCCTTAAACGCAAAACCGCCGTATGCGAGGAAGACCTGAAGCTTGATATGTGCCTGACTGAGATCAGCCCGGGTACCCGACATGAATTTCCGCAAAGAGTGTTTCAGGAAGCGCTCCGGAACGAAGAGCTTATGAATACGATACGAACTCTCTTCCATTACGATTTGTCCCTGAAAAAAACGGCTGAAGAGATGCATATTCATATCAATACGCTCCGCTATCGCCTGTCAAAGGCTGAACAGCTGACGGGTTTAAGTTTTCAGCGTACAGAGGACATCGTCACGATGTATGTCGCGCTTTACTTTTTAGGTCAAGATACAAAATAGAGAGAGTTTCAGTTTCATTTTTTGTATGTCCCTACATGGAAAGCTTTGCTTTTTTTCTTTTACAATAGATTGAAAGCGTTTTTTGATAGGGGGATGGGTGAACATGATCACCAAAGATGTAAAAGAACAGCTGATCCAAATCGTCGGACCGGAAAACTACGATGACTCGAAAGCCGGCCGTCTCGTGTATTCATATGACGCGACACCGCAATTTCAGTCTATGCCGGATGCAGTGATTGCGCCGAGAGATGCACATGAAGTATCACGTATTTTAAACATTTGCAGTGAGCACCGTGTACCGATTGTTCCGAGAGGATCGGGGACAAACCTGTGCGGGGGCACGTGCCCTACTGAAGGCGGGCTTGTTCTTCTCTTTAAGCATATGAATCAGATTCTTGAGATTGATGAAGAAAATTTGACGGCCACAGTCCAGCCTGGCGTTATTACCTTGGATATAATTCGTGCGGTTGAAAGCAAGGGGTTGTTCTATCCGCCTGATCCGAGTTCTATGAAAATATCAACCATCGGAGGAAACATCAACGAAAATTCCGGCGGTCTCCGCGGCTTAAAATACGGCGTCACCCGTGACTACGTCATCGGGCTGGAGGTTGTTTTGGCAAACGGAGATATGATCCGCACTGGGGGAAAACTTGCAAAGGATGTAGCCGGGTATGATCTCACGCGCCTTTTTGTCGGCTCAGAAGGGACACTCGGCATTGTGACAGAAGCGATTCTGAAACTCGTGCCGAAGCCAGAAACAAAGAAGACGCTGCTCGCCCTTTATGAAAATATTGATGCCGCTGCTCAAACAGTGTCAGCCATTATTGCCGAAAAAATTATACCGGCTACGCTTGAATTTCTCGATCAGCCTACCCTTTTGGTGATTGAGGATTATGCCAAGATCGGCCTTCCGACAAATGCGAAAGCGGTTCTTTTGATCGAACAGGACGGGACAGCTGAGACCGTGGCTCGTGACATGGAAAAAATTGAGGCAATTTGCAAAAAAGGCGCTGCCGTCTCCGTTCAAACTGCACAAACAGATGAGGAAGCATTCGCCCTCACTGAAGCCCGGCGTTCAGCGCTTTCTGCACTTGCCCGTTTAAAGCCGACCACCATTTTGGAGGATGCGACTGTACCGCGTTCAGAAATCGCGAATATGGTAAAAGCCATTAATGACATTGCCGCGAAATACGATATTTCGATCTGCACCTTTGGCCATGCCGGGGATGGAAACCTTCATCCGACATGCACGACAGACATAAGAAATAAGGATGAAATGGAGCGAGTCGAGCAGGCTTTTGCCGAGATTTTTGAAAAAGCGATTGAGCTTGGCGGCACGATTACCGGGGAGCACGGAGTCGGTGCCATGAAAGCGCCTTACTTGGAAATGAAGCTGAAAAAAGAAGGCATCGCCGCAATGAAAGCAATGAAAGCGGCATTTGATCCAAAAAATATCTTAAACCCGGGCAAAGTGTTTGCGAAAGATGCCAGAAAACGTGTGGTGACGGAAAGATGACAACAGAAAAAGAAATGAAACAGATCCAACATGAGTTTAAAGAGCGTATGGATGAAAGCGAACTTTTGAATTGTATGCGCTGCGGTTTCTGTCTGCCTTCTTGCCCAACCTATATCGAATCCGGTTTTCAGGAATCTCACTCGCCGCGCGGGCGAATCGCCTTAATGAAAGCAGTCGCCGACGGTGTGATTGAACCGGATGAAGATGTCGAGCGTTCACTGTCTCTTTGCCTCGGCTGCCGCGCGTGTGAACCGGTATGCCCATCAGGCGTTAAATACGGACAGCTGCTGGAGGAAGCAAGAGATATTATCCACCAAAATAAAAAACACTCGCTCAGCGCGCGTGTTATGAGAAAAGCGGCTTTTCAGGAGCTCTTTCCGCATCAAAACCGCATGCGTTCGGCTGTGAGTCTCATTGGGTTGTACCAGCGGTCAGGGCTGCAGACGGCTGTGCGAAAAACCGGCATGCTCCGCATTCTGCCTGAGCATTTGCGCACGATGGAAGCCGTTCTTCCGGATGTGCCTAAACGTGAAGAAATGAAGCATCGGCCGCGTTTACTGCCGGCGGTCGGCCCAGCTAAAAAAAGGGTTGCTTTTTTTTCAGGCTGTTTAATGGATACGATGTTTTTGCCGACAAACAATGCCACGCTGAAACTGCTGCAGCTGGCAGGCTGTGAAATTGTCATCCCGCCTGAGCAGGCATGCTGCGGCGCACTGCATGGACACAGCGGCGAAAAAAATGCGGGAAAAGAGCTTGCGAAACAAAACATCGCCGCGTTTGAAGCGCTAGACGTAGATGCTGTCATTACAAACGCGGGCGGATGCGGAGCCTTTCTCACTGAATACGGCCATTTGCTGAAGGATGATCCCGAGTGGTCGGAGCGGGCTGTTTCATTTGTGCAGAAGCTAAAAGATTTTTCATCGGTTTTGATTGAGCTTGATTTTCACCAAAAAGACTTGGAGCTTGAAACACCTAAGCTGATTACCTATCAAGATTCATGCCACCTGAGAAATGTAATGCATACATCTTCGGAGCCCAGAAAGCTTCTTCAAAGCATCAAGGGAGCTGAATTCAAAGAAATGGATAAAGCGGACAGCTGCTGCGGATCAGCGGGAATTTACAATATTGTTGAAGCAGACATGTCAATGAAAATACTGGACAGTAAAATGGCTGCTGTCAAAGCAACTGAAGCAGCGGTCATTGTAACCGCCAATCCAGGATGTCTTTTGCAGATGAAGCTCGGCATTGAACGAGAGGGGTTAAACGGCAGGGTCCGAGCTGTTCACCTTGCTGATTTGCTATTGGAAGCCGCCGGATCGCTAACATCATAAGAAAGCCCAAAACAATTTCTGTTTTGGGCTTTGTGCTTTATTCCATCGGACTGCAAATTTCAATATAATGTCCATCAGGATCGGCGATATAAGCGACCGTCTGTCCCCATGGCTTCACTTTAGGCTCCCCGATAATGGTTATGCCGTGTTCTCTTACTTTTTTGATGACCGCTTCTACACTTTCAGTGACAAACCCGATTTCAAATGTTTGTGAAGAAACGGGTGTTTCCGGTATATCTAACGGCGTCATTTCCTTGACACTTTCTCGTGTATTGAGCGCCAAAATGGTGGAGCCGGTATCAAACTCTACATATGTGCCGTGTTCCGCGCGGATCGGCAGCCCCAAAATATGCTGATAAAAATGAATCGAGCGCTGGCTGTCCGATACATACAGGATGATATACTTCATTGATAAATTCATTTCTTTTCCTCCTTAAGGTTTCCATTTTTCCTTTTATCCCGGTATAGAGGCTTCCATTCTTAAGCTGGGATCTCTCCACATCTGCGCCCATTTTTTCACTGCCGCCACGATAATGATGAAGCCTAACAGCAGCATGATGATAGACAAAACGCCATTCAGGACACTGTAACCCGCAGCGTCTGGATTGAGATACACATAGCGCACCATCCAATAGCCCGCGTAATTCACAGTCACATATAAATAGGCGAGCGGAATGAGGCAGGTGAGGATGTAACGGCGTTTGTCGGCGATTTTCAGCACAATGGTTGCTCCGATAATCAGACCCACTGAAGCCATCAGCTGATTGGAAACGCCAAACAGCGCCCAAATGGATCCGATATCACCTGAGTAAAGCAAATAGCCCCACATAAAGCAGGCAAGCGCACTGGCAAATACAGATCCGGGAATCCAGTCCGTTTTCTTCAGCGGCTTATACGCCTCTCCGAAGAAGTCCTGAATCAAATAGCGTGCCACACGCGTGCCGGCGTCGATCGCCGTTAAAATAAACACCGCTTCAAACATAATGACAAATTGGAAAAAGTATGAGGCCAGATGGCTGAAAAACGGAATTCCGGTAAAAATATAAGTCATTCCTACCGCAAGCGTGACGGCTCCCCCTGTTCTGCCTTCTAAGTCCAAACCGATTTCCCTGCTCAGTTCAGGCAAATGCACAACATCCATGCCGAGCGTACGGAAAACCTCAGGCGTGCTGTTGATCGCAAAGTAATCTGCAGGCTGCAAAGCAGTCGCCGCAATCAGCGCCATAATGCCGACAAGGCACTCAACAAGCATTGCACCGAAAGCAACCGGCTTCATATCACTCCATTTATTAAGCATTTTCGGCGTGGTGCCGGAACCGACAAAGGCATGGAACCCCGAGATCGCGCCGCAGGCTATCGTAATCGAGATGAATGGCCAGACAGGACCCGCAAGCACAGGCCCGCCGCCTTTTATAAACTCCGTAAAAGCCGGAAATGGAATGGACGGATTCACGACAAACACACCCGCAATTAAAGCGATAAACACACCGATTTTCATAAAACTGCTTAAATAATCGCGCGGTGCGAGCAGCAGCCAGACCGGCAGTGCCGCTGCAAAAAAAGCGTAAATCGGCAACGCGATTGCAAGCGTTTTCGTATCAAGGGTTAACAGATCACCAAATGCGGTAGTCTGCACCCAAGGGCCGATAAACACTCCGGCCATTAAAAATAGAAAACCGATAGAAGACGCCAGCTTTAAATTCCCTGTTTTCTTATAAAACAAGCCGACACCCATCGCAATCGGAATCGTAATCCCTACAGCAAATGTCCCCCACGGATTCCGTTCAAGCGCGTGCAGCACAACCATCGACAGGCCTGCCATCGTAATGGTAATAATAAACAGCATGGACAGTCCCGTACAAAAGCCGGCAACAGGACCAAGCTCATCCTTCGCCACTTCCGACAGCGACTTTCCGTTTTGACGCATTGACGCGAACAGCACAACAATATCATGGACGGCTCCCCCTATCACCGCCCCGATTAACAGCCATAATAATCCCGGCAAATAACCGAACTGCGCCGCGAGAATCGGTCCGACCAGCGGCCCGGCCGCCGCAATGGCCGCGAAATGATGACCGAATGAGACCCATTTATTCGTAGGCACATAGTCTTTTCCATCCTCAAGCGCATGTGCAGGCGTTGGCTTTTCATCATTCACTTTGAGAACCTTCACCATCATAAATGTTCCGTATAAACGATAGGCGATAGCCAATATACACATTGACGTTATCACAATTGTAACCGCATTCATTTCTCCCCAACCCCTTTGCTGTTTTTCATAAATATATCATAATTTCAAAGCAAAAAGCGGTCATTTTTTCCTATTCAAAAAAGCCGGCTGGAGTGGGCCGGCTTGAGGCAGTTAGTTTAGTTCAATGTCTCCAGAGGTTGTACGAACTTTTAAATGGTTAGAGGGGCTATTACCTACATAACCTACAACACGGTGCTCTGTCTTTTCTTTATACAGGATGTGGTCGAGATTGACCGCAGCATCACCTGAGTCAGCCTGAAAATCCACTGCCAAAGATGCAGGTTCTTTCTGATACCCTACTGACACACTTCCGCTCGTAGTGACGATGTCGACCTCTTCGTTCTGATGATCCTGAAGAAGATCAATATCCCCGGAAGTTGTCTTATAGTTCACCTTTTCAGCTGTTGTGTGGCTGCTTTTTATTGATCCGCTTGTTGTCTTTACCTCACCTTGGCCGAATGAATTTTGATCAGCTTGAACATCTCCGCTCGTTGTTTTTAGCGTCAGCTCGTTTTCGATGCGTGTATGCTTCAGCTCAATATTTCCTGATGTAGAGTCAGCAGCTGATTGATCCGTTTGCGCATTTTCTATCAGAATATCGCCAGAGGTTGTCGTTACGGTTATCTCATCATACTTCTTTTTCGGAATCGTGATTGTGATTTTCATATCCTTTTCGCTGCCCCACGGTATAAAAGAGATGATATTCTCGCGTGCTATTTGATTGATTGTTAATGATTTGCCATCTTGGGTCACATCGAACAGCTTTTTGCTTTTATCACTGACTTGTCCTTCAGCAGCTACCTGAATATCATCCGTTTGCCCGCTTTTGACCTCTGCATTCATCGAGCTCGTTGCTACCTCAATTTTTTTAATATCTGCAGGATCATAAGTTTCGGCAGCTTTCACCTCTTCATTTGTAAAATCCGAGGCAGCTGCAGAGATGACAGCTCCGATTACCCCGACTGCAAATACTGCGATCAATCCTATTATGATTTTTTTCATGTCTGCGCCCCCGTCACCAGCTTTAAATTATATCTGATATATCGTAAACTCACGCTATACAGCAGCTTTCCTATATGCCACAGCCCTATACAAGATAGCAGTCCCAGACTGCCAAACATGAGTGATAAAAAGAACTCCAGCATCATGTGCGTATTCATTTGAAACATCACCATGCCGACAAACATAATTGGTGATACAGAGAGTGCAAGCGCTGCCCCGCAGAAACCTACGTACACTCCAAAAATGCCAATAGCTGGTCCCAGCACAAAAATCAAATTCAAGATGCTTATCGCTGCTGCTGAACATGCCATCTGGAAGAGGTTCTTCTTAGGGCGCTGCACTGCTGGAGCAGTTTCCGTCACATCTGGCACCAATTCCTTTGCAATTTGTTTTGGGGAGCCGAGTTCCCTGATAATGTTCGCTTCCGGCCTGCCTTCTTTCATCCCTTCGGTAATATGTTCCTCAAAATCAAATAAGATCTCATTCCGCTCTTCTTCAGAAAGCGGCTTTAACGCTTTGCTTAACTCCTGTAAAAACTGTTCTTGGTTCATCGTTCTCCTCCCCTTGCCGCATCAATGATTTGGTTGACGGATGCTGTGAACTGATCCCATTCTGCCAGCAGCAATTTCATTCGCATGACACCAAGCTTTGACAACGTGTAATATTTTCTGGCAGGCCCTTCAGAAGACGGAGCCATATATGTTTCTAAATACTCCTCTTTCGTCAGTCTTCTTAGAAGAGGATATAAGGTGCCTTCAGCAATAGCCATATACCGGGAAATGTTTTGAGACAGCTCATATCCGTATTGGTCTTTTTCAGCAATACATACAAGCACACATAACTCTAATGCTCCCTTTTTAAATTGAGCATTCATGATCAAATCCTCCCTGCGGCCCGTAATTTTGTTTATATTTTCCACCATCCCTCACATGGTAACATCCACTACTGAACATTACAAGGTACTGAATCATATTTACTAAGAAAAAATAAAAAACCGGAGACAGATCTCCGGCTCATGTTGCTATTATGATTGTTTTTGCAGACGGATCACATTCCATGAAAGCGGCGTGAAATGTGCAGTTAAGCCGTTTTCGCTGACAGACGATGTTCCGTTGGAATGCGGGACGACATTTTTTCTGTTATGCTGGTTTGTCGCTTTGATGTCCTGATGCTCAAGTACGATGTGCTCTGCGATTTGATACGATTCAAAGCCTCTGAGCGAAATCTCCGTCTCCATCTGATCCTCAGCTTTGTTTACCGCAAAAATCGTCAGTGTTTCTTCCTCTTCGGAGTACACAACAGCGGCATCAACATACGGCACATCAGTAAAATCAGCGCAGTCATACTTCGGTGAAGAAATAAGCGGTTGCAGCGACTCTCCTCGGCCGTAGACAGAAGCATGCATGTACGGATAAAAAATCGGCTGTCTCCATGCTTCTCCGCCTTTTTCCGTCATGATTGGCGCGATGACATTTACAAGCTGTGCAAGACACGCGATTTTCACACGGTCTGCGTGCTGCAGCATCGTAATGAGCAATGAGCCCACCAATAAGGCATCTTCAAAGTTATAAATATCTTCTAAAATAGGCCGCGCAGTAATCCACGGTTCTACTTTTTTATCAGCTTCATTTGAGTGATACCATACATTCCATTCGTCCAGAGAGAGATTGATTGTTTTCTTGCTGCGTGTTTTTGCTTTTACATAGTCACAGGTTGCAGCAACAGATTTAATAAAATGATCGAGATCCATTGAACGAGCCAGATAGTTTGGCAGATTGTTATCCCGGTTTCCGTAATACGTATGGAGAGAAATATAGTCGACATGCTCGTACGTATGCTCCAGCACCTTTGCTTCCCAATCGATAAAGGTCGGCATGCCGCTGTTTGAGCTGCCGCAGGCAACAAGTTCAATTGATGGGTCAACCCATTTCATGACCTTTGCCGTCTCCGCGGCAAGCCGTCCGTATTCGTCAGCTGTTTTGTGGCCGATCTGCCACGGGCCATCCATTTCGTTACCCAGGCACCACGTTTTGATGCCGTACGGCTGCTCATAGCCATGCGATCTTCTCAAATCACTCCAGTAAGAGCCTTTCGGATGGTTGCAGTATTCTACGAGATTGCGGGCAGCATCTATCCCTCTCGTGCCGAGGTTAACAGCCATATTGACTTCTGTGTTCACCTTTTTTGCCCAAGTTAAAAATTCATTCGTTCCCACTTCATTGGTTTCTGTCGTTTGCCATGCCAAGTCAAGGCGTCTCGGGCGGTTCTCAACAGGTCCGACGCCGTCCTCCCAATTATACCCTGATAAAAAGTTTCCGCCCGGATAGCGGATGATCGGAACCTGCAATTCCTTGATTAACGCCTGGACATCCTTGCGAAACCCGTTTTCATCAGCCTGAGGATGATCAGGTTCATATATGCCTTCGTATACAGCACGCCCCATATGCTCGATGAACGACCCGTAAATCCGTTTGTCGACTTCACCAATTTTATATTCTTTGTCCACAATCACTCTCGCTTTTTTCATTATACGTTTCCTCCTTCATTATCCTTTGACTCCGCCTACTGTCAGGCCGGAGATAAAGTACTTTTGGAAAAACAAGAAAATGATAATCACCGGCAAAATGGCAAATACTGAGCCGGATATGAGCATGTCATAGTTGTTTCCGTAAGGGCTAAGCAAGCTGGACAGCCCGATTGGAAGCGTAAACATTTCTTTCGACCGAAGCACAATCAAGGGCCATAAGAAGTTGTTCCAGCTGTTTAAAGACTGGAGAATAATCATCGCTCCGAATGCCGGTTTCATCAGAGGCGCCATAATTCTGAAAAAAATGCCAAATTCCGTACATCCGTCCATCCTTGCTGAATCCAGCAGATCTTTCGGAAGGCCGAGTGCATATTGCCGGAAAAAGAAAACAGCTACCGGCGAAACGATAAACGGCAAAATGACACCCGTATACGAATCGATCAAATGCAGTCCGACTGTAAGCTTAAACAACGGGAGCATCATCACTTCCAGCGGAACCATCATAATAATCAGCACAAGAACAAAGATGATATTTCTGCCTTTAAATTCATAAACCGCTAGCCCGTATCCGATCATCGACGAGAAAAACAGAGTAAGCACTGTCGTTAATAGACCGAGCACAAGGCTGTTAAAAAACCATTTAAAATAAATGCTGCCGCCGTTAAACAAAAATGTATAGTTATCAAGACTCATCACTTTTGGATCAATGTCAACATTCAGCCCCACCCGCAAAAGCTCAGATGACGGCTTTAATGATCCTAAAAGCAGACAGAAAATCGGGAAAATATACAACAGGCTCAGCATGATAAAAAATAAAGTAAGCGCGATTCTGTACACCCGAAACTGAGGACTGTGCTGCAACATTTACCCCTCCCCCTTAAACGAGCCTGACAGTTTTAATGAAATCAGGCTGACAACAAGTATGACAATCAAAAGGACAATGCCGATGGCCGCCCCGTATCCCATTTCATTGTAAGCAAGGCCCTGCTGATACAAATATCCGACAAGCGTCAGGCCGATATTACCCGGGGAATTATTTTGCCAAAGGACGTAGCTTTCCTCAAACATCCTGAACCCTCCAATGATGCTGATGGTTAAAACGTAGACGGATACAGGCTTCAGAAACGGCAGCGTAATGTGCATAAATTTTTTCATCGTATTTGCTCCGTCAATATCAGCGGCTTCGTACAGCTCTTTCGGCACATTTTGCAGTCCGGCCAAAAAGTAAAGGATGTTAATTCCCATCCATCTCCACGAAGCAAGCAGCACCATCAAAAACATGCCGGTATGTTCATTGTTCATCCAGTTCTGCGGTGAAAAGCCGAGTTTCAATAAAATCGAATTGGCTAAAGATGTTTCCATCTCTCCAAAAATCAGCCGGAAAATGATTCCAGCCACAATGGTAGAAGTCAGTGCAGGTATAAATAACGCTGATTTGAAAATGTTTCTGAATTTGACCAGTTTCGAATTCAAGAATATGGCTAACAGCAATGGAACTGGAATCAGCACAATCAGCGTCCAAAACGTATATTCCAGCGTATTAAAAAGGGCGGTATAAAACGTCGGGTTGTTAAGAGCGGTGTAATTGGATAACCCGACAAACGTCACCTCTCCAGGCAATATTCTTTGAAAGCTCATGATGAAGACACTAATGATGGGGTATAGAAAAAAAACAAGAAAGGATAAAACAAATGGCGCTGTAAACAGATAAGGCGCCGCTTTTTTCGAATAAAAAATACCTCGCCAGCCTGATTCTTTCGCAGCCGAAGGAACGGGATGAGCCGTTCCCGTTTTCACAGGTTTCATGAGAACCTCCCCGCTTTCACTTTTTGAATGGGATTCTATTTCTGTTTCAGTTCACCTGCCGCTCTGTCCAAGGCTTGTTTTGGCGTCTTTTGCTGAGATTTGAGCGCGTCGAATAATACGCTTCTGTTGACAAGGTCTGAAGCCTTGGCAAAATCCTCATGTAAATAAATCGGATTGATTTCATCCTTGATATCGAGCAGCACAGAAAAAATGCCTGTTCCGTTTTGGAAGTAATCCGTGTATTGGTTTTTCTCTTTCAATTCCTTGGAGCTCCAGACATCCCAGCGAAGCGGATCGAACCCGAGCACACTCCAAAGCTTTTTGTTTCCTTCTTCAGAACCCTTCGCAAAGGCGAGAAACTCTTTCGCTAATTCGACATGTTTGGCCTGCTTTGGCACAACGGTGGCTGTGCCGCCCAAACCTGCTGAACGGTCGCCTCCTTCTTTCCATGCCGGAAGCGGCCGAATGGCAATCTTCCCTTTCAGATCAGGCATATAATCTATGAATCTTCCCATATACCAAATCGGCATCAGAACAGAAGCCGCTCCGCCTTGGTTCATAAAACCGTAATATTCTTCACTGTGATGCCCGCCGCCTGGTGCAGCGATCATTGTTTTATCATTAATCAGGTCTTTTAAATACTGAAGCGTTTTTACGTTGGTGTCATTATTCAGGATCAGCTTTCCGTTTTTATCAAAATACCCTGAGTTTTGCTGTGAAATCATAGATAAAAATGTTGCTGAATCATTTGTTTCCACTGTTCCCATTGGCTTTCCGGTCGCTTTGCGCACTTTCTGTCCGGCTTTGCGGTAATCATCCCATGTTTTCATATCATCCGGGTTGATGCCGGCTTTTTTCATAATATCCATGTTATAGAACATAACTGTCGTTCCTACATGAGTATCCAGTCCGTATAGCTTGCCGTTTTTGCTGTACAGCGTAAGACGCGCCTCTACGAATTTATCCCGGTCTTTTTCAATAAGCGGGGACAAATCGGCAAGCGGTACATCGGTGCCCTTCAGAAAGTTTGAAAACCGGGCCAATTCTACATCTGCAATGTCAGGCACGCCTTCCCCGGCGATTAAGGAAATCGACAGATTATCGTGCATTTGGCCATACGGATAGACGACCGTATTCAGTTTAATTTGACGGTCAGGATATTTCTTGTTCCACTCTTTCACCATTTCCACATAAAACTGCTCATGAAGTCCGTTAAATGTCCAAAAAGTCAGCTCCGTTTCACCCGGTTTACCGGATGACCGTTCCGCTGAACACCCAGCGATAAATAATGTCAAAACCATCATGAGCGCAAGAAAACAGACAGTCATCTTTTTCATCTATGTTACCCCTTCCATTCGAGGTGCGGGCTATTCATAAAGACCATGATTGACAAGCGTTTTGTTTTCATTGATGAGTCTTAATCCGGTGCAGCGGTCTCTTAAGGTGTGTGCGTGTCTGAAGGCATTTTTGACGGAATCCTGCCCGACACCGATTTCGTCAAAATACGCGGGGCCTCCGGCAGATTTCAGCCAGCCGGCCAGCTTTTTTCCTTCCGGCAGCGTTTCATAAGCCGATTGAATGACTTCCCGCTGACGCGGAGAAAATTCGTTCAGCCCTTCGGCTTGGATCAGCTTTCTGTACGTGTCAGTCAATAAAACGGCCGCACAGCCCACTTTTGCCCCATGGAGAATCTGAGGCCGTTTTTTCTCCATTAATTCCATCTCAATCCAATGGGAAATATGATGCTCCCCTCCTGAAGCAGGACGGGAATGATCCAAAGCCAGCATGACAAGTCCTGATACAATCAAGGACTCCATCAGGACCCGGATGCCCGTTTCCGTTTTCATCGCAATGTCTTCAGCATGTTCGATACAGGCATCAAGTGCTTCTTGTACGAGCTTTGCGCCTGTTGATGAATATGGCTCACCAGCGAGATGATGAGAAATGTTCCAATCAGCCAGAGACGTCATTTTGCCTAGCATATCCCCAAATCCAGCCGCCACCATAGGCTGCGGCGCCGATTTTAAGATGTCAAGATCAGCGAACAGCGCGGACGGGGCCTTCGTTTGGATGGTGGTTTTCGTACCGTATAAAATAATGGGCGCACCGGCTGATGTAAATCCGTCAACGGATGGGGCGGTCGGATAAGAAATAAACGGCAGCCCCCTCTGGAAGGCGGCAAAACGCACAATATCATGGATAGTCCCCGAACCGACTGCGATCATGATATCTGTTGATTTTTTCGTATGGACCAGCACATGAATGAGTGACCGTTCATCTGCCGCCACATCTCCCGCTTCATTTTCCGGAATGATCAGACACTCCGCCTGAAGCCCTTCCTTTATCAAGCGATCTTCTAACTCGATCCCCGCTATACGGTGCGTATTCCGATCACAGACAAGGACGATACGCTGATCATTCTTTCTTTTTACATAATCCAACAACCGATCGGCTGCTTGTTTTTCTAGAATAATTTCTTCTACTTCTACAGGAAATGTCATCTCCCCCGCGTGTTCAAAAGCACGCTGAACGTCAGCTGCGATATGATTCATAGCAGAATCCCCTCCTCAGCCAGTTTGGTTACATCCTTAATCGACTCCAGTACATAATCCGGCGTATACAAACGCTGTTCACCCGGTTTCGCTGAACCAGTCAGCACTAAAGCGCTCTTCATGCCATACAGCTTTCCCGTTGCGATATCAGATTCAATGCTGTCCCCTATAATCATACATTCATGTGCAGAAAGCCCCAGCGCAGTACAGGCAGCCTCCGCCATCAGCCACGACGGCTTTCCGACGACAAGCTCCGTCTTCGCCTGAGCAGAAGCTTCTATCGCCCCAATCATTCCAGCGACGTCGATGGCATTCCCGTCCTCATTAGGAAAATAGCGGTCTTTGTTCGTGGCAATTATACGAGCGCCTGCGGCGGCCGCTTTAAAGGCTTGATTCAAGTCTTCGTAGGTGAGTGTTTCATGAAGCGAGATGACAAGCCAATCCGCCTCCTTCGGTTCATCTGCTGTCTGGACGCCTGCCAGCCTCAGTTCGTCAATCAAGCCCTGTTCTCCAAGCACCCATACCTTTGAAAAACGATAGTTCCTTTTTAAAAAGGCTGCTGTCACACTTGATGACAGGACAATTTCGTTTACATCTGCATCTATTCCGGCACCAAGCAGTTTTTTTCTGCACATGGCACGGGAGATATTTCCCCGGTTGCTCAAAAAGACGATTTTCTTTCCCATATTTCGAAGTGTACTGATGGCTTCTCTTGCTCCATCGATCAGTTCGTTTCCTCTGAATACGGTACCGTCCAAGTCAATCAGAAAACCGGCCGGTGATACTGCGGGATTATGACTGGCCATAATACGCATTTGCTCCGTGTTTTCGATAAAAGTGCTTTTCGTGGAGAACAGTATTGATCGGGTTGACATTCTTGTTCAGCATCATAGAGTGATACGCCATTTCCGCAACCGTTTCTAACACCACCGCGTTATGAATGGCGTTTAAGGCATCTGTGCCCCAGCAGAACGGGCCGTGGTTATTAACGAGCACGCCCGGCACCTGCTCGTATTTATGATGCTGAAAGGTCTCCGCGATCACTTTGCCTGTATTCAGTTCGTAGTCATGAATGATTTCTTCATCGTACATTTCACGTGTACACGGAATCGCACTGTCGAAATAATCGGCATGTGTCGTGCCTAAAGGGGGTATGTCCCTTCCGGCTTGCGCCCAGCTTGTCGCCCATTGAGAATGGGTATGGACAATCCCGCCGATATTTGGAAACGCGTTATACAAATAAACATGAGTGGGTGTATCAGAAGAAGGTTTGAGCGAGCCTTCTACGACCTCACCTTCCAAATTCAAAACAACCAAGTCATCGGCTGTCAGCTCGCTGTATTCGACTCCGCTCGGTTTAATGACGATTAACTCTTTTTCACGGTCAATACCGCTCACATTTCCCCACGTAAAGGTCACCAGCTGATGCTCTTGAAGCTTCAGGTTGGCAGCCAGCACCTCTTTTTTTAACGTTTCAAGCATGCTCATCACCCTTTATGAATTCTTTTGTGCGGCAGATGAAAATTGAAGATTTTTTATCGTTTTCAGACGCTTCATGACATGATTCTCTTTTCCGAAATATTGAACAAGCTCTTTATATTCAGCGTATAGCTTTTCATATACGGAGGCATGCTCAGCATTTGGCGTATATGAATTATCTTTCAGTTTCCCCATGTACGCCGCTGCCTCTGTGACATCATCATAGCCGCCGTTTTCTTTACCGGCCGCAAGCGCGCCGAAAATGGCAGATCCTAAGGCAGGGGCTTGCGGTGAACCTGAGATTTTAATATCCATGTTTGTGACATCCGCATAAATCTGCATGACAAACGGGTTTTTCTCAGCAATACCGCCAGCTGCGTAAAGTTCTTCAATTGGCACTCCGCTTTCTCTAAATGTTTCAATAATCATCCTTGTGCCGTATGCTGTTGCTTCAACTAACGCACGGTAAAGCTCTTCGGGTTTCGTCAGCAGCGTCATGCCAAGCAGCATCCCCGTTAGATCAGCATCAACAAGGGTTGAACGGTTTCCATTCCACCAATCCAGGGCAAGGAGGCCGCTCTCCCCCGGTGCTTGCATGTTTGCCTTCTCGCTCAGCAGCTCGTGAATGCTGACATTTTTTTTCTCCGCTTCGTCTTTATAGGCTTGCGGGACACACGTTTTCACGAACCATTCAAAATGATCGCCCACACAGGACTGTCCGGCTTCATACCCCGCAAATCCCGGAAGGATGCCGTTGTCCACAACCCCGCACATGCCGGGCACAATGTTTACCTCGTCTCCTAAGAGTACGTGGCATGTTGAGGTTCCCATAATCATCAGCATTTTTCCTGGTTCTGTGATACCGACAGCCGGAACAGAAACATGAGCGTCAACATTCGCAACAGCAACTGCTGTGCCCGGAAGGAGACCGGTCAGCTGTGCCATTTTTTCCGTCAGCCCGCCTGCTTTTTCCCCTACTGAGTGAATCGATCCCGCTAACTTATCTTTTGTAATCGTTTTCATTGCAGGGTGAAGTTTTTCAAAGAAATTCTCTGAAGGATATCCCGCTTTTTCACTCCAAATCGCTTTATAACCAGCTGTGCAGTTGCTTCGCTTCAGCGAGCCGCACAGCTGATACACGATCCAGTCAGCTGCTTCGATCATCCGATCAGCTGCTTCATAAATGTGCGGCGCTTCTTCGGCAATCTGCATCACCTTCGGAATCATCCATTCTGATGAAATCTTTCCTCCGTAGCGCTGTAAAAAAGCTTCTCCTTCTTCTTCGGCGATTTGATTGAGCCGATCAGCATGCTTTTGGGCGGCATGATGCTTCCAAAGCTTCACATAGCTGTGCGGCTCCTCTTCAAATTCCGGCAGCATACATAATGGCTGTCCTTCACTGTCGACAGGCAAGATCGTACATGCCGTAAAATCAATTCCGATCCCGATGATCTCTTTTGGATCAACACCAGTCTGTTCAAGTAATGATGGAATCGTTGTTTCCAAGACTTCCAGATAATCTGCCGGATGCTGAAGCGCCCAGTCCCGCGGCAGCTTTTGACCCGTTTTGGGAAGGACGGTATCAATGACGGCGTGTGGATATTCTTTGACAGCCGCCGCCAGCTCTTCTCCAGTTTTGACGTGAACGAGCACCGCTCTTCCTGATAATGTTCCGAAATCAACACCTATTGTGTAAGCCAAGTGACATCCTCCTCTCTACTTTTGAAGCCTGTAAAGCGCCTCGTTCCATTTCAATTCATGTTTCAGCTTGTGAATCGATGTATCGTGAGAAATCAAGATACTTTCAACCCCCGCCATTTCCGCCCAATCCATCAATTGCTCCGCTGTCAATTCGTAAGACAAGCAGGTATGGTGTGCGCCGCCGGCTAAAATCCATGCCTCTGCCGCTGTTTTTAATGAAGGCTCAGGCTTCCAGAGAACGCGGGCGACAGGCAGATTCGGCATATCTTTCTCGATTTCCTGTCCGTTTACCTCATTGAGCACGAGACGGAAACGCCCTCCGATATCAACCAGACTCGCTTGAATGGCTGATCCGCTGATGCCATTGAATACAAACCGCGCCGGGTCACCTTTGCCTCCGATAGACAGCGGATGTACTTCAATTTTCGGCTGATCCAAAGCAACTGTCGGGCACACCTCAAGCATGTGTGAGCCAAGAATCATTTCATTTTCAGGTTCAAAATGGTACGTATAGTCTTCCATGAAGGACGTTCTTTTACCTTCAGCCATGATTTTCATCATCCGGACGAGAGCAGCCGTCTTCCAATCACCTTCTCCGGCGAACCCGTAGCCTTTTTCCATCAGCCTCTGAACGGCCAGCCCAGGCAGCTGTTTCATTCCGTGCAGCACTTCAAATGAAGTCGTAAAAGCCGTGTATCCGCCTTGTTCAAGAAAAGCGGTTAGACCAAGTTCAATTTTCGCCTGTTCTTTAATGGACGCTATCTTTGCTTCGTCTCGTTTCGTTTCCTCGCTGATGACATAAAGCTTGTCATACTCTGCATAAAGTGTTTCGACCTCATCGTCAGAAATTCCATTCATCACTTCGACAAGATCCCCGATGCCATAGCCGTCAACCTGCCAGCCGAACTGGATATGCGCTCCCACCTTGTCTCCGTCCGTTACTGCAACATGGCGCATGTTATCTCCGAATCTGGCAACCTTGATATGTCTGCTTTCATTTAACGCAGCCGCCGTATTCATCCACTGAGAAATTTCTTTCTTTACCTCTTCATCATCCCAATAGCCCGCGACAACTTTACGGCTCAGCCCCATACGGGAATTGATGTACCCGTACTCGCGGTCGCCATGTGCGGATTGGTTGCTGTTCATAAAATCCATGTCAATCGTACCCCATGGAATATCGCGATTATATTGAGTATGCAGATGCATAAGCGGTTTTTGATAAGAGGAAAGGCCTTCTATCCACATTTTTGCAGGAGAAAATGTGTGCATCCATGTAATAATACCGGCGCATGTCTCACTGTACTCCGCTTCTCTTAACAGCTGTCTGATGGTTTCCGAGGAAGTTACAACAGGTTTATGCTTAATTTTATATCTGGAAGAAATGCCGCTAAGCCCCTCACAAATGCTTTTTGCATGCTGGTCTACCAGCTGCAGCGTTTCTTCTCCGTATAGATGCTGGCTTCCTGTTACAAACCAGAATTCATAATCTCTTGTCTGAAGCATGTTAACTGCCCCTTTCTTATAAAATAAAACGCTTCCAATTCTAAATTGATAGATACGTACTAATAAACAAAAACTAGTGAATTATCATTAATTTGTACGAACAACTTCATTATAGTAATTCAGTAGGATACTGTCAATCTTTTCTTTTTAAAAAAAGCCAGGTATTCACCCGGCTTATCAGTTTAATAGGACGGCCAGCCCGAACTCCAATTCAAATCATTGATTAGTAGCTTGGGAATGCCGTTATCTTTCGCGTCATAGGCATGGCGCACAAGTATGTTTCCATTTACAATATCCTGACCTCCAGGCCCTTTCCATTGATCATTGCCGGAATCTAAGATGGTGCCCCCTCCTTCCAGCATGCTTTTTCCGCTTTTATCAAGATAAGGCCCTGTTATGCTTTTAGATCTCCCATAAGCAATTTTGTACGTACTATTTACCCCGTCACAGCATTTATCAAATGAAACCATTAAATAGTAGTAACCATTTTGATACGTGAGGGTAGGAGCCTCCAGCGCTCCGCTATTACTCGGTCTCGACGCAATGGAATAAAGCGATCCGGTAGGCTTCATCGTGTTCTTATCCAGCTTGGTCAACTTGATTCCGCTCCAAAATGAGCCGAACGCAAGCCACGGATTGCCATCCTTGTCAAAGGTGAGTTCCGGGTCGATGGCGTTATAATTATCGGAGCTCGTCGACCGGATCACCAGGCCTTCGTCTTTCCAGCTTCCCGAGCTGATGCTTGTTGAAGAAGCAAGGCCTATGGCAGAGACATTTTTTCCGAAAGAAGAAACTGAATAATACAGCCAGTACTTTCCGTTATAATATTGAATGTCCGGTGCCCACTGGTTTTGGCCGTAATTCGGCACATAAGTGGACCACCATGATAAAGGTGTGCTGAAAATCGATTTTTGCACGGTCCAATTTTTAGCATCCGACGATTTGAGAACCCGCAATCCCCTTTCTTCCGTAAGGCCTGTTCCAAACGCGTACCACGAGCTTCCCTCTTTGATCATCGTTGGATCATGAAGCAGTTCATTAGATGCTCCCCAAAATGCAGCGGATGCCGGAGAAGCGGAAGTCAATAACAAACCCGCCGTCAGAGCAGCACTCGAAAAGTGAAAGAACCGTTTCCATGCTTTTTTCTTTTTCAATTTTTTCAAACCTCCCTTATTTTAGAAAGCGCTTACAAATTGTGAAATTGAATCCTCCTTTCCTTACAAATGAGCTGCTTCTCGTACGTGATCAGATTCAGGAATTTTTCGGTATCTCCTTTATTGTAGTCACTCCGCCAAAATTTGTACAGACAAAAAAATAGAATCCGCCTTGTGAGGCGGATTCTTCCGTATCTTTATTGGTACGTAATATCGTCAACCGTTTGCCGGTCTAACTTCTTAATGACTTCGGTGATTAATTTTACCGCGTTTTCATAATCGTCACGATGCAGCATGGCAGCGTGCGTATGAATGTATCGTGTTGCAATGGTAATGGACAGCGCCGGAACACCGTTTGCCGTCAAATGAATGGACCCGGAATCAGTTCCTCCGCCGGCGATCGCATCAAATTGATATGGAATGCCTGCTTCTTCTGCTGTATTGACAACTAAGTCACGAAGCCCTTTGTGGGAGACCATAGATGCATCGTACAGAATAATCTGCGGCCCTTCTCCCATTTTGCTTTGCGCTTCCTTCTCAGAAATCCCTGGTGTATCTCCGGCTATTCCTACATCCACACCGAAAGCAATATCAGGCTGTATCGTGTGCGCAGAAGTCTTCGCTCCTCTTAGGCCGACCTCTTCCTGTACAGTTCCAACACCATACACAACGTTTGGATGATCTGTGTCTTTTAAATTCCTCAAAACATCAATGGCGATCGCACAGCCGATACGGTTGTCCCACGCCTTTGCTAAAAGAAATTTTTCATTGTTCATGACCGTGAATTCAAAATGCGGAACGATCATATCACCTGGGAGTACGCCCCATTCCAATGCTTCCTCACGGCTTGAAGCTCCGATATCAACGAACATCTCTTTGATATCGACCGGTTTTTTTCTCGCTTCAGCAGATAAAATGTGCGGTGGCTTAGATCCGATAACACCTGTGACCTCTCCCTTTTTCGTCACGATGGTGACACGCTGAGCCAGCATGACTTGAGACCACCAGCCGCCGACAGTTTGAAAACGGATAAAGCCTTTATCGGTGATTTGTGTCACCATAAAGCCGACTTCGTCCAAATGCCCGGCAATCATAATTTTCGGGCCGTTTTCCGCACCTGTTTTTTTCGCAATTAAACTGCCAAGCCGGTCAGTTGTCACTTCATCAGCAAATGGTTCTATGTATGATTTCATCACTTGCCTTACTTCTCTTTCATTTCCCGGAATGCCTTTTGCATCAGTTAATTCCTTCAGCATGGTTAACGTTTCATCCAATTTTGCCATGATTCCAAAAACCTCCTTCATCTGTCCTGCATTATTATTATACAAAACCTGACGGTAACCATACGACTATTTCACTTAAAAAGCGGGTATATCTTTTTTAACAAACTTCTTTTAGAAAAAGTGAAACCTTTTTCTATGCTCTACGTATTACATCAGATCATCACAATGAGGGAGGTGCCTTCACACAATGTTTATCATGGTTCTCCGGATTTTATTGCTTGCTCTATTTGCTTACTGTATTTATGCCTTGGTCAAATATGTCGCAAATCCAAAGAGAAGACTGAAGCTGGCCCAATCAAAAGAACTTTTTTATATTATCGATGAACAGAACAATACCCGAAAGAACTTTCAATTGACGTATAAAGGCGTGCTTTTTGAAGGAGAAAAGCATATTCCTTCCAAGGATCATCCGTTGTTCATCCACACCATCTTTGTATGGACGGAGTCTCCTGAGAAGCTAAAAAACTTTTCCGCAAAAGATTTTGAGAATATTGAAGAAAAAGTACTGGAACGATATCCGGATTGTAAAATTGACTGGGATCTGCCCATTAAACTTGCAAAAAAAGCAGAAGAGCGGTAAACGCTTTTCTGCTTTTTTATAAATCAAACGGACTGTAATAGATGCCGATCAACACCGCTTCAATCACCAAGAGAAACGGCACACCGTATTGAAATGATGCGTGCTTCGTTTTATGTCTGAAGGTCTGCATGCCGAGCCAGACACCAAGCGCTCCAAACACGATGGCGATCAGCCACAGCCGGTTTTCAGAAATTCTCCATTTGTGGCGCTGCGCTCTTCGTTTATCTGCGCCCATCACCCAAAAACCGCACAGATTGATCAGAACTAGATATACAGCAATTATCATGTTGCCTCATCCTTTATATAAAAAAGCCGCTCTCTAAGAGCGGCTCTATATCATTATTTGTTTAATTGAGCTTTAGCAGCATCAGCAAGCTGATTGAATGCAGTAAGATCGTTTACAGCAAGATCAGCAAGCATTTTACGGTTTACTTCGATACCAGAAAGCTTAAGACCGTGCATTAAACGGCTGTAAGAAAGACCGTTCATGCGAGCAGCTGCGTTGATACGAGTGATCCAAAGCTTACGGAAATCACGTTTTTTCTGACGACGGTCACGGAAAGCATAGTTTCCAGATTTCATGACCTGCTGGTTAGCTACTTTGTATAATGTATGTTTTGAACCGAAATAACCTTTTGCTAATTTAAGAACCTTTTTACGACGCTTACGTGTAACAGTTCCGCCTTTTACTCTTGGCATTAAATTTCCCTCCTAATTGTTCCTTGTCCGATTACTTGATGTTAGCAAGCATTTGTTTGATACGTTTGAAGTCTCCTGCGCTTACAACAGCACTCTTGCGAAGCTTACGCTTTTGCTTTTGAGATTTGTTGGCGAATAAGTGACTTGTGTATGCATGAGAACGTTTTAACTTCCCAGAACCTGTCTTTTTAAAACGTTTAGCAGATCCGCGGTGAGTTTTCATTTTTGGCATGGGATTTCCTCCTTATTGCTTTTCGTTTTTCGGCGCGAGCATTAAGAACATGCTGCGGCCGTCCATTTTTGGTTTTGTTTCGACTGTCGCAACCTCAGCACATGCTTCAGAAAAACGGTCTAGTACACGCTGGCCGATTTCTTTATGAGTGATTGCGCGTCCTTTAAAGCGGATAGAAGCTTTCACTTTATCGCCTTTTTCAAGAAATTTAATCGCATTGCGCAACTTCGTGTTAAAGTCGTGCTCATCGATTGTCGGGCTTAATCTAACTTCTTTTAAGTTAATGATTTTTTGATTTTTGCGTGCTTCTTTGTCCTTTTTCTGCTGCTCGAATCTGAACTTTCCGTAGTCCATGATGCGGCAGACAGGCGGTTTTGCATTTGCTGCAACTAACACAAGGTCAAGATTTGCGCGGCCGGCTATTTCAAGTGCTTCCTGACGGGACTTGATTCCAAGCTGGTCGCCATTTTGTCCGATTAAGCGGACCTCACGTGCACGGATACCCTCATTAACCAATTGATCTTTGCTAATAATGAGCCACCTCCATAGTTTCTTCGAATTGATTCACAACTCTTTTGACTGCATTCTGCAGGCAAACAAAAAGTGCGGGCATTATAAAACACCCACACTACGAACATCTGTATCAATAAAAATGTACGGTCAACCTGCCAACTACATGAATGTGTCAATCAGGTGAGAAGCGGGTGCTTCTGCTTGTGATTTATATTCAATTCAATAACTATTCTACACAATGCCGGATGTTTAGTCAAGGATGACTTATCCGGAACAACTTTCTCATTGTAACATGGGTTATTTATGAGTGCAAGAGAGAAAAAGAAAATCTTTTATTCTTATCCAGAATGCAAGGTTCTGAACCCTCCAGCCAATCATGAAGGATTTTGTTAAAACAGCATCGGCTGAGCCAGCCAGCGGCGCTCCATGCCGATCCCTGGAAACATAACGGTTCTCGAATTTTCATTCATCTTTGCGATTTTAGCTGCCGATGCTTTCCTTTCATCACTTTTCTTTCTTTTTCCCCGACTGGCACCAGCAGGCTGGCACTGGTTTGTCTGAGCGAATCGGGTATCGTACATGTCATATTAGTATTTGATAAAGCGTACCTGCACTCATTTGACTGCTTACTTTATAGTATGTTTCGAATCGGCTGGCATGAAGATAAAGCATTTTTGTCTGAGTCTGGAAAAGATCAAAACGGCGCCACAAATGTTGAAAATGGCTGATTTGATCTTCCCGCATCCAGCCGCTGACACCCCCGCCATAAATAAAAATCAGGAGTTGCGGATGCTCTGCACCAGATTCTGTTATATGAAGATCAATATACTACCCCATCCTTCTCCTTATTTCGCAGTTTACCAAAAACCACATATAGGAAAAAATGCAAAACAAAGTGAACCTCACACTAAAAAAGCCGATATAAGAACGAGAAGGGAGTCTGACACATGAACAAACTGATACAGCTTACTCTATTTTTAACATTGATAGTAACCGGCTGCTCCAATAGCAACAGCATATCTTCAGAGCCAAAAGAAGAGACTGTTATCACAGCCGCAGCGTTTCATGAAAACAAGCTGGAGAAAGAGCTGAAAAACCTAAAACCCGTTTCATTGAAAATGGTGAATCCGCTCGCAACTGAATTAGGAAAGGTGAAGGCGAAGGAAGAAGCAGAGAAACAAAGGCAAATCGCTGCAGCGAAAAAACGTGAAAAAGAGCAGAGAGCGAAACGAAAGAAACAACAGGAGGAAGAAGCGGAACGGCAACGATTGGCACGGGCTGCAGCAGAGAGACAGCGATTAGCGGAAGCAGAAAGGCAAGCTGAGCTTGAAAGGCAGCGTCAGGCAGCACTCCAAAAACAGCAGGAAGCGAACGCCGAAAAAAAACGGCAAGCGCAGGCACAGCGTCAGCAGAATGAGGCATCCTCATCTAACAGCCAAAATGCGCCATCTTCACCGAGCCAGACAGATGATGCCATTCAACAGCCGGCTTCAGAGCTTCCTGATGACGACGGCTATGGTTATGAAGAACGAAAAAAGTGGCATGACGATCAAGTGGAATGGGGCATTAAACAGGGATATATCGATCCGGAAGACGCACCATAAAATAGAAAAAGCCAAGGGTTCAGCCTTGGCTTAACCTCCGATCAGCTGCACGAACACAGGAATGACCAGAACCGTTACGACCCCGACAACGACAACAGCGATACTTGCCATCGCGGCTTCGACTTCACCCATCTCGATCCCGACAGCTACACCGAGTGCGTGTCCGGACGTTCCGAGAGCCAACCCTTTCGAAATGGGATTCTTCACTTTAAATACTTTTAAGAACAAAGCGCCGAGCGCATACACAATGACGGCGTTAAAGATAACAGCAAAAGCTGTGATATCGCTGATGCCGCCAATATCTTTTGATAAAGGAAGCGCAATCGCCGTTGTTGCCGCCTGCGGAAGCATACTTTTCATAACAGCCTCATCAAGGTGAATCCCTTTTGCAAGCAAATAGACAATCGTGACAGAGCAGATAGAGCCTACGATAATGGAGGACATAATTTGCCACCAGTATTTTTTCAGTTTATCTCTTTGTTTGTACAATGGAATGGCAAAGGCAATCGTCGCGGGTTCCAAGAAAAACTTAATGATTTCTCCCCCGTTATTATAGTCAGCGTAAGAGAAACCGCCGATTTTCAAGAATGCAATTCCAAGCACCATCGCAACAAACAATGGAGTGAAAAGGAAGAACCCTTTTGTTTTTTTAAATAAAAAGGTGCCGATGCCGAAAGCGGCCAGTGATACGACAATTCCGAAATAAGGACTCATTGTGCTTTCCATTTCATGAACCTCCTGTTTCTTTTAATGATGAACAAGTTCGTTTTTCTTCTGCGGCGGCTGCACTGTTTTTGCTTTTATGTCATCGGCAGTCTTGCGTTTTCCGCTCAATGTAAGAATAAGCTGAGAAAACAATCCTGTTGCCCCCAATAAAATAATCGTTGCGAGAAGAATGACAAGGACGATTTGCAGGCCGTATTGCTGCATCACACCAAGAGAATTCATAACAGATATACCTGATGGAACAAATAAAAATCCAATCAATGAGGTTAAAGACGCTCCGAGCGTTTCTACTTGTTCCAGTTTAATCACTTTCAAACATAATAGGAGAAATAATAAGACCAAACCTACAACTGACGCCGGTATAGGAATTGGGACAAAAGCGGCAATCATATTGGAAACCATCATAATGACGGCAAAAATAAATGCTTGTGTTAAAAATCCGTACACTTTTTTAGCACTCATTTTCTTCACCTCTTTCTCTTTTGTACCCTCATTATAAATAAGAATTTCTCTCTATTAAGCGCTTACATGATAACTTGCCGAATATTTAAGGTGAGTTGCAGCATAAAAAGGATGAAATACAAAAAGCCGCCCGTCAAATATGGAGCAGCTTTTTTAATTCCTTGGCATATGTCCGGCTGACCGGTATTTTCGATCCGTCTTTCATGATCAGGTTATAGGTGGAATTAAACCAAGGCTGTATCTCTTTGATGTACTCAGTATTAACGACAAAGCTTCGATGGACGCGGAGAAAATCAGGTTCCGGAAGCTTTTTTTCAATGACAACGAGCGTATCATTGACAGAATAAGAAGCATCAAAGGTTTTTACATTGACATGGCCACCTTCGGTTCCCGCAAAGATTATATCCTTCGTATCCACAATCACAATCGATTCACCGACAGATAAGGCTAATTTATGCTGGCTGGCATGGCTGGTCTGTTCTGGTTCAGCAATCTCCCGCTTTACCTTTTTATACTTTTTCATTGTTTGCCGAACCCTTTCTTCATCGAAAGGTTTGGTTAAGTAATCGAGAGCGTCCACTTCAAAAGCTTTAAGTGCATACTGGTCATAGGCCGTCGCGAACACAACCGCCGGTGGATGCTTCATATTCTTCAATCGTTTTGCGATATCAAAGCCATTCTCACCGGATAAGTCAACGTCTAAAAACAGCAAATCAGGCTTTTCATCCATCATTTGGTCAAACGCTGATTCAATATTTTCCGCTTCATTGATTTCCAATTCCTCATTTGTCCTTTTAAGCAAATAGGCCAGTTCATCTCTTGCCAGAATCTCATCATCAACTATTAACACCCTGAGCATGTTCTTCTCCCTCTTTCATTTGTTGCATAGGTACTTGAAAGGAAACCTCTGTCCCTTTATGTACCTCACTCTTGATATGTAATGCAGCCTGCTGCCCGAATAAACCGATCAGCCGCTGATTCAGATTATAAAGCGCAGTCCCTGTTCCTTCCTTAGAAGGCAGCGGTTTATTCCCCAATTCCGGCAAGACGTCCGGCGGAATTCCGCGCCCATTGTCCGTGACCTTCATATAGACGGATGACTCGTCAGATAAGACACAAACCGTTACCTTGCACATGTCTTGTTTTTTTGGAAATGCGTGCCGTAATGCGTTTTCAACAAGCACCTGCAAGACAAACGGAGGAATCTCAATTTGTTCCAGCCTGCTGTCAATATCAAGCTCAATCTTATATTTCCCGGGAAAACGCGCCTGTTCTAATGACAGATAGGCTTGAAGATGGTTCAGCTCCTTTGAAAGCGGGATCAGCAGCTGTCTTGCTCCCTGGAGATTAGAACGAAAGTACACGCTAAGCTGCAGCAAAAGCTTACGGGTTTTTTCAACATCTGTCCGGCATAAAGCAGAAATCGTATTGATGGCATTAAATAAAAAATGCGGGTTAACCTGTGCTTGAAGCGCTTTGATTTCCGCATCCTTCAGAAGCTTGCTTTGCAGCTCGGCTTCACCGAGCTCAAGCTGTGTCGAAAACAGCATGGCCAGCCCCTCGGCAAGCTCTTCCTCTACCTGACTGAGGCCGGCCGGGCTTTTAAAATACATTTTTAACGTTCCGATTGTGTTGCCGTTTGATGTCAAAGGCAGTACAATCGCCGCGTGCAAAGGGCATTCCGAATGGGTGCATTCAATCTCTTCCTGTGAAGTAGCCTTCATGATACGCCCTGTTTTAATTACCTTTTTAGACAGGCCTGTGATCAGGCTTTTAGATGGGATATGATGGTCCATTCCCGCGCCGACATGCGCAAGTATTTTCTCATTGTCCGTCAGAGATACCGCATCCGTTCCGGTCATCTTATGGATGATGGCCGCTACACTTTTACAAGAGCTTTCATTTAACCCTTGACGGAAAAAAGGAAGCGTCTGATCGGCAATGGTCAGCACCCTGTGCGTTTCAAGCGCCCTTGCCTGTTCTTCCTTGCGAATAATGGCTTGAATAATCGACAGGAAAATAAAGCTGCCTGTTCCGTTAATGAGGATCATCGGAATCCCGATCATGCTGACAAGCTCCCAAGCATCATTGAACGGCTTTGCCATCAGCAAAATAATGACCATTTGCAAGGTCTCCATACCGATCCCGACGAGGGCTGCGATACGCGGTGTCGGCATTCGATAGCGCTTCGTAAAATACCTGCCGATCCACCCCGCAAGAAACCCTGCTAAAACGGATGAGACCGCACAGCTTAAAGCCGTGCTGCCGCCGAGCGAAAAACGATGAAGGCCTGCTAATAAACCGATTCCCGCTCCTACAAACGGCCCGCCCAAAAGCCCGCCTATTTCAACGCCCAAAATACGGGTATTGGCAATAGAGCCCGACGGATCTATTGTAAACACCCAATCATTATTCACAATCATATGTTTTTGAATTTCGATGCCGGTGTAATTGCTGATGATGCTGAAAAGAGAAAAAATAGAAATCAATACGACTTTTCCTTTGTAGCCCTCCGGATTTTGAAGAGCCTGTCTGAAAAGTTTAGTGTGGGCCAGAATAAATCCCAATATAACGATAATCCCTACCCTTTCCAGCATCATGATCATTAATTGAATCATCTGTGTCACCTGTTCTTTCCCATTTCATTTTATCATTTTTCGGCAAACCGTTTTATGGCTGACTGTTTTTTTAAAATCGTCTGAAAACATATTTCACAAGACTTTTATCTATTGTAGAATAAACATGAGCCTTTTGGCAGAAAGAATTGAATCTGAAGCAGAGGAGAAGATCATGAAAGCCGTATTTTTTGATTTAGACGATACACTACTTTGGGATGAGAAAAGCGTCAGAACAACATTTGCAGAAACATGTTTACAGGCCGAGAAAAAATATGGTCTTGACCCTGAGGAATTCGAAGCAGCTGTTCGGGAAGCGGCGAGAGAATTGTACATGTCTTACGAGACATACCCTTATACGGTGATGATCGGCATTAACCCATTTGAAGGGCTGTGGTCGAATTTCTCCGAGCCGATCAGTGAAGGGTTTCAGAAGCTGAATAAGATTGTGCCGGAGTACAGACGAAACGCATGGACAAACGGCCTGAAAGCGCTTGGTGTCGACGATCCGGCATATGGTGAATATTTGGGAGAGTTTTTTGCAGCGGAACGCCGAAAACGCCCGTTTGTTTACGATGAAACATTTGATGTGCTTGATCAATTAAAAGGAAAGTACGAGTTGTTGCTTTTGACTAACGGCGATCCGAGTCTGCAAAAGGAGAAGCTCGCCGGCGTGCCTGAGCTCGCCCCTTATTTCAATGAAATTGTCATCTCAGGCGCTTTTGGCAAAGGGAAACCTGATGCTTCTATTTTCGAGCATTGCCTGCAGCTGATGAAGATCCAGAAAGAGGATGCCATCATGGTCGGCGATAACCTGAATACAGACATTTTAGGCGCTTCCAGAGCCGGTATCAAAACCGTATGGATCAACCGGACGGATAAGAAAAATGAAACAGAAGTGACGCCTGATCACATCATCAGCAGCCTTCATGATTTGTTTCCTATTTTAGAACATAAATAAAAAAGCATGATCTCTTACATGAGATCATGCTTTTTTGTATTATTTCTTCGCTTCAGCTACAGCCTTTTTCACAAAATCATCAAGTGAAATGGTTTCAGACTTCTGCTCTCCGTATTTACGGACGTTTACCGCACCGTTTTCTGCTTCTTGGTCACCGACCACAAGCATGTACGGAATTTTTTGCATTTGCGCTTCGCGAATTTTGTAGCCAATTTTTTCATCACGGCTGTCGACTTCTACACGCAGGCCTTCACGCTGCAGGCGCTCTTGTACTTGCTTCGCATAATCCAAATGCACAGCCGGAGAAACCGGGATGACTTGGAACTGAACCGGTGCAAGCCATGTTGGAAGTGCGCCTTTATGCTCTTCGATTAGGAATGCAACAAAGCGTTCCATTGTTGATACCACACCTCTGTGAATAACAACCGGACGATGCTGCTTGCCGTCTTCACCGATATATGTCAGATCGAAGCGTTCAGGCAGCAAGAAGTCCAGCTGAACAGTAGACAATGTTTCTTCCTTGCCGATCGCTGTTTTCACCTGAACATCAAGTTTAGGGCCGTAGAATGCAGCTTCGCCTTCTGCTTCGTAATAGTCATGGCCAATTTCGTCCATTGCCGCTTTCAGCATAGATTGCGCTTTGTTCCACATTTCATCGTCATCAAAGTATTTCTCTGTGTCTTCCGGATCACGATAAGACAGACGGAATGTGTAATCGTGCAAGCCGAAATCTTCATATACGTCCTGAATCAAACGAACTGTCCGGATAAACTCATCCTTAATCTGATCCGGGCGGACAAAGATGTGGGCATCATTCAGTGTCATGCCGCGCACCCGCTGAAGACCTGACAGCGCACCTGACATTTCGTAGCGGTGCATTGTGCCGAGTTCAGCGATACGAATCGGAAGCTCACGGTAGCTATGAATATCGTTTTTATAAATCATCATATGGTGCGGGCAGTTCATCGGACGGAGCACAAGTGTTTCATTATCCATTTCCATCGGAGGGAACATACCTTCTTGATAATGATCCCAGTGTCCTGATGTTTCATACAGCTCTTTGCTTCCAAGCACTGGTGTATAGACGTGTTCATAGCCGAGGCTGATTTCTTTATCGACAATATAGCGCTCGATCGTGCGGCGGATTGTCGCGCCTTTTGGCAGCCAAAGCGGCAGACCTTGTCCGACTTTTTGAGAATTCGCAAACAGCTTTAATTCTTTGCCAAGTTTTCTGTGGTCACGCTCTTTTGCTTCTTCAAGCATGCGAAGATGCTCGTCAAGATCAGCTTTTTTGAAGAAAGCTGTTCCGTATACACGCTGAAGCATTTGATTATTGCTGTCACCGCGCCAATATGCACCTGCAAGGCTTAACAGCTTAAACTCTTTAATTTTTCCTGTTGATGGAACGTGTACGCCGCGGCACAGGTCAAAGAATTCGCCCTGCTCGTAAATCGATACGGTTTCTCCCTCAGGAATCGCATCCAGCAGTTCAAGCTTCAGGTCATCGCCGATTTCTGCAAAGCGGGCTTTCGCTTCTTCACGGCTGACTTCTTTTCGAACGATCGGAAGGTTCGCATTGACGATTTTTTTCATTTCTTTCTCGATTTTCGGCAGATCCTCCGGCGTAATCGCTTCTTCCATTTCTACATCATAGTAAAAACCGTTTTCGATAACCGGACCGACACCGAATTTCACGTCTTTGTAAATGCGTTTAATCGCTTGTGCCAGCAAGTGAGCCGTACTGTGGCGCATAATCTCAAGACCCTCTTCTGATCCTTCAGTAATGATTTCCACAGTGCCGTCTTCGTTGATCGGCGTTTTCAAATCGATTTCTTTTCCGTTCAGTTTTCCGGCTAATGATTTCTTTTTTAATCCCGGACTGATGGATGCCGCGATATCTTCTGTTGTTGTTCCTTTCGCAAACTCCTTGACTGCTCCATCAGGAAATGTGATTTTTACCATATCTGACATCATTGTCACTCCTTTTTTTGCATATAAAAACCCCGCCCCCTATGAAAGGGACGAGGTTGAATAAACGGAATCGTGGTTCCACCCTTTTTTCCGCAAGCCAATACACCGGCATCTGCGGCTCTAAACTCTGTAACGGGAGTTCCCGTCAGCTATTACTGTTCCTTATAAAGGGGGTTCACAGCTGAGGTTCAAAGGCGGTAAAGCGAATGGTCCTTAGCTGGGAAGCTTGCAGCCGTGACTTCCCTCTCTTTAAGCCGGTATCATTCCTTCATGTCCTTATCAGTACGTGTGTCAATCTTAATCTCCTATGTATTATAAATTGTTCGTTCCAAAAAATCAACACGATTGTATTTCCTTTTTTTCAAGCGGCAGCCTTAAGTTTACAGGCTGCCGGCACTTATCCCTCTGAGTGCTTGACCGGTGTTTCAGCGTTTGAAAACGCGTGAAGCGGAAGCATTTGCACACGCTCTTGAAATACGTTTTGAATCGTCCTTACCATCATATGCTCGGGCTGGTCTGTATAGAGAATCACCTCATCAGGCGCGATGGAGACCAGCGGTGCAAGCAAATGGGAGTCAATGTACATGGGATGATCCCGGACAAATCGCCTGTCTATGTATTTCATTTTTTCCCGTTCCGGCACATAGCGCATCTCCCACAGTGTAAATGAACCATCATGGACAATGTGCACCTTTTTGATTCGCGGCGGTTTAGCCATTACATAATCTCTGAGTGTCTGAATAAAGTTTTGGTACTCCTGCTCCATCTTATATTCGTCTATTGCCGCTTCCACAGTTTCTCTAAGCTGTTCGTAGTACTGTCCGAGGCGAAAGGTCTGAAAGGAACGAATTGAAAATACCCCGTCCTCTAAACAAATCGTTTGGAGCTCATCTAAAATACACTGCTTGCGCGGCGGCTTCATCGGTTCAAACGGAAGAACATCAGCTTCTCCTTCTATAATACTGTGTGCGAGCTGAAGGATTTGCTGCTGCTCATCCTGGTCCGTGAAACAATACGTCTCTTCAATCAACGACAGCATATGCTCGTCTTCTTTGCAATCTAAAAAAAACTTGACCAGAATCGGCTCCATAAAACCCTGAATAGAGAAAGCCGGCTCAGCTTTTTCAATCCCGATTTTTCGTATGCCTTCACGGACAATGATGTTTTTCCGATCGTCCGAATGCTGAATGAGATGTAAAAAAGCGGCTGTATCATGGTCATCTTCAAAGATTATTTCAAGCATGTTTGTCCCCCCTTACGGCATCTGTTACAAGTATATGGGGGATGTTTTTAAAATAGACGTAAAGGTCACCGGCAAATCTTAATTTGATTCTTGAAACAAGCTTTGCATTTTCTTTCTGAAGATAAATGGCAGCGTCATAAAAATGATATAAAATCCGAGGACGAGAAAGAAGGCGGGCAAATTGCCCGTGAAAAAGCTTGCTCCCAGCACGTTCAGCGCAACGGTCCCAGGGATGATTCCCGCAGCCGTCGCCGTAAAATATGGGAGCGGCTTGACATTAGAAAGCCCTGCCGCATAGCTGACGAAGTCAAAATTAATCGGAAGAATCCGCAGAAGAAAGATATAGAAAAAACCGTTTTCTTCCATCTGTTTCTGGATATTTTCCAGCCTTTCGTGATGGCTGTTGGTTTTTGCCGCCAACAGACCGGCTGCAAAAAATGAGACAGCCGAAGCGCACATCGACCCGAATAGTGTGTAAAGCGTGCCGAGAATCGGGCCAAAGGCCAGACCGCCCGCAATAGAAATAACTGATACCGGAAATAATACAAGCGGTCTGACGATCGATATCCCGATAAAGATAAGCGGCGCAAAGATGCCAAATGATAAAACCCATATCCGGATTTCTTTCGGAGATAGATTTAAATACCTTTTATTTGCCCAAAAAATCAAGCCTGCTCCCGCAAGCACTGCCAGCCATTTAACAGCCGTTTTAAGTTTCATACCCTCAGTTCCTTCCCCTTTGAACCGCAGCGGTTATTAATGGCGGCGGTTTTCTCCGTCAAGACGGATAGGAGCAGCCAGATATAAAATCCGCTCCATTAATCTTGCCGCTTTCACTTCTTCCTTTTCTCCCCTTTGCGAATACGTAAAATGATGTTTCAGCTCATCAGGCGAGAAATTAGAAGAGAAGAAAGTCGGCAGCTGCTGGGACATTCTGTGCTGAAGCACTGTTCCGATAACTTCATCCCTGACCCAGCTCGTCATCGATTCTGCTCCGATGTCGTCGAGCATCAATACAGGCGTGGTTTTTACCATGTTCAGCTTTTCTTCCAACGAATGATCTTGAAGCGAATTTTTCAGCTCTCTGACAAATTCGGGCACATAGACGATCATGGAGGAATACTCTTTTTCCGCCAGCTCATTGGCAATAGCGGCTAGCATAAAGGTTTTTCCTACACCGAACTTGCCGTACAAATATAATCCTTTCCCTTTTCCCGTCTCATTATAGCTTTTCAGAAAATCCGTGACATGCTGGAACATTGCAAGTCTGCTCGGATCATTAATATCAACCTGCTGGAACGTCGCTCCGAGAAGATCCTGCTGAATATACATGCTTTTCATGAGAGACTTCTGTTTTTTCTGCTGATCGAGCTTTCGTTTGACCGGACATTCGTAATACTCGATATCAATAGAGCGGCCGGTCATCACAAGCTTCGGATGGTAGCCCTCCAACAGATTATTGCTGTTTTCGTCTTCTGAACAATAAGAGCAGTGCTTGCTCTGTCCAATATATTCATAAAGCTTATTTAAGCTTCTTTCAATCATTTTTTGATCGATGACGTCTTCATTTTCCTTTAAAAATGCCTGAACGTCTTGATCCTTCATCACTTTTTCCTTCATTTGTTCAAGACGCTTTTGGAAATCCGGTCTGCCGGTTACGCCCTGCAGGGAACGGCTGATTGGTTCCATGTATTACTTCACCCCGCATCTCTGCTCTTAATAGGCAGAGTATTTTTTCAGTTTTTTCATTTCTTCCATCATCTTTTTCTTCTGTTCTTCCAAGTCCTGTTCATGCAGCATTTGCTGTCCGGTTTCAGAATCGGAAGCCGTTTTCTTTTCTTTCATCCAGTCAGGAAGTTTTTCTTCGCGAATCACTTTTTGATTTCGTTTAGAAGATTGGCTCGTTTTCCCTTCAGCCCATTCGAGATACTGGCGGTTTTCTTCTATGGCAAGCTTCATCGCTTCTCTGACCGTTTTGACTTTTTTGCGCGCCCAATGGGAGGCAATTTTTTGTATATAATTTTTCGACAGCTTCATGTCGGTTTTCAGCATGACGTAATAAATCAATACATTTGTGACGCCTGGCTCCAGCTTCTGTTCAAACATAATTTCTTCTATAATTTTTAGATCTGCTTTTGACGGTTCGGTTCCGTCCGCGATATCCTGAAGAAGCTTTTTCGGTGAGATGACCTCCAGCAATGCGATCAGCTCACTATCCAGCGAATCCTCTTCTGCCGCTTTTCCGCCTTCACGCAGATGTACCGGCTGTGTTTTCTCCACTAAGTCCGGCAGCTGTCCGTTCCTCTCGATTTGGTACCAGTCACTTGCTGCTTTTCTTAAAGCTTCGGTGGTAATCACTTCATGCTCATCGATCGCGCTCATGACGACATTTTGCATCTGCAAAGGATCAATGCCGTACAAATAAGAAAGCTTTTTAATCGTTTCCCGCACCTGCTGTGTCATTGCTTTTCTTGGAATCATCGTCTCCGAAAGCCCCGCTAAAAACAAATCAAAATCGAACACATCCTCTGTAACGGTATAGGACGGAGCCTGTCCGACAGTTGTATACTCCCTTCCCGTCGCAAGTCTCACCGTTTCCTCCATATCGGATGTGAGCTTCCATTCACTCGGCTGCAGTGATTCAAACGCATGATTAAACGGCCTTGTAATTTCTTTGGCGTCTTCTGAAATCGCCGGATGCGTAAAAAATTGTTTTAACTGCTGATATTTTGTTTTTCCGACTCTGTTATACAGGAAAACGTTCAGCATGCCGTCTTCGAAAAATTCATTCGGCCGCAGCGGCGGCAGCAGTTCATATATAAAGAGGCGCTCCTGCCGCTCGGATTCTTTCATATATACTTTTAGCAATCCGATGCCCTCGAGCTTCCCCTGTTCCTGATGGATCGTTTTCAAATTGGACTGGGTCATTCCCATCAGCTGTCTATGTGTGGATTCTCCGCCCCACAGACGGTTTTGTTCAAGTTCTCCCCACAATGTCATATAAAGAGAGAATGCAACAGGGCCGATTAAGGGCTGGTACAGTTGTGTAATAATTTGTCTGTCAATATCCTGCAGCATTGATTTGCTCTTCACCACATAAGGGTCTACAGGCAGTACATCTTTCCAATAGTCAGCCATACATTCTCAAACCTTCCGATTATGTTTCTACCTCTCATTTTACACCGTTTCGAATATCTATCAAATGCCAATTTTGCACATGAGAAAAGAGCTAGAAGAATCCTTTTAGCTCTTTAACGCTCTTTCTTTATTAAATCTTTTAATTCATCGATAAAGACATTAATATCTTTAAACTGCCTATAGACGGACGCGAACCGCACGTATGCGACTTCATCAACCTTAGCCAGGCGATCCATGACCATTTCTCCGACGAACTCGCTTTTCACTTCGGAACAGCCTTGATTGCGCAGTTCTTTTTCAATGTCAAAACACATATCTTCCAGCGTTTTGAGTGAAACAGGCCTTTTTTCACATGCTTTAATAAGGCCGCGCAGCATTTTTTCCCTGCTGAATTCCTCTCGCACACCTTCTTTTTTAACAACGATGAGCGGGGTTTCCTCCACTTTCTCAAAGGTAGTAAAGCGGTAATGGCAGGCTTCGCATTCCCGTCTTCTGCGAATGGATTTTCCGTCATCCACAGGCCGTGAATCGAGGACTCGCGTTCCGTTATGCTGGCATGAAGGACATTTCAATAAAATCAGCTCCCAACTATTTCGTACCCTGCAATGTATATTCGGCAGCCTCCGGCTATAAGTGATGTGACAGGCATCTGTCGGGAGAGCCGTTGTTTAGGCTGTGTCTAACAGCATCAGGCGGTTTATGACATATCTCTTTCTTATTTTACAAAAAAAACGGTAAAAGAAAAAGCTAGCCGCCCCTGTTTGTTCATAAAAATAAAAGGAGCATAAGCTAAAAAGCGCGTAACGGCTTTCTAGCTCCAGCTCCCTTTGTGTTCGTGTTTACTTTATAGTACTTTCGCTTGCGCCTGTTTAATCTGCACAGGCCCCATTCCTCTTGGTATTTCAATGTTTTCTCTTGTATCAGCATGTAATGCCTCTGCAATGTAGTCAGCAGCGACATTAGGATCTAAGTCTCCACAAGTATAAACATCAATGCTTGCATATCCGTGCTCAGGAAAACTGTGAATCGTTAAATGTGATTCAGAAATAATAACGACTCCGCTTACGCCCTGCGGTGCAAATTTGTGAAATGCAACCTCGCGCACCTCAGCTCCTGATTTTAAAGCAGCATTTACAAACGTTTTTTCAATAAAATCCATGTCATTCAGCTTATCAAAATCGCATCCCCATAGCTCGGAGATAACGTGACGCCCCATTGTTTCCATAGTCATGGACCCCCCTTAACAAGAATTAAAAAGTGAAGTTCCAACAACTGGGTCGGCTATTTACCACGGGGGAAAGTTAGTCCGGAGAGG
The DNA here is from genome assembly GCF_058566445.1 of Bacillus sp. SD127. Lineage (NCBI taxonomy): Bacteria > Bacillati > Bacillota > Bacilli > Caryophanales > Bacillaceae > Bacillus > Bacillus sp. SD127. Next base: position 1,300,402 of record NZ_CP191226.1, on the reverse strand, counting down.
TCCTAACCCTTTAAGTAATCCCGAAACAGTCTCAAGCAAGAAGTTCACGAAAAATAGTATACTGTGTTTAAGTCTAATTTGCAAGAAGCGTTTTTTCAGAAATATGCTGTTAAGGGTTTTTTCTTAAATTGTGTCCATGACCTTATTCTATACAGCAGATGGATGTTTCATTCGTGCCGCCACATGGCGGATGAGATCAACTACTCTGCATGAGTAGCCCCATTCATTGTCATACCATGCGAGAACCTTTACTTTTCTGTCTTCCATCACCATTGTCGTAAGCCCGTCAATAACCGCCGAATGCGGATTCGTATTATAATCTGTCGACACGAGCGGTTCATCCGAATAATCAAGCACTCCGTACATTGACGTTTTGGCAGCCTGTTTGAATGCTTCGTTTACCTCTTCTGCCGTTACATCCGTTTTCAAGTCGACAACAAGATCAACTAATGAGACGTTCGGTACAGGGACACGCAATGCGAGACCGTGAAGTTTTCCTTTCAGGTGAGGCAGAACAAGCGAAAGCGCCTTTGCCGCTCCTGTTGTCGTCGGAATGATGGATTCACCGCATGCCCGGGCGCGGCGCAAATCTTTGTGCGGATTATCAATATTTTTTTGATCGTTCGTATAAGCGTGCACTGTCGTCATTAGACCGCTCTCAATGCCAAATTCATCATCAAGCACTTTCACAACCGGTGCAAGGCAATTTGTCGTGCATGACGCGTTTGAAATAATGACGTGGCGTTCAGCATCAAATTGGTCTTCATTAACACCCATCACAATGGTAACGTCTTCATTTTTCCCCGGAGCGGTCAGAATGACTTTTTTCGCGCCCGCTTCAATATGTCCCATCGCTTTTTCTTTTGAATTAAACTTCCCTGTTGCTTCAACGACAATGTCAATATCATATTCCCGCCAAGGCAGCTGTTGCGGATCACGGCTATTTAACAAGAGTACTTTTTTTCCATTCACAATCAGACTGTCTTCTCCAGCCTCAACCTCTTTGTCGTACCGTCCGTGATTTGTGTCATACTTTATTAAATGAGCCAGCGTTTCAGCCGAATAGCTGGCGTTAATAGCCACTACTTGAATTTGATCGTCCAACATTGCTTTTCTAAAGACCATTCTTCCGATTCTTCCAAACCCGTTTATCGCTACTTTTACCTTCACGTTGGTCACCCCTCATCAATTATGTCATTCTAAATTGTTGTCATCTGAAATTAGTATAACACATTAAAAAGAATTCGCCAGTACATATTGATAAAAATCAACGATTATAACGCTAATTTATGATGTATCATACGTTTTCTTGCACACAATATGAGGATAAAGAATCAAAAAAGCAGCCAGCGCTGCGCACTGCCTGCTTTATTTTCTTATGATTCCTGTTTCAATTTATCATTGAGCACACTTTCTTCTAATACAGAGAAAGTATCGCCGTATACCTTGTTTATATGATTCGCTCCCCAATCGCAGAGCATATCTAAAATGCCTTCTAAGCTGCGGCCGTATTCACTCAGTTCGTATTCCACTTTAGGAGGAACCTGATTGTACACGATACGGTTAATGACACCGTCAGCTTCCAGCTCACGCAGCTGCTGGGTCAGCATTTTTTGAGTGATATTCGGCATTAAACGCTTTAACTCACTTGTTCGTTTTTTTCCGTGTGTCAGGTGGCATAAAATCACGCATTTCCATTTCCCGCCTATTACTTCAAGAGTCGCTTCAACTGAAATGTTATATTTTTTCTTCTCCATGCGGTTCACTCTCCTTACAGGCACCAAAAAGTGACTATAGCACTTAAAAGTACGTACTTTTCTTTTTTGATGATATCTTTCATAATCACATTTGCCGGCTGAATTGAATCTGCTCTTTTATTTATATAGCTTGTTCGGCAGAATTTCAATCATACAACACATAACAGAAAAGGAGGAACTTGAATGACTTCAGCCAATAAAAGCAGCATTCCTGCACTTCTGGCTCTCGCCATTAGTGCATTCGCCATAGGGACAACCGAATTTATCAGCGTCGGCCTTTTGCCGTTAATATCTGATGATTTACACATTCCTGTAACAACAGCGGGATTGACCGTTTCGCTATACGCACTGGGTGTTACGTTCGGCGCGCCTATTTTAACGTCATTAACCTCAAGCATGTCACGAAAGACGCTATTGCTTTGGATCATGATCATTTTTATCGCCGGGAATACGATGGCCACGTCGGCCTCAAGCATCGGGATTCTTTTAGCAGCACGTGTGATATCCGCTTTTTCACACGGTGTGTTTATGTCGATCGGCTCGACGATCGCAGCTGATCTTGTCCCTGAAAATAAAAGGGCGAGTGCGATTTCCATTATGTTTACAGGACTCACCGTCGCAACAGTAACCGGAGTTCCTTTCGGCACGTTTATCGGCCAACAGCTCGGCTGGCGGTTTGCCTTTATGGTTATTATCGCCGTCGGCATTATCGCTGTCATTGCAAATGGCATTCTTGTCCCTTCCAATTTACGAAAAGGGACGAAAACAACGATGCGGGATCAATTGAAGCTTGTGACAAACGGCCGTTTACTGCTTTTATTTGTCATAACAGCTTTAGGATACGGAGGAACATTTGTTGTGTTCACTTACCTGTCTCCCCTGCTTCAGGAAGTGACGGGCTTTAAGGCCGGCACTGTAGCCATTATCCTGCTCGTATACGGAATTGCCATTGCCATCGGCAATATGATTGGCGGGAAACTGTCCAATCGAAATCCGATCGCCGCGCTGTTTTATATGTTTATCGTACAGGCGCTTGTCCTGTTTACGTTAACATTTACGGCTCCTTATAAAATTGCTGGCCTCATTACGATTCTCTTTATGGGCTTGCTGGCCTTTATGAATGTGCCCGGCCTGCAAGTATATGTCGTCATGCTGGCTGAACGTTTTGTACCGAGCGCAGTAGACGTAGCATCCGCGATTAATATTGCAGCATTTAACGCAGGAATTGCCCTAGGATCTTTTTTGGGAGGCGTGATTACCGATTCCATCGGGCTGATTCATACCGCGTGGATTGGAGCTTTAATGGTAGCAGGAGCCGTCATCTTAACAGGCTGGAGCCGCCTTCTGGAAAAACAGGATCGGCAGGCAGCCTAACATTTCAATAAGGAGGAAACAAACATGACAACACATTTACAAGCAGCTGCAACACTTCATAACGGGGTGAAAATGCCGCGGTTCGGCCTCGGTGTATTCCAAGTGGAAGAAGGATCAGAACTCGTCAATGCGGTGAAAACCGCCATTGTTCAAGGTTACCGCAGTATTGATACGGCCGCAATCTACGGAAATGAAGCGGGAGTCGGGGAAGGCTTGCGGCAAGGAATTGAAGAAGCCGGCATCTCCAGAGAGGATCTATTTGTCACATCAAAAGTGTGGAATGCGGATTTAGGGTATGAGGAAACATTGGCGGCATTTGAAACAAGCCTGTCAAAACTCGGTTTGGACTATTTAGATCTATACCTCATTCACTGGCCTGTGGAAGGCAAATATAAAGAAGCTTGGAGAGCACTTGAAACACTGTATAAAGAAGGCCGTGTCAAAGCGATCGGAGTGAGCAATTTCCAAATCCACCACCTGAAGGATCTGCTGAAGGATGCTGAAATGAAGCCTATGATCAACCAAGTGGAATTCCACCCGCGCCTCACGCAAAAAGAGCTGATGGCTTATTGCAAGAAGCAAGGCATTCAAATGGAAGCATGGTCACCTTTAATGCAGGGACAATTGCTTGATCATCCCGAACTGACAGACATTGCAAAATCATATAACAAATCAGTCGCGCAAATCATTTTACGCTGGGATTTACAGCACGGTGTCATCACCATTCCTAAATCAACAAAGGAACATCGAATTAAAGCGAACGCGAACATATTTGATTTTGAATTATCACAGGATGACATGAACCGAATTGATGCGTTAAATGAAAATCTGCGCGTCGGTCCTGATCCGGACAATTTTGATTTTTAATCACAAAAACACCGTTCATAATGAACGGTGTTTTGTTATGCCCAGCAGCTGAGAATTTCCTCAAGCTGCTGTTTTGTCTCTTCGAGTGTGCCGCTATTGTCTATTACGTTATCCGCTCTTGACACTTTTTCCTCTAATGGAATTTGGGAGCGGATCCGGCTAAGCGCTTCTTCCTCCGTTAATTGGTTGCGCTTGGTCAGGCGTTCAAGCTGAAGCTCTTTTGTCACACTGACCACAATAATTTTATCCACTAAAGACTCCAATTTGCTTTCGAACAAAAGCGGGATATCTAATACTACAAATGTCTCCTGATTTGCAATGGACTCATTACGCCGCTTGAGCATTTCCTCTCTGACCGCAGGATGAACAATTGAATTCAAAGCAAGACGCTTCTGTTCATTTGTAAAGACCAGCGCCCCAAGCTTTCTTCTGTCTATATCACCATTTTCGAGCAGAATGTCTTCACCAAATTCGTCAATGATCTGCCGGTAGGCCGGCATCCCTTTTTCTACCGCTTGTTTTGCAATGATATCCGCATCTATGACAGTGATTCCTTTATCTATCAGCATATTGGCAACCGTACTTTTGCCGCTTGCTATTCCTCCCGTTAAACCAATGACTAAGGTCAAGAGATCCACTCCTTTTTACAATTTCCAGAGCCCGATCGTGATCAGCAGAAGCCCCGGCAAAAACGCCATTTTATCGATCCATCTCCATTTAGACAGAATATGGCCGGCATTGATGCCGACTGACACAAACAGCGAACTCATAATCGCGACGGTTATGCTCATCGCAATGGGAGAAAAACCGAGAATGGCAGCTCCCATACCTGCTCCGAAGGCATCAATCGACAGGGCGAATCCCAATAACACCGCTTCAATCCCATTAATCACACCAGATTTGTCGATATCCGCACTCATCGGTTTTCTCAAAATGTGGATCACAATGCCCAATGACCGAACCTCTAAATTAAGCAGCGTTTTTTCATGCAATAAGTAGTCTTTGTCTTTTGCCGGCCTGAAAAATTGATATAAAACCCACACGCCGATTCCAACCAATATTAACCCGCCGAGCTTCTCAGTCACATACACGGGAAAAAACTTGGTGAGAAAGCTTCCGATCAGCATGGATATAAACATAACAGTGCCGGAACAGAAGGCAATGACAATTATGGCTTTTAGCGGTATCTTCATTTTTCGCAATCCATACGTAAATCCGACTGAAAAACTGTCCAAGCTGACAGCTAACGCCAGCAGCAGTATAGAAACCATTTGCATATCCGTTTCTTCCTTTCTGTTGGTGCTCTTGTATCAGATGTTAAATGCCCGGAGATTCATCACAATCATGTATATGGAAAAGTGAAAAATCCGTGTTTCCGAAAAACGGCACTTCCTCTATTACAGAGTTACTGATATATGCACCGACAGCTTGGACGATGAAGCATTCCTCTATTTTTTCTGGCACTTGGCGCAAAAATGTGTGCCTCTGCCTCCGACGACAATTTTGGTAATCATGGTGCCGCAATTTTTGCAGGGCTCATCTTTTTTCCCGTACACAAAATGCTGCAGCTGAAACATTCCGATTTCTCCTTGGGAATTGATATACGACCGGACAGTGCTTCCACCGGCATCAATCGCTTCCTGAAGGGTATTTTTAATTTCAGCATGAAGTTTTTTGATTTTTTTATCTGATAGCTGGTTTGCCTTTGTCTCGGGATGGACGCCCGCTCTGAACAGAGCCTCGTCCACATAAATGTTCCCGAGTCCGACGACCGTTTTCTGATCCAGAAGAGCGGTTTTGACAGCTCGGTTTGTTTTCGCGAGCCGTGCTTTCAAATACGCACTCGTAAATTCTTCTGCATCCGGTTCGGGTCCGAGCTGAGAAAGCGGCAGCTCTCCTGCTTCCTCTCCCGGTTTAAATAAATGCATGGTTCCGAATTTCCGAACGTCCCTGTAACGCAGCTGGGTTCCGTCCGTCATCGTAAATATGACATGCACGTGTTTATCGTCCGGCTCCTCCTCTTGGTGAAGCCCGTACTTTCCTTCCATACGAAGGTGGGAGACCATGACATAATGATCCAAGTTAAACAGTAAAAACTTTCCCCGTCTTCCGATGGACTGGATGGTTTCTCCTGCTAAGTTTCGCGCAAATTCCTCCGGTTCGGCAGGCCGTTTGATGATATTCGGCCATCTGATCTCTACCGATTTGATTGTTTTTCCTCTTACAAGCCCGGTCAGAGTGCGCCGGACGGTTTCAACCTCTGGTAATTCCGGCACATCCATCACTTCCTTTTTCTCTGTTTATTTCGCATCGTACCAGGATGGGCCTGAAGCAAAGTCCACTTTTAACGGCACATCTAATGCTAGCGCATGCTCCATCACTTCTGGAACAAGCTTTTCAAGTATTTCAATTTCTTCCTTCGGTGCTTCAAAAATCAATTCATCGTGTACTTGCAGCAGCAATCTAGTCTTCAGCTGCTTTTCTTTCAGCTTGGCTGCCATATCAATCATGGCTTTTTTAATAATATCCGCGGCACTTCCTTGAATTGGCGTATTCATTGCCGTCCGCTCCGCAAAGCTGCGGATATTAAAGTTTCGGCTCGTCAATTCAGGGATGTAGCGGCGGCGATGCAGCAGCGTGGTTACGTAGCCTTTTTGCTTCGCGTCCTGCACCGAGTCCTCCATATACGCTTTGACGCCCTGGAAGCTTTGCAAATATCGGTCGATGAATGCCCCGGCTTCTTTCCGCGTAATGCCGAGATTCTGTGAAAGCCCGTAATCACTGATGCCGTATACGATTCCGAAGTTGACCGCTTTCGCCTGGCGTCTCATCGCCGATGTCACTTCATCCTCAGCGACATGGAACACATCCATTGCTGTTTTTGTATGAATATCCATGTCGTTTGTAAAGGCTTCGATCAAATTTTCATCCTTTGAAATGTGAGCAAGCACCCGCAGCTCGATTTGCGAGTAATCAGCCGCAAAAATGAGCCAGTCTTTTTCAGACGGAACAAAGGCCTGGCGGATCTTGCGCCCTTCCTCAAGCCTGATCGGTATGTTTTGCAGGTTCGGATCGGTCGAGCTGAGGCGCCCTGTTTGCGTTAAGGCTTGGTTAAAGCGCGTATGCACCTTGTGTGTATCTTTTCTTGTCACCTTTAAAAGCCCTTCGATGTATGTCGATTGCAGCTTCCCGATTTGTCTGTACTGCAAAATATAGTCAACAATATCATGTTTGTCAGCCAGCTTTTCAAGCACATCAGCAGACGTTGAATAGCCTGTTTTCGTTTTCTTCACAACTGGCAGGCCGATCTTTTCAAACAGGATGACGCCGAGCTGTTTAGGAGAATTGATATTAAACGACTCTCCCGCAATATCATGAATTTTTTCTTCATATTCCTTCAGCTTGGCGCCCAGTTCTTCTCCCATTCGTTTTAAGCGGTCAACATCAACCTTTACGCCGGTTGACTCCATTTCTCCGAGAATAAGCGCCAGCGGCATTTCCAGCTCCTCAAACAATTCAAGCTGATCGTTGTTCTCCAGCTCCTGAACGAGCTTTTCCCGGAGGCTTTGAATGGCTAAAGCCTTTCTGACGAGATGCTCAGACAGTTCGACTTCTGCCGGCACTGCGCGTTTTGCTCCCTTGCCGTAAACTGATTCATCGCTTGAAACGATATGCAAGCCGTAATCCTTAGCCACACTGGCAACGTCGTCATACGAATTGCCCGGATTAATGATATAAGCGGCAAGAAGCGTATCAAACTCCGCACCTTTCAGCTCAATGCCCTGCCAGCGCAAAGCCACGACAGCCCGCTTGCTGTCAAAGACCCATTTTTTCTGATCGTCATTTTCCACCCATTCTTTAAACACAGCAGACTCGACAGCAACGTCTTTTGGAATAAAGTAGGCTCCCGTTTCGTTCACTATCGAAAAACCGAGAATCGGCACTTCATGATAATTATCACCAATCTGTTCAACGACAAATGCAGATGGAGAAACCAATATATCGCTAGTCACGTCGGTGACTGTTTTGACATCAATTTCTTCTAACGACTGATCCTGCTCCGCCTCTACACCGTCTTCCCCGAGCCGTTCAAGAAGCGTATTGAACCCAAGGTCCTTAAAGATGGCAATGACCTGTTCACGATTAAAGCCTTGATATTCCAGACCCGAAACGGACACCTCAATCGGCGCATCGGTCATAATCGTCGCCAATTCCTTGCTCATCAAAGCCTGATCCTTAAATTCTTCCAGCTTTTCCTTGAGTTTTTTTCCGCTTACCTCATCAATTGATTCGAGCAGCTTTTCAACAGAATGGAATTGCTTTAACAGCTTAATCGCGGTTTTTTCCCCGACACCAGGCACACCCGGGATGTTGTCAGAAGAATCCCCCATTAAACCCTTCATATCAATAATTTGGTCAGGCGTGAGCCCGTATTTCTCCTGGACATGCTCTGGTGTGTAAAACTCAACATCGGTAATTCCTTTTCTCGTAATGGCAACCGTCGTCTGATCTGTTGCCAGCTGTGTTAAATCCTTATCGCCCGAGAAAACCTTTACCTCAAAGCCGTCTTTTTCAGCCGATTTGGCGAGTGTGCCGATAATGTCGTCAGCTTCGTATTGTTCCAGTTCGTAACGGCTGATTTGATAGGCATCAAGCAGCTCGCGGATAAACGGCATTTGTTCTGAAAGCTCAGGCGGGGTTTTCTGTCTTCCGCCTTTATACTCTTTAAATGTGCCGTGACGAAACGTCGTTTTCCCGGCATCAAACGCAACCAGCATATGCGTCGGCTTTTCATCCTCAAGCATTTTCATCAAAATCATCGCAAAACCGTAAACCGCATTTGTATGAATTCCTTTATCATTGCTTAACAGCGGCAATGCGAAAAACGCCCGGTAAGCCAGACTGTTTCCGTCTACAAGCACTAATTTTTTTCGTTCCGTCATTCAATATCCTCCTAAGAAGCAGCAGCTTCCATTCATCTCATAATAATAGTCTTTAGCTTCTCTTATTTTAACAAAGTTCAATTTGAAAGGAAAATACGCGAACCGATGAGAACACACAAAAAAGGACGGGAACACAAAAAGGTTCCCGCCGTCAAAATTGGCTCCTTGGATGAAGGGGTTCTACTACATCCTACCAGCATAGGTTTAACAGTGCATGAAGATATTGTTAAAGCTTTGTAAACATTAAACAGGCTTTTCAGCAGCCCGCTTCAGCGTCACTGTAAACACAGTGCCTCTGCCCGGCTCGCTTGTCACATCGATTTTGCCTTCATGAGCCTCTATTAAATGCTTTACAATCGCAAGACCGAGACCGGTCCCGCCTGAGTTTCTGCTTCTGTCTTTATCAACGCGGTAAAACCGTTCAAAGATGCGGGAAATTTCTTCTTTCTGGATGCCAATCCCGGTATCGGAAACTTCAATTTGAATCTCTGTTTCTCCCGGTTTGACATTGATAGCTACCGAACCCTTCTCCGGTGTATAGGTTAATGCATTGTTTACGAGATTCAAAAACACCTGTTTCAGCCGGTGCGGGTCGCCCGCTACATAGAGAGGGTCTTTCGGAACGTTCAGCTGTAAAGAGATACCTCTCTCCGTCGCTTTATGCTTAAGCAGCGTTTCAATATCAGCCAGCATTTTTGCTGCATCGAACGTTTCGATGCTGAGCGTAAAGTTTTGCTGCTCAATCTTAGAAAGATCAAGCAAATCCTGCACCAATGACTGAAGCCTTTTGCTTTCCTTTAAAATAATCGAGAGAAATTCTGAAAGCGCCTCTTTATCCTCCATTGCCCCGTCTAATAGCGTTTCCGTAAACCCTTTGATCGATGTAATCGGCGTTTTCAGCTCGTGGGAAACATTGGCCACAAAATCTTTTCTCATCTGCTCTAATTTTTTCGTTTCTGTCATGTCATGAAAAACGAGCACAATCCCTTTCCATTCATCATCCGGCCCCATAATAGGAACGCCGTCCACTTCAAAATAACGCCTTTCAATTTTGATTGGAAGCCTTAATAGCTTGCATTTCTTCGTCTCAGTCATAAAAATCTCTTCGACAAGCTGGATCACTTCTTCATGTTCAAATGCATCATGGTAAAGACGGCGCAGCATCTGATTCGGATTGACATGAAACTGCTTCGCGTAAGACCTGTTGACGAGATTGATAAAGCCTCTTCCATCAATCATAATCAGCCCGGAGCCGATGTTTTCAATGACAGTCAGCAGGCGGTCGCGCTGCATTTCCTGCGTCCTCGTCATTTCCATCAGATCAACGGCAAGGCTGTTCATGGCCCGGCCAAGCTTGTCAGAACGCCTGATATAACCGCCGTATGTACGGGCATCGTAATTCCCCTTGGACAGCTCTGTTGCCATGTTTGTGGCTGCTTCAATAGATCTTTTGTAGCGAGAGGTCATATTAGAATAAAAGAAAACAATAATAATAAAAGCGGTACAAAGACTGGCCGTCAGCATGCCCCACATCTCGCCATTCAGACCCGAGCTTTCTTCACGGGAAGTAAGCAGCACATACCCCGTTTTTTCGCCTTTGCTCCTAAGCGAAAGCCCATAATAAAGCATGTTCTCCTCTTTCGCGAGAACTCCCTCATGACCGGAGACAAGCGCCTGAATCTGTGAAGAATCCGCCGCGCTGCCGTCAGACCCGTACAGCACCTTTCCTTCTGTATCGATCACGGACGCTTCTACATCAAGCGCACTGCCTGCATCTTTAATGACTTTCTCATTTGCCTGGTCATTCAGATTGCCGGCATCAAGCAGCGAAGCCATGTATTTGGCTTCCTTTTCAATGTGTTCCTCCGATTTTTTTTGATCAGAAGATTCAAAGAGCTGCTGTAAAAACAGCCCGAGTACACTAAACACCACAATCATACAGACAACGAGCACAGAAAAAAGGCGCACACGATATTTAATCATTCATTTTTGGCTCCTCCAATTTATACCCCAATCCCCTAATGGTTTTAATATAGATCGGTTTTTTTGTATTCGTTTCAATTTTGTCTCGAAGATGACTGATATGCACATCAACAATTCTCGTATCTCCGGCAAAATCGTAGTTCCAGACAGCACTTAAAAGCAAATCTCTCGTCAGCACTCTGCCTTTATGTCTGCCTAAATACAAAAGCAGCTCAAATTCTTTCGGTGTCAGCTCAAGCTGATTTTCTTTAAAATAAGCTTCATAATGATCGGGCAGAATCTTCAAATCGCCGATAACAATTTGTCCTTCTGTTTCCTCGTTTTTCATATCATTAGAGGGCGCAGCCATTTCAGAACGCCTTAAAATAGCTTTTACTCTTGCATTGACTTCTCGAGGGCTGAACGGCTTGGTCATATAATCATCAGCACCAAGCTCAAGCCCTAATACTTTGTCAAATTCTTCATCCTTCGCTGTCAGCATCAAAATAGGAAACATGAGTTTTTGCTGTCTCAGCTGCTTGCATACTTCAATTCCATCCAGCTTTGGAAGCATCACATCAAGCACAATTAAATCAGGATTTTCTGTTTCCGCCCTTTTGAGTGCTTCTTCTCCATCCGAAGCAGTAATAACCTCATAGCCTGATCGCTCCAAATTGTACTGCAAAAGTGTAACGATAGATTCTTCATCATCCACAACTAAAATTTTCTTGTTCATGCTGTGCCTCCAGTATCTTAATTCCCCGACATCCTATTTCTCTATTTTATGTCATCTTACCATGTTTCATGATTTTATTTTAACGAAAGCCGGACATTCCGACAATTCGCCTTTTACATCATTTTAAAAGAAAAATACAAGAGGCAGCTGAGGAATATGAGGAAACGCTTTCATTTTGTAATAAAAAGAGAAAGGCTTCGATTAAACCAGCCTTTCTCTTTTTATTTTAGGATAATACTTTCATCACATTTTTGACAGATTCAACTGATTTATTCAGCTGTTCTTTCTCGTATTCTGTCAATTCAAGCTCAATGATTTGTTCAAGCCCGTTTCCGCCGACAATTGTAGGAACACCAAGGTAGATGCCTTCATAGCCGTATTCTCCTTCAAGATAAGCAATTGTAGGAAGGACGCGGCGCTGATCTTTTAAGATTGCTTCGATCATTTCTGTCAGTGAAGCCGCAGGCGCATAATACGCGCTTCCGTTTCCTAAGAGATTCACGATCTCGCCGCCGCCTTTTCTTGTGCGCTCCACAATCGCGTCAATCCGGTCTTTTGGAATGAGGGTTTCAAGCGGGATACCACCAGCATAAGAATAACGTACAAGCGGCACCATATCGTCACCGTGTCCGCCGAGAACAAAACCAGTCACATCTTTCACTGACAAGTTTAATTCCTCCGCCACAAACGTTCTGAATCTTGCCGTATCAAGCACACCTGATTGGCCGATCACGCGCTCTTTCGGGAAGCCAGACTCTTTGTATACTGCGTATGTCATTGCATCAACAGGGTTTGTCAAAACCACAATGATAGAGTCAGGAGAATATTTCACGATTTCTCGTGTGACGCTTCTCATAATTTTTTCGTTTGTAGAGACTAGATCATCCCTGCTCATACCAGGTTTTCTTGCAATACCGGCTGTAATGACAACAATGTCAGAGCCCGCCGTATCCTCATAATTAGATGTACCCGTAATTTTCGCGTCAAAGCCTTGAACCGGGCTGGCTTCCAGCATATCAAGGGCTTTTCCTTTCGTAGGGTTCTCCAATTGCGGGATATCAACGAGAACAACGTCCGCCAGCTCTTTTTGAGCGGTTAAGAAAGCTGTTGTCGCTCCGGTAAAACCTGCTCCGATAACAGAAACTTTTTTACGAGTATTTCCCATGTCTCTCTTCTCCTTTATGGCTAATTTTAGGCTGTTTCCTTGCTTAGTCCATGTTTTTAATCAGTTCTTCTCCGAACTCTGAACATTTAACTTCAGTCGCGCCGTCCATTAATCTGGCAAAATCGTAAGTTACGACTTTAGAAGCGATTGTTTTTTCCATAGATTTAATGATTAAATCAGCCGCTTCATTCCATCCTAAATGCTCAAGCAGCAGCACACCTGAAAGAATAACTGAAGATGGGTTTACTTTATCAAGTCCGGCGTATTTAGGAGCCGTTCCGTGTGTCGCCTCGAAAATCGCATGTCCTGTTTCGTAGTTGATGTTCGCCCCAGGAGCAATACCGATTCCGCCTACTTGCGCCGCAAGAGCGTCAGAAATATAGTCTCCGTTAAGGTTCATTGTTGCAACAACATCAAATTCGCTTGGACGTGTCAGAATCTGCTGAAGGAAAATATCAGCAATGCTGTCTTTGATAATGATTTTGCCTGCTGCTTCTGCTTCGCTTTGCGCTTTATTAGCGGCGTCTTTTCCGTCTTTTTCAGCAATGCGGTCATATTCAGCCCATGTGAAGACTTTTTCGCCGTATTCTCTCTCTGCAAGCTCATAGCCCCAGTTTTTGAAGGCGCCTTCCGTGAACTTCATGATGTTTCCTTTGTGTACAAGCGTTACAGACTTGCGGCCGTGCTCAATCGCATATTCAATTGCCGCTCTGACCAGACGGCTTGTTCCTTCTTCAGAAACAGGCTTAATGCCGATACCTGATGTTTCAGGGAAACGGATTTTGTTGACATTCAATTCATTTTGCAGGAAGCTGATAAGCTTTTGCACTTCTTCAGAGCCTTTTGCGTACTCGATGCCTGCGTAAATATCTTCTGTATTTTCACGGAAGATGACCATGTCAGTATCCTCAGGGCGTTTTACAGGTGACGGCACTCCAGTAAAATATCTTACCGGTCTCAAGCAAACGAATAGGTCAAGCTCTTGTCTGAGCGCTACGTTCAAAGAACGGATACCTCCGCCGACAGGTGTCGTTAACGGGCCTTTAATCGCGATGAAATATTCGCGGATGACATCTAATGTTTCAGCAGGAAGCCACTCACCTGTTTTATTATAAGCCTTTTCACCGGCATAAACTTCTTTCCACGTAATTTTCTTTTCACCTTTATATGCTTTTTCTACTGCGGCTTCCAAAACTTTTGAAGCCGCATTCCAAATATCAGGACCGGTTCCGTCTCCTTCAATAAACGGGATAATCGGGTTGTTTGGTACGTTTAATACTCCATTAGAGACTGTAATTTTTTCACCTTGTGCCACAATAAAAACCTCCCAGTATGTAATTCATATTTAGAAAACATTTTATTTTTCTTATATAGAAAACAAAATGATTTTTCTTAACATTCTAAAGTGTAAACCATCTTTGATGTTCTGAACAAGAGGCTAACTTCATTAACATAAGCCAGCCTCCCATGGTTCTTTAGGCTCTTTCTTCAATCGGAACAAAAGTTTGTTTGTCAGGGCCTGTGTAATCTGCACGCGGGCGGATCAGGCGGTTATTGTCATACTGCTCAAGGATATGAGCGAGCCAGCCTGACATTCTGCTTACAGCAAAAATCGGTGTGAACAGGTCATGGTCTATTCCGAGGCTGTGATAAACAGAAGCGGAATAGAAATCAACGTTAGGCGGAAGCTTTTTTTCTGATGTCACGATTTCTTCGATGCGAATCGACATGTCATACCATTTGCTTTCGCCGGTCAGGTTGGTCAGACGTTTGCTCATTTCTTTTAAATGTTTGGCGCGCGGATCGCCATGCTTATAAACGCGATGGCCGAATCCCATTATTTTTTCTTTCTTTTCCATCTTGGCGCGAACGAAAGGCTCGACATTCTCCACTTCGCCGATCTCTGTCAGCATTTTCATGACGCCTTCGTTTGCACCGCCGTGAAGCGGGCCCTTCAGTGCGCCGATCGCTGCAGTGATTCCTGAGTAGATATCCGAAAGTGTTGCGACACAGACCCTCGCTGTAAACGTTGACGCGTTCAGCTCGTGATCGGCATGTAAAATCAGTGCTTTGTTGAAGGCTTCAACCTCAATCGGCGAAGGCTCTTCTCCATTTAATGTGTAGAGAAAATTCTCGGCAATGCCGTAGTCTTCTCTTGGCTCAACGGGTTCAAGACCCTTGCGGATTCTGGAAAACGCTGCAACCAGACCAGGCACCTTTGCCTGAAGGCGGATCGCCTTTCTGTAGTTGGCTTCCGGGTTCATGGTATCAGCCTCGCTGTCAAGCAGGCCTAGTAAAGAAATCGCTGTCCGAAGAGCAGCCATGGGATGAACATTTTCGAGGGAATAAGATTTGAAGTGCTCAATAATTTCTTGCGGAACGGCAGCTTCTTTTGCTAACTGCTGTTTTAACTCATCAAGCTCTTTTTTGTTTGGCAGCCTTAAGTGCCAAAGCAAGTAAATGATTTCTTCAAAGCTCGCATTCTCTGTCAAATCATCGATATCATACCCCACATATGTAAGGGTATCATCAATAATCGAACTAACAGATGATGTTGTTGCTACAACCCCTTCAAGACCGCGTGTCGCTGTCATATATAACATCTCCTTTTCAATAAATTTCCCCTTTAAGAGTGTTGTAAAAACATGAGGCTAACTTAAAAAGCACGTTGTAAGTATTTCTCCCCCCAAAAGAAAATGCTTACATTTTACTGCCTGCTGGTGCTGAAACCCTTTGCTTATGAAAGAACATAACAAATTCTTATAAGCTTTTTTAAGTTTGTGCCTATTCCTATTATAAACAATAATCAGACATTTGTTAAATGTTTACCTATAATTTTTTTTTTCATTCTATGATTTTCCCTAAAAAACGCCTTTATTTGCGGGTTTTGGCATTAAAAAAAAAGCGGCAGCAAGCCGCTTTTTTTATGAAGTGAACAGTTTTACGAGCTGCATCGCGATATAAGCAATCCCCGCTCCGATCAGCGGACCCACTGCGACTCCGCCGAAAAGCGCGACAGCGAGAATGGTACCGATGACAAGAGCAGTGGTGATGTGAGGATCGTTTTCCAGCAGGGTCAGGCCATTTTTGGCAATCAGCGCAACGGCAATTCCCGCCCCCAATGCAATCCATGCGTAAGAAGAACGCATTGCCTCACCAAGCTGTTTAAATCCAATCTCTCCTGTGGCGATTGGAACAAGAACAGCAATTGTGATGACGGTCACGCCCCAGTTGATACCTTTTGACTGGATAGTCGGGAAAAATTTTTGGTCAAGTCCCACGATTTTAATGATCAAAAGGACGGATACAGCAAAAAGCAGCGATTGATTTTTTGCGATAAGTGCAATAGCCAAGAGTAATATTAAAAATAAATTCGCTTGTGTAAACACGCGTCATCCCTCCTTTAAGATGAATGTATTCATATACAGCCGTACCGTGAATAAACATAACAATAGGACATGCTGACGAGAGGAGGAGCGTTTTTGTGAATCAATCCTATATCACTATTTTTTTACGAACCCTCTTTGTCGTGTCGCTTACAGCCGGATCAGCAGCCGCTGTTTATTATTCGTTTCCGTTAACATATCCGTTCCTCATTGCCCTTATTCTTTCAACAGCGATTCACCCTGTTGTAGACTACTTGGACAAGGTGACCGGATTCCCGCGAACTTTAAATGTCATCGGCGTGCTTGCCTTTTTTCTGCTCGCGGCGTTCGGTGTGCTGACCATTGTGATAGCAGAAATCGTAACAGGGACTGCATATCTTGCAAAAACCCTTCCCCCGCATATCAGCACATTTATCTCTTATTGTGAAAAACTGTTTACCACTCATATCCAGCCGCTCTATCACGAACTGACCGTTTTATTTCATGAATTGGAGACCAACCAGCAGGCTTCCATCGTCACTCACATTCAGACACTTGGAGATTCCGCTGCCAAAAACGCAGGACTGCTGCTGTCTCACATTCTTGAAATGATCCCGAAGTTTTTCGCGCTGCTTCCGAATACCGCGGCTGTTTTGATATTTTCACTTCTTGCTACATTTTTCATGACAAAGGATTGGCACAAGCTGAAAGCGATGCTCGTTTCAGTGCTGCCGGATCGAATAACAGCAAACGGAAAGGCGATCAGCAGCGAGTTAAAAAAAGCAATGACCGGTTTCATTAAAGCGCAGGCTGTTCTTGTATTCCTTACGATGGTCATTGTATTCATCGGTCTTTCTCTCTTAAAGGTTGAGCATGCAGCAACGATTGCTTTTTTAATCGGGCTAGTCGACCTTCTCCCTTATTTAGGAGCAGGATCCGTCTTCGTGCCGTGGATTTTGTATTTATCGATTACAGGCCAGCTTCCTCAAGCAATT
This sequence comes from Bacillus sp. SD127, assembly GCF_058566445.1. Taxonomy (NCBI): domain Bacteria; kingdom Bacillati; phylum Bacillota; class Bacilli; order Caryophanales; family Bacillaceae; genus Bacillus; species Bacillus sp. SD127. The sequence continues at coordinate 1,283,238 of NZ_CP191226.1, read as the reverse complement.
GGAATTGGTGTGCTGTACCTTATCGTACTCGTTCAGCGGCAGCTGACAGAGCCGAAAATATTAAGTAAATCAATCGGAATCGATCCGCTGGCAACACTCATTGCCCTCTTTGCCGGCTTTAAATTGTTCGGATTTTTAGGACTGATTGCCGGTCCTGCCGTTCTCGTCGTCATCCAGGCTTTTATTACAACAGGTGCCTTAAAGGAAATATGGTCCTACATCACTGTCCAGCAAAAATAAAACAGCAGCCCATAATGCAGGCTGCCGTTTTTATTTTATAATGATCCGCTTGTTCTTCGACATGCCTCTCAGCCATTTGAACAGGATCGGCTTACACCAGCTGCGGGTGAACGGGATAAGCAGGCATGCGCCGGCCAGGTCTGATAAAAAGCCTGGCAGCATCAGCAAAAGGCCGCCAATAAAGATGCACAGGCCGTCAGCAATCGCTTCACCAGGCATCTTTCCGTATTGAAGGTCACGCTGAACCTTGAAGTAAACTTCAGTTCCTTGTTTTTTGGCAGCTGCTGCCCCAATGATCCCGGTCAGAATCATCAAAAGAACCGTCGGAAGAATACCGATCAGCTTGCCCGTAAATAGAAATATGCCGATTTCAATTGCCGGAAACACAATAAAAAGCAAAAATAAAAACCTCATCTCCAGCCCCCCACATGTGTAAAACGCCTTCGTTCAAAAATAGTGACAAATAGAGAAAAGGAAGGGAATACGCTCCCTTCCCATTTTCAGATGTGATTAAAGTACACTTGCACGGCCTTGGTAGACTGCCCCTCTAGAAGCGTCAACCGTAATATCCTGGCCTTCTGTCAAAATGGATGTCGCATTTTCCAAACCAACAATAACCGGAATGCCGAGGCTTAATCCGACTACTGCAGCATGGCTTGTCAAGCCGCCCTCTTCTGTAATAAGAGCAGACGCTTTTTCAAGAGACGCGATCATGTCACGGTCAGTGCTAGTTGTAACCAAAACCGCGCCGTCAGTCATTTTTTGTTCGGCTTCTTTCGCGTTTTGCGCAATGACAACCGGACCGTAAGCTGATTTGCGGCCGATACCTTGGCCTTTAGCAATGATATTGCCAACAGTATGAACTTTCATCAAATTCGTTGTTCCTGACTCGCCGACAGTGCCTGCTGTAATGACGATCAGGTCACCATTTTTTACAATTCCGCTGTGTAATGATTTTTGCACAGCGTCTTCCAGCATCTCATCAGTTGAGCTTGCATTTTGACCGCTTTCTGCGAAAACGCCGGATACAAGAGCGAGTTTTCTGGAAACAGAATCATTTACAGTCACAGCGACAATCGGTGCCTGCGGGCGGTATTTTGCAATCATACGCGCTGTATGGCCGCTTTCAGTCGGCGTTACAATCGCAGTAGCATTCAAGTTAATGGCTGTATGTGCAACAGATTGGCCGATTGCATCAGTAATCGTCATGCCTACTTGGTCTCTGCGCTTTGAAAGAATCTCTTTGTAATTCAGCGCCTCTTCAGAACGGGATGCGATGTTGTGCATCGTTTGAACCGCTTCAACCGGGTAGTTTCCGGCAGCTGTTTCACCAGAAAGCATGATCGCATCTGTGCCGTCGAAAATTGCGTTTGCGACGTCACTCGCTTCCGCACGAGTCGGACGCGGGTTGCGCTGCATGCTGTCAAGCATTTGTGTCGCTGTAATAACCGGTTTGCCCAGTGCGTTGCATTTTTTAATCAGGTCTTTTTGCACGAGCGGCACTTCTTCAGCCGGGATTTCCACACCTAAGTCTCCGCGCGCAACCATTAAGCCGTCAGACACTTCGAGAATAGAATCGATGTTGTCTACGCCTTCTTGGTTTTCAATTTTAGGGATAATTTGAATATCCTGAGCATTATGCTCCTCAAGAAGTTCACGGATTTCAAGCACGTCAGTAGAACGGCGTACAAAAGACGCAGCGATGAAATCTACCCCTTGCTCAATACCGAAAACGATATCTCTCGCGTCTTTCTCAGTAATACCAGGAAGGTTGACGCTGACACCCGGCACGTTAACGCCTTTTTTGTTTTTCAGTGTTCCGTTGTTTAGTACTTTTGTTTTGATTTCGCGTTTAGCGGCATTCACTTCAAGTACTTCAAGACCGATAAGCCCGTCATCTAAAAGAATCGTTGAGCCTTTTTCAACGTCCTCTACTAAACCTTCATATGTTACTGAAATCTTATCAGTTGTTCCAACTACCTCGTCCATTGAAACGATAAGCTCTTTGCCTGTTTCAAGCTCAATAGCACCATTTTCCATAGTATGTGTACGGATTTCAGGGCCTTTTGTATCAAGCAGGATTCCGACGTTTTTGCCGAGCTTTTTGCTCGCTTCGCGGATATTTTTAATACGTGCTCCGTGCTCCTCAAAATCTCCGTGAGAAAAATTTAAACGAGCCACATTCATTCCTGACTCCATTAATTTCGTAAGCATTTCAATACTTTCACTTGCCGGACCGATGGTACAAACAATTTTTGTTTTTCTCAATTCGTTCACTTCCTTCTGAAATCTTCAGCCTTCTGCTGCATTCTTAAATAGACAGTTCTTTTGAAAGCTGATACATGTTTTGCTCAACTGTGTGTTTTTGATCCAGTATTTCTATAATATCATGGTCTACAAGCTTATTGTTTTGTATACCTACACAGCGTCCGCCTTTTCCTTCAAGCAGCAGTTCAACCGCATACGCGCCAAGTCGGCTTGCCAGAACACGGTCAGCAGCACTTGGGGAACCGCCGCGCTGAATATGGCCTAATACAGATACCCTAGTTTCAAGATTTGTTTCTTCTTCAATGCGTTTCCCGAATTCAACACCGCTGCCTACCCCTTCGGCAACGATAATAATACTGTGTTTCTTCCCGCGCTCATGACCGCGTTTTAGCCGGGCAATGATTTCGTGCATGTCGTAATCAGCCTCAGGGATTAAGATTGATTCCGCACCGCCTGCAAGTCCGGCCCATAATGCAATATCGCCGGCGTGGCGGCCCATCACTTCGATCACATATGTACGTTCATGAGAAGTCGCTGTATCACGAATCTTATCAATTGCGTCAATTACTGTATTTAAAGCTGTGTCGAAACCGATTGTAAAATCAGTACCCGGAATGTCATTATCAATTGTACCCGGTACACCTACACATGGAAACCCGTGCTCCGTTAATTTCTTCGCACCCATGTATGAGCCGTCTCCGCCGATAACGACAAGCCCTTCGATACCCAGCTTCTTCAAGTTTTCGATCCCTTTTTCACGGCCTTCAACCGTTTTGAATTCAGGACATCTTGCTGTATAAAGCTTTGTTCCTCCGCGATGAATAATATCACCTACAGAACCGAGCTCTAGCTTTTCAATCTTTCCGCTGATCAATCCTGAGTATCCGTTATAAATGCCGTAAACTTCAACGTCATGATAAATCGCTTTTCTGACAACTGCGCGAACTGCTGCATTCATTCCCGGGGAATCCCCGCCGCTCGTCAATACCCCTATACGTTTCATTCTCCATTCACCTCAGCAAACATATATGATTAAAACATAACATGATCATTGCCCTAAAAACAATGAAAAGGGATCTCCATCCTCCCTATGAAACCTTACCTATTATACAATTAAATAAATTGTTTTTAAATAAAATTTAAGGAATGTCACAAAAAATAAACGTGAGCCAAAGGCTTCACGTTTATTTAGTTTACCCCGATATATTGATCTTCAATCGATACTTTCCCAATTGCTTTGTATTTTTCATAGCGCTGCTGAATTAATTCTTCTTCATTCAGCTTCAGCAAAGTCTTTAACGATTGTTTAAGGGTTTCATCCATGTAGCTTGCCTGCAGCTTAATATCGTGGTGCGCTCCGCCTTTTACTTCTTTTATCATATGATCTATAATACCTAATTCTTTTAAGTCAGGCGCAGTGATTTTCATTGTTTCCGCCGCTTTTTTGGCAAGACTGGAGTCCTTCCATAAGAGTGCCGCAGCACCTTCCGGAGAAATAACAGAATAAGTAGAGTTTTCCAGCATATGCAAGTGGTTGCCCACACCTAAACCTAGAGCTCCGCCGCTTCCGCCTTCGCCGATGACGATACAAACAACAGGCACTCTAAGGCCGGCCATTTCAAACAGGTTTTTGGCGATTGCTTCGCTTTGTCCTCTTTCTTCAGCTGCTCGTCCAGGGTATGCCCCCTTCGTGTCAATAAAACAGATAATCGGTCTGTTAAATTTATCAGCCTGTTTCATCAGACGAAGCGCTTTACGATAGCCCTCAGGATGAGGCATTCCAAAGTTGCGGACCAGGTTTTCCTTCGTGTCTTTTCCGCGCTGATGACCGATAACTGTCACAGGCAGGCCGTGGAACTTGGCAATACCGCCGACAATGGCTTCATCGTCTCCGTACGCTCTGTCGCCGTGACATTCAAAAAAGTCTGTAAACAGGTAATGAATATAATCAAGTGTTGTCGGACGGTCCGGCAGACGTGCGATTTGAACACGGTCCCAAGGCTTCAGATTTTTATAAATATCATCCTGAAGCTTAGCTAGACGGTCTTCAAGCCGTTCGATTTCTGCACTCAGATCCATTTCCGAATCCTGGGTGAATTTTTTCAATTCGGCGATTTTGGTTTGCAGTTCAATCACCGGTTTTTCAAATTCTAATCTTGCAGCCACTCAATGTCACCTCCTGTTTGATGCATATCCAGCAGATTCTCTAACGTTTTTTTCATGTCGTCGCGGTGAATAACCGCATCAAGCTGTCCATGTTTTAATAAGAATTCCGCCGTTTGGAAATCCTCCGGCAGTTTTTCGCCTATTGTCTGTTCGATAATCCTTCTTCCGGCAAAACCGATCAGCGCGCCAGGCTCCGCAAAATTATAATCGCCAAGAGAAGCAAAGCTTGCCGATACCCCGCCGGTAGTCGGATGCGTCATGACTGAGATAATGAGACCCTGTTCCTCACTGAATAATTTTAAGGCAGAGCTTGTCTTTGCCATTTGCATAAGGCTTAATATGCCTTCCTGCATCCTTGCACCGCCGGAAGCAGTAAAAATAATAAACGGAACTTTATCCGCTTTTGCTTTTTCAATCGCAAGCGTGATTTTCTCGCCGACGACAGAGCCCATGCTGCCCATACGGAATGAAGAATCCATTACCGCGACAACAGCAGGAAATCCCCCGATGGTGCCCTTGCCTGTGACAACAGCCTCGTTTAAGGATGTTTTCTCGCGATCTTTTTCAAGCTTTTCCAGATATCCCGGGAAACCGAGCGGGTTTTCCGATAACATCCCCTGATTGAATTCCTCAAAGGACTGTTCATCCATCAAGCTTTCGATACGCTGTTTTGCATTCATTGGGAAATGATAATCGCAGTTCATGCATACCCGCATATTTTTATCCAACTCTTTAGTGAGCATGATTTTTTTACACTTAGGACATTTTGTCATAATGCCTTCCGGAACATCGTGCTTCGCTTGATCTGACGGTACGGAAGCATACTTTTTCTTTTTAGTGAATATATCCTTTAACAAATGATTACCTCCCTTTTGTGAAGGGTTCTCTTCACCGCATGCCATCCAGACAGATAGACTTGCTAATAACTTTACCGAAACTATTGTACTTTTTTTGTCAAACGCTGTCATCCTCAATTCGACAACTTTTTATCCGCAGACGCGTGCGGACAGACTCATGATAAACCTAATAAATCGTTGAACCAGTAAGGTTGGTAACGTATTCAAAAATCATGTTAAACTCGGCTGAAATTTTTTTAAGTCCTGACCCCAAAAAAATTTCAGCCGCAAGTTTAACTTGAGAACAGCGCGCCGGTCTCCGCCAACGCGCTGCCATTTTTGGAATGAATTAAAATTATTCGCCAATAATCGTAAGTTTTCTGGTTTTTTCTGCAACTTCTTCAGGATCTACAGTAATTCTTGCCACACCTGTTTCCATCGCCGCTTTCGCCACAGCCTTAGCCACAGCAGGCGCAACACGTTTATCAAACGGTGCAGGGATGACGTACTCTGGGCTAAGCTCATCGTCTGATACTAGTGAAGCAATGGCTTCAACCGCTGCAATCTTCATTTCTTCGTTAATGTGAGTAGCGCGCACGTCAAGCGCTCCACGGAAAATTCCCGGGAAGGCAAGCACATTGTTTACTTGGTTCGGGAAATCTGAACGGCCTGTTCCGATAACGCTTGCTCCAGCTTCACGCGCATCTTCCGGCATAATTTCCGGATTCGGGTTTGCCATTGCGAAAATGATTGGATCTTTCGCCATGCTTTGTACCATTTCTTTTGTTAGCGCACCTTCGACAGACACACCGATAAATACGTCAGCACCAGCGATCACATCTTCCAAAGAGCCGTCTTTACGGTCTTGGTTTGTGAATTTCGCCACTTCGTTTTTAACATCGTTCATACCGTTCGGACGCCCTTCATAAATGGCTCCTTTTGAATCGCACATCACGATGTCGCGCACGCCGAAATGGTAAAGAAGCTTAATGATCGCAATACCTGCAGCACCGGCGCCGTTAGCCACAACTTTAATGGAAGACATGGATTTCCCAGACAATTTCAGCGCGTTTACAAGACCAGCTACTGTGACAATCGCTGTGCCGTGCTGATCGTCATGGAAAACCGGGATGTTCGTTTCTTTTTTCAGACGCTCTTCAATGATGAAGCAGTTTGGCGCCGCGATATCTTCAAGGTTGACACCGCCAAATGTCGGTTCAAGCAATTTAACGGTTTCAATGATTTTATCAACATCATTTGTGCCCAAAGCAATTGGGAACGCGTCTACGCCGGCAAAGCTTTTGAAAAGAACGGCTTTACCTTCCATAACAGGAAGTGCGGCTTCAGGGCCGATATTTCCAAGGCCGAGCACAGCTGTACCGTCTGTCACAACTGCTACCATGTTCCCCTTCATTGTATAATCATATACTTTGTTAATGTCTTCATGAATATCCTTACATGGTTCTGCTACACCCGGGGAATAAGCAAGGCTTAAATCTTTCGCATTTTTAACCTCTACTTTAGATTTGGATTCGAGCTTCCCCTGGTTCACTTTATGCAGATGTAATGCTTCTTCTCTTAATGACATTCTCCTAAACACTCCTTAATGGAATTTTTTGATTCGTATGCTGCTGCATTGATTGCTGCATTCTGCGGAGTAGATCTATCAGAATATTTAAACAGAGTAACATAATTGCTCCAATTGTATAACAAAAAGCGAATGGTTACCACTGTTTTAAAACGACGTTTTTTTGACCTAACAGCTCTTTTAAGCGGTATAACACCTGGTGATCCGCATCGATATGGAACGCCTCAGGAAGCTTTATCGTCTGTTTTTGCCTTTCATAATAGAGATAAACGCCGGTTTCCCCCTTATGCTCCAGCAAAATGCGCTTGATCTTTGTCAGGATCTCCTGACTGTGCTGACTGCTTTCTATTTTCATATAAACCGATGGCGCTTTTTCAGCATTCATATTTTCCAGCAATTCCGCTCTGGACATAATAAACTGGACTTTTTCCTGCCTGATTTCACATTTCCCTGCTGTGAACAATAGAGCGCCCTCTCTTAAAACCGGAGAAAGCTGTCTGAATTGTTCAGGGAACACAACGGCTTCCATTTCGCCGGTCTCATCACTTAACGTTAAAAACGCCATGTTTTGACCTGTTTTTGTCCGAATCGTTTTGATTTTCGACAGCAGGACACCGAGTGAAACCTGCTTTTTAACAGCCTGCTGAGCTTGCTGAATGGGTACCGCTCCTCGCGCTGTCAGCTGGTTTCGAAAGGCAGAGAGCGGATGATTTGAAAAATAAATACCGAGCGTTTCTTTTTCAAATGCAAGAATATCCACAAGCGGAAGCTCCTCGGTTTCCACGTACTTCGGTTTAATGGAGAACGATTCTTCTAAAAACAATCCCATTTGGTCATCGTCCGCGGCGAATAGCTCGGCATGCTCTAACGCAACATCAATCGATGCGAGCAGCGTAGCCCGGTTTTGATCGAATTCGTCCATTGCACCAGAAAATATGAGTGCTTCAAGCGTTTTGCGATTTACGCTTTTTGACGGCACGCGAAAGCAGAAATCGAAAAGATCTTCAAATGGTTTCTCTTTTCTTGCTTTATATATATCTTTGACTGCTGAGACGCCTACACTTTTTATCGCACGGAGGCTGTACCTGACAGCCCCGTCTTCAACTGTAAACGGATAGCTGCTTTTGTTCACTGACGGAGGAAGGATACGAATCCCGCTCCCCTTCGCTTCGTAAAGATATTGAGCTATTTTATCCTCATTGCCAATGACGCTTGTAAGCAATCCGCACATAAAATATAAAGGATAATGAGCCTTCAAATACGCAAGCTGGCAGCCGATCATGCTGTATGCCACCGCATGGCTTCTGTTGAAGCCATAGTTTGCGAATTTGACGATTAAATCGTAGACTTCATTTGCAGTGTCTACAGAATACTCCTTTTTTAAGCACCCTTCAACAAAATGGCTTCGCTCTCGGTCAAGAATGTCTTTCTTTTTTTTGCTGACTGCACGTCTGAGCAGGTCCGCCTCGCCTAAAGAAAATCCTGCCATACGCGAAGCAATCACCATAATTTGCTCCTGATAAACGATGACACCATACGTATCTTCCAATATCCCTCTTAAATCTTCGTGGGGATAATGAACCGGCACGCGCCCGTGTTTACGGTCGATAAATAACGGAATATTTTCCATCGGGCCGGGCCGGTACAGTGCGTTTACCGCGACAATATCTTCTAATCCTGAAGGCTTAAGCCTTTTCAAAACGCTTCTCATTCCTGAGGATTCAAGCTGGAAAATCCCTGTCGTATCCCCTTTTGACAGCAGGGAGAATGTTTTTTCGTCTTGATAAGAAATACTCGAAAGATCTATTTTAATATTTTTTTCTTTTTCAATCATTGAAGTGATGGACTCGATGAGTGTCAGGTTGCGCAAGCCCAAGAAATCCATTTTCAAAAGGCCCAGATCTTCGAGGTGATCCATCGCGTATTGCGTTAAATAGATCCCTTCATGTCCTTCCTGAAGCGGGACAACATCAGTTAACGGTTCCTCACTTAAGACAACGCCGGCCGCGTGGGTTGACGTATGTCTCGGAAGACCTTCTATTTTTCTGGCAATCGTAAACACTTGCTGAAGCAGACTTGACTCACTGAGTCGCTTATTCAGCTCCGGCGATTGCTTTCTCGCATCATCCAAGGTCATGCCCGGCCTTGAAGGAATGAGCTTCGCAAGCTGATCCGCTTCCTTCGGGCTTACACCGAATACCCTTCCGACGTCCCGAAGCGCCGCTTTTGCCGCCAGCGTCCCGAAGGTAATAATCTGGGCGACGTGCATTGCGCCGTATTTCTGCTGAACGTATTGAATGACCTCGTCCCTTCTCGTATCCGGAAAGTCGATATCAATATCCGGCATACTGATTCGTTCCGGGTTTAAAAACCTTTCAAACAGCAGGTGATGCTTGATCGGATCAACGTCCGTGATATAGAGGACATAAGCTACGAGCGATCCCGCCGCAGAACCCCTTCCCGGTCCTGTCACAATCCCTTTTTCATGGGCGTGCTTCATAAAATCCCATACGATCAGAAAATAATCGCTGAACTTCATCCGCTTGATGACATCAAGTTCATATTGAAGACGTCGAATATACTGTTCATCTGGTGTATCGAAGCGGCTGCGGAGCCCTGTCATACAAACATCCGTCAAATAATCATCCGCGGATGTACCGTCTGGAGTCGGAAATGATGGCAGGCGGGTCTGTCCCAGACTGACGTCAACCCGGCATTGTTCTGCAATCTCAACAGATGCTTGCAATGCCTCAGGATGCTCTTGGTATATAACACGCATTTCATCAATGGATTTCAAGTCGAGATCCGGCATCTCTTCGTTTGATGCCTCAGTGAGTTTTTCACCTGACTTTATCGCTTTCAAACAGCGATAGGCAGCCTGATCTTCTTTCCTTATATAATGAACATCGCCTGTCGCCGTGACCGGAATTCCCGTTTCTTCAGACAGCCGGAGGATTTGCTCAGATAAGAATTTATTTTCTTTAAACAGCTGAAAGGATAAATAAAAAGCGCCTTTTCCGAATATAGACTGAAAATGAAGTGCGGCTTGAGCGGCCTGGTCAAACAGCCCTCCTTCAAGCAGCATTTCAATATAGCCCTTCTCGCCGGGGGTGATCGCAATAATGCCTTCGCGATAGCTGTTAAGCCATTTTGGCTTCAGGCCGTTTTTTGATTTCGATTGCAGGACGCTGCTGATTTTCAGCAGGTTTTGATAGCCTGTATTTGATTTTGCCAGCAGGACGAGAGGGTAGGCTTCGAGCTCGTCATCATCTGTGAAAACAGAAGCCGTCAAGCCGATAATCGGGTTGATCCCCCTCGCCTTGCATGCTTTATAAAATTGTATAGCTCCGTACATGACATGATCATCTGTCAGCGCCAAAGACGCATATCCGAGCCTGTCAGCTTCACTGACGAGCTCTTCCACAGCCGCGGCGCTGTTTAGCAGGCTGTACCCGCTATGCACTTGCAGGTGAACAAAAGACATGCTATCACCTCTTTCTCCATTACGATCCATTTCTTTCTTCATTATAAGTCGGGTTTTCAAAAGAAACAAATGTTCTTTTTCGAGTCGTCATCATACTTGTCCCGAATGCTCAATATGATATAAAAGGTGAGGTGATCAAGATGGATCAGGAAGCTGGTTTTATGGTAAATTTTATCAACAGTTATTTTATAGCATTAGGGGTGCTGATCGGAGGCGCACTCATCGGAGGCCTTGGAGCATATTTGGCAGGCGAAGCCCCGCTTACGGTTATTACAAAGCTTGCGAACAGATTAAAAATATGGGCGCTGGTCGCCGCTATCGGCGGTACATTCGATGCGGTATACAGCTTTGAACGGGGTATTCTTGAAGGCAATACGAGAGATTTATTCAAGCAGATTCTTCTCATTATCTCGGCCATGGGCGGTGCGCAAAGCGGCTGGCTTATTATTTCATGGCTGACACAGGAGCATATTTCTTCATGAGAGTGCCGCAGCATTACAAGAAACCGGGATGGCAGCGTTTTTTTGCAGGTATGATGTGCGGAGCCGTGATCAGCTGGTTTTTTTTCCTGTTTACATACGGAACATTCCAGGAGGAGCAGGTTTCCCTCATCGAAAAACAAAAAGAGCACGTCAAAGACTTGAACGACCAAATTTCCATCTATCAGGAAGACCTCCACAAACTAAATGAAGACAATAAAAGAAAACTGCTTATTCAAAGCGTCGATGTCAAATTGCTGAATGGAGAAAAATATAAAATTTCGCAGCCTGATAAAACAAAATTCGAGGAGCATGTAAAGGATGATATTTCAGAAGTCATTACAAAGGATATAGAAAGCGTCTATAAAACGAAGGAGCTTTTAAAACGGACAATTGAAAATAAAGTCTATACGATCAATGAAAAAAAATATGAGGCAGCCGTCAAGGAATTAATTATTTACACAAGGCTTTCGGTAGAAATCGAAATATCATTCGCGACGTAAATATGGAATTTTTTTAAATTTTTCAAACTCCTGTCGCTTTTTCCCATTCTTTTTTATAAACTATAAATGAGGCTTAATAGCGAAAGGAGGAGGAAGGGAAATGGAGGTTTACAGTGACCGTCAGTTAGCAAAAGATCAAGCAGCCCGACTCAGACAAGGTTTTTCTGCATATGCCGAAACAAACTCACTCGCTTCCCTCATCAAAAAAGAACTTCAATCTCACAATCTCCAAGTCTACGAGGACCTTACTGAGTTCGGCTGCTGGTTCATCCCCGTCACAGATGAACACTAAGAGAGAGGGTCTCCCCTCTACTTGTGTTCTTTACATAACGTCTCCAGATCAGCTAAAATCTGTTCCGCTTTATCCCAGCTGTAAATGGAGGCGCCTGAAGCCAGAGGATGCCCTCCGCCGTTATATTTCCGGGCGAGTCCGTTAATAACAGGCCCCTTTGAACGGAATCTGACTCTGATTTGATCGTCTTCTTCTATGAAAAACACCCATGCGCGAATACCTGAGATATTTCCAAGCGTCCCGACAAGCTGCGACGCTTCAGAAGCCGTTGTGCCGAACCTTTCAAGAGTATCCTTTTTGATGAAAACAGAAGCAGCGCCATTTTCAGACAAAGACACATTTTGAAAGATATAGCCGTTAAGCTTCACCACATTCAGTTTTGTTTCATACAATTGATTAAACAGCTCTGAAGAAGAGAACGGATACTTAATAAGCTCGCCTGCATATTTTAATGTTTTTTCAGTTGTATTGGGAAATAAGAAGCGTCCGGTATCACTGACAATGCCGGCATAGATCAGCTTTGCGGCTTTTGTATTCAGCTTCCAGCCGTGCTCTTTTCCTTCTAAATACAGCTCGTAAATCATTTCACTTACTGAGCTTGCATTCGTATCGACCCACAGAAGATCGCCGTAAGGATCTTCGTTCGGATGGTGGTCGATTTTCATTAGTTTGGCGCCTGATAAATAACGCTGATCGTCGATTCTTTCCTGATTTGCCGTATCGCAGACGATCACAAGGGCGCCTTTATATGTTTCATCGTCCACCTCATCGAGGGTATATAAGAAAGAGAGGGACGGTTCTGGCGTGCCGACCGCAAAAATATTTTTTTCAGGATACGTTTCACGCAGGATTTCCGTAAGTCCGCACTGAGATCCGTAGGCATCCGGGTCAGGGCGCACATGTCTATGTAAGATAATCGTGTCATATAATGATATGGTTCTGATCAATTCAGTTTTCATTTGATACTCCTTTATTGTTTTTTTTCATTAAATCACATTCTCTGCCGACGGAAAAGAAAAATAACGTCAAAACCAAGCCCGTTTTTGTATAGAATGGGTTTGTAAACTTTTACGATGGAGGATTTCATTTATGCTGGTTCTTGTTTTTTTGATTGGGCTTTCAGCCTGCTTTTATGTGTACTATAAAGTAAAAGGCGTACGGGCAAAGCAATCTTTGGAAAAAAAAATCTTTTCAGCAAAATCTAGCATGGCATTAGGATCGCTGGTGCTGTTTTACGGACTCAATCAAATGATATTATTCCATTCAGTATTAACGTTAGTAATCGGCGGCATCTTTATCGTCATCGGAGCCGGAAGCGCATGGGCAGGTTATAAAGCCTACAGCCATTACAATCCCCTTCACGCCAAAGAAGCTGAAAGAGATCACGCGTAAGGGGCGCCTGAGACGTCCCTTAGCTTCTTTCCATCAGCTGAACCATCAGCATTGCTTTAGACACGATATGGCCTTGGCTGTGCACTTCAACTTCCATTTTTCCGAACTTTCTTCCAGCCTCTAAAATGCGCGGCTTGACTTCGATGACCGACTCCATCTGCACAGGCTTCAAAAAGAAAATGGTGATGCTTTCTATCACTAGTTCGCCGCGTTTTTTCGAGCGCAAAAACCGATTGGCTGCTTGCGTCAAAATGGTCGTAAACACGCCATAAGAAATCGTCCCCAGCTGATTTGTCATTTGCGGCGTTACTTCATACTGATAAACCGTCTGATCCTGTTTATCCTCATCCTCATCTTTAAATCCTCTTGAGACGATATCATCAAGCTTTTCCCCGACTTGAGGCTGCTTTTGAATCATTTGAAGAGCTTTCAGCACGTCTTGGCGGCTGATCATGCCAATCAGTTTTTGGTGTCCGTCAGTGACGGGAAGCACTTCGATCCCTTCCCATACCATCATTTGCGCCGCTGAGGCGACAGACGTTTTTCCAATAACCGTAACCGGATTTTTTGTCATGACTTTTTCAATGGGTGCATTCCGGTCGTGACCTGCGATATCTTTCGAAGTCAAGATCCCGTGGATTTTCATTTGTTCGTCGACAACCGGGAAACGCCCATGGCCCGTTTCAAAATTTTTCTCGTACCATTTTTCAAGTTTATCCTTAGGTGAAAGATATATCGTACGGTCAGCGGGCGTTAAAATGTCCTCCACCAGAACGATTTCTTTTTTGATCAGCTGGTCATAAATAGCTCGGTTAATCATAGCGGCGACTGTAAAGGTGTCATAGCTCGTGGATAAAATCGGCAGCTCAAGCTCGTCTGCCAGCTGCACGATGCTGTCATCTGTGTTAAATCCGCCCGTTACAAGTACAGCGGCGCCTGCCTCAAGCGCCTGTCTGTGTGCATTGATTCGATTTCCGACAATCAAAAGATTTCCGGCTGCCGTGTACCGCATCATCGCATCCAGCTCCATTGCGCCTATGACAAATTTATTTAATGTCTTATGGAGTCCGGCCCGGCCTCCGAGCACTTGTCCGTCTATGACGTTTACAACCTCTGCATATGTAAGCTTTTCGATATTTTCTTTTTTCTTTTGTTCAATTCTGATTGTTCCGACACGTTCAATCGTACTGACAAAGCCTTTATTCTCTGCTTCCTTGATCGCTCTGTACGCCGTGCCTTCACTTACTTTCATTTCCTTTGCGATTCTCCGCACAGAAATTTTTTCACCGACAGGCAGCGAATCAATATATGTTAAAATTTGTTCATGCTTAGTTGCCAAACCTTTCACCTCTAAGGGACAGTCTTCTGCTTTTATTATAAGGGCTCGGATGATTGATTCGCAATGAGGCAGGAAAATAAAAAGGAAGCCTGCCCGGCTTCTTACAGCGCAGTGTTCTGTTGGGTGCTGAAGAACGAATCCATCATTCAGACTTCCCGCAAGCTCCTGGCCTTCGTGATTCCTTTCACATCTATAAAAACAATGTCTTTATTTTTCTTTTATATTGATGTCAACTGCTGCTTTTACAATCTTTTTATTCCCTATTTTAGATAAAACAAATAAAACAGCAAACAGCCATATTGCTCCTATCGCCGTATAGATAAATGGATAAACAGCTGTGTTTTCAATCCATTCATTTATCAATGTTCTCGCATTTACTAATATAATAAATCCTCCTACAAGCACACCCATCAATTGCGGGTGAAATTTCTGTACGAGCCATGCTGCGATAGGGGCCGCGATAATTCCGCCAGCCATTAACGAACACACCCATAACCAATTGACATCCTCCCATCCCAATGAAACAAGAAAACCGACAGTTGCAGATACTGCGATGGCAAACTCACTAGTATCTACAGTTCCTACTACTTTCCTCGGACTCAGGCCTTTTCGGGATAATAAAATCGGAGTGGTGACGGGGCCCCAGCCACCTCCTCCTGTGGCATCTGCAAAACCGGCGATCACTCCTAAGGGAATGGATTGTTTTCTGCTTAACGGCACATGTTTTTTCTCAAGAGCAGGCTTGTATTGAAATAAAAATCTTATCAATACATATCCGCCCAGCAGGAGCAGAAACAAAGAAATATAGGGTTTCGCCACATCTCCGGGTAAATGGCTGAGAAATGCAGCGCCTAAAAAAGCCCCTATTGAACCGGGAATGACAAGCTGATAAACAGTTTGTTTGTCAACATTTCCAAATTTAATATGTGACACTCCTGATGCGGCAGTCGTGACGACTTCCGCTAAATGGACAGAAGCCGAAGCAACAGCAGGCGTTATGCTGAAAGCTAATAACAGCGAAGTTGAGGTAACACCATAAGCCATACCTAACGAACCGTCTATTAACTGCGATAACAAGCCTATAAATGCAAAAACAATTAATTTCTTCATCAGCACACCTCGTCTGTATCAATCGAATATTTTCTCAAAGCAAACCATCTCTGACTCTTCATTCCTGCGTTCATTATCCTAATAATCTTCTAGCGCTTTCATATAAAAAATAAGAGGCTTTTATAATGGCAGTTTCATCAATTGTAAATGCCGGGTGATGCCAATCATGATCACCGCCTGTTCCAAAAAAAGCAAAGGATCCGGGAATATGCTCCAAATAGTAAGCAAAATCCTCCCCGGCAGTGGATTGGTCGGGTGAAATGACCTGAAGCTGTGCTTTATGAGCAGCAGCTTTTGCGATTTCAGTTATTGCTGTATCATTACAAAGCGGCGGCGGTCCGGAAATCCACTTCACATTCGCCTTCAAAGAAAAAGCAGAAGAAATCTGCTCTGCAACAGACAGAAAACGCTGCTTCACTTGTTCCCGAACCTCTGAATCAAATGTTCGAACAGTGCCTTCGATCACCGCTGTATCGGGGATGACGTTCCATGTGCTGCCGCCTTCGATTTTCGCTACAGTTACAATCGCGCTTTTTAGCGGATTTACATTTCTGCTTACAATCGTTTGCAGGGCGACGATAAGCTGAGAGGCGCCGACAATAGGATCAAAACCATTATGCGGCAATGCTGCATGAGCGCCTTTTCCTTGTATCGCTACTTTAAATCGGTCAACAGCAGCCATAAGAGGACCTGTTTTTAACCCTACAACGCCAACCGGTATATCGGGTTTGTTGTGAAGACCGATAACTGCTTCAATGCCATCCAATTGGCCATCCGCTATCACTTTTGCAGCGCCTGCGCCTGATTCCTCAGCCGGCTGGAATAACAAACGAACCTTTCCTTTCAGGCTATCTTGATTTTCCTTTAGCAAAAAGGCCGCACCAAGAAGCGCTGCCGTGTGAAAATCATGGCCGCACGCGTGCATGATTCCTTTCTTTTTAGATGCATAGGGCAACCCTGTTTTTTCTTCGATTGGCAGCGCGTCAATATCAGCCCTCAAAGCAATGGCCGGACCTTCTGACTCCCCTGCTATATCTGCGAATACACCTGTTTTTAATGATGTAGGACGAATTGGTATGCCCTTTTCTCCAAGGCATTTTGCAATAAAATCGGTTGTTTCAAATTCTTCTTTTGACAGCTCGGGGTATTGGTGCAGATGCCGGCGTATTGCGATGAGCTCTTTTTCAAGCGATAAGAGATTCAATGGATTATGCTCGCTATCATCTTCAATTGTTTTTGCTGTCTGATATGGGTATGCCCCTTCTATATTTCTCCAATAATCTAAAGGCATGTTTTCTCCTCCTTTCAGCTCTTTACCTATCTGCCTTTAACATCACAAGATCTCCAGTCTCTTCAATATAAGCAGTAATAAAACGGCTCAATTTAAATGCAAGACCGCCCGGCCCAAATTTTACACACTTACTGGGAGGGTTCTCATTCTCTGCCTGCAAAAAGCTTAAAAAAGATAAAATATATATACGCCGATATGCAACTTGTGTAATACCATACTCAAAAAACCAATTGTCAATCACATTGTATACACCGCGGTTGATCCCGTATAAACTGTTACACTTCTTGTAAAAGCTGAGGTCCGGAAGATTTAACTCAGGGTGTGAGAGCAGGCTTTCTTTATTTTGAGATGCAATTCCCATACGTTCAAAGCGTTTGGAAGCGTATGAAATATCCTTTTTGATTTGCTCTTTTAGTGACTCCAAAGAATAAAACCTTCTTTCATCTCTTATTTTAAAGAGAATGCTGCATTCCATATGTTCTCCGTAGATCTCCCTATCAAAGTGAATCAAAAAAATCTCAATGGTTTTTTTCAGATTAGGACCAATCGTTGGTTTCACTCCGATATTCATAACCCCTAAATAAAATTGCTGGTTGATCGCCGCCAGAACCCCGTAAACGCCGTTAGGAAGCCCGTTTATTTCGGTTTCTATATTTGCTGTGGGAAATCCTAATTTTCTGCCCAACTGTTTTCCTTTCACAACCGTACCTGCAATGATTGCCAAAAAAGTCATCCTCCTCCCGCTTCTCCTATTAATGATTTGATGAATGTACAAAAGGATGATGAACCGAAGTATCAAGCCCAAGATTTCCCCGCAATGTCCCGCCGTTATAGTCTCTGCGGTACAGCCCTCTTTCTTGAAGAATCGGAATCACTTTTTCTACAAAGGCATCAAGTGTTCCCGGGATATCCGACCCGATGATAAAACCGTCAGCAGCTTCGGCTTTGAACCAAGTCTCAAGCAAGGAGGCGACCTGCTCTGGTGTACCGATGAATGGAGTCCTTGGAAAAGCCATTTCCCGCGCCACTTCCCGTAGTGTCATGTTTCTGGCTTTCGCTTCTCTCTTAATTCGATCTGTTGTGCTTTGAAAAGCATTCTTTCCAACTTCGCCAATATCGGGAAACGGTTCATCAAGCGGGAACACACTCAGATCGTAATCATCAAAAAATCTCCCCAAATAAGTAACTGCATTCTCAATCGGAACCAATTCTGCAAATTCCCGGTATTTCTTCTCTGCTTCTTCTTCCGTATCTGCCACAATCGGGCTGATTCCCGGAAAAATCAGCACGCTGGAAGGGTCGCGCCCTTGAGCGGCAGCCCGCTTTTTAATATCCGCATAAAATGCGATTGTCTCGCCTAATGAATTGGAATGGGTAAAAATCGCATCTGCATTTTTGGCCGCAAATTGACGGCCTGTTTCTGAAGAACCCGCTTGAAACACGACAGGCTCTCCCTGATTTGAGCGCCCGATATTTAAAGGCCCCTCTACTTGAAAATATTCTCCTTTGTGATTCAGACGATGAAGCTTTGCCGGATCAAAAAACTGCCCTGTTTCTTTATTGTGTATAAATGCGTCCTTCTCCCAGGAATTCCACAAACCACGCACAACATCCAAATGCTCTTGTGCAATAACGTAACGCTCGGTGTGTTCTGGCAGTCTGGTTCTGCTATGATTACGTGCAGCTCCTTCCTGCGGAGAAGTAACCAGATTCCAGCCAGCCCTCCCCCCGCTGATGTGGTCCAGCGACATTAACTGCCTTGAAATCGTAAATGGCTCAGTAAAAGAAGTAGAGAACGTACCTACTAAACCAATGTTTTTTGTGACGGACGCAAGCGCCGATAATATGGTGATCGGCTCAAATCGATTTAAAAAATGGGGAATTGATTTTTCAGAAATAAATAAGCCGTCTGCAATGAAAATGAAACTGAACAAGCCTTTTTCAGCTGTTTGAGCCTTTTGCTTGTAAAATTCCACGTTTGTACTTGCGGAAGGATCGACTTCAGGGTGACGCCAGCCGTCAGTTGTTCCCCCAACCCCATGAATAATGGCTCCAAACTGAATATCATTTCTTCGCGTCACCTTTTTTCCTCCTTAATCTGAGCGTAATTGGCAAGTGCAAGCTCAAGATTTTTAATACCAATTTCAGTAATCCCTTCATAACGATTACCGCCGCCAACTTCTACCACAGGAACGTGGTGTACTCCGTATTTCACCTGTAAAATGTCTCTCAGCTCTTCCTTCTCCGAAACATCGATATTTTGAAATGCTATTGCTTTTTCATGTAAATAATTTTTAACTTCTTCGCAATATGCACAGCCTTTCTTACTCCAAACCACAACGTTGACAAAATCGCTCATGTTTTATCCCCCTTATTGTTTTGCGGCTAGAACTGCATCACTCAGCAGCTGATAAGACAGCCGTTTTTCGTCTGCATTTTTGATCGGTGAAAAAATGACAAAATCGTTAATTCTGTATGTGTCTGATAAACGTTTTAATTCGTCCGCCGCTTCTTCCTTCGTTCCGGCAATCACCCCGGTTTTTTGGACGATGATGTCATAGGGCTGGCTGACGTTCTCAAGATAGGCTTCGGCTTGTTCGCGGCTACCGACATTCACTCTCCTCCCATCTTGCAACATCACTTTTATCGATTCACGCGACTCAATATGTTTTTGTGCCTCTTCCTTTGTACGCGCCGCAAAAACAGCGGGAGCAAGGTGAAATTCCGCTTCAGAGCCTGCTGGCAGATGCGTGTCAAAGGCTCGGCGGGCTTCTTTTAGCACTTTCTCTTCACCGTTAATAAAGTAAGCAAAGACAAAAGATATTCCCAGTTTTGCAGCTGAAATTGCGCTCTCTGTGCTTCCCCCCAGCAGAAAAAGTCCCGGCCTGTGTTCAGCCTGCGGTGCCGGCCGCAGTTGCGCAAAACAGTGGGCATCTGGAAAATCATCCCGAATGAAATGAGTGAGATCCTCCAGCTTTTCTTCAAACTTGCGCGCCGGTTTTACATATTCATATTGCAGAGCGTCTGTCGACAGCTGAAAGCCGCCGGGCGCTTTGCCTACTCCAAGGTCAATGCGTCCGGGAGCTAATGCAGACAATAGATGAAACTGCTCCGCCACTTTGTATGGGCTATAATGCTGCAGCATCACGCCGCCGGATGCTAAACGTATGGTCTTTGTGCTTGCGGCAAGATACCCTAAAAGAACTTCAGGAGCGGAGCCGGCAATATCACTATTGTTGTGATGTTCAGCGACCCAAAAACGGTAATATCCATACTCTTCAGCCATCTGCGCCAACTTCACCGTATGCTGTAATGTATCGGCTGCGGTTTCTCCTTCACCTGCCAGACTTTGGTCTAATATACTTAAGCGGATCATATCACCGGCTCCTTTATGTGTTCTTTTATTTCATATAAATACTCCGGCGAAACACGGCGGAGAAACCGCTTTGTTCTTTCTTTTTTCGTATGGCGGAAGACTTCATCCGGAGTTCCTTGTTCAACAATGACGCCCTCATCCATAAAAACAACTTGATCTGAAACCCTTTTCGCAAACTCCATTTCATGTGTAACAATGATCATAGTGGCTCCGGTCCTCACAATATCGAGCATGACCTCAAGAACTTCGCCGACCAGCTCTGGGTCAAGCGCAGCTGTCGGCTCATCGAACAGCAGCACATCAGGATTAATGGCAAGCGCCCTCGCTATTCCAACTCTTTGTTTTTGCCCTCCCGATAATTGACTCGGATAAGCGTTCAATTTGTCTTGAAGCCCAACCTTTATCAGCTCGTTCTCTGCTATGGCATACGCGTCTTGTTTTCTCATTTTCCGGGCTACCGTCAAACCCTCCATGATATTTTCAATCACCGTTTTGTGAGTAAACAAATGATATTGCTGAAATACCATTGCTGTCTGTTTTCTGAGCCAGCGAGTGTCTTTTTTTGTCGGAAAACTGCAATTAATCACTTTGTCATGTAAAGAGATGATCCCTTCGTCCGGCCTTTCTAATAAATTAAGGCAGCGTAAAAAGGTGGTTTTCCCTGACCCGCTTGGACCGATAATTGTCACAACTTCTCCTTTGTGCACAGTCAGATTTATTCCTCTTAATACCTGGTGCATGCCAAAACGCTTATGAATATTTTTAATCTCAATCATAAAGTGCCTCCTTGAAATCTGGATGCCTTCCTCTCAAATATTCCATTTACGGTTTCCATCATAAGAGTCAGCACCCAATAGATAATCGCCGCTCCGATAAAGGCTTCCAAAAATGCATAATTATCAGAAGCAACGATAGTCGCTGTCCCTGTTATTTCAGGAACAGCCACTATAGCTGCAATAGAGGTCGTATGCAAAAACCCGATGCCTAAATTTGTGAAGTTAGGGATTGAAACCATCAGCGCCTGCGGCAATATCACTCGACGAAAGGTTTGACCGTGCGTCAGGCCGATTGAATAGGCCGCTTCGACCTGTCCGGTATCCATTGCCAAGATGCCCGACCGGATAATTTCTGTTAAATAAGCACCAGCAGTTAAAGACAAAGCCATGACCACAAACACGGCGACCGGAATCTCATTGGCGGACCAGCCGAGATGAAAAAAGCTGCTGACACGATCCACAATCGGCGGCACGCCTAAATAAATCAGCATAATATGGAGAATGGCAGGTGTACTCCGAAAAAATGACACATAAAGCCTTGAACAAGCCGCCAATCCCTTTATTCTAAAAATTCTGACCATTATATTTCCAAGTGCCGCAAGAAATCCGAGGATGATCGGCAAAACAGCCATCATCAATGTCAGCGGAATGGTTTTTATCATTTCTTTCATGGCGGAAGCAATAAATGGAAAGTCAAATTGCAATCTTCTCCCCTCCTAGTCCCCGTACATATTTCAATGTATGTTCATGTCAAAAACGGTAACAAGTCGTTTTTGATCCTTCTTGATTCGTTTTTCGGCCAATGTAAAGAACCTTTCGAATAAAACTGCTACGGCATAATAAACAACGGATAGCGCAATGTACACTTCAAGAGAATGATTGCTTGAGGTAATCAGTGTTTGGCCCCTTCCCGACATATCCATCACACCTATTGAAAAAGCAAGAGACGTATCTTTTAAAGAACTGATCACCATGTTTCCCATATTCGGAAAAGCCTGCACAAAGGCCTGGGGCAGAACGATGCGCCTGAAAGCCTGCCTTCCGCTGAGACCAATACTGTACGCCGCTTCCGTTTGGCCTTTATCAACACTGCCCGCCCCTGCTCGAATGATTTCAGCTGCTGCTGCGGCATTGCTTAACGCGTATGTTGCAACAGCGGCATAAAACGGATCCATTTTTGATGTATCAATCCCTATCACCCCCGTCAGCGCCGGTATGCCATAAAACACGATAAAAAGCTGCACCATAACGGGTGTACCTCTGAAAAACGAGATATACACTCTTGCAAATTGATTTACAATAGGAAAGTTATAGATGCGGGGCAGCGCTAAAAAGAGCCCCAATACAAACCCGAATAGCAATGACAGCGTTAAAATGTATAATGTAACCGGCAGATAGCCGATTAAGGTCGGTACAAAATCTGCAATCATGCTGATATCAAACGCTTTTTCCATCACGGCTCCCTCTCTTTATACTCAATACTGTTCCTTGGAATAATCGTCGCCCAGCCATTTTAAACTGAGCTCTTTCAGTGTTCCGTCATCAATGATTTCCTGTAATGCTTTGTCAATGTTTTTACGTAATGTTTGTTCATTTTTGTTAAACATAAAATACACTTTGGCATTGGAGAGCGCATCACCGACCGTTTTTTCTTTTATCGCGCTCGTTTTGTTTTGAAAATCCACTGCAAAAGGCGTTGAGATTGTCGCGTCGGCACGGCCTGACTGCAGCTGGTTCGCGGCATCGTTTGAACCTTGGCCCGCATAGGCAATCTCGAATGGGTCGCCATGTTTCTCATTCCATTTTTTCAACACAAGCGCGCCGTTTGAGGTTGCGCTTGTAATGACCCGTTTCCCTTTTAAATCTTCAATCCCGTGAATGGTATCGTTATCTTGAAGGACGGTTATTTTTAAAGGGAAATGATTGTAGGCGACCTCGTTAAAGAGAAACTTTTTTTCACGCTCTTCGCTTTTCTCCATTTGATGTGCCACGATATCGACTTTATGCTGGCCGAGACTGACAAGCAGGTTGGAAAATTCCATCGTTTTGAAAGTGAATTTATAATTCGGCAGACGCTTATCAATCTCTTTAACCAGCTCGACATCATAACCGGTCAAATCGCCATCATCATTAATAAAGCAAATATTCGGAAATTGAGTCCCGGTTCCGACTGTAATCGTCTGCACCTTCTTTTCTCCAGCCCCCGTTGTTTGGCTGCCGCCGCAAGCCGAAAGGACTGTTGTAACGGCAAACAATATTGTCATGACAGCTGCTTTTGTCCTCATCTTATCGCCTCATTTTCAGCTTCATTTATTTTTAAAACTTGATTTTGAGTAATCTGCGCCGAGCCATTTTTGACTCAGCCTTTTTAACGTTCCGTCTTTCTCCAGCTTTTTAATGGCTTGATCCGTATCATCAGCTAAGGTTTGACTGCCTTTATTGAACATGAAATATACCTCAGTATCCAATAACACATCACCGACTGTCCTTTGACGGAAAGCGTGCGTTTTATTTTGAAAGTCGACCGCAAACGGTGTGGATATGGTTGCGTCGGCACGGCCGGTTTCAATTTGATTGGCCGTGTCATTGCTTCCCTGCCCGGCGTATTTCAGATGAATCGGATTGCGGTGAGCTTTGTTGTACGTCGTGATATAATCCGCTGCATTCGACGTGGCACCGACCATGACTGTTTTTCCGTGTAAATCTTTTAATGTATGAATCTTGTTATTATCCTCTCTCACGGTGATATACATCGGCGAATAGTTATACGGCACTTTATGATACAAAAAACGTTTTTCGCGCTCTTTGTTTTTGGCCATATTGTGGGCGATCACATCAATTTTTTTATTTCCAAGACTCGTCAGAAGATTTGAGAAATCCATCGTCTTAAATTCGAAGGTATATTGAGGCAATTGTTTATCGATGGCTTTCATCACTTCAATGTCGTACCCGGTCAAATCGCCTTTTTCATTTAAAAATGCAATATTCGGAAAATCTGTCCCAGTGCCGACAATAATCGTTTGAGCCTGACTATCCGTTTTCCCGTTTGTTTCCTGTCCGCATCCAGCCAGTAATCCAAACACCGACAGCAGAAAAGCTATTCTCATTCGCTTATTCATAGGCTGCCTCTCATTATGCCCAGCTGGGGGTGCCTAAAAGCGACGGCTCAAATCGTTCCGGAATCAGAACCTTATGCATCATGACACCTATATCCCCATCTTTCTCCTGCTCAAAATACACTTCATACCCCCTCCTTCTGTACATATCGACGAGCCAAGGATGCTTGCGCGCCGAGGTGCCGAGCGTCAGCGCCGGTGCCTTCAGCATATCCCGCAGCACTTTTTCCTCAACATACGTCAGCAGCTTACTGCCGACGCCTTTCCCTTTATATTCCGGCAGCGTTGCAAACCACCATACAAATGGATATTTTGAAGGGGGCGATTCATTCTCCCATGGAAACCGGATGGTAATCGTTGAGATGAGCTTGCCGTCCCGCTCCAGCACAACTGCTGAATGATTTTTGATATTTTCTGACACCATATGTATGTCAGCTCTTGTGGAAGGCCAATCAATATCCAGCTGCCGAATTGGTTGAAAGGCGCTGTTAACCAGTTTTAAAAACTCCGGTGCATCTTCAACAGTTGCCAATCGAAAAATATCCTCACTCATTTTGAGCACTCTCCTCCACAAAATATACAATTCCTATTTGTTTACTAAGCTTTTATTGTTTATACTATAAAGCATACTTTCATGTTTGACTAATCAAAAAAAATAATCCTTGAGTTCAGAAAATGTAATGATGAAAAGACAGGGGGGAGAAGCACATTGGAGTTTCGCTCAATTAAAACGTTTCATACGATTGTTACATTCGGAAGCTTCTATAAGGCTGCGGAAATATTAAACTATTCACAGCCGACAATATCGATGCGCATGAAGCAATTAGAGCAGGATTTAGGCGTGCAATTGTTTGAACGGGGAAAACACCTGCAGCTGACAAAAGCCGGAAGACTCTTTTTCGAAAAAACAGGGGATCTTTTAACTCAATACGAGGCGCTTACGCACACTCTTTCCGACTTAAAGGAAGGGGATGCCGGCATTATCAATGTAGGCATTTCAGAGCCGACTGCAAGCTTCATATTTCCTGATATTCTGAAGGATTTCTTAAATGATTATCCAAAGATAACGGTTAATGTAAACGTAGATGACGCCAATACCTGCAGCCAAAAGCTTTTAGACGGCACTATTGATTTTGCAGTCTGCGGCGAACCGGAACTGATTCTTGAAAATTATTACAAACCGTTTTTTTATGACACTTTAAATTTAATTGTATCTGATCGTCATCGGCTCGCTGAGAAAAAAGCTGTTCATTTATCTGATTTAGAAGGCGAATGTTTTATATTTACGCCTGCCAATTGCCCCATTCGTATTCAAATTGAACAGCACTTGCATAAGGCATTTAGTAATCATTACAAGAAAATGGAGCTCACAAGCAGCATGGCACATGAATATTACGTGCGAGAAAACATTGGTATTTCAATCTTCACCAGTACGGCACATTCTAAACCGCTGAAAGGCACAAAAGTCATCCCCATTATCAATCTAGACATATCACCGCCTATAGGGCTTTTGACAAACAGAAAAGAAAAACATTTTGACAGCGCGACAAAGGACTTAATTGATCGAATTAACAACTGCTTCCATCAGCGCAGCCAAGAGCTGAAAGCTGCGGTCAGTTCCGAATTATAAATGGCAAAAATGACAACGGTCATTCCGCACGAAAAATAAAAAGCATCTCCTGATTTTCAGGAGATGCTTTCAGCGTTTAAAGCTCAATCGATTCACCGACGGCCATGACTTTTCCGACTCCGCCCGGCAGGCTGTCTGCAAATGCTTCCGGGTCTTGCTCGATGACCGGGAATGTATTGTAATGAACCGGTACAACTTGTTTTGCCCGCAGCCATTCTGCAGCTAGTTTGGCGTCTTCAGGCCCCATCGTAAAGTTGTCGCCGATCGGCAGGAAGGCAAGATCAATATGGTTCAGCTCCCCGATCAGCTTCATGTCAGAGAAAAGAGCCGTATCGCCGGCGTGGAAGATCGTTTTGCCTTCGACAGTCAGCAGAATACCGGATGGCATGCCTGTGTAGGTGATCGTTTTATTTTCTTCGTCAGTGATGGCAGATCCATGAAAGGCCTGTGTAAGCTTCACTTTCCCAAAATCAAACTGATGGGAGCCGCCGATGTGCATAGGGTGAACATTTAACCCTTTCCATCCCAAATATACAGCAAGCTCATTCGGTGCCACAACCAGCGCGTTATTTTGCTTTGCGATTTGCTCAGTGTCGCCCACGTGGTCATTGTGGCCGTGAGTCAATAAGATAGCGTCCGCTTTTGCATCCTCCGGCTTCAAGTCGGTTAACGAATTTCCTGTCAAAAACGGGTCAAATAAAATATGGTGGTCATTCGTTTCTACTGCAACTACAGAATGTCCGTGATACGTTACTTTCATTTCCTTCACCTCGTCACTTTGTTTTTTATGTTTTCATTTTCCCTTTTTAAGATGCTGAAAAACTTATGTGGATTGATTCTTGTTAATCACATTGAGGCCCCCGGTTGCTTCAATTACAGTTCCTGTCACCAGGTCTGAGTTCTCTTCGCACAAAAAGGCAATGATTCTGGCGATATCTTCACCGGTGCCGGATCTTCCTATCGGCGTTTTTTCTTTGCCGATACGCTGTCTGGCTTCCTCAATTGACGCTTCCTTCATGTCGCCGACAATGTCGCCCGGGCAAACCATATTAGCGGTTATGCCCGATTCAGCTTCTTCTATCGCAATTGTTTTTGTTAAAGAAGCCAATCCCACTTTTGCGGCGCCGAAAGCGGAGCGGTGAAGCCAGCCGGGTGCGTGTGCCGCGCCTTGAAATCCGTACGTGATGATACGCCCGAATTGCTGTTTTCTCATGACCGGAATAACTGCTTTGAATAAGTGAAAGACGGCGCTTAAATTCCCTTCCAGCATACCGTACCATTCGTCATCGGTATAATCAGCTAACTTTTTTCGTTCAAATATGTATGGCCCCGCGTTGTTAATCAAAAAGTCGATTCTCCCGAAGCGGTCCAAGGCAGCGTCTGCGATGCGCAGCAAATCTTCTTTTTTGGTGACATCACCTTTTACAAATTGCAGCCGGTCAAGGTAATCAGGACAGGCTTCCTTCAGGCGGTTTACTGCCTCTTCATCCTGCCTGTAATTCACTGTTACTGAATACCCCTTTGCAAGCAATGTTTCAGTCACTTTGCGGCCTAATCCCTTCGAACCGGCAGTAATTAAAGCATGTCGCACATGAATACCTCCCAAAGCAACGTCGCCGCTTTTCAATAAAGTGTTTCTTCTTCTACTTTACTATAAAAGGCCGGCAATATCACTTTTTACACTTTGCCATACAAAAAAAGCTGCCTATAATAGACAGCCTATTCCGCAGAAGATGAAGGCTCTTGATCCGGGATATCCACATAACCGCTTTGATATGCTTCGGAAATGAGCCTTGTTGTCTCCTGGCTTTCTTGTTCATCATAAATATAGCGTTCCGGTTCTTTTTTCATCCTTCTGCCTCCCATCATTATAGGGGTAGGTTGGCTATAATGACGAGATTTTATGAAGGAAATTTTAACAAACTCCGGCAGCCACGCAAGCTTTCGCCTTTACGAGCGCCTCCTCAACCTGTTTGAAGCCCGTGCCTCCTGCGCTCATTCTTTTTTCGACCGCATGATAAGGATCCAAAACAGTGTAAATATCTTCTTCGAAGAGATCGCTCGCCTTCTGAAAATCGTCAAACGGCATGTCGCTTAAATAGATTCCTTTTTCGATGCATGTGTACACAAGCTTTCCGACCGCTTCGTGCGCTTCTCTGAATGGCATTCCTTTTTTCGCTAAATAATCAGCCAGCTCCGTCGCATTTGAAAAGTCTTGTTTTGTCGCTTGCTTCATGATGTCTTTGTTCACAGTCATTGTTTGAATCATGCCTGTGAAGATTTGCAGGCTGCCTTCGACCGTTTTCACCGTGTCAAACATGCCTTCTTTGTCTTCCTGCAGGTCTTTGTTATAAGCGAGCGGAAGGCCTTTCATGATCGTAAACAGCCCCATCATGTCACCGTACACGCGTCCTGTTTTGCCGCGGATCAGCTCAGCCATATCCGGGTTTTTCTTCTGCGGCATCATGCTGCTTCCCGTTGCATACGTATCGTCTAGCTCAATGAATTTAAACTCCTGCGAGCACCACAGAATGATTTCTTCAGAGAAACGGGAAAGGTGCATCATCAGCATGCTGCTGTTGCTTAAAAATTCCAAAATGAAATCTCTGTCGCTGACGCCGTCGAGGCTGTTTTCATAAATGGAATCAAAGCCGAGCAGCTCTGCTGAATACTCACGATCGATCGGGAAGGTGGTACCCGCGAGCGCTCCGCAGCCGAGCGGAGATTTGTTGATCCGCTTCATTGAATCCTGAAAACGTTCCTTGTCGCGCTCCAGCATCCAGAAATACGCAAGCAGATGGTGAGCGAATGAAATCGGCTGGGCGCGCTGAAGATGAGTGTAGCCCGGCAGAATGGTTTCAACATTTGCTTCTGCCTTATCAATGAGCGCGCCTTGGAATGCCTCTATCAGCTCGATAATGTGAGTGACATGGTTTTTCAGGTACAAATGCATGTCAGTTGCCACCTGGTCATTCCGGCTTCTTCCGGTATGCAGCTTGCCGCCGAGAGGGCCGATTTCGTCAATGAGCATTTTCTCAATGTTCAAATGAATATCTTCATAATCAACTGAGAACTCTAATGCCCCGTCTTCTGCTTTTTGCAAAAGGGCATTCAGTCCCTCACGGATTTTCAGCTCTTCTTCTTCTGTCAGGATACCGCATTTTTTCAGCATGGCAGCATGTGCGAGAGACCCTGTAATGTCTTCGGTCACTAAATGTTGGTCAAATGATATGGACGCGCCGAATTCGTCGACCCATTTTTCCGGTGTTTTTTGGAATCGGCCTCCCCAAAGCTTCTTCATGCTTTAACCTGCTCCTTCTTTTTCACGATGCTGTTCACTTTTGTCGGAAGTCCCCAAAGCTCGATAAATCCGATTGCCGCATGGTGATCAAACGCATCGTCTTTTGTATATGTTGCAAGCTTTTCATCATATAGAGAGTATTCTGATTTACGCCCCTCTACAATCGCATGGCCTTTAAACAGCTTCACGCGAACGATGCCTGTAACGTGTTTTTGCGTTTCTTTTAAGAAAGCGTGCAGCGCGTCTTTTAAAGGTGAGAACCATAAGCCGTTGTAAATGATTTCTGACAGCTTTTGTTCGATGGCCGGTTTAAAGTGCGCGACCTCTTTCACTAATGTCAAATCTTCCAGTTCTTTGTGTGCTTTGATAAGCGTCATCGCACCCGGGCATTCGTATACTTCACGGGATTTAATGCCGACAAGGCGGTTTTCTACGTGGTCGATACGTCCGACACCATGCGCGCCTGCAATTTCGTTCAGTTTTAAAATTAATTCAGAAAGTGAGTAAGAGACGCCGTCGATGGATACAGGCACGCCTTGTTCAAATGCGATTTCTATCACTTCCGGTGTATCCGGTGTTTTTTCCAGCGGCGCTGTAAGGTCGTATGCTCCTTCTGGCGGAGCAGCCCACGGATCTTCTAAAATGCCGCACTCATTTGCGCGTCCCCAAAGGTTTTGATCAATGGAATATGGGCTGTCAAGATTAATCGGAATCGGAATGCCGCGGCTTGCCGCATATTCAATTTCTTCTTCACGAGACCATTGCCATTCCCGAACCGGAGCGATGACTTCAAGGTCAGGATTCAATGATTTAATTGATACCTCAAAACGCACCTGGTCATTTCCTTTCCCTGTACATCCGTGCGCAATTGCCTGCGCCTCTTCTTTTTCTGCGATCTCGACTAATTTTTTTGCAATAAGCGGCCGAGACAATGCGGACACGAGCGGATATTTCCCTTCATACATCGTGTGAGCCTGCAAAGATAACAGCGCGTAATCCTGGGCGAATTCTTCTTTTGCATCGATCACGTAAGAATTTGTTGCGCCGACTTCAAGCGCTTTTTGCTGAACAAACGCCAAGTCCTTGCCTTCGCCGACATCCAGACAGCAGGCGATGACATTATACCCTTGCTCTTGAAGCCATTTTATCGCGACGGAAGTATCGAGACCCCCTGAGTATGCTAATACGACTTTTTTCTGTTCTGCCATGATAAAAATCTCCTCTCAACCCTGTTTCTTTTGTATAAAAATAAATTATATTTAATAAAAATACATTTTGTATGTATACACTTTAACAAGTAAGTTCCTTTTTTTCAAGCCTTTTATTAAAAAAACTTCACCCATTTTTCCAGGTGAAGTTTCGTAGTATTTATTCATTTACTTGTCTTTTCTGATTTCTCTGACCACATGGGCGATCTCCGGAATAATCAGCTTATTCATCGCCAGCTTTACCGCACCGCTGGAGCCTGGCGTTGAAAAAATGGCTGTGTGTTGGATAACGCCGGCTGTGGCTCTCGACATGATCGCACTGGAGCCGATGTCTTCTGTATAACTGAGCATCCTGAATATTTCTCCAAAGCCGGGCAGCTCTTTAGAAAACAACGGCGTAATGGCTTCAATGGTGACGTCCCTCTTTGCAATACCCGTCCCGCCGTTTAAGAGGACCGCGTCCGTCTGATCATCCATGCATCCCGCTAAGACAGACCGCTGCAGGGCATCCTTTTCGTCTTTCACAATTTCATATGCAGCAATCTGATGGCCGGCTTCTTCTAAAGATGAGATCATCAGCCTGCCGCTTTTATCCGTTTCTTCCGTTCTCGTATCACTGACAGTAATCACTTTGCACCGGACAATATCGGGTGCTTCTTGTTTATGCTCTTGAACGCTCATTGGCTCACCTCTTTGTATTTTTGTCTACCTTTATCATGCTTCAACAAAAAAGCACATTCAAGAGAATGTGCTTTTTGCATTATTTAGCTAAACGAACAACGTCTCGTGCAATCATGACTTCCTCATCAGTCGGAATGATCATAACTTTTACTGGAGAATGAGGATAGCTGATGAACGCTTCCTCACCGCGTACGTTATTAAGCGCAGGATCCCAGTATACGCCCATAAATTCCAGACCGCGAAGAACGCGTTCTCTGACTTCTACGCTGTTTTCACCGATACCGGCAGTAAAGATAATCGCATCCACACCGCTCATTCTGGCAGCGTAAGAACCGATGTATTTGTGGATGCGGCTCGCGAAGACTTCAAGCGCAGTTTCCGCGCGCTCATTTCCTTGTTTCGTTGCTTCAACGATGTCACGAAGATCGCTTGAGAAACCGGAGATGCCAAGCAGTCCGCTTTTTTTGTTTAATGTATTCAGTACTTCGTCAGCTGTCTGGCCTGTTTTCTCCATAATGTATGGGATAAGGGCAGGGTCGATGTTTCCAGAGCGTGTACCCATTGCAACACCGGCAAGCGGCGTGAAGCCCATAGATGTATCAATTGATTTTCCGCCTTCAACAGCTGCAATACTTGCGCCATTGCCAAGGTGGCAGGAAATCAGGCGTAAATCTTTTAACGGACGGCCGAGAAGCTCTGCCGCACGCTCAGTCACATATTTATGAGAAGTGCCGTGGAAGCCGTATTTACGGATACCGAATTTTTCATAGTATTCGTATGGCAGGCTGTACAGGTAAGACTGCTCAGGCATTGTCTGATGGAATGCCGTATCAAAAACAGCAACCGCAGGAACATTTGGAAGCACTTCTTTGAAGGCTTTAATTCCGACGATATTTGCCGGGTTGTGCAGCGGCGCCAATTCAGAAATATCTTCGATCTCCTGAATTGTTTCGTCCGTTAATAAAACGGAATCGCTGAATTTTTCTCCGCCGTGTACCACACGGTGTCCAATTCCGTCAATTTCATTTAAATCTTTGATAATGCCGAATTCTGTCAGCTTATTAAGCAGCATTTTAACCGCTACCGCATGATCAGGTATATCAGTTACTTCTGTATTTTTTTCGCCGTTTACAGAAATCGTGAACACACTGTCGGCGATACCGATTCGTTCAACTAAGCCCTTCGTTAAAACGGTTTCTGAAGGCATTTCGAAAAGCTGAAATTTCAAAGACGAGCTTCCTGCGTTAATTGCAATAATTTTGGACATGATTGACGCTCCTTTTTACTCTGTATCAACATCTTCGTTTTTCGTACTTTTTTCCCGGGTGAATCATCATTTTCTCCCGAAAAATATCTGACTTTTCCATTTAAACATTGTCATGTCGGCTTTTCAAGTCAACTTGTGTATTGATAACGCTTACAAAAAGAAGTCGTTATTTTCAGACACATTGCCTATCCGCTTAACATTGATTAACGCTTACATCATGCAGTTTCTCCTTTCGTATTTTGTGTTTTGAAACCCTATTCAATTCGTTTATCTGCCCTCTGATGTTCAAACAAAAAAACAGCTTAAGCTTCCTCATATGACGGACGCTCAAACTGTTTTTTCATTTTCTATTTTTCCTTAGTAAACCACGCATCTATTTGCGCCATCATGTCGAGCATCGCCTTCTGGTTGGAGAAAGACGGCAGATTCGCAAGCAGAATTTGGTTCGGCGCTTTCGTCTCTTCATCTGTTTTCTGAAGCACAAGGATACTTTTGGCATGGGCTTCGTCTTTAAAAATTGATTTCGGCAGCTGCAATAGTGCATTGATATGAACCTTGTCCTTGAAAAACTGCTTCAGCTTGTCGCTTTGAGAGCTTTCAAACAAATGATTCGGGATCATAAAGAACAGGTATCCGCCCGGTTTCGTATGCTTGACGCTTTGCTCAATAAACAAATGATGGGCGAAGGAATGGCCTTCATCCGCTTTCAGTTCAAAGGCATTTGCCCCTTCGTCATTCGGATAATAGCCAACCGGCAGATCGCATATCACTGTGTCAACCGGATCGATAAACAGCGGCTCGAGGCTGTCCTGGTGGAACAGTTCCAGCTCTTTTTTCAGAAGGTTCGCCTGGTCATAGGCGATTTTCAAGAGCACGTCATCTATCTCTATGCCATAGCTTTTCACCGTATTTTCAGACAGCTGGTTTAACACGGTGAACAGAAGATTTCCCGTTCCGACAGCCGGATCAAGAAGCGTTAACTCCTTTTTTCCTGCCATAAACTTATTTACCAGATAACTGATAAAAAGCCCGATTGTGTCCGGTGTCATTTGTCTGTTTGGATGGGATATATCCTTTAATCCCTTTAGGACGGCAAGCTGGAATGCTTTGCGCACCCACTCGTGCTCATATGTGTCAAATTCGGCTTTTTCAAGCAGTGCTTGAAGCTTTGCAGCCTTCTCATTCGGCAGCTTCAGCTGATCTGTTTTTTCAAGAAAATACATTTCTCCCGCTTCGGCAAGCGCTTCTATATATGAAATCTGCAATTCATTTTTTATGATGATCGCGGCATCATCCAGCAGCCCGTATACCGCACCTACATGATCGTTTTGCATAATGTGTTCCTCCTTGCCATGAAAAAAGCTCCGGCGGCAGCCTGGAGCTTTTTTCACCTGCTTACTTCAATAATGCCTTGGCAGCCTCAATCGGCTCTTCATAATTCGGGTGGTTCGTTGCTTCGCTTACATATTCAGCGTAAACGACTTTTCCGTTCTCATCAAGCACAAATACGGAACGCGCAAGCAGACGAAGTTCTTTTATGTATACACCGAACGCTTCGCCAAATGACATGTCTTTGTGGTCTGACAGAGTTTCTACTTTGTCAATTCCGTTTGCTCCGCACCAGCGCGCCTGTGCAAATGGAAGGTCCGCACTGATTGTGTAAATGTTGACATCTCCAAGCTTTGCAGCCTCTTCATTAAAGCGGCGGGTTTGTGCATCGCAAACGCCTGTGTCAATTGAAGGGATAACAGAAATAATCGTTACTTTTCCTTTCATGTCAGCTAACGATTTTTCTTCAAGGCTGTTTGTCAGCACTGTGAAATCAGGAGCTTGATCCCCTACTTTCACTTCTTGTCCGACAAGCGTAACAGGACCGCCTTTGAATGTAATTTCAGCCATTATAATTCCTCCCTTTCGTATGTATGTCTCTATCATAGTAAAGTTTCTTGCAAACTGCAAAGTTTATGCCAAAAAAAAGTTAACTGCGGCCGCCGCAGTTAACCCTTCTTTAATAATTCATATTGTTCATTTGGTTTTGATTTTGGCCTTGGTTTTGATTCTTGTTATTTTTCTTAAACATTTGCTGTATGCGTTCCAGTGTTTGAGGGGCTGCGTCTAGAATTTTCTCAATCAAATGTGTATTTTCATCTAAATGAAGCATTCTGATGCCAGTCGAACCGACAATTAAAAACGCGATCGGCGTAATGGACACACCGCCTCCGCTTCCGCCTCCGAAGGGCAGTTTTTGTTCTCTTGTTTCATCGTCTTCCGATTTTTTCTCAGCCGGCTTGCCGCCAAACTCGCTGCCGCCTGCGGCGAATCCGAATCCGACTTTAGAAACGGTTAAAATCACGCTTCCATCCGGTGTTTCAACCGGATCCCCGATGATTGTGTTAACATCAATCATTTCCTTCAAGTTTTCCATTGCGGTTTTCATTAAACCTTGGATGGGATGGTCTGCCATATACGCTTCCTCCTTAAACTGATGAATCATTCTTTGAAGTCATTCGAGCCGACGGATTTTTCTTTAATACAGAAAGCTCCCGTCCGTATTTGACGAATTTGAAAGCTGCAAGCATAGCATGTCCAAAGCGAAAAAAGAATATACACTGAAAATGGGTCTTGGAAACAGGGACTTGAAACGATGGAATCACTTCATAAACAGGCTTGTTCACAAAGTCTAAATGGTCATGAAGCATAGCTGCGATACCGCCTTTGACTCCCCATACGGCACCCGTTAACACACCTGTCACTGCTGCGTCATGAACCCCGACAACTGTGATCCATTCGAGTTTTGTGATATGCAAATGCGCTATAAAAGAGGCGCTGATTTTCCTTAACTTAGTGACATGATGCAGAAGCATTTCAATTTTATTGATGCTTTGCTGCACATCATCAAACGTAATTTTTTTCTTGCTGCTGCTTTTTTTCACTTTCGTTTTTGTGTTCTGTCTGATATCGACTGTTCCATCATCTTTGTTCACCTTAATCGCCGGAATTGTTTTTTTAATCCGAACCAGGCCAAACAGCGTTGTAATTTTCAAAGTTATTTTGTCATTATCCTCAGCATGAAGATACTCCGCGCCAACATGAATTTTCATTCTGAGAAGCAGCACGATACCTATAAGAATAAGAATGGCTGACAGCACATATACCATATTCTTCACTTCCTCTAGGAAGCATTATCGCCCATTCAGCAAAAAATAAACCCGGACGGGGTCCGGGTTTAGCTGTTATTTACGATATAATTTTTCGTGCACCACAGTTGTATCAGCAATGTAATCATGAATCCCCTGTTTTTTAGGAGAAAAAGCGACGATGATATATAAAATCCAAATTTTATCAATATACCGCCCGACCACTTCACGGAAAATCACAGTGCTCCATGTCAGCTTATAGCCCTGCTTGACAGAAATTACTTTAAGGCCGAACACCATTTTTCCGAGCGTTTGTCTGAAGTATTTGGTCATCAGCGCAAAGTATGCCAGATAAACGAAAAGCGTTGTGATGCTGTACGCTGAGATGGTGAACATGCCGGATATTTTCGGCAGATCCAATAAAGTAAAGATGGGAGAAACGATTAAATGGTTTACCCCCCACACAACGAGCCAATCAAGCAGGAAAGCCCAAAAACGGACCCAAAAGCCCGCATATGCGTGTGTGAGCTGTTCCGCTTGATCCGGGCCTGCGATGTCGCTGCGCTCTAACTCTTCATATGTCGCATCCATTATTGATCCCTCCTACTTCGCATAGAGATACATCATTCTCGGCGAACCGGATTGTGAAAGAACTTCTCTCATATTCAGAAAATCAATTTCACTTTTAAACATTTTGTTCGCTCCCATAGTAAACAGAGAGCCTAATCCGAAGCTTTCCTCGTAAGAGACGACAGAAGCGTTTTTCAAGTTTTTATGATCCTTTTTCATGGCCGCAATTGTATCATCATAAAATCCGAGTTCATCCACAAGATTCAGTTTTTTCGCCTGCCGCCCGTCATACACGCGTCCGTCCGCGATTTTCTTTACTTCCGCTTTCGATATGCCGCGGCCTTCCGAAATGACATCGACAAAGCCTTCATAGGAGTTATCAACCATAGATTGCATGATATTTTTTTCTTCTTTTGTCATCTCACGGGAAGGAGACATAATGTCCTTGTGAGCTCCGCTTTTAATGGTCTCAAAAGAGATGCCGAGCTTATCAGCCAGCTTTGAATAATTCACGCTCTCCATGATAACCCCAAGAGATCCTGTCAGGGTTTCCGGTGTCGCAAAAATTTTATCGGCAGCTGTTGAGATATAATAACCTCCGGAAGCTGCCATCGATCCCATTGACACATAGATTGGTTTTTTTGTTTCTTTTTTTACCTCTTCCAGTTTTTTATGTATTTCGGCACTTTCATACACTCCGCCTCCCGGAGAGTTTACCTTGAGTACGATCCCTTTTACCGCATCATCCTCTTTTGCCTGCTCAAGATTTTTTAAGAATGTTCGGTGGTTATACCCGTCTGAACCGAGCAGACTGCTTGAATCACCATTATCCTGAATGGTGCCGCTGACCTCCAAAACGGCGATTTTGCTGGAAAGGCTTCCGTTTTCAAGCGTCACTTCCTGAGATTCATCTGTCAGTGACGTAAGGTCTGTTTGGGCACCCTTGACACTTTCAAAGAAACTCATTGAGATACTGACGATGATGGACACGCCAAAAATTCCAAGGGCGATCACTAATGCGATCCATCTTTTTGCATTCATTTTTTCTCCTCCTTTTTCCCAAACTCTCTCATTATACGATTCAAATGAAAAAATGTTTCATTGATGAGAAAGCTCCGGCTTAACGGGCTGCCGGCAAACGTGGTACACTTATGACCAAAGGTATTTTATCACAAATACTGGATGGCAGAAAAACTTAAATATGACAGCAAAGGGGAAATGGGATATGACCGATCATCGCCGTAATGTTTATTTTTTTCACAAACAGGACCAGAAAACAAACAAACAAGTCAGCTCCTTAACACAATTGGCTGAAGAGAACGGATTTACTGTTGTCAATCAGCCTTCTGACGCCAATATTATTGCCAGTGTAGGCGGAGACGGTACATTTTTGCAGGCGGTCAGAAAGACGAATTTCCGTGACGACTGCTTATACGTCGGCATCACCAAAAAGGGGAAAGCTCATTTATACTGTGATTTTAATAGTGATGAGCATGAAAAAATGGTGGATGCGATGACGTTTGAACAAATTGAGGTCAGAAAATATCCGCTGATTGAAGTGACAGTGGATCAGACCAGTCCTTTTCATTGTTTAAACGAAGTTTCCATTCGTTCGAGCATAATTAAAACCTTTGTGATGGATGTGCTGATTGACGATCTGCACTTCGAAACGTTCAGAGGAGACGGGATGATTATTTCCACGCCTACAGGCAGCACAGCTTATAATAAGTCTGTGGCCGGAGCTGTCGTTGATCCGCTGCTTCCCTGCATGCAGGTGACGGAGCTTGCTTCGCTTAACAATAATACCTACCGCACGCTAGGCTCTCCGTTTGTCCTCAGCTCTGAACGAAAGCTGACGCTTCGTGTGGTGCAAGCCGGAAATGAACACCCGATTATCGGTTTGGACAATGAAGCACTCAGCACAAGAAACGTGAAAACGATTGAAATCAAGCTGTCTGATAAAAAAATAAAAACCGTGAAACTAAAGGACAATTCATTTTGGGAGAAAGTAAAACGGACATTTTTATAGAAAAAGAAAAGGACAGGCTATTCGCCTGTCCTTTTTACTGTTGATTCTCATATACAATCTGACCGTTGATAACGGTTTTTTCTATCTTTAAAAGATGAAGCTGTTTCGGGTCAATTGTAAACGGATTCTCACTGAGAACGGTAAAATCCGCGTCATACCCTTCGGCTATTTTCCCCCGTGTCTGCTCTTTGTAAATGATCTCAGCACTTCCTGCTGTATAAAGCCTGATAGCTTCATATACTGTTAAACACTCGCTTTCGTTATAGCTCGGACCGTTCTGTTCGCGGCTGCTTGTCCGGAGCACCGCAGACTGAATGCCGAGAAGCGGCTCAACAGGCTCAATCGGAGCATCAGAACCCCCTGCACATAAAATGCCTTTAGAGATCAGTGTTTTCCAAGCAAAAGCTGTTTTCATACGGTCTTCTCCAAGACGGTCAATCACCCACGGAAAATCACTGGCGACAAAATGAGGCTGAAGATCAAGAGCAATCGGCATGCGTGCTGCTTTTTCAATCAGTTCATCATTCAGCACCTGAGCATGGATCAGACGATCATGCCGGCCGCTTTTTGGCGGATGCTGCTCGACAGCCTGCAGCACCTTTTCAAAGGCAAGGTCGCCAATGGCATGGACGGCAACCTCCATTCCTTTCTCTCTCGCTTTTTGAACGAGGCGGCTGAGTGTTTCATCATCATGGACTTGAACACCGTTTGTGGAAGGATCGTCATGATACGGTTCTTTTAACAAAGCTGTTCTCCCGCCAAGCGCTCCATCAGAAAATAGTTTCATCGCACCGAATTCAACGTACGGGCCAGACGGCTTCTTCATTTGCTCCCACCGATCAACCGCTTCATGATGAACGAGCAAATGACAGCGAAACGGATACTTTCCGCTTGCCGCAGCCGTCTCATAAGCTTTCATCGGAACGGACACATCGCCGTAATAAGACAAATCTTCCGAATGGCCGCCTGTCAGGCCTTTTGTCCAGCAATCCTGAATGCCCGCTGTAAGCGCCTGATCAACATAGTGCTGAGATACAGGCGGAACGGCTTGCAGGACCAGATCCTGCGCCTTATCAAACAGAAGCCCCGTCGGCTCACCGTCTGCATCTCTGCCAATGACTCCGCCATCGGGATCAGGAGTGGCTTTTGAAATTCCTGCGGCTTGCAGCGCCGCAGAATTGACCGCTATTGCATGCCTGCATACCCGCTTGAGCAGGACGGGCCTGTCCGGGAATAAAGGATCAAGGTCATGCTTCGTCAAATAAGCCGGCTTCTGGAATTGATTTTCATTCCAGCCCTCTCCAATGAGCCAATCGTCTTCAGACAGGCTCTCTTCTCTTGCCTTCGCAGCCTGCAGCACAGCTTCTTTAGATGTAAACGAAGACAGATCAAGCTGGAGCTGTTTTTCTCCGTGCCCGATCAGATGCAAATGGCTGTCCACAAATCCTGGAAACATGACTGCTCCGTTCAAACTGATGTCTTTTGTTTCCGGTGAACTGTATTTCTTCTTCAGACTCTCATAGCTGCCGGTGCCTTTTATGACACCATCCTCAACATAAACAGCCTCCGTTTGGTGGCCTTCTTCGAGCATCGTATAAATGAAACCGCCGTGCCATATCGCCTTCATTCACGTTCACTCTCTTTCTTTACGTCTCTTTATTGGCTTTGAGCTGTTCTTCACGTTTTCTTAATTCCACTCGTCTGATTTTTGCAGAAGCCGTTTTCGGCAGGCTTTCGACAAATTCAATCTCTCTTGGATATTTGTATGGAGCCGTAATGGTCTTCACATGATTTTGCAGAACTTTGACGAGCTCATCACTGCGTTTTTCGTGATCTTGCAGGACAACGTATGCTTTAACGATGGAGCCTCTTATTTCATCAGGGCTTGCGACGACAGCACATTCTTTGACTTCAGGGTGCTTCACGAGCGCATCTTCCACTTCGAATGGCCCGATCGTGTAGCCGGAGCTGATAATGATATCGTCATTCCGGCTTTCAAACCAGAAGTAACCATCCTCATCTTTTCTTGCTCTGTCTCCTGTTAGGAAATAATCGCCGCGAATTTGTGTTTTCATTCTGTCCGGATCTTTAAAATATTCTTTAAAGAGCGCCGGGGTGCTGAGGTGAACAGCGATATCACCAACCTCACCAGTTTTGCAGATTTCACCGTCTTCATTGATGATCTCCACCTGATTTCCCGGTGTCGGTTTTCCCATGCTTCCCGGTTTAATGTCCATATCCTTTAAGACACCGACTAAAAGCGTGCTTTCTGTTTGGCCGTATCCGTCTCTGACCTT
Organism: Bacillus sp. SD127; assembly: GCF_058566445.1. NCBI lineage: Bacteria > Bacillati > Bacillota > Bacilli > Caryophanales > Bacillaceae > Bacillus > Bacillus sp. SD127. The sequence continues at coordinate 1,242,862 of NZ_CP191226.1, read as the reverse complement.
GACGCCGAAATGCTTTTGGAACACGTCAATCACTTCGCGGTTGAGCGGCTCACCGGCTGAAACAGCGCTGTGCAGGGCTGAAAGATCGTAGCTATCTAAGCCTTCGACCTTTGCCATTAAACGGTATTCCGTCGGCGTACAGCAGAAAACATTGATTTTGTAGCGGTTTAAAAGCTCTAAATATTTTTCAGCTTTGAATCTGCCTTGATACACAAAACCTGTTGCTCCGCTTCCGAGTACCGCCAATAGCGGACTCCATACCCATTTTTGCCAGCCTGGCGCAGCAGTCGCCCATACGGTATCCTGTTCAGAAATATCAAGCCATGCACCGGCAGATGTTTTTAAATGAGCAAATGCCCATCCATGTGTATGTACAACACCTTTCGGCTGTCCCGTTGTTCCGGAAGTATAAGACAAGAACGCCATGTCTTCTCTTGTTGTATCAGCAGTTTGAAAACGGCTTCCATCCGCATCAATCGTTAATAGATTTTTCCATCCGGCATCATTTTCACCAATAGAAAGTTTAATCAGGCGGTCTGCAGTACTGACATCACGGAAAGCGCCAATAAAAGCAGAATAAACAATGGCGCCTTTCACTTCGGCATGTTCAATCCGGTATTCAAGATCTTTCGCACGAAGCATTTCAGAACAAGGAATAACGACCATTCCCGATTTCAGGATAGCCAGATAAACGGCATAGGCTTCGAGCACACGCGGCACCATTACAATCAGTTTATCTCCCTTTTTAAATCCAAGATCAGCCAGAGCCGCACCGATTTTATTTGTTTCTTCCATAAGCTTTTCATACGACCATGATTTTTGTTTGCCCGATTCATCCTCCCATAATAGGGCGGTTTTTTGTCCAGTTGCACTGAACTTTTCGATTTCATTAACTAAATTGTATTCCATTGGGGCAATTAAATCTTCTCGTTTCAACACGAACAACTCCTCACTTTCTCCACCCATTATACATAAATACATGCCGTTTCCGTAAGGATATGCCTAAAAACAAGCTCCATAAACATCGGTTTTTATAGGCCGCTGGTCCTTTTTTATAAAAAAACGAAAAAGAGTGGGGAAAAACCCCACTCCTAAGCCATTATGTGAAATTGTAAATTAGAATTGTCCTCCGCCCATGTTTTGTTGAGCAAAAGATACAAGACGTTTTGTGATCTCTCCTCCAACAGAACCGTTAGCGCGAGAAGTTGTTTCTGCTCCAAGATTTACACCGAATTCAGAAGCGATTTCCAATTTCATTTGGTCGATAGCTTGAGCAGCTCCTGGTACTAAAAGGTTGTTGCTGTTACCTGAGTTATTGTTAGCCATGTGTCTCACCTCCTTGTGAGTATAGAATGTGTTAAAACACATGGCTTCATACAGAAAATCTTTGGTAATTGTATACAGGAGCCGGCTCTTAGTTAAAAGAGTTCTGCGAATTTGTCGTTTGCTTCTTGTTCGCTATATAATGTCATTGTTTCAATGTGATCAACCGCCTCTTGAATCAGCGGTTCAAAATCCACAAAGCTCTCAAAGTGTTCGATTTTTTCTTTTTTCGGGCGTGTTTTCGGGCTTGGCGGCGTAAAGATCGTGCAGCAATCTTCAAATGGCTGGATGCTTGTTTCGTATGTGCCGATTTCCCGTGATATTTCGATGATTTCTGTTTTATCCATAGCGATTAACGGACGCAGAATCGGTGTAGACGTAACCGCATTAATCGCGTACATGCTTTCAAGCGTCTGGCTCGCTACCTGTCCGAGGCTTTCCCCCGTAATAATCGCGAGCCCGTTTCTTTTTTCTCTGATTCTGTCGGCAATTTGAAGCATTAAGCGGCGGGTTGCCGTCATCGTATAGTTTTCAGGAATTTGTTTTTGGATCAGCTCTTGCGTCTTTGTAAACGGGACGATATGAAGCGTCATGCTTCCTCCGAAGCGAGACAGACACTTCGCTAAGTCCATCACTTTTTGTTTCGCACGTTCGCTTGTGTATGGCGGGCTGAAGAAATGGACAGCTTCTACTGAGAGTCCTCTTTTCATTGCGTAAAAACCGGCTACCGGGCTGTCAAAACCGCCGGAAAGCATCAGCATCGCTTTCCCCGCTGAACCGACCGGAAGACCGCCGGCGCCTTTTTCATTGCGAATCGTCAAAAAGGTTGCTTCCTCCCTGATTTCAATTCTGAGCGGAATGTCTGGATTGCGGACATCAACTGTCAGCCCTTCTGTATTTCGCAAAATATGGCCGCCGATTTCAGCGTTCATTTCATTCGTATCTAATTCAAACTGTTTATACGCTCTCTTTGTCGCGACTTTAAACGTATCACCAGGCCGGTATTGATCCTTGATCGCCTGCAGGGCAGTTGTTTTAATATCATCAAGGCGGCTCTCACACTTAATGGCCAGACTGAAGCTTTGAATGCCAAACACCTGTTTCAAGTGAGGAAAAAGAGCCTCAGGGTCCACTCCATTTAATGTAATCGTCATACGATCCCGATTAGAAAAGTATTTTAATGTTGGATAGTCTTTCAGGACAAGCCTGACGTTTTGCTTTAAACGTTCAATAAAGCTTTTTCTGTTTTTTCCTTTGGTTGATATCTCCCCAAAACGAATTAATATATGATCGTAATTCATGTTCTACCTCATCATTTTTTTTAGTTTTTTGATGCCAGGCACAAGCGCGTTCATAAATGGCTCTGTCACATCGCTTGTCTGGCTGTAGTTTAAGCTGATTCTGATGCTGCTTCCGGCGATCTGCTCTCCCTTGCCCATCTGTAACAGGACTTTGCTCGGTTTATGTTCCTTTGCCGAGCAGGCTGATGTCGTTGAAACGAATATATCCTTTTCCTCCAGCATATGCAAAAGCACCTCCGCTTTTATGCCCGGCACAGAGAAATTAATGATATGCGGAGCGCTATTGAAGTGAGGCGTATTTAAGACAACACCGTCTGAATCACTCAGCCTTTTCATAAACAATTCCTTTGCGGCCGCCATTCTTTCAAGGTGATGATGATAATCATCAGCCGCAAGATTGATGGCTTTGGCCAGTGAAACCGCACCTGCTGTATGCTCGGTTCCTGCACGTATGCCTTTTTGCTGGGAGCCGCCTGTTATCAGCGGGATAAGACGCGTTCCTTCCTTTACTAAAAGTGCACCTGTCCCCTTCAGTCCGTGGAATTTATGGCCGGATATGGAACAAAGATCAATGCCGGCATTCTCGATCGCCAAGGGAACTTTAAAGATGCCTTGCACATAATCGACGTGAAACAGAATGTTCGGATACTGCTTCAGCACTTCTCCAGCCTCTTCAATCGGCTGCACGGAGCCAACTTCATTGTTCACATGCATCATGCTGACAAGCACGGTATCCGGCCGAATCGCATCTTTCAGTTCCTTAATGGACACAAATCCATCTTCATTTACTGAAAGATAAGTTACTTCAAACCCGAATAGCTCTGTCAGCTGCTCCAAAGATTCAGTAACGGACGGATGTTCGATAGAAGTGGCAATGATATGTTTGCCTGTTTTTATCTTTGACAAAGCGGCTCCTTTTAAAGCCACATTATTAGCTTCTGTAGCACCTGACGTAAATACAATATCATAATTCTTTAGGCCCAAGGCTCTTTTTATTTGATTTTTGGCTGCCTGAAGCAGCTGTTCCGTTTCGGCTCCATATCGGTGCAAAGATGAAGGATTGCCAAAATATCGGCTGCTAGTCTGTTCATAAACGTTCAAGACTTCATTATAAGGTTTGGTCGTTGAACTATTATCTAAATATATCATCTTTTTTTACTCCTTTATGAAAGCGGTACAAGGTATGATATTTATGTTACCATAACAAAATTTAATAGAAAATTACAAAAAGCTAGTATTGACTTCTAAATTTTTTACCATATAATAAGATTTGTTCGTTTCGTCATATTATCTGACAATTAATTGACAGAATATTTTAACATAATTATTAGGAGGATTTTCATGAAACACTCACTGCCTGTCAAAGATACCATTATTATTGGTTTCATGCTATTTGCGCTATTCTTTGGAGCAGGAAATATGATTTATCCGCCGGAACTTGGACAAGCAGCCGGACACAATGTCTGGAAAGCCATCGGCGGATTTTTACTGACCGGGGTAGGTCTGCCTCTTCTCGGAATTATCGCTATCGCATTAACCGGCAAGGATGCTAAAGGACTTGCTGATAAAGCTCACCCTGCATTCGGTACAGTATTTACTGTTGTGCTTTATTTATCAATCGGACCATTATTCGCCATCCCGAGAACAGGAACCGTTTCTTATGAAATTGGTGCAGTTCCGTTTCTGGCTGGCGTTCCTGAAAGACTGTCTTTATTAATTTTTACACTCATCTTTTTCGGCATTACTTACTATTTAGCGCTAAACCCAACCAAAGTCGTGGATCGAATCGGAAAAATTCTCACTCCAATTAAATTCACAATTATTTTAGTGATTGTTCTCAAAGCGATTATCACGCCAATGGGCGGTTTAGGTGCAGTAACGGAAGCATATAAAGGAACACCGGTATTTAAAGGATTTTTGGAAGGCTACAAAACAATGGACGCGCTTGCTTCAATCGTATTTGGTGTTGTCGTTGTAAATGCTGTGAAAAGCAGAGGCGTTACACAATCAAAAGCTCTTGCGGCAGCTTGTATTAAAGCCGGAATAATTGCTGCATTAGGGCTGACATTCATTTATGTTTCTCTGGCCTACCTAGGTGCAACAAGCACAAACGCAATCGGGCCTGTTGGTGAAGGAGCTAAAATTTTATCAGCATCGTCCCATTATTTATTCGGTTCATTAGGAAATATCGTACTTGGATCAGCTATCACAGTCGCGTGTTTAACCACAAGCGTTGGGCTTGTCACTTCTTGCGGCACATATTTTTCAAAGCTTATCCCTGCGTTATCATATAAAGTTGTCGTTACCATCGTCACTTTATTCAGCTTGATGATTTCTAATTTCGGGCTTGCTCAAATTATCGCTTTTTCAGTTCCTATTTTATCAGCTATTTATCCGCTTGCCATTGTCATTATCGTTCTTTCATTTATTGATAAGCTCTTTAAAGAAAGACGTGAAGTTTACATTGCATGCTTAATCGGTACAGGATTATTCAGTATTTTAGACGGAATAAAAGCAGCCGGCTTTTCGCTCGGAGCTCTAAATACGTTTTTAAATGACAATCTGCCGCTATACAGCCTTGGCATCGGCTGGGTGATTCCTGGAATCATCGCCGCCATTATCGGCTATATTCTTACCTTTTTCATCGGTACATCCAAACAGCAGCTTAAAGAAATAAGTTAATGTTATGGTCGCCTGCGTTACTGCGCAGGCGTTTTTTTAATAAAAAAGAGCCCGCTCATAAACTGCGGGCTCTTTTTTACGATCTGAATTTAAGCGGATAAATCAGCTTTTATTTTTTTCACAGCACCTGGCGCAGCTTTCTCTACAGCTGCAGCCGCAATTTCATAGGATTCTTCATAATCATAAGCGTAAAACCGTCTTTCCGCTTCTTTCAGCTGTTCAGATAAAATATGGTTCTGGCTTCTGAATCGGTTTCCGAACTGAATGATTTTTTCAATCAGCATAACCTGCTCTACCAGTTCCTCTGATTCCCGGCTTGCCCTGTTCACGATATCTTCCGCTTGTTTCAGATGGGCTCCGGCCTCTTCCATATTTAAAGGAATTTCGTTTAATTGATTGACCGTTTCTTGAATGTGATGATGCGCGTTTTCCAGCATCTCTTGAATATGACTCGGGATGCCCGGGATGTTGCTTGTCTTCAGCAGTCTTGCTGTTTCAGAAATTGTTTTTTTCAGATTGCCAAGTGTCTCTCTCGCCTGCAGTTCTTCTTTTCTAAGAGCCTGCAGCTTTTCACGGTAATCCGTATGGTCTTTTTTCACTTCTTCAATCTGCTTCTCAATTGATGCAACCTCTTCAACTAAAAGAGAGTAGGCGACATGCTCTGCATCCAGCTTATCTTTTACTGACGCAAGCAGCTTGCCGACTTCATCAATGCGCTTTTCAAAGGCCTGCTGTTTGCCTAGCTCACCAGCTGTCAGTCTGTAGCTTTCCTTCACCAGTTCAGTTTCCGCCTTTGTCTGCTCCTTCTCTTCTTTCAGCTTATCGTAAGCAATGATCAGCTCAGGCATTTTGCTTAACACAGATTGGCCTGCTTCAACTTCACCCTCGAGCTGCTGGTAAACAGATTGAATATTTTCGTCTATGAGCTGCAGTATGGCAGATGCTTCATCAATATCCAGCTCAGTCATCAAAACATGTTCTGCCCGTTTCAGCTGATTTGACAGGTTTTCCAGTTCCTTATCAATCTGGATATGCTCAAGCTTATACCCTTTCTCTTTCATTTCGCGATATCCGTCTTTGAGCTTTGCAATCTGGCCCGGCAGCGTCTGCTTGCAGTCGGCTAACAGTTTCGGCACATCATCTATGTACGACTGAAGCCGTTCTAGATTGCGGTCCTGCTCAAGGAGAACTTTTCTTGCAGTAATATAGTTCCCGCCCTCTGTCTCTTCTTCAAACTGTTTGATCCCGCTCCAAATCTCGTCAAGATCTGCTTCAAGGCTGTCATAAAGCTCTCCGTAAAGGTGGCTGTATGCCAGCAGGTTTTTTCGGGACTTTGAGTAGCGTTCTCTTACCTGTTCAATCTCTTCGCGGCTCTTTTCTTCACTTGTGACGAGATTGCTGATTTCCCGGAGTATCTTTTCAATGTTCGATTCCGCCGCTGTCAGGAGATCGTCGATATGAACGAGCACTTGATTGGCTTTTTTAAACCGGTATTTGTCCGCGCATTCTTCGGCATCGTAAAGGAGCTCTTCAACTTTCGGCATATGGGCAGTGACAATCTCATCCCATTCTTCACGCCATTTCTCAAAGAACTCTTCTGTCTGCCCCGTCATTTTCAGATGTTTAATTTTGGACATTTCTTCCACTATCGATCGATTGAGAATTTCAATCTTCCAAGATTCCAAACGATCAATTTCCGTGTAGATTTTTTTCCTGAAAAAGTAGCCCGCCGCAAACAGCGCGAGCAGTACAATTAATAATCCAATGACAAACTCCATAATGAGCCCCCTTGCTGTTAACCTTAATCTGTCAGGGTGTTTTATTTATTCAGAAAGATTTCAGGATATGTATTGAGAAAAACTGTCGTTTTCATTGTTATTATGATACCATGTAACCAACATTTTTTGAGCAGAAATCAAAAACTTTTTGTGCAAAATCGGCAGGATTTGACTATTTTTTCACGGGGTGACACCAATGCTAAAGCGAGACGGACATATTCACACACCATTTTGCCCTCACGGAACAACAGACACACTCAGACAATATGCGGAGGAAGCGATAAAAAAAGGCTTTCAATCAATTACGTTTACAGAGCACGCTCCTTTGCCTCCCTCTTTTACCGATCCGACACCGCAAAAAGACAGCGCGATGGCGCAAGCCTCTTTGGAACGCTACATTAATGAAATTTCCGGATTAAAAAAAGAATATCGCGGACAGCTTGACATACGGACCGGGCTTGAGGTCGATTATATTGCTGAATACGAAGATGAAATCAAATCGTTTCTGAATACATACGGCCCATTTTTAGATGACAGCATCTTATCCGTTCATTTTTTGCGCACAAGCTCGTCTTATCTGTGCCTCGACTATGATGAGCATACATTTAAAAAGCTGATCTCAGAGTGCGGAAGCATCGAAGCTGTATATGAACTGTATTACCGCAGCATTTATTCTTCTATTGTAGCATCTCTCGGCGCCTATAAGCCAAAAAGAGTCGGTCACATCACACTCGTTAAAAAATTCATCAGGCTGTTTCCTTATAAAATGTCCGATCATATTCACAGACTTGCTTCTGAGTGCCTGAACGCTGTCAAGGAAAACGGAATGGAGCTCGACTTTAATACATCAGGTCTGAGAAAAACATACGCGGGGGATATTTATCTGGAGGATTGGATGATTGAGGCGGCGAAGCAAAAAAACATCCCGCTTGTATTCGGGTCTGATGCCCATCAAGCGGGTGATGTCGGATACGCGTATGAGAAATTTACTGAACTGCGCTAATTTGTGACCGCATGTCTCCTGTCCGGAATACGCTTCTGATCCAAATCTTGATTTCCTCAAAATACATTTTATAAAAGTACGGCTCGTGCGGCTGCATATAGAGCACTTCTGAAATATATTGAGGCTGGAGATAGGGCATCATCAAGAGAGATTTTAATTGAAGAATAAAATGAGGCAGCGGCAGCGTTAAATGTTCTCGCTGTTTTTCTCCTTCCTCAATAATCAGCTGGAAGATATACTTTTCCTTCATCAGGTACGTCGACATTATTTCCCTTATTAAAGTCGAATCAATGGTGACTTCCCGGTAGACAAACCGAGTTAATTGACGATTGTTATGCTGATAGGATAAAATATCGAAAACCAATTGGAGAAGCTGTTCCTGCGTGCTTTGAAAAGAGATGTTGCCTGCCGCTGTTTCAAGTGTTTTATTGTAGCCTTCGTAAAACTCTGAAACTAAGTGTTCCATCAAACCTCCTTTGCCTTTAAAATAGTAGGAGATGTGCGCAACATTTACATCAGCTGACTTTGCAATTTCACGGACAGATGTGCCAGAAAATCCTTTTTGGTTAAAGAGCATGACAGCAGATTCAATAATTTTGTCTTTGGTGCTTACTTTCATACCGGCTCACTCCTTCCTCTTGTTACAAATTCAAGGCGGAGACCGGCTGTTCCTGTAAGAACTTATCGACAAATGCCGGCAGAAAAGCCGGGATTTTGTTTTATATTATAGAAAAAGTGAGGGTTTTCCATGTTTCATGTCGAACAACAATCTGGAGATAAAGAAAAAGACTACCAGCTTCTGCTCAAACAGCTCGAAGCCATAACAGAAGACGAAACAGACCAAATTGCAAACTACGCAAATGCGTCAGCACTGCTTTATCATTCATTGCCTGAGGTCAACTGGGCCGGTTTCTATTTTGCTAAAGAAGGGGAAGGACAGCTTGTGTTAGGGCCATTTCAAGGTCTGCCGGCATGTGTCCGTATTCCTTTCGGCAAAGGCGTTTGCGGAACAGCATATGCAAACGGAAAAGTAGAGCGAGTTGCGGATGTAAACGCATTTCCGGGACATATCGCCTGTGATGCAGCATCTCAATCAGAAATTGTGCTTCCGATTCATGTAGACGGAAACCTAGTCGGCGTTTTGGACATTGACAGCCCTGTCAAAAACCGATTTGATGAGATCGATGAAAAGTATCTTACACAATTTGCAGAAATCCTTGAAAAAGCTTTAGTGTAGAGCATACAACAAAAGCCCAAAACATGTAGCGTTTTGGGCTTTTTTCATTTTATCGACTCGTGAATCATCAAACGGTTTTTCCCGCTGCGTTTCGCGGTGTAAAGCGCTTCGTCGGCCTCGTGAACAAGCTCCTTCAAGGATTTTTTCGATTCTGAGTCCCAGCAGGAGATTCCGCATGAAATCGTCACCTCAGGCTTCGTGCTTTTTCTCACCGCACAAACAAGCCTTTCGGTAATCCGTTTCCCGACAGCAACCGTCACATTCGGAAGGTAAACCGCCAGCTCCTCGCCCCCCCAGCGGGCGCCGACATCATGCTTTCGAATATTGCTTTTGATAACGGAAGCGACCTGTATTAAAATCTCGTCCCCTGTCTGATGTCCGTACGTATCATTTACATTTTTAAAATTATCAATATCAACAAGAATAAAAACGCCTTTTTGATGAATTTTCATGCTGTATTGAATTTTTTCATCTAAATAGACTCTTGAATACAGCTCTGTCAACTGATCCGTTTTCACCAGATGCTCAAGGCGGTCGCGAAGCATCGAATTGGTCACAGCCAGCGTTGCGTGATGAATCAGCGCTTGGAACAGCTTGTACATTTCAAATGTAAAAGCGTACATTTCCTTTTTCAGCAAAACGGCAAATCCCAGGAGCTGGTCATTCTCCATCATCGGAACAGCCATAAGTGAACCGTATCCGGCTTTTCCAAACACAGACTGTCCATTTCCGATAAAAACGCCATTCTCACCTTCGTACAGTTTTTCTTTTATTTCATTATATATATCAGACGACTTCGTTTCTTTAAAAAATGCTGTGCTCCCGGGAAGCAGTGTCTGATGTTCAAAATGGTCAATATGGAAAAAACCCACTTCTTCAGCATGAAATGATTCAGCCATTCTCACAGCAAGATCGTTCATCGTATCCGTCAGCGTCAGCCGCTGGTTGAGACGGCGCGATGTTTCATTAATTAATTCCAAGTTTGCAATACTTGTTTTGGATTGTTCATAGAGCTGGGCATTTTCAAACGCCTTTCCCGCCGCATTTGCTATCAGTGACATTTCATCAAGGTACACGTCGGTAAGAGGACTGTCTCCCGCCCCACCTGCCATCAGAACGCCGTACGTTCCCTGCTGCCCTTTAATTGGGATGTAAGCGACCGTTTCATTTTTCCGCAAAATGTTCCCGGATAGATAGACTTTAAGCGCAAAGGAATCGGCATCTTCCCCTTCCATATACAGTTCCTTTGCAGGAACACCTATACATTGGTCCTGATCATGAGAAATAAACAGAGAAAATTGAAACAGGGGAAACGTGGTGTGTAAGCTTTCAAGAAGCTTCTTCAACACTTCCGTCTGGTCGAGCAGCGAATGGAACAGTTCTGTCATCTTGTATATCTTTTTTTGATAGATTGTTTTGATATAAAGTCTTTCCTGTTTCATTGACTGATTCAAAAAAGAAGAAATCAAATCCGGAAGCTCTTCCGGAAACACTCCGTCCTGCCTGCATGTTAAATGAAAGCTCCTGCCGGAGACATGATCCTCGATAACATAAAATGAGGCATTTATTTTCGATGCAGAAAAATGCACTTCATCCTCTGCCATTTGTGCCATGTGATCAGATGGAGACGGTAAAAGGGATACGCAAAGTGATGGAAAATATGTTTGAATAGCCGATGTCAGCCATAAAAGAGAGTCGGTGAATGAGACCTTTACAGATTTGGTTAATAAAAAATCGAGCATATGATAACGAAAGGCGGGTAATTGATCTTTTGTTTGTTCTATCATGTTTTATCACCTAAAAAGTTTACCACTAATTTTTGTTTATTATATCATAAACAGCAAAGCGATAATGGATGAATGGTTGACTTCAAAACAAATAAATTATATAATGACCTTTGTGTGAAATATTGCAGCCTTTTTGTTCAGCTTCTATGTTTTCATTTTGTTCCTTATCAGTAAGGTGTATCGTGTAACTCTCTGCTGCTGGAGCGAGGATACATGAAAACAAAATGTCCATGGTCGAATAGAACAGACGGTTTTTATTTTCCACAAAAATAAAACCAAAGGAGGAGTCACATTATGGCTCGCTATACAGGTCCATCTTGGAAACTGTCCCGCCGTCTAGGAATCTCTCTTAGCGGAACAGGAAAAGAATTAGAAAAACGCCCTTACGCTCCAGGTCCACACGGCCCAGGACAACGTAAAAAATTATCAGAATACGGTTTGCAATTGCAAGAAAAGCAAAAGCTTCGTCACATGTACGGTGTAAACGAACGTCAATTCCGTACATTGTTTGACAAAGCTGCAAAAATGACTGGTAAACACGGCGAAAACTTCATGATTCTTTTAGATTCTCGTCTTGATAACGTTGTGTACAAGCTAGGTTTAGCGCGTACTCGCCGTCAAGCTCGCCAATTGGTTAACCATGGCCACATTACTGTAGACGGAAGCCGCGTTGACATCCCGTCTTACCAAGTAAAAGCTGGTCAAACAATCGGTGTTCGCGAAAAATCAAGAAACCTTTCTATCATCAAAGAATCTGTTGAAGTAAACAACTTCGTTCCTGAATACCTTACTTTCGACGCTGAAAAGCTTGAAGGTACATTCACTCGTCTTCCAGAGCGTTCTGAACTTGCTCCGGAAATTAACGAAGCGCTTATCGTTGAGTTCTACTCTCGTTAATCGTTTAAAAAACCCCCAGCCGCTATGCGGTCGGGGGTTTTTTTTCGTCTGATTCTTCTACCGTTTCCTGCTGGACAACACTTTCTCTGGTCTGCTGCTCCCAATAATCCCGCTGCAATCTTTCTTTGGCGATCGTACACATGAGATTCACGGTGAGCTCTCCCTCCTATTGAAAAGGTGGTGAATGGTCGTGTTTGCCCTATCTAATATACTCTTTCCCTCAAATTCCTATGCGCTAAACCAAAAACATCCTTTGCCAATTAAGCAAAGGATGTTTTTTTCTTATTTATATGTGACAAGGAAGTATTTTTTCTTCCCGCGGCGCAGAACAGTAAATTGATCTTCAATGCGGTCTTCAGCAGATAAGATATAGTCAATTTCTGTCTGGCGTTCACCGTTAATGTAAACGGCTCCGTTTTTAATATCTTCACGGGCTTGGCGTTTAGACGGTGACAGTTTCGATTCAACCAGCACATCTACGAGTGACAGTTCTTCAGCGCTGTCTTTTTCTAGAGAAGGCACATCTTTAAAACCGATTTTTACGTCTTGGGCAGAAAGCTCTTTAATATTGCCGCTGAACAATGCTTGGGAAATATTAATCGCTTGCTCCAGTGCCTCGCGTCCGTGAACGAGCGCTGTCACTTCTTCTGCCAGGCGTTTTTGCGCTTCACGCTTTTCAGGTGCTGTTTCAGTTTTTTCAGCATATTCTTCGATTTCTTCCTTTGAAAGGAACGTGAAGTATTTTAAATATTTCACTACATCACGGTCGTCTGTATTGATCCAGAATTGATAGAACTCATATGGGGACGTTTTTTCTTTATCAAGCCAAATTGCGCCGCCTTCGGTTTTTCCGAATTTTGTGCCGTCCGCTTTCGTTACAAGCGGAATGGTAAGACCGAATGCTTTTGCTCCTTCTTCTTCAGATTTTCTGATCAGCTCAAGGCCAGCTGTAATGTTGCCCCATTGATCGCTTCCGCCGATTTGCAGCTTACAGTTTTTCTCTCTGTACAGGTTTAAGAAATCATAAGATTGAAGAATCATGTAGCTGAATTCCGTGTAAGAGATGCCGGATTCGATTCTGGAGCTGACTGTATCTTTTGCCAGCATGTAATTGATGCCGAAGTTTTTGCCGACGTCACGAAGGAAGTCGATCACATTCATGTTTCCGATCCAGTCGTAGTTATTTGCCATAACAGCCGGGTTTTCCGCTGACTCAAAATCAAGAAATCTTGAAAGCTGATGTTTGATTTTTTGCGACCATTCGACAACAATATCAGCCGTGTTTAATGTACGCTCAGCTTTTTTTCCGCTCGGATCGCCGATTAAACCCGTCGCGCCGCCCACAAGCGCAATCGGATGGTGCCCCGCAAGCTGAAAACGGCGGAGTGTTAAAATGGGCAGCAGGTGCCCGATATGCAAGCTGTCTGCTGTCGGATCAAAGCCTGAGTACAGGCGGATTTTTTCTTCGTTCAGCTGTTTATTCAGTCCTTCTTCATCCGTCATTTGCTGAATCAATCCGCGGAAGGATAAGTCTTCAAGTAAGTTTGTCATGAGATAAAGCTCCTTTTTTAATAAAATAAAAACGCCCCTTCGTGTAAACGAAGGGACGATTGATTATCGCGGTACCACCCTACTAATAAGAGCATACATACAGCTTTTCGCTCTTATCACTTTGCCTGATAACGGATCAGGTCCGTTCTTTCACTACTGAAAGCCTGAGCGGCTTTGTTTGCAAAAGCGGTTCATGAGTGTATTCGATATATCCGTCTGTGCTGATTTTCACCGGCCATCAGCTCTCTGGAACGTAAGGATATTCTACTTGTCTCAATCTTTACCTTTTCATATGAAGCTATATCATTTTTAACATAAATAAAATCCCGTGTCAACGGCGCCTTTTAATCCTCCATCGTTGACAGGTCTCCGGCCGGAAGATTCAGTTCCCACGCCTTCAGCACACGTCTCATGATTTTACCGCTCCGTGTTTTTGGCAGCTTATCCTTAAATTCAATTTCACGCGGAGCCGCATGGGCTGCAAGGCCTTGTTTGACAAATTGGCGGATTTCTTCCTTCAGTTTATCAGACGGCTCAAACCCTTCTCTGAGAGCGATAAAGGCTTTGATGATTTCGCCGCGCACGGGATCAGGTTTTCCAATGACCCCCGCCTCCGCAATTGCCGGATGTTCGACAAGCTTGCTTTCCACTTCAAATGGTCCGACACGCTCACCGGAGGTCATGATGACATCGTCCACTCTGCCTTGGAACCAAAAATACCCTTCATCATCCATGTAGGCAGAATCACCCGACACATACCATCCGCCAGGCATAAAATAAGATTCGTATTTTTCAGGGTTGTTCCAAATCGTGTGCATCATAGAAGGCCAGCCCTTTTTAATGGCGAGGTTCCCCATTCGATACGGCGGAAGCTCGTTCCCCTGATTGTCAACGATTGCTGCTTCTACACCGGGAATCGGTTTTCCCATCGAGCCTGGTTTAATATCCATGCAAGGATAGTTGCAGATCAGCTGTCCGCCCGTCTCTGTCATCCACCATGTATCATGAATCCGTTTATTAAAAACTTTATGCCCCCATCTGATCACTTCCGGGTTTAAAGGTTCACCGACACTCAGCACATGGCGGAGTGAAGTCAGATCATATTTGGCAGCCATCTCATCTCCGGCTCCCATCAGCATTCGAAAGGCAGTCGGCGCGCTGTACCAGACGTTTACGCCAAGCTGCTCAATCGTTCCATACCAGCTTTCCGGGCTGAATCGTCCGCCGACAATAACATTTGTCGCTCCGTTCAGCCACGGCGCAAAAATCCCGTACACCGTTCCAGTCACCCAGCCTGGGTCGGCCGTGCACCAATAAATGTCCTCTTCCTTTAAATCAAGGACCCATTTTCCTGTCTGATACTGCTGAACCATCGCCTCATGGACATGAAGCACACCCTTCGGCGTACCCGTAGATCCTGATGTATAGTGAAGCAAATAGCCGTCTTTCCTGTCCATCCATTCAATGTCCAGTCTTGTGCTCTCATGCTTAGCCACTTCATCATAATGAATGATGTTTGTTCCTCTCTTTTCAGCCTGGCCGCCGACTATGAATATATGCTGTAAATCAGGCAGCTTTTCAACCGGAATCCTTTCCAAAAGCTCAGGCGTCGTGACGACAACCTTTGCCTCGCTGTTTTGCAGCCGGTCCTTAACAGCCCCCTCCATAAACGCTTCAAATAACGGCCCGGCGATTGCGCCGATTTTGATAGCGCCTAGCATAATAAAATAAAGCTCGGGTGATCTCGGCATAAAAATAAAAACGCGGTCCCCTTTTTCCACATTTCCATACCGTCTCAGTACATTCCCGGCTCTGTTTGTTTCTTCTTTCATTTCTTTAAATGTGTATTTTTCATCCCGTTTTGCGTCCTTATAATAAAGCGCTACTTTGTTTTTCCGAAAAGATTCGGCGTGGCGGTCTATCGTTTCATAAGCCGCGTTCAATTTCCCTGTCTTATGCCAAGAGAAATGTTTTTCCGCTTCGGACCAATCAAATTGCCGATACGTTTCATCGTAGTTTTCTAGGTTATGATCCCCCTCTATAGCTGGTAACGCTTTCAAATTCATGTCAAAACATCCCCCTTTGCTGAAGTTGTCACATTTATTATAGTATATATTCATATTCTTCTCAATTTTTAAAATATAAACCATGTTGAAAACGCTTTATAATTTGTTATTCTTAAAGGAGGCATGTATTTTTTATAGAAATTGATGGGACGGTGAATCAGTGGAACATCATAAAACATATCACTCTGCAAACATCAAAACAGCAACCGGCTCCTTACTGATAGAAGGGCCTGTCTCTCCAGAAGACTTGGCAGGTTATGAGTTTCATAAGGATTTGACCGCATTTCGGCCGCCCCGGGAACAGCATGAAGCATTAGTCGATATTGCCGGCCTTCCTGAGGGACGCATTATCATTGCCAGAGACGGCCAGGCCATTGTCGGCTATGTAACGTATCTATACCCTGACCCGCTCGAAAGATGGTCAGAAGGAAATATGGAGGATTTGCTTGAGCTCGGAGCCATTGAGGTGGCGCCGGAATACCGGGGATGTTCTGTCGGAAAAACACTTCTGACCGTCAGCATGATGGACGAACAAATGGAGAACTACATTGTGATGACGACAGAATATTACTGGCATTGGGATTTAAAAGGGATGAAAAAGGATGTGTGGGAGTACAGAAAGATCATGGAGAAAATGATGAACGCAGGCGGATTGGTCTGGTTTGCCACCGATGAGCCAGAGATCAGCTCCCATCCTGCGAACTGCCTGATGGCGCGCATCGGAAAAAACGTCAGCCAGGAATCAATTGAACGATTTGACAGGCTCCGTTTTTATCATCGTTATATGTATTAACTGACACTGACAAAGGGGAAAAGATAATGATTGTTGAGCAAATCATGAAAAAGGATGTCATCACATTAACGAAAACGGATACGCTTGAAACGGCAATACACAAGCTGAAGGAATTTCATATCAGGCATTTGCCTGTTATTAATGAAGACCGCCATGTGATTGGGATGATTACAGACAGAGATATGAAACAGGCCAGCCCCAGCATATTTGAAGAAAGCAAACGCAGCCGTTTTCTCACACGAAGCGTTGAATCCATTATGAAAAAAGACGTCGTGTGCGCCCATCCGCTTGATTTTGTTGAAGAAATATCAGCAGTTTTCTACGAGCACGGCATCGGCTGCCTTCCAGTCGTGCAGCATCACAAGTTAATCGGCATTCTGACAAAAACCGATTTGCTGCGGACTTTTGTGAAGCTGACAGGCGCTGACCAGCCCGGATCGCAGGTTGAGATAAAAGTAAATGACATCACAAAAAGCCTCGCCGATATCAGCAGCCTCTGCCAAAGACTTCAGGTAAAAATACTGAGCGTTCTTGTCTATCCCCATGACGATTCCGGCGCAAAAGTGCTTGTATTCCGTGTCAAGACGATGAATCCGCTGCCGTTTTTGCAGGAATTGCAAAAAAACGGGCATCTCATCGTATGGCCGTCAGAGCACAGGGATCAGCTATGAGGGACAGTGTGTTTATTTATTCTCCCTCTTATCAGACTTATATGTTTCATCAGGAGCACCCCTTTAATCAGCAGCGTGTTCTGCTGACATATGATTTGCTCAAATCGATGGATGCCTTTGACGAGGGGGATATCGTCAGTCCCCGGCTTGCGGCGGAAGATGAGCTGGCTCTTGTGCATACGGACGATTATATTCAGGCAGTACAGCTTGCCGGCGCCGGAAAACTTCCACCCGAAGAAGGGGAAAGCTACGGGCTCGGCACTGAAGATACACCCGTCTTTGCAGGCATGCATGAAGCTGCCTCACTATTAGTCGGCGGAACCTTAACAGCTGCGGATTATGTCATGTCTGGACAAGCACTGCATGCTGCCAACCTTGGGGGAGGCCTGCACCACGGGTTTCGCGGAAGGGCTTCTGGATTTTGCATATACAACGACAGCGCTGTAGCGATTCAGTATATTCAGAAAAAATATCAAGCCAAGGTGCTGTATATTGATACGGACGCCCATCACGGAGACGGTGTGCAATTTGCGTTTTATGATAATCCCAACGTATGCACCCTGTCCATTCATGAAACGGGACGGTATTTATTCCCCGGAACCGGTCAGATTCAGGAAAAAGGCAGCGGAAAAGGCTACGGATATTCCTTTAATATCCCGCTTGATGCTTTTACGGAGGATGATTCATTTATTGAGGCTTACCAGACAGCAGCTTCAGAAATCGCCGCTTATTTTCAGCCGGATGTGATTATCAGCCAAAATGGAGCTGATGCCCATTACTACGATCCGCTGACGCATTTGTCAGCAACGATTGCCATTTACGAACAGATTCCGCGGCTCGCTCACGCTTTAGCGCATCAATATTGCGGCGGAAGATGGATCGCCGTCGGAGGAGGCGGATATGATATTTGGCGTGTGGTGCCCCGTGCCTGGGCCCGAGTATGGCTTGAAATGAAAGGGATCGATCCGGGACATGACATTCCATCTGAATGGATCGCAAAATGGCAAAAGCAATGCCCAGTCACCCTTCCGTCCAGTTGGAGCGATCCCGCCGATTTATATCCGCCGATTCCACGCAAGCCAGAAATTACAGAAAAAAATGCCCAAACCGTCAGCAAAGCGTTATACGCGATACGATCAGAGCGTCAGGAAAAAACAAAATAAAAAAACGACCTTCACGAAGAGGTCGTTTTTGATTTTTTGATGACGATTTCTACACGTCTGTTTTCCTTCATGTGTTCATTTGTTTTGTTATCCTTTACAGGCTTTGTATCCGCATAGCCAACAGCGATAAATCGCTTCGACGGGAGTTTCTCTTTTGATGTGAAATATTGAATCACTCCGCTTGCCCGTGCTGCGGATAGCTCCCAGTTGGACGGATACCTGTACGTTGAAATATTTCGGCTGTCTGTATGGCCCTCCACCTGAATATCATTTGGAATAGTCTGAAGAAGAACTGCAATTTGGTGAAGAAGCGTTTCAGCATTTTCCAACACTTTAGCCTCGCCTGAATCAAACAGCACCGCTTCCTGAAGAACGAGCACGACACCGCGTTCATCCCGCTTTGCTGTCATTTTCGCCTTCAGCTGGTGCTCTTGAATGTATGTATTCACTTTTTGCAGCAGTTGATCCTGCTGATTCTCTTGCTTCTTTGCATCGGCTGACGGCGTGTCTTTTTGATCGATGGCTGTTTGGTCTGGCTGAAGTCCGCTGCCTTCCTTTTGGATCGAGTTCACCGCTGCTTTAAATTTCTGCAGATCGATCTGCGACATCGAAAAAAGTAAAATAAAGAACACAAGGATCAGCGTAACCAGATCTGTAAAGGTGACCATCCAGCCCGAGGATGATTGATTGTTTTTCCCGTTTCCATTCCTTCGTTCAAAGCGCTCTCTTCTAAGCTTCATGTACAGATCCCTTTTTTGTCTTTACTTGATTATGCTGCTTCCGCCATTCTTCCCGAGAACTGAAAACGACGAGCTGGCTTTCCAGATTCCGCGGATTTTTTCCGGATTGTATCCCGATGATACCTTCCACCATTACCTGTTTGATGAAGATTTCACTTTCTGTTTTTTCTTCGAGCTTAGCCGCAATCGGGTTAAATACCATGTTTGCCAGCAATGATCCGTATAAAGTCGTCAAAAGTGCAACAGCCATATTCGGGCCGAGCATATCAGGGTCATTTAAGTTTTTGAGCATCAGCACCAGCCCGACCAGTGTCCCGATCATGCCCCATGCCGGAGCGAATTCCCCCGCCTTCTCCAAAACACGCCGGCCTTTGCGGTGCCGTTCCTCCATTGCTGCAATTTCTGAATCCATGACAAGCCGAATCGTTTCTTCATCCCAGCCGTCAACCGCCAGAAGCAGCCCCTTTTTCAAGAATGGATCTCTGATTTCTCTGGCCTGGTCATCAAGTGATAAAAGCCCATGTTTGCGCGCATGATCGGAAAGGGAAACGAAGGTTTTCACAAGATCTTTTACATTGTCTTCCTGGCGGATAAATGCCTGCTTTAACACAGTGGGCGTTTTTTTCAGCTCTCTCGGCGGAAAACTGATAAAAACAGCGGCGCAAAGTCCTCCTGTTACGATAAAGAAAGAAGTCAGATCTAGAAAAGAGCGGAAACCGCTTACTCCCGATCCGGAAATAATTCCAATCACAATAATAATTGTTCCTAACACAAAACCAACAGGTGTAAGATAATCAAAACGTTTCATCATTTCTCCTCACTCATACGAAAAAAGCAAGAATCCACCCTAGAGGTGAAGCTTGCTTTCTTGTTTTTCTTATGACTTGGTTGACTGTCTTAACTCTATACGATGCGGCAATTCGACAATATGCTCTTCCACCGGCTCTTTATTCATGAGCTTTGTCAGCAGTCTCATGGCAACCGCGCCAATATCATACGTCGGCTGAACTACTGTTGAAAGCTGCGGCCGAACCATCAAGCTTAATCTCGTATTATCAAAGCCGATAATGTCGAGATCCTCAGGAATGGACAGGCCTTGATCCTGAGCGGCATGAATAATGCCGAGCGCCATTTCATCAGTTGCGGAAAGAATCGCTGTCGGTTTTTTGTCCAGGCTCATGAGATGCTGAAGCGCCTCAAGTCCGGAATCATACGTGTAATCACCTTCAGCGACAAATTGTTCATTAAACGGAAGATTCGCCTCTTCAAGCGCCCGTTTGTAGCCTTGCAGTTTCTTTGAGCGGTTGATCGGTTCTGTCATCGGGCCGGAAACAAACGCGATATCAGTGTGCCCCTTATCAACCAAAAGCTTCACCGCGTCATAAATCGCCTGCTCGTAATCAATTGCGACTGATGGTGTTTCACCTTGCTCTTCAACAGAAGCGGCAAGCACGATCGGCACTGGCGAACGCTTAAATTCCGCTACATGCTCGTCCGTAATGTTTCCGCCCATAAATACGATGCCGTCGACCTGTTTGCCGAGCATTGTGTTTAATAAGTGCAGCTCTTTCTCCAAGTTTTGGTCAGAGTTGCTCAAAATGATGTTATATTTATACATTGTCGCGATATCTTCAATTCCGCGCGCAAGCTCTGAATAGAAAATGCTTGAGATATCAGGAATGATGACACCTACAGTTGTTGTTTTTTTGCTTGCAAGCCCTCTTGCCACCGCGTTTGGACGGTAGCCGAGACGGTCAATGGCTTCCAAGACTTTTTTTCTCGTTGTCGGTTTTACATTCGGGTTTCCATTCACGACACGGGAAACGGTTGCCATGCTTACATTAGCTTCTCTCGCTACGTCGTAGATCGTAATATTGCTCATCCTAAAACCACTCCTTTTACTGGATACACTTATCCTTATCTATAGCATAAACACTTTATGTAGAGAAATGTCATAATGTCCGAATTTATGTCGTTTATGATTTGTAAGCGTAAGTCAGTAGTCTACATTATTTTTCATTATTCATCAAATTTAAATACTTCTCATGAAATTATACACGTTTTTATAGATGATGAAAACGTATACTTGAGTTTTATAATTAAATAAACGAGAAAGCGCAAAAAAAGGCCGCATATGCGGCCTTTTGTATTGATCTCATTCCATTAGGCGTTGACTTTCACCATTGGTTTCAGTTCATTCAGCCATTTTTCGAATTCAGGGATCGCCATTTGCTGAGCAGAGTCAGAAAGTGCGACTGATGGATCAGGATGAACCTCTGCCATTACGCCGTCAGCACCGATCGCTAAAGCGGCTTTAGCTGTCGGAAGAAGGAGGTCGCGGCGGCCTGTTGAATGCGTCACATCAACAAAGACCGGCAAATGCGTTTCCTGTTTCAGAATTGGCACAGCTGAAATATCGAGCGTGTTTCTCGTTGCTGTTTCGTATGTTCTGATACCGCGCTCACAAAGGATAATTTGATCATTGCCTTGTGCCATAATGTATTCAGCTGCATTGATGAATTCCGAGATCGTTGCAGCAAGTCCGCGTTTCAGAAGCACAGGCTTTTTCACGGAACCTGCAGCTTTCAGCAATTCAAAGTTCTGCATATTACGCGCACCGATCTGAATTACATCAATGTAGTCAAGCGCTTCTTCAATATGAGCCGGAGTTACGATTTCGCTGATAACAGCCAGATCAAATTCATCCGCTACACGTTTTAAGATTTGGAGTCCTTCTACACCGAGGCCTTGGAAATCGTATGGGCTCGTACGAGGCTTAAAGGCTCCTCCGCGGAGAATTTTAATCCCTTGTTTTTTAGCAGCCGCAGCCACTTCAGCCACCTGCTCATAGCTCTCAACCGCACATGGTCCGACGATAAATCTTTGCTGGCCGTCTCCGACTTTTTCACCTTTGATATCAACGATTGTATCTTCAGGTTTTTTCTTACGGGAAACAAGAAGCGCTTTGCTGTGGTCTTCCTCCTGAAGCTCTAAACCCGCTTTAAAGATTTCTTTAAAAATGTGCTGGATAGTAGAATTTTCGAATGGTCCGTCATTGTTTTCAATGATTTTATTTAACATTGTGCGTTCTCTGACAGGATCAAAGCGATTGACACCTTGCGCTTCTTTCGCTTTACCGATCTCTTTCACAACATTTCCGCGCTGGTTGATTAATTTTAAAATTTGCAAGTTTAATTCGTCTGCCTGCTGCCTTAGAAGCTCTAATTCTGTGTTGCTCATTTTTTTCATCCTTTCCCTGCACATTCATTTTTTATTTTGTAGTTAACATGCATCTTACTATAAGTAAAACCAAATGGAAATACTGAAATACAAAATTTTTAAAAAAGTCTACTTTATTACCCAAACGCTTTTAAGTGATAAAGTAATGTATGATGCTATCGTACATGATGTGAAGAAAATGATCAATAGTTTTTTTCAAAAAAAAAGCGCCAGATCATATCTGGACGCTTTTTTCTAGGACAGATGCTGCTCAATCGCCGCTTCTGTAATTTGTGAATGTGAGGTATGCCACTTTACTTCACCGTTTTGGATCACGAAAACTTGAGGGCTTTCGTGCTTGACTCCGTATGTTTCTGCGATGAAATTTGACAGGGGCCGTGCCTCTTGTACTTGCAGATAGTAAGCCGGCACTTCTTCATGCTGATTTGCAAAGGCATTAAATTCTTGAAATGCGGCTTGGCTGATCGGGCATGTTAAGCTGTGCTTAAAAAACAAGAAAGTGTCTTCCTTTTCTGCAATACGCTTAAACTCTTCCTCAGATTGAATTAGCTGTTTTGCCATTAGTCAAGTCTGCTCCTTCCGGGCTCAGCGGTTGATGTGCTCGGCCTGTTTTTGTGCATCTTTCAGCTCGTCTTTTACGTCTTCTTTCGTTTGGAGGACTTGATCTTTTGCTTCGTCAGCCGCCTGCTTTGCTTCATTTTTCATATCTTGCGTAGCAGATGATGACTCGGTATTTGCAGATTTTGAACGGTCTCTTAAATCTTTGACCTTGTTCATGATCTGTCCTGACTGATCGGCGACAAGCTGTGTGATGTTAGATGTTTTGTCTTTTGCAATGCTGACATATTGTGTGCCTTTTTCTTTTGCATCTGCCGTCATTTTATCTGTTTTATCCCGCAGAGCAACAGCTTGATTTCCGAGATCGTCGCGTAGTTCTTTCCCAGATTTAGGTGCTAGGAAAAGCGCAGTGGTGGCTCCGATGATTCCTCCGATTAAAGTACCGATTAAAAAATCTTTACTATTAATTCCATCTTTGCTCATCATTATTCCTCCTCAAAGTGTTTTTCTCTCTTAAAGAGCTGATTTCTTTCGCTTCCACTTCTCCCAAATTTCCATTGCTGCTTGGCTCCAGGTGACAACCTGATTGATTTTATCTTGGTTTTCTCTCACTGATGCCGATACAGACCCTGCCGCCTGCTTCATTGATGTATTGAACTGCTGCACAGAGGTTCCCACCCCTTGAACAGCATGAACGACCGTGTTCAGCTTTTCTGATTTTTCCTGAATATCTTCAGCCAAGCGGTTGGTCTTATGTAAAAGCTCGGCAGTTTCAGTGGTAATGCTTTTCATTTGTCCCTCCAGCCCTTCGAGCGTGGATGCAACATGTTTTAATGTCAGCTGCAGTGACTTTAGTGTTTTAGACAAATAGATCACTAAGACGAGAAATGCTACTGCGATTAGTGCAACGCTTAAATAAAGAATGATAATCATCTTAAACCTCCTTGCTGCAGGATATACTGCTGTTTACCCGATTTGTAAAATCATAAACATATCTGTTGGGCTGTATACATATTATTCTCCATTACATTTGAAAAATCCTTTAAGAGGACTTCTCTTCAGATAAATAAAAAGCAGTGAAATCACTGCTTTTTATTATGCCATGACGTTTTCGTAGGCTCTCATATATTTTTGGATATCTCCTGCTCCCATAAAGATGAGAACGGCTTTATCATGAGCTTTTAAAACAGATGTATCATCTTCTGCAATCAGCTTGGCATTATTAATTTTTCCCTGCAGGTCGCCGATCGTCAGCTTTCCTGCGTTTTCCCGGGCTGACCCGAAGATGTCGCATAAATACACACAGTCTGCCCCGCTCAGGCTTTCAGCAAATTCATCAAGGAATTGCTGTGTCCGCGTAAATGTATGAGGCTGGAATACCGCAACGATTTCACGATCAGGATATTTCTGTCTTGCCGCCTCAATCGTCACTTTTATTTCTGTCGGATGATGAGCGTAATCATCAATTAACACTTGGTTTCCGAGCTGTTTCTCATTGAATCTGCGTTTGACGCCGCCAAATGATTTAAGGCCATGTTTAATAACGCTGGCGTCAATTTCTTCATAATGGCACAACGCGATGACCGCCAATGAGTTCAATACATTATGATGGCCATACGCAGGAATATAAAATGTGTCATAGAATGTATTGCGGACAAAGACATCGAAAGTTGTCCCTTCTGTGCTTTTTACAATGTTTCTCGCTTGAAAATCATTTTCTTCTCCTGTGCCGTAATAAACGACAGGCACATTCGCATGGATTTTCGGCAGATACTCATCATCACCGCAGGCAATAATGCCTTTGTTAACTTGAAGAGCCATTTCCTGAAAAGCGTCAAACACATCGTCAATATTTGAGAAGTAATCAGGGTGATCAAAATCAATATTCGTCATAATCGCGTAGTCAGGCTGATAGCTTAAGAAATGGCGGCGGTATTCGCACGCTTCAAATACGAAGTATTCGCTGTTTTCATTTCCTTGGCCTGTTCCGTCCCCGATTAAGAAAGACGTCGGTTTTGCGTTTTGGATAACGTGAGCCAGCAGCCCCGTAGTCGACGTTTTACCGTGCGCACCAGTAACCGCGACACTGGTGAATTTTTTCATGTAGTCACCTAAAAACTTATGATAACGAATCACCGGAATTCCGTCAGACATCGCTTTTTCAATCTCAGGGTGCGTGTCTGGGAATGCGTTTCCAGCGATAACTGTCATGCCGGGTTTGATGTTATCCGCGCTAAAAGGAAGAACAGTGATGTTTCTTTTTTCAAGCGCCGTTTGTGTAAAAATGAATTTTTCGATATCCGATCCTTGGACAGTATATCCATTATCATGAAGTATTTGGGCAAGCGGACTCATACCCGTCCCTTTTATTCCAACAAAATGATAAACAGTCATAATTGTACCTCCAACAAACGTCTATCTGTTCCCCAGTATATGACGTTCATTTCAATTTGCGACCGCGGCGGCTGAAAAGCCGCCTGACGGCGTATCCTTATATTTTTTGTTATGTTCAGTATCCGGTTATTTCTTTCCGATTAAACCTAAATATCACGATTTCTATGCCCACTTGCTGTAAAGCGGCATAGCTGTTAAATGCTCTATCCATTATCATACCATGTTTGCTGTGAAAATGAACCTATATTATTCGTTTATTAAATCACTTGCAGTGATCAGCACCTCTCGAGGCTTGCTTCCTTTCGCCTCAGAGATCATACCTTCCGCTTCCATCATATCAATCAGCCTTGCAGCCCGATTATATCCGATTCTGAATCTTCTTTGCAGGCTTGACGTGCTTGCACTGTTTTGCTCAACAACAAATTCGCACGCCTCATAAAACAGCTCATCCTCTTCCTTTAAGGCAGAGCCTTGTCTGACCAATTCTTCCTGTTCGAATAAATAAGCTGGCGGCAGCTGGTTTCTGACATGGGAAACAACACGGTCAATTTCTCGGTCCGATACAAAGTTGCCTTGGAGACGGACCGGTTTTCCAGAACCGTTCTCCAAAAAGAGCATGTCTCCTTTGCCGAGAAGTTTTTCCGCACCTGCCATGTCAATGATTGTTCGGGAATCAACCTGGCTGGAGACAGAAAACGCAATTCTCGTCGGGATATTCGCTTTAATCAGACCGGTAATGACATCGACTGACGGACGCTGAGTCGCGACAAGCAAATGGATTCCGCAGGCTCTTGCTTTTTGAGCAATCCGGGCAATGCTTTCTTCTACATCATTTGGAGCTACCATCATCAAATCCGCAAGCTCGTCAATGACCACAACTAAATACGGCAATTTTTCGCCCGTTTGATGATCAGAGGTTAATTGATTAAAACGGTCAATATCGCGAACACCGGAATGGGCAAACAGTTCATAGCGGCGCTCCATTTCCTCAACGACCCATTTTAAAGCAGCAGTGGCCGCTTTGGCGTCGGTAATGACAGGGCTGACGAGATGAGGAATTTTGTTGTAAGGCGCAAGCTCTACCATTTTCGGATCAATCAGCAGCACCTTCACTTCACTCGGATCAGCTTTATAAAGCAGACTCACTAAAATTGTATTGATGCACACGCTTTTTCCCGATCCTGTAGCTCCGGCAATAAGACCGTGCGGCATTTTCTTCAGATCAATGACAACAGGATTCCCCGAAATATCCAATCCAAGTGCTGCCGTAAGCGGTGACGTGCTCGTCCTGAAAGCAGAGCTGCGAATCATTTGGCGCAAATCAACCACCTTGCTCGTGCGGTTCGGCACTTCAATTCCGATCGTGTTTTTCCCCGGAATCGGCGCTTCTATTCGAATATCTCTGGCGGACAGGCTGAGTTTAATGTCATCAGACAGGTTGGTGATTTTATTCACCTTTACACCCGGTTCAGGGTGTACTTCAAATCTTGTGACTGACGGCCCTTGCGTTACATGAACCACATTGGCCCGAACGTTAAAGTTTTTCAAAGTTAAATCAAGCAGCTGACGCTGGTTTTCTATCCACGCAGTATCGTCCTGAACTTGTGCTGGCGGCACATCAAGCAGTGAGACATTTGGGAACACATAGCTTCCGCGGCGCTCCCCTGCTTTTTGCTGTTTATGCGTATCGCTTTTCAGCATCATAACATTAAAAGGAACAGACGGTACCTTCTGAAGTGCTGGACTTCGTTCAGGATTGTTACTCGACTTCTCGGTTCTGTTCTGCTGTTCTGCTGGGGCCGTGCGTCTTTCACCCGCAGGAACTTCTTCCTCCCGGCTTTCATCCGCCGCAGAATAGGATGGAGAATCCTCTTCTGTGCTATGTTCGGGTTCTGGATAGTCATTTATCTGGGCCGCGGTTGCTTCAGGCTGGCTGTTTTCCTCTATCACTTGAGCTGATGCAGCTTCCGATATAATTTCTTCGTGAGCAGCTGTATGGCTGTCTGACAGTTCCTCTGCTTCTTGCCCGGCATCTGCCACAGTCTCTTCCTCGTATCGTTCATTATGCAAGAAAGGCTTTTCATGCTCATGGAATTCCATTTCTTCTGCTGGGGCTGAGGTGTCAGCAGTTTCTGGAACAGCTTTTTCACGAACGTTTCCTTCGTTGGCTGACGGCTCTTCTGCCTCAGTTTCAGCACCTGTCACAGCCTCTTCCCCATATCGCTCATCGGGTAAGAAATGCTCTTCCTTTTCAGGCTCTTGGTTTTCCGTTTGTTCTGCTTGAGTTGAGACGGTGTCAGCAGTTTCCGGAACAGCTTCTTCGCGGGCATATCCTTCGTTACCTGACAGCTTTTCTGCTTCCATTCCGGCACCTGTCACAGTCTCTTCCCAAGATTTTTCTTCGCGCAAGAAAGATTCTTCCTGCTGCTTCATTTGTTCTGTTTCTTCTGACCGCATCTCAGCAGCTTTTGGTGCCATTTCGTCTCCAGCGTTTACTTTTTTGTCTGACAGCTCCTCTGCTGAGTGCTTTGCCATTGTTTCATTCGTACTTTTTAGGACGCCAGAAGGCTGTTCTTCGAATCGGTCATATGAAAAGAGAGGCTCCTTCTTCTGTTGCTGCGGCGGCCGGTCCGGCATTGGATAGCTGCGTTCGCGTTCGATTTCTTCTGAAAGCAGCGTTACCTTCTCTTCTACAGGTTCCGGCTTTTTTTGCACACCTTTTTTTTCCGCAGATTGTTTCGGCACGTCCTTTTTCACAGATGGTTTTTGATTAAATCCATATACAGGCGAAGGTATATTTGTCGGTTTAAAAGGTTTCTTGGCCGGCTCTGATTTTTCATATGTATGATGCTCTTTTTCATTATTTGTGCGGTCTCTGTGCTGAGCAGCGCTCGAACGAGGCTCCGCTTGCGGTTCCTCCGATGGCGGGCGGCGCCTTCTCAAATCATTTTTTTGATATCCGTCAGGCACAACCGGAAAACGGAACTTGCCTTTAGGATATTCGTAATATATTTTAGGATCTTCCAATCGTTTTAATTGTCCTTCGGAGTGATGCGATTCTGGCTGTTTCGGAATTTGAGCAGGTTTTGTCTCCCGTTCAGCGTCCTCTTCACTCTCTCCTAAAAACAAATCAAAAAATTTATGAAGCCAACTCATAATTCATCTCTAACTCCCTTATAGTTTTCTGGGACGATTTTTAGTATACCACTGCTTGTCGGCCCAGAAAAGATTAAGCTTTCAGCAAAACAAAGCCGCTAAACAAGGGCTTAGCGGCTTTTTTTACATGATTCGATTTTTTCGGCGTATTTATGGGAGTCTAAAACTGAAATGCGTCTCCAGCCTCATGGTCTCCTTCTAATACAAGGATTCCTTTTTCAGCCGGAGCGTCAGGCAATGCAAGCTCTTTTGCGGAGCAGATCATTCCGCTCGACGGTACGCCCCGAAGCTCAGCATCCTTAATGACGAGTCCGCTCGGCATCACAGCGCCGACTTTGGCAACGACAACTTTTTGACCTTGATCAACATTAGGCGCGCCGCAAACGATCTGAAGCGTTTCATCTCCTACGTTGACTTTACATACGCTTAATTTATCCGCATTTGGATGTTTTTCTTTTGATTCAACATATCCGACAACAAACTTTGGCGATAAATCAACGACTAATGTTTCTTCAATGCCGTTTCTGTTTAGCATTTCATTCACATCTTGAACGAATGTTTCTGAAAGGGCAACAGGGCCGTTTTCATCAATGGTTAAGTATGAAGACGCGTTAAAGATGTTAAAACCCGTCGTTTCATTTGTTTCGCTATTGAAAATTTTGACGACGTCGCCGTGTTTTTCATAGCCTACTTGCTCGCGCGTTACGTCTTTTAGAGAGATCAGAAGTGTATCTCCCACACCTTCTTTATTATAAAAAGCGTTCATAAGTAAAAAATCCTTTCTAATCCTTTTTCGGACGGCTTTTTGCCAAGATAAACACCGGCTCCAGCTTTCCTTCATTGTACAGGAAAGAAAGCGCCGTAATCGGAACGGTGCCGCCTGCAAAGAAGCTCATCGACATTTGTCCTAAAATATCATACCCTGATTCATTCCGAATGTCAGCAAGTATCAGAACGTCCTGATGCGGAACAGAGATCGCGAGCTCACCTTTAGCATTTTGTTTATACTCATTTAAAATCGCTTCGTTCAGAATCCGGCTGGCGTCGTAACCGTCATTTGCTCTGAAGAAGTAAAAGAGATTGCCGGCAACTGTATCCTCTTTGACAACCGTCGGCAGAGAGCGGAGGTTAAACGCAGCCGTTTCTCTGATCCGCTCCCTTGTCCAGTTTTCTTTCTCCAGCATGCGCTGATCAATTAAACGATAGGTTTTGCCCAGATCAAGCGCGTAGTAAATTCTTGTTTCTGCGGTATGATCGTCATAAATAAGCGGAATCTCTTCGCTGGACTTGTCCGGAAAAGAGGTTGAGCGGATGACCGGATAAATGCGGCTTTCCTTCCCGGTTATTTCCTGCGACTTCCCTTCCATAGCTGTCATGGCTTCTGATACATAGTAAACGATCTCGTCAATGGCTTCGTCTTTTTTCAGTTCCCATTTTGCAATAA
Organism: Bacillus sp. SD127; assembly: GCF_058566445.1. Lineage (NCBI taxonomy): Bacteria > Bacillati > Bacillota > Bacilli > Caryophanales > Bacillaceae > Bacillus > Bacillus sp. SD127. The sequence goes on along the minus strand of NZ_CP191226.1, from coordinate 1,213,078 downwards.
TCGGCGGCAGGTCGAGCGTAATTCCTTTTTTAGTTGTTTCATCCTCAACACGGAGGGTGTCTTTTTCTCTGTCAAATAAAAAGGAGCGATTCTCGTGCTGAAGGCGCTGTTTCAATATGTCTGACAGCTTCCTTGAGGTCATTTTCAAACCGGATATCCTCCTTTACGCTTTTGCGAGAGAGTCAGTTAAAAACTGTTCAATTTCTTCTTTTGTTTTGCGGTCTTTGCTCACAAAACGATTCACTTCTTTTCCTTCATTAAACACAACAAAGCTTGGAATGCCGTAAATCTCCCACTCCGCGCATGTATCAATAAATTTGTCGCGGTCTACATAGTAGTAAGTGAATTCAGGAAAGTCTGCTTCCAATTCCGGAAGAAAAGGCTCTACAAAACGGCAGTCCGGGCACCAGTCGGCAGAAAACATAAATACTGCCCAATCATCCTTTACCGCTTTTTCCAGCTCTTGCGTTGTTTCGATTTTTTTCATCAAATATCCCTCCAGTTGTTTATGTTCTTACATGTTAGTTTATCGATACTCGTCCATTTGGATCATACCAAACTGCTTGCGGCAAAACCACTTATATGCAACGAATGAATATGTAAGATAAGCTTTCCCATTATCATTATCATATTTTATTTGCATTATCAAGCACGTTTCGTTTAACATCTTTTACATGAGGGTAAAATTGACAAATGGTCATACATAAGGAGGGATCCAGTTTGGAGTTTATCGTCTATTTAGCCGGAGAAATCCACAGCAATTGGCGGGAGGAAATAAAGGAGAAAACGAAGTCACTGAAGCTGCCGATTACGTTTGTCGGCCCGATGGAGCATCACGACCGTTCAGACAATATCGGAGAAGAAATCATGGGCGCTCAGCCAAACGCAGTCTATAAGGACGACAAGGCTTCTGATATCAATAACTTCAGAACTGCCGTCTTGATGAATAAAGCCGACTTTGTAATCGCCTTGTTTGGCGAAAAGTATAAACAATGGAACACAGCAATGGATGCTTCCTATGCCATCGCAAAAGGCAAACCCCTGATCATCATTCGTCCTGAATCGCTACACCACCCATTAAAAGAGCTTTCAAACAAAGCGAATATGACTGTTGAAACGGTGAACCAAGCCATTAAAGCACTTTCCTATGTATTTGAAACAAAATAAGAAAAAAGCTTGTCGACATGGCTTACAGCCTTGCTCAACAAGCTTTTTCTCCAGATTTTACATATTTTCTTTAATTGCTTCAACTGTCTGCTTGTCACAGGCAGTTACGAGCTTTATCAGCATTTCTTTAGCCGCAGCGTAATCATCAATATGGATAATAGACGCATTTGTATGAATGTAGCGGGAGCAGATCCCGATAACTGCTGACGGAACGCCGCTGTTTGAAATATGCACTCTGCCTGCATCTGTTCCGCCGCCCGAAACAAAGTATTGATATGGAATCTGATGCGTTTCAGCCATATCCAGAACAAATTCTCTCATTCCGCAGTGCATGACTGTTGTTCTGTCAAGAATGCGGAGCAAAAAGCCCTTTCCAAGCTGCCCAAACTGCTGTTTATCGCCGCTCATGTCGTTTGCCGGACTGGCGTCAAGCGCGAAGAACAAATCCGGTTTGATCATATGAGACGCTGTCTGTGCGCCTCTTAAGCCGACTTCTTCCTGAACGGTTGCGCCAGCGTAAAGCGTATTCGGCAGTTCTTTACCTTGCAATTCCTTCAGCAATTCAATGCTCAATCCGCAGCCGTACCGGTTATCCCACGCTTTTGATAATATTTTCTTTTCATTCGCCATAATGGTAAACGGGCATACAGGGACAATTTGCTGGCCCGGTTTAATACCGATTTTGATAGCGTCTTCCTTATCATCCGCTCCGATATCAATCATCATGTTTTTGATATCCATCGGACGGTTTCGCTGAGCATCTGTTAACAGATGCGGCGGTATGCTTGAAATAACTCCCGGAACCGGGCCGTTATCTGTTTGAATTTCCACTCTTTGTGCCAGCAGCACCTGACTCCACCAGCCGCCGAGCGTTTGGAACCTCAGTAATCCGTTATCTGTAATGGATGTCACCATAAATCCGACTTCATCCATATGTCCAGCCACCATGATTTTCGGCGCGTCCTCTCCGCCTTTTCTGACTCCGAAAACACTTCCCAGTCTGTCCTGAACGATATCATCGGCATATTTGGCAAGCTCCTGCTTCATAAACGCACGGACCTGATGCTCATTGCCCGGCGCTCCGGGAAGCTGCGTCAGTGTTTGGAAAAGCGCTTTCGTTTCTTGATTCATGTTTTCCCCTCATTTCTATGTAGTTCTTTTATTTTATTAGAAAAAATTCTGTTTTCCAAGCACTCTGATTGAATCTGCTCAATGAGCCGCGTATCGCTTAACAGGATTTGGCGGTTTCTGTATAATGGAAGTATGATCAATCAGGAGGTGCTTTATTTTGAAATTGCGTCATCTTCTTTTAGGAGCAGGACTTGGAATTTGTACGGCTGTTGTTGTGAAGCAATATGTGATGAAGCCTTATATTTCTTCAGAAAGAGCGCTTCGTATCGTAAAATCCGCTTTTAAACAGCGGGGGCCGATTGATGGATCATGGATCTACACCCAGCCGGAGCCCTACAATGTGAATGGAGAAACCGTGCAGGTTTACAAGACCGGTGTTACACGGTCAGCTTTCGGAGAACTAGAGCAATATGAAGTGATGGTGGATGCGAAAACGGGGAGAATTGTAGATGTCATCGATACAATCGCGTCTTAACACCGGACAAGCGTAAAATAGGAGCCGCTGCCCATGCAGCGGCTCTTTTTTATATTATATCGCGCGAATTGGTTTGTATACCGGATACCACATCGCGTTCTGCACAGCCTGAATGATGTCCTCAGGCTCTTCAGTGGCCACGCCTTCCTTAATGGCGGTTTTAGCGACTTCAACTGCAACCGTTGCCGATACAGTCCGTAAATCCTCCACCTTCGGAAGCATCGGCGCGCCAGGCACTCCGACATTGACCATACTTGCGATCGCGCGGGCACATGCTTCAAACATGCCATCGGTTATTAATTTTGATTTGGTGACAATCGTTCCAAGCCCGAGACCAGGGAAAACAAGCGCGTTGTTTGCTTGGCCAATATGGTACGTTACACCGTTATATTCCACTGGCGGGAACGGGCTTCCTGTCGTAATCAGCGCACGGCCTTCCGTCCATTCAATTAAATCTTGCGGTTTTGCTTCGGAAAGAGTCGTCGGATTCGACATCGGCAAAATCGCCGGACGTTTTACGTGTGACGCCATTTCTTTTACAATTTCTTCAGTAAAGGCACCGGAAACCGTAGATGTTCCGATCAGGATCGTCGGTTTCGCCTGCCGGACCACTTCAAGGAGATCAATGCCCCCTCCTTCTCCGTTACGCTGATAATCCTTCACTTCATCAGCCGAACGGGCATAAGGCTTTTGGAAATCGAGAAGCTGATCCATATCATCTGTTAACAGCCCGTTTCGGTCTATGCACCAGAATCGCTGGTATGATTCTTCCTCACTCAGCCCCTCGCGCACTAATGCTTCCCGCAGCTGTTCAGCAATTCCGATTCCTGCCGTCCCCGCTCCGAATATCACGACTCTGTGATCCTTCAGCGGGACTTTTGATGCTTTTGCACAGGATAAAACTGCCGCCAGTGAAACAGCGCCTGTGCCTTGTATATCATCATTAAACGTACATATTTTATCTTTATAGCGTTTCAAGATGCTGCGTGCATTTTTCGCTCCGAAATCCTCCCAGTGGAGCAATGCATTCGGGAATGTCTCTCTTGCAAGTGAGACATATTCATCAATAAATTGGTCATAGCGTTCACCGCGCACTCTGGAATGCTGATTGCCGACATAAAGCGGATCGTTCAAGAGGCTCTCTTGATTTGTGCCCGCATCCAAAACGACAGCCAGCACTCTGCTCGGATCAATTCCGGCAGCGGCCGTGTATACCGCAAGCTTGCCAATTGATATCGCGATACCGCCGACTCCCCAGTCTCCGATTCCTAAAATCCCTTCAGCATCGGTTGCGACAATTAAATCGATGGCATCACTTTTGTCTTTAAACTGTTTAAAGGCCTCTCTCATGCCTTCCGGGTCATCGATGGACAGATAGAGCCCTCTCGGCTTCCTGTATTCATGGCTGTATCTCTGAATGGCCGTACCTACTGTCGGCGTGTATACAATCGGGAGCATTTCCCCTAAGTGGTCATTTAACAAACGGTAAAACAGCGTTTCATTTCGATCGTGCAGCGCTGTCAAATAAACGTTTTTACTTAAATCATCAGGCTGTGAGGAAAACTGTTCGTACGCTCTTTTTGCCTGTTCATCAATGGTCAATACCTTCGGCGGCAAAAAGCCATTCAATCCGAGCGCTTTTCTTTCCTCTGTTGTAAAAGCTACTCCTTTGTTCAAAAAAGGAACAGAGAGTACTTCAAGGCCTCTTAATGTTGTCTGAATTTCTCCTTCGTTCGTTACTTCAAATTGTTTCACCCTGCCTCTTCCTTTCTGAGCATAATTAGTACTAGGTTTGCTTTATTAGCCGGAAATCATGCAGGGTAAACATGAAAATATGCTATTGTTTCTTTCGTTTGAGTGATTCTGTCATTCTTTCGTCCCCGTCCCATTTTAGTGCGCGATATTCGGCATCATGATAAAAAATAAACCATGCGTCTTTTTCCGCTGCATACGCCTGCCACTTTTGCTTTTGCGGTATAGAGGTCATCGGATAATCATCATAAGCCAGCACCCATAATGGATTGCGGTGGGCGTGTGTCGGCATCAAATCCGCCATATGTACCGCGGTTTCACCCGCATCCTCACATACAAGAACACAGTGGCCGTCACTGTGGCCCCCGGTATGATGCAGTGTAACCCCCTCTGTTATCGTGCAAGTGTCTTCAAAGGTCTTCACTTGGCCGGCAACCGCCTCCCAGTTTTCTTTCCAGTAGGTATTTTTCGATCTGATATTCGGATGGCGCATTTCATTCCATTCAACAGATGAAGTATAAATAACGGCATTTGGAAAAACTGGCACCAGTTTATCTCCTTCGTATTCCGTCAATCCGCACGCATGGTCAAAATGAAGGTGTGTCATGGCGATCACGTGGATATCTTCAACCGTTAACCCGAGCGCTGCTAATGATGTTTTCACATTGGATTCTTGGGTCACACCGTAGTTTCTTTTTTGTTTCTCAGTCAGCTTTCCGGACCCGATACCGGCATCGACGATCACGTTCAGCCCGTCTTTTTGAATAAGAATTGGATCTGTCCTTAGTTCAATCTGGTTTTTTTCATTGACTGGGTATTTTTTTGACCATAACGGCTTTGGAACAACACCGAACATGGCTCCTCCGTCCATGTGAGTCACCCCTCCGTCAAGCCAAGTTAACGTCGTGTTTCCAATTTTCATCGTTTCCATTTTCATCCCCCCTGTCATCATCGTAGCAAACAGCGCATAAAAAAAACAGACTCCTGTGTCAGAGTCTGTTTTACGCTCTCCATTCAACTTCAGCCCGATAGATCGGCTGGCCGAGTGCTGAGAATTTTTCTTCATATTCTGTCATGATGTTATCTTCCATATCACTGTTATGCAGATCAAGACTGACATATGTCAGCAGCAGACCGTATTCCGAGAAGCTTTTCAGCGAGTACTCAAACAGGCCGCGGTTGTCTGTTTTAAAATGAATTGCTCCGCCTTTCCCCATCACTTCTTCATATTTCTTGAGAAAATGGGAATACGTCAGACGGCGTTTTTCGTGGCGGTTTTTCGGCCAAGGATCAGAAAAGTTCAAGTACACCCGTTTGACTTCACCCGGCTCAAACACGTCTGTCAGCGTGTCAGCGTCTATATTCAAAAGCTTTACATTCGGCACTTCGCTATCTTTTACTTTCTGGACAGCTGTCACAATTACGCTTTTAAATAACTCAATACCAATATAATTAATGTCAGGATTTTGTTTGGCCATCCCGGAAATAAATTGCCCTTTTCCTGTACCGACCTCGATATGGATCGGATTGCTGTTGCCAAACACTGTATTCCATTTTCCTTTATAATCAGCAGGATTGCTGATGGCAATATCTGCGTTTTCAGCCAAAAAGTCATCAGCCCAAGGCTTGTGGCGCATTCTCATATGATTGACACCTCTATCTATTATTTCGACTAACAACATACCATGAATTAAAAAGACCCGCAAGCTTGTTTTTGAAGGTGTGCCTTTTTAGAGCAGATCACATAAAAAAAGAGGTTCCCATCTGTCGGAACACTCGTGTCTCATGCATAAAACCATACTGTTTTGAACAATTTAACCCGTAAGATACTGAAGGGATGTGTACCGTTTTATGGGTTTAAATTACGAGAATCAAGTTGATCTATTGAAGGACATTTTGACTGACCATCAATTAGACTGCTGCGGAACCGTCGCAGAGTACGAACAGCTTGAACGTGTGATTAAATCGCTGATGGCAAACACCGAGCTCGATTCACACTTAAAAAACGTGCTGGAAGATGTGTACCGATACAGCCAATCAGGAATATCATCCAAATCTATCGACTCACACATACAAGAGCATCAGAGCAGCTTGTCTCAATGGGTAGAGGAAATGGATTCGTATTCCTGATTATTAAACAATTCGCTTCATCAGCATATGCAGTTCTTCCATTGCATCATGGAATTCTTTATCGTTTCCTTTGGATTTATGCCAGGCAATGAAAGTGATTGTTTCAGATAGCACATACCATGCCATTCTTAACCGAAGGCCGTCCGTTAACTCAATACCGTACATGCCCAGCCAGCTCTCCCAAGCTGGCTTTTCGACGTAGTGGTACAGCAATGGCCCCAGATCCATCGCCGGATCAGCGATCATGGCGCCGTCCCAGTCAATTAAATACAGCTGGTTGTCTTCAGACAATAACCAGTTATTATGATTGACATCACAATGGCAAACGACTTTCTCACCGAAATGCACTTCATGCAGATGATCCTCTAAATACTTAATCCCTTCTTGAATCAGCGGCGAAGATTGCTGCACAGCAAATACAGCCTGTTTAAGCTGAGACAGCAGAGTCCCTGGATTCAGCGGTTCCTTTCCAAGTCTCTTCAGCATGTCCAGCAAGGCTTTTGATGTGTGTATTTTACGAAGCAATTCAGCAACGGACCGTCCGCTCATGTCTTTCGGCTTCAGCTCTCTGCCGGTCATCCAGTGCTGGGCCGTTATGACGTCCCCATTCTCCATCCGTTTTGTCCAAACCAGCTTAGGAACAATGCCTTCGGCGGATAAAACAGCTAAAAAAGGTGAGCTATTACGTTTTAAAAAAAGCTGCTGCCCGTTATGTTTCGCATAATATGCATCTCCTGTAGCTCCTCCGGCGGGGAAGATCTCCCAATCGCTACCTAGTAATTGTCCCAACCAGTTCATATCAATGTTCAACCCATCATTTCTTAAAATATTTTAGAATAAAGGCCAATTCGTCTTCAGTCTATCCAGCGAATGCCTTTTTCGTACGAATCGTATGAAAAATAAAAAAGACAGCTATTGAGAGTCTCATATGCTAATCAATAGCCGTCTTTTAAATTTTAGCGCTATAGCACAAACTTCGTCAAGCAAAACTCGTAAGATCTCGTGCTAAATATAAGATAACCGTTCCGATGCCGTTTACAGCAACCGCTTTCTTGATTTCTCCATGATCAGCACGAAACCCGTCAGTATCACATAGAAGGCGGTAAGCCTTATCTTTCGGCAGCTGCCATGTAACAGAATCGGGGCTGGCATGATGGATCACAATGATTTCTTCCCATTCGTCGATTGCGCCGAGGTTAAACAGCCGGTATACAATAAGGTGCTCTTTGAGAGCCAGACATTCAAGGCAGCGCTGAATATCGGCTGATGACGTAAGCCGGAATGCCGGATGCGCTTTTCTGAGCGAAATCAGCCTGCGGACATAGTCAACATCCTGCTTGAATGTTTCACGCCGCGACCAGTCCAGCTGGTTGATGCTGTCACTGGATTGATAGCTGTTTTCCACCCCCTGCTTCGTCCGGAAAAATTCCTGTCCGCTGTGAATAAACGGCACTCCCTGGGCCAGCAGAATGATTGCAGACGCCAGCTTTTGCCTGCTTCTTTTTCGGCTCTCACTTTCTTGAGGAAGCGCGAGGCTCATTTTATCCCAAAATGTGTGGTTGTCATGCGACTCGACATAATTGATGGACTGGCTCGGCGCAGACACAAGCGGGGCTGTCTCTTTCCATCCGGAAGATCCGGCAATCCCGTGCATGACTGTTTCCGTTTTTTCGCCGTTCCCAAGGGCAAAACCCGCCGCCGCGATATGAAAGGTATTCCCTTTAACAGCGTCACGAAACGAATCATTAAAAAAACCGACGCCCGGCATTTTCGATGCATTCGCCAATGTCGCTTTCTGTTCAGGCGGCAGCGGTGTTGCCAAATCCCAGCCTTCCCCAAAGAGAAGGATTCCGGACTTTACCTCAGATGCTTTTTCTTTCATATGAAGAACCGTTTCAATATCTAAAATGCCGAGCAGATCAAAGCGGAAGCCGTCGACATCGTATTCCTTCAGCCAATACATGACGCAATCCGTAATGAATTTCCTTGCCATCCGCCTTTCTGAGGCGATGTCATTCCCTACGCCGGTGCCATTCGAAGGCATTCCGAATTGATCATGCCGGAAGAAATAACCGGGCACCGTTTTTTCAAAGGGCGAGTGCTCTCTTTGGTATACATGGTTATAAACAACATCCAGAATGACACGCAGGCCATGCTGATGCAGGGTGTGAATCATTTGTTTTACTTCTGTGTTTCTTGTCTGAGGGTCGTGAGGATTGGAGGAATAGCTTCCCTCCGGGGCGAAAAAATGAAGCGGATTATAGCCCCAATTATAGGCGGCAAGCGGGTTTTCTTCATCAACTCCGGCATAATCGTTTAGCGGTAAAAGCTCTATATGCGTAACGCCAAGCTCTTTTAAATAAGAAAGTCCTGTAGAACTGCCATTTTTCGTTTTGGTGTCCGTTTCAGCAAGCGCCGCATATTTCCCTTTGTTCTTCGTACCGCTGTTTTCATGAATGGAGAAGTCTCGGATGTGCATCTCATAAATAATGGCATCAACTGGGGCTGAAAATGGTGTAAACGAAGGAGCCGAATTTGCTTGATCAGGGCGCAGCACGACACCCTTCTCTCCGTTGACCGTCACAGCTTTTGCATACGGATCAACCGTTTCTGTCCATTCTAAATTGTTGCAAATCCGGTACACATACTCATAACCGTGCAGATCTCCAGCCACTGTAACGGCGTATACTCCATTTTCCATTCTTGTCATTTGAAGCGTGTAACCGCTTTTTTCGGGATGTGACAGCTTGACGGCAGCTGACGTCGCAGCAGGCGCCCATACCTTAAATTCAGTATAATCCGAAGCGTAAACAGCTCCGAGCTCTCCGTCATAATAAAATGCAGCATCAAACGCATCCGTCCTGACAACCGCCCCGATTTGGAGATCCGTTTTTCCGCCGCCAGATGCTTTGACATGATGCGTTTTTCCGAAAGCCACCGGCTGTTCAGCTACACATACATACTTGTATTTCCCTTCTATTTGCCATTCCTGACTGACTGTCAGAGGAATTTCCGCTGTATCTGTCTCAAGCTGAAAAGGCGGCGTAAAGGTATCTTTTTGATCAGCAGGAATCAGAACCGTAATGATATTCATTTCATCGGCATACGCTTCAAAGCTGCGTTGGATACAGACCATCAGAATCTCTCTCCTCCAAAAACGTTTATGTTTTGATCCGTAAGGGTGAGGGACTCGATGCCAGACGGAATGGGGTTGTACCCATGATTTCTCCGTCAGCATGGAACGGAATTTTGTCCTTCGTGTAAAACGTAATGTCTTTCGCTTTAAACATCGTCACGCCGTCCATTTTGGTGTGTTTTCCAAATGTCATCAAGCATAAAAACCAATACTTTTTCAAAAACGGCAGATTCTCAACAATGATGATATCAAATGCCTGTTCGCGCGGATTCGCAAGCGGGGCTGCCCTCATGCCGCCTCCATAAAACGGATGATTGGAGACGACCGCAAACCAGACATGATGAAATTCCTGTGTCTCTCCTTCAATTGTACAGGCCAACGAAAACGGCTTAAAGGTAGCCGACGCGTACAAATGGGAAAGCGGATAGACAAGAAAGCGGAGGCGCAGAAAATGGATCGCCCGTTTTAATGGAAATTCCATCGCCTTCTTATTGACATATGCGTCAAAACCGATTCCGATATGATTCAAAAAATAAAGAACCTGCGATTTATCCTGAAGCAAATTAATGCTTCCTAAATGAAACGTTCGCGTTAACGGACGCTTCAGCTGTCTGATTTCCTGAATCAGATCTATTTTCTTAATGGAGAATCCTCTGGAAAAATCATTGTACGCGCCAGCCGGCACAAAACTCAGTTCGATATCGTCAACATCTTTCAGCCCGTTGACGACTTCGTGCATCGTTCCGTCTCCGCCGATAACGATCAGGCGTTTCAGCTTATGTTCCTGAATCGTTGAAATCTGCCGGGCGAGAACCTCGGCGTGTCCCGGATGTTCAGTTAAAAATGAGCGGTGCTCAATCTTTCGTTTCAGTAATTCCTTTTGTATCGACTTCCAAACACGCAGGCCTTTTCGATGCCCTGCTGCCGGATTAATAATAAAAAACCATTGGCTCATCTTTCTCACCTGCTTATGTTATGAGAAAACCGCTCAAATCGTTCTGCTTTACTCCAGCCACTCCTGTCTGCGATAGGAGTCTGACAGGCAATAAGACAACAAAGCTTTTGCAGCCTTTAATTGATGATGTTTTATCGGAGCAGTGTTTTTCTTCTGCCTCTCCATCCAGTCCGCCAAGCCCCGTTTGTCCACTATTTCCAGACCGTACGGCGGTTCGGGGTAATCAATGTATGACGTTCTGCTCAGGAGTAATTTCGAGACTGGAATATCAGCGCCTTTTTCCTTTACGATCTTCGACACCACAGATCCCGTCCGAAACAGACTCAACGCCGGATTTAATACCGATTCAGTCTGAGAGCCTGTTTTCTTCTCCCAAAAACGATGTTTAGATCCTATGTACACACTGTCTTCCTCTGCCTCTATAAAAGAAACGCAAAAAATGTCAAGAGGTGAAATGATCACTATGCTTAATTCTACTGCCGCCTGCTGAATTTTGAGCACAGGCTTATACATAATAAAATAAGAATCAGGAAGCTGCTGGGCCAGAAAACGCAAAATGCGGTCCTGCTTCACCTGGTTTGACAGATTTGACATCTCGGAAAGAGTAGAGCTTGCCCATTTGAGCTGAAATTCATATAAATGTCTTTTATAAAAGGAAGCAAGCGCCATCCTGCTCTTCGGCAGCCTTACGTTCAGATCGTCTTCTTCCTCAAACCATTGGTGTCTCTCTTCTTGTATATCGGCTTCTATCTCTTCTTTTCTTCTTTTCAATGAAAATTTTTTTCGTTTCTGCACCGGTTCCGGCTGTTCAGCACTGGCTTGTCTTTCTTCATGCTGGCGCTCCGCTGCTTCTAATAATGAAATCCAGCGCTCTTTTTTCAGCCGTATAAACTGATTCATATAATGGTACGGATCAAGTTCATATCTCGATATATAATCATGTATTTTGATGATTTGTGCCATTTTGTTTCTCCACTCCGCATGAATTAAGTTAAATAAAATTTGTATTTTTCCTCATATTTTGGTGATTGATTTAAGTGTGTCTGAAAAAGTGAAAATCGTTCAATAGCCGTTGAAACCTCACCGCTTTTAAACGGGACCTGCGCCGGAAATCCCTTTTGGCCTGTCCATTTTCTTGCCAGCGTCATATGGGGATGATACGCTCTCTTTTCCACTTTAAAGCCTGCTTGAAGAACAGCTTGTTTTGTATGCTCCCGCAGTGTTTCGAGCGCCGTATTCTTCTTCGGCTCCAAATGTAACACGCGCGGCTGCCTGCGGTCTCCGAACACATCTATTTTGTCAAACTCAATTGTAAACGGATTGGCATCAACAGCTATCTCGGCAAGCGAGCTTTCAAGCTGCTTGATTTGCGCTTCGTCCGCCGCACCGAGAAAAATTAACGTGATATGGTAGTCAAGCGGGTGCACCCATTTTTGAAACGTGAGCGCCGGCTCGCTTTTCGCAGCCTGGTAAATCGGATTTGCAATTTCCGGCGGAATGGGCACGCCGATGAAATAATGAGGCCGGATATCTGACATCCGTCTGACACTCCCTTCTTTGACTGCTATTATTTTATCAATAAAGAGGCTGCGCGAATAGAGGAACCGCATATGAAAACACTCTCGCGCAACCGTTTATTATGTTAGGATATTATATGACACTTGTTTTATTCAGAAAGGAATGACAATGTTGAAAATCGTTGAAAACACTTCTGATCTTATAGGAGATACACCGCTTGTGAGATTGAATCGGCTTCAGCCGGAAAACGCAGCACAAGTCTATTTAAAACTTGAATTTTTCAATCCAAGCGGCAGTGTGAAAGACAGAGCCGCTTACAATATGATCATAGAAGCAGAACAAAACGGCTTACTCAAGCCTGGCTCAGTTATCATTGAGCCAACCAGCGGAAATACCGGAATCGGACTCGCCATGAATGCGGCGGCCCGCGGCTATAAAGCGATTTTAGTAATGCCGGATACAATGACGAAGGAGCGGATCAACCTCCTCAAAGCCTATGGTGCAGAGGTTGTGTTAACTCCCGGATCGGAAAGAATGCCGGGCAGCATTAAAAAAGCAAAGGAGCTTGCCGAACAAATTCCGAACAGCTTCATTCCGATGCAGTTTGATAATACCGCAAATCCTGACGCGCATCGAAAAACAACTGCTCTGGAAATTGCCCGGGCAATAAAAGAAATCGGAAAACCGCTAGGCGCTTTTGTAGCTTCTTCCGGTACTGGCGGGACCATTACAGGAACCGGCGAAGCGCTAAAAGAACTTTTCCCGGATATTTTGGTTCATGTTGTCGAGCCTGCGGGGTCTCCGGTATTATCAGGCGGAAAACCGGGTGCGCATAAGCTGGTTGGGACAAGCCCAGGCTTCATTCCTCCAGTTTTAAATCAAGATGTATATGATGAAATTATCAAAATCACTGATGAGGATGCTTATACGACAACCAGACGCCTTGCTGCGGAGGAAGGAATTCTCGTCGGGCCTTCTTCAGGCGCTGCCTGCTTCGCGGCGATTGAAGCCGCCAAACGTCTCTCTCCTGATCAAGTCGTTGTCTGTATGACAGCTGATACCGGAGAACGTTATTTATCAACTGATTTATGGTCATTTGTGTAAAAAAAGGACTGGCTTCAGAAGAAGCCGGTCCTTTTATTTTGCAAGTTCGTAGATGGCCTGCGCATATAACGCAGTCGCTCTGAGGAGGTCATCAATTTCAATATATTCGTCCTTTTGATGCGCACTGTCGGGACGTCCGGGGAACAGCGGTCCGAATGCAACGCCGGCCTCCAAAGATCTCGCGTAAGTTCCCCCGCCGATTGAAATTAAATCAGCTTTTTTGCCCAATTGGCCTTCATATACCTTTTGCAGCGTTTTGACTAGCGGATGGTCTGCTGATACATGATGGGGCTTGCTGTCTTTAAATTCTCCAAGCTCAAATTCGCTTGCGCTTTCAAATGCATCGCGGATCATTTTGCTTTCCGCTGTTACAGGATAGCGGATATTGATTCCGAGCTCGCCTCCTTGCCCTTCTGTATAGCGCAGTGTTCCGACATTTAATGTCAGCTCTCCGCTAATGTCATCCTCACAGTCAATATTCAGCTTCTTTCCTCTCGTATCATCTGAAAATTTGTCTGTCACGACTTGAACAAAACGCTGTCCTGCTTCATCCAGCTCAGTCTGGCGCAAAAATTCTGCCAGTTTGATGCCGGCATTCACTCCATTGTTCGGTTCCATCGCATGGCAGGAAAGTCCGTGCATGCGCAATATCAGCTGACCGTTCTCAATCTCAGCTGCACCTTTTTGAACCGTCGCGCGGAGCATGTCTTGAAATGAGGCAAGAACCTCTTCTATATTTGATCCTTCGAGAACGGCTTCCGCAGCGTCTGGCACCATGTTTAAGCGAAGACCTGATGTAAACGAGGCAAGAACTGTTTCTGAAGCGGCTTTATTTGTATGGTGCGGGATGAGCAGTGATGCATCAATAATCCCTTTTTCCGCGTTAATAATCGGGAAGTCAGCATCTGGCGCAAAACCGAGAGTCGGCATTTCTTCGTGCTTGAAATAATGCTCCACACATCTCCAATCACTTTCTTCATCTGTTCCGATAATGATTCTGACACGTTTAGAAAGCGGCAGATTCATGTCTTTGACGATTTTCAGCGCGTAGAACGCCGCCATCGTCGGACCTTTGTCGTCAATGGCGCCCCTTGCATAAATCCGTCCGTTTCGGATGTCCGCTGAAAACGGATCACTTGTCCAGCCGTCTCCGGGCGGTACAACATCAACATGGCAAAGAACGCCGACAATGTCTTCACCCTCGCCCCATTCGATATGACCGGCGAACCCGTCAAGATTTTTTACGGAAAATCCTTCTTTTTCTCCAAGCTCAAGCAAAGAGGTCAAGCTGGCATTTACCCCTTCTCCGAATGGTTTGCCGGGCCCGGCTGTTGTTTCGTCCATTACACTGTTGATTCTCAAGAATTCCTGCGTATCGCGAATCAATTCATCTTTTTTTCTGATCACTTCGACTTCCCAGTTCATAATGATCTCCTTTCTGCAATAAATCACTTGCAAAAACTAAATAAAACGAATAATATTAATGGTGTTTTGTTAAAACGTTCGTAATTGGAGGTTACTATGTTTCATCTAAAAGAGCAGCAAACATCGATTAAACAAGAAATCATAGCTGGATTGACGACCTTTTTTACAATGGTCTATATTGTAGTGGTGAATCCGGTCATTTTAGCGAATGCCGGAGTTCCTTTTGACCAGGTCTTTACCGCAACGATTATCGCCTCCATTGTCGGAACGCTGTGGATGGCCCTGGCTGCAAATTATCCGATTGCCATTGCGCCCGGCATGGGCTTAAACGCTTACTTAGCCTATCACGTTGTAGGCGCAAGCGGCGGCGGCATCACCTACGCAACAGCTTTCAGCGCAGTATTCACAGCAGGGGTTCTCTTCATTATTCTATCGTTAACGCCTTTAAGAAAACAACTGATAGAAGCGATTCCAAACAATTTAAAATACGGCATCACAACAGGGATCGGACTTTTTATTGCGTTTATCGGTTTACGGCAGGCGGGAATTATTACGGCTGATAAATCAAATCTGGTCACACTCGGCAACCTTCATTCGCCAGCGGTTATCTTGACGCTGATCGGCTTATTGATCAGTGTGATCCTGATGGTGCTGAATGTAAGCGGAGCGTTATTTATCGGAATGGCAGCTACCGCTTTGATCGCGTTTTTTACCGGCCAGCTGCATTTTCCTAAAGGCTTTATGTCTTTTCCGCATTTGCCTGAGGGATTGATTATTTCAAATCCGTTCTCCGCTTTTGGCGATGTGATCCATCACGGCCTGTACGCTGTCGTCTTTTCATTTCTGCTGGTAACGATTTTTGATACGACCGGTACGATGATCGGTGTGGCCGAGCAAGCCGGATTGATGAAAAACAACAAGCTCCCGAACGCGCGTAAAGCGCTGCTTGCTGATTCAACGGCGACCACAGTCGGTGCTGTATTCGGAACAAGTCCGACAACCGCGTTTGTCGAGTCTTCAGCTGGCGTCGCAGCCGGGGGAAGAACAGGTCTTACGTCTTTAACTGTCGCGGTATTGTTTGCAGCTTCGATGTTTTTCAGTCCGCTTGTCAGCGCCTTATCCGGCATATCCGCCATCACTTCTCCGGCTTTGATTATTGTCGGCAGCCTGATGATGGGCTCGGTGTCGAATATTAACTGGAAGGAGATGGACGAAGCATTTCCGGCATTTCTCGTTGTTCTGACCATGCCTCTTACATCAAGCATTTCCACAGGAATTGCGCTTGGCTTTATTTCGTATCCGATTGTGAAAGCAGCACGGGGGAAATGGAGAGACATTCATCCTCTCGTCCTCGTATTTGCCGTTCTGTTTTTCATCCAGCTATTTATTCTATAACATACAGAAAACCCAAACGGCATCCGTTTGGGTTTTTATTTCACCAAAAAAGAGATAGCAGCCGCCAAAAAGCAGCAGGCAACACAAGCATAGTGCAGCGTGTTCACACAGCTTTTTCTGGCCCGGTAATATTCATCACTTTCCTTATCAGCCCCAGTTAAGATCGGCGCATCCATCACTTTGTCAAAAATAAGCGAAAGCACATAACGGCAAACACCTGTATAAACCAGCAGCGCAATCACCTTAAGAAAGATCGGGGAAACGACTGTTAAAACCGTAAAAGCCGACAAAAGCATATACAAGTGCCTCGCATACTCCCCATTCCTCAGCATGACTTTAAAAAACAATTCTTTATAAATTGTATACATTGTCCGTTTCTTAAATATCCTTTTTGAATTCCGGAATAATAGTGGTTTTCTCCTCATCCTGTCCTTTACTCTCGGCATTCTCACATCTTGGCTCGTCATCATTACAAGACCTGCAAGAGTGAGCCTGATTTTTTTCTCCTCAAGCACCTCTGCCTCAAAAGCCGAAAATGAAGCCGTCTTTTTCAAACTGCGTATGAAAGCAAAAATAAAAAACAAAACACCGGCAAGCGAGAGCAAGTGCCACTCAGTAAAGGTAATCATGAGAAAAGAACACGCCAAAAGCACAGCCTTGAGAAAATAGTCTGCAATCTGTCTCCAAATAGATCTTGGTTTTCTGACCCTGTCCTGCTTCAAGGATAAAAAGAGCGTATGAAGACCGAATGCATAGATCAATAGAGCAGCGCTTTCTGGAATCGTGACGCGAACAGAATCAATGATAAAGGGAAGAAAAAGAAAAAAGAGCAACAGCCATTTGGCGAACGTGAACAATAAAGAATACACCAATGCGTATTGTTTCATCTGGCGAATGATCGCTTTCTTTTGCAGCAAAAACACCTGGTCCGCTTCCAGTAAAAAAGTATGGATGGAGCCTGTGCAAACAATCAGTATACCGACAGCGTATAACCATCTCCATTCGACTCTCTCAGACCACTCGTAAAGAAGGCCGTTTCCATTCGTCCACTCCACATACTGATAAATCACAAAAGCAAGCGCCGGCAGGACAATGTAGAGCGCAACCGTCCAATCAATGACAGCATGCAGCACCTTAAACTGATATCGGTAAAAATCCAGCCACCTTCGAAAAAAGAGAGACCGTCCGTTCATGCTTTTTCTCCTTGAATCGCCGTATAAAAACAGTCAAGCAATGACTGCCCGTCTAACCCTGTCTGCTCTTGAATATCTTTTAACGTTCCCTGAAGAAACAAAAAACCTTTATCAATCATGTAAAACCGGTCGCAGATTTTTTCCGCGGTATCAAGTACGTGTGTGCACATGAGAATGCCGGCTCCTCTATCTTTCTCAGCCTTCAGCATGTCCACAAAGCGTTTTGTCGATATCGGGTCAAGGCCGATAAACGGTTCATCAATCACATACATATCAGGCTTAGAAAGAAAGGCCTGAATCAGCATCAGCTTTTGCTGCATGCCCTTCGAAAACGTCACCGGCAGCTCATGCATGACATGATCAAGCGAAAATGTTTCAAGAAGACTTTGGGCCCGGTATTCGAATTCACTCTGACCAATGCCGTGCAAAGTGCTGATCAGGTCGAGATGCTCCCACAGCGTTAATTCCTCATAAAAGGACGGGTGCTCCGGAATATAAGCAAACGAGCAATCATTCCAAGCGATAGTCCCTTTAAAGTCTTGCGAGAGGCCGAGTATCGCCTTGATGGCAGTACTTTTTCCAGCGCCGTTCGCTCCAATCAACCCGACAAGCTCCCCTTCTCTGACTTCCAATAAAACATCGGTGAGCACTTTTTTTCGGCTTGTATACCCTGCTTGCTCTATCGATGCTTCCAACAACATTCTCAATCTCACTCACCCCCCAAATCACATACGAATCAGAATAAAAAAAGTTTCTTTATCCATAATAATATTGTGCTGAAATACATAGTAATCCAACAAGGATGGCGGCCAAACTCAAATTGGAAAAAATTTATCATACTTATTCCTAGATTCACCGCGGCGAAATCGTGTATAATGAAGGCGAATTATTTAAATATTACAGATGTCTGCCTTAGTTGCTATTTCGTACACAGTTGATAGTCGTGAGTTGTGGTTAGTCAAGTCCATCCGATCTTATGATAGGGAGTGGTTTTTTGAAACCTTCAACAAACCGTATGCTAACTCGAATCAAATCAGTTTACATGTTTATTCAAGAGAAAGGCCTTGTGACAACACAGGAACTGGTTGACGAATTCGGCATTACACCTAGAACGATTCAAAGAGACTTAAATGTGTTAGCATATAATGATCTTGTTCATAGTCCAAGCCGTGGCAAATGGGAGACAACGAGAAAGAAAGTAAAGATTACCTCATAACATTAAAAATTACATAGGGCCGCCCTGTGAGCGGCCTGATAGATACAGGGCGAGAAACGTTCTTAGCCTTGTTTTTGTGTGCTTATATATAATAAAAAATCCCGCATGTGTGATGCGGGATTTTTTCATGCTTGCGGCTCGTTCAGCCTTTCAAGTTCTTCTTCTGTAAGCTCACGGTATTCTCCCGGCTCCAGAGCAGGATCCAAGGATACGCGTCCCATTGAGAGCCGCTTCAGATAAATGACTTCATTGCCGACAGCATTTGCCATCTGTTTGACTTGATGATATTTCCCTTCTGTTATCGTCAGGTATATCACGGTATGCCCTTTATCGTTTGCCTTTATTTCTGCTTGTGCCGGCTTTGTTTTGTAGCCGCCTTCAATAAATACCCCAGTCTCTAAGCTGTTGATGTCTTCTGGCGAAATTTGCGACTTTAAGTGGACCTCATACGTTTTCGGAACATGCTTTTTCGGCGATAGCAGCCGGTGAGCGAGCTGACCGTCATTTGTCAGCAGCAGAAATCCTTCTGTATCCTTATCAAGCCGGCCGGCAGGAAACGGCTCGAATCTAAGTTCATCCGGCGTCAGCAAATCGACCACTGTCTTTTGCCGGCTGTCCTCAGTCGCTGACAGCACGCCCTGCGGTTTATTCATCATGATATAAATAAACTCGCGGTAATCAATCGGCTCGCCATAAACGGTCACCTCCTGCGCATCAGGGTCCACGTGCGCCTTGACATCTTTTGCCGGCTTTCCGTCGACCATGACGGCTCCCGCTTTCACAATCGATTTGACCTCTTTTCTCGAACCATACCCGCTGTTGGCAAGCAGCTTATCTAGTCTCATGCCAATCTCTCCTTCCTATAAAAGAAAGCCCGCATCAAGCGAGCCCTCTGTTTCAACATATTCTGTTAATCAGCGGCATGTCTGCCTTTCTTTAAGAACCCCGGTAAACGGCGGCCGAATATTTTCTGTAAAAACCCTAAACGATAAGCGCAATACAGGTAGACAGCTCCGCCGACCACAGCCGCAATCAGCACGACGATCGCAGCATGCAGCTGGCCATCCTCGTAGGAGATGAAAAAGCTTAACACCCACTGGACGATTTTAACGGCTATCGCCATCACTGCTGACAAGAGCAGCATCAGAACGCCCCGTTTCACTAATATTTTATACGAATAGCCGGCATGCCGTTTGATCATGATAAATCCGTATATAAGTGAAGCTGTATACCCGAGTGCCGTAGCTAAAATAGCTCCGTCAGCCTGCATCAGCTTAATCAGCGGGACATTCAGCACAAGTTTGATCACGACACCGATCACAAGACTGGCAACCGCAAATTTTTGCTTATTGATGCCCTGCAATATGGCGGCGTTGACAGTAAACAAAGAGAACAAGATCGCAACTGGCGAATACCAAAACAGGATGTCTTTCCCCAATTCAGGATGAAGGCTCTCTGATCCGTAAAAGAACGTGTACACAGGGCCTGCTAATACCGATATACCGACAACAGCCGGAATAATTAAAAACAGGATCGTCTGCATCGACTGGTTGATCTGCTGATTTAACAGCTTGTAGTTTCTGCTTGTAAACGATTCTGTGATCGTCGGAATTAAGGTCAGTCCGAATGCCGTCGCAAGAGAAACCGGGATCATCACGAGCTTCTGCACGTAAAGTGTCAGAATGGCCATCATATCCTGACTGATAGCTTGATGCCCCGCTTCAATCATGGCTTTGTTAAACGTATTTGTATCAATATAGTTATACAAAGGGATAGCTAGTCCGACAAACACGTAGGGAGCGGCATAGCTGAAGAGCTCGAAAAACATTTTCTTGTAGCTTAAATCTGCTGTCGGCCCCGTATTAGGCATCATCGCCAGCAGATTGCCTTTTCGTTTGTTCCAATAAATATACAATACGATCAGCCCGCCGAAGGCACCGATCAGAGCTGCAAAGGTTGCATAACCGACAGCGATCACAAGGCCGCCGTTTAAGACTTTCAAAATCAAGAAGGTCGCACTCAATAAAAAGATGATGCGGACAATCTGCTCAACAACTTGAGAGACAGCCGTCGGCCCCATCATTTGGTGACCTTGGAAAAATCCGCGCACAAGACTCATAATCGGCACGACTAAAAGCGCTAAGCTGACCATGCGGATGACATATACGACATGATCAATCGTCAAACCGTTATTATCTTTGCCCCCAAGCGATATTTCCGCAAAAAACGGAGCAGATAAATATAGTATGAAAAAGGCAATCATTCCCGTTACAAGCATAACCGACATGCCCGCCTTCAGCATTTTTCTGCTTGTTTCATAATCCCCTTTGGAATTATATTTGGAAACAAATTTAGAAACGGCGGCCGGAAAGCCCATTGTGGCAATGTTCAAAAATAAAGTGTATTGATTGTATCCGTATTGAAATAACGCACCGCCTGTCGCTCCGACCATGATGCTGAAAGGAATTAAATAAACCATTCCCAGTATCCGTGAAATATATGTACCGAGCGTTAACACAAACGTGCCTCTTAACAGTTTGCTTGACATGTTTCTTCATCACCATTTTCTACGAAGATTCAACTTTTCTATTTTAACACAACTGGGCATATAGACGGTAATAAATACAAAAGCAATCTCAGGAACAATGCAAGTTTGCGGCAAAATACGTTTAAGCAGAACCTGTCTTTCGCTATAATAGTACTGCGGACAGCGTTCCGCACACGAAATGTAAAAAGAAAGTTGATGATAAAGATGAAGCAGTATGACGTAATTGTAATCGGCGGAGGCCCTTCAGGTCTGATGGCTGCCATTGCAGCCGGAGAACAGGGTGCTGATGTTTTGTTAATAGATAAAGGAAATAAGTTAGGCCGTAAACTTGCCATATCCGGAGGCGGCCGCTGCAATGTGACAAACCGCCTTCCTGTCGAAGAAATTATTAAGCACATCCCCGGCAACGGCCGTTTTTTATACAGTGCGTTTTCTGAATTTAATAATGAAGATATTATCAAGTTTTTTGAAAATCTCGGGATCAAATTGAAGGAAGAGGATCACGGCCGGATGTTTCCAGTGACAGACAAAGCGCAAAGTGTTGTCGACGCCCTGTTAAACAGGCTGAAACAGCTGCGTGTGACGATCAGAACGAACGAAAAAATCAAATCTGTTACATATGAAGATGGACATACGGCAGGCATTGTGACGAATAATGGCGAAATGATTCATAGTCAGGCAGTCATTATCGCGGTTGGCGGAAAAAGCGTTCCCCATACCGGCAGCACGGGTGATGGCTATGAATGGGCCGAAGCCGCAGGCCACACAATAACAGAGCTGTTCCCGACAGAGGTGCCCGTCACATCTGCCGAGCCGTTTATTAAGAAAAAAACACTGCAGGGTTTATCGCTCAGAGGTGTCGCCGTCAGTGTATTAAACAAAAAAGGCAAAGCCATTATCACACATAAGATGGACATGCTGTTCACTCATTTCGGCCTCTCAGGCCCCGCCATACTCAGGTGCAGCCAGTTTATCGTGAAAGAGCTGAAAAAACAGCCGGAAGTGCCCGTCAGAATTGATTTGTTTCCGGATATCAATGAAGAAACGCTATTCCAAAAGATGCACAAGGAGCTGAAAGACGCGCCGAAAAAAGCGTTAAAAAATGTGCTGAAGCCTTGGATGCAGGAGCGCTACCTTCTTTTCCTGCTTGAAAAAAACGGCATTTCACCGAACATATCATTTTCTGAGCTGCCGAAGGAGCCTTTCAGACAATTTGTCAAAGACTGCAAGCAATTTACCGTTCTCGCAAACGGCACGCTGTCTCTAGACAAAGCGTTTGTCACAGGAGGCGGTGTATCGGTGAAGGAGATTGACCCGAAAAAGATGGCGTCTAAAAAAATGGACGGCCTGTATTTTTGCGGCGAAATCTTAGATATTCACGGTTATACAGGCGGATACAATATCACATCTGCGCTCGTCACAGGCAGACTCGCCGGACTGAATGCCGGACGCTTTTCCCGTACGTAAACATTAGACTTTTCAAACTCTTACAGCATGCCGGGCATTTGAAAATTTCCCGCAAAAATGTTAGGGTGAGATTTGTTTTGTTTCACCTGATTGCGGGGTAATTTACAGGAAGGAATGATCTGCCATCGTACGACCATACTAAGCCTGCGAGGAAGATATAGGCGTACACAAAAAAGTCAGAGGGTGAGAATGTTTGAAGAATATATCTAGTGTATTTTGGATTGTGATTGTCATCACAGCCGCAGCCGTTTTGTGGGGCGTTATTTCTCCTGACAGCCTGCAAAACGTGTCTCAATCGGCACAATCGTTTATAACAGATTCATTTGGTTGGTATTATCTATTAGTTGTCTCTTTGTTTGTCGGGTTCTGTCTCTTTTTAATTGTCAGCCCGATTGGAAAAATTAAACTGGGGAAACCGGATGAAAAACCGGAATTCGGGTTATTATCTTGGTTTGCCATGCTGTTCAGTGCAGGCATGGGAATCGGCTTAGTATTCTATGGTGCGGCTGAACCGATCAGCCATTACGCAATTAGCTCTCCATCAGGTGAAACAGAAACCCCCCAAGCCTTCAGAGATGCGCTCCGGTACACGTTTTTCCACTGGGGACTGCACGCTTGGGCCATTTATGCCGTCGTGGCATTATGTATCGCATATTTTCAATTCCGCAAAGACGCGCCTGGATTAATCAGCAGCACACTGACTCCGATTCTCGGCGATAAAGTAAACGGCCCGATCGGTAAACTGATTGACTGTATCGCTGTTTTCGCTACAGTTGTCGGCGTTGCAACGAGTCTGGGGATCGGCGCAACTCAAATTAACGGCGGATTGAATTACCTATTCGGTATTCCGAATCATTTTATCGTTCAATTGATTTTGATTGTTATTGTAACAGTGCTCTTTTTACTATCGGCTTGGAGCGGACTCGGAAAAGGCATTAAGTATTTAAGCAACACCAATATGGTGCTAGCCGGATTGCTGATGCTGTTTATGCTGGTTGTCGGACCTACCGTTTTGATCATGAACTCACTTACAGATTCAATTGGGCAGTATATTCAAAACATTGTTCAAATGAGCTTCAGACTGGCGCCGAACGATCCAGGCAAACGTGAATGGATCAACGGCTGGACGATTTTCTATTGGGCATGGTGGATTTCCTGGTCTCCATTTGTCGGCATTTTCATCGCTCGTGTATCCCGAGGCCGGACAATCCGTGAATTTTTGATCGGCGTCCTGGTGGCACCATGTATTTTGGCTTTCCTATGGTTCTCCATTTTCGGTGTTTCCGCAATGGACCTTCAGCAAAAAGGTATCTTTAATGTGGCGAAGCAGTCTTCCGAAACGATGCTGTTCGGAACACTGGATCACTATCCGCTGACAATGATCACGTCTATCCTGGCATTGATCCTGATCGCCGTGTTCTTTATTACATCAGCTGATTCAGCGACATTTGTCCTTGGTATGCAGACGACATACGGTTCATTAAACCCGGCTAACTCAGTCAAACTCAGCTGGGGCATCATTCAGTCTGCTATGGCAGCTGCGCTCTTGTATTCCGGCGGACTTGCCGCTTTGCAAAACACAGCGATTCTGGCGGCACTGCCATTTTCAATTGTTATCTTGCTCATGATTGCTGCCCTTTATAAAGCATTGGCAAGAGAACGAAAAGAAATTAGAGCAGCAGAGAAATTCCAGAAACCAAGAAGCCCAAGAGTGAAAAAGGCTTAACCATAAAAAAAGATCTTTCCGCAGTCCGCGGGAAGATCTTTTTTTATTTTCGATATAAAATGAGTGCGGAAAAACAGTAGAGCTGCTCGCCTTCAGGGTCACATGCCGCTGAAACCGTATATTTGATATCAACCAGCTGCTCTTCCGATATTCCTTTTAAAAATGAATTGATCTCCGTTTGCAAATCTTTTTCATGCTCTTCATCAAACACTGCCACCTTCAGCATTTATCCGCTCTCCTTTCTCTATCAATCTATTCCGTTTGGAATCAATATATGATAGAGAAAATGTTTACCTCGTCTCCGGATAAAAAGCTTCTGGTGCAGGATGTTTCTTTGCCGGTTCATGGTCCTGCTGCTCCAGCTTCACCAGAACGGCATAAGCGATCCTCATGTGGCAGTAGCTGATGAGACTGACGCTGAAAAAAGGGACAATTCCCGGCAGATAAGCCAGCAGGAAGAAGAGCGCGACCGTCAGCGCAAGCATGACGAGGGTATATTGTAAGTACGCCACACTCAGCAAGAGGGAAAACTTAAAATACAGGCGCTTTTTCCAATCAAAGTGGACGAGCAGCGGAAACACATAAAAAAGCATTGATACAAACAGAAAGCCAAATATCATAATAGCAAAGCGCAGGATATGCAATAAAAAGTGGCTTGGGTAAATAAAGGCCAAATCGATATAAATGATCAAACCGATTAACACCAGTACAGCACCGATCAGATTGGAACGGAGAAATTCAGCTTTGTATTCCCGCCAAAATGTCGGCAGCACCGGAACGTGATCCTGACCCTGAATCCATTTTCGCATAACAGCGAATAAAGCGGCAGTCGCGGGCATGACACCGAACACTCCGAGACCGAGGATTGTAAAAAGCAGCCAAAGCAAATTGGTATACGCAAACCTCATGATCCACTCGCAAAAACGCAGCACCCGTGCCATTGATCCGTCATGTTCCACGAAAGCCCCTCCTCTTCACTTTTATACATTTTGCATATGAAAAAGCTGTTTAATATCAATTGGTTTCTTTCCAACAACGGAGCGCCATATTCCCTCACCGAGCGCGATAGAATAGGCTCCGGCTTCGGCCCCGGCCAAAATGTCATACTGGCACAGCGGATCTTTGCCTATAAATAGATCAGCAAGCAAAAGCGGATCACCTCCGCCGTGTCCTCCCTCGTTTTTGACGACTTGAATGGTTTGCTTCGATTCAAAAAGCGGATAATACTCAATCGTCTGTTCGGGAAAAGCAAACGGAATTCTGGAAGGCTCATGGAATTCATTTGATTCAATGCGTCCTTTTGTGCCGTTTATCGTAAGGCGGTAGCCTTCGTACGGAGCGGAAAATGTGATCGAGTAGCTTAAAAGCGCACCGCCGTCATATTTGACAGCCGCCACATACGTATCCTCAATGTCGATCTCCTCGTCAAAAATGCACGCGTCAGGGCGATATGCGGTATATAAGCTTGACTGGTCTGCATCCGCCTTGAGATGATCATCCTTTACAGAAGCTTTAGAGGCACGGGGGTGCCATCTCGCATAGTAATGGCATTTCTCTTTGACCCGGCATGTGCCGCAAAAACGCCCGTCTTCTTCCCGCAGCGGATTCCACTCACTGTCCGGCCCGTAGTAATTCAACTCGCCGTAAGCAAATACCTCCGCCGGGTTTTGGCCGAGCCACCAATTCACCAGATCGAAATGATGTGTGGATTTATGGACAGAAAGGCCGCCGGAAAATTCCCTGGATCGGTTCCAGCGTTTAAAATAGCTGGCGCCGTGATAGGTATCAATATACCAATTCAAATCAACAGACGTGACCCTTCCTATTTTTCCTTCTAAAATCATTTCTTTGATTTTCCGATGATACGGGCTGTAGCGGTAATTAAACGCGACAGTAACCTTCCCTTTGCTTTTCGCTTCTGCCTCAAGCACCCGCTTTGCATCCTGCACCGTCGTCACCATCGGTTTTTCCGTTATGACATCCGTATCCCACTGAAGGCTTCTCAATATATAGGTAACATGGGTGTCATCCCTTCCCGTCACAATCACAATGTCTGGCTTCGAAACGCTCATCATATTATCAAAATCTTCTTCTTTATACTCCGGTACTTGTGCAAGCTCCGGAAATGCCTCTTTGCAGACGGCGAATCGTTTCGGATCGGCATCCAGCAATCCCGTAATTTCATAAATGGATGAAAACTGTTTGAGCAGCGGTTTGATAAACATGCTGAGGGCTCTGCTGCTTAATCCGCAAATGACGATGCTTTTCAATGGTCCCCACCCCTATCGGACTTCTGTTAATTGGGAAATCAGCTGCAGCGCTTCCTCTGTTTTTTCGGAGTATACAGGGATAAACGCCGCCATATTTCGATTCAGCCGAAAAGAATAGCCGTTCAGCTGTTTTTCCCCTTTCTCAATCAGAACGGCATAGACTGTTTTTTCTCCCGTTTTTTGATTTACGGCTGTATAGGGCGATGAATGTTTCAGTGACAATCCGTCTAACGGCTGAAAATTTTCCGGATCATCGTAAGCTGCAAACAAGTCTTCAGGCACGATAAAGACGTCACCCTCGCGAGCCGTAATTTCAGTCAGCAGCTTTTCCGGCAAAGCGGGAAAAATTTCTGCCCTGCCTGCCTTCTTTTCAGCGGCCTCTTTTATGTTATCCTGTACGCCTGCCTGCATATCTGAAAACAGGATGACATGAATGCCGTCCGGTCTGCTTGAGCACGAAGCCAAAAACAGCAACGAGACGATCACACATACAGCCGCACATAGAGATCTTTTCATTTTTCGTCTGACCCGAGAAGCGCTTCCAATTCTGTCATCGCCAAAATAAACGCTCCCGCCCCGTGAAGGTCGTTTGTGCTCCGTTCCCGGCTGACATAATAATCATAAAATCCTGCCGACGTTCCGACACATATGTCTTTGACGAGAAACGCGCCGTCTTTTGTTGTTTCAGTTTTATGCTGAATCAGCCCTTGATACGCTTTTAACAAAGACGTTTTATAGGATCTGTCGAGATATCCTTTATTGATTCCTTTAGCGATGGCATACATATACAGGCTCGATCCCGAGCTTTCCAGCCAGTTGTCAGATCTGTCGCCCTTGTCAACGATCTGATACCATAATCCTGTTTCCTTGTCTTGGTAGCGGCAGATGCTTTCGAGCATGTCCTGAAGTGTTTTTTTCCAGACATGACGGGTTGGGTGCTTCTCAGGCAGCTCTTCAATCATGTCTGCGAGTGACATGACGTACCAGCCGATTGAACGCGCCCAAAACTCCGGAGAGCAGCCTGTCTCTTGACTGGCCCAAGGCATTTTTTTCGCTTCATCCCACGCATGATAGAAGAGTCCGGTCTTTGGATCCTTCGTATGCTTTCTCATCAGGCCTTCCTGAAGCACAACCATGTCAAACAGCTCCGGCTCGTGCTTCAAATTGGCATATTTCAGTGCAAACGGCCCGCCCATATATAAACCGTCAAGCCACATTTGATATGGATAGCCGTCCTTATGCCAGAACCCCTGCTCTGACGTTCGGTTCAGCGTTCCGTATAAGCCCCGCAGCCTTGTTGCCGCTTTTACATAGCGTTCATCCTTCGTCTTTTCGTATAAAGGAAAAAGAATAAGGCCCGCCTGAATCGCGTCGAGTTCGTCTCTTTTAAATAATAGATTGCCGTAATCATCAATTAGGAGATCCGCATAAGATTTCGCATAATCAAAGTACCGTTTCTGTCCGGTTGCTTCCCAAAGACGCAAAACCCCGCATAAGAAAACGCCCTGATGATAGTGCCAGCGGTTTGCAGGCGGCAGCTCTTCAACTGTATACGTGTTCATAATCGTTTCTGCCAATGCCTCCGCATACGTAAGAGGCGACTTTACAGCGATTGATTGATCCATTGATACCATCCCTTTCTTAATAGATTCCTTCCTCGCCAAATTTCTTCGCCAAACGATTCGCAAGCATGACCAAAATCAGCCCGACCGCCGCTTTAAATACGCCGACCGCTGTACTGTAGCTGAATTGGCCCTGTTTCAGCCCTGCAGTATAAACGTACGTATCAAAAATTTCCGCGACTTCCCTGTTTGTGGCGTTTAACAGCAAATATACATGCTCAAAGCCAAGCTCCAGCGTGTCCCCAATTTTTAAAATCAGCAAAACGACGATGACGCTTTTGATAGCCGGCAGCGTAATATGCCACATTTGCCGCAGCCGTCCCGCTCCGTCCATTTTCGCCGCTTCATAAAGCTGAGGATCAACCGCCGTCATTGCGGCCAGGTAGATGATCGTTGACCAGCCCGCTTCTCTCCAGATGACCTGCAGAATATACAGCGGACGGAACCATTCTTCATTCAGCAGAAAATTGATTTTTTCACCGCCAAAAAACGTAATCAGTTCATTAATCAGGCCCCCGTCTACTGTCAAAAGCACAAATGACAGCGATACAACAATGACCCAGGACATAAAGTGCGGAATATAAATCAGCGTCTGAACGAATTTTTTAAAGAGTGCGATCCGCACTTCGTTTAGAAGAAGCGCTAATAAAATCGGCACCGGAAAAAAAATGACCAGATTCAAGGCAAAGAGCACGAGCGTATTTTTTAACAGGACAAAAAATGTAGGCTCTGTAAACAGCCTGATAAAATGCTTCAGCCCGACCCACTCGCTGCCCCAAATGCCGAGAAACGGCTGATAATCCTGAAACGCAATCACGATTCCCCACATTGGAACATATTTAAAAAGCAAAAAATAAATACATCCCGGCAAAATCATAAAGTACAAAAACTTTTGCTGCAGCAGCTTATTTAGTAAGCGCTTTCTTTTTTCTTTTTTAAACATGACTGCGTCTACAGCCGGCGCTTGCGCTTCTGCTGTTTTCATCTTTTTCAAAGCCTCCTTTCACGGGTTCTTGTTTTCACTGTAGCGCAGCGTGCAAAAGTCCGTCTACAATCATATGATCACATTCTGCCTGAGCCCTTTGTCATCAAGGGTTTTGCCTCTCTATCTGAAAAAAAGACACCGATATTAGAAAATGATTATTGACAATATCTATCAATCTTTGGATTAATTGTATTAAGGTGTTATGAAATGGGGGGTTTTATGAAAAGAAGCCAATACAAGTTTTATTACAAACTCATCACGTTTTTTTGTTTACTCAGCACCATTCCCGTCATTTTGGTCGGTTTGTTTTCGTACGAGCACTCTCAGAAAACGGCCATCTCCAACGTTTCGGAGGAAAAACTCGACACACTCCAGCAGACCCAGCTAAGCATCGAGCACATCCTAAAAACCGTCGATCATTCTTTAACCCACTATGTGAGTTCGCCGCCTCTCCTCCGCACACTGTCCGAGCCTTTGCACTCTGACCAATTTCAAATCTATGACCAAGTGAACCAAGAGCTCAACTATTTGCAAAGCTTTGATACCGATTTGTCCAACATGACGCTTGTCAGCTATATGAAAAACTGGTACATGAACAATTCCGGTTTGTACCGCATGAATACGGACTCCCTTCATGAAGCAGCCGAGGCGTATTCGAAAAACAAAGCGAGCCGGTCCTATTGGACGCTGGAAAAAAACAACCGTTTGATCTCCACAAAGGAAGGCGCTTCAGAAAGCTGCCGGTATAATATCAATTTGATTAAGCAGCTCCCGCTGAACAGCACAAACACGAAGGGACTGGCAGCCGCAAGCATCCCAAGCTGTTCACTCGTTAAAAATATGCCTGATTATTCAAACGCAAACAGCGTGTTTATCATTGATGAAAAAGGCCGTATCATCCTTCACAACAACCTGTCTGATATAGGCGATTCTCTTCAGAACGACGATTTTGTCAAAAAAATGCTGGCGCAAAGCTCCAAAAGCGGCCAGTTTGAAACAGCCATTGACCGCATTCATTATAAAGTGACCTATCAAAAATCAGACTATAACACGTGGACTTATTTTTCTCTCGTTTCCCTGCCCGAACTAAAAAAAGAAGCCAAGTCGATCGGCTGGATCACCTTTACGGTATGTTTCATTTTGTTAGCGCTTTCATTGTTATTCTCTTGGCTGGGCTCCCGTCATTTTTATAAGCCGATCCGGCTGCTTTATGAATCGTTTGCGCGGCACGGAGCCTTTCCAGAAAAACAGCCTCATCAAAACGAGTTTGAATTAATCGAGCAAAGCTTCAAGCAGCTCA
Organism: Bacillus sp. SD127; assembly: GCF_058566445.1. NCBI lineage: Bacteria > Bacillati > Bacillota > Bacilli > Caryophanales > Bacillaceae > Bacillus > Bacillus sp. SD127. The sequence goes on along the minus strand of NZ_CP191226.1, from coordinate 1,182,563 downwards.
AAAACAGAAATGACGATCTTGAAGAAACAATGAGGCAGCAGGCCACTCATCTTCAGCAATATTTTATGGTCAGACTTATGCTTGGAAAACTGACGGATGAGGAGGTCAATAACCGCTTTGAAAGCCTCGGCTTAAAACAAAATTGGCGTCACCTCGCCCTGCTGGTGCTCCAAATTGACACGCTGAATCAGACACCGTATGAGAAAAAAGATATGGATCTGCTGTTGTTTGCCGTCAACAGCCTGATTGAGCGGAACATCCCCGCGGAAAAACACCTCGCACCAGCGGTAGTCGATAAACAGCAGGCAACCATATTGATGAATGAAAGCGGGACAAAAGAGGCATTTATGGCCGAGCTGAATGATATCGCCCGGATGATTCAGGATACAGTTGAAGCTGAGCTGCACCTGTCTGTCAGCATCGGCGTCAGCCAGCCGTTTGATGCATTAGCAATGGCGAAAAACGCTTATGCGGAAGGCTTAGAAGCGTTAAAATACCGGCTGAAAGCAGAAAACAAATCGATAATCTTTTATGAAGACCTGGATCAGAAAAAAACGTTCAAAACCCATTTTCCGAAGCAGCTTCAGCATGAGCTGTTCGATGCTGTAAAAGCCGGTGACAAGGAGAAAGCAGACAAATGCCTGCACGCGATTTTACAGTCGATTTTTACACACAACACCAACCCGTACCAATTTCAGATCGCAATCGCCCGTTTTCTGAATCATGTCATTGAACTGATGCATGTACTCGGAATTGAACTATTTGAGCTTGAAGAAAACAAAATGCTGTATGACCAAATTTTTGAGCTGAAGACATTCGAGGATACTGAAAACTGGCTGAAGCAAGAATTCATTGATCCGATGACAGACAAAGTAAATGCCCGGGCCGATGCACAGTACAAGAATATTTCCGACAACATAATCCATATCATCCACCATGAGTTTGAATCCGATTTAACGCTGGACGAAATTGCCCGCAGGCTGCATTACAACCCAAACTACTTAAGCAGTATTTTCAAAAAAGAAATGGGCATTTCATTCAGCGAGTATGTCTCGAATTACCGCCACCATATGGCAAAAAGCTGGCTGGCTGAATCCGACATGGCGGTGAAAGACATAGCTGAAAAGCTCAAATACAAAAACTCGCAAAACTTTATCAGATCCTTTAAAAAGCTGGAAGGCATCACACCGGGCAACTACCGCCAGCAAAAAAGAAGCATATAAAAACCCAAAACCGCTAGTGCGTTTTGGGTTTTTTCAATATTACTTTGTTTTTTTAAACGCTTCCTCGTATTCCTGAATAATCTGCTTTCCTCCGCTTGTTTCCCATTTTTCAACTTCTTTATCAAACTGGCTTTCTGTAATTTCTCCGATCATATATTTATAGGTGGCATCGTCTATCATTTTTTTCAGTTCATCTCCGCGCTCAGACTCCGCGGCGGAATACAAGCTCTCTGCCGGATTGGAGACGATGATGTTTTCATTGTCTTCCGTCAGCTCCTCGTACGCTGTCCGTAGCGGATCACCGGTGTTTTTTAAGTAGGCTTTATCAATGGCGATTAAGGCGGACAGCGGCTGAATATCAGTCTGCCAATCTTTTACCTGGCTTTCTTTTCTTGTGAATGTTTTGCCTTTTCCTTTATTGTAATGAACCCCGTCAATGCCGTATGTCATCAGGCTGTAGACGTCCTCTTCGGCTATTCGGTCAAAGAACGCCAAGATCCGTTTCAGCTCGGCTTCTGATTTCACACTCGTTTTCGGAAAAGCAAATACACCGTTATGCCCTCCTGACGCCCATACACGCTCTTTTCCGTCAGGGCCTTTTATGCGGTTGATGATCTCCAGCTCCATTGATTTATCGGAAGCATTGTCACGCAAATTGACAGCATCCACCATATTCCCGATATAAATGCCGGCTTTTCCTTGAGAAAACAGCTCCTGCTGCTGGGTTTTGCTTGTGACCGGAAAGTCTTTATTCATGTAGCCGTTATCACGCAGTTTTTTCATGTAATCCATCGTGTCTTTGTATTCTTTCATCATGAAATCAGGCGTAAATGTGCCGTTTGATTCCTTCCAGTCTGTCGGCATGCCTTCATATGAGCCAAGCGTCTTAAAAGCGCCGTAAATCAGATCATTTCGGTCAGTCAATCCGAATGTATCATCTTTTCCATCCTTGTCCGGGTCGTTCTCTGTAAACGCTTTGGCAACTTCATAAAGATCATCCAGCGTTTCCGGCGTTTTCAAATTCAAATTGTCCAGCCAGTCCTTCCGAATGACGATGCCTTGTCTCGAGAGGGGACGCTCTCTGTATATCCCGTAAAGCTTGCCATCGATTGTGACATTTTTATTAATGAGTTTATTCATCTTGTTTAAATTCGGATAATCTTTGATATAATCGCCGATTTCCCAGAACATTCCCGATCTGAAGGCATTCATCACAGACGAATTTTTAATGTCTTGAATCGTCACGATTTGCGGGAGATTGCCGGCTGCAAGCGCCGCATTCAGTCTGTCTTCTTTTACCGCATCAGGAACCCACGTGATGTCCAGTTCTGTATTTGTCAGCTTCTCAATTTCTTTGATCGCCCTGTCTTTCGGCGGCTGCTGGTGATACAAAATCGCCATCATAGACAGCTTTACCTTTGAATCCGAGTCCGCCTTGCCTGATGATTGATCAGCTCCTTTACAGCCCGCCAGAACTCCTCCGAGAGCAAATACAAGCACAATCAGAAGCACCCTCCATTTGTTTCCCATGATATCCCTCCGTTTCATATTCTTTATCCTTTGACAGACCCCAGCAAAGCCCCTTTTGCAAAATGCTTTTGAATAAATGGATAGACCAGCAGAACCGGAATGGTCGCTACGACTATTACTGCCATTTTGATCGTTTGCTCAGGCGGCGGGCTGCCCGAGCCCATTTCCGACATATCCCCTTGTACCCCGCTTGAGACAATAACGATTTGGCGCAAAAGCACCTGAATCGGCCACTTAGCTGAATCATTTAAGTACAAGATCGCCGTCATATACGTATTCCAGTACGTCACCGCATAAAACAGTGAAATCGTTGCGATCGCTGGAAGAGACAGCGGCAGCACAATTTTGAAGAAAATCCCCAAGTCATTGCAGCCGTCAATTTTTGCGGACTCTTCCAGGCTCGCCGGGATGTTTTGAAAGAAGTTTTTCAGAATGATCAAGTTAAAGGCATTAATCGCTGTCGGCAAAATAAGGGCCCAGTAAGAATCGAGCAATCCAAGCGATTTGACCACAAGGAAAGTCGGAATCATTCCGCCGCTGAAGAGCATCGTAAATACGACGAGAAACATGAGCGGCTGCCGCCCAATTAAGTCGCGGCGGGATAAACCGTAAGCCATCAATGAAGAAAGAAACATGCTGACCGCCGTGCCTACAACTGTCACAAACACAGAAACGAGCAAGCTTTTATAGATAATATCTGTCGAAAAAATGTAACGATAGGCATCGAGCGAAAAAGTGGTCGGTATTAAAATGAATTTTTTCGAAACCACTTCCTCTACTGTGGCAAAGGATGCCGCAATGACATGAATAAACGGAAGTACGCATATTAAAGCGAACATCAGCAAAAATCCGTAAATCAAAATATCAAACAGGCGATTTTTCAGTGAATGTGCGATCGTTCCCACCCCCTTTTTGTAAGCGTTATCATTTTTTTAATAAACGAGCTGCAGCATGTGACGATATCGTGTCTAAAATGTAGCAAATATGCGATTGCCATGTCTATAATCATTTGAACACTGTCCCTTGCCCGGCGGCATCGGAACTGGCTTGAAACCGATCATAAAAGAAAAAGAGCATAATCTTAGAAAATGATTATGCTCTGTTATTGCCGTTCTCTTCCTCTTTCAGAAGCTCAGCGGTATTAATTTGAGGCGCAAACCCAAGCTCCTGAACCGCGGATTCTATCGACCACGGCTTGCCGGGATTGTCAGAGACGGCGTAATAAGTGCCGTAACGGATATTCGTTTCAATGGCTGCTTTAAAAATCGACAGCAAGTCCGGGTGGGAAAGAAGCGTTTTTTTCGTCCGGTCGTTCTCATGCAGTGTATCCATTTCATCTGTGACGACCGTTCCGATTCGAAGGTTGATGACAGAGAGCTTATTTTCCAGATAAAACAGGTGGCCGATATGTTCCGAGGTCAGCTTTAGGACGCCATATAGATTTTTTGACAGCGGATAATCGTCGGTTGTGATTTCCCGCCCTAAGAGCGAACGCCCGTCTTTTTCGTACACATCTGTCACATGATTGCTGCTGGCGAAAACAACCTTTGGGATGCCGAGCTCTGCTGCCGCGCGGCACAAATAGTAGCTTGCTCTATAAAAAATATCCGTCATTTTTTCAAATTCAGCTGTGTCCATGACATCGTATTTGATTTTGACAGCGAGTAAGTTCACGATCACGTCTGTATCTCTCGGAATCTTTTTCAATAGATCCTCATAGTTTGACGCGTCTGCCTGAATAGCGGGTGCTAAGCCCTCGTAACGGTCTTTATCCAGCACCGTCACCTCGTACTCAGACATAAGCCCTTTAGCCAATATCCTCCCAATCACACCATTTCCGCCGGCGATCAGCACTTTTCTCATATGTTCACTCCCCTTTTTTTATAGATTGCCCATTTTCGCCGGGGACGACACGTTTTCAGCATTCACATGGCTTCCTTTAGCCTTCATTAAAAAATAACCGGCAGCTCCATAAGCGCTCTAAAACCAATTAGCTTCCGGTATCGCACTTCAGAAACAGCGAGCTGCAGGCCGGGCATGCGCTGCAGAAGAGTGTTAATTGCAATTTGTGCTTCTAGCCGTGCCAGTGAGGAACCTATACAAATATGGTGGCCCTGTCCGAATGAAAGATGGGGATTAGGGCTTCTGGTGATATCGAACTCATTGGCATGCGCGAATACTTTTGGGTCTCGATTGGCAGCCCCCAGCAGAATATAGACATGCTCCCCTTGTCGAATCGTTACGCCATTCATTTCAATATCTTCTGACGCAACACGGGCTGTCATTTGTGTGGGGCTTTCATAGCGTAAACATTCCTCAACTGCGGTATGAATCAGGGCTGGGTTTTCTTTGAGCTGCAAAAGCTGTTCTCGATGCTGCAGCAGACAAAGAATTGAGTTGCTGATGAGATTTACTGTTGTTTCATGTCCTGCGATCGCCAGCAATATACATGTTGATGCCACTTCCTCCTCCGTCAGCTTACCAGCCTGTCCTTCCTTCAGCAGCATGCTGATCACGTCATGCTGCGGTTTTTGTTTCCGTTTTTGAATGAGCTCTCTAAAATACCCCCTCATCCTTACAGTGATCTGATTGCCATCTGTTAACACCTTTCTTGATCGGGTAAAATCAATCGTTTGAACAAGGCTTGACGCCCACTCTTTAAATTGATCCCTTCCTTCTGCCGGCACACCTATGATCTTAGCTATAATGCTGCTTGCCAAAGGAAAAGCAAGGTTAGAAATCAGCTCCATCTTTTTTTCCCCTTGCACTTGATCAAGCAACTGATGGACAGTTTCATTTATAAATGGGCGATAGCCCTCTGTCATTCTCGGAGTAAATACCCCGCTGACCGGCATACGCAGGCGCCTATGATCAGGCTGATTCTGAAACAGCATCATCTGCTTCTGGACATGATTCAAATCCTTATATTTTATGGAGGTCTCAGGCAGCGGGACACGTGTTCTGAATCTGGTATCTTTCAGAATTGCTGCCGCTTCCTCATATCCCGTGACATACCAGCCTGGATACTTCAAAACATTCCCTTTATATAAAGGGTGTGCAGAACGTAATGTGTCGTAATAAGGATAAGGGTTTTTAAAAAACGCAGAAGGTGTAAGTGAAATTGGAATTGTCATATGCTCCCTCTCATGATTCTGACATCATCATTTTGACTCTATAAAAATAAAAGCAATCGACATGACACCGATTGCTTCTATTCTTGCTTTCAGCTATTTGCACTTAAACTGGCTTTCATTTCTTCGACCGATTCTACTTCAAATCCTAAATCACTCAGCATTTTATGATCCTCCGTCTCCTCCTGTCCGGAAGTCGTTAAATAATCTCCGACAAAGATGGAGTTGGCGGCATACAGCCCCAATGGCTGCAATGAGCGGAGATTGACCTCTCTTCCACCAGAAATGCGGATTTCTTTTGACGGATTGATATAACGGAACAGCGCCAGCACTTTTAAGCAATACAGCGGGTTTAATTCATTTACGCCTTCTAATGGTGTGCCGTCAATTGCATGCAAAAAATTCACCGGAATGGAATCAGCGTCAAGGGCCTTCAAGCTTTGTGCGATATCGATGACATCCCGTTTCGTTTCCTTCATCCCGATAATGGCGCCTGAACATGGAGACATGCCGGAGGTTTTTGCAATCTCAACCGTATTGACCCTGTCCTCGTACGTATGTGACGTGGTAATATTTGAATGATTTCTCTGTGATGTATTGACATTATGATTATAGCGGTCTACTCCGGCTTCTTTCAGCCGTTTCGCCTGCTCCGGCTTTAGCAATCCGAGACACGCACAAACTTTCAGTCCATACGTATCTTTTATTTCCTGTACCGCTTCTACGACCTGATCCACTTCTCTGTTGGACGGCCCCCTGCCGCTTGCCACGATACAATATGTACCTATGTTCAAATCATGCGCCCGCTTTGCGCCTTCCAGAAGGGTTTTCTTATTCACCATCCGGTAACTCTCAATCGGCGCTTTCGAAATGGCAGACTGGGAACAATAGCCGCAATTTTCCGGACAGAGCCCTGATTTTGCATTCATAATCATATTGAGCTTTACTTTTTTTCCATAAAACCGTTTTCTGATGTGAAAAGCTCCATGCATCAAAAGCAAGATGTCTTCATCTGGACAGTTTAATATCGAAAGCGCCTCTTCGTTGGTCACCTCTGCTCCGCCCAGCACCCGGTCTGCAAGTTCCATCCATTGATTCATTTTCATGCCCCCACTCGATTGATCAGTAATGATAAATCTATATGGTCCTTCACCATATTCTGTATCGTTTCTTTTGTTGTGTTTATCAGCTTTGGCGTCACTCCTAATAGCGGCACACCGCATAGGCTCTCAATCATTTCAGGATTGGTTTTTTCATCATGATCAGGAGAATCACTGATTCCATTGATGACGATTCCGGCGATTGGAAGGCCCATGCTTTTGGCATATTGAACAGTTAAAAAGGTGTGATTAATCGTTCCAAGATGAGGGCGGGCCACAATAATCACTGGAAGCTGTAACGCTTTTATGACATGACTGACTAAAAAATCCTCTCCTAATGGCACAGAAATCCCGCCCGCACCTTCTACGATGAAGCATCCATGTTTTTCTCTTATCCGCTCCCAATGGCGTAAGACTTCTTGCATTTTGACAGCCTTGCCCTCCAGCTTTCCTGCAACGTATGGAGCTAGCGGCTCTTTGAATGCAAAAGGCGTAATCTCTTCATGTGAAAGACTCGTTTGCGACATCTCTTTCAGCAGGCTTGTGTCACTCTCTGGATGATGAGGGGAGATCCCGCTTAAAAATGGTTTAAATACTCCGACATCCATCTTATTTTCCCGCAATAAGGCTGCAAGACCGCAGGATATCACCGTTTTCCCCACTTCTGTATCTGTTCCGGTTACAAAAAAACCTCTCATGGAATGATGTTCAGCTCCTTTCCGATTGAACGAAATGCTTCCAGCAAATGATCAATATCCCTCATACTGTGCCCAGCAGTGATGGTTAATCGGATACGGCTTTCTCCTGGCGCAACGGTCGGCGGACGAATGGCAGGGGCATAGATTCCTTTGTCCTGCAGTTTTTCAGCAAACGTGACCGTTTTTCGGGTATCGCCGATGACCACCGGAATAATCGGTGTATGATGCCCCTTCACCACATAGCCCATGTGCTTCAGATTCGTTTTGATCATCTGGATATAAGAATATAAAAGCTGCCGTTTTTCCTTGCTGGCCTCCATGATGTCTAACGCCTCATGGGCAGCTGCACAGCTTGCCGGCGGAATAGCAGTTTGAAAGATAAACGTTCTGGCATGGTTCAGCAGAAAGTCGATGAATACCGCTGAACCTGCAGCGAATCCCCCTTCCGCTCCGGCAGCTTTGCTTAACGTGCCGATGACAATGTCAGGACAAACACCGAAATGTTCACTCGTCCCTCCTCCTGATTCTCCCAAAACACCTGTTGCATGCGCATCATCAACGATCACGTAAGCATTGCAGCTTTTAGCAAGAGAGATGATCTGATCAAGAGGGGCAATCGTGCCATCCATGCTGAATACCCCGTCTGTTACGATAAAACGGCGCTGGTACCGCTGTGTTTCTTTCAGTTTTTCTTCAAGATCAGCCATTTCGATATGGCGATAAATGACCGTATCAGCCTTAGACAGGCGGCAGCCATCGATGATACTTGCATGATTTAATTGATCACTTAAAATGACGTCCCCTTTTTCAGGTAACGAAGAAAGGACACCGACATTGGCTAAATAGCCGCTTGAAAACAGTAAAGCCGCTTCTGTCCGTTTAAAGCCGGCAATCTTTTTTTCGAGTTTTTCTTGCCAGATCGAATTGCCCGTCGTTAAACGCGAGCCGGTGCTTCCTGCTCCAAATTGCTGCAGTGCTTCTTGAGCTGCAGAGATCAAGCGGTTATGGTTTGCGAGACCTAAATAATTGTTTGACGACCAGACCGTTTGATTTTTGCCATCAATCGTCACCTCCGGAATTGGAGGCCCATTCATTGTTCGCAGTGTACGGTATACGCCGGCTCCCTTCGCTTTGTCTAACCGGCGGCTTAACCAGCTGTCAATGCTCAAGGCTGGTTACCTCTTGGATCGCTTCTTTCATAATAGACACCATTGCTTCGAGCTCTTCAGCTGTGCTGGCAAGCGGAGGCAGAAATGCAATTACATCGCCGAGCGGTCTCGTCAGCATCCCGAGCTCTCTCATTTTCAAAGAAACTTTGTACCCCACTCGCCGATCAGCAGGATAAGGCCGTTTGGTTTCCTTTGACTGAACAAGCTCTGCGCCGCACATAAAGCCGAGCTGCCGAATATCCCCAACGTGAGGAAGTGCATGCAGGTCTTGAAGAAGTAAATGGAGCTTTTTACTTTTTTGCGCGACTTGTTCAACGATGTTTTCAGATTCAAATAATCTCAGGTTTTCAAGAGCAACCGCACAGCCAAGCTGATTTCCTGTATAGGAGTGACCGTGGAAAAAGGTTTTTTGTTCTTTGTAATCATCGTAGAATGCATGGTAGATGTCTTCGGTGGCAAAAGTGACAGCTATCGGCAAATAGCCTCCTGTAATGCCTTTGCCGGCAGCCATTAGATCAGGCTGAACATTTTCGTGCTCACATGCAAACATTTTCCCCGTACGCCCAAAACCAGTGGCAACTTCATCAACAATCATTAAGACATCGTAAGCTGTACAAAGCTCGCGCACACCTGCCAAGTATCCTGCCGGCATCACAATCATGCCGGATGCTCCTTGAACCATTGATTCAATCGAAAGTGCTGCAATTTCGTGATGGTGTTCCTTCAGCAGCTGTTCAAGCGCATAGAGACACTCATCACGGCTCTGCACAGGATCGCCGCTTTCAGAGCGGTATACATAAGGGATCGGAGCTTTATAACTATCAAACATTAACGGGCCATAGACGTGGTGGAACAGTTCAATTGAACCGACACTGACGGCACCGATCGTATCGCCGTGATACCCATTTTTCATTGCGATAAATTTTTGTTTCTCAGGCTTTCCGATGTTCTTCCAATATTGAAACGCCATTTTTAGAGCAATTTCCATCGCTTCTGCACCGCTGTCCGAATAAAAAACACGCGTCAGCTTCTCCGGACTGATCTCGGTTAATGTCTCGGCAAGTTCAGTCGCCGGGACGTTGGTCATGCCCAATAATGTGGAGTGAGCAATTTTGCCAAGCTGTTTTATGATGGCCTCATCTAATTCCTTTTTGCGGTGCCCATGCACATTAAGCCAAACGGAAGAAAAGCCGTCATAATATTCCTTGCCGTTTATGTCTTTTACTTTGATTCCGTTGCCGCTTTCGATGATCAAGGGATGTTCATCATAGTCTTTCATTTGAGTAAAAGGCAGCCAAAGATGTTTTTTACTTTTTTCTATCAAATCTTGAGTCATCATCTTCCTCCCACTCTATTAAAATAGGCTTCTTCTGGAGATCATTTATGTATGTGTTTACATTTACAGAGCCGTCAGCAAAAAAGATTCGGCAGCCCTCTTCAGTCCCGTATTCTTTCATTGCTGTAATGCGCTGATAGCCCAATTTTTTACCCGCGACGTAGCCTGTTATGTAATCAGGGTCATCTGACCAGCATAATTCTGCAACGGTTGCCGGATGCTCACTCACCTTCGAAGCAAGTGCAAGGGCCTCTTTTATTCTTGAATTGGACGGCATGTTATTGCGGAACGCCCAATTTTCAAAATTGGCGTCCGGCCAATCCATTCTGGACACCCGTACACCTTTATCGTGTGTTTGATCAATTCGTTCGCCAGTGTGAATATCAAACACCACTGCTCCCCTGATACCTGACCATTCAGACATTTGTTGATATGCTTTTTCAATCACTTTTCTTGGAACACCCGCTTTCCCCAATAAGAATCGGGCAAGACTTTGTCCCTCTTCCGGGGATTCTACTTCATTTGTCTTCATTGGTAATGGATGAATCTTCTTAACCGGCTCATGAACCTCTTCAAATTGAATTTGCATAAAATCCGGTTTTCCTCTAGAGTGAGATAACCCTTTTTCTAATAAGGCATTCACCGTACGTTTCATATTATCGAACGTGATGAGCCGTTCTCCGCCGGATATATGCTTTCCTCCATCTTCGTGAGACCCATTCATAGAAGCTCTCATTCTGACACTGTAAAATGTTTCTTCTTGCATACCTTCTCGCCCTTTCAGCTTTGATTACAGAAGAAAGTATTCTATTTGTTAACCATTTATAAATATAGGTTAACAAATAGAATACTATTATGTATACACAATTCTGTCAATATCAGAACGCCATTTCCTCATAAACAAAATCTATTTATCATGTATATTCCTGATAACTGTATTTCCACTAGAAAAAGAAGAGACGGGCAGATGCTCGCCTCCTTACCTGTTTAGAACCATTTCAGAAAAACACGTAAAGCCTGCCCTTTTTCATGTCACAGCCACTTTTTCAAAAACTGCAGAGCTTCATGCCTCATCATAGCTGTTTCAAAATGCCCTGAAGCGGAGCGCACCATACGGTAACAATCAGAAGCCCCTTTTTCAGCATACAAAGCTGTTAATTCTTTTTCGATTTTGTTCACTCCCTCAGCGGGTGTTAACCGATCATGTATGCCGGCAAGACTAAGATGCGGGCGCGGTGCGATCAGGCTTTGGATATCTGATGCCGAGAAGTGCTTTGCAAGCGACGGAACGTAATAATAAAAGCCATGCCGGTCAAGGTTCTGTGTTTCAATCAGTACATGATGGTCAACCTGACTGCATAAATCCGCACATGCCTTAATCCGTTCATCAAGCGCCGCTGTCCACCAAGCCATCAAGCCCCCCATAGACATGCCGATCGTTCCGATTCTGTCAGGCTGAATATCAGGACGGCTCTGCACATAATCAATGGCTCTTATACTGTCGTACATCATCATGCCCCACATCACCCTGCCCGTCAGAAGCATCTCTTTAAAAATCTCGCTTTCTGATTTTCCCCGTCTGTCTCCAAATCCCCAATGGTCGATTGCCAATACGCCATATCCGAGAGAAGTCAGCTCCCGAGCAAAAGAAGGCGCTTTCAAATAATCCGCTCCCTCAAGCAGTTCACTTTTTCCCCGTTCATACTGCCCGCCATGCGAATGCTGAAATAATATAACAGGGCACCGTCCTTTTGCGGCTTTCGGCTTCACAAAATATGCAGGCACCTTTTCAAGCCCATTTATATCAAGCAGCAGCGTTTCAATTATATATCCCTCTTTTTCCTCAATACGCAGCGTTTCCGCCCCCGTATGCTTCCGATCAGGCAAATCACCAAGCAATCGAAACAGCAGCTCTCTTTTTTCGTTACTCATCCCATCACCCTTCCTTTTTCGCTTATCTTCAATGTACGAGACGGATTTGTTATTCCCTTTATTTTTCACACAGTATATAGAAACAAAAATCGTAGTTTACTAAACTTTTACTAAATATAACAAAATATTCTGAAATTCATTATTGTAACCGCTTACTTTCATATGATAGTATCAATTTATCAAAAACGTATGAGTAAAATATTTCTTTTGTTTTAGTAAATCTCATTCAAATGAAAGGGAGTAACCATGGTTCGTATAAAAGATATCGCCTTAAAAGCGAACGTTTCAAATGCTACTGTTTCGAGAATTTTAAATGAAGATCATTCGCTTTCTGTGGCTGGTGAAACGAGACAAAGAGTGATCAGTATCGCTGAAGAGCTAGGCTATCAAACTGTCGCTAAACGCCGAAAAGCCCGCGGACAAAAACAGCGCGCCCAGCCGCTTATCGGGGTGCTGAGCTGCTTATCTCCCGATGAAGAACGGCAGGATCCTTATTTTTCTTCTATTCGCAAAGGAATTGAAAAAGAATGCTTTGAACAGGAAATTTTCATTACAAACTCCATCCATCTCGGTTCCTTCCAGGAGCATATTTTTCGGGAATTAGACGGTATCATTGTTATCGGCCGTGTCCATGACGAAGCCGTTCAACATATCAGCGGCCGATTGGAGCATGCCGTATTTATCAATCATTCTCCCGATCCGCAGATATACGACTCGATTGGGATTGATTTTGAAGCCGCCGCACGCCAGGCAATTGATCACCTTTTCGATTTAGGTTACCAACGATTAGGCTATATCGGCGGGCAGGAGAAGGAGCATACACTGAGGGACGGCCAAAGCATTCGCAGAACAATTGAGGACAAACGCCAGACTGCCTTTTTGCAGTCCGCCCATCCTCAGCCTGAACACGTCCTGGTCGGCGATTACAGCATGCGCGAGGGCTATCGTCTGATGAAAAAAGCCATCACTCAAGGCAAGCTGCCTGAAGCCTTTTTTATCGCAAGTGATTCTATGGCCATCGGCGCATTGAAAGCACTTCAGGAAGCCGATCTGCATGTGCCGCGGGATACAGCCATTGTCAGCTTTAACGGCATTGAAGAGGCCGAGTTTGCAAGCACACCTTTAACCACCGTGAAAGTGCATACAGAGGAAATGGGCCGAACAGGCGTAAAACAGCTTCTCGACCGCTTTAACGGCCGAACAATTCCTCATCAAGTCACCCTGCCGACAACACTGATCATCAGGCAAAGCTGCGGATATACAGCTAAGGAGGTGACGCAAGACAAACGTTCATCAAGATCATAAGGAGGAAAAGATGAAACACATATTTGTTTTATTTCTCTCTCTTATTCTGCTGATTATGCCGGGATGCTCATTTGAAGAAAGCGCTGCAGATACAGGCAAAAAGACGTTAACCATTTATTCTACGATGTCAACAGACAGTGAAAGAAACACATTCAGAAAACTAGCCGCAGCGTTCGAAAAGGAAAGCGGCATTCGCGTCAGCATTCATTTCCCAGGCAATGACTATGAAAATATGATGCGTGTCAGAATGGCCGCCAATGATCTGCCTGATCTCTTTGATACTCATGGCTGGGGGAAAATCAGGTACGGGGAGTATACAGCCGATCTCCGGGATATGGACTGGACTCAGAATCTTGATCCAAATTTAAACAGCATCCTTAAAAACAAAAGCGGAAAGGTATACGCATATCCGATCAACCAAGCAAAGGACGGCCTGGCGTACAACCGCAATATGTTAGACCGTTTCGGCATTGATCCGCCGGAAACGATGGATGACTTTATAAAAGCACTGAGAACGATTAAAGAAAAAAGCAATGGAGAAATCGTTCCTTTCTGGTTCGCCGGATATGATAAAAGCTCTTTCGCCCAATATTATGACCAATTCGCAACACCTCTTCTCATCACAGATCCTGCCCATAATGAAAAGAAACAGCTCATTGACGGCACCTTCAATTGGAGCAAATTTACTTATCTTTCAGATACCCTCAAACAAATGCAGAAAGAAAAACTCATCAATATCGATGCCGTAACAGCAAAAAAATCACAGCTCATTGAATTAATGGCTCAAAATAAAATCGCTTTTACCATGCAGGGCGGCACTCTTGGTCAAGACGTCGCCCAAATTAATCCGAATGTAAAGGTTGGGATTATCCCGACACCAGCTATACACTCCGGTGATGACCCGATATGGATTGGCGGCGAGCGCTATACACTGGCAGCATGGAAAGACTCGCCTCATTTAAAGGAAGCAAAGCAATTTATCGCCTTTATGGCTCGTCCCGCCCATGCGAAAGAAATGGCTGAAGCCACATCGCTTCCTTCAGGGCTGACCAATGTAAAAGCTGATATTTTCTATGCCAAAGACTATCAGCATTATCAGAATATGAAAGTCGAGCCCTATTTCGACCGATTGTACCTGCCGAACGGGATGTGGGATGTGATGGGAACGGTCGGCCAAGAGCTTGCGGCAGACATTTTGACACCCAACGAGATTTCTAAAAAGCTGGGAAGAGAATATAAACGACTCCGGGAGCAATCTGGAACACAGGGAGCTGAAAACAATGAGTGAGATCGCAAGAGATGTTCTTATGAAACAGGTCAAGCCGAAAAAACAATCCTCACTTTGGTGGATGTATATTCCGGCTCTGCTCTCCGTTTTGATCTTCATGATTTATCCGTTTGTAAAAGGCGCTTTTATCACCTTCACAAACTGGAACGGATTTTCTCAGGTTTATCAGTGGGTCGGTTTCGCTCAGTATGAAAGGCTGTTTGCTGATCCGGACACATGGCATATCTTAAAAAACACGCTGCTATACGGACTCGGCAGTACCTTTTTTCAAAACGTTATTGGTCTTCTGTACGCCCTGCTGCTAAATCAAAGCATAAAAATGAAAGCGATAACAAGAACCATTGTGTATTTGCCGGTTATGATCAGTCCGCTCATTATGGGCTACATTTGGTACTTTTTCTTTTCATATGACGGAGGTGCGCTTAATGACCTGCTTGGCGTTTTCGGCATCACCCCGATCAACGCGCTCGCCAGTCCGTCTTCGAACCCATGGATCATCGTCATGATTAACACGTACCAATATGTCGGCATCGCCATGATTGTCTATTTGGCAGGCCTGCAAAGCATTCCAAAAGATTACTACGAAGCAGCGGAAATGGATGGCGCGACACGGGGCCAGCAGTTTTTCGGCATCACCCTGCCGCTGTTAATGCCCTCGATCACGATCAATATGGTCATCAACATTATCGGAGGCTTAAAGCTGTTTGACGTGATAATTGCGCTCACTGCAGGCGGACCCGGAAACGCGTCGCAATCCATGTCAACGTTTATGTATGACCTGTATTTTAAACGGCAGGATGCCGGCTATGCTGCGACACAAGGCATATTTATGGCATTTGTCATTTTGATCATCAGCTTTTGCGCGCTTGCGTACTTTAAAAGAAAGGAGACGGAAATGTCATGAGAGCCGCCCGCTCAAACAAACTGCGGTTTATTACACTTCTCGCTGCCATTATAGCCTGTGCGCATTTCATTCCTTTTTACATTCTGCTGACCACTTCATTGAAAGCAAAAGGAGATTACAGTTCCAAATGGCTGTTTCCAGCTGATATTTCCTTTCAAAATTTTTCTGAGGCATGGGAGCGCGCTTCACTTGGCAACTCGTTTATCAACACAATCATCATCACAGGCGTTTCGGCATTGTTGTTAATCATATTCGGCTCACTGGCCGCCTACCCTCTTGCCCGGCGGGAAACCAAGCTGAATAAAGCCGTTTTCGCGCTGCTGATTTCAATTATGATCATCCCTCCGTTAACGTCCATGGTGCCTTTGTACAGAATGGTTGTGGACGCCGGCATGGTCAATACACACGCAGTCGCCATTTTGATCAATACAGCGGCGTATATGCCATTAACCGTGTTTTTGTATTCCGGGTTTATCCGTTCAACCATTCCAAAAGAGCTTGAAGAAGCGGCAAGAATGGATGGAGCGGGAATGCTGAAAATCTTTTTTACGATCGTATTTCCTTTGCTGAAGCCGATCACTGCCACCATCTGTATTATTTCCTGTGTCTTTATATGGAATGACTATCAATTTGCGATTTTCTTTTTACAGGATCAGAAGGTGCAGACACTTACTGTCGCAATGGCCGGGTTTTTCGGAGAAAACGCCAACAATCTGCATTTGGTCGCCGCGGCTGCCATCATGGCAATGCTGCCGATGGTCATTCTGTTTCTGGCGCTGCAAAAATACTTTATTGCCGGGCTATCATCAGGCGCGGTAAAAGGATAATGAAATAAAGGAGGAACCGACATGAAAAAAATCACATTTATCGGTGCAGGGAGCACAATTTTCGCAAAAAATGTTTTAGGGGACTGCTTGTTAACGGAGGCGTTAAATGGATTTGAATTTGCGCTTTACGACATTGACCCAAAACGCTTGCAGGAATCTCAGCTTATGCTCGAAAATTTGAGAGACCGCTATAATCCGAGCGTGGTTATCAACAGCTATGACGACAGAAAACTGGCTTTGCAGCAAGCGGGCTATGTGATTAATGCCATTCAGGTCGGAGGCTATAAACCAAGCACAGTCATCGATTTTGAGATTCCTAAACGATACGGATTGCGGCAGACGATTGCCGACACAGCGGGCATCGGCGGGATATTCAGATCACTCAGGACAATCCCCGTGTTATTTGATATCGCAAGAGATATTGAGGAAATGTGTCCCGACGCTTGGTTTTTAAACTATACAAACCCAATGGCCTCCCTGACTGGCGCTATGCTTCGCTATACGGATGTGAAAACGATCGGGCTCTGCCACAGCGTCCAAGTGTGCACAAGAGATTTATTTAGATCTCTCGGTATGGAGCACGACGGGATTGAAGAACGAATCGCAGGCATCAATCATATGGCATGGCTGTTGGAAGTGAAAAAGGACGGCGCTGATTTATATCCCGAAATCAAAAAGAGAGCGAGAGAAAAGCAAAAAACAAAGCATCATGACATGGTGCGATTTGAATTGATGGATAAGTTCGGTTATTACGTCACGGAATCATCAGAGCACAACGCAGAATACCATCCTTATTTTATTAAGCGGAATTATCCTGAATTGATCAACGAGCTGCAGATCCCGCTGGACGAATATCCAAGAAGATGCGTGAAACAGATAGAAGATTGGGAGAAAATGAGGGATGACATTGTTAACAATAAAAACCTCACCCATAAACGCTCAAAGGAATATGGCTCAAGAATAATAGAAGCAATGGAAACGAATCAGCCGTTCACCTTCGGAGGAAACGTCTTAAATACCGGACTCATCACAAACCTTCCTTCCAAAGCGGTAGTTGAAGTGACATGCGTCGCCGACAGAAAAAAAATAACCCCGTGCTTTGCCGGAGAACTTCCTGAGCAGCTCGCAGCGTTAAACAGAACGAATATCAACACACAGCTGATGACCATTGAAGCTGCTGTTACACGAAAAAAAGAAACTGTTTACCAGGCAGCCATGCTTGACCCGCATACAAGTGCGGAGCTGTCCATCAATGACATTATTTCTATGTGTGATGATTTATTTGAAGCGCACGGCGATTGGCTTCCAGCATACAAATAAAAAAAACTAGGGGTGATCTCTCCCCTAGTTTTTCGGTTTCGTTTCGCCTTCCCAGGCCATCATGCCGCCTTCTACGTTGACTGTTTTAAAGCCTTGCTCATCCAAATACCTGCAGACATTCATGCTGCGCATCCCTGATCGGCAGATAAAAGTGTACTCTTTGTCTTTATCGAGGGTGTCCATTTTTTCAGGAATATCCCCCATGCGAATATGAACCGCTTGCGGGATCATGCCTTCCGCAACCTCTTCATCTTCTCTGACATCAATCAAATACAATTCTTCATCCGCCTCGATTTTTTCTTGCAAAGCAGCTGTGCTGATTTCTTTTATTTCCAAAGAAAACACTCCTATTCACCAATAATCATGTTCAGTATATCAAAGTCAGCTGGACGATTGCTATTTTGAGACTGATGAAAAAAATCCCCTTTTTGACAAAGGGGATTTTTTCAGGATTAGTTTGCCACAATATTGACAAGCTTGCCCGGCACCGCGATGATTTTACGAATGGTTTTGCCTTCAAGCTGCTCTTTGACCTTTTCATCTGCTTGAGCAAGCTGTTCGAGCTGTTCCTTCGTCGCATCTGCAGGAACCTGTAGTTTCGCTTTCACTTTTCCGTTCAGCTGAACAACGATTTCAACTTCGTCGTCAACAAGTTTTGCTTCATCATATACAGGCCAAGCCTCATATGCAATCGTACCGCTATGGCCTAATTTTTCCCACAGCTCTTCCGCGAGGTGAGGCGCGATAGGAGAAAGAAGCTTCACAAAACCTTCCATATATTCCTTCGGCAGCTCTGACGCTTTGTAGGCTTCATTGATAAAGACCATCAGCTGAGAAATACCTGTGTTAAAACGCAGGCCCTCATAGTGGTCTGTCACTTTCATGACTGTTTCATGATAGACGCGCTCCAATGTTTCACCGGCGCCTTCAACGATTTTGCCATTAAGCTCACCGCTGTCTTCAACAAACAAGCGCCATACGCGGTCAAGGAAGCGGCGTGCGCCGTCTAAGCCTGATTCAGACCAGGCAATTGAAGCATCAAGCGGTCCCATGAACATTTCGTACAATCTCAGCGTATCAGCGCCGTGAGAGGCAACGATTTCATCAGGGTTGACAACGTTCCCTTTTGACTTACTCATTTTCTCGTTGTTTTCACCGAGAATCATTCCTTGGTTATACAGCTTTTGGAACGGTTCTTTCGTCGGCACTACCCCGATATCATAAAGGAACTTGTGCCAGAAACGGGCATACAGAAGGTGAAGCACAGCATGCTCCGCGCCGCCGATATACATATCAACCGGAAGCCATTTTTCCATTTTCTCAGGTGATGCCAGCTGATCCGGATTGTGCGGATCAATGTAGCGCAAGAAATACCAGCAGCTTCCCGCCCACTGCGGCATTGTATTCGTTTCTCTTCTTCCTTTTTTCCCTGTTTCAGGGTCTGTGACTTCAACCCACTCTTTAATGTTCGCAAGCGGTGATTCGCCGGTGCCGCTCGGTTTGATTTCGTTTGTTTTCGGCAAAATCAGCGGCAGTTCTTCCTCCGGCACAGCTGTTGACGTTCCGTCCTCCCAATGAATGATCGGTATCGGCTCGCCCCAGTAGCGCTGGCGGCTGAAGAGCCAGTCGCGCAGACGGTAAGTGACTTTCTTTTCGCCGTTTTTCGTTTCTTCCAGCCAAGCGATCATTTTTTCAATCGCTTCCTGTTTATTAAGCCCGTTCAGGAAGTCAGAGTTCACATGCTCGCCGTCGCCTGTGTACGCTTCTTCTTCAACATTTCCGCCTTTCACGACTTCCTTGACTTGAAGGCCGAATGTGTTGGCGAATTCAAAATCACGCTCATCGTGACCGGGAACAGCCATGACTGCACCAGTTCCGTATGAAGCAAGAACGTAATCTGCGATCCAGATCGGCAGTTTTTCATCGTTTACAGGATTGATCGCATAAGCTCCCGTGAAGACGCCTGTCTTTGTTTTCGCGAGATCCGTGCGCTCAAGGTCACTCTTTGATTGAATTTCTTTGATATAAGCTTCGACAGCTTCTTTTTGCTCAGCAGCTGTGATTTTTTCTACCAATGCATGCTCCGGAGCAAGTACAGTGTATGTAGCGCCAAACAATGTATCAGGTCTTGTTGTAAACACCGTAAATGATTCATCATGTCCGTCTATGCCAAAATGAACGTGCGCACCTTCAGAACGGCCGATCCAGTTGCGCTGCATGTCTTTAATGCTTTCCGGCCAATCAAGCTCTTCCAAGTCATCAAGAAGCCTGTCCGCATAAGCTGTGATTTTCAGCATCCACTGCTTCATCGGGCGTCTTTCGACCGGATGGCCGCCGCGTTCACTCTTTCCGTCGATGACTTCTTCGTTGGCAAGAACCGTACCGAGTGCAGGGCACCAGTTTACTGGCACCTCATCAACGTAAGCAAGGCCCTTTTCATAAAGCTTTAAGAAAATCCATTGTGTCCATTTATAGTATTCAGGATCTGTCGTGTTGATTTCACGATCCCAATCATATGAAAAACCGAGCGCCTGAATTTGGCGGCGGAAATTATCAATATTCTGCTTCGTAAACACTGCCGGGTCATTCCCGGTGTCGAGAGCGTATTGCTCAGCCGGCAGACCGAATGCGTCCCAGCCCATCGGATGAAGAACGTCATACCCCTGCATGCGCTTCATGCGGGAGAGGATATCCGTTGCTGTATAGCCTTCAGGGTGTCCGACGTGCAGACCCGCTCCAGACGGATAAGGAAACATGTCCAGCGCGTAAAATTTTTGTTTCTCATTATGATCAAGAGTGGCAAATGTTTTGTTTTCCAGCCAATAATTTTGCCATTTCTTTTCTATCTCTTTGTGCTGAAAACTCAAAGTAAAAACCTCCTTCTGATTGAATACGGCGTTTTATGGTTCAAGTATTGACGGGAAAGGGACAATTATATTCAGAATATTCCCAAACTAAAAAAAACTCCCTCATCCCTAAAAGGGACGAGAGACTTTCGTTTTCCCGCGGTACCACCCTCGTTAGCGCGGCAGACGCCGCACTCACTTGATACTTTTAACGCAGTTATGCGTCAGCGGCTTTTCACCGCTGCAACTCGGAGGTGAGTTCGGAAACAAACTTGATTGACTTTCACCAGCCGTCAACTCTCTGAAACAATATCTGCTTCTTACTGCTCCTCTTCATTGTTCTTATCGCAACCGTAATCTTAACTGTATTTTATAGAATTCTGTTCATAAGTGCAAGCAGGTTTGTATACAATGGGAATGTACCCTGAACGGGCGAAGATTGAGGACAATTATTCTGGTGGAGTTTTGGTTTGACGTTTCGACTCGGCCGGTTCGCCGCCGCTGTTCATTTCTCTTACAAAATCAAAGCTTCTGAGAACAGCTTCACCGCCGTAGCCTGAGATAATGGATAAGATGACAAGTTGAATTCCTGAATCGGGGTCAGCGGATAGTACAAGTAAAATGGAAGCCGTCATGCCGATAAACCAATCTTCCAAAAATCCAAGATAGATAAACCGCTTCGTCATCCTAGGTTTCTCCAGTCTGCCTCTCTTTTTCACATGACCGAGAATCCCCATGATTCCTCCAATTACACAAGCAATTAATACCTGATGCAGCATCTTCATCATCACCTTCCTAAAGCCCTTATTTCGTAAAGCGACTTCAGGCCATCCAGCCCCCTTAAACGATTCCGATGATTTTCGATATCTACATACTGGCAAATCTGAAAAAAGCTTGTTTCTTCCATTATATGTGAACACATGATCGGTAAGCTTGATGCATTGGATTCATTTTTCACCCAGTGACATTGACCTAGTCACCTATTTAGCATGTAGAAACCTTTCCGTTCATATGTTCAAACTCTGTTCTTATTTTTAGTGTATACGAGGACAAGCCCTAATGACAAACAACAAACTGCGCTTGCTTGAATCAGAACATGTGTTGTGCTACGGTTACTGTAGAATTCATTAAAAAAAGGGGAATATCAGGCTTTCGCATAGCAAGCTGGCGGACTAAGGGGGAATTATATGGCTAGTTTTCAATCATTCGGAATAAAAGGACAGCTGGACATCATCAAAAAAGCGCTTGATCACGCGCGAGTCGGTGTAGTGATTACAGATCCTTCACTTGAAGATAATCCGATTGTCTACGTAAACCAAGGCTTTGTTCAAATGACCGGCTATGAGGCCGAGGAAATTTTAGGAAAGAACTGCCGCTTCTTACAGGGGAAAGATACAGACGCTGGTGAAGTGGACAACATCAGAGCCGGTTTACAAAATAAAGAACCGGTTACAGTTCAGATTCAAAACTACAAAAAAGACGGAACGATGTTCTGGAATGAGTTAAATATTGATCCGCTGGAAATAGAAGACAAAACCTATTTTGTCGGAATTCAAAAAGACATCACCAAGCAAAAAGAGTATGAAAAGCTTCTCGAGGATTCCCTCACAGAAATTACTGCACTTTCAACTCCTATTGTGCCGATTCGCAACGGCATTTCGGCTCTTCCGCTAGTCGGCAACCTGACAGAGGAGCGATTTAATTCCATCGTCAGCACATTGACGAATATCTTATCAACATCCAAAGATGATTATTTGATCATTGATTTATCAGGATTGGCCCAAGTAAATGAACAAACCGCCGACCAGATTTTCAAGCTGAGCCATTTGCTGAAATTGACCGGTACCGAATTAATCATTACCGGCATTAAGCCCGAATTGGCTATGAAAATGAATAAACTGGATGCCAATTTCTCATCGCTGAAAACATATTCTAATGTAAAGGATGCCGTGAACGTGCTTCCGATTATGTAAAAAGATCCCGCTCATCCGGCGGGATCTTTCTTATGAAGAAACTGAAGCTTGCTTATTCGCTTTATCAGCTGATTTTAACCGTTTGTCGTATAAAATCGTCGTGGCTATGCTGATCATAAGCAAAACCAAAAGTGATAAAACAAGAGCGTGAATGCCGGAATGATCGACGAGCACTCCTCCGAACAAAGGCCCTATCATTCTGCCACCTGTCGCAGCGCTGTTCACAAACCCTTGATAAAATCCTTCTTTCCCTTTAGGCGCAAGCTGGTTGGCAATCGTCGGCACGGCAGGCCAAACAAGCATTTCCCCGATGGTCAAGATCACCATGGCAGCCAGAAACATTGGAAATTGCTTCGCAGTCAGCAGCATGCTGTAAGACACAATAAAAATGACAAAACCAATGATCATTTGTGCTTTCAGCGACTCAGCCCATTTTTTCACAAAAAAGCTGACAAGCGGCTGTCCAACCACAATTAAAATTCCGTTAATCGTCCACAGCACACTATATAAAGAAAGAGACATTCCGATGCTTTGCGTGTACGATGCAATGGTGGTAGACCATTGAGAATATGCCAGCCATCCGAGCACATACCCGCTGCTCAATATGACCAGAGCCGTAAATTTCGCTTTGCTGCTTACAGCGTCATAATCAAGCACAGACGTTTGAGGCACATCCTTCGTCTGAATGTTTCGAAATCCGAAATATACGATAAAGAAAAAGACCACATACAGCGCGGCATTCGCCAAAAATACGTATGAAAACGAGAAAGACGCCACCACGCCGCCAAGCGCAGAACCGACGGCAACACCTGCGTTTTGCGCGACATAGATCGCATTAAATGCCCTTCTTCCCCCTTCAGGCCACACTGATCCAGCCATTGCGTAACTGGCCGGAAAAACAACACCCGAACCAAACCCGACAATCGTAAGCAGCACAATATAAAACGGCCAATCATGAAAAAAGACGAGACCCACCAGACTTGTTAACGTAATCGCAATTCCGAGCATGATGGATTTGAACCCGCCGATTTTATCAAACAAAAACCCGCCGCATAAATTCCCTGCCACACTGGCGCCGGAATTCAGCATAAGGACAATCCCCGCGACCGTTAATGACTTTCCTAAATGATTATGAATATAGATCGTGTTAAGCGGCCATAAAAAGGATGCACCCGTCACATTAATAAACATCCCTATCACTAAAATTTTCAATGCGCGCGGCATACTGATCCCCCTTTCTTATCTATAAAAGCTCATGAAAAAACGGAAACCTCAACAGGCTCCGTACGAATCCAGTTATCATAGCACATTCATTCTATCTGTCTATCTCATATTTTTCAACAGATGAGTGTGAAAAAATCTAACAAATATTGTTCGAAAATTGTAAAATAAATAGAAAAAGGGGTAAATTTCATGGAAATGGCATTCGCATCCCTCGGTTTTTTTGCATTTCTCTTTTCGCTTGGCTATGGAGTGTACCATCTCGTCAGATATGTGCTAAAAAAAGAAAAACGATTCTCTAAAAAACTCTTTTGGCCGCTTTTCATTGGAGGCCTCATTCTGCTCTTCACCGGAGCAGCTTTGACAGAACCTGACGCTGCCGCAGCAAATGCTGATAAAAAATATTCAGCACTAAACACTGAATATAAAAGTCTTAAACAAGAGCATGAAGCACTTGAGAAAGAGTATGAAGCCATCAGCTCTGAAGCAAAGAAACTGAAAGACGACACAAAAGATCAAGACAAGCTCAAGCAGCTGGAGAAAGAAAATAGTGAACTAAAAAAGACTCAGAAATCATTAAAAGCTGAAAATGAAGCCCTTCAACAAGATAAAACAAAACTTGAAAAGCAATTAAAAGAGGCACAAAACCGAACAGCCAGCACAAAAGAAAACAGCGAACATTCTTCAACCAGCACAAATAAAAGCAACGAAACCAGCTCGGCTGATACAGCAGAAGGCTGTCTTATCAAAGGCAGCAAAAACGGCATTTATCATACGCCGGGCAGTACATACTATGACCGGACGACAGACCCAGCTGAAATGTTTTGTTCAGTTGAAGAGGCTGAGGCAGCCGGGTATCGGGCGCCGAAACGATAAACAAAAAAGCTCCAGTTCTCTGGAGCTTTTACTGTTTTACAATGCCGACTTAATCACCTTTTTATAATAAAGAACCGACAGAATACCGAAAATAGAATAGAGTGCAGTATATAACACCATCACCATAATCATCGGCGACCATACCTCTGATCCGAATAAGAACCAGCCGGATTGTACGGCAAAGTAACTGTGAAAGAGGCCGATCACCAATGGAATGCCGAAGTTATACATTTGTTTGATGCGTATCCCCTTCAGCAGGTCGCCCTGTGTAAAACCGAGTTTTCTTAGGATGGTATAATTCGGTTTTTCTTCTTCACTTTCACCCATTTGTTTAAAGTAAAGGATACACCCCGATGTGATGAGAAATGTTAATCCTAAGAAACCAACGATGAACATGACCATACCAAAAAGAGATTTTTGCGCAATACTTGTATCCAGCCTTGATAAATGTAGATCTTTCTTGTTGACCTTTTGAAAGAGCTCATTTGCTTTTTCAAGCTGATCTCCATGTTTCATATTGATGCCGATAAATTCAGATTGCGCCAGCTGAATGCGAGGGTCTTTATCTTTATTCAGCTGTTTAAACAGGTTGTCATCCACTATGACTGCGGGCATTCCCCCGCTTGTAAACGTGTAGGATACAAGAAACTCTTCTCTTAATCCTTTATAGTGTAATGATTTTGTCTCATTCTTGCTTTTGACTTTAATGCTGCCGGAGTCTTTTAAAACCATTATCTTTTGCAGCAAGTCAGTATATCCTGAGAAAACCGCTTCCCCAGCCGCCACATCGACTCCTTTTACATCTTTATCGCTAACAACAGCGAGCTGTGTGTTGCTGGGATCGCTCTGCATCTCTTTCGAAGTTCCATCCATGATATTTGTGAGATCAAATGACGATTGCAGGACAGGCATTTCTTTTTTGACGTACGACAAGTTATTTTCACTCAAACTGCTTTCAAATCGTTTGGCATCTTTCTCATTCATGAATGAAAAATCCGCCGCTACATTTTGTTCAGCAGTCTTTTCTGCCGAGTAATACGAAATATAAGCAAGGGATAACAGCCCGATGGCGAGCGCTGAAACGGTTGTGATAATTGTCAGAAGCAAAGCGTTCGATTTCATTCTGAACATAATCGATGACAGTGACAGAACCTCTGAGATATTCAAGTAGCCGCCCTTGCTTTTCCGAATGATGTTCGAGATAAACGTAACCGATCCTTTATAAAAGAGAAACGTCCCGATAATGACGGAACCTAAGATAAGACTCATTGCGAAAAACAGTTCGTTTATGGTCTTGAATTTTCCGCTAAACAGCTCGGAAGACACGTAGTATCCCGTTAAAATCAACACGATGCCCAGCGCCCCGATCAGCATCTGGAAAAAAGAGATTCTCTTCACTTTATCCTCAGTGGAAGACGTTACTTTAAACAAAGATAAAATGCTTTGTTTTTTGATAAACGTATAATTCATGATCATAATCAAAAGGTAAATGCCGCAGAACACAATGATTGTTTGAACCAAGGCTTGCTCAGAAAAATGCAGTTTCGCATCAGCTTTGACATCGACGATTTTGAACAAGATCATGAGCACAAGCTTTGAGATTGAAAATCCGGCAAAAACCCCGATGGCTAACGAGCCGAAATACAGCATGATGTTTTCCGCACTTAAGATTCGAAAGATTTTGTGCTTTGTCATTCCGATTAATTGAAACAGCCCGATCTCTTTACTCCGTCTTTTAATAAAAATGGTATTGGCGTACAAAATAAAGATTGATACAACAGCCACAAGCAAAATTGAAGCGGTTTTAATAGCCGCGGCGCCTTTAATGGAAGCTTTTACTTCATTAATGGCCGGGTCATATTGGAGTGTGACAAATGCGAAATAAAGCGCCACACTAAAGATCAAAGCAAACACATAGAGGTAATAATTCCTGATATTCTTTTTCAGATTTCGCAGTATGAGCTGATTAATGTTCATGCTGCACCCCGCCTAACACGCCTTGTGTTTTCATGATATCCTGGAAAAACGTCTGCCTGTCTTGGCCTCCTTTATTCAGCTGCGTATACATCAGGCCATCCTTAATAAAAATGACTCTGCCGCAGTAGCTCGCTGCAACGGGATCATGGGTAACCATAATAATTGTGGCGCTGCGTTTTTGATTGAGCTGGCTCAGCTTGTTTAATAGATCAGAGGCTGATTTTGAATCGAGCGCGCCGGTCGGCTCATCAGCGAAAATAATGCTCGGGTCATGAATAAACGCTCTCCCGGCGGATGTTCTCTGCTTCTGGCCGCCGGAAATTTCATTCGGGTACTTATCCCGCAATTCATAAATACCCAATTCCTTCGCCACTTCCTCAAACTTGCGGTTTGCTTCCTTTTTTGATATTTTCGTGATCGATAACGGCAGAAGGATATTTTCTTTCACTGTTAATGTGTCTAACAAATTGTAATCTTGAAAGATAAAGCCTAAGTGCTGTTTTCTAAATTCAGCCAGCTGCTTTTCCTTCAAGGACGTCATTTCGTTTCCGTTAATGTTGATCGTTCCGTGGCTTACCTTATCAATCGAGGACAGAACGTTAAGCAAAGTCGTTTTGCCCGATCCTGAAGCACCCATAATACTGACGAATTCGCCCTTTTCAATGTGAATATCGATGCCCTTCAGCACTTCCTGTTTATTTAGCTTGTTACCATAGCTTTTTCGAATTTTATTCGCTTCTAAAATCATCATTTCCGTAGTCTCCTTTATATTGGATAATGTTATTATAAAAAGGATTGACGGGCTTTTCCTTCGATTAAGCGAACAAAAAAGAAAAGCATGTGACATTTTCGTCACACGCTAATGACACGTTCGAATTGATTTCGTTTCGGAAAGGTTAAGGTAAAGGTTGTTCCATCCCCAAGCTCTGAATGCACATTGATATCGATCAGCAACGGTCCTGCGGCTCTCTTCGCCAGATACAGCCCCATGCCCGTAGAAGACTGATTATGACGATCGGTTGTGGATGTAAACCCTTTATCAAAAATCCGTGAGACATCTTTCCTGTCAATGCCCCGTCCAAAATCTTTCACCTCAAGAACCTTCCGTTCGTCTTTTTCATAGCTGTTGATCACAATATCAGCGGCTTCACTGTATTTTACGGCGTTGGTCAGCAGCTGCCTGATGATAAAGGCCAGCCATTTCGCATCGCTCAAGACTTCCTCTGCCTCCAGCTGAATGTCAAAACCGATTCCTTTCTGTATACACCACGATTGCAAGTCTCTGATCTCTTTGATAATCAAGGGCTTAAGCTTGATCATCTCTAAAGACAGATCATTTTCGATAAAGGACATGCGCTTTTGATGAAGCTGCTGATCAAGAAGCAGATGGATGCGCAGCCACTCATACGATAGCTGGGATTTTAATGATGGGTCTTCCATCCGATCGATGATTAAATGCAGCGCTGTTAATGGCGTTTTGACCTCATGTATCCACGCCATCAGTTCATCTTTTTCATTTTCTAATGCCAAGCGATTCTGCAATGCAGATTGCTTCAATTGTTCCGTTTGTCCGGTGATGCTTTTTTCAATCATCTCTTCAAACGGCGTCTCCGGTTCACTTATGGCTGTGACATCAAGATTATTTTCCCATTCTTCGAGGCTTTTATAGAATGCGATTTCTTTCCGAAAACGGATGATAACAAACACAACAAAGATCAAGACACACAAATAAACAATATAAAGAACATTTTTAAATGGAATAGACGGATCAACAAAGGCTATCAGCAAAATCAGAATTTGCTGCAGCAAAAATGCGGCAATCCAGCTTCGTCTTTCGATGAGGAATGCTTTAATCATAGAAATGATCCTCTTCCTTCGCCATGTAGCCTTGGCCGACCTTCGTCTCGATATATGTTCCAAGCTGCAGTTCATCCAATTTTTTCCGCAGGCGGTTGACATTGACGGTCAGTGTATTATCGCTGACAAAACGCTCATCATTCCACAAGCTTCTGATCAGCTCTTCCCGGCTGACGATCTTGTTTTTTTGTTCTATTAGCTGTTTTAGAATGAACATTTCATTTTTAGTCAGTTCAACAGAGCCTTCGTTATTGCTGACGAGGTTCTGCTCTGCGTCTATGGCAGCCCCGCACCATGTTTTGATCGTGCTCGGCTCCGTATTATAATGATGCACGCGCCGGAAAATCGCTTGGATTTTCGCAATCAGCACATCAAAATGAAACGGCTTTTGAATAAAGTCATCCGCTCCCAGCTGCATCGACATGACCATATCAGCAGGGTGGTCACGAGAGGATAAAAAGAGAATCGGAACATTTGACCGGGAACGGATCAGCCGGCACCAATGAAACCCGTCAAATTTAGGGAGCTGAACATCAATAATGACGCAATCAGGTTTGATTGACGCAAATTCCTGCATTACTTGGCTGAAATCCTGTATGCCGTATACATCATAGGACCATCCCGTTAAGCGCTCCTTGATTTCATGAAACAGCGATTTATCATCTTCTATCAGCAAAAGTTTAAACAATGGACTCACCGCACTTTTTCCTTTTTTAAGTCAAGTGTATAGCAAATCTTGTTGATGCGCTATACAGAAAAGCCGGCTGGTTCAGCCGGCTTTTTCTGATTACAATTCTCTTCTTAATGCTGTCAGCACGTTGGTTTTTGTTGCTTTTCGGGCTGGGTTCATACCCGAGATCACAGCGACACCGCCGCAAATCACAACCGCAATGATGACAAGGCTGAGCGGAATATAAGAAAACGTATAATTCAGATCGCCCGCTTCGCCTCCGCCTGTCGCCGCGAGAATCATCGGAACGGCCAGGTTGACAAGGTAGCTCACGCCGTAAGAAATGATTATCCCGATCACACAGCCTAAAATTCCGATATACGCACTTTCCATCAAGAACATTCGGCGAATGATAGACGGACTTGCCCCAATCGCTTTCATAATGCCGATCTCCTGCGTTCTTTCTGTAACCGCCATCGTCATCGTGTTAAATATTCCAATGGCTGAAATGATAACCGCGATACATCCGACAAAGATCAGGCCGATTTTGAAGACCATGAAGAAGGTGTTGGCTCCTTCAAGCTCGGTAGTAACTGATGTGACATAGTATCCGTCATCTGTCAGATCATTTGTCAGCTGTTCCACATTCTCAAATTTATCAGCAAAAACGCCCACATTTTTTTCAACATTCCCGCCCTTGAAGTCCAAAAATTCCGAAAAGTCCTTCTTGAACTGATCACTAATGAAGATGTTTGAATCCTCCATCCAATCTTGAGATGGTTTTTTTGTAATACCGACAATTTTAAAGTCATATGTTTTTGTTTTCGTAACATCCCCTGTTTTAGGATCTGTTTTTGATACACTTAATTCGATCGTTTTGTTCAGGATGTCTTTCGTGTAGCCCTTTGGTTCTTCTATATCTTCGGGGTTTCCTTTTGCTTCTTCGATTTTTTTGTTATATGCTTCAGATTCTTTTTTCGTCAATAATCTCTTTGCAAAGTCGTATCCTACTACGATTTCATTTTCCGACTTTGCGACTCTTCCTTTTTCTAATTCCATATTGGCCTTTAATTCATCGTTCATATTGGTAAAGATAAGATTAGAGCTTTCATTTGTGCGATTGCCTAAAGTTGCTTTGTTTGGCTCATACACTTGCGTTCTTTCTACAACTGACCTTACATGATCATACTTCTCTAAATCAGCTTTTTTAATAGGCTTATCCCCTTCCTTGCCCATTACACTGACTTTAGTCACAATTTGCTGGCTCATCGTCATATCTGTGATTGTCTTTTGAATCCCAAATCCTACAGACGACAGCACAACCAAAAACGCACACGCCATTGTTGTCGCAAGAATTGTCATAA
Source organism: Bacillus sp. SD127 (assembly GCF_058566445.1). Taxonomy (NCBI): domain Bacteria; kingdom Bacillati; phylum Bacillota; class Bacilli; order Caryophanales; family Bacillaceae; genus Bacillus; species Bacillus sp. SD127. Next base: position 1,152,016 of record NZ_CP191226.1, on the reverse strand, counting down.
AGACGCGGAGCCTGTTTTTCTTCATATTTCTTCTGATAAAATGAACCTGATCCTTAAATCTCAACGGTAATACCTCCTTTTAACACACCGTCATGCAGCTGGAATTTTGAGTGTCCGATTGAAGCCACTTCATCGTCATGGGTAATAATCACAAATGTAATGCCCCGCTCACGGTTCAGCTGCTGAATCAATTCCAGCACTTCCTGTTCCGTTTCTGAATCAAGGCTTCCCGTTGGCTCATCCGCTAAAATAATCGACGGATTTAAAATCAGCGCTCTCGCAATGCTGACACGCTGCTGCTGGCCGCCTGACAGTTCATTAGGATAGTGAGCAGCATGGTTTTCAAGACCGACGCGTTTCAGCATGTCCTGTACCTTTTTCTTGCGCTCAGACGGTTTGATCCCTTTTAGCGCCAGCGGCATTTCGACATTTTCATACGTCGTTAAGCCCGGGATGAGCTGAAAGCTTTGAAAAATAAACCCAAAGTGTTCAAGGCGGAACTGCGCCCATTCCTTTTCATTAAAGCCCGTGACATCAGTTCCGTTAATCACAATACGCCCTTTTGTCGGTGAGATGTAGCCTGAAATCAAATTCAGAAGCGTTGACTTCCCCGACCCGCTTCGTCCGACGATACAGGCGATTTCTCCTTTCGCCACATTCAATGAGACATCCTTCAATACTGGAACTTCATTCTCACGGCCCTTTTTTCCGATCGTGAAAGAATGGTCGATATGCTGAACATCTATCATATGTTCTCTCTCCCTTACAACTGTTTTATTTTTTTATAAATCGCAAAATAACTAATGAAGAAACCAACCAAGGCACCTGCAGCCATGCCAAGGAGATAGCCGGCAAAGCTCTCGCTTGTAGCAAATCCAAAGTAGCCGAAGCCCAAAATGCCAATGATAATGACGATCACTTGCACCGGACGATCCAATGCTTTCCACAAAAAGAAATATCCGTTTCGTTCATTTGACAGTTTGACGAAGCTGATGTACCCGATGAGGTAAAAAATAATGCTCATGACAGCCGGAATCACTAAATAATTCGGTGAATCTTCAACCCAGTTTGGAATAACATATGTGATCGGAAATATATACTGCATCCATTCAGGTATAGGGTAATCTAGAAATCTCGCTCTCCCGCCAAAGAGGATATCCATATTAATCGCAGGAAGGGTAATCACTAAAAAAGGCAAGATGGTGACAGTAAATGAGACCAGCAGCTGTGCAAAAATATTGCCTGTCAAAGCTCCTCCAGCCATAACCAAAGAATAAGCCAGCATGCTAACAATGATCATTCCCAAGCTGTAGTTGTGAAAATAAACGGCCTGATCAGGCTTCAAAAACAAAATCAGCAAAACTGATAAAACATAACCTATGAGTTGCGGTATCACAATAACCATTCCGCCGGTGAGGAACTTCGCATTAAATATCTGCCCCCGTGTATAAGGAAGGCTTAATGTAAAGTCAAAGTAGCCCTTGCTCCGTTCAATCCCAAGCTGGCTGACCGCCAAAACCACACCCCAAATCCAAAATACTGAGATAAATGTGCTGTTTAAATAATCAACGCTGAATACGCAGGGGCCGACCCAATTTTCTTTTCCAGTAACACAGCCTTGATAGGTAAGATACATATTTAAAATCGATAAAGGATTACCTAGTATAAAAACCAAAATGGTGATAACTAAGGCGACTTTATTTTGTTTCCACTCCTTATAAAGCAGACCGGAATCCGGCATTTTACTTCCCTCCAAACTTTAAGCCGTTATCTTAATGTCTTACTTTTTTAAAGATGGAAAAATAACTGATCAAAAATCCGACAATTCCTCCGATAATCATTCCGATAATGTAACCCGCTATGGATTCACCAGCAGAATGCCCCACTATACCAAAACCCAGGATTCCTAACACGATGACAAGGATTTGGATAGGTCGATCTAATGTTTTCCATAAGAAAAAGTATCCATTACGCTCATTATGATGTTTTATAAAACTTATATAGCCAATGAAATAAAAGAGAATACTCATCACTGCAGGGATTAGTAATAAGTATTTACTTTCCGCCACCCAACTTGAATCCACATAAGCAATCGGGGAAAAGTCCATCAAATTATTTTCAAAATCGAAGTAATATTCAACATTGGGTAACATTTTCCAAATTTGAATCCCTGAGATAATCTCTATATTTGAAAAAGGCAAAACGATAATCAAATATGGCAATACAGAAGTTGCAAAAGCTGTCAACAACTGAGCAAAAGCGTTTCCAGTTAACGTCCCAGCGGCCATTACTAATGAGTAAAACATAATGCTGGTGATCATAACACCGATGCTTCCATGTTCAAAAAAGTTTACTTGTTCAGGTTTTAAGAAAAGAATCAGCAGCCATGCTAATAAAAATCCGACTAATTGCGAAAGCACAAGGACAACTGCGCCTAGCCAAAATTTCGTTTGAAAAATTTGGCTTCTTTTATATGGAAGACCTAACAAAAAGTCCATCGTACCTCTCGAACGTTCAAGCCCGACCAAACATACTGCCAGTATAATCCCTATCACCCAATTGATTTGAATCATGCTGTCTATGTGGTAATCTACAAAAAATGCACACAGTTTTGGATCTGAATGTGCTAGGCATGACTCGTTTAAAGAATATGAGTGATAAATCGTTAAAGGATTTGCCAGCACCAAAAACACAATACTTAACACAATCACCACTTGATTCTGCTTCCACTCTCGATAGAGGAGACCTCGGTCTACCATCTCCGCTTCCCTCCAAACTTCGCAATGAATACTTCTTCTAGGTTGACAGGAAGCTCATTCCACACTTTTGGCTTCAGCTCTCTTAAAAAGCTCTTGTTCTTCTCATCGCTTTTCGGGATCAGCACCGTGTAAAACACACCGGCCTGATCGAGCATCGGAATGTTTTGCTCTCTGATAGCCAAATTGACATCTGTATCAAACGCCATTTGAATTTTGATGTATTCTTCTTTTAGCTCATCAAGATCCATCACATTCGTCAGTCTGTTATCTTCGAGAAAACCGATTCGGTTGCACATCCGTTCAATGTCCTCAAGGCGATGGGAGGTGATCAGAATGCTCGTATCACGCTCAGCCACTTCATCAACCATCAGCTGCAGCACATCATGTCTTGTCACCGCGTCAATGCCGTCCGTGGGCTCATCAAGGAGAATCAGCGCCGGTCTCGCCGCAAATGACAGAACGAGCGACAGCTGTTTTTTCAAACCTGTCGACAGCTCGCGGTATTTTTTCGTTTCCGGAATTTCATATCTGTTCATCAGCTCATTCGCGTACGTGACATCAAATTTCGGATAAATTCTTCTTAGGATATCGACTAGCTGCTTGTATGTATACTTGTCGTAAAAAGGATTTTGAACAGGCATGTAGATGATATTCTGTTTGACCTTCGGATGCTTTTTGATTTCTACGCCGTCAAACAAAATCGTCCCGCTGTCGGCGAAAATGATTTGCTGGATTAAGCGAAGCATTGTCGTTTTGCCTGACCCATTGCGGCCGAGCAGCCCGAAGATTTCTCCTTTTTTAATTGTTAATGAAACATCTTTTAATACTTGATTTCCGTCAATCGTTTTTGACAGCTGTCTTAATTCAATCATCGCTCTTGCCCCCTTTCACATCAGCGCTGATTTCTTTTATCCATTCTTGCAGTTTATCCAGCTCAACCCCCGCATAATGTGCATCGATGATGAGCTGTTTGAGTTGCTCTTTAATCATCGTCATCTTCCCTTCAACCAGTGTCGTTTTTGCATTTTCCGATATATAGGTCCCTCTGCCACGCAGCGTTTCAATAATACCCTCTCGCTCAAGCTCTTTGTACGCTTTGCTGACAGTATTCGGATTCGCAATAATGATCGTCGCCAATTCTCTGACAGAAGGAAGCTTATCACCAGGCTTCATGATCCCTTTCAAACAAAGCTCTTTCATTTGCTGAATAATTTGTTCGTAAATGGGCGTTGAGCTTCTTGGATCGATTTGAATCATTTACTTCCCTACTTTCTATACGATCTGAACCTTTTATAGATAAAACTGATCAATTATACTTTTTTGCCATTCAAAACCGATCATAACGAGTACAAGAAAAAAAGAACAAGCGATCACAGATGCCGCGACCAGCATTGGCACGTTACGTTTGTTTTGTTTTTTATGTTTCATAACTGCCTCCCTTAATTTCAATATATAAATGACTGTTTCATCAGTGTCTATAGTGTATTACTTCAATTAGTACACTTAATACAATAAATACTTTACTGTGCAAAGTCAATCCTTTTTTTACAAAAAAAACAGACCCTTATCAAAAGGGTCCGTTTCTTACACATCAAGAGGGTGCTGCAAGATCATATTATTTTGCAAAGCTTGAAGCTGAAGTCTCATTCTGTACAGCTGTTCTCTCTGCTGATCATTTGATGACAGCCATAGTTTATTCAAGGCATTTACCGCATTTTCAATCTGCATTTGCGCATCACTGTATTCTTGGTCGTTATAATGCTCTTGTTTAGAAGCGATTTTCAGCTGTTCTTCGGCATAATCATACGCCTGCATACATTGTTGGAGATGTTCATCTACTGATTGTCTTGTTGCCACAGTAACCCCTCCTCTTGGTAATGGAAACAATCCATCATCCATAGTGTAGCCTCATCCGACACGATTCAATAAAGAAATTTATGGTCGATATTCATTTGTTCTCATATGAAATGCGTGCTACAATTTTAGGATGCAATTGTACGCAAGGAGGCACATTAATCGTGATTCAGAACAATCCTTTTCCTTATTCAAATACGGAAAAACGCTATCATACATTAAATTATCATCTCAGAGATCATTTCGGGCATAAGGTATTTAAAGTAGCGCTTGACGGCGGCTTCGACTGCCCGAACCGGGACGGCACTGTCGCTCACGGCGGCTGTACCTTTTGCAGCGCTGCGGGATCCGGTGATTTTGCAGGAAACCGGGCCGATGATTTAATGACGCAATTCCACGACATTAAAAACCGCATGCACGAAAAATGGAAGGACGGGAAATATATCGCTTATTTCCAGGCTTTCACCAATACGCATGCTCCTGTTGACGTGCTGCGAGAGAAATTTGAGTCTGTTCTCGCGCTCGACGATGTGGTCGGCCTTTCAATCGCCACACGTCCGGACTGCCTGCCGGATGATGTAGTTGAGTATTTGGCAGAACTGAATGAACGCACATATCTTTGGGTAGAGCTCGGGCTTCAGACAGTTCACGAACGCACAGCTCTTCTGATCAACCGGGCACATGACTTTGACTGCTACATTGAAGGTGTGAATAAGCTAAGAAAACACGGCATACGCGTCTGCTCGCATATAATCAACGGACTTCCTCTGGAAGACCGCGATATGATGATGGAAACGGCAAAAGCAGTGGCAGATTTGGACGTCCAGGGTATTAAAATCCATTTGCTTCACCTGCTAAAGGGCACGCCGATGGTGAAGCAATACGAAAAAGGAAAGCTGGAATTTCTCTCTCAAGACGATTATGTGCAGCTCGTCTGTGACCAGCTTGAAATCATCCCGCCAGAAATGATTGTACACCGTATCACTGGTGACGGGCCGATTGAATTGATGATTGGGCCAATGTGGAGTGTGAACAAATGGGAAGTGCTTGGCGCTATCAATAAAGAACTTGAAAACCGCGGCAGCTACCAAGGTAAGTTCTTTCAGCGTCTTCAGGAGGAATCGGCCTTATGATCCTGAAAAAAATTCTTCCCTACAGTAAAGAGCTGCTAAAAATGGCCGCAGGGGATGGAGACATCGTTGTTGACGCCACAATGGGGAACGGGCACGACACCCTGTTTTTAGCTGAGCTTATCGGTGAAAACGGCCATGTATACGCATTTGATATACAAGAATCAGCAGTGGCCAATACGAAGGAGCGGCTCGGTGACACCTATCAAAACCGGACAACTTTATTTCATAAAAGCCATGACAAAATTGCTGAATCACTTCCGCAGGAAACACACGGCAAAGTGGCGGCCGCTGTGTTTAACCTCGGCTATCTGCCAGGCGGGGACAAATCGATTACGACAAACGGCAATTCAACGATTCAAGCAATTGAACAGCTTCTCAGCATCATGAAAGATGAAGGCCTGATTGTTTTGGTCGTCTATCACGGCCACCCGGAAGGCAAAGCTGAAAAAAACGATGTGCTCGACTTCTGCCGGGACTTGGATCAGCAAACAGCCCGTGTCTTAACATACGGATTTATCAATCAGCAAAATGACCCGCCGTTTATTATTGCTATCGAAAAAAAAGCTCAAATCAGCAAATGATTTGAGCTTTTTTCTTTGAGTTTTTCATCCAGGCCATTTTTTGAAACTTTCTGTAGGCTCTGCCGTTGATATAAAAGAAAAAGGAGGTTTTTCCGCTTGCTTTGATCAGCTTTTTCGCGAGCCGGCCCATTTCCTTTTGGCCCGCCACTTTATCATCAGACAAATAGACACCCAGCAAGCCGCGGTTGATTAAGCGGTGGAAGTTTTCGTGCGGAATGCCGTGCAGATGTTCATCGGCTTTCTGAATAAAGTGCTGCAGCCGATTCATCATTTCTTCATGCGACTGATAATACGAGCAGAAATTCAAGTCCCCTTCAAGCAAGTCCTCCTCCTGGTCAATCAAATAATCAAGCAGAATATGAAGACCTTGTATGTAAGGAAAATAACTGTTGCGGATTTTTTTTGCGGTGCTTTCAGTAAAATCGGGCTGAAACGAATATGCGACAAGACAGAAAATGCCCAGCGTGGAGCCTGCACAAGCTGAGAATTCATACCATTCCATCTCGGGAAGCTCTGATTCATATTGGGTAAACCACTTTTCAAGGCGCGGGACACGCTCATGCTCAACAACGTGCTTATGCACCTGCAAATCGCAATAATAGCCGCAAAGCTCAAGCAGATAAGGTTTAATCATGTCGTAGTGTTCAATAGAACCGAGGACTCGCTGGCACGTTTTCACCAATTCCTGCAAATATCCGCTGTCATCCTGCTCGTCCCTGAATTGATAATAATTTTGCGGTTCAGCTCCCACTGTCAATGCGTCCTGCATAGAGGTGTGAAGCATTCGAAAATCTTCCGGGTCAAGTGATGTGCTGCGGTCGCACAAATTGTCCAGGTAATCGCTGATCGTTTGGTATGCGATGATGAACTCAACACATTTCTGCTTATGATTTCCTGACAATAAGGCCAATATGCCGCCGCCTTCGCAGTGAAACGTTTTATCTCGAATACTTGCGGTTGCCTGTGCTTTTAATTCACTGTTTTTAATTGCTTCTGATTTTTGCTTCCATATGTTCAGCTCTTGATGAACGAGCGGAAAAATATCACGATATACTTTTGCCATCAGTCCAAAAGGATGTTCCGGTACTGTCAACACATGCACCCCCCCTAGTTCAAATATATTGATCAGTAAATGCTCTTGCGGCTTTAAAAACGTCTTCTCTTTCCGGTTCATTAAATATTTCATGATAAAGCCCTTCCCATTCCCTATATGACTTATTGTGGGAAGCAACCCCTGAAAACCACTTGATGACCTTCGTTTTATCGACCAGCTTGTCATCTCCGGCCTGCATGACTAAAAGCGGCACCCTCAGAAAAGCCTCTGTCGGCACCATGGCAGACTCAAGAGTTTTTAACAGCTCTCTGTACCATCTGACAGAAACCTTCGTCACAAAAAGGGGATCGTTCTGGCCTGCTTCGATGACATCTTCGTTGCGTGTCGCCATATCAATCGATAATCCTGAATCAACTTTAAGCGACGGAGCAATGACATTCAGCCCCTTTGATGCAAGATCAAGCACTTTATTGACTTTAATTTGCAGCCCGAGACACGGTGATGATAAAATAATTCCCGTAATGCGGGGGTTTCTCTGCTGTTTAAACCATTCAATCGCAATCAGGCCGCCCATGCTGTGGCCGAGAAGAAAAACAGGCAGTTCAAAGGTTCGCGCTTTATCTATCCAAGTATCTACTTCATCAATGTATTCTTGAAATGAGTGAATATGCCCCCTGGCCCGGGTGGTTGTCCCTTGTCCCGGCAGATCACCCATTACAACGTGATAACCCGAAGATCTCCACATTTCACTCAGCCATTTATACCGTCCATGATGTTCACTTGCCCCGTGGATCATAACAATCACTGCCACAGGTCTGTCTGCTTTCCAGGTCCACATGCGGTTCACCTCATACAAAAATTAAATAGAGAAAGAAGGATGAAAGATATATGATTTACCCTTATAAGGAATACACGCCAGAAATCCATCCAACGGCTTTTGTAGCCGATAATGCAACAATTACCGGTGATGTGGTCATCGGGGAACAGTCCAGTATTTGGTTCTCAGTTGTCATAAGAGGAGATGTAGCCCCGACCAGAATTGGTAACAGAGTCAATATCCAGGATTTAAGCTGCCTCCATCAAAGCCCGAACCGGACTCTTCTCATTGAAGATGACGCCACGATAGGCCACCAGGTTACACTCCATAGCGCCGTGATCCGCAAGAACGCCTTAATCGGCATGGGTTCAATCATTTTAGACGGAGCCGAAGTCGGTGAAGGCGCATTTATCGGTGCCGGCAGCCTTGTTCCGCCGGGGAAAATCATTCCGCCAGGCCATCTAGCCTTCGGCCGCCCGGCAAAAGTCATCCGTCCTTTGACGGATGAAGACCGAAAAGACATGCAGAGAATACGGTCTGAATATGTAGCAAAGGGTCAATATTATAAATCACTTCAGCAAATGTAAGACCAGCTTCGTTTTACTTTACCATTTTTCAAAATATTATTTAAGCGATAACCATCGCTGACCCGAACCAAATGCAGTTCGGGTTTTTAATTTTCCATAAAACGTTCACATGTAAAAATGAACATGTGACTTTTATCTTATCATAAAAAACAAGACGCCACTGTAAGCAGTCTCTGCAAAAAACATATTCCTATTCTCTGCTCTCTATGAGCAGCTTTACTTAAACAAAAAAGAGCCCTCCGGGAGCTCTTTTTGTCAGCTGATCTGTTGTTCAGTTGACACAGCTGCGTTTTTCTTATGAAAGCCTTTGCCATAATAAACGGCTATCAAAATCAGAAACCAAATCGGACCGACAATTACGGCGACTCTTGTTTCCGGGCTATAAGCCATCAGAATAATGACAAATGCTAAAAAGGCCAAAGATAAATATGACGTGAACGGGTAAAAAGGCATTTTGTATTTTAATTGCTTTTGATCCTTTGGCTGCATGCCTTTACGATATTTGATCTGAGAAAGCAAGATGATCGCCCACGTCCAAATCGCCCCGAACGTCGCAATGCTTGTGACCCAAGTAAATACCTTCGCAGGCACGACATAGTTTAACAGCACACCGACTAATAACGCACCCGCAGAAGCCAGTACGGCTTTACCCGGAATGCCGCCTTTGGTCAGCTTACCGTATGCTTTTGGCGCCTCGCTCTGCTCCGCTAAGTTAAAGAGCATACGTCCGGTGCTGAATATGCCGCTGTTGCAAGAAGACAGCGCTGCCGTCAGAACGACAAAGTTAATGATGCCTGCCGCATATGGAATCCCCACTTTTTCAAACGTGAGTACAAAAGGGCTTCCTTGCGATCCGATTTCCTGCCATGGATAAATGGACATGATAACAAATAAAGCACCGACGTAAAAAATCAGGATACGCCAAAATACCGTATCAATCGCTTTTGCTAATGACTTTTGCGGATTTTTGACTTCGCCGGCCGTCACCCCTATCATCTCAATGCCTAAATACGCGAACATCACCATTTGAAGTGACAATAAAACCCCTTTTATTCCATGAGGAAAAAATCCGCCGTTGCTCCACAAGTTGCTGATGCCAGTCGCAATGCCTCCATTGCCGACGCCTGCAATAATCATTAATAAACCGACAGCAATCATAGAAAGGATCGCGACAATTTTAATCAATGCGAACCAAAACTCCAGCTCTCCATACGCCTTTACGGCCAGGAAATTGACACCAGTCATAATCACCAGCGCCGACAATGCCCAAATCCAATTGGGCACATCCGAAAACCAGTATCCCATATAAATTCCGACAGCGGTGATTTCCGCCATACAGGTTACAACCCATAAGAACCAGTAATTCCACCCGGTTAAGTAGCCTGCAAGCGGACCTAAGTAGTCACGCGCATACCTGCTGAAGGAGCCCGCGACCGGCTTTTGAATCGCCATTTCCCCAAGCGCCCTCATAATAAAAAACATAACCAGGCCGCTGCAGGCATATGCCACCAAAATACCCGGCCCTGCTAATTGAATAGCTGATGCAGAGCCAAGGAAAAGTCCCACTCCTATGGCAGCCCCTAAAGACATCAAAGAAATATGCCTTTCTTCCAGACCGCGATGCAATTCTTGTTTTTGTTTTTGCATGTTCCCTTCTCCCCTAGAAAAAAATATCATTACATCATTTTTCTGAATATTTCACACGAATGTGCAGGGTAATCAATGATGATGGAGAAATACTGGTATAATAACAAGGCTTTCGACGAATCGAAAGCCTTATCTGTTAGACAAAGATGACTTCTTTAGGCTGATGGCTCAGCTCTTCAGGCATATACCGTTTTTCGATATTGATGCTGTGCCAGATCATAAAGATGAGCACTGTCCAAATTTTACGGCTGTTATCAGCCTTGTCGGCACAATGGTCTTCAAGAAGCTGAAGAACGTAATCCTTATGGATATAAGCGTCCGTTTGGCTTTCCTGAATAATGCTGCGCACCCATTCGTTCATTTCGTTTTTCAGCCAATGACGGATCGGTACAGGGAAACCGAGCTTTTTGCGGTTCAATACATGATCCGGCACAATGCCTTCAGCAGCTTTGCGAAGGAGATACTTTGTCGTACCGTTCTTTGTTTTCAATTCATCAGGAATTTTAGACGCAACGTCAAATACGACTTTATCAAGGAACGGCACACGCAATTCCAAAGAATTCGCCATCGTCATTTTATCCGCTTTTAGCAAAATGTCGCCTCGCATCCAAGTGTGGATATCGACATACTGCATTTTGTTAATATCGCTGTATGAGCTGCTTTCTGTAAAGTAAGGCTTCGTCACATCGCGATACGAAAGGCTCGGATCATAGTGCTTCAGCAGCTGTTTCTTCACGGATTCTTCAAAGATCTTCGCGTTGCCGATATAACGCTCCGGAAGCGGAGTGCAGCCGCGCTCAAGCAGGCTCTTTCCTCTCATTCCCTCAGGCATAACCGCCGCTACGTGCAGAAGCATCTTTTTCAAGCCGGACGGAATGCGTTCAAACGGTTTAAGAGAAAGCGGTTCACGGTAGATGTTGTATCCGCCGAACAGCTCGTCCGCACCTTCGCCAGATAACGCAACCGTTACGTGTTTTTTCGCTTCTTTCGCCACGAAATACAATGGAATCGCAGCCGGGTCTGCAAGCGGATCATCAAAGTGCCATACGATTTTAGGAAGCTCGTTCATGTATTCTTCAGGTGAAATGACTTTGCTGATATTTTCAATGCCCAGTGCAGCGGCAGTTTCTTTCGCTACATCAACTTCACTGAAGCCCTGCTGTTCAAATCCGACAGAAAATGTTTTCAGGTTTGGATGAAATTCTTTCGCAACGGATACAATAAACGAAGAATCGATTCCGCCTGATAGGAATGAACCGACAGGCACATCACTTCTCATATGAACGTTTACAGAGTCATAGATAGCGTCTCTGACTTCTTTGACAAGTTTATCTTCTTCCGTCTGAACAGGCTGGAAGCGCGCCTTGAAATACGTTTTGAATGTGATATCACCGTCAGGACGGATTGTAAACTGAGAACCCGGCTCTACTTTTTTCACATCAATATCAAGCGTACTTGGCTCAGGAACGAATTGGAAAGACATATACTGCTGTAATGCTTCTTTATCTATTTCAATATCATTTTGGGCTGCCATTAAACTTTTTCTCTCTGAGGCAAAATAAACCTGATCATTGATCGTTGTGTAATACAACGGCTTAATGCCGAATGGATCTCTTGCTCCATAAAGAACATGATCGTTTTTATTCCAAATCAGAAAGGCAAACATGCCGCGCAGCTTGGAAGCCGCTTCTTCTTTATAGTGACGGTAAGTCGCAAGAAGAACCTCTGTGTCAGAATCTGTGTTGAAAGTATATCCCTTTGCTTCAAGCTCTTCTCTCAGTTCGATATAGTTATAGATTTCCCCGTTAAAAATAATCCAATATTTTTCATCTTCATATGATAAAGGCTGTCCGCCATTTTCCACATCAATAATACTGAGCCGTCTGAATCCGAATCCAACGTGCTCATCATGGTAATATCCATCACTGTCAGGACCGCGGTGAACGATCATTTGGTTCATTTGTTTGATTAGTTCTTCTTGATCAGCGGTTTGAGTTAACGGATGCTTGTTAAAAACCCCGACAAATCCACACATAGTATTGCCTCCATATTTAAAATTGTCATCATTGAACCCCTATTTATAGACGCTGTGAACAGTGTTTGGTTTCACAGTTATGTAAAAAAATAAACATGGATACATCGATAAAAAAGGGAAAGCCGCTTAACCAGTAAGCGGCTATAAAATTATTCTCCTAACGCTTCTTTACGCAGCTGTTCCGCTTTGTCTGTACGCTCCCACGGAAGGTCAACATCGTGGCGTCCAAAGTGGCCGTACGCAGCAGTCTGTTTGTAGATCGGACGGCGTAAATCAAGCATTTTGATAATGCCGGCAGGTCGTAAATCAAAGTTATTGCGCACAACTTCAATCAGTTTTTCCTCCGAAGCTTTTCCGGAACCGAATGTGTTGATTGAGATAGACACAGGCTGTGCAACACCGATCGCGTAAGCAAGCTGCACTTCACAAGAATCTGCAAGCTCAGCCGCAACGATGTTTTTCGCAACGTATCTTGCAGCATAAGCAGCTGAACGGTCTACTTTCGTCGCATCTTTACCAGAGAACGCGCCGCCGCCGTGACGTGCGTAGCCGCCGTACGTATCAACGATGATTTTACGTCCTGTAAGCCCCGCATCCCCTTGAGGTCCTCCGATGACGAAACGGCCTGTAGGGTTAATGAAGTATTTTGTTTCTTCATCAATTAATTCTTCAGGAACAACCGGATTGATGACATGTTCTTTAATGTTGCGCTGAATTTGCTCAAGCGTAATTTCAGGGTGGTGCTGAGTTGAAATAACAATCGCGTCAATGCGGACAGGTTTGTTATTTTCATCATACTCAACCGTTACCTGTGTTTTGCCGTCAGGGCGAAGGTAAGGAAGAACATCTTCTTTACGCACTTCACTCAAGCGACGGGCTAATTTATGAGCAAGTGAAATCGGAAGAGGCATGAGCTCTTTCGTTTCGTTGCACGCATAACCGAACATTAAACCTTGGTCACCCGCTCCGATTGCTTCAATTTCTTCGTCGCTCATTGTGCCTTCACGGGCTTCAAGCGCTTGGTCTACACCCATCGCAATATCAGCAGACTGCTCGTCAATTGATGTTAAAACTGCACAAGTTTCCGCATCAAATCCGTATTTTGCACGTGTGTATCCGATTTCTTTAATCGTTTCACGAACCGTTTTTGGAATGTCAACATACGTAGAAGTTGTGATTTCTCCGCTGACAAGAACCAAACCAGTTGTCACAGACGTTTCACAAGCAACACGCGCGTTAGGGTCTTTCTTTAAAATTTCATCTAAAATGCTGTCAGAAATCTGGTCACAGATTTTATCCGGATGCCCCTCCGTAACAGATTCTGATGTAAATAAACGACGATTTTTACTCATGATTTGCTTCCTCCTGCACAAGGCCTCCCGAAAGACCTTATATATATGATACGGAACTCGCTCCCTCTTATACAATGTTACGTTTATATTAGAGATGTTAATTGGCATATTTATGAAATAAAAAAACCTTTTCCGTTCGAGGAAAGGGTTTGGTCTTTGTGCCTTTCACTCTTATCGCTCAAGGAATCATTCAACCTTGCATCAGGTTAGCACCTTGGTTGTCTCACACAATTTGAACATAATGAATAATAGAGAAACCGGTTGCTGGGCTTCATAGGGCCTGTCCCTCCGCCAGCTCGGGATAAGAGTATCCGCTCAATGAAATATCTTATCGTAAAAGGGTTTGCAATGTCAATATGAATCAGGAGAAATAGACGCCTTTATTGCGGAAAACAATGGAAATGCACACACAAAAAACGATAAATAGTATAGACTATTTGAAAATATATGTTATACTAATTCACAATTAGCAAAACACAAATAAAATGATAAAGGAAGGTTTCTTATGAACTCAGTTGATTTAACCGCTGATTTGCAAGCCTTATTAACAAGTCCTAATGTGCAGCATAATTTATCTGCAGCTCAGCTTACAGAAAAAGTACTTTCCCGCAACGAAGGCATTTTGACATCGACGGGTGCCGTCCGGGCGACCACAGGCGCTTACACGGGACGTTCGCCGAAGGATAAATTTATTGTAGAAGAAGCAAGCACAAAGAGTAAGATTGATTGGGGTCCGGTGAATCAGCCTATTTCCGAGGAAGCATTTGACCGGCTATACACAAAAGTTGTCAGCTATCTGAAACAACGTGATGAGCTGTTTGTTTTCGAAGGATTTGCCGGTGCTGATGAAAAATACAGACTGCCGATCACGGTCGTTAATGAATTTGCATGGCACAATTTATTTGCCAGACAGCTGTTTATCCGTCCTGAAGACAATGATAAAAAAACAGTCGAACAGCCGTTTACCATTCTTTCCGCTCCGCATTTCAAAGCGGACCCAAAAACAGACGGCACACATTCAGAAACCTTTATTATTGTTTCTTTCGAAAAGCGCACGATTTTAATCGGCGGAACGGAGTATGCCGGAGAAATGAAAAAATCGATTTTCTCCATCATGAATTTCCTGCTGCCTGAGCGAGATATTTTATCCATGCATTGCTCCGCCAATGTCGGTGAAAAAGGCGATGTCGCGCTTTTCTTCGGCCTGTCGGGAACAGGAAAGACCACCCTTTCGGCGGATGCTGACCGGAAACTGATCGGTGATGATGAACACGGCTGGTCGGATACTGGTGTCTTCAATATCGAAGGCGGATGCTATGCCAAGTGCATTCATTTAAGCGAAGAAAAGGAACCGCAGATTTTTAAAGCGATTCGGTTTGGATCCGTTCTCGAAAATGTTGTTGTAGATGAAGATACGCGTGAAGCCAATTACGATGATTCCTTCTATACAGAAAACACACGTGCCGCTTACCCGATTCATATGATCGACAACATTGTCTCTCCGAGCATTGCGGGCCACCCGTCAGCGATTGTATTTCTGACGGCTGATGCATTCGGCGTTCTGCCGCCAATCAGCAAGCTGACGAAGGAGCAGGCTATGTACCACTTCTTAAGCGGTTATACGAGTAAACTAGCCGGAACCGAACGCGGCGTCACGTCTCCTGAGACGACATTCTCCACATGCTTCGGTTCACCGTTCCTTCCGCTCCCGGCTCATGTATATGCGGAAATGCTCGGCAAGAAAATCGACGAACACTGCGCAGACGTTTACTTGGTCAACACCGGCTGGACCGGCGGCGGCTACGGCACAGGCGAACGCATGAAGCTTTCATACACACGGGCGATGGTAAAAGCAGCGATTGAAGGCAAATTAGAAAATGTGCAAATGACCACTGACGATATTTTCGGCCTGCACATCCCGGTTCATGTTCCGGGTGTTCCCGATCATATCCTTCAGCCGGAAAACACGTGGAATAACAAAGAGGAATACAGAGAAAAGGCTGTGTATCTGGCAAACGAATTCAAAGAAAACTTCAAAAAGTTCACAAATACAGATGCCATCGCGCAAGCTGGCGGGCCTCTCGTTTAAAAAAGCAAAAGCCAAGAGCAATTAAGCTCTTGGCTTGTTTTAATTGACTGTATGCAAAGAAGTCAGCTTGTACGTAATGATTGTCCGCCCGTCTGTCCATTCAAGCTTCTGCACTTCGGCTGTGCCTGACTTTTCACCAAACTTTGTTTTGCTGACATCCATCGGAATCTCCATTGGATAAATGCGATACCCGTCTTTCTCTAATCTGAATATATTTTCATCTATGCGAACTTCTTTTCCTTTTGTCACAATCAATGTATTAAATTCAACAGGCATTCCCAAATTGAAATCCCCTTTCGTTCTCTTTTTTCTATATCATAACATATTTCACCGTCAGCGGTTTTTCATCCACTGCGTGAGCTGCCGCACAATACGCCGGTTTTCCTTCGGCGGAAAATAATGTGTGAATGTACTGTAGTACCACGTCTCTACAGGCTTGTGCAGCTGTTTTAATTTCTCCTCAAATAAATACGAATGCTGAATGGAAACGTTTTGATCTTTTTCTCCGTGAATTAATAAAACGGGTGCCTCAATTTTGTTCACTTGGTCAAAAGGCGTTCGCCATTTGTATTCGTCAGGCACCTTTTTCGGCGTTCCCCCAATCACTCTTTTCATCATTCTTCGTAAATCCTGCCGCTCTTCATATGTAAGAATCATATCACTGACGCCTCCCCACGAAACGAATGAAGCCGCATGCCGTCCCATTTCAATCGCAGTAAGCATTCCCATTATGCCGCCTCTGGAGAAACCGAAAATATGAATTCTGTTCTTTTTCACTTGCGGATGCTGCTGGAGCAGGCGAAAAGCGGAAAAAGCATCCTCTCTGTCTTCTCCTGCAAAATCCTCGTTGCCCTCCCCTCCCTGGTTCCCTCTGTAAAAGGGGGCAAATACAACAAATCCTTGGGACGCAAACTGGATAATTCGGCCCGGTCTGACCATTCCAACACTTTTAATACCGCCGCGCAAATATAAAAATCCGTCATATTGCCCAGGTGCCGCCGGCTCCGCCAGCAGCCCTTTCACTTTTAAGCCATTTGAAAGGTAGCAGATGGTAAACAAACGCACATGCCGGCTCGGCGACGGAAATCTTCTTTTCTCAACAATCAATGCTCCCGCCTCCTTTTTTCTTTATTCTTTCCTGCCTTTAAAAATAAATCCTGCAACCCGGATTAGGCATTCACACATTTTTATACCCATCATACGATATGTAAAGCAAAAAAGGATATTAACTTGATGCTAAATAAGGAGGTTGTCATGTGAACAAATGGTTAAGGCTGGGCTGTTTCTGCGTTTGCAGTGTGTTTCTCATCATTGCCCTGAGCGCTTGCAAGCAGGAAGCTACACTCACGAAAGTAAAAGTAGCCGAAGTGACCCATTCCATTTTTTATGCACCTTTATATGTTGCAGAATCTAAAGGATTTTTCAAGGATGAAGGCCTTGATGTCGACGTCAATACGACCTGGGGCGGTGATAAAACGATGACTTCGCTTCTTTCAAACGGCTCGGACATTGCTCTTGTCGGATCAGAAACATCCATTTATGTCGAATCGCAAGGGGCTAAAGACCCTGTCATTAACTTCGCACAGCTGACTCAGACAGACGGAACGTTCCTTGTCGCAAGAGAAGATGCCGAAAATTTCAGCTGGGATCAGCTGAAAGGAAAGACTTTTCTCGGCCAGAGAAAAGGCGGTATGCCGCAAATGGTCGGCGAGTATGTGCTGAACCAACATCACATTGATCCGCATAAGGATATTGAACTCATCCAAAACATAGACTTCGCCAATATATCCAATGCCTTTGCTTCTGGAACCGGTGAGTATGTCCAGCTTTTTGAACCGACTGCTTCACTCTTTGAGAAAGAAGGCATCGGCCACATCGTTGCTTCGTTCGGAGAAGAATCAGGCCAGGTTCCTTATACAACTTTTATGGCAAAACAAAGCTATTTAAAGAAAAACGAGAATACAGCCGTCAAATTCACGAGAGCTATTTATAAAGCGCAGCAGTGGGTGGAAAACCACTCAGCGAAGGACATCACAGAAGCGATTAAAAATGAATTTGACGATACCGATCCAGATGTCATCGAAACGTCCATTGAACGCTACAAAAAACAAAATTCGTATTCTCCGGACCCGCTCCTCAACGAAAAAGAATGGGAACTGCTCCAAACGATTATGGATCAGTCGGGTGAACTGCCAAAGCATATACCATACAGTCAGCTTGTGAACAAACACATCGCCGAAAAAGTCACCTCGGAAAAATAGGAGGCGCCATCTATGTCTTTTTTACATGTCGACCATGTAACCCATACTTATTTTTCTATTAAAGAAAAAACAACCGCCGTACAGGACATTCATTTTGATGCCGAAAAAGGCGATTTCATCTCATTTCTCGGTCCGAGCGGCTGCGGAAAAACAACACTGCTTTCCATAATTGCAGGCTTGATTGAACCTTCGGAAGGCAGAGTTCTGATTGAAGGCCGCGAGCCGAATCAAAAAGAACATAACATTGGCTACATGCTTCAGCAGGATTACTTATTTCCCTGGAAATCCATTGAGGAAAATGTGCTCCTCGGTTTAAAAATTGCCGACACGCTTACTGAAGAAAACAAGGCCGCAGCACTTGGTCTTTTGCCGGATCTGGGTCTCGTTGATGTTGAAAAGAAATATCCTAAGGAGCTGTCAGGCGGGATGAGGCAGCGGGCTGCGCTTGCAAGAACTCTTGCCCCAAACCCAAGTCTGCTTTTACTGGATGAGCCATTTTCCGCGCTTGATTTTCAAACGAAGCTGTCTTTGGAAAACCTCGTTTTCCGCACATTAAAGGAGTATCAAAAAACAGCGGTGCTTGTCACTCATGATATAGGGGAAGCGATTGCGATGAGTGATACCATCTTTTTATTTTCTAATCAGCCGGGCACCATTCATCAAATTTTTACAATCCCTAGAGAATTGGCTGCGATGATGCCTTTTGACGCCCGTCAGGAGCCATCCTTCCAGACGCTGTTTCAAACGATATGGAAGGAGCTGAATTCTCTTGAGAAACAGCAAAGAAACAATTGATCTGCTTCATGAGCAATTTCAATTTAAACAGAAAAAAGAGAAATGGAATGTGCATTCTTTTCAGCTTGCGATATTTATCCTCTTTTTCTCCGGATGGGAAATCGCAAGCAGACAGAGCTGGATTGATCCTCTGATCTTCAGCTCGCCGTCAGCCGTATGGCGTTTACTGATTGAAAAGGTTGCTGACGGCTCATTGCTGTCGCATATCGGGGTTACTTTATTTGAGACCGTGCTTGGCTTTTTGCTGGGGACTTTCCTTGGCACGTGTCTTGCCGCGTTGTTATGGTGGTCCAATCGGCTTGCCAGGATATTAGATCCATATCTGGTCATTTTAAATGCGATGCCGAAAGTGGCGCTCGGACCTATTCTGATTGTTGCGCTCGGTCCCGGCTTTGTCAGCATCATCGCGATGGGAGCGGTCATCAGTGTCATCATCACAACCATCGTCGTTTATACCGCCTTTCAAGAGGTGGATGAAAACTATATTAAAGTAATGAAAACATTCGGCGCAAACAAGTGGGTTATTTTTAAAGAAGCGATTCTTCCCGCATCTTCGCCCGCTATTATTTCAACCCTGAAGGTAAACGTCGGTTTATCGTGGGTCGGTGTCATCGTAGGCGAGTTTCTTGTTTCAAAGGTCGGATTAGGATACATGATTATTTACGGATTCCAAGTCTTCAATTTTACACTCGTCTTCTTAAGCCTGTTGATTATTGCTGTATTTGCCACCCTGATGTATCAGGGCGTAGAACTGTTAGAAAAGAAATGGACGAAGGGCAGAACATAAAAACCCGGCTATCCGCCGGGTTTTTACTTGATCCATCCCGCTTCTTTCAGTTTTTTCAAACTGATGGGAAGCACAGAATCCTTCATAATAAAGCTGAATTTTTTATTACGGGGCAAGTTTTCCGGAAGTTCATGAAACAGAACCGGCCCTTTCGTTTCAAAGTAATCGCTTTGCTTTTCAAGTTTCTCTATATCTGCAAAATATATATTCTTCACAATAACCTTTTCTTTTCCGAGAACTTTATACTGTCCGAGATACTTGAGGCTTTTCACTCTCGCCCCTGTTTCTTCCTTTACTTCTCGAAGCGCCGCCTCTTCCGCGCACTCCATCGGTTCCACTTTCCCGCCCGGAAACTCAAAGCCTCTGTCCTCATGTTCTGTCAAAAGCCATTTGTCACCAAAACGGCAGATGACCCAGACATGCTTCGGGCTGTCCGAAAAGGGCTGATTGTCAAAGGAGAGCTGAACAGTATTCTGATAATAATCTTTAAACTCGTACATGTTTATCCCTCAAATCCGTTCCTAGCTATCTTCCATACATCATACCACAGTTACGTTTCTTCGGAAGCTTTTTATCAAAAAATAAGGGAAACCCAGCACGCCATCCGGATCTGAAACGATAGACCAGCTCGTACAGCTTTTGGCCGCAGCTCTTGTCAAAATGTAAATGACTGACGCTCTGGGCTTTATTATGACCCGCGAACAGATAAAAGTTACGGTTTGCGCCTGAATTTATTTTTTAACGTTTCTAATAGATCCACAAGCATTTCCGGAACAGGTATACCGAGAGAGCTGGCTGTCACGACAATTTGCACAGATTCATAAAGAATATAAAACATAATGGCCAAGTCACGTATTGATCCCTGTGTATTCAGCAGCTGGTCAAAAAAGTGGCAGACAGAGATCAGAGCCAACGTAACTAATTTTTTGACGAAACGGGCAAAAACCTTCTTGAACGCCAGTTTGTGAATAATCGTTTCCTTCAAGGTCGTACTGATAAATTCAATTGCCATAAGAGACAGCAGAATGAGGAGTGAGTACTGAAAACCTCCGAAGAAAAACCCCGCTGCTGAAACGCTGACTGCAAAAAACGAAAAGATGCCAAAGTCTCTATCCATTTATCCCAACATCCTTTCACAGAAACGGCCTTACCATATTCTATGGAAAGCACGCCGAACGGATTGGATTTTTCAGAAAAATGGACTAGTTGTCGCCTATTTTTGCGAGGCAAAATAAAAACCGGACATCTTCAAAGATATCCGGTCTTTCTTTTCTATTATCCAAGGTAAGCTTTCAGCATCCAGTTATGTTTTTCAATATTTTGGTGAATGGCAAGAAGCATGTCCCCTGTTGTTTCGTCTCCGACTTCATCAGCTAAGTCCATGCCGCTTTTCAGTTCTTCCGCGATGACTGTAAAATCATCATACACACTCTGAACCATTTGTTCTGCTGTCTCGTTTCCGTTCGCTTCTTTTACAGAAGCTGTTTCCAAAGATTCTTTCATTGTCGCGATCGGTTTTCCGTTCAAAGCCAAAAGACGCTCTGCCAAATCATCAATATAAGTTGCTGTCTCGTTATAAAGCTCTTCAAATTTTTCATGCAGTGTAAAGAAATCTTTCCCTTTTACATACCAGTGATAATTATGTAGTTTCACATACATGACTGTCCAGTTGGCTACTTGTTTGTTCACGGCTTGAATCAATTGTTCTGACATATTATCTTCCTCCTTGTTTATATTAGGTGTATACCCTTCATATCGTACGCTAAAACCTTTATTTTACCCGTCTGTCACAATGTCTTCCACTATGTTACAATTATTGAAAACGGGAGGTGGAATCATGACGCTTCTCATCACGATAAGTATTTTGATTGTGCTGGCTGTTTTGCTCGTAAGTGTTTGGACGACTGTAAAAGCCTATAATGTAAAACACACGATTGACCCTCCTCAAGAAGGAAATGCTCCCGGTTCAGACCCAAAAGGTCAATGATGGTGTGATTGATCTTCTTCAGGTTACTTGGTGGCAGCATCGGCGTCTCCGACTTGGACTTTTAAGGTCGGCATGCTGTGCTGTTTTTTTGCAGTGACATGAGATTGCACAATGTATACGCCATCTTCCTTAAACTCTGTCTCAAATCGATATACGCCATCTTCCTGTTTGGCTTTAAACATCTTGCTGTCGTTTTTTTCTCCGTCTTTCCATACCTCAAACTCCACTTCATCAGCATCTGTCACCGCTTCATCTCCGTAAGAAACCGCCGCTTCATAAGCAGCATTCTCTCCCGGCTTCACTTTTTCCGGTCCGGTGAGTTTTACATCTAATACCTCAGGCGTCTCAGCTGCTGTATGTGCTTTATTCGCCTCAGATCCGCACCCGTTTAGTAAAAAAACAGCAGAAAAAAGTACTGCAGCGACCATCTTTTTCATTCCATCACCCTTTTCGTCGTTTACCTCAATAGTAGCAAACGCTTACAGCAAATGGTATACAAAATCTGTAACGTCACAAAAAAGACCTTTTTGCTTTCGGGCAAAAAGGTCTTTTTTCTATTTAGCCAAATACTTTTAGCAATTCTTCTTTATCCTGTGACAGCCAGAAACGCATCAAACGTTTTGCGCCTTCCAGGTCATGAAGCTTCGCCTGGCCGCACTGCTTTTCATTGGCAGCCGGAATTTCGGTAATTTCTACAGCTTCCTTCATTGTGTCTTCAAGCAAGTCAACGATTTCCGCAGGAGTCGGCTCTCCGCTGACAACAAGATAGTAGCCGGTTTGGCAGCCCATTGGCGAAATATCAATAATATCAAAATGATCATATTTCTCAGCATGAGTGCGAATCGTAAATGCTAGCAAATGCTCAAGTGTATGGATCGTATCAGGCTTCATCGCCTGTTTATTCGGCTGGCAAAAACGAATATCAAATTTATTTACAACACCGTCTGTTCCTACTTTATGCACACCGCAATGTCTTACGTATGGGGCAACAACCGCATTATGGTCAAGTTCAAAACTTTCTACTGAAGGCATAATGGCACTCTCCCTTTTTTAAAAATGTATTTTTATTATAACATACCTTTCCGATAAGAATTATCGAATAACTTTTCAAACCGCGTTATTTTTTTTATACTTGCATCAGAAAGGTTGCTGAAGACACATGAAAACCATATTTATTGCTCTGATCAGAGGGTACCAAAAATTCATCTCGCCGCTGACGCCGCCAACATGCCGCTTTTATCCGACTTGTTCACAATATGGAATCGAAGCCATTAAAACGCACGGCGCCCTTAAAGGCGGATGGCTGACTCTCATACGGATTTTGAAATGCCATCCATTTCATCCGGGCGGAGTCGACCCCGTCCCTGAAAAAAAGCGCAAAGATTAAGCGTTATAGCCGTTTACGACAACATCCAGTTTTCCTGTCTCAGGATCAATGACTAAACCATGGACAGGCACAGTTTCCGGGAACAGCGGATGATGTTTAATGACGTCCACGCTGTCTTTTACGCTCGCTTCCACTGAATCGAAGCTTTTAAACCATTGGTCAAAGTCAACTCCGGAGTACTTCAATGTTTCGATGCGTTCTTCCGAAATTCCTCTTTCCTTTATTCTATTAAGCATGCTTTCACTGCTGATTTTGCTCATACCGCAATCGTGGTGTCCGATTACACAGACTTCATCTGCGTTCAGCTCGTACACTGCAACCAGTAAACTTCTCATAATGCTTCCGAAAGGGTGTGTAACAAGCGCACCGGCACTCTTTATAATTTTGATGTCACCGTTTCGCATATTCATCGCATGCGGCAGCAATTCAACCAAACGAGTGTCCATGCAAGAAAGAATCGCCATTTTTTTATCTGGGAATTTTGATGTCTGATACTTTTCATAATCTTTTTGTTCAATAAAAGTTTTATTAAAGTCAAGAATATCATTTAGAAGACTCATAGCGGTATTCCTTTCCGGTCTTTTTTCTTCAATATATCACAGCCTCTGCCTTTCGTCATCCTATCGGCAAGATGTTGAGGCCAGAAAAAAAGGCAAGCCCTGCGGCTGCCTCATTTTCCCATGTTATATCTTTTGTTGAACTGCTCGACTCTTCCGCCTTTTTCATTGAATTTCTGGCGGCCTGTATAAAACGGATGAGTATCTGAGCTTACCTCTACTTTAATAACCGGATATGTGTTTCCATCTTCCCACTCCGCTGTTTCTTCCGATGTTTTGGTAGACCTGCTCAAAAAGCGGTATCCGCTGTTTACATCCTGAAATATTACTTTGTGATTCTTCGGATGAATTCCTTCCTTCATGTCTATCTCTCCTTATTAAATCGTAATAATTACGTTTTATTTTATATCCTAACAAACATTTTGTCAATCTCCTTACAGGTTTCCCGATCTTTCGCTTCATAAACCTCATGCTTTTAAGAACAGGAAGAATAATCTAACCGAGGAAGCAAATAATAAACCCATATTACATACAGATCGTTTTGAGAAAGGTGGTTTATTATTGTGGATGATTTAGTATTGGCTAGGAGTCTTTTTGGTACGACAATGGGCTTTCATATCATTTTCGCAACCTTGGGAGTCGGTCTGCCGCTCATGATTTTAATAGCTGAATTGATCTATCAAAAAACGAAGGATGACCATTATGCCATCATGGCGAAGAGATGGACAAAAGCACAGGCTGTTTTGCTGGGGGTCGCCATTCCGACCGGAACCATTGCCGGTACTCAGCTCGCGCTTTTATGGCCGGGTTTTATGGAAGTCATCGGCCGGGTCATGTCCCTGCCATTCCAAATTGAAATCTACGCTTTTTTTATCGAAGCCCTATTTATGTCGATTTATGTATATGCCGCAGACCGCTTATCGCCGATCATGAGGATTATCGCTGTTGTCTTTGTGCTGATCGGGGCCGCGGCGTCTGCCATTCTGATCACGAATGTCCATGCCTTTGAAGGAACCCCGGCCGGATTTAAAATTATAAACGGAAAAATAACTGATGTTGATCCGTGGGCCGCGTTTTTTAACCCAAGCTTTTTTGTAACCGCCGGCCATGTCGTTCTGTCTGCGTTCATGACAGGAGCCTTTATCGTTGCTTCTGTTGCCGCATACAAAATGATCCGGTCGAGAAAAAAAGAAAACGTCTATCGCTTTCACCGGAAGGCCCTGCTGCTCGCGCTGACGATCGGCGGTATCTTTTCATTGATAACAGCCTTAAACGGCCACGAATCAGCACAGATGCTGCATGAATATCAGCCGGAAAAACTCGCCGGAGCAGAGGGCCTGTTTGAAACAAGATCCCATGCCCCGCTTGCAATCGGCGGATTTACCGATCCGGAAGAGGAAAAAGTGAAATGGGCAATCGAGATTCCGTGGGCATTAAGCTTTTTGGCAGCCAACAGTTTTGACACTGTTGTAAAAGGATTAAATGCGTTTCCGAGAGACGAATGGCCGCCGCTTTTTATCCACACGTTATTTAATGCGATGGTCGGTGTCGGAATGCTGCTCATTCTTTATTCCATTATCGGTGTCGTCTGGAGAAAAGTATTAAAGAAAGATCGTTTTCCAACCTGGCTGCTGTTGATTTTCATGACGGCCGGTCCTCTCAGCATTATCGGAATTGAATTCGGCTGGATTTTTGCTTGTACGGGGAGACAGCCGTGGGTCATCTATCATCTGCTGAAAACATCAGATGTCGTCACGACGACAGGCTCGATCGGTGTGCTCTTTCTGTTTTTCACATTTGTTTACGCCGTGTTGGGCGCAGCTGTCGTTTATGTGCTGCTTTACTATTTCAAAAAGCACCCTGTGGATGAGGATTTAAATACGGCGGAGTCTTAATAGCTTCGCAAGCAGGAAACTAAATGGAAGGAAGATCAACAAATGGACATTTCAACTGACGCTCTGATCGCCATCTCAATTATTTGGGGTTTTGTGTTTATTTACGCCGTCATGGCCACAATGGATTTCGGAGCGGGATTTTGGTCTATGATCTATTTAAATAAGGAGCATATGAAGGCGACTGATATCGCAAACCGCTTTCTGTCGCCGACTTGGGAGGTCACTAACGTCTTTATCGTGGCCATCGTCGTTGCGCTTTTCAGCTTTTTTCCAGGTGCGACGTTTGTGCTCGGAACGGTTTTATTAATTCCCGGCAGCATTATTTTATTGCTTTTAGCAATCCGAAGCGGATTTCTCGTTTTTTCAAACACAGCGAAGGAAAGGAAATTGCTCAGATATATTTCCGGCATCTCCGGTTTTATTATTCCCGCTGTTCTGATTTTGGTTCTCCCGGTGACACACGGTGGATTTATCGAAAACACAGACGGCGTATACAGCTTGAATATGTCTACCATTTTGACAAGCCCAAACGCCTATTCATTTATAGGGTTTGCGATTTTAAGCACTTTATTTTTATCCTCCCTGCTGCTGGCGGATGTTTCGAATGTGGCTGAGGAACAGGACGCCTACACGGCGTACAGAAAAAGCGCCTTAATCACCGGCCCGATTTCGCTCCTATTTGCCGTATGCATTATGCTGACGATGCGGAATGAAGCAAACTGGCTTTATACTGGAATGATGAATGATTTTTCCTGGATTATTGCGTCGTTTATTACATTCATCATCGCAGGCATAGCTCTTTTTCTGCCTAACAAAAGCTTCGGCAAAAAGATTGGGAAACCCAGACTGGCGCTTGTCGCGATTGCGATACAGTATTTCCTGGCAAGCTACGCGTACGGCCGCGCCCACCTCCCTTATATGATTTATCCGGACGTGACGATCATGTCCGGTTTCACCGAGCCCGCCACGTTCAGAGCGCTGTTTATGACATATATCGTTGCATTCATTATCCTGTTCCCAGGCTTCTACTTCTTCTGGAAGCTGTTTATGAAGGATAAACGGTATATCCGCCAGCAGGAAGAATAGGGCCCAAGCCCTCCGGCTATACTAAGCTTGAACCTTTATAAGGAGGGGATGGCATGGACCAGAAAATCCTATGCGAGGTCAACAACTGTTCTTATTGGGACAAAGGCAACAGATGCACAGCCGATGCCATTTATGTTGTCAGCCATACTGGCGAGACTGCCGAAAACAGCCGGGAAACAGACTGCAAAACGTTTAAACCGCAAGATTTGTAAAAATCAAAAGAAAGAGCTGGCATCAGACAGCTCTTTCTTTTTCTGTTTTGAGCATTCTTATCTTTTTCGTCATCACTCCGTTTGACGGCGAAAATAAAAAGGCACCTGCATAAAAAACTCCTGTCATTGCCGCCATCGCTCCGGAGATGGAAACATTTAGCCATGTTGCGCAGATATAGCCCAATAGAGCTGACAGCCCTCCGATCACCGCGCTGATAATCAGCATATAAAGCAGCCGGTCCGTTAATAGATGGCCGGCAGCAGGCGGAACAATCAGCATCGCCACAACCAATATGGCGCCGACCGAATCAAAGGAGGCAACGGTCGTAAGCGACAGCATCCCCATCTGGAGGTAATGAATCAGCATGACCGGTATTCCGATGGCCAAAGCCATTTGCGGATCAAACGAAGAAATTTTGAACTCCTTATAACACACACTGACCATCGTTATATTGAAAAGCAGCACAACAACCAGCATCCAAAACGCTTTTGGCCCGATGTCCACTCCGAATACCGTGATCGTATTCCATGGCACAAAAGCGATTTCTCCCATTAATGAATGTTCAATATCGAGATGGACATTCGCTCCATATACTGATAACAAAATGACACCAACTGCAAATAAGGAGGTAAAAACAACGCCTATGGCGGCATCTGATTGAACCCCTTTGCTGTGAAGAAGCTGTACCAAAAATGCCGTTAACAGTCCCGACACGGCTGCACCGATGAACATAGGAATCCCGTCAAGGCTTTTTGTCACAAGAAAAGCACCAACAATTCCAAGCAAAACAGTATGGCTGATGGCATCGGCCAGCATTGCCATTCTCCTTAATACAAGAAATGTTCCGATCAACGCACAGCTGACACCTACTAGTATGCCCGTCACTATAATCCACGCTTCAAAGCTCATTGGCAATCTTCCCCTTCTCGATTTCAGGGTATGGCTGACGGAGCTCAGGCATCCTGCCATGCAGCTTCAAAAGTGAAAGAAGCCCATCTTTTGTAGCCTCCGGCAATCGGTCCGGCACAAAATCATCCTGATCCGCACCTGCTTTTTCTATAACCATTTCATGCATGAGGTACATTTCATACATCCGATATTTTAAAGCCGTCAGATAACCTTTTTCTATCCCAGCCTGTGTCACTTTCCAAACCCCGTTTTCAATCCGCACAACGCACCGCTCTTTTTCCAAATCATCGAAAACTTTATGACATGATGAAGGTGAAAGCCGCCTTTTCTTTCGTATACTTTCCTCCGTTACATATATTTCATTATGTTCATACTGCTCAAAAATCGTCAGAAGCACCTGCTCCCGGTTTGTTTTTCTACGCAGCCTTATTAATCTTATCCCTTTAGCAGCCAGTCCCCGCTTAGGTGCACAAATCATCGAAAAAAGAAAAATGATCGTTGCCGATAAAATCATCAAAGGCCCCGTCGCCATGCCCTCCATTGTTGTACTCAGCAATGTTCCGGACACGCCGCTGATCCCGCCTGTCATCCCGGCAATCACGATCATGCCCGTTAAACGCTCGGTCCAATATCTTGCGGCAATCGCGGGTGTAATGAGCATAGCTGCCATTAAGATGACACCTACAGTTTGAAGCCCTATCACAACAGCGCAGACAATAAGACAGGCCAAAAGTCCGTTTAAAAAACGTACCGGCAATCCCAATCCCTTTGCAAATGCGATATCAAAGGTGATGATTTTAAATTCCTTAAAAAAGACAGTACAAAGCAGCAATAAAACGGCGGATACTCCCGCAATAAGAATGATATCCTGTCTGACTAATGAAGCAGCCTGGCCGAACAGAAAGGAATCAAGTCCGCTTTGGCTTCCCGACCCCAGCTGCTGAATATATGTCAGCAGTATAATACCGACGCCAAAGAACACAGAGAGAACGATCCCAATTGCCGAGTCCTCTTTTGTTTTTGACAGCCGCGGTATCAGCTGAATCATCCACGTTCCGAGAAGCCCTGCAAGCGCTGCGCCGAGCAAAAAGAAAGGGAGCGATTTTTCTCCGGTGAACAGAAAAGCGAGACACACACCCGGCAGGGCAGAATGGGCCATCGCATCTCCGATTAAACTTTGTTTTCTAAGCAGCACAAAGCTCCCCAACACGCCGCTTGCTGCGCCGAGCAAAAGCGTCCCGGCCAACACCCACTGTGTATTCGGATGCTGGAGCTGCAGCCACAAACTTTCTATCAATGCGCTCACCCCTTATTACCTTCTGCCAGCACTTTATCTTTTAGAAATGTCAGCCTTCCTCCATACGTTTTTTGAAGGTTTTCAATCGTAAACACTTCCTCCGCCGGTCCGAAGGCGATTTTCCTTAAATGAAGCAGCAATATCCAATCGAAATAGTCTTCGGCGGTTTGCAGGTCATGGTGGACGACAAGTACGGTTTCGCCCTTATCCTTAAGCTCCGCCAAAAGAGTCATGATTGCCCGCTCCGTCGCTGCATCCACGCCGGCAAACGGTTCATCCATAAAGTAAATGTCGGCGTCCTGGCAGAGTGCCCGGGCAAGGAATACCCGCTGCTGCTGGCCCCCTGACAGCTGGCTGATCTGCCTGTTCGCATAATCGAGCATGCCGACTTTTTCCAAAGCCGCTTCAGCCATTTCCGCGTCTGCCTTTTTCGGTCTTTTCAGCAAGCCGATTCGGCCATACCTTCCCATCAGCACGACATCGAGAGCGCTGGTAGGAAAATCCCAATCAACCGAACCTCGCTGCGGCACATATCCGATTCTTGTCCGCTGTTGTTTATAAGTTTCGCCGTAAATGGAGATGTCTCCTGAGGCACGGGGCACAAGACCGAGAATCGTTTTGATCAAAGTGGACTTTCCAGCGCCGTTCGGGCCGATAATACCGATTAATTTCCCCTCCGGCACCTGCAGCGAAATCTCTTGCAGAACGGGCTTTTTATCATAAGCGACTGTTACATTTTCCAGCTCAACAGGAAACATTTCTTTCACCCCTATTCCTTATTTAAGCGCTTCGGTAATCGTGTTGATATTATGGCGGAACATGCCTTCGTATGTGCCTTCTTTTGTCCCCTTTTCACCCATTGCATCCGAATAGAGCTGACCGCCGATTGACACCGAATGGCCTTTTTCTTTAGCCCCTTCCACCACGGCATTAATTGATTTTTCAGACACGCTGCTTTCTACAAAAACAGCCTTAATTTGTTTTTCTGCCAAAAGCTCAACCAGGTCCTGTACATCCTTTAAGCCATAATCTGAATCTGTGCTGAGCCCCTGCAGGCCTTCCACTTTAAATCCATACTCTTTCCCAAAATACGCAAACGCATCATGAGCGGTTACAAGCACACGGCTTTTCTCCGGAATGTTCGCAACCTCCTGACGAGCCCATTTATCTAAATATTGCAAATTATCTTTGTACTCTTTTGCGTTTTTCTTAAAATCATCCGCATGCTCAGGCATCGCTTTGCTGAATTGCTCTTCGATTTCATCAATTGCGTAAATCCATAATGGGATGCTGAACCAGACGTGAGGGTCATACATCTTCCCTTTTTCCGCAGAAATAAGCTTGCTTTTCGGAATCGCTTCGGCAACCGCCGCCGCTTGTTTTTGTTCACCTATTTTACGGAGAATGTCTTCCATCTTCCCTTCGAGATGCAAGCCGCTGTACAGTACAACGTCTGCTGATGTCAATTTTCTCGTATCACCTTGTGACGCTTTGTAAAGGTGCGGGTCTACTCCCGGTCCCATTAAAGAAGTGACCTTAACATGCTTTCCGCCGACTTTTTCAGCCGCGTCTGCAATTTGGGAAGTCGTTGCCGTCACTTGCAGCCGCTGATCAGAGCTTTTACCGGAAGACTCTGATCCACAACCCGTTAAAGCAAGGCATGCAAGGATCAATGCCGCTATCAGTCCTCTTTTTTTCATTTGTTCCTCCTCTTTGTCATCGATGTCCTGTTGTTTTATCTTATGTTGTGTTTTCTTAGACATGTGACATTTAATTAGACAAAAGCATGTTTTGTTTATATAGGACAAAAAGTTTCCTTAGTGCAAAAATATCGCGTTTGTCCATTTCTGTCAAGATATTTTCACATAAAAAAACCGGCTGGTTCAGCAGCCGGTCAAACGAGAAGGGATGTATTCAACGCTTTTACTCTAACAGCACACTCACATTCTCTCAAATTGATAAAATGCCTTTTTCTCATCCATGCTGTGTGAAAACATCCATTTTGGTCACATATTTTCGCATTATTTCCTGATTTACTTCAACCCCTAAACCAGGCTGTTTCGACACAGAAATAAATCCGTTATCGATACGGATATCAGGGGTCACAATATCCTCATCCCAATACCTTGAAGATGACGAAATATCGCCCGGTATCGTAAATTGGGGCAAGGAAGCCAGCGCCACGTTTTGCGCTCTTGAAATGCCAGTCTCCAGCATTCCTCCGCACCAAACCGGCATATTGTGCTCCTTGCACAGATCATGGATTTTCAGAGCTTCCGTCAATCCGCCGACACGAGAAGGCTTGATATTAATTACTTTGCAGCTTCCCAGCTCAATCGCCCGTCTCGCGTCATCAGCTGAGCAAATGCTTTCGTCAAGGCAAATCGCCGTTTTCATATGCTTCTGCAAGTGGCGGTGATCAACAATATCATCAGCTTGGAGCGGCTGTTCAATCATCATTAAATGATATTCGTCAAGCTCCTTTAAGCGGCTGATATCCTTGAGTTCATAAGAGGAATTCGCATCAGCCATAAGCGGGATGCCAGGGAATCGGCTGCGGATGGCTTTTACCAGTTCCACATCTTGTCCTGGCTGAATTTTAATTTTTATTCTTTGATAGCCTTCTTTTTGATAAGCATCAATTTCTTTCAGCATATCCTCAAGAGGCGCTAAGCTGACAACGACCCCGGCAGGGACTTTGTCTCTTGTCCCTCCTAATGCCTCCGCAAGAGAAATCCCCTTCTTTTTTGCATAAATATCCCAAACAGCCGATTCAAGCCCCGCTTTTGCCATCCTGTTACCTTTATAGCGCGCCAAGCTGTCCGGCACTTCAGAAGGGTGGCTGAATTCACGTCCGACGACATTAGGAATAAAAAAATCCTTCAGCATATGCAGACAAGTGCCAATCGTTTCCTCGGTGTACCATGGTGAGGAGAATGCAGACACTTCTCCCCATCCTGTAACTCCGGATATATCGATGGCTTCTACAATCAAAAATTTGCGCTCCTGAAGCGTCTCAATACTGTTTTTGAACGGTTTTTTTAGATTCATGCTCAAATGATAAAGCGTAATTTTTTCTATTTCGATCATAACAGTTCTCCTTTACGCGCATCCTTCAGCTGATTTCGCAATAGCTTATTCGACGCATTGCGCGGCAGGCGGTCTAATACAAAGAATTTTGCCGGAACTTTATATTTCGCCAATCGTTCTTTGCAAAAAACGGTCAGTTCTTCAGCGCTGACAGGCTGATGGAGCACAAGATAAGCATGAGGCACTTTTCCCCATTTTATGTCCTCCGCGCCTGAAACGCCGGCTTCTGCAACAGCCGGATGAGAAAGCAGCACAGACTCCACTTCAGCGGGATAAATATTTTCTCCGCCTGAAATGATAAGATCTGATCGCCTGTCTAATACATATAAAAACCCTTCACTGTCCAAATAACCGAGATCGCCTGTTTTCAGCCAGCCATTTTGAAAGGATGCTTTATTTGCGCTTTCCCGGTTGAAATAGCTTTTCATGACATTCGGGCCTTTCACCATAATTTCACCGTGTTCAAACGGCTCACACGCTTTTCCGTCCCGCTCAATTTTGATTTCGCATGAAAACAGCGGTTTTCCTGCTGATCCGAGCTTTTCCATACTGAATTCCGGCGAGAGAGTAACGATTTGTGAGCACGTCTCCGTCATTCCGTATGATTGAAAGACGGGGAAGCCTTTCTCTCGGCATTCTTCCAGCAAAGGAAGCGGCGCAGGACCTCCGCCGAGCAGGATGCATCTGAGGGATGACGGGCAGCAGCTTATTTCTGCTAAAAGACTTGCCAGCATTGTCTGCACCGCAGAAATAATCGTAACTTGATGCCTGTCGATAGAATCCAATACATCACTTACGGAAAAACGCTGGTGAAGCACGACCGTCATTCCGTAAATCACAGATTTAAATAATGCGGACAGTCCGCTGATATGAAAGAGCGGCAGCGTGATAAGCCAGCGGTCTTGTTCTGTTATACCCAAATTAAGAGCAGAAGACACCGCACTGAAATAATGATTTCCAAACGTTTGCTGAACTCCCTTGGGCTTGCCGGTTGTCCCGGAGGTATACATGAGAGTCGCCGTTGCGTCCATTTGCATGTATGGCTCAATTTCAATATCCTGTGCATCTTCTTTTACCAGTTCATCCACATTAACGGTTTCAACCATATGCTCATAATCCTGCATGTCAAAACTTTCATCCGTCAGTAAAAAGCGGGCGCCGGAATCCTCCAGCTGGAACAGCCTTTCATGTTTAGACAGCTTTGTATTGAGCAGCACCGCTTTTACGCCGAGCAAAAAGCACGCGTGTACGGCATATACCATCTCCGCCCGGTTTCCGAGCAGAAGAGCCGCGGTGTCCCCTTTTCGAAAAGAATGAGCGGAAAGCTGGGACGCCATTCGTTTGGATGCGGCAAATAATGCAGCAAATGTCACGGTTTGATCTCCATAAATGAGAGCGATTCTCTCAGGTGTTAGCTGTGCCCGTTGCAGGAGCCAGTTGGGCTGTTCTGTCAGCATGTCATCATCTCCGAGGTAAAATTACTTTATTGAAAAGAAAACAGCTTGGACCGCAATGGCTCAAGCTGTTCGTTTCATACGTATCTGCTGATCACGGAAAACGC
This sequence comes from Bacillus sp. SD127, assembly GCF_058566445.1. Lineage (NCBI taxonomy): Bacteria > Bacillati > Bacillota > Bacilli > Caryophanales > Bacillaceae > Bacillus > Bacillus sp. SD127. The sequence continues at coordinate 1,118,283 of NZ_CP191226.1, read as the reverse complement.
GGGAATTGACCGAAATCCGGTTTGCGTTTTTCCTTAAAGGAATCACGGCCTTCTTTTGCTTCATCAGTTGTGTAGTAAAGAAGGGTTGCATCCCCTGCAAACTGCTGAATTCCAGCAAGTCCGTCTGTGTCCGCGTTAAACGCAGCTTTAAGAAAACGAAGTGCGGTCGGGCTTTTCTCAAGCATTTCTTCACACCATTTAATCGTTTCTTCTTCAAGCTGTTCCAAAGGAACAACTGTGTTGACAAGTCCCATATCCAGCGCTTCCTGCGCGTTGTACTGACGGCACAGGTACCAGATTTCACGGGCTTTTTTATGTCCTACGATTCGAGCCAGGTAGCCTGAACCGTATCCTGCGTCAAAGCTTCCCACTTTAGGGCCGGTTTGTCCGAAAATCGCATTGTCGGCAGCGATTGTCAAGTCACATACGATGTGAAGCACGTGTCCTCCGCCGATCGCATATCCGGATACCATCGCAACAACAGGTTTCGGAATGACGCGGATTAAACGCTGAAGATCCAATACGTTTAAACGCGGAATTTGGTCGTCGCCTACATAACCGCCGTGTCCTCGCACTTTTTGGTCTCCGCCAGAACAAAACGCTTTGTCTCCGGCACCGGCAAGCACGATAACGCCGATGTTTTGATCATCTCTCGCGCGAGCAAATGCATCAATCATTTCAGCAACCGTCTTAGGGGTAAACGCATTATGTACCTCAGGGCGGTTGATAGTTATTTTTGCAATACCATTATACGTTTCATACAGTATTTCATCGTATGTACGTTCAGTTTTCCATTCTACAGCCATGATATGACCTCCTCTATTTTTCCATATGAACGAGTTATAAGTTTGTTAAAAACCCACTCACTATTTTACCAAAAAAACGCGGCTGTTCCACATGCACTGTATGGCCTGCTTCAGGAACAATCTCTATTCTACTAGATGGAAGCTTCTTATGCACCTCTTGATTAATGGCGCAAAACTTTTCGTCCCATTCTCCGCAGATGAGAAGCACAGGCGCCGCAATATCTTTTAACCGGCTCCACCAGGAAGGCTGTGAACCGGTGCCCATACCGATTAAACTGTTGGCCAGTCCAATGTTATTGTTTCTAAGACGGCCCGACCGTATCCTTTGCCGAACGCCTTCAGCAAGCCGCTGCTGCGTTGAAAACAAAGGGATGCCTTCCCAATAGTCCACAAAGGCTTTGATCCCGTCACGCAAAATAAAATCGGCAAGCTTCCGATCCCGCAAGATTCGTTCTTTCCGTTCCCCGAGGGTTTTAAGGCCGGGTGTCGTGCTTTCGAGCACAAGCGCTGATATCCGTTCGGGGTATGTGCTGGCAAAGGAATATGCAAGCCTTCCCCCCATAGAATAACCAATAAGTTTCACTTTGTGAAGTTTTAAATGATCAAATATTTCGGCAAGGTCTGAAACTTGCCGGCTCGTGCTATACCTTTTTCCATTCAGCGGGGCATCACTTTCTCCGTGCCCTAAGCAATCAATTTTGATGACACGGGAATCAGGCAGCAACTGGTCCAGAAAGGTCCAGGATTGTTTGCTGCCGGTAAACCCGTGCAGACAGACTATGACATCAGAAGCATTCGGCCGATCATCTGTCACAGCATAGCGGACGCCGTCTGCAACAGTTATGTTTACAGTTCCCATTGTTTTTTCACTTCCCGCACAGCCTCATTCAGCATATCACGATGAAGCTGAACTCTTGATTGGCGATCAGTCTTGATTTCTATAATGTGAAGGCCGGGCTTGTCAGCCTGCGGTGCGTATGATGCTTTAAACTCATCCCACGAAGCCGGGCATGAATACGTGCCCCCGTAAAGCTCAGCCGCATGCTTGAAATCGAGCCCCGTCGGCGTGCCGAACAAATCTTCAAAGTGTGTCTTTTCAGATGCCTGCGGCAAAAATGAAAAAATCCCTCCGCCGTCATTGTTCACGAGGATCACAGTAAGCGGAATGCCCAGTTTTTTAGCCGCCAGCAGCCCGTTTAAATCATGATAAAAAGACAAATCCCCGATCACGAGTGTCACAGGTGCTTTTGTTCCTTCACAAACACCCATGGCAGAAGAGACAACACCATCAATCCCATTTGCGCCACGGTTTGAATAGATACGGAAATTGCGGTCCTGATTTTCGAAAAACGTATCGACATCCCTGATTGGCATGCTGTTTCCGACAAACAGCGAGCTATTTTCAGGCACAAGATGCTGGAGGATTCGATAGAGGTTGCCCTCAAATGAAACCTCTTCACTGCTGACCGTTTGCAGATATTCACGGAAACGCTGATTCACGATCTGCCATTTTTCCATCCATTCCGATGTTCGATCCATTCCAGTATGTTCAGCCATGATCGCGTCGGCAAAACTAGACGGGCTGCAGTGAATCATATGTGCGCTTGCCTGTGTCGGGTCTCTCCAGCCGCCATCCTCATCAATCACAATCTGCTGAATGGCCGGGTCATCCTTCAGCCACAAAAAAACCGGCTTTGAAACAGGCATCGGTCCGAAACGGATCACGACATCAGGCCGCAGTGCTGACTTCAGCTCATCATCTTTCAAAAATGAGTCATACGCATCTATAACGGTGCTTTTATCATGGACGCCGTTCCGCAGGTTAGACAGCGGGTCAGCTAAAATTGGATAATGCAGCGCTTTTGACAGCTCCACAATTTTTTGCTGATCAGCATCACTGTGGAGTTCCCCGCAGACAATCATGCCTTTTTCGGCCTCTTTCAATATCATAGCCACGTCAGACAGAGAGTCCCGGTCCACGGATTGCGTACCCGTTTTCACTGACACGTGACGCCCAGTTCTCATTCTTTCAAACGGCTGATCAGAAAGGTCAGGCATCAGCGGCTCACGAAGAGGTACATTCACGTGCACAGGCCCCATTGGACGCTTTTGCGCTTCCCCGGCGGCACGGCCTGCCAGCGTTCGGATATATCTCAGCATATGCGGCGACTCTTCGGGAAGAGCAGAGTCTGTGAAAAACTTAACAAAGTTACCGAATAAGAAGTGCTGATTAATGGCCTGCGGTGCGCCTACTTCACGCAGCTCGTGCGGCCGATCAGCAGTTAACACTATAATCGGTACTCTTGAATAATGGGCTTCAATCACAGCCGGATAAAAGTTGGCCGCGGCTGTTCCTGATGTGCAAATCAGAAGCACGGGACGCTGCTGTGCTTTTGCCAGCCCTAATGCAAAAAATCCGGCAGATCTTTCATCGATTTGGATATGGACGTTGATATCCGGATGCGCGGCAGCTAGAATTGCCAGCGGTGTAGATCTTGAGCCCGGACAAACAACAGCGTCCGTAATTCCGGAAAGAGCGAATTCATCAATAAAGCTTCCGATGTAATGAGTAATCGGGTTCACTGTCAACGTCTCTCACCTCCCAGTGCAGAGATCATCGGCTTTAATTTAATCTGTGTTTCTTCGTATTCCGATTGCGGTTCAGAGTCTTCCACAATGCCGCACCCGGCAAACAGGCGTGCTGTGCTGCCTTCAATCAGCCCTGAACGGATGGCAACAGCAAATTCTCCGTTATCCTGACTGTCAATCCAGCCGACAGGAGCCGCATACCAGCCGCGGGACATCGGTTCGATCTCTCTGATCACTTCTACAGCTTTTTTCTGAGGTGCTCCCCCAAGCGCCGGTGTGGGATGCAGTTTCTCAATTAAGTCAAAAAGCGAAGCAGACGCGTGAAGCTGTCCGACAATCGGCGTAAATAAGTGCTGGACGCTTTTCGTTTTGTACAATACAGGTTCGTCAGGCTTTTCAACGTCAGAACAGCTTGATACAAAAGCGTTATGAATCATGCCTACAACAATGTCATGCTCCAGCAGATTTTTCTCATCGTTTAATAATTCAAGGCCGATGCGGCGGTCTTCTTCTTCATCGGAGCCGCGCTTTACGGAACCTGCCAGACAAGTAGACATGACAGTGTTGCCATCTCTTTTGATCAGTCTTTCCGGGGATGCGCCGACAAAGGTTTTGCCTTCTTGTTCAATTGCAAAAACATAGCTTGTCTGCTGATCGGTCAAAAGCGTTTTAAGCACCGGTTCCATTTTGACCGGACCGTCAAACGTGAGCAGCAGCTCTCTGGCAAGAACCACTTTATCATATTGATTCTCTTTAATTTGGCTTGTTGCCGTTTCGATTGCTTTTAGCCAATCAGACTTATCCAGCTCCTGAGATGCTGTCATCACAGCCTGATCTTCTTGATTTAAATCGGGGACCATAAATTCCGCTGCAAAAGCTTTTAAGCCTTCCAAAACAGCTTCTGCATCATCTTCTCCGCTGACCCATCTGTTGACTGTTAAAAACGAACCGTCAGCAGACATTGTCAGCATAAGCGAAGGCACAAAGAAATCCCCTTCCGAGAAATGGTCCCATTGAGTACCTCTTTCTTCGTAAGGGTCAAAGGAAAAGCCTCCGAATAAGACAGGTCCCACTGCAGAATGCTGCAGCTTTTCTTCTTCATAAATATGAAAAGCCGTCTTTTTAAAGCGCTCCCATTGTTCAAAAACCTCGCGATACCGCTCGTCGTTTTTTTGATTCGTCTGGAAAACAGCTTCTTTGCCAAGACCGACTATTGTCAATTCACTTTCAGGTTCTGACCAAAAAAATCGATTGCCTGTATATTTTTTTGCTCCGTAATTGAAAAATGATAGAGGGTCAAGAGACTCAATTTGTCTCGAATAGCTTATTAAGACAGCATGGTTGACTTCTTTGGCTTTATGTAATGCATGTAGAACTTCCTTTCGGAACGTACGCTGCACCGTTGTCACCATGAGACATTCCTCCATAATTCTTAAAATGCTTTTAATACCTTACACCTGTGTCTACATTGTGTCAAATACACAGATCATGCAGTCCAAATGGCCTGCCTTACCTATTATAAACCTAATTGCAGAAATGAAAAAGAAACAAACCTTAAATTTCTTTCTCCACTGATAGCAAAGCTTGTATCCGCTTACCATATAAGGAAAATCTCCTATATTCCTCCACAAGGGATTTATGAAAGTTCTCAGGCGATCTGTCCATACTAAAGGTATGCATTACAGAGAAACGAGGCGATCATATTGCTTACAAACGAACAGCTTCAGCATTTAAAAAAGGAACTTGAACAAACGAAAGAAGATATATTGAACCGCTTCAAAGACAATGACCATTTTCAGCTCAATTCCGCTTTTCCATATGATTCGTGGGGTGAGCTTTCTGCTTATGACAATCACCCAGGCGATCAGGCGACAGAGCTTTATGAGCGCGAAAAAGACATTGCTCTTGATTTGCATGAACGGGAGCATCTCCGTGACATTGAGCATTCATTGAAGGCGATAGAAAACGGCACGTACGGGATTTGTGAGGTCAGCGGAAAGGAAATTCCTTATGAACGCCTAGAAGCGCTTCCGACTGCTACAACGCTCGCGGAATATTCATCACAGGATGTTGTTTCCAAAGACCGTCCGATCGAAGAAGAAACACCCTTCGGGCAATTTGAATTTGACGATGATGAAGAAATCAGAGCGCCTTACGACAGTGAAGATTCCTACCAGGACGTTGAAAAATACGGAAACTCAGAAACACCGCAAGACATGGAAAATCCGCCGCTCAGCTATGATGATATGACGATGAATGCCGAAGAAAATATCGGCAATACAGAATCATATGAGAATTTCATTGCCACAGATATTACAGGCAAAGAAATTACAGTGTATCCAAGCAGGGCACATGAACGTTATGAGGAAGAGCTGGATGAAGAAGGCATCATGACGACGTTTGGCGATCTCCATGCAGATTGAACCCCCAGGCAAAGGGGGTTCTCTTTTGTGTTTTCATAAATGACCGCATTACAGCGGCTCTCTACATTATCTCTCCCGCATATCAGGGGTTTGATCTATCCAAGATAAAGGGTAAACCTACATGTAAAATAAATACATACCGGAGGGAAATATATGAAAAAGATGTTCGGCGCAATCGTAGTTTTTATCATTACATACGCACTGTTTTCAGCCGCAGACTTTCTATTTCCGATCGACCAAAGTTGGTATCATTCACTGAAAAAGCCAGACTGGACGCCAAGCGGGTCAACGATCGGCATCATCTGGGCCGTCCTGTTTGCACTGATTTCTCTTTCAGCTGCCATTGTTTTTGCCAAATGTTCATTTAAAAAAGCCAAAAGCTTTTGGCTGGCGTTTTTGATCAATTATGTGCTTAATCAGGCATTCAGTTATTTTCAGTTTACGCAAAAGAATCTCCTTGCCTCATCCATTGACTGCCTGCTTGTCGCCATAACAGCGCTGGTTGTAATCATCATTGCAAAAGTATACAGCAGGGCCGCAAGCTGGCTTCTTGTGCCTTATTTTTTATGGAGTGCCTTTGCAACTGTCTTATCCTTTACGATCTATTCAATGAATCTTTGAACAAAAAAAGCCGCTCAAACAGCGGCTTTTTTACATCATCGGCTTAATTCTCCAAATGTGTTTCGCATATTCGTGAATCGTCCGGTCGCTTGAAAAATAACCTGAATGGGCAATGTTTAAAATCGAACGCTCTGACCACTTTCGCCGATCTTGATAATCGGCTTGAATACGCTCCTGGGCATCCGCGTATGAACTGAAATCCTTCAATACAAAATACTCGTCATTATGCGGCAGCAGCGAATCATAGATGGATTCAAATTCATCGGCTTCACCTTCAAAAAAACCGTTGATCAGCTGATCTGCTACCTGCCTGATTCTGCGGTCATGCTGATAATACTCCCTTGATCTGTAGCCTCCGTTTTCCTGGTAGGAAAGAACGTCATCCGCTTTCAAACCAAAAGTGTAAACACAATCAGCTCCGACCCGTTGCAGCATTTCAATATTCGCCCCGTCATGCGTGCCGATTGTCAGCGCGCCATTCATCATAAACTTCATATTTCCTGTACCGGACGCTTCCTTGCTTGCAGTCGAAATTTGTTCACTTACATCTGATGCCGGAAAAATCTGCTCCGCCATAGAGACCCTGTAATTTTCTAAAAAAACGACCTTGAGCAGCTGCCTCACCGCCGGGTCATAATTTACTTTCTCCGCAACGGAATGAATCAGTTTAATAATTTTCTTCGCGTAATGATAGCTTGGTGAAGCCTTTGCTCCGAAAATAAAGGTTTGCGGATAAATAGAAAATCCCGAATCCTCCTTCAGGCGGTTATACAAATACATAATATGAAGAACATTCAGCAGCTGCCGTTTATACGCATGAAGCCGTTTCACCTGTACGTCAAATATGCTGTCCGGATTTACAGCCACTCCGGCCGTGCAAAAAATCAGATCAGCAAGCTCTTGCTTTTTTCTGCTTTTGTTGTTTTGGAACTGCTCAATAAAAGCGGGATCAGTAGCGTATGGTTCCAGCCGAATCAAGGATTCAGGCTGTTTTATCCATTCATCGCCTATCGCATCCGTTATCATCGCAGACAAGCCGGGATTGGCTTTTAACAGCCAGCGCCTATGGGCAATTCCATTTGTTTTATTGTTAAACCGATTCGGAAACATCAAATGAAAATGACGCATCTCTCGTTCCTTTAGAATGTCGGAATGAATTTTGGCAACTCCGTTTACACTGTAGCTTCCCACTATTGCGAGATGAGCCATTTTGACAACTCCGTGCGCCGTAATCGCCATATCCTCTATCCTTTTCCAGTCACCGGGATACTTCTCCCAAACCGCTCTGCAAAACCTCTCATTAATCTCTTCAATAATCATATACATTCGCGGGAGCAACGGCTTAAATAAATGAATCGGCCATTTTTCAAGCGCTTCTGACAGTGTCGTATGATTCGTATAGGAAATTGTATGTACCGTGATATGCCAGGCATCTTCCCAGCTCATGTTTTCTTCATCAAGCAAAATCCGCATCAGTTCAGGCACAGCAAGTGCAGGATGGGTGTCATTAATATGAATGCTTACTTTTTTATGCAGACCATATAATGATTGATTCGTTTTGCGGTAATTGTTCACAATGCTTTTTAAACTTGCACATACTAAAAAATACTGCTGCTTCAGCCGTAATATCTTACCCTCGTCATGCGTGTCATCAGGGTATAAAAATTCAGATACAGCTTCTGTTTCCCGTTTATAAGACAAAATATTGCCGCCATGATAATGCGCATAAGGTTCGGCGTTCCAAAGTCTTAATGTGTTGACTGTGCCCGTATCGTATCCGATGATCGGGATATCATAAGGAACGGCGGTAATGATTGTTGCTTGCTCATGACGAAAATGCAGACGGCCGTTTTTTTCAGTCATATGCACCTCGCCCCAAAACGGCACGTCAACCGCTTGATCAGCATTTCTTACTTCCCACACATTTCCGTTTTTCAGCCATTGCTCAGGCAGCTCAACCTGATGCCCGTCAACAATTTTTTGTTCAAATAAACCATGCTTATAGCGAATCCCCATCCCATGCCCAGGCAAGTTTAACGAAGCCAGAGAATCTAAGAAACAAGCTGCCAATCGCCCCAGACCTCCATTCCCAAGCCCTGCATCACTCTCCATATAAAGGATCTCGTCTAAACTGATGCCGATCTCTTTCAGACCCGCTTCCACTACATCCCGAATACCGAGATTCATTAAATTTTGTTCAAGGAGCTGTCCGAGAAGAAATTCAATCGACAAATAGTATGTCTGCTTTCCGGAATTGGACCTGCTTCTTTCATTTGTCTGGATCCAATCAGCGCTGATGTACTCTCTGATCATATTGCCTAAGGTTTTATATTGATCAAGCCTGGAAGAGTCCTTAAAGCTTTTCCCGCACGTCATTTCCAGACGCTTTAAAAATAAGGCTACAAAGCGTTCTTTACTCGAGAACATCCCGTCCACTCCTTGTCACATGCTCGAAAATGCGCTGATACTGTTTGGCTGATTGTTTCCAGCTGTAATCTGCATTCATTGCGGTCTTCATGATGCTCTTCCATACATCCTTTTGGCGATAAAACGACAGCGCCCTCTCGATCGTAAATTTCAGATCGTGAGCATTAAAGGCTGAGAACGTAAAACCGTTGCCTGTGCCCTCTTCCTCCCGGTAGGAACGGACAGTGTCATAGAGCCCGCCTGTTTCTCTGACAATCGGAATAGCGCCATATTGAAGCGCGATCATCTGCCCCAGGCCGCACGGCTCAAATTTCGACGGCATCAGAAACAAATCCGAGCCCGCATAAATCTGATGGGCAAGCGGCTCATCAAACCCAATATACGCCCTGCATTTATCGTGAAATGCAAATTCAATGTACCGGAAGTAGTCCTCAAATTCCCGTTCCCCCGTACCGAGCACAATCAGCTGTATGTCTCTCTCCTCCAGCAGCTCGTGCATCATTCTCTTAACAAGATCAAGCCCCTTCTGTTTGGTCAGCCTTGTTACCATACTGATCAGCGGAATATCTTTTCGTTCCGGAAGGCCCATCCGCCGCTGGAGCTTCGTTTTATTTTCTTCCTTTAAATCAAGACGTTCAGGATCGTAATGCATCTCAATATACGGATCGCTCTCTGTCTGATAGAAAGAGTCATCAATACCGTTTAAGATCCCTGTTAAATCTTTTTCTCTATGCTGCAAAACTGGCTCAAGCTGCTCGCCGTAATACGGCGTTAAGATTTCATTTCTATAAGTCGGGCTCACCGTTGTTACATGATCAGCAGCGAGAATCCCTGCTTTCATAAAATTAACAAATCCATTGCATTCTAATCTCTCATAATGAAAATGACTCATGTCCAGACCGAGCAAGTCATGTGTCACCTCAGGCGGGAATATACCTTGAAACTGCAAGTTATGGATCGTGAGCACACTTTTCATCTGCTTATAAAAAGGGCGCTTGCTGTATTCCTCTTTCAACAAGTAATTGACCATCGCTGTATGCCAGTCATGAGTATGAATGATATCGGCTTGAAAACTCACTGCTTCTGCCGCTTCCAGCGCAGCTCTTGAAAAATAAGCAAACCGCTCCCCATCGTCAAAATGCCCGTACAGGGAATCCCTTGAGAAATAATATTTATTGTCGATAAAATAATAATTCACACCATCTTCAGCCAAATGTTCAATCCCGCAATATTGCTGACGCCAGCCAACAGCAACCGTACATTCAGCTGTTTTCTTCATACGCTTTTTCCAAGGATCAGGAATTTGACTGTATTTCGGCATGATCACCGCTACGTCGTTCCCAAGACGAGAAAGCACTTTGGGCAGCGCGCCGGCCACATCGGCCAGGCCTCCTGATTTTACAAACGGGATACATTCTGAGACAGCAAATAACACCTTCAAGAATTCATCAGCTCTCCTTGCACCAAACCTTTTTTTAATACGAGCGGCTGCTCCTCCGTTCCCGCAGCTTCAGTTGTATTGCCGATTTTGACATCTTTATCAGCAATCACCTGCTCCAGCAAACAATCCTCACCAATCTGCGTTTTTTGCATAATAATGCAGTTTTTCAGTTTTGTGCCTTTCCCGACATGCACCGCCCTGAACAAAATGCAGTTTTCGACCTCTCCCTCAAGCACACAGCCGTTTGCCACTAAAGAATTTCTAACAGTGCTGTTCTTCCCGTATTTCGTGGGGGGCTCATCCTTCACTTTTGTATAAATCGGCTGCTGAGGCAAAAACACCTGCTGCCAAAAACGCGGCTGAATAAGCTCCATACTGTGGGTATAATACTTTTCTACAGAATCAATAACAGCTGTATACCCCGAATATTCATATGGGCAGATGGTCAATGCGGAGGCTTCCTTTTCAACAACCTCCTGAATGGTTCTGTATCCTTTTTCAATATGTCCGTAGATCAGATCCTTCAAGAGTTCAGAAGACATGATATAGATTTGCAGCGACTGACCGTCCTGAAAGACCTCGGTAATGTCACAGCCCGCCTCCTGATGTCTTTTCAGCACGTATTGAAATTGAATGTTGCACACAGTATGGCTGTTGGTGATGACGGCATATTGCTGTGTGCTTCTATGAAAGTAATCAAGATGATCAGAAAACTGGCGAAATGAACCGAATTCATTATACTCATCATGCAAATGCGGTGACGGAAAAAAAAAGAGGCCGTCCTTTTTTCGGTGCAAATCCCATTCCTTCCCTGCTCCAAGATGATCCATAAGAGACCGGTAGCGATATTTCGGAAAAATCGCCACACTCCTAATGTCCGCATTCACCATATTGGACAGCATAAAATCTATCAAACGGTATCTGCCAGCAAAAGGAATCGCACCAAGCGACCGCTGTGCGGTTAAATCCTGAAGAGAATGCTTATATGTGGTTTCATCTATAACACCTAACATTTGATTATTGATCAACTGATTCTGCCTCCTCTTCAGTCATTAAATCAATTCTTTCTCTACAAATTCCTCCGAAACAAGCAGTACCTCCTGAATGTCTTTTTCAGATTTAATCACTGCGCCATCCGGAAGCACTAAGCCCTTGGGCACGATAGCATTCTCAATCACGACATGCTCACCGATTGTCACATCCGGCATAATCACTGAACGCTTGACCGTTGCGTGCTTACCGACGGTGACACCTTGAAATAGAACGGAGTGAGACACATTCCCATAAACAACACACCCCTCATTCACAAGTGAGTCATGAACCTGCGCCTCAGGCGAAATAAATTGCGGAGGCTGATTCGGATTGACAGAGTAAATCTTCCAATTGCGTTCAAACAGCCTTAGCTCAGACTGGTCTTTCAGCAAATCCATATTGGCTTCCCATAAGCTCTGCACCGTGCCGACATCCTTCCAATATCCTTTAAACGGATAAGCGGAAAGCTTCTTTTTCTCCTCCAAAAGCAAAGGAATGATGTCTTTGCCGAAGTCATGGCTTGAATACGGATTCCGGTCATCCATCTCAAGGTATTGCTTCAAGAGCGCCCAATTGAAAATATAAATACCCATGGATGCCAAATTGCTCTTTGGAAATTTAGGCTTTTCATCAAAATGTGTGATTATCCCGTCTTCATTTGTCTTCATGATGCCGAACCGGCTCGCTTCTTCCCATCCTACTTCAATCACGGAGATGGTCACATCCGCTTTCTTTTCAATATGAAAATCAAGCATTTTGCCGTAGTCCATTTTATAAATGTGATCGCCTGATAAGATCAGCACATACTCAGGATCGTACTGGTTCAGGTAATTGAGATTTTCATAAATTGCGCTTGCCGTCCCTTTATACCATTTCACTTCGGATGACTCGGCATAAGGAGGCAATACCGTAACGCCGCCATTGTGCCTGTCAAGATCCCATGCACTGCCAATGCCAATATAGGAATTCAGCTCCAGCGGCTGATATTGCGTTAAGATGCCTACTGTGTCTATGCCTGAATTCGAACAGTTGCTAAGCGTAAAATCAATAATCCTGTATTTTCCCCCAAAAGATACGGCCGGTTTTGCCATGTTTTTTGTTAATCCGCTGAGACGGCTGCCCTTCCCGCCGGCAAGGAGCATAGCCACACATTGTTTTTTCATTCATTTATCTCTCCTCTTTTTTTCACCGCCCGCATAATCGAAATGCCATAAGGGGGGATTGTCATTGTGATATAGCACGGTTTGTGATGAACAGCTCCAGCTTTGGCTGCCAACGGCTTTTTATTCAATTGACCTGAGCCCCCATATTTTTCATTGTCACTGTTCAACACTTCGATATATTGGGTAAGAAAGGGAACGCCAACATCATATTGATGATAGACCGAGGGTGTAAAATTACATAAGATGATAAGCGCCTCACCGTGCCGTCTGCCATACCGAATAAAAGAAAAGATTGATTGCTCCTCATTGTGGACATCAATCCATTCAAATGACTGAGCACGATGGTCATTTTCATAAAGGATTTTGCTTTTTTGATAAAAGCGGAGAAGATCTTGGGTAAAAACACTTGCTTTTTGATGCATGGGGAAGGAGTTCAAAAACCAATCAAGCTGTTCTGTATCTTTCCATTCATCGAATTGGGCAAATTCTGATCCCATAAAAATGAGTTTTTTTCCGGGATGAGCCGTCATATAACCGAGTAAAAGCCGATATTGGGCAAATTTCTGCCAATAGTCGCCAGGCATTTTATGAAGAAGTGATTTTTTTCCATAGACGACTTCGTCATGAGAAAATGGCAATACAAAATGTTCACTAAACGCATAAAGCAAGGAAAAAGACACAAGCTGATGGCAGTGCCGCCTTTGTTCAGCAGGCGTCTCCATATATTTCAGCACATCATTCATCCAGCCCATATTCCATTTAAAATGAAAGCCGAGTCCCCCTTCCTCAACAGAACCTGTTACTTGAGGCCATTCGGTGGAATCTTCCGCTATCATCATGACATGCGGATATGCCTCCCGCATTGTTTGATTTAGCTTTTTTAAAAATTCAACTGCATAGAGATTCGTATGGCGTTCATCCTGATTTGGCCAATACAGCATATTAGCAACGGCATCGACCCTAAAACCATCTATATGATAGAATTCCGCCCAGTACAACGCATTAGAAATTAAAAAACTATGAACTTCCGGTTTTCCTAAATCAAAGTTAGCGGTGCCCCACAGCCAGTTCTCCCTGTGACGCTCTTTTTGATATTCGTAAAGAGGCGCTCCATCAAACATATAAAGCCCATGCGAATCTTTACAAAAATGTCCGGGGACCCAATCAAGTATGACGCCGATGTTTGCCTGATGGCATTCATCAACAAACCTCATCAAATCATGAGGCGTGCCAAATCGGCTTGTCGGGCTGTAATACCCCGTTGCTTGATAACCCCAAGAGCGATCATAAGGATGTTCATAAACGGGCAGCAGCTCGATATGGGTAAATCCCTGCTCTTTGATATAAGGAATAAGAAACTGGCCTAATTCTTCATAGGAGTAAAGCGTGCCATCGGGATGCTTCTTCCATGAACCAAGATGAAGCTCATAAATAAAAACCGGCTTTTCATATATCGTTTTAGCTTTCTGCTTCTTCTGCCACTTTTGATCATGCCAGCTGTACCCTGCAAGATCGTAAGTAAGAGACGCCGTATTCGGTCTTACTTCTGAATAAAAAGCATACGGGTCTGCCTTCAGCATGGTCTCACCGCTATTTGTCACGATTTCATACTTATATCGTTCCTTTTCTTTCAAACCTGGAACAAATAACGTCCAAATGCCATGATCATTAACTTTCTGCATAACATGAAGCTCACCTGACCAGCTGTTAAAATCTCCAGCCACTCGAACTTCTGACGCATGAGGCGCCCACACACAAAATTCATACCCGCTTTGGCCATTCAGCTCGCTATAATGCGAGCCAAACAGCTGATAGCTTTTAAACAGACTGCCTTCGTGAAAAAGATAAACATCATGTGCTGTTGGGCTGGCAGCGGCCATGTAATCATCCTTTCTGACATCATAGTTTTCATTTATATTATTTATTCGTAGAAATAAAAAAAAGCCCTTTCTAGAAAGCGCTTATATTTATTGACATAAAACTTCATTTTCTGAAGAAAAACAAAAGATATGGAGTTTTTTGTTGTAAATTTGATATAGAATAAAAAACAAAATCAGACGCATATCATATAGTTTTAGAAAACAAAAAAACCTTGCAGGATATGCAAGGTTTCAGGATGACCCGTACGGGATTCGAACCCGTGTTACCGCCGTGAAAGGGCGGTGTCTTAACCGCTTGACCAACGGGCCGTCATGGCGGAGAAGGAGGGATTTGAACCCTCGCGCCGCTTACACGACCTACACCCTTAGCAGGGGCGCCTCTTCAGCCACTTGAGTACTTCTCCATATGGCTCCACAGGCAGGATTCGAACCTGCGACCGATCGGTTAACAGCCGATAGCTCTACCACTGAGCTACTGTGGAACGTAAAAGTCATGGTATGGTGGGCCTGAATGGACTCGAACCATCGACCTCACGCTTATCAGGCGTGCGCTCTAACCAGCTGAGCTACAGGCCCATGACGATATAGAAATGGAGCGGGTGATGGGAATCGAACCCACGACATCAGCTTGGAAGGCTGAGGTTTTACCACTAAACTACACCCGCAATTTTTTGGGGCGATTGATGGGAATCGAACCCACGAATGCCAGAGCCACAATCTGGTGCGTTAACCACTTCGCCACAACCGCCAAAATATATATATTTGTAAATGGTGGCTCGGGACGGAATCGAACCGCCGACACACGGATTTTCAGTCCGTTGCTCTACCAACTGAGCTACCGAGCCTTATTATTTAAATGGCGGTCCGGACGGGACTCGAACCCGCGACCTCCTGCGTGACAGGCAGGCATTCTAACCAACTGAACTACCGGACCATTTTAATTAGTTGCACCCATCGGGCGCTCCTTATTTAAAAGGATATATTTGTTTGGTTGCGGGGGCAGGATTTGAACCTGCGACCTTCGGGTTATGAGCCCGACGAGCTACCGAACTGCTCCACCCCGCGATGATAAAATGCAAGAATATATATGGCGGAGGAAGAGGGATTCGAACCCCCGCGGGCTTTGACACCCCTGTCGGTTTTCAAGACCGATCCCTTCAGCCAGACTTGGGTATTCCTCCGTATTGTGGTGGACCTTGTAGGACTCGAACCTACGACCGGACGGTTATGAGCCGTCTGCTCTAACCAACTGAGCTAAAGGTCCTTTGGTAGCGGCGGAGGGGATCGAACCCCCGACCTCACGGGTATGAACCGTACGCTCTAGCCAGCTGAGCTACACCGCCAAATCATATATTGAAATCAAGTGGAGCCTAGCGGGATCGAACCGCTGACCTCCTGCGTGCAAAGCAGGCGCTCTCCCAGCTGAGCTAAGGCCCCAAGAATGGTCGGGAAGACAGGATTCGAACCTGCGACCCCATGGTCCCAAACCATGTGCTCTACCAAGCTGAGCTACTTCCCGATTTCATGTAGATCATGGCGCGCCCGAGAGGAGTCGAACCCCTAACCTTTTGATCCGTAGTCAAACGCTCTATCCAATTGAGCTACGGGCGCAAATTATAATGCCGAGGGCCGGACTTGAACCGGCACGGTAGTCACCTACCGCAGGATTTTAAGTCCTGTGTGTCTGCCAATTCCACCACCCCGGCGTGGATGGTATAGTTGGAGCGGAAGACGGGATTCGAACCCGCGACCCCCACCTTGGCAAGGTGGTGTTCTACCACTGAACTACTTCCGCAGAAATGGTGCGGATGAAGGGACTTGAACCCCCACGTCTGTAAAGACACTAGAGCCTGATTCTAGCGCGTCTGCCAATTCCGCCACATCCGCAACATATAAATGGTGAGCCATGAAGGACTCGAACCTTCGACCCTCTGATTAAAAGTCAGATGCTCTACCAACTGAGCTAATGGCTCTTCTTACAAGAGACTTGAATATTATATCATATAAAAGTGGTGCCGGCAAGAGGACTTGAACCCCCAACCTACTGATTACAAGTCAGTTGCTCTACCAATTGAGCTACACCGGCTCATATGTAAACATATTATGTATAGTAAGAATGGTGGAGGATGACGGGCTCGAACCGCCGACCCTCTGCTTGTAAGGCAGATGCTCTCCCAGCTGAGCTAATCCTCCATAATTGCACTAACGTGCAATTGCTTGGCGGCGTCCTACTCTCACAGGGGGAAACCCCCGACTACCATCGGCGCTGAAGAGCTTAACTTCCGTGTTCGGCATGGGAACGGGTGTGACCTCTTCGCTATCGCCACCAAACAATTTGAGAGTGTTCTCTCAAAACTAGATAACAGGTGTAACATCATTAGAAATTAGGTTAAGTCCTCGATCGATTAGTATCTGTCAGCTCCATGTGTCGCCACACTTCCACCTCAGACCTATCAACCTGATCATCTTTCAGGGATCTTACTTCCTTGCGGAATGGGAAATCTCATCTTGAGGGGGGCTTCATGCTTAGATGCTTTCAGCACTTATCCCGTCCGCACATAGCTACCCAGCGATGCCCTTGGCAGAACAACTGGTACACCAGCGGTGCGTCCATCCCGGTCCTCTCGTACTAAGGACAGCTCCTCTCAAATTTCCTGCGCCCGCGACGGATAGGGACCGAACTGTCTCACGACGTTCTGAACCCAGCTCGCGTACCGCTTTAATGGGCGAACAGCCCAACCCTTGGGACCGACTACAGCCCCAGGATGCGATGAGCCGACATCGAGGTGCCAAACCTCCCCGTCGATGTGGACTCTTGGGGGAGATAAGCCTGTTATCCCCGGGGTAGCTTTTATCCGTTGAGCGATGGCCCTTCCATGCGGAACCACCGGATCACTAAGCCCGACTTTCGTCCCTGCTCGACTTGTAGGTCTCGCAGTCAAGCTCCCTTGTGCCTTTACACTCTGCGAATGATTTCCAACCATTCTGAGGGAACCTTTGGGCGCCTCCGTTACCTTTTAGGAGGCGACCGCCCCAGTCAAACTGCCCACCTGACACTGTCTCCCCGCCCGATAAGGGCGGCGGGTTAGAAGGTCAATACAGCCAGGGTAGTATCCCACCGATGCCTCCACCGAAGCTGGCGCTCCGGTTTCCAAGGCTCCTACCTATCCTGTACAAGCTGTACCAACATTCAATATCAGGCTGCAGTAAAGCTCCACGGGGTCTTTCCGTCCTGTCACGGGTAACCTGCATCTTCACAGGTACTATAATTTCACCGAGTCTCTCGTTGAGACAGTGCCCAGATCGTTGCGCCTTTCGTGCGGGTCGGAACTTACCCGACAAGGAATTTCGCTACCTTAGGACCGTTATAGTTACGGCCGCCGTTTACTGGGGCTTCAATTCGCACCTTCGCTTACGCTAAGCGCTCCTCTTAACCTTCCAGCACCGGGCAGGCGTCAGCCCCTATACTTCGCCTTACGGCTTCGCAGAGACCTGTGTTTTTGCTAAACAGTCGCCTGGGCCTATTCACTGCGGCTCTCTCGGGCTTGCACCCTAACAGAGCACCCCTTCTCCCGAAGTTACGGGGTCATTTTGCCGAGTTCCTTAACGAGAGTTCTCTCGATCACCTTAGGATTCTCTCCTCGCCTACCTGTGTCGGTTTGCGGTACGGGCACCTCTCACCTCGCTAGAGGCTTTTCTTGGCAGTGTGGAATCAGGAACTTCGCTACTATATTTCGCTCGCCATCACAGCTCAGCCTTATGGGAAACGGATTTGCCTATTTCCCAGCCTAACTGCTTGGACGCGGATATCCAATACCGCGCTTACCCTATCCTCCTGCGTCCCCCCATTGCTCAAATGGTGAGGAGGTGGTACAGGAATATCAACCTGTTGTCCATCGCCTACGCCTTTCGGCCTCGGCTTAGGTCCCGACTAACCCTGAGCGGACGAGCCTTCCTCAGGAAACCTTAGGCATTCGGTGGAGGGGATTCTCACCCCTCTTTCGCTACTCATACCGGCATTCTCACTTCTAAGCGCTCCACCAGTCCTTCCGGTCTGGCTTCACAGCCCTTAGAACGCTCTCCTACCACTGTTCGAAGAACAGTCCGCAGCTTCGGTGATACGTTTAGCCCCGGTACATTTTCGGCGCAGAGTCACTCGACCAGTGAGCTATTACGCACTCTTTAAATGGTGGCTGCTTCTAAGCCAACATCCTGGTTGTCTAAGCAACTCCACATCCTTTTCCACTTAACGTATACTTTGGGACCTTAGCTGGCGGTCTGGGCTGTTTCCCTTTCGACTACGGATCTTATCACTCGCAGTCTGACTCCCAAGGATAAGTCATTGGCATTCGGAGTTTGACTGAATTCGGTAACCCGGTAGGGGCCCCTAGTCCAATCAGTGCTCTACCTCCAAGACTCTTACCTTGAGGCTAGCCCTAAAGCTATTTCGGAGAGAACCAGCTATCTCCAGGTTCGATTGGCATTTCACCCCTACCCACACCTCATCCCCGCACTTTTCAACGTGCGTGGGTTCGGGCCTCCATTCAGTGTTACCTGAACTTCACCCTGGACATGGGTAGATCACCTGGTTTCGGGTCTACGACCACGTACTCATGCGCCCTATTCAGACTCGCTTTCGCTGCGGCTCCGCATCTTCTGCTTAACCTTGCACGGGATCGTAACTCGCCGGTTCATTCTACAAAAGGCACGCCATCACCCATTAACGGGCTCTGACTACTTGTAGGCACACGGTTTCAGGATCTCTTTCACTCCCCTTCCGGGGTGCTTTTCACCTTTCCCTCACGGTACTGGTTCACTATCGGTCACTAGGGAGTATTTAGCCTTGGGAGATGGTCCTCCCGGATTCCGACGGAATTTCACGTGTTCCGCCGTACTCAGGATCCACTCTGGAGAGAACGAAGTTTTGACTACAGGGCTGTTACCTCCTATGGCGGGCCTTTCCAGACCTCTTCATCTACCTCGTTCCTTTGTAACTCCGTATAGAGTGTCCTACAACCCCAAGAGGCAAGCCTCTTGGTTTGGGCTAATCCCGTTTCGCTCGCCGCTACTCAGGGAATCGCATTTGCTTTCTCTTCCTCCGGGTACTTAGATGTTTCAGTTCCCCGGGTCTGCCTTCTCATATCCTATGGATTCAGATATGGATACCACTCCATTACGAGTGGTGGGTTTCCCCATTCGGAAATCTCCGGATCAAAGCTTGCTTACAGCTCCCCGAAGCATATCGGTGTTCGTCCCGTCCTTCATCGGCTCCTAGTGCCAAGGCATCCACCGTGCGCCCTTTCTAACTTAACCGTTAAAAAGAATCACTATGTGATATCTTGTGTTACTAATTGAATGTGATGTCTACTGTTATCTAGTTTTCAAAGAACACGTTTCGAAGGAATGATCCTTCAAAACTAAACAAGACAGGGAACGTTCTGTTTATAAGACCCAAGGTCTTATATTCCGTAAATATCCTTAGAAAGGAGGTGATCCAGCCGCACCTTCCGATACGGCTACCTTGTTACGACTTCACCCCAATCATCTGTCCCACCTTCGGCGGCTGGCTCCATAAAGGTTACCTCACCGACTTCGGGTGTTACAAACTCTCGTGGTGTGACGGGCGGTGTGTACAAGGCCCGGGAACGTATTCACCGCGGCATGCTGATCCGCGATTACTAGCGATTCCAGCTTCACGCAGTCGAGTTGCAGACTGCGATCCGAACTGAGAACAGATTTGTGGGATTGGCTTAACCTCGCGGTTTCGCTGCCCTTTGTTCTGTCCATTGTAGCACGTGTGTAGCCCAGGTCATAAGGGGCATGATGATTTGACGTCATCCCCACCTTCCTCCGGTTTGTCACCGGCAGTCACCTTAGAGTGCCCAACTGAATGCTGGCAACTAAGATCAAGGGTTGCGCTCGTTGCGGGACTTAACCCAACATCTCACGACACGAGCTGACGACAACCATGCACCACCTGTCACTCTGCCCCCGAAGGGGACGTCCTATCTCTAGGATTGTCAGAGGATGTCAAGACCTGGTAAGGTTCTTCGCGTTGCTTCGAATTAAACCACATGCTCCACCGCTTGTGCGGGCCCCCGTCAATTCCTTTGAGTTTCAGTCTTGCGACCGTACTCCCCAGGCGGAGTGCTTAATGCGTTAGCTGCAGCACTAAGGGGCGGAAACCCCCTAACACTTAGCACTCATCGTTTACGGCGTGGACTACCAGGGTATCTAATCCTGTTCGCTCCCCACGCTTTCGCTCCTCAGCGTCAGTTACAGACCAGAAAGTCGCCTTCGCCACTGGTGTTCCTCCACATCTCTACGCATTTCACCGCTACACGTGGAATTCCACTCTCCTCTTCTGCACTCAAGTTCCCCAGTTTCCAATGACCCTCCCCGGTTGAGCCGGGGGCTTTCACATCAGACTTAAGGAACCGCCTGCGAGCCCTTTACGCCCAATAATTCCGGACAACGCTTGCCACCTACGTATTACCGCGGCTGCTGGCACGTAGTTAGCCGTGGCTTTCTGGTTAGGTACCGTCAAGGTACCGCCCTATTCGAACGGTACTTGTTCTTCCCTAACAACAGAGCTTTACGATCCGAAAACCTTCATCACTCACGCGGCGTTGCTCCGTCAGACTTTCGTCCATTGCGGAAGATTCCCTACTGCTGCCTCCCGTAGGAGTCTGGGCCGTGTCTCAGTCCCAGTGTGGCCGATCACCCTCTCAGGTCGGCTACGCATCGTTGCCTTGGTGAGCCATTACCTCACCAACTAGCTAATGCGCCGCGGGTCCATCTGTAAGTGGTAGCCGAAGCCACCTTTTATGTTTGAACCATGCGGTTCAAACAAGCATCCGGTATTAGCCCCGGTTTCCCGGAGTTATCCCAGTCTTACAGGCAGGTTACCCACGTGTTACTCACCCGTCCGCCGCTAACATCAGGGAGCAAGCTCCCATCTGTCCGCTCGACTTGCATGTATTAGGCACGCCGCCAGCGTTCGTCCTGAGCCAGGATCAAACTCTCCGATAAATGGATCGCAGATTAAGTTCACCACATCCTGTGGCAACATCTGCGTGATCTGCATCGTGCAGACCTCAGTTTGACTGACTACGCACATTGCTGTGCGATTTATAATAAAACTTGAATTAACAGGTACGTTTTGTCTTGTTTAGTTTTCAAAGATCATCACCGCTCTCAATGAAGCAACTTTACCAATATAACACTCAGCTTCTTAATTGTCAACAACTTTTTTAAAAGTTGTTTAAAGCTTCTTGTTTTGTCTGCTGTTCATCAGCGACGTTTAATAATATAACACCTATAATTATTTATTGCAATAGTTTTTTAAAAAAATCTATAAAACAATAAAACTGTAATCTTTCTTTATTCTATCTAACTTGTAATGCTTTATAAAACATTTATCTATTAAAGAACATTTACTACAGGCAATGTCATCTTGTTGTTTTAACCTTTTTCTTGTATAGTAGAAACGAACTAAATATCCGATGACCACAAGGGGAGCATAAAAGCTGAGAGTGAGCGGTTTCGTTCTGACCCTTTGAACCTGTTAGTTAACGCTGGCGTAGGGATGTGGCAAAGTCAAATGAATTGCAGATTGTAAAGCAGTGCGTGGAACTTTCCTCATCCTTCCGCGTGCTGCTTTTTTGTTGTCCTTTTGGATTGTCTATCGATGGAAGGGGATTTTTATGGCTCAATCAAGACAACTGGTACGTCTTATTGAAATTGCAATCATGACTGCTGCTGCTGTCATTTTAGACATCGTTTCCGGAATGTTCCTCCGTATGCCTCAAGGAGGGTCGGTATCCATCATGATGATTCCGATTTTTTTGATTTCTTTTCGCTGGGGAGTTAAAGCGGGGCTTACAACCGGTCTATTGACAGGTCTCGTTCAAATTGCGATCGGAAATCTATTTCTTCAGCACCCTGTTCAGCTGTTGCTTGATTACATGGCAGCGTTCGCCGCTGTCGGCATAAGCGGCTTTTTCGCTTCCGCTGTCCGCAAATCCGCCTTATCAAAAGCAAAAGGGAAATTGATCGTATCAATTATTTGCGCAGTTTTTATCGGCAGTTTTCTGCGTTATGCTGCACACGTGATTTCAGGGGCTGTATTTTTCGGCAGCTTTGCACCAAAAGGAACGCCGGTATGGCTCTACTCATTAACTTATAATGCTACTTATATGATTCCGTCATTCATCATCTGTGCGATTGCCCTTTGTTTATTGTTCATGACAGCTCCGCGCTTGCTGAAAACCGAAAAGGCTTAATCTAACAACCCCCAGCGGCCGTTCCGCTGGGGGTTGTTTTTTATCTTCCGTTAAGCAGATTTTTTAATGAAGCAAGATCCGGTCAGCCGAATCCTATTTCTTTCATGCTTTCTCCTGCGATTTCAAAACTATCCTCGGCTGCTCTTTCAGGTGAAATCGACTGATAAAAATTAATCGAAGGATTCTCTTCTACGACCCAAACAAACATGCTCGTAAAGCCCTGATCAAGCAAAAAATCTGTATCCTTTGTCAAAAGCGCTCTGCCTGCACCTTGCCGCTGTTTTTCTTTTAAAAGGTAAATGGCATACAACTCTCCGTCATAGCCTTTCTGCTCTGAACGAATTGAACCAAAAGATGCAAAGCCGAATACCGAGCCTTTTTCATCTTCTGCCACAAAAACCCCCTTTAATGAACGGCTTTTCCATTTGGCTTCAAAATCCTTGTAGTTCAAACCATTTAAGTATTCAGCGGAGACAATGCCGCTGTATGTTGTCACCCAGCTGTCAACATGCACTTTTGCGATTGCCTTTATATCATCTAGTCGTGCTTCTCTTATAGTCACCATTCATTCTCTAATCCTTTCCGCAATGGTTATTCAGATTTTTGAACAGGTTTTGTTTCTTTTAATTCATTTGTCAGTTCGTTGATGCTCTGTTTGATGTTGCCTTTTCCTGAAAAGTTCTCAATCATTTCTTTTACGTCGATTCCCGAAGACGCTTTTAAGCTTTCTTGCAGACTGGACATTAAATTTGTCGCATAGCTTGTGACTTTGTTGGCGCCGCTTGAATCACCGTTTCCTCCTGTATCAACAACGGTGATCTTATCAATATTTGAAAGCGGTGCTGATACCTGTTTCGCGTATTCCGGAAGCATTTTGACAATCATATCGAAAATCGCAGCCTGACCGTACTGCTCAAAGGCAGCGGCAATTTTTTCTTTCGCTTCCGCTTCCGCAAGACCTTTTAAGCGAATAACCTCAGCCTCTGTCTCACCTTTTGCTTTTTCAGCTTCTGCTTTTGCAAGGCCGTCAATTCTGACCCTTTCAGCTTCAGCCTTCGCCATCGCTTCTATGCTGTATTTCTTGGCATCGGCTTGGGCTAGCTGTTTGGCTTTTTCAGCAGCGGCAGATTGCTCAACTGAATAGCGGTCTGCATCGGCTTTTTTCTTCACTTCAGAATCATACTGGCGTTCACGGCGGAGAATTTCTTTTTCTTCTAATTCAATTTGTTTTTGGCGTTCTATAATCTTGACCTGCATTTCCTGCTCAGTCACCTGCTGGCGTGCTTTGGCTGTTTCCAAATCGTATGCCTGGTCAGCGTTGGCTTTTGCTGTATCTTGATCTCGCCGGTATTCAGCCATTTTAAGCTGATTGATTTTTTCAGCTTCAGCAATTTCCGTCGCTCGTTCAAGCTCTGATTTTTTGGCTTCTTTATCGGCTTCCGCCCTCTTAATTCTTGTTTCTTTATCGGCCTCTGCGGTTGCAATGTCAGCATCACGTTTTACCTGCGCAATTCTCGGTTTACCTAGTGATTCAAGATAGCCGTTTTTATCACGGACATCTTTAATGGTAAAGGAGACAATCACAAGACCCATCTTCGCAAGATCCTGTGAAGCGACACGCTGCACTTCTTGAGAGAATTTTTCGCGGTTTTTATAAATTTCTTCTACTGTCATAGACCCGAGAATGGAACGGAGGTGGCCTTCCAGTACCTCACGGGCCTCCTGCTCACGGTCTTCTTTTGACTTTCCTAAAAATTGTTCGGCTGCTGTGGCGATTTCTCCAATAGAGCCGCCGATTTTAATAATTGCAGTTCCGTCTGCCATTACAGGCACACCTTGCTCGGTATACACTTCAGGTGTCGATACATCGAGTTTGCTTGATAACAGACTTAGCGGCTCAGCCTGCTGAAAAACCGGAAGAACAAAGGTTCCTCCTCCGCGAACAATCTTCAGGCGGTTGCCTCCCTCATCAACGTGAACATTTTTATTTCCAAGATAACTTCCTGTAACAATTAACGCTTCATCAGGCCCTGCCGTACGATATTTTGTAATAAATACCGCTATAAGTGCGATGAGTAAAAAGAATACAACTGCGATGACGATGATAATCGGCATTGTCATATGACATTCCTCCTTATTTTATAAAGGTTCATGCGGAGTAACTGAAAGAACTCCTTTTTTGACATCCACAACTAAGACGACTGTTCCGTAACTGATCTGTTCATTTTCAAAGCTGATCGCTGATTTTGAAATCGTACCGCCTATCCCTTCAATCAGTACTTCTCCAAATCCATCAACCGGAACAGCGGTTATGACTTTTCCGAGTCTGCCTCTAAGATCCTCTTCCCGATAAGTCAATGATTCTTCTGCCGATGATAAAGGGACAAGCACAAATAAATGGAGCAATATCACCAGCAGCACCGAAAGAAGACAGGATATTAGAGCAATAATCAGGCTGGAGAGGGGGAAAACTGTTTCGCCTATATATCCAGATGCGGAGAAAAATGTGAAAAATGAGAGCACCAATGTCGGGTGTAATAACGGAATAGCTTCGGACAGCCCTTCAAACACATCTCCGAAAAATAAAAATAGCAGCGTGAGGCTTCCGGCTATGATAAGGGTGTAAAGGTAAATCGTTTGGACAGGAATACCGTATAACTCCAATTTTCTCATCCTTTCTAAGCTGCTACTTTAACCGACGGCCGTCGTTACCTTTTATACGAGATACAGAGGAAAAGGTTTCAAAATTTTTCGATAAATGCTTCCCCGCGAAGCACTTTATAAATGATAAATGCTCTTATATATGGTAATGTTTTTTCAGGAGGAGATATGATGAGTATCTTTAATGAAGCCAGATTAGAAACATGGAATGAAGTAAAAGGACTTTCCGATGAAAGGCTGAATCAGAAGCCTTCTTCTGATGAATGGAGTATACGGGAAGTTCTTGATCATTTGAAGAAAATTGATATGACCGCCCAAAACATGCTGAAAGAACGAGTAAAGGAAGCGCCTGTTAAGGAGATTGAGGAAAAACCGCTTACGGCCGCACAGGATAGAAGCAATAAACGGAAAGCGCCGGCCCATCTTGAACCGGATCATGATTTTATTTCAGGCAGCCAAATGAAACGGGAGCTTGATGTTGTAAGGGAGCAGCTGACAGCTGTTATTGCCTCTCTTAAAGAAGAAGATTTTGAGAGAGTATTGCCGCATCCCTTGTTTCAAGAGCTGACCGTCAGACAATGGATCGAATTTATCGGCCATCACGAAAAACGCCACCTCAGCCAGATCAAAGAAATTAAAGAGAAAATAGAAAGAGTCTGATTTATTCAGACTCTTTCTGCTTTTTGTTTGATGTTCCGCTGGTATGAATGAACGATTATTTCGTCACCCGCATACACGGCACCGGGTCTCTCGACAATACATACAATGCCCCTTATCCCCAACGCATGGCGGACAAAAGCCGGTGCAAGCTTTGGCTTGTCCGGATAATAAGACTGGATGACTTCACCCGGCTGGATACATGGATCATTTTCTCCCTCACACAGTAAAGCGGCGCCGCTCGGAAATATAAGCCGGCTTCCTTCTTTTAATGTTGTGAAATCAGGTATACCGCTAATTGCAACATTTGCACCGAGCCATTCGGGAAAAATACGCGGGACTCCCATTTTCAAAGCAATTTCGTCACATTCTTCTGTTGAAACAATTGAAATTTGTCTGCGGTTAAAAATTTCTGTTCCTCTTGAAAACATTGGCTCTCGGGCCCCAGCTTTTTTTGTCAGGCCGAAATGTAAGTCGCCGGGAATGCCGCCATAATCAAAATCGAGCTTGTCCATTTGTTTTGTTACAAAGCTTTCTGTATCTGCAACATATAAGCCTTCCGTTTTTGCGGTCATGCGTTTCCACATAAGCTTGCACCGTCCTTCATCTCTAGGATTGTCACTTATGTTCAATTATCCAAAAAAATCCCGCTCTGTAAAGGAGCGGGATCATCGCATTATACAGTTTTTGGCGTAAGATTAAAGCAGCGCTTGTAGATCCAGTTATATGCTTTCTCATTTAAATCTCTAGGATTTCCGAAGGTTTGCGGATCTTTCATTGCTTCTTTTGACAAGCGCTCGATCATGTCCGGCGATACCCCTTGTTCTTCTAAAGTCGGTACTTCTAACTCTTTCACAAGATCGTACATCCAGTTGACAGATGCTTTTGCAGCTTCTTCTGTTGTCATATTGCTTGTATCAATGCCGAACGCTTTTGCGATACGGGCAAATTTCTCCGGATAGCCCTTCCAGTTGTATTCCATAACAGGGCCCATCATTGCCGCTACACATTGGCCGTGAGCGACAGGGATGATACCGCCGAGTGTTTGGCTCATGGCGTGAGCAGCACCCGCTGATTCACTGCCGTAAGAAAGACCGGCAAGCATAGCAGCTTGCGCCATTCCGTATCTGGCTTCGAGATCTTCTCCGTCAGCAAATGCTCTCTTAATGTAGTGAGCGGCATATTCAATCGCCATCAACGCCACTGCGTCTGTAATCGGCTGCGCAAATTTCATTGTGTAGCACTCAATGGCGTGAGCAAGAGCATCAATCCCCGTCATTGCTGTTACGTGCGGCGGCATTGAGACGTGAAGCTCTGGGTCAATCACAGTCAAATGCGCAGCAATCAGCGGACCGCCTGTGTTAAATTTGAATTCTCTTTCTTCATCTGTAATAACCGCCCATTGCGTCACCTCTGAGCCTGTTCCAGCCGTTGTCGGAATTGTCGTAAGCGGAGGAATGCGGTTCTCCAGCGGTTTCTTTCCTTCGGCTGCTTCATAATCAAGTACGCTTCCCTCGTGAGTCGCTTCTACCCCGATGGCCTTCGCTGTATCCATGGAGCTTCCGCCTCCGACTGCCACCAAGCCGTTGCAGTTCTCTTTTTTGTAAAGCTCAGAACCTTCATTTACAAGCCGTACAGGAGGGTTTGGCTCAACTTTATTAAAGAGCACCACTTCAATGCCTGCCCCTTTTAATGACTCGATGACAGGATCTGCGACGCCGGCTTTATAAATTCCAGGGTCTGTAACAAGCAATGCTTTTGAAACACCCAGTCCAGCTACTTCTTTTCCTACGTGGTTGATGGCGCCAATTCCGTGCTTAATCACAGTCGGAATTTCAAATGTGTGAAATTTATGCATGCTTTCTACTTTCATATTTAATGTCATCATCAATCTCCCCCTCTTATGAATTGAACCAATTAACCGCTGCCGGTTTTGTGTTGCGATAGACATGTTTGACTTCTGTGTACTCTTCAAGCCCTATTTTTCCAAGTTCCCGTCCGAATCCGGATTGCTTATAGCCGCCCCATGGCGCCTGCGCAAAGTACGGATGGAAATCGTTAATCCAAACTGTTCCCATTCTCAAATGGGCTGCTACACGTTCACACTTTTCAATATCTTTCGACCATACAGCTCCGGCCAATCCGTAAATCGTATCATTCGCCAGTGAAATTACTTCTTCTTCAGAACTGAATGTTTCGACAGTTAATACTGGCCCAAATACTTCTTCCTGAACAATTCTCATGTCAGATTTACAGTTTGAAAAAATGGTAGGTTCATAGAAAAAACCGTTTTGAAGTGCTGGATCTTCCGGACGTTTGCCGCCAGTCTCCAGTTTTGCCCCTTCTTCCAGTCCGATCTCTACATATTTTTCAACCTTTTCTCTATGCTCCGCGGAGATAAGCGGACCGCTTTCTGTCTCTTCGTGAAAACCGTTTCCGAGTTTAATGCGTTTCGCCCGCTTGACAAGCTCTGCTAAAAATCGATCATGAATATCTTCTTCTACAAGCAATCGGGACCCGGCGGAGCATACTTGGCCGGCGTGGAAAAATACGGCGTTTAGCGCCTGATCAACCGCGACTTCCAGGTCTGCATCTTTAAAGACGATATTTGGATTTTTCCCTCCAAGCTCAAGCGCAATTTTTTTAACGTTGCCGCTTGCCGCCCGCATGATTTTTTTGCCTGTTTCAATTCCGCCTGTAAACGAAATTAAGTCAACATCTTTGTTTACAGCAAGCTCGTCACCCACTGTGGCGCCCGGTCCCAACACAAGGTTTGCGACACCTTTTGGAACTCCGGCTTCCTCCATCAGCTTAAAGACTTTGATTGTCGTCAGCGGTGTGATCTCACTCGGCTTCATGACAATTGTATTGCCTGCCGCTAAAGCCGGGGCGATTTTCCAGCTTGCTTGCAGAAGCGGATAATTCCACGGCGTGATTTGTCCGCATACGCCAATTGGCTCCCTGATGATTTTACTTTCCGAATCAGGAATTGGAGATGAGATGATCTCTCCTCCATCTTTATCTGCCAGACCAGCATAATACTGAAAAACATTGGCGATATCGTCCATATCGGCTTTGCTTTCCTCAAGCGTTTTTCCTGTATCAAGGGATTCGAGCTCAGCCAGCTCGTCTAGATCGCGTCTGATTAATTCCGCAATTTTCAGAACTGTTTTTCCGCGTTCAAGCCCTGAAAGAGAAGGCCACTCTCCTGCGTCAAAAGCTCTTCGTGCAGCAGCGATTGCTTTAACGGCATCCTCACGCCCGCCCTCGCTAACTGTTGCGATTTCTTCTTGATTAAATGGATTAATAATACTGCGGACCTGCCCTTTTTCGGCACTGATCCATTCACCGTCAATGTATAATGTTTGACTCATATAAGCCCTCCTTGACGAAAATAAAGTTTGTTAAATAAAAATTTAATGTTTTTAACAACCTTAATCTAACATAAGGTTTTTAAACTGTCAAAGCCCTAATTATGATTTTTCGTTTTGACTTTTCTCTAGGTTTCGTTAAGATAAAGAACATAAAGAAATGACTTAACAAATTTAATTTTCTAAAGGAAAAGAGGGTCAGTATGGATGAAAATCCAGAATTTGCAGCTATAGAACAGGCACGGGATCTTGTTATTGACTCCATTGCTGAAACAATGGATCTTTACGGAATTACCCGAAGTGTCGGGATATTATATGGAACGATGTACATGCGGGACGAAATGACGCTTGACGAAATGCGGGAGGAGCTGCAAATGAGCAAGCCCAGCATGAGCACAGGTGTCAAAAAGCTTCAGGATTTAAATGTCGTGAAAAAGACATTTCACCGTGGCATCCGCAAGCACACATTTGTAGCCGAAAAAGATTTCTTTAAATTTTTC
Source organism: Bacillus sp. SD127 (assembly GCF_058566445.1). Taxonomy (NCBI): domain Bacteria; kingdom Bacillati; phylum Bacillota; class Bacilli; order Caryophanales; family Bacillaceae; genus Bacillus; species Bacillus sp. SD127. The sequence goes on along the minus strand of NZ_CP191226.1, from coordinate 1,088,427 downwards.
ACAAATTTCTTTCCGCCAAAATGGGAACGGGAAGTTCAGGTGAATGTATCAGCAATTGAGGAGGCTCAGGCTGATTTACAAGAGATATTGCATAAGGAAGAACTCAATGAGGAAACGAAGAATGAAGCGCAGCGTTTATACGAGCAGCTGGAAAGTTCTAAAGCCTACTACGATTGGCTGAAACGTCTCGCTGAATCGGTGCAGAGCGGAGAGATCTTTAAATTTATACCAATTGAAACAAAATAATCGAAAAACGTCTGGAAAACCGGACGTTTTTTTGTTTTTCCGCTATATTTACTACAAATTTGAAAAATACGGGAAAAACACCCCATTTACTTCCATTTTATTTGATGGTAATTTTATGTAGGTAAAATTTGTATTTGGCCTTTAAGAGGAGGTGGAAAGCAGAGGCAGGCCTTTAATCTTTATCACTTATTAGGGGGAATTTTTGTTATGAAACGCAAGTTATTATCTTCTTTGGCCATCAGTGTATTAAGTCTCGGTTTACTCGTTTCTGCACCTTCAGCTTCTTTTGCAGCTGAATCTAAGTCATCTTCTGCTCATACTGAGTCTACGATGAGAGCCCAATCAACAGCTTCATTGTTTGCAACAATTAAAGGAGCGAGCAAAACAGAATGGTCTTTCTCTGATATCGAATTGACATACCGTCCAAACACGCTTCTCAGCCTTGGCGTGATGGAATTTACATTGCCAAGCGGATTTACAGCAAATACAAAAGATACGATGAACGGAAATGCATTGCGCGAAACACAGATCCTCAATAACGGTAAAACAGTAAGGGTACCTCTGGCTCTTGATTTATTAGGCGCTGGTGAATTCAAGTTAAAACTGAATAACAAAACGCTTCCTGCCGCTGGTACATATACTTTCCGTGCAGAGAACAAATCACTGAGCATCGGAAATAAATTTTACGCGGAAGCCAGCATCGAAGTGGCTAAGCGCAGCACACCTCCGACTCAGCCATGCGGCTGTAAATAATCACAGAGGGCCGGCTTAACGCCGGTCTTTTTTTTGACTCCTTTTCCTCTCCCTTTTCCCTCTATTTCCAGTTACCTTTTCACTTGTATTAAATTTAAATTGACAAACACTAGAAACAGGAGTAAATTCTTGAGTGTTCAATTTCATAAAGTCTCTTTTACCGCTTAATCAAACACGAACGGGGAAACCAATGATTGGCTGTTTCACAAAACGGCCTTGGGGTGAATCTTACTTAGTAAGAAGGGGTACTCTGAATCCCTAATCCGACAGCTAACCTCGTAGGCGTATACAGAGAGGAGGTCTATTTTGACCATTCTTTGTAATGGTCTTTTTTACTTCAAAACGCTAATTTTATTAAGGGAGTCTTGAACATTGGGAAGAATAAAAAACAAGCAATTTGCAGTAATCGGGCTTGGACGGTTCGGCGGAAGCATTTGCAAAGAGCTGCACAGAATGGGCCATGAGGTCCTTGCTATTGATATTAACGAAGAAAAGGTCAATGCCTTCGCTTCCTACGCAACCCATGCGGTCATTGCCAATGCCACTGAAGAAAACGAATTGCTTTCACTGGGAATTCGTAATTTTGAATATGTGGTCGTGGCTATAGGGGCTAATATTCAAGCCAGCACACTGACCACTTTGCTATTAAAAGAGCTTCACATTCCAAATATTTGGGTGAAAGCTCAAAATTATTATCACCATAAGGTGCTGGAAAAAATCGGCGCCGACCGCATTATTCATCCGGAAAAGGATATGGGCGTCAAAATCGCACAAAGTCTCTCTGATGAAAATGTCTTGAATTATATCGACTTATCTGATGATTACAGTATTGTTGAGCTGCTGGCAACACGAAAGCTGAATTCCAAATCCATTCATGATCTGAATGTTAGAGCGAAGTACGGATGTACCATCCTGGCAATTAAACATAATGGAGATGTTCGCCTTTCTCCTGCACCGGAAGAGGTGATTTACGAACAAGACTGCCTGGTGATGATGGGTCACAAAAAGGATATTAAACGCTTCGAAAACGAAGGGATGTAGACAAAGGTGGGACTTCATAAGGAAACTGTAATCAAGTGGGTTCGTTTTTCTCCCCCGCAAGTGCTTGCGATTGGTTTTTTTCTTACTATTATTATTGGCTCTCTTTTGTTAAAGCTCCCGATTTCTACTGCGAAGCCGTTGTCATGGATAGATGCCCTTTTTACAGCGGCTTCTGCTACAACTGTTACCGGGCTTGCAGTTGTTGACACTGGGACAGAATTTACGGTGTTCGGGCAAACTGTCATCATGGGTCTGATTCAAGTCGGCGGGCTTGGCTTTATGACATTTGCTGTTCTGATCGTCATGATTTTAGGAAAAAAAATCGGATTGAAAGAACGAATGCTGGTCCGGGAAGCCTTAAACCAGCCGACAATCGGCGGCGTGATAGGCCTTGTCAAAGTCCTGTTTCTATTTTCAATCAGTATCGAATTGATCGCCGCCCTGATCTTATCCATCCGGCTTGTGCCCCAGTATGGCTGGGCATCCGGATTGTTTGCCAGCGTGTTTCATGCAATATCGGCTTTTAACAATGCCGGTTTTTCTTTATGGCCGGATAATTTAATGAGCTACGTTGGTGATCCTGCAGTCAATCTTGTCATTACTATCTTATTTATCACAGGGGGCATCGGGTTTACGGTGCTATTTGACATCCTGAAAAATCGGCGTTTCAAAGCCTTTTCATTACATACAAAACTGATGCTAGCGGGAACGTTCGTTTTGAATATTGCTGCCACACTGATTATCTTTATTTTAGAGTACAGCAACCCCGGCACGCTTGGTTCCTTGCATTTGCCAGATAAACTGTGGGCTTCGTATTTTCAGGCAGTGACGCCGAGAACCGCGGGCTTTAACTCTGTGGATTTTGGCAGCATGAGAGAAGGCACCATTGTATTTGTCCTGCTGTTGATGTTTATCGGAGCGGGCAGCGCTTCAACGGCGAGCGGTATTAAGCTGACTACTTTTCTTGTGATTTTGATGTCTGTCATCACTTATTTAAGAGGGCATAAAGAAACTGTTATTTTCCGCCGGACCATAAAATATCCGATCATTATTAAGGCCTTAGCAGTCAGTGTTATCAGTTTGTTCATCGTCTTTATAGGGATTTTCGCCTTGACCATTACAGAACAAGCGCCGTTTATACAGGTTGTTTTTGAAACTTTTTCAGCTTTCGGAACGGTCGGACTGACAATGGGGCTGACACCCGAACTGACAACAGCGGGGAAATGTATCATTATTGCGATTATGTTCATCGGAAGAATCGGTCCGTTGACGTTTGTTTTTTCATTTGCTAAAACAGAAAAATCAAATATTCGTTACCCTGACGGTGAGGTGTTTACTGGGTAATGTAAAAAAATCCGGCATATTACATGCCGGATTTTTTATGATTCAATATGAGATTGACTTTGTCTTTTTTCCTGCTCCGCGATGATATCATTATCTTCTGCGTTATCACGCGTCACTTTTTGTGTAAGGATCGCGCCGACCGCTACAAGGATCATCACTGCAATGTAGTAGCCTTTTTCATTGAGTTCGAGATTATCAGCGTTATAGAGTCCGATACAAAACAAAAATACTCCCGCAAAAAAAGTGAAATAAGCTAATACAGTAAAGGCAACCGTGTTTCTCCGTCTATATTTCTGCACCTTTGTTCCCTCCTGAAGCATAGTTATTAAGTGATAACTTCCGTGGAATATTATACCTCAAATTCCCCTGAATGGAACAAAAAAATAAAAATACCAGGAAAAACGGCTCAGGTTGCTTCCTTTATTTCAACAGCTGAGTCATCAATCCAGCCGACCAGTTTATTATTGACTTGGAATTGGTACCATGTGGACTGGCCTTTCTGTTTTTTAGATACAACCTTTATATCCTTGCCAACGTAAGATTGCGCAGAGGTCAGCTTAATGGATTGATCATCAGTAGAAGGCTTAGACCATACATCTTGAACGGCGCTGTCTTTGATGGAGCCTTTTAAATCCACAGATTTCAGAGATGGATTCACCTCATCGTATTCATCTAAATCGTACTTTTCCACAATGGCGCTGATTTTGTCAGCATATTCCGGATCTGTGGCATAGCCTGATGTTTGAAGAGCGCCTGCTGCTTCTTTATAATCCTCAGCTTCAAGCACCGGCTTATACTTCTTTTTATTCCACGATGTGCCTTGGACAAATAATTTGGCGTGATCATCCATTGATTCAAAAAACGTGCTGTATTTGCGGAATTTCGCGCGAATCGTTTTTCTTTCCCCTTTTTCAAATTCATCTGTATCCATGGTAACGTGATGTCCTTTATAATTTCCTTTTACGCCAAACAGGTTGTTGGCTTTAGAGGCAAGCTCGCTGTTTCCCCAGTCAGATTCGAGTATGGCCTGAGCTATCGTTATGCTGGGAAGGACATGATATTTTTCATATAAAATTTGAGCATGTCCGGAAAGGCTGTCAATAAATACTTGCTGTTCATCAATTTCTTCAGGTTCTTTGGATGTTTCAATTGGCTTTGAAAGAGTTGTCGCTAAAACAAACAAGGCTAGCGGAATCGATACAACGAAAAATAGAGAAATGAAGAGTCTACGTTTTTTCAGTTTTTTACGGGCCATGAAAACCTTCCTTCGATTTAAAAGATTACGAGTGTAAAAGAATCTACCTTTAAGAATTTTACTTGTACTTCTAATATTTTTCAATTCTTTAGGGATAAAGTTTGAGAGAGAACACACAAAAAGCCTTTCCCATCAAGGGAAAGGCAGTGATCATGTATCTATTTTTGTAAGACTGTGCTGTTTAAAATGTCTGAGCGCATCACGATATTCTTGATCATGTATGACTTTATGAGATTTTACGGCAGCCTTTGTCAGTCCATGTGCAGAAACAGCCGGTTTTTCCGAAGCGGATTTTCCTTTATCATGAGGCTTATGAGCCAGTTTGTGCCCCATTCCGGTGGCGTTCATACAAAACGATAAACAAACGAGCAGCACGCTCAGGATAAAAGAAATCAAAAAAAGATCATGATAGGCAGTCATCATAGAATCCTGCATCGATCCGTTTTGTCTGGCAGCATCCTTTTTCGTGAAATAGCCGATCAGGATAGGCACACCCATATAGACAAACAATCTTAAAAACTGAACAGCTGTCATTCTTTTGACCAGATCAGGAAGCGGGCCGCCCATAGCGGCTCCCATTAGTCCTGCTGCGACCGTCAGGCCGGTTCCTGCTGCCAGCATGATGAACAGCGCCGCAAACACATAGAGAGACGATTGATACTGCATATGAAGCCATTGAAAATTCACAAAAACGAGAATGAGAGAACCTATAATCCCCAGCATCCCTGGTCCGACTTTATCATATAACAGAGCACTCGCAATAGCTGCGATGGCCACTCCAATCAATAGAGTCATGTTTAAAAGAATGAGATGATCTCGGGATATATCATACATTTGACGAAGCAAGCCTTGAAAAGCTGCCAGACTGACAGCTACCGTAATCGTTCCTGCCGCTATGATAAATAAACCGAGCACAGGTTTAGGCAGCAGCATCTGTTTAATAGAGATGAAAGGGTTTTTCACCTTATATTCTACAAATAACAGAATGAGGAGCAAACATAAAGCAACCCCAAAACCAGCCCGTACATAACCTGATGAAAAGCCCCATTTTTGCAGAAAAATGAATGTAAACGCTGAGGCTGCGGCCACGCATACAGATAAAATGATCCCTGCTCTGTCGAGTGATGACTGTTCCTTTTCTGATCCCCCATGGTGCTCATCATAGAGAAAGAAATAACTCACTGCGACGCCGAGCAAAGACAATGTGCCAAAGGTAAAAAACAGCCATCTCCAGTGGCCGTAGCTCAACGCGATCGTTCCTAAAATCGAACCGATAATAACAGAGCCATAGAACCCGCCGATAAGCACCAGTAGTGCGTAATTCCGCCGGTCAATCGGAAATGACAGGACTAGCATCGGAATCATAATCATCAGCATAACACCTGTAGCCGCTCCCTGTAAAAAGCGTCCTGCCGCCATCCAGGCAATATCGCTTGAAAATGCGAAGAGCAGTGAGCCAAGTATAAAAACGGGTAATGAAGCCAGATAGATCGGACGGGCACCGAATTTTTTCCTTAGCAGCGGTCCTGCCGGAACTAATAAAGCGAAGGCCATATTGCCGATCAATATTGGATTTACTGATGTGAAGTCACTTGTTCCAACCGTCTTCTGAACAAGGCCTTGAACTGACGACAATGCCGTGTTAGACATCAATCCCGGCCCGACCGCTAAAACAGCGAGCAAAGAAATCACCCAATAGTGTTTTGTCTTCATGTTGTCATTCCTTCCTATATGAATACATACGAAACACATCATTTTTTGAAAACAAAAGAAGCTAATAGATTTTGTATGCCATTAGCTTTCATTCGGATTCTCTCCCCATCATGGGAAATGATATTATTTTATGATAATATGTGAAAAAATGAGCATATACTCAAACATTATTCCAAACCGATTGTGTTTTGTCAATGGCGCAAATTTCAAGCACAAAACAAACACCTGAACGGCTTTTGCCCGATATCGTGACTTATGAGTCCCTGCCTGCTCCCTCAAGCGATTTAAAGCAGGCCGTTTTAAAAGTAATCCTATCGGTCTTCGCTTGGGTAATGACGGCACCTTTCAATTCACTGTTTTCATCAAAATTCAAACTAATCAACCCGAATAAGTTGGTGATAAGAACAACATGTTGACCGCACATTTTTTTGTGTTCACTAGGCGTTTGCCGCCTCTAAATTGTCTATGGGTAAATATCATGAACTAATCTGCGAAATACCAATGCCAGGCAATTTTAAATGATCCGGGAGGTAAAAACGAATGGAACTGTATAAGTGTATCGAAGAAATTTTTGGCGGCTTGAAAAATCCATCGGTTAAAGATTTGGCAGCTTCTTTAAAACAAATTCCAAACGCGGCAGAATTGAGTCAACCATATATAAAGGAACCAGACCAGTACGCTTACGGCCGAAATGCCATCTATAGAAACAATGAATTAGAAATTATCGTGATTAACATTCCCCCAAACAAGGAGACAGCAGTCCACGATCATGGTCAATCCATTGGTAGTGCAATGGTGTTAGAAGGAAAACTTCTTAATTCTATTTATCGCTCAACCGGCGATCATACAGAACTCTCCAATTCATATTTTGTCCACAAAGGAGAATGTCTTATATCAACCAAAGGTTTAATTCACAAAATGTCCAATCCGACTTCCGAACGAATGGTGTCTCTTCATGTTTACTCACCCCCTTTGGAAGACATGACGGTCTTTGAAGAACAAAGTGGTGTATTGGAAAATTCATGATTTATAGCCTGAACTACTTTACTTGATTAGTTTGTTATATGTCATTTTTCAAACGCAGGAGCCTAATGAAGGAATATCTGACTTTATCATTGGTTTATGAAATGCTCCTGAGGACATATGATTTCGGATCAACAGAAGGGTTCAGCGAATGAATCCTATCTATTAAAAACAAAAAAACCCTTATAGAATAAGGGTTTACAGGTATGGAGCCAAGGGGGCTCGAACCCCTGACCTCTACGCTGCCAGCGTAGCGCTCTCCCAGCTGAGCTATGGCCCCGTATGTAACGTCATGTTTATTATAGATGATTTTTTTTTGAAAAACAAGCTGTTCCTTTCTAATTGACAGAAAAAAATAAGGCCCTTTCCGGAGCCTTATTTTTCGATTTACATCATAAACAAAAGTAAAATCACGCCGAGAATGATTCGGTAGATTGCAAACGGAACGAGTTTGATTTTGTTAATCAGTCTTAGGAAGAAACGGACTACAAACAGCGCGACAACAAAGGCACAGATAAAGCCGACGATAAAAAACGGCATTAAATCGGAGCTTAAGCTGTCCCAATGTTTCACTAGGCTTAAGGTGCTGGCTCCCATCATAATCGGCATTGCCATAATAAATGTGAAATCGGCTGCCGCACGGTGATTCAACCCGAGAATAACGCCCCCGGAAATCGTTGAGCCGGAGCGTGAGAAACCCGGCCAAAGGGCAAGACATTGGAATAAACCGACGCCGATTGCCTGCTTATATGAAATACGGTCTAGGGTGTCTGTCGTTTCTTTCCGTTTATTAATCCAATCGGCTGCAAGCATTAAAACTGCCCCGGCAATTAAGCCAATGGCCACGGTGCGGACTGAAAATAAATATTCATCAATATAATCCTCAAACAAAAAGCCGAGAACCGCGGCGGGCACAAGCCCTACTGCGATTTGGGCAATGCTTAATTTGTGACCATGCTCTTGGTCACTCGTGATATTTTTTTTCAAGCCAAGCAAATTCAAAATCCTGTCTTTAAACACAATCGCAACCGCTAAAATAGAGCCAAGCTGAATGACAACTTTAAATGAGTTGGCTGCTTCTTCAGACATGAGACTGCCTGATTTAAGCCAGATATCGTCTACTATAATCATATGTCCTGTCGAAGAAACCGGTGCGTACTCTGTTAATCCTTCTACGATTCCTAAAATAGCAGCTACAAACAATTCCCATAGAGTCATGATTTTAATTCTCCCCATTAGACATTTATTTTTTTACATAACGGGAGCCTTCCATAAATGGAAAGCCCGTCTTATATAACTATAAATGAAATTTATGCTTTATGACTCTTTGCATTTTCATTTTTTTCTTCATCGTATAGATGCGACTGCATTTTAAACCAGTCAAATAAATGTGTCGTAATGACTTTGGCAACCGCATAGCCCGGAATCGCAAGAATAATTCCGATAACACCAAACAGCTTGCCGGCGGTTAACAGCAGAAAAATAATGGTGATTGGGTGGATATGAAGGTTTTTCCCCATAATTTGCGGGGAGATCAGTTTCCCTTCAATAAGCTGAACAATTGTCCAGACGATCACAAGCTTGAGCAGCATCAGAGGCGATGTCACAATAGCGATAATGATCGCAGGCGTAATGGCGATTGTCGGACCTAAATACGGCACGATGCTTGTACAAGCCGCAATAACGGCAAGTAGCGAAGCGTAATCCAGTCCGATGATCAAATAGCCGATAAACAGCAAAAATCCAATGCAGAAGCTGACAATGATCTGTCCTCTGATATAAGAACTTAGCCGATGATTCATTTCGCTTAAGACTGTGTATGTCTGCTCTTTTAATTGTGTCGGCACAAACTTCAGTATGTAGATCGGCAATTTCTTTCCGTCCTTTAACAGATAGAAAAGAATAAATGGAACTGTCACGATCGAAATGATAATCTCAGTTAAGGCGCCGATAAAATTCCCAACGCCGGTAAAGGTGCTGTTTACAATCGTCGCTGCCTGATCTGACACCTTTGTCGCGAGATCAGATATATTAATGTTCATCGTTTGCTGCGCCTGATTGACAAAGTTACTGCCGATCAGTTCTTTTGTCTGATTCTCAACAACATCCACATATCTCGGGATGTTGTCAATCAAACTCATAATTTGCTCTTTTAAAAAGGGGATAATCGACACGATTGTGATCGTGATCAGCCCGATAATCAACAGATATAACAGCAAAATGGAATAGATTCTTCTGATTCTTCTTCTCTCAAGGAAATCAACGACAGGGTTTAACAGATAAAAAACAATGCCTGTTAAAATAATCGGAAGCGATATCGTTTTGAGCAGAACAATGATCGGGGTGAAAATAAATGATGTTTTTGTAAATACGAGAATATTTAAACCAATCAGCAGCAGAACAAGCAGGAATAAAACAAACTTGTTGTCCAAGAAGAATCGCTTGAATCTGCCGCTCCATGTTTGCAACGTCTCCACTATCGTTCCTCCGTCATACATAGTTTAAGTAAATTGTACACTATCGTACCTATAATGAAAAATAAAAACCGCTAATTGCTGGAAAAACTTCCTTATCTAAAAAATGTGATTTGATCTATCATGTGCTTTTCATCTTTTTAAGCTATAATTTAGCTATATCATACAAAAGGAGCGATATGCGTGATACGATTTGCAATAGTAGGAACCAACTGGATTACAGACCGCTTTCTAGAAGCAGCTTCAGAAGTTGAAGATTTCCAGCTCACAGCCGTTTATTCAAGAACACCTGAACGCGCCGCTGAGTTTGCCTCTCGGCATGGGGCTGCACATACCTTCTCCGACCTTCAGGAAATGGCGGCAAGCGATGGCTTTGATGCTGTATATCTCGCCAGCCCGAATGCTCTTCACAAGGAGCAGGCGATCCTCTTTATGAAACATGGCAAACATGTGCTATGCGAGAAACCGCTTGCTTCAAATACCAGAGAAACAGAAGAGATGATTTCAGCGGCCAGAGCGAATGGTGTTGTCCTCATGGAAGCAATGAAGACCACATTCCTGCCTAATTTTAAAGAGCTGAAAAAACACTTCCACAAAATCGGCACAATCCGCAGATTTACCGCAAGCTACTGTCAGTACTCTTCAAGGTATGATGCGTTTAGAAACGGAACTGTTTTGAACGCGTTTCAGCCTGAGCTGTCTAACGGCTCATTGATGGATATCGGCATCTATTGTATTTACCCTGCCGTTGTGCTGTTTGGAGAGCCGAAAGCCGTGAAAGCGAACGGATACACTTTATCTTCCGGCGTTGATGGAGAAGGTACCGTCATTCTCTCATATGACGGGTTTGAGGCCGTACTGATGCATTCTAAAATCTCAACTTCCTACGCGCCTGCTGAAATCCAAGGAGAAGACGGGACAATTGTATTGGATACGATCCATCGTCCTGAACGAGTGGAAATCCGCTATCGTGACGGCCGCTTGGAAAACATTTCGCTCTCTGATCCTAAACCGGCAATGTTTTACGAAGCGGCTGAATTTGTTTCCCTCGTGAAAGAGAAGAAACAGGAATCTGAAGAAAATACATATGAACGCTCCTTGATCACTGCTAACATCATGGAGGAAGCAAGAAAACAGATGGGTATTGTGTACCCTGCTGATCAAGCCTAAAAAAATCCGCCCGCGGCATGTTGCACGCGGGCGGATTTTTTTAAACGATCGGTGAGGATGCCTGCCTTTTGAAAAGCACGTTTTGTTCATATTCTTTGATATCATCAAGCCAAGCCTCTTTTACCGGCACTCCCATTTGCTCACAGTAATAATCCCAGATGGCACCGAAAGGATAGGTTTTAAATTCCTCCATCAGCGCCAGCCTTTCTGTAAAGCGCCCCTCATCCTGCAATTGTTTTAAATGGTCATTCGGAAGAAGCAAAGCGTACATTAAAGCTTTCATCATATTTCTCGTTCCGATAGTCCAAGCGGCGACACGGTTAATGCTGGCATCGAAAAAATCCAGACCGATGGCGACTTTCTCTAATGCCTGATTACGGACGATCTCAAGGGCGATTTCTCTCAATTCATCATCTAACATCACGACATGGTCACTGTCCCAGCGAACGGGCCGGGATACGTGCAAGGCAAGTTTGTCTGTGTAAAGCAGCATCGCCGAGATCTTGTTTGATACCGTTTCTGTCGGATGGAAATGTCCCGTATCGAGCAAGCATAACTTATGGTTCGTTAAAGCATAGGCTAAATAAAACTCATGAGACCCGACGACATATGATTCTGATCCAAGTCCGAACAGCTTGCTCTCGACCGAATCAACATTGTAATCTTCACTGATTTCCTCGCGGAATATCCGATCCAATGATTCTTTTAATCTTTTGCGCGGCGTCAGCCTGTCACTCGGAATATCCTTATAGCCGTCCGGAATCCAAATATTAGTCAGGCAAGGCGTGCCTAATTCTTTGCCGAAATAAGCTCCGATGCGGCGGCACGCGATGCAGTGATGAATCCAAAACTCCCGGATGGATGGATCAGGGTGTGCGAGTGTAAGCCCGTCATCCGCTTTCTCATGTGAAAACAGTGTCGGATTGAAATCTAATCCGATACCAAGACCCTTTGCCCACTTCACCCAATTTTCAAAGTGATGCGGCTTCAGCTGATCACGTTCTACAACTTCTCCGTTTGTTTCTGCGTATATAGCGTGCAGGTTTACACGATGCTTTCCCGGGATGAGAGATAGAGCTTTCTCCAAATCTCTTCTTAATTCTTCCGGGGTTTGCGCTTTTCCGGGATAATTGCCTGTGACGTCAATGCCGCCGGAAAGCTCGCCCTTATTCACTTCAAACCCTTCAATGTCATCACCCTGCCAGCAGTGGATTGAGATCGGAACTTGCTGCAATTGCCGGAACACAGCTTCAACATCAATTCCCCATTTTTCATATTCTTGTTTTGCGCTGTCATAATTCGCTTTTATCGTCATACGGCTCTCTCCCTATTATTCGAAATAAAAGACTTCCTTCAGATCGATTGAAACGGGACTGTCATCGGCGTTTGTTTTCATTAATGGCGCCATTGATTTCCACCATCTGCGGCACACCTCTGTGTCCGCCATCTTCTTCCACTTTTCCTCATCCTCTATCTCTAAATAAGCAAATAACCGGCCTGTCTCTTCGTCTAAAAAAATAGAATAGTGATGCGCCCCATGGGCTTTAAGCGCTTCCGCCATTTCTGGCCAAATGTCATCATGCCTCTGTTTGTATTCCTTGAATTTATCTTTATGGACGAACATGATACTCGCTTTTCTTTTCAAGCTGATCACCTCTTTTTATTTAGATAGCGCTTTCAAAACAGTTTGATGATAGGACTGAATGATGGCGCTTCTGTCAGTATCTTTAGGGATAAACACTTTAATGGGAAAGGAGTTTCTGACGGTCTTGCGGGCCTGGTTTACGTCCTTTATTTCTTTGGCAGCAATCATTTGCATCAGCAGATTTCCGATGGCTGTCGCCTCAGCAGGTCCGGCGTATACCGTTTTTCCGCTCATATCAGCGGTTAATTGATTTAAGAAGTCGTTTTGGGCGCCTCCTCCAATAATATGAAGCTGTTGAATGTTTTTCCCTGTAATGGTTTCTAGTTCTGAGATGGCTATCGCATAGATGATGGCTAAATTGCTGTAGATACAGCAGGCAAGTTCGCCTGCGGTGTGAGGAATCTGTTGGAAGGTTTCTCTGCAATAATGTTGTATTTCCTTTATCATGTCGTTCGGATACAGAAAACGATCATCATTTAAGTTGATAAACTGCTGAAACGGTTTTGTTTTTCCAGCTTCTTCTGCCAGTTGCTGAAAATTGTAATCTTCTCGTAATTGTTTCCGGACTTCTTGTATCATCCACATGCCAATGATGTTTTTCAGGAAACGAATGGTGTTGTTTGCGCCGCGTTCATTGGTATAATTGTTTTTCAATGCGAGTTTATTTATAATCGGCGTTTCGTTCTCAATTCCGATTAGCGACCATGTTCCGCTGCTGATATACGCCCAATCATTGTTTATGCCTGGTGCGGCGAGGACAGCTGAAGCAGTATCATGCGTTGCGACGGTAACCACCCTGCAAGCCGGCAGATCATAGCCTGGAAACCAATCATTTCTTAGCTTGCCGAGTTCCTGTCCCGGTTCAGTCAGCGGCGGAAATTGCTGTTCCTTAACAGACACGGCTTCGAGCAATTCGGGATCAAACTTTCCGGTTAAGGCGTTTAAGAGCTGTGTCGTGGACGCATTTGTGATTTCCGCTGCTGCTTTGCCGGTTAAGCAATAGCCTAAATAATCCGGCACCATTAAAATCTGCTCTGTTTTTCTCAGCAGCTCCTGGTCTTCTTCATATAATTGATAGATTGTGTTAAAAGGCAGAAACTGAATGCCTGTTTTTTGATAGATTGTTTCTTTTGATATCGTTTGCGCAAGCTTCTCCATTGTGTTCTCTGTTCTTTTATCCCGGTATGATATGACTTCTCGTAAGCGGCTGCCTTTCTCATCCAGCAAGACGTAATCAACGGCCCATGTATCAATGCCGACGGTGCAGCAGTCATAGCCAAGGGCTTTCACCTTTTGCAGCCCTTGCAGGATTTGCTCTAGCAAATGATCAATATCCCAATAGCCATGTCCGTCTCTTTGCATGAAGCCGTTTGCGAATCGGTGAATCTCTTGTACTGCAAGCTTTCCTTCCTGGAGTTCGCCTATTATGACTCTCCCGCTTGATGCCCCTATATCAACAGCAGCATATATCATCCTTTCACCCTTTCTTTAGGAAGGGGGACGGCTGTCACTTTCACATTCTTTTCTTCAAGGGCTTTTACTGATACCGGATCAAGTCTAGAATCGGTAATGATGCAGCTGACATCCTGCAAAGAGGCGATATGTGAAAACTCGCGGTTCCCCCATTTGCTTGAATCGGCCATCAAAATGGTCTGATCAGATCTTTCAATCATCCGTATTTTAAGCAGTGCCTGCCACTCATTTGAGTCGCTCATTCCATGTTCCATATCAAACCCTTGGCAGGACAGAAAGGTTTTATTTACATGATAGGTTTCAAGTGAACGCTCAGCTAACGGTCCCGCAAATGATAATGATTTTGTCAGCAAGATACCGCCTGTTGAAATAACTGATATCTTTTGTTTTTTGCTCAGTTCAATGGCTGCCTTCATTGAGTTTGTAATGACGGTGAGCTCAATATCAGGGAGTATTTTCGCCATGTACCAAGCGGTGGTGCTTGCATCGAGAATGATTCGGTCACCGCTTTTTACATATTTGGCCGCTTCATGAGCAATGGCTTTTTTCTCTATTACATTTGTAATTTCACGTTCAGAAAAATGAATTTCCGACTCCTGCTGCTGAATGCTGACCGCACCTCCGTGGCTGCGGCTCAGCTTATGCTCTTTCTCAAGCTTCTCAAGGTCCCGCCGAATCGTTTCTTCTGTGACAGAAAATATGTCACTCAATTCTGATACGCGGATGCTTAAACGCTTATTCACTAGTTCGACTATTTTTTTCTGCCGTTCTGCTATTAACATCGGTAACGTCCTTCCTCATTAATATCCGTCTTGCTTTTCCCAAATCATAGCATACTTCTAACGCGTAAAAGCTGCCGGGACGCCGCCGTCTACTGTAATCATACACCCTGTCGTCTTTTCAGCTTTAGAAGAAGCCAAAAACGAGATTGATTCGGCAATATCCTGCGGGTAAATATTAACCAAAAGCGTTGTGCGTTTCCGATAATGTTCCTCTAGCTGATCCGGCTCTATTCCATATGCCGCAGCCCGTTCCTCCCGCCAGCTTGACCCCCAAATCGCTGAGCCTTGGAGAACCGCGTCAGGCAAAACTGAGTTTACACGAATGCCGTATTCTCCTCCTTCTGCTGCAATACATCGAGCCAAATGGGTTTCAAGTGCTTTTACCGAACTGTAGGCTGAAGCGTTTTTTCCCGCATAGACAGCGTTTTTCGATCCCACAAACACCATGCTTCCACCTATGTTTTGCTGTTTCATTTGCTTAAACGCTTCGCGGGCCACGAGAAAATAGCCGGTTCCCAATACATTGATATTGAGATTCCATTCTTTTAGACTTGTTTCGTCAAAAGGGCTTGATGTTGCCAGCCCGGCATTATTAACGACAATGTCAATGCCGCCGTAGGTAAGCGCTGCTTGTTCAAAGGCAGACTGTACCTCATCTTCATTTGTCACATCCATTTTGACAGCCATTGCGCGTCCTTCTCCGTACGTTTCGTTTATTTCCTCGGCAATTTTTTGTGCGCCTTCTACATTCAGGTCAGCCGCGATCACGTGTCCGCCTTCTGCTGCAAAGTGCCGGCAGGCTGCACTTCCGATTCCGCCGGCGCCACCTGTTATCAATGCTACTTTTCGAGAAAATTCTGCTTCCGGCGGGGCCAGCGTGAGTTTATATAATTCCAGCGGCCAGTATTCAACATGATAGGATTCATTTTCGTTTAATGAAACAAATCGTCCGAGTGAGGCAGAGCCTTTCATTACAGCAATAGCTCTCTGGTATAAAGCACCGCTAACTTTTGACATGGCAAGGCTTTTTCCCGTATTGACCATTCCAATGCCAGGAATCAATATGACACGCGGCGCTGATTCAAAGATTTGATCCCCTTCCTGCTGATTGCGTGCAAAGTAAGCTTGATACTCTGCTTTGAAGCGCTCGATCCCTGACTTCAGAAGATCCTCCAGCTCCTGAGCATCTTGCGTTTCCGGATTCCATTCAATGTACAGCGGGACACGCTTTGTATGAACGAGGTGATCCGGACACGCAGCGCCAATTTGAGAAAGCTCCGGCACTTGCACGCTGTTTACAAATTCTAATACCTCTTCATGATCGTCATAGGAGAGGATCATTTTCTTTTCATCGCTTACAGCTCCTCGGATAACAGGCATGATACCCGCCAGAATTTGTTTCCGCTTATCTGCTGGCAGTGACTCGTATCGCCTGCCGCCGAATCGCTGTTTTTGGTTGATGCGTTCATGAATGTACTGCTCAGCTTCTTGAATAATGGAGATCGTTTTCTCATAACACTTCTCTGACGTATCTCCCCAAGTGACTAAGCCGTGTTTTTCCATTAAGACAAGCTCGGCATTTGGATTGTTTGCCACGCCGTCTGCGATCATTTTAGACAGAGTAAATCCCGGGCGAACGTATGGCACCCATACAAACCGGCTGCCATAAATATCTTCGGCAATTTGTTTTCCATTATCAGCGCAGCAAATGCTGATAATTGTATCCGGATGGGTATGGTCAACATGATTGTATGGCAAAAATGCGTGTAAGAGTGTTTCAATGGAAGGGCGGGGATGTTTGCTGTCTATCATACAATGAGACAAGTAATCTACCATTTCTTCATCTGACATCTGGTCTCTTTCAATCAGCGGACGGATGTCATCTAATCTCAGGCCGGTAAAGTTATGCGCTTTCATTGTTGCCAAGTCTGAGCCGCTTCCTTTTACCCACATCACTTCTGTTTCGCGGCCTCTGAAATCCTTCTCCGTTGTTTTCATCGACGTATTGCCGCCGCCCCAGTTGCATACAGTGCGGTCTGCTCCGATTAAATTGGACCGATACACCAATTCTTCAACACCCTTTGGCAGCTGGGCGGCATGTTCTGATTCCCATACATGTTTCACCATTTTCATCTTCCTCCGTCCCTTTTATTTGTATCCGCTTTCATTATATATGATGTTTGTTTGTTTTTGAATACCTTTTGTTTATTTTTGTTTTTATCAAGAAACAAAAAAAGAAAGCAGCAAAGATATGCCGCTTTCTTTTTCTATTAAGATTCAATTTTAAATTTTTTCGTAATGTCTTGAAGTTCTTCCGCCATGTTCGCCAATGTTTCAGCTGAAGAACTGATTTCCTCCATAGACGCAAGCTGCTCTTCCGCCGAAGCTGCGATATCTTGAATGCCCGCTGAGCTTTCTTTCGCTACTTCGGAAATTTCCTCAACCGCACTTGATACTTCCTGTGATCCGACTGACAGCTGTTCAACCGTTGCATTCAGATTTTGTAATTCACCGGATATTTGCGATGTCATCTCGTAGATTTGCTTAAAGCTTTCAGCTGTTTGGTCTGTAATTTGCAAGCCTTCTTTAACTTCATGATTCACGGATTGGAACATAGAGAGCGACGTGCTGATTTCTCTGACAATCTCTTGAATTAATCCTTCAATTTCCTTCGCAGAATGTGCTGATTGCACAGCAAGTTTTCTGACCTCTTCCGCTACAACAGAGAAGCCTCTGCCGTATTCTCCGGCTCTGGCTGCCTCAATTGCTGCATTTAAAGCCAACAAGTTCGTTTGATCGGCAATGCCATTGATTACATTTAAGATGCTGGTAATGTCCTGAGATTTTGTTTCAAGGCCTTTGACAACTGCTTCGGCTTTTTGAACCGATTCATCGATTGTCTTCATTTGGCCGACTGTGTGCTCTACCAGTTTTTCTCCGCTTCCGGCTGCCTCAGAGGACTGGATTGAAGACTTCGTAATGGTTGATGAAGCCTGAGCCACTTTTGATATGCCGTGGTTCATTTGAGAAAGATGATCTGAGCTTGTTTCCAATTTCTCGCTTTGCGCCTCGTTGCCATTTGAAAACTGTTCGATTGCCAGCGTAATGTGTTCAGTCGCCTTACTCGTTTGGGCTGCACTTGCCGTCAGTTCTTCAGAAGATGATGCCACATTTTCTACAGACGTTTGAATAACACCGATGACAGAACGCAATGATTCAGACATCTCGTTAAAGCTTTCTCCTAGCTGGCCAAACTCATTTTTCGACTGAATATCAATCACTTCCGTTAAATCTCCGCTGCTGATTTTCGCAGATGTTAAAACCAGTTTTCTTAACGGTTTGGTGATGGCGCGTATAATAAAGAGAATGAGTATGCCGCCGATCACAATTGACACACATAGAATGATAACGGCAGTGTTCAGTACCGGACTTGAAGCATCTTGCAATTCACTGACAAAGTACGTACCCGCGATTTTCCACCCTGTCAATTTATTTGTCGTAAATGCCATTTTCTTTTCTTTGCCTTCGAAGGTATATTGAAATGAACCGTCTGCTTTTGAATATACCTCTTTTGTCCAGTCGCCGGATCCAGTTGTTCCAGGCTTAATCGTCGGATGGGCGATATATTTTTTGTTGCCTGTTGTAATAAATGCAAAGCCGTTTTTACCGATTTTTATTCTCTGTGAAGCTGCCAGCACTTCATCCAGATTTAAATCAAGCGCTATGACCCCTGAGCCATCTTTTAATTGTTTGGAAATCGTAACAACGATATCTCCTGTCGCTTCGTCAGTATACGGCTCTGAGAATACAGCCTGTCCTTTTTTCGCAACAGCCTGTTTGTACCAGTCACGTTCTGTCGGATCGAAACCTTTAGGAACGCCGCTTTCCGGATATTTGTAGAGCTTTTTATTTTCTGAAGCCGCATAGATTGCTCCTACATCGGCATTTAGTGTCGTGTACTGTTTAAATTTTTCATTCAGTAAGGTTTTGTTTTTGCCTTGTAATATGTCTTTATCAATTGTCTCGCTGTAATAATCAATTGCTTTTACTTTATTTTTCAATTTGTTTTCAAGTGTGCTGTTGAGTTCTTCAACGTTTCCTATTGCACTATTCGTAAGTTCCCTGTCCAGTGCGTTCCAAGCTGATTGATAACTGAAATATGCTAATACCCCAATCGGCAAAATGAGCACTGTCAGAAACGCAGCGATAAGCGGTTTGCTGATTGATGGCTGTTTGATCCAATGTATGAATTTTCCCATTCTCGATAATTCCTCCTTTAAGCTAAAAATAATATCGTCAAGCTAGGATAAAAGCTTTAATAAAAAAACTAAAAAAAACACCCAAGCGCAGAACCTTGGGTGTTTTGACTCATTATTCGATTTTGAATCGTTTTGTCATATCGCGAAGCTCTTCAGCCATGCTTGAAAGTGTTTCTGCTGATGAGCTGATTTCTTCCATAGAAGCAAGCTGCTCTTCGGCTGATGCCGCGATATCTTGAATGTGGGCTGAGCTTTCTTTTGAAATCGATGCAATATGCTCAGACGCTCCCGATACCTCTTCAGAGCTGGCAGAAAGCTGCTGAACCGTCGCACTCATGTTTTGCAGTTCTCCGGCTATCTGGTTTGTCATTTCAGAGATTCGTTTAAAGCTTGTCTCTGTTTGATCTGTGATGTCAAGGCCTGTTTGCACCTCTTGGTTCACAGACTGGAACATGCCGAGAGATGTGTTGATTTCTTTCACGATTTCAATGATGAGCGCTTCAATCTCTTTAGCTGAATCAGCGGACTGTACAGCCAGTTTTCTGACTTCTTCCGCTACGACGGAGAAGCCGCGCCCGTATTCGCCTGCGCGCGCCGCTTCAATGGCAGCGTTTAGTGCAAGCAGGTTCGTCTGGTCAGCAATACCGTTAATCACGCGCAGAATGTTTGTGATGTCTTTTGATTTGGTTTCCAATCCGCGAACAACTTGTTCCGCTTCTTTCACCGACTTGTCTATCACGTTCATTTGGCCGACAGTCTGATGAACAAGCTGTCCGCCCGCACTCGCGATTTCTGTCGATTGAACAGATGAATCTGTAATGACTTCAGAAGCTTGAGCCATATTCGTCAATCCGTCATTCATCTGATAAATATGCTCCGCCGCTGTTTCGATGTTTTCATTTTGTTTTTCATTGCCGTTTGAAAATTGTTCTATTGCCAATGTGATATGCTCGGTCGCCTTGCTTGTTTGCGCGGCAGATGCCGTCAATTCCTCGGAGGAAGCGGCAACATTGTCTACCGAATCCTGAATGGCGTGTATGAGAGAGCGAAGTGAAGACGCCATATTGTTAAAGCTTTTGCCCAGTTCGCCCAGTTCATCTTTTGAACGGATATCAATCGTTTCCGTTAAATCTCCCTCACTGATCCGCTTAGATGAACTGACAAGCTGTTTCAGCGGTGTCGTGATTGATCGAATAACCAATGTCATCACGATGATACCAACGAGAATGGCTGCAATCAGGACAATTAATGCGAGGTGAAGCACAGGCTTAGCCGCATCATGAATCTCGTCCAGATACATCGTTCCGCCTATCTTCCATCCCGTTAGCTTGTTCGTATCAAAGGCCATTTTTTTCTTATCGCCGTTCATGCTGTATTGAAAATCGCCTTTATCGGCAGACAGCATCTGTTCAAGCCAGTCGCCTTTCAATTCGGTTCCTGAAGCCTCATCAGGATGCGCAACGACCTTTTTGTCTTTCGTCATAATAAAAGCATAGCCTTCTTTGCCGATGTTCACTTGTTTGGTCGTTTTCAGCAGGTTATCGATCGTCATGTTGATTGCGATAACGCCTGATCCGTCTTTTGTCTGCTGGGCAATTGTCACAACCATTGTGTTCGTAGATGCTGTTTTGTATGGATCTGTTATGACGGCTTTGCCATTATTGGCAACCGCTTTTTTGTACCAGTCCCGTTCAACGGGATTATAATCGCTTGGCATCGGCAGATCCGGGTAACGGGTAAAGCGCCCGTCTTTGTCACTTGTATAAATAGATTCCACATCTTTATTGATTTTAATATATTGTGAGAATTTCTCTTCAATGCTGGCATTGCTCTTTGCTTTATATTTCTTTTGTGTCAGCCATTCGCTGAAGTATTCGGCGCTGTTTTCTTTTTCTCCGATGCTGGTGTTAATGATTTCGTTTAGTTGCTGTACATTTTCTAAGGCGCTTCCCATCATCTGTCTGTCGAGCGAGCTGCTGGCAGATCCATAAGCAATCGCCGCTACTATGGCAACCGGTATGATGAGAATCGATAGAAAGGAAACCAGAAGCTTCCGTGTAATTGATCTCTGTTTAATTAGTTGGAGTATTTTTTTCATCAGTTCATTTCTCCTTTTTTATGCTACCCTTCATATCGGCTGAAAATGGGTAAATATATACATTAAAAAAGAAGAAATTCAAGAAAAATAACTAAATCCCTATTTAAAATTAGTTATTTAGACCTATTAATCATCCAATTTAAATCGTTTTGTCAAATCTCGCAGCTCTTCGGACATTTTTTCAAGCGTCTGCGCCGATGAGCTGATTTCTTCCATGGAGGCAAGCTGTTCCTCGGCTGAAGCGGCGATATCTTGAATGCCGTCTGAACTTTCTTTAGAAATAGCGGCGATATCTATAGAAGCAGCGGAAATTTCCTGAGACCCTGCCGACAGCTGTTCAACCGTTGCATTCATGTTTTGCAATTCTGCGGCAATTTGATTCGTCATTTTTGATATATGTTTAAAGCTTTGTTTTGTTTCGTCTGTCATGACCAGACCTGTTTCCACTTCTTTATTTACGGATTGAAGCACGTTTAATGATGTATGAATTTCTTTTACGATTTCACTGATCAGCGATTCAATTTCCTTTGCTGAATCTGCCGACTGTACCGCAAGTTTTCTCACTTCTTCAGCGACCACAGAAAAGCCTCGTCCGTACTCGCCTGCTCTGGCCGCTTCAATGGCGGCATTTAATGCTAAAAGATTGGTTTGATCTGCGATGCCGTTGATAACACGTAAAATATTTGTGATATCCTTTGATTTGATTTCCAGGCCTTTGACCACTTGCTCCGCTTCTTTCACAGAATGATCAATCGTATTCATTTGGCCGGCTGTTCTCTGAACGAGTGTTTCCCCTGCGCTTGACACTTCGGTGGAGTCTGCAGAGGTTTCTGTAATGACTGCCGCCGCCCGGGCCAGCTCAGCAAGTCCGTCGTTCATTTCGTTAATTTGTTCTGTTGTCGTCTCGATTCGGTCGCTCTGGTTTTCGCTTCCGTTTGAAAATTGTTCGATCGCCATTGTAATGTGTTCAGTGGCCTTGCTTGTCTGATCTGCGGAAGCTGTCAGCTCTTCTGACGATGAGGCGACATGTTCTACAGATTCTTTAATGCCGTAGATCAGCGAGCGGAGAGAGTGCGCCATATTGTTGAAGCTTTGGCTCAGAACCCCGAGTTCGTCTTTTGATTTGATTTCTATCGTTTCTGTTAAATCGCCTTTGCTGATTTTTTCAGCTGACGCAACGATGCGTTTCAAAGGCCTTGTAATCGACCGGATGACAAAATAAATCGCCGTTATTCCGGCTGCAATGGCAATGGCAAGAACAACTGATGCCATAACAAGAACCCTGCTTGCGGCATCATGGATCTCGTCGGCATACATCGTGCCGCTGATTTTCCAGCCTGTTGTTTCGCTTGTGGCGAACGCCATTTTCTTCTTCTTTCCTTTGTGCGTATATTCAAAGTCGCCGCTTTTGTCTTTGTAAAGTTTGTCTATCCACTCCCCTTCTAACTGCGTACCCGCTTTTTCACCGGAGTAGGCAATGACTTCTTTATTTTGGCTGAGGATAAAGGCATAGCCTTCTTTGCCAATACTGATTTCTTTTGCTGTTGCCACAAGGTCATCGATTTTCATATCCATGGCGACAACGCCTGATCCATCCTTTGTCTGGCGCGCAATGGTGACAACCATTTTTCCTGATGAAATGGATTCGTAAGGTTCGGTCACAATTGTCTTTCCTTTATTATCCATGGCTTCTGTGTACCAGTCACGTTCTAAAGCATTAAAGTCACTCGGCATGTCTGCGTGCGGATAGCGTGTGAATGTCCCGTCTTTGCTGCTTGAAAACACCGCAGCGACATTGTCATTCATTTGAATAAATTGTTTAAATTCTTGTTTGATCTCCGTTTTTTTCTTGTCTTTCAACTTGTCTGCTGTCGCCCAATCGCTGAAAAACGCGAGGCTTTTTTCAGTCGTTTTGATTTTGCCATCAATAATGTTATCTAATATTTGAACGTTTTCCTTTGCGCTTTGTGTCATCTGTATGTCAAGAGATGCAACAGCTGATTGATAAGCGCTTACCGATAGTGCCGTAATCGGGACAATTAAGATCAGCAGGAAAGAAATAATGAGTCTCCTGGCAATTGATGATCTGCGAATGGTGGTGAGTGTTTTTTTCATTCCTCTTGAACCTTCTTTCAATAATTTACAAATTATATCGGCTGATATTCCTTTATCTTACATTGAAAATGAAGGAAAAAATGAAAAATAGTTCAAAACTCACCGATTTAGACAGGTCTTTTTTATTATTTCTTATACAGAAAAACAGCGCTTCATAAGCGCTGTTTTTTGCTCTTATTCAATTTTAAATTTCTTTGTCAGATCACGGAGCTCTTCTGCCATCTGCGCCAGGGTCGTGGCTGATGAACTGATTTCTTCCATAGAAGCAAGCTGCTCCTCGGCCGATGCAGCAATGTCTTGAATGCTTGCCGAGCTTTCTCTTGAAACATCGGCAATTCCGCTCACCGCTGCCGATACATGCTCTGAACGGCCTGACAGCTGTTCTACGGTTGTATTCATCGTCTGCAATTTGTCTGCAATCTCATTTGTCATGCTGAAAATACTTTGAAAGCTTTCCTTTGTATTGTCTGTGACAACTAGCCCTGATTGCACTTCTTGATTAACGGCTTTAAACATGTGAAGAGAAGTTTCGATTTCTGCAACGATTTCCTGGATCAGATTTTCGATTTCTTTAGATGAATCTGCAGATTGAACGGCCAGTTTACGCACTTCCTCCGCTACAACAGAGAAGCCTCGTCCAGATTCCCCGGCCCGCGCCGCTTCAATGGCTGCATTTAATGCCAGCAGGTTTGTTTGATCAGCAATCCCATTGATGACTCGTAAAATACTCGTGATATCTTTTGATTTTTCTTCTAACCCTTTCACCACTGCTTCAGCCTGCTGAACCGACTCATTAATTGAATTCATCTGCCCGACTGTCTGCTGGACAAACTTCTCGCCTGTACCCGCGATTTCCGTTGATTGGATAGACGCTTTCGTAATGTCTGATGATGTTTGTGAGACTTGCTGGAGCCCTTCATTCATCATGTTCAGCTGATGAGAGCTGGACTCCACTTTTTCGCTCTGCTCTTCGTTTCCGTTTGAGAACTGCTCAATTG
The DNA here is from genome assembly GCF_058566445.1 of Bacillus sp. SD127. Lineage (NCBI taxonomy): Bacteria > Bacillati > Bacillota > Bacilli > Caryophanales > Bacillaceae > Bacillus > Bacillus sp. SD127. Next base: position 1,064,038 of record NZ_CP191226.1, on the reverse strand, counting down.
CCATTGTAATATGCTCCGTCGCCTTGCTCGTTTGCCCGGCGGATGCAGTCAGCTGTTCGGATGATGCGGCAACATTATTAACCGAGTCTTGAATGGCGCTGATAAGCGAACGCAAGGATTGTCCCATTTCATTGAAGCTTTCGCCAAGCTCGCCCAGTTCATCTTTCGAACGGATCTCGATGGTTTCTGTCAGATCTCCGCTGCTGATCATTTTTGATGATTGAACCAGACGTTTTAACGGTTTTGTGATCGAACCAACGATAAACAGGATTAACATCCCGCCTGCCAGTATTGAAGCAATCAGCACGATCATGCCTGTTGTCAGGACAGATTTTGAGGATTCCTTGATTTCACTCATATACATGGTGCCGGCAATTTTCCAGCCAGTCAGTTGATTTGTCGTATATGTCATCTTTTTATCTTCATGATTCAGGGTGTACTGCAGCTCGCCGCTGTCCTTGTCATACATTTTGGCAACCCAGTCGCCAGACAGCTTTTCACCAGCCTTATGGTTTTGATGGGCAACATATGTTTTGTTTTTCGTCGCGATGAAAGCATAGCCCTCTTTTCCGACTTTAATTTGTTTCAACTGTTCTAACAGTTTATCAATTGTGATATCCATGGCGACGACGCCTGAACCATCCTTCAATTCCTGAGCAATGGTAATGACCATGCTTCCGTCGCTGGCTGCCACATAAGGATCGGTCACTACGATTTCACCGCCGGCCTTCATTGCATCCTGGTACCAAGAACGTTTTCTCGGATCGTAGCCATCCGGCAATTTTTCTTTCGGTGCCTGTACATATGTGCCGTTTTCTGCCCCTCCGTAAATTCTGGCTACGTCTTGGTTAATGGAAACATATTGCGAAAACTTGGCCTTAAGCTCTTCCTGTTTGGATTTTCCTTTAAACGCGGAGCTTTTCAGTGATTTACTGAAAAAGCTGATGCCTTTCGCTTTTGCTCCTATATCATTTGTAACGGTTGTATTAAATGAATCGACACTATTTTTCGCATTTCCCATGATCTCCTGATCCAGTTTTCCGCTTGCTGAGCGATAAGAACTGAATTCCAATATAAGAATCGGAATAATTAAAATCACAACAAATGAAATAATTAGTTTTCTAGAAATAGACGGTTTTGTCAGCCAATTGATAAAAGTCTTCATATCCAGCTTCTCCTTCAGGTTTGATACAGTATATATCGGCTGCTTTAAAAAGTTTTTAAAATAGAAGAAGTTTCCTTTTCAACATTTCTCTGTCTTTTTAGCTTTCATTGCACAAGCCTTGTGCATAGTTTATAAAAAACAAGGGGGGCTTCAGATGATTATTGTATCCGGGCAATGGCTCCGTCCCCAAGACATTGAAAACTGGCAAATAGACAAAAACCTGAATCCGCTGCTAAAAGAAATGATTGCTACACCCGTTCAGTTTGATTATCATTCGATCGCTGAACTGATGTTTGAGCTTCATTTGCGCATGAACATTGTTGAATCGGCAAAAGCGCTGCATAAAAGCGGGGCGAAGTTCGCCACCTTTGTAAAAACATACGGGAATACAGCGTATTGGCGGGTTTCACCGGAAGGGGCTCTGGAGCTTAAGTATAAAATGCCGCCTTCAAAGGCGATTCGGGATATTGCAGAAAACGGCCCGTTTTATGCGTTTGAATGCGCGACGGCAATCGTTGTGATTTATTACTTAGCATTGCTTAAAACCATCGGAGAAGAAAAATTCGACGCAGCCTTTGACAGAATTATTTTATATGACTGGCATTATGAGAAATTGCCGATATATACGGAAACGGGACATCACTTTTTCCTTGGAGACTGTTTGTATTTTAAAAATCCTGAATTTGATCCGCAGAAAGCGCAGTGGAGAGGCGAAAATGTGATTTTATTAGAAAAGGACAAATATTTTGCTCACGGCCTGGGAATTTTAAACGCTCAGCAAATTATTGATAAGCTGAATTCTTTCAGACGAAAAGGAGCCGTACAGTCAGCTTATCTCCTTTCACAAGCGACCAGACTTGATATTCCGTCACTCTATCCGATCACCCGCTAAAAACCCCACCATCTATTTTGGGGACGATGGGGTTTCAAATGCTTTTCGTTTTCGATAGAAAGGGGCTGTGCCGACATACTGGTTCGCAGCCCATTCCATTTTTTCAAGGTCATTTCTCGTCACGATGGGATCTTGGCTGCTCCACTTGATAAACCGGACAAAATAATACCCTTTGATGGGAGCCATTGTAACTTTTGAATGAGGCCAGTCTTCAAATACAAACTCAATTTTCCCTTTCTTTTTATAAGAATATTGAAGAATGTTCATCGTCTGTCACCTCTGTTAGTTACGTTACGATTGGCAAAGCTCAGCTATCAGCGTTTTCACGTCAGAGGGCCCATTGAGCAATCCGACTGATTGCCCCGCCCACAGAGACATGTGACCGGAATCTTTGGCTGCGGCGGCATGTTTTCTCATTGGTTTTGTTAACGTGTTTTGCAATGGATAAGGAAGTGTATTTGCCTCTTCAGCTTGTTGCTCTTTCATCCATTGGTTGACTATACCCCTTGCAGGCTTCCCCGAAAACAATGCGGTAAGGCGCGTGTCTGTTCCATGCGCTTCTTTTAATTCCTGTCTGTACGTTTCAGAGGCTTTGCTTTCCTCACACATAAGAAATGGGGTCCCGACCTGTACACCTTGCGCTCCGAGACAGTGAGCCGCTTGGACGCCGCGGCGGTCTGCAATTCCGCCTGCCGCAATCACGGGTACTGAAACAGCGTCTGCAGCTTGGGGGACCAGTGACATTAAGCCAATAGAAGACTCTCCGCTGACCGGCAGAAAAGAACCGCGGTGGCCGCCTGCTTCACTGCCTTGCAGCACGATGATATCCATTCCGCGCTCTTCCAGCAGGACGGCTTCTTGCGGCGAAGTAGCCGTTCCGATAAGACAGCAGCCATTTTTCTTTAATAAATGAATGCTTTCATCAGGCGGAATGCCGAACGTAAATGAACAGGCTCTTACATTGTATGTAAGAATCAGATTTATTTTTTTATGAAAATCCTCCCACTCTTCCTCCTCTAAAGGAAAAGCAGCCGCCTGTTCCGCAAACGGAATGTTTTGTTTCCATGTGTGAACCCTTTTATCGTCCGGTGCCTTCCTTTTTTCCGGCACAAACACATTTACCTGAAAAGCGCTGCTGGTCAATTCCTGCATCTCGATGATTTGTTTTTCAAGCGTAGCTGGACTGAGATATCCGGAAGCGAGACTTCCGAGCGCGCCTTCATTCGACACAGCGGCTGCCAGTCGGGGTGTGACCAGGCCGCCTGCCATCGGCGCCTGAATGACAGGCTTTGATAATGATAGTGCTTTCATCCATTGAGTCATAGAAGCACCTCCTGTTATTCCATGATTTTGATATGGCAAGTTCGATGACGCGGACCATCAAATTCGCAGAAATAAATACCTTGCCACGTCCCGAGAATGAGACGCCCGTTTTCAATGATGACATGCTGTGAAGCGCCTACCGTACTGGACTTCATATGTGCAGCTGTATTGCCTTCCATATGGCGGTCCAGCTCATGGTCCCATGGATACATCTCATCAAATCTTCGGAGCATATCTCTTTTCACATCGGGATCGGCATTTTCATTAATTGTAATGCCCGCCGTCGTATGCGGACAGTAAATCACCGCTGCCCCTCTTGCCACTCCTGTTTCTTGAAGAAACGCTTCCACCTCGTGAGTGATTTCAACCATTTCATCTCTATTGTTTGTTTTGATTTGCAGAGTTTTCAGCATTTGTTTCTCCTTTCACTTCCCCTTCTCTTTGCATATTCGTTCTGTGTTCTTTTTTTCCTGTTAAATCAGGCTCATAAACCTGAAGAAAACAAAAACTCCAGCTTGTTTCTGGAGTTTTATTGCCATAGATATACTCTGGCTTCATAAGGTTTTAACAGCAGTGATGTCGTATGCTTGTGCGGTTCTGTTTCCATATTCGACAATAGGAGTTTGTCAGAAGATAACGGCAATGCGGGATATCTGCAGAACGCCGGCGCACCCGTCAGATTTGCCGCAATGAGCGCAGTTTGGCTCTCATTTTTGCGAAGGTATGCAAAGATTTGCTGATCTTCCGGCAAAATCAGCTCGTATTGGCCATAAATAAATACATCATATGTTTGGCGGAGTTTGATCAAGTTTTTGTAAAAGTGATAGACAGATGTGTTATCGTTTATTTGCGCCTCGGCGTTCAGCCATGTGTAATTGTCATTTACCCCAATCCATGGCTTGGCATCGGAAAACCCAGCGTGAGGAGATGCATTCCATTGCATTGGTGTTCGCGAATTGTCTCTTCCCTGTTTCCAGACAATCTTCATCACTTCCTCGTGAGAAGCGCCTTTTGCGGTCTCTATGTCATACAGCCGCTTCATCGCGACATCATCATAATCCTCAATCGAAGGAAACGCCACATTGGTCATGCCGATTTCCTGTCCCTGATAAATAAACGGCGTGCCTTTCATCAGAAAATAAACAACGGCGAGTGCTTTTGCACTTTCCTTTAAGGAATTCCCGTCGTTTCCCCATACAGAAACAGAACGGGGCTGATCATGGTTTTCCATAAACAAAGCGTTCCAGCCGATTCCTTCCAAACTGTTCTGCCACTCTGTTAAAATCCGTTTGAATGCAGCGATATCGATGCTTTCATTGATCTCTATATCCCACAGGCCGAGATGTTCAAATTGAAAAATCATGCTGAAAATGCCGGATTCCTCCCCCGCCCACTCAGCCGCCTCCTTTGCCGCGACACCGTTTGCCTCTCCGACCGTCATGATCGGGTAGCGGGAAAATGTGTTTTCCTTCAGCTCTGTTAAAAAATCCAATATGCCCTCAGCATTCATATGATAAGGAAAAGAAGGAACATAGGACAGCCCTTTCGGATTCGGCAGATCAGGCAGCCCTTCTTTTTTCTTAATATGAGAAATGGCATCCACCCGAAATCCGTCTATGCCTTTATCGAGCCACCAATTGACCATGTCATAAACGGCGTTTCTTACCTCTTGATTTTCCCAGTTCAGGTCTGGCTGCTTTTTATCAAAAAGGTGGAGATAATACTGGCTTGTCTGCTGATCATACTGCCAAGCCGATCCTCCGAAAATGCTTTCCCAATTGTTTGGCTCTTTTCCGTCTTTCCCGTCCTTCCAAATATACCAGTCGCGTTTTTGGGATTGTAAAGATGCACGTGATTCAATGAACCATGGATGTTCATCACTTGTATGATTCACGACAAGATCCATAATGAGCTTCATGCCAAGCTCATGAATATCATGAAGCAGCTGATCGAAATCTGCCATTGTGCCGAAATCGCTCAATATGTTTTTGTAATCTCTTATATCATAGCCGTTATCCGCATTAGGTGAGTCGTACAAAGGACAAATCCAAATCACATCGGCACCAAGTTCTTTTATGTACGGAAGCTTGGACCTGATTCCTTGAATATCCCCGATTCCATCGCTGTTTGAATCCTTGAAGCTGCGGGGATAAATTTGGTAGACCACCGCTTCCTTCCACCAAGCCTTTTTCATACAGCCACTCCTTCCTGCGTGTGCGGTTTTTATATCTTATGTAGAAAAAAGCCTTTGAAGCATTCATTTTTTCAGAAAAAAAGCCTCTTGCCGATGACAAGAGACTGATCAATTTTTCAGAAGCCTCTGGTCCTGATTTTCTTTGAGCTCAAAAAACAGCCGCGATCCAGCCCGGCTGTTTTTGATTAAAACTCTGTTTTTTTGATTTCGACAAATCGAATGTGATGGTCTTCAGCGTCGAGGATTTTAAACTCGCAGCCCTCCGCCTGTATCACATCTCCTGCTTCCAGCTCCATTTTTTGCGTCAGAAGCCAGCCTGCAATCGTATCAATTTCTTCATTCTCAATGGCAATGTCGAGCAGGTCGTTCACTTCATCTATTAGCGCTTTGCCATCCATCACATAATGGTGCTCGCCTTTTTTCAAAATATGCGGCGTTTCATCCTGATCATATTCATCACGGATTTCCCCGACAATTTCTTCGATAATATCCTCGACAGTGACAAGCCCCGCCGTTCCCCCGTATTCATCTACGAGAATCGCCATATGAATCCGTTCCTTCTGCATGCGGATTAAAAGCTGCTGGACAGGAATGCTTTCAATGACCCTGATGACAGGTCTCATAATTTGCTTCAGCTTAATCGGCTGGCCGAGAAAATACGCTTTAAACATATCTTTGCTGTTGATAATCCCTAAAATATGATCCTTATCTTCTTTGATGACAGGATACCGTGTATACCGTTCGTTAATGATGAGATGAATCGCTTCTTCAAGCGACTGCTCCAGAGAGATGACAGCGATTTCTGTTCGCGGAATCATAATTTCTCTTGCCACGCGGTTGTCGAATTCAAAAATCTTATTCACATAGCGAAATTCAGACTGGTTGATTTCCCCTTTTTCATAGCTTTCTGACAGGATCAGCCTCAGTTCCTCCTCGCTGATGACAACCTCATGCTCCTTGACTGAATGAAAGCCAAACAATTTCACAAGAAAACTTGCAGAGCCGTTCAATGCTTTGATAAACGGATATGTGATTTTATAAAACCAGATCAGCGGCTTTGCAATCCATAAACTGACAGCTTCAGCCTTTTGAATGGAAACCGTTTTCGGCGCAAGCTCACCCATTACCACATGCAAAAAAGTGACGATGATAAATGCAATTACAAATGTGACAATGTGGTTAAACGGTTCCGGTATGCCTGCCGCTGTAAATAAGGGATGAAGAATGCGTTCAAATGTCGGTTCACCAAGCCATCCAAGGCCGAGGGCTGTAATTGTAATCCCGAGCTGGCAGGCTGATAAATACTCGTCAAGATTGGAGATGATTTTATGTGCGGCAAGCGCCCGGCTGTCTCCGCTTTCGATGAGCTGATTGATTTTTGAACCTCTGATTTTGACGATTGCAAATTCGGCTGCAACGAAAACAGCCGTAATGCCAATCAAAACAAAAATGGCGATCAATTGTAATATAAGCAAAAAAAGCCCTTACCATAAATGGTAAGGGGCCACCTCCTTAACGTTAATTCTCATTACGACCGTTTAAGAAGATCATCACAAAGCGAAGAAGTTCAAACAGGGAAACCAGGGCGGCGGCCACATACGTTAAGGCGGCGGCGCTCAGCACTTTATTTACCCCATTCTCTTCATTGTTCCGGATGAATCCTTCTGACACAATAATTTGCTTCGCGCGTGAACTTGCATTGAATTCGACAGGCAGTGTGATCAGCTGGAAAAAGACAGCGGCTGAAAACAGAATGATGCCAAGCCCGATCAAATTCAGGCTGCCGAGAAGCATGCCTCCTAAGAAAAGCAAAGGAGCTACACCGGATGCAAAATTCACGACTGGGAAAATTTTATGTCTCAGCACAAGCGCACCATATGACTCCTGATGCTGCAAGGCATGTCCGACTTCATGGGAAGCTACGGAGATGGCGGAAATTGAGCGGCCATAATAGACCGGCTCAGATAAACGCACCACCCGTCTTGTCGGGTCGTAATGGTCTGTTAAAGCGCCTCTTACCGGTTCGACCGGCACGTCGTAAAGACCGTTGATATCTAGAATCCGTCTTGCCGTTTCTGCCCCTGTTCGACCGCTTGAGGCTTCCACTTTTGAATATTTTTCAAAGTTGCTCTTTACTTTAAATTGTGCCCAAAACGACAATCCCAATGCGGCTATTGTTAAAAATATAAACAGCATGTTTCATCATCCTTTTTTAAAGATCGTATGTTTCTTTATTACGATTATTTTAATGAGTTTTCTTTCTCGTGTACAGAAAAGCGCTTCTTCTTCCGTCTAGGCGCACATATTCCGATAAGCAAAAGGAACAAGCCGGCCGAAAACAAATAAAAAGAAAAGCCTCCAATCAGCTCTTTCAAAAAATGTTGCCATGAGAAGCTATCGGAGAAGTGATTATACGAATTCAAGTCGAAAATAAACAAAATCACTGCGGATGCCGCAAGCTGGGTACCGATCAAAACCACGACGGTTCTTTGAATGATCGTCATCTGTTCCATCCTTTTTTCGCCTATTTATTTTAGTTTATGGAGAAATCCGGTTTTATATGTTTTGTTCATTTTTTGAAAAACAATGCCGGAAGTGGGACATACTGTTATAAAAAGAGCACGGGTGTGATGAACATGAAAGTGACGAGCGAGGAAAAGGAACAGCTGAGTACAGCGATTGACCGAATGAATGAAGGGCTGGACGTATTTATCCAGTTTTATAATGAATCCGAAATCGACGAACCGCTCATTCAGCTTGAAGACGATACAGCTGATCTCATGAAGCAGGCCCGCGACCTGTACGGTCAGGAAAAGCTAAATGAGAAGCTGAATACGATTATTAAACAGATTTTATCTATTTCATTATCTGAAGAAGGGGAAAAAGAATGAAGTCAAACCGGATCTTTATTTCTTGGCTGAGATGGCCGTTATTTATCCGAATCGGGCTGATCATTCTTTTTCTGATTCTTTTGTTCGGACAAATCATTTATTTACTTGAGCCCGAGCAGTTTACTTCCGTCTTCGAAGGTATTTGGTGGGCCGTGGTTACCATCTCAACAGTGGGCTACGGAGACTATGTGCCGCACACGCCGCTTGGTCAAGCAGCCGGAATGCTGCTGATATTCATCGGCGCAAGCTTTGTCACTGCTTACTTTGCCACCTTATCCGCTGCCGCTTTCAGTAAACAGCACCGCTACATAGAGGGAAAGGTCGCTTACAAAGGACGGGGCCATGTGATTATTATCGGCTGGAATGAAAAATCAAATCGCCTTTTGAGAGAGCTTCAGCTGGCGGCGCCCTCCAAGACAGTCGTTCTGATTGATGAATCGTTAAAAGAAGGGCCGCTCATTGAAAATGTCCATTTCATACGCGGACACGCCGCTGATGATGAAACGCTGAAACGAGCCAATATTACTGAGGCGGACACAGTTATGGTCACTGCCGACCAATATAAAAGTGAAGCGGAAGCGGATATGCTGTCGGTGCTGATTCTGTTATCAGTCAAAGGATTGAATCCGCTGGCATACTGTATTGTCGAAATTCTGACAGACCGCTTTGTCACCAATGCAGAACGGGCGGGCGCTAATAAAATTATCGGGACGTCTCAGCTCTTAAGCCGCGTGATGCTGGAACATTACCGGGTCAAATTGCAGCTGTCTAAACCGCAAAGCTTAATCGAGCTGACACTCGATAAAAAAGTGAGGCTGATTTCGGTTCCTTCTGAACTGCATGGTGCCGCTTATAAAACATGCGTCCTCTATTTTCTTGATCACAACACCACTATTATCGGCATACAAAAAGAGGAAGGGCCTATGATTACCCCTCCTCTTTCATATAAAGTGCTTGAAACGGATCAATTCCTTGCGCTTTAACCCAACAAAACATCCTCCAGCTCTTTGACAAGGGAGGCGCCGATATCCAAATACGCCGGATCAATCTCTGCGTCCCGTCTCTCGGGCTCAGAAAATTGATTAAACAGCGATTGAAACGGCCCTCCTTCAGCATGATCATCAAGGCCTGGCTGGAACACCTGCCTCAGCATAAACGGAGTTCCGATACGGACAGCTGCCCCGCGTTCATCCAGACTGCCTTGTATGGCATTGACGGGAATTCTTAAAAATAAATATCCGTCTCTATCATCAATTTTATAATCAAAATAGCCGTGGTCGTACTCCCAGCCGCCGTTTATCACATAACCGAGCGGCTTCATGACTTGTTCCAGCTCTTGAAGCAAGAAAGGCTGTCCATCTATCGCGGAAGGTATCGTAATCATCAAACTGCCCCTTTTTTCGTTTATCCTGTCCCGCAGAACAAGACTTCATTCAGAGGCTTATTACATGGAAACCGTTTTTTCCTTTGCACGGCCAACCGAAAAGAAAGCGCATTCAATTAAGAAGTAAACAGTCATCGCTGCAGCAATCCCCGCCGCAGATTCCCATGAAACATATACAACAGCTGTATAGAGTCCTAACTTTGTTAAAAGGGTGTGAGATCGCTTCAATTTCAGAAAATGGTGCACCGCATCGGTAAAAATGGCAAGCGGCAGCCCGATCAGAAGAAAGGTGTGGATAAAAAAGTGTGAGAGTGTGCCGCCAAGGTTGGAAGAAAACTCTATATTCACGGCATCAAAGGATATGAGAATAACTAAAACAGCTGCAGAAAAACCCGCAATGATGAGATGTTTGACCACTTGTTTCATGAACATCAGCACCTTTCTGATTTTATAAAAAGCCGACCGGCAAATGCCAGTCAGCTTTCGTACATTAATCTTCGAGACGTTTTTCAAGCTCAGCTTTTTTCTCTTCAAAGCCAGGTTTGCCAAGCAATGCAAACATATTGACTTTATATGCTTCTACTCCAGGCTGGTCAAAAGGATTGACGCCGAGGAGATAACCGCTCATCGCGCAGGCTTTTTCAAAGAAATAAACAAGATATCCAAAAGTATATGCATTCAGCTCTGGAATGTTGACGATTAAGTTCGGAACATTTCCGTCTGTATGAGCCAGCATTGTACCTTGGAATGCTTTTTTGTTAACGAAGTCTACAGTTTTTCCGGCTAAATAGTTTAAGCCGTCAAGATCGTTATCGGCTTCTTCGATCGTCAGCTCGTGTTTAGGTTTTTCGACATTCAGCACCGTTTCGAACAAGTCTCTGCGGCCTTCCTGTACGTACTGTCCTAATGAGTGAAGGTCTGTTGAATAGTTGGCAGAAGAAGGATAAATGCCCTTCTCGTCTTTGCCTTCACTTTCGCCGAACAGCTGCTTCCACCACTCCGCAAAATATTGAAGCGCCGGCTCATAGTTGATTAGCATTTCAATCGTTTTGCCTTTATTGTAAAGCACATTGCGAACGACCGCATACTGGTATGCAGGGTTTTCTTCCAATTCTGATGTGGCAAAATCCTTGCTCGCATCAAATGCGCCTTTCATCATGTCGTCAATGTTGACGCCGCTGACAGCAATCGGCAGGAGACCAACGGCTGTTAAGACAGAATAACGGCCGCCGACATCATCAGGAATGACAAATGATTCGAAGCCTTCTTCGTTAGAAAGTGTTTTTAACGCGCCGCGCTCTTTATCAGTTGTCGCGTAAATCCGCGCTTTCGCTTCTTCCTTGCCGTATTTCTCTTCAAGAAGCTTGCGGAAAATACGGAAAGCGATTGCAGGTTCAGTTGTTGTACCTGATTTAGAGATGACGTTAATGGAGAAGTCAACATCTTCGAGAAGATCCATGACATCTCTCATATAAGATGAACTGATGTTGTTTCCGATGAAAATGACTTGCGGATTGCCTCGTTTTGCTTTCGGCAGTGTATTGTAAAACGCGTGATTAAGCGCTTCAATCGCTGCCCGCGCGCCGAGGTAAGAACCTCCGATACCGACAACAAGCAATACATCAGAGTCAGATTTGATTTTTTCCGCGCTTTTTTTAATGCGCGCAAATTCTTCTTTATCATAATGTTCAGGGAGGTCCACCCAGCCTAGAAAATCGCTGCCCGCGCCTGTTTTTTCATGAATATTATGGTGTGCTGTTTTTACAAAGTCGCGCAAATATGTAAGTTCATGTTCGTTGAAGAAAGTCAACGCTTTTGAGTAGTCAAAGCGTACATGCGTCATTGCTTGTCCCTCCATAACGGTATAATGTTTTCATCTTTCACTTTATATGAACTTATCTGTGAAATCAAGTCAAGAAGAAAGGACGGAATGACTGCATTCCGTCCTTAGAAATCAGAGTGACGCGCGAAGGATGGCAAGCACGTCATCTTTGTTCAGTTTTTGGAAGTTGCCGAAGCCGCCATGCTCCATTTCTTTGGCTGCGATATCAGCAATCAGTTCCAGTTTTTCCTCTCCGATATCATAGTCGGATAAACGAGAAGGCGCACCCAGACTTGTCCAGAACGCAGACAGCTTGTCGATTCCTTCAAGCACGATTTCTTTATCCGTTTTGCCTTCTGTATCAATGTCAAACATATTGAGCATAAGGTTTTTAAAGCGGCCGACATTTGTATCAAGCGTGTATCTCATCCAGTTCGGGAACAGGATCGCGAGTCCGCCGGCATGCGGAATATCGTAAACAGCTGATACGGCATGCTCCATAGTGTGAGAAGCCCAGTCGCCGAAGTAGCCCATTTGAAGCGTGCCATTCAGAGCGATTGTGCCAGCATATAAAATCGTTTCACGATGTTTGTAATTTTCCAGATCCTCCAATAGTTTTGGAGCTGTTTCGATTACCGTCTGCAGAACGGCAAAGCACATTCTGTCTTGCAGCGGTGTGTTTTCGACATTATGGAAGTATTGTTCAAACACGTGGCTCATCATGTCAACCATACCGTAAACCGTTTGATTTTCAGGCACTGTAAACGTATTTTCAGGGTCTAAAATCGAGAACCGCGGATGAGTTACATTGCTTCCCCATACAAATTTCTCGTTTGTTTCCCAGTTTGTAATCACAGAGTCAGGGTTCATTTCAGAACCTGTAGCAGCAAGGGTTAGAACGGTACCGAACGGCAGTGCATCTTCGGCTGTTACTTTTTTGCTGAAAATGTCCCAAGCGTCTCCGTCGTATTTTACTCCCGCAGCGATCGCTTTTGTGCAGTCAATGACACTTCCGCCGCCCACAGCAAGCAGAAAATCAATATCATGCTGTCTGCATAGGTCAATGCCTTTTTCCACAGTTGCAAGACGCGGGTTCGGCTCTACCCCTGGCAGTTCATAGACAGCGGCGCCTTCTTCTTTTAATATGCCTGTTACTTGGTCATAAAGGCCATTACGTTTAATGCTTCCGCCTCCGTAGACAAGCAGAACATTTTTACCGTATTGCTTTAATTCTTTTCTTAATTGTTCAAGCTGGCCTTTTCCGAAGATCAGCTTCGTCGGGTTATAATAAGTAAAATTTTCCATTGTAAAACCTCCAAATATTGCTGTATCAAAAAACAGATTAACAATTGTAACATAAGTCCAAAGAAAAAGGGAAGCAGCCGGATCGGCTATTTCCCCCTTTTGTTATAGAGATGCTTTTAAAATAGCGAGTACATCTTCTTTGTTAAGTGATTTAAACTGGCCGAACGTACCGTTGGCCATTGCCTTGTCGGCAATTGTGCCGAGCTGTTCGTCATTTATATCGTAGTCAGCCAGACGGTTTGGAGCGCCTAGGCTTGTCCAGAAAGCAGACAGCTTGTCGATGCCTTCCAGCGCGATTTCCTCATCTGATTTTCCAGCTTCATCTACATCAAACACACGCACCGCAAGCTGCTTCATGCGGGCCGGGTTTTCTGATAATGTATGTCTCATCCAGTTCGGGAAGAGAATCGCAAGTCCGCCGGCATGCGGAATATCGTAAACGGCTGAAACGGCATGTTCGATATTATGAGTTGCCCAATCCCCTCTTGCGCCCATTGACAGCATACCGTTTAAAGCGATTGTCCCTGTATAAAGAATCGTTTCACGCAGTTCGTAATTTTCAAGATCATTGATCAGCTTAGGCGCTGTTTCGATGACTGTGCGTAAAAGAGATTCGCACATGCGATCCTGGTAAGGTGTGTTTGATACATGGTGGAAGTATTGTTCAAACACGTGGCTCATCATATCAACCATTCCGTAGATCGTGTGGTTTTTAGGAACAGTAAATGTGTTCACTGGGTCCAAAATAGAGAATTTAGGGAACACGAGCGGGCTGCCCCAGCCATATTTCTCTTTTGTTTCCCAGTTGGTAATAACTGAACCTGCGTTCATTTCAGAGCCAGTTGCGGCGAGAGTCAATACAGTTCCGAACGGTAAAGCTTCCTTCGGCTGGTGTTTTTTCGTTACGATATCCCACGCATCACCATCATACTTTGCCCCCGCAGCAATCGCCTTTGTACAGTCGATGACACTTCCGCCGCCGACAGCCAATAAGAAATCAATGTTGTTTTCTTTGCAGATCGCAACACCTTTATTAACAGTCGACACACGCGGGTTCGGCTCTACGCCTGCTAATTCATGCACCGTGACACCGGCTTTATTCAGCTGTTCCATCACTTGATCATAAAGGCCGCTGCGTTTAATGCTTCCGCCTCCGTAGACTAACAATACATTTTTTCCGTAAGGTTTCAGTTCCTCCGGGAGTTTTTCAACTTCTCCGCGGCCGAAAATTAATTTCGTCGGATTCCAATATGTAAAGTTTTGCATGACATCTCCTCCTTAGATTTTCATTATGCAGAATGCCTGCGCTCCATGTAAAGCAATCAGCTCTTTCCGTTTTCAGCGTATCGGGCAGTTTTCATTTGCAAGATGCTGGGAAAGAAACAGATACAAGCTGAGTTTGGGCCGTTTCGTCCGGCTACTCTCAATATGGAGAATGCATGTATAGATTCTCCATTTTGTCACAATCTATAACTGTTTTAATAATTCATGGAGGAGGTTGCAAAACATGAGTACAATTCAGAGAATTTGCCTTGTATTAACAATCATTGGCGCTATTAACTGGGGACTGATCGGATTTTTCCAATTTGATTTAGTAGCGGCCATCTTCGGCGGCCAAGGGTCAGCTCTTTCCCGTATTATTTACGGTCTTGTCGGAATCGCCGGCTTAATCAACCTCGGTCTGCTGTTTAAACCAAACGAGGAAAGATCACGTGAAGAGGCAGCAAATCCTGAAATGCGATAGGATAAAAAAAAGCACCGAACATTCCTGTCCGGTGCTTTTTTCATGCTTATTTTTTGATAAGGTCTTTACGGTTGGACATTTCAATCCACTCTTCAAGCTTATCTTTTAATGTGTTGAAACCTTGTGGTGCAGAAGCTTCTTCGCTTACTTGCGCAGCTTTAGGTTTTCTTGGTTTGCTTTCTTTTTTCTCAGGCGCAGCTTGTGTCGCACGAATAGAAAGGCTGATTTTTCCTTTTTCTTCATCAACAGCAAGTACTTTTACTTGTACTTCGTCGCCAACTGAAAGGTGCTCGTTGATGTCTTTTACGAAACCGTGAGTCACTTCAGAAATGTGTACTAAACCTTGAGTTTCTTCATCTAATGCAACAAACGCACCATACGCTTGTAATCCTGTAACTTTACCAGTGTAAACACTGCCCACTTCAAATTTTGCTGCCATTCATAACAACTCCTAAGTTAAATTAAATATCTGTTTATACGCAATTTAAAATTATATCATACATGTCTCATTTCCGCAAAGGAAACTTTTTTTAATATGATATCAGGTTTAAGCATATCAAAAAGAGGGCATACTGCAAATACCAAAGGCTTTCTAGTATTCCCCCTTTTATTGGATGCGAACAAAAGGTTCGTATCTTTTTTTATGTTGTTTTGTGTAAGAAGCGCTTCATTCTGACCAATGCTTCTTGCAGCTGTTCAATTGATGTCGCATACGAACAGCGGATATATCCTTCTCCGCTCGGCCCAAACACATTACCGGGAACAACGGCTACTTTTTCCTGCATCAGGAGCTCCTCGGCAAACTGTTCTGAGCTCATCCCAGTGCTTTTGATGGATGGGAAAGCATAGAAAGCACCGCTCGGATGGTGGCAGCTGAGACCGATTTCATTTAGCGTTTCGACAAACAAATTACGTCTTCTTCGGTAGCTCTTTTTCATCTTTTCTACGTCTTCTATTCCGTTTTTTAATCCTTCAAGCGCTGCATATTGCGCCATTGCAGGCGCGCACATCATCGCATACTGGTGGATTTTAAGCATCGCGTTGCGAATTTCTGAAGGCGCCGCGGCAAAACCGAGTCTCCAGCCTGTCATGGCAAACGCCTTTGAAAATCCCGAAATGACAACCGTCCGCTCTTTCATCCCCGGGAATGCTGCTATACTTGTAAATTCCTCATCGTATGTCAGTTCCGCGTAAATCTCGTCGCTCAGTACGATCAAATCATGTGTTTTGGCAAACTCAGCAATTTCATGTAACTCCTTCTTTGAGTAAACCGAGCCGGTCGGATTCGAAGGCGAACAAATGAGAATAGCCTTTGTTTTTTCGGTCACTGCCGCTTCAAAATCCTCAGCAGTTGCTTTAAAACCTTTATCAGCCGTCGTATGGACATGAACAGGGACGCCGCCTGTCAAAGACACAAGCGATTCATACGCCACAAAACACGGCTCAGGAATAATCACTTCCTCACCGGGATTTACAATGGCGCGGATCGCAATATCCAAAGCCTGACTCGCCCCTACCGTCACTATCAGTTCATCGTCAGGAGAGTATGTAAGACCAAACCGGCTACTGACATAACGGCTGATTTCCTCCCGCAATGAGTATAAACCTGCATTAGCGGTATATGACGTATACCCTTGTTCAAGGGAAAGAATGCTTGCTTCACGGACATTCCAAGCCGTTACAAAGTCAGGTTCTCCGACTCCTAAAGAAATAACCCCTTCCATCGTTGCCGCCAAATCAAAGAATCTGCGGATGCCGGATGGTTTTATTTGTTGTACATAATCGGATAAATAAGAAGTCATTTACGGTGACACCACGATTCTTTTGTCGTCGTCTCCCGTTTCAAATACTTTGCCGTCATGCTTGTATTTTTTCAGGATAAAATGTGTTGTCGTAGACACAACTGAATCAAGAGTTGACAGTTTATCAGATACGAAACGCGCAACGTCAGACATTGAATTGCCGCGGATCACGACAGACAGGTCGTATGCGCCTGACATCAGGTAGACTGATTCTACCTCCTGGAATCGGTAAATCCGCTCCGCCACTTCGTCAAAACCGACTCCGCGCTTCGGAGTGACTTTAACATCAATCATGGCTGTCACGCCTTCATGGCCGTCCACCTTCCGCCAGTCGATCATAGCGGAATAATCGATAATAACCTTTTCTTTTTCCAATTTGTCAATGATCGCTCTTACTTCATTTACAGGGATACCGGCCATCTTTGCGATTGTTTCTAGATCAGCGCGGCTGTTTTCGTCTAAAATTTCTAATATTTCTGTTTCTTTCTCGGTCAATTTCATTCAATTCACACCTTTGCAATGTCAAGAAATCTCATGACATTATATCACGTTTTTTGACGAATGCTAAGAAAAAACGAGGAGAAACTTCCGCTAGAACTTACAATTTCAGGGCATAATACAGGACATCCTATGAAGGGAGTGACGGCAAAATGGAGGCGGTTACACCAATAAGGCGTGTTAAAGTCGGAGGAGTACATGTATATTATGAGCACTATCAAAATCCAGGCAAACAAACAATTGTCTGCGTACACGGTTTTTTATCTTCTGCTTTCAGCTTCAGAAAATTAATCCCCTTGCTTCGGGACCAGTATGACATCATCGCGCTCGATTTGCCTCCTTTCGGCCAATCAGAAAAATCAAGGACATTTATATATACCTATCAAAACCTCGCCATGCTTATCATCGGACTCCTGGAGCACTTGCAAGTCAAACAGGCGGCGCTTGTCGGGCATTCGATGGGAGGACAGATATCGCTGTCGGCTGCTCTATTAAAGCCTGAGCTCTTCTCGAAGATTGTGCTTCTTTGCAGTTCAGGTTATTTAAAACGCTCGCACCCGACGATTATCTTCGGGACTCACCTCCCATATTTTCATCTTTATATCAAACGCTGGCTTTCCAAAGAAGGCGTGATGAAAAACTTATTAAATGTCGTTCACAACAAATCGCTGATAGACGAGGCGATGATTGACGGCTACGGCAAACCTTTTCAAGATGAACAGATTTTCAAAGCAATGACGAGGTTCATCCGGCACAGAGAAGGAGATTTACAGTGTGAGGAATTGAAAAAAATCAACAAACCCGCTTTATTGATTTGGGGCGAGGAGGACAAGGTGGTTCCGTTGAAAATCGGCGAACGCCTGCACCGTGACCTGCCGGATTCCAAACTGTATTCATTGCGGGAAACAGGGCATTTGGTGCCGGAGGAACGCCCTGAATTCGTTTCCGAACGAATTGCAGAGTTTATCACAGAATAAAAAAACCGGTTTGTATACCGGTTTTTTCAAGGCGTGCAAGAGCTGCTGTCTTTAATGAACAGAAGCTGGCCAGCCACATTCCGGCAGCTGTCGATCGGAAGTGTTTGTTCAAAAGAAGCTTCGAAAATATGCTGTATGCTTTTCGCTAACACTTCAGGATCGTCTTCATCATAGACGGCCTGTACGACATCAACAGCCTCCGTTTCATAAAAATCTTCACCATATTTAAACGGGTCCCATTTGGCAATGACATTGATCATTTCCCTGACCGCTTGACTTTCTTCCATTTTCATCACCGCTTATAATAAAATTTGCAGATCTATTTTATCATAGTTACGCTAAGAAAAATAAACATACATAAGAGGTGGAACAGAATGAATTTTGATAAACAAGAACAGCGCCTCGGCACCCAATCCGTCAAATGGGACAAGACAGGCGAATTGTTCGGCGTGACAGACGCACTACCGATGTGGGTGGCGGATATGGATTTTCGTGCGCCGGAAGCCATAACAGAAGCATTAAAACAGCGCCTAGAACAAGGGATTTTCGGATATACAGCTCCAGATCAGAAAACAAAAGATGCAGTGTGTGCATGGATGCATAACCGGCACAGCTGGAAGGTGAACCCGGAAAGCATTACATTCAGTCCCGGTGTGGTCACAGCTTTGGGCATGGCGGTTCAGGCTTTTACAGAACCAAAGGATCAAGTGATTGTCCAATCCCCTGTCTACACGCCTTTTTACCATATGATTGAGAAAAACGGCCGGCGTATTTTACATAATCCGCTTAAAGAAAAAGACGGAACATATGTAATGGATTTTGAAGATTTGGAGACAAAAATCAGTGATCCGAGCGTCAAAATGTTTATTTTATGCAATCCGCATAATCCTTCAGGGCGTGCCTGGGGCCGGGAAGATTTGCTGAAGCTCGGCGAATTATGCCTGGAACACGGCGTTACAGTCGTTTCAGATGAAATTCATTCCGATTTGATGCTCTACGGAAATACCCATACACCGTTCGCCTCTCTTTCTGACGATTTCGCTGAGATTTCTGTGACTTGCGCAGCACCGAGCAAAACGTTTAACATCGCGGGTTTGCAGGCGTCAGCAATTATTATTCCAGACCGGCTGAAGCGCGCCAAATTTTCAGCAAGCCTGCAGCGAAACGGTTTAGGCGGATTAAACGCGTTTGCCGTGAGCGCAATCGAAGCCGCTTACTCAAATGGCGGGCCGTGGCTTGATGAACTGATATCTTATCTTGAGAAAAATATGGATGAGGCGGCAGCCTTTTTGACCAGCGAGCTCCCGAATGTCAAGATGATGAAGCCTGATGCGTCTTACCTGATCTGGCTCGATTTCCGCGCATACGGCCTGTCTGATGCAGAGCTGCAGCAAAAGATGCTGCACAAAGGGAAAATTATTTTGGAGCCCGGCAAGAAATACGGCCCTGGCGGAGAAGGATTTATGCGTTTGAATGCAGGGTGCCCTCTGGCAACCTTGCAGGACGGACTGCGCCGGATAAAAACAGCGTTGGAGTAAATATTCGTCACAAACGCCTTTACGCATCAATCGTAAAGGCGTTCTTTATAAAGAAATTTTGTATTTTACTTCTAATGATAAGTGTTATAATAGATTCATATTTTATACGAAAGGATTTCACTCGAATGGAAATTCTAAAAGACTATCTCCTGCATATTTGCTTTATTTTGTTTCCCATTCTTCTTTACCAAGTGTTTTGGCTTGGAAAACCGTCAATCCTTGTACCAAAAATCAACAACGGATTGGTCACGTTATTTGCATGCGGCGCCTCCGTTTTATGCATTATCTTCCCTATACAGGAAATGGACTACATCCAATACGGTCTTCAAATCATTCCTGTCATCATTTGTTTATTTTACATAAACACTGCTTCCGGGCTAACAGTCGCCGCATCCGTCTTATGTTTTGAACTGCTGTTTTTTGAGCCTTCCGCCATTTTTGTTTTCACTTTGCTGCCTTTTCATATCATCATCCCAATTTTGCTTCAAAAAAAGTGGCCATTCATGTCCAAAGCGAGAAAACTGCTGCTGTCTTTATTCATCGGTTGCTTGGAGATCTTCTTATTTTTCGCCTCCATCTTGGTTTTTTCCGCCGTGAATATTTTAAATTTTCAAAATTCAGAATCCTTATATTATGAGGCAGCTGTATCGGGTTTGTTCCGCTGCATCGTTCTTCTTTTAAGCATTTATATTATAGAAAGCATCGCAGAAAATATCGCCCTGCGTTCCCAGCTTATTCATTCGGAAAAAATGGAGATTGTGAGTGAACTTGCGGCAAGTGTGGCTCATGAAGTTAGAAATCCGCTGACAGTTGTCCGGGGATTTGTCCAGCTGCTTTTTAATGATGAATCCTTTCAAAACAAATCCAGTGCGGATTATAAAAAGCTTGTGCTGTCAGAGCTTGACCGGGCTCAGGGCATTATTACAAATTATCTTGATATCGCCAAACAGCAATTATATGAAAAAGAGATTTTTGATTTATCTTCTCTTATCAGAGAGACGAGCTCCCTCATGATTTCGTATGCCAATTACAAATCTGTGACAGTAGAGGCGGACGCCGAGCCGGACCTTTTGGTATACGGGGATGCAACAAAGCTGAAGCAGGCTGTGATCAACCTCATGAAAAACAGCATTGAAGCCGTTCCCCCGGGTAAAGGGGTCATCCAAGTTTCAGCCAAAAGAAGCGGCCATATGATCGTAATCAAAATCTCAGATAACGGTGTCGGCATGACGGATCACCAAATGCAGAAGCTGGGTGAACCTTATTACTCTTTAAAAACGAACGGAACGGGACTTGGACTGACTGTGACGTTTTCCATCATTGAACATCATCACGGAACCATTTCGTTCAGCAGCAGCTTTCAAAGAGGAACCATTGTGACGATCAAGCTTCCTGCCGACCTTCCTCACTAGCAAATCAATTGGAACTTTTATAGAATGAATGCGAGGTGATAACAGATGAGTACATTTGAGAAAGGCTCTATCGTAAAAGGGTTTTACAAAACAGGTGTATACATAGGAGAAATAACAGATTGCAGACCGCAGCATTATTTAGTCAAAATCAAGGCGGTTCTTACCCATCCCGCTCAAGGAGACCTTCACAATCCAAAACAGGCAGATGTGCCGTTTTTCCATGAGAGAAGAGCGCTCGCTTTCGGCGAACAGACCAATATCCCTCATCATATGGTGAAGCCCTATGACAGTGAAGTGCCGGATTATAACGAGTCTTTGCGGGAAGCGGTTGCACAGCTGAGAGCCAAACTGGCCGGAGATGATTCAGAATGGGCAAAGCGCTCCCTGAATAATCTGGACGTTTTAGAAAAAGAATACTTCACTCGGCCATAACCCAGTCTGACAAAAGATTGGGTTTTTTATGTGGCGCGCCGGAACAGTTCAGATAAATCAATCCTCTCGCCGATTGTCGGCGGTTTTGGTTTTTCAAGATACTGCTTATCCTGCTCGACAAGCTTAAAAAGCTTATAGGCTGTAAGAGCATCGTCAAGCGCCTTATGATGGGTGCCGGTTCCTTTATCTCCGTACTCTTCCGCGGCCTTCCACAAGCCGGTCAGTGTCCGGTCTCCAAAAAAGTTTTTATATTCAAGCGATAAATCTCTCATCTCCCCTTTAAAAGGGAAAGGAATATGGTTAAACATACAATTTTGCTTCAGCACTTTCATATCCATGTTTCCCCATGTGATGATCGTGCAATTTTTTTCAGGATCAAGCTCATTTAATTTACGGATAAAGTCCTCGAACCTCATCCCCTCATCTACCTGGTTTTGCGTAATGTTTAAAAATGATCTGCAGCGTTTCGTCAGCTTGGGGAATTTTTTCGGCCTGATATAACTCGAAAACGTCTCAACTACTTCACCATTAACCGACTTTACAATTCCTGCTTCAATGATTTCCGGAAAAAAATTTTGCGGACTGTATTTTCCTTCGGGCATCGTAAATTCGAAATCAATAATGAGTAAGTTGCCTGCCTCCACTATTTTTACACCTGCCTTTCCTCCGATCAGAAGAATGCTATCTTTATAGTATATCAATTCTCCTTCTCTTCATTTCTTCATTTTCTAAAAATAATGAATTTTCCCAGCCGCATTGTTTCTTTTAAATGGTGCACTGTTTCTTTATAATTAGTAAGGAACCCGAAATAATAAGAAGGTGATGTTATTTCTATCCGCAAGAAAAACTTTGTCATTGTGTGGCTGGCGAATTTCTTTGTATCAGCCAGCACAACGATGATCGTCCCTTTTCTCTCCTTGTATATTGAGACGCTCAGCACCTTTTCCAACAGCTTTGTGCAAAGGTGGAGCGGTTATGTGTTCGGCATTACATTTTTAATGGCTTTTTTGGTATCCCCATTCTGGGGGCGGTTCGGAGACAAACGCGGTTACAAGAAAATCCTTTTGACAACCGGAACCGGCATTGCCGTCAGCATTTTATTAATGGGCTTTGTCACGTCGGTTTATCAATTGTTTTTTCTGCGTATGGCAATGGGGCTTGTAACCGGATTTATCCCGACATCCCTTGCAATGATTTCCGCGCAGACGCCTAAAAGCTCAGCCGGCAAAACGCTTGGCACGCTCCAAATGGGGCAAGTGTCCGGAAGCTTGTTCGGCCCGCTTTTGGGAGGCGTTCTTGCTGACCACTTCGGCTTTACGTATACCTTTTTTATCACATCCTTTGTGATTTTCTCAGCCGTTCTTCTCGTGTTATTCGGGGTCAAAGAACAGCCGCTCACAGAGAAGATAAATAAACGTCAGTCTTATACGAGAAAAGAAGTGCTCTCCTATATTTTTCACCAGCCCGCGCTTTGGGTCATGATGCTGTTAACCATGCTGATTCAAACAGGAAATTTCAGTATCCAGCCGTTGCTCGCTTTATATGTAAACGAGCTGCATGGATCTGACAATCTGGCCTTTTTCTCCGGCATGGCATTTTCGGCAACCGGACTCGGCAGTTTGCTTCTGGCAAGAAAATGGGGAGATTTAGGAGACCGCTACGGCCACCGCCGCATCTTAATCGGGCTTTTAATCGCCGCCTCTTTATTTTTTATTCCGCAGGCACTCGCTTCTTCATTCAGTGTGCTGCTAGTTTTCAGGTTTTTATTCGGGATGGCAATGGGCGGCCTTCTGCCATGCATCACAGCGGCAATCCGCGTTCAGGCTCCCGGCTCCATCCAGGGAGAGGTCCTCGGCTACAATGTCAGCTTTCGCTTTTTAGGAAACGTTCTCGGACCTCTTCTCGGCGGTATTATATCGAGTCACTTCAATATCTCTGCAGCCTTTTATGTCACAGCATTTCTCTTTTTCGCAGGTGCCTGCCTGCTTTGGATCATGAAGAAATTCCAAAAAGAATCGTATGCCAAAGCAAGCTGATTCTCAGCAAAAATTGAGGAGTCTTCTAAATTTAACCTTCTCGTAAACTCAAAAGAATGGTACGATATGGCTAGAATTTAGGAGAAAAGAGAGTGACCATGTTACGAAAAATTATCGGATGGATTTTGCTCCTTTGCATAATCCCATTGTTTGCATTTACAGTTATCGCTTCCGGAAAAGAAGTAAAACAAATGAAGTCCCTGGATCAGGTGCTTGATAAGAATATTGATTTGAAAGAGATCAGCCTAGTTCAGAACAGCTACATGTACGACAGGGACGGATCTCTGGTCTCGGAAATCGTCAGCGATGATGAGAACCGTGTGCTGGTTCCCTTCAAGAAGATTCCCGAAGAAGTCAAACAGATATTTTTAACTTCCGAGGACCGCCATTTTTACGAACATAAAGGCTTTGACTTTATGGGGATGGTGCGGGCGGCCGCTTCCAACGTGAAGGACAAAAAGATTGACCAGGGGGCCAGCACCATCACACAGCAGCTTACAAGAAACTTGTATTTGAGCCACGAGCGCTCCTTCAGCCGCAAACTGACTGAGCTCGCGTACTCCTATCAGCTTGAGAAAAAGTATACGAAAAATGAGATTCTTGAAGCCTACCTAAATACGATTTATTTTAATAACGGCGTTTATGGCGTCGGATCAGCTGCTGAATTCTATTTCAGCAAACCGCTGAAATCTCTCACACTGGGAGAAATGGCTTTTATTTGCGCTATACCTAATAACCCTACATTATATGATCCTCTCAAGCATTTTGACTACACGAAAAGCCGTCAAGAACGCTTGCTTAAAGGGTTAAAAAATGCCGGAGTCATTACGGACAAAGAGCTGAAAAAAGCCGTAAAACAAAAAATCAAACTGGATGTCGAAGAGAAAGAAGACAAATATCCGGACTACGTTTCCTACGTAAATGATGAATTCACTCAACTAGTGTCTGAATCTGAAGGCTTTGATAAGCGTCTTCAAAAAGCGTCAGGAAAACAAAAAGACAAGATAGAAAACGAGCTGTCCGCCAGAGTCAGCACACTTCTGAAAGACGGCGTAAAAATTTATACCGCACTTGATCCGTACATGCAAAATCAAGTCGTGGCACAAATGAATTCGAAGCTTCCGTATGCGGGCGTACAGGGCGGAGCGGCTGTGATTAATCACCAGACGCATCAAGTTGTCGCTCTATCCGGCGGCAAAAACTATCATAAGTATGATTTTAACCGTGCCTACCAAGCATACAGACAGCCAGGATCATCCATTAAGCCGCTTCTCGATTACGGACCTTATATTGAACAGACAGGTGCGACGGCAAGCAGCACAATTGATGCCGGCAAATTTTGCAGCAGGGACTACTGTCCGCAAAACTACAATAACCGCACATACGGCACAGTAACGCTCGATACAGCGTTTAAAAACTCGTATAATACACCGGCCATCAGAATGCTGGACCGTGTTGGCATCCAAAAAGCATTCAGCTATATTGAGCCGTATCATTTTTCAAAGCTTGTCAACAGCGACTATCTTCTGCCGGCGGCGCTTGGCGGATTTACACACGGCATGACGCCTCTTGAGATGACAAAGGCGTATACAACATTCGGCAACAGCGGAAGCTACTCGCCGAGCCACGCGATTACAAAAGTGACGGATTTAAAAGGAAAAACGATTTATAAATGGAATGACAAAGCGACACAGATATTCAGCGTCCGCACAAACATGCAGCTGAAAAAACTGATGTCTTCCGTTGTCAAAAGCGGGACAGGGAAAAAAGCATATTTCAAAGCGCCTTATATCGGCGGTAAAACGGGAACCTCAAATGATTATCATGATATGTGGTTCGTCGGCCTGACTGATACTTACACAATGGGTGTCTGGGTTGGAAAAGATACACCGAGCAGCGTTGAATACCTTCACAGTATCAGCCCTCAGCTTTCCATCTGGAAAGGAACGCTGCAGGCAGCTTATTAAAGAATCGGAGGAGATCTGCAGTGACATCAAAACAAATTCCAAATCGCGTATTGCTGTTTGACGGTGTGTGCAACTTATGCAACGGTGCCGTTCAATTTATCATAAAGCGTGATCCAAACGGTTTGATTTCATTTGCATCGCTTCAATCGGAAACAGGACAGAGCCTGCTGAAAAAAAGCGGGCTTCCGACTGAGCATTTTGACAGCTTTGTCTTTATTGAAGACGGCCAGGTTTACACTAAGTCAACTGCAGCCATAAAGGTTTTCAGGCATCTGCGGGGCCCATGGCGGCTCTTCGTCCTGTTTTTTGCAGTGCCGAAACCTGTCAGAGATATACTCTATTCTTTTATTGCCAAAAACCGCTATAAGTGGTTCGGCAAAAAAAATGAATGTATGCTCCCCTCCCCTTCTATAAAAAATAGATTTTTACCATAAACGAAAAAATGGCTAGCTTACACAGGTAAGCTAGCCATTATGCTATTATAAAGCTTGATAAATATGAACAGAATACCGATAACAAATGTAAACCAAAACAGCAGTTCCAACAGAATGAATCCGACCAATGACATGATAGAAAGTGTTGAATAAATCCGGTAAACAACGAACACAAAGTAAGCAAGTGTAACAACTGCAAACCAGATCACAATCCAGATGACATTTTGCAATAGCACAAAGGATAAGATCCCGCCGCCTAAATATATGATAGAGCCCATTCTGACTGTTTTCAGGTTTTTTCCTTCCGGATCATTTGCGAAAAACAGCAGTGACAGCTCAGTCACGGTATTTGCAATTAATTTCAGAGCGGACAGAACCATAAAATATAAAAGTGCAAAGGCCGCAAATAACGCAAGTCTGATTCCTTTCTCAGAGAAGTAATCGAGCATCCCATCGTACATTCCAAATGAAGACAGCATCTTCAATGCATAGAGTGAAGTTGAAATGGATAAAGACGAACTAAAAAGCAGGATCGCAATCAGCGGAAAGTATCCTGTCAAATAAGTATTTTTCATATAAAAAAGTCCCTTTCTGTAATCTACCTCATTTATTATGGAGGACTTAAAACACATTGACAAGATAAATTATTCCATTTTTTCTCCTTTTTACGAATTACGGTCCCAAATCTTCACAAAGCGGCATTTTGAGAGTAAAGTAGTACGCAGGAATCATAAAACGTAAGGAAGTTTTATATGAAAAAAACATTAAAACTGCAAACCAGACTCACCATATTTGTCTGTATCGTCGTGTTAATCGCACTGCTCATCACCTTTTTTACCGTCGGTGCCCAAACCTCTAAAAGGATACGTGATCAGGAAAGAGACACAGCGCTGCAAACGGCTGAAATGGTTGCCGACGCACCGATTACTGCCTCCGCTTTGGAGAGCGGAAAAAACCAGAAGGAACTGCTCAGCTACACGCTGGACGTCCAGAAAATTACCGGCACAGAATTTGTCGTTGTCATGGATATGAACGGCATTCGCAGAACCCATCCGGACCACAGCAAAATCGGAAAAAAATTCAGGGGCGGGGATGAAGCCGAAGTATTAAAAGGACATGTCCATATCAGCACTGCCTCAGGCACGCTTGGGAAATCGCAGAGAGCGTTCGTGCCTGTCTACGCTAAGAATGGAAAACAAGTCGGAGCCGTTGCGGTCGGCATCACAGTGAATGAAATTGACGAAGTCATCAGCCACAGCTTACGGCCGCTCTATTTTATTATTTGCGTCAGTATATTCGTCGGCGTCATCGGAGCTGTTATCGTCGCACGCACGGTGAAAAATATCATGTACGGACTTGAACCGTATGAAATCGCGACACTTCTTCAAGAACGGAGCGCCATGCTTGAATCAACGAAAGAAGGCATACTCGCTGTCGATGAACACGGTAAAATCAAGCTTGCCAATGCCGAAGCAAAGCGCCTTTTCATTAAAATGGGCATAGAAACAAATCCCGTCGATCAGGATGTCAATGACATCCTGCCGAAGAGCCGTCTGAAAAATGTCATTGAGACCCGAAAACCTCTTCAAGACAGAGATGTGCGCATTAACGGATTAGAGCTTGTATTTAATGAAGTGCCCATCCAGCTGAAAGGACAAACCGTCGGAGCGATTGCGACATTCCGGGACAAAACCGAGGTAAAACATTTAGCTGAACAGCTTTCCGGTGTTAAAATGTATGCAAACGCACTGAGAGCGCAGTCTCATGAATTTATGAACAAACTGCATGTGATACTAGGTCTCGTCCAGCTGAAAGAGTATGACGATCTTGGAGATTATATTAAAGATATTGCCATTCAGCAAAAATCAGAAACGAGTGAAATCATAAATGATGTCAAAAGCTCCGTGCTGGCCGGATTTCTGTTGGGAAAACAGAGCTACATACGAGAGCAGGGCGCAAATCTCGATATTGAATGCAGCGGGGTTATTCCAAACGCAGCAGATCCTTCAGTCATTCATGAACTGATTACGATTATCGGAAATCTCATCAACAACGCCTTGGACGCTGTTGCCAATATGCCGAAAAAACAAATCACGATGTCCATGCGTTTTCATGACAAGATATTGGACATCGAAATTACCGATACAGGAGCCGGCATGTCCGAAGAAGACCAAGTCAAGGTATTCGAACAAGGCTATTCAACAAAGGGCAAAAACCGGGGATTCGGCCTTTATTTCACCCAGCAAAGCATGGAGAATTTAAAGGGCCAAATGATTATCACCAGCGAAAAAAATGAAGGAACCACATTCAGTCTTCGCATCCCGTACGAACCGAAGGAGGAAAACCATGATTAATGTACTAATAGTTGAAGATGACCCCATGGTGGGTGAATTAAATAAACGATATTTAAGCCAAATAGAAGGCTTTCAGCTGAAAGGAATCGCCTCTTCCTTTCAAAGCGCTCTGCATATTTTAGGAGAGCATCACATCGATCTCATTTTGCTTGATATTTATATGCCGGGCAAAAACGGGCTTGAGCTGCTGACGGAATTGAGAGCCCAAAATGAAGCGGTTGACGTGATTGTCATCTCTGCGGCAAGCGAGCTGGACGTCATCAAAAAAACACTTCGTTACGGAGCTGTGGATTACTTAATCAAACCGTTTGAATTTGAACGTTTTCAGACTGCCCTTTCTGATTACAGACGAAAACAAAAAGTGTATTCCACCCATCGAAACATGAGCCAAAAAGAATTGGACGCGGAACTGTTTCATAAGAAGGAAGCGACAGAAAAAGTGCACCTGCCAAAAGGGCTGACAAAAAGCACGCTGAAGCTGATTTGGTCCAGCATTCAATCCTTTGAAAACGAGTCCTTTACGACAGAAGACCTGGCAAATCATACTGAAATATCTCAAGTATCCATCCGAAAATACTTAAAATTTCTTGAAGATATACAGGTTCTGAATGTCGAAATGGCGTACGGAACGATCGGAAGACCAGTGTTTCAGTACAATGTCAATACAGGCAACCTTAACGGAATTAAGCAATATTTATAAAAAAACGCACTGTTCATGTCGAGCAGTGCGTTTTTTTCTGTCACATCTCTTGCCAAGGTGCTTGAACCTTTCGCCAATAAGCTATACAAGAATAATAAAGGACTTTTTTGTATATTTGAGTATATAATTCTAAAAATACTTATTTTTTAAAAAATAATGCGTAATTCTATTTATTTCTTGTAAGTAAAATGATAAATTATGAGTGGTTAGTTGATCCCTAGACTAAGTCATAAGTCACACTTCAGAAAGAGATGTCACGGTTTTCCGTCCGGAACACCTTCAACATCCTTCTCTTCCCCGCCTTTCGAAGGAAACACTCACACCACACTTACTAAGGGAAGATCAGAACTGTCTCAGCTCATTCTAATTGTTATTATCTGAAAATTTTATCGATTCTAAGAATTGAGTGAGGCATCCCATCTCATGACTGACCGGATCAGCTTAGGCCAAATTTTTCTGGGGGGTTATATCTTGAATAAACGCAAAATCGGATTGGCGATGTCACTTGTAATCGCAGCGGGCACCATTTTAGGAGCATGCGGAAACAGCGAAAAAAGCAGCGGAAACAGTGAGGGCAAAAACAAATTCAGTGTGGCGATGGTCACCGACATTGGCGGGGTTGATGACAAATCCTTTAACCAATCAGCATGGGAAGGCATCCAAGCCTTCGGTAAAGATAATGGCCTGAAAAAAGGAAAAAACGGATACGACTACCTGCAATCTAAATCAGATGCAGATTATACAACAAACTTAAATAAATTAGCGCGTGAGAATTTCGACTTGATCTATGGCGTTGGTTATTTGATGGAAGATTCAATCAGTGAAATCGCCGATCAGCGCAAAAATACAAACTTTGCGATTATTGACGCAGTCGTCGATAAAGACAACGTCGCAAGCATTACGTTTAAAGAGCAGGAAGGCTCATTTCTCGTCGGAGTGGCCGCAGCTTTAACAAGCAAATCAGGAAAAATCGGATTTGTGGGCGGCATGGAATCCGAATTAATCAAAAAATTCGAAGTCGGCTTCCGTGCAGGGGTTCAGGCCGTAAAACCTGACGCAACTGTCCAGGTGAAGTATGCGGGCGGATTCGATAAAGCGGACGTTGGAAAAGCAACCGCCGAGAGCATGTATAAGTCAGGCGTTGATGTGATTTACCACTCCGCAGGCGCCACCGGCACAGGTGTCTTTACAGAAGCCAAGAACCTGAAAAAAGAAGACCCGAAGCGTGATGTTTGGGTGATCGGAGTCGATAAAGATCAATACGCAGAAGGCCAAGTAGAAGGAACAGACGATAACGTCACCCTTACTTCCATGGTCAAAAAGGTTGATACAGCAGTTGAAGATTTAACAAAGAAAGCAAGCGAAGGCAAATTCCCCGGCGGAGAAACGCTTACATACGGACTTGATCAAGACGGAGTCGGCATTTCTTCCTCTAAACAAAACCTATCGGATGATGTAATCAAAGCAGTTGATGATTGGAAGAAAAAAATCATCGACGGATTAGAAGTGCCGGGAACAGAGAAAGAGCTGAAAAATTTCAAAGCTGAATAAGAATCGCGGGGATAAGGAGAAGAGCCCTTATCCCTTGTTTTTCTTTCAGAGCAAAGCTGCACATGTCCTTGCGGCTTTTCTATTGCCAGCCTCTTATTTAAAAGCATCTTGAAAAAAGGAGCGGTCAATTCTGTGGAATATGTCATTGAAATGCTCAATATACGCAAGGAGTTTCCCGGTATCGTCGCAAATGACAACATTAATCTTCAGGTCAAAAAAGGCGAAATCCACGCGCTGCTCGGTGAAAACGGAGCGGGCAAATCAACTTTGATGAACGTCCTTTTCGGGCTGTATCAGCCAGAAAAGGGGGAAATTCGGGTCCGCGGTGAGAAGGTGCACATCAACAGCCCGAACAAAGCGAATGATCTCGGAATCGGCATGGTGCATCAGCATTTTATGCTTGTCGATACATTTACAGTTGCTGAAAACATTATTCTCGGGAAGGAGCCGAAAAAGCTCGGGCGGATTGACCGAAAACGGGCTGTCCGAGAGGTTCAGGACATTTCCGACCGATACGGACTTCAAATTAATCCTGAGGCAAAAGTAGCTGACATATCCGTCGGCATGCAGCAGCGTGCAGAAATTTTAAAAACCCTCTACCGCGGGGCTGACATTCTGATTTTTGATGAACCGACAGCTGTGCTGACGCCTCATGAAATCAAAGAGCTCATTCAAATCATGAAGAACCTCGTCAATGAGGGAAAATCAATTATTTTAATTACCCATAAACTGAAAGAAATCATGGAGGTTTGTGACCGCGTTACCATTATCCGCAAAGGAAAAGGCATCAAATCACTGGATGTCCGGGATACAAATCAAGACGAGCTCGCCAGTCTGATGGTCGGCCGCGAGGTATCGTTCAAAACAGAAAAAAAAGCGGCTCAGCCGGGATCTGAAGTGCTGGCGATTGACAGAATCACTGTAAAAGATACTCGCGGAGTAGAAGCTGTAAGGAATTTATCGCTTTCTGTCAATGCCGGAGAAATTGTCGGCATAGCCGGCGTTGACGGAAACGGACAGTCAGAGCTGATTGAAGCGATTACAGGACTCCGAAAAACGGAGTCTGGAACCATTTCCTTAAACGGAAAACAGATACAAAACCTGACGCCGAGAAAAGTAACGGAATCCGGAATCGGGCATATTCCACAGGACCGCCATAAACACGGCCTCGTTTTGGATTTTCCGATCGGTGAGAATATCGTGCTCCAAAGCTATTACAAAAAGCCTTATTCAGCATTCGGTGTTTTACATAAAGGCGAAATGTATAAGAAAGCACGCAGCCTGATCAGCGAGTACGATGTCAGAACCCCCGATGAATATACACACGCGCGGGCATTGTCAGGCGGAAACCAGCAAAAAGCAATTATCGGAAGGGAAATTGACCGAAATCCTGACTTGTTAATCGCCGCCCAGCCGACTCGCGGCCTTGATGTGGGAGCGATTGAATTTGTCCATAAAAAACTCATTGAACAGCGTGATGCCGGAAAAGCCGTTCTTCTTCTATCGTTTGAGCTGGATGAAATCATGAATCTCAGTGACAGAATCGCCGTCATTTTTGAAGGCAGCATCATATCCAGCGTCAATCCGCTGGATACGACTGAGCAAGAGCTCGGCCTCTTGATGGCGGGAAGCACGCAAAAGGAAGCGGGGAAAGCAAATGGTTAAACGACTCTCTCATTTACTCGTGCCGCTCATTGCAATCATGCTCGGCTTGCTGGCTGGCGCACTAATTATGCTTGCGAGCGGATACAGTGTGATCAGCGGCTATTCCGCTTTATGGAATGGGATATTTGGAGAAATCTATTACATCGGGGAAACCGTCCGGCAGATTACACCTTATATTTTATCTGGATTAGCTGTTGCTTTCGCGTTCCGAACCGGGCTTTTCAATATCGGGGTAGAGGGACAGCTGCTAGTGGGCTGGACAGCTGCCGTTTGGGTCGGAACGGCGTTTGACGGACCGGCATATATTCATATGCCGCTTGCACTGATCACAGCGGCTGCAGCAGGCGGTTTATGGGGATTTATTCCCGGCTTTTTAAAAGCACGGTTCTATGTTCATGAGGTCATTGTCACCATTATGATGAATTATATCGCGCTGCATACGA
Source organism: Bacillus sp. SD127 (assembly GCF_058566445.1). Taxonomy (NCBI): domain Bacteria; kingdom Bacillati; phylum Bacillota; class Bacilli; order Caryophanales; family Bacillaceae; genus Bacillus; species Bacillus sp. SD127. The sequence continues at coordinate 1,031,509 of NZ_CP191226.1, read as the reverse complement.
CCAATTATTTGATTTCAAAAGTCCTGACAGACAATCAGGATAAGACGGAAAAAATTCACGAATCGGCCTCACTGCGCTCGCCGTTTCTTGAGCAGATTACGGATTATTCAAGGCTTCACTGGGGGATCGTCATCGCCCTTCTCGCAGCTGTTGTTATGTGGTTTATGATTAACAAAACAACGAAAGGCTTTGAGCTTCGGGCAGTCGGATTCAATCAGCACGCGTCCCAGTACGCCGGTATGAGCGTGCGGAAGAATATTATGACCTCCATGCTCATTTCAGGAGCTTTTGCAGGCCTTGCAGGTGCCATGGAAGGTCTGGGAACATTTGAATATGCAGCTGTCAAAGGCGCATTTACCGGCGTCGGCTTTGACGGTATTGCCGTCGCTCTTCTGGGCGGGAACACTGCGGTCGGTGTTGTGCTTGCGGCAGCATTGCTTGGCGGCCTCAAAATCGGGGCATTAAATATGCCGATTGAATCAGGCGTACCTTCTGAGGTTGTCGATATTGTGATTGCCATTATCATTCTGTTTGTTGCTTCAAGCTATGCCATTCGTTTTGTCGCGGATAAATTGAAGAAAAAGGGGGCGAAATAAGTGGACTTTCTGCAGATTGTATCAATCATTGTCCCTGCCACACTCGTATACGCAGCCCCGCTTATTTTAACCGCTCTCGGCGGCGTATTTTCCGAGAGATCAGGCGTCGTCAATATCGGCCTTGAAGGCCTTATGATTATCGGAGCATTCACCAGTGTTTTATTCAATTTATTTTTAGGCCCTGAATTGGGAGCCGCAGCACCTTGGCTTTCGCTCATTGCCGCTATGGCAGCCGGCGCGCTGTTTTCACTGATTCATGCGGCAGCGGCGATATCGTTTCGCGCTGATCAGACAGTCAGCGGCGTCGCCATTAATATGCTGGCGCTTGGGGCTACTTTATTTATCGTAAAGCTGATTTACGGAAAAGCGCAAACTGACAAAATTCCCGAGCCTTTTTATAAAACAAGTATTCCCGGCTTGAGCGACATCCCCGTATTGGGAAAAATCTTCTTTTCAGATGTCTATTATACGTCTATTCTCGCAATTGTCCTGGCCTTTATTTCGTGGTTTATCTTGTTTAAAACCCCGTTCGGCCTCCGTATTCGCTCCGTCGGAGAACATCCGATGGCGGCCGATACTATGGGGATCAATGTTTACAAAATGCGCTATATCGGCGTGATGATCAGCGGATTGTTCGGCGGCCTCGGGGGCGGCGTATATGCGTCAACGATTGCCCTCGACTTTACGCACTCTACCATTTCCGGGCAAGGCTTTATCGCACTCGCCGCCCTTGTATTCGGAAAATGGCATCCGATCGGCGCACTCGGCGCTGCCCTGTTTTTCGGATTCGCGCAAAGCTTAAGCATTATCGGCTCACTGCTCCCTCTTTTTAAGGACATACCGAATGTATATATGCTGATTGCCCCTTACGTATTAACCATTCTCGCCTTAACCGGCTTTATCGGACGCGCAGATGCGCCAAAAGCAAATGGTGTGCCTTATATCAAAGGAAAACGGTAACCACATCTCCCTGGGAAGCGGCTTCTCAGGGATTTTTTCTGCTCCAAAATACCTAATTAATTTAGTTGTTTATTAATTATTTAACTTAAAAAAATATCCTTTGTTAGCGCTTTCTTGTAGACTGTAACAAACAATACATGGGGGTGTATGACAATGGGAGCAATTCACAAAACAGAGGAAGTTTTACCTGAGCACAAAGACACACAGGAGAAAAGCCTGTTTAAGAAAATATGGACTTGGGAAATCGGCGTGATTCCTCTCCCATTATATACAGCATTAGCTGTCATTATTATTCTTGCGGCCTATTACAACGAGCTGCCTGCAAACATGCTGGGCGGTTTTGCCATCATTATGATTTTAGGTGTCTTTCTTGGCGATATCGGCCAGCGGATTCCGATTTTAAAGGATATTGGCGGTCCTGCTATTTTATCTTTGTTTGTGCCATCTTTTTTAGTTTTTTATAATGTGTTGAATCCATCATCATTAGATGCTGTAACCAATTTAATGAAAACGTCTAACTTTCTTTATTTCTATATCGCTTGTCTTGTTGTAGGAAGCATTCTTGGAATGAACAGAACTGTTTTAATACAGGGATTCATCAGAATGTTCGTTCCTTTAGTAGCGGGCACAATTGCGGCGGTTGCGGCCGGCGTGCTCGTCGGATTCATCTTCGGCTACAGTGCCTATGATTCCTTTTTCTTTGTCGTTGTGCCGATTATTGCCGGGGGAATAGGTGAAGGAATTTTGCCGCTCTCGATTGCTTATTCGCAAATATTGGGGTCTTCCGCTGATGTGTATGTGTCGCAGCTGGTTCCTGCCGCTATCATTGGAAACGTTTTTGCTATTATCTGTGCTGCTTTAATGAAAAAACTGGGCGAAAAACGTCCTGACCTAAACGGCAATGGGCGTCTCGTTAAATCTAAGAAAGCGAACGATATTTTCAATCAAAAAGAGGCTGAAGCTAAAATTGACTTTAAACTGATGGGAGCCGGAGTCCTGCTCGCTTGTACGTTTTTTATTTTCGGCGGTTTACTGGAGAAATTCATCTTCATCCCGGGCGCTATTTTAATGATTATTTCAGCAGCTGCAATCAAATATGCAAATATCCTTCCGAAAAAAATGGAGGATGGCGCGTACCAGCTTTATAAGTTTATTTCATCAAGCTTTACATGGCCGCTTATGGTAGGCCTCGGGATTCTCTTTATCCCTTTAGATGACGTGGCGTCTGTGATTTCTATTCCGTTTGTCATCATTTGTATTTCAGTTGTCGTTGCCATGATTTCTTCCGGATATTTTGTAGGCAAGCTGATGAACATGTACCCTGTTGAATCCGCAATCGTTACCTGCTGTCACAGCGGTCTCGGCGGAACGGGAGATGTCGCCATTTTGTCCGCTTCAGGAAGAATGGGCCTTATGCCATTCGCCCAAATTTCTACACGCCTCGGCGGAGCTGGAACTGTCATTTGCGCGACGATTTTACTTCGCTTTTTCACTTCATAATCAAAAAAAGAGTTCCGTCTTAGACGGAACTCTTTTTTTATTTGTTCACAATCCGCATATACTCCCTGGGCCCAAACGGCCTATCCTTAGATTCCGCCTCACTCATTTTAGTTGACAGGTGGTGCTCCAATAAATACAGTTCCCAATCATCATTGTCTGCCACACGGGCACGGCCGTCATATTGATTCAGCATGAATGCCCCTGCACATATCGAGCAGAATAAACCTGAGCACATAAGGACCTTTCTCTTCACCATGATCAGCTCCTTACATACAGCTTGATCAGGAGCGATTTTAAATATACAAATGACCTGATTTTTGTTAAACTTATTTTAAGGTCAAAAGAACTTGTAAAATTCATTCGCGGCAGGTTGAAGCATGGCGGCTTCCAAAAAAGTGCGATATAATTTGGACTGGGTCGTTTGACCGTATATTCTAATTATTTATACATAGAACCGGTTTCAATTAAAGAAAAGGAGGTCTTGTCTTTGCAGCTCTTACATTTTGCTATTTTATCGCCTTTTGTATTTGCTTTTATCATTCCCTTTCTGGCAAAATACGCAAAAAGAGTGCATACGGGCTGGTTTGTTCTGATCCTGCCCGTCTTGCTGTTTATATACTTTCTTCCAATGATCAGAATGACTCAGTCGGGAGAAACATTACGATCGGTATTGGAGTGGATTCCTTCATTAGGCATTAACTTTACCGTTTATGTAGACGGTCTCGGACTGCTATTCGCCTTACTGATAACAGGGATCGGCTCGTTGGTCACTCTTTACAGTATTTTTTATTTATCGAAAGAAAAAGAACAGCTTGGGCCTTTTTATGTCTATTTATTAATGTTCATGGGCGCTATGCTCGGTGTTGTTCTTGTTGACAACGTCATGGTTCTCTACATGTTTTGGGAGCTTACCAGCCTTTCGTCCTTTTTGCTGATTGGATATTGGTACAAGCGTGAAAAATCTCGCTACGGCGCCGCAAAATCGCTCTTGATTACGGTAAGCGGCGGACTGTGTATGCTGGGAGGATTCATTCTTCTTTATCTGATCACAGATTCATTCAGTATCAGAGAAATGATCAATCAGGTTCAGTTGATTGCCGGCCATGATCTATTTATTCCGGCGATGATTTTGATTTTACTAGGCGCATTTACAAAGTCCGCCCAGTTTCCTTTTTACATTTGGCTGCCTGACGCCATGGAAGCGCCGACACCCGTCAGCGCGTATCTCCATTCAGCCACGATGGTCAAAGCGGGAATTTATGTGATTGCAAGATTCAGCCCTATTTTCGCCTTTTCAGCTCAGTGGTTTTGGATTGTTTCTCTCGTCGGGATTTTCACCATGGTTTGGGGTTCATTCCATGCCGTCAAACAAACCGACTTAAAATCCATTTTGGCGTTTTCAACCGTCAGCCAGCTCGGCATGATCATCTCGATGCTTGGTGTCAGTGCTGCAGCCCTGCATTACGGCCATACAGAATATTACACAGTTGCCGCCATGGCTGCCATTTTCCATCTCATCAATCATGCTACCTTTAAAGGAAGCTTGTTTATGGCAGTCGGCATCATTGATCATGAAACAGGCACGCGGGACGTCAGAAAGCTCGGCGGACTGATGGCGATCATGCCGATTACATTTACGATTTCCTTGATTGGCACATTTTCAATGGCTGGTCTCCCGCCGTTTAACGGATTTTTGAGTAAAGAAATGTTTTTCACCAGCATGCTTCGTGTGACACATGTCGATTTGTTCAACGTCCAGACGTGGGGAGCGCTGTTCCCTGTCCTCGCTTGGGCAGGAAGTGTGTTTACATTTATCTACAGCATGAAACTGCTGTTTAAAACATTTAAAGGCAATTATCAGCCTGAAAAACTCGAAAAACAGGCTCATGAAGCGCCGATTGGAATGCTCGTATCACCTGTCATTCTTGTTGCGCTCGCTGTCAGTCTCTTCTTTTTCCCGAATATATTGTCCTACAGCTTGATAGAGCCTGCGATGAATTCAATCTATCCGACACTGCTGGACAGCCATGAGAAGTTTCATGTTCATATTTCGCAGTGGCACGGGTTTACAGCTGAAGTTCTGATGACACTGGGCATTATCGCTGTCGGTACGATCGGATACTTGACGATAAACAAGTGGAAAGGGATCTATAAGCTGTTTCCATCGAAACTCACGCTCAATCGGTTATACGAGAAGCTCCTGATCATCATGGAAAAAGGCTCTTATCGAGTGACAAAACAATATATGACCGGATTTTTGCGGGATTATCTTCTGTATATCTTCGCTGGATTTATCATTCTGATGAGCGGGGCTCTGGTTTTGAAAGGCGGATTTTCCTTTACAACTGAGGGTATGGCGAAAATCGGCATATACGAAATGATTCTGACACTTGTCATGATCAGCGCGACAGCGGCGACTGTATTCGCCCGATCCAGACTGACGGCGATTATTTCACTTGGTGTTGTCGGTTATACGCTTGCATTGTTTTTTGTTATTTTCAGAGCGCCCGATTTGGCTTTGACCCAGCTGGTCATTGAGACGATTTCCGTCGCCCTGTTTCTGCTTTGTTTTTATCATTTGCCGAAACTGCGGCTGAAAAAGAAAACGAGAACGTTCCGAATGACAAACTTTATCATTGCTTTAGGAGTCGGCATTATTGTCACCCTGCTCGGTATTGCATCCTCAAGCCAGCGGACAAAAGACAGTATCGCCTCCTTCTTTACAAAGCACAGCCACGATCTTGGCGGAGGGGATAATGTCGTCAATGTCATCCTCGTTGACTTCAGGGGCTTTGATACAATGTTTGAAATTACGGTATTAACGATTGCCGCTCTCGGCATCTTCAGCATGATTAAAACAAAAGTAAAAGAGGAGGGGAAAAGCGGTGAATGAACAAAAAACAAATGACTTGATTCTTCAAACCGTGACAAAGCTTGTATCCTTTATCATTTTGCTTTTCTCTTTCTATTTATTTTTATCGGGGCATAACGCCCCTGGAGGAGGCTTTGTCGGCGGGCTGATCACGTCCTCTTCCATCGTTCTATTGCTCTTGGCTTATGATTTAAAAACCGTGCGTTCCATTTTGCCGATTAATTTCATTTACGTCGCGGGAGCCGGTCTGCTGCTCGCTGTCTTAACAGGCGTTGGCTCTTTTGTCTTCGGAGCGCCCTTCTTAACCCACACATTCGGTTACTTTCATCTGCCGATTTTAGGGAAAACGGAGCTCGCCACGGCGACGCTTTTTGATTTAGGTGTTTATCTTGTTGTCGTAGGCATTACGATGACCATTATTCAAACGATTGGAGAGGAAGAATAATGGAAATCTTAATGGCTGTTACAGCCGGTATTATTTTTATGGCTGCTACGTATTTGCTGCTGTCTAAAAGCCTGCTTCGGGTCATTATCGGAACAGCGCTTTTGAGCCACGGCGTTCATTTAATGCTGTTAACTATGGGAGGATTAAAAAAAGGCGCCGCTCCGATTTTGAGCGAGCATGCCAAGTCATTTGTCGATCCGCTTCCGCAAGCCCTGATTTTGACAGCTATTGTCATTTCATTTGGAGTTACATCCTTCATCCTCGTCATGGCGTTTCGGGCCTATCAGGAATTGAAATCGGACGATATGGATCAAATGAGGGGAAATGATCAACATGAATAATTTTGTTATATTGCCAATTCTGATCCCGCTCCTGTCCGCCATTCTGCTGATTTTCATGAACAAACACATCATGCTCATGCGGATCTTCAGCACTGCGGCATCCGCACTCGGGATTGTGATCAGCGTTTTACTCGTACAGACTGTTTTTACAAACGGCATTCAGACACTGAGTTTGGGCGGCTGGAAAGCCCCCTACGGAATTGTGCTTGTTGCAGATCAATTTGCCAGCCTGCTTGTTTTCACCACGGCAGTCATCGGATTATTGGTTGTGCTTTATTCCTTCCGTTCTATCGGTGAAAAACGGGAACGTGCCTTTTATTATTCCGGCGTGCAGTTTTTGCTGGCTGGTGTAAGCGGAGCGTTTTTAACAGGCGATTTATTTAATATGTACGTATTTTTCGAGCTTCTGCTTATCGCTTCTTATATGCTGATTGTATTAGGCGGCACAAAAATTCAGCTGCGGGAATCGCTTAAATACATTGTGTTTAATATCGTGTCATCAGCATTGTTTGTCATCGGCGTCGGCTTTTTATACGCTGTGACCGGCACATTAAACATGGCGGATTTAAGTGTGAGAATCAGCGAATCCGGACAAACTGGGCTGATTACTGTAATCGGTGTCCTGTTACTCATCGTGTTTGGTATGAAGGGCGGGATCTTCCCTCTCTACTTTTGGCTTCCCGGCTCTTATTACGCGCCGCCGGCAGCCATCTCCGCATTGTTCGGCGCCTTGCTGACAAAGGTCGGATTATATGCGATCACAAGAGTGTTCACACTGATTTTCATTCACGATACAGCGTTTACCCACCAGCTGATGATATGGCTCGCGGCTCTCACTGTCATCTTCGGTGTCATCGGTTCACTTGCCTATCAGAATGTCATGAAAATCGTGATCTATAACATTATTACCGCTGTCGGCGTTATTTTGTTCGGTGTTGCAGTTCAAACGCCCGCATCCATTCAAGGTGCGATTTACTACCTGATTCACGACATGCTGATTAAAGGCGCATTATTTATGCTGGCAGGCACGCTGATCGCTTTGACAGGAACAGCAAGCCTGCAACGAATGGGCGGGCTGATCAAACGATACCCCGTTCTTGGATGGATGTTCTTCATGTCGGCTGTATCTCTTGCCGGCATCCCGCCTCTCAGCGGATTTGTAGGCAAATTTAAAATTGCAGAAGGCGGCTTCGCTGAAGGTGAATTTACGATTTCCATGCTGATCCTGCTTTCAAGCCTGCTCGTCCTGTATTCCGTGTTAAGAATCTTTATCCATGCGTTTTGGGGCGAAGAAAAAGAAACACCGAAGCAAAATCTTAGAACAGCTAAAGGGCTTCTATATCCGGCAGCTATTTTTCTCTTGCTGTCTCTTCTCTTCGGATTGGGTACAGAATGGGTGTCACCGTACGTTGATCAAGCGGCCGAGACTTTGCTGAATCCGGAAAAATATATTGAAGCTGTTTTGAAGGAGTAGATCGCATGGCATTTCAAATTTTATTAAATGTGTTTCTCGCTTTTTGCTGGATGTTCCTGAGCAATGACGCAAGCGCCGCCGGATTCATCACAGGCTTTATCCTGGGAATGATCTCTCTCTTCTTCTTCCGGCGCTTCCTTGCTCATCCGTTTTATCTATGGAAAACGTTTTCGATTATCAAACTTTTTTTGATCTTTATAAGGGAATTATACCTTGCCAACGTCAGTGTGCTGAAAACAGTCCTGTCGCCAAAACTGGATATCAAGCCAGGCATATTCGCATTTAAAACAGAGCTGACAAAGGATTGGGAAATTACCCTGCTTTCACTGCTTATTACATTAACGCCGGGAACATTGGTCATGGATATTTCCGATGACCGGACCATTCTCTATATTCACGCGATGGATATTGAGGATGCGGAAAAAGCGATTTTTGATATTCGTGAGTCATTTGAAAAAGCCATACAGGAGGTGAGCCGCTGATGTTTACGTTAATCCTTCAAATCGCGCTCGGCATTATAGCGGTGTCCACCCTGTTGTATGTCGTTCGTGTCATCAAAGGGCCGACTGTTCCTGACCGGGTTGTGGCTCTGGATGCAATCGGCATTAATCTGATAGCGATGACAGCGCTTGTCTCCATCCTGCTGAATACGAGTATTTTTCTTGATATCATATTATTGCTAGGTATTTTGTCTTTTATCGGAACCATTGCGTTTTCTAAGTTCTTAGAGAAAGGAGAGATTATCGAAAATGATCGTGATCGCTAAAATAGCAGTGGCGATATTTATCTTAATGGGGGCGCTAATCTGTCTTGCGGCTTCCTTCGGGACGCTTCGCCTTCCCGATATGTACACACGCTCTCACGCTGCTTCTAAAGGCTCAACATTAGGGGTAAATATGATTTTGCTCGGTGTCTTCTTCTTTTTGTGGTTTATAACAGGAGAGATATCAGCAAAAATTCTGCTCGGGATTTTCTTTATCTTTATTACGACGCCGGTCGGGGGACACTTGATCTGCCGAGCTGCGTACAACTCTGGCGTCAAGCTGGATGAAAGAAGTGTACAGGATGACTATAACGGAATCAGAAACTTTGTGATTAAACGAAAAGAGGATTCTTACCTATAAAAATGAGCAGCCGGACAGGCAGAGTTCCGGCTGTTTTTTTATTTTGTGATGACAGCCAGCGTGCATCTGGATATACAGATCAGCCTCTCTTGCTCGTCATAAATGTGAATCTGATACACAATGGTCGTTCTGCCTTTATGAACGGGCTCGGCTACCGCCTTTACCGTTCCTTCCTTGACAGATTTCAGATGATTGGCGTTAATCTCCAAACCGACACAAGCTTGTGTACGAGAATCGATTAGATGCTGGGCACCCACACTCGCCGCAGTTTCCGCAAGAGCCACTGAAGCGCCTCCATGCAAATAACCAAAGGGCTGGACGGTCCGGTGATCCACCGGCATCACTGCCACGCAGCGTTCCGCTGTGCTTTCTACAATTTCAATTCCCAGCGCGCCAAGCAATGTATGTTTCATATCCATAGTTTTAACTCCCTTATTTAAAGCACACCGTCTGATTTTGCAATCAACACCGCTTCCGTCCGGGAACCGACATTAAGCTTGTTGAAAATCGACGTCAGGCTGTATTCGATGGACCGCTTGCTTAAATGAAGCGCATCTGCTATTTCTTGGTTGGTAAAACCTTTTTCAACTTCTTGAAGAATCAGGCATTCTCTTGGTGTGAGCACATCTTGTTCTTTTTGAGAGGAAGGGGCCGGCTTTGTTTTTTGCTGAGTCATCAGCTGTTTAAAGTAAGCGAAATCGACTAAAATGTCTCCGTTGAGCACGTGATATATGTATTGGGTGATCTTTTCCTTTGATTCGGTTTTGCTGATGGCGCCGTGCAGACCCGCACGAATCGCTTCCTCAAAATAATCCTCGACCTCATAACCGGTATATACGATAATTTTACAATGAGGATTCTCTTGTAAAATCTGTTTAGAAAGCTCCATCCCATTGACATCGCCGCCTAAGTTCAAATCCATTAAGATGAGATCATATGATGAGAAATCATGCTGGTGTATGAACTGTTCGCTGGGTTCAGGACTGAGACAATCAACAGACAAATTCGAATCCGTTTCCAAAATTGTCTTGGTGCCTTCCATGACAGCCGGATGGTCATCAATCACTAGTATCTTTTTCATGTTTTCCTCCCTTTTACTCACTCATTTCCATTTTATAAAAAAGACTTGGCTTCTGCCAAGTCGTTTACGTTATAAAACCATTACAATTCCATTTCAATATCGGCCTTAAAGCCCTTTCCTTCACTTGTTTCGATTCGGAGGCGTCCATCTAAAGCCCTGACTCGCTCCTTAATGCCAGAAAGACCCATACTCATGGAATGTTCGTTATTTTTCTCCAGATCAAATCCGACACCATCGTCCTCATAATGAAGAACAATTTTGTTCTGAATACTGATCAGCATGATAAGCACTTCCGTCGCCTGAGAGTGTTTCACTGCATTTGATAAAAACTCTTGAATGATCCGGTACAAATTCAGCTGCGAATCCAAATCAAGCGACGCCGTAAATCTGCCGGTATTTAAGCGGATATGAAACGGAACCCGCTCCTGCTGCTGCGCCACCAGCTTGGACAACGCCTTCACCAGTCCCAAATCATACAAAAGCTGCGGCCGCAATTCATGACACGTCTCTCTCGTCATCGAAATCACATCAGACATCTGCTCATTCATCTGCACGAGCTTGTCCTGCACCTCTTCACGGCATGGATCATCATCCTTCTTAAAATCAGCCAAAAACAGCTCACACTGCCGTTTTAATGAAATCAAATCCTGAAGAACTGAATCGTGGAGATCGCGGGCGAGATCAGAGCGTTGTTTTTCTTCGATCGTGTACATGAGTTTTTTGAGCCATACCGGGTTGGATTCCTGTTGTTTTAAATCCTTAAGATGCACCATCAATTCTTCAATTTTCATAACGTTTTCCAATGAGACATTTGTATAGAACGCTAATGTTTGAAGCCATGCAATTTCATCTCTTGTTAATTTAAAAGTATTATAACTTGAGAAACAGAGTACTAAAAATGATCTGTCTCCTCGTTCACCTATTTTAATAATAAAACCTTGTTTAAACTCTTTAATTTTACCGATATCACCAGAAAAGTTTTTCACATATTGCTCATGATTTTTATAAGTCAGATCTTTAAAGTTATTCTTACTAAGGAGGTTAATTTCCCCTTTAGAATTATCATACACACAAGCATTATCTATGTTTAATACTTCTAGGATTGTATTTTTAAAGTGATTAAGTACTTGATCTACCGATGATGCTTGCTTAATTAACTGAGTAAATTTAAAAATTCCATCTTGATAATTAAATTTCTCTGTAAATCTTTTCAACTTGAAACGAAAATCAATGATCTCTTTAAAGTAAAAGACAGCAAACATAAGCAAATATATTACAAATGTTAGTTTAACGTAGTAAAAGTTATCTTCTGGTTTTTGAATGTAATTAAATATGGTGACCACAATAACAGTAGGTGTAATGGCTAAAAATCCATAGTATTTAAGCCGTCCTACAACAAAGTCAATATTATAAAGTCTATTTGTCATAAATTGATACACTAAAGAAAAAGGTATAACAAGTGTAAAAGCTGCCAAACTAAAGGGTGAAAGATACTTATCAAACAACACATAGGGAATAACAAAAAAGATAATAAAGGGACTAAAAGACAGGATATTTATATAAGCAAGGATTTTTAAAATTGACTTTTGCTCATTTTGTTTGATTTTTCTAATCCCTTGATGGATAAGGATAGATACAGTAAGGACTAGGACAAAAAAGGAAATCAAGTTCAAGTTAGACAAAAAAGCCGAAGAATTTAATCTATTACTCAAAACAGCTTCTAGTAACAGGTTTACGAGTGGAAGTATATACATTATGATTAAAATCTTCTTTTTGAATAACTTAGTGCCCAATTCCGCAAAGTATTTATATATGAAATGTATATATAAAATTGGACAACTTACTAAAGTAAGGACAAGCAGGTAAGTGCTAACCTCTTCACCTCTTCTTGCCCCGCAGGCACTTACATATGCTACTGATACAAATAACAAAAATAAGATTAAAACAAAAGCAGAAGATGATTTTCTTACTTTATTTATTCTGTAAACAAAAAATATACAAAATAAACAGATTGAATAAGATATGAGTGGAATGAGATACATAAATAAATTTTCTTCACTTATTAGGCTTACATTTTGTAAATGAAATGATTTATTATCTCTCTCAACAGTTAAGCTTTCTACGTTGACCAATCTTCCGCTCTCTAACTGGATTTCGCTTCCTTTTTGCCCATTCACTTCAAGAATGATGTCACCTTTTTTTACACCTGAATAATATTCATAATCCACAACTTTGGTAACCTCTAACTTACCCTGTTCATTAATCTTCACATCTGCACCTACAAAGATATTAAAAACAGAAATATAAGAGAGGTAGATCACATAAACAAAACTTAAAATGATAAAAGCTAGAGACAAATATTTATAGACGTTATTATTTATGTGCATCTCATCATCCCATAATTAAATAAAACTTTTTCTTTTATCATCCTCAAAAAAATTACTGATAGCTTCTATTGGGGGCCAGTTGCTTGTTCTCGGTGCCTCTCCTTCTTCAAACGCATATAATATTGCTTTCTTTTCTTTTTCATTTATATTTAGTAAGGTTAAGTTCCCATTCTTAAATTGATCAAAAGCTTCCGGGTTGTTTGCTAGATGGCTTATAATTTTATCAATATGTTTCAATTTAAATTCCCCCTTAATAATTGTACAAATAGTTTATTCTTTCTTTGTTCATCTAATTTCAGTTTTTTGAATGATTCTTTAAAGTTTTCCAATGCTATATTTTTAATAACATTCAAATATTGTATTACACCTGATTCTCGTAGCTTCTTTTTCAATTCGTCCATATTATTTATCTGATTATTTTCTTGCGCATAAAAATTTAATAAGTCAATCGATGATTGGTTATATTTATTTTTAAGATAGTAGAAGGCAAGATTGTGTCTAGTTTTTAAATCATTATTGTCAGGATAATATAACCCATGGTGATCATTTGCAATTTGCTCGACTATGCCCAAATAATGTGAATACTCATCGACTGTTTCATTAAATTCACCAGTTGCCAAATATACACCAAGAACATTAGGCAATGTTACAAGAGAACCTGACTTAAGTTTAATCATTTCAATAAACTCTGATTCTGAAGAGCTTGTTACATTTAAATCTGCATGTTGCCCTTGTAAAGATTGAAGTGAATATTGTAAAGTCAGACTTAAATGTTGTGGATTGTTAGAAACTAAACTTATCACTTGCAAACTTAATGTATAAAGTGCGGTAGCTGCGTTAATCACTATCGAAGGATCTATTTTCATCCAAGAAGCCTGAAGATTATCCTTATCCTCTATATCGTCAAAAATGTCAGCAGATAAAATTAAAAGTTCTATACCAGAAGCCAACAACTCAATTGCTGTAACATCTTTTCCGTCAAATGCTATGTAATGATGATAAGCTAATTCTGCGAATGAAAATTGTTTTTTTTCTTCAATAAAAGAAATAAGTTTTGTTTTTAAGTCTTCATTTGAAATATTTTCATGTACAATCTCCTTCATTTTCTCCTTGATCCGGACAGAATCTAAACATATCTGCTCAATAACAACTTCCCCCTTCCCATTCCATTTTACTAAATGGGACATTTAAAGGACAGCAGGTTTTTCGTTTTTTAACAATCATATAATACTTTATCCATTTATTGTATGGGTAGAACGAAAAAAAAGACTTGTTTCCAAGTCTTTTTTACGAAATTTTCATTGCGTATGTGTATTTATCGAGCTGATCAATGCTTTTGTTAATGTTTCGTAATGAATCTGTCGTTTCTTTAATATCAAGTTCGAGTCGGAATAATAATTGTTTTACTTCTTCAAGTTTCTTTTCCATCGTTTCCACACTCCTTTTTTTGAAAGATCAATGAATTGTGTATGGTGAACGAGTCCTAGGTATTTGATCTGTTACTAATAGTGTATCTGGTTTCGGCTTATTTTTCACCGAAAAGTATACAAAAAGATCCTGCGTGACACCGCAAATATCAATAGGTCCTTTTGCTCAAAGGAATCACAATAAGAACAGGACTATTTCTCTATTCGGAAAAACGGTGATTTCGGATGAAATTGAGAAAGATTCTTAATTCCCTTGTTTTTATTGTGTTTATCTGTTTCACAATGTAAGACTATAGTCCCCCTCTCCGCTTTTTCAAAATTCAATATGCGATTCTTGGCGTATCGTGACCGACAAACACCGAAAAGACCGCAACGCAAAGTTGTGGCCTTTTCGCTTTGTCATATCCAGCACCTGAGTGACCTATACATATAGACATATCCCCTTTTTGCGAGGTGCTTGCATGAGATATCCTTATCCTTGGTTCTGCGTCTATCCGTACGACATACGCCGCCCGCCCGCTCCTGCCGCCAATACAGAAACCTTTATCCGTTCCGCACAGGATGCCGCCGGGCTGCTCGCTGATGCTCAGCTTGTACTTAGGCGCATTGCGGGGTCACAGGAGCTTTCGCGCCGCATCATGACCGCAGCGGAGCAGTCAGATAAACAGACAGTAAAACGTCTGATCAAACAGACAGGCGTCCGGCATGATGTTGATTCGGTCTTTAATCCCGATGGCATATACATCAGCCTGATCAGCATGCAAAGCCGAATCACCTTGGCGTTGCGGTGGTCAGAAGACCGCAATTACTTTTCGCCCATGAGCTTATGACACCACTCCAAGGCTTCCAAATAACAGTCGTACGCTTCTTCCTTGTCCAATTCTTTTGCTAATTCTCCGCAAGAGTCCCAATTGTTGGTTTCGATTAACTTCACAAGCTCAAGCATTTGGTAATAGTCATTTTGATGACCTAATAACGCTTGACCGACTTCATCTATTAAAGGCAATTCTTGAATAATCTCTTCTATTTCTCTGTGCAAAAGGGTGTCTATGAGAGAAAACATCCCGATCAGCATATACGAGGCCGGCTGCGGGCGCGCTGTTTTTCTTGCCAACAGTTCACATAGCTTTGCTCTCATTAAAGAAATTTTTATAATTTCGTGTTTGCTCGAATTCCCTTTTCTGCTTAAATCCTTAAAGGAAAGGATGTATATCCACCGTTTGATTTCGTTAAACCCAAGAAGCATGATAGCCTGCTTAATGCTGTCGATCTTTTGGGTTAAGCGGCTATGGGAAGAGTTTAAGAATTTTAAAATTTGATATGACAGCGATAAATCCCGTTCTATGTACTCAGTTACACGCTGGATGTTAGGCTGCTCTTTGCTTAATTCGTTGAGCAATTCATAGTAAGAATAAAAATGGGTCGACAGATCATGGCCGCTGATGATACGCGGTTCGCTGAAAAAGTAGCCTTGAAATAACTGAAAGCCATCTTGCGCCGCTTGTTCATATTCTTTGCGTGTTTCTACTTTCTCAGCTAAAAAAATCAGGCCGCAATAGCTGTAGGTTTGCAAAATGTTTCGGCGTTCCAATCGGGTGGTTTTAAGAAAATCAACTTTCAATATATCAATATAGCTCATGAGCTTTTCCAATAATTTTTCATTTTTCGGGTTTATCGCGTAAAAATCATCGAGTGCCAGCGTATACCCCATTTTTTTCAGCTCTCTGCACCTTGAGACGAGAGCCGGAGTGATCGGTATATCTTCAAGGATTTCAATCACAAGCTGTTTTGGATTGAAGGAGGTGGGGAGATCCGAAAACATCAGGCTTTCAGTGAAATTGACAAAACAGCGTTTTCCTTCCGTCAGCTTCTCGATTCCGATGTTTAAAAAGCTGTTAATCACCAAATCTGTTGTAGCCTGATCGCCGTCTGCAGCGGAATACACATTCTCTTCGCTCTCTCTATATAAAAGTTCATAAGCGACAACCTGTTCTTTTCTATTAAATATAGGCTGTCTTGCAACAAACACCCTCATTGATTTATCCTCCTTACAAAACACGCGGCTTTCCACCCTAAGTATATCAAATAATTTGACGAAATTTGTCTAAACATGAAAAATATTATTCCCACAAAAAAACTGGCCTCTTCGCGAACGAAAGGCCAGTTTGCTTTATTCTTCGAGCTCTTCTTCCAGTCTGCTTTTCACTTCATGGATCCGCTGCATTTTGTTGCTCCAGCAGTCCTCGCTTAAATCAACCGGGTATTCTTCAGGTTTGCTGATTCTCTTATATTCCTCCCACAGAAGGCTGAGGTTGTCTTGTACATATTGCTGAATGTCAGAAATCTCAGGGTTCTGGTAGCATAGGATGCCTTTTTCAAAAATCAGCTCGTGAAGATCCTTCGCATAGAAATTCGTGACGAATTTGCTGATGAAGGTATGAACCGGGTGGAACATTCTCAGCCGCTTCTGGTCATTCACCTGCTCGTCATAAAGCGCAATGTAATCTCCTTCAGAATGATGATTTAACTGATTAATAATCCGGTACACTTTCTTTCTGCCAGGTGTCGTCACTTTGTCAGGGTTGGATGAAATTTTGATCGTGTCGACCATTTCTCCGTTTTCTTCGATGGAGACGAGCTTATAAACCGCGCCGAGAGCCGGCTGGTCATAAGCTGTAATCAACTTCGTGCCGACACCCCAGACATCTATGCGCGCTCCCTGAGCCTTTAAATTCATAATGGTATGCTCATCCAAGTCACTCGATGCAATGACTTTCGCGTCTGTAAACCCTGCTTCATCAAGCATTTTCCGGGCTTTTTTTGACAGGTACGCCAAATCGCCGCTATCCAGGCGGATGCCAATGAAGTTGATGCGGTCTCCGAATTCCTTGGCCACTTTAATCGCATTCGGCATGCCTGAACGGAGCGTATCATACGTGTCGACTAAGAAGACGCAATCCTTATGCGTTTCCGCGTATTTTTTGAACGCTGTATATTCATCGCGGTAGGCCTGCACAAGCGCATGTGCATGTGTTCCTGATACCGGGATATTAAAGCGCTTTCCGGCTCTTACATTGCTTGTCGCGCTGAAGCCGCCAATTAACGCTGCTCTCGCTCCCCACATAGCCGCATCCATTTCATGCGCCCGTCTTGTTCCGAATTCAAGTGCAATTTCATCGCCAATGACGCCTTTGATGCGCGCTGCTTTTGTCGCGATTAATGTTTGGTAATTCACAATGTTAAGCAAAGCTGTTTCAATAAGCTGCGCTTCTACAAGGGGAGCTTCCACCCTCATAATCGGCTCATTGTTAAAAACCAGCTCTCCTTCTTTCATGGAATAAAGAGAACCTGTAAAAGATAAACCACTCAAATAATCAATAAAATCTTCATGGTAGCCAAGCTCATCTCGTAAATAAGTCAGGTCACTATCGGTAAATTTGAAGTTTTCCAGATATTCAATGGCTTTTTCCAAGCCCGCAAAAACCGCATAGCCATTCTCAAACGGAAGCTTTCTGAAAAAAAGCTCAAAAATCGCTTTCTTTTCATGAATGCCGTCTCTCCAGTAAGTTTCCGCCATATTGATTTGATAAAGGTCTGTATGTAATGACAGGCTGTCATCTTTAAAACCGTACTCTAACACTGTTTTTCCCCTTCCTTACTCTGCCACTTGCGCTCCGATGCTGTTTGCAAAATGGGAAAGAGCCCACGTATGCCCCTCCTGATTAAAGCTGGCAACAGCCTGTTTATGCACAACAATCCGGAAACCTTTGTTGTATGCATCAACCGCTGTATGCAAGACACAGATATCTGTGCAGACGCCGGCTAAATGCAGCTCGTCAATCTGCCGCTCTCTGAGTTTCAGTTCTAAATCAGTACCCGCAAAAGCAGAATATCTCGTTTTTTCCATGTAATATACATTATGATCATGTGCATGTTTCTGATATAGAGGCAAAAGCTTTCCGTACAGGTCTTTTCCTTCCGTACCCTTAATATTATGCGGTGGGAACAGACGGGTTTCAGGGTGATATTGATCCCCTTCATTGTGAGAATCTACTGCAAATACGACGTAATCACCGTTTGTGATAAAGTTTTCTGTCAAATTGACGATCGCCTCTTCAATCATTCTGCCGGGCTCCCCGCAGGTCAATTTTCCATCACTCGCCACAAAATCATTCGTATAATCAATACAAATAAGTGCTTTTTTCATAGCCGGCCTCCCCGCCATCAGTATGAGAACATTATATCTTATCTCCCGTTGTAAGGGAATTGCCATGAATAAAAAGACAAACGGTCCGTTTGTCTCTTAAGATTTCAGCACCGACCGGTTAAAAATGTCGTCCTGAATATATATAGATTCATGATTTACCGCACTGTCCGCCGCAATGATAAGGCCTAAAGGCGTATGAAACTGAAGATCAGATACGACTTTAAAAGGCACTCCGTTTCGGTTCGCCATTTTTACATAAGGTGAATAAGACTGATATTGAAGCTCTCCATTGATAAGAAGAGATATATTTTTATTGCGTTTAAACGCTTGCTCCGCTTCGTGATACGGTTTGCTTCTGAGCACCTGCCCTTTCGTCAGTGCCAAAAGCACTCTTTCCCGCAATGAGCCTAAAAACAAATGGCGCTCATCTGGTTTTGTTTCCAGCGGCCCGTACATTCCTTGCTGTAAATAGAGATCCAGCGTTTCATCACTCAAAAGCTCGTCCTCCCGTCTTGTTTGTCTTCATTATCGCCTGATCCTGCGGGGGCTAAACTTTCAAGGGCTGTTACATTTCCGTTACCCAGTGAATGATTTTTTTTGCCAGCTCACCAGCAGGCTCGTCCTCTGTATGCCGGCGTAAAGAAGCCTCCAGCCGTTCAGGCAGCGATGATTTTTCTTCCTCGTATGAAATAATCGTGCTCCACTCCAGCTGCGGAACGGCTACTAGCGTATGCAGCTCTTTTCTGTTTTCATGCAGATATACATCAGTGATCATTCCTGTTTGTGTGCTGATATTTGCTTTTCTGATTTTCATAACATGACCTCGCTAACTAAAAGACTATCCATATTATACAATAAAAAAGCAACAGCCTCTCTAGAAAAGGCTGTTACCCGTTAAACGAAACGGTATCATCAATGATATCGGCATCGTTTAAAATTGTTTTACTATATTCGTTATTGATCTTCACAAAATCCCCCAGCTGAAATGTGCCAGACCCAGCACCTGTGTGATCGACGCTTTTCGGCGCAATCGCAAACACATCTCCAAAGCTGGCCGCAGCATCACCTGATATAGACATAATATATATCGGCCCTACAATCGCAGGCATTTCCCCACCTCCGCACTGATTTACAGCATCATATGCGGAAAGGAGCCAATGGTGCCCGCCTATTCAGCGGGACGTTCGTTTTCTTCAAGGCGTGACCGCTGGCGCAGCTTGATCAGCCGCACGATATTCAAGAAAAATGCCTTGACTACCGCATACACCGGCACAGCTAAAATCATGCCGAGAATGCCGCCGAAGCTTCCTGCTCCAATCAACAGCAAAATGATGGTAAGCGGGTGCGTATTCAAACGTTTTCCGATAACGAGCGGAGAAAGCAGATTTCCGTCGAGCTGCTGAACGATCACAACCACAATGATCGCAAAAAGCGCTTTGGCTGGTGAATCCATAAAGCCGATAATAACAGCCGGCGCAGCGCCGAGAAAAGGCCCGACATAAGGAATGATATTTGTAATGGCCATGACAATTCCAAGAATCAGCGCATATGGCAGCCCGGTAATCAAGTATCCGATAAAGCACGCTGTCCCTACAAAAAGACAGATTAACAGCTGTCCCTGAAAATACGCAGCGAGTGTGTCGGATAAATCCTTAAAGATCTTTAGACCTTCTGTCCGGTAAGAAGCCGGAAGAATTTTGACTGCCAGGTGCGGAAAGCGGTGTCCATCCTTCAGCATATAAAAGAGGATAAACGGAACAGTGATAATGACAAGTGTGATATTTGTCACGACACCAAACACCGCCGATAAACTGGATGTAATATTTTGCGGCAGGTTTTGGAGAAAGCTTGTCAGAGACTGCTCAATTTTTGATATGGATACATAATCCTGTGTCATCATCCAGGTAAACCACTGAGAGTGAGATAAATCCTTTGTCAATGCCTGAATCTGTTTTATATATTCAGGAAGATTGTTAAACAGCCCGGTCACCTGCGATGTAATGACAGGCCCGACTGCCGCAGAAACAAAGGCTAGCAAGCCGATAAATGCTAAATAGATGAGCAGAATCGATAATGTCCGCGGCATTTTTTTCTCAAGCAGTCGGACGACCGGATTAAAAATAAAATACAGAATTCCGGCAATCAGCATCGGGAAAAACAATGTCGAGATAAACACGATAAACGGCTGAAACACAAATGAAACTTTTGTTGCTACGAAAATAATCAGCAAAACAAATAAAATTTGCAATGTCCAAAAATGGACTTTTGATTTCAACAAGCTTGTTCCTCCTAGTTTTTCTTTGTCTATCAGATAAAAGAACTTGCACCCCATCATTGTAACAAAAATGAACTGATATCAGAACTCTTAATCAGTGAATGGGCTGTTGATTATGCAGGCTGTGACATACGGCAGGGACGCCGCACTGATTTATGTACTTGTGGACTAGCTTAACGTTTAGATTTTATCCTGCTTGATGTGAATCAAAACGATAGAATGACTGAGAGGCAGCGGCGCTGTGCTCCGTTTGCCGGGAAGCCCCGTTTATATGTAAAGGATGCGGGCGGGTATCACTTCGGTTGTTGTTTACGCTTTATTTCAGATGACCGCTCCGGCTTTGATCTTGGCGGCACAATTTATGACGGAGCGTTTTTATAGCGCTTAACTGAAAAATAGGACGTCCCTGTGTACGCCTATTTTTCAAGCGCAAGCATTGTTACACCCGTTCACTGTAATCTGGCGTGACGGAAACCATGTGCTGGATACTGATAAAAAAAACAGAATTTCGGGCTGCTTCAATGATGATATGGTCCGGTTTTACATCAATCAGTCTGCCTCTGACCGTATCTCGTACTGTCTGGATAATGAATTTTGAGCCGATGAGCTTTTTGATGGTCTGATAGACATAAGGATCGACTAATGAGACCAGTTGCGGACTACCTTGGTTGGCCATACTTCAATCCCCTTTATATGTTTTATCTCAGCTTATGCCACGGTTAAGGATAATGACACAGGCTTACAGGATAACACCAGGGGATGCGGAGACGATTGGGGAGTGTGATTCACGCGGGTGTAAGGAAATGGTGATGAAACGGAGACAGCGAAGAAAGCGGACGCTGTTCCGAATACAGGCGGGACCTATACAGGCTTTTTTATAGAAGACTGGGCTTGGTCGATTAATCGGTCCAGTTTTTCTATTTTTTTCAGTGCGGTTGCTTCGTCAATTTGTCGGTAATGATGGTGGCCGCCAGGTTCTTCATCAAGTTCGTCCGCTTTTTTGACAATCTGCTGCAGCGTATTTTTATCGAGTTCACCTTCAGGCAGATAGGAATCGGTATGAAGCAATATGGCAAGAGCAATCTCTTTTGCCGCTTTCGGTTCTTCACCAAGACGAATCAAGAGCTTATGCGCCCGTTCCGCCCCTTTAATGGCATGGATGTCATTCCTTCTGTATTTCTCATAATCCCATTTTCCGTCTGTATACCATTCATAATGTCCGATGTCATGCAGCAATGCCGCTTTTGCGGCTAAATCAGGGCTGATATCAGCCTTTACAGACAGCCTGTATGCATGATAGGCGCAGGCAATCGCATGAGCCACGCCGGAACGCTGTAAATATTTTTGTGCAATTGGATGGGCGAAGACATCCATTAATGTAACCTTTCTCATGGAAACCCCTCCTTTAGATATTTTTAGAATCCTAACATAATTTGCAGAGAAACTCAATTCTTATGTCATATCATTTTTGTTTACTTTTCATGTTTGTTATACCCTAAAAGCAGAGTTTCAGTCAGTATATGCAGCCGGACTCCGGCATGCTTAAGTTATCGCCTTTTTATATAAAAAAAGAGCAGATTCACTCTGCTCTACAAAAACTCTTTAATATCATATATGCGCCCGTTTTCCGCGCCTGTCTCTAATAAAGAAAGCAGCGTGCCGGCAATAAAGGCCGGACTGCGAAGGCTTCCTGTTTCATTCAATTTCCGAAACCGCTCGATATCGTGGAAATCCTTTTTCGATGATGAACGGATGACGGCCTGCATGTCAGTGTCCATGACACCCGGTGAGAAAGAAATCATGTTCACCGGCAGTTCTTCATCCTCCTGTTCAAATCCGAACGTTCTCGTAAACATATCAAGTCCGGCTTTTGAGCTGCAATACGCGCTCCACCCCTTGTATGGGTTTTTGGCCGCGCCAGAGGTAATATTTACGATTGTTTTTCTTCCGCTGAAAGCAGCAAACTGTTTTGTAAACAGCTGGCTCAAGAGCACGGGCGCTGTCAGATTAAGCTGATAATGGTGCTGCAGCTCTTCAAGAGACGCTTCTCCGGCGCGTTTGATCGGCGTCACCATTCCGGCATTATTGATCAGTGTGATGGCTGAATAATCAGCCGGATTGATGGATGAAAGCAATGTTTTGAATTGCTGCTCAGCCTCTGTGAGATTGATCAGGTCGATCTGGTGCTGTGTCAGTTTCTCATGAGAAACATCTGTTGTTGTTCTGGACAGAGCATGGACTTCATGGCCTTTTTCCAGAGCCTGTAATGCAATGGCTTTCCCCAGTCCTTTTGACGCTCCGGTGATGATATAAAGTTCCATTGGAAACCTCCTCCTTCCGTTCTTATTGTACGAACCGCTTTTATGCAAAACAAGCGCGGGCGCTTACGCCTTTTTATTTTCCTGCACGATAACCTTTGGTATGAGAAAAACAATGCCTGCGATCCCGAGCAGAATCAGCACGATATAGATGATCGGAAGCAGGAGTGAAGATGAACCTTTTTCTTTCATTTCCGTTGATGACGCTTTTGTGATCGGTTTCTCGGCAAATGTAATCCCAAGCTGTTTAGATTGAGCCGCGATGGTGTTGGAGCCCTCGGCATCTGTTGATGTAAACAAATCCTTTATCAGCTCGGCGTCCCGATCCTTCGGCTTATCAAAGGTAATATCCTTTTGCTCCTCAGGCAGTTCTGTTTTCTCCTCATAGGAAGAATCTTCATGCAAATAATTCGTATCGATTTCAATATCTTTCTTTTCATATTGGTTTGGCGCGACATCCGTATTTTCTTCGGTTTCGGCAGCAGCGGCAGAGGGTATGAAAAGGGAAAAGGAGAGCATACACATCATGATCCCCTTTTCCAAGCTGCGATTACGCTTCATACGTTTCATCGCTTTCCGCTGTTTTTTCTGCTATCAAGCGAATGACAAGCGGCAGAGCCGCTGCAATCAACGTAATGATCAGCAGAACCGATATTCCCATTGTAAACAAATGCCCTGTTCCGTACTGGATGTCGATATATACCTTCGACACCGGATCTTCAAATGTGAAGTTTGGCATAATTAAATCAATAAGCGGCGCAACATAGAATAAAATCATTGCCGCTGAAGCAACCCATCCAGGAATTGACCCGAACCGGAATGCCGCCCGGATAAAGGCAGAGCTTGCGACCAGCAATAAAATCGTAAACACAGACCACTTAATCGTCTGATCGTCCGGCAGTGAATAAATATTCAAACCGAACAAGCTGATCATCAAGCCGACAAGGATATTCAGAATTCCGAAAAGCGCTCCTTTGACGAGCAGCGGCGCATTTTGATAATACGAGCTGAAATATCCGATTAACAGACTGCTGATCAAAATAATAACCAGGATGACAACCGGCGGCACCGTCTGAATTTTTTCTTCCGGAACCTGACCGCTGATTTTAAGCGGATTTGCCAAATAATCATATACATAGCCGTTGTTTTGGCCATCTACTAATGTATTGCCCAGAATGCCGTATACGTCACTGCGTACAAGCTTCGTGGAAGCAACATTTTTACCCCAGTTGTTGTTTAATGTGTCAGCTTTCGTCTGTACATCATTTACGCTTTGCTGCATGTTGGTTGTGTAATCAATAATGCCTGACTGGCGTTCCGATAATGAACCCATCATGTCTGACATTTGCAGCACTTCCTGGCCGACCGTATCTTGCACGCTCAGTGCCATTGTGCCTGACAGGCCATCATTATTGAACGTTGCAGATTCCTGCGCCGCGCCGGTTACAAGCTGTTCTGACGCTTTAGACGCACTCTCAGAGATTTTCGTCAGTTCATCGAGAACACCGGCTTGAGAATCACGGATATAGCTGCCGTAGTTGTCTGCAAACTCGGTCATGCCATTGATGAAATTGTCGATGTCTTCATCGGTTTGCATCGTGTTGTTTTTGAGATCTTCCCAGCTTGCTGATTCTTCCGGTTTGATGGCTAGGACTGATTTGACGTTGCCCTGCTGGCCGTTAATCGCATCAGTTTTTGCAGTGCTATCTATGGTTCCGGATAATACTGAATCATATACTGATAGAAATTTATAGTATCTCATTGCTGTATCTATATTTTCTTTATTTATATAGATTGCATTTGTAAATGTGAGCTGATCTTTATTTTCAAGTTCTCGAATGGCATTATACATATCTCTATAAATACCTTCAAGTTCTCGCTTCCGTTTCGCTTCAAGATTTTCAAGTTTACCTTCTAGCTCTTTCACTTTGCCTTTCAGGTCTTCAATTTCATCATTAAGACCATCCATTTGCTCTTCTAGTTCTTCTAATTTCTTTTTCAGCTCTTCATTATAAGCAGTTTCTTTTTCTTTGAGCTCTTCTTCGATTTGCTTAATTCGTTCTGACGCTTTGCTGAGCTGTTCTTTCGCTTTTGCGATATCAGAAATGTCGTCGTTTCCTGGTTGATCTTCATTTCCAGGCTGAGTCGTGTCTTCGTCTTCGTTTGCCAGCTGGATAAATTGAAGGGCTGAGTCAGATGAAGCAGTCTGTTCGGCAGATGTGCCCGTTTCGGTTTGTCCGCTGTCTGACTCACCATTGGAGGCATTTCCGTTCTGCTCCTGACCGTCTGTTCCCTGCTGCTGGTCTTGATCCTGATTATTGCCGTCCGTTTGTCCGTCAGTCCCGGTGTCTCCCTTTGTATCATCAGGATTTGTGTTACTTCCGTCATCGGGATTGTTTGGGTTTTCAGTCGATGGTTTGTCTGTTCCCGGATCCTCTGGCTTCGCGTCCTCTTTTTCAGGCTCCTTCAGATTGTTTGAAATATCCTGAATGTCAGCAGCGATGGTTTTTAATTCTTCACGCTGTTTTTCCAGATCAATTTTCAGTTCTTCAGGGTCTTCTTTTGGGTCTTTATCGTTTGAGTTGTCTTGATTATCTTGGTTATCCCCATCAGATGAATTATCTGGGGGTGGCTCATCAGTGAGATATTCACGTGTTTCAATTAAAAGTTTATAAACCTGGTTTAATGCTGTCTGTCTTGATGCGGCCTGGTATTGATTAATTAAATCGCTTTGTATCTTCGCCATACCAAGTTCCTGCTGAGGCACTTGGCCTTCCCTGATTTGCTGGGCGGCTGCCAGAACTGTGCTGGTTTGTCCAAGCTGTGTTTTCACTTGGCTGATCCCAGTTGTCAGTCCGCTCATCTGCTCGCTGAACTGATTGGCCTTTTGCTGTGCTGAAATGGCATCCAATCCTGTCTGGATTTGCTGCTGAGTTGAATCCTGGGCTGCCAATAGCAGCTTCTTTTGATTTTCTTGATATTCTTTGTATCGTTCCACAGTATCAACGAAGTCTTTCAGGGTGTTTTTTGCTTCCTCCGCTGTCGAAGCTTTTTCTTTTGTCGTGCCTTGGGCTTCATTCATTGATTTCTTCAGCTCATCGATTAGGTCTTTCTGGCGTTTGATTTCACCTGCTAAATCGTTAGAGCTTGGTTTGTAGAAATTGTACATGACATTTTGGAATTCAGATTCTTTATTGACGATTTTGTCAAACTCTCCTCTGATATTGTCCACTTTTTGTGAGACAAAGTTCCAATATAAGGCCGACATTTTTTTGTTCATTGTTTTTTGGGCATCTTCAAGCTCACGCTGCACTTTTTCTTTGTTGACCGCATTCAGGTTATCTTGAATGCTGAACTCAAGCGTGGCTTTTTGAGGACGCTCTTTGTCGTAGCTCAAAATATTTTTTGAGAAATCTGAGGGAATGTAGACGATCGCATCGTATTTTTTCGATTTCAGGCCTGTTTCCGCTGCACTTCGGTTCACGACCGTCCAAGAATAATCAGGACGTTCCCCCAGAACGGCAGCTACTTCCTTACCGAACTGGGCGGATTGATCATCTTCATCGTCCGCTTTCACCTCATCACTCAATACGCCTGTGTCTTCATTCACCACTGCGATTTGCCGCGTGGAATTGGCTGCTTTTTTCGCCGGATCTTCCCCGATGAACCGGAAAAACAAAACCGGCAGCAGCAAAATAATGATGACGGCGGATATTAACTTGATTAAGTTTTTTCGTTGTTCTGTCATCTAGCACTCTCCCTTTCAGCAGAACATAAAGGAATTTGAACTTTTTGCTCCTTCCCGTTTTCCACAACATATCCGAAGCCCGGCTGAATCTCCGGCTCCTGTCTTTGGTACGGAAGAGGAATGACATTTTGTTCAGATTTTTTCATCAGCAGGATAGCGTGTCTGATTTGCTTCATCTCAGTCGTCAGGGAATCATAGCCTTTGGAGAACTCACTGTGATTGCCTGCCGGAATAAAGCTGAAGCCAAGATGCGCGTAAGATTTCATAAAGTTCGCCAAGCGGTCTTGAATTCTCGTATCGATCGTCTGCTGGAATCTCGTAATTCCGTCAATCATCAGAACCACTTGAGAGAATCGCAGGCTTTGTGCGTCTCCCTGGCGAACGGCTTCTACATACATTGCTTCTCTTGTTTTAAAAATGTCTTCTGCTGTTTCAATCCACTGCTCAATATCATCTTTTGTTTCCATGTATGCGACATCTGTTTCTTTTGCATATTTGGATAAACCGCGGTCGATCGAGTCAAACAAACCGATCATTTCCGTTTCATCATCAAGCAGATGCTCAAGCATCACTTTTAAGACGTTTGTTTTTCCTCGCTGTGTCTGCCCTAATATCAGGCAATGCTTGTGCTTAGCCAAGTCAAAGTACACCGGGCTGACGGTTTCTTCATGAAGCCCGATCGGGACAGATAAAGGCTTGCGTTCCAGCTTGAAGCGGAGAGAAAACTCTCTCGTCGACAGGCTTTCCGGCAGCATCGGAATCGGAGCCGGCTGCTGAAGTGAAGCATAGCGATCCTGAAGAACCTGCACTTCTGCTTTCAGCTCGTTGAACATGCCGATATCATCCTCTGCTTCAACAGGCAGGAACATTTGGGCGAAATAAAGCTCTTCTTTTTGAATGATCACGCGCCCCGGGATCGGCTCAAGGCTGAACTTCGGCCGTCCGTAAATGGAATATCCCTCAGATTGATCCATCAGATAATGGACAACCTTTGTTTTCAGGTTGTTCAAGAGCGACTGGCGGACGGCATTTACGCGCGTTGCCGTCAGCATAAAGTAAATCCCCAAGCTTTGTCCGTCTCTGGAAAGCTGGACAAATTCCGATTCAAGCTCATGCATCTCATCCTTGACGATATCAAAGTTGTCGATTGTGATGAAAATGAATGGAAGCTCTTCTTCGCTCAGCGCATTGTACATTTTGATATGGCTGATTTCTTTTTCACGGAACAGACGTTTTCGGCGGTCGATTTCCTCTTTGATCCGGATCATGAACTTTTCAATTTTTCTCGACTGATCCATCAGGAAGTAATCCGCCGTGTGCGGCAGCTTCGCTAATGGCAGGAGCGTTCCGTTCCCGAAATCAAAGATATAGACATGAAGCTCTTCAGGCGTGTAGACGTCTGCAAAACTCATCAGGAATGTTGCCGCTGCAATCGATTTCCCATAGCCTGAGGAGCCGAAAATGCCGATATTTCCGTCTTCCATCATTTTATAAGCAATCGGCGCCTGTCTTTGCAGATCAGGTTCATCAACATAAGCAAAGTGGAAATGGTCCTTTTCTTCTGATGGGAAAAGGGTGCGCGGGATACGTTCCGCAAGCGGCGGCAGCCAAGGGCTCGGCAGCTTCTCGATTCCCATTTCCTCTTGAATGCGTTCGATTTCGTCAACCACTGCTTCGATTTCTGACTGAACCTCTTTTTTCGCCATTTCTTCCGTGTCGACCTCAGAAAGCGGTATCAGGCCGGTATCCGTGACAATCGCGATTTCATCCTCTGTTCCGTAAACTTCCTCTAAGTAAGGGGCCCCGCTCCAGGCGGATTGGAACAGCTCGTACACTTCATTGTTTCCGACCTGCAAATAACCGCGTCCGGTAACCGTGATGTTCGCGGCATCGCTGTTTTTCAAAATCTCTTTACTATCGGTGGCATCCTGAACTTTAAGCGCTACTTTAAAGCGCGAGTTACTCCAGATTTGGTCGTCGATGATACCGCCCGGCTTCTGTGTCGCCAAAATCAAATGTACGCCAAGGCTTCGGCCGATACGTGCAGCACTGACAAGCTCTCTGATAAAATCAGGCTCTTCGCTTTTCAGCTCTGCAAACTCATCAGAAATTAAGAATAAGTGCGGCATTGCTACTTCTGCTTTCCCCTGCTTGTACAGCTTTGTATAGTCATTGATGTGATTGACTTGATATTGATCAAACAGACGTTGCCTTTTTTTCAGCTCGCTTTTAATCGAAGCGAGCGCACGCATACTGAAGTTTTGACTGCCTTCAATATTGGTGATCGTGCCAAGCAGGTGGGGAATATTGCGGAACGGCTGCGCCATTCCTCCGCCTTTATAGTCAATTAATAAGAAAGCCGCTTCATGCGGGTGAAAATGCACCGCAAGTGACAAGATGTAGGTCTGGAGAAATTCACTTTTCCCCGAACCTGTCGTCCCCGCAAGCAAACCGTGCGGACCGTGGGCTTTTTCGTGAAGGTTCAAATGCACAATGTCATCCTTCCCTTTATAGCCGATCGGCACCGACAGCGACTTCGACGATTCACTCGTCAGCCACCTTTGCTGGATTCCGATTTCTTTTACTTCCTTCGCATGGAAAAGCTCCAAGAACGAGACCATTTCCGGAATGGAGTTCGTAATGCCCACCTGGTGATTCAGCGTGCGAAGCGTGCGTGAAAACCGTTCGTTGTCCTCGCGCTGATGATGATCGAGCCGGAACGGAATTCTTACTGCTTTTTTCTTTTGTATTAAAATGTCGCCTTCATTTTCGTTGATATAGCGGACAAGGGTCGTAATGTTTTCTGATAAACTTTCCTTTGTTTCCGCGGCGACAATTGTAGAGATGCCCAGCTGCTCATGCTGCCCTTCTAAATATTCAAGAATGACGTGCTCTGAAATCAGCTGCTGATTCGTAATGACAAATACAAAATGCGGTTTAAACTGCAGTTTTTCTTTGTCATCTTCGAGATCGCGCTCTCTGATCAATTCATAAAGTGAGGACAGGAGCTGGTCACGCGTTTGTTCATTATAAATAAAGCCTTTCGCATAAATATGGGGCATTTGAAATTGCGGAAGCCACTTCATCCACTCCCAGTCTTTATACTCCTCTTCATGAAAAATAAAGACGAAGCGCAAATCGTGATAGCTGTTGAAAAACGAAAGCTGGCCGATCAGCTGGTGAATCTCATTCTTAACAATCTGCGATTTCCCGACAAGACCCATCGGCCCCTCCGCCAAATCGACCGTAACCGGCGCATTGCGAATGTCCTTATAGACACGCTGCATGTGCTGCGATTTCTCCATAAGGTCATCAATATCACGGTTCGCCAAGTCTCCGCCGCTCATATTGATTTCATAGCTTGCAGGAACTGTTCCGGTCCCGAGCCGAACCTGGAGATAATCCTTGCTTTCGAGCGATTTTTCCCAAATTCGGTCACTGATTTCACTTGTTAAGTATTTCATTTGTTCAAAAGAAGGAAAATGAAAGTCAAGAACCTGCTTTTGCTTTTCAGCAAGCGCCTGAAGCTCTTTTCTCTTATTATCTAAGTAAAGCTTATACACGCGCTCCCGCTTTTCCTCGCGTTTTTTCCGCTGGTTTTTATCCCGGAAATATTGAACGGTCGAGGTAATAAGGGTCATCATAAACATTGCCAGTGATACGAGTATAAATATGCCTCGCGGCTGGATGATCGCGACAACCCCCATCACGATCAGCATCACAAGCGGAGGCAGAATGACGAGCCACAGCCCTCTATTGGTTTGATCGCTCTCCTGAGAGGGAAAACTGAAGGACACACGGTCATCTGGCAAATCGTACACCATCCGCGGCGTTCTTCTGTACTGGGGATATTTCTTCTGCATTTCTGTGCTTGGTTTGACCGTTTTGGTTAACACTGTTTCAAGCGGTGTGTAATGAACGATTTCTAAGAGGTCTTGTTCAGTTACTCTCATTTGCGTAAAGTTCCAGAATATTTCATCCCCCGGCTTGAGCGGTGCAGCACCTATTACCTTCTCTCCGTTCAAGAACACATTTCCGCTTTTTGGGATAATCGACCATTTCTCGCCGATATGCAGTAATGAAAATGTGCTTTGCTCCGCAAAAGCAAAATCATTCGGGTTCAGATAGATATCTGCATCTGTCTTTTCTGAGGAACATGTCATTTCGTCTCTGTTTCCTGTAAAATAAACGGATTTTTCAGGTTTGCCGGCAATTAAAAACAGACGTATATCCTGCTGATCCGTTTGAAGAGAAAATGATGTATCAGTTTCAAGACTGCCCAGGCAATCATTTCCCAGGAAAACATCGTACTGTCCGCTGGGTTCCTTCCTTTGAAGAGAAATTACTCCGTTCTCAAACGGAATGGTGCCGATCGTAATGGAATCCTTCACATCAGGCCCTATGGTCACCGGCTGGGACGCCGGGAGATCAGACAGTTTTAGTTTTTGGACGTTTTGCTGATAGAAAACCCATAATAGACTCAAATGGCGAACCCCCTAACGGCCGAAATACGGCGTGCGATGACCTGAACTTCATGTTTCACTTTATTTGTCATCTTTTTTCTCATCTTTCTTTTCTTTCTCTTTTTTCTCTTGTTCTTCTTTTTTCGCTTTTTCCTCGGCTGCGGCCTTTTCTTCTGCCGCTTTCTCTTCAGCTTGCTGCTTTTCTTTATCTGATTGTTCTTCAGCGGCTTGGCTGGCTGTATCAGTTTCTGCCGTGTCTGTTATCGCTTCTTCTTTTTGTTCTTTCATTTGTTTGGTAATTTGGTCGATCTCGCTTTGTACCGTATCCAATTCTTTTTGCTTTTCATCATCTTTCATACTGTCATCTGCTAATATCTCAGCCTTATATCGGATCAGGCCCAGCCCTATATACGGGTTATACTCCAGCTTTCTTCCGATACTAATGGCTTCTTTATTCTCGCCTCTCCCTATGTCTATCCAATAAAGAAAGTGCTGTGGATCTGATTGCAGCGTGACCAGATTATTTTCAATTTGTTTCTTTTGAGTGTCGCCTAATTTTTCAACCTCAACATAAGACATTGCAAGCTGATACTGCACTGATTCAGGCAGGCTTTCCGCATCATATTTAGCCAGCGTGTTGATGACCCCGCTGTACTGCTTGTTCAAGAAAGCGCGGTTGCTTTCCACAATCGCCTGATGCTTCGGCTGCGCGAAAAATAAGGCATACATCGAATAAATCAGAGCCGGCACAAGCAACACAATGAGTCCCAGGCCGATATATCTTTGAATGTTCCATTTCTTTTTCGGGATATGTATGTATGTTTTTGCTTTGGCTTCGAGCTCATCGATATGTGTCTGAATCAGCTCGAGCAGTTCATCATAGGACTTCGCGTCCAATATCGCTTTTGCCTCCGGAGAGAATGTCAGCGTTTCATTGAATTTCAAATAGTCCTCAAATGCAAAAGCGCCGTCGACTGCCAAAGCCGCTGCGGCTTTCAGCTCCTGCCAGACTCTTTCCTCATCATGCTCGTAAGGCGGAATGCTTTCTTTTACGCCGTAATGAAGAAAATATGGGGTCAGCCCTTTATCGAATACAATGTTTTCCGGGGCCACAATCAAATGCAGCCTTGATAACTTGTGCTGCTGTACAGACTGAACAAGCTGATAGGCAAACTGCCATTTGCTTTTTTTATCTTTAGCTTTTATCAAGCGAAATTCTTTATAGGAGGGAGGAGGTTGGATTGTGATGATCACTTCGTCTTCCGTCACATCGATCTCTTTATGAAAAGATGGATTTACATCCTTGATCACGTTCGCTTCGAGACCGTCCAGAAGCTTTATTTTTTCCCGTTGAAAGGTAAATGTATAGCCGTCTTCCGTTTTCTGAGAAGCAGCTTCTAATTGGTTTTCTAAATATGATGTTTGTTCACCTGACATTCAACCAGATCCTTTCATAATATTTCAAGCCGGTCTCCGCTTGTAATGCCGCAATCAGATAGCTTGCATTCTCCGGAAAACACCGTATCCTTATTGACCACTCTGATCCAGTGCCCTTCGCGCGGAGGTATGGAAACGCTTTGGGCCTGCCAAGCGATGTCAATGACTTTTTTCACCGGGTGGTAATCTGACAATCTGAGATCAAAGACACTTCCGTTATAATGTTTCAAATCTATCGTAATATCAATATACATGTTCATTCACCCTTACATAGAAAGAGCGCCGTCTTCTGGTGAATCAGGCGCTCCTTCCCTTTCATACTGTTATCCGCGGATTTGATTTGCGATGTCTTGGTCAGTAGA
Organism: Bacillus sp. SD127; assembly: GCF_058566445.1. Lineage (NCBI taxonomy): Bacteria > Bacillati > Bacillota > Bacilli > Caryophanales > Bacillaceae > Bacillus > Bacillus sp. SD127. Next base: position 998,492 of record NZ_CP191226.1, on the reverse strand, counting down.
CTCAAGAGTATTTGCTGTTTGATCAAGCTGCTGGTTTACATCTTGAAGCAAATCTGACATTTTGATAAATGAAGGTTTGAGCTGCTCGTATTGATCTGCGAACGCTTCGCTAGAAGCACCTTCCCACATGCTTTTTAAATCAGAGATCATTCGGTTTAAACGATCAACCTGATTTAATACTTCTTGGCTTTCAACGCCATATTGCTTCGCCATCGCTCTTAGCTCTTCGGGTGTGACACGAATTAATCCTGCCATATTCCTCATTACCTCCTGTGCCATCAGCCTAAATATGGGCTAATTCACTTATTTTTAGAACGTAATTATTATAAAAACAGTTTTTCGGCACAGTCAAACAAATATGTTTTAATTTTACAAAATGAGTCCAATGGTTTACCTCTCACCTCTTAAAAATTACATATTTTGTTAAACAAATAGGTTTATTTTCTCAATCCGCTCCGCCTTCTCCAAATAATCCAAAAGGCCCAAATGATTCTCTAACTCCCAAAAAAAACCTTTCAGAAAATTTGATGCTACAGCACCATCTCTGAAAGGTTCAGTTTTTCAGAAATATTCATCAGCCTGTTCACCGCCCAAGACAGAATATGTATCTCATTATATTTAAAAAGTGTTTTTCTCTTCTATTATACTGTCATTCTTTGTTGTTGATTTTCACAAACAAGAACAATCATAATAAAAGCAAGACGATTTGATGTCAAAGAGAACAAAGAATAAAAGGATGGAAAAGTAGGGATAATGATGACCATGCCAAAGGATCCGTTTAAATACAGTTTTGACAGACTGGAAGATGTGGCTGATCATATCAGTGAAGTGCTGCAATGTCCGATCACCATTGAAGATGTGAACCACAAACTGCTAGCCTACAGCACCCACAGCGATTGTACTGATCCTGCACGGACGTCTACGATCATTGGCAGAAGAGTGCCGGAGAAGGTTATTAATAAATTGTGGAAAGACGGGACGATTCCCTCACTGCTAAAAACGGACCAGCCGATCAGAGTGAAGGAAATTGACGAAGTCGGACTAAGCAACCGCGTCGCGATTTCGATTTGGAAGAACAACCAAGTGCTGGGTTTTATTTGGGCGCTTGAAATTCAAAAAACACTGTCGGATGATGATCTGCTGACATTAAAAATGGCGGCTAATGCAGTCAGAAACAAGCTGCTTAAGCTCCAAATCCGAAAAACGAAAAATGAGGAGCGCAGCCAAGAATTTTTCTGGAAAATGCTGACCGGACACATCTATCAAGAACAGGACATGACGGATGGGTTTAACAAGCTTGGAATGGTCGTTCCCTCTGAATTTTCCGTGATGATCATCCGGGTAAACGGCGAGCTGACCGAAAAAACAGAACAGCAGCTTCATTATCTGCAGGAAACGACCCAGCAGGTTCATGCTCTGCTGACAACCGTTGATTCCAATGAACTTATCATTTTAACCGCGCCAAAAACGGATCGTCCTTTTCAAGATTTAAAACAGTTCGCTTTCAGCACGCAAAGGCAGCTGAGGGAACGTTATAAAATAGAGGATGCTTCTATTGCAATTGGCGGAATATACAACTCCATTTCGTTTGTCTGCCGTTCATACCAGGAAGCATTGTCCGTATTAAAAGCAAAGGAACGGTTTGCTGAAGAAACCAAGCATCTTTTCAGTTTTTCAGAATTAGGCATCTATCAATACTTGGACGTGTTAGATGAGAAACGGAAGCAAACGGGATATTTCAACTACTCCCTTTCAAAACTCGAGCAGTACGACCGGGATCACCAGTCCAATATGGTCGAAACGCTCGAACGTTTTATTGAAGCCGACAGCAATGTGAATACCGCCTCTAAGGTCTTGAATATTCACGTTAATACATTGAATTACCGGCTGAAGCGAATCAGCCAGATCGCTGAGATCGATTTAAAAAATGTGAATCAAAAGTTTACTATATATTTGGATATCAAACTTCGAAACAAGGGTTTGTGAAATTTCACAAACCCTTGTTTTTTTATTTTCTTTTTCAAACAAAGAATTTTCCAAAAAATCAAGCTACACTGAACATATCACATATACGGGAGGAAATAGATATGATCATTGGGGTTCCTAAAGAGATAAAAAACAATGAAAACCGTGTCGCATTGACGCCTGGGGGCGTTTCACAGCTCGTTTCAAACGGTCACCGCGTGCTGGTTGAATCAGGCGCAGGCCTTGGAAGCGGCTTTGAAAATGAAGCTTATGAGTCAGCAGGAGCGGAAATCATTGCTGATCCGAAACAGGTCTGGGACGCTGAAATGGTCATGAAGGTCAAAGAACCGCTTCCGGAAGAATATGCATACTTCCGGAAAGGGCTTGTACTGTTTACTTACCTCCACTTAGCGGCTGAACCGGAGCTTGCACAGGCACTGAAGGATAAAGGCGTCACAGCGATCGCGTATGAAACGGTAAGTGAGGGACGGACATTGCCTCTGCTTACACCGATGTCCGAGGTGGCAGGCAGAATGGCAGCGCAAATCGGCGCGCAGTTCCTGGAGAAACCTAAAGGCGGAAAAGGAATCCTCCTTGCCGGAGTGCCTGGCGTTGCCCGCGGAAAGGTAACCATTATCGGTGGGGGTGTAGTCGGAACCAACGCGGCGAAAATGGCTGTCGGCCTGGGTGCGGATGTGACAATCATCGACTTAAACGCGGATCGCCTGCGTCAGCTTGATGATATATTCGGCCATCAAATTAAAACGTTAATTTCTAACCCGGTCAATATCGCCGACTCGGTAGCCGAAGCGGATCTTCTCATTTGCGCCGTGTTAATCCCTGGTGCTAAAGCTCCGACGCTTGTCACAGAGGAAATGGTGAAACAAATGAAGCTTGGTTCAGTGATTGTGGACGTTGCAATTGACCAAGGCGGCATCGTCGAAACTGTCGACCACATTACGACACACGATCAGCCGACATATGAAAAACACGGCGTCGTTCACTATGCTGTTGCGAACATGCCGGGCGCGGTGCCTCGCACTTCAACAATTGCTTTAACGAACGTCACGGTTCCATACGCGCTGCAAATCGCAAACAAAGGGGCAGCACAAGCTCTCGCGGACAATGCGGCACTAAGAGCGGGATTAAACACAGCAAACGGCCACGTGACCTATGAGGCGGTTGCCAAAGATTTAGGATACGAATATGTCCCTGCCGAGAAAGCCTTACAGGATGAATCAGTGGCGGGCGCTTAATTCATATGGAGCTTGCAGAAAAATTTCTGCAGGCTTTTTTTATCTTTTAAAAAGGAAAATGGAAATGATGTCTCGAATTAAAACGAAGAACTTGATCATAAAGGAGGATTCATATGGCTGTTCAGCAATATGGCGTGTTAAAAGGCGTTGTCTTAGATATGAAGCGGGAAACAGATGATGACAGTCCTCATTTCCAAGTGAAGATGCTCGGTGAAGAGAATACGTATTACAGGTGCGCCATCAATGTCATGTCCAGTTCCGAGGAATCAGAAGTATTGTATTTAGCTGATGATCAGTTTGATTCGAGCTCAATTACCATTCTTCCGAACATGCCGTATGGATATACGAAGATCAATGACGAAAATCGTGAAGTAGCCCTGGATTATGTGCGGGGCAATCTTTTTGATTCACGGGAAATGAAGCCTTTGCCTCATGAAATCACGGGGCCTGATAATGATTTAAATGACTTTATTGAAACGTATATGAAGAAAGCGAAAGAAGAGAAAGCGCCGGTTTATATATTTGGATCAAAATTTGGACCTGAACAGGCGGCAGATAAAATATTCGGCTTTACCCCGACAAACGGTATGCACAATATCCACATGAATCAAGGCAATGCACTGGATACCCGCTGGAAAAAAGACAACGGCTCTTGGCATGACGGAGGTATTCTGATTCAATTTGCCGATCAGTGGGCGGCTGTGTTTTTGGCGTTCTTATCCCAGTCATGGTGTACGGATGAAAACGGGAACCCGGTCAGAGATTGCGATCATACCCAAACGTCTGCGTAAGATAGAAAAAGAGACTGCCTGCTGCAGTCTCTTTTTTTTTACCGTCAATGCATTTAGACATTTTCGACAGGCTTTAGGCTGTTCGGCCTCATATCGCTCCAATGCGATTGGATGTAGTCCAGACAAGCCTCACGCCCTTTTTGTTCATGAACGACTGTCCAGCCGCTCGGCACATCGACAAAGCCGGGCCACAAGGAATATTGGCCCTCTTCATTGATGAGAACAAGGTATATGCCATCCGCATTTTCAAAAGGATTTGCCATTGCTTTTCCTCCTTTATTGATTCATTTCTTCCAATTTAGCCGCCAGAACCCGGCCGATGACTGCGAGCGGTTCCGGCTGACAGAGATCTTTATGGCGGCAGTCAATGTCGATTTGTTCAATTTGTCCGTCAATATAAGGCTTCCACGAATCAGGTTCAATTGGGTCAAACCATTCAGGAATGATAGTTGATCTGAAAAACAGAACATTTCCACGGAAGGTTTTCGGTGCATATGAACCTAAAATGCCGACAGAATTGACGTACGTATTCTTTAGATTCAAAATGACCGATTCGTCCAGACTGGCAAGTGCGCTTCCGTCTCGCCGCAGAATCTCAATAGCTGTTTCAAAATCAAGCGGTTTATCTCCTAAGCTGTCTGGGTCGTACCCGCCTAACGCGAGGAGGGCAATAAGCGCTTCCTCATCATCCGGTGCCTCTTTTATAGGAAGGAAGTGGTTTGGGTAGGCGTCCAGCATAACCAATAGAGAAACGTCTTCCCCTTGCTTTTGCAGCTGTGTTGCCATTGCTTGAACGACATTTCCGCCTAAGGACCAGCCAAGCAAATGGTACGGCCCTTTCGGCTGGATCGTCCGAATCTGTTCTATATAGTCGGCAGCCATGTCATCGAGTGTTTTCGGAAGCGCCTCCTGCTGTCCAATTCCCCGTGCTTGCAGTCCATAGATGGGATAATCTGTTCCTAAAGATGTCATCAGTCCGGCATAACACCAGCTAAGTCCGCCCGCCGGATGTACGCAAAACAACGGAAGACGGTCTCCGCTTGTTCGGAGCGGCAGCAAAACATCAAGAGCGCTTTGGCTTGAGCCCATCTCCAGTCTTTCAGCAAGCCCTGCCACAGTCGGCGCTTCAAATAGATTGCCAATGCTGAGTTCAACCCCGAGCGCTTCACGTATGCGGCTCATCAGCTGAACTGCGAGCAGGGAATGTCCGCCCAAATCGAAGAAACGGTCATCAATACCGACACGCGGCAAATGAAGCACTTCCATAAACAAGTCACAAAGGATTTCTTCTTGCGGGGTTCTCGGCCCGCGACCTGTCACCGCAGCAGCAAAATCTGGAGCAGGCAGCGCTTTACGGTCAAGCTTTCCATTCGGCGTCAGCGGCAATTCTTTCATCGTCACAAAGGCTGAAGGCACCATGTAATCTGGCAGTCTTTCAGCAGCATACCTGCGCAGTTCCGCCGTATCAAACGTTTCTTCCGAGGAAGGTATGACATAAGCTGCCAAACGTTTATCTCCCGGCTGGTCCTCACGAACGATCACTGCCGCATCTTCCAGCTGTGAATGCTGAACAAGCGCAGCTTCAATTTCTCCCAGTTCAATCCGGAAGCCCCGGATTTTCACTTGATGATCGGCACGGCCGACATAATCGAGAGAACCGTCAGCACGCCTGCGGGCTACATCTCCCGTGCGGTACATCCGTGTGCCCGGAGGCCCGAACGGGTCAGCGATGAAGCGTTCCGCCGTTAAACCGGGCCGTCCTAAATAGCCTCGGGCCAATCCGGCGCCTGACACATACAGTTCTCCAGCCACACCCGGCGGAACCGGCTGTAAACGCTCATCCAGCACATACACCCCAAGATCGGGAATTCCGCAGCCGATCAGGCTGTTTGCTCGTAAAGCTGCAATATTCCGGTCTAATTCGATATAGCTGACGTGCACTGTTGTTTCAGTAATACCATACATATTGATCAGTTTCGGCGTCTGTTCAGGGTGGCGATGATACCAATCCTCTAAACGGCTGAGTTCAAGCGCTTCTCCGCCAAAAACAACATATCGAAGGCTGAGCGCCTGTCCGAGATCAGGCTGCTCCCTTTCCGCCTGCATAAACTGATAGAACGCTGATGGTGTCTGGTTCAAAACGGTCACACCCTCTTTTACCAGCAGACGCAGAAACGCTTCCGGAGATCTGCTGATGTCATGAGGCACGATAACAAGGCGGCCGCCGTGCAGCAAAGGTCCCCAAATCTCCCAAACAGAAAAGTCAAACGCGTAGGAATGGAACATTGTCCACACGTCGTCTGAACCGAAATGGAACCAGTGATCGGTCGCTCCAAATAACCTCGTCACATTTTGGTGAGGAATCATGACGCCTTTTGGAACGCCTGTTGATCCGGATGTATAAATAACATAAGCCGTGCTGTAAGGTGACAGCGGGCGAATCCTGTCCGTATTATCCGGATTCAAAGGGCTGTATGTTTTTAGTTTCTCGCGTAATTCCGGATCATCCAGCACAATGTTCTGCACATTTTCTGCAGGCGGGATTTGATTTTCCGCCTGTGAGCTCGTGATGATAAACGCAGGCCGCGCATCGCTCAGCATAAAAGCGATTCGGTCAGCCGGATAGTCCGGATCAAGCGGCAGGTATGCAGCTCCCGCTTTTAGTACCGCTAACAGGCTAACAGTCATATCCAATGAGCGAGGCAAAGCTAATGCCACAAATTGCTCCGGTCCGACGCCTTTGCTGATCAGCAGCCTGGCAAGCCGGTTCGCCCTTTCATTCAGCTCCATATAGCTCATCGCTTTATCTTCATAAACGACTGCAATGGAATCAGGGCTCAGCGCAGCTTGCTTCTCAAACAGCTCCGGAAGACACGCTTGCGGAATCTTTTCAGAAACACTTTGCCAATCCGTTACCGTGATACTGCGTTCCTCTGGTGCAAGAATATCCAGTCTTCCGATTTCCTGATCAGGATCAGCCTCGGCAGCCTCAAGCAGCCGCAGAAGGCGATCAGCAAGGGCTTGAACAGTTTCCCGTTTAAATAGATCGGTGCTGTACTCAAGCAGTCCTTCCAGTCCATTTGGTGTCCCGTCATCAAGACGGCTTTCACTGATTTCTAATGTTAAATCAAATTTGGCAGATCCTACGCTGTGAATGCGCAGGCTGCTTTCTGTACCAGGCAGGCTCAGCTCTGCGTCAGGTGTGTTCTGGAACGCGAGCATGACTTGGAATAATGGATGCGTGGCCCGGGAGCGAGCAGGATTGAGCACCTCTACAAGTCTCTCAAACGGCAAATCCTGATTTTCATAGGCTGCCAGATTCACTTCCCGCACTCTGTCAAGAAGCTCACGGAAACTCGGATCACCAGAGGTGTCTGTTCTGAGCACCAATGTATTGATAAACAGTCCCACAAGATCACTAAGCGCATCGTCATTCCGCCCCGCAATCGGGCTTCCAATCGGAATATCAGTTCCAGCTCCGAGCCTTGTCAGCAAGGCGGCAAGTCCTGATTGAAGCACCATAAACAGACTTACTCTATTGGCACGGGCCAGCTCCAGCAATCGGCTGTGAAGCTCTGAGTCTATATGGAAATGGATTGTATCTCCTTGATGACTCGGCTCAGCAGGTCGTGAATAATCGGTTGGCAGTTCGAGCTGATCGGGCAAATCTTTCAGTCTATCTTTCCAGAAAGCAAGCTGACCGGCAATCAAACTGTCTGGATCATGCTCGCTTCCGAGCAGACTTTGCTGCCAGAGCGCATAATCCGCATACTGCACAGCAAGCGGTGTCCATTCGGGAGCTCTCCCGTGACAGCGGGCGGTATAAGCAGCAGCCAGATCACGAGTCAGAGGAGTCAATGACCATCCGTCTCCGACAATATGGTGCACGAGGAGCAGCAGCACGTACTCGTCGGGACCGATAACAAAAAGCTCGGCCCGGAAAGCAGGCTCAGCTGCAAGGTCAAAGCTGTAGCGAGCAGCATCGGCAAGCCTCTCAGAAAGCTCCTCTTTCTTCATTTCTGTAACATATAAATCAGGACGGGCTTGATCGGCGTCCAAAATGCGCTGATAAGATGTCCCCTGTGATTCAGGGAAAATGGTCCGAAGGCTTTCATGGCGGCTGATGAGATCATATAGGGCCGCTTGCAGTGCTTCTTGGTTCAGTTCACCTGAAAGACGGACGGCAACCGGGATATTATATGTAGGACTTGGCCCTTCCAGACAATGGAGGAACCATAGCCGGCGCTGTGCAAAAGAAAGCGGAATGTTCTCAGGACGTTCAGCTCTTTGCAAAGCGGGACGGACACTCTGCGCCTGATCAAGATGTGCAGCAAGTCCGGCAACTGTCGGTTCGTCAAAGAGCTTGGCGATGCCCAGCTCAGCTCCCATCGTCTCACGAATACGGCTCATCAAACGGGCAGCAAGGAGAGAATGGCCGCCCAGCTCGAAGAAACTGTCATCGATGCCTACGCGTGCAAGACCTAGAACCTCCGCAAACAGATCACACAGTATCTCTTCTTGAGGCGTTCGCGGTCCCCGATCAGTGACAGACGCCCCAAAATCAGGTGCCGGCAATGCTTTCCGGTCAAGCTTGCCGTTTGGTGTTAATGGCAGTTCATCGATCTCCACAAATGCCGCAGGCACCATATAATCAGGCAGACTGGCACCGACATAACGGCGAAGCTCAGCAATATCTAGAGCTGAAGAAACGACCAGATACGCCACCAATCGTTTATCTCCCGGCTGGTCCTCTCGAACGACAACCGCAGCCTGTTTCATTTGCGGATGTTTAGCAAGCACGGCATCAATTTCTCCAAGCTCAATGCGGAAACCGCGAATCTTGATTTGATGATCGGCACGCCCGATGTAATCCAGAGACCCATCCGCACGCCAGCGGGCCTGATCTCCGGTTCGGTACATTCGTGTGCCCGGCGGTCCGTACGGATCAGCAACAAAGCGCTCCGCCGTTAAATCAGGGCGCCCTAAATATCCGCGGGCCAATCCGGTTCCCGCAATATAGAGCTCTCCAACAATGCCTGGCGGAACGGGCTGCAAACTATTATCGAGCACATATACCTGCGTATTCCAAATCGGCTTTCCGATCGGAGGCACACCCTGTACTCCTTTTTCGAGAAAAGCTGCCGCAGACCAAATGGTTGTTTCAGTAGGACCGTATAAATTAGTCACTGGACAATCAAGCGCGTGCAAGGCCTCCAAAAGCCCGCTTGGAAGCGCCTCTCCCCCGACAAGCACCCTGAGCTCCCGAAGTTTCTCAGGTTCGTTTGTGACCAACGCATGCCACAGGGTCGGCGTTGCCTGCATAATTGTTATATCAAAATATTCAATCATTTTAGCTAATGCCTGCGGCTCACGGGTTGTTTCTTTTTGAGCAACAACAATACTCGCTCCGCTGATAAGCGGGAGGAATAATTCTAAAGCAGAAATATCAAAAGCGACAGTCGTCACAGCCAGCAGCCTGTCTTGTTCATTGAGAGAAAATGTCTCCTGCATAGACAGCAGAAAATTACTTAAACTTTTCAGCGTGACAACAACACCCTTTGGCCTTCCTGTTGATCCCGATGTATAAATAATATACGCCGGATGAGCAAGAGATACATGTACATTTGGATTGTCAGCAGAATAACGCTTCACAATCTCTTTTGTCACAGGCAGATCCAGCACAAGCTGCGGTGCCGTTAGATCGTCAGGCAGAGTATCTGCAATTTCCTCAGTCGTTATAATGCATGATGGCTTTGCATCCTTCAGCATGTATGAAATTCTGTCAGCAGGAAACTCCGGATCAAGCGGAAGATAAGCAGCACCAGTCTTTAGTACGGCCAGCATTGCAGCTACCATTTCGGAAGACCGCGGCAGGGCCAAGGCGACAAACTGCTCCGACCCAAGCCCTTTTTCTATCAAAAGATGCGCGAGGCGGTTTGCTTGTTCATTCAGCTCTTGATAGCTTAATTGACTGTGATCGCAAATCAGGGCGATACGTTCAGGGGAACGGTCAGCCTGCTCCTGAAACATATCCGGAAGGCTGAGCAGCTGCTCGGATTTTGCTGTCTGATTCCATTCGCTTATGACCCGTGCTTTTTCTGCAGGCAAAAGAAATTCCATTTGCCCAATCAGCATGTCCTCACCGGCTGACGCCGTTTGTAAAAGCTGTAAGATCCGCTGCTGATGGACCTTTATTTCTGACTCACTGTATACTTCAGGATTGGCATCCACATCAATTCGCAGCCCGCTTCCGTCTGTTCTGTCATAGACATTTATCGACAAATCATCAACAGGACCGGCTGACAGATTGTGCGTCGTTCCCCGGGCTCCGGCAAAGTCGAGACCGTAATCGAAAGGCATAAGATTAATTTGCGGGCCAAATAATCTATGATTTTCTCCTATTAGTTTCAGGTCCCGCCGCAGTTCCTCATGGCGGTATTTATGATGCTGCCGGATACTGCGGATTTCCCGGGAAATTTGCAGCACAAGCTCAGAAAAGCTCATCGAAGGACTCACAGACAGCCTCAGCGGGAGAAGATTCATCACCATAGCCGGAACATTCAGGGATGCCGATCCCATCCGTCCCATCATAGGCAGTCCGAGCACAACATCCTCAGAGCCGGTCATACGGTGCACATAAGCAGCTGATACCGCAATCACGACTTCATGCCAGCTTCCGGCGTAATAGCGCGCCGCCTCTTTCAGCGCGTTTACATCTGAAGGCGGCAAATAAGCAGTCTGGCGCAGAAAGCTTTTTGAGGTTCTCGGCGCCCGTTCTGCTAAACTGACAACTTCAGGCTTGTCCGCAAAACGATTCAGCCAGAATTGCCGATCCTCTTCATATGTTTCAGACGAGCGGTACGCTGCGTCCTCCTCCAAAATATCCTGCAAAGAGCCGAAGGAACGATCATCAGCGGACCGCCCTCCTGCAAGTGCAGTATAAGCATGTGCAACCCGCTGGGCGATTAGAGAAAACCCAAAGCCGTCGATCGCAATATGGTGAATGCGCTGATACCAAAAGAAACGCTGAGGCCCGGCTTTAAACAAAGCTTCGCGGAACAATAGGTCATGCTGTAAATCGACCGGCTTTGCCAAATCAGCTTTCATCCAGTTTAAAGCTGTCTTTTCCGGATCAGGCTCAGAGCTGACGTCAATGACTTGGAGCTGTACATCCGGTGATGGATTCATCATCTGCCAAGGCCCGTCCATATCTTCACCAAAGCGGACATGAAGTGATTCCGCTTCTTTTATCACGTGCCGTAAAGCTTCTTCAAAAAGAGAAATGTCGATTGGGCCGTTGATTTCTATATATTCGGCTGTATTGTAGATTGGATTATCCGGATCAAGCTGCTGAGCAAACCAAATACCGGTTTGCGCTCCGGTTAAAGAATATTGAAGATCTTTTGTATCAGGCATCCGTTTTTTTACCTCCTTTTATAAATAGTCCGCGTTTGGCAGCACTCTCTCAATGCGGATTGAAAGCAATTTCTGCCATTCTTCTATTGTCGGCCGTTCAGCCAGTTCGACGAATGTCACCTCGGCTCCTTCACGGCGCCATTGTTCAACTAATGTCATGATCCTTACAGAATCAAGTCCCCTATTCAGTAAGTCTTCATTTTCTGCAATGTCATCAGGCGATTCTTGAAGAAGCTCAGCAATTTGTGTTCGGATACTCTCGCAGGTAAATACATGTTTTTCAGCTTTTTCTGATGGCTTTTGAGCCGCAGAAGGCGTATGTTTCAGCTGATCAAGCAAGCTGTCGGTCATCAGCGTAAACGCACAGCGCCCAGCCGCATAGTCAAGGGCCATTTTATGCTTGTCCCGAGAAAAGTCCGCAACTGCATCAGCAACAAAAAATGCTTCGATATCCTCCATAAACGCTTCACATGCTGTAACGAGACAGCCAATATGAGCATAAATCCCGGAGATGATCAGCTGATCGCGCCCCTGTTCACGCATGATCTCAAGCAGATTCGTTCTCTTAAATGCGCTGTATCTCCATTTTGTCAATACGAGATCATCGTCTTCCGGTGCAAGCTCGGCCACAATTTTTTCCTCGTAAGGACCGCTGCTTAATCCAGGGCCCCAAAAATCAGTCAGCAATGCCCGGTCCTCCGGATTTTGACTGCCGGGCTGCGCTGTGTAGACAACAGGTATCCCGAGCTGAACACATTGATCCTTCAGCTTGCGTATATTTGCTGAAAGCTCTGTTACCGGAGACGCTCCTGCTGTAAACGCGTCGACAAAATAGTTCTGCATATCGTGTATTAAGAAGACTGCCCGATTTGGATCAGGCACCCATGATACTTTGTTTGTTGGCATATCAGACGCTGTCGGCATTTGATACGGCTGAATGGCAGGAATAGCCATTTGAACACTCCCTTTCAAATCGTTTCTATTTTTTTGAACCTGCAAGAAGTTTTTCGGCGATCGCTTCGCGAAGCGCCTTTTTACTTACCTTTCCTACCCCTGTCTGCGGGAAGGACTCAACAAATTCGATCCGGTCTGGAATTTTATATGCTGCAAGCCCGCGCTCTCTTAGAAAAGCTTTGAGTTCTGCGGCTTTCGGCGCTTGATCCCGGGGAATAATGAAAACACATGATCTTTCACCAAGAAATTGGTCAGGCATTGAGACCATTGCCGCATCATGCACAGCCGGATGCGCCAGAAGATGATTTTCAACCTCTTCAGCCGCCACTTTTTCTCCGCCGCGGTTGATTTGATCCTTTGCCCGTCCTTCCACGACAACATAACCGTCGGGTGTCAGTCTCACTAGATCGCCAGTGCGGTAAAAGCCGTCCTCGGTAAACGAAGCCGAATTGTGCTCATCAGCCTTATAGTATCCCCGGATCGTATACGGTCCCCGTGTCAGCAGGTGCCCCGTTTCACCAGGTTTCACGTCACGGTCCTGGTCATCCCACACACGTATTTCATCGTAAGAAGACATCGGCTTACCTTGGGTATTAACAATAATTTCCTCCAGGTCATCAAGCCTTGTATAATTAACGAGCCCTTCTGCCATTCCGAAGACCTGCTGCAAGGTGCAGCCGAATACAGATTTCACTTTGCGCGCGGCTTCAGCGCTGAATTTCGCGCCGCCTACCTGCAGCACTTGAAGGCTTGATAAATCGTCATCTCGTGAGGAAGCAGCGTCCATCCATACCATTGCAAGCGGCGGGACAAGAGCTGTTATTGTCACCTGTTCCCGTTCAATCAAAGGGAACGAGTCGTCCGGACTCGGAGAAGGAGATAAAACCACTTTTCCTCCAGCGTATAATACGCCTAGCACCCCGGGTGAGCTCAGCGGATAATTGTGCGCCATCGGCAATGCGGCCAAGTACACAGTGCTGTGATCAAGCCAGCAAACCTCCGCACTCATCCGCAGGCTGTATATATAGTCATCGTGGGTTCGCGGTATCAGTTTCGATAAGCCGGTGCTTCCGCCAGAAAGCTGGAGAAACGCCACATCCGAAGATTTTACTTCAGGCAGCTCGCCAGGTTCTGTATGCAATGCCTCAAGCGGCTGGAATTCCTCCGCCTCACCTGAGACAATGACGTGTTTCAAGGACGGCAGCTTGCTTTGAACCTGTCTGGCAAGTGTGCGGTAGTCAAATCCCGAATGAGAATCGGGGATGATATAAGCCTCCGCTTCAGCAAACTCGCAAAAATATGTAATCTCACTGCTTCGATGCGAGGGCAATGCAAAAACCGGGAGCGCTCCCAGCCGAAAAAGCGCAAAGATGACTTCAAAAAACTCCGCGATATTCGGCAGCTGCACCACTACACGATCCATTTGTTTAATACCGAGCTTCTGCAATCCGGCTGCCAGACGGTCAGCCCTTGTGTCAAGCTCTTGATAGCTCCAATGGGTGTCCCCGCATGTAATCGCGATACGATCGCCATGTTTGGCAGCCCGGTCTCTTAACATGTCTCCAAAAGTCTCACCGGCCCAGCACCCGTTCTCCCGGTACTTTTCCGCAAACTCCTTGGGCCACGGCGTAAATCCATTCAGCATGCTGTTTCCCTCCTGCATTTATTTCTGATCATATGTGATTGACACCCATTGCCCGAAGCATTGTCCGGAACTTTGCGGATGTCTCCTGGAGCTCGTCCTCTGCTTTTGATCCGGCTACAACACCGGCCCCGGCAAAAAGACGAAGTGAACGTTCTTCAGCCTCTGCACAGCGAATCGTAACGATCCATTCGCCATCGCCTGCATCGTCACACCAGCCTACCATGCCGGTGAAGAAACCGCGGTCAAAAGGTTCAATTTCCCGGATGGCTTCTCTTGCAAGGCCAGTCGGTGTTCCGCAGACTGCCGGCGTAGGATGAAGCGCGGCGGCTAGTTCCAGCGCGGTTACAGTCGGATCAGAAAGCTCTCCTTTAATGACACTGGACAAATGCCACATCGTCTCCGTTTGGATCAGCGAAGGCTTTTCCGGAACGTCCAGCGTCCGGCAAAAAGGCCGCAGCCCGGCGGCAACCGCATCAGCCACAACAGCATGCTCATGAAGATCCTTTGCGGAGGAAAGCAATTCATCGGCCCGGCGCTGGTCCTCAACAGGATCATCACTGCGAGGTCTAGAGCCCGCTAACGGATTGGATACCACCTGAGTTCCCATTCTCGAAACGAGAAGCTCCGGACTTGCACCGAGTAGTGTCCGATGGGAAGATGAATCATCTTGGCCGGATACATCGGCTGCAAAAGTATAACCATGTGTATTATGCCGCGCCAGATGGTGAAGCAGTTCTCCCGTTTGTATCGCTTCAGATGATGTCAGATGCAGCGATCTGGACAGGACAATTTTGCTGAGTGTGCCGTCAGCAATGCTTGCCAATCCTTGTTCTACACCTTTTTTATAGTCCTCCGGTGCAGGAACAGGCTGTATGTGATATGTATGTTCCCGCTGCTGTTCGATGTTGGCACGATCGAATTGAAGCGGTCCCGACCACCGTACCTCCTCCGGAACGACGAGCCGGGGCGATTTCAAATGATCAAATGGAACAGCTCCCACAACAACCGCACGGCTTTGCCCCGATTGCTTTGCTTTGTTAAGCGCCTCAGCAATGCGGCCGGATAAGGTTTCTAATTGGTTTTGGCCGTCTGCATCCGGCACGGTTTCACTTATTCCTTTTCCAAGCAGCACACGGTGAGGGGAAGCCAGGAAAAAAGTGCCCGGCTGATAATCACGAAGCAAATGCTCCGCCTTTGTTTCAGATATAACGTTTTGTTCCAACATCTTCATAAACCTCCTTTGAGTTAAGTTATACGCCTAAGGTCGCGCCGCCATCTACACATAAATTGTGCATCGTAATATGGCCTGCCTGCTCAGAAACCAAAAAGAGCACGGCATCAGCAATATCCGAAGGCTGGGCCAGTTTTTTGAGCGGAATTCCCGTTTTAAATGTATTAAGCGATCCTTTGATGACTTGCTCTGCTCCATTTTCATCAGCCCATAAGGACCACTGCATGTCTGTTTCCGTTGATCCGGGAGAAACAATATTGCAGCGAATGTTGTATTCTGCAAGCTCAAGGCCAAGGCACTTTGTAAACATCACGGCTGCTGCCTTTGATGAGGCGTATGCCGCCATAGATGTCCTTGGCACACCGGCTGCATTTGATCCTACTGTTACAATCGAACCGGATCTGCGGTTCATCATATATTTGCTGACTGAGCGCGACGCGTTAAAAACACCAGTTGAATTCACTGAGAAAGTGGCCTCCCATTCCTCATCACTGAGAGAATGAATCAGCCCTGGCCGAAGCACACCCGCTACGTTCACCAATATGTCAATCGGGCCCATGTCACGTTCGATTCGAGCCGTGATATCGTCAATCGCCGCACTGTCTCTCACATCCGCCGGAAAGGCTTCGGCATGACATCCCTCGGCTTTGAGGCTGTTCACGACTTTTTCAAGCTTTTCTGGATTGTAATCAACCGCAGCAATGTGCGCCCCCTGACCGGCAAGCGTCCGCGCAACAGCTTCACCTATTCCTTGGGCAGCCCCTGTAATCAATGCGATCTTGCCTTCTATACCTCTTACATTCATTTCATCATTTCCTTTCTTCGCTTGTAACGCCAAAAATGACATTTTGCGAAAAAGACTGCTTCACCTTACCATTAATCACAATCGATTGATAATGATTATCATTATCAATTATAAAAATAATCATATCCTTATGTCATCCGACAGTCAAATATAATTTTTGTGACAAATATGGGAGCTGAGACAATTCTCAGCTCATTGATATGTGCGGGCCGTCAGGGTGAAGCGCGAAACGCAATGCCCTGCTGACCAAAACAGGAAGAACCGAAATATGTCCTTCTCCTGAAAACTCGCAAAATTCTGTCCGTACGCCTTGGTCAGTCAAAGTAGACAGCCGCTCGTAAAGCTCCTTCGCGTTATCGTTCATTCGGCATTTATGATGCTTTTCCAATTCTCCTGCCGCAAGCAGAAGATTGACAGGCTGATCGTTTTTCTTTAAACAGGAAACGAAACGCTCAGTTTCCTTTTCAATAAATGGTTTATTCCAATGAATGGACGGACTGCCCGCGATATACGTTTGGAATGCATCCGGTTTCGTTAAGAGCACCTGCAAAACGAAGAGCCCGCCAAGAGAGTGACCAAAGATCGTTTGTCTGTTTCTGTCAATCTCATAATCTTGTTCAATCTCCGGTTTGAGGTCCTCCTCAATAAACCTTAAAAAGTCCCCCGCTCCTCCATGCGCCGGCCATTCTTTGCCGTCAGGCCTTACCGGCAGCTCCGAGTAAGACGTAGGCATTGTAAAATCCCGGTGGCGCGCAGAAGAAAACGGTTCTGTTGTGTCATAGCCAATACCGACAATTACAGCGGGAATCACCCCTGTTTTCTCAGGACGGCGCCCCTGCACTCGAACAGTTTCCGACATTGTACCGAAGATAGAATTAGCATCGAGCAGATAAATAACCGGATAACCAGAAGGCGGCGGCTCTGTGCTCGGTTTTGAGATAAAGATCTGATAGCCGCGGCTGCCATTGCGTGAAGACATTTTACGCACTTCCGTTCCCGGAATGGTAAATGCGTTGTAGGTCCCGCCTTTAGCCCCATCTGTTTTTTTCATGCAGTACGACATTCCTCTCCTTAAAACTGGCTGCATTTATGATAATGATTTTCACTATCAACTAGACAACTCAAATAATAGGTTTTCTGGCAAACAAAGTCAACTTTTTCCTTAATAAAAAGGGCACCTTATCTAAATAAGGTACCTGATGACTAGCAATATGGAAATAAAATCCTGAAAAAGATGCTGATTATCCTACGTTTACTAGAACCTTAATCCCATGTAAATCTCTGATTCTGCCAAGGGTCGCCTCTCATATGATAGCCGTTCTGCTCCCAAAAACCAGGATGATTTTCTTTCGTAAATTGGATGCCGCGCAGCCACTTAGCGCTTTTCCAAAAATACAAATGAGGAAACACCCCTCGCAGCGGGAAGCCGTGTTCAGGCGTTAAAGGTTCGCCGTTATGCGCATAAGCGAGCAGTGATGTTTCAGCCAAAAAGTCATCGAGCGGCAGATTTGTCGTCCAGCCCTCTTCCGCGTGTAAAATGACATAGCCCGCCTCTTCTTTTACCCCGGCTTTCTCCGCAATATCCCTTGTCCTTACCCCCTGCCAAACGTTATCAAGCCGCGACCAGCCTGTCACGCAATGAATGTCATTTTCTGATTCGCACTGAGGAAAGGCTTTTATATCTTCAAAGCTTAAAAGCATCGGGTGATCAACCAATCCGTATACTTGCAGATTCCACTTTGTCATATCCTCATAATACGGAACGTTCCCCGTATGAAGCACAGGAAACGAAGTCGTCACATTTTGATTGGGCGGCACTCTTCCTGACTGATCTGCCTGTTTTATTTTTCCGAAATACATGCAAATCCTCCTTTTGTTAACCTAAATTATATTTATGTTGACAATCATTCAGATCTTTATTATTCTATGATTGTGTATGTAAACCTAAGGGGGAACAACGATGAAACAACCTAAACTTCGTGCGGGTGATATGGCGCTGATCGGCATGTTCGCCGCACTTATGGCTGTCGGCGCCAACATTACATCAGTCGCGCCCTTTTTGCAAGTTGCCGGCATTCCGCTGTCGATGCAGCCGTTTTTCTGCCTCTTGGCGGCTTTGCTTCTCGGCAGCAAACGCGCTGCTATCGCGATGCTTGTATATGCGCTTGTCGGATTGGCCGGGGCACCAGTGTTCGCTCAGTTTTCCGCGGGCTTCGCACCATTTGCAGGTAAAAGCGGCGGCTTCATTATCTCATATATTCCTGCAGCATTCGCAGCTGGATGGTTATTAGAACGCAAAATTCAGCCAAGTAAAATCCGTTTTCTGATTGCTTCTCTTATCGGAACGGCCATTATGTATATCATCGGCACCACCTATATGTATCTTGCGCTGAAGCTGTGGATTCATACACCGGTGAGCTACGGCACGGCTTGGGGCTTTATGACTTGGTTTATGGTAAAAGACACGGCACTGGCTGTGCTGCTGACGTTTATCGCACCTGCGATCTACCGCTCTATTCATAAAGCAACCGGCTTTAACAGACATCAAATATCGTCCACTTAAAAACCGTTCCGATGGACGGTTTTTTGAAATGATAAACAAAAAAGGCTCTCCCGTTAAGGAGAGCCTTTTTTCTATAAGACAAGGGCCGCAATCCAGCCAAAAATAACAAGCGGAATGTTATAAAAGATAAATGTCGGCACACAAGTGTCCCAAATGTGGTGATGCTGTCCGTCCGCACTCAGACCTGAAGTCGGGCCAAGTGTACTGTCGCTGGCAGGTGAACCGGCGTCGCCAAGCGCGGCAGCCGCTCCGATAATCGCAATCGTTGCCATCGGGCTGAATCCGAGCTGCATACATAGAGGCACAAAGATCGTTGTGATCACCGGAATCGTTGCAAAAGATGAGCCGATTCCCATTGTAATCAACAGGCCGACCAGCAGCATCAGCAATGCACCCAGCGACTGACTGTGCCCGATAATACCAGCTGATGTTTTGACCAATGACTCGACATCTCCGGTTTTTGTCAATACATTTGAGAAACCGGCTGCAACAAGCATAACAAATCCGATAAAGGCCATTAATACCATACCGTCAGTAATCAATGAATCCGCTTCGTCACGTTTCATTACACCGCTGACAAACAGGATAATCAGGCCGGCCAGCGCCCCCATAATCATCCCTTCTACTCCCAATGTCTGCGATAAATAAAGCTGGACGCCGAGTGACACTAAAATGGCGAGGACCGCGATTCCCAAGCTTTTTTTCGTATATGGAGATGCTTTTACACCTGAAATTTCTTTTGTTTCATACACTTTTGGTTTGCGATAAACGATTACCGATAAAATCAAACCGACAACCATGCCTGCAACCGGTATAATCAGCGCGTACGGGATATCGCCAAGCGGAACGTTTAAACCCGCATCGGCCATGTTGTCCTTCAGCATGCCTTGGAATATCTGGCCGAAGCCAACAGGCAGTACAATATAAGGAGCCGTTAAGCCGAACGTAATCACACACGCAATCAGCCTGCGGTCCATTTCAAGCTCATTAAAGATTTTCAAAAGCGGCGGTATCAGCACAGGAATAAATGCGATGTGAACCGGTACCACGTTTTGTGAAAAACAAGCTACGATTAAAATAATCAGTACGATAAGCACTTTAGACAGTGCCTTTTTTCGAGTATCTTCTTTGTTTCCAATTAATTTCACAGAAGCTTCCACCATAGCATCCGGAAGACCTGTTTTCGTTAAAGCCGCAGCAAACGCACCAAGCATAGCGTAGCTGACTGCAACGGTGGCATTTCCGCCGAGCCCTTCTGTAAAGGCTTTAACCGTTTCACCCAGGCCGAGTCCTCCTGTTAAGCCGCCGGCCAAAGCACCTATGATTAAAGCAATAACTATATTGACACGCAGAAGACTTAAGACAAGCATAAGCAGCACTGCGATAACGACTGCATTCATGATACCCCTCCAAAAATCCTTTAGTTTGCTAATGTAGTAGATAAATAAAGTACGAACGTATCGTATCATATTCATGATACTTTAGTCAACTAAAGATTTTGGAGAAAAAAACCCTGCCGCGAAATCGCAGCAGGGCTATATTTATTATGCTTTTGCGTCTTCTTCCGCTGTGAATCTTTCTGCCAGCGTAGCCAGTGTTCTTGCCATGACGCCGGTTGCACCGGACGGACCGAAGCAGCTTGCTTTACTTGAAGTTGCTGTGCCTGCAATATCAAGATGGACCCAAGGAGTCGTTTCAGCAAACTCACCTAGAAACGTTCCTGCCATAATGGCATGGCCTTCCCGTCCCGGTGAATTGTTTAAATCCGCCATTTGGCTGTTTTTCACACGTTTTTTATCCTTTTCTGTAATCGGCAGCTGCCAGATGGCCTCACCGCACTCTTCCGCAGCTTCAGCCACCCGCTGATAAAAGCTCTCGTTATTTGTCATGGCGCCGGTTGTTTCTGTGCCCAATGCCACAACAACGCCGCCGGTGAGCGTTGCCACATCAACAAGTACAGACGCGCCATGCTGTTTTGCATATGTAAGGCCGTCTGCAAGCACAAGCCTTCCTTCTGCATCCGTGTTAAGGATTTCAATTGTTTTTCCGCTTAATGACACGATGACATCGTCAGGCTTCATCGCTCCGCCTGAAACCATGTTGTCGGTTGACGGAATGACAGCCAGCACATTTTGCTCCGGACGAAGCTCGCCGATCGTTTCCATTGCGCCAAGGACCGCTGCCGCTCCTCCCATATCGGATTTCATGCCGACAATTCCTGTTTTCGTTTTAATAGAGTAACCGCCTGTGTCAAAGGTAATTCCTTTTCCGACAAGCCCGATAACGTTTTCCCATTCCTTTTTGCCCTGATACTTCAAGACAATCATTTTGGGCGGTTCGGCAGAGCCTTGGTTTACCGCAAGGATTGCGCCCATACCGAGCTCTTCCATATCCGATTTCTCCAATATTTCACACTCAAAATCATACTTCGCCGCAAGCTCGGACGCATAAGAAGCCAAGTCAGTTGCTGTCAGCATATTTCCCGGCATATTAACAAGCGTTCTCGCCGAATTTGTGCCCTGCCCGTATGCCCGGCCGACAAGAAGACCGGCCTGCACTTCTTGTGTATCTTCATCTGTGACGGCATAGATGGATTCAAGCTGTTTATCCGGCTCATTTGATTTGTGCTTATAATCCTGCACCTCATAAGAAGCAAGCAGGCAGCTCTCAGCTAATGCGTGAGCGGCATCCGCTGCGGGAACTTCTTCACAAATAAATGTGTCAAGCAGTACGGCAGCCTCTTGTTTTCTGTCTTTATGAATGGCTTGAAAAACATGGGCAAAGCTTTCCTTCGCCTCTTCAAATGAATAATTCGCCTCTCTTCCCAAACCGACGAAATAAATACGTTTCATACCAGCGGAGGACGGAGGGAATACTTTTGATACTTGATTCCGTTTGGCAGAGACATCACCGTCTTTCAGAAGCTGAGTCAGATGGCCTTCCAGTTTTTCATCAATTTCCTTTGCTTTGCCTGTCAGCTGGCTTTTTTGAAAAAGTCCGACCACTAGGGTTTCAGTATGCTCTAATTGTTGAACCGCATAAAACATAAGGCTTACACTCCTAACGTAATGGGTATTTGTAATGAACAATGGTATAATAGGAAAAACATTCTTTCCTTACATTTATTTTATCAAACAACAGACAAAGACCTGCTTTTTTCATTTGTAACACGAAAGATTTTTATATAGAAAGGATGTCGCCTATGGAACTTTTTATGAATTTCCCTTTATTATCAAGCCTTGTTGCCATCATCTTTGCACAAGTCATTAAAGTGCCGATACAATTTATCGTATCCAGAAAACTGGACTGGTCGCTGGTAACAAGCACAGGCGGCATGCCAAGTTCCCACTCCGCAGCTGTTACGGCGCTCTCTACCGGCGTAGCCTTAGAGCATGGATTAGGTTCCTCTCTCTTTGCGGTTTCAGCCATTTTCGCCGTCATTACCATGTTTGACGCAACCGGTGTCAGACGTCATGCCGGCGAGCAGGCAACAGTCATTAATAAACTTGTGATTGATTTTAACCGTTTTGTGAATGAAGCAAAAGATTTCCCGAAAGCCGAAGAGAAAGAAAAACAAAAAAAGCTGAAAGAGCTTCTCGGCCATCAGCCAATCGAGGTCTTTTTTGGCGGATTGACAGGAATTTTATTAACACTGGCACTGGCATACTTTTTTCTGTAAAAAAATAACGCTTCAGCCGCAGCTGGAGCGTTTTATTCTTTCACTGTTTTGTATTGATTTCTGAACACCTGCAATGATTTTGTTTCATTAAGCTTTACCAGTTCATCCTCAGTGACTTTTCCGGTCCCCTTCTTAATAACATACACGTCCAGGGTTTTTTTGCCCCATTCATTGTAGACATCATGAACGGTTTCAAAGTACAGATCAATGCGGTTTCCCTTGATGGCCGATCCTGTGTCCGCAACGACGCCCAAACCATAGTTCGGGATGAATAAAATGGTGCCGATCGGAAAAACGGATGGATCGGCGGCAACCGTAGAGTATAAATCTCTTTTCACTTTAACACCTGAATATGTAAGCCCGTATAATGGATCACCAGGTTTTTTACCCGTCGATTCGACTCCCGCTGTATAGCCTGTAGCCGTTACTTTTCGCGCTGGATACTGGTTCCAGTCAAAGGCTTCTTCCAATGGTTTGTCTTTTGCTTTGGCTGCAGCGGACATCGTTTTTTCGTTTTTCTGCTGCAATGCTTTTAATGTCAGCCCTGTATTCTTCGAGTGCTTCTCATTATTTTCTTGTACCCATTTTGATAAGTCCTTCGCCTCTACTCCTGATATGGCTAAATATGTCGTGGCAAACGCGAGCAGAAATAAACAGGCCATCAGCAAATGTCTGATCATTTTCAACATTATTCACCTCTCCTCCGAATCATTGTTCCCAAATAGCGGGAGCAATATTCAAAACGGTGAATGCGCTGAAGGCACAAAAAAAAGCTTTCTTTAGAAAGAAAGCGGCATTAAAACATCTGATATCCTCTTTTTCTGAGCATGTTGATCGCTATGCCTGAGACAATGGCGCCGGCCAGACCGCTGGCTAAAATCAATACATCTGCAGCAGCTAACGATACGATTCTCTGAAACAGGCTGGCAAAGGATTCGCCTGGCGATTGGATATAGCTGATCAGCTTTTCCTTGCTGATTATAAAAAGGCATACAATCGGATAAATCACAGCCATAATCCAGGACATTCTCAGCAGCATGTTTAATAAGAAACCGATTCCAAAAAACAAAACAAAAAATAAAACAATTGAGATGATAACGACTGGCAGACTAATCAAAACCCCCACCCCCTGCGTTACTTTTAGTGTACCGCGGGGGCTTTTAAAAAGTCAACGGCTGGAAAATGAATGACTGTCTTTACCTGTCCCCTGACATGACGGACAAGTTTCTGAACCGCCGAGGATTAATTGAAAATACCCTTTCCCTGAGCAAAACGGGCATGCCTGTGAAGCGGTTGTCGTTGCGGTTTTCATCTTAGCATCACCTTTTTCTTAATTTTCAGATAATAATATCATACCAAGCTGTCAATGATAAAGTCAGATCATGTGACAAATCTTTTGATGTAAGCGGAAACATTTTTATTTTCCTCTTGTTCTCTTTTTATTTTGGCGTTTTTTAATAAAACAAAACCCGCGGAGAGCGGGTTTTTAGAAAAACTTAAACTTGCCTTTTTTCAGTGTGAGTCCGAGTCCGCCGATTAAAAACAGCGAACGGTTATCGATGACTTTTTTCATAAAAGAAGCCGGCGTGCCTTTCAGTTTTCTTCCGTACACGACTCCGACCGCATTATGCTCGCCGAGAGAAGCCACCGTTCCTTTTATATCAGGTTTGAATTCTTCAAGCTCGCCGCCCTTAATGAGTTTTGCAATGTTTTTAGCGACCGTAGTCCCTTGCTGCATCGCGATTTGGGCGGTCGGCGGATAAGGACGGTCAGTGTCTTCATTGATAAACAGCGAGCTGTCGCCGAGAATAAACACGTTGTCATGTCCGGGCGCGCGAAGATCAGGATTGACTTTCACCCGGCCGCGCATATTTTCAAAGCCGGCTTCTTCCACAATCGGATGTCCGCGGACACCTGCCGCCCACACCACCGTTTGCGATTTGATTTGCTCGGGCTCCTCATCTTTTTTGCCGACTGTGACTCCTTCTGAGGTACACTCTTGAACCGCCGTGCCGATTTTAAACTCAACGCCATTCTCCTCAAGATAGTGAACAGCATAATCGACAAGCTCGGGATCAAAGCCCGGCAATACGGTCGGCGCTGCTTCTACGCAGATAATGCGTACAAGGCTTCTGTCAACGTCATACTCCTTGCAGAGCTCCGGCACGCGGGCAGCCAGTTCGCCAAGAAATTCAATACCCGTAAACCCGGCTCCCCCGACAACGATTGTTAACCTGTCCGGCCTTTTTTCAGCTTCGATGTTGTAAGTCGCAAATTGCAGCTCAATATGTTCCCGAAGCACTCGAGATGTATTGATATTGGCGATCGGAAACGCAAATTCTTTTAAGCCTTTAATGCCGAACGTTTCAGGTACCGCTCCGAGGCCGATAACTAAATAATCGTACTGCAGCTCTCCATTGGCAAGCACAACTTTCTTCTCGTCTATTTTGATTGCCTTCACGGTATCCTGTACAAAATTGACACGTGACTGGTTGATTACATCTTTTATCTGATAACGGCAGCGGTCATGATGGAGCGTACCGGCGCTCGCTTCGTGCATCCATGTCGTTTCGTAATGATAATTGTGTTTATTCACAAGCGTAATATCAGCATCATTCGGACCGACATGCTTCGTCAGCCTTGTCACTGTCATCAATCCGCCATAACCTGCACCTAAAATCACGATTTTGGGCTTATTCAATGCCATCACATCCACCTTCTCTTTTTTTTGCTGTTAGACGCATATAAAAATCATCATTTGTGTTATCTTCAGCTTATTGGCAGGATTTTATGAAATATATTGAAAAGTTTTTTGTGAAGTCCACACCCATAGCACTACTATCATGTGTATCCGGCTGGTTCATGAAACATTCAGAAAAAAGATGAATTCATTTTTTTCTTATCGTATCGGCCCGCGGGCATATGATCAAGAATGAATGCGCATACAATGCACTCGCAAATTTTTCTGCTGACTCGTCAATTTTAAGAGCAATATGGTATAATTAATAACAATTTTCATTTAGGAGGCAATTTTCGTATGCGAGAGGATACAAAGGTTTATGATATTACAATTATAGGCGGGGGACCGGTCGGCTTATTCACCGCTTTTTACGGAGGCATGAGACAGGCAAGCGTCAAAATTATCGAAAGCCTGCCTCAGCTTGGCGGACAGCTTAGTGCCCTGTACCCTGAGAAATATATATATGACGTAGCAGGATTCCCGAAAATCCGCGCCCAAGAGCTAGTGAACAACTTAAAAGAGCAAATGGCGAAATTCGACCAAACCATTTGTTTAGAGCAAGCGGTTGAATCTGTTGAAAAACAAGCAGACGGCGTGTTTAAGCTTGTGACAAACGAAGAAACCCATTACTCTAAAACGGTCATCATCACTGCAGGAAACGGCGCATTCAAACCAAGAAAGCTCGAGCTTGAAACAGCCGAACAATACGAAGGCAAAAACCTTCACTACTTCGTTGATGATTTACAAAAATTCGCCGGCAGACGCGTTGCGATTCTGGGCGGAGGAGATTCAGCGGTTGACTGGGCGCTTATGCTTGAGCCAATCGCAAAAGAAGTTTCCATCGTTCACCGCCGCGATAAATTCCGCGCGCATGAGCACAGTGTGGAAAACCTTCACGCATCTAAAGTGAATGTCCTGACTCCATTTGTTCCGACAGAGCTCATCGGAGAAGACAAAATCGAGCAGCTTGTGCTTGAGGAAGTGAAAGGCGAGCGCAAAGAGATTTTAGAAATCGATGACTTAATTGTCAACTACGGCTTCGTCTCATCTCTTGGACCGATTAAAAACTGGGGACTTGAAATTGAGAAAAATTCCATTGTCGTCAAATCAACGATGGAAACAAATATCGAAGGCTTCTTCGCAGCAGGTGACATTTGCACATACGAAGGAAAAGTCAACCTGATCGCAAGCGGCTTCGGCGAAGCACCGACAGCTGTTAACAACGCGAAAGCTTACATGGACCCGAAAGCTCGCGTACAGCCTCTGCACTCTACAAGTCTTTTTGAAAATAAATAATAAAAAAAGGAGTTTGTGTCAAGATGACACAGCTCCTTTTTTATTTAAAGATATTTATATAATTCATCGCAGTTCCGATAACCAGCGCAATCACAAGGGCTGCTACAATCCAGATCGTGGCCATGATAATGCGGTCTTGGATCTTTTGAGACTTCGGTGTTTGTTCTTCGTTTTGAGTCATCTCCATTCGCTCCTTTCACATGTCCATGTCATAAAGAAAGCCTGGTGCAGAAGGACCAAGCTGTGCTGAACTTATATATTAGCGTTTTATCATCCGCTCTATGAGACCATTCGTTAAGACTATGATACCCAAACTCATCGTGAATGACAAGCTTCCGCACCTGAATCACATCCATCATCAGATAAATCGTTTGACATCCTCCCTAAAACAGAGTACATTATACAAGGCGAACATTTGGTATATATTCATTATAAATATTCGTATTTAGGAGTGGATTCTATGGAAAATGTGTTTGATTACGAAGATATTCAGCTAATTCCTGCAAAATGCATTGTGAACAGCCGTTCTGAATGTGATACATCCGTACGTTTAGGCGGACGTACATTTAAATTGCCCGTCGTTCCTGCCAATATGCAGACGATTATAGATGAGAAACTTGCGGTTTCATTAGCCGAAAACGGCTACTTTTATGTGATGCACCGCTTTGAACCTGAAAAACGGATTGACTTTATAAAGGACATGAACGCACGCGGCCTATTCTCTTCTATCAGCGTTGGGGTCAAAGATGAGGAGTATGTATTTGTCCGTCACCTGGCAGAAGAAAATCTGATCCCTGAATACGTGACCATCGACATCGCTCACGGACATTCCAATGCCGTCATTGAGATGATTCAGCACCTCAAAAAACATCTTCCGGACAGCTTTGTCATCGCGGGAAATGTCGGAACACCGGAAGCGGTCAGAGAGCTCGAAAATGCCGGAGCGGATGCCACAAAAGTCGGCATCGGACCGGGAAAAGTATGTATAACGAAAATTAAAACCGGTTTCGGCACAGGCGGATGGCAATTAGCCGCGCTGCGCTGGTGCGCAAAAGCCGCCAGCAAACCGATTATCGCGGATGGCGGAATCCGCACCCATGGCGACATCGCAAAATCAATTCGATTCGGCGCCACCATGGTCATGATCGGTTCACTATTTGCAGGACACGAGGAATCACCGGGACAAACCATTGAAAAAGACGGAAAGCTCTACAAAGAATACTTTGGCTCAGCCTCTGAATATCAAAAAGGCGAAAAGAAAAATGTCGAAGGCAAAAAAATGCACGTAGAGCATAAAGGCGCAATCATGGATACGCTGATTGAAATGGAACAGGATCTTCAATCTTCTATTTCTTATGCTGGCGGAACTAAGCTGGAGGCTATCCGCAATGTGGATTATGTCATTGTGAAGAATTCGATTTTTAATGGAGATAAGTATTAAAATAAAAAAAGCCAAGTCAGCGGCTCGCCGCTTGACTTGGCTTTTTCTATTATTAGCACTCTTCTGGTTTACCTGCATTCGTCGCTGTCCTGAAAGAAGACCCGCAGCCGCATGAGGCGATGGCGTTTGGATTATCGATGGTAAAACCGCCGCCAAGCATGGATTGCTTAAAGTCTATAATAGTGCCGTTCATGATATCAAGGCTTTCTTTGTCAACGAGAACAGTAATGCCGTGCTCCTCAAACATACTGTCTGCTTCGCTTTTTTCATGCTCAAAGCCCATTCCGTATGAAAGACCGCTGCAGCCGCCGCCTTTAACGCCGACACGCAGAAACGCGTTTTCTTCTTCATGCTCTTTCATCATATCTTTTATATGCAAAGCTGCTGCTTCTGTAATTGTTACAGGGTTGCTCATTAATGTGAACCTCCTTTTAGAAACCGGATGTTGTCTTTTATTATAAACTTGATCGGCTCATTTCTCAAACTAGCTGTTTTATAAAAAATAGACGCCCTCACAAACAGTCTCTGCTGGACCTGTCATCATCACATGGCCGTTCTCTTTCCAATTAATGACCAAATCTCCGCCCGCTAAATGAACCGTAATGTCTTCATTTCGTCTTGATACGCCGGTTAAAACAGATGCGACAGCCGCTGCACAAGCGCCTGTTCCGCAAGCCTGTGTGATGCCTGATCCCCGTTCCCACACGCGGAAGTGCAGTTCATGCTCATTCACGGTTTCCACAAACTCGACATTCACACCTTCCGGAAATCTTGGATCTTTTTCAATCACCGGTCCCAGTGTCGTCAGCGGTGCCTGTTCAATATCGGCAATCGGAAAAACGATATGCGGATTGCCCATGGAAACCGCGGTGCCTTTTAGTTCAGCTTCGCCAAATGTCATTGTTTCATTAATGGTTTGCTCCTCACCGCCGCCAAGCATCGGAAGCTCGGCTTTTGTCAGACGCGGTTCACCCATATCGACAGTGACAACATTCACTTTTCCGTTTTCAGCTTGAACTTCCGCTTTTACAAGCCCGGAGAGGGTTTCAATCAGAAAAGATGTTTCCTCAACCAGCTTATGCTCATACGCGTATTTTGCAACGCAGCGCAGGCCGTTGCCGCAGTTTTTCCCTTCAGACCCGTCATTATTAAAAATCCGCATTTTGACAGGTGCTTGATCTGAAGGACATATGAGGATCATACCGTCGGAGCCGATCCCTGTATAAACGGAAGACACTTGAACCGCTATTTCAGACAGTTGTTCTTCCGGCAGTTGTTCTTCAAATTGATTCACGTATATATAGCTGTTTCCAAGTCCGTGCATTTTGGTAAATCGAAATGAGTTCATAGATGCCTCCAACTTTTTCTCTTTTTCTTAGTATAAAAGCTATTATAAACGGACACAATACAATTATCCCCCGTTTTTCATACATAAAAGCTCCTTGCAATGACGCAAGGAGCTTTTATCTTTTATATGAACATGCCGGCAATAGCCGCGCTCAGCAGATTGGCTAATGTTCCCGCCAGAACAGCCTTTAACCCGAGGCGTGCGATATCTGAGCGGCGGCTTGGCGCTAAACCGCCAAGCGTACCGAGCATAATCGCAATCGAAGAGAAATTTGCGAATCCGCATAACGCAAAACTGATAATCGTAGCGGTTTTTTTAGAAAACTCGCCGATGTGCGGACCGAAGTTAGAATAAGCGACAAACTCATTCAGCACCAATTTCTGGCCGATAAAGCTTCCGGCATGCAAGGCTTCATGCCATGGCACACCAATCATAAAGGCGATTGGAGAAAACACATAGCCGAGGATAGATTCTAATGTGACATCTTTTAAACCGAACAAGCCGAAAACACCGCCGAGAATACCGTTGACCACGGCGATTAATGCGACAAATGCAAGCAGCATCGCCCCAACGTTCAGCGCAATTTGCAGACCTGTTGACGCACCCTTTGCAGCTGCGTCAATCACATTGGCCGCTCCTTCGCCTTCATCCATTTTGAAATCGCCTTTTACTGTTTGCGGCGTTTCCGTTTCAGGAATGAGTAATTTTCCGAAAACCAGACCCGCAGGAGCAGCCATGAAGCTCGCCGCGAGCAAGTATTCAATCGGAATACCGAGAAGGGCGTAGCCAAACAAAGTTGAACCCGCAACAGCCGATAGACCGCTCGTCATAATTGTAAACAGTTCAGAGCGCGTCAGTCCTGCAATGAGGGGCCTGATCACTAACGGAGATTCCGATTGCCCTACAAAAATATTAGCAGCAGCCGCAAGAGATTCCGTTTTGCTTGTCCCAAGAAGCTTCGACAATCCGCCGCCGATCACACGGAAAATGAGCTGCATGATTTTTAAATGATATAAAACTGCGATCAGTGCTGAGAAGAAAATGATAACAGGCAGTACACTTAATGCAAACGCCGGGCTGTCGCCGACTTTTAAAAGCGGCCCAAATATGAAACTGATGCCTTCATTCGCATAATCAATCAGAAGCTGTACACGGCTTGAAAACCATAAAAAAACAGCGCGTCCCGCTTCCCATTTCAACACGATGTATCCAAACGCCACCTGTATACATAAACCAACGATGACGGTTCTTATTCTAATATTGCTTTTCTTTTCTGAAAATAAAAACGCGATGGCGATTATCCCAACTGCGCCGAGCAGTCCCCAAAGAACATTCATGAATACACCTACACCTCTTAAAATTTATTTAAAACAAATCTTTTATACGATAACAATAATATTTTTTGATGTCTACACATTTTTTCAGTACTTTTGTACCGCAAAATAAAAAAGGGCCTGAGACAGGCCCTTTTCTTCAAAACATTGGGTTTTCTTCAATAAATGTATATATATTCTCAACAAGCTCAGCAGGTGTTTCACCCGTAACGACTTCTCCGTTTACTAGAGCGAATAGTGATTCCATACATTTCCCGCAATAGCTTAAACAGCCGTATTCAAGAACATCCAGATTCGGATCTTTCTCTAAAATCGCTCGGGCTTCCTGAGAGCCGTGAGCCAGATTGCTGACACAAAATTCAATCATTGGATTCATGCGGTTTCACCTCACATATGAACATTATCGCGAATTTTTCACTATTCGTCAAAGACAACGAACGCATTAAAATTTATTATCGTAACATATCATTCCTGCAATAACGTTTTACTAATTTGCATTTTAAGGCTAATTTGTAGGTTATTTTGAAACTAATATTGTGATTTTAGATCAAATTCGATATAATTCTAGATGTTATTTTACAAAGTTCGTATTTTTCATCAATGTGTCTATCATACTCTTCGGGTTAAAGGGGAATTCAAATGAAAAAATTGGTCTTGATCGGCGGAGGTTACGGAAACATGCGTGTTCTTCATCGCTTATTGCCCAACCAGCTGCCTCATGATGTTTCAATCACGTTAATTGACAGAAATCCTTATCACTGCTTAAAAACAGAATATTATGCCCTTGCCGCAGGCACAATTTCTGACCACCATATCAGAGTGACGTTCCCAGAGCACCCTCGCCTGGATGTCGAGTACGGCGATATTTCATCAATTGATATTGCACAAAAACAAGTGCTGTTTCATGACCGCGAACCGATTTCTTACGATGACGCAGTGATCGGGCTCGGCTGCGAGGATAAATATCATAACGTGCCGGGAGCGCCCGAATTCACCTACAGCATTCAAACCATCGATCAGTCCCGCGAAACCTATCAAAAGCTGAACAACTTATGCGCCGAAGCGACTGTTGCCATTGTCGGAGCAGGCCTTAGCGGCGTTGAACTTGCAAGTGAATTAAGAGAAAGCCGTGACGATCTGAACATTATTTTGTTTGACCGCGGAGATCTCATTTTATCAAGCTTTCCCGAGCGTTTGAGCAAATATGTGCAAAAATGGTTCGAAGAGCACGGTGTCCGCATTATTAACAGGGCAAATATCACAAGAGTAGAAGAAGGCGTTGTGTATAACCACGATGACGCAATTTCCGCAGACGCCATCGTATGGACAGCCGGCATACAGCCGAATAAAGTCGTCAGAGACTTGGATGTGGAAAAGGACGCACAAGGCCGTGTCGTGTTAACCCCTCATCACAATGTCCCGGGTGATGAACATCTGTACGTTGTCGGAGATTGTGCCAGCCTTCCTCACGCACCGAGTGCCCAGCTGGCAGAAGCTCAAGCTGAACAGATTGTCCAAATATTGCAAAAACGCTGGAATGGTGAAGCCCTTCCTGAATCAATGCCTCAGTTTAAGCTGAAAGGCGTTTTAGGTTCACTCGGAAAAAAAGCCGGCTTCGGACTTGTTGCTGACCGGCCGCTGATCGGCCGTGTTCCGCGTTTGCTGAAATCCGGCTTGCTGTGGATGTACAAACACCATAACGGATAATAGCAGAACCGCTGATGAAGTCAGCGGTTTTCTGTATAACCGTATCTCTCCATTTCCTCATATACATCCTTCAATTTCGGATTGCCTTCTCCGACAATTTTATTTTCTACGAGGACGAGCGGATAAAAATATTCGTCATTTCTGATTTTTTCCGCAAGCTGTTTTACGTTTTCGACGTCAGGCGGCTCGTAAATGTCGATGTATTGGATTTCAAAAGGCTGATTCGGATATTTTCTTTTCAGCGCAGCCTCAAGCCATTCATATGTATCTTTAGCCGTCGGCATATTGACACAGCTTGCACAAACGGTTTCTGCCCCATATACGCTGAGCATGACTGTTTTGGTCATTGATAAGTGCCCCCATTTCTCTGCATTACATTCTTTCTATTAAGTATACAGAGACAAAAGACGTTTTTATAGAAAAAAACCGTTTTTGTGTTCAAGTCTGAATGTGCTATAATAATGGGAGCAATTCTGCAAACCAAACAATAGATTTTTATTGTTACACTGAATATAATGGTTTTATGACGACGAAAGGAGCGAATGTCATGACTGAAGTTGAAATGAAAGAACAGGTGCAGGAAGTACTGGACAAACTTCGTCCGTTTTTACTTCGTGACGGCGGTGACTGTGAGCTTGTAGACGTTGATGAAGGTATTGTTAAGCTTCGTCTTCTAGGCGCGTGCGGCAGCTGCCCAAGTTCAACAATTACGCTGAAAGCCGGAATTGAACGCGCTCTTCTTGAAGAAGTGCCTGGTGTAATTGAAGTAGAACAAGTCTTTTAATAAAGCAGCCAGGCTGATATTTGATCAGCCTGGCTTTTTTTATGAGAGATATTGGTCAAACCATGAGCTTATATAGGCCAGGCGCTTGATCCGCTGTCCCGGGTGTCCGCTGCGTGACAAATTATGCGACGCTTTCGGAAAACGGACCAGCACGGTTTCCTTGTCCATTTTTTTCAAGGCGATAAAAAGCTGTTCAGCCTGTTCAATCGGGCACCGGTCATCACGTTCGCCATGAAGAATTAAAAGGGGCGTCTCCACGTTTGCCGCATATTTTAAAGGGGAACGGTCCCACAGTTTTTCTGTATCGGTAAACATGTCATGCTCAAGCTGCCAGTCCGTGAAAAAATAGCCGATATCACTAACGCCGTGAAAGCTGAGCCAGTTTGAAATCGAACGCTGAGTGACAGCTGCTTTAAAACGATTTGTCTGCCCCACGATCCAGTTGGTCATAAAGCCTCCGTAGCTTCCGCCTGTGACCCCTATCCGCTCGGCATCTATCTGCGGGTCTCTTTTGATCGCCTCATCCACTGCCTGCATCACGTCCTGATAGTCTTTTCCGCCGTAATCCCCTCTGACTGCGTTCACAAATTCCTGTCCGTAGCCATGGCTTCCTCTTGGATTTACATAAACCACTGCATATCCTTTCGCCGCCAGCACCTGAAATTCGTGAAAATATGTATGCCCGTACAGCATATGCGGACCGCCGTGTATATTGAGAATAAGCGGATAGTTTTTGCCCTCTGCAGCATGAGCAGGTTTCATCAGCCAGCCGTTCACCGTCATTCCGTCTTCTGTCACATATTGAATGTCTTCAGGTAACGAAATGAGGTGCTCGTCAACAAATTTGTCATTCGCATCAGTCAGCCGTTTTTCTTCCTGTCCAAGCGGAATGCTGTATAGCTCACTAGGTCTGCCAGGCTTTGTCACACTGGCAATAAAGCTTTGTTCGTCAGGATGAATGGAAAAGCTGTTGATATATTCTTTTTCTAACCGAATCGGATATACGAGTCCTTCTATAGAAACATAATAGATTCCCGTGCTGCCTTGTTCTGTGCCGATGACATAAAACCCTTGACTGTCTTTTGTCCAAACCGGGCGCTGTTCAGCTCCTCCTATCAGTGAGTCTCCAATCAACGCATCCGCTAAGTGAACGTCCAGCATATCAGTGAGACACGTAAGGCGGTCTAGCTCTATATCATAAAGCCACGCTTTTTCTAGCGTTGCATTCCGATATTCCTGTTCATGCCCAAGCAAAGCAAGGTACCTTCCGTCCGGCGAAAAAGAGCTGGGTCCGAATGAGCCGCGATGAGAGGTAATCAGCTTGAGATCTTCAGTCTCCAGCGATACCATGCAGACATCGTGCGGCTTGCTGGCATCATCCGTTTCAGTCAAATTAGCCGAAAAAACGAGAGATTTGCCGTCAGGAGAAAAAGCCGGATCGAAGTGGTCAGCTTTTTCATTAGTCAGCTGTTTTACCTCACCAGACTTCACGCTGACAAGCACAAGCTGCGCATACGCGCCTCTCGTCAGCCCTTTTCCATCCCGTTTATAGGCTAAACCATGCACTTCAACCGGTTCAAAGCTGTCGGGTTCCGTTTTCTCTTGATCATAAACACTTTCTTCATCTCCCAGGCTGACCGTGACAAGCACTGACTCTCCATCCGGAGACCATACCGGCTGAGACACGCCATACGGAATATCAGTCAGTTTTTTTGCCTCACCGCCTTCAGCGCTCATTATATAAAGCTGAGACACATCGCCATCACGGTCAGAAACAAACGCAATCTGGCGTCCGTCAGGAGACCATCTAGGATTAGTGTTCCGCTTTTCTCCATGTGTCCAAGGAATGGACGCGCCGCTTTCCGCATCATATACCCATATATTTGAAGTATATGAATCTTTCTCTTTGTTTGCTTGTGACTTCACATAAGCCGCACGCTTGCCGTCCGGGGCGTATTGAGGGTCTGTCACCGAGACAATGGCTGTCATATCTTCGGCGGTCATCAGCTTTTTCATATCAATCTCCTCCTTTTTACATGTATTTCGTTTTTCTAAATAAAAATCCCTTTATATCAGGAAGAAAAAAAGCGTCCTCCGCTGACACTGAGGAACGCTTGGAATGAACTATACACTTTTCACTTGATAGAAAGGATTTCGCTCTATTATACTTCCCTCTTTCGGAACGGTCAAAGCGTCGACTTCACAATGCGGGAAATGAAGTGCGAGCTGCTCTTTCAGCGCTTCTCCTTTTCCTTTTTCGGTCATGACGAGAATCGTCGGGCCCGCTCCGCTGAGGGCAGTTCCATAAGCGCCTTTCATCTCGGCAACATGCTCCACTTTAGACAATTCCGGGACAAGCATCGCCCGATACGGCTGATGGAACATATCCTTTTTCATGATTTTTCCGACGAGCGGCCAATCCTTTGACATGATCGCCGCGATGAGAATGTTGCTGACGGCGCTGGCTTTTACAGCGTCCGCATATGGAAACTCTGCCGGGAGCACGTCCCGCGCGTCTCTTGTCAGCACCTCGTAAAAAGGAATGACAACCACAACATCAATGTCGGCATCCGGCACGCGGATCATTTGCGTCTCGTCGTCTTCATGCAGTCCGATCACAAGCCCGCCGACGAGAGAAGCGCCTGCATTGTCCGGATGTCCTTCTTCAAGGCTGGCTAAATGCAGCTTGTCTGCTTCGGAGAGCTGTAAACCGCATAATTCGTCTGCCAGTTCT
The DNA here is from genome assembly GCF_058566445.1 of Bacillus sp. SD127. Lineage (NCBI taxonomy): Bacteria > Bacillati > Bacillota > Bacilli > Caryophanales > Bacillaceae > Bacillus > Bacillus sp. SD127. The sequence continues at coordinate 962,803 of NZ_CP191226.1, read as the reverse complement.
ATAGCCGCCACTATGGCCGCAGCACTGCTGCCAAGACCGCGTGCAAGCGGGATATCGCTCCACACTTTCACATGTGCAGGAGGCATTGCTTTTCCGTACATATCTGCCGTCCGTTTCGCCACTTGATAGATCATATTATCTGTACCCGCCGGGATTCCGGCGACTGTTTCTGTTTCAGCTTCAAAAGACCATTGATCGCTTTCAAAGACGGTCAGCTTTAAATACCTGCTGAGCGCCATTCCGACTGAATCAAAGCCGGGGCCTAGGTTAGCCGTGCTTCCTGGAACAGTGACAGAGAACAGCATGTCGGCATCGTTCATACACGGGCCGCTCCTTTTAAGTATTCGAGGATGCTGTCTTCATCAGTCGGCAGGGTGACCGGCTTCATTTCAGAAATGTCGACCGCTGTGTTCGGGTCTTTCAGCCCGTTCCCTGTTAACACAGCCACAACCTTGCTGCCTTTCGGAATTTCTCCGGATTTTACTTGTTTCAGCACACCTGCAATAGATGCGCAGGAGCCCGGTTCTGCAAACACGCCTTCTTCACGGGCAATCAGCTGATACGCATGAAGAATTTCATCGTCAGTGACTTCGTCAATTTTCCCATTGGACTCCTCAGCCGCTTTTACAGCTTTATCCCAGCTTGCCGGGTTTCCGATACGAATCGCTGTTGCCACTGTTTCTGGGTTTTCAATGACTTCGTTGCGGACGATCGCAGCTGCACCTTCCGCTTCAAAACCGCGCATTTTCGGAAGGCCAGTGCCGTTTTTCTCATGATATTCTTTGAAGCCCTTCCAGTACGCTGTGATGTTTCCCGCGTTTCCGACCGGGATCGCCAAAACGTCCGGTGCTTCGCCCAGCTGTTCGCATACTTCAAAGGCAGCTGTTTTTTGGCCTTCGATGCGGTAAGGGTTGACCGAGTTGACAAGCGCGATCGGTGATTTTTCACAAATTGAACGGACAATTTTAAGGGCATCGTCAAAGTTGCCGTCGATCGCAATGATTTCAGCTCCGTACATGACTGCTTGAGCGAGCTTGCCAAACGCGATTTTCCCGTTCGGGATGATGACAATACATTTCATATCGGCGCGGGCTGCATAAGCAGCCGCAGCCGCTGATGTATTTCCGGTTGACGCGCACATAATCGTGTCGTTGCCTTCTTCTTTCGCCTTTGCCACCGCCATGACCATCCCGCGGTCTTTAAAAGATCCAGTAGGGTTTACGCCTTCTGTTTTGACATGGAGCTCAATCCCGAGCTGTTCAGACAGCTTCGGCAAATGAATGAGCGGCGTATTGCCTTCATGTAACGTAAGCGCCGGTGTTTGATCCGTTACAGGTAAAAACTCTTTATATTGATGGATAAGTCCTTTCCACATTAGCTCCAACCGTTCCCTTCTACACGATATGTGCTTTTGACTTCTTGAACGACTTCCAAATCATTTAAGTTTTGCAGGATATCACTGAAATCAGCTTCTGATGTGTGGTGTGTGACGATGACGATTTCTGCTAACTCATCATGCCCCTTAATCGGCAGCTGAAGAATTTTTTCAAAGCTGACGCCCCGTTCTGAGAACACAGACGTGATTTTCGAGAATGAGCCTACCTCATCCTTCACGTGAATTCTCAAAAATTGCTGTGCATAAATATCGGACGGCGACTTCATGTTTTTCTCATATTGCGGCGCAACAAAGCTGTTGCCGGTTACGCCGAGACGCATGTTTTTCATGACAGCAACCAGGTCAGACACAACTGATGTGGCTGTCGGCATGCTTCCCGCTCCCGGGCCATAGAACATCGTCTCTCCGACAGCTTCGCCATACACGTAGACGGCGTTATATTCATTATGCACGGCAGAAAGCGGATGGTGATCTGGAAGCAGCGTCGGCTGAACGCTGACTTCAATTTTGCTGCCGTCACGCTGGGCAATTCCGATCAGCTTCATTGTGTAGCCGAGGCGTTTGCTGAAGCTGATATCCTCGTCTGTAATCTGGGAGATCCCCTTCACTTTGACATCTTCCAGATCGACGTTCATTGAGAAGCCGAGACGCGCCAATATTGCCATTTTCCGTGCGGCGTCGAGCCCTTCCACATCTGAAGTCGGGTCAGCTTCGGCAAACCCGAGATCCTGCGCTTCCTTAAGCACTTCCTCGTAAGGGCTTTTCTCTTTAATCATTTTGGTTAAGATAAAGTTCGTTGTTCCGTTTACGATTCCCATCATTTTAGTAATCCTGTCTGATGAGAGGCCTTCCTCTAATGTGCGAAGAATTGGAATCCCGCCGGCAACGCTGGCTTCGAAGTAAATATCACAGCCATTTTCCTTTGCTTCAGCTAGCAGTTCAGAACCGTACACGGCCATTAAATCTTTGTTTGCCGTGACAACGTGTTTTTTCGATCTCAAAGCGTCAAGCAAATATTGCTTTGTCTGCTCAACACCGCCGATCACCTCGATGATGACATCAACATCTGGATCGTCGATCACATCATATACTTCTGTCGTGAGCACTTCCTTCGGCAAATCTACTTCTCTTTTTTTCTCTACATCTTTCACAAGCACTTTTTTTATTGTAATTGGACAGCCAACCTGATGCATCAGCTTATCCTGATGGTCTTGAATAATTTTAACGACACCGCTTCCGACGGTACCTAAGCCTAAAAGCCCTACACGAATTGCTTTCAAAAAAACTCCACCCTTCTTCGGATTGTCCTCTCAAGAGAGACAATTGTTAACTCAACACAGACATATAAGTTACAAATATTATATAAGCCCATTTCTGTTTTGACAAGACAACAATCTGCTGAATTTTGCGAATGTAAACGCTTAACCAATTGATATGACAAGATTCTTTATTTTCTAATTATTTTTGTCAGATTTTCTCCTTCCTTACAAGCCGCCCTTTCCGAGCCAGCTGACAGGGGGAACAAAAATGTTCTGCGCTCTCATGTTCATAAACTCCTGGACGGCATTCAGAAATTGTTCATAGCCCGAATCGCTGAGAATGTAGTCGAGCTGCTCTTCATAATAGTGCTTTTCCGATTCTGAAGAAATATAGTAGCCTTCCACGATTTCATAATAATGAAGCGGAAAAAGGAGACGGCTGTACAAAAGACGTTTCGAAAATGAAGACAGCGGTGTGATTTGCTCGTATTCCTGCAAAAAGCGAAAGCCCTGCCGGTTAAAATCATCACGATGATGCAAAAATGTGTGTCTCATATATTCGGCTAAATCGCGTGCAGCGTGGTCAAATACCCAGTCAGCCGGAATCCTGATAAGGGATTCAGAAGACCACGTATTTCTTTCCATCCTCTGATGGCATATTGTTCCTGAATCAGCCGCTTGCGGTTTGTCATCGAGCTCAGTATCGACTAAATATTGAATTGCGTTTTCTGACAGTCCTAAAAAATATGGAAACGATTCAATCATTTTTTTATCAAAGGGCTCGTGCGGAGGGGTATGAACCTTTCGCTGCCAAAACGCTTCAAGCTGATCAATGCGTTTTCCCCACAGGTCTTTCCACTGCCCGATTCTTCCGGCCTCCTTCACTTCGTACGGGTATCCTCTGCCCTTTCGATGAAACTCAGCCAGTTCTGTCCCTATGGAAAATGCCCGGTTTGAAAAAGGAGGAGCCGCCTTCAGCAGGGCATACGTTTTTCCTTCATGTTCAAAGGTCAGCTCGCCTTCTTTTGTAAAGATAAAAACGGAAACGTATGGGTCACTTTGTTCTTGTAAATACTGACTCATGTAATAAAGCTCCGCCAGCTCCTCATCTGAAAAATGGGAAACGGGAACAATCAAAAAGAAGGAATTCGGTGTTTGAAAGCATTGATACGTATGCTGATACATTGAAAGCTGCCTGATATGAATGCCGTATTTTTCTTTTATTGTGCCTTTCACAATGATCACCTGCCTGTTGAATTAGGGCTCATCACATCGTAGTCATACACAGGCGGAATTATGAATACATATTTTAATCCGACAAAGGAGCAAGAAAAAGTCGTAAACATCTCGTACGTTTTGTATAAACTAGTAAAAAAAGATTGGGTGAAGTTGATGTCAGATAAAGAACAAATCAGTCAGATGGAAGCCAAAGCAAGAGAACAGATGAAGGAGCGCGGCGTTGAGGTATCCGATATTGCCGAGCTTGTCTTTTTTCTGCAGAAAAAATATCATCCGGATTTAACCATGGATGAATGCACGTTGAATGTGAATCGGGTCCTCGCAAAGCGTGAGGTGCAAAACGCGATTTTAACGGGCATTGAATTGGACGTTCTTGCTGAGCAGAAAAAACTGTCTGAACCGCTGCAAACGATGCTGGAGATAGATGAAAGCCTATATGGAGTAGATGAAGTTCTGGCATTTTCCATCGTGAATATTTACGGGTCCATCGGGTTTACAAACTATGGCTACATCGACAAAGAAAAACCCGGTATCCTCGGCCGTTTAAATGATAAATCAACCGGCGAATGCCATACATTTCTTGATGACATTGTCGGCGCCATTTCCGCTGCGGCCTCCAGCAGGCTTGCACACCGCGCGCGGCATACAGAATAAAGGGCACCCTTTTGGGGCGCCCTTTTTTATATATGTTGAATCCACTCAGTCAGAGAATCAATAGCGTGAGTCGGTTTTTCCATATCGTCTGTCATATGCTCTCTTTTCGTTACGCCTGTGTGGACAAGCAGCGTATCCATCCCTGCATTAATGCCTGCCATAATGTCAGTCGCGTAGTTGTCGCCGACCATAAGTGTTTCGGATACATCAGTGCCGAGAACACGCATCGCCTGCTCCATGATGATGGATTCCGGCTTGCCGATAAATACCGGCTGCACGCCTGTGGATACGGTTAACACAGAGGTCAGTGAACCGTTGCCCGGCAGGAGGCCTCTTTCAGTCGGTATGGCAATGTCACCGTTTGTGGAAATAAAGCGGGCGCCATTTCTGATTGCGAGGCAGCCGACGGCAAGTTTTTCGTATGTAATCCCGCGGTCAATCCCTACAACAACAAAGTCCGCATCTTCCTCTGCAAAGGTCAGGCCATTTTCTTCAATCGCCTGGCGAATTCCTTCTTCCCCGATCACATACACAGACGCGTCTTTTTTCTGCTGGGCGATATGCTGGGCAGTCGCCATGCTTGTCGTAAAAACCTGCTCCTCTGTTGCCGGAATGTCAAAAGAGACCAGCTTGTCCGCCACCTGCTTCGGTGTGCGGGAAGAGTTGTTTGTCACAAAAAGATAAGGAATGCCGCGGTCTTTCAGCGTTCTGACAAATTCACAAGCTTCCTCGATTTTTTCTGTGCCGTTGTACATCGTTCCGTCTAAATCAATTAAATATCCTTTATATGTTTTCATTTTTAAACACTCCTGTGGCTTTCCTGTCGTTATTTAAACGCGGAAACAGGGCCCAGCTCTGTTTCCAAGTAGCTTCTGATTCGTTTCGGAAAGACTTGAAGGACCGCTAGATGCGCGGTGATCAGCTTGTAAAGCTCTGCACTGTCAGCGAGCTGGTATTGCTGAACCAATGTTTTTCGATACGCAATCAATTGCTTCAGCTCTGCCCCCTCTTCTTCCGTTACGACTTTTTCATCAACCAGTATGTCCATGATATCATCATAGCTGCCCGGGTCCCGCATAATAAAACCGTCAATCATGTCATTTCCTGTATCGAGAATGCATTCGATTAACAGGTGGCCGATGCGTTCAAGCGCGAGCCCCTCGATTTCGGATTTCCAGTCTGTTTGCGAATGAAACAGCGCCAGCTGACGCTCGAAGAACCCGAGTGTATGCTCTATCTTGTTTCTGTCAACAAAATACATGACAGCATCCCCTTTGTGTAATGGTTATTTTCTGATCCGTTTTAAGACAAAATACGCACAGCCGAAATTACAGTATTCGTAAATGTATTCGTCCAATGTGCTGATTTTCGTTTCAAAGGTCGCCTTTTGATTCTGGTCGTCAAAGAAGCCCTTGAGCCTGAGCTGGCCGTATCCCCAGTCTCCCACAATGTAATCGTATTTATTTAAAATATCGGAATAACGGGCTTTAAAAGCCTCTTCGTTGAAGCCGTCTTTGAAATTGTGCACCAGCTCAAATTCGGCATTTTGAATAAGAATCATGATCTCACCTCTTTTTCACTCATTCCTATCATAATTCATTGCCCCGTCCCCATCAATTGCTAAAGAATAATTCGTGTGATTTGGCTACCCTACACATAAGGAGGGATTACAAATGAAACGAACTGCTGTCAGCCTCTGCCTGATGACCGGGCTTTTATCCGGATGCGGAGGCGCAGGATTCAATAACGCTGAGCAGAATGCCCAGCATCAAAATGAAACCAGGCCCATTCATGTATCTGACCGCAATGAAGCTTTTAACAGGCATGATGAGAATGAACAGTTTGGTTATGTCCGCTATCAAAAAGAACAATTTGACGGCGAACAGCAGGAGACACCGGCGCCAGACCGTGAAGAAACCGCTCACATTATATCAAGCTTAACGGTTCAGCTCCCTCATATTCAAGATGCCGCAGCGCTTGTCACTGACCAAGAAGCGCTTGTCGTGTACAAAACCGATTCGAAAAACCGTGAGCTGACAGCTGATCAAGTGAAAAAAACGGCGGTTTCGGTGATTCCGCGTTACTATCATGTGTACATTTCCGACAATCCGAATCACATGCAGGCCATCAAAAATTACAGCAATCTCGGTTCCGGTTCAAGAGATGTCAGAGACATCATGTCGGGGACGATACAAGAAATGAAAACCTCCCCGCAAGGAAGCCCTGTCTCGGAAAACGAAAATGCCAATGGAGAAACACGCCAGGACAAGGAAACGAATAGGAATGACAAAAACGCCAGATGATCTGGCGTTTTGGCATTATGCTTGCGCTTGGCGTTTTTTAGATGCTTCGTTAACCTGTTCATCCGCATGGTAGGAGGAACGGACAAGCGGACCGGCTTCACAGTGGCTGAAGCCTTTTTGCATCGCGATTTCCTTCAATTCTGCAAATTCATCAGGGTGATAATATTTTTGGACTTTTAAGTGCTTCTTCGACGGCTGCAGGTATTGGCCGATTGCCATAATATCAACATTGTTTGCCAAGAGGTCGTCCATCACTTCGATAATTTCTTCTTTCGTTTCACCGAGTCCGATCATGATGCTTGATTTTGTCGGGATGTCAGGCTGCATTTCTTTCGCGCGGCGCAAAAATTCCAATGAACGGTCGTATGTCGCACGCGCGCGGACTCTTGGAGTCAAGCGGCGAACCGTTTCGATATTGTGATTCAGGATATCAGGGCGCGTATCCATTAACGTTTTTAAGTTATCATAGTTTCCGCCCATATCTGACGGAAGCACCTCAATTGTTGTGAACGGGCTTTTTCTGCGGATTGCACGGACAGTTTCCGCAAAAATACCCGCACCGCCGTCTTTTTGGTCATCACGCGCAACAGCTGTGATAACCGCGTGTTTCAGATTCATCAGAGCGACGGAATCTGCTACGCGTTCCGGCTCTTGCAGGTCAAGCTCAGTCGGAAGGCCCGTTTTGACGGCGCAGAAACGGCACGCTCTCGTACAAACAGATCCTAAGATCATAAATGTCGCTGTACGTCTTACTGCCCAGCATTCATGAATATTCGGACATTTTGCTTCTTCACATACGGTGTGCAGATTGTTTTCCCGCATGAGTTTTTTGAGTCCTGTATAATTTTCATTTGTATTTAATTTGATTTTGAGCCATTCGGGCTTTCTGAGGTGTTCGTCTTTCTTTGCCAATTCCCATCATCTCCAATATCCAATATACTCAATTTCTGACACGAAACATTCTGAAAACGAGATAGGTGCAGTTTTTTCATTTCTGCAACAAAAATAATGTTTTTCTAACTAAAGAAAGTCTTTTCTTTAGACACTTTAACATAGGAAAAATTTCTCGACAAGGGAAGATGATTACTGACATTTTCTCGCCGGGTTGCCGCAAACTATGTGTATTCAATATTGAAAGGAGATTATTTTGTGAAAGTTGTGTTATCTGCCCTTCTTCTCCTTTTGTTTGCATTTGAACCTTTTGCGTCTGGAAAAGAGCTTTCAGATCCGGTGCTTTCTAAACGGATGGGATTATATCATAAAGTCGAGGCTGTGACGCAGATTCCTTGGTACGCGCTCGCCGCTGTTGATCAATACGAGGAGAATGTGCGGAGCAACAGAAAGGATCTGCCTGACAAAACGGGAATCATCAGCATCTATGTACCGGACGAGATCTGGAGCGGACCAGAAAATCCGAATCCGAAAGACGATGCGCCGTTAAGCATAAAAGTGTTTGACGGAATCGGAATGGACGGTGACGGCGACGGGAAAGCCGAGGTCAGCAATGATGAAGACATTCTGTATACATTCGCACAATATCTGCTGTCGTACGGCACAGATGAAGAGAATATCCGCATCGGGCTCTGGAATTATTACCGCCGTGATCAAACGGTGGGAATCATATCCGAGTTCATGAAGCTGTTTAAGGCTTACGGTCATATTGATTTGGGCGAGCATGCGTTTCCGCTTCCGATCAGAACGGATTACAGCTACCGCAGCACGTGGGGAGACGCCCGCGGCTTTGGGGGAAGGCGGATTCATGAAGGAACAGATCTCTTTGCCCACTATGGCCTTCCTGTTAAATCCACCTGTTACGGCGTCATTGAAATGAAAGGCTGGAACCGCTTTGGAGGATGGAGAATCGGCATCAGAGATATTAACAATACGTATCATTATTTCGCCCATCTCAATGGGTTTGCAAAGGGCATTAAAACAGGGCAGATCGTCGAGCCCGGCCAAGTGATCGGGTCAGTGGGCAGCTCAGGATACGGCCCGCCTGGCACAGCCGGAAAATTTCCACCGCACCTGCACTATGGCATGTATAAGGATAATGGAAAAACTGAATGGTCGTTTGATCCTTATCCACATTTGAGAGCGTGGGAGCGCTATGAGTACAAGAAAAAGAAATGACGAAAGCCGCCTCATGAAAAGGCGGCTTTATTTGCTGTTTTTTTCATTTTTTGAATCATGGCTGTCTTCTTCTTTGCTGCTTGGAAGCTGGACAGAAGGCGTAACACCTGAACCGCCGCTTCCGTTATAAAATTGCGGCACTTCGCCCTGCACTGCTTTAATTGATACAGGAACATTATTGGTGACCACGGCCGTTTTGCTTGCGAACGGGATGATGACCTTCACTTTAATTTCTACGAAGATGCTGATATCAATAAGTGCGTTATTAATGCCGTATGGCTTTATTTTTGTTTTGACGTCCGTAAAGGCGTCACCGATTAAATTGAACCGGACCGGGATTTTCGGGCCGAGGTTTCCAAGAAGGCTGTTTCCTGTCACCTGTCCCAATGGGATGTTGATCATAATATTTTCACTGGCACCGCTGTGTCCGGTGTGGGTTTCCATCTCTTTCAGATGAGACTGAAGCTGCTTTGTCACCTTTGTTTTCACACTGTTTATAATCTGTGTATTAAAATCGATTGTCGTTAAATTTCCGTTTTCATCAGAATTCATTTGAAACATATCTTTCATATTTTCGCTGTCAGACATATAATCCTCAATCGAATCCTGAATCACCTCTGTTGCCACACGCTTCGTTTCCATTTCACCGATGCTCATTAATACCGGTTTAATAGAGCCGTTGATAATCCAAAGGCTGACTGTTGTTGATATGATAAAAAATACGAGTGACAGCAGCAGCACGTACCGGAAAGGCAAAGGTCCTCTCTTGCGAAGAGGGCCGCGATATCTTAGCAAGAAAATCCCCCCTTACATATCACAATGTATGCTTGTAAGGGGGGACATAGTAATAGCCGGGCCAATTTATTTTATTTCACCATTTTTAAAAGCGCTTCTCTGCCGCTCATGCCGGCATGAATGCCAAGATCTTCTGCGGCATATGTGACGGATTCTAAAGGGGCGTCTAACAGCTGGTCAATGGTTCGCACACCAACCGCCCGTCCCGCCACAATTCCACGCTCCTTTAATTTTTCATTCAGCAGCGCCACATCAAGCGCGCCGCACATAATGTATCCGTGATCATTGGAGACTGCCATGAAATTTGTTTTTGGAAGCTTTACTGTCACAGCTGTAAAAGGCTGTCCTTCGATCATAATCGGTGTCAGATTTACCACGTCAACCACTCCCTTCCTTCATCACTTTATGATGAAGGGCACGGCTTGTTGTGGGCTGACCTCCTTATTGTGCAAGCTTCCAGGCAAGCAGATCCCGCAAAAATTCCGGCATGAAATATTCTTTTACCTCGGCGTCGCGGATGATTGGAAACAGCCTGCCGAGCGTAAACATGTCAAGCACGGCCACAGCGTATTGTTTATTTTTATCTATGTCATCTCCGTTCAGCGTAATCCGGGTGACGTGCGTCATCCCATCGTCCAGCCGTTTTGTTTCGACATCGACACCCGCGTACACCATTTTCCCCATCACTTCTCCCCGGAAGCCCAATCCTTTAATTCGAAGCTGCTCCATCTGTTCCGAAGCGGCATGAACAATCGTTTCCTTCAGTTCCTCTCCCGTCAGGCGGACAGTAACCGGGTTGATGGGGTGAGGGCAGATGCGGTGCAGGTCAAGTTTGGTCACCGGGCCGGCTTTAAGCGGTCCGAGGATGACGCCGGAATTCACCATGCTGATGTCGGCTCCGCACCATTCCTTTAACGCATATGCCAAAAGTAAAGGCAGATCGGATTCTTCAAACCACTTGACTTCAGCATCTTGCGCAAGCTCCGCAACGGCAACGGACAGCTTTTCCTCGGCTTCACGTTCTTTTTCCTCAAGAAATGCTTTGGTTTCCGCCGATTCCCCTGTCCATTCAGCCATGTTTTGAACAGACGCTGTTTTGCTGATGATTTTTCGCTTTTCAGTGTCCATCGTGATGTCTACACAGCCGACATAGTTTCCGTATTTCTCAGCGCTGGCAAGCAATACGCCGTTGACCATCTGTCCATTTTCAAGCAGATGGTGAGTATGAGACTCGAGGATAACGTCAATCTCCGGAACCGCTTCAGCAACCGCTTGATCGTCAAGAATTCCCAAATGCGACAGGAGAACGATGATATCAGCTTGTCCTTTCACTTCCTGTATGGTTTCTTTTATACTTTCGAGCGCATCAGTAACAGTCCATTCCAGCTTGTCATATACGGGATAATACGGCACCGTTACACCTAACAAAGCAATGGTCATGCCGTTTCTCAAGGTTTTGATATGGTAAGGAACCGCCCAGGACGGGCGGTTTCCGTTTTTGTCATACAGATTAGAGACGATAACGGGAAAATCGGCATGATCATATAAAGAAGCAAGTTCTTCATGAGGAAGGGTAATCCCCTCGTTATTGCCGATAGCCGCTCCATCAATTTGAAGACGGTTTAAGAGGTCTACATTGGCTTTTCCGAATGTGGCCTCTGTCACAAAATGAAAACGATCAATATGATCACCAATATCAAAAACGAGCGTCTCTTCGCTGTGCAACTGATGTTCTTTTCTTTTTTGCTCAATATAATCTGTTATTTTTGGCCAATTTTCAAAATGGCTGTGCAAATCATTTGTGTGATATAAGCGGAGCTTCTCTTTCATATCATTCTCTCCCTAATCGTTCAGCTGAAAATGCCTTCATAAATGAGCTGGCAGCCGATCAAAATTAATACGATCCGCATAATCATAACGATCGTTTTCGTCTGCATTTTTCGGTTGATGGCGGCGCCAAGCCTTCCGCCGAACCAAGCGCCGGGCACAAGCGCGAGGGCGTACAGCCAATTCACATGCCCGGACATGATATGTGAAACAGATCCTGTCATAGAAGATAGGAAAATAATGAACATGGACGTTGCCACCGCAACCTTTGGCGGGAACAGAAATAGCAGCATCATGGCCGGAACCATCAGCGAGCCGCCGCCTATTCCAAAGAGCCCGCCTAAAAAGCCGACAACAAAGGCGATGGCAATCCCGACAGGCGCCTGATATGAGTAAGTATAGGGCTCTCCGGCATCATCCTGAAAAGTCCGTATTATTCCTCTGTGCTCTTTGTTTACCGGCCGCGCCTTCGCTTTCAGCATTAAGGATAATGAAATAAGAATCATAAATATGCCAAACCAAATGGAAAACGAGTTTGAATTAAAAAGCTTTGACACGTAAGCCCCAATAATGCTGCCGGGACCTGAACCGATAAAGAAAATGAGCCCGCTTTTATAATCAACCGTTTTATATTTAATATAAGCCAAAGTTGAGGAAAGACCCGTAAAAATAATGACCAGAAGCGAAGTCCCGATGGCGACCTGCGGCGTCACATCCTGAAAATACGGCGTCACCGCGCTTAAAAACATCATGGCCGGAACGATGACAATCCCGCCGCCGAGTCCAATCAAACTTCCTACCGTACCCGCAATAAATCCCAGTACGATCAAAATCACAAACGACATCAATCAAAACCTCTTTTCTAAAATAAATCGAGCTGTCTCGGAGAAAGTCCGGAGTACTCGATATCAAGCAGTTCAAGCATCTGCTTGCCGTTATCCGCGGCGTCTCCGCCGGAATTGTTGTTGAACAGGACAAATACATCTTTACACTGCTGCTGCAATGCGTTCAGATGCTTTTTCCAGTCTTCCAGCTCCTGTTTGTTATAGCGGTATAAATATCTGACCTCACGCCAGTTTTTCCCGCCATCAGGCTTCATCCAGCCCTGCTTATTGCGTCCGTGAAACCTGACGAGCGTTTTGTTTTCATCGGTCGCCCGCAACACAGTCGGGACGCTTCCATCGCCGATTTGCGGTTCATCACATACGCTGTGAATCCAGCCTTCCGCTTTCATAAAGGAAAGCGTCTGCTCATAAAATGGCGGCGAAAACCAGGAGCGGTTTCTGAACTCAAGCGCGCAAGGAATATCGCCCATTTGATTTTTGCACCATCTTAAATAAGCGACATTTTCTTTCTTGCAGTCAAACCACGGCGGAAATTGAAACAGCACCATGGCGAGCTTATTGCTATGTAAATATGGTGTTAAGGACAGCTTAAAAGCATCAAACATCTCCTCTTTGGAGTCAAACGGAATGTCGCCGCGCTGATGCCCCGTCATGCCCTGATACGCTTTAATGATAAATTGGAAGGTTTCCGGTGTTTCCTTCACCCACTTTTCATTGTTGCGCGCCGGCTGAATCGCGTAAAAGCTCGCGTCTAATTCCACGATCGGAAAATGGGAGGAATAGGCCTGCAATTTTTTCTGGCTGGCCGTTTTCGGCGGATAAATGCTGTCATGATCCCCCCATCCCGTCAGTCCGATATAAATCACAATCATTCACCTCTCTTCCAGTTTATCACACGCGTTTTCAGGTTTCCTCGGAAATGCTGTTCATATTGCGGAAAAACGCTGAGCGCAGATGCTGATATTGTTCCTCATTGGTATCCAAAAACGCCTCCTCTCTTGAGGAAGGGATATTTTGGTACTCAATAGGCTCCTGAAACTGTTCACTCGTAAAGTCATACACAGCCCCATTTATGCTGTTATAAAAATGCCAGCTCCCACCGATCTTTGTTTTGAAAATATCGCCCCCGAATTGCTCCTGTATCACCAATGCCGTCACGCCGCATTGCCCGCATGCCGGGCATTCTTTCGTCCATTTGGAACTCGTATGCAGCGACCATGATTGATTTAGTATGTGTTTGATGTGTTCCATCATCGAAAGCCCCCTTTTTAAAAAGATACCATCATGATTGATTTTTAAAAACCAAAGTCACTGACATAAAAAAACCGGCAGAATTCAATCTGCCGGGCTTACGAAGGAACGACCAATGCTCCCTCAATTCCGCTGTCTGCTTTCTCCCCATCACTGTACACGCTCCGTCCTCTGCTGTAGGTGGCCGAGATGCGGCAGGGGAAAGTATGTCCTTCATAAATGCTCTGCTTATGTTTTGCAAACATCGTTTCTGTTGTGACTGTGTACGGCTCCATGCTGACGAGAACGTAATCCGCGTCCCGCCCCTCTTCAAGCCTCCCTTTTTGCTGAAGGCCGAATCGCTTCGCGGGTGCCCCCGCTGTCCATTCAGCAATGGTTTCAAATGGAATGTCCCGCTCAAGGGCCAGTTCAAGCATGGCCAATAAAGTAAACTGACCGCCGCTGATTCCGCCCCATGACAAAAACATATTATCCTCCCGCTTCAGAGAAGGACGGCAGGGGGAGTGGTCCGAGGACACCATGTCAATATCCCCCGCGATCAGCGTATCAATTAACGCCTCTTTTGATGGCTGCGATCTGAGCGGAGGGGCGCATTTTGCGACAGAACCCCTTTCGCGTAAATCGTCATGGCTGAACAAAACATAATGCGGGCATGTTTCGACCGAAACATCAAGCCCTTCCCGTTTCGCCTCTCTGATCAGCCGAACCGCTTTCACCGTGCTGATATGGACAAAATGAACCGGACAGCCCGTCACTTTCGCATACTGAATCGTGCGATACACCGCTTCAGCTTCGGCTTCCTCCGGGCGGGAGGCCGCGTATGCATCTGCATTCACTTTCCCTTTATTCGCCCATTCCATCTGCAAAAAGCTTGTGATCGCATCGCTTTCTGCGTGAAGAGCAAGGATTTTTCCTGCGGCCGCGATTTCTTTCATGCCTTTGAGCAAGGTCCGTTCATCAACAGAGCGAAACTCCTCTGTGCCTGATTTTGATAAAAATGCTTTAAATCCTATCGCACCCGCTTCAGCCATCGGATGTATGTCATCAATATGACCGGGCACAAGGCCGCCCCATAACGCAAAATCCACCGCCGATTTTTGCCTGCCGATTTCAGCTTTTGCGAGAATGTTTTCAGCCGTCACCGTGGATGGAATGCAGTTCAGCGGCATATCAAAATAAGTGGTGCAGCCGCCTGCAGCCATCATCTGTGAGCCTGTTTCAAACCCTTCCCAATCCTCTCTGCCCGGTTCGTTGAAATGAACATGGCAATCGATCGAACCCGGAAAAATATATTGCCCGCTAGCCTCCACAACTGGTGCCCCCTCTGCTTCAATTGCAGAACCGATCTTGGCAATTGTCCCGTTTTTCATTGCAATATCAGCTTCTTTAACACCATCCGGCGTGACTGCCTTTGCTCCTTTTATTACTAAATCGTAAGCCATACTGAACCCTCCCCTGTAAGGATGATGAATTTTTATGTCAGTTTATGTAACACAATCAGTCTATTTTCAACATTTTACTGTTACTATGATCGTATTACATCAGCAAAACAGCTAGAATTAATAATGAAATTTATTCATCTTAACCAATGGTTACTTTTTGTGAAAAAAGGAGAATGAGCTATGAATATTTTTGATGTGATGAAAATACCGGCTTACGAAAATGCAGTTTTAATTGCGGGCAAAGCAGGGGGAGAAAGAGAGGTTCAGCATGTCAACATGATGGATGCTCCTGATATCGCGGATTTTCTGCATAAAGACGAGCTGCTCGTCACCACCGCGTATCACCTGAAGGACAATCCTCACCAGTTATCAGAGCTGATTCGGCAAATGGCAAAACGCGGCTGTGCCGGTCTCGGCATTAAAACAAAACGGTACCTGGAGGATATCCCGAAAGAAATCATTGACCTCGCCGATTCACACGCGTTTCCGATCATCGAGCTCCCTGAGCATATACGCCTCGGAGACATTGTCAACGCCACGCTGAGCCATATTCTTGATATGCGTTCAAACGAGCTTCAGCAAGCCATTTACGCACATAAGAAATTCACAAACCACATTATGAGCGGCAAGGGATTGCAATCTCTGCTCAAAAAGGTATCAGACCTCCTTCATCTTCCCGTGCTGCTCCTTGACCAGCATGCCAAAATGCTTTCTGCATCTCATCAGATTTCATTTGAAACCGAAAAGCTCAAAAGCACGCTGCACACCGTGTCCGGGCCGTTTTTCACTTGTTTTTCTTCGATCTCAAATCAGAAAACATATTCTGTCCTTCCTATCTATAATCACGAAAAAAGCTGCGGCTACCTGCTTATACCGGAAATGGTCCAAGCCGCTGATAAAGGATTGATTCTCACCATTGAACAGGCTGCGAACGTGATTTCCTTTGAGCTGCTGAAGGAAAACGCGCTGAAGCAATACAGCCGGCGGGCGCGGAATGAGTTTTTCAGTAATTTTATCGAGCGGTCGTTCTCTTCAGACGACGAAATCAAAAACCGGGCAAAAGAATTTAAGCTCCGCTGGGATCAAAAATATATGTGCATCGCCGGAAAGCTCGACCGGAATGACAGATCGATCAGCTTTACTGAAAATCAGCTGGCCTCTGACAGCGTATTTGAATTTCTTGAAGGCGAATTGTCTGCCTTCCCGTTTCCGCCTCACCTCTTTATTAAAGGAAATGTCGGCATTCTGCTGATCGAGGCGACAGACAGCTGGAGTGAAATGCACGCTTCGGTGATCAGCTTTTTAGAACAGTTTCAGGCACAGGTTAAAAACCAATTTAAACGGACATTGTCCTTTGGCATCAGCAACATTTGCCAAAAGCTGATCGATGTCCCGGACGCTTTCACAGAAGCGTCTGACGCTCTCCAATCAGGGCATTTATCAAGAAGCACGGAGTTTATCCAAGTGTATCACGCGAAAGATGTACCTGAGTTGCTCCGCCTGCTTCCGGTTGAGGATTTGAAGAAATTTTACAATTCCACTCTTCAAAGCCTGGCTGAAAAGCAGCAGGAGGATCAAAGCCTGCTTCATACACTGTCTGTCTATCTAGAGACACACTGCCAGATTTCCGAGACGGCAAAACGTTTGTACGTGCATCGCAATACGGTCATCTACCGCCTCGAAAAATGTGAAGAATTACTGGGCAAAAGCTTAAAAGATCCCGAAACGACAATGCGGTTGCGGCTTGCCTTGCGGATGCAGCGGCTGATTAGCTAGCATTTGTCACATGGTGTTACAAAAGAAATGGCTTTTCGTTACTTTCAGCAATAACGCTCCTATTTTTCAGCTACTGTATCCAATGACATCCCGCAAACGGCACGCTATCATGTTACTAAAGTTCACATGTAAAAGGAGGAGCTATAGTGAAACAAAAACCGTTTGCGGTGTTCACTCTTGGCCTGCAGCATGTGCTGGCCATGTACGCAGGTGCGATTTTGGTGCCTCTGCTTGTCGGCAGAGCGCTGAATGTAACGTCGGAACAGCTGTCCTACCTATTGGCGATTGACCTGTTAACATGCGGAGCCGCAACGCTTTTGCAGACCTGGCGAGGAGCGTACATCGGCATCGGCCTTCCCGTCATGCTCGGCAGCTCGTTTGTGGCCGTCACCCCGATGATTGCAATTGGTGCAAATTACGGCATTTCAGCGATTTACGGTTCAATCATTGCAGCCGGTGTCTTGATCTTCTTGTGTGCCCGTTTCTTCGGCAAGCTGACCGTGTTATTCCCTCCTGTCGTAACAGGAACTGTTGTGACCTTGATTGGTCTTTCTCTTGTTCCGACAGGTGTGAAAAATATGGCTGGCGGAGAAAAAGTAAACGGCAGCGCCAATCCCGAATACGGTTCGCTCGAAAACCTTCTTCTTTCTGTCAGCGTCCTTATCCTGATCTTAGTCCTCAACCGCTTTCTCAAAGGGTTTGCCCGAACGCTTTCCGTTCTGATCGGGATTGCTGCGGGTACTGCGGCGGCTGCCGTCATGGGCAAGGTCAGCTTTTCATCTGTATCTGAAGCCCCTTTCTTTCAAATCCCGAAGCCGTTTTACTTCGGCGCTCCATCTTTTGAAATCGGTCCGATCATCACGATGCTGATCGTCGGAATTGTCATTATCGTTGAATCAACCGGCGTTTTTTACGCCATCGGAAAGATATGCGGCCGGCCCCTAACCGAAAAAGATCTGGTCAAAGGCTACCGGGCAGAGGGGATCGCCATTATGATAGGCGGGCTGTTCAACGCCTTTCCCTATAATACATTTGCACAAAACGCCGGATTATTGCAGCTGACAAAGGTGAAAACGAGAAATGTCGTCGTCACCGCGGGCTGTATCCTTCTTTTCCTCGGGCTGATTCCTAAGGTTGCCGCTCTTGCTTCCTCCGTTCCCGCGGCTGTGCTCGGCGGCGCAACCGTTGTCATGTTCGGCATGGTTATCGCCTCCGGAGTAAAAATGCTCAGTACAGTGGATCTGAAAAACCAATATCATCTGCTGACCATCGCCTGCTCTTTCGCACTCGGTATCGGCGCCAGCACAGTACCGGCGATTTTCACAGAGTTTCCCGCTCCGATCCGCATTCTGGTCAGTGACGGCATGATCACAGGAAGCCTGACTGCGATCTTTTTAAACCTATTCTTCAGTTTGCGCGACAGAAAGGAAAAAACCGTTCAGAAGGAAAAACAGCCTGTATTAGAAAACACACTTGTTTTAGAAAAAGAGGTGTAAATAGAGATGAAGGAACAGCATCATTCATTTCAGCTTTTGATGCTTGGGCTTCAGCATATGCTGGCGATGTACGCGGGAGCCATTCTCGTCCCTCTGGTCGTCGGAGCTGCGATCGGGCTCAATGCGGGTCAGCTGACGTATTTAATTGCCATTGATTTGTTTATGTGCGGGGCTGCGACTCTGTTACAGCTCTGGAAAAACCGCTATTTCGGCATCGGCCTTCCTGTTGTGCTCGGCTGTACGTTTACTGCAGTCGGCCCGATGATTTCTATTGGCAGCACATACGGTGTCTCAGCGATTTACGGTTCGATTATCGCAGCCGGGCTGATTGTCGTTTTAGCCGCGGGCTTCTTCGGGAAGCTTGTCCGTTTTTTCCCGCCGGTCGTAACCGGCTCAGTCGTTATGATTATCGGCATCAGCCTGATTCCGACGGCGATGAATAACCTGGCCGGCGGCGAAGGCAGCAAAGACTTCGGCTCACTAGGCAACGTGCTCCTTGGCTTTGCCGTTACAGCCTTTATTTTAGTGCTGTTTTATTTCTTTAGAGGGTTTATCCGCTCCATTGCGATTTTGCTCGGCCTTGCAGCTGGAACGGCAGCCGCTTTCTTTATGGGAAAAGTCGATTTTTCTGAGGTCGCGGAGGCATCCTGGGTTCATATTCCTTCTATATTTTATTTCGGCACGCCAACCTTTGAGCTGCCTGCCATTCTCACCATGCTATTGGTTGCGATTGTCAGCCTTGTTGAATCAACGGGTGTTTACTTTGCTCTATCCGATATGACAAACCGGAAACTAACAGAAAAAGATCTTGAGAAAGGCTACCGGGCGGAGGGGCTTGCGATTGTGCTTGGCGGCATGTTTAACGCGTTTCCGTATACAGCTTTCTCGCAAAATGTCGGTATCGTTCAGCTTTCAAAAATGAAAAGTGTCAATGTCATCGCCATCACCGGGTTTATGCTGATGGCAGTCGGCCTGATTCCAAAAGCCGCGGCATTGACGACCGTGATCCCGAATGGAGTGCTCGGCGGTGCGATGATTGTCATGTTCGGCATGGTCATTTCTTACGGTATTAAAATGCTTTCCAGCGTCGATTTTGAATCACAAGGCAATCTGCTGATCATTGCTTCTTCTGTCAGCTTAGGGCTTGGCGCCACGACGGTGCCCGCTTTGTTTTCATCTCTTCCGGGAGCAGCTTCCGTGTTGACCGGAAGCGGCATTGTCATTGGCAGCTTAACCGCGATCGCACTGAACGCTTTTTATCAATTCAAACGGCCCCATAGCGCGGAAATAAATACGTAAAGGGTGATGGCTCATGTTCACGATTGACGACCTGAATCAAATGGATAGACAAACACTGACTGACACACTTGGATCTATTTTCGAGCACTCTGCATGGATTGCGGAGGAGGCCGCGGCACTCCGCCCGTTTTCCTCCCTTTCTGATTTGCATCAAAAAATGTCCCGCTTGGTCAAAGCTGCGGATCGCAAGACACAGCTTGAGCTCATCTGCAAGCACCCTCGCCTCGGCACCAAGAAACCAATGAGCGCTTCCTCTTTAAAAGAGCAGCAAAACGCAGGGCTCAGTAAGCTTGAACAGCAGGAATACGAGGAATTTCTCAAACGAAATGAAGACTACTATCATAACTTCGGTTTTCCTTTTATTTTAGCGGTAAAGGAAAAAACGAAACAGGAGATCCGCCAAGCTCTGCTGACAAGGCTGAAGAACAAACCAGAAACAGAATTCCAGCAGGCTCTTGAGGAAATATACCGCATCGCCCGCTTTCGTTTAGAGGACATCATTACAGAAAAAGGAGCGATTCAAATGAAAAGAACCATGTCTTACGGCAAAGGAAATGTGTTTGCATACCGAACGTTTTTAAAACCGCTCACAGGCATAAATCAAATCCCAGAGTCTTCTTTTACGGGCAGAACCAATACAGTTGTCGGCATTGATGTGACATGCGAAATTGGCGGAGATGCCTTTTTGCCGTCATTTACAGACGGAGATAATACGCTTATCGTGGCTACGGATTCGATGAAAAACTTTATTCAGCGCCACCTCGCTTCCTATGAGGGAACAACCACCGAGGGCTTTTTGCATTATGTGGCTCACAGATTTTTAGACACCTATTCTCATATGGATACGATCACTCTGACAGGTGAAGACATTCCGTTTGTAGCGATGCCTGCATACGAGGATGAAGAGCTCGGTATAAGCCAGCTTGTCTTCAGAAGATCGCGCAATGAACGCGCTCGGTCGGTGCTGAAAGCAGAACGAATGGGGGATACGATAACGCTGAAGGAGCAATACAGCGAAATCACGGATCTCCAGCTTGTCAAAGTGAGCGGAAACTCCTTCGTCGGCTTTATCAGAGACGAATATACGACTCTTCCTGAAGATGGCAATCGTCCGCTCTTTGTCTATTTAAACATCAGCTGGCGTTATGAACATGCGGAAGATGCATACGCCGCCGATCCCGCCCGTTACGTGGCGGCTGAACAAATCCGTGACTTAGCGAGCACTGTATTTCACGAGCTCGAAACGCCCTCCATTCAAAACTTAATCTATCATATCGGATGCAGAATATTAACGAGATTCCCGCAGCTCGCGCATGTCAGCTTCCAATCTCAAAATCACACATGGGATACAGTCGTCGAAGAGATTCCGGGCACAAAAGGAAAAGTCTACACAGAACCGCGCCCGCCATTCGGTTTCCAGCGGTTCACCGTGACGAGAGAAGACGCCGAGAAAGAAAAACGGAAAGCCGGGGAAGCATTAGGGAGCCTGAATGCCTGATGGGAAAGCTGACAACGCATATCTTGGATTTAACCTGCGGCAAACCCGCGGCAAACGTAAAAATCGAATTGAAGCGGCTGTGCGAAGACAAAAGTCTTATTCTTATCAAAGGGGCTTTTACGAATAAGGACGGCCGAGTCGATGCTCCGCTCCTTGCGGGAGAAGAGCTGAAGTCCGGGGAGTATGTGATGGAGTTCCATGCGGGGGATTACTTTGCGGGAAAGAAAGCGAACACGGCTGAGCCGTTCTTAACGATTGTAACAGTTCGTTTCCATCTTTCTGATCCGGAAGCTGATTATCATATCCCGCTTTTGCTGTCGCCGTTTGGTTATCAGGTGTATAGGGGGAGTTAAGAAAAGAGCCCGCCCGCTGGTGAGGCGGGCTCCGCAAATGTTTAGGGGTTGCTGGATCACTGCATAAATAAAAGACCCTCCCTATTGTGAGAGGATTCCTGCGAATTATGCCACATCCGGACCTCGTATTTGAGAGTTCGAGTTTGTTTTTAAATATTAAATTTATCGTTCTCTATTTCTACTTAGACTAAAAAAAATTTAAAATCAATTAAACTAGTATCACTATCAAGTTATCTCCATCAGCATATCATGTACTATCCTCTTTTAAGGGAGGTGAAGTTATGAGGTCATTCCCTTTGATCGTGGTGCTATTCATCCTATTAATCATCGTTGGCACTTCTTTCTTCGGTGGCTATTAAGAACTCACCTTACCCCATATCCGTCAGACGCCATAAGAATTCTTTATGGCGTTTGTTTTGCTATAGCGACAAGGTTTTGAGCAGGGAAATATAACACTCGCTACAAATCCTCGTCCTCCATTACAATATGAGATGAGAGCGAGATGTTTTCCCACAACGCGGCCGCGTCTTGATCACGCTCTTCAATTAATCCCACCATTTAGAAACGCTTGTTAACGGATTTGTTAGTTTCTATCGGATCGATTTCTTCCGCACCTACAAAAAATTTTTTTCATTCCCTTTTCTCCAAAATGAATTATTTTATTTTTTCAATCGATTTAACAGGTACTTCCGGTGGATTGAGTATTAAGTCAATCCGTTGAACAGTGACAAGGACGACAGAAAAAATCAGGGAACAAAGAAAGGTTAGTAAAAGTATTTTCCACCAATTTAAGTTATTCATCATCTCTTCTCCCTCTTTCCTTAATTTGTAACATTACCCATTTCTAGTATCAAACACAACTAGGCAAAAAGTAAAGGGAGAAGAGGTATTTCATCTTCACGATCTGTAATTGAAGTTTATCCTTTATCGATTCGCTTATTTTTTTATATCCGGTGCTTTGCCGTAGCTGCGGGAAAAGTCCAATGACTCCCTTTTCCCACTTGCTACCTCTTTTCTAATCCTGCAAGCCGACCGCATAATCCCTCCATAACCGGTACACCGGCACAAATTGCCCGCCAGACCTTCTTCAATATCTTCGTCAGTAGGTTGCGGGTTTTCCTGAAACAGAGCTTTGAGCGCAATCGTTATCCCTGGTGTGCAATATCCGCATTGGAAGCCTCCTTCCTCCAGGAAAGCGGTTTGGCAGATATCCAGTTCTTTTTTTTGAAGCCCCTCAATGGTTGTGATCGAATGGCCGTCCGCTTGGTATGCCATGGTCATACACGCATTGGCGAGCTTGCCGTCTAGCAGGACAGAACATGCTCCGCAACGGCCGATTCCGCAGGAAACCTTAGTTCCGGTCAGCTGGAATTCTGTCCGGAGAAGGTCAATCAAGCGAGCTGTAGGAACCGCATCAACCTCCTGCTCTATTCCATTCACTTTCATTCGGAATCGCTGCTTTCTTGCAGAGAAAGATCCTGCTTCTTTTACGTCCATTGCTTTATCCCCTTTCTGTCTATTTCATCAAGCAGCTCTTCACGCGAAATCGGCAGCTTGTTCACCCAGCAGCCGACGGCATCATGTACCGCCTTTACAATCGCCGGGGTGATGGCGATCGTTCCTATTTCTCCGACACCGCGCGGGCCATATGAGTCACCATCCATCAGCTCTTCTATCGCGGTCAGTTTCATTGCCGGAACATCTTTGATTCCCGGTATTACATACTGATCCAAATTCACCGCCGTGTAACGGCCGTCCGTCATTTTTGCTTCCTCCATCAGCGTATAGCCGAGCGCCATAGCAGCGCCGCCTTCGATTTGTCCACGATAGCCCTGCGGACTGACAACCGGACCTGCCGCAATGGCGTGCTCACAATCTATCACTCTGACATCGCCTGTTAATAGATCAACCTCCACCTCAACTGCAGCCGCTCCAAATGAGTAGAGAAAATGGCCGCCGACCACAGGATCAGGCGTTGTCGGAAAATCGAATGCTGTTTCCTCAGTCAAAGGGCCTTTTTCTGCCAATTCCTTATAGTTCACCGCCAGCTCCTTTGTATTATGCATCCGCAGCCCCCCAGCGCTGAGAATGAGTTGTTCAGGCAAACACGGGACCAATTGTGCGGCACGTTTTTTCAGCTGAGCTAGAAACGGTTTCTTCAAACGCTGGATCGCGTGCCACACCATGCTCGTGCCGCGGGATGCTGTGGAGGAGCCTGACTTTGGCACTTTTGCTGTATCCCCGATGATAATGGAAATATCCTCCGCCGCACAGCCCAGCTCTTCGGTGACAATATGTTCAATCGCGGCGAGTATGCCCTGCCCGCACTCTTCAAATCCAAATGAAGCCGTGATTTTGCCGTCACTTGAAAGGGAAAGGCGCCCTCCTGCGGCATCCATCCGGCCATAGCCAAGCCCGCCCCCGTGCATGGTAATCGCGGCTCCAACACCTCTTCGTTTATAACGAGACGTCTGATGTTTTCTTTTGAGAATAGGAGATGCAGAAATGACGTTCAACACCTGCGCCGCTCCGTCAGTGGGCGCAATCCGATGCTCAAGCGGCCCCGGGTCATGCGGTTTTCTGATATTTTTTCTTCGCAGTTCCAGTGGGTCGATGCGGAGCATGCTGCTGAGGCGATCAAGATGGGTTTCAAGCGCAAATGTAATTTGATTGCCGCCAAAGCCTCGGAATTCTCCCGCCACCCCGTTGTTCGTAAACACAGAGATCCCTTCAGTGCGGATATTCGGAATTCGGTACGGACCCGCGGCATGCTCAACAGAAAAATCCAGAACTGCCGGTCCCAGCGTGGCGTAAGCGCCTGTATCGGCAATGATTTTCACATCATGAGCCAGAAGGTTTCCTGTTTGATCAGCCCCTGTTTTGATCGAAATTTTCATCGGGTGGCGCTTGATTCCTGAGCGTACAGATTCCTGTCTCGTCTGATGAATTTTGACCGGGCATCCGCTTTTACGGGCTAAAAGCGCGGCATACGGCTGAATATTCAGCTCATCCTTTCCGCCAAATGAGCCGCCCATCGGACTCGACACAACCCGAATTTTCTCTTCAGGAATACCAAAAATGCGGGCAAGCTGAAAACGGTCCTTGTAGCCGTGCTGAGTGCCAGCGTACATCGTAAAACCCCCGTCACGTTCCGGAGCAGCTACACCCCCTTCCGTTTCCATATACGTATGCATCTGCCGCGGCAGTTCGTAGGTTTCTTCAAGGATAGTGTGACACGATTGGAATCCCGCTTCTACATCGCCGTGCGAGAAAAACGCGCGATGAAGGATGTTCCCGTCCGGGTGCAGCATATACGCATCTGGTCGGAGCGCTTTTTCCGGAGAATCAATGACCTCCAGCTCCCTGTACACCACGTGAATCAGGTCCAGCGCGGCTTCGGCTATGTCTTCCGTTTCTGCTGCGACGGCCGCCACTGCATCTCCGACATAACGCACTCTATCCTCGCATAGAACCGGCTGGTCAGGGATGACAATCCCAAAACGGTTGAAACCTGGAACGTCCTTATGGGTGACAACCGCTCGCACACCTTCCATTTCTTCAGCCTTTTTTGTGCAAATCGACACGATTTCCGCATGAGGATAAGCGCTTCTCAGAATTTTGCCATACAGCATCCCCGGAAAAGTGAGATCAGTCATATACTTCAATTCACCCGTGACCTTTTCCCTTCCATCTGGCCTTATTCTTGATGGTTTGCTTACGCTCATTTATTCCCCTCCCTCAAACATCAGCTCGGACATGATGACGTTGGCAGCCGCTTTTTTTCTGTATGCCGCTGACACGAAAGCATCGGCTGAAAACGGCAGCTCCTTGATAAGTGTTTCGTACAGCTCGTGCGCCTCCCATTCAGGATCCATCCATTTCGCCTCGCTTTCTATTAATCTTTTCGGCCTGATATCGGCATGACCCGCTGCGAGGCGAATGTCACTGTCTTTCAGTAAACGTCCTGCCGCCACAGCAACCGCTCCGGTAAATGCCTGCCGCCTTCCCAGCTTGCGGAAAAACACACGATCTCCATCATGATGCGGGATGATCACACGCGTCACGATTCCATGTGAGTACTTTTCACTGGAGATCCATTCAGCAAGCGGCAGCCTGACAAGCTCCTTCTGATAAACGATAAGCTCCGCATCAAGCACAAGCAGAAGCGGAATCAAATCCCCTATTTTACTCGCTATGTTGCCGCCAATTGTGGCCCGGCTTCGGATTCCCGGCGCTGCAACAGCAGAAACTGCATCACATAAGCAAGCCAGATCCCGCTTGATGAGGCTGTTTTTTCTGCATTCATTCAGCGTGGTGAGCGCCCCGATCGACACATGGGTGCCGTCAGCGGTAATGCCTTTCATCTCATCAATGCCTTCAAGGCTGATGAGATGCGTTTTCGGAAGAATTCCTTTGTCCCATTGGAGCTGGAGCAGCGTGCTGCCCGATGCTGCACACACATCTGGCGCAAGCTGCTCCAAAAGAGAAAATGCCTCATCAAGCGCTTCCGGCTTCCATAATTGAATGTTCATTCGCGCTTGTGTCACTTGTCCGTTCATGTATTCGCCTCCTGACAGTGTCATATTCCTCCGGCGTATCAATATCTTCCAGTTCCTCGCACGCTTTCACTGCCAGCACCGCTCCAGTGCCAAGCTGTCCGTTTTTCAGCAGCCTGCGGGCACCCTCATCTCCCTTTAACTCCTTTACATATGGAAAACAGGCGGATGAGAAATAAATAGGCGGACTGAGCGTACGCAAAGATGCTGACACGGCAAACATTTCATGAGCCCTTGATATCAGGGCATTTACATGATCGACAGAAAGCTGCGGCTGGTCACCCAACAGAATGACGACCCCGTCTGCCCCCATGCTTTCCGCTATTCTCACCCCGGTGCTGACGGAATGCCCTTGGCCCTTTTCCGCCTCTTTACAGACATGCAAACTCCAGCGATCCAGAAAAGGCGGTGCTTGATATTGCTCCCCGATCCACTCAAGTGAAGCATTTTCTGTCCTCTCGACAATCAGCACATGGTCAAGACGGGATAATAGAGCTGTTTTTAATGAAGCCGATCCGATCGTTTCTCCTTTTAGCGGCAATGCCAGCTTGTTTGTGCCCATTCTCTCGCTTTTTCCGGCCGCCAAAAATACACCGATAATGCTCATGTAACCGCCAGCCGTTTTCGCGTTTGAAGGATTTCCGCAACGATGCTGACGGCAATTTCCTCTGGGCCTTCCGCGCCGATTTTCAACCCGACCGGACTGTAAAAATGCGCGGGCGGCTGTTTTCCATTCAGCAGCCGTTTCGTGCGGTTTTCAGAGCCTAGAAGCCCGATATAATGAAGGTCTCGAGAAAATAAGGATTCAACGATGACTTGATCGTGCTGAAAATGGTGAGTCGCCACAACAGCGAAATCCTGAGGCGAAAATTCAAATTCACTCAGCATCTGCTCCGGAAAGGCAGTGATCAGCTGATCTGCTTTTGGAAAAAGAGAGGCTGTGCAATACGCAGGCCGCCAATCTGTCACAATGACAGAAAAACCGGTCTCAGCCGCCAAATTGGCGAGCGGTATCATATCTTGTCCCGCCCCAAACAGAATGAGACGCGGCTTCGGCTCAATACGCTGAAAAAAAATGTTTGATGATGGATCAAAATGCGGTACATGAAGCGCTGAAGCGGTGCGTTGAATATCTCGAAGCGGCACATCCGGCCAGTGCCCAAAATACCCGTTCTCTGACAAAAACAAATAACGCCCTGCCTGTGAGGATTCAATCTGTGTAACGGCTGTTACGGCTTTTCCTGAATGAAGGCAGTCTCTTACTCTTTCATAGTGCCGCTTTTTTTCCTGAGAGATTCGTTCCGCATAGATATGAATAACGCCATTGCAGCCGACTCCCATGCCCCACGAAAGATCGTCTTCAGCCCGCATGTCATAGGATATAAGCGCTGTCGTCAGCTGATCGCCGAGTTCACCGATTCTTTCGGATATATCCTCTTCCAGACACCCGCCGCTCAGCAAGCCGATTCTTTCTCCGTTTTTCTTAAAGAGCATGGTGGCGCCCGCTTTTCGATATGCAGAGCCTTCGACTTGTACAATGGTCGCCAGCACAGCTTCATCCTGATCTTCCAGAAGCGCATCTAAAATCGTGTAAAAATACTCCAATGCCGCATCCCCCTTTCAAAAATTGCTGTAAGAAATAAAACGTCATTTTATAGGTGCCTTGTATAAAGAATAGATGAAAAAAGAAAAAGTGACTCATGCTCCGTCAGAAAATGCAACACAGAGAAAACGGATTTGTAAAAAGAGTCAAACGGAGAAAATCAGATTGGAGAATGAGCGAAAATGAAAAAAGCCTGCGGAATGGGACTGACCCCATAAGATGAGACAAATAAAAAACACCTTCAAGTTTGAAAACGGATAGTTGTTATCCGAAATAAGACTTGGAGGTGTTTTTTGTATGGGAACAAGAATGAGTTATCCGATTGAAGTCAAACAGAAGGCTGTAGAAATGAGATTGGCAGGCGTGCCTATGAAAGCGATCATGCAGGAATTGAATATCAAGAATAAGACGCAGGTTCAGACATGGGTTAGATGGCATAAAGCTGGGGATACACATCGATTTGAACAGCCTGTTGGTAAGCAATACACTTACGGAAAAGGTCCGGAGTATTCTTCCGAATTAGAGAAACTGCAGGCAGAGAACCGTTATCTGAGACAACGAAATGAAGTTTTAAAAAAGTACAACGAATTGGAAAGGAAGTTGATAGCCAAACGTCAGTCGAACTTGTAGAAGTATTGCACGGCACAATGACCGTACAGAATATCTGTGTTCATTTAGGTATCTCACGAGCGTCTTATTATCGTTGGAAGAAGAACCTGATGAAAGATCATCCCAAGCGCCATTTGGAAAAACAAATCGGCACGTTGTGCCGAGAGCACAAGTATCGATATGGATATCGAAAAATTACAGCTATATTAAAAAAGGAAATGCGTATTAACCATAAAACGGTTCAGCGTATCATGCAGAAAAATCAGTGGCAGTGCCGGGTTAAGGTGAAAAAGCGCAAGAAGAATGGGCAGCCATATGCCGTGGTTGATAATATATTAGATCGGAACTTTCAGTCCGATCATCCTCTTGAAAAACTAGTAACGGATATCACGTATTTGCCTTATGGACAGAAACAATTGTATCTTTCCAGTATATTGGATGTATACAATGGAGAAGTAATTGCTTTCACGATTGGAGATAAGCAGGACACAGACTTTGTCTTAAACACACTTGATCAGCTGCCAACACTGCCTCAGAACTGCGTGTTACATAGTGACCAAGGATCTGTGTATACATCTTATGAGTATCAGAAAGCTGTTAAAACAAAAGGCATTACCATGAGCATGTCCCGCAAAGGGACGCCCGCTGATAATGCCTCCATCGAATCGTTTCATTCCTCACTAAAGTCTGAAACGTTCTATCTTAACAGCATTGATCGAACCACGACCGCCATCGTAGAACGCACTGTCAAAGAATACATTTATTATTATAACAACATTCGTATTCAAACGAAACTAAACAGCCAATCACCGATAAGCTATCGGCAATTGGCTGTATAAAAGGTGTTTTGATCCCTGTCTCAAAAACGGGGGTCAGTCCCAATTCCGCAAGCTTTTTCTTTAAATCGCTGCCTGGCTCTTAGCATTTTCATATACATCAAGCGCGGCCTGAAGCGCTTTTCCCGCTTCGATCACAGCGCCGTGTCTGAGGAGCACAGCTTCTAATCCGGCAAGGACAAACAGTACGTTTTCTCTTCTGCAGCTGTAGCCCATCGTACCAATTCTCCAAATCTTCCCGGCTAAAGGGCCGAATGAGCTGGCGATTTCGATTCCGAACTGTGCCAAAAGCATATGGCGGACCGACTCTCCGTCCATGCCGTCCGGGATTTGCACACAGGTGACAACAGGCATTTTGCAGCTCTCATCCCCAAACAGCTTCAGCCCCATCGCCTTAATCCCGGCTATTAATGCGGCCTCATGGTATTGATGCCGCTCGAAACGTGCTTCGAGACCTTCATCAAGCACCAGTCTAACGCCCTCACGCAAGGCATAAAGCATCGTCGTCGCTTCTGTATGATGATTGAGCCGCCGTTCGCTCCAATAATCCTCAAGCTGGCTCAAATCAAAATAATTGCTGGTGATCGGACGATTCCCGGTAATCGGCGCCTTGTCTGCCTGAGTCGCAATTCCGCGTTCCACCTTTTTGCGCGCCGCAATGATGTCCGCCACCCGTTCATTATATGTAATCGGCGCCATCCCCGACGGAACAGACAAACACTTTTGCGTGCCGCCGATAGCTGCGTCAATGTTCCATTCATCCACTTTCACCTCGCAGCCCCCAATTGTCGCTACCGCATCGACAATAAACAGTGCATCCCAAGCACGGCACGCTTCTCCAATCGCTTTCAGCGGATGGATTCGGCCAGTTGATGTTTCCCCGTGCACCATCGCCACAATTTTCGGCTTCACTTTTTTCATTTCCCGTATAATAGCGTCAGGGTCAAAAACCGTTCCCCACTCACACTCAATCGTATGAACATTCGCCCCGTACCGCTCAGCGATTTCAGTCAGCAAAAAGCCAAAGCGTCCGTATATCGGAATAAGCACGTCATCTCCCGGTTCAATGACACTCGCTAACACCGCTTCGATTCCCGCCCGGGAGGTGCCGTCAATCGGATACGCCCAGCGATTTTTCGTTTGAAATAATTCTCGGAGCATCTCCATCGTTTCATTCATGATATCGGTAAACGCCGGATCAAATTGGCCGACAACCGGCGTGCTCATCACTCTTAATACACGCGGATCGACCTCTACAGGCCCCGGTGTCATAATCGTTCTTAATGGTGTACATAATTCTTTTCTGCCTGACACAGCCATTCCTCCTTCATCAGTAAGCCAGTTTGTATAATATATTAGTCAATGTGCGGACGCCGATCTCAAGCTGACGTGCAGAAGTAAACTCCTTCGGCGAATGGCTGATGCCGCCTCTGCTCGGCACAAACAGCATACAAGCGGGGCAGCTCCTTCCGATCATTTGCGCATCATGCCCTGCCCCGCTCACCATTTCTTCACAGCTGATACCGTTTTCTGCCGCTGTCTCAAGAGCCTTGGCAGAAAGCGTTTCGTCCATCGGCACAGGCTCTATCCGCATATATTCATCAATCATGGCGTGAATCCCTTTTTTGTTACAAATGCCGTTGATGACAGCAGTCATTTCTTCATGAAAATGCTCCAGAACATGCTGATTTTGATGTCGAATATCGATTGAAAACTGCACCCGGCCAGGTATGACATTGGCCACATTGGGCTGCACCGTCATTTTTCCGCATGTCAGACGAAGCTCATCCGGCTGTTCTTCAGCGCGAAACAGCAGTTCATGAATCACTCGGCTGCTGGCTGCGAGCGGGTCCTTGCGCCACTTCATGGAGGTGGTCCCTGCGTGGTTGCATTCTCCCTCAAGCGTAATCAGATATCTCCTCTGCCCGACTATACTTGTCACCACACCGAGATCTCGTCCTGACATTTCAAGCGTCTGTCCTTGTTCAATGTGAATTTCAATAAAAGCGTTGATATCTGTCCTGTGCGCTGACGGATACACGCCTCTGCCAAAACCGTTGTCATGCATCGCCTCTTGTAATGAAACACCTGATCCGTCTCTCGGTACTTCCGCATGCTTCAATGACAAAGCACCCATCATATTCCCTGATCCCCAGTATGTCATCGGAAAACGGCTGCCCTCTTCCTCACATAAAGACACGGCCTCAAGCGTTTTTTTCGGCGCTCCGTATGTTTCTTTGAGCTGCTTTAAAGCAAGCATTGCCGCAAGCACGCCATATGAGCCGTCATACTTTCCCCCATTGATCACCGTATCGATATGTGAGCCGGCTAAAATCACTTCATCCGGAGACTGGGTGCCCTGAAGCCTTCCAAAGACATTGCCGACGTCGTCAAATCTGGCGTCAAGCCCAAATGCCGACATCTTCTCTTTCACGGCGAGCTGCGCGTCCATCCACTCCTTGGTGTACAAAAGTCTCGTCACTCCGCCATCAGCAGACGCACCGAATTGGGCAAGCCAATCGATGTAATCAGCGATGCCGCTTTCTACTGAAAGCCTCTGCTTTTCCATGTGCTTCCTCCTCTGGCCGTTATGGTGACTTCATTATAGTGGGAGGAAGACGTATAGTTCATCAGCACATAAACCAAAAAAACATTTGTTTTTTGGTCATAATAACCAGCCTGCCATTCCATTTTAGGAATAGCAGCCAGTAAGGAAGAGAGTCAATAGGCAGCGATGGATTAAAAAAACAGCGAGAGGAAAAAGTGGTTCTAAAGATTTATTGTATGAACTAGCGAAAAACACGGGAAGGCAATGCTTTCAGTGAAGCAGCACTCGATCAAGGAACAGAGCTTGCCAAAACTCAGCGGGAGCAATAACGCGGACTAAAGCTCCCGGAACAATAGAGTTCCGCCTCCTCCAAAGTTACTAATTTACAAATTTAATAAAAAATATACGAAATGACACTTCTAACCTTTATCTCAATTTTAGATAATAGACATGATCTGATCTAAAGGAGGGCAAGTGATGACAAAAAAAGCAAGGTTTCTGCCGCTCGTCTGTGTATTACTGATTTCCGGATGGTTTGCGCCCTCTGCTTCAGCAAGCGCGCAAACCGGATTGAACCTGAATGGCCGTGCAGCTACTTCTTCCGCAGCCTCCGGGGATATTCTCTCATTAGTCTCTCCCGCGGCACCATACGACGACACAGACACCTATTATGAAGGTGCTGAAGGAAAAAGCGGAGAGGCGTTAAAAAGCGCGCTGCACCGCATCATTAGCGGACATACGATGCTGTCTTACAGCGAGGTATGGAACGCGCTGAAAGAAACAGATGCAGATCCGGCCAATCCGAATAACGTCATCCTGCTCTATACGAATGAATCCCGTTCGAAAAACCTGAACGGCGGCAATGTCGGGGACTGGAACCGGGAGCATGTCTGGGCGAAATCCCATGGCGATTTTGGTACAAGCAAAGGGCCCGGCACTGATATTCATCACTTGCGTCCAGCAGACGTCCAAGTAAACAGCGCCAGAGGCAACATGGACTTTGACAACGGCGGCAACGAGTATGCGAAAGCACCCGGAAATTATTATGACGGAGATTCTTGGGAGCCCCGCGATGATGTGAAAGGCGATGTCGCCCGCATGCTGTTTTACATGGCTGTCCGTTACGAAGGAGATGACGGCTACCCTGACCTTGAGCTCAATGATAGGACAGGAAACGGCTCTGCTCCTTATCATGGAAAACAATCCGCCTTGCTTGAATGGAATAGGCAGGACCCTGTTGATGCCCGCGAAAGAAAAAGAAATGAAATCATTTATGAAAAATATCAGCACAACCGAAATCCATTTATCGATCACCCTGAATGGGCAGACGACATTTGGCCGTAAGAAAAAGGTGCTCCCCCGAAGGGAGCACCTTTTCTAATACACAGCCTGTTCCGTTTCAGCATCGAAAAAGACGGCGTGATCCATTTTCACCGCCAGCTGAATTGTATCGCCCGCGGAGATTCGATTGCCGCCATCCAGGCGAACCGTGAGCCGCTCGTTCCCGGCGCTGACATGCACAATCAGCTCAGATCCCAAATTTTCATTCACTTCCACCGTCGCTTTAAACACAGAATCAAACAGCCGGTCATTTCCAGTCATTTGTGCGATGTGCTCCGGCCGTACACCGAGTGTCATCGGTTGTCCGGCATAGCCTTTTTCCTTCAGCCGTTTTGCCTTTTCTTCAGGAATATGAAGCCGGATCGAAGGATTTGTAAAAAACAGCTCGCCATGCTGCTCTTCAATCATGCCTTTGAAAAAGTTCATTCCGGGAGAGCCAATAAACCCGGCCACGAACAGGTTTGCCGGATAATGATAGATATCATGAGGCTTGGCCACTTGCTGAATTTTACCTTCATTCATGACGACAATCCGATCGCCCATCGTCATCGCTTCAGTCTGATCATGGGTGACATAGAGAATGGTTGCTTCCAGCCGCTGGTGAAGCTTGCTGATTTCTGTCCGCATCGTCACTCTCAGCTTCGCATCCAGATTAGAAAGCGGTTCATCCATTAAAAAGACCTTTGGTTCCCGCACAATTGATCTGCCAAGCGCCACCCTTTGCCGCTGGCCGCCGGAAAGTGCCTTCGGTTTTCTCTTCAGCAAATGCTCAATCTCCAAAATGTTTGCAGCTGCATGCACCCGCTCGGCAATTTCTTGTTTCGGCATTTTTCTGAGCTTCAGTCCAAATGCCATGTTATCGAAAACAGTCATATGCGGATACAGCGCATAGTTTTGGAACACCATCGCGATATCACGCTCCTTCGGCGGAAGATCATTGACCCGTTCCCCATCGATGAAGAGGCTTCCTTCCGAAATGCTTTCCAGCCCAGCCACCATCCGCAGGGTTGTCGATTTGCCGCAGCCTGACGGCCCCACCAGCACCAAAAGCTCTTTATCTTTTACATCTAAATCAAAGTCCTTCACCGTTAATTGTGAATGATATGATTTTTTGACATGTTCAAATGTTAATGAAGCCATCAGAAAACTCCCTCCGTCTTTTTTTCTCCGTTATTTCGTCACTGGAAACAACTCGGTCTTTCTGTTATTTTTAGAGTAATCGATTCCCATATTTGCTATATTTCTAAAACAAAAAACGCAAATTTGTATTATAACGTCATAATACATTATAATATAAATAATAGCTTAAAAGGAGGCTACCCCTTGTTAAACAACGGAAGTTCAACACCTTTATACATTCAGCTAAAACAAATCATAACAGATGACATTAAAAAGGGCTTGTATTCCCCGGCTGCCAAGCTGCCCACAGAAAACGAGCTTTGCAGCAAGTATAATGTCAGCCGCATTACCGTCAGAAAAGCCATTCTCGATCTGGTCGAAGAAGGCTATCTGATCAGGCAGCAGGGAAAAGGAACGTTCGTTAAAAGCCCTAAATTGAAGAGAGAGCTGATCGCAGTAAACGGCTACTCGGAATTTATGGAATCAACCGGGAAAAAACCGAAGCATCAGGTTCTGTCCCATGAAATCATTCCAGCATCGAAACCGATCGCCGAAAAGCTTCAGATCAATCCCGAGTGCCCTGTCGTTGAATTAAAACGGATTTTATATAACGATGATCAGCCGCTCACCTTTGAGATCACGCATTACCCGCTGGACATGTTTCCTGCCATCAATACGTTTATTGCTGACGGTGTATCTATGCATGATATTTTAAAGCAGCAATACCAAGTTGTTCCCACTCACAATACAAAACTATTAAATGTTGTCTATGCCCAGCAGGAGGAAAGCAAATACTTAGATTGCGATATCGGGGATGCGCTGTTTGAAATCGATAAAACCGCATTTACCTCAAACGATCAGCCGATCTACTGCTCACTGTTTTTGATGCACACAAACCGTGTCACATTTACAATCAACAGTCCCTACACATGACAGGCATAAAAAACGAGACACTGCTTATAGTATTCTCGTTTTTTCACTGCTTCCCCCTTCCTCCAGGCGATAGGGATAGCCATAGCCAAATGCCCCGTACACTCCGCATGTTTTCGCAGCTGTTTCCGCTCCTTGGCGCAAAGCGTTCGTCATATCCTGCTTCTCACAAAACGCAGTCAAAAATCCCGCGATAAATGAATCTCCCGCTCCGAGTGTATCTATTATATCAGCTTCCACAATCGGCTGATGGTAGATTCGGTCCCCCGCAGACAGGATCGCCCCTTGCCCGCCGCGGGTCATGCAAACGATTTTTGCTCCGTACTCATGTGCCTTTTTGGCAAGCTGGCCGCACTCCGTCTCACTCAAATCGCTTCCTGAAAAGAACGCATACGTCACATAAGGACAGACCTTTTTCAAATACTCATCCTCTCGATTTGTTGAAAAATCAAAAGAGACCGGGATCAGCCCGCACAGCTGCGGCAAATCGTTCTCAAGCCTGCTGTACACACTGGTATGCAGCAGATCATGCCCGCTGATAAAAGATAAGTCCTTTTCCTGAAACACAAGACGGAGACGCGACTGAATGCCGCCCTTATTCGATCGGACAAAGATCCGGTCCCCCTGTTCATCAAGGGTAACGATTGCCATTCCGTTTTCCCCATGCGCCTGGCGAATAAAATCAGCGTTGACCTTTTCTAATTTCAGCACATTCAGCAGATGAGCCGCGGCTTCGTCATTGCCGACGATTCCGATATAAGAAGACTCATGCCCGAGCCGTTTTGCAAGCACTGAGACATTTAAGGCATTTCCTCCCGGATAGAATGTTTCTTGATCCTGATAGTAGTCTACAACGTTGTCTCCAACAGCAATTAATTTCATTGTGCTTCCTCCTTTATCCTTTTACGCTTCCGCTTGCAATCCCGCGGACAAAATATTTCTGCATAAATAAAAATAGAATAATAATCGGCGCGGCAGAAATCGTTAATCCCGCCAGCAAGACGCCCCAATCCGTCTGCAGTGCATCTCGGAACTGCATCAGTCCCGCCGGAATGGTCCGCAAATTCTCGTCATCTATGAAAATAATCGCAAACATAAACTCATTCCACGTATGGTAAGCTGTCAGAATACCCGACGTCACTAAAATCGGTACACTCATTGGTAAGAAAATTCTGAAAAATACTCCGAAACTCGTACACCCATCTAAATAAGCCGCCTCTTCCAATTCTTTAGAAATAGAAAGAAAATAAGAGCGGATTAAAATGATGGTGAATGGAATCCGATAAGCCGCATAAGGCAAAATCAAAGCCCAATACGTATTGTAAAGCCCCAGCGACTGAATAATGGAATAAAGCGGCACAAGACTGACCTGAGGCGTCAGCATCAAACCGCCAAGACAAAGCACCAAAAAGAACCCTCTTCCTTTAAACTCGAACCTCGAAAGCGCGTACGCCGCCCATGCGCTGATAAAAACAGTAATCACACATGTCAGCGCCGTCACGATCACACTGTTCATAAAATAAGAAGAAATCCCCTGATTCCAGGCGGACACAAAGTTCTCCGGATGCCACGAAGACGGCAGCGACCAGCTGTTCTCAAAAATATCATCCGAGCTTTTAAAGGCGCTCATGACCATCCATAAAAGCGGATAAGCAATCGCGATTAGATAAAGAAACAGAAAAACCCATACAGACGTTTCTCCGATATACCATTTTCGCCTCGGCTTTCTTTTCACCTCGATGTGCCGGTCAGGCACAGGCTCTAATCTAAACGAATCTGTCTTCTTTTGAGGCAGCATCTGTTAATCCTCCTTTCCGGTTTTAAAGAACTTCATTTGCATGAGCGACAAAGCAAGCGTAATGAGTAACACAACAGTGGCAATCGCTGAAGCATAGCCCATCATATCCTTTGTAAAGGCACTTTTATATAAGAATGTACTTAATACCTCAGAAGCGTTTCCCGGTCCGCCGCCTGTCAAAATGTACGGCTCGTTAAACACTGTAAAAGCGCCTGTCAGCGTCATCACCACCGCAACAAAAGACATCTCTTTCGTCTGGGGAATGGTAATGTGAAAAAACTGCTGAATTTTCCCCGCACCGTCAAGACGCGCCGCTTCATACAGTTCATCCGATATTTTTTGAATCGACACAATATACAGCATCGCAATATAACCGACAGACTGCCACTGCGATACAAAGATGACAGAAAGCATAGCCGTGCTGTCCTCCCCGAGCCATGCCCTCGTCAGCTGATCCAGCCCGATTGCCTGAAGCAGCTGATTCAAAAGCCCCGTCTCAGGGTTGTAAATAAAATCAAATAAAAGCGCGATAACCGTCATTGAGATGACAACCGGCAAAAAGAAAACGGTACGAAAAAAAGGCGACCATTTTCTGACCAGCTTATCCTCAAGCACCGCCGCCAAAATCAAACCGCCAAACACCTGGCATACAATTGAGATCACTGCGTAGAGCACGTTATTCGTGAGGGCTTGATAAAAGACAGGATCACGAAATAATTCAACATAGTTCTTCAATCCGATAAACGTTTTTTCCGGAGAAAAAGAGCTCCATTGAAACAGACTGAGAAAGACATTCTCAAAAATCGGGATATAAACGAAAAGTAGAAAAACAAGAGCCGGCAGTAAAAACAAATAGGGGATTATTCTATTTTGGTTGACCAAGGATAACTCATCTCCTTTATAAAAAGAAAAGGTGCGTCGCTTCACCTTTTCTTTGATTTATTCAGCTGACGCCTTCACTTGCTTGGCTGCTTTTTGGACAGCTTTCATGACCTGCTCCGGTGTCATGTCGCCGCCAAGCATTTGCTGGACGCTTGTTAAGTACACATCTGCGATTTCAACATCAACATCCATATCGAACCACGGAACCATTGATTTGGCATCTACGATATGCTGAACGGCTTCACGCTGAATGGCTGTAGAATTTTCTTCGGTTGCCGTTCCTTGCACCGCACTGTATTTGCCAACGTCTTTAACGAGCTTTTCACCCATTTTTTTCGACGTCAGAAATTGCAAAAATTCCACTGCTTCCTTCGGATGTTTTGTTTTCGAAGAAATCATAAATCCTTCAGGCGCCCCCGTTAACGCTTCTGAAGATCCTTTTTGCCCGCTGATTTCAGGGAATGAGAACATCCCTAGATTCACTGGCTCAACCAGTTTGATTTCAGCCGTTTCCGCATATATCATCGCCGACTTTCCGCTCTTAAATTGCTGTCTCACATATTCATGGTCGACGGAATTTACATGTTTATTGAAGTACGGCATCAGTTCCTGCAGCTTTTCAAGTGCTTTCACATAGCCTTCATCGGTAAATTCACCCGTTTTGGCGTTATAATCCTTTTCTCTTGTTTTTTCATCGACCATCCGCTGATTCAGCGTGCCGATATAATGTGAGATTGTCCAAGGTGCTTTTGTTCCGAAACTGATCGGCGTATAGCCATTTTCTTTCAGCTTCTTGGAGACATCGATGAGCTCATCCCAAGTCGCCGGGGGCTCTAAATTGAGCTTTTTAAAAATATCTTTATTATAGAAAAATGATTTAGCGTCCATTTGCCACGGCACGCCATATTGTTTGTTTTCATACGTAAATGGTGTAACTTGCGATTGAACGAGCTGCGATGACCAATCTGTATCATCTTTGTAGTAGGACGAGAGATCAAGTGCTTTATTTCCTCTGATAAATTTAAAAGCAAACTCGTCACTCCATGAGAAGTAAATATCAGGAGGGCTGCTGGTTCCCAGCATAACTTTAATTTTATCTTTATAGGAGTCATTCAAAACCGCTTCAGTTTGAATGTCGATATCCGGATGCTCTTTTTCAAATTCCTTTACAACCTCTTCAAAATACCTTTTTTCCGGCTCCTTCGGCCATCTGTGGAAAAATTTCAATGTCACCTTTCCATCCGCTGAACTGCTCTGGCTCGAACAGCCCGCAATGGTGAGCATACTGACAGCTGCAATGATCAAAAATAAAAACATTTTCTTCAAAGGGTTGGCCTCCTCTGGACATTAGACTATAATGTTATATAACATTATAGTCTAATGCATAATGGTTCCTCTTTTTCAGATCAATACTCAACTTTCCACATGTATCTTCTATGAGATAAAGGATGATTTCTTGCTTCTGCCAAAGCGTCCGCATAGCTTCTCAGCACACGGTTAAGAACAAGCGGAGCAAGGTAGCCTTTTACTGAATCGTCAATTGCAGTGAAGTCGTAAGATGCGGCATCGAGCACAGTCAGCTTTTTGCCATATTTTTTCGAGAAGGTAAGCGCCCGCTCTTCAAGAGGCCTTGTTTCATCTAAACCGAGCAGGATGATAAACGGCACGGATTCATCAATAATTTCAAACGGTCCGTGAAAATATTCTCCGGCATGAATGGCGTGGGAATGAATCCATTGCATTTCCATGAGAATGCAGATGCTGTAGGAGTAAGCGACACCGTAGTTTGCACCGCTTGCCATAGTATAAATGATGCTTTCTTTTTCATGTGCTTTTGCAAATTGCTGTGCGTTGTCTGCTTCTTGCTTAAGGGCTTCATCATACACAGCCTGCAATTGATCTAAACCTTCTATTGCTTGTTCAAATGTCGTATTGTTTTCTAATACCTGCAAAGCGCCGAAAACGATTTGATATAGAACGCCATAGTTCGTATTGATCGCCTGCGCCTCATCACCCCAGTCATATTGGGCGACATATTGCGCTTCCTGTGCTAAAGGAGACTCCGGCTTATACGTCATTGCAATCGTAAGCGCGCCTTTGCTTCTCGCAAATGCAGCGGCTTTTACCGTTTCCGGGGTATTTCCCGAATGCGAGCACAAAATGACAAGAGACTTTTCACCAAGCTGAACAGGGTTTCGCTGAATAAATTCATTAGAGCTGTAAAGGTCAGAGCTGATTGATTTTGACTCCCTGTCAAACACATATTTACTCGGATACATAATGGCCGAAGACCCTCCGCATGCGACAAAGAATACATGGTCGATGGTTTTTCCTTTCAAATCCTGCAAGAAAGCTTGAACCTCACGATTAACTTTTGCTGTGACCTGACTCAAATCCTTCACTCCTCGTTTTTATTATATAACGTTATATAACATTATATATTGTTATATTAAAGTCCGCAGCTTGGATTGTCAATATCATTTTCTGAAATTTCTCAACAATTTAATCGGATGATAGACAAAGGATCTGCGTGTAGAAAAATGCCAAATCAAAAAGCCAGAACTTAACACAAGCTCTGGCTTCACTGCTCAATCCGCAGACTGACTTCTTATTTAAAAAATACCTTGTCTATATTATACTTCGAGTGCTGTGTATTGATGATATAGGTTTCGTAAATTTCTCTTTCCATTGGATCTTCAACTACACATACTTCAATTTTATAAACTTCGTCTCTGTGATTTTTGATCGGTGAGACAGTGTCTTCAAAATGCTTTTTAATTCTCTGTCTTAACTTTCTGGCTTTACCGACAAACAGCAGCTCATCGTGAATGTTGTAAAACATGAAGATGCCGCCTTTATCCCTGGGTATCTGGTGAAAGTCAATGAACCCGTGAATCGCCTTTATTTTCGGTTCGTTATGATTGGCTGACTGCTGCCGTTCGGTGATCGTCACATTCGGTGCTGGTATATCAATTTTTATCAAAATCAGTTCACGTCCTCTTTTTCATTAAAGATAAATGCTAACACAGACAGGAAAGAAAAGCTAGAACAGCTTTATTATATTTGTTTGTCATGCCTTTCATTATTATGCAAGCGCTCCGGCAAGATCATAAGGGCTAAGGTCTATTTCTGTCGGCTGTCCGAGAACTAGCTTTGAGAGCTCTGAACCGAGAAACGGTCCCATCGTTAGTCCCGACGCGCCTAAACCGTTAGCGGCGTAAAGTCCTTGAACATTCGGCACGGCACCCACCACTGGCAGAAACCCCGGTGTAAACGGTCTGAAGCCCACTCTTGTTTCAATGACTGTGCTGTCAGCAAGCCCCGGCGCTGCGGCAAGTGCTTTGCTCAAGACTTCATGCTGTCCCCCTGCTGTCACACGCAGGTCTTTAAGATCGGCCTCATTTTCATGGGTGGCGCCTGCTACAATTCTGCCGTCATCAAAGGACAGAATATACTGGTCATTCGGCGGCATCACCACCGGCCACGATCCGGTATCTGCGCCAGAGATTTCAAAATGCATAATCTGCGCCTTCTGAAAGGACACTTGAAAATGAATGCCCAGAGGCTTCATCAATTCATTGGCCCATGCCCCTCCAGTCACGATCACATTATCAGCCTCAAACTGCTGCTTGTCTGTTTGGACACCGGTGACTCTTCCGTTCCCAAAAAGCAAGGACGCGTTTCCTTTTACAATGACTGCACCATGTTTCTCGGCAGCGTTTAAAAGCGACCGGCATAGCGCCCTCCCGTTCACACGAGCGGCGCCGCTGATATGAACCGATTCATAGCCATCAGCTAAAATGGGAAACAGCTTTTTCGTTTCACTTGCGGACAAACGAGTGATGTCACCGATTTCCGGCGCATCCTCGCGTCTCTTATACGCCCGCTCCTCCATCTTATCGAGCTTCACTGCATCAGTGTGAATGCTGATCGCACCGACACGCTTGTATCCGGTGTCTGTTTCTCCGTCCTCTTCCAGTTGCTTGATTAAACCATTATAATATCGCGCTCCGCCCTTAGCGAGCTGATACCAATCCTGATTGCGGCGCTGCGACAGCCAAGGACAGACGATTCCCGCCGCCGCGTCAGTCGCTTGTCCCGGTTCATTCCGGTCAATCACCGTAACCCGGGCTCCTGATTTTGCGAGATGATAAGCCGTCGACGCACCTAGTATGCCTGCGCCGACGATGATGTAAGACTTCATATGCAAACACCTTTTCTTTTATAATATCTATTCATTTTACCAAATAGAGTGCTTTCCTTCGACCTTTAGCCCCAATGTGGAAAAACCGCGAAGTTCGTCCAATCTCTTCACTCTCCTATTGAATATCCTGTCACTATCAATAGAGAAAGGATGATACCATGAGCGAAAATCGTCAT
Organism: Bacillus sp. SD127; assembly: GCF_058566445.1. Taxonomy (NCBI): domain Bacteria; kingdom Bacillati; phylum Bacillota; class Bacilli; order Caryophanales; family Bacillaceae; genus Bacillus; species Bacillus sp. SD127. Next base: position 920,638 of record NZ_CP191226.1, on the reverse strand, counting down.
GAAAATGAAGAAAACCAAAAGCGCAATGTATCAGTTGCTAAAGTTGAAAACAGCGGCAATGCAAAAGTCGTAGTCAACGTGAATACAGATCAGGATCAGGCACAGGCACAGTCTCAAGACGGAGAAGAGTAATGAACGAGAATATCATTCCTATCAACAGACATGCTGCGGAAATGCCCAAAAATGGCTCTGTTATTGAAAACAGCGGCAATTCGGAAGTCCATATTGATATTCACATTGACACAATGCCGATTGCCTTTGCCATTTTATGCTCTGCATTAGCCGCAAAGCAGATGTCAAAAGAGGAATTCGACATGGCCTATACGCAATTACGAGAGATGAACAATGGATATCACAATGGCAACAATGTAAAGCAAGTCATCAATCAGGAGAATGAAGAGTAGAAACCGCGGGCCCCTCGGCCTGCGGTTTTCTTCTGCATACAAAAAGGACGCAACTGAAAACCAGTCACGTCCATTTTATAAAAAATTAACCGATTGAACCTTCCATTTCGAACTTGATTAAATTTGCTCGAAATGGGATGGACTGATTTACAACAAAACCGCTTAAACCTTTGATATATAGCCATTTCTTCAAATGGTTTAAAATGGATTATAATATCAAGTTGGCATGAGTATCGTACGAATTTGGCATGTGCTGAAGCCGTATACAATATCAGCTAAGTCCCCCAACTTACGCTGTTCCCAAGTGTTTGTGAAAAGAGCCAAGGTTTAAATCCTCCTTAGCTCTTTTCTAACACTATTATTTACCTAAAAGACTGATAAATTTACTCAGTTCTTCTTTGGCTTCATCGGTTGTCCCATTCAACTCGTTCAAAAGTTCAAACAATTTATCATATGAATTCGTAATATCAGCTTTTACTTCTGTCAACTCTTGAGCCACTTGTGAAAGTGGAATAACTTCTTCTTCTTCAAACGTGTCCACATACCGTGGAATGTTCAAATTGTAATCATTTTCTTTGATTTCATCCAAAGATGCCACATGAGCATATTTCTCAACGTCTTTACGGTTACGGTAAGTTTCAATAATTTTGTCGATGTTTTCAGGAGAGAGTTTGTTTTGGTTCTTTCCTTTTTTAAACTCATTTGAAGCATCGATAAACAAAATATCTTTACTCTTGCGAACTTCACGACCTTTGAATACCAGCACACAGGTTGGGATGCTTGTGCCGTAGAACAAGTTAGCTGGCAATCCAATAACAGTATCTAATAGATTATTGTCTATGATATTTTTGCGGATTTTACCTTCAGAGGCACCTCGGAATAGTACCCCATGCGGCAACACGATAGCCATTGTTCCTGCTTTATCTAAATGGTACAGTCCATGAAGAACAAAAGCATAATCTGCTTTAGATGCAGGTGCTACACCATAACCCTTGAAACGTGTATCTTTTTCTCGATCAACGTCTTTTGTATCCCATTTATGGGAATATGGGGGGTTTGATACGACGGCGTCAAACTTCAAAGGAATTTGTGTGCCATCTTTTTCAGCGAATGGCCAGTCAGCATCAAGTGTGTCTGCGCGTTTCAACTCCATATTGCGATAGTTAACACCATGCATCATCAAGTTCATGCGAGCTAAGTTATAAGTCGTCGTATTCAACTCTTGCCCGTAAAACTCAACACTTCCTTCTTCATCACCATTTGGTAATTCTTTTTGGACTGTTAAAAGAAGTGAACCCGAGCCCATTGTAGGGTCATAAACACGGAATTGACCGCCAGTACCATCTGCATCATCAGTTGCAATTTTTGCCAGGATTTGACTAACTTCATGAGGTGTATAAAATTCCCCGCCTTTTTTACCAGCATTGGCAGCAAATTGCCCAATCAAATACTCGTAAACGTCACCCAAAATGTCACGGCCTGAATCGTCTTTGAAAGTAAACTCGTTAATCATCAACACGATATCATTCAAAGCCTTTGCACGTTCGTTTGTACTTGAGCCAAGACGTGTGTCCCCAAGATTAACATCTGAAAATACATTAGCAAAGTCCGCTTCTGCGACTGCGTTACGTTTGGCATTTGTATTGAATGAGTCAAACATATCTTGAAAGTCACTAGCTTTGATTTTGTGATTTTCGATTTTTGATACGATTTTGTCCCAAGTGTAAGCTGGGTCAATCGCATATCCGATACCCTTGCTGATTTCTTCAAGGTAGTCTTCTTTTTCAGTGTCATCTGTCACTTCGTAGAACTCTTCCAAACCATTGATTTTTAAGTATTCATCCTGATTTTCCGATAAGTAGCGATAGAACATAAATGGTAAAATATAGTTCTTATACTCACTTGCATCCATTGTCCCACGCAGTTTGTTAGCCATTCCCCATAGTTTTGATGTAATATCTTTTGCATTACTCATTTATATAATCTCCTTTTCTTATACAAACATTTTTTGAAGCAGTGATTTCTTTAAATCTTTCAGCGAATTTAACTCATGCTGATGAAGCGTAATGGTATCGTCTAGTTGTTTGAAAAATGAACCTATTTTTTGTTGTTCTTCATAACTAGGAATAGGTATTGGCATTCTAAAAAAAGTCTCTACATGAATACGTTTTGCTTTTCTAGACCCATTAGCTATATTTCCTTGATATTTATAAAATCGTTCTAAAGCTACATATTCTAAAAAGAAATTAGGATTTAAATCATTTTTAAAATCAAATGCTGGAGAGTCTAATGTTGATTCGTAGCCGTCTAATTCATCTGGGACAATACCAAATGCTTGATTTAAAAAATCTAATTTCCCGTACATAAATTGTCCTGATTTTCTAATGTAATATTGAGTGGCTATGCTTCCTTTATATATTTCTTCTTTTAGAACTATTCCTTTTCTCCAAAGCTTAACTGTTAATTTTTTTGCAACTGATCCATCCGAACCTTTAATTTTGCTTTCTTCAAGGAATTCTCCGACCTCACGCTGTTCCCAAGCATCAGTAAATCCTACAAAGCGAATTTCAGGAACATTGGCTCCATCTTTCGGAAACATTTTTTGAAGCAGGCCTTTTTTCATATCTTTCAACAGTTCTAACTTACGCTGATGAAGGGTGATGAGGTTGTCGAGGTGATTGAAGAACAAATTGATTTTGATTTGTTCAGGAACAGAAGGAATAAAACACGAAACTTTGGAAAACGAATCCCAATACAGCCTTTTTCTGAAATCCGTGACTCCATAAGAAAAATTATTTATCTGGTTAATTATTTCATGTCGCCGTAAGCAATAATTCATAAATGGCGGAAATAATTTTTCATTAGGAATGGCTGTAATATAGGCAGGGCTTACCATTCCTTCTATTTTTGCTACGCCGATTGCTCCTTGCCAGGCACGCATCATGTTGAATACTAGATCGCCGGAGTGCACACTTTTATACAAGGATTTATCTTCACTTCTGCGAACTACCTTACCCAATGAACTGCTGTCTAATTCACCTTTTGAAATACCGTGATGAATTGAAACCGAAAGAATTGGTAAAGAATTATTACCTCTTTCGTTTCTTTCCGTGTAAACCTCTCCCAACTTACGTTGTTCCCAAGCGTCAGTATATCCTGCGAATCTAAATTGGGGTGAATTTGTTATTTTATCGCTCATTTCTGATCTCCTTTTTGTAGTCTGCATAATTTTATCACTTGACTATTCTCCCTTCTTAATTTCGTCAGCCATTTCGTAAAATGCCTTACGAAATTCAATTCGGTATCGCACCCAAGTTAATTCTGCAATCTTTTCAGCTGCAATTTCTTTATAATCAGCTCTTGCGTCATTCATAATTGCGGTTAACTCCCCTTGTTTATCCATATCCTCTTGACCTAATCGGTGTTTCTTAATCAAGTTTTCAAGTTCTTTAGGCTTTGTGCTATTATCAAGCCCCCAAGTACGGATGAAATTCGTTACAAGTCGGATATTCGTATCCTTTTGTGCTTTATCCATAGCTTGGTTCATTTTTTCAACACTTCGAGGTGCTGGATAATGATCAAATTCAAACTCTTTTGAGAAAATCTTAGATACAAAATGACTCACCTTAGATTTTTCTTTTTCATTGTCAGACTTGGCGATTTCAACTTGGATTTCATCACGTGTACTTTCCGCTTTCGACATTTCGTTCGCATGAACTTCGTCAGCCATCCGGGCGATCAAATCAATCAAAAAATCATAGTTGATGGTCACATCGTGAATATGAACCATAGAGAGATTAACCTGCGAAATATCAATGTCTTCTCGCTTCGCACGTCGTTCTTTCAACTCACCAGCAATGACAGTTGTTAAAATGACTTCCTGCTCTTCAGTAATACCTAAACGTTCATAGAACTCTTCAGGATTATCATAGGCAGAAATAGGATTTTGGTCATCATCTACGGTATATTGTTTCAACTGACTCAATAAACGATTATACTCTTTCAGATTCTCAAAGACTTCATCCTGTGCTTTTTCACTTGGTGGTAATTGTATAAAATCGTCTGTGAGTGTGGAAAGCTTCTTGATGACTTCTTGCATCTCAGCTTGGACCTTGCTAAATGGTTTGGAAGTGATACCAGACTCTTCGTTGCCTTTCTTCAATTCTTCAAGTGAAAGTTGTTCGTCGGCAGATGCACGATTTGAATAAATAGCAAAAGCCTTATTCATTTCATACTCGTTTTGCTCCGGCCAACGATAATTCACGACATTTCCCCAAGGCTTATCGACAACGTTATGTATTCGATTTGTACGTGAGTATGCCTGAATCAAGTTCCCACCTTTAAGTGTTCGGTCAATATAGAGCGTATTCATCTCAGGAGCATCAAAACCGGTCAAAAGTTGATCCACAACAATGACCAAATCTAAATAGTTGCCATCATCAGCTGTCTTGTTCAAACGTCGTGCTAAGTCTTCTGTGTAGGCTTTAACTGTCGTCATATCAAAAGCTGTGCCAAACATTGCGTTATAGGCTTTGATGGCTCTGTGTAAGTTTTCGTTCGTTTTCAGTTGATGAATACTATTGGATGTATCTGCCGAGAAACTCACCGCAACTTTTAATCGTTTATCTGCTGGACGATTCGCATTCTCTTCCGCAAACTTATCGAAGTATTCCATCGCTCTTGGTGTACTTGCTTTGTTACCTCCTACATGGACTGTAAATAAGGCATTATATTTGCGATCATTTGAACGTTTCTTCCAATTATCAAAGATGTCTTTCACTACTAACTTCACATGTTCTGGACTATAGTCGTAAACACTTCCACGAACATTATCATCAATATCATCTTCGGTAGGATCTTCGGGAGCCTCGATTGTTTCCTTAAATTCAACGTTAAACCCTAAGACATTTTTATCCGCAATCGCTTCTTTAATGGTATATGCATGTAATAGTTCTCCAAAGATTTCTCGTGTTTCCGGGAATTTTGGTGTACCAGTATAACCAATCCAAGCAGAATTAGGAATTGCTTTTCGAATCGTTTCAAGCATCCCTTCATTTTCGGTACCATTACCAGTTGATCGGTGGGCTTCATCCACGATAAAAAGAATATTTTCATTAAGTGGCTTGAAGCTGTCCCGCGCTACATAACGCGACATTTTTTGGATACTTGTCACAATGATGTTCTTGTCGCTTTTCTTCGTTAGTTTGCGATGAAGGTCTGAGATATTGGCTGTGTCACCCACCACACCAGTTTTTCCTTCAAAACCAGCAACAGGATCATAGGCTTTATAAGCATCAGCTGTTTGGTTGGTAAGCGCGATCCGGTCAACCAAGAAGATAACTTTATCTACATTAGATAAACGGCTTGCAAGCCACGCTGTCTTAAAACTTGTGATTGTTTTACCTGAGCCTGTTGTGTGCCAAATGTATCCTAATTTACCATCATCATAGCTAAAGTCAAACTTTCTAACTTTATCAAGCACACGCTTTGTGGCATAGACTTGATAAGGACGCATGACTTTAATACTTTCTTTGTTTTTTGTACCATCAAGTACCATGTAGCGTGTTGCCAAATCATGAGCCATTGGAATGGACAACACCTTATCCGCAAACGTCCTCCATGAACGAATAGGACGAGCATCATCTTCGTTTTGCCAGTTGAAAGCAAAAGCTCGGTTAAAGTTTTGAAGTGGGGTATTTGCCATATAACGTATATCAAACGGTGTCATCGCGATTAAAATCTGCAAAGTTGAAAAGATACCGCTTAATTGTTTTTCAGCAATATACTGTTCCATCTGATTTAAAGATTCTGTAGCGCTGTGAAGTGCTTTCTTTAATTCGATTTGAATAATCGGCAAACCATTAATAAGCAATGTCACGTCAAACCTGCGATTCGGCTTACCATCAACTACTTTTGGCCGTTTAATTTGATTCACCACTTGATAAACAGTGTTCCCTCCGCCCACTTGAGCTTGGTCGAATACGGTCAAAAACACATGCTTACCATTGTCAAGGTCGACTTCAATTTCAGAAACACCATTAACGCCATACAAAAACTGTCCGGCATGGTAAGGTGATTCGATACTAGTGATGATTTTCTTCACCTGGTTAAATTCAGTGACAGACAAGGGTTCATCTAAACGAGCGCTATTGTTTTGTTCTAGGATTACTTTAAAGTTATCCCAGAGTTGTTCGGTTGTTTTGATGTCCTTTTTGTATTCCCATTGTTTTACTCCACCGATTTTGGTCAAATAATCGATAACTTCATTTTCAAATTCTAATTCCGATTGACTTTTCATTTGATTATTTCCCCTTTAATGTTTCTTCTATTATTGAGCTCGAAAACTGCTCAATCAAGTCCGCATATATGTTTAACTTATTTTGTAGCTTCAGTGTTTCTACGTATATAGCGCCTATTTTCTTCTGTTCCTCGATCGGAGCAACAGGAATGATAATTTCCCCAAGAGCACGAAGCGGAATTCTTAGAATAGGGCCACTCCCCTGTAACTCCCTTTCTTTTTGTCGCTTTACATCTTTGTAAGCATTAAACAAATAAAGAAAATATCCCTCATCAAGTCGTTCGATATCAAACTCTATTTTGGTAAAGTTTAGAGACAACACTTTACCAACATTATTTTTACCGACAATTGTTGCTAGCTGTAATGAGTTACTGATAACAACATCACCTTCATTTAACGATAGGTTATTTTGAAATAAAGGTTTTGCCTCTTCTTCAACTGCTACGTCCTCACGATTATAATCAGCTTCAAAAGACGCTTGGTCATAATAATTTATTTTTTGAGTTTCAAACTGCTTTTGTGCTCTTGTTGGATTAATACCAGGAACGAATGTTACGAATTCATTTAATTTTCTTTTCTCCAAATAAATCGCCCCTAATCACAGAAATTATTTTTTGAAATATTTATATATTACATATTAAAACACATCGAGTTTGCTTCGTCAATGATAATATGAAATATTTATATATTTCATTATTACTTTAAAAAATGCCTGCTGAAACTATTTTATATCCTTGTTTCTTCACTCTTCCGCACCAACTTGTTAAACCATCATTGCAAAAATGTATCCCCTATTCAACGTTATTTTGTTTCCACAAACGACATCAAACCGCTAAAACCAAATTACTCATGATTAATCTCAAATCCCACAAAACAAACAAAACCCTTGAAATCACACCATAAGCGATTCCAAGGGTTCAACTATCATATTTTCGTCAGCAATATGACTGTCTCCTCATGACAGGTGTGCTGATTGTTAAAACTGAATTATTGATGATTGATGTAGCTTTGTTCACTTAAAACAAGCCGTATTTTTTGGATTTCACCATTATATGGATAAAAATGAATAATAAGGTGGTTTAACATCATATCCTAGACTATTTTGTGTTAATAAAAAGGTGGGAAACGTGATTAACCATCAATTGAAGTATTAAAAAAGCTTAGAAGTTCCATACGAGGGTTTGATGAAAGCAGCAGGATATATGAATTTAAATATAACTATGCAAGGTGAAATAACAGAAGATATTATTGAGCATATACAGAAATTACCTGAAAAGTTTGAACAACGGTCATGCTACGAGTTAGAGACGAACGATTGAAACTTGATCATTTATTAGATTCTAATGATCCACTATTTTTTAAGGACAGGCTTCTGACAACAGAAGAAAAATCAAAATTAAGGGCCTTATCGAAATTGCTTTAAAGGATTGAAAGGGGAAAAGGCGTCATGGCAAACTTCAGAAAGTTAGCCAGTGGAAAATGGCAGGCAGAGGTACACAAGGATGGAAAATTAGTAAGCCTTACAAAAAAGGAAGCAGCAATAGAAGCAGCAAAAGTTGAAGAAAGAAAATATTATGGACAAACAATAAATGATCGCAATATGCTTTTTGATGAAGTTGTGAAAAATCGGCTTGAGGATAAAAAAGCAAATGTAAAGGAATGAACCTTTGTTCAGCTTGAAGCAATTTTAAAAATTACATCGCTTGGAGCATAAAACCATCAAAACAACAGCGGACACTTATCTAGATATCACAGAAAAAATAGAAGAAGACGAACTTCAAAAGTTCGCCTCCTACACTAAAAGATAAGGTCAACTTGGCACGAATTTGGCACGCCACCAAGTTGGCACGATATAAAATCCCTCAAACCCGCAATATATAAAGGTTTTCTCGATATTAACCGATTGAACCTTCCATTTCGAATTTAATCAAACGGTTCATTTCAACTGCGTATTCCATTGGAAGCTCTTTTGTGAATGGCTCGATGAAGCCCATTACGATCATTTCAGTCGCTTCTTCTTCGGAAATACCGCGGCTCATCAAGTAGAAGAGCTGTTCTTCAGATACTTTAGACACTTTCGCTTCGTGCTCCAATGAAATGTTATCATTTAAGATTTCATTGTAAGGAATTGTATCTGATGTTGATTTGTTATCCATAATGAGCGTATCACACTCGATGTTGGAACGGGCGCCTTCCGCTTTACGTCCGAAGTGGACAATTCCGCGGTAGGTTACTTTCCCGCCTTGTTTAGAGATCGATTTTGATACGATTGTGGATGATGTGTTTGGTGCAAGGTGAATCATTTTCGCACCCGCATCCTGATGCTGGCCTTTACCCGCAAGAGCGATAGAAAGCGTCATACCGCGCGCGCCTTCGCCTTTTAGGATACAAGCAGGATATTTCATTGTCAGTTTAGAACCGATGTTGCCGTCGATCCATTCCATCGTTGCGTTTTCTTCACAGATCGTACGCTTCGTTACAAGGTTGTAAACGTTGTTCGCCCAGTTTTGGATCGTTGTATAACGGCAGTAGCCGCCTTTTTTCACGATGATTTCAACAACCGCACTGTGAAGAGAGTTTGTTGTGTAAACAGGTGCCGTACAGCCCTCAACGTAATGCACGCTTGCTTCTTCGTCAACGATGATCAGTGTACGTTCGAACTGACCCATGTTTTCAGAGTTGATACGGAAGTAAGCTTGAAGCGGTGTCTCAACCTTCACGCCTTTTGGCACATAGATGAAAGATCCGCCGGACCAAACAGCTGAGTTCAGCGCCGCAAACTTGTTATCAGTCGGCGGAATCACTTTTGCCCAGTGCTCACGGAAAATATCTTCATTTTCTTTCAGCGCGCTGTCTGTATCTTTAAAGACGATGCCTTGCGCTTCAAGATCTTCTTTCATGTTGTGGTATACAACCTCTGATTCGTACTGAGCAGAAACACCCGCAAGGTATTTTTGTTCAGCTTCAGGAATCCCGAGCTTGTCGAATGTTTGCTTAATTTCTTCAGGAACTTCATCCCAAGAACGCTCTGAACGCTCAGACGGTTTTACGTAGTACGTAATTTCGTCAAAGTTCAGTGAGTTTAGATCTCCGCCCCATTGTGGCATTGGCATGTTGTAGAAATGTTCAAGTGATTTCAAGCGGAAATCAAGCATCCATTGAGGCTCTTCTTTCATGCGAGAAATTTCTTCTACGATTTCTTTTGTCAATCCGCGCTCTGAACGGAAAATGGAAACGTCCTTGTCGTGAAAACCATATTTGTATTCACCAATATCAGGCATTTTTTTAGCCATCCATTTTCACTCCAATCCTTTTAATTGCCGCCCTCTTCTTTAGCGACTCCTTTTTCAAGTGCCTTCCATGACAGGGTTGCACATTTAATACGGGCCGGGAATTTTGAAACGCCTTGAAGGGCTTCAATATCACCCAGATCTATAGAATCATCATATTCTTTCCCTTGCATCATATCTGAGAAAATCTTAGACATGGAAAGGGCTGTTTCAATATCTTTCCCTTTAATCGCCTGAGTCATCATCGAAGCGGATGCCATTGAAATGGAACAGCCTTCCCCTTCAAATTTCGCATCTTCCACGATGTCTCCGTCAAGCTTCATTGTCAGTCTGATACGGTCGCCGCATGTCGGATTGTTCATATCCACGACGATGCTGTCATTCAAAACCCCTTTGTTGCGAGGGTTTTTGTAATGATCCATAATCACTTGTCTGTACAATGTATCTAAGTTTGCATTAAAAGACATTTGTAAAATACTCCTTTGTCTTTTGAAGAGCTTCCACAAGCTTATCAATCTCTTCCTCTGTATTATACAGATAAAAGCTTGCTCTCGCAGTAGCAGTTACATCCAGCCATTTCATCAGCGGCTGGGCGCAATGGTGACCCGCTCTGACAGCAATCCCTTCCGCATCAAGTACGGTTGCCACATCGTGCGGATGAACATCATCAAGGTTAAATGTGATCAGCCCGGCACGCTCTTCCGGTCCGTAAACCGTCACGCCGTCAAGCTGACGGAAGCGTTCAAGCGCATAAGCTGCAAGCTTGTGCTCGTGGCGGGAAATCTCATCAAGACCGATTTCTTCGAGAAAATCAATTGCGGCACCGAGACCGATTGCTCCAGCAATAATCGGAGTACCCGCTTCGAATTTCCACGGAAGCTCTTTCCAAGTTGATTCATAAAGCCCGACAAAGTCGATCATTTCACCGCCGAATTCGGCAGGCTCCATGTTTTCCAGCAGGGCTTTCTTTCCGTACAGCACACCTACTCCGGTAGGGCCGCACATTTTGTGGGAAGAAAGCGCAAAGAAGTCGCAATCGAGATCCTGCACGTCAATTTTCATGTGGGGCGCGCTTTGTGCACCGTCCACCACAATGACAGCACCATTGTCATGAGCGATTTTCGCCATTTCTTTTATCGGGTTGATCGTGCCGAGAACGTTAGACACATGAGATACCGCAACAATCTTTGTATTGCTTGTGACCGTTGCTCTGACGTCATCTAATGAAATCGTGCCGTCTTCCTGCAGCGGAATATATTTTAATGTGGCGCCAGTCGCTTTGACAGCCTGCTGCCACGGAATGATATTCGCATGATGCTCCATATAGGTGATGACCACTTCATCACCCGGTTTGAGGTTGGCGCGCGCATAGCTTAGCGCCACCATGTTCAGTGATGTGGTCGTGCCTTTTGTGAAAATAATCTCAGCCATTGACTTCGCGTTAATAAACTTGCGGACTTTTTCACGCGCTCCTTCATAACCGTCTGTCGCTCTGGTTCCAAGCGTATGGACGCCCCGGTGAACATTGGAATTGTATTGGTTATAATACTTATCCAGTGTTTCAATGACAGCACGCGGCTTCTGGGAAGTCGCCGCGCTGTCGAGATAAACGAGATCATGTCCGTTCACTTGCTGATGAAGGATCGGGAACTGTTCACGAATATCTGTGATATTCATTATTTCACTTTCCTTTCGATTACAGAAACCAATTGTTTCTTAACGCCTTCAATCGGAAGTTCGTTAACTACCGGCGCAAGGAATCCATAGATGATTAAGCGTTCTGCTTCTTCTTTCGCAATCCCGCGGCTCATCAGGTAGTAAAGCTGAATAGGGTCCACACGGCCGACAGATGCCGCATGTCCTGCAGTTACATCGTCTTCGTCAATTAAAAGAATAGGGTTTGCGTCTCCGCGCGCTTTTTCGCTGAGCATCAGCACACGGGATTCCTGTTCCGCATTCGCTTTAGAAGCGCCATGTTCGATTTTGCCGATTCCGTTAAAGATAGAAGAAGCGGAATCCTTCATCACACCGTGCTTCAAGATATATCCTTCAGAAGCTTTACCGAAATGAATGATTTGTGTCGTGAAGTTTTCTGTTTGCTCTCCTCTTCCGACAACAACCGTTTTCGTGTCGCCGTAAGTGCCGTCACCGTAAAGGTTTGTTGTGTTTTCGGAAATGGTGTCGCCATCGTTCATGAGGCCGAGAGCCCACTCGATTTTGCTGTCGCGTCCGCGCGCAGCACCGCGGCGATTGACATAAGTTGTCACGCCGGAAGACAGAGTATCCACCGCACCGTATGTCACACTGGCATTATCACCTGTGATAACCTCACTGATAATATTGAATACAGCATCTTTCGGGTTGACCGTGCTGATGTAGTTTTCTACATACGTTACTGAGCTATGGTCTTCCGCCACAATCAATACGTGGTTGAATAGAGCTGTATCGTTGCTTTCGTGGACATAAACAGCCTGAACCGGCGTCTCCACCTGAACATTTTTCGGAACATAGAGGAATGCCCCTCCGTTAACAAGAGCTGCGTGAAGTGCAGTTAATTTATGCTCATCAACCTTCACGCCGTCTTTCATAAAGTATTTCTCCACTAAGTCGCTGTGCTCGCGGGCAGCAGTCAAAATATCAGTAAAGATGACGCCTTTGTCTTTCAATTCCTGAGAAAGAGAAAGGTATGCAGGCGTCTGATCACGCTGTACATATAACGTTTTATCTTCGTTTTCGACATCGATCAGCGCTTTTGCTTCATCAGTCAAATCTTCTAATGAAGAAAGCGGCTCATTATCAACTGTATGCTTCGCGAAGTTCGTGAAGTTCCAGTTTGTGATTTTTGTTTTGTCAGGCTTCGGCATCGGCAGATCCTCAGCTTGTTCAAGAGCCTGTAAGCGCAGGTTTTTCAGCCAGGCAGGTTCTTGATGCTTTTCGGAAAAGCTTTTGAGATACTCCTGATCTACGGATAGTTTTGTATCTAGTGTCATATTAATCCCCCTAACGCTTACGCTTCTTGGCCTACAGTTTCGTCTTCAATGCCAAGTTCTTTTTTGATCCAGTCATAACCTTCTGCTTCAAGACGCTGTGCAAGCTCTGCACCGCCGGATTTTACAACGCGGCCTTGCATCATAACGTGAACCACATCAGGAGTGATGTAGTTTAACAGACGCTGATAGTGAGTGATCATCAGGCAGCCAAAGCTTTCGCTGCGCATTTTGTTGATCCCTTTTGATACAACTTTCAGAGCGTCAATATCAAGACCTGAGTCGATTTCATCAAGGATGGCGATTTTCGGTTCAATCATCATCAGCTGAAGGATTTCGTTGCGTTTTTTCTCCCCGCCTGAGAATCCTTCGTTGAGGTAGCGCTGAGCCATTTCAGGGTCCATTTCTAAGAACTCCATGTTTTCGTCCATTTTGCGGATGAATTTCATAAGAGAAATTTCATCGCCTTCTTCTCTGCGCGCGTTGATCGCAGAACGAAGGAAGTCGGCATTTGTCACACCGCTGATTTCACTTGGGTACTGCATTGCAAGGAACAAACCTGCCTGCGCACGCTCGTCCACTTCCATTTCCAGTACATCTTTGCCGTCAAGCGTGATGCTGCCTTTCGTGACTTCATATTTAGGATGCCCCATAATAGCAGCTGACAGAGTTGATTTACCAGTACCGTTCGGTCCCATTACGGCGTGGAACTCTCCGCCTTTTATTTCAAGGTTTACCCCTTTTAAGATCTCTTTCCCTTCGATTTCAACGTGAAGATCTTTGATCGTTAATGTTGAAGCAGCCATATCTATACCTCCAAAAATATATAATCATTATTCTCATTTTATTCTCATTCTAATTTTATAACAAATGAAAAGTAAATACAACTTTTTATCGTGCCTTGCACATTTCTCAAGTTTAACAAAGTTCAGCACTTTATTAAAGCAATTGAAAAAGAAAAAGAGTGGATTCCCACCCTTTTTTTAAAGACCGATTTTCTCATTAAGCTCCGCAGAATACCGCTTGCATTTTTTATATTCAAGCTCTCTCTGCCGCTCAACTTCCATTCTTGTATCCAGCCGGCGTCCGTATTCCTCGTACCCGATTCCATGCGACAGCTGCATCGCTTTTTCCATTTCTGACGTATAATCGAGGTCCAGTCTGTCCTGGCTGCTGCAAATAATGAATCAATCCCTTCATTTATTTACTACTATTGTATCAGCTCTGCGACCGGCGCTGCAAAATGGATATGGCTTGATATAACAACGGATGAGACGAAAGGACCCTTTGAGTTGAAATGAGAATCGATTTTCGGAATATTCCTTCTTCTAATGCGTAGTGTTTCCAAATTCCTCTATGCACTGCTGGACAACTGTCACACCTTGGCTTAGGGCAGCTCCGCCTCCGAATGCCGCCGCCACACTGACAGCTTCAAGAATGTTTTCTTCCGTCGCTCCTTGGTCAAGACAGCCTTTTGTGTGATAGATCATGCAATATTCGTCCTGAGCATTGATGGCGATCCCCAGTGCAATCAGCTGTTTTTCTCTTTCTGTTAGTGAATTAGCTGCAAAGCATTGTTCGGTAAATTCGTTAAACTTTCTTCCCATCATCGGCATCTTCTGTTCAAATGTGCCTAAACTTTGTTTATATTGTTTTAGCGCGTCCTGCATGCTTCCTCTATCTTGATTCAAAGAAAATCCCTCCATCTGTTTAACATTCCTTTTTATTATGAACAGCTTTAAGGAAAATACCCAAAAAACCCCGGATTTCTTATCCGGGGTTTCAGCGGGTCAGCAAACCCTCGCATTCGTTGTCAGACCTGCGCGTTGGTGCTCACGAATTATAGCATTCGCTCCGCTCCAATGCTCGGTCTTCCTAGACTTCAAGGGTTTTCAATCACGCCGAAAAGATGACAAAGCCCTAAAACGAATATCGTTTTAGGGCTTTGTCAATAATTGAACCCCGGATTTCTCATCCGGGGTTTCAGTCTTATTCAGATACAGGAAGCACAGCTCCGTCATATTTTTTATCGATGAAGTCTTTGATCTTTTTAGAGTGAAGAACTTCCATCAGCGCTTTGATTTTTGCAGAATCCTCTTCGCCATCTCTCACTGCAATGATATTGGCGTAAGGGTTATCTTTTGTTGATTCCACTTCAATCGCGTCTTTTTTAGGATTTAATTTATTTTGGATCGCGTAGTTCACATTGATGAAGGCCGCGTCTCCTTCTTTGTTTTCATATGCTTTTGCCGTTAATTCAGGCGCTACTTTTTTGAACTGAAGGTTTTTCGGGTTTTTCTTAATGTCTTTCAGTGTTGCATCGACTGTCTCCACTTTGGAATCAAGTGTAATTAATCCTGCATTCTCAAGCATTGCAAGCATACGGCCTTGTTCAGCGACGTTATTTGTCAGGATAATTGTCGCACCGTCGGGAAGATCTTTTAATGATTTGTATTTTTTAGAATAAATACCGAATGGCTCTAAGTGAATCGCGCCGGCATTCACAAGTTTATAATCTTTGTTTTCTTTCATTTCTTGCTCAAGGTAAGGAATGTGCTGGAAGAAGTTCGCATCCACTTCTTTATCAGCTAAGGCTTTGTTGTACATTTTGTAATCACTAAGCACTTTCACTTTCAGTGTGTAGCCTTTTTCTTTTAACAATGGTTCAGCTTCTTTTAAAATTTCTGCATGCGGTGTTTTTGTAGCTGCAACAACAATTTCTTTCTTGCCGGATTCAGCGTTATTAGAACCGCAGGCAGCCATAACTCCTGCAAATACAAGCAGTAATGCACCTAAAAATAGCTTTTTCAATGTAAATCCTCCCTTATCGTTTGTCTATTATATTTGTTATGACATCACCGATCATTTGAATAATGAAAACGATGATTAAAATAAATACAGTAGCAACGAAGGTCACATCAGTATTATTAGACTGATATCCTTCTACATATGCAAGGTTTCCAAGGCCTCCTGAACCGATGGCGCCCGCAATTGCCGTTGAGCCGATCAAAGCGATGGCCGTAACCGTGATCCCAGAAATAAGGGCCGGCATGGATTCCGGAAGCAGCACTTTGAAAATAATCGTTGATGTTTTGGCTCCCATTGATTTCGCAGCTTCGATGACGCCTTTATCCACTTCGCGCAGCGCAATTTCAGCAAGCCGCGCGTAAAACGGGGCTGAGCCGATGACTAACGCCGGCAGTGCCGCGTTCGGCCCTAAGATGGTGCCGACTAAAAACTTCGTAAAACCTAGTAATAAAATAATTAAAATGAGGAACGGAATAGACCTGAATACATTGACAATGGCCGCAATCACAGTGTTGACCGCTTTGTTCTGCCAGAGGCTCCCTTTGCTTGTGAGAAAGAGCAGCAGACCGAGGATCACCCCGATGACAAAGGCAAAAACCAAAGAGATCAGCGTCATATAAAGCGTCTCGTATGTCGCGTTCCATAATTCAGTTACATCAACGTTCGGGAAGTATTTTTCAAACATTCGTGATCACCTCTGCTTTCACCTGTTTGTCATTAATAAACCGGATCACGTTTTGCACTTCTTCCTCGTCACCGTCAATATGGATGAACAATGAACCGTATGCTCCGTCCTTCGTCTGCGAGATCTTCCCTTGCAGAATATTGACACTGACATTGAAGTTTCTGATCATCTCTGTAATCAGAGGCTGTTCAGCCGCTTCGCCGACAAATGTGAGCTGAACCGTTGTTCCTGACGCTTTTTCGTCAAGAAGATGCTGAAGCGTTTCTTTTGTTTCTTCAGGCTCAGTCACCTGCTGGACAAATCGTTTTGTCATTTCTTCCTTCGGATTCTTGAAGACATCGAGAACTTCTCCTTCTTCAACAACCTTTCCGTTTTCCATGACAGCGACTCTGTTGCAGATTTTGCGGATGACATGCATTTCGTGTGTGATCAGCACAATCGTCAAACCGAGTCTTTCATTAATATCGGACAAAAGATCCAAGATTGAATCAGTTGTTTGCGGATCTAAAGCTGATGTCGCTTCATCACAAAGGAGAACCTTCGGATTGTTTGCGAGCGCTCTGGCGATTCCGACCCGCTGCTTTTGTCCTCCGCTCAGCTGGGATGGGTAAGATTTTTCTTTTCCTTCTAAACCTACCAGTTTAATCAGTTCATTGGCACGCTTGATCCGCTCGCTTTTTTTCACCCCGGCAATTTCTAAAGGAAACAGGATGTTATCTCTGACAGTTCGCGACCAGAGCAAATTGAAATGCTGGAAAATCATACTGATTTCATGGCGTGCTTTTCTTAAATTGCGTCCGTTTACTTCATTAATCTTTGTTCCCGCCACTTCCACGATTCCTGAGCTCGGTTTCTCAAGTCCGTTCAGCAGACGGATTAAGGAACTTTTACCAGCTCCGCTATATCCTATAATTCCAAAAATCTCACCTTTTTTTATGGAAAGCGAGACATTTTGGACAGCATTGACATCTCCATGTTTCGACTTATACACTTTTGAAACATCCTGAAGATTGATCAAAGCGATCACCTGCCTTAACACTATTCTAAGAAATCTTCCGGTTTTTTCTGCAAAAGAAAAGCCTTTCTGCATACTTGAGCAGAAAGGCTTATATAAAACGCCTTTCTCTCATCTTTCAAAGCTGAACGCTTCGTGTGAATTGGCACCATTTCAACAGTGTTGATGGTTGCCGGGCTTCATAGGGCACTTCCCTCCACCTCTCTTGATAAGAGAAATATATAGTCTTTTTCGTCCGGAAATTCTTAATGTAGAATAGCATGGCGAATGATAAAATGTCAATAAAATAAATGATGTCAACTTTTACTATTATAATAATTTACTATTTTTCAATTCTTTAGAATCCTCTGAAAAAAACCATTAGTCAGCCACAGAATGGCTTCCAGCTTTAACAGCGCTCTGAATGAACCCTTTACCTTTAGGCTTCCGCTCTGGATCAGGTGCTGAAGGGAAATGTCTCCATGCAAAAGATCAATGATTTCTGTTTGGTTTCCATAAAAGGTCAGGTTGGACGTGTGGGGCGGAGAAATCTTTTTCATTTCCCCTTGTTCGTTTATTGAGACGGTTAAGGCTTCTGTTTCTCCTTGGAAGGTAATGAGCAATGTTGAAGTGTTCAAAAGGGGTTTTAAAAACAGATGCTGGTAATCATCTTCTAAAACTTCCGCTTTCTCCATTTGTACAACCTCCTATTTGTTGGTCATACATACACATTTCTCTCCTCAGCGCAAGAACCCCTTTATAAAACGAACGACAATTTCATTGGAATGCGCCGAGAAAAATGTCATAAATGAGATGCAGAAGATGATTTTTGTTTGATCAGCTCATATAAGTAAGAAACGGAATGAAACGCATACCCTCTTTCAATTACTTTCCCGCCCTTAAACAGCAGAAAACAAGGGACGCTTTCAATTTGATATGCTTTAGCAAACGCCGGTGAATAGTTGAGATTATTTTTATAGAAGGCGACAGACGGAAGCATTTCTTCGACGACTGTCAGCATTTTGCTTGCCAGCTGGCAGGTCCCGCAAAACGGAGTATATAAATATAGGAGATACACATCATCAGTAATGTGTTCAAGTTCTTGTTCTTGGAGTTCTTTCATGCTATAACACCTCAGGTCTTTCTTTCAAGAAAAATCGTATGGACATTCAGATTTGCGCTCAGCAATACAGATGCTATATGGTGTCTGGGCGCCGCCGCGACTTCCTTATAGGCTTTGTCGATATGTATATGGAAGGCTTCATTAAATTCCCTTTTCAGCTGTTTTCTCAATTTCTCGCCCGATTCATCGGCATCAACCAAAATATAGACGTCCTTCTCGTAAAGCTCGTCAGCCAATTCCTCCAGCTTCAGCTGGCTGATTGTTCCGTTTGTGCAGAGAATGCGCACTGGCTCATTCAGGACGCTTTCAATCTTTTCTTTATCTGATTTCCCTTCAACAATCAAGACTTTTCCCAGCTCGTCCATGTTCATCTGCTTCACCTGCCGCGTCAAATTTGAAACGTTCAGATTGTAAAAGAAGGCAGTGAAATTCACCGCCAACATTAACACCAGCCGCTTTCGTAGTCACAATCCACATATTTCTGATCGTCTCCTGAAACCACGTCGGCTGTCTTATAAAACTTTTCATTTTCATAGGTAAAACCGGACTTAAGCTCATATTCATTCATGCCTGTCATTTGGCCGATCATCTCATCTTCATGATATAACGAGAGCCGGCCATTTTGAAAGCGGCCTGTCACATCATTGGTGACATCGAGCTTTTGTTTGCTGAAAGCCATATTGGACACCTCCCATAGCGTTAGCGTATCCAATTGCCTGCTCAGCTATCCGGTTTTAGTCTTGCTGTGTCATCTCTTCGTATTGCTCTGCTGTCATTAGTTTTTCAATTTCAGACGCATCAGACGGTTCAACGACGATCATCCATGCTTTTTCATACGGAGATTCGTTGACGAACTCCGGGCTGTCATCAAGATCTTCGTTTACTTCCACTACAGTTCCGTTAATCGGTGCGTAAAGCTCAGATACCGTTTTTACGGATTCTACACTTCCGAAAGGCTCGTCCGCTTTAATTTCAGCGCCGACTTCAGGAAGCTCAACAAACACGATATCTCCGAGCTCGGATTGGGCAAAATGGGTAATGCCGATTTTGGCTTTTTCTCCTTCAACTTTTACCCACTCGTGTTCTTCTGAGTAACGCAAATCTTTAGGTATGCTCAATTGAATCCCTCCATTTTTTACAGCACTACAATAAGAAGATACCACACTTTTCGAAAAAAATTTACATCATGACCAGTTTTCTTCAAATTGATCTTCTTTAAAGCCGACTGTCACTTTTTCGCCGTCTGTTGTGAGCGGGCGCTTGATCAGCATTCCGTCTGAAGCCAGCAGTTCAAGCTGTTCGTCTTCTGACATATGATACAGTTTTTCCTTCAGATTCAGTTCACGGTATTTCATGCCGCTTGTGTTGAAGAATTTCTTTAAATCCAGCCCGCTTTTTTCATAAAGCGATTTTAGCTCCTCTTTGCTTGGAGGCTGTTCTGCAATATGTATTTCGTTGATTTCTTTTCCGTGTTCTTCAAGCCATTTTTTCGCTTTGCGGCACGTTCCGCATTTAGGGTACCAGTAAAAAGTTAACGACATCTTCTTCCCCCTCAATAAAATAATCGAGGTTATTTTAACACAGTTTGTTTTAAAAACCTAAAACAGTGCTTCATAAAAAAAGAGCTCCGGATGAGCGGAGCTCCTTGGGACTCAGACAATATATTTTTCTGCCTCGAACACACCCGCTGCCGCTTCACGTTTTTTCCGAATGACATTTTTAGGCGTCACGCGTGTCAGCTTGCGGAGAGCCGAGAGCATCATACGGAGAGAATCCCCTTCTTCCATTGCTAGTAAAGATTCTTTCGCATGGGCTTCAATTTCGTTAAAGGCTTCTTGAACGAAAATTTCTGTGTACAGCAGCTTTTGCGCTGCTTTATCGCTTCCTTGCGCGGCAATGGCCTTTTCCGTTCTGAGCACGGCTGATTCCATTGCATATACATTGCTGACAATATCAGCAATGTTTACGAGGATTTCTTGTTCGCGGTCGATCGCTTTTCCGTATTTTTGCGCGGCAAGGCCCGCGGCGAACAGGGCGATTTTTTTGGCTTGCTTGACGATATATTTCTCTTGCTCTAATACGCCGGTGCCCGGCTCCTCAGGCATAAGCATCATGAGTTCTTCTTGAAGCGCCTGTGCCTTTTCAAAAAGAGGCAGCTCGCCTTTCATCGCTTTCTTCAGAAACGTGCTTGGCACGATTAACCGGTTAATTTCATTTGTTCCTTCGAAAATCCGGTTGATCCTGGAATCCCGATAGGCTCTTTCCACCTCATACTCCTGCATAAATCCGTAGCCGCCGTGGATTTGCACGCCTTCATCGACAATATAATCAAGCGTTTCAGAGCCAAACACCTTGTTGAGAGAGCATTCAATGGCGTATTCGGCAATGGACTTCGCAATTTGTCTTCCGTCCTTTAGGTCTTCAGCTGTAAACTGGCTCATATTGTCTTCAAACAGTCCGACAGTTCTGTACACAGAGCTTTCCATCGCATACAGTCTTGATGCCATCGTCGCGATTTTTTCCTGGGTCAGCGAAAAGCCTGCGATCGGCGTTTTAAATTGGCGGCGCTGATTTGCGTAAGCTGCAGACAGCTCGATCACCCGTTTGGACGCGCCGATCGTTCCTACTGCCAGCTTGTAGCGGCCGATATTTAAAATATTAAAAGCGATGACATGCCCTTTGCCGATTTCTCCAAGAAGGTTTTCCTTCGGCACCTCAGCCTGATCCAAAATAAGGGTTCTCGTCGATGACCCTTTAATTCCCATTTTCTTTTCTTCAGGTCCGGTTGATACGCCCCGAAAATCTTTTTCTACAATAAAAGCGGAAAACTTTTCGCCGTCCACTTTGGCGTAAACGACAAAGACATCGGCAAAAGCTGAGTTGGTAATCCACTGTTTTTCTCCGGTTAATACGTAATGCGTTCCAGCTTCATTCAGCACCGCTGTCGTTTTTGCGCCTAACGCATCAGATCCGGAACCCGGCTCAGTCAGTGCGTACGCAGCGATCTTTTCCCCAGAAGCCAGATCAGGGAGATATTTTTTCTTTTGCTCTTCCGTTCCGAAGAATACGATCGGCAAGGAACCGATGCCGACATGTGCACCGTAAGAAAGTGAAAAGCTTCCCGCACGCGAAAATTTTTCAGTGATCAGCGCCGAGCTGATTTTATCAAGGCCCAGCCCGCCGTATTCCTCGGGAACATCGGCTCCGAGAAGCCCTAGTTCTCCCGCTTTCTTCAAAAGCCGGACGGAATGTTCAAATTGATGGTTCTCAATTTCATCTATATGCGGCAGAACGTCCTGCTCAATGTAATCCTCCGTTGTTTTCGCAATCATTTTATGCTCGTCGGTGAAATCCTCCGGTGTATACATCTGATCATATGTGACATCCTCGATTAAGAAGCCGCCGCCTTTTAGTACTTCAGCCGTTTTTTTCGTCATTTGTTTTTCCCCCTTTAGCATAATTCAAATACGCCGGCTGCTCCCATCCCGCCGCCGATACACATTGTGACGACTCCAAATTGCTCGTTTCTCCGTTTCATTTCATGAATCAGTGAGAGTGTCAGCTTTGTGCCCGTACATCCAAGCGGGTGCCCGAGTGCGATAGCGCCCCCGTTGACATTCACTTTCTCCTCATCAATCCCCAGCTCCCTGATGACTTGGATGGCTTGTGATGCAAACGCTTCGTTCAGTTCGAACAGCCCGATGTCCTGCAATTGAAGCCCGGCAAGCTTCAGTGCGCGCGGAATGGCTTCCACGGGCCCGATGCCCATGACTTCCGGCGGCACCCCGCCAACTGCAAAGGAACGGAATTTGACAAGCGGCGCCAAACCAAGCGCATCCGCTTTTTCGCGATCCATCAGCATGACAGCCGCCGCCCCGTCACTTGTTTGCGAGGAATTTCCGGCAGTGACTGTCCCGTCAACGGAAAAGGCCGGGCGTAATGTGCTTAAAATGTCTGTGGTCGTTTGCGGGCGGACACCTTCATCCTGAGAAAAAACAGTATGTTTTACCTGCGGCTTATGGTTTTCGCCGATTTCTGTCACCTTGACTTCGACAGGGACAATTTCATCTTTAAATTTCCCCTCTGCAAGGGCTTTGGCAGCTTTCTGGTGGCTGCGCACGGCAAAAGCATCCTGATCTTCACGGGAAACGCCGTATTTTTTCGCAACCTGTTCTGCTGTGTGTCCCATGCTCATGTAATACTCCGGCGCTTTCTCGGCTAATGCGAGGTTCGGACGGGTCACATGCCCCATCATCGGAACCTGTGACATAGATTCCGCTCCGCCTGCAATGGCCGTATCGTAGGCGCCAAGCATAATTTTTTCTGCCGCATATGCGATGGACTGAAGACCTGAGGAACAGTAGCGGTTGACCGTAATCGCCGGCACCGTATATGGCAGACCCGCAAGCGCGCCGATATTTCTCGCCATATTGAGCCCCTGTTCTGCTTCAGGTGTTGCACAGCCAATAATTAAATCGTCAATATTGCCCTCATAGCCGCCTGCTCGTTTCAGCGTTTCTTTCACGCAAATGGCTCCCAAATCATCCGGGCGAACGGTGGCCAATGAACCTTTTTTCGCTTTCCCTACCGGTGTTCTTGCTCCTGCCACAATAACTGCCTCTTTCATAAACTCCCTCCTAGTTCCGTAAAGGTTTGCCTTTCACCAGCATATGCTGCATTCTCGCTTGAGATTTCGCCTCGCCTGCCAGACTTAAAAACGCTTCTCTCTCAATTTCCAATAAATACTCTTCATCCACCTCTGTTCCGAACGGCACTTTTCCGCCGGCAATCACAAAAGCGAGCTTTTTAGCGATTTTCATATCATGCTCAGATAGGTAGCCGGACAGCTTCATTTGCTCTGCACCGAGCAGAAGCGCGGCATAACCTGTTTCCCCCGCCACCTTGACCTTTTCTTTTACAGGCGGCCGCCAGCCGGTATCGTATAAAGAGGCGGCTAACTGCTTTGCATCGTACAGGAGGTGATCCTGGTTAGTGCTGATACGGTCAGCCTCTTTTAAAATGTTCAGTTCCCGAGCCTCTTGGGCGGAAGTTGACACCTTAGCCATTGCGATCGTTTCAAATGTTTTCATGGCCGCATTCATCGGATCAAGACCGCGGCGAAGATGATTGATGTACAGCTCTTTATTGCCCCCTCCGCCAGGGATAAGGCCGACTCCTGATTCTACAAGTCCCATATAGGCTTCGCTTGCCGCTTGTATTCGTGCAGCAGGGAGACACACTTCCGTCCCTCCGCCGAGCGTCATGCCAAATGGAGCTGCAACAACAGGTTTCGCACTGTATTTGATGTTCATCATTGTCTCTTGAAAACGCCGTATCACCAAATCAACTTCCATAAAGTTGTCATCCTGTACTTCCATTAAGATCATGGCAAGATTGGCGCCCACGCAGAAATTTTTTCCTTGATTGCCGATGACAAGCCCTTTGTAATTCCGCTCTGTTTCTTCCAATGCTTTGTTGATCATTTGAATGATGTCGAGCCCGATGGCATTGCTTTTCGAGTGAAATTCCAGAAGCGCTACATCGTCACCAAGATCGATCAAGCTCGCTCCGCTGTTTTTCGCAATGACGCCGTTTGTTTCTTTAACTGACTGTAAATGGATTCGTTTCTTGTTTTCTTTTACAGCTCTGTATTCGCCGCTTTCGTAATAAAGCACTGTTCCGTTTTCTCTGATGTAGAAGGTCTCATTCCCTTTGTCCAGCATATCTTTTATCCAGCCGGGAATCTCCGCTCCAAGCTGTTCAAGCTTTTCCGCCGACTGTCTGACACCGATTGCGTCCCAGATTTCGAATGGCCCCAGTTCCCAGCCGAATCCCCATTTCATGGCTTGGTCAATTGCATGAATATCGTCGGCGATTTCTCCGAGAAGCTGGGCTGAGTAAAGCAGCGTTTGCGACGTGACATTCCACAGCAGCTGGCCAGCCCTGTCTTCTGAATAAATAAGCGCTTTCATTTTAGCTTTTGTCCCTTTAGCTTGCTTTGCCGCTTCAAGAGCCGGCGTTTTCATCTTTGACCGTTCTCCGTAAGTAAGCGTCATCGGATCAAGCTCATAAATCGTTTTTCCTTCTTTTTTATAAAAGCCTTGACCGGATTTGCTTCCGATCCAGCCTTTTTGCAGCATGTTATTCATGAAGTCAGGCAGGCGAAATACTTCTTTTTCGTCTCCCTCTGCTTTGTCATACACGTTTCGGGCAACGTGGGCAAAAGTGTCGAGGCCGACAACATCCAGCGTTCTGAAGGTTGCGCTTTTCGGTCTTCCGATCAGCGGGCCTGTGATGGAATCGACTTCTCCGACCTGATAGCCGCCTTTCAGCATTTCTTGAACCGTAATGAGAAGTCCGTATGTCCCGATTCGGTTTGCGATAAAATTTGGTGTGTCCTTAGCTGTGACCACGCCTTTGCCGAGGACATTTTCACCGAAGGATGTCATAAACGCCAGGATGTCAGGATCAGTCTCCTTAATCGGAATGATCTCCAGCAGCTTTAAATATCGCGCCGGGTTAAAAAAATGCGTTCCGAGAAAATGAGCTTTAAAATCTTCAGACCTGCCTTCAGCCATCGCCTGCACTGAGATGCCGGACGTGTTGCTCGAGACGATGCTGCCCGGTTTCCGATGCTCATCCACGAGAGAGAAAATCTTCTTTTTGACCTCAAGATTTTCGACAACGACCTCAATAATCCAATCAGCTTCCTTCAGCTTCTCGACATCATCTTCTAAATTGCCGGGAGTAATATAAGCGGTGTTTTGTGCTGACGTAAGAGGGGCGGGCTTTTGTTTCAGCAGCTTTTTCACCGCAGATCTGCTCAGCCTGCTGCGCACCTCCGGACTTTCCTTCGTCAGCCCCTTTTTCTCCTCTTCCTTTGTTAAATCGTTCGGCACAATATCAAGCAGCAGGACCGGAATTCCGTTGTTAGCCAAATGCGCAGCAATACCGGAACCCATAACCCCCGATCCTAAAACGGCTGCTTTTTGAATGTGTTTGTGCATGAGACATCCCCCTTGAACGTTGAATGAATAATCATTCATTTTTTGGTCAAAAAAAATGGAAACTCGTTTCTTCTTTCATCATAAAAGATTTTTGTTTCGACTTCAATAGCTAATTTGTTATTTTTTTGTATGAAGCAGATAGAAGACGGGAAACTTAAACCCGGAGGTGAAGGGAATGGTGCGAGAGAAAAAGAACCCGTCTTCAGCAGCAGTAAGCGCGGCGAGCGTGAAAGGAGATGCCGGTCCGACACAGCATTACGGCGGCGGAAAACGGACAAGCCAAAATCAGCAGTATAAGAAACACAACATGGAACAATAACAATGCAGCTGCGGTTCGCGGCTGCTTTCACTTTTTGAAAATCCCTTTTAACACAAAAGCCGCATTTGCGGGTCTTTCGGCGATTCTTCTCATAAAGTAGCTAAACCAGTCGGTTCCATACGGGACATATACACGCATCTTGTACCCTTCCTTCACGAGTTCCTTCTGCCGCTCCGGCCTAATCCCGTAAAGCATTTGAAACTCGAATTGTGACAGCGGGATTTGATGCTCGGCAACGAGTTTCTTCGTAAACGCAATAATGTCATCATCATGTGTAGCGACGGCAGTATAGTTCCCGCTCAGCAGATGAAGTTTAATCAAGCTCTGAAAGTGAAGGTCTGTTCCTTTTTTATCAGGGAATGCAACGGCCGCAGATTCCTTGTAAGCGCCTTTGACAAGTCTGAGATTCGGCTTCAGATCGTGCAGCTTTCGGATATCTTCTGCAGCCCGGTAAAGATACGCCTGTATCACCGTACCCAGCATGTCAAATTCCTGCTTGCACTGCCTGTAGATGGCAAGCGTCTGTTCATAATGTGAGTAGTCCTCCATATCAATCGTCACAGCCACGTCATTTTCCTTCGCAGCAGATAAAATGTCACGCAAATGTGAAACGGTCAGCTCTTCTGAAATATCGAGCCCCAGTGACGTCAGCTTAAGGGAAAGCTCGGAATCTAACCGGTGTTCGGCAATCGCTTGAATCGCCTTCTTGCATTCCTCTGCGACTCGACTCGCTTCTTTTTGTGTAGCCGCATACTCGCCTAAATAATCAATGGTTGTGCACAAACCGGATCGATTCAGCTTTTTAATGGTCCGAACAGCCGATTCAATCGTGTCCCCCGCGACAAATCTCCGCGCCCCCAGCCGTGATCCGTATGCTTTGGCAAGTTTAGTGAGCGTTTTATTTTGTGATAAGAATAAAAATATATGTCTCAACATCCAATTCCTCCTGACGATACAGCCTTCTTCAAAACACCTGTATATAACTCCCATACTGAAGGAAACATAAAACGAATAGAACGCAAAGGAGGATTACAATGAACAATCAGCAGCAATCTCAAATGCCGCCCTCTGTCATTTCAACAAAGGATCATTTGTATCTGAATGACATGCTGAACTGGAATCTGCTCGCGATGAAAAAAGCGCATTTTATGGCGCAGCAGTGCCAGGATCAAACATTAAAACAAGAACTAGACCGCGTCGGACATATGCATCACGATCACTATCAAAGAATATTAAAGCACCTGCAGCCAGGACAGCAGCAGTCCGGCTATATCCAATAAGGAGGCGCCAAAATGAATCAGCAAAATCAGAAAATCGGCAACCCGCAAACACCTGTGCCGACTACATCAGAAATGAATGACAGAGATTTCGTCAATGAACTTTTGACAACGGAAAAATACATGACCACTGCGTATTGCACTGCTCTGCATGAGTTCAGCCATGAATCTCTCTATCAGGATATTCAATCCATTTTTGATGAGTCACAAAAAGCGCAAAGAAAACTGTATGATCTCATGTTCCAATACGGATGGTATACTGTTGAAGCAGAAGACGCCCAAAAGCTGCAGCAATCCTATAAAAAGTTCCAGCAAACCATTCAGCAGCAGTCTCCTTATCAGCAATAAAGTTCCATCAATCAGATCCGCAAAAAGGGTATGATGTGCTTTACTGGCATCTATCCTTTTTTTGTGTGTAAAATCAGTTGACTTTTTATTAACGCTTATTTATATTTAATAAGCATTAACTATTTCAATACATTAAATATAAACACGGATTATATTAAAGAGGAGAAATGAAGATGAAGAGTGCGGATCAGTTAATGTCTGATATTCAATTATCGCTTCAGGCGCTCTTTCAAAAGATACAGCCTGAAATGCTGGATAGCATGGAGAAACAGGGGATTACCCCCGCGCAGCTGTTTGTGCTCGCAAGCTTAAAAAAGAATGGCAGCCTTAAAATTTCTGAAATTGCCGAACGGATGGAGGTCAAGCCAAGCGCGGTAACGTTAATGGCAGACCGCCTTGAACAAAAAAATCTGATCGTCAGAAAACACAATACCCAAGACAGGCGAGTCATTAATATCAGCCTTACCGATGAAGGAGACAGAAAGTTCGAGGACGTTTTGGCGGGCAGAAAAGCCATAATGGCACGATACCTTTCCTACCTGACCGAAGAGGAACTGCTGCAGGCAGCGCATATGACGAAAAAGCTGGCACAAGCCGCTGCCGAAACCAATGAAAAGTAAAATAGGAAAAGAGGAAACGGATGAAATGAGTAATGAAGGAAAACAATCAAAACGGACTTTATTAATAACAGGCTTAATCATTGCCATGTTTTTCTCAGCCCTTGACGGTACCATTGTCGGAACTGCCATGCCGAAAATCGTCGGAGATCTTGGCGGTTTGAGCATGATGACCTGGCTGACTACGGCGTATTTGTTAACATCAACAACGGTCGTGCCGATTGCCGGTAAATTAGCGGACTTATTGGGGCGCCGGATCGTCTATGTATCAGGGTTGCTTATTTTTATGGCTGCTTCAGCTCTGTGCGGAATGGCCAACAATATGACAGAATTGATTATTTTCCGCGGTTTGCAGGGAATTGGCGGAGGTATTATGATGCCGATGGCCATGATTGTCATTGGTGACTTATTTACAGGGAAACAGCGTGCCAAATTCCAAGGGGTCTTTGGAGCCATTTACGGGCTTGCCTCTGTTATCGGGCCGCAAATCGGCGGCTGGATCGTTGATTCATTAAACTGGAAATGGGTTTTTTACATTAACCTTCCTGTTGGAATTATCGCAGTTATTTTTATTGCCAGAGGATTGCAGGGCCGTAAGCAGACCGGTCCGATCAACTTTGATATCGCCGGTATTTTCACAATGATTGTCGGGGTTGTCAGCCTTCTTCTCGCCCTAAGCTTCGGCGGGAAAGATTACGCATGGGGTTCATGGCAGATTCTCGGCTTGTTCGCGCTCGCACTGATCGGAATTGTGAGCTTTATTATTGTTGAATCGAAAGCGAAAGAACCGATCCTTCCAATGTATCTATTTAAAAATAGAACATTTACGTTTTTGAACCTGATCGGCTTTTTTATGAGTATCGGAATGTTTGGCGCGATTACGTTTGTTCCTTTCTTTATGCAGGGAATTGTCGGTGTAAGCGCATCTGAATCAGGCACCATTATGACACCGATGATGATCTCAATGATCATCACAAGCATTATCGGCGGCCAGCTTGTTTACAAAATAGGAATTAAACCGCAAATCATAACAGGCATGCTGATTATGGCTGGCGGATTCCTTCTGTTAACCACTTTGGATTTAGACACGAGCAAACTTGTCGCAACATCCTATATGGCCATTATCGGTCTTGGAATGGGTCTTGTTATGCCGATTCTGACGCTGGCTTTACAGGAAAGCTTTTCGAAAGAGGAGCTTGGGGTCGTCACCTCTTCCAGCCAATTCTTCCGTTCTATCGGGGGCACATTCGGCATTACCATGCTGGGCGCTGTAATGAATGCCAGATCCGGAAGCTTGCTGACTGATAAACTGGTTCCATATTTAGACTCGCTCCCGGCACAGGCAAACGCCTTTGCATCTCAATTAAAGGGCATGATTGACACAAATCCGCAAGGGCTGCTGCAATCACTGTTCAGCCCGGACGCAATTAAACAAATCCCTGCGGCTTTCTCATCCCATATTATGCCGATATTAAAAACATCGTTGATGGATTCGCTCCACAGCGTGTTTTATACAGGCCTGATCTTTATCGCAGTCGGAGCTGTATTTACCTTATTCTTAAAGCCTATTAAGCTTTCGAATAAGAAAACGGATGAACAAAAGGAAAAAGCGGCACAAGCCGTTGAATCCCCTTCTCATTAATAGAGCGCCCCGCGGACATAACCGCGGGGCTTTTTTATTCGATCATCTGGGCCCTTCCGTTTCCGAAGGACCAATCCTCATCCTGATTTCCGGCCAGTATGATAAACACATCTTCTTTTCTTACACTGAGCTCCGAATGAATCCGGCTTGCCACTGAATGGTAAAACGATTTTTTCTGTTCTGTTGTTCTTGAATCTTTCAATGTAAATTGGATGTAAATCAGTTCATCTGTACGCTCTACCTGTAAATAAGACGGATCATAAAAAAATTCGCTTTTTTGGTATTGCCGGATCACTTGAAAGTAATCATCAGCCGGTACATTGATTTCTTCGATCATAGACTGGTGAATGGCTCTGCTCAGTTTTTGAAGCCATTCTTTGCTTCTCCCCGCTCGTAAATGAATCTGTACAAATGGCATCTCTCACGCCGCTCCTTTCTTTACATCGTCTGGCCGCTGTCAATCGTGATGATTTGTCCTGTCAGGGATTCCTGTTCAAGCACGGAACAAATCAGCCGTGCCACATCACTCGCTTCAGCAATTCGCTGCAACAGCAAAGTGCCGCTCATGTTTTTCATTTTTTCTTCACGCCCCGCCCACCATCTTGTCGCGACAGCTCCGGGTGCGACACCGCACACTCTGATTTCTGGCGCCAAAGCGTGTGCCAATGATTTTGTCAGGCCGTGCACCGCTGCTTTTGACACAGCGTAAGGCATAGAAGAGCCCGCCCCGGTTGACCCCGCGATACTGCCGATATTAACGATCGCCCCAGCCTTGCTTTTTTTCATGAAAGGAGCCGCTGCTCTCGCGCAAAAAAACATTCCTTTGACATTGACTGCATACAACTCGTCCCATACGTCCTCTGTCGCGGCGTCGAGATCACTCATTGGAATATGCCGTGTAATACTTGCGTTGTTGATTAAAACGTCAATCGTGCCGTATTGCTTTACTATCGCTTGAACCATGTCCTGCACTTCACTGTTTTTGGACACATCGGCTTGGATAGCAACGGCCTGCCCGCCCTCGCTTTTGATGATTTCTGCTGTTTCCTCCGCCTGAGCTTGCGAGCGTGAATAATTCACCGCAACAATCGCTCCGCGTTTCGCTAATTCAATGCATGCTGCTCTTCCTATTCCCGTGCCGCCCCCAGTGACGAGAGCTGTTTTGTTTTTAAGATCCATTGCCGCCACTCCTTGTTGTTTGTATATATTTTGAAATCTAAACTGCTGATTCTATTGTAATGGAGGTTTGGTGTTACGTATAATGATTGTTAAAGATACTCGATATCATTTAGATTGATATCAAAAGAACGGGGGATTCAACATGGAAAGCGGAGATCTGCGTGTGTTTCAAATGGTAGCCCGTGAAGGCACAATTACGAAAGCCGCACTGCTGCTTGGTTACGTGCAGTCAAATGTGACGGCCAGAATTCAGCAATTGGAAGCTGAGCTCGGCACCACCCTTTTTTTGCGCCATAATCGAGGGATGATACTCTCTTCTAGCGGAAAGCTTCTGCTGGATTATACGGATAAAATTATCGGGCTGCTGGATGAGGCGTCCCAAGCGCTCTCTTCCTCAACTGAGCCGAGCGGACAGCTGATGATCGGTTCCACTCAGACAGCCGCCGCAGTCAGGCTCCCAAAACTGCTTGCTTCGTATTATGAAGAGTATCCAAACGTACAGCTGTCTTTAACAACAGGGCATACACAATTTTTAATCGATAAAGTTCTTCGGTATGAACTCGATGGAGCGTTTATCGGCTGTGAATGCAATCATCCTGAGCTTCAGTCCTTCCCCGCATTTGAGGAGGAGCCCGTAGTCGTGTCCGCTTCTTCTGTGTCCTGTGCAGAAGAAGCGATCACA
Source organism: Bacillus sp. SD127 (assembly GCF_058566445.1). Classification (NCBI taxonomy): domain Bacteria; kingdom Bacillati; phylum Bacillota; class Bacilli; order Caryophanales; family Bacillaceae; genus Bacillus; species Bacillus sp. SD127. Next base: position 888,978 of record NZ_CP191226.1, on the reverse strand, counting down.
AAGCCGATTCTCGTTTACAGCACAGGCTGTTCGTACCGAGATACCCTTGAAAAATGGCTGCACTCCGTCGGCGTCACACAGCCGGTGATTATGGAGTTCGGCACACTTGAAGCGATTATAGGCGGGGTAACAGCGGGCCTTGGCATCTCATTGCTGCCGCGGACTGTTGTACAAAAACACGAGTCTGAAGGTTCGATCCGATTGTACACGCTCCCTGAACCTCTCAGACAGATGAAAACGGAGTTTATTTTCCGGAAGGATTCGTTTATCAGCAGCGCGCTGCGCACCTTTATGGATTCCTTCGCACCAAATGAAACAGCCACATAACAAAAAGCAGTCTGCCGTTCATGAGCGGCAGACTGCTTTTTAGCCTATTCTTTGTTTCGATGCTCTTCGTTTAACTGTTTGATATGCTGTATGATGTCTTTCATGCCCTGCTTTGCGTCAGGATATGTAGTATTCCAATGCTTAGCGAGCGGAGGCATGCTTTTGGCGATATGCGTGTACAAGATCCACTGCTTCACGTCTTCTTTTAGCTCATTGTTTGATTCACCAAGCAGAAGCTCAGTATATTTCTCCAACAATCCATCCAGCTGTTCTTGCAGTTTTTGTTCCATTTATACATCTTCCTTTCAAAAAAACAGCAAGGAGCTTTCTCATTGATGAAAGCTCCTTTAGCCGTGTTATTTATCCATGTGATGTGAAAGCCGCTTCCCGGACAATGCATCTGCCCCGGCCATGAGGAATGCAAAGAGGCGTTCCGAACAGCGGGTCCTGTGTGACCTGACAGTTCATAGAAAACACATTTTGCACCAGATCACAAGTAATGACCTCTTCCGGACGGCCTTCAGCGTAAATCTGTTTATCTTTAATAGCCACAAGGTGATGTGCGTAGCGGCACGCTAAATTCAAATCATGGAGCACCATGACGATCGTCCGCTGTTCCTTCTCATTCAGCTCAAACAGCAAATCAAGAATTTCTATTTGATGCGTCATATCCAAATACGTTGTCGGTTCATCCAGAAGTATAATATCCGTTTCCTGGGCAAGCGTCATCGCAATCCAAGCCCGCTGGCGCTGCCCGCCTGATAAGGAATCGACGGCGCGGTCAGCCATCTCTTCCAGCTTTGTGGCTTTAAGCGCTCTCTCAACAGCTGCCTCATCCTCTTTTGACCACTGTTTCAGCCAGTTTTGATAAGGATATCTTCCCTGCTTGACAAGCTGATGCACCGTCAGTCCCTCCGGAGCAGAAGGCCCCTGCGGCAGGATGGCAAGCTCCTTTGCGACTTCCTTTGTCGGAAGCTTGGCGATCGCTCTTCCTTCCAATAGCACAGAACCGCCTCTCGGCTTCATCAGCCGCGCCAACGAACGTAAAAGTGTCGATTTTCCGCAGCCGTTGCTGCCGATAAATACGGTAATTTCACCTTTTGGAATCGTTAAATTCAGTTCATCAATAATAACGGCATCCCCGTACCCTAAGCTCAGCGTTTCTGTAGAAATTGCACTCATACCCATAACCGCTCCTTTTTGCTGGCTTTTTAGCAGCTCTATGTATCGCACGTTTTATATAGACATGCATGTAAGTAAATTGTCATCAATGCAAGTGATACAATATTCAGTCTCTGATATGGTCATATACCCTCATTGTAGCAGAAAACAGTGACTTTGAAAATCATTTTCAATTAGTTTTCTGGTCAAAAATGGCGGTTATGGGTTTTTCAGCACATGATTATTTTTTAATTTCTCTGACAGCGCCGTTCTTAAGCTTCAGTTTTAAGTCGATATGATCATAGTGGCTGTCAAGGTTAAAAGCCGCCAGCACACTGTGAATCACTTCCTTTTCAGCCATTTGATCTGTCACGGATAGCTCGCTCAGAATCATTTTCATCTCATCCAGCGCTTCTTCTCCCTCTTGATTGATGCCTGAGAGCTTATCTTGTATTTCTGCTGTTTCATGAGTTCCGTTTTTTTCGTATATCCCTTCATAGCGATTATGCTCACCGTCACCATAGCTGACGCGAAGCGAGAAATTGCTGTAAGGAACAGATTTCATATGAGTAACTGCCGTATTTTCTCCTTCTGCTTGCTGCTGTTCTTCATTGAGACGGCAGCCCGCAATCAGAACAACTGCGAGACAAACGGCCCCCGCCGCTCTGATCAAATGCATAATGGTTCCCCCCTGTAGAATTCCATTTCTTTTAGGTATGTCCAAGGGATGGAATCCTCATTCAGAGAAAAGAGCAGAAAAAGCCGGGCTTCAGCGCCCGGCTTTCCTTTATGATTCAGTCATTTGCAAAAAGGCTTCGGCGTCCTGCACTGCCAGCTTGATGGCATTTTCCCAAAAGTCTCTCTTCGTGATGTCTGCGCCTAAATGCTTCATCGCTAAATCTTCTACGGTCATGGATGCCGTATCACGCAATAGCGCTATATATTTCTCTTCAAACGTGTTTTTTTCTTCAAGCGCCAGAGCGTAAATACCGAGAGAAAACAGATAGCCGAACGTATAAGGGTAATTATAAAACGGCACTCTCGTAATATGAAAGTGGAGCTTTGACGCCCAGAATAGCGGATGATACTCGCCTAAAGCGCCGCAGAACGCTTCTTTTTGCGCTTCTTCCATCAGCTCGTTTAAACGGTCCGCCGGCACAATTCCCCGCTTTCGTTCCTCGTAAAATCTCGTTTCAAATAAAAACCTCGCATGGATATTCATAAAGAAAGCAACGCTTCTTTGCACTTTATCCTCCAGAAGCACAAGCTTTTCTTCCTTTGTTTCCGCCTGATTGACAGTCGCGTCTGCCACAATCATTTCCGCAAAAGTTGAGGCAGTTTCCGCTACGTTCATGGCGTAGGATCGATTTAACGGCCTTACATTGAGCATCGATTCCTGATGAAAGGCATGCCCGAGTTCATGGGCAAGCGTTGAAACGTTCGAGGCACTGCCGGAAAACGTCATGAAGATACGGGATTCCCCGCTGTCCGGAAAGCTCGTGCAAAAGCCGCCGACTCTTTTTCCGCTTCTGTCCTCGGCTTCAATCCAGCGGTCACGGAACGCCTTTTCTGTAAAAGCGGACAACTTTCGGCCGAACGTAGAAAATTGGCTGACAATTAAGTTTGCGGCTTCATCGTATGAATATTCCTTCCCGGCAGACCCAATCGGTGCCTCAACGTCATACCAATTGAGCTTTTCGAGTCCAAGCATGGATGCTTTCCGGTTGAGAAACTGAACGAACGGCTGCTTATTTTCAGTAATGACCTGCCACATCGTATCCAGCGTTTCTTTTTTCATCCGGTTGATTTGCAGCGGCTCCTTCAGAACGTCCTCCCATCCTCTCGCTTTGTAGGTTTCCAGCCGGAACCCCGCCAAATGATTCAGCGTGCTGCTGAAAATATCCTGTTCCCGCTCCCAAGCTTGATTGGTGCGTTCAAAAACGGTTTTTCTGACATCACGGTCCTGAGAAGACATCATGTTTTCCGCCTGTCCGACAGATAATTGTTTTTCCTCAAACGGAATGGTCATTTTTCCGACAACGATATGATATAAATCATCCCAGGCATGATAACCGTCAACCGCAAGGCTTCCAATCAGTTTTTCTTTGTCTGGGCTGAGCTTTTCCGCAACCCGTTCTCTTCTTTCATTTAATATGTATGATACCTCTCGCAGTCCAGGTGTTTTGAGCAATTCTTCCCACACGCCTTGATCAATCTCCACAAGTTTATGATCCAATGTGACAAGGGAAGACTGAAAATCTGCGACTAGCTGATGCATGAATGATTTATGTTCATTCGCTTTCTGATCGCTAATGTTCTGTGCCTGAAGACAAGAGACAAAAGCACCGGCCTGCTGCAGCTTTACCGAATTTTGTTCAAATGCATCAAGCAATGCGGTCAGCCTTCCAGCATCATTAGATGTTTCTGGCGCCTCAAATGCATCTGTCATGTCTTGAAATGCACGCAGGCTTTGTGACAGCTGTTCAATATATCCCTTGAATTCTTCTGACTGGCTCCCGCCTTTAAAAAACGAGTCCAGATCCCATGTTTTGTTTACCCCTTGCAATCCCATGCCTCAAAACCCCTTTACTTATTTGATTTTATTATAGAACAATTCTGAATTATAGTATAAAAATTTCTTTTATAGGCGTCATTCTCTGTGCATCATTGTACAATAGCTGTAGCGCCGAACAGGAGGATATGGAAAATGAATAAAAAAATAGCTATCGTTACAGGAGCGTCTAGCGGTTTCGGTCTGCTGGCAGCAGTCAAACTGGCTCAGTCATTTTTCGTCATTGCCACAGCAAGGCAGCCCGAGAAAGCGGAACAGCTGCGCGGTTTAGCAGCAAAACATCATGTAGCTGACTCCATTCACATCACCGCTCTCGATGTCACTGATGAACACTCGATCGAAGCCTTTGGAAAAACCATAAGTGCGTATGCCCCAATTGATTTACTCGTCAACAATGCGGGGACAGCTTACGGAGGATTTATCGAGGATGTGCCGATGGAGCATTTCAGAAAGCAATTTGAAACGAACGTTTTCGGATTAATCAATGTCACAAAAACCGTCCTTCCTTACATACGAAAGCATAGCGGGGCAAAGATTATAAACGTAAGCAGTATCAGCGGTTTAACCGGATTTCCCGCATTGTCGCCTTACGCCTCTTCCAAGTATGCATTGGAGGGGTTTTCAGAAAGCCTGCGTCTGGAGCTGCTTCCTTTCTGCATTGAAACCGCTCTGATCGAGCCAGGCTCATACAAAACATCGATCTGGTCAACATCGTTATCGAATCACATGACTGTGCCGGCTGACGATTCAGCTTATCATCAATACTATAAAAAGATCCTTTCTTATGTTGAAAAAAATGCCGATGAAAGCGGAGATCCCCAAGAGGTTGCCGACCTCATTTATCAATTAGCGATGAAACAGCGTTTAAAGAAATTGCGTTATCCGATCGGAAAAGGCGTCAAGCTCACCCTGTTATTCCGAGCGCTTTTTCCTTGGTCCGCATGGGAGTCTATCCTGAAGAAAAAACTATTCAGTCGATCTAAATTATAATTATTATAATTTAGTATTGATTTTTAATTAATACGTGGTATAATTAAATTAACAGATCACAAGGAGGACGTAAGATTATGAAAACCGAAAACGCAAAAACAAACCTGACATTAGTTGAGAATTCAATGAACACCCAATTATCAAACTGGTTTCTTCTATACTCCAAGCTGCACCGTTTTCATTGGTATGTAAAAGGACCTCACTTCTTTACATTGCATGAAAAATTTGAAGAACTGTATGACCACGCGGCGGAAACTGTGGATACGATTGCTGAGCGCCTGCTGGCTATCGGAGGACAGCCTGTTGCCACTTTGAAAGAATACACTGAGCAAGCATCTATCACAGACGGCGGAAACGAAACGTCAGCTTCAGAAATGGTCCAAGCTTTGGTGAACGACTACAAACAAATCAGCAGCGAGTCTAAATTCGTCATCGGCCTTGCGGAAGAAAATCAAGACAATGCGACAGCAGACTTGTTTGTCGGATTAATCGATGAAGTCGAAAAACAAGTGTGGATGCTTTCCTCTTATTTAGGCTAAAAAAAGCTGAACCCTCTTCGGGTTCAGCTTTTTTTGCTATTTAGCTGCTGAGGCTTTCTGTCTGCTTGGTCAGTGTCACGTTCAGGTTTTTCGTTTTTCCGTTTCGTATCACTTGAATTGTTGTTTTATCTCCGACTTTTAAATCTTTATATAGGATTTGACGGATATCCGCACTGCTTTGGATATCTTTGCCGTTTAATTTGACAATCACATCCTCAGATTTCATTCCTGCTTTAGCCGCCGGTGAATTGGATTGAACTTCTTTGACGTAGACACCTTTGCTCAATTGATCGCCAAACAGGCCAAGTGTGTTTTCCTGGTACGTTTCAGGAACTTGTGACATATCAATCATTTGCACGCCTAAGAATGGACGTTCCACTTTTCCGTTTTCAAGAAGCTGGTCAACAATTGGCTCTACATCGTTGCTTGGAATCGCAAAACCGAGTGACTCAACCCCGTTTTCACTTACTTTCAAACTGTTGATACCGATCACTTGGCCGTTTGAATTGATTAACGGGCCGCCGCTGTTCCCCGGATTGATTGCCGCGTCTGTTTGCAGCACATTCATCTCAACCGTACCTTGAGTCGTATCGACATCAATCGTCCGATTAAGTCCGCTGATGATCCCTTGTGTCACTGTTCCGGAGAACTGCTGGCCGAGCGGGTTACCGATGGCGATGACTTTTTCACCTGTGCGCAGCTGCGAAGAGTCACCGAAACTCGCCACTTTTTTGACGTTCTTGCCGCTGATTTCCAAAACAGCCAAATCTGTAATTGTATCGCTTCCCACAAGCTTGGCTGTCTCCGTTTTACCATTGTACAGAGTAACAGTCAGCTTATTCGCTCCTTCCACCACGTGGTTGTTTGTAATGATATATGCTTTGTTATTGTCTTTTTTGAAAATGACCCCTGACCCCGTTCCGCTTTCACTTTCTGAGCCGGAGCTGCCTTCTGTGCCGAATGTGTTATTTTGAGAGGTTTGGATATTTGAGATTCCGACAATTGTCGGCTCTAAGTCCTCTACCATATCAGCCACGTTGGTCGCGTTTGTCACAGGTGTCGTTGTAAAGTTGTCTGATTGCACCTGTTTATTTGCGGAAGCCGTCTCGGTCGTCTGATTATGGTCAGACGGCAAATAAGGCGCGATGCCGAGCATCAGTCCGCCGCCGATGATCCCGCCTAAAATCGGGCTCAGCCATGCGGCTCTCCGCTTCTTCTCTTTTTTTACAGCTGTTTCTTTCTTCTCCATTTCTAAAGCGGAAGCCGTTTCTTTTCGTCCCGCTTCATCAGAATGAAGCGGATCAAGCAATTCTTGTTCAGGATGCTCAATCAGCTTCCGGTTTTCTGTTTTCATTTTTTCTGTATGTGAAGGTTCTGTGTGTTGTTCTCCGTTCTGGTCATCACGTCTGTAATCCATATGCATACACTCCTTATTCGGTTTTCGTTTATCGTTACATATTCATCGCATGTACAAGTTCAATTGTCCCAATAATGAGGAGAAAAGCAAAGCACCAAAATAGAATATGTTTGATCATCCTACATCTTCCCCGCTCTTTTCTTTTCCTTTCTTCCCTTATACACATCATAAACAAACATTGTGGGATAAAAATGAAAAGAATATGTGAAATTATGAAAATTGCCTGCCGTATGTTAAAACTAGTTTATAATGACGTTGAAAGGATGTGAAGAGCCTTGTCATATACCATTTATCTAGTTGAGGATGAGGATAATCTGAATGAATTGCTGACGAAGTATTTAGAGAATGAGGGCTGGAACATTACATCTTTTACGAAAGGCGAAGACGCCAGAAAAAAAATGACGCCGTCTCCCCACCTGTGGATTCTCGATATCATGCTGCCGGATACTGACGGCTATACATTAATAAAAGAAATCAAAGAGAAAGACCCTGACGTGCCGGTCATTTTTATTTCCGCACGAGACGCCGATATTGACAGAGTGCTTGGGTTAGAGCTTGGAAGCAATGACTATATTTCAAAACCATTTCTCCCGCGGGAACTGATTATACGTGTGCAAAAACTATTGCAGCTTGTCTATAAGGAAGCGCCGGCCGCACAAAAAAACGAAACCGTCGTCTCCTCCTATCGGGTCGCGGAAGACGCCCGTGAGGTCTATGATGAAAACGGCAATTTGATTAATTTAACGTCGAAGGAATTTGATCTCCTCCTCTTATTTATCCATCATAAAGGACATCCATATTCCCGTGAGGATATTCTCGTCAAGGTATGGGGACATGATTACTTTGGAACTGACCGCGTTGTTGATGATCTTGTCCGGAGGCTGCGTAAAAAGATGCCTGAACTCAAAGTGGAGACCATTTACGGGTTTGGCTACAGGATGATGACATCATGAAAAACAAGCCGCTCTCGTTTCAAATATGGGTTGTTATCTCCGGCATCCTGTTAGCCATATCGATTTTATTGCTTGTTTTATTTTCAAACACGCTGCGTGATTTTTTCACCAATGAAACGTACACCACCATTGAAAATGAACAGCATGTTCTGACTGAGTACCGCCTGCCTGGTTCAATCGAAAGGCGCTATTACAGTGAGGAAGCCACGGCGCCGACGACCGTGCGCTCTGTACAGCACGTGCTTCTGCCCGAAAATGAAGCGGCTTCGTCAGACAAGGATTTACGAATCCTGTCGTCTGATTTTATCCATAAGGTATACCAGCTGGCTGATAAACAGGAAGCCAAAAAGAAACGATACAGCGCTGAAATTAATGGCGAAAAAGTGTTTTTTGTCATTAAGAAGGGACTTTCCGTCAACGGGCAATCCGCCATGATGCTGTCCTATGCACTTGATTCTTATCGGGACGATCTGGCCTTCACCCTGTTCAAACAGCTGCTGTTTATTATAGCGGTTGTCATTTTATTAAGCTGGATTCCGGCGATTTGGCTTGCGAAATATTTATCAAGGCCTCTCGTTTCGTTTGAAAAGCACGTCAAACGGATTTCAGAACAGGATTGGGATGATCCTGTCATAGTGGATCGGAAAGATGAAATCGGCAAATTGGGCCATACCATCGAAGAGATGCGCCAAAAGCTCGTGCAAAAGGATGAAACAGAAAGAACCCTTTTACAAAATATTTCTCACGATTTAAAAACGCCGGTTATGGTGATCAGGGGATATACCCAGTCCATCAAAGATGGGATTTTTCCTAAAGGAGATCTTGAAAATACAGTAGATGTCATTGAAGGCGAAGCCCTTAAGCTGGAGAAAAAAATAAAAGATTTATTATATTTAACAAAGCTCGATTACTTATCTAAGCAAAAAGTACAACATGAAACATTCAGTATTATGGAAGTGACAGAAGAAGTCATTGAAAGACTGAAATGGGCGCGAAAAGAATTATCATGGGGAATTGATGTAGAAGAAGACATTCTCATGCCTGGTGATCCCGAGCAATGGAACAAGCTTCTGGAGAACATACTGGAAAATCAAATCCGCTATGCCGCAACAAAGATTGAAATCATCATGAAACAAGATGATCGGAATATCTTTATCACCATTAAAAATGACGGACCGCATATTGAAGATGAGATGCTTTCCAGCCTTTATGAGCCTTTTAATAAAGGGAAGAAAGGCGAATTCGGCATTGGGCTCAGCATCGTAAAACGTATTTTAACTCTTCATAAGGCGTCTATCTCAATTGAAAATGACAAAACGGGTGTAACATACCGCATAGCAGTGCCAAAATAGACTGTAGATGTTTTTGCAGTCTATTTTTTATGTGAAAGAATAGCCGTTAAAATCTCTGTAATTTGTTTTGAGCGGCTGTTTGCATTGATGAACCCATTTTTTCTCTGACAACGTCTGCTTCGGATATTTGACTTTTTCCACTTTAATTCCTCTGTTTCGCAAGCGGCTGATCATTTCGTCCAATTCTCTCATTTCAGATTCACCCTTTCGCTTGAGCTTTGACCGTTCGGTCATCTCAATTTATAATATAAATAATACATGATAAAAAAACAAGTTACAATAAGGTTAAATTTATAACGTACGGTATGACTATATGGTCATATCCTATGTAGGCCTCAGGCTCCGAAAGGGTGGAACCATTTGAAGGAAAAAGAGAAGCTGATTATTGAAACAGCCATTAAACTGTTTGCCCAAAAAGGATATAACTCAACATCGGTTCAGGAAATTGCCAAAGCATGCAAAATTTCTAAAGGCGCTTTTTATATTTATTTTCCTTCTAAAGAAGCGCTGCTATTGTCTATGCTGAATTACTATTATGATAAAACGTTTACCCGTATTTTAAATATTAAAACGAAAGGCGACAGCCCCAGAACAGCTTACCGCAAGCAGCTTACCGTGTTCTATGAAAACATCCTTGAACACAAAGACTTTATTACAATGCAGATGAAGGAAGGTTCTCTGCCTTATACGGATGAAGTAGAGCAATGCGCGAAAAAAATCCGCCAGACTTCCCTTCAATTTCACATTGACAGTCTGTTAAACATATATGGAGAGAAAGCTGAACCTTATACAGCGGAGCTTTGTTTTCTAATAGAAGGAATCAGCCAGATTTACCTGGAATGCATGATTTTGCTCGGGTATACTGTGAAGCCGGATCAATTAGCAGATATCGTTATTAACCGAATTGATGATATGGTCAAAGGCATGTCTGAACGAAACGATGAGCCTTTCATTACATTAGAAGAAGCAAGCTCTTTATTCGGGCCCCTGTCTCACGGACGGCCTGACCCGCTGACTGAATCGATTGTGAAAAGCCTTCGTGAAAAAATAAAAAACTTGAATACAAACTCCTCTTTTGAATTATCGGAGAGCTTGGACATACTTGAAGCAGAAATGAAGAAAAAAACACCGAAGCTGGTGATCATAAAAGGAATGATCCATAATCTGATGGAGTCGGAAGCTCTCGCAGAGGATGCCGAGCAGCTTACATATCTCTTGAAACAGCAATATATTTAGAAGAACGGCTGCTTTACAAGCAGCCGTTTTTTCTCTATTACGCCTTTGGTTTTACCATATCTTCCGGTTTCACCATTTCGTTAAATTGTTCCTCTGTCAGCAATTCAAGCTTCAAAGCCGCTTCTTTCAGCGTCAATCCCTCTTTATGGGCAAGCTTGGCAATTTTTGCGGCATTTTCATATCCGATATGCGGATTCAGCGCCGTAACCAGCATTAAAGAATTCGACAAGTTTTCCTGAATCGTTTCTTTATTTGGCTCGATACCGACAGCACACTTATCATGGAAGGAGTTCATTCCGTCACTCAGCAGCTGCACGGATTGCAGGAAGTTGTAAATGATCACAGGTTTAAATACGTTTAGTTCAAAGTTCCCCTGACTTGCGGCAAAGCCGATTGTCGCATCGTTCCCCATAATTTGCGCTGCGATCATCGTCAGTGCTTCACTTTGTGTCGGGTTCACTTTTCCAGGCATAATGGAGCTGCCAGGCTCATTTTCAGGAATGACAATCTCCCCGATGCCGCAGCGAGGCCCGCTCGCAAGCCATCTGACATCGTTTGCGATTTTCATTAAATCAGCGGCAAGAGCTTTTAAAGCGCCGTGTGCATATGTGATTTCGTCATGGCTTGTCAGCGCATGGAATTTATTCGACGAGCTGTTAAACGTTTGACCTGTCAGTTTCGTGATCTCCTCTGAAACAAGCTCTCCAAATTCCGGGTGAGCATTGATTCCTGTTCCGACAGCTGTACCTCCGATTGCAAGCGCGCGCATTTTGTCTGTCGCTTCTAAAATCATTTCCTTCGAACGATCGAGCATGTGCACCCATCCGCTGATTTCCTGTCCAAGAGTCAGAGGTGTGGCATCCTGAAGATGCGTACGTCCGATTTTCACAATATCATTGTATGCTTTCGCTTTTTCGTCTAACGTATTGCGAAGCTGATCAAGCGCAGGCACAAGCTGTTCATAGACAGATAAAACGGCAGCAACGTGCATCGCTGTCGGGAACGTATCGTTTGAGCTTTGGCTGCGGTTAACGTCATCGTTTGGATGAATCGTTTGATCAGAGTTCTTTTCTTTTAATAATGCAGTCGCACGATTGGCCACCACTTCGTTCATGTTCATGTTGCTTTGTGTGCCGCTTCCGGTCTGCCATACAACAAGCGGGAAGTTATCATCGTATTTGCCTTTGAGCACATCATCACAAACTGCTGCAATGGCTTCCGCTTTTTCCGCATCTAGATTGCCCAGGCGTTTATTAGCGATCGCCGTGCTGCGTTTCAATATTGCAAACGCCTTCACAACACGCATCGGCATTTTTTCAGAACCAATCTTGAAGTTCTCCTTGCTTCGCTGTGTTTGGGCGCCCCAAAATTTATCAGCAGGAACTTTTACTTCTCCCATGGTGTCTCTTTCAATTCTGTAGTCCATTTTATGTATCCCTCCATAACGGTTGCTTCAATAGATCAAATTCGCCAGTGATATAAAAAATCCTTTTTATTTTTCGATCTTGGCAGATTTTAATTTTAATTCAAGATATACTCGGGAGTCCTTTGAATATTTGTACTTCGGATTCGTTCGTCCGTACTCCCTCGATGTATAAGAGACATCGTAATGCTTTTCAAATGATTTAATGAGCTGTTCTATTTCTTCTTGTTTTCCTGCAAGTCTTACCTGTGCCACTTCATATCCTCCGCTTTCATAAAAAAACTTCTGCCATAAAATACTGTAACACAGTATATCATTTTTTTAACAGGAAAAGATAACCTCTACTAAGGTTTTGGACAAGAGGTGACCTCGTTGGAACAAACAGAATTTAAGGAATATATACACGATAATTTAGCATTGGTGCTTCCAAAATTAAAAGAAAACGATGATCTGGTGAAAAATAAAAAAATGCTGGCGAACGGACTTGTTTTTTATTATCTCTACTTTAGTGAATTGAATGACCAGCAGAAGGTTTTGGAATCGATCAAAACCTTAATCAAGGATGAGGAGACACTCACGATTGACCAGGTCAAAAAACGCCTCGACCAAATTGACGCAAGGCCAGTAGAAACGTCCGAAAAAACGGTTAAGGAAATTCTCAGCGGCAATTGCGCGGTGTTTGTTAATGGACTCAACAAAGCCTATATCCTGTCCACAGGAAAGAAACAAACAAGAAGCCTGACAGAGCCGACAACTGAAAAAGTGGTTCGCGGACCAAAGGTTGCGTTTGTGGAGGATATCGATACAAATCTTGCTCTGATCAGGCAAAGGACCTCTCATCCGAAACTCATTACCAAAAAAATCATGATTGGCGATAACAAACTGAAGCCGGCGGCGATGATGTACATTGAAGGCAAAGCAAAAAAGTCCGTTGTGAAAGAAGTAAAAGCGCGGCTTAACAATATCAAACTGGAGGATATCCAGGACAGCGGAACGCTTGAAGAACTTATTGAAGATAATAAATACTCGCCGTTTCCGCAAATTCAAAATACGGAAAGGCCCGATAAAGTGTCGTCCGCCCTGTTCAACGGCCGGGTTGCGATTTTGGTGGACAGTTCCCCATTTGTGCTTTTGGTGCCGGTTTCACTCGGTGTACTGATGCAATCTCCGGATGATTACTACGAACGCTGGATCTCGGCATCCCTCATCCGGTCGCTGCGTTTTGCTTCTATATTCATCACCTTGTTTTTGTCATCGATTTATATCGCACTCGTGTCATTCCATCAAGGGCTCTTGCCGACCGCGCTCGCCGTCACAATTTCAGCAAACAGGGAAAACGTGCCGTTTCCTCCGATATTTGAAGCCTTGCTGATGGAAGTGACGATCGAGCTGCTAAGAGAAGCCGGGCTACGTCTTCCCAACCCACTTGGCCAGACGATCGGCCTCGTCGGGGGTGTCGTCATCGGACAAGCGGCGGTAGAAGCGAATCTCGTCAGTTCGATTATGGTGATTGTCGTCAGTGTCATTGCCCTTGCATCCTTTACCGTTCCCCAATACGGAATGGGGCTGTCTTTCCGGGTGCTGCGTTTTATTTCGATGTTTTCCGCCGCAATACTCGGGCTGTACGGGATTATTTTATTTATGCTGGTCATTTATACGCACCTTACGAGACAAACGAGCTTTGGATCTCCATATTTTTCACCAAATGGATTTTTCAGCCTGAAAAATACAGAGGATTCCATTATCCGTCTCCCAATTAAAAACAAACCAAAAGAGGCGAATAATCCAAATGAGCCAAAAACAGACTCCACTCAAACTTAATACCTTTCAAGGTATTTCTGTTGTTGCAAATACAATGCTCGGTGCCGGTCTTTTAACATTGCCCCGAGCGCTGACCACTAAGGGTAATACTCCTGACGGCTGGATTGTGCTGATCTTAGAAGGTGTCATTTTTATTTTTTTCATTTATTTAAACACGCTCATTCAGAAAAAACATCAATATCCCTCACTGTTTGAGTATTTGCGGGAAGGCCTTGGGAAATGGATTGGCAGCATCATCGGGCTTTTGATCTCCTGCTATTTTATCGGCGTGGCCAGTTTTGAAACCAGGGCGATGGCTGAAATGGTGAAGTTTTTCCTGTTGGAGAGAACGCCGATTCAGATCATTATTTTAACGTTTATCTGCTGCGGCATCTATTTAATCATTGGGGGGCTAAGTGATGTTTCGCGGCTGTTTCCCTTTTATTTAACGGTTACGATTATTATTTTGCTGATAGTGTTTGGGATCAGTTTTAAAATTTTTGACATCAATAATTTGCGCCCTGTTTTAGGTGAAGGATTGGGACCGATCGCGAACTCCCTAACTGTCGTTTCCATCTCTTTTTTAGGAATGGAAGTGATGCTGTTTCTTCCTGAACATATGAAGAAAAAGAAATACACATTCAGATACGCGGCTATCGGATTTCTGATTCCGATTATTTTATATATCCTGACGTATATAATCGTTGTCGGGGCTTTGACAGCTCCTGAGGTGAAAACGCTGATCTGGCCGACCATTTCTCTCTTTCAGTCTTTTGAGCTGAAAGGCATATTCATTGAACGGTTTGAATCGTTTTTGCTAGTCGTTTGGATTATTCAATTTTTCACAACGTTTGTCATTTACGGGTATTTTGCCGCTAACGGGCTGAAGAAGACGTTTGGATTATCGACTAAAAAAAGCATGGTTCTCATTGGCGCGGCTGTCTATTATTTTTCTTTGTGGCCGGATGACGCCAATCAGGTCATGATGTATAGCGATTATCTCGGATACATTTTCGTCTGCGTGTTTTTACTTCCCTTCATTCTCTTTTTCATTGTAGCTGTCAAAAGGAGGATTACAGCAAAATGAAAATCCGGATTTTATGTATTTTCATATGCACCCTTTTGCTGTCCGGATGCTGGGACAGCAAGAATATCGAAGAATTAAGCTTGGTGATCGGAGTAGGCTTAGACAAGCCGGATGATCATAATTTAGAACTGACCCAGCAGATTCTTGTGCCGAAAAAAATCAGTTCAAAGGAAGGCTCTTCATCTGATCCGACACAGATTGCTGTCACAAAGGGTGAAACGGTTCATCAAATGATGAGAACGTCGGCATTAAAGCACAATCCTACATTTTCCCAGCATTTACGTCTCATTTTATTTTCCAAGGACGTGCTTGCTGATATTGGAATGGACTCGATCATTAATCAATTTGTCAGAGACAACGGGACAAGGCGGAGTTCGTATGTGTTTGTCACCGATGGACGCCCGAAGGACATATTTAAAATGAATGATCAAGGCGAGCCCGCATCCAATGTGATTTATGATCTGACAGAGAATGACAAGGTCACCATCAGAATGATGGAGCCTGTTACATTGGGGGAGATTTCAGAACACTTGACCTCTGACGATTCGTTCCTCATTCCCCATGTCGGTGTAGAAAACGGCAAACTCGCAATAAACGGAGCTGCTATCATAAAAGATAAGTTATGGAGCAGAAATTTAACACCGGGTGAAGTTCAAAATATTAACTTATTTACCGGCGCGGTCAAAGGCGGCGTCATTGATTTGAGACGTAATGGCTATCTTTTTTCTTACGAAGTGTATTCCAGCAATCGAAAGGTCAAGACATCCTACAAGGACGGAAAGTTTACATTCACCGTCACACGCAATATTGAAGGGCGTTTATCCGAGGACTGGAATCCTGATGAAGATTCGTTTATGGATTCATATATCAAAGATATTGAAAGAACAGTCGAAAAACGATTAGAAGACACAGTCACAGCATTTATTAAGGGCACGCTGCAGAAAGAGATCAAAACAGACGTGACCGGACTGGGAAACGAAGTCAGAATCCATTATCCTCAGAAATGGAAAAAGATCTCAAACAAATGGGATGATTATTTCAGCAATGCGGAAATAGAATATCATGTCAATGTGGTCGTCAGAGACTTCGGAACGAAGGGCGCGTCCAAATAACGGACGCCTATTTTACGAGGTGATTGCGGTGTGCGTAGACGGCTGCCTGTGTCCGGTCGCTGACATCCAGCTTTGATAAAATATTGGTGATGTGGGTTTTGACTGTTTTGATCGTGATAAACAGCTCCTCCCCAATTTCTTTATTTGTTTTTCCTTCTGCAATCAGACAGAGAATCTCAAGCTCCCGTTTCGTGAGGGATTCATGCGGGTGCGCGTTTTCCCCTGAGTGGCGCAGCCGGGATAATACTTTCCCCGCCACTTTTGATTCAAGCTTTGGCTCTCCCTTGCTTGCGGCACGGATCGCATCAGCGATTTCGGCCGCTTTTGACGTTTTTAATAAGTAGCTGAGCGCTCCCGCTTCAATGACCGGGTACACTTTGTCATCATCAATGAAGCTTGTGAGCACAATAATTTTCGGATCGGAAAGCTTCTGGCAAATTTGCTTTGTCGCTTCAATGCCGTCCATGCCTTCCATGACAAGATCCATTAAAATCACATCAGGCTTTAATTCAACAGCAAGCTGTACACCCTCGCTGCCATCAGATGCTTCGCCGATGACATCAATATCGGGCTGTGCTTCCAAAAAAGCGGCGAGCCCCATTCTGACCATTTCATGATCATCAATCAACAATACTCGAATCACGTTCGTTCTCTCCTTTTTCTTCCGGGAAAATCGGGACCTTTACTTCGATTTGTGTGCCTTTTCCTTCAACCGAAATTACCTCGGCAACTCCGCCGATTTCGCTTGCACGTTCTTTCATCGAATTCAAGCCATAGGATGACGCTTTTACCTGGTCCATCTTAAATCCTTTTCCGTTATCAATGACCTTCAGCCGCAGCTGATTGTTCTTTGCACCGAGGATTACGGATACTTTTGAGGCTTTTGAATGCCTGAATACATTCGAAAGGGCCTCCTGTACGATCCTGAATAAATGATCCTCTACTCCTTTGGAAATCGGTGTATCCTGTATGTCCCACTCGATATCAAGCGGCTGTTTTTTCCGGAACTCGTCCAAAAGCTCCGTAAGACCCTCCTTCAGCCCTTTCCCTTCGAGCGTCACTGGCCTTAAATGGAGCAGCAGCGCCCTCATTTCATTTTGGGCTTCTCCCGCCATGTGCTCTACCATCTTGATCCGTTTCACAGTTTTATCATCCGTATCTTTTACGTGTTCTAATACGGCGGAGGTCATCATGGATATCGCAAAGAGCTGCTGGCTGACAGCATCGTGCAGGTCTCTTGCCAATCGCTGGCGTTCTTCTGTAATGACTGATTTCTTCATTTGCACCTGCCATTCAGCCCGTTCATTTGAAAGCTTTTGCAGGGAAGCGACTTGAAGTTCAACCCGCTTCGCCATTTCATTCAGCTGATCGGCTGCAAGCCCAATTTCATCGTCCCCGAGCGGCGGTATACGATAAGCGAAGTTACCGTTTTCAAATGTTAAAATCGATTCGATCAATGTATCGACCCTTGTTTTCAGCCGGTTGCCGTACATGTAGCCTGACGCAAAACCGATCGTAAGGCTGATCAGCACCAAAATCAGGATAAACGGAATCCCGAACCAGCTTGACGACAGCAGCACAAACGGATCGAGCCGATAGTAAACCATCATAAAAGAAATCAAGCAGACAAAAAGGAGCAGACTGATTCCCGTTGTCATGCGAATGGCGCGCCACTGGAGACTGGCAAGCAGTTTTTTTCTCATACGTATTTCACATCCACATCACCGATAAATAGGGAGACGGATACCTTTACCCGGCGTTTGGACTCGCTGAAATCAGAAGACGCGGCGTATACCTTTGTGCCTAATCCGCTTTTCTTCGATCCGATCAGATTAATGTCGCCGATAAAAACAGACGAGCTGACAGCCACTTCAAGGTCTGATGGAACATAAATATCAACGTTTCCGATCACTCCGCTGATGACGATCGTGCTCTCTCCCTCCGGAATCATCGCTTTTGACAAGTCGATTTTCACATCGCCGATAAAACCCGATACATTTAAATCATTCAGATCAAACGGCTGCTTCATCATCAGCAGCTCGCCGATAAAAAAGCTTCGCATGTCAGGGTGTTTCACATCTTTAGGAGGCTCGGACTGTTTTTCTTTTTTCGTTAAGTCGATAGGCTTCTCACTCGGTTCAAAAATTGGCTTTCCTTTCACAAGCCGGTAGCCGGCGTAGATTAAAAATGCGGCAAACGCGTAGCCAAATAAGTTAAAGGTGATGCTGAACAGATTTTTTAAAAATAAGAAAGCGGCAAAGATATACATGACGGACCCAAGCCAGTCACGGGAGTACTTTTTTAAAAAATAGCCGGCAATCAGAAAAAAGAGCGGCCAAAACAGCAGATCGCCTATTCCGATAATTTGCAAAAACATACTGATGCCAAATAAAGCAATCATAAGTCCGAGAAGCTGTTTTTTTGTCATTCTGGTTGTTCCGCCTCCTTTCTTCTGCCAGATGCTACTGTATCGCTACATCCCCGCTGTCTGTTTTAATATCGACTAGATGCTGGCCGCTTCCATGTGAGCCTGTGATTTGATGATGATCTTTATGTGCTGTATCAGCAAATGGATACGCCGAGCTGACGCTTCCGCTCTCTGAAGCCGCATTAACTTTGAAACTGCCGTTTTCGGGAAGCTCCAGATACACATCACCGCTCGTTAATGTGACAGCTGAAGAGCCTGCTACCTTTTCTAAATCCGCACGAAAGTTTCCTGATGTCATCCGTACATCAAGTGAGCCTGAAACACCGTCCAAGTTTGCGTCGCCTGAAGTTAACCGGATGCCGGCTGTTTTAGCGTCTGTATTTGATATCGACACATCCCCGGAAGAACCCTTCATCTTCAGCTCCTGGAGGCGGATACCCGTTACGTCCATATTTCCGCTTGCAGATGCTGCGTTCAGCTCGGAAAGCGTGAGGTGTTTGTTACCGGCTACAGACACGTCGCCGCTTGATGTTCTCACAACCAAACCGCCTTTGTACGTATATGGAATGCGGACGACAAGGGAAGAGCGATGAAATCCATTCAAAAATTGAAATTCTTTTTCCTTTGCCGTCAGCTCCAGCTTTCTTCTCTTTTCAGCCACAAACAATTTCCCAGAGTCACCTGAGATGTTTGCTGATATGTCATTACGCTCTTCCGCTATGATCTTCACATTCTTGTGATCCGATTCAATGATTACGCTTTCGATCTCATGCGGTGAAGCACTGGCTGAATCAGCTTCAGTGCCGTTTATGAATGAAAGACCTTCAGCAAGCACGTCTTTGATAACAACTGCGGAAAAAACAAGAATACCGGCAATGATCAGCAGTTTGCCAAGCATTTTTTTCATTTGTTTTCATCCTTCTCATTCATTCTATTATAAAGGAAAAGCCTGTGAATTGATACGTGCGGAAGGGAAGGACTTGACGAAAACCCTTCCCTGTCCCGCTTATTCATTTGCTGCATGTGATGTTTGATCTGATTTTTTCAATGAGAGTTCCCGCATCTTTTCGATTTCAGCTTCTACTTCACCTGCAAATTCACTTCGGCTCGATTCTGTGCCGGCCTGCGCTGATTTCGAATAATCAGCACGGATTTCCATTTCCTCAATTCGGTTTTCAATCCGCAGAAATTCACGATACGCGCTTTCACTGTCAATTTTGTCGAATGTCGCGTTCATATGCTCTTTTGCTTTTGCGGCGTTTGCCCGGGCAATCAGCGCCTGTTTTTTATCCTTTACGTCCTGAAGCCTTGTTTCAAGTGTGGCCAGCTGTTCTTTCAGCTCAGCCAGCTGGCTGCTTGCCTGTTCGTAGGAAGCTTTGTGCTCTGCTGCCTTTCCCTCTAAATACTTCATTTCTGTCAGCGCTTTTTTCGCAAGCTCTTCTTCACCGGCATCAAAAGCGAGCTGAGCTTGATTCTTACGCTTTCCAGCCACTTCATTTGCTTCTTCATATTTTTTCTTAAATTGAAAGGCAATCGTATGCTGTTTGACGATCGTTTGTTTTGCTTTTGCAATATCGCTTTCCATATCACGAACGTATTGATTCAGCATCACCTTAGGGTTCTCCAGTTTATCCAAGCCTTCATGAACTGACGCAACAAACATATCTCTCATTCTTTTTAATACCATACCGTTATTCCTCCTCATATCATGTGTTATTTTTTCTTTAAGAAATTTTCCCATTCGTCATCAAAATGAGACTGGTAGCCGGCAGAAGCTGGCTCAGGGTCAAAGCCTGACACATCGCTTTCCGCGGATCCGTTTTTCATCAGTTTCCAGCCGTAATACACCATAGCGGCTGCGAGCGCAATTCCGACGAGAAACGGCAGTGAGCAAATGAGCATCATCGCCCCGATTCCGCCCAAGATGATGCCTGTGATGGTTTTGCCCGCTGCGAATCTTTTGATTCCCGCGTATGTCAGCAAGCCTCCGATCACAAGCGGAATCATAAATCCGAAGCTGCCTCCCCCAAAAAAGACGGAGATTCCAAATACAATTAATAAGAATCCGCCTATCGTTTTCTTGTTGATCTTCATGCAGATCCTCCTTTCGTTTTCCTTGTCTTCATCTTATACAAAACAGCAGATGAGCAAAACGAATCAGAGATTGATTTTTGGATAAGACCAGAGTCGTAGACAGCACCGGACCCAGCGGCATAAAAAAAGCCATGCACGAGGCATGGCTTCTTCAAAAACCTTTACAGATGAACACTTGCTTCCCTTTCTTTTACCAAATCGGATTGTTCTGCTTTGGCCAGCTTTGTAAACAGAAGGATTCCGATACCCGCGATAATTTCCACAACTCCCCCGGCAGCGATCACATTTCCTGAACCAAAAGCATTTGCTGCATATCCGCAAATGACAGCGCCGGCCGGAATCGAAATATTTGAGATCATATGTATGACGGCATAAACTTGCGGCTGGTCCTCGCTATCGACAGATGTCTGTATAATCGTATACTCGGGAACATTGATCGCACTGACTGCAGCGCCAAAAGTAAAGGCGGCGAAAAAGACGAGCGGCAAAAAGGTATTCATTCCGGTAATAAAGAATGCGAACCCTTCAATAATGCCTGCCGTTACGAAGAGCAGTCCGTACTTGTTTACTTTTACTTTTGTCAGAACAAATCCCAATAAAAACGCGCCTATTGCGGTGGTGGCTTTTAATAGCGAATATACAATCGGCTGTCCGTTTAAATCCTCCGCAACATACACAGCGGAGAGCGCTTCCCAAGGGGCTGCCGCGAAATTCATAAAAATACAATAGATAGCGAGCGGATATAAGATTTGGTGTTTTCTGACAAGGACAAAACCGCGTTTCAGTCTGCCAAAATATGTACCTCTCTGTGCAACGGCCGCTGATTCCGATTTTGTTTCAACAGCAGTGTATTTGATAAAGAGAACAAGAAAACCAGAAATAAGATAAAGTACGAGAGCCATAAGCATTGTATATGAAGGACTGATAAACGTAAGGAGAGCGCCGCATAGTGTCACAGCTCCAAGCCGGACAATTTGGGCGGACGACTGCAGCACAGCATTTGCTTTTTGAATGCCCTTTTCATCTACAATTTGAGGGATTAAAGCAATGGAAGCAGGATTGTAGGCAGCGCCAGTAGCTGAATGCACAATCATAAGAGTCATAACAAACCACAGCGGAGAGAATCCGCCGAAATGGCAGATCGGAATGATTAAAACAACCGCGGCTCTTGTCAGGTCTGAAAAGTACATCCAGAATTTCAATGTATTCTGCTTCATGAAAGGACCCGTCACAGGTGCTAAAACGGCTTCCGGCAAAAAGGTGACAGCAATCAATAAAGCAGTTCCGATCGCACCTTCACCGTCAAAAATTAAAAACCATAATATCGAATTAAATGCGAACATATCGCCGGAAATCTTGACTATTCTTGAGAAAAAAAGAAAGTTAAAATTTCTCTTCCAGACGCTATCACTTTCAATGAGTCTCACCATCTATCAGAGCCCCCCACTGCCTATTTTTTACATCAATTTGTTACAATATCTCATTTTTCCATTTTTCAGTCAATAATTCATAAGGTTCATTTTTTGTCGTAAAAAGGGAAATTGACAAAATGAAAAAAATAAAAAGCCGGCATGTACTGAAAATGCCAGCTTTCAATAATGTTTTTTATGATCCGCTGCTGTTTCGATCGCGAAACACAATAGCGCTTCTTTCATACTCCACATCGTCAATACCGCTTCTCACATTGACAGCCCGTGCTGCGGCAAAGAAATAGTCGGACAATCGATTGAGATAACGGAGCACCATTTCATGGACCTCTTCCGTTTTCATCAGCGCCACCACTTGGCGTTCCGCCCGCCTTGTAATGGTGCGCGCCACATGGAGAAGCGAAGCGGCCTTTGATCCGCCCGGAAGAATAAATCTCTTTAGGTCAGGTGCCTCTTCTGTATAGGCGTCAATGCGCATTTCTAAAAAGGAGACGGATTCTTCCTTCAATTTATAGTCTCTTTTTTCTGTGATGATTGCCAGATCGCCCCCGCAGTCAAAGAGCTCGTGCTGAATGTTGAGCAGCTCGGCCGTTAGATCCTCAAAGCCACGCTTCCCGGAAAGCTCAGCCAAAGCCAGTCCGACAAAACTGTTCAGCTCATCAATCGTGCCGTAGCTTTCTACTCGGAGGCTGTCCTTGTCTGTTCTGCCTCCGATTAAACTTGTTTGCCCGTTATCGCCTGTTTTTGTATATAGTTTCATCATATCTGTCTCCTTTACAGACTTATTCAAGCAGGTCCGCAGCCTCCCGCACACATTCAGCAGTCCCAAAACTAATCAATTGATTCAGCCGTTTTTCTATGGTTTCTGAAGATGTCTCTTCAGTTTGTGTCGCTGCAACGAGGATTTCTCCATGTTCATCCTGTTCACCGCCCAGCACTTTCATCCGCTCAGCTTCCGCCCGCATGACAGCCTTGACAAAGAATTGGTCTGTCGCAAAGCCGTTGATCAAAATCCATATCGAAAAGCCGGACATGACACAAATACATACCGACAGCTCTTCGTCTTCAAACGTACGGCACACAAGCCGGTCAAGTCTGCCGGAGGAGGCCATCGCACAGGTTTCCTGCGGATAAAAGCCGTTTTCAGATAAATAGGCTGAAAGCTCCTCTTTTTGATCAGACTGGGCAGGCAGCCGTTTATGGAGAAACGTCCGGTTCCAAGAAAAGCCTGAACCGACAGGAGCAGAAGCCAGCGTGCGGAGCGGGATTTCCGTTTGCAAGAGGATCTCGTCGCGCCGCACTTGCAGCAAAGTTTCAAACGGAATCGCCTGCTGCTTTAGGTCGCTGTTTTCAGGCTGAATTGCAATAAGCGGTTTAGGCAATTGATGATGGATGAAAGTGCTGACTTTCGTGTTATACAACGCCTTAATGTGCTCTTCTGTGATGGCGGTTTCCGGTTTTTGCTTAGGTCCGGCTGTTCCGTTTTTTATAAAGACGATTTCATCACAGTACAGGCTAGCGATGTTCAGATCGTGAAAAACACTGACAGCAGTCAGCCCATTTTCTCTCGTCAGGCG
This sequence comes from Bacillus sp. SD127, assembly GCF_058566445.1. Taxonomy (NCBI): domain Bacteria; kingdom Bacillati; phylum Bacillota; class Bacilli; order Caryophanales; family Bacillaceae; genus Bacillus; species Bacillus sp. SD127. The sequence goes on along the minus strand of NZ_CP191226.1, from coordinate 865,483 downwards.
CTTGATAAGATCGAGCAGTTCTTTTTGATAGGCCAAATCCAGAAAATTAGTCGGTTCGTCTAAAAATAAAATGCGCGGCTGCTGCGCCAGTGCTTGAGCCAAATAAACCCGCTGCTGTTCGCCCCCGCTTAGATCACGAATCGATTTCTCAGCGAAAGCGAGTACCCCTGTTTGTTCCATCGCATTCCGAATAATGGCTTCATCCTCTTCAGTCTGCTGGCTGAACAGCCCTTTTTGAAATGGATATCTGCCGAAGGATACGGTTTCTTTGACAGTGAAGCTAAAGGCTTGTTCTGTTTTTTGCGGCAGAACTGCCATCATTTGCGCCAGTTTCTTCGGTTTATATTCAGTGAGTGGTTTGCCAGCCAGACAAACGGAGCCTTCTATTGCCGGAAGTGTTCCTGTCAGCAAGTGAAGCAGTGTTGTTTTTCCGCTCCCGTTCGGTCCGAGAATGCCAAGAAATTCTCCCTTCTTCACTGTTAAACTGATATTTTTAATCAGCCGGCTGCCTCCGTAACCTCCCGACAGCCCCTCTGCCTTGATCATAAGCTTCTCCCCCCGCGATGCTGCCGAATTAAAATCAGAGCGAAAACAGGAGCTCCCGCTAAGGCTGTAATAATGCCGATCGGCAGTTCAACCGGTTCAATCATTGTTCTCGAAAGCAGATCGGCCAAAACGAGAAATCCCGCGCCAAGCAAGGCAGACAGCGGCAATAAATGCCGGTGATCCGTTCCCCACAGCAATCTTGTGATATGCGGAATCACAAGCCCGACAAAGCCAATGGTGCCGGATACAGCCACAGCGCTGCCTGTCAGCAGTGACCCTGCAATTAAAATCATCATTTTTCTGTGCTGGACGCTGACCCCGAGAAGCCTTGCTTTCTCCTCTCCATAGGTCATCACGTTGAGTTCTCTTCCGTTTATGATCAGGATCACGGTTCCTAAAAGAAAAAACGGGAGAAACAGGGCAACGTAGCTCCAGCCTCTCATCGAGACGCTGCCAAGCAGCCAATGCACAATCGGCAGCAAATTATCACCTGTCAGAGCAATGATGAGAGAAATAAATGCGCCCAAAAATGAATTGATGATGACACCGGTCAGAATAAGCGTAGAGACAGACATCGAAGCGTGAACGAGGCGGCTGAACGAAAGAACAGCCACAATCGTGACAAGCGCTGCTGCTACACTTACAACCGGCAGTGTAAAGCCTCCGATGACGGGGAATTGCAGTCCAAAAAATAAGGTTGAAACCGCCCCGACGGAAGCACCGGACGAAACACCGAGCGTATACGGATCAGCGAGCGGATTTTTCAAAAGCCCCTGAAAAGCAGCCCCTGCGATAGAAAGAGCCGCCCCCACAAGGGCGGCCAGCACGACTCTCGGCAGTCTGATATTCATCATAATATTTGTATACATTGGATCATAGGTGCCGGCAGAGCCGCCAAAACCTTCATGCCAAAAGATATGAAAGATGGCGGATATCGGAATTTGCAGACTGCCGCAGGAAATGCCCAATATGATACTGGCAGCTAAAAATAAGAAACTGATGCTATAAGCAGCAAAACGATTATTCTTTAAACGTATCCGGGTAGATGCTTTCCGCAAGTTCTTCGACCCCTTCGATCAGACGCGGACCTGAACGTGTGACGAGATCAGGATCAACATCATAAACGCGATGATGTTTCACAGCATTGATTCCGCTCCAGCCATCGCGTTTTTCCACCGCATCCGCTTTTACACCGTCCGTTGTGACAATGGCGTCTGGATTCAGCTTTACGATGGCCTCGTCTGTCATTTGCACCCAGCCTTTTTGATCCGCTGCAGCGTTTTTAGCATGGATGACATTCAGCATTTCATTCATAAACGTGTCTTTTCCGGTTGTGTAAATGTCAGGATCAGGCGAAACCTCAATAAAGACGCTTTTTTCCTCGTCTTTTGAAATGGATTTCGCTTTTTCTTTAATCTCATGCAGGTCTGATTTCATGCTGTTGACCAGTTGGCCCGCTTTTTTCTCAGCTCCGGCAGCTTCACCGATCATTTCGATTGATTTGTATACCTCTGCGAATGATTGTGCATCATTGACAGTCAGCACAGCAATGCCAGCGTCCTTCAGCTGCTTGATGGCATCTGCTGAGGCTGACATGGAAGATTCATGAGCGAGAACGAGATCAGGTTTAAGAGTAATGACTTTCTCGACGTTTACATTCATATCCCCAACCTTCTCAACCTGTTTGACTTCCTTTGGATATGTATCGTTTGTGGTGACGCCGACCACTTTGTCACCGAGTCCGAGAGCATATGTAATTTCCGTGTTGCTCGGCATTAACGAAACAATTTTTTTCGGCTCCTTTTTGATGGTAACATTCTGGTTTGACGCATCATCAATTGTGACAGGGAACGCTTCAGACGCAGCTGTCTTTTGCTTCGCATTGGAATCCTTCTCACCTGCCGCATTGCCGCAGCCTGAAATCATAATGGCGGTCAGCAGTAGCGCCGTCCATATTCCGGCTAATTTTTTCATATCCTTTCCTCCTAAATGAACTAAAAAAGCATCTCTACGATGGTAAAGACGCTGTAAACAACAAAAAAGCCTATTGTTTACACATCATCTGTCCTCGCAGACTTCGTGTTTATCAAACAGGCAGGTATCCTGGCTCTTGGCGCAAAGGCCAATTACAGTGGCGGGACCGCACCGGCTTTTACCGGTTTCCCTATTAAGCCGGCTATTTTCACGTACCGGCACCTGTTTGACATTCGTATCCTTTTTCGGAGTTATTATACTATATGGCTGACAGGCTTGTATATGCAGTATGAATGACTTTTCCGCCGCTGCATGTATGGAAGCAAAATTCTCGTAAACACTAAATTTCATCTTGTATACTAAGTAGCATGATCAATAAAAAAGGAATGATTCTTATGGACTTACAGCTAAAAGACAAGCTTGTCTTAATCACAGGCTCAACTTCCGGCATCGGGAAAGCCGCAGCGAAAAGCTTTTTGCAAGAAGGTGCAGCCGTTATAGTCAATGGCCGAAAACAAGAGACAGTCGATCGCACGGTTGAAGAGCTTTCTTCATATGGAACGGTGCATGGAGCAGCCGCCGACTTATCAAAACCGGATGAAGCAGCAGCTTTTCTTGAAAAAGTGAAGCAGATCGGTGATATAGATGTTCTTGTCAACAATCTCGGTTTCTTTGAAGTGAAGGATTTCGCCGAGGTAACGGATGAAGAATGGAATCAATATTTTGAAGTAAACGTGATGAGCGCTGTTCGGACAAGCCGTCACTTCCTTCCAAAGATGCTTGCCAAAAACAGCGGCCGCATTTTGAATATCGCAAGTGAAGCAGGCGTCAAACCGCTTCCGACTATGATTCCTTATTCAATGACCAAAACAGCGCTGATCAGCCTGTCCAGAGGAATGGCTGAAATGACAAAGGGCACAAAGGTTACGGTTAATTCAGTGCTTCCGGGTCCTACTTGGACAGAAGGCGTTGCTTCCTATATGGAGGGCGCCGCAAAGGCAGCCGGCCAGGATACAGATACATTTGTGAAAGACTATTTTAAAGTGAATGAGCCGACTTCACTCATTCAAAGATACGCAACAGCCGAAGAAGTCGCGAGCACAATTGTATTCCTCGCATCTGACGCTGCATCTGCCATTAACGGCACGGCACAGCGTGTGGAAGGCGGAATTATCCGTTCACTTTAAATACAAAAACGCATCCGTTTTCGGGACTGACCCCATAAGATGAGACAAATAAAAAACACCTTCAAGTTTGAAAACGGATAGTTGTTATCCGAAATAAGACTTGGAGGTGTTTTTTGTATGGGAACAAGAATGAGTTATCCGATTGAAGTCAAACAGAAGGCTGTAGAAATGAGATTGGCAGGCGTGCCTATGAAAGAGATCATGCAGGAATTGAATATCAGGAATAAGACGCAGGTTCAGACATGGGTTAGATGGCATAAAGCTGGGGATACACATCGATTTGAACAGCCTGTTGGTAAGCAATACACTTACGGAAAAGGTCCGGAGTATTCTTCCGAATTAGAGAAACTGCAGGCAGAGAACCGTTATCTGAGACAACAAAATGAAGTTTTAAAAAAGTACAACGAATTGGAAAGGAAGTTGATAGCCAAACGTCAGTCTAACTTGTAGAAGTATTGCACGGCACAATGACCGTACAGAATATCTGTGTTCATTTAGGTATCTCACGAGCGTCTTATTATCGTTGGAAGAAGAACCTGATGAAAGATCATCCCAAGCGCCATTTTGAAAAACAAATCGGCACGTTGTGCCGAGAGCACAAGTATCGATATGGATATCGAAAAATTACAGCTATATTAAAAAAGGAAATGCGTATTAACCATAAAACGGTTCAGCGTATCATGCAGAAAAATCAGTGGCAGTGCCGGGTTAAGGTGAAAAAGCGCAAGAAGAATGGGCAGCCATATGCCGTGGTTGATAATATATTAGATCGGAACTTTCAGTCCGATCATCCTCTTGAAAAACTAGTAACGGATATCACGTATTTGCCTTATGGACAGAAACAATTGTATCTTTCCAGTATATTGGATGTATACAATGGAGAAGTAATTGCTTTCACGATTGGAGATAAGCAGGACACAGACTTTGTCTTAAACACACTTGATCAGCTGCCAACACTGCCTCAGAACTGCGTGTTACATAGTGACCAAGGATCTGTGTATACATCTTATGAGTATCAGAAAGCTGTTAAAACAAAAGGCATTACCATGAGCATGTCCCGCAAAGGGACGCCCGCTGATAATGCCTCCATCGAATCGTTTCATTCCTCACTAAAGTCTGAAACGTTCTATCTTAACAGCATTGATCGAACCACGACCGCCATCGTAGAACGCACTGTCAAAGAATACATTTATTATTATAACAACATTCGTATTCAAACGAAACTAAACAGCCAATCACCGATAAGCTATCGGCAATTGGCTGTATAAAAGTGTTTTGATCCCTGTCTCAAAAACAGGGGTCAGTCCCTTTCGGATGCGTTTTTTTTATAACTCCCCAGCGAATGGAACCGGCTGGTATCCGCCCGTTTCAAGTTTGGCTGAAAACAATCCGCCCGCATGAGGCTGTTCATATCTTTCTGTTTCGGTCATTTGTTCAGTAGCCGTTGTGATGTAAAGGGTTTTCATATCCTGGCCGCCGAACGCACAGCACGTGACATATTTGGCCGGAACACTTATTGAACCAATTTCTTTTTTCTGAAAAGGATCAATGTGAACCACACGGCTCCCGCCAAACAGCGCCACCCACAGCATGCCGTTTTGATCAATTGTCATACCATCCGGCAGTCCATCCGATTTTTCAAAACGGTAGACGGTTTCTGGGTTTGAGACGTTTCCGCTTTCGGGATCGTATTGATAGCACACAATCTCCTGCGTCGGCGTGTCAATGTAGTACATCAAGCTGCGTTCGCGATCCCAATCCAAACCGTTCGAGGTTGAAACTTGATCTTTCATTTTGACAAGGCTGCCATCTGTGTCCAAACGGTAAAGCGAGGCTTGTTTTTGTTCGCCCTCCATGCTCGTCGTTCCTGCCCAAAGCCTTCCGTACGGATCACATTTGGCGTCGTTAAATCGAAGGCTCTCATGCATATCCTTCGGCTGTTTGATTTTTTCAAGACTGTCATCATGAAGATGATACAGGTAAAAACCGTCTTTCATCGTCATGATCAGCTCATCCTTTGAATATTTCGCAAGCGCCGTCACAAAGGATGTAAATTTGACCGAACGATTGATTTTTTCTTTAGGATCGAAAATATGGAGCTCGCTTCCTAAAATATCAACCCAGTATAGACGGCCGTTTTCTTCATCCCATAACGGACCTTCACCGATTACTGCCCTAGTGTCTGCTTCTAATATTGCATCCATGTGTAACACCTCTTTAGCTTCAGTCTATATATTGTTATTCCCGGCAAAGAGGTGTCCAAACCACACGCCTTATTCTTTTTTGAAAAGGATGGTAATGACGGAGCCAATATTGATCCTGCTGTTGACGTGAATCGTTCCGTTATGCAGGTGCACCAGCTCTTTGGCAATCGCCAGTCCAAGCCCCGTCCCGGCAGCCGGATCTTTCGTATTGGTTCCTCTGTAATAACGGTTAAATAAATGGGTAATCGTTTCCTCATCCATTCCTTTTCCATTGTCTTTGACCTTCAATGAAATATGATTTTTTGTCTGTTCAAGAATCACCTGGATCGCTGTTCCTTTATCGTTGTGCTTCACAGCATTTCCGAGCAGATTTTCCAGAATGCGTCTGAACCAGGCTTCATCCAGCGCAAATTCAATATGCTCTTCTCTTGATACAAATGAAATATCATATCCTTCAGAAAACGGATTTTTCTTGAAGTCCTCAATGACATTTTTAAAAAACGGAATGAGGTTCGTGAGCTTTCTCTCCATCGGCAGAGCGTCATTTTTCAGACGATACGTTAAATTTAAGTCCTCGATCAGCTTTGACATGTATTCCGATTTCTCTCTGACAACCTGTCCCATTTCTTTCACTTCATCAGGAGACCAGTCATATTGCTTCGATTCAAGCATCATGCTATAACCGTAAATGCTGCTGAGGGGTGTTTTTAAATCATGAGACAAACCGGCGATCCATTCTTCCCGTGTCGCCTGGATTTTTTCTCTGTTTGTCTTATCCTGTCTCAGCGTTTCAGTCAGCTGATCCATAGATTCAAATATCTCACCGAAGAAGCGGTACGGCTGTTTGATTTTTCCCTTTTTGTTTTTACTGACAGGGCGCCCTTTACGGTTTTTCGGTTCTTCAAGCTTCCCTTTTGATAGATTGACAAGCCATTTGATTGTATGAAAAATCGGCAAGCCGAATCTGAACATATACCAGGCAGTCATCCAGAATATATAAAGAATCAGAACGCCCATAATCAGAAACATTGCTTTCAGGACAACCCTCAGAAACGATTTATTAAACTCCTGGTCAGTAATATAGACAGGGTTTGGCACCGAAGCGACCATCCACCTGTTTTGATCGAGGAATTTAACAGAAATCTCCCGTTTATAGTTCCATGGTTTAGAGCTGTATTTGAGAAGCTCCAGCTGGTTCATCGTTTTTCTTTCGCTTTTCTTGCTGTTAATGCTGTCGAGTATGTTCCCGTTTCTGTCTAACAGATACACGGCTCCTTTTTCACGCTTAATATAGTCAATTGTACTGGACTTATATTGTGACAAAGAGTCGATGGAGGGTTCACGGCTTTCAATGGAAGTCAGCAGCTGTTCGCTCTTTGATTTCCAGCCGAACAAGAGGAGGTACGACTTGTCTTCAATATTGATTGCCCAATAATTCAGCTTATAGTTATCAAGCTTCTTGCTTTTATAAATAGACAAAAGCTCCTTCTTGGTGTAGGTGCCGGGCACGTCTTTCGGCACGCTGTAGGAATAATCCGTTTTCCCATTAGAATCAATGATTTGCATCCATCCGTGCTGTTTATCAACAGATTTCTTCAGAAAGTCGTCCACTTCCCATGACCCGTCTTCGTTTACATCGAGATACGCCTCAAGCGTGTCAGTCGTTGCCTTTGTCAGCCCTGAATTGGATTCCGCATCGCTGAATCGCGCGTCTAAATAGAAAAAGGAAGCCACAAGCATGATCGAAAGAAGAAGGATAACAATCAGCATCTGCCCGAAAAAGTGAAACAGAAACTTCCACCTTAACCTCATGGGCGCTTTCCGTTTCCTTCTGGACTCGGGATAAAACGGTATCCGAGACCGCGAACGGTTACGATATATTCCGGATTGCTCGGGTCACGCTCAATTTTTTCCCGGAGCTTACGGATATGAACCATGACGGTATTGTTATCTCCGTACGAAGGATAGCCCCATACTTTTTCATAAATTTGATCTTTAGAAAGCACCACATTGGGATGTTCGCAAAAATACTGAAGCAGCTGCAAAAGCTGAGCCGAACAGGCTACAGTTTCCCCGCCCACAATCAGCTCGGCATTTTGCGGAGAAAATGTAAAGTAATCATATGTATAGGTTTTGTTTGATTCAGCTGCATTCGACTGATACGTACGCTTTAAATGCGCTCTGATCCGCGCGGCTAATTCCAGCGGATTAAATGGTTTTGTAATATAATCATCAGCTCCGACCGCAAAACCCGATAATTTGTCAGCGTCCGATGATCTCGCCGTCAGGAAAAAAATCGGGGCGTCTGAATACTCCCTGATTAATGTGCACGCCTCAAAACCGGTCATTCCGCCCATCATGACATCCAATACGATTAAATCAACCTTATTTGTCTTGACGACCGGAATGGCTTCCTCTGCACTTGCCGCATCCAGTATATGTCGATAACCTTCTTTTTCGAGAACGCGTTTGATCATATCCACAATCGCTTTCTCATCGTCTACGATTAAAATTGACGCATTTTCCACTTTTATGTTCCTTTCTGTCACTGTTTTTTTTCATCTTATCATTATATCGTTTCTTTTTGGTACATTTTTGAATAGGAGGGCTCTTGACGGGGGTGAACAGCAGGAAACGGGAACCTGCAAAATGTTCCCGTTTTTCTTAGAATGAGGTATCGTTATGAGTTCTCGTCTACCATGTACAGAATAAACTCCCAAAATCCCGGAACATCCTGACACAGAAGCATATCAGCCTTTTCAAACATTTTGATTTTCAGCTCCTGCTCCAAATCTTCTCTTTCTTGATAGGACGTATTGCTGAGTTTTTTTCTGATCATCGGTGAAAAGCATGCAATCAGATGCTCAATGTCGTACATTTCATCTTTATTCCTATTATGTTCAAACTGGCCGCTCACAGTTTACTTTTCCCCCTTTTTTTGCGCCTCTAGCTGCTTCCTGATATTTTCTAATCCCTTTTTATGAATATTAGAGATATTTTGCCGGGACTCACCTAATGAATCAGCGATTTCCTGCATCGTGGCACCGTGAAGATAGACTTTTGTCAGCACGCTTTTTTGTTTGTCAGTCAGCTTCTGGATCGCTTGATAAAGCTGATAATCCTGGACATGCTGGCTCAAATCATCCTGCAGGTCTAAAAATTCCTCAAACGCGTCACTTCCCGTTTCGGAAGGAAGTCGTTCTCCTGCTTCCGGATGATCAACCGTCAGCGGATACCGTTTTTGATTTTTGCGAACCCGCTTATCAAAATCGATGGAAAAAATCCGAATCATTGAATTCATATACTTGACGATGCGAATCTCTTTATAAAATTGCTTGAATTGCTCGTCCAACGATTTTGCATCCTTTTCATTCGGGTTTTCCATTACATTTTTGAACAAACGGTAATGCTGAGGGTTGCTCAAAAAATGCTTCACGATGGGATGCTTCATAATCTCCTTACATTTCGATCGCAACAGACCTTGATAGTCCATCAAACCGCCTCCCTACTAAATTAAATGAAGGAAAGCAAAAAAAAGTAAACTACTACTTTCAGACTAGCGCTTGCTGAAGCAAACCTTCCAGTCATGGTTTACGATTTCTTGGATTCCCTTCACTTACTTACATGACTGCACAAAAAGGAGGGAGGTGTTTTTCATGGATCAGGTTTTTATAGAGGAAGTCGTCAAGCAGATCAGCAATCTCGGGTTCCCGGCACTGATCGCGATGTACCTGCTGACCCGTTTCGAGAAAAAATTCGATCAGCTCATTGAACTGATGACAGAGCTGAAAGATCAGAAAGCGAAACATTAATTTTGTATCGAAGTTGACTTTTCATCGGTTTTTTTCACTTAACAAGACAGAAGGGAAAACGAAAGGCCTTTCACATTCTCTTTCTGCGCCACAATTATTTTTAAGGAGGAGACAGGAAAATGAAAAAACAAAACGACATTCCCCAGCCAATCAGAGGAGATAAGGGAGCGACAGTGAAAATCCCGCGTAATATTGAAAGGGACCGGCAGAATCCCGATATGCTCGTACCGCCGGAAACCGATCATGGCACCGTTGAAAATATGAAGTTTTCTTTCTCAGATACTCATAACCGTTTGGAAAAAGGCGGGTACGCCCGTGAAGTTACCGTACGTGAGCTGCCGATTTCAGAAAACCTGGCTTCTGTTAATATGCGGCTGAAGCCTGGCGCCATTCGAGAGCTTCATTGGCATAAGGAAGCAGAGTGGGCTTATATGATCTACGGGAAAGCACGCGTCACGATTGTGGATGAAAAGGGCCGCAGCTTTATTGATGATGTAGGCGAAGGAGATTTATGGTACTTCCCGTCAGGCCTGCCGCACTCGATTCAAGCGCTTGAAGAAGGGGCAGAGTTCCTGCTCGTGTTTGACGACGGGTCATTCTCTGAAAACAGCACGTTCCAGCTGACAGACTGGCTTGCCCACACCCCTAAAGAAGTGATTGCCGCTAATTTTGGCGTAACAGAAGAAGAAATCGCCAATTTGCCGGGCAAAGAAAAATATATATTTGAAAAACCTGTGCCCGGCTGTTTAAAAGATGACATTGTGGAAGGGCCGTACGGCGAAGTGCCTTATCCGTTTACGTACCGCCTTCTTGAACAGGAGCCGATTGCATCAGAAGGAGGAAAGGTGTACATTGCGGATTCGACAAACTTTACAGTGTCTAAAACCATTGCATCCGCGCTTGTAACCGTGGAACCAGGCGCCATGAGAGAACTTCACTGGCATCCGAATACGCATGAATGGCAATATTACATCTCCGGTAAAGCGAGAATGACCGTTTTTGCTGCTGACGGCCATGCGAGAACCTTTAACTATCAAGCCGGTGATGTCGGTTATGTTCCATTTGCGATGGGCCACTACGTAGAAAACCTCGGCGATGAACCGCTCGTCTTTTTAGAAATCTTTAAAGATGACCATTATGCTGATGTGTCTTTAAACCAATGGCTCGCAATGCTTCCTGAAACCTTCGTCCAAGAACACCTTGACTTAGGCAAAGAGTTTACGGATGTCCTTTCAAAAGAAAAGCATCCGGTTGTGAAAAAGAAAAGCAGTAAATAAAAAACTGGCAGCTTGCAGAGAGCGCTCGTTCTCTCTCTGCAAGCGCTGATAAGGAGCTGAACCAGTGATACATCAAAAGTATTTATTACGGCAGGCCGTACAGTATGTGCTGGCAGCGGCGGCTGTGTTATTTTGCTATTTTACAATCATTCTCTGTGTCTTTTCTTTGGCGGGAACGAGCTACCGATCAGCTGCTCATGTCCTGCTTTTTGCTATGTTATTTCTTGTGCTCGGACTATGCTTTGAACCTTTTGAACGGCTGATGATACATAGTTTTACGTTTTTTAAGACTGGAAAACGAGCTTTTATCCTTATGGCCGGCACCGTCCAGCTGCTGTTTTTATGGATGACCGCTTATACGGCAGATCAAATGATTCATAACATTTGGCTGTCAACCACAGAAGAAATGATCCTCGCAGCCGTTTTTCTTATTTTGGATAAATGCAATTCAGCACTGCCCAAATAAAAAAAGAACGCCATCCGATTGGATGCGTTCTTTTTATTCATATCGAAGCGCGTCAACAGGCTGAAGCTTCGATGCCTTAATGGACGGCAGCAAGCCGAAAATAATGCCGACTGCCATTGAGAAAATGAGTGCTCCGATAACTGCCGGAACGGAGATGATAAAAGGCATCGGAAAGATCACCGTGATAAGTTTAGCGATGCCAAAGCCCGCCAGCACACCGAGAATTCCGCCAATACTTGTCAGCACGACGGCCTCTGTTAAAAATTGAAATAAAATCACGCGCCGCTTGGCACCGAGCGCCTTCTTAATTCCGATTTCCCGCGTTCGCTCCGTCACTGAAACAAGCATAATGTTCATGACACCGATGCCTCCGACCAAAAGTGAGATGCTTGCAATTCCGCCAAGCAGCAGAGCAAATGACTGGTTAAAGGACTCCACTTCCTGAGCGACCTCCTGAAGATCCATCACGCTGTACTCCGCTTTTTCCAAATCAGCATCTGACAGTCCTTGATTTAGAAGGTCCGCGGCCATTACACCGGCTTCTTGGATATGCTCAGAAGAGTCTGCCTGCACCGCAATCTGTGTCGGCGCGTCGAATCCTTCAATAAGCGGCCACACTTTTTTCGGCACATATAAAACCGGATTCGCATAGTCGCCATCAAACATGCTTTCTTCCTGTTTCTTTTCATGAAAAACACCGGCAACCCGGAACGGCACACCGTTCATCTCAATGTTTTTGTGCAGAGCGTCACCGTCAGGAAACAGCTCATCTCTTGCGGCCTCATTGATCATAACCACTTGGTGTGTGCTGTTTAATTCTTTTTCCGCCAGCTTTCTCCCCTCAGTGATGCTGATCGGGAACATATTGAAATAATCAGCATCCACTCCGTACACTTGAGGATAAGAAACGTTCGTTAAGTGAAAAACGGTGGCGCCTTCGGACAAGTAATATAAAGATAATCCTTTTACAACCGGGTCTGATTTTATTGCCTTAATGGTCTCTTCAGATACAGGGGGTGCGGACGTGTAAGAAACCTCCTGATAACCGCCTTCCTCCTCCCCGCCTGTTGGCTGGTACACAACATTAATCGCGTTATTTCCCATGCCGATCATGCTTTGCTTTAATTGCTCGCTTTGGCCTTTCAGCATAGAGACGATCGCAATGATCGCCGCTATACCGATAATGACACCAAGCATCGTAAGAATCGACCTCAGCTTATGTGAAAAAATAGATTGAAAGGAGATCCGAATATGTTCAAGCATGGCTAATCCCTCTCTCGTCTAACACTAATTCTCCGTCTCTGATAAACACGGTTCTGTCGGCTTTTCTGGCGACGTCCGGGTCATGGGTAATCATAATGATCGTTGTGCCTTCCTGATGCAATTGTGAAAACAGCGACAAAATTTGTTCACTTGATTTTGTATCAAGCGCCCCGGTCGGTTCATCTGCCAGAATAAACCGAGGCTGATTGACAAGGGCTCTGGCAATCGCCACCCGCTGCTTTTGTCCGCCGGACAGCTTTGGCGGCTTGTAAGAGATCCTATCTTTCAAACCAACCTTTTCAAGAGCTTCATAGGCTCTTTGCCTTCTTTCTTTTTTCTTTACCTTATTGTAAATCATCGGCAGCTCGACATTTTGCAGTGCGGTAAGGCGCGGCAGCAAATGAAAGGTTTGAAACACAAACCCGATCGATTCGTTGCGAATGTCAGCCAAAGCACCGTCTTTCCCTTTTAATACATCCATTTGGTCCAGCATATAGGTTCCGGAGGTCGGCCTGTCCAAACAGCCTATAATATTCATTAACGTAGACTTCCCTGAACCGGACGGCCCCATAATGGCCAGAAATTCACCAGCTTTGACGGTGAGATTAATATGCTTTAAGATCGGCACCTCTTCTTTGCCCAGCTTGTACGATTTAGAAATATTATTCAGTGTCAGCATTGACTGTAACCTGCTTTCCTTCCTTGACCGCGGGATCAGGATAGATCACATAATCTTCCGGTGTCAGGCCGCTTTTGATTTCGACCATGTCACTTTCGTCTGTCTCCCCGATTTCAACAGGCTGTTTAACCGCTTTCTGCTCCTCATCCGTCTTCCAAACGTATGGTTCGCCATCATCCTGGATAATCATGTCGGACGGCAGCTTAATGGTATTCGCATCTGCTTCGTCACTCATGACTTCAATATTGACATGATAGCCGACTTCAAGGCCCTTATGGCTGTCCAATAAAACAGTGAAAGGATAGTTAGAGGATTGGGGATTCATTTCCTCTTCAGCATAACTTTCTGACTCTTCCCCCTCGCCTGTTCCAGCAGGAAGCTTGCCGATTGAAGTAATCTTGCCTTTCCACTCGCCTTCACCGCCTGTTTTCAGCGTAACTCTGACTTTGCTGCCTTTTTTAATCGTGTCCATTAACAGCTCGTTGATTTGGCTTTTCACAAGGTATTTGCCCGTTGAAACGATTTGGATATACGGGCCTGCTGCCTGATCACCCGTTGCGCCGTCCGCAATATCCTGATTGACGCTTTGAACGATACCGTCATGCTTGCTTGTGATCACATTTGAACCTTTGTTTTTCGTAAGTGCAGCCAGTTCTTTTTGGTGCTGCTTCAGTTCAAGCTGGCTTGTCTTTAAATCAAAATTGGCCTGGTCAAGCTCGTCTTGAAGCTGTGCTTTCTCGTCTTTTCCGGCTGTCTTTAGCTTCTTCTCAGTTTCTGCTATTGATTTTTGCAAGCGGCTGATTTGAAGGTTTGTCATTTCGGTTTGTAAATTGCTTTGCTCAATTTCGTCAGAATGATCCTCGCCCTCGTACTCGAAAAGCTTATCGCCTTTTTTAACCTTATCGCCTTCTTTGACGTACGTTTTTTTAATGCTTCCTTTCTCTGAATCTATGTATACTTTTTGCTGTTTCTCTGGCTCAACTTTTCCCGAAAACGATTGGGCAGATTCAGATTCACCGCCCATATACACTGCGACCGATTCAGCATAAGGCTCCGATGATACGGCAACTTGGTTCATGTGAGTAAAAAAGTAAAAACCGCCGGCACCGATCCCCGCCAGTACGAGCACACCGGCACATATCGAACCGGCAATAAGCCATTTTTTCTTCTTGGACACAATGATCTCCTCTTTCTGTAATCTTCGTAATATTTTCGAAACATTCTAACCAATATTATCTATTAATTCAAATAGACTTTCAATCTTTTTCTTCAAAATCTGGAATTAGCAAGAAAAATTATATTTTTGTGGTTAAAAATAAAAAATCCCGGCGTCATGCCGGGATTTTTCTTACACAGAAACAAGCTGTTTTTCAGTTTTAATCAGGTCGTAGGTTAAGCATACTGGTTTATTTGTACGAGGATCAGTGACGATTTCGGCATCAATCTGGAATACCCGCTTCAAAATATCCGGCGTCATGACCTCCAGTGCGGTCCCTTCCTTGATGACCGTGCCTTTTTTGAGCGCAATCATATAATGGGAAAAACGGGCCGCGTGATTCAGATCATGAATCACCATTAAAATCGTCCGTCCTTGCTCCTTGTTCAGTCTGTCAAGCAGCTGCAGGATTTCGAGCTGATGTGCGAGATCGAGATATGTTGTAGGCTCGTCAAGCAAAAGCAGCTCTGTCCCTTGTGCAAGCGCCATCGCAATCCACACGCGCTGACGCTGTCCGCCTGACAATGCCTCAATCGGACGCTCATGGTATTCCGCCATGCCGGTTTCTTCGAGTGCCCATTTGATGATGCGGCGGTCTTCATCATTTAATCTGCCGAAGCCTGATTGATGCGGAAATCTGCCGTACGACACCAATTCGTACACCGTTAAACCGCTCGGAGCCTCAGGCGTCTGCGGCAGAATGGCCATATCCTTCGCAATGTCCTTAGTAGACATTTTATGAATCGCATTGCCGTTTAAGTAAACGGCACCTTGATGTGAGCGCATAATTCTGGACATCGTTTTTAATATCGTTGACTTTCCGCAGCCATTCGGCCCAATTAAGGTTGTTATTTTTCCTTTAGGAATGGATATATTTAAATCTTCTACAATCAGCCTGTCGCCATAACCGATCCCAAGCTGTTCCGTTGATAATGAATTCAAGTTCGGTCCCCTCCTCAATTCGATTTCATCAATAAATAAATAAAGTAAGGCGCACCTAAAACGGAGATGACAAGTCCGACCGGAATTTCTGACGGTGCCAATACATTTCTCGCCAGCGTATCAGCCAGAAGAAACAGAAACGCGCCGATAAAGGCGGAAACCGGTATAAGCGTCTGGTGGCGGGGACCGGTAAGCCTCCTTGCCACATGCGGTGCGATTAATCCGAGGAACGCGATGCCTCCTGCAGCTGCCACACAGGATGCGGCAAGAGCGACCGCTGCCAGAAGGAGAATCCGTCTTTCCTTTTCAACAGCAGTGCCAAGTCCGGTCGCTAATTGGTCTCCCAGCTGTAAAATGTTCAGATAGCGTGCTTTATATAAAGTAAAAGGAAGCAAAATCACAATCCAGGGGAGTACCGCCCAGATCATGTTCCAATTGGCCCCCCATATCGAGCCTGATATCCAAACTGCAGCCTGCATAAAGTCATGCGGGTCCATTTTGAGCTGAAAAATAAGCAAAAGGGCATTAAATCCGGCATTTACACCGATTCCGACTAGGATCAGCCGAATCGGAGTCACACCTTTTTTCCAAGCCAGAAGATAAATGAGAAACGCGGCGAGGAACGCGCCTGCCAGAGCGCTGAACGGCAGCATAAACGTCCCTAAAAAGCCGAGATCTGATGCTGACCCTTGAAAAAAGTAAATAAAGAGCACAACAGCAAGCGAACCCCCGGCGTTAATCCCGAGAATACCCGGTTCAGCCAAATCATTTTGAGACACGCTTTGCAAAATGGCTCCGGCAACAGCAATACCCGCCCCGACAAGCAGCGACAAAATTATTCGCGGCAGCCTGAACTCAAATAAGACAAGCTCATCCCGCGCCGTTCCTTGGCCGAAAAAGACCTTGAGCGTTTGCAATGGGGCAATTTTAATGACACCCAGATTCAGACTGATAAAAAAGACAAACATGATCAGCAGAAAAGTCACTGCTATCACAACAAGAGGTTTTTTCGTTTTCATTACAGCCCTCTCCTTTCACGACGTGCCAAATAAAAGAAAAAGGGAACACCGATGAGAGAGGTCAGCGCGCCGACAGGCGTTTCAAACGGCGCGTTCACGAGTCTGGCCGCAATGTCAGCAAAAACAAGCAAAACAGCGCCAAGCACCGCCGAGCAAGGAATAATCCACCGATAATCAACCCCTACCAAAAACCTTGTGATATGAGGAATGATCAGTCCGATAAACGCGATAGTGCCGGCAATGGAAACAGCAGCTCCCGTCAACACCACAACGACAAGCATGCCAACCAGTTTCACCGCTGATGTATATTGCCCAAGCCCCTTCGCCAGATCGTCACCGAGGCTTAACACCGTCACAGACCGGGCAATGATAAACGCAAACGTCAAACCGACAGCTCCTGCAATAACCAGCAGCTGAACGCCTGACCATTTCACACCCGCTACCCCGCCTGCGTACCAAAAGCTGACATCCTGTGCTACATCAAAACGGAGCGCAATTGCGGTTGAAATGCCCGTAAAGAAATAACTGACGGCCGTTCCGGCAAGAGCAAGCTTTACAGGCGTGAGACCGCCCCTGGAAAACATGCCGATGCCCAATACCGTCGATGCCCCCAGTCCGGCGCCCGCAAAGGACCACAGCACAAGCCCGAAGGCAGAAAGTCCTGGAAAAAAAGCAAACGCAATCGAAATAGCAAAAGCAGAGCCCGATGTTATCCCCATAATAGAAGGCTCCGCCAATGGGTTTCTCGTCATGCCCTGCATGATCGCCCCAGACACGGCTAACAATGCGCCGACAAGCGCGGCAGCAGCCGTTCTTGGCAGCCGAAGATCGTGTATAATTTGGTGTGAGGTTTCATTTGGCTGGAAATGAAAGATGGCGTCCCACACAGTCCGTAAATGGATATCCGCAGCACCGAGAGAAATGGACAGCATCGCGCCGAAGCATAATAAACATACCCCCGCAACAAGCACAATGACCGCACCAAACGACCGGGATGTCCATTGAATTTCTTCATCTGATATCATCTGTTTATTTTTCATGTGACTCAACAGCCGTACTTCCTTTCGATAATGATAATGATTATCAATTGCTGTTTCAGTATATCACTTTTTTCTGCTGATTTAATAGAGCGTTTTGATAAAAATGAGAATATGAATGCAAAAATATCGTGTCAACTGGCACTTGTGATGATATAATCACAGGTGATAATGATTCTCTTTATCATCTATTTATTTGGAAAGAAGGTATGAGATATGACCCATACATACAAGAAGCTTGGTGCCGCTTTTTTTGCTCTTTTATTGATTGCAGCGCTGGCAGCCTGCGGAAATCACTCAGAAAGCAAAGGCTCTTCCTCTGATTCAAAAGACGAAGAAACCGTTACATACAAGGCTGAAAACGGAAATGTAAAAATTCCCAAACATCCTAAACGGGTGGTTGTCATGGCTGACGGCTACTACGGAGACTTCAAAACACTGGGCATCAACGTCGTCGGTGCACCTGAAAATGTATTTAAAAACCCTTACTACAAAGGTAAAACCGATGGTGTCACAAATATCGGAGACGGCACTTCTGTTGAAAAAGTGATTGATTTAAAGCCTGACCTGATCATCGTTTGGACTACACAAGGCGCCGATATTAAAAAGCTCGAAAAAATCGCGCCGACTGTTGCGGTGAAATACGATAAACTCGATAACATCGAACAGTTTAAAGAATTCGCAAAAATGACAGGAACGGAAGATAAAGCGGAGAAGTGGCTTGCCGAGTGGGACAAAAAAGTCGCGGCAGCCAAAACAAAAATTCAAAAAGTCATTGGTGACAAAACAGTTTCTATTATGCAAACAAACGGCAAAGACATTTATGTATTCGGTAAAGATTTCGGAAGAGGCGGAAGCATCGTCTACAAAGATCTTGGTTTACAGGCCACAAAGCTGACAAAGGAAAAAGCGATTGACCAAGGCCCAGGGTATACCAGCATTTCTTTAGAAAAGCTCCCTGACTTCGCCGGAGATTACATTTTCGCGGGTCCATGGCAATCAGGCGGAGACGATGGCGGCGTATTTGACAGTTCCATTTGGAAAAACCTCGATGCTGTCAAAAATGATCATGTCTATAAAATTGACCCGATCGGCTTCTATTTCTCAGACCCGATTTCACTAGAAGGACAGCTGAAGTTTATCACGAAAAGCTTAACAAAATAAACAAAGAGAGCCGCACTGATCTGCGGCTCTTTTCTATATTGCAAAGAATCCGACAGGACGGAGCAACTCATATTGAACCACATCGCATATTTTCTTTCTCAATTCATATTAAGCTGCATCATCATCGCCGTAAGTTTTTTCAACGGTCTTTATATCGGAAAGCCTTTTTCTCATGTGCTTCTCGTTTTTATTTAAGTGCTGGCTTTGTTTCATTTTCTGAAGAAACGGAAAAAGCGTTTTTTGCATATTCGAATGTCCTATCACTGACAGCGTTCCTGTCCGCTATTTTGTGTATGGGACTTATAACAGGAGAAATAACGTTTTTATAAAAAAGACACCTGACTGCATTGTCAGGTGTCTTTTTTTATGCTTGTTTTTCTTTAGAGAATTTCTTTATCACAAACGGATAAATTGCCAGACCGACAAAGAACAAACCGATACCGAGAATAAATGTCGTTAAATCCGCTGTGCCTGTTACGATAACAAACAATGAGTATACACACGCTAAAATCGCGATCAATCCGTCTTTTACCCGGGAACCTTTCAGCTGATCATACGTTTCGCCTTTTATAACAAGCTTCAGGCTGTAAATCGCAGACACTAAATACGGAATTAAATACGCAAGGGTTGCCGCTGTCGTTAAAAACGTAAATGCGTCACTTATTGTCCGGGAAATAACAGAGAATATGAAGACCTGTGACATCACATTTGTAATGATCAAAGAAATAACCGGGCTTCCTTTTTTATTTGTTTTCGCAAAGACCGCCGGAAAATCTCCTGCTTTAGCAGCTTGGTACGGAACCTCAGAGCCAAGCAAAATCCAGCCGAGCATCGTTCCGAATAAGCAAAGAATCGCCAGTAGCGCCATAATCACGCTTCCTGCGTTTCCGACAATCGCATACAGCACATCAACGAACGGTTTTTCAGATCCGACAAGCTTATCGTGCGGCAGAACCCCCATTGTGATCAATGTGACAATAATGTAAATGCTTAACGCGATCAACAAACCTGTGATGGTCGCACGTTTCACATCACGCTGAGTACGCGCGCGTCCAGACAAGATCACTGCTGATTCAATTCCGACAAACGCCCATAGAGTAGAAATGGCGGCGTTGTGAACCTGTCCGCCGATGCCAATGCTTGTGCCGTTCTCACCTTGAATCGGAAAATAAAAATGATCGAATAATGTCGTTTGAAACACAAACAATCCGGCAATGATAAAGAAAACAAAACCTAATACTTTTGAAAACGTTGTGATAAAGTTTAATTTACTAGCACCGTTAATGCTTGCAACAAGAATCGTGTGCGTTCCCCAGAGCAAAATCGTACATACAGCAAACGTCAGCAATTGGCCGAGTGTTACCTCTTGGCTGCCGACAGCAAACAGTACACGTTTATCAACTAAAATTGGGAAAAACGAAGTCAAGTAACCGGCTAGACTTGTGATAATCGCCACGTTACTGATCCAGCTGGCCACCCAGTAGCCCCACACCATTGTGAATCCGGCAGCGTTCCCTTTTTTTGGATCAGAAAACAGCGCTCTCGCATAACTTTGCGGCCCCGCTGTCAGCTCAGGCTTGCGAATAGACAAGTGCCCGAAGACAAGCGCAATCATCAACACGCCCGCACCTGTCAAAAGCCAGGCGGACGTAGCGCCAAGCGGACTTGCAATCGAAGCAAGCGAACTTGGCAGGGAGAAAATCCCCGATCCAACCATATTTCCAACGACAAACGCCGTTAATAACCAAAAACCCCATTTTTTTGTCTGTTCCATTCCAGTACCTCCAATGATTCTTTGTACGGACCAGAACCCGAGATCATGTAAACACAAAAAAAGCCTGAACAAAAGTCCATGCTTAAAGAAACACACACCCTTGATCTCCGGATAGCCCTCCGCGAAAAAGCACGCGGCAGTCCTGCACTTATTCAGATACAGTCCCAGCATAGAAAAGGATCGGCTTTCTCCACACTTCGGCGCTGATGCCTTTTACACATGTTTAACAGCTCCTGTCAGCCTGGCATGTGTGACTCATCATCCGCGCAACCTCTACCTCACTGAGAAAGAGTGAGGATTTATTTATTCAGTTACTCCCAGAAGGTTATCAAAGAAAGAATGATCTGTCAAAGGGAACAGATGGAAAATGCGGATAGAGCCAAGCCCTATCCGCATGCGGTTAGCGATTATTTTTCTTTTTTTGCACAGCTTCTTGAAGCGGATCATCTTTAAGAGCTGAACCGGCATCCTCAAGAGCTCCTTGGATTACGTTTTTTTCTTTTTCAGAACGTTTACCTTTATCTTTATTAAAGAAAGCCATTCGTATCACCTCTTTTAGAAAATAGGTACATCTTTAAGATGCCTTTTTCTCAGGAAATTATGCGGCTCATTTTTTTATCGGCCAAAGTTCTGTTGCTCAAACATACATTCTCTTGATATATTTGTAATTCAGAGATTTTTGCAAAAGATAAAGGAGAAGCGGGGAAATGACAGGAAAAACACACATCATGGGAGGCATCGCTTCTTGTACCGCAGCGGCTTATTATTATGGATTTGACCCAGTACTCATGGCGGCGTCCGGCGCGGTTGGCGCATTAATTCCCGACATCTGCCACACGCAAAGTAAAATCGGAAGAAAATTTCCTATCTTATCGAAAATTGTCAGTTCCGTATTTGGCCACCGCACCTTTACACACAGCCTGCTGTTTCTGCTCATCATGTTTTTTATCACAGCCACATATATTCCAGATAAAAACATATCAGCAGGGCTGATGATCGGAATGGCAAGCCACTTGGTTCTGGATGCCTGGACAGTGAATGGCATCAAATTGTTATTCCCTTCAACCATTCGCATACGGCTGCCGTTGTATATGAAGACAGGCAGTTTTTCCGAACAGCTTGTGTTGGCCGGTCTGACAATAGCGTCATGCTATTATTTTTATATGCTGTTCCATGGGCGCATGTTTTAAACACGAGTGCTGAAGCTTGTCTAAGAAGACTGTTTTTAGTAGGTTTTACATAAGAAGCATCTCATGGCAGATGTTCAAGAAAACGTGAGGAGTTATAAATTGATGAAAGGAACCTTTTTTCACAATCAGCGTTTTTTAAGTTTATCCATCTTATTCATGTGGATCAAAACTTATGTGATCTATAAACTGGGTTTTGATTTGCAGATCGACTCTCTATTGCAGGAGCTGATTCTGCTGATCAATCCGCTTAGCTTCATACTCCCTCTATTTGGGATTGGCCTGCTTTTAAAAGGCAGCAAGCAGCGCATCTTTTTGCTGATTGCCAATTTGGTTCTGACTGCCATTTTGATCTCCAACACGATTTTTTACGGCTTTTATATCGATTTTATTACCATCCCGGTTTTGTTTCAGGCCAGCAACATGAGCGATATGGGCAGCAGTGTAAAAGAACTGTTCAATCCTTTGTTCATCGCTCTGTTTGCGGATTTGGCTTTTCTTCTGCTGCTTTCCAGAAAAGAGAAGAGTCCCGAGTCGAAAGCGAACCCCCGTACGGTCAAGCGGTACTATGCCGCTTCCTGCGGGATTCTTATATGTACGCTGGGACTTGCAGAAATTGAACAGCCGAAGCTATTGGCACATTCCTTCGACCGGGAAGTGCTCGTCAAAAGTATTGGCCTGTTTCAGTTCCACATCTACGATACCATTTCTCAGACTGTCAATATGAGTGCGAAGGCATTTGCCGATGAAGACAGCCTCTCTACAATCAAAAACTACACTGAGGCTGACTACAGCAAGCCTGATCCAAGCAAGTTCGGACTGGCAAAGGGACGGAATGTGATTTTTGTGACGCTTGAATCGACTCAAAGCTTTGTTCTGAATGAAAAGGTAAACGGAAAAGAAATTACCCCGTTTATGAATGACCTGATGAAAAAGAGCTATTCCTTTGATCATTTTTATCAGCAAACAGAGCAAGGCAAAACGTCTGATTCGGAATTTATCGTCGCTAACTCTCTATACCCTTCCCTAAGCGGCGCCGTCTTTTTTACGAAAAGTGACCATCAATTTCATACGATGTACAAATCACTCAAGCAGAATGATTATTATTCAGCCGTCTTTCACGCCAATCATAAAACATTTTGGAACAGAGATGTGATGTATGAAACGTTTGGGATTGACCGCTTTTTTGATGTCGATGAGTTCCATGTGACTCCTGAAACCTCAACAAGCTGGGGATTAAAGGATAAGGAATTTCTGGAACAGTCAGCTGCTAAACTGAAAAGCCTGCCGAAGCCGTTCTACAGCAATTTCATCACATTGACGAACCATTTTCCGTTTGAAATTGATGAAAAGGATCAGCTGATTGATGAATATGATTCAAGCAGCGACCTGTTAAACCGCTATGTGACGACGGTTCGCTATGAGGATGAAGCACTGAAGCATTTTATCAAAAAGCTCAAGGATGAAGGCTTATACGAAAACTCGATGATTGTCTTTATGGGAGATCATTACGGCATATCAGAAGCCCATAATAAAGCCCTGGCTGAGTTTTTAGGAAAAAGTGAAATTACGCCATATGACACCGTCCAGCTTCAGCGGGTGCCGTTTATCATTCATATTCCTGGAATCACTGATCAAAACCCGGAAACAATCTCCGATGCCGGAGGACAGGTTGACGTCAGGCCGACTCTGATGCACCTGCTCGGAATTGATACAAAAGGTGATATTCAGTTTGGCAATGATTTGCTGTCAAACAACCGAACGCCATTTGCCGTGCTGAGAAACGGCAGCTTTATCACGAACGACTATGTATATACGAAAAATACATGCTATAGCCAAAAAACAGGAGAAGTGTTAGAAAATCAAGATGCGTGCGCTCCCTATAAAGAAAAAGCAAATGAAGAGCTGTCTCTCTCTGATAAAATGTTAAATGGAGACCTTCTGCGTTTTTATGGTCAATAAAAAAATCCCTCTACGAGGGATTTTTTTCATGTTTCGTATATCACTTTACCTGTCAGCTTCGTTTGATAGCCATTAAGATGAGACAGGTTGGCCTTATATTCTTCCGATTTCAAGATGCTCTTTACAGCTTCAAGCAGCTGCTGGTGTTTTTTCAAAATGACAATGTCGTATTGTTCCTCGATGAGCGGGATAAAATCAACGCTTCCCATATGTGCCGCGTGCTGCGCCCCGATTCCCGCGTCTGCCTGTCCGCTCGAGACTTGGGAGGCAACAGCATAATGATCAGTCACAATGTCACTGTAGCCCTTGACGTCTGAAGGTGTCACACCAAGCAGACCAAGCTGTTCGTCAAGCAGCACTCTTGCGCCCGATCCTTTTTCTCTGTTGATGATGCGGATGTCGGTTCGTTTCAGGTCATCCCAGCTTTGTATGTTTTTCGGATTTCCTTTTTGAACGTATAAGCCGGCTTTGCGAAGGACAACATTCATCTGACAAAACGGTTCGCCTGACAGAATGCGTTTCACATAAGGCGTATTATATTGAGCGGTTTCCGCATCGTACAGATGCAGGCTGACAATGTCGCATTTGCCTTGGTACATGTCAATGAGGCTGTTTAAGCTGCCTTTGTATTGGCGGAGCGGCGTCTCTTGAATGGCATTTTCCAAATGCTTGCTGAGCAGATCCATCGATATATCCTGTCCGCTGATGACGACATTCCGCCTTCCCTCCGGCATCGGCTCCTGTGCCTTTCTCGGCTCTTCGGGTGAAGACACAGGCTGAGACATTCTCATGTTCGCCTTATATTGCTTTAAATCTGCTTCATCGACACGCATCTGCCTTCCGACACGGTAAGCAGGGATCATGCCTTTTTTAATCAAATCATAAACGGTCAGCTTTGATACCTTCAGCAGACCAGCAACTTCTTCTATCGTATAGGAAGAGGTTTCATTCATCATCATCACTCTCCTATTTCATTATACCTTTTCGGAGAATGTAAAAAAACCCACATAACCCAAACATAATCAGTTATAATTAGATATAACTAATTATAAGGGGTGCAATCATGTTTAAGAAGTATTCCATTCTGACCGCAGCATTAACTGTTTTTCTGCTTGCAGCAGGCTGCTCTGCCAGCCAATCATCAAGTGACAAAGAGAAAAAAGTGACCTTAACTGTCTCAGCAGCTGCCAGTGCCCAGGATGCACTCGAGGAAATTCAAAAGAACTACGAGAAAACCCATCACAATATTACGATCCAAGATAACTTTGGCTCATCAGGTGCCTTGCAAAAGCAAATTTCTCAAGGAGCCGGGGCCGATCTGTTCTTCTCAGCCGCTGAGGACAAATTCCAAAAGCTTGTAGATGATGGGGATATCGCTAAAAAAGACAGCACTCATTTAGTCGGAAATGAAATTGTGCTCGTTGTGCCTAAGGATGGAGATTCACCAGTCACAGGCTTTGACAATCTGACTGATTCAGAAAAAATTGCTCTCGGGACTCCAGAATCTGTACCGGCAGGAGCTTATGGAAAAGAATCACTGACAAACCTGTCTCTATGGGACAAAGTAAAAGATAAGATCGTGTACGGAAAAGACGTTCGCCAGGTTCTTTCATATGTAGAAACAGGCAATGTAGACGCAGGTGTCGTTTATAAAACAGACGCGCTGATCTCTAAGAAAGTCAAAATCGTCGATGAGACAAAAGCTGATACACACAGCCCGATCGTTTACCCGTTAGGAATTGTAAAAGATACGAAACACCATAAGGAAGCGAAGCAATTTTACGATTACCTGCAAACTGACGAAGCGATGAAAGTGTTTGAGAAATATGGTTTTACTGCTGAATAACATCAGCACTTCAGAATTTTTCACGCCGGTTATGCTTTCTTTTCAAGTGGCGGCGGTCGCCGGAATCGCGGTGATCATTCTCGGAACTTTGGCAGGGGCATGGATGTCACAAGCATCATTTTTCGGAAAAACCGCACTCGAAACGATTTTTATGCTTCCTCTCGTTCTTCCGCCCACCGTTGTCGGTTTTATTTTGATCGTCATGTTTGGAAAGCACAGCTTCATCGGACAAGCGATCGAATGGATCTTTCATCAGCCCGTGATCTTCACCTGGTGGGCTGCTGTGATTGCTTCTGCTATCGTGGCTTTTCCGCTTATGTATCAATCGGCCAAAACCGGATTTTCCGATATTGACCCCGATATAGAGGGAGCGGCAATGGTAGACGGCGCAAGCAGATGGAAGGTGTTTATCCATATCTCCATTCCGCTGGCGTATCCATCGTTGCTGACCGGAAGCATTCTCAGTCTGGCGCGGGCGCTCGGTGAATTCGGCGCCACCTTAATGTTTGCCGGGAATATCCCGGGTGTTACCCAAACGCTGCCGACAGCCATTTATGTCGCTTTGGATTCCGGCAACAACGCACTTGCATGGGCGTGGGTCGTCTGTATCATCGTCATTTCTTTTCTGATGCTGTTTTTGATTCAACTGAAAAAAACACATTAAAAAACTCCCCGTACTTAGACGGGGAGTTTTTGATTAAAACAGAAGCTCATCGGGGTTTGGACCGACACGTTCATCTTGATTTAACGCATCAATCTTGTCCATGTCTTCTTGAGACAATTCGAAATCAAAAATATCAGCGTTTTCGATAATACGGTGTTCTTTAATCGATTTTGGAATCGTTACAACTTCATGCTGAAGATCCCAGCGCAAAATCACTTGTGCTACAGATTTATTATATTTTTCAGCGATCTGTGTCAGCACTTCGTTATCAAGCAGCTGGCCCTGCATAAGCGGAGACCATGCTTCCAGCTGGATGCCTTGTTTTTTGCAGTAGTCTCTTAATTCTTTTTGCGTCAAACGAGGGTGAAATTCAACTTGGTTCACCATTGGTTTGATTTCAGCATCTTTCAAAAGCTCTTCTAAATGATGAACTTGAAAGTTGCTGACGCCGATCGCGCGGATTTTGCCGTCTTTGTACAGCTTTTCAAGCGCGCGCCATGTATCTTTATACTTATCCTTGCCAGGCCAGTGGATTAAATATAAGTCTAAATAATCAAGCTGAAGTCTTTCCAGGCTTTTTTCAAAGGCAGCAAGCGTTGTGTCGTAGCCCTGATCTTCATTCCATACTTTTGATGTAATGAAGAGCTCTTCTCTTGCAACACCGGATTCTTTAATGCCGATGCCTACACCTTCTTCATTTTTATAGACAGCCGCTGTATCAATGCTGCGGTAGCCATTTTTAATCGCAGCTTTAACCGATTCAGTCGCTTCACTTCCGTTTTCTACTTTAAAAACACCAAGACCGAACCAAGGCATTTCAACTCCGTTATGTAGCTTTACAGTATCTTTTAAACTTGTTGCCACTTGAACATCCACCCTTTCATCGAAATGTAAGCGTCTATATTATCTCACATTCCTCTCAGCAGATACCAATAATACGCTTAAGAGCCTCTTTTTGCTTCTTTTTTCATACGGACGTTTTTTATTTCATAGTAAACAATACGCATTTGCACTATTTTTTCCTATTTTATCAATTATAAGATTATTTAGACAGTGAGCAGGGTAAGCGAATACTGTAGCCCACAAAAACATAGAGGAGGAAACAAATTGAAACGTATTCGTATCCCAATGACTCTTGCACTTGGCGCCGCTTTGACAATTGCCCCTTTGTCCCTTGCCTCTGCTGAGGAAAATCCCGCACCGAAGATCTCACAGAAAACAACAGCCGGAACAGCTGCCGCAGAAGTCGGTTTAAACGTCAACCTTGATTTGCTTGGGATTGCCAACCAAATCTCAGATGCCATTAAATCAGCCCAGAACCGGGACGGTTTTGTGAAAAATCTCATGGAATCTTCCTTCTACGCATCCGGCCAAAAATATAACGTCATGGTTTTTAACTTAAGCCAGGAGTATGAAGATCACTTAAATGGTGTGCAGTTTTACGGCTCGGCCGTTTATGACGGCATTACGTACGGCATTTGGGTATTTGAAGACGGAAGCTTCACAAACAAAGGAGACGGCGGCTGGATCAACTGGGCCTTCAGAGGCTGGTTCGACCGAAACGACAACACTGTCGAATTCCATCGCCCCTAACCTATAGAAAAAAGCTGGCGTCCGATGCCAGCTTTTTTTCTTGGAATTATTCGCCGCCTTCTAGCATTGCGGCTTCCACATCATTAATATATTGGCGAAGCTCATGAGAGATGTCCCGGGAAATTTCCCGCTCCTCAAAGAGCGTCTGAATCTCATTTCTGATCGCCTGCACAGCCTTCAGCTTCACTTCCAGCTTCTGATTTTCAAAATGGGCGTTCGATTTATGTTCGTGATGGCTGTGCTCCAATCTGAAAATTAATTGTTTATAAAACGAGATGACAGATAAAAATACTTCCTTATGTTCTTCCGGTATATGCTTTTCCAAATGTCCTATCGCAGCTTTAGCCGTTTTAACCCTAGTTGCTCTCATTAATCCCTCTTCGTTTAAAATCGACATCTCCGGCTTTTTATGTTCTCCGAAGAAAATCCAATACATCAGACGTTTCAGCCTTGTTTTTGATAAACCGACTTTAAACGGGTTGGCATACAAAATTTCCAATTCATTAAACCGTTCTTGCAGAGCATTTGCCGTTTCTTCCGGGATGTCTCCCCGCTCCAGCAGTTTCATCAGTTCTTCTTGCTCGGCTTTAATCCCTTGAGCGCGGACTTTCCGTTCATACTTTTTTATGCGGGTTGACGTTGTATATTGCTGAAAACGAAGGTTTTTCATTTTCTCATTGTATTCGGCAATGACCGCAAGAGACGCCGTTTTGTTTGTATCATTCATGTCTTCTTTAATCGTTTTGAGAGCCGTTTTAATCAGTTTGCGTCTCGCCGTCAGCAGCTTCTTATTTTTTTCTTCGTCCTCTTCTTCTTTTTCTGTCAGAAGCGGAAGCACGAAGGTGGCAATAACAAGCGTGCATAAAATGACGCCTGCGGCTAAAAAGAGAATCAGATTTCTTTCCGGAAACGGTGTGCCATCCTCCAGGAAATATGGGATGGAGAATGAACCTGCAAGCGTAACCGCTCCCCGCACACCTGAAATGGAAATTAACAATGTAGAACGAAGTCCCGGCTTATAAATGGTTTGATCTTTATTAAAGAACCACTTGCCGTTCCAGAAGAACAGCACCCACAGAAACCTGAGGAGCATTAACGTAAATGTAATGACCAGAATATAGCCGATCACTTTCATGTTACTGATCGCTGTATCGTTAAAAATCACCGAAATGACATCCGGAATCTGTGTGCCAAGGATGACAAAGACAAGACCGTTCAAAATAAATAAAATAATGTTCCACGTACTCGATGAGACGATTTGCAGCTTCACCATCGTCGATTCGAGACGGTCCTGTTCAACCGCATGCGTAATACCGCCCGCCACAACGGCTAAAATGCCGGAAACACCGATTTCCTCCGCTGCCAAATAAATCACAAAAGGCGTCAGAATTTGAATCAGCATGTGCATCGTGACATCCTGCATGCCAAGACGGCGCAGGAATAGACGAAAGCGGATAATCAAGAACGAAATGACAACCCCGCACAAAAGGCCGCCAACAGAAATAAACACAAAGCTGACAGCTGCTTGCGCCAGTGAAAATGCCCCGGTAACCGCTGCGGCAATCGCAAATTTAAAGGCGACCAGACCTGATGCATCATTCATCAGCCCTTCCCCTTCAAGCAGGCGCAGAATTCCTTTCGGCATCTTCACCCTTCCTGATAATGCGCTGACAGCGACAACATCAGTCGGTGAAAGAATGGCTGCCAGCCCAAAGGCCGCTGCCAGCGGAATATCAGGAATCATCCAGTGGATCGTGTATCCTCCTACAATCACAGTCGCAAATACAAGGCCAAGTGCAAGCAATAAAATGGGAGCTCTTAAATTCCAAAGCTCCGCCCGAGGCGTCCTCTTTCCATCATTAAATAGAAGAGGCGCAATAAACAAGACGAAAAACAATTCCGTGTTTAATTCAAAATGAAGCCCCTGTGGAAATGAGGCGGCAATAATCCCAAGCGCCACCTGAATCAGAGGCACTGGAATAAACGGGATAAACCGATTGACAATGTTAGAAATCGCAATAATAGCCAGTAAAACAAGGACGACTAAAAATATGTCCAAATGCATAACCTCCTTAATCTGCTGCGTATCTGCATGATGAGTTGATCAATATTTGTCCGAAGAGGCTGAGGCTTGCAAAAGATAAAGGATGGCCTTACATCCAATACTGGATTCCGCAGGAGTCTCCTCCACACTAGTCTTCTTTTATAGTACCCTTTTTAGGGTATTTTTTCTCATGATATGCTCATGGTGAACTTTTTTGCCGCAAAGCAAAATCAAAAAGAGACAGGGCAATCCCCCTGTCTCTCATCTCAATTATGAAAATTCATCCCGTCAGTTGTCGCTTTAATGATACCGGCGCGAATGACGAAATCACCGAAGTGCTCACCTTCCTCGCGTTCTTTCGCATAGCGGGAAAGCAGGACGCGCAGCTCGTTCAAAATGTCTTCTTCTCCGATATTTTCGCGGTACATTTTGCTTAAGCGGCTGCCGTCAAACGCAGCGCCTAGATACATATTATATTTGCCAGGCGCCTTTCCGATAAATCCGATCTCTCCGAGCGCATGGCGGGCGCAGCCGTTCGGGCAGCCTGTCATGCGAATGGTAATTTCCTCATCACGAAGACCGTTTTCGTCAATAATCTCATCCACTTTATCTAAAAGGGACGGCAAATAACGTTCTGCTTCAGCCATCGCCAATCCGCAGGTCGGAAGAGCAACACACGCCATAGAGCTGCGGCGCAGCGCTGTATAATGCTTTCCGTCAGTTAACCCGTATTGATCGATTAATGCGTTGATTTCATCCTTTTTCTCGCTTGGAACATTACCGATAATCAAGTTCTGATTGGCTGTCAGACGGAAATCGCCTGTATGAACTTTAGCAATTTCACGCAAGCCTGTCATCAGCTTATAATCCTCGTAATCCGTCACACGGCCGCCTTCGACAAACAGCGTAAAATGCCATTTATCCTCAATGCCTTCCACCCATCCGTAGCGGTCGCCGTTATGATCAAAATGGTACGGCTTCGCTTCTTCCAGGCTCCAGCCGAGACGGTTTTCCAATTCCTCTTTCACTGTTTCCAAACCGAGGCGGTCAACTGTGTATTTGAAACGGGCATTTTTACGGACGGAACGGTTTCCGTAGTCACGCTGAATCGTAATTGTTTTTTCAGCAACGTCATACATTTGTTCAGGGCGGCAGAATCCAATTACCTTGGCTAACTGCGGATATGTCGCTTTGTCGCCGTGCGTCATTCCCATACCGCCGCCGATTGCCACGTTAAAACCGATGAGCTTGCCATCTTCCACAATCGCAATGAATCCGAGATCCTGCGAAAAGACGTCAATGTCATTTGACGGCGGAACCGCAATACCGATTTTGAATTTCCGCGGCAGGTAAAGCGGCCCGTACATCGGCTCGACTTCTTCTGCGTCAGGCGGGCCGGCCACTCTTTCCTCATCAAGCCAAATTTCATGATACGCTCTTGTTCGAGGCAGGAGATCATCACTTAATTTTTTGGACCATTCGTATACTTCAGAATGGATTTCAGACTGGTAAGGATTCGATGCGCACATCACATTCCGGTTTACGTCCCCGCAAGCCGCGATTGTATCCAGAAGAGCCGAATGGATCGTCTGAATGGTTTTTTTCATGTTCCATTTTAAAATCCCGTGCATCTGGAACGTTTCACGCGTCGTCAGCTTTAGGGTGCCGTTACCGTATTTCTGCGAAAGATCATCCATCACGAGCCATTGCTCAGGCGTCGATACGCCGCCCGGCATACGGACGCGCAGCATGAACTGATAAGCCGGTTCAAGCTTTTGTTTTTGGCGTTCATTGCGGAGATCGCGGTCATCCTGCAAATAACTGCCGTGGTGTTTCATCAGGCGGTTGTCATCATCCGGAATTCCCGCACTGATCCGATCCAGCATCACTTCTTTTAGTGTGCCGCGCAAATAATCGCTTTCTTCTTTAATGCGCTCGACGTCACTTGGAGAGCCGTCCGGTGCTTTTAAGATTTTGGTCACCATGTTGAAAAACTCCTTTCAGGTCAAATCAGTATACATCACGCTGATAACGTTTTTGCTGCTGCATATCGGCAAGATAAACTTCCGCTTCTTCACGGGTCATATTGCCTTCTTTTTCTATAATTTCTAAGAGTGTGTTATGGACATCGTGTGCCATGTGCTTTTCATCTCCGCAAATGTAAACAGCCGCTCCTTCTTGAAGCCATTCAAACAGTTCTGCGCTCTGTTCAAGCATGCGGTGCTGCACATACACTTTTTCTTCCGTATCGCGTGAGAACGCTACGTCCATTTTTGTCAGCACGCCGTCTTTCAGCCAATTCTGCCACTCTGTCTGATATAGGAAATCTGTGACAAAATGCTGATCACCGAAGAACATCCATGCTTTTCCTTCAGCTCCCGTCTCCTCGCGCTCCTGCATAAAGGAACGGAACGGCGCAACGCCTGTCCCAGGGCCGACCATGATAATCGGTGTTTCAGGATCCTTCGGAAGCTTGAAGTTCTGATTATGCTGGACATAAACCGGCAGTGTGTCTCCCGGCTGCAGACGCTCCGCACATAAAATTGAGCAGACGCCTTTTCGTTCGCGGCCATGCGCGTCGTACCGAACTGCACCAATCGTTAAATGCACTTCATCCGGGTTTGCGGATAAGCTGCTCGCAATTGAATAGAGGCGGGCCGGCATTTTTCGAAGAATGGATACAAACTCCTGCGCCGTTACACTAAACGGCCCATAATCCCGGATCAGATCAAGCAAATCGCGCCCTTCAATATACGCTTTCACTTTACCCTCATTTCCCGGTGCTAAAAGCTCTCTAAGCTCCTCGCTTCCCGTCAAATGAGCAGCCTGTTCAAGAAGCGGCTTTGTGAGAACAGTAATTTCATAATGAGAAATCAGCGCTTCTTTCAGCGGGCGGACATCGCCTTGCTTATTCAGCGTCACAATTTCTTCGGGGTCCCAATTCATTTCCTGAAGCAGCAAATCGACAAGTACCGGATCATTTTCCGGATAGACGCCGAGGCTGTCACCAGGTTCATACGTAAGGCCTGATCCTTCAAGAGACAACTCTACATGGCGTGTTTCTTTATTTGATCCGCGGCCGTTTAAATTTAAATTTTCTAACACTTCCGCCCGGAAAGGATTTGTTCTTGAATACGCAGATTCACCAGTTTGAGGCGCTGCGGCCGGCGCAGGCGCGGCGCTTCCGCCCTCGGCTTCACTTAAGCCCTCAAATACGCTTTCCAGCCATTCAGCAGCCGGCTCATCATAATCCAAATCACAGTCAACGCGCGGAGAAATTCGTTTCCCGCCAAGCTCTTCTAAGCGCTGATCAAATTCTTTTCCTGTCTGACAGAAGAATTCGTATGAACTGTCACCAAGCGCCAAAACAGAAAAGCGAAGATCATCAAGCTTAGGCGCCCGTCTTCCGTGCAAAAATTCGTGAAACGACAGCGCGTTATCAGGCGGCTCACCTTCGCCATGCGTACTGACGACAATCAGAAGATTGTTAATTTTCTTGAGCTGGTTCGGCTTAAAGTCGCTCATGGATGAAACGGTGACTTGAAAGCCTCGCTCCTCAAGCTGCTTGCCGGCGTTCTCTGCAAGCCCTTGTGCGTTTCCCGTCTGTGAACCGTAAAGGACGGTGACTTCTTTTGAAATGGCCGGTGCCGTTACACCCGCAGACACAGCAGCCGGCGCCCCCGATGTTTCCAGGACGGAAACAGATTGCGCTGATAAATAGCCGCTCAGCCAGATTTTCTGAGATTCTGTCAAGGTTGGCAGAAGGCGGTTAAGGAGCTCTGCCTGCTCCTGATTAAACGGACTGTTCATTACCTGAAGTTGCAACGTATCCACCTCACAAAATTGTATAAACTGATCGAAATAGTATCTAATTGAACTTTACCGGAAGACACACCGCAAGTAAAATATATTTACATGATGATAACGATTAAGATTATTAATGATAAAACCCCTTTGTCTCATTTAAATGAAGAAAAAAGAGAAGGCACCCTTCTCTTTCAATCAGCACTCTTATATAAATGAGGGGGCACAGCACTCACAAACGGACTTGGTTCACCGATAGAAGAAACGGTCAGCCCGTGCATGGCCCGGGTGCAGGCAGTGTACAGCAGCCTCCGGTCGTGCTCTGTTCTATATTGTTCTTCTGAGGCATCATAGACAAGTACTGCGTCAAACTCAATTCCCTTCGCTAAATAAACCGGAATAATACAGACTCCCTTTTGAAACGTTTGGTTTTCTTTATGAATCAGCCGAATATCGGTATATTCGCTTATTTGAGCGTGTGCCTGTCTTGACTGCTGCGCCGTTTTGCAAATAACAGCAATGGTTTCATGCCCTTTTTTTCTAAGTCGCCCAATTTCTCGCATAAGCTTTTGACAAAGATCCTCGCGACCCTCGCTTTTTAACACGCAGGGCATTTCCCCATCTCTGTTAAAAGGCTCAATGTCCGCTCCGTCCTGCAGCAGCGCTTTTGTCAATTCCACAATTTGTCTCGTTGATCTGTACGTTCTTTTTAAACGGACACACTCAGCCTGCTCTTTTTCAAAGCCGGCATCCATACGTGCTGCACCGTTTATCGCATGGGCGTAAATAGACTGATTGATATCACCGAGCACCGTCATGCTGGCAGACGGAAAAATACTCCTTATATACGCCATCTGGAATGGAGAATAATCTTGAGCTTCATCGATAAATAGATGTTTGATCTGCGTGTTTTTCTTTCTGCCTTCTAGCAAATCCTGCAAATATAGAAATGGAGACGCGTCCTCATAGAGCAGTTTATTTTCTCCAAATGCCGATCTTGTCAGCTCCCCTATTGCCGCAGTATCCTCTGTTTGAGCTTTGCTTCCCAAGTCAGAAAACAATTGCAGATACAGCTGTTTGACATCAAGAAACGCCAGCTGCCTGACCGCCTGTTTAATTGGTTTGAAGGCCTTTTTTACAATCATGGCGGCAAGCAGCTGCTGTTCTCTCTGATGATCGTTAAATGTACTCTCACTAAACCGTTTCTTTGCCTGCAGCTTTTTGTACACTTCCAAATATTCCTCTTTGTCGAGAAGCTCGGCTTCCTGAACGACCCAATCCTTTCGCCGTTCCTTTTTCTCCAGCTTGTTAAGCTCACTCAGCAGCCAATTTGCCGTTTGTTCCATCCGGTTCGGAATGGACAGGCTTTGATCAAGCGAGTAAAAATACGCTTGGACTTGTTCCTTTGTGATCAGTTTTTGTCCGCGGAAAACGATATTTTTAAAGATCATTCCTTCAGAAGACAGCCTGCTGGCGTATTCATCAATAAATTGCTGAAAAGATAAGCCTGCCTTCCACGTGATTCCGGCAAGCCTTGATTGAAAACTGTCATCTTTTGTTTTGGTCAGGCAATATTCCAGCTGATCAAAGGGGCTTTCACATTGAAACTTGCGGCCAAGCCGATGCTCGATATATTCCTGAAACGTCGCCTGTTCCATATTTTCTTCGCCTAATTCAGGCAAAACAGAGGAGACATAGCTGTTAAACAAAAAGTTTGGGGAAAATAAAACGATTTGTCCGGCATCAATTACACCGCGGTGCCTGTATAACAAATAAGCGACACGCTGGAGCGCTGCTGACGTTTTTCCGCTGCCTGCCGCACCCTGCACAATCAGAAATTTGCTTTTTTCATTTCGGATAATCTGATTTTGTTCTCTCTGAATCGTAGACACGATGTTTTTCATTTGTGTATCAGAGTGATGGCTTAATACCTCTTGCAGCATTTCATCGCCGATCGTCATATCAGTATTAAACATCGCTTTGAGAGCGCCGTTTTTAATAATAAACTGGCGCTTCAGCACCATTTCCCCTTCTATCGTTTCGCCGGGAACCTCGTATTCAGCTTTTCCTGGGGAATAATTATAGTAAAGGCTTGATATCGGTGCTCTCCAATCATAAATCAGAAAGTGTTCCTCCTGCTCATCCATACAGGATGCTAAACCGATATAGATCTGCTCCGCCTGTTTCTCGCCGTTTTCAATAAAATCAATCCGGCCGAAATAAGGCGATGCTTTTAATTGATGAATTCGTTTGAGCTGCTGATCCATATGCCGGTGATTCCGTTCCCGATCAGACAGCAGCTCTGCCTGCTGCTTAATGCTTGCCATCGTTTCAACCGCTTCATGGACGTCATCAAAGTTAACCGTGACATCCTCCCAGAAGTTTTTTCGTAATCCGATAATATCATGCTTTAATCCGCCCGCGGACGTTTCGAGAAGCCGCTCTTTATTCTCGAGCTCCTGCAGTACATCATCTATTCTTGACTGCTCTTCTTTCCATTCCTTATCATGCTGATTCATGAACGGCACCTCCAGAAAATAGTTGACAAACGAAGAAGAAATAATGTAAAATAGAATTGGATATATATTTAATATATGATAAAAACAGGCAAATACAATTTATAATAGCACATTCACCCAACATCGTTCAAGGTTTGGGTTATTTATATGCATAAAAAAACCGATTTCAACTCGAAATCGTTTTTTTTATTTTAAGATTTCACTGTTGTACGTGCTTTTTAAGGTTGCGAATCTTCTCTTTCATCAGTATCGATTCCTTATAACATTCAATCTTCCATATGAAAATATATCTTTTTCATTTTAAAAACACACAGAGCTTTGCCGTGTTTATCAGTTCATCTCACGTGAAGAGTGACTAAACTGGCTGTTTTATCATCCATATAGCAACTAAAATCAATAGCCTACCATCCTTGCTATCATACCTATAGACGCAGTAAAATAGTCATTTTTTATCCAATTTCGACATATTTCAACAAAATGAAGTTTCTAATTTGGGAGATTAGGACGATGTTACATTATTTCTCACGGTTTATGATATGAACATGAAGAAAGAACCAGAATAAGCTAGGAGGAAATACTCAGTGAAGAAAAAGCTATATATGATGTTGCTGGCTTTCGTCGTAGCCGTAACAAGTTTTACGGCTATTGACCTAGTAAACAACAAAGCAGAAGCTAAAGATTGGGTTAAAAAAGGTCAAATATGGAGTACTCATTACCATTCGGGCTCATTTAAAAACTATACTTACTCGCCAACTTTTCATATTTATTATCCAGGACAAGGAACTTGGGCCAACATTACGGCAAACGGATCAGGCAGCGGGAAAATTACAGCAACTCTGCAACAAAAGACAAATAAAGGCTGGAAAAATGTGAAAACTTTTTATGCAAAGAAAAAAGGCTCTACAAATTTAAGTTACAAACAAGCTTCTAAAAGCTACAAAACAAATTACAGATTCAAATTCACTAACACAGGAACTAAAAAGACCATCAGCTATACATTTTGGGCTACTTATTAATTTCAAACAACTTTGCTCTGCGCGGTCAGCATTTGAAAAGACTTTGATCCAGCTGGCTGCAATAAAAAAACCTCTCCGACATGGATGAGGTTTCTTTTATTTACTGGCTATCTAAGCGAAAATAACGGTTTGGCAGCTTCCAATTAAACATATAAGAACAAACGCGGCATACGACAAGCACAAAAAACAGCGCGTATAAACCGATCGAGTTTCCGGTCCAGCCCAAGCCGACGATTAAACCGCCGAGCGCCGCCCATACCGCATAGATTTCCGCTTTCAGCACGAGCGGCTTGCGCCCGGCAAGCAGGTCTCGGATGATTCCTCCGCCGCTTCCCGTCAGCACCGCAGCCACGATAACGGCACTAAGCGGATGCCCCATTTTGACGGCGTACAGGGCGCCTTGAATAGCGAAAGCTGCAAGACCGATCGCATCCGATAAATTTCCCCATTTGTTCCAATGCTTCAGCAGCAGCTTCGGAAACAAAAAAACGATCGTGATGGATATCAGAGCGATTTGAAAGTACGCACCCTGCTCCCACAATGCTGACACCGGAACACCGATCAGCAAATTGCGGATCGCTCCTCCTCCAAAAGCTGTGACAATCCCTAATATATAAACACCTAAAATATCATATTCTTCTTCCATTGCAACAATTGCGCCGCTGACCGCAAACGCAATGATGCCGATCACACTGAGCAGCTCCCAAGCCATTTTGATGACTCCCTTTATATTTGTTAAATTTTCTGACGACCTCTAGATTTTATAACCGCTTCAGCTTAAAATCAATAACATTTTTATGATAAAAAAAAGATAAATGTAGAGGGAAAACAGTAAACGCCGATCAGCTTGAGTCTGCCGCTGGCAGTGCCTATCATTTGTACCGTAAAAAAAGCGCCCTGCATTCGCGGGCGCTTTTTTCCTATTCAGATTTTTCGCCTTTTAGAAGGCACATAAAAATGATGATCAGAATAAAAGCAATCAAGGCCAGAAACGGAATGGTCACAAAACCGAACCAGTTAATATATTGGCCCGAGCAAGGCACACCGCTTACACATGGCTTGATGCCGCTAAAGCCCGGCACTTTTTGCTCCAGATAATGCATAATCGAAATAAATGCGCCGATAATCGCCATCGGCAGCACATATTTTTTCACGCGTGTGTCACCCTGAAAGGTGGCGATTCCTAAAATCAGAACGAGCGGATACATGAGAATACGCTGGTACCAGCACAGTTCACACGGGATGAACTTTTTGATTTCACTGAAATACAGGCTGCCCAGCATGGCGCTAAGAGCAACAACCCAGGAAGCATATAAAAAAACAATTCTATTTTTCATTCGCTTACTTCCCTTTCAGCTCTTTTTCTATCGTTTCTTTAATTTCTTCATAATCCGAAAAATCACTGATCACTTTATCATTAACGTAAATCGTAGGCGTTGCTTTTATGTTCATTTTATGATTAAGGTCCGAATCCTTTTCCACTGCAGAAGCAAATGTTTCCTTATCAAGATTGTCCTTCAGCGTATCAGGATTTACCTTTGTCGTGCTTTTTGCGATATCACCGAGAACCGCCGGCGTTACCCATTCCTGTTCTGTGTCCGGCTGCTTGTCAAACAGCTTTTCATGAAATGCCCAGAAAGAATCAGGATCTTCTTTCCATACTTCCTCTGAGGCAAGAGCCGCTAACGTTGAGCCTTTTCCATGGAACATGACGTTCACGAAAGAAAATTTCACATCGCCCTTGTCAATAAAGTCTTTTTGGATTTTAGGGAAGATGTCGCTGTTAAACATCTTGCAAGACGGACATTTATAATCTCCGAATTCCACTACCGTTACCGGTGCATCATTTTTGCCAAGCACAGGCTGGCCTTTGATAGACGGCTGTCCTGACACTGCTTCGTTGCCTTGCTCCGTTTTGTTATTAATGATGACAATTGCTGCTAACAAGACAACAACGACAACCGTAAGGATGACCGCGAATTTCGCAGAAGACTGCTGTTTCTTTTTCACTCCGACACCTCATCGTTTTAAAATTAAAAAAGAAGCGGATCTCAATTGACCCACTTCTTTATTTTAACAAGACAACCGTCTATAAGAAAAGCCCGAAATAGTGAATTCTCTCCGACAATTATCTTATTTTGAGGCGCATCACGCGCATAGCGTTTGCAACAGCGAGAAGCGTAACACCGACATCTGAGAAAACCGCCTCCCACATGGTCGCAAATCCAAACGCTCCGAGTAAGAGGAAAATGGCCTTAACACCTAAAGCAAATCCGATGTTTTGCCACACGATTCGCCGAGTCCGTTTGGCAATCCGAATCGCTTCCGCTATTTTTGACGGCTGATCTGTCATCAGCACAACATCCGCGGCTTCTACAGCTGCATCTGATCCGAGTCCGCCCATCGCCGCTCCAATGTCCGCGCGTGCAAGCACCGGAGTGTCATTAATTCCGTCACCGACAAAAATGAGTTTTTCATTCGGGAGCAGCTTCGATTCCAATGCTTCTACCCGCTCCACTTTATCCTCCGGCAGCAGCTCCGCATAAACCTCGTCGAGGCCGAGCTGTTTTCCGACTGTTTCTCCTGTCTGTTTTGAATCGCCCGTCAGCATGACTGTCTGTTTGATACCGAGCGATTTCAAATCTGCGATCGCTTGTTTTGCGTCTTCCTTTACTTCATCTGCTATGATGATCGCCCCGGCATAGCGCTGATCAATAGCCACGTGAACAATTGTACCGGCGTTTTCATCCGGGACGCTCTCAATCTGTTCTCTTTCCATCAGCTTCTTGTTCCCCGCAAGGATTTCTTTTCCGTTCACCTTTGCGAAAATACCATGCCCGGATATTTCCTCATATGACTCGATTGTGTCCGGGGAAAGCGGCTTCCCATAGGCTTTCCGCACAGATTCTGCAATCGGGTGCTGAGAGTGGAGCTCAGCGTATGCCGCGGCTTCGAGTAAAGTCTCCTTTGAAAAACCTTCCGCAGGTTTGATCTCTGTCACTTCAAAGCTGCCTTTTGTCAGTGTGCCTGTTTTATCAAACACAGCGTATTTGACTTGATGTAAGGCTTCTAAGTAATTGCTTCCTTTCACAAGCACCCCGGCCTTCGAAGCTGCGCCGATTCCGCCGAAGAAACCGAGCGGAATGGAGACAACAAGGGCGCATGGGCATGAAATGACTAAGAAAATAAGCGCGCGGTACACCCAATCAGAAAGTAAAGCGCCAGGAATAAACAGCGGCGGGACAAATGCC
Source organism: Bacillus sp. SD127 (assembly GCF_058566445.1). Taxonomy (NCBI): domain Bacteria; kingdom Bacillati; phylum Bacillota; class Bacilli; order Caryophanales; family Bacillaceae; genus Bacillus; species Bacillus sp. SD127. The sequence continues at coordinate 825,037 of NZ_CP191226.1, read as the reverse complement.
AGCAGGGCGGCGATAATGACGACAGCCGGTGTATAATACTTGGCAAACTTCGTGATAAAGTTTTCGGTCCGCGCTTTACGGCTGCTCGCATTTTGAACCAAATCTAATATTTTGGATACTGCGGAATCCTGATAGCCTTTTGTTACTTCTATATGCAGAACGCCGTTTTGATTGATAAAGCCGGACATGACTTCTTGTCCTTCTGCCGCTTTTCTTGGTACAGATTCTCCTGTCAGCGCTGATGTATCAACCATCGCCGATCCCTGCACAACCTTTCCGTCCAGCGGTATGCTTTCTCCCGGGTTGACGACAATGATATCTCCTGTCTGCACGCCCTCCGGAGAAACGGTCTTGATGCTGTCTCCTATTTTCATATTGGCGTAATCCGGCCTGATATCCATTAATGCACTGATCGATTTTCTAGAACGGCTGACCGCGGCTCCTTGAAACAGCTCGCCGATTTGATAAAACAGCATCACAGCAACGCCTTCCGGGTATTGCTGAATTAAAAAAGCGCCGATTGTAGCAAGAGCCATTAAAAAATGTTCATCAAACACTTGTCCGCGGCTGATATTTTTGACCGCTCGAACGACTATGTCTCCTCCGATTATCAAGTAGGCGGCGAAAAATAATAAAAATTCCAGCATTGGGCCGGCATGAATCAAATATGCCGCCGCTCCGAGAAGGACCGCTGCTGCCATTCTGATCAGCATATTGATCATTCTTTTTCGATAACCGTCATCTGCTGATTTCTTTTTATGTTTCGGACGAACTGTTACATGAGGATCAATTGATTTTACTTTTTTCTCGACCTTATTGGTGACCCATTGTTCTTCTTTGCCATCGGCTGAGACAGTCAGTGTGCTTGCTGCAAAGTTAACCGCGCATCCGTCAACGCCTTTGATGCCTTTGACGCCATTTTCGATTTTTTGTGCGCAGTTGCTGCAATCCAAACCGTCCAGAACATATTCCCGCGTCACTTGTTTCATTTGTCTCACCTTACCTTCCGATTTAGGGTTCCCTCATCAAAGCATATGAATGAGTGTGAGTATCAAAATTACATATATGAGCATATACTCATATAATAGTTACATCTATTATATGGTGTTTTCCAAGAAAGTGTCAATGAAAAATAAAAACCGGCAAATCACCGGTTTTTATTTTACTTTTTGCAGACGCAGCGCATTCAGAACAACAGATACAGAGCTAAAAGCCATTGCCGCTCCCGCTATCCATGGCGCTAAAAATCCAAGGGCCGCGACTGGAATGCCGAGACTGTTATAGCCAAGTGCCCAGAATAAGTTTTGTTTAATGTTTTTCATGGTAAGTCTGCTCATACGGATGGCGTCCGCAATACTGTTCAGATCGCCGCGAATGAGCGTTATGTCCGCTGTTTCCATCGCGATGTCGGTGCCTGTTCCAATGGCCATGCCGATATCCGCTGTGGCAAGCGCGGGTGCATCGTTGATTCCATCACCGACCATTGCCGTCTGGCGTCCTTCTTTTTGCAGGCGGGAGATTTCCGCTGCCTTTTGCTCAGGAAGGACCTCAGCAATGACGCTGTCAATTCCAGCTTCCTTTGCTATCGCTTCTGCCGTTCTGCGATTGTCCCCGGTCATCATGATGACATCCAGACCCATCTCTTTCAGACGGGTGACTGCCTCCCGCGACGTGTCTTTTATCGTGTCGGCAACCGCTACAAGTCCCGCTGCTGCTCCATCAATGGACACGAGCATCACCGTTTTTCCTTCTCCTTCAAGCTCCTCCATCCGAGGAAGAAGAGCCTCATGCTCAATCCGTTCGCTCTCCATTAACCGTCTTGTGCCGACGAGTATCGTTTTGCCTCCGGCTTCGGCTGAAATACCAGCGCCTACTTTCGCTACAAAATGGGTGAGCTTCGGTATCTCCAGCCCTTTATCTTTCACACCGGCAACGATCGCTTCGCCCAGCGGGTGTTCCGAGCCCGTCTCAGCTGCTGCTGCGAACCGGAGCAGCTCTGTTTCTTCAAAGCCATCGGCCGGAATGGCATCAGTCAGCTTCGGCTTTCCGTTTGTCACTGTTCCGGTTTTATCGAGAACAATGGTATCAAGGCGATGTGTTTTTTCTAAATGCTCTCCGCCTTTAAAAAGAATGCCGAATTCAGCCGCCCGTCCGGATCCTGCCATAATGCTTGTCGGGGTGGCAAGACCCAGTGCACATGGACAGGCGATGACGAGAACCGCAATAAACTTGCTGATCGCTTCAGCAAAATCACCTGGAGACGCCCAAAGATACCAAATAAGGAACGTGAGGACGGCGATCCCCAATACAATCGGCACAAAAATGCCTGAGATCTGGTCGGCGAGACGCTGGATCGGCGCTTTTGATCCTTGTGCTTCCTCCACAATTTTGATGATATGAGAAAGCGCTGTTTCTTTCCCGACGTTAACAGCCTTGATTTTCAGGAAACCGTTTGAGTTCACAGTCGCTCCTGTCACGCTGTCACCGGGAGATTTGTCAACGGGAAGACTTTCTCCTGTAATCATGGATTCATCTACAGCAGAGCGGCCTTCCAGCACCTCTCCATCGACAGGAATTCGTTCGCCTGGTTTGACATGAACAATATCACCAACAGCTACTTCATCTATCGGGATGATTTGCTCCTGTCCGTCTCTTACGACCGCCGCTGTTTTGGCTTGCAGCTTCATGAGCTTTTTAATGGCATCTGATGAGCGCCCTTTCGCCTTCGTTTCAAACAGCTTTCCTAACAAAATGAGCGTCAGCAAAATCGCGCTTGTTTCATAGTAAAGGCCGTAAGTATGCCCATGGGAACCGAGGCTTCGAATCGTAAGATAAAGACTGTAAGCATAAGCAGCCGTTGTTCCGAGTGCAACCAATACATCCATATTGGCGCTTTTATTTCTGAACGCCTTATATGCGCCGACGTAAAACGGCCAGCCGATCAAAAACTGCACCGGGGTCGCAAGGGCAAATTGCATCCACGGATTGAGGAATAAATCCGGCACCCAAATGAACGAAGTAAATGTAAAATGGCTCACCATCGCCCACAGCAAAGGAAATGACAGAATAGCTGAAAAGATCAGTCTCGCTGTTTGGTGCCGTTCTTCTTTCTTTTTGGAAGCAGCGGCTTCGCTATCCTCATCGCCTTTCAGCTTAAGTTGATATCCGAGCTTATCAACGACTTCTTTAAAATCGCTGACAGCCGCTTCTTTTGGGTTGTATTCAACTGTTACAGTTTCTAAAGCAAAGTTCACCGGAGCATTTGTAACGCCTTCTAATTTGCTAAGCCGCTTTTCAATCCGATTGGCGCATGCTGCACAGGTCATGCCCTCAATATCAAACTCAGCTTTTTCCGTTACGACGTGATAACCCAGTTTTTCTATTTTTTCTTGGATTGCTTCTGTTCCTGTTTCAGTAGGGTCATAGGTAACATTTGACGTTTCCGTCGCCAGATTCACATTGGCATCCGTGACACCAGGCATCCGCTTCAGGCCTTTTTCAATTCTGGCGGCACACGCCGCACAAGTCATACCAGATACTTGCATCGCAATTTCCTTTTGTTCACTCAATACACTCACTCCTTTATATACACCCGGGGGGTATATAAAAATGAAAGAAATATCGCGCCTTGATGAAGGCGCGATACCGTGAATCAGTTGGCTACATCATAGCCTTGGTCTTCTATCGCATCCGTAATGTCTTTGACTGACACTTTGCCGGCATCAAACGTGACATCAACTTTCCCCGCTTCAAGATTGACATGAACAGCACTAACCCCGTCCAGTTCTCCCACACTCGTTTCAACTGCTTTGACGCAGTGCTGACAAGACATGCCTTCAACTTGCAATGTTTTTTGTTCCATATGAATTCCTCCTGTTTATTCGATCTGTTTTCATCCTACCATACCCCCGTAGGGTATTACAATAATAAAACATGATTATTTCGCTAATTTTTTAAATACGTCTAATAGCTCAGAAATGGCTTGGTCCCCGTCTCCGCTTTTGATGGCGTCTGCTACGCAATGATGGGCGTGATCTTCAAGCAAGTGGAGAGCCACTTTTTGCATTGCCGCCTGAACAGCTGAAATCTGTACAAGAATATCTACACAATATCGATCGTTTTCCACCATATTTTGAATGCCTCTGACCTGGCCTTCTATCCGTTTCAATCGGTTTGTAATTTGATCCTTTTCTTTCGAGCTTTTATGGTTTAATGCTTTATGTTCATTATGCTTCTCCATGCGCACACCTCTGTTTCATATATTAATTCCCATTATACTGATTGTCCAAACCGTTGTCTAAGCTTGCGGCGGCAAAAAAATTCACTATGCAGGTTTTACCATTTGAAGATAAGGGTATATACCTTTATCAAAGCACTTTTAAAAGGGGAGAAGAAAAGTGAATACGATACAGGTAGGGATATTAGGGTACGGACTGTCAGGCTCGGTCTTTCACGCGCCGCTGCTTGCCGTTCTGGACGAGTATCATATCAGCAAGGTGATGACATCGCGAACGGAAGAGGTGAAGCGTGATTTCCCTGATGCCGAAGTAGTGCATGAGCTTGAGGAGATGACAAATGATCCGGCAATTGAGCTTGTCATCGTCACCACTCCGAGCGGCCTCCACTACGAGCACGCATTGGCATGCATTCAGGCGGGCAAACATGTCGTTATTGAAAAACCGATGACAGCCACTGCTGAAGAAGGGGAGAAATTAAAAAAAGCGGCCGACGAACGAGGCGTCTTGTTAAGCGTATACCATAACAGGCGATGGGATAATGACTTTTTAACAATTAAGAAACTCATTGATGACGGGTCTCTAGAAGATATCAATACATATCAGGTCTCCTATGACCGATACAAACCTGAGGTTCAAGCAAGATGGCGGGAAAAAGAAGGGGCTGCCACCGGTACGCTGTATGATCTCGGCTCTCATATCATAGACCAGGCACTGCATTTATTCGGAATGCCTAAAGCTGTAACCGCAAAAGTCATGGCTCAAAGAGAACATGCTGAAACCGTTGATTATTTTCATCTGACAATGGATTACGGCAAGCTCCAAGCCATTCTATACGCCGGATCAGTCGCCCCGGCAAACGGCCCGCGTTATCAAATTCACGGACAGCAATCAAGCTTTATCAAATACGGGATTGACGGACAGGAGGATGCCCTCAGAGCCGGGAAAAAACCGGAGGATGACAGCTGGGGTGCGGATGATCCCGAGTCTTACGGTCAGCTGACAACTGTTCATGGCGAGAACAAAAAAACAGAAACCATTCCATCAGTTAACGGCTCTTACCTTACCTATTACCGCAAAATAGCAGACAGCATACGCGAAGGCGCGCCGCTGCCTGTCACAGCTGAAGAGGGAATTGATGTCATCCGGATCATTGAAGCGGCTGTGAAAAGCAGTGAAGAGAAACGGACCATTTCGTTAGAACAATAAATAAAGCCTCCCTTTATACGGGGAGGCTTTTTCATTAGAATGTTTTTCCTGCTTCTTTTGCGCGGGCAATCGCATCTTCTTTGATTTGCTGTGCTTTGTCAGGCTCTGCATTATGACCCTCTACGAAAATGCCATCGAAGGATGGAACGCCGAAGAAGTTCATCATAATGCCGATGTAGCGGTGGCCCATTTCCATTTCAGCCGCAGGGCCTTCTGAATAATAGCCGCCGCGCGCTTGAATGTGAATCGCTTTTTTATCAGTTAACAAGCCGATAGGACCTTGTTCAGTATATTTGAAAGATTTTCCTGCTACTGCAACTGAATCAAGGTACGCTTTCATCACCGGCGGGAATGAGAAGTTCCATAATGGTGTGACGAACACATATTTATCAGCTGATGCAAATTGATCGCTAAGCTCTCCTAAACGGCCCACTTTCTCTTTTTCGTTTTCAGAAAGTGCATCGCCGGACTGGAGCTTGCCCCAGCCGCTGAATACATCAGCATCAATGTGAGGAATGTTTTCTTTGTACAAGTCGATATGTACAACTTCATCATTTGGATTTGCTTCTTTGTATGATTCGATGAACGCTTTACCGGTTGCCATGCTGTAAGAAGTCGCTTCATCATGCGGGTGAGCAGTGATATACAATACTTTTGCCATTTTTACCAGCCCTTTCAATTTTAAAATTACACATCCGTTATTATCATTCAGACGCGTCATGATTATTCTTTATCTCTTAAACCTTATTATAGGTGCAATAAAAATTGCTTTCAAGTAAAATATCTCGAATTAAAGATTTTTTTTAAACCCGTACGAACAGCTTACTTTTCATAAGCTGTTCGCAAACCTGTATACAATGTGTAGAGCTCCCCGCTGATTCGCGGATAATACGGAAAACGCGGCACTTCTACAACAGCGGGCGGCATTTTCATCAGTACTGATTGCTCAGCCTGTTCAAAAAACGCTCTCAATTGGTTTATTTCTTCTTCAGAAACCGGAGAGGACGGGCGGTGATGGGCTTGAGCCGAGAGCAAATAATAACCTAAGTGCTGTACTCCAGAGATCGCCGGCCACAGCGAATCCGCTTTCGCTTTTGGAAAATCTCCAAGTGCTTTATCATATGCATCCCGAAGCCTGACTAAGCTCACTCTAAGCTGATGTCCGTCTATTTGCTGTCCGGCTAACAGTTTCTCCATAAACTGCCCTTCCAGCCTGATCACTTCCCTCATGTATTCAGGCAGGCGTTTTGCTGAAAAACGTCTCCACAAAAGCATTGTTCCCAATAGGCCAATTGTGCTGCCGACAGCCACATCGGTCAGCCTCGCCGCTATAAAATAACCGGCCCCCAAGCCGCCATGCATGCTTTCTGTGATAACAAGCGCGTTTGCGGTCAGAAAAGGAACAGCCAAAGCATAATTGCGGACAATCAGCATTTCAAGAAGAAATTGAAGCATTGTGATACATAAAGCGATATACACGCCGGATGGCTTAAAGAACAGGATCGCTCCTGCCAGCATCACGCCAATTACGGTTCCTGCCGAACGCTGAATGGCTCTTTGCAGCGTAAAGACAACAGTCGTGCCCAGCATCACCGCCGCTGCCGAGAGCGGAATCCAGTAAGAACGGTGAAAACCGAAAGCATTGGCAAACAAAGCCGCCGCAAACAGCACAATCCCATACTTTAATGCCCGAATCAAAACAGGTGACTCCCAGTCAAAGGCATTTCTCAGAAAGTAATAGGAGGATGGCAGACGGCTTGGCTCCGCGTCCGATGGATCATCATTCTGTCCTGAAGCGATACTCAAAACCTCGTTGATTTCTTCATACAGCTTCCGGGCTGGCTCCGCTTCATCCTCCTGAATAGGAAACGCATCGGAAACACGAGATTGCCCCAGCATGTCGGCAGTTTGGCGAAGTGCCTTTGCGATCTGCGCCTTATCTGCGTTTGGTGTTTCGGCAGAAAAATGAATGATCGAGATGAAGAGATCATCCGCTTTTTCCAGCAAGCGGATAAAACGTTCATCATGAGGCGATTTTCTCCATCTATTCCCTTTGCCGAGCACCGTTTGACGGGCTGTTCTCAGCATCAGCACGGTCTGATGCTGCGCGTTATGAAAATCAGGAGTTCCGACATCGGAAAGGCAGGATGCAAGCTGGCGGTATGTTCTATTCAGCACTGTATTTTCCGGTCCATGCCTGTTATTGATCCAGCCAATCAAGGCGATTCCTGTGGCGAAAAGCCCGCCGGCAAATGTCAGTCCCGCTCTGAACGGAGCTTCTGAAGGATCTGCCGGCAAACCCGAGCTCACCAAAAAGGCAAGGACAAAAAACATCGGTGCTGGCCCTTGTATCCCAAGCGCGCCAAAAATAAACATTGCAGCTGCCCCGATAAGCCCCAGAACAGCCGCCATGCTCCAAAAAGTCCCTGCCAAAAGCGTCCCTAATCCAAACGATGCGGCGATCCCCATTGAAACTAACAGCAGCTTCAGAATACGTTTCGTATACGATTCCCCGCCTGCATATAAAAAAACAAAGCCGCCGATGCTAGCGGTCAAACCGAAATCCGTGTGTCCCGACAATGCGCCGACAAACACAGGAAATCCTGAAGCGACGCCTGACCCGATTGCCTTTTTCCATGGGAAAGGGGTTGCATGAATGCGAAAGGCATCCTTGACGGCACTTGGCACTGTTCTTCGATTTTGATCAGAAGACTTGTTCATATTACATAACCTCTTTAACGACATGATGTTGGTCTCTTCCCGTTTATTCGCCATAGTATGCCCAGAAACAGACCCATCTTCTCATTGGATATGCTCTCATCAAAAAAGACAGAGACATATCTTCTCTGCCTTCATTACACAAGTTTTTTCGCAATGTCATGCATTGGTTTGATCCAGTTGCTGTATGTCAGCTCAGCCGCCTTTTTCCGGTCTTTCTCCTTATATGCCTGAATGATTTGGTTATGTTCTTCAATAGAATTCTGCGGAGACTTGAAAAAGAGATACTCAAGCCGAAGAATATGCATGTGAAGAACTGAGGTAAAATTGCTGATATATTCATTATCAGCCGCCTCAATTATCACATCATGAAACGCTTTATCAATGCCAAGCACTTCATAGATTTCGTTTCGGTCAATTGCCGCTTTCATTTCGTGATTGATGGCTGTCAGCTGCTCTATATGAGACGAATGAATGTTTTCAATTGCCAATTCGGCAGCGGTGGACTGGAGAGACGCCATCGGCGGATAGACTTTGAAGACATCATTTTTTTCAATCTGTGAAATTCTTGTTTCTTTCCCCGGAGACATTTCAACAAACCCCTGCATCTCTAATAATTGCAAAGCCTCTCTGACCGGTGTTCTGCTGACGCCAAGCGCTTTGGCCAACGCATCGTCATTCAATTTTTCTCCGGGCACAAGCACTCCTTCCACGATCCACTTTTGAATTTGCTCAAAAGCAAGCTTTTTGGCAGTCTGCCGTTTCGGCTTTGGGGCATTGGACGGTATCGGCACAAAGCATCACCTCTGAATATGGGTTTGGTTTTTTAATGCTGCCGTTTTGCCGGCACTTTTCTTCTGTGAAAGGACAAAAATCATGACTAAAATGCATGCCGCTCCTGCTGCTTGAAACAACCCAAAGGACACGCCAAGCCAAAGAATAGAAGACGCTACTGCGGCAACCGGCTCAGTGCATCCCAGCATGCTTGCTTCTTGCGGGAATAAATATTTCAAACTTTCTAGGTACATGCAGAATCCCAATAACGTTCCGAAAATAACAATAAAAGCCACCGATACAATTCCAGAAACCGTCCAGCCTTCTGCCTGTACTGCCCAAGGCGGATGAATAAAGCTCATGCCGACGCCCCCGATCAGCATCCCCCAGCCAATGACGAGAGCCGACCCCCATGTTTTCAAAAGAGAACTGGAATACAGCGTATAGAAGGCAAGTGCGCCAGCAGAAAGAAGACCCCATACAACAGATAAAGGAGAAACTGTTAAATTGCTGATGTTTCCATTCGTCAGCAGCAAAAAAGTGCCTGTTAAAGCCAATAATAGCCCCAAAAAATCGGAAAACTGAAATGAATTCTTTCGGGTCAGAAGCAAATACAGCATAATCAGAACAGGCGCTAAGTATTGGAGCAGCGTGGCTACCGCTGCGTTTCCGGTTCCGATTGAAGCTAAAAACGTATACTGAACACCCAGCATGCCGGCAATCCCGAAAACAATAAGCTGGACAGCCGCTTTTTTATCTTTCCATATGCCCCAAACTGCCCTCCTGTTTTTACCGGCGGACACAATAATCAGCACCAACAGGCCTGATAACAGTAAACGCACCGTTACAAGCCACTCCACCGATACATCACTCGTTTCAAATAAATGCTGGGCAACCGTTCCCGATAATCCCCAAAAAGCAGCTCCGACAATCACCATTAAAAAGCCGTACAACCGTTGTTTCTGAGTCGCCAACGTATATCCTCCTGACATGTAATATGCAATATATTACATATTATATCGTTTTACTTTTCAGAAAACAAAGTGTTTTCAAAAAATAAAAATAGTGCTACTCGCACTGCTTAGATAAAAGTCTGTGAATAAAAAATAAAGGATAAATCAAAAGGTATCCATTAAACAGCCACCATGCAAGATCAAAATCCCCGCTAAATGTCCAGAATGATAAAGCCTGAAGGCCTGAACAGAAGGTCAGCACAAGAGAAATCAGCGCCAGCTGCCTCCATATTGCTCTTTTGACGCGCTGCAAATACAAGCTGTACAAACCAGTCATGGAGATTAAGATATCCAAGGGAAAAAAGGACCAATTCCAGGCGATCATAAACGGATCTTGATAATGTTTAAAGGCCCAGCTTTCCGGCATTAATGAAAAGCCGGCAGACAGCCAGTACAATATAAAACCGATATCAGTCACGAGAAAGAACAGTTTCATCACTCTCATGTTACTGCTCACTTTTATGTACCGTTTGAGGCTCCGCCCCTTGATCGATCAGGTTTAAAGACACAACACCGGCAATAATCAGCCCGATTGAAATCAGTTTCATGACACTTATATTCTCTTGAAAATACAAAAACCCGACAACTGTGATCAGGACAATGCCCATCCCCGACCAGACAGCGTAAGCAACAGATACATCGATAGATTTGAGCGTAAGCGTCAGAAAGAAAAGACTCCCGCCATAAAAAAACAGCAATAGCACACTCGGCAGAAGCCTCGTAAAACCCGATGAAAGCTTCATACTGACTGTTCCGGCAACTTCAAATAAAATGGCCAAACATAAAAACATCCACTGCACGCGCCACCAGCCTCCTCATTTTTCTGTTATCCCGTTACATAATACATCTACGATTGATTCAAGAACTTCTCCTGTCGTGTACTGATGTTTGAGCGGATAATCAGGATCATATACTTGGTTGATGCTTCCTATATACATTTGAACCAATAAATCAATGTTGATGTTTCTGATCTTCTTTTGCTCCCTGCACTCGTTTAACAATCCAATAACAACTGACCATTCTTCCTTCATAAACGTGTCTAATTTGAGCCACGCATCGTAATGGGATTTCTTCAGCTCTTGTAATAACCCCATGTTCAGCAGCTCCATTTCCTTTGGAAGACCGATCAGCATTTGCTTCACCTTTTCAAGCGCATCTAGGGTCTCATCTTCATAGATGCTTTTTTCCATTTGCTTCATCTCTGCGATAAACTGCGCCACGACGGCCTCCGCAAGCTGATCTTTCGACGGGTAATGCGCATAAAGCGTCCGCTTGCTTGTTCCAAGCGCTCCCGCCAGATCGTTCATTGTAAATGAAAAACCTTTCTGTCTGATCAGGCGAATGGTTTCCGCCAATATTCTTTTTTCCAAATCAATCACCTCGCTTTCGGTACTAGAAAAACTTTTTCGGTACCAAAATTATACGACAGCAGGTTCTGGAAATCAATACAATAAAAAAACCTCTTCCCAAAGGGAGAGGTTTTCTAAAAAACGCTGCGGACCAAGCCGCCGTCCGCCCGAAGTGCCGCGCCATTAATCGCGGAAGACAGCGGGCTGCTTAGGAATGTAACAAAGTGGGCGATTTCTTCCGGCCGGATCAGCCTTTGGATAATTGAAGTCGGACGGTTTTCCTTCATAAAACGGGTCTCGGCTTCTTGAACAGTCAGGTTTTCACCAGGATAAAGAGAGTTCAGCATTGTTTCCACTCCCTCTGTTAAGGTTGAACCCGGCATGACTGTATTTACCGTTACATTTGTGCCTGTTGCCAGCTCCGCCAAGCTGCGGGAAATGGAAAGCTGCATCGTTTTCGTCGCGCTGTAATGGGCCATTTCCTGAGAAGGCATGATTGCCGCTTCACTGGCAATAAAAATCACCCGGCCTTCTTTCTTCTCTATCATTTTGTGTAAATACTTGCGTGTGAGCCTCACACCGCTCATAATATTCACTTCAAAAAATCGGAACCACTCATCATCGGGAATATCAAAATACTCCGCCGGTTCAAAAATCCCTAAATTATTGACCAAAATATCAACCTGCGGATATGCCTGAAACAGGTCATTGCAGCCTTCTTCGGTTCCAAGATCAAATGCGGCCGGATAAAACACAGCCTCTGCATGCTGTGTTTTCAAATCGTCTATCGTCTGATTCACTTTTTCTTCCCGGCGTCCGTTAATGATAACCGCCGCGCCTTCTTCCGCCAACGAAGCGGCAATCGCTTTGCCGATCCCCGACGTTGAGCCGGTCACCAGTGCGGTTTTTCCATGTAAATTCAGCTTCATTCGTTCATCCCTCCGTTTTTGTTTCCTCTTATTTATTAACAGAAATGCGATTGGTAAAACATCTGCTGTAAAACCAGTATGAAACAGCTGGGATTCAAGTGGAAGTACGCACTTTTTGGTGCCTGTTATACGAAAAAAATGAAGCAGAACCTGTAAAAGGTACTGCTGGATAAGGGAAACGACATTCCTTTATACCATTAGACATATTACAAATTACTAATTTTCACATAAATATTGGAAATTCCCTTTCCATTTGCGATAATAAAACTAATATGTAATGGATAAATTGGGCGAATAAGGATATGGCATTTTAAAACAATAGCATTAAGCCTTTACTTTATTAACCGACGTGCAAGCCATTTCACCCTCTAGCAATTTTTAAACCGAAGAAAATGGGTACTTTGGATAAGCGGTAAGTAGACTCTCTGCAAGTCTACTTTATTTTTTTCTCATAAATAAACGAGGTGAAAATCAATGAATGGTATAGAATTTTTAGAATCTGTGTCGCAATTTGGACAAATCATTTTATTGTTCTCCGGCTACGCCCTGTATTGGAGATTAGGTAAAACAAAAAGAGAACGAAGACTAACAAAATATGAGACTTTTCTTAGGTTCTTTGTAATGTTCGGCATATTGGCATGGGCGTTTTCGTTTCTTGCTTTGCATTTGTGGTAACAATCTTCTGTCGATATTTGACTTATTATGATTAAAACCCTTTTTTTGAAAAATGTATGTTGCTTTTACCATTTCAAAAAAGGGGGAGTTCACACATGTTGAAAAGATTGTTTTTTCTAGCGTCGGTTTTCTTTCTTGCTATTGCGACAATAGCACCAGCAGTTCAGCAACCCAATTGAATTCGGAGGACGGTTTAGATGGCTTAACTGAATAACAAATTGAAAAATCTCTAGCAGAAGTTGAGTACATCTTTACTAAGATTTTAGTTTTTGACAAAGAGACGGGGTATACAGTCAAAGAGATGGTATGATCGCTTTCGCTTATTATATGAATAAAGAATATAATTATACGAATGTCAAAATCAATAGTGTTCAAGGATGTTTAGAAGATGCACTTAACTTAAGTAAAGGTGCTTTGAATCAAGTTCAGGCAACACTGTATATTTACTAAAATCCAGTGAGTACGCAGTGCCCCTACAAGCTTGTTTAACCTCCTTTGTTCTTTTTCATGTGTACAGCTCCCCTAACACTAAGCCACAAACCTCCCATAGCATCTCAATTGCATCTCCCGAATAATTGAGATTAAGGATAAAATTCACATGCAGATTCAGATAGAGCCGATAGAGTAACTGTCTCTTTTAAAAGACATAAAAAATAGCGCTGAAAACACAGCGCCAGTAAAATCAGATTATAGGATTTTTGGTTCTTTTTACGATAGCATAGCGACTAGCGCAATGGATAGACGCTACGAAAAATACCTTAGAAAATCAGGGGTTAAAAAAATAGTGCTCCACGACTTCAGACTTCACATGCATCATACTTGATCAATAAAAAATGCAATCCATTGGTCATCGCATTGAACAGGTATAGTCACCTTTACCCGTCTGCACAACATGAAGTTATTGGCTTCATGGAAAACGAAAAATTTTAAAAGTGTTACCAAAAAGTAACCGCAGGGCCCTCGAAAGCTTTAGAAGCTTTGATAGCACTGCGGTTTCAAAGTATGTATGGAGACGGTGGGAGTCGAACCCACGTCCAGAAACATCGATTACTTAAGCGTCTACGAGCGTAGCCTGCATATATGTGTTTTCACTCATCTTCTTGCCTGCGGGCGGGCCTTCCGAGAGCTAGTCTGTTTGTCTCTTCTTACGTTCTCAGACGGGAACGCAAGCGTAGCCTACTTGGATGTGCTCTTCACAGACACATAGGCAATGTCAGGAAGAGCTCGCTGCGCTTATTAGGCAGCTAATGCTACGTTTTGGTTAAAACTGTTAGTTTTGCCAGTTATATTTATGTGCGTGTTTACGAGATCGCCTCTCGGCTCGCAGCTCAAGCTCGATCCATCCCTGTCGAATCCGTAACGTCCCCTTGTTATAAGGGAAATACGGGAGAAATATCAAGCTCTCACTCAAACTGGCTACATTCTTATTATAACATGATCACGGCTCATTTCAATTGACAAATCCTTCAAGAAAAGACCGTGTCATCTTATCGTGAAATCAGTATAGCACAGGCTGGATTCCAGTATCAAGCGTTATGCTTTTTAGAACCCTTTTTGACTGTCTCTGAACGCTCTTTCAATTTCACGCTTGGCATCCTTGCGCTTCAGATCTTCACGTTTGTCATAGTTTTTCTTCCCTTTACCCAGACCGAGAAGAACTTTGGCAAAGCCGTTTTTCAAATATAGCTTGAGCGGAACGAGAGAATAACCTTTTTCCTTCGTTAAGCCGATCAGCTTGTTAATTTCCTTGCGGTGCATTAACAGCTTTCTCGTCCGGAGCGGATCGTGGTTATAGCGGTTTCCCTGCTCATACGGGCTGACATGCATATTGTGGAGAAATACTTCTCCCCGTTCGATTTTGGCGAAGGAATCCTTAAGGTTCACGCGGCCGGCGCGAATCGCTTTGATTTCTGTTCCTTGCAATACAATGCCTGTTTCATATGTTTCTTCTATAAAATAATCGTGATTGGCTTTTTTATTTTGTGATAATACTTTTCCTGACCCTTTCGGCATGCCAGAACCTCCTCTCACTAAGGAAAAACTGTCCACCTTTGCGATACGCTCTATTTTACCAAATGTCACGCATGGCTACAATGAAAAGCTGTTTCCGAAAGAAAGCAAATAGAGCGCTGCGGCCCTATTTGCTGGTTGAGCTGCTATTTCTTCTTTTTCCGTTTCTGCTTCGGTGCGTTTTGAAAGCCGCGTTTTTTCTTTTTCTTCTTCGGCTTTGTGAACCACTCTCCTTTTTCCTCGGAAGGAGCAGGAGATACAGGCGTATTTGTGCTTAACACGCGTTTTCTGGCAGGTTTTCCGCGTTTTCGGCTGCGGCTGTCCATTTCTCTCGGACGGCGCGGGGTGCCTTTCATACCGACGATTTCGAAGTCAATATTGCGCTCGTCTTTATTGACGTCAACGACTTTGACTGTAATTTCATCCCCGATGCGGAACACATTTCCCGTTCGCTCCCCGATCATCGCAAAGTGCTGCTCGTCAAAGCGATAGTAGTCATCCGTCATAAAGCTGACGTGGACGAGTCCTTCAATTGTATTCGGCAGCTCGACAAACATCCCGAAGTTTGTCACAGAGCTGATCATGCCGTCAAATTCTTCACCGATTTTATCAAGCATATATTCCGCTTTTTTCAGATCATCTGTTTCACGCTCTGCGTCAACTGCACGGCGTTCCATTGATGAAGTATGTTCAGCGATATCCGGAAGCCGTTCAGCCCACTTCTCCTGTGTCGCTTCATCGACTTTGCCGTTGATTAAGTACGTTCTGATCAAACGGTGAACGATTAAGTCCGGGTAACGGCGGATCGGCGATGTGAAATGGGTATAGAATTCAGTTGACAGGCCGAAGTGCCCCAAGCTTTGCGGGTCGTATTTCGCCTGCTTCATGGAACGGAGCATGACAGTAGAAATCACTGTTTCCTCTGGTCTGTCACGAACTGCGTCAAGAATGCTTTGCAGCGCGCGCGGATGAATATTTCCGGCCGTTCCTTTTACAACATAGCCAAATGTTGTCACAAACTCTAAAAACTTTTGCAGTTTTTCAGCATTGGGCTCTTCGTGTATCCGGTAAATAAACGGAACGTTCATCCAATGGAAATGCTCTGCAACGGTTTCGTTCGCAACAAGCATAAATTCTTCAATCAGTTTTTCGGCGACAGAGCGTTCTCTGATCACAACGTCTTTGACCGCGCCTTCTTCATCAACAAGCACCTTTGCTTCTTTAAAGTCAAAATCAACGGCGCCGCGGTTCATCCGCTTTTCGCGAAGAATTTCTGCCAGTCGCTCCATGTCTTTGAACATTGGCACGAGCGGTTCGTATTTTTGCTTTAATTCTTCATCATCATCAACAAGAATCTGATTCACATCGGAATATGTCATTCTTTCCGTTGTTTTGATGACGCTTTGGAAGATTTCGTGCTCTGTGACTTCTCCCCGACTGTTGATGGTCATTTCACAAGAAAGTGTCAGGCGGTCAACCTTCGGATTTAATGAACAAATACCGTTTGACAGTCTGTGCGGAATCATCGGAATCACACGGTCAACCAAATACACACTCGTTCCTCTTTCCATCGCTTCTTTGTCAATCGGCGAGTTTTCAGTCACGTAATGGCTGACGTCGGCAATGTGAACGCCAAGCTTATAGCTGCCATCATCCAGCTTTGTCACTGTAACCGCGTCATCCAAGTCCTTCGCGTCCGCTCCGTCAATGGTGACAATGACCTGGTCACGGAGATCACGGCGGTCTATCAGGTCTTTTTCATCAATCGTATCAGGCGTGCTTGTCGCCTGTTCCATTGCATCGGCAGGGAATTCACCCGGCAGTCCGTGCTTATGGATGACTGATAAAATATCAATGCCCGGATCATTTTTATGGCCGAGAATGGATTCAATCTCACCCTCTGCATTCATTCGGCCTTCAGGATAGCTGGTCAGCTTAACAACCACCTTATGCCCTTCAGCCGCGCCATTTTTCCCGCTATTAGGAATGAAGATATCGCTTGTGATTTTTTTGTCATCCGGAATGACAAAACCAAAGTTTTTTGTTTCTGTATAGGTTCCGACTACCCGCTGAATCGCTCTTTCTAAAATACGAATGACGGTGCCCTCTTGTCTGGAGCCGCTTGACTGCGAATTCAGGCGTACCATTACGATATCGCCGTTCATAGCTGTATTCAGCTCATTAGGGGGAATAAACACATCGCTTAACGACGTATCCTCAGGCAGCAAAAAGGCAAATCCCTTCGGATGCGCAGAAAGCTTTCCTTTAATTAAATTCATTTTTTCCGGAATGCCGTAGCGGTCGCTTCTCGTCCGCACGATAAGCCCTTTTTCCTCCAGCGCAACCAGCGCTTTGACGAGCTCTTTAAATTCCTCGGCATCCGTAATCTGTAACATCTCCTCAAGTTCCTGAACAGTCAGAGGCTTGTACGCCTCTTCCTTCATAAACGAGAGAAGCTTATCCATAAATGCTTCTTTTTCCATAATCCGACCTCCTGTTGGTTACCAATCCAGCTTCTCTAAAAATTCATACACATCTTGATGTACGATGTCCCGTTCCTTGTCCAGCGTGATAACATGGCCTGATTCCTCATACCATTTCAGCTGTTTATCGTCAGTTTCCACTTCATTGTAAATAATATTGGCACTTTCGGTATTAATCATGTGATCATGACGGGCTTGCACAACAAATGTCGGAGAATAGATCATATCGACATTCTTTCGCACATCGGCAATCAAGTCTTGCAGCGCCTTAAGGGTATTCATCGGCGTTTTTTCAAATTCCTTCATTTCCTCTTCTATTTGCTCCGGGCTTTTCCCCTCGAATTTTTTGTAATTGCGCGCGTAGGAAAGGACGCCCTGATACATGACCTCTTCGCTTTTAATATGCATTGGCGCGCACATTGGAACAATTCCCTTTATGGGTACAGTGTAACCCAATTTCAGCGAAAAAACCCCGCCAAGCGACAGTCCGCAGGCAGCAATGTCCTCATAGCCTTCAGATTTTAAATATTCATAGCCATCCATGACGTTTTTCCACCAGTCTTCAGGCCCCGTATGTACCAATTCTTCAGGCGGAACGCCGTGTCCTTCATATTGAGGCGCGTGGCACGTATAGCCCCGTTCATTCAAATAACGTCCCAGCATTCTCACATCCGCTGTATTCCCTGTAAAGCCGTGCAGCAAAAGCACCGCTTTGTCTCCGCCTTTAAATGTAAATGGTTTTGGTGTCACAACTTTCATGCTCATTTCTCCCTTTCTTTCTGCACGATCATTTTAGTTTTCCACAGTTTGATCAGAAAAAAACGCTCTGAATAACAGCCAGAAACGTGAAAAAGGCCTGACTTTACATCAGACCTTATACAAACATTGCCCTATAGGATATAAGCAAGCGCAATCGTCAACACGAAAAACAAGACTGCCAGCACAACCGTAATGCGGTGCAGAATCAAATCAAGACCTCTTGCTTTTTGTTTCCCGAAGAGCTGCTCCGCTCCGCCTGAAATCGCACCAGATAATCCGGCGCTTTTACTGGATTGAAGCAAAACGACAATAATAAGTGCAATACTGACGATAACCAATAAGGTAATCAAAACCGCGTGCATCCCTTACACCTCCAGACTCACTGGCCTACATTACTTCTATTTTACATGAAAAGGTTTGCCATGTCACGCCGTATCAGACGCCAAAAGACCGGATAAGACATTTTGTTTTGGTTAGCCTATTCGTATGAATTGAGCGAAAAGGGAGAACAACAATGCCGATCATCAGCACAGCCAATAAGAAACATCTATATTATGAGGAATATGGACAGGGAATCCCTATCATTTTTATTCACCCGCCGGGCATGGGCCGCAAGGTTTTTTATTATCAGCGCCTTCTGGCGGATCATTTCAGGGTGATATTTCCCGATTTAAGCGGACATGGCGACAGCGATCATGCAGACCAGCAAATCTCGATTTCCTATTACGCAAACGAGATCGTGCAATTTATGGATCGTTTGCACATTGATCAGGCTGCAGTATTCGGGTATTCCGCCGGCAGCTTAATTGCACAGCACATCGGCTTCACCCGGCCGGACAAAGTATCTCATTTGGTGTTGGCCGGCGCGTACCCCGCTGTTCATACCATGGCCGGTCAGCAGCTTCACAAAATGGGAATGTATCTTCTTGAAAAAAGTCCCGGCATGCTGATGAAAATTATCGCCAGCAGCCATACGAAAAACAGACAGCTCCGAAATCTATTAACGAGTCATATGAAAAAAGCTGACCTCGGCCATTGGTATCAATATTATCGGGATTCTCTCCGCTACAGCTGCCTTGAACAATTGCCCCGTTTTAACATGCCGATGCTGTTTATGTATGGCGGCCTGCGCGACTGGACCTTTACACATGCAGGCTATTACCGGAAAGCATGCAGCCACGCTGAATTTTTCAGGCTGGAATACCAGGGCCATCAGCTGCCGACAAAACAATGGAAAACATGCAATGAACTTGTGACGGGTTTTGTTTTGACACATTGATGATAAGGCTTAGAAAACGCTTGGTTCCCCAGGCGTTCTTAAGTTATTGACTTTTGTCAACAAAATCATAGTAAAAAAGATCCTCAAACTTCAAGTCAAAATAGTGAAGCATTTTTCCGATCACAAGCTGCCCCGGCCGTCTTTCTCCATTCAGCACACGGCTCAGTGTGGCGGGTGAGACTCCGATTTCCAGCGCAAGCTGATTGAGGGAATAATCGTTATTGACCATATACTGCAATACATAATCACGTCTAATCTGTATCTTTTCTACTGGCACTTTCCTCACCTTCCGTTCATGAAAAAACTTTTTCTATACATTTACATTACGGCGTATGTTAACTTTTGTCAATGCATTTCCAGCCCACCTATTCCCTTTAGTCAATAAACATACTAAAATATGAGTAACAGTGAGGGACGGGGTGAGACATATGGAAAGCTTCGGCGAACAATTACGGGCATTGCGTGAGGAGAGAAAGCTGACAGTCAACCAGCTGGCGACTTATTCCGGTGTAAGCGCGGCCGGCATCTCCAGAATTGAAAACGGCAAACGCGGCGTTCCTAAACCTGCCACCATCAAAAAACTGGCGGAGGCCTTAAAAATTCCTTATGAAGGGCTTATGTATAAAGCGGGATATATCGAAGAGATTCATGAAGCCAGAGCGCCTTATGAAACGAAGTGCCAGCTGCTTGAAAAGGCGGAGGCTTATGACCTGAAAAATCTTGCCCTTCTTGAGAGTGAAAAATGGCAGTATCTCAACAAAGAGGATTTGCTCATGCTGGATCATTATTTCTCTTTTATTTCAGACGAAGCCAAAAAACGATCTGCTGATCAATAACTCTTTCCAGAAATGCGAGGCGATCATCATGTCAACATTCGGACAGGAATTAAGGGCGCTGCGCCGCGCCCGCAAACTGACAGTAAACCAGCTTGCGGTGTACTCGGGCATCAGCTCAGCGACCATTTCAAAAATAGAAAACGGCAAGCGCGGCACACCAAAGCCCGCGACCATAAAAAAGCTCGCAGCGGTGCTGAAAATACCGCACGAAAACCTGATGGCAGCCGCAGGGCACATTACCGCTTTTCCTGAAGAAATTCGAGAGGCTTCGGAAAGCTATCAGTCTATTTATGCGATTTATCAGACGGCTGTCACTCGAGGAACGGAGAACCTGTCTCTTTTTAACAGCGAAAAATGGCGGCATCTCTCCAAGCAGGATATTGAAAATCTCAGCAAATACTTCGATTTTTTAGCTTCCGAAGCGAAAAAACGCTCCTCTTCCACGTAATCTTCTGCATCTCTTTCCGCATTTTATCAATCACGCATGCATACGTTCCCTCGTTATTTGCGTTATAATAATGACAGACGAGGTGAAAAGTATGAACCAATCAGAAATGTGTCCTAGATTTGAAAAAGCAGTCGACATCTTGAGCAAACGCTGGGTTGCTTTAATCGTTTTTCAACTGTTGAACGGTCAGCAGCGATTTAGCGAAATAGAAGCAGCACTTCCAAATCTAAGCGGCAGAGTTCTGTCAGAAAGGCTGAAAGAACTTGAGCTTGAAGGAGTTGTTAAGCGGGACGTCATCCCCGAAACTCCGGTTCGCATCGAATATTCATTAACCGACAAAGGAATGGCGTTAGCGCCCATTCTGGGTGAAATCTCCAAATGGGCGACTGAATGGATTGACCCTTCCTTTCATATGTAATTGCTAAAACGGTTCTATCTCCACGGAGAGAAGAGCCGTTTTTTATTTTTTATTTCCAGGTGAAAAAACAATTTCTCAGCCGATATATAGTACATCACATCACTTTTTTAAAAGGAGAACACGTAAATGCGACTGACGATTTCCCGCAAATTCAGCCTGGTATTTTTGACACTGATCCTCATCAATCTGCTTATAGGCGGAATAGGCGCTTTCAATATGCAGCACATCATCAAAAAGACAGATGAAATCAACACGAAATGGATAGACGGCATTAAAGAAATTACATCTATTAATTATTTGACAGAGCACCTTTCCTCTAAGGAAAAGGATTTCCTGATTTATACAGACAAAGATAAAATGGATACGCTGGACCAAGATATGAACCAGATCCTTAAGGATATCAATGAAAAGCTTGATAACTATGAAAAGACAATCTCTAATGACAAAGAACGCAGCATTTTCGAACAGCTCAAGACTGAAGTCAACTCATATACGAATATTCATAACCAGATTTTAGAGAGCGGACGCACGAATGATATAGATAAAGCAAGGGGGTTATTGGTACAGACTGAAGCAAGCTTTGAGGATATGAAAAAATCAATCACTGAACTTGTTGACTTTAATAAAGAAGGCAGCAACACGGCGGTGAAAGAAACCAAGGATGTTTATCATAAAGGTCTCAGTTACACGGCTTTGCTTCTGGCAGCTTCCATCGCCATCAGCATATGTATTTGGCTTTATATCAATCGCAGCATTGTAAAACCGATTATTCGAATGAAGTCATCTGCGAATGAGATCGCCGAAGGCAATCTGTCAAATGACATAGAGCCGCTGGCCTCAAAAGACGAGCTCGGCGATCTGAACGAAGCGCTTCAGAAAATGGTAGGGAATTTAAGAGATATCGTCGGATATTCAAAAGAAATCTCCACCCGCGTGCTTTCTTCATCACAGGTGCTGACCACTGCAACGAATGAAACAAGAACCGGCAGCAGGCATATTACCGAAACGATGAACGAAATGGCTGAAGGCTCCGAGCAGCAGGCGCAAGACGCTGTGACAATCGCCGAATCAATGAATGAATTTACAGAAAGCATTGATAAAGCCTACAATCACGGCATGACGATCAGCGATACGTCTCAAAACGTTCTCGAACTCGCCGTAAACGGAAACGAAAATATGGATACGTCAGTGCAGCAAATGAAAACAATCCATCATATCGTTCAGGAGGCCGTTCATAAAGTGAGATCGCTGGAACAGCATTCTCAGGACATCAACAAGCTTGTTCAGGTCATCAACGGCATTGCCGAGCAAACGAACTTATTGTCACTTAATGCCGCAATTGAGGCAGCCCGCGCAGGAGAAAGCGGCAAAGGCTTCGCCGTTGTGGCTGAGGAGGTCCGAAAGCTCGCAGATGGCGTATCTGACTCCGTTCAGGATATCACTAAAATAGTTGGCGGCACACAGCAGGAAATCAACACTGTCATCCAGTACCTGGAAAGCAGCTTTACCGAAGTAGAAAAAGGTACTGAAAACCTGACTGACACCGGACAGGCCATGCAGAACATTAAGCAATCGGTCACCTATGTAGCGGACAGTATTAAGGAAGTAACGGACGGATTAAAGCAGTTAACAAACCAATCGATCACAATTAACCAATCGATTGAAAATATCGCCTCCGTTTCTGAAGAATCCGCCGCCGGCATTGAAGAAACATTTTCCATTACCGAGCAATCCGCCCATTCAATGGATCAAGTGCTTCAAAATGCTGAGGAGCTTGAGCGTTTGGCGAAAGAACTTAATGAGAAAATGGATCAGTTTACAATCTAAATAAGAAAAAAGAGGCTGGAATCATCCAAGCCTCTTTTTTTGTTCTTATGCAGCTGTTTGAATACGTCTCACCCTGGTTCTTTTTTTCTTGACCGGATGTAACGCCCGCTCCACCCAAGCCATGAGCAAATCAGCCGCAACCGCCATCACCGCAGTCGGAATCGCGCCGGCTAGAATAATCGCCGTTCCGTTTGTGGCGTTTGACCCGCGGACGATCATATCCCCAAGGCCGCCGGCGCCGACAAATGTGCCGATTGCTGTAATGCCGATAGCGATGACGAGAGCCGTTCGAAGGCCTGCCATAATGACAGAAAGCGCGAGCGGGAGCTCAACCATCCGAAGAACTTGGAATTTCGTCATCCCCATCGCTTTTCCTGATTCTAAGTATGCGTGTTCAATGCTGACAATGCCTGTGTACGTGTTTCGGATAATCGGTAGCAGGGAATACAGAAATAATGATAAAATCACTGTGTTTGCGCCGAGCCCCATGACAAGCATCAGGACTGCCAGCATGGCGAGCGCCGGAATCGTCTGAATGACATTTGTTACGGCGAATACCCATCCTGACAAGCGGCTGAAATGCGCAATGAGGATTCCGACCGGAACCCCGACGACAGCAGCAAACAAGACGCCGTAAGCCGACATGAGAAAATGGCGGCCGAACTCTTCCATTACATAGCTGCCGTTCTGTGCATAATACGTCATTAACTGTTCAAGTACATTCATTGGTCAATCCTCCTTTCACGATTCGAAGTAGTGATGCTTTTGCAAATATTCCTTGGCAACGACAGACGGTTCTTTTAGGTTACCGTCGACTTCATAGTTAAGCTCCTGCATCGTGGCTGTATCGATTTTTCCGATCATTTTCTGAATGATGCCTTCCAGTTCAGGATGTTCTTTAAGCACCTGTTCCGGAACAACAGGAGAGCAGTCGTACGGAGGGAAAAATTGTTTATCATCCTTTAGCATTTTGAGATCATAGGACTTGATCCTCCCGTCCGTGGAGTAAGCGAGGACAATGTCCATTTTTCCGCTTTTCACCGCGTCATACACAAGCCCGATCTGCATCGGATACGTGCCGCCGAATGTCATGCCGTAGGTTTTCGTAAAATCCTGATAGCCGTTCCCTTTAAGCTTCATCCAATAATTATCGACGCCCAGCTTTAATTGCGGCGCCCATTTTTTGACGTCTGATACATTTTCTAAATGATATTGGTCTGCAAGCTTCTTGCTGACGGTAAAGGCATACGTATTATCAAACCCGTAGGAGTCATACCATTTTAAATCGTATCTTTTTTTAAACTCCTGCTGTGTCAGCGCCAGCGCTTTGTCCGGATCTTTTTCAGGTTTCATCCTCAGCGTGCCTGTCAGCGCGTCACCTGTATATCTTGTGGCCGCAATATCGATTTCTCCGTTTATTAAGGCCTGCTGCTGCACCGCGTTGGAGCCGAGATTTTTAATGGTTGTTGTTTTTAGATCCGTATGGTGTTCGATCAGCTGGCCAAGCATGCTTGCGATGATTTCTGATTCACTCATGCTTTGCGCGCCGATTTTAATGGTCTGGTCTGAAGCGGCACTGAGCCCGGGAAGCGAACAGCCGCTTAGCATCAGCATTACTGCGAGCGTAAAACCGCTCAGCCATTTAAGATGTTTTCTTTTCATGAGCAGCCTCCTTATGAAACTTCCTTCATTCCCTGCAGTCCGGCAGGCGTGATTTTTCGTTCCGTCAACGCAAGCACATAATCAATGACAATCGCCAATATCGTGACGGGAACCGCTCCTCCGATGATATATTCCGGCTGATATAAATTCAGGCCGATGAAAATATAATCACCCAATCCGCCGCCTCCGATAAAGGATGCAAGCGTCGCCCAGCCGATTAAATAAATCGTGGATGTTCTGATCCCCGCCATGATGACGGGCGCGGCAAGCGGCAGTTCCACGAGGCGGATTTGTTCAGCTGCCGTCATCCCGATGCCTTTTCCTGATTCAAGCAGATTTTTGTTAACGCCGCGAATCCCGGTATACGTGTTGCGCAGGATCGGCAAAACGGAATAGAAAAACAAGGCCACAATAGCCGGAACTTTTCCGACTCCCAAGAGCGGGATAAAGAAAGCGAGGATTGCCAGACTGGGCAGCGTCTGAATGATATTCACAATGCCGATAATGGTGCCGGCTCCTTTTTTCATTCTGGTAAGCACAATCCCAAGAGGCACAGCGGCAGCCACGCCTAAAATGACGGCGATGAGAGAAATGGTGATATGCTCATATGTTTTGTAAAGCAGTTCGCCTCCGTTGGTTTGCAAAAATTCAATGATATGATTCATGTCTGACAACCTCCCTATGACAATACTGCGAGCTGTTTTTCTTCTCCCCAGATGGACTCATACACAATGTCAACCAGGCTCGCTCTCGTCACAATTCCTATTAAACGGCTGTCTTCATCTACAACCGGCACGTACTTTACACCCCGTTTTAAAATTTTGTGTACTGTATCCCGCAGCAGTGTTGCGCCCAAGACGGTGTAGATGTCTTGATGCAGGACCTCGCCTACGAGCTCGGCTTTCTTCCGGCATTGATCAATGATTTCCACATCTACATAGCCTAGAAGAACATGGCTGTCATCTACAACCAGGAGCGAGTCGACACGCTCCTGCCTCATCAGCTGGATCGCTTCAGAGAGCGTTTTATCCGCCGTAATAGTCACCGGGTGTGTACTCATAATTTGATCAACCCGCTCAACATCAGGACTTGATGACTGAATCAGGCGCTCCTTGCCGATAAACTCCTCAACAAATTCGTTTGCCGGATTTCTCAGAATATCATCAGGCGTTCCGATCTGCACAATCTCTCCGCCTTTTAAAATGACGATCCGGTCTGCTAGCTTAATCGCTTCATCCATATCATGGGTAACAAATACGATGGTTTTATGTAAGGTTTTTTGCAGTTTTTTAAATTCTTCCTGAAGGGAATCCCTCGTAATCGGGTCAAGCGCCCCAAACGGTTCATCCATTAAGATAAGCGGCGGTTCCGCGGCAAGTGCCCGTAATACACCTATTCGCTGCTGCTGTCCCCCGCTTAATTCATGAGGATAACGGTCTAAATATTCAGGTCCCATATCAACCAATTTTAAAAGCTCACGCGCACGTTCTTTCCGCTGCTGCTCCGGCCATTTCAGTAGCTTAGGCACAAGTGAAATGTTCTGCTGAATGGTCATATGGGGGAACAGTCCGATCTGCTGAATGACATAGCCGATCTTACGCCTGAGTTCTACCGGGTCCTGTTCCATCATGTTCTCGCCGTCAATAAAAATCTGACCGGCTGACGGCTCAATTAATCGGTTAATCATTTTCATCGTTGTCGTTTTTCCGCAGCCGCTTGGACCGATAAAACAAATAAATTCACCTTTTTCAATTTCCAGATTCACGCTGTTCACAGCTTTTTTGCCGCCCTTATATGTTTTCGAGACATTTTTTAATGTCAGCAAACATCGCACCTCCAAAATTAAATTCATTCAATTCGTTCAGTTTGTATTTAATTTTTCAGACAATTGAATGCTTCCCATTATAGAATAAAGTTTATAAAATAAAAAGTTTACAATTTGTTCATATTATTTATAAAGTATGTGTAAACCCTGATTTACCCGTATTGACCGGTAATGATCTCCTTATTGCTCCAATTTCCTGCCAAATTCTATGATTACAGCATTTCCGCCGCATCAAAAATGTGGTATATTGACATCGGAATTGTTAGCTGAAAGGATTGAAACTGTTGGAGAAAAATCCGTTAACGATAATTGAACAGACTGAAGACCACCTCATAGAAAGAATCGCGGAAAACATGCATGCATTTGGAATGCCCTCTACCGTTGGACGTGTGCTGGGCATTATTTATATGAATCGCAAGCCGATGACGCTGACGGAATTATCAGAAGCGACCGGCATGAGCAAAACGCGAATGAGCCAGGTCGTGCGGGACATGCTCGATGCCAACATCGCCGAGAAGGTGTTCGAAAAGGGCGTGCGAAAAGACTTATACGATGTTGAAGAGGATTACTACCAAACCTTTATCACTCTGTTTACAGCCACTTGGAGCAAAGTCGTCAGCAAAAATAAAATGATGCATAAAAAACTCAACCGGGAGCTGCTCAGTATCTTGGATGAAGAGCTTTCTCCTGAAGCGGAAGAAAAGGTGAATGAGCTGTTGAAGGAATTAAAGGAATGGCTCGACTATTACAATTGGCTCGGCCGTCTGATTGAGTTTTTTGAGAGTGAAGAGATTTTTAAATATGTGCCGAAACCGTAAAGAAGTTCCCAAAATTGATATTGGGAACTTTACGTACAATACAAATTTTAAATATCAAATTTTTCCCACAAAACAAAACCAAATATAATTTACAATATTTTGTTTATTATCCATTTTCTGTTGATTATTCTTACTAGTTATTATATAATCTTTTTGAAATGATTAGATTGGCTTAAAGGAGGTAACCCAAATCAAAAAAAGAGCAATTATAACTATAACGACTATATGTTTCCTTTCATTTTCTTCCTATTACTTTAGTAATATCTCACCTCAGAATCCACTGTTTAAAAAAAATTTTTTGCAACAATTGTCTCCCCAAGGCTTTGGCTTTTATAGTAAAAGCCCTACTGAAGAAAACATTTCGTTTCACACAAAAGAAAATTTAAAGTTACCTAATGCACTTCCTAATAATTTTTTCGGGATAAAAAGAGAAGGAAGAGTTCAGGCAATAGAATTAGGCAAAATTGTTGAGAATATCGAACCAAAGAATTGGAAAACATGTGAAAACAACACTTCCTGCACAAATTTAGAGAGACAAATGAAGCCTATTGAAGTAAAAAAAAGCAAGGACTATACACATCTTAGCAAAGGAGAGTACCTTATATACCGACAAAAGCCACTCTCATGGTATTGGATAGATTTTAAACAAACTACCTCTTTTGAAAGAAAGGTGCTAAAAGTAAAAATAATATGAAAATATTAAATAGTTTCGAAGGTTATATTGACACCTATAATCCATGGAAAAATACATATGCACTTTCTAGAAGTTTACTTGGTTTCTCAACATTACTAGTTTTAGTATTTAATAGTGCTGATATTTTATTTAGTTATAGTGCAAATAATGTCACGTGTGAAAATGTCTATATTCCCACTGCCTTTTGTTTTGCTAACAAATATAGCATCAGTTTTGAGGTTATAAGATACTTAATGATTTTTATATTAGCTTTAGTGGTTATAGGATGGAGGCCTAGATTTACCGGTTTTTTCCACTGGTATATTTGCTATAGCATTCAAACTTCAGCTTTAACTATTGATGGCGGTGAACAAATTGCAACTGTTCTTTCATTTCTTTTATTTCCTGTTACATTATTAGATTCAAGGCAAAATCATTGGAAAATAATAGATATCAATTATGAATCTTTCACAAAGAAGATAGTATTATTTTATTTAGTGACAATAATTAAAATTCAAGTTTTTGTAATCTATTTAAATGCAGCTTTAGAGCGCTTGAAAAATAAAGAGTGGGCTGAAGGGACAGCAATTTATTATTTCTTTTCTGATCCTGTTTTTGGATTGCCTGATTATCAACTTAATTTATTGAATCCACTGCTTGAAAGCAACTATATTGTTGTCATCACTTGGTTAGTAACTATTTTTGAGCTGTTCTTAGCAGCAAGTATAGTTTCTAATATCAGAATAAAAAAAATTGCATTAATATTAGGAATAATATTTCACATAGGGATAATAATCAGCATCGGTATTGTAAGTTTCGGCTTAATCATGATATCTGCATTAATTATATATCTACATCCTATACAACAAAATATCAATTTGAATTGGTGTTCTCCTTTATTTAAATATATATCCGTAAAAGGAAAAAGGAATTTCAAAAGATTAGGAGGTGAATCAGTCAAGTTCCTTACAAAATTGTTTCATAACTAATATTTAGATAATGGAGAAATAACTTAATGGAGGTATAATAATTTGAAAAGTAAATTACTTAGGCTATTGATTGTTTCCATGGTGACGATATTGGTTTTTTCA
Source organism: Bacillus sp. SD127 (assembly GCF_058566445.1). Lineage (NCBI taxonomy): Bacteria > Bacillati > Bacillota > Bacilli > Caryophanales > Bacillaceae > Bacillus > Bacillus sp. SD127. The sequence continues at coordinate 796,006 of NZ_CP191226.1, read as the reverse complement.
TTAGTAGGATTCTCTAAGGAGTCAAGTACATCTGCTAAAGAAAACAATACATTTTCTGGAGAAGATTACTTTAGAGGACTTTTATTTGGCCAAGGAGAGGTTGGTAAATTAATTTCTAGCGATTTGGACCCTAAACTCGTAAAAGAGGCGAATAGTACAGAAGGTAAAAAATTAGTGAATGATGTAGTCAAATTTATAAAAAAAGATCAACCACAATATCTGGATGAATTGAAACAATCGATTGACAGTAAAGACCCTAAAAAACTCATTGATAATATGAATAAAGCAGATCAACTTATCCAAAAATATGCCAAGAAAAATCAAAACGTAAAATACTCTACCAATAAAGCAACTCCATCTTGCGGGCTTTATGCCGTCTGTGTAGCAGCTGGATATTTATATGTTGTAGGCGTTAACGCGGTAGCATTGCAAACCGCTGCCGCCGTAACAACTGCAGTTTGGAAATACGTTGCCAAATATTCCTCTTCAGCTTCTAATAATAATTCTGATCTAGAAGCTGCTGCTGCAAAAACCCTAAAATTGATTCATCAATAATCATTATAAAAAAAGTGTCTTGCGGGTTACTCCGCAAGACACTTTTTTAACGTTAACCGTTTAACTTTTTGTAATAAAGATAGGAAGCAGTCGTTGAAATAACTAATGCTAGCAACACTAACACAATCATAATCATAATAATATATTCCCCTGTAAAAAATGAAAGAATGGCTATGATAAAACCACACGCTACAAGTACTTTAGAGGCAAAGCGATTACCCAATTTCCAAACAGTCTCATCTTTTAATGTCCAAGGTGTCCTCAATCCGATAAGATGGTTTTGCTCTGCTAACTGCATGGAATTTCCACCAATAATTAAAAAGATACCAACAGCAAGACCAATTATTAAATCAATATCCAGTTCGTATCCTAAACTTACTAAAAGGGTTGAGAGCTGTAAAATATATAAAAGGATTAACATATTATTAGAAGCTAGAAAAAGCAATGCTTTATTTTTTTGCGTTGACTTAATGGTTAACATATAAAAAGTAAGATAATAAATAAGCATAACAATAGGTATAATAAAAAGTGTTAGAGGTTTAGATATAAAGGCAGCCGGCTTATTTCCTGACCATTGTATCGGTATTTCTTCCGGAAGGTACTGATAAAATATAATTGAAGTCAAGAAACTCAAACAAACAATAATTATGGAAATTATATTTTTCTTCATAAATCGTTATCCCCTTTATTTATAAAGTTAAGCATCCAATTTATTGAGTCTTGAAGTACTGTGGTATTTAAAGAATAATAAATAAATTGCCCTTTACGGTGGTCAGCTATGACTTCCGCCTGTTTTAAAATATTCAAATGGTGAGAAATACTCGGTTTACTGATATTAAAATGTTCTGCAATATCTCCCGCAGTCATATCCCCTCCTTTTAACAAATCCAAAATTCTCCTCCTAGTTGGATCTGATATAGCTTTGAAAACATTATTCATAGCGTTTTCTCCTTTTCGAAAAACATTTAGACATTTAGATGTTTGCATAAATGTATTATTATTATAACTTGAAACTTTTCTCAAAACAACCTTAAAATTGGCAATAACCATCTGATATTTGAAGATTTTTTTAAAATACTTGTCTAACTTCAACGCTGGAAAGTATCGGTTAAAGGGACTAACACAGGTTGTTTACTAAAAAAACCACCCCTGTTTTATTTAAATAGAGGTGGTTTTTCTTTCAGCTTTAATATAGTTTCTTTTTTTATTTTTAATCGGGCTTAACGCGCGTTCAAGCCAGCCCATGACCAAATCAGCTATCACCGCCATAAGGGCTGTCGGGATCGCGCCAGCTAATATAATCGCGGTCCCGTTTGTTGCGTTTGATCCCCTGACGATGATGTCTCCAAGGCCTCCGGCGCCGACAAATGTCCCGATGGCAGTAATGCCGATAGCAATGACGAGCGCGGTGCGGAGGCCGGCCATAATAACAGAAAGCGCCAACGGAAGCTCGACCATCCGCAGCACTTGAAACTTTGTCATACCCATCGCTTTTCCGGATTCAAGATAGGCATGTTCAATGCTGACAATGCCTGTGTACGTATTTCTGATGATCGGCAGCAGTGAATAAAGAAATAACGATAAAATGACCGTATTCGCGCCAAGCCCCATCACTAGCATCAGCACGGCCAGCATGGCGAGCGCCGGCACCGTCTGAATCACGTTTGTGACGGCGAAAACCCAGCCGCTTAATGTTCTGTACCTGGCAATCAGGATGCCAAGCGGAATGCCGACGATTGCCGCAAACAAAACGCCGTACACCGACATCAGAAAATGGCGGTAAAACTCTTGCAGCACATAACTGCCGTTTTGCGAATAGTAAGTGCCAAGCTGCTGTAATACTTCCATTTGGTCTGCCTCTTTTCTTAGTCAAAATAATGATGTTTCTCTAAAAATTCCTTTGCCACAACAGATGGCTCCTTCAGTTTGCCGTCCACTTCGTAGTTGAGCTCCTGCATGGTTTCCGTGTCAATCTTCCCGATCAGTTTATCAATAATGCCTTCAAGCTCCGGATGTTCCTTAAGCACCTTTTCCGGAATCACCGGCGAACAGTCATACGGCGGGAAAAACTGTTTATCGTCTTCTAGGATTTTGAGATCATACGCCTTAATCCGGCCGTCTGTGGAATAAGCAAGAACGGCGTCCATTTTCTCGTTTTTGACTGCGTCATAAACAAGTCCGATCTGCATCGGATAGGTTGTTCCGAACTCAAATCCATACGTGCTGACAAAACCTTTATATCCGTCGCCCTTCCGTTTCAGCCAGGCATTGTCGACCCCCAGCTTATATTCAGAAGCGTTTTTCTTCAGATCAGACACGGTGTTTACATGCTCCTTTTCCGCAAACTTTTTTGTTACGGTAAAGGCGTATGTGTTATCAAACCCGTAAGAATCAAACCATTTATATTTAAAACGTTTGTCAAATTCTTTCTGTACAAAGTTCAGCGCTTTTTCCGGATTCTTCTCCGCCTCCATTCCGAGGGTGCTCGTTAAATCCGTGCCAGAATAGCGTGTGGCGGATATGTCAATGTCACCGCCGAGCATCGCCTGGTGCTGAACATAGTTTGATCCGAGATTTTTGACTAAAGCCGTATTTAAATCCGTATCGTGTTCAATAAGCTGCGCAATCATATTCGCTAAAATTTCTGATTCTGTTATACTTTGCGCCCCGACCTTGATCGTATCTTGTGAGGCGCCGCCAAGTCCCGGCAGAGAACAGCCGCTCAGCAGCATGACAAAGGCGAAAGCGAGCGCGCCGATCCATCTGATTTTTTTCGTTTTCAATACAGCCAACTCCTTAAGAAACTTCCTTCATCCCTTGCAATCCCTTCGGTGTCACTTTTCGTTCCGTCACGGCTAGCAAATAATCAATGATAATGGCTAAGATTGTAACCGGCACAGCACCGCCAATGATGTATTCAGGCTGATACAGGTTCAGTCCGATAAAAATGTAATCACCAAGACCGCCGCCGCCAATAAATGAGGCAAGGGTCGCCCAGCCGATTAAATAGATCGTGGATGTGCGGATGCCTGCCATAATAATCGGAATCGCCAGCGGAATCTCGACGAGCCGGATCTGCTCCCAGCCGGTCATTCCAATCCCTTTTCCTGACTCAAGCAGATTTTTGTTTACACCTTTAATGCCTGTATACGTATTGCGCAGAATCGGAAGCACCGAATAGAAAAATAAAGCGACGATCGCCGGCACTTTTCCAACACCGAGAAGCGGGATAAAAAATGCCAGAATCGCCAGACTCGGCAAGGTTTGCACAATGTTGACGGCACCTATAACCGCGCCTGCGCCTTTTTTCATTCTGGTCAGCAGAACGCCGAGCGGCACCGCAACGATAATACCCAATACAACAGCAATAAGAGAAATATATAAATGTTCACCTGTTTTATACAGCAGCTCTCCGCCGTTCGTCTGTAAAAAAGTCATCATTTGATTCATGTGTAAGAGCTCCTCCCCTGATCAGATCGTCATTAGCTGGTTTTCCTCGCCCCATATGGAATCATATACGATGTCCACAAGGCTTGCTCTTGTCACAATCCCTGCTAAATGGTGCTCTTCATCAACAACGGGAACATACTTAATTCCTTGCTTCAAGATTTTCCGGACGGTATCGCGGAGAAGGGCTCCTTTTTGCACGGTATACATATCCGAGCGGTACACATCACCAACAACGCTCGCTTTTTTGCGGTTTTGATCAATGATTTCAACATCTACGTATCCCTTCAGCACATTTTGCTCATCTACAACAAGCAGCGAGTCGACGCGTTTTTCTCTCATCAGCTGAATGGCCTGAGAAAGCGTTTTGTCCGCTGTAACCGTGACAGGCATTCTGTTCATCATCTGCTCAACCCGCTCAATTTCAGGCCTTGTCTGGATCAGGCGCTCTTTCCCGATAAATTCTTCTACAAATTCATTTGCCGGATTTCTGAGAATCTCATCAGGTGTGCCGACCTGAACGATTTCACCCGCTTTTAAAATCACAATCCGGTCAGCTAGCTTAATGGCTTCGTCCATGTCGTGGGTCACAAACACGATGGTTTTGTTTAACGTTCTCTGCAGTTTTTTAAATTCTTCCTGAAGGGAATCCCGCGTGATCGGGTCAAGCGCTCCGAACGGTTCATCCATTAAAATGAGAGGGGGTTCCGCAGCCAGTGCGCGCAGCACGCCGATTCTTTGCTGCTGTCCGCCGCTGAGCTCGTGGGGATAACGGTCTAAATATTCAGGGCCCATATCAACAAGCTTTAACAGCTCTCTCGCCCGTTCTTTCCGTTTTTCTTCAGGCCATTTCAGCAGTTTCGGAACGAGTGAAATGTTCTGCTGAATGGTCATGTGGGGAAACAAACCGATCTGCTGAATCACATAGCCGATTTTTCTCCGCAGTTCAACCGGGTCCTGTTCCATTATGTTTTCTCCGTCTATAAAGATCTTTCCTGACGACGGTTCTATCAATCGATTAATCATCTTCATCGTCGTCGTTTTTCCGCAGCCGCTCGGGCCGATAAAACAGATAAATTCGCCCTTGGCAATATCTAAATCAATGCTGTTCACAGCTTTTTTGCCGCCTTTATATACTTTTGACACTTGTTCTAATTTCAGCAATCCGTGCACCTCCGCAGGTTCCGTTAATTTTTCTGAAAAGTATAATCTTTATTATAATTTGAACTTTGTAAAATAAAAAGTTTACAATGTGTTGAAATTATATGTTATTTACAGATTATTTATTGTTATGACTCAGGCAGAGAGGGTGTTCTTACAATTACGCCGGATACCTCTCGCTTCCTCCGCATACAGCTGTTTTCAACAACTGGCAGAAATATGATATATTGACACCATCAATTGCCATTTGAAGGGATGATCAGCTGTGGAAAAAACTGCTCTCGACATCATTGAACATGCTGAAGAGCATCTCATCGAGAAGATTGCCGAAAACATGCATACGTTTGGAATGCCTTCTACTGTCGGGCGTGTGCTCGGGATTATTTATATGAATCGAAAACCGATGACGTTAAGCGAGCTGTCAGAAGCAACAGGCATGAGCAAAACACGGATGAGCCAGGTCGTCCGTGAAATGATTGATGCCAACATTGCCGAAAAGGTGTTTGAAAAAGGCGTAAGAAAAGATCTTTACGACGTAGAGCAGGATTATTATCAAACCTTCATATCTTTATTTGCGGCGAACTGGACAAAGGTCGTGAGCAAAAACAAAGTGCTGTACAAAAAATTAAACCGGGAACTGACGGATCTTTTACAAAGGGACGAGCTTCCCCGAGAAGCCGAAGAGAAAGTCAATCAGCTGCTGAATGAATTAAGAGAATGGCTTCATTACTATGATTGGCTGAGCCGCTTAATTGAGTTTTTTGAGAGTGAAGAAGTATTTGAATACGTGCCGAAAACAGCTGAAAGCAGCTCCCTGAAGTAAGGGAACTGCTTTTCTACATGATGAGATTAATATTGGAAACATCATACATGAGAACATCGTATACTTCCTCCATGTGACATTGGCCTTACCCAGAGGCTGATTCTTCGCAAACGTTTATAGCCGTTCGGAAACACCGCATGCTACAATGAAGTGACTATGTAAATAGGAAGGATGTATCTATATGTTCAAGAAAATTGCAGCAGATGCACTCGGATTATCAGATATCGGAAAAATTATCGAACCTCAGGATTATGACAAAACAGATGCTGATGACTATGTCATGCATGAAGACAACGAAAAAATTTATTTCCTGATTAAAACAAAAGCCGATGAATATTGCTTCACGAATCTGGCGCTGATCCATGTTGACGGCGAACGTGCCACTTCCTCCAAACGAACGCTGAAACGCTACCCTTATTCCCAATATAAAATCTCTGATGTTTTTCTGGAAACCGCCGGGAAGGTCGATTTGGATGTTGAAATCAAGTTCAAGCTGGGCTCTGAACAATTTGACATCGATGTGCATAAAGAGCAAATTGAAAAGCTGAAAGATTTGTATAAAGCCCTTCTCCGTATCTCTGAAACGATCTATGAAAATGACATTTTGATCAATCAGGCTGAGCAAAGTCTGGAACGAGCAGTCACCATCCTTCAGCATACCCGCCCTGAGCACGTCAATATTGAAACACAATACAAAGAGCTGACCGAATTCGGGTTTACATGGGTCACTTCCGTCCGCTCGCAGTACCATATTAAAGATTTCGGTGACGTATTTGAAAAATATATGAATAACTAGAAACAAGACACGGGTTCGCATCTGGCAGCTCGTGTCTTGTTTCTGATACATAATCTTGGAGAAAATTTTTTACCTGGATATTGGTTACTTTTCTACTTTTTTCTTTTATAATGACATTATTAGTCTATTTTCCCTATATTACATGTAAAAGGAGTCATCATATGTTTTGTCCTCAATGCGGCCATCAAGCAGATGGCGGAAAGTTTTGTGAGAAATGCGGATCGCCTCTTCCACGCCAAGCCGGCGAAAATCAAGGAGCACAGGCGGGAGCTGAAGCTGCAAAACAAGCAGCAAAGCAGTTCGGTTCATTTGTTCTGGCTGTTCTGAAACGCCCTTATCAGGAGTGCAAAACAACAGGCGGCGAACAGCTGATCAGCGGAATCATTACAATGGTGCTTTTCAGTTTACTAACTCCGCTGATGTTTTATATTCTTTTTTCAGATGGTCCCGGCAGTGCGAGCTTTACAGAAATCTTTTTAAAGCCAACCATTTACTTTGCCCTTTTTATTTTCGGGTTGCATGCATTGATCTTTTTTTCCTTAAAAATCGCGGGAAACCAAGTCTCATTTAAAGATTCATTCTCCAGATTTGGTGCGTTTCTTATTCCATTTACAGCTATTTTGATTCTTGCACTTCTATTGTTTTTATTACATACAGATCTTTGTTTCACCGTGTTAGCGATTGGTTTAATCGGCGCATTCTTCGCTATTCCCCCTGCGATGCTGAGCAGTTACCAGCATTCGTATAAAGGAAAAGCTGATATCATTTACTCAACCATTGTGATTTATCTGATCACGTGCGTTGCGTTTCGGTTCATCATCGAACATTATATCAAAGAGATTTTCCGTTATATCTTTTTTTAAAAAACACCCCCATCGCCTGCTGGTGATGGGGGTTTGTTTTTATTGAATAGATGTTAAATAAATTCTTCCGTCTTTCACTACGCCGGTGTAGGTCCAGTTGTATGTTCTGCGCTTTGTACTGCCGCCTGATTTTGTAATATCAAATTCTTCATATGTTTTAATTGTGATATTCGAGCCGCTTTGATTAAAGCTTTTTACCTCTACATCAATAAATACTTCAGTCGTCCCCTCGCTGTACAGCTTCTTAACCAATTTCTGCTGATCATTATATAATGAACTTCCTTTTTCCAGATTGCCTTCCATGACCGCAAATTCATTTAAATTCACTGCGGTTGATTGATTTGTCAGATAACTAACCATAAATGATGTCACTTGTTCATCCGTGACATCGCCGGCCGATGGGCTTACGCTTGCTTTCTTGCCTTTTGAGTCTGCCCAGGCTGACGTGTACGTCTCTGCATGATCATTTTTTATTTTCTTTATATTTGTGCCGGCAGAATCAAAAGTTGATTCTGCATCTTCGAACATCCACTTTTTCTGTTTTTTATCATATGAAAGCAGATATTCATAGCTCGGGCTCTCATCCGACATTTCAGGTTTAGTATAGTCATTATAATTAGCCGACTGGTGAAGTTCTTTTCCTTTTACTGACGCCTGCCATGTACCGTCATTTTTCTGGGATAGAGCAAATGTATCCAAATCAAAGTCTGTTTCCAGATATTTATCTTTTAAGTAAGAATCCGTGTTTTTCATCGAATCCACGTTATCTTTTACTTCGGCTTTCCAACTGGCACTTGCCTCTGTCATCTGAGCTGTATTTCCATCAGAAAGCGCTTTGGAATATTGCTTTGTCGTTTTGACAATCGTATTCATGATTGTTTCTTGTGTGTCTTGGTCAGGAATTAATGTTAACTCCATTTCTTTGCTATCAATCGGCACACCCGCTGTTTTTGTTTTTCCCCATGGAAACTCCGCTTCAACCGCAGCTGTCATTGATCCGTCTGTCAGAAGCGGGCCGTATGTGACAGATTTGAACGGATCCTTATGGATGGATTTGCCGTTAATCAGCAAATCTCCCTTTCCATCCTTAATATCGTCCGCTAAGCTGAATGTTACATTATCCGCTTCCAATGAGAGATCAACACGAAAGCTGTTGTCACCAACCGCCTGAATGTCTTCCTTTTTCACAAGATCGACTACATCGTTTTTCAGTTTGGCTGAGACTGTATATTCGCCGGGAATGTACGGTCCGAGGGTTTGTGCTTGATCTGCTTTCTTTACAGATCCGGCTTCCTCTTTATTCACATAGAGATCCGTATGTTTATAATTGCTGGTTACTTCAAAATAAACAGGTGCTATCTTTAAATCATAATGGTCAAATACTAGCAAAGTTTTCCCGTCTTTCTCCGCGTAAACAATATCCTTTTGGACTGTTTCAGCACGCAGCGATGAAAAAAGCTCATCTTTTTTGTCAGGATGATCCTTTAAATATGTAAGAAACGGCTTTACGTTTTGTTTAGTAAGCTTGAGCCTGTCATTTGCCGGTGTTAGCAGCGAAGCGATTTGGTCTTTATCCTCATCATTTACAGCCTGCTCAAATTTGTCGACTAACCTGTCCTTAGAAGTAAGGTACGCTCCGGTTTTATATGCAGCGAAGAATATGACGCACGCTGCGGCAATGCTGCTCCACAAAATGATAGTTTTCTTAGGGATTGGTTTTCGCGGAGCCTGCCTCGTTTCAGCAGTGCTTGCTGTTTCTTGATTTGCCTGTCTGCTGCTCCCTCCGATCGGGGTGCCGCATTCTTTACAAAACTTGGCCCCTTCATTATTTTTTTGACCGCATTCCTTACAAAACATGTGACTTTCCTCCTATTTTTTATCCACTATTTTGTACAGATTTCCTATGTTACATATTTTATAATAGAATGGTATGAAATTGGAGGAAATCATGAAAATATCTCTATAAACATATGAAAAGGTGGAATGTACGTGCAAAAGCTCAGGATTCAAATAAGAGAAAAAGCAAATGACGAATTATACGATCTATTGCTGCTCGCCGATCCGTCGAAAGACATTGTAGATGAATATCTTGAAAGAGGAGAATGTTACACAGCTTGGGCCGGTGATGAACTTGCCGGTGTTTATGTATTGCTAAAAACAAGGCCGCAAACAGTTGAAATTGTAAATATTGCCGTAAAAGAGTCTCTTCAAAAGAAGGGTTTTGGCAAACAGCTTGTCCATGACGCCATCGAAAAGGCAAAGGAGCTGGGTGCGGACACGATTGAAATCGGCACGGGAAATTCCAGCATTCATCAGCTTTCTCTCTATCAAAAATGCGGTTTCCGCCTGCAGGCCATCGATCATGATTTCTTTACCCGACATTATGATGAGGACATTTTTGAAAACGGCATACAATGCCGTGATATGGTGAGACTTTATTTGGATCTTTAATGAAAGAGCTGCCGTATGATAATCGGCAGCTCTTTCATATAGAAATTAAAAAAACTGATTCGCTTTTTTCCCGGCATCCCGTTGCATTCCCTGCCTCACTGACAGTATGAAAAAAGTCAGCACGAGGGTCAGACCGACAGCCAGAAAAATATAATCAGCGTCCATAAACACAAGAAGCACTGTATAAACAGCTGCTGAAAGAGGTTCTCCCATCTTTACAATAGAAAAAATAAGCGCGAAAATTCTTCCGAAGTATTCAGTCGGAACAGTCTTTTGAAAAAACAGAACTGTTTGCACATCAATATACGAGATAATAACACCTAGTATCAAAAAAATGACACATTCAAGCCCGCTAAGCTGAAAAAACAAAAACATTATGAGCAATCCGACAGCTGTTAAAGTTCTGGGATAGAGCCGTTCAAGCCGCTTAGTATTCCACTTAAAAAATACAGCAAGATTACCTAAGAGCATTCCGCCCTGAAACATTGCATACATGACGGCGAACCACACAGAATAGTTTTCATGAAAACGTTCCACTGCAAGAATCGGCCCCATAACCGAAATAAACCCGGCAATGACAAGATTCACGATAAAAAAATAACCGACAGAAGTCATCCAAGATGAGTTGCCTTTCAGCATTCTGTATCCTGTCTTAAGGGCTTCTGCCCCTTTGCTTTTTAGGCCGGCAGGTTCTGAAATGTGGATAACTGCAATCAATGCAGCGGATACAAAAAAGGCGGTTCCATTAATGAAAAACAGCAGCCCGAACGGAATGGCCGCAAGTAAAACGCCGCTGATCAGCTTTCCGACGATCAGACCAATAAGTTCGCTTGTATTCATTAAAGATGTCGCTTGATCTAGATGTTTCTGAGGGACAAGTATCGGGATAAGCGCGACTTTCGCCGGGGAAAAGAGCATCGATTGTAGCGATAAACAAAATGCGCATACACCGATGATCCATACAGTTAAAAAACCATTTGCGCTAAGGACTGCCAAGAGAATCATAATGACTGCCCTTCCTGTATTACACATATACAATATGGTTTTTTTTCGAAAAGAATCAATTAAGGGGCCTGTAAACATTCCGAAGGTCAGGGGAACGAGCTCGATAAAAGAAATCACCCCGACCAATATTTTACTTCCGGTCAAATCGAGTACAAGAAGCGGAAGCGCGATGAGCCAGACGCCATCCGCCGCGGAAGAAAATACTTGTGCAGCCCAAAGTTTGGCATAATTTGGTGTTCGATATGCCGAATCACGGCCGTTTTTGATCTTCATCAGAAGCACCGCCGAACCATTCTAATGTTCTCCATGATTCTTTTCTTTGTGTATAATCCTCTTCCATCACTTCAAATACGATACCTGTGCCATCACCGCGGTGTATCTCTTTTAACATCTCTGCTGCTTGTCTGAGCAATGTTTCATCTATCGTTCCTTCTGCGGGATGACGCCCTTCAAAACAGCGGACACCTCCATGCGGGAAGGCTAGCTGGCAAAACGAACTGAAATGATAATGTTTAATGCTGTCCTTTAAGGAAAGAAATTGAAAAAAGTCAGGGTATCTCAGCTTTTCATTCCTGAACATAAGTGATGATGATAAATGTGTCTGATAGGTAATGGCCCAATGACACAGATCCCATGTAATCCCGATATGTTTTAAACCGAGCTGAATCAGTTCCTCAAAATCCTCAGGATAAATGAATATCGGGTCAAAGTCTTCGCCCAGATTCCCGATAATCGGCAGATTTTCGACTCCAATCCATATATCTGTTCCTTTTAGCTCTTCATCAAACTCTGCAAAAAATTCAATGACTTTTCTGCGGTTTCCTTCTAAATCATAGCCTTGAAATTCTTCAACGGACATAAATTGATTGGCATGAACAATTATCCCCTTGGCGCCATATACATCCGCAAGCTCTGCAAAATGAAGCAGACGGTCCTTTATATGCGCTTCATGAACATAATCCGCATTGTCGGTGGGAAAATGAAGTGTCAATAATGACGGCTCAAGCTGTTTTGTGTAATCAAGTGTCCGCTTGAAGGTTTTAACATAATCTGTTGCTTCAAACGATTTTCCGTCAAAAATATTGGCTTCAAGGCCATATCCTGCTTCGACCCACTTTTTATCAATTTGCTTCGGGTCTAACCCGAAAAACGGTATTTGCGCAATCATCCGTCACCACGTCCCTCTCACAAGCATAAAAGCTTCTGCTGCAGAAAAACCGGATTTAGCTCCCCAAACATATGCATTATTTTCAATCGCTTGCAAGGACCGCGGATGCGGGAAATCCCTCAGCTCCGAATCGTAGCACGCCATAGCCTTCAGCTTCAGTTCAAGCTCTTCTTCTATATTAATGAAGAAATTCGCGTGGAATTGATCCTTATTCAAATAGTTCCACTCTGTCGAGGATAATGTTTCGTATGCCAGGACCTGTTTTACGGAATGACCTGGAAGCGGGCGGGTTGCCGTCATCACCGCTCTGAATACTACGGTATGGTCAATATTAATATCACCGCCGTATTGTGTATATACAATATCCGGCTGAAAGCGTTCAATTTGTTTTTCTGCTTCTTTTACGACATCCAGCAAATTCAGTGAATCAAGCCTGTTATCAGGAAGATTTAATCTGACAAAATCGCTTATGCCGAGCGTGCTAAGCGCTTGTTCCGTTTCACTATAGGAATGCTGCATGAGCGAATCACAAGGTTTTTCATAATCTTCTTTTCTGGACGATTTTCCCTCAGCCATAATGACAGCCGACACACTGTCTCCTTGACGGACATGTTTCGCCAGAGCTCCGCCGACGCCGATAATTTCATCGTCCGGGTGCGCCGCAAATACCATTACTTTCATTATATTGTCCCCCTTTGATTAACGTTTCGGAAATATCCGCCCCGCAATTCATAAGCATATCAAGCATAGAGAGATGAGGAATGTGCTCTCCGAATAACTGCGGATAATGTATTGTCCTGATTTGCTGGTATTCGATTGTAATTCCGCTTCTATCAAAATCACTTTCTATTAAATAGTCTGATCCTTGGCTGCCTGAATAATAATGATCAGCCCCTAGTTCCTTACAAAGTGCGAGCACAAAATCACTCTTTTTTTCATTCCGGCATTCGAGCTCCGAAACATAGCAAATTGGCGTTGAAATACGAAGTTCACGCAGAAAAAAATCAATGATGTACATATTCAAATCGTGAAGGTACTCCCATTCCTGCTGATAGACATCTTTAAAAAACATTTGATATTCCTCGAAATAGGGAGCCTTTGCATAATTCATTTTTATCGCCATCCAGTGTTTCTTTCGCCAGTCTTGTTCTTGATCAATTTTCATATCACGTAGCTCAATATCCTTATAATTTTTCATCTGCAGAGGAACAGTCAGCCACGTAGGGCCTTGAGACGTTTTTATCCTGTTCCGATTGAGAAATCCTTTTTTCTCAAACTGGGCTGTATCGTGAATCGCAAATACATCTGATTTATGAATTTTTTCAAAAAAACCATACCAAGGGAGATAACTGGACTGATGGCCGCTTACCACTTTTACTCCGTTTCTGTGAAATGTCGACATCGTTTCTCTTCAGCTCCCCAATATCGTTTCGGTCTGGCAATTTCTTTACTGTGAGAATATCCAAAATCAACCCATTGAAGCTTCTTGTCGATGGCGAATGATAAAGCGTTCCGCATTAACAGATAAGAAGCCTGCGTTTCTTTACCGGCAGGGCTGTTTACATTCTGCCAATAATAGAAATGAGAATGGTCATATAGAAAAATACTGCTGCTGATCATTTCATTCTCAAGAAATGCCCCTACCCAAAAGACTTGTCTGCCAAGGCTTTCATGCAGCCTCTGAAAAAAATCCTGGCTTAGCATATATGCTGCGCCGATAGCTGCTATATGCGCCTTATACAAATCGTAAAACTCATGAATCGACTCCTGTCCGATTAAGCGGACGGATACATTTTTCTTTTCCGCATATCTGACTGCAGTCCGTGCTTTTCCCGAACAGTTTGTCCATAGCTCTTCAAATGTAACGGGAAGCGATAAAATATGTGTTGTTTTCTCTTCCCATTGTTCTCCCGTTTCTTCGATAAAAGGGGTTTGGTCATGCGGAAGCAGGAGCCGCGATAGTTTCTGTCCAAATAATGCTTTGATTTCGCTTTGCAGCCATTCGAATGAAATTGGACGGTCTGAAATGACGCCGCCGTATCCTATCATATTACCGCTGAGCGAGCCATTCTGCTCAAACACCGGAACATATATCACTTGTCCGCCGTCCGATGTCAGCCTGACGGGGTGAAACGAGGTATTGGGGAGCTCTTCCATGAGCTTCCCCCAATCATAGCTTTGAAACAACCCAGCCTGAAATATGTCAGCAGCCCGATCCCATGCTTGAGGAGTTACGGAAAATGCTGTTTTTTCCACGATATATCACCAACATTCATTTCTTATTCTTTTGCTTTGCATACGTTAAAACAGTTTCAGCAATATACTTCACCTGCTCTGTACCAAGAGGCGGTTTGAACGGCAGTGAAAGAACTCTTTTCCAAAGAGAATTTTCATCCTCAAGTTGTGAAGGCTGATATAGCGGAATCAGGTGAAGAGGAAGGTAGTTCCAGCATGTTTGAATGCCTTTTGCCGCTAAATAAACGGAGCAATCGTACCTTTCGCCTTCATGAGGAAATACGATTGTCAAATAGTTCAGGCTCTCTCCCGCCTGAGGCTGGATCATCTTGATCCCGTATAACTCTTCGGCCTCCGCAAAAATGTATCTTGCCGTCTCCAAATTTCTTGATGAGTCTTTCACCAACCGCTCCATCTTGGACAGCTGGTATTCGATAATGGCTTGTCTCACCGGATGCATTCGCAATAAAGGGACAGTAGCAGGTTTTTTCGGAAGGACTTCAAGTTTGCTCGCTTTTAAAGAAGTACGAACACCTGCTTTTCTGAATAAGAAAGATAGAGCCTTAGAACTCATCAAGGCCTGCATTCGCTGCTGTCTCATATAAGCATCATAATCAGCATCTACTTGCTTTCGCTGTTCCATCGGCAGCCTGCTGATTTTGTCCAGCACATCTTTCCGAGCGATTAATGCTCCGCCCCCTATACTGCCGAGAGGCTTCGACATTCCAAAGCTCAAGATACCAAAATCCCCCAAACCGCCTGCAAATGTTCCGGCTTGTTTTGTAAACATAGCCTGAGCAGCATCGTCGATGACACGAATACGCTTCGCTTTCGCCCACTCAATAAGATTCATGTTTTCCTTCCGACCGTAGACGTGCGTCAAAATGACAGCGCATGTCCTCTCGGTCACTTTGTTTTTCACATCTTCAAAAGACAAGGATAAATCATCATCCAGATTAGCGAAAACTGGAGAAGCCCCGGATTGAAGCACAGCATCAATTACATTCGGACAGCTGAAAGAAGAAAAAATAACTTCTTTTCCAGGCTCCGCTCCGGAAAGTTTCAGTGCAAGCACCAACGCCGCACTTCCGCTCGAAGTCAATTCGATACCCTTTCCATAGCGTTTTTCCAGTTTTTCTGCCAACCTGGTTTTTTTAGCTGAGATGAAATGAGTGAATGCCGGGAAAAGACTTCTGCCTGAAAGCTGCCTCGCATAAATGGGAAACTTGATCTGTTTGGGATTCTCAGGATAATGGAAGTTTTTGTTTTTGTCTTTCAACTTTAATCATCCTCAGGCCTTCATCAAGGTGAACTTTAGGAGCATATCCAAGCATTCGCTTTGCCTTCTCGATGGAAGGAGCACGTTTGAAAATTTCAATGTCTTTACCTCGGACACCATCCTCACCCAGCTTTTTAAAGGTGTAATTCTCTTTCTTCCTGCCTGTCATTACGTTGATTTTCTCTGCCAGCCCTTTTATGCTGATGGGCATATTGTTTCCTATGTTGAAATCTTCAAAAACACTGCCTTTATGCAGAAGTGCCAGATATGTTCCGTTAACGATATCACTAATGTAGCTGAAGCATCTGATTTGGCCGCCGTCTCCATAAAGAGGAAGCTCTGCACCAGATTCAGCCAAACTGAAGAACTTGTTAATGACAAAGTCCTCCCGCTGCTTCGGGCCGTATACATTAAAGTACCGGACAACTCTGACATTCAACGAGTTTGATGCCTGCTCCCTCAAATATTCCTCTGACTTCAATTTTGCTTTTCCATAAGCAGATTTAGGGAGCTTCTTACTCGATTCCGTATACGGATAATCGGGTGAGTCCCCGAATACCTCTGAGCTGGAGGAAAAAAGAAGGGTTTTGATGCCTAGCTCCTTGCATACCTCCGTTACGTTTTTCGTTCCCTCAAAATTTACCTTGATGACGTCCTCTTCATTGCTGCGGCAGCTGTCTACTCCGACCATTGCCGCTAAATGAACAATAGCATCTGCTCCTTTTAATGATTCCTTAAGCGATTGCCGATCTAAAATATTCGTTTGTCGGAACTCCGCCTGAAAATCCGGTTTTTTTTGATCAGCGATGATCGCATGATAGCCTTTATTCTGTAATAACCCGGCTAATTCACTTCCTATAAAGCCTGCTCCACCTAAGATAGCAATGTGTTTCATTGTCCGACCTCCTGGCTTAAAGATAAAACATCTTTAATTGATTGAACGATATATTGACAATCTTCCTTCGATAGCTGGCTATAAAGAGGCAGTGATACAATTTCAGGAAAGATGCGTTCAGTTACCGGCAGCTTTGCGGGAAAATGCTCACTATAGTAGGGATGCATATGCACAGGGATAAAGTGGACACTCAAGCCAATATTTTTCCCTTTCATATTTTCAATAAACTGGTCTCGCTCCATTTCCCCGCGTTTTTTCACCCGCAGAATAAACAAATGCCAAGAGTGGGTGATATAGCTGGGGATGTCTGTCAAAGGAAGTTCTGCTCTTTCTGATTGATTTGTAAGCTCAGACGCATAATACTTTGCGATTCTTGTCCGTTTTTCTTGGATCTCAGCAGCACGTTTCAATTGAATGAGCCCGAGCGCAGCCTGGATATCTGTCATGTTGTACTTAAAGCCGGGAAGTAAAACATCATATCGCCAGCTGCCCTTTTCACCGTATCGATTCCAAGCATTTTTTGTAATGCCATGCCACCCATACAGTCTCGCTCTCTCGGCTGCCTCTTCATCCTTAAGAATAAGAGCTCCTCCTTCTCCCGTCGTAATATTTTTGGTTGCATAAAAGCTGAAGCATACTGCATCTCCATGTGTGCCGATCATCTTCCCGTTATATCTTGTCCCAAGCGCGTGAGCGGCATCTTCAATCAAGTACAGTCCATTTTCCTTGCATATGCTGCTAAGCTCATCCAAATTTGCCGGATAACCTGCAAAATGGACCGCAATGACTGCTTTTGTGCGCGGTGAAAGCTTTTGTCTAACATCTTCCGGATCTATACATAAATCATCCTCGCAGATGTCCGCAAAAACCGGGGTTGCTCCGACATGCAAAATGACGTTTACACTTGAACAAAACGTGAAGCTTGGAACAATAACTTCATCGCCTTTTCCTACACCGAGTGCAAGCAATGCCATGTGTAAGGCAGCTGTTCCTGAATTACAGCTGATTACGTGTTCCGCGCCTAGATATTCGCCCAGCTTTTTTTCAAATTCAATCACTTTCGGACCTTTTGAAATCCATCCTGACTTGATTGTTTCGGCTACAGTTTCCAGTTCTTCGTTTGTGATATCAGGTCTGTGAAAAGAGATAAATCGTTTACTAATGGTAGTTCCCTCCTATAGTGTGACAAGCTTTGCATTGTCAGCCATTTTTTCTCTGCAAATATTTCTGGTATCGAAAATAATAGGGGCTGTATCCCGCAATATGCTGTAATTTATATCATCATGATCAGTATGAATAATGACGACATCATATTGGTTGATCTTCTCCTTAGTGAAAGGGACGGAGCGCTTGATGCTGCCGTCTTCCAGGCGAATTTCACTGATAAAAGGATCATAGTAATCTATCGTGCATCCCTTTTTCATCAGATCATCGATAATTGCAAATGCAGAAGACTCACGAGAATCATTGGTATTTTTTTTATAAGCAGCACCTATTAATAAAATGCTGCACGGTTCTTTATCAACCAGCTTCATGGCATAGTCGGACACTGAAAACGGCATTTCAGAATTAATTTCATCAGCTAAATCAATCAGCTTTGTCTGCAATCCCTTTTGATTGGCTATCCATTTAAAATAAAAAGGATCAATCGGTATACAATGGCCGCCTACGCCAGGGCCGGGGCTGAATTTTTGAAACCCGAACGGCTTTGTGTCTGCTGCATTGATCACTTCCCATATATCAATATCGAGTTCTCGGCAATTAAGTGCCATTTCATTGATGAGAGCTATATTTACATAACGGTAGGTATTCTCTAGGAGTTTAGCTGTTTCTGCTACTTCAGGTGAGGTTACTGGATGAATGCTTGTAACGATAGTGTTGTAAAACGCTGAGGCAAGTTTTGTACAATTCCGGGTCATTCCGCCGACCACTTTAGGGATATCGGCAACTTCATATTGGCTGTTCCCAGGATCAATTCGTTCAGGAGAATAAGCTATAAAAAAATCTGAGCCTATGTTTACCTGCCGCCCTGTTGCCATTCTATCGGCGATTTTTTGTTTGGTTGTACCCGGATAGGTTGTACTTTCTAAAATTAAGAGCTGATTTGTTCTTCCGTAAGCCAACATACTGTCAACTGCACTGTCTATGTAGCTTAGATCGGGAATTTTATCTTTTTTGTTCAAAGGTGTCGGAACACATATCACAATAATGTCGCAATGTTCAATGAGAGACATATTCTCACTCACTTGAAAACGCTCTGTTTGTAATACCGCTTTTAATTGGTTATCGTCTATATCCCGAATATGGCTGTGCCCGTCTTTCAGCAAAGAAACTTTTTCGCTGTTCCTATCGAAGCCGATGACGCTGTATCCTTTATTGACACATTCCAATGCAAGAGGAAACCCCACATATCCCATCCCTAATACACCTACAACAGCCTGTTTTGTTTCAATCAATTCTAAAAGCCGCTTATGACCTAGGTTTCGAGCTTCTTGTGTGACAGGATTCATTTTTGGACCCCCTATAAGATAGAAAAGGATATATTTTTACAAAATTAAACAATTATCGATCGATACTGCAATTATAACAAAAGTAAAAAAACGGTAAATGAGTTTTGTATCCTTTTATTTTGTAGGACATTATGTTGTGATTTACTAGTAATTGGTATTTTACGTACCTATGATAAGGTATTTATTAGGAGAATGGTGAGAGGATCTCCCTTAATTGAAAGAATTTAGTGAAAAATTAAAAAACAGGCCGAAGCCTGTTTTTTATTCTATATTCGCCTCTTTTACAGCAGATAGCAAGAGCTGCCCCGCTTCCTTCAATCTATCTTTGCTGATATGTGTTATATTATCATTTTCAGTGTGATACCATGAACCAGGCTCTTGTGTATCCGGGCTGAGCCAAATCCAATTAGCTGAAGGTATGCCCGCTTCATAAAAAGACACGTGATCCGAGTATCCCAGTTGTGTGAGGCGAGGTGCTTCAAGCTGTGCTTTCCGGGCAGCGTTTACTGCATAATTGACACTTGCATTTTTTTTGCCATCCGGAGTGGTTATATACATTTGGCTGGCTTCTTTCCAGTCAGTCGCAATCATATCAGCGTTAAAGTTTGCCCGGCTGTGTTTGATTTCATCTGATGTAAGCGTACTGACATAATATGAGGAACCCGCTGACCACAGCTCTTCAGCTCCGAATAAGATAAAACGGATTTCTTTGTTTTTAGGAAGATCCTTGCTTTGCTTACTCATCTCCAGCACAGCAGATGTGCCTGATGCATTATCATCAGCCCCAGGTGCACCTTTAACTGTGTCATAATGGGCAGTTACATAAAGAATATCCGGGTGTTTTGTGTGCTGCGCTTTGCGTGTCGCTATTATATTCTGTGAAGTGCGGTTTTGATAGTTCTTAAATTGAATGACAGCCTGCTTTTCTTTCAGCAAAGCTTCTCCGTCTTCTTTTTTCATTCCCGCTGTCGGTATTGTGGTGTGTTTTGGTTTTACCGGACGGATCGCGAGAGGTTTTGTCTTGCGGTTATAAATAATGACAGCTTTCGCACCAGCATCTTGGGCGTTTTTTATTTTTTGAGATACTGATATTTTCCCCTCTCTAATAACGGCTATTTTTCCTTTTGCTTCTTTTACTTCAAGGTTTAACCCATAGCCTCCGTCAAAGACGGCAGCCTCTATTTTTTCTTCATCTTCCACAAAGTTCTTATCTGCTGAGCGTATTGGATATTCATGATCGCCTGCCATTACTGAACCAGTAAAATATGTTTTCACATGAAATGGCTGAATCCGAACAGTTAACCCCTCATCTTGAAGCCGTTTCGATATGTATGATGCCGCTTCTTTTTCTTTCTCTGTCCCTGTTTCTCTCGGACCTATGACTTCACTAAGCTCATGAATGGTTTCATACGCATGCTCTTCATCAAACAACGGGGCCATTTCAGACACAGAAAGAGGCTGCTTCTCATTCAGCTGTTCAGCCGAAGCTCCCCATATGACGCTTCCGGCCAGTGCTGCGGCCATTAATATCAGTTTCATTCTTACATTCCTCCTCTTATTCACTCCTTTCTTTTCGGTTCTGCTGTGTTGATTCCTTTAAAAAGCAATAAAATGAATACTAATTACCAAATCAAGGTAATCATATAGAAGGAGAATAAGAATGACAGCTAGGAAAGTTTGCATAAAAAAAGCCGCCGAGACATATCTCGGCGGTCTTTTTATTACTTATTCAAGTTGTAGAAAGAGTTAATACCGTGGTATTGAGCAGTTTCAGCCAACTGATCTTCGATGCGAAGAAGCTGGTTGTATTTCGCTACACGGTCCGTACGTGACGGAGCACCTGTTTTGATTTGTCCTGCGTTTGTTGCCACAGCGATGTCAGCGATTGTGCTGTCTTCAGTTTCACCAGAACGGTGAGAGATAACAGCAGTGTAGCCTGCGCGTTTCGCCATTTCAATCGCATCGAATGTTTCAGTCAATGTACCGATTTGGTTTACTTTGATCAGGATAGAGTTGCCTACGCCGTTTTTGATACCTTCATCAAGTTTTTTCGTGTTTGTAACGAAGAGGTCATCACCAACAAGCTGAACTTTTTTGCCAAGACGCTCAGTAAGAAGCTTGTGGCCTTCCCAGTCGTTTTCGTCAAGTCCGTCTTCGATAGAGATGATTGGGTATTTAGAAACCATTTCTTCGTACCAGTCAACCATTTCAGCAGATGTTTTCACAACGCCTTCGCCAGACAGATGGTATTTGCCGTCTTCTTTGTTGTAGAACTCAGAAGATGCAGCATCCATTGCAAGTTTTACTTCTTCGCCAGGTTTGAAGCCGGCTTTTTCGATTGCTTCAACGATTGTTTGAAGCGCTTCTTCGTTAGAACCAAGGTTTGGAGCGAATCCGCCTTCATCACCTACAGCTGTGTTCATTCCTTTAGCAGAAAGAACTGATTTCAGGCTGTGGAAGATTTGAGCGCCCATGCGAAGTGCTTCACGGAAGTTAGGAGCACCTACTGGCATGATCATGAATTCTTGAATATCTACGTTGTTGTCAGCATGCTCTCCGCCGTTGACGATGTTCATCATCGGTACAGGAAGCGTTTTTGAGTTGAATCCTCCAAGGTATTGGTAAAGAGGAATCTGTAAGAAATCAGCAGCAGCACGTGCACAAGCCATAGATACGCCAAGGATTGCGTTCGCACCAAGTTTGCCTTTGTTTTCAGTACCGTCAAGCTCGATTAAAAGCTGGTCGATTGCGTTTTGTTCTGTTACATCAAAGCCAAGAAGCTCTGGAGAAATGATTTCGTTTACGTTGTTAACAGCTGTTAACACGCCTTTTCCAAGGTAACGGTCTTTGTCGCCGTCACGAAGCTCAACTGCTTCGTATTCACCTGTAGAAGCTCCGCTTGGCACTAATGCGCGGCCGAATGCTCCTGTTTCTGTATATACTTCAACTTCAACTGTTGGGTTGCCGCGGGAGTCTAATACTTCGCGTGCATAAACATCAACAATGTATGGCATGAGTTTGTCTCTCCTTTGATTTTCAGCTTATTTTTGAATTAAAGATGTTCCAGTCATTTCTTTCGGTTTTTCAACACCGAGAAGGTCTAATAACGTTGGTGCAAGGTCGCCTAGGATTCCGCCTTCACGCAGCGTGATGCCTTCTTTCGTAACAATTACAGGGACTGGATTTGTCGTATGTGCAGTGTGCGGTTCGCCTGATTCTGTGATCAGAATATCAGCATTACCGTGATCAGCGGTAATGATAGCGTGTCCGCCTTTAGCGAGAATCGCGTCAACGACTTCGCCTAAGCATTCGTCCACTGCTTCAATCGCTTTAATTGTAGGTTCAACCATTCCGGAGTGGCCGACCATGTCTGGGTTTGCGAAGTTAAGGATAATCGCGTCATGCTTGTCAGCTTCGATTTCTTTGACAAGCGCGTCCTTCACTTCATACGCACTCATTTCAGGCTTCAAGTCGTATGTTGCGACTTTCGGCGAGTTGATAAGAATACGCTCCTCACCCGGGAATTCAGCTTCACGGCCGCCGCTCATAAAGAACGTGACGTGCGGATACTTTTCAGTTTCTGCAATTCGAAGCTGTTTTAATCCTTGCTGAGATAATACTTCTCCGACTGTATTATCAAGATTTATCGGTTTAAACGCCACATAGCCGTCAACTGTTTCACTGAAGTGAGTCAGGCAGACGAAATGCAGGTTTTTCGGATAATTCTCGCCGCGGTCGAAATCGCGGAAGTCTTTGTTCGTGAACGTGTTGGAAATCTGGATGGCGCGGTCCGGTCTGAAATTATAGAAAATCACAGAATCGCCGTCTTCGATTTTCGCAACAGGCTCACCGTTGTCTTTTGTGATGACAGATGGAATAACGAATTCATCGTGGATTCCATTCGCATATGAATCATCAACAACATCCAGTGCGCTGCGGTATGTCGGGCCTTCGCCGTATGCCATTGCACGGTACGCTTTTTCTACACGGTCCCAGCGTTTGTCGCGGTCCATTGAATAGTAGCGTCCGGAAATGGTGGCGATTTCTCCGACACCGATTTCCTCGATTTGTTCGTTCAGCTGGTTGATGTACGTTTTCGCTGTTTGCGGACCTACATCACGGCCGTCAAGGAAGCCATGGATATATACCTTTGTCAGTCCTTCTTTTTTCGCAAGCTTTAACAGCGCGAATAAATGATTGATATGGCTGTGCACGCCGCCGTCTGATAATAGACCGAACAGATGCAGGGCTTTGTCGTTTTCTTTCGCGTTGCAGATCGCGTCAAGGAATGTTTGATTGCGTTCGAACTCTCCCTCGCGAATGGCAACATTTACGCGTGTTAAGCTTTGGTACACAATACGGCCCGCACCGATATTTAAGTGGCCTACTTCGGAGTTCCCCATCTGTCCGTCAGGAAGACCTACAGCCTCGCCTGAAGCAGTCAGTGTCTGATGAGGATACTGATTCCAATAGCGGTCAAAATTCGGTTTTTTCGCCAAAGCGACTGCGTTCCCTACTGTTTCGTTTCGTAATCCGAACCCATCAAGAATGATGAGTGCAGCTGGTTTTTTACTCATATTGACCTTCCTCCAATAATTGAACGAATGACTGTGGCTCAAGGCTCGCGCCGCCGACCAAAGCACCGTCAATATCGGACTCTGCCATATATTCTTTAATGTTTGCAGGCTTTACGCTTCCGCCATATTGAATGCGAAGCTTGTCTGCCGCTTCTTGGCCGAAGCTTTCAGCGACGGTTTTACGGATATGCGCACACACGTCGTTCGCATCTTTAGATGTAGAAGATTTGCCTGTTCCGATTGCCCAGATTGGCTCATAAGCAATAACAGAAGCTGCAACTTGTTCTTCAGAAAGACCAGCAAGGCCTTTTTTCACTTGGTCAGCCACAAGATCATTTGTTTTGCCGGCTTCGCGCTCTTCAAGCGTTTCACCAACACAGATGATCGGCACAATGCCGTGTTTGAAAGCAGCATGTGCTTTTTTGTTAACTGTTTCATCAGTTTCAGCGAACATTTCACGGCGCTCAGAGTGGCCGATGACGCAGTAGTCAACGCCAAGGTCTTTCAGAGCAACCGGGCTGATTTCGCCTGTGAACGCGCCGCTTTCTTCGAAGTGCATGTTTTGGGCGCCGACTTTAAGGTCAGTGCCTTTAACAGCAGAAGTCAGCTTTTCTAGGAAAAGCGCTGGCGCGCAAACAACAGCTTCCGCTTTGTCTGCTGCTGGAATGGAAGATTTCACTTCTTCAACGAAGCTGACAGCCTCGCCGAGTGTTTTGTTCATTTTCCAGTTACCGGCTATAATTGGTTTTCTCATCTGTTCCACTTCCTTATAGCAGTTTTAAAATTATTTATCGTTCAGTGCAGCTACCCCTGGAAGCTCTTTGCCTTCCATGAACTCAAGGGATGCGCCGCCTCCTGTTGAGATGTGGCTCATTTTGTCAGCTAGGCCGAATTTTTCAACCGCTGCTGCAGAGTCTCCTCCGCCGATGACAGAGTATGTATCTTTTGCCTCTGCCAATGCTTCCGCAACCGCTTTTGTTCCTTGAGCGAACAAGTCGATTTCGAATACGCCCATCGGTCCGTTCCACACGACAAGTTTGCTGTTTTTGATTACATCAGCATACGTTTCGCGTGTTTTTGTACCAATGTCAATCGCTTCTAAATCACTAGGGATTTCAGAGATCGGCACAATTTTTACGTTTGCATCGTTAGAGAAATCATCTGCAACGAGTACATCTTCAGGCATGTAGAAGTTAACGCCTTTTTCTTTCGCGCGATCCATAAATGTTTTCGCAAGCTCGATTTTATCTTCTTCAAGCAGAGATTTACCAACCTCATAACCAAGCGCTTTAACGAATGTGTAAGCAAGACCGCCGCCGATGATCAGGTTGTCTACTTTATCAAGAAGACTTTCGATGACGCCGATTTTATCTTTTACTTTCGCTCCGCCGATAATGGCAGTGAACGGACGATCAGGGTTGGAAATTGCTTTTCCGAGTACGTCAAGCTCTTTTTCCATTAAGAAACCTGCAACCGCTGGCAGATGCTCGGCAATTCCAGCTGTAGATGCATGAGCACGGTGGGCAGCACCGAATGCGTCATTCACATATACATCTGCAAGCTCAGCAAATGCTTTTGCAAGCTCAGGATCATTTTTCTCTTCACCAGGGTAGAAACGTACGTTTTCCAATACAAGAACGTCTCCGTCCTTCATGTCGGAAATTTGTGATTTTACAGCATCACCGTATGCTTCATCCGCTTTTTTCACTTCTTTGCCAAGCAGTTCGCCGAGGCGTGCAGCAACAGGAGTTAAACGAAGCTCCTCAACAACTTCGCCTTTCGGGCGGCCTAAGTGGCTCGCAAGAAGGACTTTCGCGCCTTGGTCTGCAAGGTGTTTGATTGTCGGAAGTGCAGCACGGATACGTGTATCGTCTGTTACTTCCCCGTCTTTCATTGGAACGTTAAAGTCAACGCGGCAGAATACAACTTTGCCTTTTACGTCGATGTCTTTGAGAGTTTTCTTATTCATGCTTTAGGAGATCCTCCTTCAAAATGGTTTGCATGCAGCACGAAAAACGTGAAACCGTCTGATCAAGCGATTACTCCGCGAGGGCAGATCGCATACTTTTCGGCACAGGGCAGATCGTCTGAAGCCAGGGCAGTGGCCGCAGGCAAAGGCGCCGGAAAGCTGCAAAACGCAGATGCTTCTCTTTCACAGAACGTTTTCTGAAAGCCGGTCTTCATGGAAAAAGGGAAAGGGAGTCCGTCCCCTTCCCTTGTCCGCTTTCATTATAGCGCTTCTATTCAAAAGAACCAAGTCAGGTCCTTTTTTCAGCTATGAATTAAAGACCTTTTTTAGCGATGTAAGCTGCAAGGTCAACAACGCGGTTAGAGTAGCCGCTTTCGTTATCGTACCAAGAGATTACTTTTACCATGCTGCCTTCCATAACCATTGTAGAAAGAGCATCGATTGTAGAAGAATTTTTGTTTCCGTTGTAGTCGCCAGAAACTAATGGCTCTTCGCTGTAGCCTAGGATTCCTTTAAGATCTCCTTCAGCTGCTTCTTTAAGAGCTGCATTTACATCTTCAGCTGTTACTTCTTGGTTCAGTTCAGCTACCAAGTCAACTAAAGAAACGTTTGGAGTTGGAACACGCATTGCTCCGCCGTTCAGTTTGCCTTTTAGTTCAGGAAGAACTAGAGAAACTGCTTTAGCAGCACCAGTTGAAGTTGGGATGATGTTTTCAGCTGCTGCACGCGCACGACGGTAGTCTTTGTGCGGAAGATCAAGAATTTGCTGATCGTTTGTGTAAGAGTGAACTGTTGTCATCATACCGCGTTTGATGCCGAATTTGTCGTTAAGTACTTTTGCAAACGGCGCAAGGCAGTTTGTTGTGCAAGATGCGTTAGAGATAACGTCGTGGTTAGCCGCATCGTATTTATCTTCGTTAACACCCATAACGATTGTGATATCTTCTTCGTTAGCAGGAGCAGAGATGATTACTTTTTTCGCGCCAGCTTCTAAGTGCTTCGCAGCGTCTGCGCGTTTTGTGAAGAAACCAGTAGATTCAACTACGATTTCAACGCCTTGTTTACCCCAGCTAAGTTTAGCAGGATCGCGTTCTGCAGAAACTTCAATTGTTTTACCGTTAACAACAAGGTTGTTACCGTCAACTGAAACCTCAGCGTCTAATTTTCCGTGTACAGAATCATATTGTAAAAGGTGAGCGAGCATGTTAGCATCTGTTAAATCGTTAACCGCTACTACCTCAACTTCAGGATTGTTTAATGCTGCGCGGAATACGTTACGTCCAATACGACCAAAACCGTTAATACCGACTTTTACTGCCATGATTGTTTCCTCCTTTAAATAAGTGAGAGATATTTATATTGAGGGATTATTCATCCCTTAATAACTTCTTTGCGGCTCCTTCGTCAGTGACGAGAACCGTGTTGCGCGGCTTTTTAAAGTAAGCCTCGATCGCCTCGGCTTTTGATGATCCGCCCGCTACCGCTATTATATCGGGAATGGCGTCTATGTCATCCAGCTGCATTCCGACAGAATGCACTTTATGGACCACTTCGCCGTCCGCGTTAAAATAGTAGCCGAACGCTTCTGTCACCGCGTTGTTATCATCTATTTTCTTTAAGTCTTCTAAAGGTGTGTTTCTCCGCTCAGCCATAGTTTTAGCTTCGCCGATTCCGTGAACCAGCATACTCGCTGATTTAATCGTGTTCAGCACCTCTTTGACAGAAGGTTCTTCAATAATAGATGAATAGGCGCCTTGTGACAGCTGTCCCGGAACAAACAAAAGCCGGTAAGTGCCTGAAGCCTTTTCCGCCATATGCGCGCATATGGTGTTCGCCTGGTTTTTTACGTCTTCGCCTAAACCGCCTCTTGCAGGCACAAACAAAAGCTCGCGGTTTTTAGAATCCGGCGTCATCATCTCGGCGACAGCTTCAATTGTCGTACCGCCGGTCACAGCGACGATATTTTTGCCTGAAAATCTTTTTTTCATACATGCGGCAGCCGCTCTTCCCATTTCTTTTTTGACCCATGGGGATTGATCGCTGTCTCCGGATACAATAATGACGTCCTTTAGATTTAAACGTTCTTTTAATGTCTTTTCCAAAAGCGTCAAACCTAAAACATCTTTCATCGTATCTTCTAAAACGGAAAGCAGTTCATAACCTTCTTCTGTCAGCGTCATGCCGTTTGTTTTAATATCGACCAGATTCTGTTCCTTCAAAAACTGAACCTCGCCTCTCAGCACACGCTCGCTGATTCCGAGACTGGCAGACAGGCTTCTGCGGCCGATGGGTTCTGTCAGCCTGATATACTGCAAGATTTCGAACCTCTTTTGCATAACGAGCAGAAGATCAGGCAATAATTTTTTTTGAGCTTGTATTAACTGGTTCATGACTCAAACGTTCCTTCCTTTTTTGCTGGACACCAAACGTCCCGCTATGACAAAAAACGTCCCATCATAGCCAAAAAAAATCATTTCTGCTTTCTTTAATTATTTTAACAGGGTGGAAATGTTTATTCAACTGTTAAGAGCCAATTCATCGACAATATTCGCGCAGTTTTCATGCAGCTGCGTTTCTTATTCAATATTTTTTCCTTTATATCTCTATCTTATACAGCAAACCGTTAATGGTGCGCACAAAATAAAAGAGCCCTCTCAATCGAAAGGGCTACATATTTTAAAACGTTTTCATTTTATCCATAGCTTTTCAATCTCTTCGAGCGATTTATTCTTCGTTTCCGGACAGATTGTGACGACAAACAGGAAGCAGAGAATGTTAATGACGGCAAAGATCCAGAACGTGTAGGCCAGTCCGAACGAGCTGATCATCATCGGCACAAACTGCCCGATCGCCCAGTTTGCTCCCCATAAAAAGATGGTGGCGATCCCTGCGGCTCTCGCCCGCAGATGGTTCGGGAAAATTTCAGAAATCATAATCCATGTGATCGGCCCAACCGATACACAGAACGCGGCGACAAACCCTAATATAAAGAAGATCAGCATAAATCCGCTTGTTAACTGAAAATAAAACGACGTCCCGATTAAGATCATAAAAATAGCCATGAAAGCAGAACCGATGGACATCAGTTTTTTGCGCCCGACTTTATCAATCAATAAAACTGCGATGACGGTAAAAATGACTTCCACGACACCGACAATACAGGTTGTCACAAATCCGGCATTTTGTCCGAATCCCATCATTTTAAAGATTTCCGGTCCGTAGTAGGTGATGGCGTTCATGCCGATCACTTGATTAAAGAGCGCCAGCAGGATTCCAATGATAAGCGCTTTTCTGAGACCTGGTTTGAAGAGCTGTGATAGTGACCCCATTTGTTCTATTTTTAAAGAGTTTTCAATGTTCTTCAATTCTTCTTTTGCGACAGTTTCTCCATTAATGCGTGTCAGAATCGATAACGCTTCTTTTGTTCTGCCTGCTTTCGCCAGCCATCTTGGACTTTCCGGCACGACCAGCAGGACAAGGAAAAAGATAACGGATGGCACCATTCCGTAAGCGAGCATCCATCTCCATCCGGTTTGCACGCCCCATTCATATGTTCCGGAGCGCTGGACAGCGAGATTAATAAAGTACGTTGCGGAAATACCTAGTATCGTAAAGAGCTGATATAAGGAAGATAAACTTCCGCGTATGGCGGGCGGCGCCGCTTCCGTAATATAAGTGACGGATAATGACGAACCCATTCCGATCCCCAAACCTCCGATAATTCTCGCAATGATTAAGGTCGACACGTCTTGTGAAACAGCAGAAACAACTGCTGATACCGCAAATAACAGGGCCGCTGTCATTAAGATTTTTCTGCGCCCGAACCTGTCGCTTAAAAACCCGGATACCCCGACTCCCGCAACTCCTCCAATCATAATGCTTGAAATCACCAGCCCCTCCATGAACGGACTCAGGCTGTATAAATCCTTTAGAAAACCAATAGCACCGGAAATAACTGCAGTGTCATAGCCGTACAATAAACCGCCAAGCCCCGCCGCGCATGATATCAAAATCACAAATCCCATTGAATGGCTTCTTGTTACAGGAGCATTTGGTTCTAATTGAGTTGGAGTATTCTTCATTTCTCTGCCCTCCCGAAAGTTGAGTAAAGCGTTTACATTTTTCGTCCCAATTGTACGTACTTATTTAAAAATTTAACGAAAATTATTGTTTATTAGTACGTACAAATATAGAATAATCCCGTTTGCATTTTCTGTCAATGTTTTCTTGTATAGATCACTGTGATATACTGAAATTTGTCCGTATACATTTTGGAGGAATGGATATGTTACCAAAATATGCTCAAGTAAAAGAAGAAATCAGTTCATGGATTAATCAAGGCAAAATTCTGCCCGATCAAAAGATCCCTACCGAAAACGAGTTAATGCAGCAATTTGGCGTCAGCCGGCATACCATTCGTAAAGCCATTGGAGACCTCGTATCGCAAGGCCTGCTTTACAGCGTGCAAGGCGGGGGCACCTTTGTCGCTTCACGCTCTGCTAAATCAGCGCTGCATTCCAATAAAACGATCGGCGTTCTGACGACCTACATATCAGACTATATTTTTCCGAGCATCATTAGGGGAATCGAGTCTTATTTAAGCGAGCAGGGATATTCTATGCTTCTGACAAGCACAAACAACAATCCGGATAATGAACGCAGAGGATTAGAAAACCTGCTGTCACAGCATATTGACGGATTGATTGTAGAACCGACAAAAAGCGCTCTGCAAACGCCGAATATTGGCTACTATCTCAATTTAGAAAAAAACGGCATTCCTTTTGCGATGATTAATGCGTCATACGCCGAGCTTGCCGCACCGAGTTTTACTCTGGATGATGTGAAAGGCGGCATGATGGCGGCCGAGCACCTGCTCTCTCTCGGCCATACGCACATGATGGGTATTTTTAAAGCTGATGACACGCAGGGTGTCAAACGGATGAACGGATTTATACAGTCGCATCGCGAGCGTGAGTTATTTCCTTCTCCGGATATGATTGTGACGTTTACGACGGAAGAAAAGGAATCAAAGCTGCTGGAGAAAGTAAAAGAGACACTGGAGAAAAACAGCAAAAACATGCCGACTGCTATTCTTTGCTATAATGATGAAATTGCACTGAAGGTTATTGATATGCTTCGGGAGATGGATATCAAGGTGCCTGAGGATATGTCCATCGTTGGGTATGATGATTCCCATTTCGCACAAATCTCCGAGGTGAAATTAACCTCTGTGAAGCACCCGAAGTCTGCGCTGGGAAAAGCGGCTGCAAAATATGTTATTGACTGTTTGGAGCATAAAAAGCCTAAGCAGGAAGATGTCATTTTTGAGCCTGAGCTGATCATCCGCCAGTCCGCAAGAAAGCTGAATGAATAAAAAAGCAATGTATGGGTTTCCCCTTTACATTGCTTTTTTTTATGGCCTTTATCTGTTTTTCCAAATGTCAGCCACGATTTCAAATGAACGCATTCTGTCAGCGTGATCAAAGGTTTCTGAGTTGACCATAATTTCATCGGCCTGAGTTGTTTTGACAAAGTCTTCAAGCTTTTCCTTCACTTCTTCAGGACCGCCGACGATGGTTGAACTAAGCTGCTCATGAACCATTGCCTTTTCATATGGGCTCCAGATTTGATCCATGTCTTCTACTGGCGGCTTCAGCTGGTTCGGCGTGCCGCGGACAAGATCAAGGAATCGCTGGTAATGCGATGTAGCCAGATGCTGCGCTTTCTCGTTTGTATCTGCGGCGATAATCGTTACGCCGACCATCGCATACGGTTCATCGAGCACTTCTGACGGTGTAAAGGAATTGCGGTACAGCTCCAAAGCGGGAACCGTATTCGCCGGTGAGAAATGAGCAGCGAATGCAAACGGAAGACCCAGCTCACCTGCAAGACGGGCACTAAAATCGCTTGAGCCCAGCAGCCAAATCGGCACATCTATGCCCTCTCCCGGAATGGCGCGGACTTGATTGCGCACGTTTCCTGACGGTTTAAAGTAATTGCGCAGTTCCTCTAATTGTTCTGGGAAATCTTCACCGCTGCCGATGTTTCTGCGGAGCGCCCTTGCAGTCAATTGGTCTGTTCCCGGTGCACGTCCGAGCCCCAGATCAATCCGTCCGGGATACAGTGTTTCCAGTGTGCCGAATTGTTCAGCGATGACAAGTGACGAGTGATTCGGAAGCATAATACCGCCGGAACCGACGCGGATTTTCTTTGTGCCGCCGGCTATATGGCCGATCAGAACCGCGGTGGCAGAGCTTGCGACACCTTCGATATTATGATGCTCTGCAAGCCAATAGCGGTGATAGCCCCACTCCTCTGCACGGCGCGCCAAGTCCATGCTGTTTCGGAATGACTCTGCTATCGTTCCCCCTTGAACAACAGGAGATAAATTCAAGACAGAAAGCAAGGTATCTTTGCGTTGGTTGTTAGACATATTGTTCTCCTTTGCAGTTGTGATATAAGTAAACAGCCTCATGCTGTTATGTCTTTATCGAAAGGACTTCTATCACACCATAACACAACTGCGTTTAGGATGAAAAGAATTTGATTCGATGAAATTCGAACAATTCTCTATAGAAATTACAAAATTCTTAATCATTCTTGCTACCAAATGTTACTAATGTTAATATAAGTAATATAATAAAATGAAAGGAAGTTTATATGTTTAAAAAATTTTTATTGATGGGGTTCACCGTAATCTTATTAGCAACATTAATTTCAAGTGGTAACACTAATAAAGCCTTAGCTGCTGATTGGATCTGGTCTGGTAATCAACAAAACTTAAATGTAAATGGATTTACTGATGCCTCTTACTACACTAAGAAAGCAACAACAGTTGATTTTACTCTTGGATCACCGTATCCAGGTGGTCATACATTTAAAGGAAATCTGTACTTACAACGAAAGTCCGGTAGTAAATGGACTACATGCAAGAAAACAACTTTTTCTTTTAAAGTATCTGTAACTAAATCATTCTCTCTAAAAGGTTGTAAAACAGGCTATTATCGTGTTAAAGCTACCTTTCAGGGTTCTAAAGCAACAAATACTACCAATACTTTTAAGATAAATCGATAATAATTAAGATATATATCTATTAGCAAAGGAGCTCAAAAAAATGAGCTCCTTTATTAACATTCTTATTTTCCCACAATAAACAGTTCCTGTGCCATCTCAATGAAAAGCTTAGCCGCCAAAGAAGCCTCCTTCAGCGACGGAACAGCAAGCTGCACATCGCGGTATACCTGCGGGTCCAGATCCCGCGTCACCACATGCTCCGGCAGCAGCATGCCCGACATGGACATTTCTGATAAAATCGCCAGCCCCAAGCCTTCTCTGATCATATTGATCGAGGTGTTCATGTTATAGACTGTAAAAGCGGCGTTCAGCGTAGCGCCCGCCTGCCTGAACATATCGTGAAAAGGTGATTCATAGCCGCCGTCACAGACGATTATCGGTTCATGATCGAGATCTTTCAGCGTAATGGCTGAACGGCTGCAAAGCGGATGATCATCTTTGAGCACGACGGCCATTTTGTCTTTTTTCAGCCGAATGTACTCCATCTCGTTTGCCGGATAGAGAAGAATGCCGGCATCGATCATCCGCGTGTGAAGCCACTCCTTGACTTCATCTACGGTTCCTTCATGCAAAACAAGCTCTAATTTCGGATACCTTTGTTTAAACTCGCTGATCAGCTTTGGCATAAAATAAGCGGAAGCGGTTGGAAATGTGCCGATATGAATCGTTCCCAGCTCAAGCCCTTTTTCTGCCGCTGCGACCTGCTCAACTTTTTCGATTCCTTTTAACACTTCTCTGATATGGACTAAGATCTTTTTTCCCGTGTCCGTCAGCATCAGGCCGTTTCGGCGGTCACGGATGATCAGTTTCACATCAAGCTCGGCTTCAATTGCGGAAATGGCATGGCTGACAGCCGGCTGTGTCATGTTCAGCGCCTGTCCCGCTTTTGTAAAACTCCCCGTTTCAGCTACTTTGACGAAAACTCTTAATTGTGTAATGGTCATAACAATTTACTTATGCTCCTCATAAAAAAGATTCATTTTATTTATCTTATGTTCTACCGTATCATATGATGGAAATGTTCTACAAGGAGTGATCAAAAGTGAAGCAGCTATCAAAAACGCGGACAGCGCTCCTTCTCGCCTTTCTCGTTATCATGTGGGGGGTCAATTGGCCGCTGTCGAAAGCCGCGCTCGCCTATTCGCCGCCTTTATTGTTTGCGGGCATCCGGACGCTGATCGGCGGGCTTTTATTAGTGATTGTCGCATTGCCGCGTATTCATAAACTGCGTTTTAAAGAGACGTGGCCGATTTATCTTGTTTCTGCTCTTTTAAATATTACGTTATTCTACGGCCTGCAAACGATCGGGCTGAATTATCTTCCAGCCGGCTTGTTTTCCGCTATCGTCTTCTTTCAGCCGGTGCTGATGGGTGTGTTTTCTTGGCTGTGGCTTGGCGAATCGATGTTTGCGATGAAAGTGATCGGGCTGATCCTCGGTTTTGCAGGTGTAGCGGTCATTAGTGCCGCGGGCTTTGGCGGGCATATTTCTGTCATTGGGGTTCTGCTCGCTCTCGGTTCCGCAATCAGCTGGGCGTTCGGGACGGTATATATGAAAAAAACAGGGAGCCGCGTCGATTCCATTTGGATGGTCGCCTTGCAGCTGACGATCGGAAGCGTGTTTCTGTTGATATCCGGCTTTGGGACAGAAAGCTTTTCCGCGATCCAATGGACAGCTCCTTTTATCACGAGCCTGCTGTTCATCTCTGTATTCGTCATCGCGCTCGGCTGGCTTGTCTTTTTTACCCTTGTCGGTTCAGGAGAAGCAAGCAAGGTCGCATCATATACTTTTTTGATCCCGCTCATATCAATCGTGGCCAGCTCCATTTTCCTGCATGAACC
Organism: Bacillus sp. SD127; assembly: GCF_058566445.1. Classification (NCBI taxonomy): domain Bacteria; kingdom Bacillati; phylum Bacillota; class Bacilli; order Caryophanales; family Bacillaceae; genus Bacillus; species Bacillus sp. SD127. The sequence goes on along the minus strand of NZ_CP191226.1, from coordinate 761,359 downwards.
GCTCACCTTAAGCCTCTTGGCGGGTCTGCTGCTGATTGTCACGAGCATCTGCCTCGTGAATTCGAAATCCAAAGCACAGAAAACCGCGTCGATTGGTGTAAAGGAGAAGGCCGCACAATAAGAAAAACCCTCTTGCCGGATGTGACAAGAGGGTTTTTCTTATTTACTGATACTTGCGTCCTTTGACCAAATATGCAACTGTAATCAAAAGGTAGATCGCCGCAGTGATGAGCGTAATGACAATTGACGTTGTCATGATGACCCCGATCAGAATGGCGAGTAATGCCAGAACCGCAAACCATGTCGTGTACGGGAACCATTTGACATAATAAGCAGGTGTTTCTGTTTGATGTTTTCTTGATTTCAAATGGGCCAATCCGATGATCAGCCAAATAAATAAGACTGTATATCCCAGTGACCCCATTAAGTAATTAAATGTCTGGCTTCCGGCGAACAGAGAAATCAATACGCCAATATATAAAGAAGAAGTGCACATCAGTATCGCAAACATCGGGACGTTTTTCGATGAAAGCTTAGAAAAGATCCGCGGCAGTCTTCCGTCAGTTGCCTGTGTATACAAAATGCGGGACGATCCGTATAAACCTGAGTTCATTGAAGAAATGATCGCCAAAAGGATGACTGCGTTCATGATATGATCCGCGCCCGGAATGCCAACCATTTTAAAGACCATCACGAAAGGACTTTCCGGAACGGAATTCACTTGATTCCACGGGATCAGGCTGACGATGATGAAAAACGGCAGCAGGTAGAACGCGACAATCCGTGTCAGTGTGCTGCGGACAGCTTTCGGAACAACCTGTTCCGGGTTCTTTGTTTCAGCAAGCGTCACACCGATAATTTCTGTACCGCCGTAAGAGTAGATGACGACAAGCATCGCCGTAATCAGCCCTGTGCCGCCGTGCGGGAAAAATCCGCCGTGCTCTGTCAGATTCGAAAACCCGGCCGCTGTATGATCACCGAATGATACAAATAAGAGCAGCAATCCTAATAAAATAAAGATAACAATAACGGTAATCTTGATCATAGCCAGCCAATACTCAGTTTCGGCGAAGATTTTTACAGAAAGCAAGTTCACAATCGTAACAACAAGAGAAATTGCTAATGCCAGCACCCAGATCGGGCAGCCCGGCAGCCAATATTGAATAAAGATCGCAGCTACAACAGCCTCAGCCGCAATGTTAAGCACCCACATTTTCCAGTAGATCCAGTCCAAGAAATATGCAGCGTAATTTCCTAACACCTGCTGCACAAGATCACGGAAGGTTCTCGCGTTTCGGTTGCGCACAGCCATTTCTGCGAGCCCCTGCATTATAAACAGCAAAATAATGCCGCCGAGCAGGTATGCGATAATGACCGATGGCCCTGCCACATCAATTGCCGAACTGCTTCCTTTAAATAAACCTGCTCCGATTGCACCGCCCAGCGCCATCATCATAATATGGCGGGACGTCATCGTGCGTTTTAACGTCTGATTGTCCTTTTTCATCCTCTTTTTCCTCTCCTTCTCGTCTTCAAAAACAAAAAAAGCCCGCCGTCTCTTATCTATACGAATAGATAAAGAGACGACGAGCCTTCGGCTGACCGCGGTACCACTCTTGTTGATCCTTCCTAGAAGAATCCAGCTTTTTGACCCTGTAACGAAGGTTAGCCGTTAAAACATGGGGAATATTCAATCTATTCCGTTTCGTCCTACCACTCCCGGGCGAGTTCAAAGAAGAATCAGGCTGCGTCGCACCATCCCGCAGCTCTCTGTACTGATACCTTTCTTTTACTGCTCCCAATCTATGTGTTTTAGTTTTCTGAAAAACTTAAATTTTATGATCTGAATATATTAACATAATATACGTGCTTCTCTTTTCTCTGTCAATAACTTGCGAGAAAAAAGAAATTGTTATTTTGTCCCTTTCTGAATGGCCTTCCAGAAGGATTCCGATTCGTGTCCTAAAGCATAGACAGAGACACCGGCTATTTTATATTGTTTCGCCAGACGGCTTTTTGTTTCGATTGTTTTTTCATTTTCATACCAAACGACATGTTTATGTTTCTTTTTGTCAGTGTAAGAAAACGTCATAGAACCTGTTTTTTTATTGAATGCCGGCTTTGCTTTCTGCTTCTTAATGAGGGACTTGATGTCATTCCATTCCTGCGCTGAGCTGCTGCTTCCGTCTTTCAGATCCCAATCATAGCCGTACGCAGGGACCCCCATGATCACTTTGTTTGCTTTGATTTTTTTGACAGAAAACTGCAGCGAGCGCTTGATCCAGCCTGTGCTTGCCACTGAGCCCGGTTCGCCCCAAATGCCGTGTTCGTCGTAAGTCATGACTTGCACATAGTCGGCATATTTCCCGATTTTCGCATAATCATACGGCCAGCTCCAGTCATCGTTTTTATCATCGGCACTTTTGGCCGGAACGGAAACCATTGTTTTGATATGTTTCTTTTTCAAAGCTTGTGAGACATATTGAATGAAGCTTGAGTATGCAGAACGGTCTTTCGGATTAACTGCCTCAAAATCAATATTGACTCCGTAATAGTGGTGCTTTTTTGCCAAAGAAATGAGCTGGTCTGTGAATCGTTTTCTCGCTGTTTTGTCAGTCATGACCCGATTCGCTAAGTTTCCGTCAAAATCATAAATAGCGTCATTATAATTGGAAATGACGGCCCACGTTTTGATTTTATTTTTCTTCGCGTATGTAAGCTGCTTGCTCGGGACATCGCCAATCACACGTCCGTTTTTATCAAACGCAAACGTATCAGTGGCAATGGAGCTGATATATTTATGGTACTTCGTAAGAGAATTGTATGATGCCGTATCCCCGGTTGTATAGCCTAATGTCATACCGGCCGCCTTTGCTTCTGTTTTTGTATACATAAACAGAACGATCGCAATAGCTAGTGAAACAGCTATGATCAGCCACTTTTTCATTTCGTTCCCTCCTTTTTGACGTCATATTCTTCTCATCGGCTAAATTTTTGGAAAATGAAGTTTTTTCAAGCAGAAAGCCCGGCATAAGTTGCCGGGCTTTTTCAGATCAGCGGTCAGATACGAGAATATAAGCCGCTTTAACCGGACCGTGAACACCGACCACCAAATCCATTTCGATGTCGGCGGAGTTGCTCGGTCCTGTAATGTAGTTAATGCATGAGGGAACCGTGATACCGTCAGCTATATTTTGCCGGATGATATCACTGGCTTGTGTCATTCTCGGCACTATGCTTGATTTCGGCACAATGGCAATATAGGTTGTCGGCAGAAGACTGACAGAGCGGCCGATGTCTTTTGAAGAATAAAGGACAACCGTACCCGACTCGGCCAGTGTGATTTCACTGAATGTAATCCCCACATTGGCTTGCTCCGCTTTTTTGATATTTTCTTCACCTTGGTCAGCATCCCATTCCCAGACTTGCGTTCCTTCACCAGGCCAGTCTTTGGTGAGCAGGCTATTTAAACCGTAAGCCTCAAACCGGGGGTCCTTCGGAATGATGACAGGCCCTCCGGAAAACCGGCTGACTTGTTCGCGCAAGGCATCGTACAAACCGGTTGAATCCGTCTCAATCAGCTCAGTATGGATTTTGACACAATGGTTTTTGAGCACCGTGACTAAGTCATCGGCCGAATACCCTTCAAATGTTTTATATTGCGGCTGATGCGCCCACTCAGGGACGGCCACGCCACCCTTTCTTCTGTCTCGGCCAAGGCGTGACGCGATCCGGTTTAAAAAGCTCTCTTGATTCTGAATGGTTCCCTTCGTCATCACTGCTCCTCCTTCGTGCGTTCACTTGTTTCTCTGTCTGAAAACCAGTCTCTGAATCTTGATTTATGCGGTGCCGGGAAGTCGCGGATTTGCGTCCAGCCTTTAAGCGGGCCGGGCCCTTTTGAAATTTTGTCATCCTCTGTAAAAGGCGTCATGGCGGCCGGCGCCCATTTTGAGCCCATTTTATAAAGCGACAAAGAGGAAGACCCAAGACCGAACGCTTTCATCGCAAGCTTTTCACTGATCGGCGCTCTGCCTTCTTTTTCGACGATGTTCTGACGATGCTTGAGAAGCAGCTCATGAAGCGGGATTTTGACCGGGCACGCTTCTGAACAAGCCGCGCACAGTGTAGACGCGTACGGCAGCTCCTTATAATCGTCATAACCGCCGAGCAGCGGCGATAAAACGGCCCCGATCGGCCCCGAGTAAATCGAGCCGTATGAGTGTCCGCCGACATGGCGGTACACAGGGCAGACATTGATACAGGCAGCACAGCGGATACATTGCAGCACAGACTGAAATTCGGTGCCGAGAATGTTGGACCGGCCATTGTCAACAATGACAAGATGGAATTCCTCCGGGCCGTCGATTTCGTCTTCCAGTTTGGGGCCGGTTAAGGCCGTGATATAACTCGTCAGCCGCTGTCCGACAGCACTTCTTGTCAGCATGCCGACAAGCACTTCAAATTCGGAAAATGACGGGACAATGCGCTCCATTCCCATAACAGTAATTTGTGTTTTCGGCAATGTCGTGACAAGCCGCCCGTTTCCTTCATTGGTTACAAGGCTGACTGAACCCGTGTCGGCAATGGCAAAGTTGCAGCCGGTAATGCCGATATCGGCTTCCAGAAATTTTTTCCGAAGGATGCCGCGCGCATGCATGACGAGCTCTTCCGGTTTTTCTGTCTGTTTATAATCCAGTCTTTCCTTAAACACATCGCGAATCTGCTCTTTATTTTTATGAAGAGCCGGCGCCACAATATGTGACGGCGGGTCATGATCATCAATCTGCAAAATATATTCGCCGAGGTCAGTTTCGACGACTTCGCAGCCTTCCTTCTCCAGCACTTCATTCAGATTGATTTCTTCTGTCACCATAGATTTAGACTTTACGATTTTTTTGCCGTTTTTCTTTTGAATCACGCTGCGGATATAAGAGGATGCTTCTTCAGCTGTCTCAGCAAAATAAACGTGTCCTCCTCTGCTTGATACATTGGATGCAAGCTGCTCCAAATAAAAATCAAGATTTTCAAGGACATGCTGTCTGATCTCCTCAGATAACGAACGCCATTCTTCCCAGTTTCCCAGCTCTTCGGCTGCTTCCAGCCGTCTCGTCCGCAGACGCTCCTGCGCACCCGAGACAGCGCCTCTCATAAATTCATTATCGATCCCCTGTGATACCCGCTCTTTAAAAGCGTCAGTACCGATTTTCATCGCCATGATCCTTTTCCCCCTCTGTATCCAGTGTTATCTGCTGTTGAGCACTTCGGCGATGTGCATCACTTTGACATTCTTGTCCTTACGATCAAGCCGACCTCCGATATTCATCAAACAGCCGCAGTCAGCGCCGATGAGCACCTCTGCTCCCGTATCCTCCACACATGCGACTTTCTCATCAACCATCTGCTCAGAAATCTGCGCCATTTTGACAGAGAATGTTCCTCCGAATCCGCAGCAGTTGTGTTTCCCCGGAAGTGACGTGAATTCAAGCCCCTTTACATGGCTCAGCAGTTTCATCGGCTCCTCCGATACGCCGAGCAACCTTGTCATATGGCATGACGTATGTAAGGTCGCTTTTTTATGAAGGGTCGCGCCGACATCCTCTACCCCAAGGACGTTGACGATAAAATCTGTTAATTCATACGTTTTATCCGCCAGCTTCTGCGCTTTATCCGCCCATTTCGGATCATTTTTAAACAGGTGTGGATACTCCCTGAACATTGTGGTGCAGGAACCGGATGGACTGACGACATAATCTGACTCCTGAAACGTTTCAATCATTCGTTTCATTGCTTTTTTGGCGTCATTGACGTAACCGCTGTTGTAAGCCGGCTGGCCGCAGCAGATCTGCCCCTCCGGAAAATCAACCTCACATCCGAGCCGCTCAAGCAGCTCCACCGTTGCTTTTCCTACGTTTGTTTGAAACATATCAACAAGACAAGTGACAAAAAGTGAGACTTTCATGATGAACCCCTCTCTCATCCCCAATATATGATCTGGTCATCTGATGACCTGAAGTTAAAGCTTTTACCAATATCGTACACTATTTGGACACAAAATTGAAAGCATTTTCTAATGATTTCAACAATAAAAAAACGCCTGTACATAGGACAGAGCGTTCAAAAGGGCTGATATTGCTTTTTAATGTTCCTGCGTATTTCTTATATGTTTTCACAAAGAGATAAAGGAACGAAAGAGCACTGAGAAGGACGATCCAACCCGCGCCTCCCCTCATTAGCGCAAAAGGGTTTCAAACAAAAAAGCACCGATGAACGCTGAACCTGACATATCCCATAACCCTGGTGTATAGTACCAGCTTTGCGGACAAATAGACCAACCAAAAATAACCATGTAAATAAAAGGGAACCTGGTTATGTATGATTAACCAGGTTCCTCATTAAATCCATCCTTTCTCCTCAGCAATACTAGCCGCTTCTGTCCGGTTTTTCGCATTCAGTTTTTGGATGATTTCTGAAATATAGTTTCGGACTGTGCCTTGAGATAAATAGAGTTCAAGTGTGATGTCTTTTGTTGTCTTGCCTAAAGCAGCCAGCCGCAGTATTTCTTGTTCTCTTACAGTCAGCGGATTTTCATCACGAATCATGTTGAAGGTTAATTCCGGGCTGAACATCCGTTTTCCCTTTACACACTTTCGTATGGCATCTGCCAGATCGTCAATTTCCCCATCCTTCAAAAGATATCCGTGTACGCCGGCTTTGACGGCGCGTTCAAAATATCCTGGGCGGGCAAAGGTTGTCAGAATAATGACCTTGCTTTTACAGCCTTTTTTCATTAGCTCCTCTGCAACCTCCAGCCCGCTGTGAACCGGCATTTCAATGTCCATGATGCAGACATCCGGCTCCAGCCTGAGAATGGCTTTCAGCGCCTCTTCTCCATTTAACGCTTGTCCGATGACCTTCATATCCTCTTCCAGGTCAAGCAAGGATCCCAGAGCGCCTAAAAGCATTCGCTGATCCTCAGCAATAAACAGACGAATCATCTATTTCGTCCTCCTATCATCTGCTTTTCTAATGAGCGGAATCGTCAGTGTCAACACCGTTCCGTTATGGTCTGAAAGAGTCATCTCTCCGTCAATAAACATCAGCCGCTCTTCCATTCCCCGCAATCCATTCCCAAACATCTTCTCCTTCACCGCTCCTGTTCCGTCATCCCTTATGAGAACGGTCATTTTGTCGGCATATTGAGAAATGGTGACTGCACAATGGGTCGCTTTGCTGTGCTTGATGATATTTGTCACTGCCTCCCGCATACACATACTGACAATATTTTGAGTGACGGGAGATATGTCTGTAAAATCTTCGGCCCCTTCGTATTGAAAGGTAATATTACCCGCTCTTAAAATGTGCCGAATGTTGGCTAGCTCCTCCGTCATGGTGACCGTTCTCATATCCGCTACAAGCTCACGAACTTGTTTGAGTGCCGCACGCGAGCTTGTTTCTATTTCTTTCGCTTCAAGCTTGGTCCGTTCTGCATCTGCTGCCGCCAGCCGCTGAATCAGCTGGCTTTTTAACGTGAGGAGCGAGAGGGTATGGCCGAGTGTATCATGAAGATCGCGGGCTATCCGAACACGTTCCTCTCTTTTGGTGAGTTCCTTTATATGTTCGTTGGCTTGGTCAAGCTTTTTTTCAAGCTCTATTCTTCGAAACATGGAACGAATTCCGAAGGGAGAAATCAGCATAATGACCAGAAACGGAAGAACAGAAAACAGCTCCCTGATCGAGGCCAAATCCGCCAGAAAATGATACACGCAAGGAAATATCAGCATGAAGACAAGCCCAAAGAAAGCACGGTTGAACTTCGTTTTCTCACGGTAATAGCCTACAAAGTTTGCCGGGAAAAAGCCTAAATAAATATAGCTGATATGATAAAACAAACTATAAATAAAAATAATGGCCATTTGCGCGCATAACCAATACGTAAATGAAGGTCTGTCCGCACTGACGAACAATTGACGATATGTCACAACAAATAGGAGCAGCATGCCATATCCCAGCACTTGTTTGCTGCCTGATTCTCTCAATAAAGAAAGAAACGGCATAATGGTATACACCAAAAAGATATAAGGGAAAAAACCGAAATGCTTTGGAAATATGGAATTTATGAGTTTCATGTATTACACCGCTTCTTGTTTTCTTCTTATATACTTAAATAGTAGCATGAAGATCACTAAATAAGCGATTAACATCAGAATATTTTTCCAGGTTGGAAGCTCGCCTTGAACAAGAGCCCACGCTCCGCTCCCAAAATGATAAGACGGGAGCCATTGACCTATGTTTTTCAATATGTCCGGCATGACCTCGATCGGCATCCACATGCCCCCGCTTATCGCCAGCAGCATGTAAAGCACATTACTGACCCCGGCTGCCGTTTCTACTTTTCTCATGAGACCGATTAATGTCCCTAACGCTAAAAACGGAAATGCCCCAATTAAAATCCAAAGCCCGCTCATGACCCATTCAAACGGTGACAAGTCAATGCCGTTTATGATGGCGCCGGCAAGAAAGATGACAGTAATAGATAAAAGATGAATGACACTTTGCCCGATCATCTGAGCCGCCAAATAAATATGATCCGGCAGAGGCGTGATGCGGATAAAAACTGACCAGCCTTGTGCCCGTTCTTGTACCAAACGGATTCCAAGCGTCATCATAGACGAACCCATTACGCTGAAGGTGGTCATTGACATTAAATAATGGGCATTCCAGGCATCCTTGTCAGGAACATTGGTATTCACTACGTTTGTAAAGAGATAGTAAAAGGCAATCGGCATAACAAGCGACCAAAACACAAAGTATTTATTCCTGAGCACCCTTTTCATTTCAGCTATGCACTGTTTCCGCAGCATGTTCATCTCACATCGCCTCCCTGTTCCCGTCAGCAAGCTGTCGAAATGCCTCATCGAGCGTTCCTTGTTCGATTCGAATATCATGTGCATTGATGTTTTCTTGAAAGATGAGCCCTAACACTTTATCAGTATTTGACGTTTGAATGCTGACTCGCTGATGCTTTTGAGTCACTCGTTCTACTTCCGGATGCCGATAGAGCTTTTCCAATGATTCATCCGATGAAACCTTAAAGGAAACAGACTGCTTCTGAATCCTTGCTCTGATTTGTTTCGGCGTTTCGTCTGCGGCAAGCCGTCCTTCAGCAAAAAACAAAATGCGCTGCGCGGCATCATCTGCTTCCTGTAAATAATGAGTTGAAAAAATAATGGTCTTTCCTTGATCCGCCAAGCTGTTCACTGTCTTCCAAAACTGGTGTCTTGATGTCGTGTCCATTCCGACAGTCGGTTCATCAAATACAAGTAACTCCGGATTGCCGGCAAGTGCCAAAGCAAAGCTCAGACGGCGTTTTTGTCCGCCGGATAATTTCTCTGCCGGTGTTTTCAAATCTTCTTTTGTGAGTGCTGTCAGTGAGACAAGCTCTTTCATGGATAATGGATGGGGATAATAACTGCGGATAAGCTCGAGGGTTTCGCAGACCTTTAATCCCGGCATGACACTTACTTCCTGCAGCATGGTACCGATTTTTTCACGCACCTGTTTTTCATCAGGCTGACGGTTAAATAATTTGATTTCACCCTCACTTGGCTTCAGCAATCCCAGCATCATAGAGATCGCTGTTGTCTTCCCTGCGCCATTCGGGCCAAGGATGGCCACGATCTCTCCTTTTCCTATGCTGAAATGAATGTTCTTCACTGCTGTTTTTTGCTGAAAATGTTTTGTGACATTTCTTACTGACACAACCTCATTCATTTTATGAGCACCTCCTGATTGCTTACATTGATTGTAAAATACCGGATCAGATGATTTTAGTAAGGGATGTCATGATTTGAGATGACAAATGTCATTTGTGTCATTCAGATGATATTACCGCTTTATATTATATCCGGCCCTAGGCAATCCTTCCGCTACATCTTCCAATCAATCCAGCTCTCCATGCCGCATGTCCTCTTTCTGCAAGACGCCTATTTACTTTCATAGAAAGCCCGCAATTCACGCCTTGAAGTGGTATGATATACATATTAATCTTCATGTCGTTTTAGCTGAAAGGAGCCGACTATGGATCAAGCTATTTTGACTAGGAATCATGTGAAGGTGAGGGGGAACGGCACAACACCAATTGTATTTGCACCTGGATTCGGGTGTGATCAAAGCGTGTGGGATGCCGTAGTTCCTGCCTTTGAAGACGAATACCAGCTGATTCTATTTGATTATGTAGGTGCGGGAAATTCTGATTTGCACGCATATGATATGGTTCGTTACCGCACACTTGACGGCTATGCCCAGGATGTTCTGGATGTTTGTGAAGCGTTAGATCTGTCAAAAGCCGTTTTTGTGGGGCATTCTGTGGGGGCTGTGATTGGCATGCTTGCATCATTACGACGTCCCGAGCTTTTTTCACAACTGATTATGGTGGGGCCTTCTCCTTGCTATTTAAATGATCCGCCTGAGTATTACGGGGGTTTTGAGGAAGAGCAGCTCCTTGGGTTAATAGATATGATGGAGAAAAACTACATAGGCTGGGCAACCGTTTTTGCGGCGACCGTAGTGAATCAGCCGGATCGGCCAGAAATTAAGGAAGAGCTGGAAAGCCGTTTTTGTTCTACTGATCCTATCATCGCACGGCAATTCGCGAAGGCGGCGTTTTTTTCAGATCATCGAAAAGATCTTCCAAAGGTGACCGTGCCTTCGCTTATCCTGCAATGTTCGAATGATGTCATTGCACCGTCATTAGTAGGTGAGTATATGCAAAAGCATCTCCCTTACAGCACACTCATACAGATGAAAGCCAACGGGCACTGCCCGCATATGAGCCATCCCGAAGAGACAATACAGCTGATCAGCGATTATTTGAACGCATACGTGATTTAGGAACGAAAGGGATAGAGGTGACCCTCTGAATGGATCAACAATTGAATTATGCACCATGCGGTTTCCTTACTTTATCTGAAGAGGGTACAATTTTAGCTGTCAATCACACCTTGCTTAAGATTCTTGATTACGAATCGGAACAGGTGATCGGCCAGCATGTCAATGCTCTTTTAACCGTTCCTGCAAAGCTTTTTTATCAGCTTTATTTTGTTCCGCTTTTGCAGCTTGAACAACACATTGAAGAAATGTACATCTCCCTGGAAACAAACAATGGGGAAGAAGTCCCCGTCCTTGTAAACGCAGTTCGGAGAGCGGATCAGGAAGCCGCTGTAACAGAATGCGTTGTCATTCCGATGCGGAAGCGAAACGAATATGAAAATGAGCTGCTGATTGCCAGAAACGCGGCTGAGGAAGCACTGCTCGCCAAACAGAAAGCAAATGCGGAGCTGGAAATTGCTTTGCAGACGCTGAAGGTGAAACAAGAAGAGCTTCTTGCGATCAATAAGCAAAATCAGCAATTCAGATCGAATACAAAAAGAGAGCTTGAACTCGCCAGAAAGATTCAAGAAAATTCATTGACCGAGCCGATCTTGAATGATCAAATTCAGATTGATTCGTATTATAAAGCATCCAGTGACTTATCAGGCGACTTATATGGATTTTATCAAATCGATGAGCACCGCTACGGCTTGATCCTCCTTGATGTAATGGGACACGGCATTTCTTCTGCATTAGTTACGATGTCCCTCCATCCTTTATTCCAGCGATTAATGACACAAGGGATCAGTCCCGACAAAGTCATGAAGGAACTAGACTACCATCTTCACAGTTTGTTTCAAAACGACGAGAAAGCAAGGCATTACTGTACCGCTATTTGCCTCATCATTGATACAGACCGGCAAAGAATTGATTATGTCAACGCGGGCCATCCGCCCGCGTTATGGCAGGATGCCGAGGGAACCCAATCAACGCTGGACGCAACCGCACCGCCGATTGGGATGTTTGAAGAAGCGGTGTTTCAGTCAAGCAGCCTTCACTATACACGCGGCGGAAGGCTGCTTCTGTATACAGACGGTGTGATGGACCCGACGGCATCATGTTATTTACACCGTTTAATAAAGAATCATCCTGATTTGCCTATAGCTGAGCTGAAAAACAAAATCCTCTCATCTCTTCAAACTGAGCCCAAAAACGATGATGAGTGTTTTATTTTAGTAGATGTAAAATAAAAGAATCCATGAGAGATAACAATGCGTTGTTACACCTCATGGATTTTCATTATTTTTTCGGGATATGGCCTGTTTCCGCGTATTTGAATACCTGTAAGGACGGCAGCGGATGTCCGTTGAAATCAAACAAAGCTTGATTATCCACTGCACTTCCTCCATACCACTTACCTGCGTCTTCAGGATCGTATTCGGCTGCATAGCTGGAGGCCCATCCGGAACCATATGTTTCCCATATCGTTTTATTTTTCTCCAATTGCGTCTTCGGGCCGACCGGAACCCACGCAGGCTCCCAATAAAAAACGCCCAATCCGGCTGTTCCTGTCTTTGCCACTGCGTCCATCACATCTCTTACGGCATTTGCCTGGCCTTGCACTGAAATCGGGTATGGCAGCGTCTGACCGCTTTTAGGCGCTGTGTTTTCATGTCCGTCTCCGTCTTCAGCCGTATAGGTGTATGACGTTTCCGCCACCATGACTTTTTTGCCGTACGTATCCGCAACAGCTTTCAGCACGGAGGACAAATTGTGTAACGTACCGTGCCAGAATGGATAATATGAGCTGGCAAATACATCATAATCGACTTTGTTTTTGTTGAGGGTTTCAGCAATATATGAATATCGTCCTGACGTTTCTGGGTTGGTGAAATGCAGCGCGACCAATATGTCACGATTTGTTTCCCTGACTGCCCGGCTTCCTTCATTGAATAATTGACTCATCTTCTTCCAATCCGTTTCACCGGCAAATGCTCCTGTTGTTTCGTTTCCGACCTGTACCATACCGATATCAATGCCTTCCTTGACCATGGCTTGCAGACTTTGTTTTGTAAATCCATAGAGCTTCGCTTTCTTAGCTTCGAAGCTTAAGTTCGCCCAAGCCTTTGGCACCTTTTGTTTTGCAGGATCTGCCCAGAAATCGGAATAATGAAAGTCTGCCAGCAGCTTCATCCCGTTCGCGGTTGCTCTTTTTCCGATTTGGATGGCTTTTTGAACATCATTATTGCCTCCCCCATAACCATTGCCATAAGCGTTATACGGATCATTCCAAATGCGGACGCGGACATAGTTGACGCCTGCTTGCTTTAAGGTTGTAAAGATGTCCTGACGTTTTCCGCTTGCATTGTAAAAGGTTACACCGCTGTTTTCTAAAGCAATAATGCTCGACACGTCAACTCCTTTGATAAAGTCCTTGTTCATGCCCGCTACCTTTTTAACAAAAAGGTCATTTGCCTGAAGCTCTGACACATATTTCTCCCCCTCTGCGGCGGCATATCCCGTCGAACTTCCGATCCCGCTCCAGACGATGACAGCGGCTAACAGCACGATGATTCTGCTTTTCATATTTCCACCCTCTCACGTAAGCGATTTCAAAAAAGACCCTGCCCATATAGAGCTGAGGCACACCTCAATGTGAGTTCACGACAATTCTCACTTCATATTTTTCCAAGATCAGGTCTCCTGAAAGCATTTCACCAGTAACGATATCCTTCACACGCTTATCAAACGAAACCAGCTGCTGTTGTTCCGTAAAATTCATGATGAAGATATAGTCATTGTGCTGATCCTGTCTCGCCTGTACGGAGACGCCTTTACCATGCTTAACCGGAAAAACCGGAGACAAAGACAGTTCTTTTATCAAATCTTGATAAAAATCCCGGTGAAATTGATCCTCTAAACGCGCGCCGATAAAATACGCTTTTCCTTGTTCATATTGATGGCTTGTAACCGCAGGAGTATGCGCATAAAAGTCATCCTGATACACACCCTCTGCCGTTGCGGCTTTCAATTCGATCACCGTTGCATAATCTTTCATTTCATACGTTTGATTGCGGTAGCTGACGGCATTTCGGTCTTTCGGATACAGCGTATCTGTTTCGAGCGGCTCAATTCCAAATATCGTTTGCAAGTCTGGGTGCCAGCCGCCTGTGTACGTTAAGTCATGCTCGTTGACGATTCCGCTGATATAGGTCATCACCAAGGTTCCGCCGTTAGCCGTAAACTTCTTTAATCGCGAAATGGTTTCTTCACTGATTACATACAGCATGGGGACGATCAGCAGCTTATACGCTGAAAAATCTTGTTCTTTTGTAATGACGTCGACCGGGATATCCTGTTCCCAGAATGTGCGGTAATGCTGCTGCAGTGTTTGCGGATAACGCTTTGTCGCTTTTGCAAATCCCTGAGCGTCCTCAAGCGCCCAATTATTTTCCCAATCATACAAAATAGCAGCTTCAGACGGTCTCTTCGTTCCAACGACTTCAGACAGCTGTTCCAATGTCTCCCCGACTTTTGCCACTTCTTGAAAGACGCGGTTCTTTGTGCTGTTGTCATGATCCACAATCGCCCCATGCAGTTTTTCCGATGATCCTCGTGATTTTCGAAATTGGAAATAGAGGACGCTGTCTGATCCGTGGGCAATCATTTGCATAGATGAAAGCAGGTTCATGCCCGGGCGTTTTGCTTTGTTTACGTTATGCCAATTGACAGCGCTAGGCGTACACTCCATTAATAGAAAGGGCTGCTGCTTCAGGCTTCTGTACAGATCATTGATAAAGCCGACCTTCATCGCCAAATCTGCTGTGCTTTCCCAATCATTGTGCCACACAGGATAAGCGTCCCAGCTGATAACATCCACATGCTTTGCAAATTTGCTGTAGTCGAGACCCTGATAAGGAATTAAATCTGGTGTATCACCCATAAAATTCGTTGTTATCGGAATGTCCGGCGTCAGCTCTTTCAGCGGTACGATTTCATTTTCATAAAAGGAAATCGTTTGATCCGTGACAAACCGGCGCCAGTCTAAGTTCAGGCCGTGCAAGCCATTTTCTCCAATCGGGGAAGGGCTTTCAATTTGTGACCAGTCATTAAATGTATGACTCCAAAACGGCGTCCACCACGCGTTATTTAATACCTTGAGACTATTGTCATATTTCGTTTTCAGCCACTCTCTGAAAGCGTGCTGACATTGGTCACAGTGGCATTCTCCTCCATATTCGTTGGAAATATGCCACATGAAAAGCGATGGATGTCCGCGGTATCTTTCTGCTAATAAACGGTTGATGTGCCGCGTTTTTTCACGATAGACCTTGGACGTCAGGCAGTGGTTATGCCGGCCTCCGTGCAGCTGTTTCACTCTGGAGGCATTGACCCGCAGCACTTCAGGGTAGGTTTGCGACAGCCAGGCAGGACGCGCTCCGCTCGGCGTTGCTAAAATGACACGGCCGCCGATACTGTGGATACGGTCAAAAACATCATCAAGCCATTCAAATTGATATACACCTTCCTCCGGCTCAAGCGCACTCCATGCAAAAATGCCGACAGAAAACGTATTGGTATGGGAAAGCTTCATCAGCTTTATATCGTCGGCTAAAATATCCGGCCGATCCAGCCATTGATCAGGGTTGTAGTCTCCTCCGTGGAGCATAAACTTCGCTTTTGTAACGTGCTTTTTTTCAAGCTTTGACATGATTTTCTCCCCCTTATTCTCTTATCCTTTCGTTCCGCCTGCGGTTAATCCGGACACAAAATTCTTTTGCAGCATGATAAAGATGACGGCAACCGGAATGCTGATGAGCAAGGCACCCGCCGCAAATGTCGTATAGCTTGCTCCCATGACATCATTGACTAAATTGAATAAGCCTACGGGCAATGTATATGATTCAGGTGTTCTCAATATCGTTGATGACAAAACAAAATCTCCGAGCGGGCCGGTAAATCCATTCATCGCAACCACTGCCGCCATCGGTTTTGACAAAGGCAGGATGATCTGCAAAAAGATCCTCGTGCTGCTTGCCCCGTCAATCTTTGCGCTTTCGTCTAAATCAATCGGAATGGAATCCATATATCCTTTCATCAAGTACGTATTCATCGGGATCAGGCCGCCGATATAAAGCAGGATCAGCAGCCAATGGCTGTTGATCATTCCTAACATTTGAGCCAGCACAAACAAGGCGATCAATGCAGAAAACTGAGGAATCATTTGCAGCAATAAAAAGAGCGTTAATGCGTATTTCCTCCCTTTAAACCGAAAGCGGGAAAACGCATAAGCCGTAAACGTCACACAGATCAGTGAGCCAGCCATCGTAAACAGGCTGATTTTTATCGAATTGATATACCACTGCACATATTGAAGGCTTTCTTTGCCCGCAAATAATTCTTTGTAGTGGTCAAATGTCGGATTCTTCGGAATGAGGGATGTACTGATTAAACTGTTGCCGGGATTAAAGCTGGCGCCTGCCGTCCAAAGGAGAGGATACAAAATGATGACCGCCATGCAGGCTAAAAACAAGTAAGAGAAAAGGAGCCGCATAAATTTTCTGACCTTCATATCTGCCAGCATGTCTCAGCCCTCCTCTTTAAAAGACTTCGTCTGTCTGAATTGCCACAATGCAATGGCGATCACAAACACAGACAATAAAATGGTTAAAGCAGCCGCAAGGGAATATTGGCTGGACTGCATCGTCAATTTATAAATCCACGATACGAGGATATCTGTTCCGCCGGCTGTTGATCCCGCAACAGCCGGACCGCCTCCATTGAAAAGATAAATAATATTGAAGTTATTAAAATTAAATGTGAATTGCGTAATGATAATCGGAGCCATCGCAATGAACACCATCGGGAGCGTGATGTATCTCAGCTTTGAGAAGATGGAAGCACCATCAATTGTCGCCGCTTCATAAAGATCTTCAGGAATCGATTGCAAAACACCCGTTGAAACAAGGAAGATATACGGAAAACCAAGCCAGCCTTGCATGAGGATCAGCGCCAGCCTCGACCAATTCGCATCTGTCATCCACGGAAGCGGATCAATGCCAAAGAAAGCCAAGATGTCATGATTCATTGCGCCGAAACTATCGTTAAACAAACCGGCAAAAATTAAAATCGTGACAAATCCGGGAACAGCCCATGGCAAAATCAAAATAGTCCGGAAAAACCGTTTAAACCGGATGTCTTTCTGATTCACAATGATCGCCAGCCATATCCCCAGACTGACTTGCAGAGTAGAAGCACAAAGCGTCCACACCACCGTCCAAGCCAGCACATCAAAAAAGGTCGAGCGCCAAATATCGACAGTAAAAATATCAGTGAAGGTTTGAAAACCAACCCAATCTACTAATTTAGCAGGAGGAGAATGATATAAATCATAGTTTGTAAAAGCTAAGGCAAAGCTGAATAAGATGGGAAAAATCACCGCGAAAACTAAAATAAACAGAGATGGTCCGCTGACGACATATGGATAGCCCTGAGCGACGATATTTTGATATTGTTCCTTGAGAGAGCTCAAGGGCCTCTTTTCATCACGGCGTTTTCCGCTTTGATAAGCGTCTCGCAAATTCACATAATATACCGCAAGTCCAAAGCATGTCACAATGACAGCGATAATGCCTTCCGCCAGCAGAAACACCGAGTTATCCCGCGGCACCTCTGTTCCCAGCGTAAAGATTCCCCAAAGCCCCATATTCAGCAAATCTCCAAATACCGCAAAAAACGATGCGCCCAAGAGGAGAAACAGGAGGCCTTTAATCCATTGTTTGTTGTAGAATTGACCAAGGCCCGGAATGATTGACAATAACAAAGCGACTTTACGATGCTGCACCGTTTTCACCTCTCTTACAATACAAATCTACTTTTCTCTTTATGTTCCGCTATGCTTTGCCTTCATCTGCCCTTTGGCCGTTTCGGCAGCCTGATCTAAGGCTTTTTTCGGGTCCGCTTTTCCTGTTGCAATCGTTTGTAATGCCGAATCAGCCGGGGTCCATATTTCATTCATTTCCGGTATATTCGGCGTCTGCTCTGAGAAACGGGATTGTTCGGTAACCGCCCGTGCCGCTTCGCTTTTCATAATAGCCGTGTCACTTGCTAACGATTGAACGGCCGGAACTTCTTTCGTTTGTTCATATCGTTTTTTGGAATTCTTTTCATTTGTCAGAAAAACGGCTAACTCTTGCGCCAGCTCTGCATGTTTTGAAAATGCGCTGACATTGTAGCTTTTGACGCCGATAAAGGAGCTCATGTTTTTGCCGTTTTCCAGCTTCGGAAGCTTGGTGATGCCATAATCAATTCCCGCTTTCGAAAAGGCTTCTACATTCCACGGGCCTGAGATAATCGCAGCAGCCTTTCCTTCTGTAAACAGTGATTCGAGTACATTGATTCCCTGCTCTCCGACAATGCCAGCCGGGAATAAGCCGTCTTGATAAAACTTCTGAATCAGCTCAGCGCCTTTGACAGCGCCTTCATTATTGATTCCAAGATCAGACGGATCATCGTTTCCATCCTTATCCTTTCCAAAGATATATCCGCCGTACCCGCCCATGACACTTTGCGCGTAATAAATTTGATCAAATAAGGCTAAAAATCCAAACTTGCTGCCATCAGCCGTTTTTTTAGAGTAGTCGTACCACTCTTCCAGCGTTTGCGGCAATTCGTCCTCTGAGATGAGATCTTTGTTATAAAAAAGCACTGTTGTTTCGACGGCTTTAGGTAGGCCATAAAGCTTCTGATCCACCATTTGAGACTGAATGGATGCGTCTGTGTAGAGCGATTGAACATCCTTTTCAACGTTTAATTCTTTGATTAATCCCTCTGTGACAGCCGTTCCGATCTGGTCACCGGGCATGGTCAACAGGTC
Organism: Bacillus sp. SD127; assembly: GCF_058566445.1. Classification (NCBI taxonomy): domain Bacteria; kingdom Bacillati; phylum Bacillota; class Bacilli; order Caryophanales; family Bacillaceae; genus Bacillus; species Bacillus sp. SD127. The sequence continues at coordinate 742,614 of NZ_CP191226.1, read as the reverse complement.
AGGCCCTGTGCCGGCCGGGCCGTCCATACGCAAATCTTCAATCTGCTGGGCATAAGGTTTTTCAACAACTTTGACCTTTACATCATGCTCTTTTTCAAATTCGGCAACAGCGTCTTTAATGCCGATGCTTTTTTCTTTATCCTCCCACACGACAAGCTCCGAGCCCTTTGAACTTGTTTTTTCGCTGCTGCTTTCCTGCGGTCCGCAGGCGGCTAAAGATAAACTGACAGCCGCGCAGAGCATGACACCGGCGTACTTTTTTATCATTTTCATCAATTGTCACCCTTCCGTATTAGATGAAAGCGCTTTAAAAATAATATAGCATAACTGAGAAAATGTGTAAACAAACTATTTACTCTTATAAGTAAATTTTTTTACCAAACAAAAAATGACTTAGGATACTAAGCCATTTTGAAATACGATTTAATTCATGCTCTTTCTGACGATTAATTCACCTCCCATATATAACGTTTTAACCGTTTTCCGCTTTTCCAGCACTTGCTCAAGCAATAATTCCACAGCGTTTTTACATAGTTCCTTGATATCAATATGAAAGGTCGTCAGCGGCGGAGAGACGTACTTGGCAAAGCTGATGTTATTGATGCTCACGACGCTCACTCTGTTTGGTATCGCGATTCCTTTTTCATTCAGGGCTTGCAGACAGCCGACCGCAATCGGGTCTGCCGCGATAAAAAAGGCGGTCGGAAGCTGATCACCCAATGCTTCAATCGCTTTAGTCATCAGGCGGTAGCCATTTTCGACGGAGAAGCCGCGGTGGCATAAAATATAGCGCTCGTCCAGCATCCCTTTTTCCTGCATATAGGATCGGAACGTTTTTTCACGAATATCCATTTCATCTTGATTCGTGTTCGGATTTTTGTACGTGCCGCCAATAAATCCGATATTCTTATGCCCTTTTTCAACTAGGATGTTTACCGTTCTCTTCGTCATTTGCGCTAAGTCCGGCCTTACCGAATCAAAATGGTCGGGATCAGGGGAAGAGTCAATAAAAACACCGTTCTCCGTCAGATTTCTGAGAAACGCTAATTCTTTATCAGAAAAGGTGCCCACGGCAATAAAACCTTCTGTATGAGCTGGAATGCATTCAATACCGTCCGTTATTTTATAGGTCGTCATGTCGACATTGAAGGTTTTCGCCAATTTCTCTACTTCTAATCTCATTGTTTTGAAATAGACATCTTCCAGCTCCTCTTGATCTGTCAGCCAATATAAAAAAGCAATGTGTTTCACCAGCGGCCTTACAGTTTTCTTGCGATAATTAAGTTTCTCTGCGGCTTCATAGATCTTTTCACGCGTCTCGTCCGGTACAGAAAGGCTCTCATCGTTATTTAAAACGCGGGAAACGGTTGAAATCGAAAATCCCGCGGCTTGTGCGATATCTTTAATTGTCGCCATTATATCTGCCTCCATTTTTAAGCATGCCAGTGGTCGTTTTAGTAAAATATTTTACTTTCTTTTTCGTAAATGTCAAGCTGTGTCAGCCGCACAATATAAATAAGACTGAACCATTACAGCTCAGTCTTGGTTGTGTGTATGCACCGGCAGAATTGCCCGGGAAATGAGTCGGTTATTGCACGTTTTCCTCAAAATATCCCGAAAGGACATCTTCCACATTCGTCAAGTGTGCCAGCATCGCTTCTTCCGCCTGTGCTCCATCCTGGGCAGCCACGGCATTATAAATCCGTTCATGCTCCTCATAAAGCCGCTGTACCGAGGTCTTCTTGGAAAACAGCCAGATTTTCCGCGTTTCTCTCATCGTTTCCAGCAGCAATGATGATACGTGATTCATCAGATGTTTGAGCAGATCGTTTTGTGAAGCGTCAGCGAGTGCCAAATGAAAGGCGAAGTCTGCTTTTTCACCTAGCTCCCCGTCTGCTTCAATCTCCCCCATTTCCTTTAACGCCGCATGAATGCTTTGGAGATTCTCTTCTGTCCGTTTTTCGGCAGCTAATGAAGCCACGCCGATTTCAAGCAACTTTCTGACCTCGAGCAGCTGTTTGACATCTTCTTTTTTCATTAAAAGGGCGGCTGACAGAGGCTGAGAAATTTGATCAGGTTCAAACTCCTTCAGATAGGTGCCTTCTCCCTGTTTCATTTCGACAAGCCCCATCGCTTTTAATGCGGAAAGCGCTTCGCGCACCGCTGAACGGCTGACTTGAAAGCTTTCGGAAAGCGCCTGAACGGAGTCAAGTTTATCCCCCGGCTTCAGTTGGCCGGTTTTGATCATATCTAATAATGCATCCGCTACTTCTTCATATATCTTTTTTGTTTTAATCTGTTTATATTTCAATGCAATTCACCCCGCAACTTGTAGGTCTGGCTGTTTACGATCTATTATACTCCCTTTTGGGCGCCGCCAAAAGATTTAGACAATTTCGTCAAAAAGTCTTGTACTTTGATTTTTTTCAAAATATAATGCTAGGTAACTGGTCTTATTATCTAGTCATCAGATGATCATATCACCTTTAGAAACCGCTTACACATAGCCAGTTATGTTTGAAGGAGGGGTTTGAGATGCAATGGACACAGGCATATACGCCTATAGGGGGAAATTTGCTTTTATCTGCGCTTGCCGCACTTGTACCGATTATTTTCTTTTTCTGGGCACTCGCAATTAAACGAATGAAGGGGTATACAGCGGGATTGTCCACCTTGGGAATCGCGCTGCTGATTGCTGTATTGATTTACGGGATGCCGGCGGAAAAAGCGCTGATGTCCGCTACACAAGGAGCCGTATACGGCATTCTGCCAATCGGCTGGATCATTGTGACGTCTGTTTTTTTGTATAAAATCACTGTAAAAACGGGACAGTTTGATATTATTCGCAGCTCTGTTCTCTCCATTACCGATGACCGCCGGCTTCAGGCGCTGCTGATCGCTTTCTCATTCGGGGCTTTTTTAGAAGGAGCGGCGGGCTTCGGGGCGCCGGTCGCGATTTCGGCCGCACTGCTTGTCGGTCTCGGTTTTAACCCTCTTTATGCGGCGGGGATCTGTTTGATTGCCAATACGGCGCCAGTAGCCTTTGGGGCGATTGGGATTCCGATTACAGCTGTAGAAGGGCCGACAGGGATTCCGGCGATGGAGATTTCTCAAATGGTCGGGCGGCAGCTGCCGTTTTTATCTGTATTTATTCCTCTTTATTTAATTATCATTATGAGCGGATTCAGGAAAGCCTTTGAGGTATGGCCGGCGATTCTTGTTTCCGGTGTTTCCTTTGCCGCTGTTCAGTATCTCAGTTCCAACTTTCTGGGGCCGGAGCTGCCGGATGTTTTGTCGGCGCTAGTGTCGATGGCTGCGCTAGCTGTGTTTTTGAAATGGTGGAAGCCGAAGAAGACATTCCGGTTTGCGGGGGAGCGGGAATCGGCCGCCGCGATTGAAACGGCAAAACTGCACCCTGATGCACCGGCTTACACCGGCGGGCAGATTTTTAAGGCCTGGTCGCCGTTTCTGCTGCTGACGGTGATGATTTCTGTTTGGGGCATTCCTTCGGTCAAATCCGCGCTGACAGGGCATTATGAAGGCACAGCCATTGTCTTAAAATGGCTGAATGTGATTGGAGAACAGCTGACTTTTGCTCCTGGGGTGCCTTTTTTGAACAAACAGATCGTCAATGCTGACGGCACTCCGATTGAAGCGGTTTATAAGCTTGAGGTGCTCGGTTCGGCAGGCACCGCGATTTTAATTGCCGCAGTGCTGTCAAAATTCATCACGTCGATTTCGTGGAAAGACTGGGGAGCTGTTTTTAGCGAAACACTGAAGGAATTGAAGTTTCCGATTTTAACGATCGCCTCGGTCGTTGGTTTTGCATATGTCACCAACTCCTCGGGAATGAGCACGACGCTCGGCATGACGCTGGCGCTGACAGGCTCGATGTTTACCTTCTTTTCGCCGGTTCTCGGCTGGCTCGGCGTCTTTATTACCGGCTCGGATACGTCGGCTAACCTGCTGTTTGGAAACCTGCAGAAAGTAACGGCCTTATCGGTCGGAATGGACCCTGTCCTATCGGTCGCGGCCAATTCATCAGGCGGCGTCACCGGCAAAATGATTTCCCCGCAGTCAATCGCGGTCGCGTGTGCGGCAGTCGGACTCGCCGGGAAGGAGTCGGATCTTTTCCGCTTTACGATCAAGCACAGCTTGTTTTTGCTGCTGCTCGTCTGTATCATCACCTTTTTGCAGCACCAGTTTTTCAGCTGGATGATCCCGTAAAAAAATCCTCCCTTACAGGGAGGATTTTATTTGTACCGTTTTCTTGCTGCCGATGACGGAATGTTCAATTGATCGCGGTATTTCGCCACTGTGCGTCTGGAGATTTGGATGCGGTGCTGTTCATATAACAGGTCGGCAAGCTTTTGATCTGAGAGGGGTTTTGTTTTATCCTCTTGCTGAATCAATGCTTGAAGATGCGTTTTGACCGCATAGTTGGATGTATCGCCATCCCCAGAGGCCTCTGCTTTTCCTGAGAAGAACATCTTCATCTCAAACAATCCGTAAGGCGTTTGTATCGTTTTCCCTTTAATGGCCCGGCTGATGGTTGATTCATGCAGGCCCAGACAATCCGCCACCTCTCTCAGTGTCAGCGGCTTCATGGCGCTCCGCCCTTTCAGGAAAAAATCTTTTTGACGTGCGGTCAGCTCATTTACAATTCTGGTGATCGTCTGCTTCCGCTGCCTCAGCGCGCGGCTCAGCCAGCGCCACTCCTGATATTTCGCAGATAAATAGGAAACCGTATCCTGACAGGCGCCCGACGATAGAAGCGGCCTGTACTGCGGATGCAGCTCAATCTCCGGGAACGAGCGGCTGTTCAGTTCCGCTGTGATCTGGCCGTTTTTAACGATGATGAAAATGTCAGGTTCAATATACATATCCTGCTCCGGACTGGCAAACAGAAGGCCGGGTCTTGGGTGAAGCGCAGCAATTTTATCAGAAATATCCTGAATCGCGTGAAGCGGGATTCCAGTTTCTTTTGAAAGCGCTTTCCAGTTTTTTTGCGCAAATACATCAAAGTGTTCTGAAACAAGCAGTTCTGCCTGTTCATTTCTGTTCGGGAGACGCTGTAATTGCAGCAGAATACACTCTTGAAGAGATCTTGCGCCGATTCCCGCTGGTTCAAGCGACTGAAGTTTTCTCAGAACCGCTTCCGCTTCCTCTGCCGAAACAGACAGGCGCCGGGCTGCCTCCTCCACATCTTCCTCCAGATATCCGTTTGAATCAAGCGAATGTATCAGATAATTAAAAATCTTTTTTTCAGTGTTTGACAGATTCATATCCAGCGACTGCTGTTTGAGGACATCCTGCAGTGTTTTTTGCGGATTGCTTAATTGAAGGCCCGTCTCCTGCCTGCTGATCCTGTTTTTGCTTGTTTTATGGTAAGATAGTGGCGGTGTGTCTGTTTCCTTTCGTTCAATAAGAGGGTTTTCCAGTGAGAGCTCATCAATGTATTCGGCCAGTTCCGCCGAATGATAGCCAAGCAGCGTGATGGCCTGCCTGAGCTCCTGTGTCAGTTGAGGCTTTAGTACTTGTACTTGCTGAAGTTTCATATCCATCTTGCTCACTCCCCTTTCTTCATTGTACATGATTGGGATGACACCGTATACATTTATGAAAAAGGAGCTGCCAAAGAAATGTCTGAACTTTTTTCTGTACCGTATTTTATTGAAAACTTAAAGCAGCATATTGAAATGAACCCGTCTGAGGATAAGATCCACGCAATGAACAGCTACTACCGTTCTGTGGTCTCAACACTTGTGCAGGATCAGCTGACAAAAAACTCAGTTGTCCTGAAGCGGATTCAGCATTTAGATGAAGCCTACAACAAGGTAAAACGCGGAGAAACAAAATAAACCTTCCGCTCACATATGAGCAGGAAGGTTTTCCTTCTTTGAGGCGTCCCGAATGATTTGAGTATTTGGCACTCCCTCCATCCAAGTATGATAGTAATTGGCGTTTTTTCCGTAGGAATTATCAATGACCGTGTTTTCTTTTTGAAGAAGAGAAGACAAAATATGGCCGTGCAGCCTTGACGTTTCCACCGATTTGTAACGGCTGAAAAAGCGAATGGCTTTGGTGACGATGTAATCCGAGTATTTTCTCCATATAAATGCGATCGGCAGAGGATTGCCCGCTTTTTTGTTCAGGACGTTCAGCGTTTGGAGAAAAGCGATTGTCCGGCGGTCTGAAGCTGACAGCACTGTACGCCAGTCATAGCTTTCCGCTTGCGCATGTCTTTGAAGCTCATCATTTGCTTCATGATCTGTTCTGATAAATCTCAGCTTTTGGCCGGTCGGCTGCTGTGTCGGAATGATGGGAAACAGCTGATGGGCCATATCAGGCAAAAGCTTGATATGATTGTTTTGAAAGTACGCCTGTGCCGTGGCATAGGAGGCTTTTTCCCTTGTGATGATATGCAGATTTGAATGGGCAGAGAAAATGTCAGCCGTCCGTTTTAAGTTGTCTTCATTTTGAAAATAGATGGATTGCGGCAGAATGACGATTTTGTGGTTTGGATAGGTTTGAACGATTTTCTCTCTAAATCCTTGATAGTACGGATACAAATCCCCGAAGTTGCCGCCTCCCTGGCAGACGATGATCAGATTCGGATCAAGCTTACGCCCGATTGGGAAATTGTCTGGATTCCAGCGGTTTCTGACCCGAATGTCATTTTCTTTAAAAAAGGCTTCCGTTCCTTTCATAATAAATAGATCCCCTACATTTCCGTATAGAGGATAGTCGGCGTAAATGATTTCGGATTGCTTCGGAATCATTTCGAGCAGCCCGGCCAGTTTTTTCTTCAGGCTGATCATTGAATGCTTGCTGTCCATCTCTTCACCTCTGTTGTTTGGAATAAGTGTAACAACACATCGATTACTCGGTCTTGATCTTCTTCGGTCATATTTGTTCCGGATGGGAGGCAGATCCCTCGCCTGAATAAGGTTTCGCACACACTTTCAGAATCTGAATGGGAATAAAATGCAGACGAAGTAAACAGAGGCTGGGTATGCAGCGGCTTCCAAAGCGGTCTCGCTTCAATCTGTTCTTCAGCAAGATGCTGAACTACCTCATATGGAATCAGCCCGTTATCGAGCGTGAGTGCAGTAAGCCAGCGGTTGGACACGCCTTCCGAGTATTCCGGCATAAAGCAAACGCCATCTATGCTGCCAAGCGCTTTTTCGTACCTCGCAAAAATCTCCCGTCTTTTCTCCACCCGCTCATCCAGCACCTCAAGCTGGGCAATGCCGACTCCGGCAAGGATATTGCTCAATCTGTAGTTGTGCCCGATTTCACTGTGCTGATAATGAACAGCAGGATCGCGGGCCTGTGAAGCGAGAAATCTTGCTTTTTCAATGGCGGCTTCATCGTCTGATACAAGCATCCCGCCTCCTGAAGTGGTAATGATTTTGTTTCCATTAAATGAATAAACGCCGAAACGGCCGAATGTCCCGCTCTGCTTCCCTTTATAGACCGAACCGAGGGATTCAGCCGCATCCTCAATGACCGGCACGCCGTATAAGCCGCACAGGCTTACAATCTCATCCATTTTCGCGCTTTGTCCGTACAGGTTGACGGCAATGACCGCTTTTGGCGGATTTCCATTTCGTTTCGCTTCCCCCAGTGCTCTTTCAAGTGCTTTCGGAGACATATTCCACGTATCCGGCTCAGAATCTATAAAAACAGGCACCGCTTTTTCATATAAAATCGGGTTTGCCGTTGCCACAAATGTAAAGGACGGACAAAACACGATGTCTCCCGCTTTTACATCCAGCAAACGTAGCGCCAAATGAATCGCGGCGGTGCCTGAGCTGACCGCAGCCGCCCCTTTGGCGCCGACTCGTTCAGCCAGTTTTTCTTCAAATGTATTCACAAGCGGCCCAAGCGGCGCAATCCAGTTAGAGCGAAAGGCTTCTGAAATATAGTGCTGCTCCCTGCCGCTCATATGAGGGGCGGATAAGTAAATTTTTTTATGCATGTAACCATCCTTTGCTTTAGGTTTGAATAGAGGAAATCACGCGCGCCGGGGTGCCGGCTGCCGTTACTCCGTCAGGGATGGAGCGGATCACCGCGGAGCCTGCGCCGATAATGCTCCAAGAGCCGATAGTAACCTGCGGAATGACGGAGGCCCCGGTGCCCACATGAGCCCCTTCTTGAACCGCAATACCACCAGAAAGCGTGGCGCGCGGAGAAAGATGAACAAAATCGCCGATCTGATTGTCGTGCTCTGCAATCGCGCCCGTATTGATGATACAATGGGCGCCGATCTGAACATCAGCCTGAATAATCGCACCGGCCATAATAACCGTTCCCTCCCCGATGACAGCCGATTTGCTGATGATGGCTGACGGGTGGATTAATGTGATGAAATCTTCTTTGTATAACCCCAGCCGCTCCGCCAGCTGTTTCCTGACGCTGTTGTTTCCAATTGCAATCACAAACATGACGTCAGGGATCAGTCTGCGCAATTCAGGAATTGCTTCCGAGGGGCCTGTGTACAGCTCTTTCTCAGCATCAAATGTGCTGAATTTATCGTCCAGCACCGCAGCTAAGCGCGTGTCTGAACGGGCGCTTATGAGTTCTCTGATCACCTTTCCGTGACCGCCGTCTCCCACAATGGCCACGTTTCTCATGAGGACACATCTCCGCTTCCTGTGAAGCGTTCTGCGGTCACATGATTGGTTTGCTGTATACCTTCTGACACAAGAACTTTGCGTACCGTCAGACATAAAATTTTCAAATCGATCAAGAATGAACGGTTGTCAACGTACCAAACATCCAGTTCAAATTTCTTTTCCCAGGAAATCGCGTTTCTGCCGTTGACCTGCGCCCAGCCTGTAATCCCGGGTTTCACCTCATGGCGCCGTGCCTGCTGTTTCGTATAAAGCGGCAGATAGTCCATCAGCAGCGGCCGGGGACCGACGAGGCTGAGGTCTCCTTTCAAAACGTTCAGAAGCTGTGGCAGCTCATCAATGCTCAGCTTTCTGATCAGCCTGCCTGTTTTCGTAAGCCTGACTGCATCCGGCAGCAGATTTCCCTCACTGTCCCGTTCGTCCGTCATCGTTCTGAATTTATAAAGGGTGAACGGCTTCCCATGCAGGCCGGGCCGTACTTGTTTAAAAAAGACAGGCGATCCTATTTTCAGCCTGACAACGGCGATAGTGAATAGAATAATGACACCCGTGCAGCACAATAAAAGAATAGCGGCCGTCAGATCAAAAAGACGTTTCAGGATCAAATATTTACAGCTCCTTTCGTTTTTCTAAACCGTTTCAGCACCAGCTGTCGTTCTTCTTTCGTACAAACAAGCATAAAAGCGAATACCCCGTAGCAGCAGCTGACAGCGGCACCTGCGGCAATCAGTGATGTCCAGCTTTCAATGGTGATACATAACTGAATGGCCTCACAAACCGCCCAGGCAAATAAAGCGGCAAAGACCGGACCGAACATGCCTGTAAAGAACACATGCTTTTTGTAGCCGGTAATGCGTGATACATATAGCGGCGTAAAGATGACATTTTTCAGCACAAGCGAAATCGCCCCGGCCAGCGTAATGCCGTAAAGCCCCAGATGCGCCGGCCCGCTTAATGTGACCGCCAGCACAACATTCACTGCGCCTAACAGCAGGGTGACGAGCGCCGGTGTTTTTTGTTGATTAAAGGCGGTCCATATATAAAACAGCGGCATAAAGGCAAGACTGACCGCCAAATATCCGGCGTGAATATATAAAAGCGGCACTACAGAGGAAAAGGACGGTCCAAGCCAGATCGTCAGAAAAGGCCCGGCCAAACCTCCCAATAATGCAGCCGGAAGCGCAAGCAAAAGCCCGTTCAGTCTCACTGCCTGATTGGCGTACTTGACCAAGCCGTCCATATCGCCTTTTGAATAATAAGAAGTAATGACAGGCGCAAATAGAGATGCGACTGTTCCTGCCAAACTGCGCAGCAGCAGCGGAAACTGGATAATCGCCGCGTATTTTCCCGCTTCAGATGCACCCAGCACCAAGTTGGCGGTCAATAGGTCGATCTGCAAAAAAAGCAGCACGCCGATCTGATTGACTGAGTTCCAGGTTCCTGCCTGAAACAGTTCCTTGCTTATGCGGAATGACAAGTCTTTCAGCCTAAATGAAAACCATGGAATCAGTTTTCTGAAAAAGCAGAAAGACAGAATAGACGCTATGACGGCACCGGCTAAAGCGGCAAGCTGAATCTGCCAGATTTTTGGCGTAAAGCAGGCAAACAGCGCCAGCACACACAATACACGGATGAGCATTTGCACCGCCTGAATAGAACTGGTGATATACAGCCGATTGGCATAAAACGGCGCCGCCCCAAACCCCGCCATCAAAAATGTTAAAAGAAACAGCAAACTTCCAATCAAAATCGACAGCCGAACATCAGCCAAAAGATCCTGAGGGACGTTCATAACGCGGTCAATAAAAAAAGCCGCACTCAAAAGAGGCAGCAGAAGCAGCAATGAAATCAAAACAGACGCAGCCAAATAATTGCTGATATACGCATTTGCTTTTTCCTGCTCTCCCCTGTGGGCTGCGACAGAAAAAAAACGCACAACCACGGAGCTGAGCGCCACCGTGATAATGGAGAAATAATTAATCACATTTTGCGTTAAATTCACAAAGCCGAAAGCCTCGACACCGAGCGTTTTGACAATAAAAGGCGTCATCCAGACAGACAGGAATACGGACAGAAGAAAAGCTGTAAGATTGGCGCTGAAGTTAATAGTGAATTTCATGCCTGCTTTGCACTGCCTTTCATGGTTCCGCGTGTCTCAAAAAACAGCTTGATGAGAAAGATCAGCCGCCATTTGCACAGTCCTAAGACCAATCGCTCGCCTCTGCCTAATTTCTCATGCTGGAACGGTGTGTGTCTGACAGCCTGCCGAACCATGTCATAGGATAAAATCTGTCTGATCTGTTTTTTGATGTCTTTCGCCGGCTGCGATGAGGCACAGGCGTTTGCCAGAAGCATCGGAAGCTGGTGCTTGCAAATGTACACATCTAAATCTTCTTTGCACACAGCCGATAAGCCGCACTGATTGTAAAATGCGAGTTTGGCTTGATATTGTTTTTGGATATTTTCATCCATCGCAGGTTTATAAGGGAGTTCCGTCAGGCTGTTCGGATTTTCACGGTATATGTACAAGCCTTCATCCAGCACTTTTACCCGCTCGGCTTCATAAAAAGCAGATAAATTAAAGGGTGAATCTTCAGCAAAACGGATGTCTTCATCAAACCACAGGTTCGCCCTTTCCAAAAGCTCACGGCGATACACATATCGCCATACATACCAGATAAATCTCGTTTCGTGGGCACGTTGGAGCTGCTCAGCTATATCCGCTTTTGTCAGCATACGGCCTGTTTCGAGCTGCGGCGGTACGTATACCCGTTTGTCTTCAAACTGTTTATAAAATCCGCAGCCAGCGATATCGAGCCGGTGCTGCTCCGCTTCTTCTGCAAGCCTTTGAAACATGGCGGGAGAGACATAATCGTCTCCGTCTACAAACCCGATATACGTGCCGCGCGCCGCTTTGATTCCCGCGTTTCGAGCCGAACTCAAGCCGCCATTTTTTTTATGAATGACTTGAACTCTTGCATCCCGTTTCGCGTATGCCGCTGCCATCTCACCAGATCGATCGGGTGTTCCATCATTAACAAGGATGATTTCTATATCGGAAAGCGTTTGGGCAAGCAGTGAATTGATGCATTCTTCAATGAATGGTTCAACGTTATACATCGGGACAATAATGCTGACGAGCGGTGTCATTGTGCTTCACCGCTGATTTTATCCCGCAGCCCTTTAAAATACATATCCCGCGGAAAGCCGGCACGGTTTGTTTCTTTTGTCAGCAGCTCTTTCACTGCGGCTGTCACAATTTCCGGCTCCGGCTGTTCAATCAGCTTCATGGTTGGAATACCTTTCAGCCATTGGTAGCCTTCCATGACTTTATGATCAAAAGACCGGATCACTACACACGGCGTTCCTGTCAGCGCACAAAAAATCATGCCGTGCAGCCTGTCTGTGACAACGGCTTCAGCACTTTGCAGCTTAGACCAAAGCGCTTCCAGCTCCTGTTCCCGTGTGCCGCGGCTGACCCGGCGACCGATCGTTGTCGTAAAAGCTTTGATATCACCAAATTCATCAAAAAGAGCGGCCTTCACGCGGTTTCTCTGATCCTCCTGAAGCACACTTTCCTGATCCTCGCGTAAACACATATACACCCCTTCGCGTTCCGCAGGGGTGCTGCTTCTATCTAAATACAGCACCATATCAGGCTGCTTCAGAATCTTTTTTTCTTTAAAATGCCGCTTCATAAATTGATACGTAGTTTCATCACGCGCCATCAGCAATAAACCGGGGTGCGCGTTATAAATTTTCTGCGCCCGTTTCAGCTCTTTTCGTCCCTTTTTCGTATCAGAAAAATGAACAGTTGCCGGTAGCTGGACGATTTGATAATCATGAAACGTTTTAATGATAAAGCGGCGCGTCCACTCTTCATACCGGTATAAATCCCCCATGTTTCCGCCGCCGATGATAAAGACCATATCCTCCGGGTGGCGGGAGCGGATCAGCGCTTTTGCTGATTTGTATATGTCCTTCATATCGACCTCAACGATTTCAAAATCGGAGTATTCCTGCTCAAGAAACGCTTTGCTCGCATAAGCAATGGCGTGATCCCCCAAATTGTCATGGGAAGGCAGCAGGGTCAGAATGATTTTCTTTTTATGTGCGGCAGCCTTTTCCGGCTGATCGGCCGCCCCCAGCCAAAATTGAGACGGGTACTTGACCTTTAGCAGCAGCCATTCTGCAAGATTGATTTTCAATGAATGTAACGACATGTCTTCACCCTCTGATTTTCATTTTGTACTCGATCACTCGCTGATACGCGGCGGACGCCATGGCAACGAGCGGAATCATTCTGTATTTCGCCATCAGCAGCAGGCATGACCGTTTTGCGTCAAAAGGCGCTGTCCCCGTTTTCGACAGACTGCCTTGAAACACCGGATCAGCGCAAATCACGCCGACCGTTTTGAGCCTTTCCAAAAGACGCCGGCTGGCGCTTGTTTTCCATTCGTTCAAAAGACAAATGGTCCCATGGAGAACGATAAAGAAATCAAGCTCCTTTCGGTACTCCTCCAGCTTGTTGTTCTCCTGTAAGAACCCTGCGTTCGCCTGATACAGCGCCAGTCCTGATTCAAACAGTTTTTTCTGATAACCCTGCACGATGGAGGAAAGGTGAATGCGATAATGGTAGAGAGGCGCTTTTACATAGGAAACCGAGCGGGCGAAAAAATGTGCCCTGAAGCTGAAAAACTGATCCTCGACATGCTCCAGCTCACCTCTGAGCGGGAACGAAAGCCGGTGTGCGTCAATCATGCTTCTTCGGTACAGTTTATTCCATGAAAATCCCCTGACCTTCCCTTCGAATAACGCCTTGATATAAGACTCCTTCGGCTGATCCTGATAGGTTTCCGCAATGTCTGAGACAACGGTTTTTTCAGTATCCTCAAACTCCGCGGCATAGTTGCAAATGACCAGATCGGTTTCCTCCGATGCTGCCTGAACCATTTGCAAGCAATAATCAGGCTCGATCCAATCGTCTGAGTCAATAAAAGCCACAAATTCGCCGCGGGCCGCTTCGATCCCTTTGTTCCGGACCGCACCGAGCCCTTGGTTTTCCTGGTGAATGACTCTGAATCGTTTATCCTCTTCTGCATATTCCTCCGCGATGTCCGGGCTGGCGTCTGCCGAACCGTCATTGACGATGATGATTTCAATATTGTCCAATGTCTGGTTCCTCAAAGATTCAAGGCAGTTTCTGATATAGGTTTCTGTATTATAAACAGCGACTAACAGACTAACCGCAGGTGTTTCCATAATGACCGGCTCCTCTTGCATAAATTACCGGGAAAAAATCGTTCTGTACGGCAGAACGGAAGAATCAACCGGCATAAGCAAATAACTGTATAAAAAATAACAAACCACAATGGCGATATAGATCAACGCATTCGATTTCTCATCAAATATCCTGACAAAATAAGGGATTAGGATCATTTGATACAGTCCGAAGTAAATATTAAACCTGGCAAAGATCACGTCCTTTGTGGCCAAGAGCCCGAATAAAAATCCGAGAAGGCACAAATTGACGACAATATCGATTTGCGGCCACAGCTTTCGGAGGCGCTCCCTGTAACAAAAGGCCAAAAACAGCGGCAGGACCAAAACAGCGATTTTGACCACATTCATTCCGTTTGTATTTGTCATCAGCCACTTTTCATAATGGCTGTATGAGCTGTTTTCAAGGACAACGACAAATACCGAAATAAATTTCTGATACAAAAAGGTCATGCCGAGAAATAAAGCTGAGAGGCCGAATATTGCCGGTGACCAGGCTTTTCTTCTGACAATAAAATAGACCGGAATCATCACCAGCGCCGAGGAGTGAAAGAGCGAACTGACCAGCACAATCAGAAAATAACGCTTCCAGTTTCCATTGATGATATAGCGAATCGCCCAAAACAAAGCGGCTGCCACCATGTATTGTCTGATTCCGTTAAAGGATGCGTAATAATGAAAGGTTCCTAAAAATAAAAAGACGCTCAGCTCAAACGGTCTTCCGTAGTCTGCCAGCGTCTTGATAATAAAGATATAGGTCACGGCCGCAACGGTCACATACATGATTTGCGGGTCCTTCGTGATGAAATTCATCAGCCATAGCAGTGCGGTAAAGCCCGGATCTGTTGCCGTTTTCGCCGTGCCGAAACCGAATATCTGCCAAATATTTTGATAGTCTCCTGCCATTTGATACAGCAGCGTATACGTCTGAAAATCTGTACCGACCCTGTAACGCAGGCCCGAAACAAGCACAAGTGAGGCAAGCGGAATCCAAATGAGAAGCTTGTTCGGACGATAGCCGGTCGCAAGTGACTCATCCCGGCCGCCGCACATTTTAGCAAACCAAGACCAAATATATACAATTCCCATATTGACGACATACACAATCATTTTTATTGTCCTTTTTCAGTGCTAATCTGATATAAATTCATCAATGCACCCACATTTCGCCGCGCATCATAGCCAAGTTTCGCAAGGGTATCTTTCACGAGCTCCCGCTTCGGCCTGCCTGCGGCGGCCGCTCTTACAATTGTTTCAGCCCAAATATCCATCGGCTTAGAGAGACTCACCCTTTTCACAAGTCCGAGCCCCGTGTCGACTTTTTCTGTGATCGTGTCGGAAATAATGCACGGAAGGCCCGAAGCCTGCGCTTCCACAAGCACAACAGGCAAGCCTTCGTACAATGACGGCATGACAAATACATCAAAGGTGCGCATGAGCTCATGAATGTGTTCTTCAGTTCCTAAAAAGAGGACATCTGAAAGCAGATTCAGCCGCCGCGCTTCCTCCTCCATCTGCTCCCGCAGCGGTCCGTCTCCTGCGAGAACCATCTGAAAACGAACTCCCCGTTTTTTCAGGTGAACGGCAAGCTTCAGCAAAAACGCGTGGTTTTTCACTTCATGAAATCGGGCCACATGACCAATGATCAGACGGTCAGATGCTATGCCGCGTGCTTTTTTTTCGTCATCGGCCGCCTGCCCGGCGGGAGAGAACAGATCAAGGTCGATTCCGTTCGGCAGCAGATGAACACGCTTCCGCTCCATATTGGATCGCCCGAACAAAAACCGGCCCGCATCCTCTCCGCAAGCGCACAATTCAGTCGCATAAGCCAAAATGAGGCGTCTGAACACCATCAGCTGCAGGCGGTCCTTCCAATTGAAGCCGGTCTTCCACGAGGTGTTATGGGAATGGCATACTCTGACCTGCACCCCGGCTAGCCTTGCCGCAAGCGCGATAAAGCCGGTTTGAAAATCTGTGTGCGCATGAACCGCGCTGAACGGCCCGTTTTCTTTTATTGTGTTTCTTACATTCTTCACAAATGTGAGGGGATTGCTTTGTCCGATACTCGGGACATAAAAAAGCCGCCCGCCTAGCGATAAAATTTCTTCATCATAAGCGCACGGATCATTTCGATAGGTTAAAAAATCAAATTGCACCTTGCTTCTATCCATTTTCCGATATAAATTCATGACCATGGTTTCCGCGCCGCCCCTGTTCATGCCGCTGAGAACATGGAGCACGCGCTGCTGGCTGTTATTCATGCTTCACAAGCCCTTCCTTCTGATTCATCACTCTTTTTTTATGATAACGATTCATCACAGCAGGAGGCATAAACGCGCGAATGAGCGGTTTTGCGATATAGATGTAAGCGGAAAAAGGAAGCTTCAGGCGTCTGCATGCCTGGTACACAAGAATAGCGTTGTCGATTGAATAGGTAAAAGACCGCCTCTTGAATGCGTCGCTGTCTTCCCTTACTTTATACAGCGCTTCTTGGAGGTTATAGCCTCGGAAGCCCTCTCCAAAAAAGCGGAGCCACAAATCGATATCCTCCATTCGTCTTGTCCGCCGCATCGAACGATAGCCTTTCAGCGTACGGTAAGCGCTGGCTCTCATCATGATTGTCCCATGACAAAACGGCGTCCCTTTCGCCATGATGGCCGGCTCCGGAACAGAAGGCAGCATCCGTGTGCCCCTTACGCCAAATTCATCAAACACTAGCATGCCGGTGCCGACCACCTGGTAGTGCCGATGCTTTTCTAAAAAGGCAACCTGCTTCTCCAGACGGCGCGGAAAGGACAGATCATCTCCGTCCTGACGGGCGATATACTCGCCTGTCGCATAAGAAAGACAGTGATTTAACGAAGCGGCCAGCCGCTTGTTTGTTTGATTGTGAATCAGCTTGATGCGGTCGCTGTAATGAGCGGCATACTGCTTCGCAATACGGAGCGTGCCGTCTGTTGACGCATCATCGCACATAATCAGCTCCCAATTTTTATAGGATTGGCTGAGAATGGATTCAATGCTTTCCGCCAAAGTGCGTTCACAATTATAAATGCCCATAATGACAGAAACTTTCGGTCCTGAATTCATACGCTTTTCTCCTTTTTATCCATATCCATGTACACGGAATAAATATCTGCCATTTCTTCTACCGTTCGCGCTTCCGAAAAGCGCAAGGCTGTTTGGCGGCCTTCCTGTCCGAGTGTTCTCCGCAGTTCCGGCTCAAGGTAGAGCTGTTCAATCCGATCGGCAAAAGCGGCGCTGTTGCCAATTTTGATGAGAAACCCGTTTTTTCCGTCCCGGATGATTTCCCGGTGTCCGCGGTTCTCAGTGGCAATCGCCGGCTTCTCCGCCGCCATGCCCTCAAGCACATTCATGCCGAGGCCTTCTCTGATGCTGGATGCGACAGATACATCCGCAAGCTGGATCAGCTCGTGAATATCGCGGCAAAAGCCGTAAAAGCAAACATTGCGGGAAGCTCCAAGCTTTTCAGCTAAGGCCCGATACGTTTGTTCCATCGCTCCTTCTCCGGCAAAAACAAGACGGAGCTCAGGAATCTTATCTTTCAGCAGTGCGGCAGCTTCAATTAACAGCTTCTGATTTTTGTTGAGGTTCAGTTCAGCCGGATAGATCAATATAAAGTCGTCTTTTTGGAAGCCGTGCTTTTCTCTCAACCTATGCTGCTCTTCAAGGCTGACTGGCCGGAACCTGTCTGTATTAACGCCGATGCCGTGAATTTTTTCTGTCATTCCGCCCGGTCTTTGAAGCCCTTTCGCTCGTGTGTAATCTTCTTCATTTATGGTGATCAGGCAGTCTGTATAGGCAGAAAGCCATTTTTCAACCGGATAATAAAGGACCCAGTTTTTCATCGGCGCTCCGCTGCAAAAATGAAATCCGTGAGCGGTGTAGATCACCTTTGTTCCGTTTCGTCTCGCATGCCGTGACGCAAGCCGGGCAAGAACACCGCCGACCGGCGTATGGCAATGGACGATGTCGTACTGATTGGTCTCGATCACTTTCTTCAGCTGTCTGTAAACGGCAATGTTCTGAGGATGAAAGGGTGACCTTCGGATCGGAATGGAGAATTTCTCATCGACATACGGCAGCCGCGTCTGTCCGCTCGCAGCAACATGAACCTTCCAGCCCAATTGTTTAAACCATTTAAAGTAAGGAAGATGAAAAGCTTTAAAGTGATAATCGACAGTGGCACAAAATAGTATTTTTTTCGTCATCTCCACTCCCCCTAACGAACGCCGGCAGCCGTCATTTCGTTTGATGTGTCTATTGCCGCAAACAGCCGCTCTCTGAGCTCGGCTTCCGGCAGCTGATTGAAATCTTCTATAAAGCGCATCAGCAATGGCCAGTCGCCGTCCACCGCTTTGCCGATATGGATTTTCGGAAAAACTTGTTCAGCGTGAACTTCATTTTTGTTCAGCAGCTCCTCATACATTTTTTCACCCGGGCGAATGCCTGTGAACTCAATCGGAATCTGCTCCGTCGTGTAGCCAGATAAATGAATGAGGTTCTTGGCGAGATCGACAATCTTCACGGGCTCGCCCATATCAAGAACAAAAATTTGGCGTCCTTTCGCCAGCGCTCCAGCTTGGATGACAAGCCGTGACGCTTCGGGAATGGTCATGAAATAACGGGTCATCGCCGGATGTGTCACCGTAACGGGACCGCCTTTTTCAATCTGTTTCTTAAAAACCGGAATGACGCTGCCTCGGCTGCCAAGCACATTGCCAAAGCGGACAGCGACGAATTTTGTTCTGCTGAATTTCCCCAAATTCATAATAATCATTTCAGCAAAGCGTTTTGTTGCCCCCATTACATTGGCCGGGTTCACCGCTTTATCAGATGAAATGAGCACAAATGTCTCTGTCCCGCACATATCTGCCGCTTCCGCCACATTTTTTGTTCCGATAATGTTGTTTTTGACTGCCTCTTCGGGGTTGTGCTCCATTAAAGGCACATGCTTATGGGCAGCCGCATGATAGACGACGTGCGGTTCGTATTTTTTCATTAAGGTAAACATTTTGTCGCGGTCCTGCACATCCGCAATTTCTGTGTGGAACACGATGTGTTTGCCGAATCGTCCATTCAGTTCAGAATAAATAGAATGAATGCTGTTTTCCCCATGGCCGAGAAGAACGATATCCTTAGGCTGGAACGCGCTGATTTGCCGGCAGATTTCCGAGCCGATTGAACCGCCCGCTCCTGTGACGAGAACTGTTTTTTCTTTGATGCGGTTTGAAATTTCGCTTGTGTCGAGGGTTATCGGCTTCCTGCCGAGTAAATCCTCAGCCTTTACATCTCTGATTTGCCCGGCAGTGCGCGTTCCAAGCAGCATTTCATCAAAATGAGGCATGATTTTGATGTTCACTCCGGTCCGCACGCATTCTTTGTATAGCACCTGCAGTTCATGGGTACGGAGAGAAGGAATCGCAATGATAATATAGTTAATTTTGAGCTTTTGCACCGCAGGCATGATACTTTCTTTTCCGCCGATGACGGGCAGTCCCATCATTTCCAGCTTATGTTTCGTTTGATCGTCATCAATAAAAGCGACAGGTGTAATGTCAGGATCGTCTTTCTGCAGCAGCTGCCTGACCATCAGGGTTCCGCCTGATCCCGCTCCGATAATCAATGCGCGGGCCGACGTGCTGCGTTTTTTTCTGATGCTTTCTTTTAATATTCTCGATAAAACGCGGGTCCCCCCGATGAACAGAAGCTGAAGCACCCAGCACGCCGTTAACAGCCGGAAAAACATTGTATGATACACAGCGTACTGAATGATGCCGGTCACAGCGGCTGAAATCGTAATGACCTTAAGCAGAGCGATCAGTTCGCCAAGCCCGGTGTATGTCCAGACTTGTTTATACTGACGGAACAGGATAGCACATACATGATAGCTGAGGAGCAAGCTGACAGCGGTAAGCAATAATGCTCCGGAGTCATAAAATTGATAAGAATCTTTTAAAAATTGATATCCTGCAATAACTGAATTCAAAACGAGATAAGTATCCAGCGCGATAATCATTGACAGTCTTCTCCGGTAACTCAACCTTTTCCCCCCTAATACTTTTATCGGTTTAGCTGCGGCGGTTTTCGTCATCTAAAAAACGACAGCAGCTAAACCGATAACATTTCCTATGTATATCAAATAAGTGGGCATTTAACCCGTCCTCACGCCCCGCCAGCGACGACCAGCATCTAAGGCAGCCTGTTCAAGCTTGCCCACAGCGGAGCCGAGTGCCTCCATTGATACAGGTAAGGAGACATCACCTAAAAGCAAAATTAATAGGAATAGTGTTCAGATTTTTTCATTTTCTTTTTATTTAAGAGCGCGCCTAACAGCTTTGCATTGGATTGCTCCAGTGCGTCCTTCGCTTTCAGGACGGTATCGGTTTTTGTTTTTCCGCTTAAGACAACGAGCACGCTTCCATCTGTCTGGTTCGCTAAAATTTGAGCGTCCGCGACAGCTAAAAGCGGAGGAGAATCAAAGATCACCAGACTGAATTGGTCATAGATATCTGATATCAAATCTCCCATTGCCTTCGAGGATAACAGTTCTGCCGGATTCGGCGGCGTCGGTCCGCTTGTCAGCACATATAAGTTATCGATCGGTGTCTTTTGCACCGTTTCATTTAGAGAAGCATTGCCGACCAGCACATTTGTCAGCCCGGTCAGATTTTCAACCTGAAACGTCTGGTTAATTGTCGGTTTTCTTAAATCGGCGTCCACCAGCAGCACTTTCTTTTCCTGCTGCTGCGCAAAGACTGCCGCAAGATTCGCTGCACTGAACGATTTTCCTTCACCAGGCACAGAGGAGGTGACGAGAATGGACCGCAAGTTGGTCTGTACGGATGAAAACTCAATGTTTGTCCGAATGGTGCGATATTGTTCCGCAACAATTGATTTATGATGTAAAACGGATATTTGAGCCAAACCTCGCCTTGCTTTCTTTTTTCTAAAGACCACTCACTTCACTCCTCGAAATGTTTTATCCAACCCTGCGATTCCGTTTCTTTTTGACATCAGGGACGGAGCCTAAGCAGGGCAATCCGGTTTTCTCGCTGAGCTGCCGTGCGCTTTTGCACGTATCATCGAGAAAATGCAGAAAAAATGCCAGTGTAATGCCGCCCATCACGGCCGCCCCAAAAGCCATGACCATATTTCTCATTCGGGACGGCTTGATCATCGAGCTTTCAGAAGCCTTCGCCTCTGATAGAATATGTACGCCTTGGACATTCATTCTTTCATCTACTTCTTTTTCAAACTTGCTGACTAACGTGTTCGCAATCTTAGCCGCTCGCTCCGGATTGTGATCCTGAACGGCAACGGTGATAATTTCTGATTCATTTTCACTGCTTGTCATCACTTTTCCTTTCAGCGAGGAAGCCGATTCAGAAAGATGCAATTCCGACTTGACCTCTTCCATCAAGGCCGTGCTTTTTATAATCGATTGGAACGTGCTGCTGTACTGAAGATTTCGCTGGATGTCACTGAGATTCGAGTTTTCTTCACCGTCTGATTCATGAATCAGCACTTGAGTCGACGCCTGATAAGTCGGTGAAATGACCTTAAATTGCACAAAACCTGTAATAAAGGTGACGCCTATTGTGATGAGCAGAATCAGCACGAATCTATGTCTGACAATCGCGTATAACTCTTTAAAACTCATATTCTCATTCATATATTCATAGCCTTCAGCCTTCTCACGGCTGGCTTCCCAAGCCCCTTTCTGTTAATGATTGGATTATAAAAGAAAACTTTATTATTTAAAAATTGCAAAATAAGCCAATAAGTTCTCTTTAGAGAACAATATCATGATTTTCCTCTTATTTACTGCGCTTCCCTTATTATTTTAAATTTTATAAAGAACGAATAATTCCTTATAATGAACGAAATAACGACAGGAATAGAGGAGAATTTCATATTATGATTGGAAGAATTATCCGTTTGTACCGCAAAAGAAAAGGCTATTCTATTAATCAGCTGGCTATCGAGTCAGGCGTTTCTAAATCCTATTTAAGCAAGATTGAAAGAGGCGTTCATACGAATCCGTCCGTTCAATTTTTGAAAAAAGTATCAG
This sequence comes from Bacillus sp. SD127, assembly GCF_058566445.1. Lineage (NCBI taxonomy): Bacteria > Bacillati > Bacillota > Bacilli > Caryophanales > Bacillaceae > Bacillus > Bacillus sp. SD127. Next base: position 720,600 of record NZ_CP191226.1, on the reverse strand, counting down.
CAACCCTGGATGTCGAATTAACAGAATTATTCGACGCTGAAACGATGATGTATCAAAAAATCAGCGGCGGAGAGGAAGAATGGCGTGTGCATCTTGTACAAGCTGTTCAAGCCGGAATGGAAAAAGAAGAATTGTTCACTTTTACGAACAAGCTAAAGAAAGAGGAGCCTGAAACCGCCTCCTACCGAAACCGAAAGCTGACAGAATCGAATATAGAAGAGTGGAAAGCGCTGATGGCGGAAGCGAGAGAAATCGGCCTGACGGTTCAGGAAGTCAAATCCTTTTTAAAAACGATGGGAAAATGAATATCGTAGAAGGGCTGAGGTTCGCATCGTAAGGACAAATTTGTTTATAATGGGGGAAAAAGGGAGAGAACGCTATGTCTGAATCAGTGGTCAAAACGCAATACGGCACAGTGAAAGGCATTTCAAAAAACGGTGTCCAAACATGGAAAGGCATCCCCTACGCAAAGCCGCCCGTCGGACAATTGCGCTTTAAAGCACCTGATCCGCCGGCGGCCTGGGAAGGCGTACTGGACGCAACTGCATACGGCCCGGTTTGCCCGCAGCCGCCTGATTTACTGTCATATTCATACCCTGAACTCCCCCGCCAGTCTGAGGACTGCCTGTATGTAAATGTATTTGCACCTGACACTCCGGGCAAAAATCGTCCTGTCATGGTGTGGATTCATGGCGGCACATTTTATCTCGGCGCGGGCAGTGAGCCTTTATACGACGGCTCGAACCTGGCAGCTCAGGGAGATGTCATTGTCGTCACTCTGAACTATCGGCTGGGGCCATTCGGCTTTTTGCATTTGTCTTCCATTGATGAAGCGTATTCCAACAACCTTGGACTGCTTGACCAAACCGCGGCTCTGAAATGGGTCAAGGACAATATCTCTGCGTTTGGCGGCGATCCGGAAAATGTAACGGTGTTTGGAGAATCAGCAGGCGGTATGAGCATTGCCGCACTGCTTGCCATGCCTGCTGCAAAAGGCCTGTTCCAGAAAGCAATCTTGGAAAGCGGCTCTTCCCGAACCATGACAGAAGAAAAAGCGGCAAGCACCGCGCATGCTTTTTTACGAATCCTTGGAATTGACCGTTACCAATTGGACAGGCTGCATACTGTGTCTGCGGAAGATTTGCTTAAAGCCGCCGACCAGCTGCGAAAAACCGAAAATGAAAATATCTTTCAGCTGTTCTTCCAGCCTGCACTTGATCCGAAAACACTGCCTGCTGAGCCGGAGAAAGCCATCGCTGAAGGAGCCGCTGACGGCATTCCGCTGTTAATCGGAACAAATCGTGATGAAGGGTATTTATTTTTCACGCCGGATTCAGAAGTTCACTCTCAGGAAACAATTGATGAAGCGCTTGAGTATCTATTGGGTCAGCCGCTGGCAAAGAAAGCGGCCGAGCTGTATCCGCGCTCTCTCGAAAGCCAAATTCATATCATGACCGATTTGCTGTTTTGGCGCCCGGCCGTCGCCTGCGCCTCCGCCCAGTCCCGTTACGCACCTGTCTGGATGTACCGATTCGACTGGCATCCGGACAAGCCGCCGTACAATAAAGCGTTTCACGCACTGGAACTGCCGTTTGTGTTCGGCAATCTAAACGGACTGAAACGAATGGTACAAGCAGACATTACGGATGAGGTCAAACAGCTCTCACACACGATACAATCAGCATGGCTTGCCTTCGCAAAAACAGGAAATCCAAGCTGCGAGGATGTACAATGGCCGGCTTATACTGAAGACAAACGAGAAACCTTGATTTTGAATTCCGAACTTTCTATTGAGCATGATCCTGATGGTGAGAAGCGGAAAAAACTATTAAACTCATAAGGAGAATCACATGGGGAAATCGGGCTGCTTGGGTGCCGTCATCGTTGTGGCAGCGTGTATCTTCATTTTATCAGCAGTCGTTTTTTTGCGAGACACAGCTTATTACCAGCCCATTCGCTGGATTGGAATCATACTGTTTTTCGCAGGAATTGTGATGGTGCCCACATACTCAGCAAAAAGAACCCGGTAAAGAGAAGTCATTCTCTTTACCGGGTTTTTGTTTTTTTACAATTTTCCTGCGCGAATATCGTCTGTCATTCCTTCATAAGGTGCTTTAGAAATGACTTCCTCATTATCGGCTCCCTCATTTTTCAAAAATGTAATTTCCGCAAATTCAGGCACTACGTATTTTGGATAGGTTTCATATTTTTCGCGTGATTCTTTCATCAGGTCAATGTGGTCATTTTGGTAGCAGACCGTAATTTCAGGATGTTCATGCACCCATTTCGGGAAGAAAATAATGCCGTGCATGCGTTTTTCATTCGGCATAAAGTTTAACGAAACATCTGTGCCTGTCGGCTCTGTCCAAGACACTTTATATACGCCCTCTGTCAGTTTGACAATGTTCACTTCCTGATCCCGAACCCAGCGTCCGGCAACCATTCCGCTATGAATTCTATAATCAATTGTATGGTCATTTTTAATATAAATCTCGTATTCCCAACCGTTTTCATAAGTATAAATCATGTGGCTTCCGATAAAGTTTTCCATATTTCACACTCTCCTTAGTCTTTTACTCTACTTCATAAATATCTAATCGAACGTAATCAGGGGTTCTTTCTGCGGAACCGATAAACAAGCGGTCATGCAGCCATTGATAGGTTTCACTGCCTGTCTCAAAAGTCGGCACCGTACGGAAATAAACATGCTCGGTGTCAATAATTTCTCCGGCAGCTGCTTGGGTTCGGAACGGCTCGCTGACTTGCCGTATTCCATTGTTTTCAATGTAAATCAGTTCATGATCTGCAGTTTCTATGACATATCTGGCAGATAAATCTGTTCTGCCGTCAGCGCGAATGATTTGCGAATCAGCTCCGCCCGGCAAAATACGTCCTTCCACTTCCCCGGTTATTGTTCCCGATCGAATCGGAATCCAACGTCTCAGCCCTAAGCCTGTCTCACCAATGGTGATCGGAGGATCAACCTTCATGTCTAGAGAGACGAATTTCTTTAAAACTGGCTTCTTCATAAGCACCACCTGACCTTCAGAAGAGATCGTGTAACTATTTACATGTTTACTTTAACAACATTACATGAGGCTGTCAAACGATAAGAACACAAAAAAACAAGAGCCGATTACATACAGCCCTTGTTGAATGGTTCGTTTTGATAGGTAAGATACGTGCTGACCGTGCTTTTTGCGAGACAATCAGAGGAATTTATAATCGGGATATCACCGTGAAAATGATCTAACACCGTGTTCAAATCTGTGCAAGCCGAAATGATGAGATCCGCTCTTTTACTGATTTCCAAATATAGCTCCCGCCATATGTCCTGAGTTTTGTGAACATGATTCGGCTGTTTGATCGCGGCGATGAGCTGATTGACTTCCCGCTGCCAATGTTTCTCATGAATAAACTCATGTCCGCCCGCCTTCAACCCTTTTTGATAAATACAGGATTGTATGGTTGAATCTGTTCCTAAAACAGCCACTTTTTGTGCTGAATCCGGAAGCTCCTTCATCGTTTCCTCAATGATATGTAACAAAGGAATCGACAATGCCTGCTGGATGTCTTCAAAATAGGCATGCGCGGTATTACAAGGAAGAGAAATAAAGTCCGCACCGGTCTTCTCCAGCTTGACGGCTCCATCAATAATCGCTTTTTTCATTTCATCATGATCGATTGGACGATCGACATAAAAGGGTGTCGGACAGGAATAAATCATCATCTGCGGGTAGTCGATATCATGTGAAGCGCCATAGAGCTTCTGACAGTAATCAATGACATTATCTAAAAACGGAGAGGTCGATTTTGGCCCCATTCCAGCTAATATGCCAATCTCAAATTCATTCCTTTCTATCCGTCCGGACCGCTTCTTCCTCTGTTCCGTCCTGATAAATGATAAAGCTCTTCGCAGCACCATCCCCTAACATAAATTCAACTTCAACAGGCAATGATTGCATAAAGAAACGGGTTTCCGAGGAAGGAAATAATTCAAACCTCATCTGTCCGGTAATTTGCAGATAAAGCCGCTCGTTCTCGGCTGTCACCGCCGCAGCTGTCCCATCATGAATGGAGTAGCTGCCAACATAGCGGCTGTAAATCGCTGTATCAATGTCTTTTTTCTTTTTATCAGCAGGACGTTCCGGGATTTCATAAGGCTGGTCAAATAAAATATTCTCCGCCGCCTTCAGTATCGCTTGCTCATAATCAGCATCCTGTTCCATATTGCTCAAATAGATCAGCGTTTTACGATGGTCTATATATCGGATCATCATCGTCGAATAGCCGGGCCAGCCTCCGCTATGGCTGACAATTCGTCCTTTTTCAGGACTGTTTTGCAGCACCCAGCCAAATCCGTAGTCAACCGTTTCCCCATTGTTCAGTTGTACAGGAGAAAACGCTGCTTCCTTAGAAACCTCGCTGATCAATTTGTCCTGATATAAAGCCTGATCAAATCGAAATAAATCGCTTGTGACAGAATTCACTGTACCGTCTCCCTGTATTCCATCCAGATACACAACATAGCTGGTTTCCTCCAGATCATCAGGAAGAACGTACTGTCCGGAATGCACATCATACACATAACCATACGCATAGCCTTCAATCTGCTCAGGACGCAGCCTTCTGTTATATACTCTCGTGTTCGCCATACCGACCGGGGTGAAAATATGTTGTTTCAAAAAGTCCGCATAGCTCATGCCCGATGCCTTCTCAATCAAAACTGCCAGCAGCACATACCCCGTATTGCTGTACAGCCAGCCTTCATTCGGAGCAAAATAGCAAGGCGGCTGCTCATTCATCAGCATATCCACTACATCCTGATTCACTGCAATCTTGCTTTTATTCCAATTGGCAAAAAACCACTCTATATATTCCGGAAGCCCGGATGTATGGTTCAATAAGTGCCGAATCGTAACGCCTTCATAAGGAAATCCGGGAATCCAGCGCTCCACCGTATCCTCATAACCAAGCATCCCTTTCTCCTCCAATAGAACAACTGCCATTGCTGTAAAAGGCTTTGATAGTGATGCCAGCTCAAACAAAGAATTCTCTTGCAAAAGCCGTTTTCCCGGCAAATCCGCATAACCGAAAGCGTGATGATATAATATGTCGCCATCCTCTGCGGCTAAAACCGCCCCGTTGAAATGTTTTCTTTCACCTAATGTTTCAAATAAAGTCTTAAGTTCCTTCCTTTTCTTCTGCTTCATTGCTCCACCTCCCCTTTTTCATACGATACTGAGCTATTAATGTTTCAATTATTTTGAAAATATAAAAAAAGCTGATCAATCCTCTAACAGGAAAAATCAACTTTAGATTTACATTGAATCAAAATCTCCTTTTTACGCAGTCGGAGAAGGAACTCTGGCGGCTGCAAAACGGGTTCTCGGAGTCGCTTGAATGAATCCGGCGGCAGTACTTCTCATTGCAACTGTCACCGTATCTCCGGCGTTTAACTGAAGAATTTCCGTAATGGCTACGACTGCCGGAAGATTTCCTGCTTGAAATTGGCTATTTCCGCCTACCACATCTTGATTCACGAGAAATACGACTTCTAAGTTGAAGTCAACAATCGCATTCGGTTGAAACTCAACTGATGCATTTAAAGAATATACGCCTGCTGTTCTCGGTGAAAATGTAGATGTGTTGGGGTTATATTCATTCGCCAAATCAAATTGTACATTTTGAAATCGGACTCCGCTAGCTGCATTTGCAGCCACTGACAGGTTCGCATTGCTGGTGGCTCTGAAAGCAGAAATAGGCTGGTTCGTATCTGATGTAATTGGTGCGAAGAGCTGGTTTTGTTGAGTGGATGGGGTATTTCCATTTCTGCCTTGCATGACACTTGGTGATAAAAGAGGTTCCGGTCGATCGTTTCTCTTAATCCATTTAGTTGGCCGTGGCGGCATTGACTTATTCCTCCTTATACTTTTTCTTTCGCTTCTATCATTTGTTTGCTTTCGCAATACATTATTATATTGATCGTTACAGGGTTTGAAACGGTATCTGCCCGACTAAACTCAAAACAAAAATGAAAGCTGCTAGTTCCAAAACGGATTACTGCCTCTATTACAAGACCTATAAAAAAGATATAAGATCAATTCACATTTTAAATTGCGATTACGAGAATTACCAATGGCAATATCGTTTGGTATCCCCTGTTATCTGCGGGTACAGCCAGCATCATCACCGCGATGAGAGCCACAAAAAAGCCGGGATACCATCCTCCCGGCCTTTCCAGCTTATTTACCTGTTTCCGCAAAGCGCTTGAGCCGCTCGCCGATTTCGTCACGAACTCGCTGAAAGAACACCCATTTTTCCGCTTCCGATCCTTCTGCTTTTGCAGGGTCATCAAAGCCCCAATGCTCGCGCTTGACGTGAGGCGGCGTTATCGGACATTTATCAGCCGCGTCTCCGCAAAGCGTCACGACAAGATCAGCACTGTTTAATATAGCCGGATCGATGATATCTGATGTTTGGCCGGAGATGTCGATCCCCGCTTCCTTCATCGCTTTTACAGCATTCGGATTGAGCCCGTGCGCTTCGATTCCCGCGCTGTATACATTCCATTCATCTTCCAGATATTGTTTCGCCCAGCCTTCAGCCATTTGGCTGCGGCAGGAGTTGCCCGTGCATAAAAAGTAGATGATTTTTTTAGTCATGTTTGTTCATCTCCCAGATGTTTTAGTGAATGATCAATAACCAGATATAAAGGCCAAAAAGAGTCATCAGCAGGGTCGGAACAGTCAGGATCACCCCTGTTTTCACGTATGTCCCCCAAGAGATTTTCACTCCTTTTTGCGCGAGAACATGAAGCCATAACAGCGTCGCCAGCGACCCAATCGGCGTGATTTTCGGCCCCAGATCAGAACCGATGACATTTGCATAAATTAAGGCTTCTTTCATCATTCCATGTGTATCCGTACCAGCTATCGCAATAGCATCAATCATGACGGTCGGCATGTTATTCATTACCGATGATAAAATAGCCGCGATAAAGCCCATTCCCATGGTTCCCGCCAACAGCCCCTGGTCTGCGGCTGCCTGTATAAGGCTGGACAGAAGGTCTGTTAAGCCGGCGTTTCTTAACCCGTACACGACGACATACATCCCAATGGAAAAAAACACAATCGCCCACGGTGCTCCTTTGACCACCTGCTTCGTATGAACGGCCGGGCTGTTCTTCGCCATAATAAGAAAGAAAACAGCCACCGCACCGGCGATAAAGGATACGGGGATGGACCATATTTCGCTTACAAAATAACCGATTAATAACATGGCCAGCACAAGCCATGACATACGAAACATGTTTATATCTTTAATGGCGTCAGCCGGTTTCTTCACCTGACTGAGATCATAATGTTTCGGAATCCCTTTTCTGAAAAATAAGTATAAGACGAGTATACTTGCCGCAAGCGAAAAGAGATTCGGGACAATCATCCGTGCCGCATATTCAATGAACCCGACGTGAAAGAAATCGGCCGACACGATATTCACCAAATTGCTGACCACAAGCGGAAGCGATGTTGTATCAGCGATAAACCCGCTCGCGATAATAAATGGGAACACCAGCTTTTCTTCAAAACGCAAAGCCCGCATCATCGCAAGCACAATCGGCGTTAAAATAAGCGCCGCACCGTCATTGGCAAAAAACGCCGCCACGACGGCGCCTAAAACGGAAATATAAATAAACATACGAAGGCCGCTGCCTTTGGCCGCCTTCGCCATATGCAAAGCAGCCCATTCGAAAAAGCCAATGTGGTCTAAAATGAGCGAGATGAGAATGATCGCCACAAACGCCAGAGTCGCATTCCATACAATGCCGGTAACGTCCGCCACATCCTTTACGCTCACAACCCCCGCAAGCAAGGCCAAAACCGCTCCCCCGCAGGCTGACCAGCCAATAGACAGATTTTTCGGCTGCCAAATAACAAAAATAAGTGTAAGGATAAAGATACTTGCTGCTAAAACTGCTGAACTCAAACGAGAACCTCCTACTTACAAGAAACTTGAGTTTCTTTTTTCTGAATAGACTGCAACACGTCATCATCTGAGCTGATGTGACCGAGAATCGATTGAATCAATCCATATTCAGGACAAGCCGAATTAATTGAATAAAACCGCCATTGTCCCTTTTTCTCTTCTTTCACAAATCCGGCCTGTTTCAGCTTCCGTAAATGCTGGCTGATAGCTGGCTGGCTCATGTCAAACATATCGACAAACTGGCAGACACAGTATGTTTTTTCCTCCAGCAGCTTCATGATCAAAAGCCTGGTTTGATCATGAAGAAGCTTCAGGCAGTGACTGATTTCAGCAGATGTCAAGGCATGCTTCATCAAAGCATCAGCTCCCTTCCGCGTTCATTGTATAATTCACCAATTATATAAGTCAATACTTATATGCTAGAAGAAAAAGGACCACCGTTTAAAATCTTTTTTATTATCATTCCTGCCCTTATGAAGCTAAAATGGCTTTATTTATACTGTCACATATTGTGAATGATTTATGAATTTACATTTCTTTATCACTTTTGTGTTGTCGGATAGGCCTGATAAAAAGGAACTTTATGCCCATGCGAAAGCTTTTTATAACCTGTAGAAGATGCAAAGAAACAATCAGCCAGATTAGTCCATAAGACCTGTACTCTTAAATTCTTTTTCTTCATTTTCTATCAAACAAAAGAGGAAAATAGACCCGTTGAAATAAGAATCAGTGTCTAATAGAATTATGTCGAAAAGTAAATTACGCAGGTTTGTTACTGATAAAGCAGGCAAGACCTAAAATGTGTTAAGGGCAAAGTGTATTCTCTGACGTCACCCCTTTACATATTTTAGGTCTTTTTTTATTGCACGTAACCGACTTGCCATTATCAACAGGAGGGCTGGAAGAAAGCAGACCGCTAACACAGTACATAAAAAGGAGACATGAACGATGAACATCAAAAAGTTTGCCAAACAGGCAACAGTATTAACCTTTACAACCGCACTGCTGGCAGGAGGCGCGACTCAAGCGTTTGCGAAAGAAGCAGATCACAAACCGTATAAAGAAACATACGGCATTTCCCATATTACCCGCCACGACATGCTGCAAATCCCTGAACAGCAAAAGAATGAAAAATATCAGGTGCCTGAATTTGACCAATCGAAGATTAAAAACATCTCTTCTGCAAAAGGTTTGGACGTGTGGGACAGCTGGCCATTGCAAAACGCGGACGGCACAGTCGCAAACTATCATGGCTACCATGTTGTCTTTGCATTAGCCGGAGACCCTAAAAACGCGGATGACACATCGATTTACATGTTCTATCAAAAAGTTGGCGAGACTTCCATTGACAGCTGGAAGAACGCAGGCCGTGTCTTTAAAGACAGTGACAAGTTTGATGCAAATGATCCCATCTTAAAAGATCAGACACAAGAATGGTCAGGATCAGCTACATTTACATCTGACGGCAAAATCCGTTTATTCTACACTGACTTTTCCGGTAAACATTACGGCAAACAAACACTGACAACTGCACAGGTTAACGTGTCAACTTCAGACAGCTCTCTTACGATTAACGGTGTAGAAGATCACAAGTCCATCTTTGACGGCGACGGCAAAACATATCAAAATGTTCAGCAGTTCATTGATGAGGGCAACTATAGTTCAGGCGATAACCATACGCTGAGAGACCCTCACTATGTGGAAGATCATGGCCGCAAATACCTGGTATTTGAAGCGAACACAGGAACTGAAGACGGCTACCAAGGCGAAGAATCTTTATTTAACAAAGCTTATTATGGCAAAAGCTCATCATTCTTCCGTCAAGAAAGTCAAAAACTTCTGCAAAGCGATAAAAAACGCACTGCAGAATTAGCTAACGGCGCACTTGGCATGATTGAGCTTAACGATGACTACACACTGAAGAAAGTCATGAAGCCGCTGATCACATCTAACACAGTAACTGACGAAATCGAACGTGCGAATGTCTTCAAAATGAACGGCAAATGGTATCTGTTCACTGACTCTAGAGGATCAAAAATGACAATCGACGGCATTACATCTAACGATATTTACATGCTGGGTTATGTCTCTAACTCCTTAACAGGCCCGTACAAGCCGCTGAACAAAACCGGCCTTGTGCTGAAAATGGATCTAGATCCTAACGATGTGACCTTTACTTACTCACACTTTGCCGTACCGCAAGCTGAAGGGAACAATGTCGTTATTACAAGCTACATGACAAACAGAGGTTTCTATGCAGACAAACAGGCAACGTTTGCGCCAAGCTTCTTACTGAACATCAAAGGCAAAAAGACATCTGTCGTGAAAAACAGCATCCTTGAACAAGGCCAACTAACAGTTAACAAATAAAACGCAAAAGAAAATGCCGATACCCTATTGGCATTTTCTTTTATTTCTTTATTAAAATCTAAAGCGGAGAAACCGAAATGAAATATAAAAAAACATGCAAATGGTCAGCCGTATTCCTCATCTTTACAGGAATACTTTTGTTTATAGACTTATGGTCAAACGAGGAGCCCGACAAAAAATCAAAATCTGCCCATAGACCGGACTACCGGGCGGCATATCATTTTACGGCTCCTGACAAATGGAAAAATGATCCCCAAAAACCCATCTATTTCGATGGAAAGTATCATTACTACTATCTGTATAACGGTGATTATCCAAACGGCAATGGCACGGAATGGCGGCATGCTGTGTCAGAGGATTTGGTGCATTGGACAGATGAAGGCGTGGCAATTCCCAAATACACAAATCCAAACGGCGACATCTGGACCGGATCATTCGTCATCGATAAAGAAAATACAGCCGGCTTTGGCAAAAATGCACTTGTCGCCATTGTGACTCAGCCTTCAGCCAAAGACAAAAAGCAGGAGCAGCATTTATGGTACAGCACAGACAAAGGGAAAACATTTAAGCCCTACACTGACGATCCCATTATGCCCAATCCGGGGACAAAGGATTTCAGAGACCCAAAAGTCATATGGGATGATCAGCATAATAAATGGGTAATGGTCATGGCTGAAGGAACAAAAATCGGCTTTTACGAATCCGATAATTTAAAGGACTGGCAGTACACAAGCGGTTTCTTTACAGAGCAGGCAGGCATCATTGAATGCCCCGACCTTTACATGATGCGGGCAAGTGACGGGACGACGAAATGGATTCTCGGCGCCAGCGCAAACGGGAAACCGTGGGGCAAACCCAATACGTACGCCTACTGGACCGGAGGCTTTGACGGAAAAGAATTTTCTGCGGATCAAACCGAACCCCAATGGCTTGATTACGGATTTGACTGGTACGGAGGCGTAACATTTGAGGACGGGAAAAACACAGATCAATTGAATAAGCGTTACGCGCTGGCTTGGATGAACAATTGGGATTACGCCAATAACACGCCGACCAGAAAAAATGGCTTTAACGGCACAGATTCAATCGTGCGGGAAATCCGGCTCCAGCAGCAGGACGGCGCATACAGTCTCATCTCACAGCCTGTCGAAGCATTGCAGCAGCTTTCCGCTTCCACTGACGAAGTGAAAGAACTGAATGTCAACGGCTCCAAAACCCTGTCCGTAGCAGGCGATACGTATCAGCTGGATATGGACCTTTCTTGGACAGATATGAAAAACGCTGGCGTCCGGCTGAGAGAATCGGCAGACAAAAAACGCCATATTGATGTCGGCATATTCGCTGAAGGCGGCTATGCGTATGTCAACAGAGCTTTCACAGACCAGCCGGATAAAAGCAAAATGTACGTTGAAAGCAAAGCGCCCTATGACACCAGCAAACAAAACGCGCACTTAAAAATTCTCGTTGATAAAACAACGATAGAAGTGTTTGTCGGTGACGGGAAAACCGTTTTTTCAAATGAAGTGTTCCCAAAATCCGAGGATAAAGGCATTACTCTCTTTTCTGAAGGCGGCTCAGCTTCCTTTAAAAATATAAAAGTGAAACATTTTGATACGATTCATCAATAAAAACAGATGCAGCGCTTGCTGCATCTGTTTTTTTATGAGAGCCGAAACAGCAGTCAGCCTGTGCGTATTGTCTGTTTCATATTGGGCATTGTAAGAAATATAAGGCTTGTTTCTAAGGAGGAAGCGGATGTCTAAACAAGGAAATTTTCAAAAATCGATGTCGCTGTTTGATCTGATTCTGATCGGGATGGGAGCTATCTTTGGATCAGCATGGCTGTTCGCTGTCAGTAATGTCGCTTCAAAAGCAGGACCCTCCGGCGCTTTTTCCTGGATTATCGGAGGAGCCATTATTCTGTTAATCGGACTGGTGTACGCAGAACTCGGAGCCGCTTTACCCCGCACTGGAGGCATCATCAGGTATCCGGTCTATTCACACGGCCATTTGGTCGGCTATTTAATTTCATTTGTCACAATTGTAGCTTACACAAGCCTGATTTCGATTGAAGTCACAGCCGTCCGGCAATATGTGGCCTATTGGTTTCCTGGCCTGACCAAAGAGGGCTCTGACTCACCGACCATTGCAGGCTGGATTTTGCAGTTTGCCTTGCTCTGCTTGTTTTTCCTGCTGAATTACTGGAGCGTTAAAACCTTTGCAAAGGCCAATTTCATTATTTCTATTTTTAAATATATCGTACCGGTCACGATCATTATTGTGCTGTTTTTTCATTTTCAGCCGGGAAACTTATCGGTTGAAGGGTTTGCGCCTTTTGGTTTTACAGGCATACAGGCCGCCATTTCGACGGGGGGTGTCATGTTTGCATATCTCGGGCTGCACCCTATTGTGTCTGTTGCCGGTGAGGTACAAAATCCGAAACGCAATATCCCGATCGCTTTAATTATCTGTATTATCGTTTCAACCATTATTTACACGATTTTGCAAATCACCTTTATCGGTGCGATTCCGACAGAAACGCTGAAAAACGGCTGGCCGGCAATCGGCCGTGAATTTTCATTGCCGTTTAAAGACATTGCGGTTATGCTCGGTTTAGGATGGCTTGCAACGCTTGTCATTTTAGACGCCATTCTGTCTCCGGGAGGAAACGGGAATATTTTTATGAATACGACATCTCGCCTCGTTTACGCTTGGGCGCGGAATGGCACATTATTTGGCATATTTTCAAAGGTCAATAAAGAAACGGGGACACCCCGTGCTTCACTCTGGCTTTCATTTGCCATGTCGATTTTCTGGACGCTCCCCTTCCCTTCGTGGAACGCGCTCGTCAATGTCTGTTCTGTCGCTCTCATCCTTTCTTATGCGATTGCACCAATTTGTTCAGCCGCACTGAGAGTAAATGCGAAGGACTTAAACAGGCCGTTTTATTTAAAAGGAATGAGCATCATCGGGCCGCTTTCATTTATTTTTACGGCGTTTATTGTGTACTGGTCAGGATGGACAACCGTTTCCTGGCTTCTCGGCTCACAGCTCGTCATGTTTTTGATCTATCTCTGCTTCAGCAAATACGCGCCTAAAGAAGACGTCAGCCTGGCCCAGCAGCTGAAATCAGCCTGGTGGCTCGTCGGATTTTATGTCATGATGCTGATTTTTTCCTATATCGGCTCTTTCGGGCATGGCTTAGGCATTATCAGCAATCCCGTCGATCTCATATTGGTTGCCATCGGCTCGCTTGCGATTTACTATTGGGCAAAGTATACCGGGCTCCCGAAAGCCGCGATAGATTATGATAAATAAGAAGCAGGAGTTTCTCTTGCTTCTTTTTTCGCTTTACAAACACCATCACTTAAGATAAAATGAATGATAGTCAGTCATTACAGGAGGTGTTCCCCGTGCCAAAACAAACATCAGGAAAATATGAAAAGATTCTGCAGGCGGCGATTGAAGTCATTTCGGAAAAGGGACTCGATAAAGCCTCCATCTCAGAGATCGTAAAAAGAGCCGGCACTGCCCAAGGAACGTTTTATTTATATTTTTCATCCAAAAATGCTCTGATTCCGGCCATTGCGGAAAACCTTCTCACTCATACGCTGGAGCAAATCAAAGGAAGACTGAATGGCGAGGAAGATTTTTGGACCGTCTTACAAACCTTAATTGATGAGACGTTTCACATCACAGAGCGCCATAAAGATATTATTGTCCTCTGCTATTCGGGGCTTGCCATCGACCATTCCATGGAAAAATGGGAGACCATTTATCAGCCTTATTATTCCTGGCTTGAGAACATCATCAACAAGGCGATCGACAGCCAAGATGTGATCGAAGGCATCAATGCAAAGTGGACGGCAAGAACCATCATCAATTTGGTTGAGAACACAGCAGAACGGTTTTATATCGGGTTTGAACAAGATGAAAACCTTGAAGTATCTAAAAAAGAAATTTTCACATTCTTAAAACGGAGCTTAGGTAAAGCTTAAAAAATGACTGGGTGACACCGCTCATTTTTTAATGCCTAAAAATGACTGACGTTCATTCACAAAAAGAGGTGTTACTGTTGTATTGGGTACTTGTTTTGATAGCAGGGCTTCTAGAAGTGGTTTGGGCCTCCTCCCTCAAACATGCGGATTCGCTTTTTGATTGGATTATCGTTTTTCTATTAATAGCGATAAGCTTTATACTGTTAATCCGCTCTTATCGAAAAATTCCTATGGCCGCGGCGTATACCGTATTTGTCGGAATTGGAACGGTCGGAACCTACACGACCGGGATCTTCTTAGGCGAATCCTTCTCAGCAGCGCAAATCTTCTTTTTGATGCTGCTGCTAGCCGGTATTTTAGGAATGAAGCTTTTCACAAAAGAAAATAAAACTCAGCCGAGAGGTGAAAAATAATGGCGTGGTTTTTATTATTCATTGCGGGTATAGAAGAAATTATAGCTGCCATCGCCATGAAATATATAGACGGCACAAAGAAAAAATGGCCGATTATTGTGATGACTGCCGGATTTGCTTTATCTTTTTACTGTCTATCACAGGCCATGCAAGTCCTGCCTTCCGGTGTTGCTTATGCCGTCTGGACCGGTATAGGCAGCATAGGCGTAACAGCAGTCAGCCTGATTTGGTTTAAGGAACGGTTTCAGCTTTCTCAGCTGATTTCTCTTTGCCTGATACTTGCCGGCGTCATCGGCCTGCGTCTTACGTCTTAGATCATAAAAGGCATATACAGAAAGCTGTATATGCCTTTTATCTTTTACTCATCATCTTGATGTTTATGAAGATGAAGCGGCGGCGGGATGAGCCAGCCTTTGTTTTTCAGCAGCCTTAAGTATTTTGCCCCTGTTGCCGCCTTGGTCATATGAAATTGCCCAAACATCATGGCGATGTCTTCGCGAATCGACTGCCCCATAATTTTGCTGCATGTCACAAGACCGGCTGCATTTTGCGCCGCTGCAGATGCGGCCACATCCGGATCGAGAAACCGTGCGCCCGGCGGAATGTCGTTAAGATCTGCATCCGGCGGCTCAGGAGAAGCGGGCGGAAGCCCCACGCCATTTTCTTTCAGGATATTGCTGACCTGTTTGATTTCATCTTGGCATTTCTCGATGGACTCACGAAGCAGCTTCTTTAAATCGCCATCACCAACATGATGCAATAACATCTGGTAATTGCCGATCATTTTATTTCCCGCCATCACATAACTCCACAAACTGAATACCTCACCGTAATGCATCGGTTCTTCCTGCGGGTTTCCGCTTAAAATACCCATGTTCATCCTCCTTGCAAATTCATATCGTACATCTCATAACGTGCCCGAGAGGAGGAATATTTATGTTTCAGCGGGGAATTTTTATAAAACAAAAAAAGACAAAAGCGCCAAAATGCCAAGCCCTTGTCTTTCCTGTTGTTCTATTGGACGCGCTCGGAGGGATTCGCCCCCCGACAGACGTGGTACCGGAAACCATTCAAATGCTTTTGTAGTATGAGTTATTGATTCCATCTATTTTTTAATTAAAGTTATAAACTCAGGGGGTTTTATTTTCGAAACGAATTAATTTTTAACGAGCTGTCGGGATGCTTTGTGGAAAACAAAATAAATTTTCGGGATCATATTTCGCTTTTATTTTTCGAAGCCTTGCAAAGTTTGCACCATAATATTCTTTTCCGAAATTTTCAATGTTTTGATCTGGAACATTAACATATGAACCTGCTACATATGGTTGCATCAGCTGACGTACTCTTTCAACTGAGGCAAGGTTTGAAGCTTCTTGTGATTTATTTTGCCAACTAGCCGTCCATTCCGTATAAAACAGTGGATGGCGCCAAAAAAAGGCTGTTTCGTCTTTAGGTACTCTTCTTATAGCCCCCCCCCAATTTATAAAAAAGAAATTGGAGTCTGCTCCAGTGGCCTCTTCCAAGAATTTTCTCATGATTGAAATGGGTTCGTCAGGCCAAAGATCATGTCCCCAGGCTGAGGAGAATTTAACACTCTGATCATTTCTGCCAGGGATGGGTTCGTCAGGGTCTAAGAAATCTATAGCATCTGGATAGGATAATGTTTTGATATCTGCTCGTGTTGGAGTTCCAGCATTTAATAAAGGATTTAATAATTTAATCAATTCATTTTTTGGACCGAGGAAAATTCCTTCTGCATGACACAAACCATTTATTTTGCTGTAAATTTCAAGGTAGCATCCTAATCGTTCATCTACAAACGGTGCCCATTTCTGCCAGGCTTTAAAAACCGTCTCCAATTGTTCCCATGGCCAAATAATATTGAAGACAGTTGCTGTTTTAGGGGCACTATGAACTTTGAAAGTATATTGGGTATTATATCCAAAATTCCCTCCGCCGCCACCTCTAGAAGCCCATAGTAAATCCTCATTGCAAGATTGATTTGCATGAATAATTCTGCCTTTTGCATCTACCGTTTTCAGTGCGAGAAGGTTATCACTTATAAGGCCAATCGATCGTGAGACTACTCCAAATCCACCGCCCATCGTAATTCCTCCGATTCCAACTGTTGGACTGTCTCCAAACGGAGCCATAAAACCATCTCGAGCTAATCCTTTTACAAGCGGGCCAACATGAATGCCAGTTTGAACGGTTGCAATCGCGTTTTCTTCATCTAAGAAAACTTTATTCATGTCACTCACATCAATAACAATTCCTCCACTTACTACTGAAAGGTTCTTATCTAGAGCATGGCGACCACTTCTGACACGTAAGGGCACATTATTCTCACGAGCCCATTTAATAGCATTACTTACATCGTATGAATCTTGTGCAAAAACAAAGACAAGAGGATAGACATCAACATAAGGGTTCCAATTCTTAACTGCCTGTGTATAGCCGGGGTCCCCTTTGAAGATTACACGCCCTGTTAACTGTGTTGATCCCATATATTTCACTCCCAATAAAATTTGATTCCGATATCAGCATATGTAGGATCCGGATAAATTCTTAGACAAATTTTCTACGAACTTAAAAACATACAAAAAAGACAAGAGGGGCAAAATGCCAAACCCTTGTCTTTCCTGTTGTTCTATTGGACGCGCTCGGAGGGATTCGAACCCCCGGCAGACGTGGTACCGGAAACCACCGCTCTATCCAACTGAGCTACGAGCGCATATTGACATATTTTCACTTCGTGATGATAACGTCAGCATAACTCATTATACCGCATTTCAGCCGAAATAACAACCCTCTATTTTAAAGGGCTGTTTTTTTAAGAAGACACATCATCTTCTTTCCGAAGCTCACATACGATGGTTTGAACCGTTGTATTTTTGGGGAAAATGGGAAAAAGAGAAGAGTTTGCATGTCAAGCCAGCTTTTTGTTTGACCTTTATTGACCAAAAATGTATCATGTAACTACATACTTACCTAAAAGGTGAAGGAGGAGCATTATGAATTTAATACCTACAGTCATTGAACAAACGAACCGCGGGGAAAGAGCGTATGACATTTATTCTCGTCTATTAAAGGATCGTATCATCATGCTTGGATCTGCGATTGATGACAACGTTGCGAACTCCATCGTGTCACAGCTTTTATTCTTAGAAGCGGAAGACCCTGAAAAAGATATTTCCATTTACATCAACAGCCCGGGCGGCTCTATCACGGCTGGTATGGCGATCTATGATACCATGCAGTTTATTAAGCCGAAGGTATCTACAATTTGTATCGGTATGGCTGCGTCAATGGGCGCGTTCTTGCTTGCTGCCGGAGAAAAAGGCAAACGCTATGCGCTTCCGAACAGTGAAGTTATGATTCACCAACCTCTTGGCGGTGCGCAAGGTCAGGCAACGGAAATTGAAATTGCCGCGAAACGTATTCTCTTGCTTCGCGACAAATTAAACAAAGTGCTTGCTGAACGTACTGGCCAGCCGCTTGAAGTGATCGAACGCGACACAGACCGCGATAACTTCAAGTCTGCTGAAGAAGCGCTTGAATACGGCCTGATTGACAAAATTCTGACTCGCAACACAGAAGAGCAAAAGTAAAACGAGAAGAGCCTTCCTTTCGGAGGGCTCTTTTTTAAATTTCTGTCCACTTTTTCTCTAAAATCGGATATGAGTAGTTCTTCATTTGCTCAACTAACTCATCGGGCCGTGAAGAGCTGTGGATCAGTTTAAGATGAGAGTCGTTAGAAAATCCTTCCTGAATGCTGTATTTGACCATTTTCATCATCGGCTCAAAATACCCGTTCACATTGTAAAGTCCGATCGGCTTTTGATGAATGCCGATCTGCGCCCAGCAAAGCACTTCAAATAATTCTTCATATGTACCGAAACCGCCCGGCATGGCGATATAGCCGTCAGCCAGTTCGCTCATTTTTGCCTTCCGTTCGTGCATGCCGTTGACTTCAATCAGCTCTGTCAGATTTTGATGGACAACCTCTCCGCTGAACAGGCCGCTTGGCATCACGCCAATTGCAGTGCCGCCGTTTTCCATTAACGTATCGGCAATCGCGCCCATCAACCCTACACGAGAGCCCCCGTATACCAGGCCGATTCCCTGCTCTGCCATATACATGCCAAGCTCTGTCGCTTTTCTTTTATACGCTTCATTTCCCCCCGGGTTTGAGCCCGCAAATACACAAATTGTTTTCATCTCGTCATCTCCGCATCTATATATCGTGTTAACATTCAAAAAACACACTATATATTGTCCCATCTTCATGTGATAATATCAATATGAAATACATAAAGAATGCAGGAGTGATGATGTTGCAGCTGGCTGATGCTGAAAAATGGATGAAAGAGTTTTACGAAAAAAGGGGCTGGACGGAATACGGACCGTTTATTCGAGTGGGGTTTTTAATGGAGGAAGCCGGAGAGCTGGCACGGGCTGTCAGAGCATATGAAATCGGCAGAGACCGGCCGGATGAGAAAGAATCGACACGAGCTGAGCAAAAACAAGAATTGATTGAAGAAATGGGAGACGTCATCGGAAATATCGCCATCCTTGCTGATATGTACGGCGTTTCTTTAGAAGACGTGATGAAAACCCACCAAGAAAAACTGACAAAGCGATTTGAGCATGCATAAAAAAAAAACGGCCGTTAGTCGGCCGTTTTTTCATCCTGTGATTTCATCATGATGATCAAAGAAATGCTGCTTTCCTATTTTGTGAAAGAGGCCTGTTTTATGCAGGAGCTCTTTAGGTTGAGACTGCAGCCCTACGATCATCAGCTTTCCGTTGTGGCGCTTAATTCTGTTCATGATGTTCACAAGCACCGCTTCTGCGGACGTATCCATGTAATGCACTTTATTCATGAGTAAAATCAGGGTCTTCGGCTTTTTCTGTACATGCTCTAACAATGACGATTCAAGCGAATCAATCGATCCGAAAAACAGCGGTCCTTCTATGGAGTACATGCTGACAGAAGGATCTGTCCCCTGCTCCCTCTTAGCCGCTTTCGCAAGAGCTGGATGAGACTCCTGATTGTGAATACGGGTCGCTTCACTCATTCTTCTGATGAAGAACACAAATGCGAGTAGCAATCCGGTCGCCACACCGACGATTAAATCAAACAGAACCGTCAGGGCAAAGGTAGCGGCTAAAATGAAGGAATCGGCGTTTTTCAATCTCAGCATGTTTGCGACTTCCTTCCGCTCACTCATATTCCATGCGACAACCATCAATATCGGCGCCATACTTGCAAGCGGAACGTGGGAAGCATAAGGCGCGAATACAAGCAGTACAAGAAGAACCACGACGCCGTGAACGACACCTGAGACAGGCGAAACCGCTCCGTTTTTAATATTGGTTGCCGTCCGCGCAATCGCTCCGGTAGCCGGGATTCCGCCAAACAGCGGCGCGGCCATATTCGCAATCCCCTGGCCGACAAGCTCTTTGTTGCTGTCGTGCTTTGACCCTTTCATATTATCGGCAACCATCGCGGATAATATTGACTCGAGGCCGCCAAGAAGCGCGATGACAAGCGCTGCCGGAAACAGCATGACCATTTTATCTATTGTCAGCTCCGGAAACTGAAATTCAGGCAAATGGCGAGGAATATCTCCATAGGTTGAGCCAATCGTTGCCATGCGGTCAGGGAAAAACACAACCGCAACAAGCGTAGAAATGAGAAGAGCCAATAAAGCTCCGGGTACTTTTGGCATCACTTTGGCGGATACAAGCAAAATGACAAGTCCGATGACTGCTGTCAAAATGGCATATCCGTTAAAGGTGCCGAGCTTCTGTGCAATTTCAAACATGTTGTGATGAAAGTTCTCATGTTTTTCTACGTTTTTCAAACCGAGAAAATTAGCGATTTGTTCAGTGAAGATTAACACGGCGATTCCAGCCGTAAACCCGACGATAACTGGCTTCGGCACATACTTCATAATTTTGCCGAGCTTAAACAATCCGAACAGCACCAGCATGACGCCTGCCATAAATCCCGCTATCAGCAGATTTTCCAGCCCGTACTGCATCACAATACCGAATAAAATCGGGACAAACGCGCCAGTCGGACCGCCAATTTGATATTTAGATCCCCCGAACAAAGAAATACAGATCCCCGCCACGACAACAGTATACAGCCCGTATTCAGGCTCGACTCCCGAGGCAATGGCAAACGCCATCCCTAAAGGAATTGCCACGACTCCTACTACGATACCTGCAATGAGGTCTTTCTGAAATTTCTGCAAATTGTATCCCTTGAATCTCCCAGAGAATCGCATATTTTGTTAAAACCTCCCTTATGAATTAGTCTTTATGAACTCAGTTTCATAACCGTTAATCACGACATCAAGTTTGCCTGTCTCCGGGTGTATCACAAGCCCGTGAACCGGCAGCTTTTTTGGCAGCAGCGGATGATTCTTGATCAGATTGACACTGTGGGAAACGCTTTCTTCCACACTGTGAAAGCCGGTCAGCCAAGTTTTTAAGTCTAATCCGGCGCTATCAAGCAAACTCAGACAGCTTGCTTCTACCCCACGTTCCTTTGCTTTTTCAAGAATCGAGGCCGCATTCAGGCCTGACATCCCGCATTCATGGTGGCCGATAATGCAAACCTCTTCAGCCTGCAATTCATAAATGGCGACCAATATGCTGCGCATGACACTTCCAAATGGGTGAGAAACGATGGCTCCCGCGTTTTTTACAATCTTAGCGTCGCCGTTTTTAAGCCCCATTGCTTGCGGAAGAAGTTCTGTGAGTCTTGTATCCATACAGGTAACAATAACGAGCTTTTTTGAAGGGAATTTTGTCGTTTTGTAGGGTTCGTACTTCTTCTCTCTGACAAACTGCTGATTGTGTTCCAAAATTGATGTTAAAGAAACCATTCTAATTCATCTCCCATCCATATGATTTTGCAAGCCTTCTTACCCAGCTTACAGTAAGGAATTATAGCATAGGAACAGGCCGCGAAAAGGCTTTCAACAAAAGACGATCTAATTGGACTGTAAAATAAAAACTCAAAAATTTATATCTTTCAAAGATAATAAAATTTATATTTATTGAATCCTATAATCCAGGTTCTGCTGGTATTTTGGTGATTTGTCTGACAAAAAATATAGGCGAATTCAGATAATTAAAAAACTTATTTAAGCAGAGGCTGCTATTTTTTCATTCATCACGATCATTTTAAGTTCAAAAGAACCAGAAATTTTAACAAACGCAGCAATATTTCTAACTTCTATTTCTTTCCGATATAATAAAATAGACAACAGCCATAAAGGGGGAGCCTTGTTGAAACCATTTGTATTTATCACCAAACCGATTCCTGAAGAGATTGAAAACATGATCAGTGAGCATTGCCGCTATGAGATATGGCAGGAGGATACACTTCCGCAAGAGGTGCTATTCGAAAAAATGAAAGATGCTGAAGGGCTTTTAACTACTGGAACATCTGGGCCGTCCATCAACAGCGAGCTGCTTGAACATGCTCCTAAGCTGAAGGTCGTCAGCAATCAATCCGTCGGCTACGATAATTTTGATATAGAAGCGATGAAAGAAAAAAGCGTCGTCGGCACTCATACGCCTTATACACTGGATGACACAGTGGCCGATCTGGCCTTTTCTTTAATTCTATCATCGGCCAGACGTGTTGCTGAACTGGACCGTTTCGTCCGGGCCGGTAAATGGGGTACGGTTGAAGAAGAAGACCTTTTCGGCATTGACGTCCATCATCAAACATTAGGCATTATCGGCATGGGCAGAATCGGCGAGCAAGCGGCCAGACGCGCCAAATTCGGTTTCGATATGGACGTGCTTTATCATAACCGCCATCGCAAACAAGAAACTGAAGAAAGCATCGGCGTCAAATACGCTGAGCTTGACACACTGCTGGAGCAATCAGATTTTGTTCTGCTGATTACTCCGCTGACTGACGAAACGTATCACATGATCGGGGAACGTGAATTTAAACTGATGAAGGATTCCGCAATTTTCGTCAATATTTCCCGGGGAAAGACGGTTGATGAAAAAGCCCTCATCCGCGCTCTTCAAGAAGGCTGGATTCGCGGTGCCGGTTTAGACGTGTACGAAGAAGAACCTGTTGCAAAAGACAACCCGCTCTTGCAGCTCGATAATGTCACCCTACTGCCGCATATTGGCTCAGCAACAGCTAAAGTGCGTTTCAATATGTGTAAACAGGCCGCTGAAAACATGATCGCAGCTATCAAAGGGGAAACACCGAAAAATCTGACAAGAGAATTTCAGTAAATTAAAAAATCCGGTCTGATGAAGACCGGATTTCATATTACATATGCTGGAGAACAGCACGCTTATAAATATGACGAGTGACGATATAATAAACAGCCTGGAACACAAAATAAATGAAGATGACAATCACGGCCTCAAGAAATAAGTTAGCATTCAGCATGTTGCTTAACGCCACATACGCAAAACCGGCGTGAATCGTGCCCGCGATAAACGGGATGAAGAACAAAAATCCAATCTGTCTTCCAAGGATGGAGTGAATCTCTTTGTCCGTAATCCCCATTCTCTTTAATGCTAACACTTGCACTCTCGTATCTTCTATTTCAGTAAACATCCGCAAATACAGCATGCTTCCTTGAACGATAAAAAACAGCACGCTGACAAACAGACCGATAAACAGCATTAATGCGACTCCCTGCTTCACAACTTGAAAACTCGGAGCACGCGTTTGAAAATCAGATGTATGTTCTTTCGGCACCATGTTTTCAAGCTTCTCAGAGACGTCCACCGTCTCCTGCCAATGCTCAAGCTCATAGCCTACCACTCTCGTCTGATCCTTCAGCGGCACCTCCTGTGTCAGGCTGTCAAAGCTTTTTTCGCTGACAACCAATAAACGGCTGACTCCTCCGACTGACATCAATATCCCTTTGTTTTGCTGCTTTTTCATGACATAGGAAAGTGATTTTCCTGACTTCATATGAAACGCTGCTTTTTCCCCTTCCCCGAACGTATCTTTCACCATCATTTGAAACGGAACATTGATAAACGCTTCATTTTCTTGTAAATGAATAACGGGAAAACCTTTTTCCTTTGCGACTTGATTATAGATTTTCTCTGAGATCAGCAAGGCCTCTGCTTCCGCCTTCCTGTTTCCATACGGCAAGTCTGATTGAAATGTAACAGGAATACCTGTGGCATTCACCTTATATTTAATCTCAGCATCTGCTCTTTTCAATGTATTCTCAGCCGTCTCAGGCTTCATAACCTGAAAACGGGAAGCGTCTTTTTCCACCCAGGCAACAGATTGAGGAATGCTTTGCTCCTCCTGCCTTTCTAAATCAGCATAAAACATATAGATCACACCTGTAGCGGTTAAAATGACTGCTGTAATCACAGAGGTTAAAAACAGCATGCGTGCGTGATCTTTCAGCCTGAATATCATGTTGGAACGCACAATGATATTGGTTCCTTTGTAAAAGCTGTGTTTCTTTCTGTACAGCATGCGGAAAAACGCAACACTGCTTTGTGTAAAAAAGAAATACGTGCCGATTAACACTAAAATCAAAATCGGAAAGACACGAAACATCATGTCGATCGCATTGGCTGTGGCAGACAGATAATAACCGCCAGCCAGACAAAGCAAAGACAGCACAGTGAGCCATTTTGAATAGGCCGGTAAATTTTTAGGTTTTTGAGCTGATTTAATCAAATCTATGATTTCGAGCTTGCGAATCTGCCCCAGCGATAAAATAAGCAGGACTTGAAACAATATGAGAAAACCGACCGCCGTCAGCACAAATGCTTTCGGTACAATCGCAAACGAGATCGGCACCTTCACACTGAGCATCCATGTCATGACCATAAAAAACAGTTTTGAAAATAACAGCCCCGTGCCGATACCGGCCGCAATCGCCGCAAGAGAAATCAGCGACTGCTCATAATAAATCATCTTTCGGAGCTGCTGCTTTGATGTCCCGAACAGCGTAAACAAGCCAAACTCTTTTTTTCTCGCTTGTAAAAATGCTGAATTTGAATAAGAAATAAAGAATATACAAAACACGATGATGACGATAAGAGCCGCGCTCAAACACGTTTTCACAAGGCTTCCGCCATACACATTGTCTTCCGTCACATCCGGGTGAAAAATAAAAGATGTGAAGACGAAAAAGACCGAGACGGCAAACACACAGCTTAAAAAGTAAGCAACATATCTTTGCAGATTCCCAATAATGTTCTTACGGGCGATGGTTCTCAAATTCATGAAAATCGCCTCCCAACACACTCAGGGTATCCAGGATACTTTGATAAAACACCTGCTGATTCGTTCCCCTGCGGATCTCTGAAAAAAATCTTCCGTCTTTAATAAAGACGATCCGTTTACAGAAGCTTGCCGCTGTGGCATCATGCGTAACCAATAGTATCGTTGCTTCCTTTTCTTCATTTAGCTGAGCCAGCGTGTTCATGACCTGTTTTGCAGATTTTGAATCAAGGTTGCCTGTCGGTTCATCTGCCAATATCAGAGCCGGATTATGAATAATGGCTCTTGCACAGGCCGCACGCTGCTGCTGGCCTCCGGACACTTCGTATGTACGGTGGTCCAGAATATGTTTGATTTGCAATGTATCTGCCAGTTCATCTAAGCGGTTTTCCATTTCACTCAGCTTTACCTTGTCCAACGCGAGCGGAAGCAGGATGTTTTCCCGAATCGTCAGCGTATCAAGCAGATTAAAGTCTTGGAAGACAAAGCCCAGCTCTCTTCTGCGAAACAGAGCCATCTCTTGATCCTTTAACGTTTTCGGCTGAATGCCGTTGATCATCATCTCGCCCTGGGTCGGCTTATCAATGGTGGCCAGCAAATTCAGGAGCGTGGTTTTTCCGCTTCCTGACGGCCCCATGATGCCGACAAATTCTCCTTTATTTACACTGAGGTCAAAATCGCTAAGTGCCTGATATGACATCGTTCCTTTATTTGAATAATATGTTTTTGACAGCTTCGTTGTTTGCAGCACGTTCATGCCTCTGATCCTCCTTTTTTCTTTATTATAAAAAGGAAGTCAGCAGCCTCCCATCGAACTTTCTTTCAATCTCGCTTTCGAACCTTACAATACTGTCACATTCGCCAGGGTGTCACTTGAAAAGACGATTGTCATCACGGTGCCCGCTCCCTCTTTTGATTGCGCGTACAGTTTATGGCCCAGCTGGCTGCACACCTCTTTCGCCAAATATAGGCCCATTCCTGTCGCCTGCGTCATGCTTCGCCCGTTTTCACCAGTAAAAAACGGATCAAAAATCCGGGGAAGATCCTGCGCCGGAATGCCGATACCGTCATCTGCAACTGATAAACGCGTTTCACGGCCTTGCGTTTCAATCCGGATGGTAATATGGTCCCCAGCGCCTTGCTTTGAATATTTCAGGGCATTGAAAAGGATTTGCTCCACAACAAAGGAGAGCCACTTTTGATCACTGGAAACCTGGACGGCGTTTGATGGCACATGTAATTTCGGAAAAAGCCGCCGTTTAATAAACTGCCGTTTTTCCTGATTGATCAATGAGCGGACAAGCTCTGTCAAATCAAAGGTTTCTGGTTTTACATCAAAAGCGAACTCCTCCAACCGGGCTGTTTGCAGCATCATATCCAGCCCATGGCGAAACCGTTCATTTTCATCTTCCAGCTCCTCTAAAAATGTCTGAAAGGAAGAAGCGGTCCCGTTCTTTCCTTCTTGAATCATTAAGGAAATGACGGATACGGGTGTTTTCATATGGTGAATCCATTGATTCGTAAATGTATAATGCTGTTTTTGTTTATTGATATATTGTGAGAGCTTTCCGGCATATTGATCGCCAAGCGCGTTAATCATTTTTGTCCAGAGGGCTTGCTCTCTTGTTCTTGGCTTGCGGGCTTCAAGTGACCGCCCTATGTCATTTGAAGCGGGTGCCTGGTCGGCCAGTTTTTTCAAAAATGCCAGAAAGGACACTTGCCGGATGTAATCGGCAGTAAAACCGGCCGCCAAAAGGACACCAGGCAGAACCCATATGTACATCATATTTTCTGCAGAAGGCTCGGCACCGCTCTCTATAATGCTTAAATATGCGATAAACATGGCGGCACCTATGCTTAATAAGGAAAAAAGAATAATGGCTAATCGGTCGATGATATAAGTCTTTAACACTCCCGTTCATCCTTCCGATTGACTTCAAATACATAGCCCTGCCCCCTGATGGTTGCAATGGCATCTTTCAATCCGGCATTCTCCAGCTTTCTCCGCAGCCGATTGACATTGACCGTTAATGTATTATCATCAACAAAATCAACGTCGTCCCATAATGCCTCCAGCAATTCATCACGCGAGACAATTTTTTTGTGCTCTCTTATGAAAATCGAAAGCAGCTGAAATTCTTTTTGTGAAAACGAGATGCGGCTGTTCTTCCACTCCGCTTCATATTGGTCTGGATATATCGTTAGACCGCCAAGCTCCACCAGTCTTGATTCCTGGGACAAAGAAGGAGAATACTCACCATAGGTCCTGCGCAGCACGCTTTTGATTTTGGCCATGACGACTTCTAAGTGAAACGGCTTTGTGATATAGTCATCGCCCCCGTTCTCAATCGCCATCACCTGATTCAGTTCATCAGTCCGCGCCGAGATAAAAATAATCGGAGCATTTGAAACCGTTCGGATTTGCCTGCACCAATAAAACCCGTCAAAAAAAGGAAGATTAATATCGAGCAGCACAAGATCCGGTTTCATTTCCGCAAATTCTTCCTTTATGTTATTCAGCTTTTCAGCTATTTTTATATGATATCCGTATTTCTGAAGATGGCCGCCCAGCAATGAAGCAATCCGTTCATCATCTTCCACGAGTAAGATCCGATACACGTTTATCCCCCTTATATGTCTAGCGCGTTGATTTTTCTAGAAGATTCCAAAATTCATTATAGCATGTGGGGGATAGTAAATCGGTCTTTTTCTATTCGTTATGGTAGAATGAAAAAAGGGGAAAATTTCTTAATAAGTAGGTGTCATTATGAAGATAATCATGCTACTTGTAACCATTACGTCAACTCTTTCAGCATGCCAGCCGAACTATACCGGGGAATACATAGAAATTGGAGATTCACTGACTGAATACGAAAAAGAGTGCTTTAAAGAGAATCACATTCCTTATCAATATGAAAAAGGGAAACTGTATATCCCGGAAGATGCATTTGATGTAGTAATCAATACTTGTTCATAAGAAAAAGCTTGCAGTATGTCTGCAAGCTTTTCACATTACAAAAAATAAGTGTTTAATTTCTCTTCAAACTCTGAAGGGGCGATGTCACTTTTTTGGCCTTCTCCGCCGTTTTCATGAATCGTAAAATGGCGGTCTGACATGACCATCCGCCCGTTCGGTGTCAACTTTGAGGCGAGCAGTGATTTGTTAAAAGGAGATTTTTCATGAGAATGAATCAGGTCCTTCATGTCATCTAAATCACCGGGATCCCTCTCTTCAAGGGTAAAGGCATAACCGATTTTCCAGCCTTCTCCTTTGTCCATCAACAGAAGATGGGTGCCCATTTCCGTCGCTTTTTCCTTGATTCGGAATGCTCCCACAGGAGATTGTACCGTTTCTCCGGAAAGCGGTATCGGCTCCAGCGCCAGGTTGATGCCAAAACCAATATCAACGATGTAATCTCCCTTTTCTGCCGACAGCCATACAGCAGCATGGGTTCCTTCTAATGCCCACTCTTCTTGCTTTCCTGCATAAACTGTTCCGCGAATGAGCTTCACATGAAAACCGGCATCGCGTAAGACATAGTAAAGAAAACCATTCAGGTCGTAGCATAGTCCCCCATGCTGCTCTTTGATCAGACGGCGCCAAAGCTCCTCTTTGGTTACCTTATAATTCTCTTTTGCAAGAACTGCCCGGTTTTCAAAAGGGTATCGGTACGCCATCGCTTTTAGAAAAAGGGGAAGATCGTCGAAGCTGACATGATCCTTCTTCCAGCCGATTTTCTTAAAACAGTCTTTCAGAAAATCATTCATTTTGCATCACCTAAACTTCCTCTTGAACATACGCCGAAAGCTTTTCCAGCGCCTCTTGTTCATCTTCTCCCTCGGCAATCAATGTGACTTCTGTGCCTGTGCTTACTGCAAGGCTCATCAGTCCCATGATGCTTTTCGCATTTACTTTTTTCCCATCCTTCTCAAGAAACACATCTGACGTAAACCGGTTTGCTTCTTGTACAAACAAAGCAGCAGGACGCGCCTGCAGTCCTGTCTTTAATCGAACTTCCACTTTCTGCTGAACCATAAGATCTCCCCTTTTCTTTACGGTTATTTTAAAGTGACGGTTTGCCCTGTCCGCAGCTGTTCTGCGATTTCGTCAAGTTTTCTCAGCCTGTGATTGATCCCTGATTTGCTGATTTTTCCGCTCGCTACCATTTCCCCCAGCTCTTTCAGCGTCACTTCCTGGTAATCAATCCGCAGCTGCGCGATTTCCCGAAGTTTTTCAGGAAGCGCCTCCAA
Organism: Bacillus sp. SD127; assembly: GCF_058566445.1. Taxonomy (NCBI): domain Bacteria; kingdom Bacillati; phylum Bacillota; class Bacilli; order Caryophanales; family Bacillaceae; genus Bacillus; species Bacillus sp. SD127. The sequence goes on along the minus strand of NZ_CP191226.1, from coordinate 691,324 downwards.
GCCGATTCTTTCATCGATGTATTTAATATTTTCTACCTGTCTGAGCGAAGCCCCGATGGTTTTGTTTAAGTTGGCTGTTTCACAATTGACAAGGCGATTAACCGAATTTCTCATGTCTCTGACGATTCTGACATCCTCAAAACGCAGCAGCGAATTATGTGCGCCGATTACGTTCAGAAATTCAGTAATCTTTTCTGCCTCTTTTAAGTAAGTGATATAGCCTTTTTTCCGTTCGAGCGTTTTGCTGTTTAAATGAAACTCATTTAACAGGTCGCATAATGAATCGTTATGCTCTTTATAGAGAGAAAAAATTTCTAAATGATACGAGGAGGTTTCCGGGTTATTGACTGAACCTCCCGCCAAAAATGCCCCTCTCATGTAAGAACGCTTGCAGCATCTCTTTTTGACAAGCTCTTTTGAAATATTTCGCTCAAACACAAAATTCTCGCCGAGTATTTTTAAATCCTCTAAGATGAACTTTGCATTCTCTGAAAAACGCACAATATAGACGTTATTCTTTTTCAGCCGCATTTTCTTTCTGACCAGCAGCTCAACCGACACATCATATTGTCTTTTCAGCAATGTATAGATGCGGCGGGCAATCGCTGCATTTTCAGTTTGAACATCAAGTACGAGATGGCGGTTAGCAAATGATAAAGATCCATTCATTCGGATAAGTGCAGACAGCTCTGCCTTAATGCAGCAGTCCTTCACTTCCAGGTTCGTTAATTCTTTTTTTGTTTCCGATGCAAATGACATATAGCCACCTCATTTCAAGGCTTCATTCTTTCAGTAAATCGACAAGAAGAGAAGCCACTTTATGTGTATCGTGACGAATTACGCCATTTTTATGTGTTACGATTTGATCTCTGATAACTTCAAGACCCATCGCTTTCAGCTCTTCGATATCAAAATCAACAGGACGCGCCGATTCTACTGCGTACTTACGTTTTATTTCGTCAGGAATGTCTTCACTGTTAACAAGTATGGTATCGATAAAGCCGCAGCCCATATGCTGATTGAGCGCTTTCACATGATCGGCAGCGGTATAATGCAGCGTTTCTCCGGGCTGTGTCATCACGTTGCAGATATACACTTTTTTCGCCGGCGCCTTGATCACTTCTTCTCCAATTTTTGGGACGAGCAAATTAGGAAGAATACTGGTATAAAGGCTTCCCGGTCCGATAATAATCAGATCCGCTTCCCTGATCACGTCTATCGTTTCCGGCAGCGGATCAATGTTTTCAGGCGTCAGAAAAACGCGCTTAATACGCTGGCCGTACTCCGGAATAGTGGACTCGCCTGAGACCACGCGGCCGTCCTCCATTTCGGCATGCAGAACAACACTGGCATTGGCTGCCGGCAACACCTTTCCTCTTACATTCAGCACCTTGCTCATTTCTGTGACAGCGTGAAAAAAATCACCGGTTATATTCGTCATCGCTGCCAAAATTAAATTTCCGAGTGAATGACCCGTTAAGTCGTTCCCTTTATTAAAACGGTGCTGAAAGAGATCTTCAACTAGCGGCTCCACATCGGATAAAGCGGCAAGTACATTTCTGATGTCTCCTGGTGGCGGGATTTGCAGTTCGTTCCGCAGCCGCCCCGAGCTACCTCCGTCATCAGCAACTGTGACAATCGCCGTAATATCAACGGGTTTATGCTTTAAGCCCCGAAGCAATACAGAAAGGCCTGTGCCGCCGCCAAAGATTGCGATTTTCGGTTTTTGTCCCATCTTATTTCCGGCTTCTCTTTTCAATGTCCCGGTGAGTAACATGAGTATAGTAATCCTTTTTGAAATAGTCAGCTAAATACTCGGCAAGTGTCACAGAGCGGTGCTGGCCCCCTGTGCAGCCGATCGCAATGACGAGCTGGCTCTTTCCTTCTCTTTTGTAGGACGGCAGCATGAAGCTGAGTAAATCGATTAATTTTTCATTGAACTTTTGTGTTTCATTCCACTTCATGACGTAAGAGGATACCTCTTCATCTTTTCCGGTCAGCGGCCTCATGCTTTCGATATAATATGGATTCGGCAAAAATCTGACATCAAAGACGAGATCGGCATCAATCGGAATACCGTATTTAAAACCAAATGACATGACATTAACCGTAAATGTCTCTCCTTGGTTTGTCGCAAAATGCTTTACAATTTTCTCGCGCAGATCGCGCGGCTTCATGTCTGATGTATCATAAATCATTTGAGAGCGGCCTTTTAATTCCTCAAGCAGCTCACGTTCCAGCGCGATGCCTTCGAGCGGAAGACCAGTCACTGCCAGCGGATGCGAACGTCTCGTTTCTTTATATCTTGTCACGAGAATCGAATCCTTCGCGTCTAAAAATAAAATTCGCGGTGTAATCCACGGATTTTCCGCCATTTCATCCAGCGCCTCAATCAGCCGGTCAAAAAATTCACGGCCGCGCAAATCCATAACAAGCGCGACCTTGCTCATTTTCGAATTTGATTCCTTCATCAGCTCTAAAAACTTCGGAAGCAATGAAGGCGGCAGATTATCGACGCAGAAATAGCCGAGATCCTCAAAGCTTTGAATCGCAACGGTTTTTCCCGCTCCCGACATACCGGTAATAATGACAAGCTGAATATCATGTGATTCACTAACACTCATCTTTCTCCCCCCTGACTTGTCTTTCTATTTGATGTGCTGCGGATCTAAACGATAACTGAGCAGCTCAAACTCCGGTGTATACGTAAATGTGCCGTGCAGCAGCCCTTGTCCCTTCATCATAAAGTCGAGGATATGGCCGTCTCCCGGGGCCATAGGCAGGTTTTGAATATCCTTCACATTGTGCCACTGCAAAATGCCTTCTTCTGATTCAGACACATTTTCTCCCGTATAGGAATCAGCAACAAACGTAAACATCATCCACTCAGACACAATGTGGTCACCGTCTTTAATAATAAAGGTAAAAACGCCTTTTAGCTGGGGATTTATGATATAGATACCAGTCTCTTCTCTGAATTCTCTGATGACGGAATCCCTGACTGATTCTCCGCTCTCCATCTTGCCTCCCGGCGCGACCCACCAGCCGCGTCTTGGCTTTTGAAGAAGAAGAACTTTGTCATCCGCCTTGAGAACACAATTTGTCACTCTTTGCAAGTACGTCACCTAACCTTCTCGTCCTGTCATCGTCTCTTTATTATACCGTTTCAAGATGCCTCTCACAATGAAGAGACATTGACAATCTTTTCTTCTATTTTACAGCATATTCTTTCCCGCGTTCAGATGATTTTATTGTGAAAGGAAATTGTCTTTTATTTTTGGACAAAAAAAGGACACGGATAACTGGAGAATCCGTGCCAAAAGTGTATTCATTATAAAAAGGGGGTCAATTACTTTATTAATCATAACCGATAAGTTTTACACAACTGTTACAGCGGAATTAAAACCCAGTAACGTTATGTGAAACTCGTATGACAGCCCTTTTTATTTTAAGGTTTTCAGCGTTTCCTGGAGCTCTTCGACATAATGCTGTACGCTTTGTGCCGCAATACTTCCGTCTCCTGTAGCCGTTACGATTTGGCGCAATGATTTTTCGCGAATGTCTCCGGCTGCGAAAATCCCTTCAACCTTTGTTTCCATTCGGTCATTAGTTTCGATGTAGCCTTCTTCATTTGTGATGCCAAGGTTTTCAAACGGTTTAGACAGAGGAAGCATACCGATATAAATGAATACGCCGTCTGTTGTGAATTCACTTTCTTCACCAGTTACCGTATCCACAAGCGTCACTTTGCCGACTTTGCCGTTTTCCTCATGAATTTCCTTCACGGTTTTATTCCATAAGAAATCTACTTTTTCATTATCAAACGCTCTCGCTTGGAGAATGCTTTGCGCACGGAGTTTGTCACGTCTGTGTACAATCGTTACTTTTGAAGCGAAACGTGTTAAGTACACGCCTTCTTCAACCGCTGAGTCTCCTCCGCCGATAACAACCAGCTCTTTGCCTTTAAAGAAAGCGCCGTCACATACTGCACAATACGAAACACCGCGGCCGCCCAATTCTTTTTCGCCAGGCACGCCGATTTTTTTATACTCTGCACCTGCGGCGATGATAACAGCACGTGCTTTATATTCTTTTGAACCGGCTTTCACAACTTTGTACTCTTTGCCGTCCACAATTTCTTTAATATCGCCATAAGCGTATTCCGCGCCGAATTTCTTCGCGTGTTCAAACATTTTGTTGGAAAGCTCAGGTCCGAGGATGCTTTCGAAACCAGGATAGTTCTCCACATCTTCCGTGTTTGCCATTTGGCCGCCCGGAATTCCTCTTTCAATCATTAATGTCGATAAGTTTGCTCTAGATGTGTATACAGCGGCCGTCATCCCAGCGGGACCCGCGCCGATAATAATCACGTCATATATTTTTTCTTCTGACACACTCATTCACTCCTTAAAACGTCTTTTCGAGTTGGGCTCTTCCTTATATGATAAGAATCCCCATCAAACGTATTCCTTACCCATATCCTATAAAATCTCATGGGGATACGCCATTTTTTTGCTCATTTTTTTCGAAACGCGATTAAATGTATTTCAAAAGGGTATGTATATTAATAAAGAAAGAGCCTTCTGTCCATAGAAGGCCCTTGTCTTATTTATTATTGAACAACACGTCTTACGTTGCCATTGAAGTATTTTTTCCAGTAAGGGTTACTCATAGAATCAATTGACACACCATGAGATGTATTGTCATTTAGGAAAGTACCGTTTCCTAAATAAATACCAACGTGTCCATTCTTCTTGTAAGTATCAAAGAAGACTAGGTCTCCGCGTTTCATTTCTGACGCGCTTACAGCTCTTCCTTTATTGATCAATGTGTCAGTAGTGGTTCCACTAACAGGTCCAAGGTTGACACCTGCAGAAGCGTAAGCCCAGCGAACGAATGATGAGCAGTCAAAAATACGGTTGTTGATATCAGACTGAGAGCGTCCGCCGCCAAACTTGTACGGGGATTGTCCGACAATGCTTGAACCAACGCTGATCGCGCCTTCAATTCCGCCTGAGTTGCTGATGACAGTGCCGCCTGAGTTATTGCTTGAGCTGCTGCTCTTCTTAGAAGATGAGCCGTTAGACGAACTGTTAGATGAACCTTTAGAAGAGTTGTCTGAAGAATCATCATCAGATGAGCTTGCTTTTGCTGTTTCAGTTGTAGCCGTTTGGCTGTCATCTGTTTGTGTTTCATCAGATGCTTTTTGTGCTTCTTCCTGCTTTTTGATCAGGGCAGCCGCAGCTTCTTGTTGTTTTTTGATACGCGCTTGTTCTTCTTCAGTATCTGCTTTTTGGTTTGCAAGGTCAGACGCTTCTGATTTTAATTCAGAAATCGCTTTAGCCGTTTTCTTCTGGCTTTCTTTTGCTTCGTCGAAAAGCTTGTCTTTTTCATCAAGCTGTTTATCAAGGTCTTTTTGCATTGTTTCTAATTTAGCCAGTGCAGCTTGAACTTCTTTCAGCTTGTCATTCAAATCCGCTTCCGAATCTTCAAGCTTCGCTTTATCCTGCTCTTGCTGCTTGATTAAATCTTTGTCTGCATCCACAATAGATGAAACCGCAGTTGCACGTGAGATAAAGTCACCAAAGCTCGTTGATCCTAAAAGGACATCTATATACCCTTGAGATCCGCCGCTTTCCTGTAAAGAACGAACACGTTTTTTCAGGATTTCATTGCGTTTTTCGATGCGGGCTTCAGTCTCTTTAATTTCTTTTTTCAGTTTTTTGATTTCTTCTTTTGTTTTATCGTTTTCTTCTTTTTTATCTTCAATTTTGTTGCTTGTATCGAGCGCCTTCGCGTTAATGTCTTTCAGTTCTTTTTCAATCTTTGATTGATTTCCCTGAAGCTCAGTTAATTCTTTTTCCTTCGCTTCAATGCTGGAAGCAACCTCAGATTGCTTGCTTTCGATTTTTTGTTTCTTTTCATCTAATGTTTCCGCCGATGCAGTTTTACTTGTAAATGGGATCAAAAAACTGCTTGTCCCGATGACGGAAGCCAAACCAAGTGTCAATAAACTCTTTCTCACTTTTTATATCCTCCCTTTTACTGTGAACCTGTTCTCATTTGGAATTGTATTTTGAACATCAAGTTTCGTTCCTCATACTCTACGAGGAATGATGATTGTTTATGGTTAATTATTCTGTGCATCTCTTAATCTGGGTGTATAGCGTTTATTTCACATCATATGTAAAAAACACTAATTCCTTATGTACGAGAATCATTATACCATCAAGTTTCGACAAATTAGCGATAAATTTTATTACATTTGTGTTTCAAACACATTTCATGCACTTGTTTTTTTGTCATTTTATCTAATAAACTTGGGATCTTGGTAAACCAACATAGATTTGATTAGTTAGATGAGATGATTTAAATAATAAAACCCCGAGTTTGAATTGACTCGGGGTTTTATCTAATTAGAAGGTCTTTTTAAATGATTGTTTAGGAAATACATCTACTAGGTATTTAAAAGAACCTGTTCCTGAAACAGAAAATCTATAAAGAGTTTGAGCCTTACCTGCCATGGATACTAAATAAATCTCATGATTCGGTGCTTTGTCATGTTGCCCACTAATTACAAGTGAAGAATTTGTCATTGTTAAAGTCCAACGAGAATCAATTGACGGATAAGAAACTCCTGGAACTCCTGTTCCAAAAGGAATTTTTGCAGTATGATAAAAAGTGAAAGAGAGTTTTTTACTTGAAGCAGCGCCGACATCGATAAAAATTCCCTTGTTTGAGGCTACATTGCTTTCAAGAACTTTATTGCAATTCTTATCTGAACATCTATACGATTTTCCTATTTTCTTTTCAGCTAACCGTATTGATGTTGGGTTTTGAAATTGCAAATTAACCATAGAATGAGTACGACTACTTGAAGCATCTCTATTAAAGCCTCTATTGTCGCCTTTTAAATAGCCCCCTTTAATAAAATTGGGATCTGCTACAGTTTTATAAGGAATAAAAGTATTATAAATAATACTAAACGCATCTGTTTTAGAATATGTGCTTTGCGCTTTTACTAAACTAGACGATCCTTTTTGAGATTTTACGTTACTAGTTTCAACAAGTTGATTTTGAGTTTTTAATGACTCTTCTGAAACTTCTGGCACATCAACAATGCTGGATAAAACTGCACTTATATTATATAAATTATCTTTTTCATCCATACTTAATTTTTTCTTATCAATCTTTTGTTTTTTTAATTTTTTATTGACTTTATTAATTGATGTCTTGCCAAGTGGAACTTTTGTTTCTACCGTATATGTATATCTTTTTCCAGTTTTAACATTTGTATCACGATAGTTTAAATTTTTAGTTACTTTAATAAGCTTCTCATTTTTATATATTTTATAAACATTATTGCTTCCTGTGATTTTATTCCAAGACAGAGAGACCCCATCAGAACTAGATTGAACTTGCAAACCGTTTTGTTCTATCGATTTGTCAACGCTTTTCTGTTCGGGATATTCATTAATATCCTTATTGTATTCCAATTTTTTATTTTCAAGATCACTATTTTTGCTTAAAATTGTAAACCCTTCCGACTGAGCTTTTGGTTTTTCTTGTTGAATTTTAGAACTATTATCAATTTTAATCGCAATTACTTTTGATAATTTTTTTTTGTTATAAACACCTATTTTATACTTTTGAATATTTTCACTGATATTAACCTTCAATTTATTAGAAGAACCATTATAAATTAATTTGTTTTTTTCATCATAAACCTTAAAATAGTCCCCTTTTTCTTGCACTGTTATGTTAGCAATACTATTATCTTTATTAATAATGACATCTTGATTCGAAGCTGCAATTGCACTCTTTGAAAATGAAATCATTAAAAATAAAAGTAATAAACCTAGAAACTTTTTCATGTGAAACCTCCAGTTGATTATTGATTTATAACGGATAATATATTAACATAGTACTATACGTATTGGCAACAATTACTAAGGTGGAGATTTACATATGAGGAATAAAAATTTATTATTTTCATTTAGTTTCATAATCAGGTTAATTCTTACTTTGATTACTAGCTCAATAGTTCTTGATATCTTTGTATCTATATTTTTATTTTTGAAAAATGGTGTTTCTTTTTCTTATTTTGAAGTCTATTTTTTATTTTTCTTAATTTTCTATGCTGTTTTTGCTCTTCCTGTACAAGTTATACTGAACACTAAACCGAAAAAATTAAATCCTAAATACCTATCTATTTACTTTTTGGTATCAATCTTGATAAATGTACTATTAACATTTTTCAGTTCTACAAGAGATATCCAAGAGGTTATTTTCACTACATTAATCAGTTCTTTAGTATTTTGGATTACAGACTCCATCTTTACACAAAATAAATAGAAAATAACAAAAAGAGGCTGTTTAAATACAGCCTCTTTTTGTTATTAAGATTCTAAAATTGCATCAATTTGTTTAATATATTTGATTAACGTGCTTGGCGAAATACAAAATTTATCAGATATATCTTTTTTATTAACCTTTTCGCCGTGAGCTTCTTTCCAAATATAAGAGATTGCCGCTGCCCAGCCTCTCTCATTTTTCAGCGGCCCCGCTGCGCGGATTTGCTGTATCACATGGAATACCCAACAGCTCATGACTTCTGTTTTCATCTCATCTTGTTCTGCTTCTTCCAGCAATTTAACCGTTTGATAAGCGAAAAGCGCATCCTGTGACACATCTGCTGCTGCGGAATCTCCGTTCAAGAGCAGCTTAACAAAATGGTTTTCAAAAGGAGCGGTGATGCGCTTCGAGCGTATCACGGCTTCAAGATGCTCCGTTTCACCCTTGGTGCTGCTGATATAATAGGCCGCCAATCGCTGTTCTACTGACGAAGGAAGTACTTCCCGCCGCTCAATCCACGGAGCCGGACGGTCTGCTCCTGGATATTGCGACTCGACTTTTCTCCATACCGTTTCGGCAAATTCTTTATGGCCCGTAAAGTAAGCAGAGCACGAGAGCCAGTAGTAGAATGTGTCGTCTCCTTCAAAACCGCTTTTATATAGTGATCTGAGCCATTTGTACCCGATATCATATCGGGCGACAAGCGACAGAGTGGCACCCAGTTTATAGCGCTGTTCAAATAACATCGGATATACATTTGAAAGCTGATCACTCAGCTCTGCCACCTTTTCATCTTCTCTTTCATAATAGTAGAAAACGAGAAGATTACATAACGCGTGAAGATTTCCTTCATTATGATTCAGCACTTGATAAGCCGTTTGTTTTGCTTTCACAACATTGCCGGAATAAAAGTGGGCAAGGGCGAGATTATTATAAGCGGACCAAAGCTCAGGATATTCGTGTGTGATTTCCTCAAGGGCCGCAACGGCTTCAGCAAGCTGACCGCTTTCAAGCAAAGACTTCGCCCGGTCCTGTTTGATGAGCAATTCATCCTGATCATATAAAGAATCCTCAGGCCCGCCGTCTCCTAAATCAAGCAGTTCAAGCAGACTATCATTCTCTTCGGAAAATTCACCGTCCGGATCAGCGTCTGAATAAGCGGCAGCTTCTTTATAGGCTTCCTGAAAGAGTCCCAGATGGGCAAAGTTATTTGCTTTAAAATAATGGCATTCCGGCATTTCCGTCTCCAGATTCGCCAAAATATAATCAAGCAAATCGTTTGATTCCTGGTATTGCCCCATCTCAGAATAAATGACCGCAAGCTGCGAAAGCATCTCTGAATCCTTCGGCTCCAAATGAACCGCGCGCTGGATCAGTTTGCTTGCCCGCTTCAGATTGCGTTCTTTATACGCTTTCAAACCTTTATGAAAGAAATAATGTCCATCTTGAAGCAACTGGACAATTTGTGCGTGATTTTTATGTTCAGAAGTGTGTTTTCCCACAACTACCCTCCGTTTTATACAATATTACCGTCAGTAGTATACCATAAATCGTAAGCCCCTCAATAGTTCAAAAGGAAGGATTGGGAAAATCCCTCCTCTTTTTTTTACTGGCTGAATCGACCAGAATTTACCCGGCTTTGTTTTCTAAATCTGCATTCATTTTAAGCTGCTGCTCAGCAAAATCTCTGTAAAGGTCATGGGAAGCCATTAATTCATGGTGCGTGCCGCGTCCCGTAATTTCCCCTTTTTCAACAAATAATAGCTGATCAGCATCTACAACAGTCGATAAGCGGTGAGCGATGACAATTGTTGTACGGCCTTCCATCAGCACCTCAAGTGCCTGCTGCACTGATTTTTCAGATTGGCTGTCGAGGCTTGAAGTGGCTTCATCCAGCATAAGAATGCTCGGATCTCGAAGAAGCGCTCTCGCAATCGCGATTCTTTGCCTCTGTCCGCCTGACAGCATAATACCGCGTTCTCCCACCTCTGTATCAAGCTGATTCGGCAGTTCCTTAATAAAATTGAGCGCGTATGCCATCTCTGCAGCTTTTTCGACTTCGGCATCCGTTACATCACGTTCCAGCCCATAACAAATATTGTCTCTGATCGTTCCCGACATTAAAGGACTTTCCTGTGACACGTAGCCGATATGGTGACGCCACGATTCGAGCGAATACGTATCCACCGGCTCGTCTCCCAGCCGAATGGTCCCTTCAGTCGGAGAATAGAAACGTTCAAGCAGCTTAAACAGCGTGGTTTTCCCGCCGCCGCTCGGCCCAACAATTGCTGTTACTTTTCCCGCTTCAATCACGGCGCTGATATCCTTCAAGATCATCTGCCCAGGCTTATAGCCAAAGGACACTTGATCAAGCCGGATAGGCAGATGCGCGTTGTCAATTTGGTTACCTGTGACGGTATCTTCCTCTTCCTCTGCCAAAATCTCAATCATCCGTTCCGTTGCACCGATTGATTTTTGCAGCTGTGTGAAGAACGTTGTAATCTGGCCCATCGGCATAATGATTTGAAACAAATATAAAATAAAAGCAACGAGTGCTCCGGCAGTCAATTCGCCTGATGACACCTGCATACCGCCGTATCCAATAACAGCCACGAGTGCGGCCATTAATACGAGAGAAATAAGCGGCCCGACAAGCGATTGCACCTTCGCTTCACGAACCCCCAGCTGGAATAATGAAGAAATCCCCAGCTTTCCTCGTTTGTATTCGACTTCCTCTGCATTTGAAGCCTTCACAAGCCTGATTTCCGGAAGTATTTGATTGAGCAACCCTGTAAAACGTGCGGTTTCATCTTGAGTTTCCCGAGAAATGGAGAACATCTTCTGGCCGATCGGCACTAAAATCAGCGCAGCTAATGGAACAACAACTAAAACAAGCAGCGTCAGCTTCCAGTTCATAATGAATAAGATGGTGAGTGATCCAATGACCGAAATGATGCCTGTTATAAATCCGCTGATGTGGCTGGTGATCAGCTCTTTTACCACCATCGTATCATTCGTGACCCGGCTGACAGTTTCACCGGAAGCGTTAGTATCGAAATAAGATACAGGAAGCTTTATTAATTTCTTCCATAATAAATCCCTTAATCCAGAGATGATTTTTTGCCCGCTATAGTTTAGCGCGTATGTAGCGTAGGCGCTTAAAGCGGCTTGAATAAGAAATACGAGCGCGATCAGCCCGATTTGCGTGCCGGACAGTGCTGACATGGAAAAACCGTCGACAAGCTGTTTCGTTAATAAAGGAATCAGCAGGCTGACCAGTGTTGTCACAATACTGAGAATCAGCGCAAAAGCGAGCTTTCCATAGGATGGGTTTGTCTGTTTCACTAATGCAAAAAAGGCTTTGAATTTTCTTTTAGGTTGCTGTGTTGACATAGTATTTTTCCTCCTGTTTCAATCCCTTTACGCGGTCAGCAAGGTTGAACGGAATATAATAGGATTATTTTTACTCTTTCTAAATCATAACAATGGAGAGAGACTTTTTCAGTATATTTTTCTTGTACACTGAAAATAAAAATCCCCTATTCATGACTCGAATAGGAGACGTTTCATATTATAGATCCTTTTCAGGCTTCTTTTTTCGATACGTTAAGGTAACCTCTTGCTGTCTCAGGTCTTCAATGATCATCTTGAACCGGTCAACCTTTGCAGTATGCTCTTCTTTTATCGTTTGAAGTGCAGTTTTCTGCTTTTCGCTTTTCGATTCAAGCTCTTCTTTTATTTTTTTGACAATCATTCCTTTTTGCCCTTTGATTTCTTCTTTTAATGCAGACTCAAATTTTTTAGTCAGGCTGAGAATGTCGTTGATGGGTTTATTGAGACTGCTTGCTTTCCCCTTCATTTCGTCATGGGTTAGAAACATATAGGTGGTTGATACAACTTCTGTTTCACTTTCTGAAAATAAGGAAGTCACTCTGTCTATTCCTCCTAAGGCTGAAAATCGAATAGCTGTGAGATCATTTCTTCTTTTTCAAATAGCTTTTCGATGCTCTCGCGGATATTTTTGATAAAATTCTTTTTTTCCGATGTCTGTTTTTTTAGTTCTGCAACAATTCCGTCATTAGCAGGGAGAGCACCTGTATGGAACGATTCATGAACTGATATTTTCTCTAATTTATCGAATGTGTGACTGAAACCGGCCGCAAGCCGGAATTGAAGATCGAAGGCATATTGCGAAGGGTTTTCTTCCATATGTTGAATCGACGTGATGATTGCCTGTTTTTTGTCTATAAACTCATCATCGATTTCCTGACGGAATACCTTTTGGTACGCGGAAATCGCATCTTCCATATCTTCAACAATCTTCATGCCGTTTTGATAGATTCTGACAGCGGAAGAGATATTGACTTTAATCGTTTCTCCCGAGCCGCCCTTCCCTGTAAAATAAATATCGGAGCCTTTATAGCTAAAGCCTTTTTCCTTTGATAATGCGTTCAGCATTTGAACGATGCTGTGGCCGTCGACGATGAGTTTTAATGCGTCTTTTGTTTCTGTGTCGAGTGTTTCAAAAGAAGAAATCATTGATTTTACATACTCCACAATTTTACCAACATCATTTAGAGCTTGCGTGAATTGGCCATGCTTTAGATGATCAATGAAATCATCGTATTGTAATTCTATACCTTTCATACTCGCATTAAGATTAGATAACTCTTTTTTTATGACTTTTTTCTGTGTATCATCAATATAACCATTTTCAGCAAGCTGATCTACAATAGGCCCGCTGTTTCCCAACAGGGTGTGAAGAAAACCTAAAAAGGCTGGCAGCTGCTCTTTAATTCGGCCATACATTTGCTTAACATCATCAAAATTTTCATAAACAACACTTGCTTTCGCTAAAACGCCGTCTGTATGCTTTACTTTTTCTATCAATTCTATGTCTATTCCGCTGGCTGCCTTTACAAAACCGTTTAAGCCGTCTTTTTCATAGTCGTCCTTATATTTTTGAAGGTATTCCTGCATCGACCTTACGTCTTCATCAGGAATCCCATCCATAATGTTTCTGATGCCTTTCACACTTGTGTTCGTATCCGCCATCTTCACATCGCCGAATGTAATGAAATCCGCCTTGCCGCTGACTCCGTACAGCGGGTCATCTTTTGATATGCGTTGGGTGATGTTTGCTGTGACGCCTTTGTCTTCATAATATTTTTGGATTTCTATTTTTAGCTTTTCTGATGGGATATCATTAATATCTTTTAAGCGTCTAATATGAAATTTATGCATTATCTTATCTCTCAAATTCAAATCAGTTGCTAATAGGTGATCAACACTTATTTGAGCTCCGTTAACTCCATAAACTTCATCAAATTCCCCATCAATTAATTGAACCATCACCTGATTATTATTAGCCAGTGAGTGACCCATAGCAAAGGTCTTTAAATCATTAGAATCCTTTGTTTCTTTTTTTGCATTTCTTGTAAACTCTTTTGTCGCTTGATACTGGCTGTCATCTATCCCTAAAAAGAGACCAAAAAAATTATATGACCAGTCCTCGTTATCAGCACTACCCTCTGAAATAATATGAAGCTGATTAATGTGTTGTTTGTCATCCTTAATATAAATAGCTGTACCATCATATCCGGACTCTCTTATTGATGTATCTACTTTTGATTTTTTTTTAATAAGTTCATTTGATGTATATATTTCCACGTTTTTTGGAAGCTCTTGGTGTGTTTCTTCTTTATAAATTCTTCGGACCTCAGCTTCAAAATCGGCTTTAGCCTTCTTTGTTTCATGCTCATTATCAGAAGCAAATTTTTCTTTATAATCGTATTCTAAGTTAATTAAACGGAGTTTCACATTTTCATTTTCAAATATATTTTTGTTTTCCATTCTATTTCTCCTTTTTAACTTTTAAAAAGGTAATGGAGTCTATTATTTTTTGAACTTTTTGTCTGGCTTCTTCTTCTTTTAATGAACAAGGTTCTTCATCTTTATAACAAGCAAATCTAAAGGAATATTCTATTCCTAGATAATCCTTTTTGGTAGATTTAACATAGCCAAAAAATCTATAAGAATAATTGTTCTTTCCGTCTACGTCATCAAAAACACTTTTCTTTTGAGCAGAATATACAATTTTATCAGATAGCTCTCTTTCTCCGTATTTTCCTTTATAACCGTTTCTTCCGCTTACGATGTCAAGCATTGTATCCTTGTCATTTGCAAAACTTTTGTCTTGATGATAATCCAGTTGACCATCATATTGAATGTTAGTTTTTTTATTAAAACTATCAAATACTATTGTTTCTTCATTGTCTCCTGTACTGGACATATCAGGTACGTATTCCCCATCCGCCGGAAACAACATCCTAAACCCCTTCAGCTTAGACTCAAGCAAATAATACCCAGGCTCCTCTTCCTTCGTTGACACCATGTACTCTCTCGTTTTCTCATCCTGAAACGCGGGAACTTGCGGCAGGTCTTTTGGATCCATGTCTTTTGGTTTTACGGCTTCTGTTTTATTTTCATTGTTTTTGCTGTTTTTTTCGTTGTCGTTCATACTACATCCTCCTGTCAGGGCAAGTAATAAGCTGAAGCAAATAAAGATAATTTTTTTCATTACGAACCTCCAAGGGTTTTGTGAGATCATTCTATTTTTCAAAAGTAATACTATTGACCCGGTTTCAGGGGTGATTATATTATCCTTTTCCATGTTACATCATGGCGGAATTTGGATAAATAGGAAATCAGACTTGGTTTTGACCTTCTTTTATCCATTCGGAATGTGAAACACCTATTGCATTACTAAATACCCATTACATTTTTCTTACAATAAAAAAAGAGCCGTTATCCATAGGCTCTTTCCATTTACTATTCAGAATGGCGTTTTCTCAGCACTTCCAGCACATCATCCAGCGGTAATGCTTGTTCTCTGAGCAGGACAAGGAGATGATACAGCAGGTCTGCCGCTTCCCATTTCAGTTCCTCGTGGTCACGGTTTTTGGCGGCGATGATGACTTCTGATGCTTCTTCACCGACTTTTTTCAAAATCTTATCGACGCCTTCATCGAAAAGGTAAGTGGTGTAAGCTCCTTCAGGCATTTCCGCTTGGCGTTCTGCGATGACGCGCTCCAGCTCGCTTAAGATGTCAAATCGGCCGGAAGTTTGTTCTTCTGTCTGTTCCTTTGTAAAACAGCTGTAGCTGCCTGTGTGGCATGCCGGACCGGACGGCTCTACAAGCACGACCAGTGCATCTTGGTCGCAGTCATATCGGATGCCCTTGACGGCTTGCGTATTCCCCGATGTTTCTCCCTTGTGCCATAGCTCTTGCCGCGAGCGGCTGTAAAACCACGTTTCTTTCGTTTCCAGTGTTTTTTCGTACGATTCCCTGTTCATATATGCAAGTGTCAGCACTTCTTTGCTTGCCGCGTCCTGGACGATGGCAGGGATTAATCCGTCTTCGTTAAAACGCAGTTCATCTGCCTGTTTCATCTCACATTCACCCCGTGCTCTTTCAAATATGATTTCACTTCTTTAATTGATGTTTCTTTATAATGAAAAATGGAGGCAGCCAGCGCGGCGTCCGCTTCCCCTTTTGTAAAAGCCTCGAGCATATGCTGCGCGTTTCCTGCTCCCCCTGAGGCGATGACAGGAACCGGAACACCTTCTGACACGAGCTTTGTCAGCCTGTGGTCAAAACCCTTTTTCTCCCCATCTGAGTCCATGCTGGTCAGGAGGATTTCTCCGGCTCCGCGTTTGACAGCTTCCTTCGCCCATGCTGTAACTTCCCAGTCCGTTTTCTTTCTGCCGCCATGCGTGTAAACCTTATACGTGTCAGACTCTTCGTCGTACTTGGCGTCTATGGCGAGTACGATACATTGAGAGCCGAAAAACGCCGCGCCTTCGGTAATCAGCTCGGGACGGAGAACAGCTGCCGTGTTTACAGAAACTTTGTCCGCGCCGGCACGCAGAATCGTTTTCATATCGCTAAGCTGATTGATGCCGCCTCCGACTGTAAACGGAATCGCAAGCTTTGCAGCAACCTGCTCTACGACGTCAACCATCGTTTTGCGGCCTTCATGCGAGGCAGAAATATCAAGAAACACCAGTTCATCTGCGCCTTCCTGATCGTATACTTCCGCCAGCTCGACAGGGTCGCCGGCATCCTTCAGCTCAAGAAATTGAATCCCTTTGACAACGCGCCCTTCTTTCACATCAAGACATAGGATAATCCGTTTTGTTATCATTTCCCCTTCATCCTTTCAAGCGCCTCGCCAAGTGTAAACTGGTTGGTATACAGTGCTTTTCCGATAATCGCTCCAGAAACCCCATTCGCATGATAACGGGCAAGAGCTTCAAGGTCCGCAACGGAGCTGACTCCGCCAGAGGCGATGACAGATTTTCCGGTTTCCTTTGCGAGTTCCACTGTGCTTTCGAGATTGGGGCCTGACAGCATCCCGTCTGTCGCGATATCAGTAAAAATAAAAACTTCTGCGCCTTCGTTGGCGAGCTCTTTGCCGAGTTCAGCCGCCTTAAGACTTGATGTTTCCAGCCACCCTTCTGTTGAAACAAAGCCGTTTCTTGCGTCCAGCCCGATGGCTATCCTTTCGCCATACTCTTTCAGCATTTTTTTTACAAACGGCGGATCAGAAACAGCAGAGCTTCCCAGGATCACGCGATCGACTCCTGCCGATAAGTAATCGTAGACGTCGCTTTCCGAACGAATGCCGCCGCCGATTTCGACTTTCAGATTGAGCTTTTGTACAATTTCGATGACATGACGGTCATTTACTTTTTTTCCTTCCTTCGCGCCGTCAAGATCAACTAGATGAATCCATTCAGCCCCCTCACTTGCAAATAACGAGGCCATATCGAACGGTGAATCACCGTATACGGTTTCCTTGCTGTAATCACCTTGAACGAGGCGTACACATTTGCCGTTTCTCATATCAATGGCCGGGTATAATGTAAAATCACTCATTTTTTCACCTTCTGTTCTGCTGCCATTTTTGTGAATTGGATTAAGATAGACATTCCGACCGTGCTGCTTTTTTCCGGGTGAAACTGGGCGCCAAAGACATTCTCTTTTCCGACAACCGCAGGCACCCGCACACCGTACTCGGCGCTTGCCAAAAGCGCGCCGTCATCCACTCCGTCAATATAATAGGAATGGACAAAATAAGCGTAGCCTTCCTCCACTCCTGCCAGCAGCGGAGATTCGTTATGAAAGGAAAGGCGGTTCCATCCCATATGCGGAACCTTTAGCTTGTTTCCCTCCTGATCTTCCGGCTTCAGCCTGACTGCTTTTCCCTTTAACAAACCGAGGCCTGCAGCGGTTCCATGCTCTTCGCTCTCATCAAACAATAGCTGCATGCCAAGGCAGATCCCAAGAAGCAGTCTCCCCTCTGATACCATATCGTGAATGAATTGATCGAGTTTGGCGTTGCGCAAATTGTCCATCGCATCCCCAAATGACCCGACTCCCGGCAAAATGAAAGCATCTGCTTTCCTCAGCTCCTCTGGCATGCCAGAAACAAAGTACGGCACGCCGACACGCTCCAGCGCCTTTGAGACGCTGTATAAATTGCCCATTCCGTAATCTATCACACCGATCATTTACAGCATCCCTTTCGTTGACGGAATCCCTTTGACACGCGGGTCAATCGTTGTCGCTTCATCAAGCGCGCGTCCTAATGCTTTAAAAACAGCTTCTATCATATGGTGCGTATTTGTGCCGTAATGAACGATCACGTGCAAGTTCATCCGTGCTTCAAGCGCCAGCTTCCATAAAAATTCATGTACAAGCTCAGTATCGAAAGTTCCGACTTTCGCTGCCGGAAAGTCAGCACGCATTTCTAAGTGCGGCCGATTGCTTAAATCAATCACCACCTGAGCAAGCGCCTCATCCATCGGCACAAACGCCGAGCCGTAGCGTTTAATTCCTTTTTTATCGCCTAGTGCTTCAAGCAAAGCCTGCCCTAAGCAAATGCCGATATCTTCAGTTGTATGGTGATCATCAATATCGACATCGCCTTTCGCGTTAATGGAAAGATCAAATTGTCCGTGTTTCGTGAATAAATCCAGCATGTGTGTCATAAATGGCACGTCTGTTTTGATATCCGCTTGTCCCTCGCCGTCTATTGCGAATGCCAGCTCAATATCTGTTTCGTTTGTTTTTCTGGCGCGCTCCGCTTTTCTCATTTTGAATTCCTCCGTTCTCTCGCTTCGATTGATCTCGCATGCGCTTCTAATCCTTCCAGTCTGGCAAAAGCCGCAATGCTATCCGCATGTTCTTCAAAGGCTGATTGGCTGTATGAAATAATGCTCGATTTCTTTTGAAAATCCGTGACGTTTAATGGGCTTGAAAATCTGGCCGTTCCATTTGTCGGGAGCACATGGTTCGGTCCGGCAAAATAATCTCCGACCGGTTCAGGGCTGTATCGGCCTAAGAAAATCGCACCTGCGTGCTTGATATTGCCAAGCAAAGCTTCGGGAGACCGTGTGATGATTTCTAAATGCTCCGGGGCGAGCGTATTGACTGTATTGACCGCTTCATCTATCGTTTCAGCCACATAAATAGATCCATAATCTCTCACTGAAGCTTCCGCAATATCTCTGCGCGGCAAGGTTTTAAGCTGCTCGTTCACCTCGGCTGAAACGGCCTCAGCCAGCGGCATGGAATCTGTGACAAGCACACATGAGCTGAGCATGTCGTGTTCCGCCTGTGACAGCAGGTCAGCGGCAATTTCCCGCGGGATAGCTGTTTCATCAGCCAGCACGACGATTTCACTCGGTCCGGCAATCATATCAATATCGACATCACCGAACACCTCTCGTTTGGCAAGCGCGACATAAATATTTCCCGGGCCTGTGATTTTATCCACCGGCTCAATGGTTTCTGTTCCGTACGCCAGCGCCGCAATTGCCTGAGCCCCTCCCATTTTGTATATATCTTTAATGCCCAGCTCGGCAGCGGCAGCTAAGACTCCCGGAGACAGCCGTCCGTCTTTTCCCGGAGGTGTGACAAGAACAATTCTTTCCACGCCCGCTGTAAGCGCCGGAATGACATTCATCAAAACAGATGACGGATATGCGGCAGTTCCGCCCGGCACATAAACGCCGGCAGAGTCAAGTGCAGTCACTTTCTGTCCCAGCATTGTGCCATCCTTTCTGTGATAAAACCAGGAAGACTGAAGCTGCCTTTCGTGATATTCAGTAATGTTTTTGATCGCTTGCCTGATCACCTGCAGCAGCTGGGGATCCAGCAAGCTGTATGCTTCTTCAATTTCTTCTGTTGTGACCAATGCGCTGTCAAGCTTGATGCCGTCAAACTTGGCCGTGTAGTCACGAACGGCCTGATCACCGTTTGCTTTTACATGTTCAATAATGGATCGGACCGCTTTTCTTTGTTCTTCCGTTCCGGCATCAATTGACCGCTTGAGCGAAAGCCGATCCGCGCCGCTGATCGTTTTGATTTTCATTTTGCCGTTTCTCCTTCCACAACAAGAGATAAACGGGATGCCATTTCGTCGATGACATCATCCTTCATGCGATAGCTTACTGGGTTGACGATAAAGCGGGAGGTAATATCACAAATATGCTCTGTTTCAACGAGTCCGTTTTCTTTGAGCGTCTGTCCCGTTGATACAATGTCGACTATTCTGTCCGCAAGCCCGATAAGAGGTGCCAACTCGATAGAGCCGTTCAGTTTAATAATCTCGACTTGCTCTCCCTGCTCCCTAAAATAACTGGAAGCCACATTCGGATACTTTGTGGCGATTCTCGGCGCGACGCCGCTCCAGTCTGTATCTGGAAGTCCGGCAACCGCCAGATGGCATTTGCTGATTTTCAAATCCAGTACCTCATATACATCGCGTTCTTCCTCCAGCATGACATCCTTCCCCGCAATTCCGACGTCTGCCACGCCGTGCTCCACATATGTGGTGACATCCATCGGCTTTGCTAAAATGAAGCGGAGATTTTCCTCCGGCACGTCGATGATCAGCTTTCTGGAATCCTCAAACTCTTCCGGCAGCTTGTATCCCGCCTGCCGCAGCAGCCCTGCTGCTTCTTCAAATATTCGCCCCTTCGGCATTGCCATTGTGAGTAACTTACCCATTTTGCTCTTCCTTTCTGGCACCGATAAAATAGGTGACATTCGCAAATGATTTTGTCATCTGATCAATATTTTCAATCCCCAGTAAATCCTGAAGAACAACTTTTTTACCTTTCAAACGCTCTTCATTTGCAAAAGCGATGGCCTGCACCCGCTGTTCTTTGCTGAAAATGACAGCATCCATTTCACAAGGTTCGTCTTTCATATGGAGCGCTTCAATCATCCGGTCAATCCGAAGCCCAAAACCCGTCGCCGGCGCCGGTGAATTAAAATGTCCCAGAAGCTTGTTATAACGGCCGCCGCTGCCAATCACAAAGCCGACATGATTCGCGTACACTTCAAATAAAATCCCAGTGTAGTAGCTCATATGGCTGACCATATTCAGATCAAGACGGACATTTTCCGTACATCCGTAGTCCTCAAGAATCTCCCACAGCGCCTTCAGTTCATCAACCACACTTTTACCTTGCGCTGAATCGACGATTTCTTCAGCACGTCTGCATACTTCTATGCTCCCTCGCAATTCGAGAAGCTCAAGCAATCTGTTTTTATCAATGGAGGAAAGCGGAAGAGATTTGACGTGCTCTCTGTAGCCGACATAATTCTTTTCATATAAAAACCTCCGCAGTACGTCCGCTCGTTCAACATTCCCGAGCACCTCGACAAACAGGGCATCTGCAATGCCCGCGTGGCCGATTGCAATTTTAAATGAAGTCAAGCCGGCATTTTTTAACGCACCGACTACTAAGGCAATGACCTCTGCGTCCGCACTTGTCGTGCCATCACCGATCAATTCCACTCCAACCTGCTCAAACTCGGCAGGACGTCCGCCCTCGCGTTCCTGGGCTCTGAACACATTTGCCGCATAGCCGACTCTGAGGGGATGATCATGTTTCAGCAGCTTTGATGCCGCCACCCTTGCGATCGGCCCTGTCATATCCGGGCGAAGCACCAGTGTCTTTCCATCCTGATCCAGAAGCTTAAACAGTTGCTGCTCTTCAATTGCTGACTGCACACCAACCGTATCGTAAAACTCCAGCGTCGGTGTTTCCATAAATTGATAGCCCCATTTATCTATCATATCGGTTAACGATTGCCTCACCTTTTTTTTCGTTTCATATAAACCGGGCAGTGTATCTCTCATGCCGTGCGGTTTTTCAAACATAAACATCAACCCGAGCACCTCCGTAATTGTTTGAAGGAAAATTCCGAATCCTTTAGTTCGCTAATATGATAATATGTTAGCAGATGAAAGAATGGAAATCAATGCTTAACTTTCGCACGAATCTTTTTCGTTCAGAAATCCTCCTCCTAAATATGAAAAAGTCATGAATAAATGATGAAAGGTAGGTCATATCTCAAATTCTTGATGTTTGGCATGCTATAATACAAATCAAATAGAGAACAAGGAGTTAAAGATGAAAACACTGCGAACGTTATGTGTACTGATCATACTTTCTGCTGTCATTTTCTTCGGCATCAAAATATATGCAAAAGATATAGATATTTCGTTTTTCAAAATTGATTTAGGTGCAACGAAGAATGAATCTGAAGCAGCAAACAAAGAGAAGAAACTGAAAGGAAGCGCTGAGCCGATGGACGTCACGCTTTTCAATCAGATGGATGCCCCAAAGCTCTATAATGGCTGTGAGGTGACGAGCCTTGCGATGGTGCTGCACTATGCGGGATACAACGTGACAAAGAATACACTGGCAAACCAGATCGCAACAGTGCCTTTGACATACAGCAGCGGATTAAAAGGTGATCCGAATGACGGATTTGTCGGTGATATGGCGAACGGCCCGGGGCTAGGTGTCTATCACGGCCCGATCTATCAGCTCGCTAAAACCTATGCGGGGGACAGCGTTTCTGATCTGACAGGAAAAAGCATCTCTGCTGTTTATGAGCAGCTTGAGAAAGGCAACCCGGTTTGGGTTATCACGACAGCCAACTTTACGCCGGTTGACAACATGCAGACATGGAAAACGCCAAACGGAACGATCGATATCACGTACAGCGAACACAGTGTCGCCGTCACGGGTTATGATGAAAATTACGTGTATGTGAATGACCCTTATGGCTATAAAAACAGAAAAACAGACCGGACCAGCTTCGAAAAAGCGTGGGTACAAATGGGCAGCCAAGCCATCGTCGTTCAAAAGTAAAGCTGCCCGCTTTCACAAGCTTTTCTTATGCTCTCTCCTGAGCAAATACGCCAATACTCATGCTTGATGTTTAAATCAGGTAACAATGACGCATTTTCCATTTCCCATCCAAATTTGTCTTTACTTTCAAGCTGGCTATTTTTATGATTAAAACAGATTCAGCCTTGCCCCGATCTATGTGAGAGAAGCCGGTGCAAGATGCTGACGCTTCTCTTACAAAACTAAAGATATCCGGGGAGGATTTTATCATTGAAAAAAATCGTGTCTATCCTATTTATGTTCAGTTTGGTTATGGGCTTCAGCCAGTTTCAGACATCAACTGCTTTTGCAGCTGACAAAGTGGTTCATGAAACAATTATCGTGCCAAAAAATACAACATATGACGGGAAGGGACAGCGGTTTGTAGCAGGAAAAGAATTGGGTGACGGAAGCCAATCCGAAAACCAAAAGCCTGTTTTTCGTGTGGAAGACGGAGCAACTCTGAAAAATGTAGTGCTCGGAGCTCCTGCTGCTGATGGCGTGCACACTTATGGAAACGTTAACATTCAGAATGTGACGTGGGAAGATGTCGGTGAGGACGCGTTAACTGTGAAGAAGGAAGGAAAAGTAACCATTGACGGCGGTTCTGCTCAAAAAGCTTCTGATAAAATCTTTCAAATCAATAAAGCCAGCACGTTTACAGTGAAAAACTTCACTGCGGATAACGGCGGAAAGTTTATTAGACAGCTGGGCGGGTCGACCTTCCATACCGATGTCATTATCGACAGATGCACCATCACAAACATGAAGGAAGCGATTTTCCGTACGGACAGTAAAACGAGCACTGTCACCATGACGAACACAAGATACTCCAACGTCGGCAAGAAATGGATCGGCGTCCAGCACGTAACGGAAAAAAACAATACCCAATTTTAATATACAAAAAAAAGCCCGCGCTATTTATTCAGCGGGCTTTTTATTCTTTCCTGCATTTCTTCCCTTGTGTATATGATTTTCATCGGATTTCCGCCGACAAATGCTCCGGCTGGCACATCCTTATGGACAAGCGTTCCGGCGGACACGACTGCGCCATCCCCTATTTCTACGCCTGGCAGAATGGTCGTGTTGGCTCCGATCATCACTTCGTCTCCGATCAGGACTTTACCGGTTCGATACTCCTGAATTAAATACTCATGGGCCAAAATGGTCGTATTGTATCCGATGATTGAATTCGTTCCGACTGAGATCTTTTCCGGAAACATAATATCGGGCATCACCATGAGGGCAAAGGATGTCTGCTTTCCGACCTTCATCCGCAAAAATGTACGGTACAGCCAGTTTTTCATCCCTATAAACGGTGTGTATCTCGCGATTTGAATGATCATGAAATTCTTCACTACCTTCAAAAAAGGCACCGTTTGATAGACATGCCACAGTGAGTTAGCACCTGATACCGGATGCCGGTCTGTTTTTCTCACAGATTACTTCACTCCAACGATTTGTAATAGATCACTCATTTTCTCAAGCATATAGTCAGGCTCATGTTTCGCCAGCGCTTCCGGGCCTTTAATCGTCCAAGCGACCCCGGCTGTTTTTGTGCCGGCGTTTTTACCCGCCAGAATATCATGATAGTTGTCGCCGACCATGATGGCTTCCGCAGGCTCGCTTCCCAGCTGTTTCAGCGCCAGCAGAACAGGCTCGGGATCAGGTTTTGCCATCGTGACGTCATCAAGTGTAACAACGGTTTCGAAAAATTCGCCGATTCCCGTCAGCTTAAGGCCCATATTGACAGTATCTCTTAATTTTGTTGTCACAATTCCTAATGTAAAGCCTGCTTTTTTTAGTTCATCCAGCGTTTCATAAACCGTTTCATATTCGGTGACAAGTGTGTCATGCATCTGGTGATTGTATGTTCTGTACATGCTGATCATATCTTCAGTTTTCTCAGCATCCATTGAAGAAAACGTTTCAAAAAGAGACGGGCCGATAAACGCAAGCACATCTTCACGTTTATAGCGGCTCGGGTAATAATGCTCCAGCGTATGCAAAAATGACGCGATAATTAATTCATTCGTATTAATAAGGGTTCCGTCTAAATCAAACAGAATTGTCGTAACTTGTTTATCAGTCATACTGCTTCCTTTCCAACCGCTGAGGGTTTCCATTTTTTCCACGTATACGATATAGCCATCGTCAGCAGCACAGCCGTAGTGACCCGGATCAGCAGAAGCGGCCAAACTGGAATGCCAAGCGGAATAAAGACAAGTGTGTCTTCAACGACGGCATGGCAGGCAACGAGAAAAATAAAGGCCAGTGTCATGTCGCGCCTGCCAACGCCGTCATCTTCGACTGCTTTAATCATGACACCCGCTCCGTAGGCCAGACCGATTGTCAAGCCGGCCACCATTGTCATCGAGGTATTTTTATTCATGCCGAGCATCTGCGTAAACGGAGACAGCCACTTCGAAAACGTGTGCAGCCAGCCTAAGTCTCGCATAAATTGAATGATGATCATCAGCGGGATCACAATTGCCGCCAGCTGCAAAACGCCAAGACCGGCTTTCATTAAAGCCTCGGCCAGCATCGCCAGCCAGCCGTCAGGCGCATCACCCCTTGCAGCGATAAAACCGTACTGCGCTGTTTCCTGCCCGCCATGCCAGATGAGATTGATGACGATTGCAGAAACAGCTGCCAAACCAATGCGCACTGCCAATATGATGCCAATCCTGATCCCGACCTTTGCTGCGACTGTCGATTCGATAATCAAGTTATGACAGAATGAAAGCATCACCGCTAAGATAAAAACTTCCTTCACGGATAAATCCAGTGTCAATATCCCGGCAATCCCCGCGTACAGATTCAGCATATTCCCAAGAACAAGCGGGATCGCCGCTTCACCGGAAAGCCCGAACAGGCCCATCACCGGTGTAATCAGCCGTACCAGCCAATCCATGACAGGCGTATGCTGAAGCAAAGTGACCACCAGCGTTACCGGAAAAATGACTTTGCCGAGTGTCCATGTTGTTTGAAGACCTGCCGCAAGACCGGCCAGAAAAATCTTCTTCATCCCTCATCCCCCTTTGTTACCGTCTACTCTGCGTAACGCTTCGCCGAGTACCCCTTGACGCGTCTGAAGATGATGGCTGCTACAGCCAAAACAATCAATACGATTGAGATCACCTGAGCGATGCGAAGCGAACTCGTCAGCATTAAGCTGTCAGTCCGCATTCCTTCAATAAAGAGCCTTCCGATTGAATACCAAATGATATAGGTTAAAAACAGCTCGCCTCTCCGCAAATTCGCTCTGCGCAAAAGAAGCAGTATAATAACGCCGACAAAGCTCCATAGTGATTCATATAAAAAAGTAGGATGATAATATTGGCCGTTGATGTACATTTGATTGATGATAAACTCAGGCAGGTGCAGGTTTTCTAAAAAGGCTCTGCTGACCGCCTCCCCGTGTGCCTCTTGATTGACAAAGTTTCCCCAGCGGCCGATCGCCTGACCGAGCAAAATGCTTGGCGCCGCGATATCCGCAAGCTTCCAGAAAGAAATGTTTTTCACTCTCGAAAAGACATAGCCTGTCAAAATGGCACCGATTAAGCCGCCGTGAATCGCGATGCCGCCCTTCCAGATTTTTATGATTTCCCCCGGATGTTCGGCATAATAATCCCATTCAAATGCAACGTAATAAATCCGTGCGCAAATAATCGCGATTGGGATCGCAAAAAGGACGAGATCGATAAAAATATCTTTCTGCAGTCCTCGTTTCTCACTTTCTCTCATGGCAATCCAAAGCCCCAGCAAAGCACCGAGGCCGATAATGATTCCGTACCAATGGACGGCTAACGGCCCCAGCTGAAACGCTATCGGATTGAGTGGTTCTATCGCTTCATTCATTTATTGCCAACTCCTATTCGTCTTGTTCACCGTCTTCAATGACATCCGCCAGCTTGTTGGTAAATTGCTCAGCGGCGTTTAAGCCCATCCGCTTCAATCTGAAGTTCATAGCAGCCACTTCAATAATGACCGCGAGATTTCGTCCCGGACGGACAGGGATCGTGAGTTTTGTAATTTCTGTATCAATGATTTTCATTGTTTCTTCTTCGAGTCCAAGACGGTCGTATTGCTTGCCCTGCTCCCAGAGTTCAAGATTCATCACAATTGTAATTCGTTTATTGCTTCTGACCGCACCGGCACCAAACAGCGTCATGACGTTAATAATGCCAAGCCCTCTAATTTCAAGCAGATGCTCAATGAGCTCAGGGGCGTTTCCGACAAGGGTATCCTGATCCTCCTGCCGAATTTCAACACAATCATCAGCAACAAGGCGGTGGCCTCTTTTCACAAGCTCCAACGCGGTTTCACTTTTTCCGACGCCGCTTTTCCCTGTGATCAGCACCCCTACTCCATATATATCGACAAGCACACCGTGAATGGCTGTGGTTGGCGCAAGTCTGCTTTCTAGGAAGTTGGTCAATCGGCTTGACAGTCTTGTCGTTTTCAAAGGCGATCTGAGGACAGGCACGCCGTTTTTCTCGGAAGCGTCAATGAGCTCCTGCGGGATAGGCATATCTCTAGACAGAATAATAGCTGGTGTTACATCCGTGCATAGAGAGTCCATTCGCTGCTTTTTATCCTCTTCCGGCAGCTGTTCAAAGAAAGAGAGCTCTGTTTTCCCCAGAAGCTGTACGCGCTCCCTGGGGTAATATGTAAAATATCCGGCAATTTCAATGCCTGGTCTTGATAAATCGCTCATCGTAATCGGGCGGTTAATACCTTCTTCACCGCTGATTAATTCCAAATGAAACTGTTCCATTACATCTTTTGTCCGAACCTTTGCCACGATATGTTCCTCCTGTTCCGGGATAACCCGAGCTTGCTCAACAATAATTTCATTTTATCACTTTCGGGCTTGAACCTAAAACAGATTTTATAAAAGACTGGCAAACGTGTCAGCTGGTCTAGATCACTAGTCTGAAAAAGAGTAAAATAAACGTATTCATATTCCAGAAAGGCGGATCATTTATGGCAGATAGTCTTCTTCTCAGCGGAATCAGTATCGTGACAGAAAATGAAGTGATCAAAAACGGCTATGTTGGAGTCAAGGACGGAAAAATCAGCGCTGTCTCAACAGAACGGCCAAAAGAGCAGTACTCAAAGGAAATTCAAGGCCCAAAGGATGCCGTATTGCTTCCGGGAATGATTGATATCCATATTCACGGCGGCTATGGCGCAGATACAATGGATGCGAGCTTCTCCGCGCTCGATGCCATGTCCTCAAGACTGCCTGAGGAAGGCACAACGAGTTTTTTAGCGACAACCATCACACAGGAGCACGGCCAAATTTCTCAAGCTCTCGAAAATGCGAGAGATTGGAAGTCTGCGGAGGAATCCTCTTCCTTAGGTGCGGAATTGATCGGAATTCATTTGGAGGGTCCCTTTGTTTCACCTAAAAGGGCCGGAGCGCAGCCAAAGGAATGGATCAGGCCCTCAGATCTTGCACTTTTCAAGAAGTGGCAGCAGGAGGCAGGCGGACTGATCAAAATCGTCACGCTTGCGCCGGAGGAGGACCAGCAATTTGAGCTGATCCGTTATTTAAAGGATGAGTCGATTATCGCGTCAATGGGACACACGGATGCAGACTCCGCATTACTTTTGGAAGCCTTTGAAGCAGGCGCCAGCCATATGACTCACTTATACAATGCGATGAGCCCGTTTCATCATCGTGAACCCGGAGTGATCGGAACAGCCCTTGCCCATGAGGGTTATGTCACAGAGCTTATTGCTGACGGTATCCACTCCCATCCGTTAGCGGCAAAGCTTGCTTTTTTAGCAAAAGGCAGCAGCAAGCTTATCTTGATCACCGATTCGATGCGGGCGAAAGGTCTGAAAGACGGAGTCTACGAGTTCGGCGGACAGAGTGTGACAGTAAAGGGAAAAACAGCTCTTCTTTCGGACGGGACGCTTGCCGGTTCGATTTTAAAAATGAATGAAAGCGCCCGGCATATGCGCGCGTTTACGAATTGCTCTTGGACGGATATAGCAAATATAACTTCAGCAAACGCGGCCAAACAGCTTGGCATCTTTGACCGAAAAGGCAGTATAACAGAGGGAAAAGATGCGGATCTTGTAATTGTCAGCAGTGAATGTGAGGTGCTTCTCACCGTTTGCCGCGGAAACATTGCATTTAAATCCAAGGAGGCTGATCATATATGAAAGTAATCGAATGTCAATCGTATGAGGCATTAAGCCAAAAAGCTGCCGGCATTGTGGCTGAAACAGTCAGGGAAAAGCCTGATGCCGTTCTCGGTTTAGCGACAGGCGGGACACCGGAAGGCACGTACCGCGAGCTGATCCGCCTGCACCAAACAGAGAATCTTTCTTTTCAAAACATCACCACGATTAATTTAGATGAATACGCCGGGCTTTCCGGTGATGACCCAAACAGCTATCACTGCTATATGAATGACCGTTTCTTTCAGCATATCGACAGTCAACCGAGCCGGCATTTTATTCCTGATGGAAACGCAGGTGACCTGGAAGCCGAGTGCAAACGCTACGAACAATTGATTGAATCACTTGGCGGAGCGGACATTCAGCTTCTCGGCATCGGCCGGAACGGGCATATCGGCTTTAATGAACCAGGTACATCATTCCAGTCCCGCACACATGTCGTGGCATTAAATGAACAAACCCGTCAGGCCAATGCCAGATATTTTCCCTCCATTGACAGTGTGCCAAAAAAAGCCGTTACAATGGGGATTCAAACGATTCTCTCAAGCAAGCAGATTCTTCTGCTTATCTCCGGCACAAGCAAAGCCGAAGCTGCCAAACGGCTGCTGGACGGACAAGTCAACGAGGAATTCCCTGCGTCTGCTTTGCATCTGCATCCTAACGTTTCGGTTTTGATTGATCAAGAAGCCGCGGGATTCAGGCATTGAAAGGATTTTCGCTATGAATATCGATAAACAATCTCCTATCCCGATTTATTATCAGATTATGGAGCAATTAAAAGCCCAAATAAAGAGCGGAGAGCTGAAGCCGGATATGCCGCTTCCTTCCGAGCGGGAATATGCCGAGCAATTCGGGATCAGCCGGATGACAGTGCGCCAAGCGCTTTCTAATTTGGTCAATGAAGGTTTTCTCTATCGCCAGAAAGGCCGGGGCACCTTTGTCAGCAAGTTAAAAATGGAGCAAGCGCTCCAAGGGCTTACAAGCTTTACCGAAGATATGAAAAGCCGCGGTATGAGGCCGAGCAGCAGGCTCATCGATTATCAGCTTATCGATTCGACTGAGGAGCTGGCCGCCATACTAGGGTGCGGGCACCCGTCCCGCATCCACAAAATCACACGGGTTCGGCTGGCGAATGATATTCCTATGGCGATCGAAGCCTCACACATCCCATTTGAGCTGGCAGGTGAATTAAATCAGTCTCATTTCAAGTCGTCGATTTACGAGCATATCGAAAGGTACAACAGCACGCCGATTTCCCGCGCCAAACAAGAGCTTGAACCGAGCGCCGCAACACAGGATGAAGCAAGCATGCTCGGCATCCAAGAGGGGGCGCCAGTCCTGTTGATTAAACGAACAACGTATTTGCAGAACGGGACTGCTTTTGAGCATGTAAAATCTGTATACAGGGGCGACCGTTATACTTTTGTTCACTACATGGATCGGCTGTCATAAAAAAATCTCCAACCCCTTTTTAAGGATTGGAGACACGGCGAAAATCAAACTGGTCTGGCGCTGGACGATAGGTTTCTTTTTTCGTCTTGAACTTCCAGATCGGTGATTTCGTTTTTCCGTTAAAGCTGTCTTCCACAATGGTGTACCAATAATAAACAGAACTCGGCTCTAGATTCTCCCAAAGGAATTCGGCGGTTTCCCCGCTTTTCACTTTCTCGCGTTTTCCGAGCTGTTCGTTTGTATAGACATTGCATTCAAAATAATCGGTTTCTACTCTTTTCATTCTTGGCTTCAGATCAAGCTCCAGCGTAAACTCATCCTTGTTGCCGTAACTATCTGTATCATAAAAGTTTTTATCATCCAAATACGGAGAGTATGTGGATACATGCACCACATTGTTTGCCTGGTCAAACTGCATCAAACGCAAATATCCCTGGCCGCCCTCGGGCCCGCCCTGATAATCAGCAAGCATTTGATGTACGAGACGATCCGGTTTTCCGTCTCCGTCATCATCCAGCTCATCTGTTTTTCTCATCGCGCTGTGATAATGTCCGCTTAACACCATCACGACATTCGGGTTCGGCTTGACAACTTTCTTGAAAATTTTCTCGCCGATCGGGCTTCTGTTTCCGCTTACGAGTAAATATTCATGAAAAGCTAAGACAGCTGTCCTGTCAGGGTGCTTCTTCAGCACTTGATTCATCCATGCGATGTCTTCGTCCGTGATGCCCCAGCCCATGTACAGCATGATATAATCATTGCCGCTGCTTGATATGAGGTCATAATGCCCGCGGTTATTTTTGTACGATTCGCCATAATACAGTCTCTTATCGAAACGGTGGCTGCCAAAGTATTTGCCAAATGCCCTGTAGGAGCCGTCCTTATGACCGACATCGTGGTTTCCGGCCAGCACGCCGTAAGGAATTCCGCTGTTGTCCAGGACACGCATTGATTGATCAGCGTTTCTCCACTGTCTGATATCCGCGGAATCATCTACAATATCCCCTGTATGAAACACGTATTTCGTATTCAGCTTCCTTTGGGTATTTTTGATCCATGCAGTCTGCTTATCAAAAATATGCGGATAGCTTTTTGCATAATATTGCGTGTCTGACATCCAGACAAAGGTATACATATCCTTCGCAGGAGGAATTTCGTCCTGAACAATGATATTCACCTTAGATTTCCGTACATAATCGGAAGCGATGACAGACGCCTTTAGCGTGAACTGTTTGTCATCTTTGGCAACGAAGCTGTCAATCGGCTGCCACTGGCTTGTCCGGTAATTCCAAGCGTACATTGTCACTTTCCTCCCCGGCAGAGAGCTTCCTCTCCAAACGGCTTCAGCTAAATCATTCTCATCAATGGACGGGTCAACCGTCACTTCAAAACGGTGATAAGGAAAAAGCTCCTTCTCTTCAGTTGACACTGTTTTTCCGTCAGCTCCTGACACCCGATTCATTTCTTCATTGGTAAACGGCGTCTCGCTTTCCGGGACAAAGCTCTTCGGAGGTTCAGTCAGTGACGCATGCTTAAAAATTTTCACATTATTTCTGTTTTGCGCGGTATATTGAAAGCCTCTGTAAAAAGACACATCCATCGCATCATTCGTCGGATCCTTCACCCGCACCGAAAGCTTGGCTTTGTGCGTATCGGCATCGCTATTTACGATTTCCGGCTGGTCCGGATGCTCCCGCTCTGTCTTAAATGTCCGCTCAATAACCGTTTTATTGCCAGCCAAATCTGTTGCTGAGACTTTCAGCGTGTGTTTGCCCGGAGACAGCTCAGAAGTTGACGTATGATATGGGAGCGTAATGCTGTCACCATCTAAAAATGCCTCTGTTTCCTCTATTTTGCTCCATTTATCAAACATATCTGCCTGCAGAACCAGATTTCCTTTATACGTCTGTCCGTCCGTCACATTCGGTTCGATGTGCGGCCCTGAATTATCAACCCGCACTACAAAACTCAGGTTTTCATTCCCGTCGCTTACTGCAATATGATGGGCTCCTTCAGTCAGCTTCTCTGTATCCCACTTCAGCAGCTGTGACGTAAACAGTCCGTCAGGCAAATGAAATTGAAACGGCCAGCTTTTATTTGAGCGCTGATTATCCCCAATAAAAAGCTCCTTCTCGGGAGAAATACGCTCATCCCTGATCACCGTTCCATCCGATAATATCAATCGGGCATTTTTGACTAAAAAGTCATCACGGTTTTCAGCCGTATCAAACGGAGATACCTTTGAACCCGATCGTATCGTGATACGCTGCAGCTGCTTCCCTTTTTGAAGCAGCGTCTCCGGCAGAGGGACAGAATAGGTGCGGTATTTATTTGTCGTATCATCGAAGACTTTTAGCACCTTGCCGTCCATCGTTACAGCATTTTTAAAGTAAAGGTTCGTTTTTCGGGTATCGAACGCAAAATATACTTCTTTTTCCATGGCGGGCTCTGTCAGTTGTTTTTTTCCGTCAATCCACAACTTAATGCTGTCAGTCCGCCCATCCGTAGTCGCTTTGAGAAACTGTGTCCCCGAAAGTGTATCTCTGTTTTCTATATTCATCCGCAAACCGTGCGACTTGCTTGTTTGCTTAATATCAATCATTTTGACAGGCGTCTTCGCTTCATTAATCCCGTCACCGGCTACGACGTAATACTCAAGCTGATCCTTCCCGATCAGCTCAGGTGAGTAGACAATATAATGGTACAAATGATCGTTGCGGTCTTTTTCAGCGAAAATGCGTTTGAACGGTTTGTTTTCATCTGTCCGATAATAAAAGGCGGCCGTTTTAACTAAACTGCGGTCACGTATGTCAGCCCGCAGTTCAATGCTTTCAGCCGGACGGACAGGCTTGCGGTCTGTTAAATCTTCTATAACCGGCTTTTCTTTATCAAGCATCATTTTTCGTTTTTGCTCTGGAACCTGCGCCTGTAAAACCGAGCCTGGCGACGGATTTTTTTCTGCTATTGAAATGTTGAGCAGTTCCGCTGTTCCATCGAGAGGATATTTATAAAGCACAGACGACAGGCGGCGCAGCGCATGCTTTCTGTAGTGCGCAACTGAAATATCCTTCCCTGTATTCGTCGATATCGCAACCGCACGCGGCCGGGTATTCGCCATGCCCTCTGTTCCTTCCAGCACCAACAGATTTTCCCCTTCTCTCAAATGTGTCTGATAGTGCCGGTTAAAATCATCCGCTGTCAACTCAGGATGTCCGGCAGGCTTGAGCCAAAATACACAGGTTTCGCCAGAAGGAATGACGACCCGCTGATCAGGTCTCCAAATCAAATCGGAGTCCGGCCCTTCCTTCGGATAGCGATATCGGATGTGATAATCTTTAAAATCAATTGTTCTGTCGGTTGTATTATATACCTCAATAAATTCATAACCGTCTGTACGCCCGGTATTTTTTGTATCAACCGCAAGCTCGGTGATCAGCAGCTCCGGGATATGGGCGAGATCAGCCTGAAATCCATCCAGCTTCAGTGTCTTCGTTTCTGACTCCACCTGCTGCTTTCCATTCGAGAACACAATGTAATACTCGAGCTCGCTATTCCAGATTGACCTCTTCGGAATTTGCGCCAAAAACTGGCGGATAGCTCCAGGGGTTGGGTCCATCGGCACCATTTTATAGCCCAGTTCATTGCTTTGTTTATAAAACAAAAAGGCAGAAAACGATTGATACTCACTGTCACGCACGTGCGCCTGAATAATCAGATTGCCCTTCATTTCAGCCTTCACTTCAATTTGAGGAGGGTTTTCAAGCAAGGGTATGTAATGAGGCGTTTGGAACGGTTCCTGCTTTATGACGGGCAAAGCCCTCGCTTCATGATGGCCGCCAGACTGAACAAACAGAAAAGACAATAATAAAGAAGCGATGACTGTGTATTTTCTCATCACGACACCTCCCTTTTACGTATTTTGCGTCTGAACAGGGAAGCTTATGAGTTAATTTTTGTGCAAAAAGAACAAAAAGACATCGGCCTCTTGAAGTTAAACCGGTTAACGATAAAATCAGAGAGGCAGATTGATGAATAACAGCATTCATAATGAATGATTTCAAGCGGTACAAGAGTTCGCATTAAAAAGAGATAAGCACGGTACAGCTTCCATCTCATTTACCTCTTAAAATGAGATGGATTATTGATAGACAGCACTTAAAGCTTCAACGGATCATTTTCAGCAATAACCTTTTTTCGTTTCATAGACGATTATCATAATTAATGTTTATCAGTAAACATCGGTCATTCCATCCCTTATTCTGCCATGTGTCAATATCATCAGCCCTAAAAAATTGAAAATAAGTGTAAATGCCATGGTTTTTACACTATTTTACTGGTCATTTTTCAGCTTCCTTAAGCACCAGCAATTGACAACAAAAACAAGTACAGATAAAATCAAATCGTTCACCGATAAACAATTTTTATTATTTCCTGGTAAACCATTCATTCAAAGAAAGAAGGTAGCCTATGTCCGGTCTGACAAAACAGCTGATATACGACATATACGTTCGGCTTCTGCATCTTAATGAACAAAAAGCGAATACTTCACTTCAGCAGTTCTTTAAGGAGGCCGCAGAAGAAGATGTGATTGATGTTCCCAAAAACATGACTAGCATCCATGTCATTGACTGTATTGGCCAACATGAACCGATTAATAATACGGGAATTGCCAAAAAAATGAACTTATCAAAAGCGAACGTAACGAAAATCAGCACAAAACTGATCAAAGAAGAATTTATCAATCGCTATCAGCTGACTGATAACAAAAAAGAAGTCTATTTCAAATTAACCCGTAAAGGCAGACAGATTTTTGATTTGCATGAAAAACTGCACAAAAAAAAGGAGCTGGCATTTTACCAATTCCTTGATTCATTCTCACAAGATGAACAGAATGCTGTATTGAAATTTTTAGAACAGCTTACCTCCAGACTTGAAGCTGAGCAAACAGATGATACTTCAGAGAAACCTGTAAAGTAAAAAAGGGGGTTGTTTTATGGCTCAAACGAAATCAAAAGCAATGCTGATCTTGTATATTGTTTGTTTCAGCGCATTTTTTGCTTCTTTAAGCCAAAATATGTATTCACCCATCATCCCGATTATTAAAGAATCTTTCCATGTCTCTGTAACCCTCGTAAACCTGACAATTTCAGTTTTTATGATTGTGACAGCCATTATGCAAATTATTTTGGGCGCCATCATCGATTTTAAAGGCGCGCGTTATGTCTTGCTTGCCGGAATACTGGCAACGGCGGCAGCCAGTTTCGTGTGTGCCGTCACCACTGATTTTACTTTGTTTCTTATTTTTAGAATCGTACAGGCAGCCGGTTCCGCAGCACTCCCTCTCATTGCAGCCACCACAATCGGCCAGCTATTTACAGGCAATGATCGCGGAAATGCCATGGGTACGTATCAAATGCAGCTTTCGGCCGCCCCGGCTATTGCTCCTGTCCTCGGGGGATTTCTCGGCGGGGCTTACGGACACGAAGGGATCTTTTGGATGCTGACGGTGATCTCTGTTATTTTATTAGCAACAAACAGCATTTTCTTCCCTAAGGATTCTCATAGCGGATCAAAGCAAGATGCAAAATCAAGCAGTTTGCTTGCTCATTATAAATCCATTTTCACAAACAGAGCTGGAAATGTCATTCTGACCTTAAGCTTTTTTCTCTTTTTCATTTATTTTGCGGTTATTGTCTATCTTCCGATATTGCTGACGGAACATTATCATATGGATGTACAGATAGCGGGACTGTTATATTTGCCTCTGGCGTTAAGCACAATCGCTGGTACCTTTCTGTTTAAAAACATACAGGCAAAAGTTCCTTTAAGTACATTGTTTGTCTACAGCAATTCAATTGCAGCGGTCAGCATCATTTTATTTGCTTTTACCCATTCCGTCTCGATCATTCTTATGGCTCTCACATTGGCGCTGTTCGGTGTCTCGATGGGGGTTATTCCTCCCCTGTATTCCACGATGATCACCAATGAGTTTGAACACAACAGGGGGAGCGCGATCGGAATCTTTAACTTTGTCAGATATACAGGTATGGCGGCCGGCCCGATGATATCAGCTTATCTGTTGACACGGATGCCGTCTGTCATGTCCTTTGGCCTTTTGGGTATCGCATTTGCCATATTGAGCTTTTGCCTTCTGCCGTATATGCATCAGGCGAAACATGACATCAAACAAGAAAAACATCTTATGTAAAAAAGCTGCCATTTGTATGGCAGCTTTTATTTTTTTCGAAGCGGTTCTAAAATGCCTTTTTGAATCAGCAAATGGAACACCGACAGGACAACAGATGCCAAGATGGCTGATCCGAAGCCGTCAATTTGAAAACTGTCACCCATAATGGACGCTGTCATCATCAAGGTGATGGCATTAATCACAAACAAAAAGAGACCCAGCGTCACAACTGTGACAGGCAGCGTAAAGATAATCAAGAGCGGTTTAATCAGCACGTTTAAGATTGATAAAATGAGGCTGGCAATAATCGCTGCCCCGATGCTGCTGATATGAATGGAATCAATGTAACCGTCAATGACGATTAATAATAAAGCATTTACTAAAATGCTGACTGCCCATTTGACCATGTTACTTCATATCCCTTTCTGACGGAACAATAAAAATCCAAATGATATATATGAGCAGAACAGGAATAACGCTTGTCATAACGGCTAAAATGACGGTTATCACTCTGAGGAGTGACGCATCCCAGTTGAAATACTCCGCCAGGCCGCCGATGACGCCGGCCATTTTCCTGTTTTTTTCTGAACGATATAATCTATTCATTCGATCACCTCTGTGTATACTTTAATTTGATGGCGCCAGTTAATGATTCGGAGAAAACGGCGATGTTTTGATCATGTGCTTGATTAGAAGTGAACATCATTTCTTTTTGAATGGTATCATTTTTTTCTTTCAGCATGTCAACATCTATTAATTCGTGGGACAGCGAGCCGAGATTGCTTTTCAGTTCAGCCTTCACCGCAAGATCATCCGGAATCGACAGCTCCACATTTCCAGTCGTCGTTTTTGTGTAAATCGAGCGGCAGTCTGATTCTGTTACAGTAATCGCGATATTTCCGTTAAAGCTTTGAACATCAATGGATTCGCTTTTTCCGCGCAGATCAATCAGCCCGTTAATGGTTTCCGCTTCTATCGTGCCGCAATTGTGATTGGCTAGCTTAATTTGGCCGTTCGCCGTTTCTGCCGAAGCTTTTTCAGCCGTCAAATTCGAGAACGACAGCACGCCATTTGTCGTTTTCGCCGAGAACTCTTTTACATGTAAATGTTCCCCTCTGATCGGTCCGTTAAACAGCTTCACCCGAATCTTATCATACTCCTTCTGAGGAATATACAATGTGACATTGGTTTTCATCGTTTTCTTTTCTGTACGGATAAAAAACTTATTTCCTTTGATTTCACATTCAATATGCTGAAGAAAAGCGTCTCTTGCTGCTTCTTGGCTGTCAGTGCGATATACCTTCGCCTGGCATTCCGCTCTGATATCCTCGTCTTCCCACGGAACAATATTTACGCTGCCGTTTGCGATCTGAAGCTCTACACTGGAAAAATCATTATCCTTAAATTGAAAAATATGCTGTACGTCAAACGAGTGACCGAAGTTCAAATCAAGATCAACTTCTTTGACCTTTTTCACAGCAGAATCAATCCAATCGAACAGCTTCGCCCCTAAAGACGGCTTGCTGCCCTCTTTTTTGGCCGCTGTAAATGGCTCATCCTCTTCATGAACGTTAACTGACAGAGCCGTGATTTTTTCTTCTTTTTCCTTATAGTCGCTGTCGAGCTTTTCAATCAGCGTTAATGCTTCCTGTGCCGTCAGCTTCCCTTCCTCCACAAGCTTGAGGATTCTTTCCTTTTCCTGCTTCATTCGATCTCCTCCCTATGATCTACTTATGCTGCACGCAGCACCTTAATGCCCTGAATGACGTTCCAAATCATAATGCCAATCACAACTAAGAAATATACGATTGCACCGCCAATCATCACAAATACAGGCATCACACTGTCCCCATCTATGGCAATAGCCCCGCCAAGAAAAGCGATAAATAAAACCAGCCAGCCGGCAAAAGGAACAATGTGAGAAAGCAGAGAACGTATCGCGTGATGTTTTGTCTCTTTCTCATCAACAACAAAATAAGCGACAATCGGCACAATGACCGGCGCGATAAAGACGCTGAAATAACAAAGTGATGCAATTATGGCTTGGTTACGGTTCAATTTATTCCACTCCCATCGTTAATCATCCGTGACAATAAGTCAGGACGTTTTACTTAGATAGATATACGTATAAAACCTCCAGAGGTTTCAAAATCATCCATTAGACATGCTTCCATTTACGGAAATTGGATTTTAAAAAGTTTTAGAAGTAGAATCTTTCAGCCGTACCGATTACAATATGTAAAAAGCTTACGGCAATCAAGGAGGCTGGACAAGCAATGGAGAAAGATCCCAGTGACTATACAGTAACACAAGAATCCGTTTTAAAACTGATTCATGAACAAAAAAGAATGAACCGTGAAATGTTAGCCGAGCTTGAACAGATTCACGGGCCTCTTCCCATCTCTCATGACATTCAATATATAAAAGTTCTCCTGGACAGCAGCAGCACTCATATTGTTCAAGATTTAATGAATGTGAGCCGGCAGCTGTATAAGAAGACGTTTTAATAAATACTGCAAAGAAAAGTGAAAACCCTCTGAAAAGAGGGTTTTAAGATGTTGCAGTTTCTTTCGCTTCCAAGAGTGACTTCATGCGCTTCTTGTCACGATCCATAACAGGCTTCAAATAACGCCCTGTATACGACTCTTCCACTTCAGTGATTTCCTCCGGTGTTCCCGACGCGACAATGGTGCCGCCTCCGGCTCCGCCTTCGGGCCCCAGATCAACAATATAATCAGACGTCTTGATGATATCAAGATTATGCTCAATGACAAGCACTGTATCCCCATTATCAACCAAACGCTGAAGCACGACAAGAAGTCTGGCGATATCGTCGACATGCAAACCTGTTGTCGGTTCATCTAAAATGTACAGCGTGCGGCCGGTTGAGCGTTTATGCAGTTCAGATGCAAGTTTCACCCGCTGCGCTTCACCGCCTGACAAGGTAGTCGCCGGCTGGCCGAGCGTAATATAACCAAGACCAACATCGTACAGGGTTTGGAGCTTGCGCTTAATTTTCGGGATATTTTCAAAAAAAGAAAGAGCATCTTCGACCGTCATATCAAGCACATCAGAAATGCTTTTTCCTTTGTATGTCACTTCAAGTGTTTCCCGGTTGTAGCGTTTGCCGTGGCACACTTCACATGGCACGTATACGTCAGGAAGGAAATGCATTTCAATTTTTATAATCCCGTCTCCACGGCAGGCTTCACATCGTCCGCCCTTCACATTAAAACTGAAACGGCCTTTTTTATAGCCGCGGACTTTCGCTTCATTTGTCTGTGCGAATACATCGCGAATATCATCAAAAACACCGGTGTATGTCGCAGGATTTGACCGCGGCGTTCTTCCGATCGGCGCCTGATCAATATCAATGACTTTGTCTAAATGTTCGAGGCCTTTGATTTCTTTATGGCTGCCTGGCTTCGCTTTTGCTTTATGAAGCTTTTGCGCTAATGCCTTGTGAAGTATTTCATTGACGAGGGTGCTTTTTCCCGATCCTGATACACCCGTAACCGCTGTAAACGTCCCTAGCGGAAACTTGGCATTTGCCTTTTTCAGATTGTTTTCTGAAGCGCCTTTAATCTCAATATAGCGGCCGTCCGGTTTTCTTCTTTCGGGAGGCAGCGGGATAAATTTCTTCCCTGATAAGTAACTGCCTGTTAACGAATCTTGATCTGCCATGACTTCTTCCGGAGTTCCCGCGGAAATAACTTGTCCTCCGTGGATGCCGGCACCCGGGCCGATATCAATTAAATAATCGGCTGCCATCATCGTATCCTCATCATGTTCTACGACGATCAGTGTGTTCCCCAGGTCTCTCATGTTTTTCAGCGCGCTGATTAAACGGTCGTTATCACGCTGGTGCAGACCAATTGATGGCTCATCTAAAATATAAAGCACACCGGATAACCGCGAACCGATTTGAGTTGCCAGCCTGATCCGCTGCGCCTCTCCCCCGGACAATGTTCCCGCTGCCCGGCTCAGTGTCAGATAATCAAGTCCGACTTTGTCCAGAAAGCTTAAACGCTCCACAATTTCCCGCAAAATCAGATCGGCAATCTTCATATCCTTTTCAGAAAGCGTAAGGTCTTTGAAGAAATCAAGGGCATTTCCGACAGACAGCTCGGTAATTTTTCCGATGTGACGTCCGTCGACCAGTACCGCAAGCGCCTCTTTCTTTAGCCGATAACCTTTACAAGTCGGACAAGCCTTTTGGGACATATATTGCTCCATCTGCTCACGGATGAAATCCGAGCCTGTCTCCTTGTAACGTCTTTCAATGTTGCGCAATACGCCTTCAAATTGGATTTCACCTTCGCGTATTTGCCCGAAATCATTTTCGTAACGGAAATAAATCAGGTCATCTCCGCTTCCATAAAGGACTTTATCCAGCTGATGCTTCGGCAGATCCTTTACCGGTACATCCATATCAATGCCGTAATGGGTGCAGACCGCTTCAAGAAGCTGCGGATAATATTGTGAGCTGATCGGCGTCCAAGGGGCAATTGCATTCTCTTTCAACGACAAATCTTGATTGGGAATGACAAGATCTGCATCAACTTCGAGCTTCATACCTAGACCGTCACACGTTGGACACGCTCCGAATGGGCTGTTGAATGAAAAAAGCCGCGGCTCAAGTTCACCGATTGAAAATCCGCAATGCGGACAGGCATGATGCTCACTGAACATCAGCTCTTCCTCACCGATCACATCAATCATGACACGCCCTTCACCTAATCGAAGCGCTGTCTCCAATGAATCCGACAGACGGGCTGCTACGCCTTCTTTTACCACAATCCGGTCAATGACAACCTCGATTGAATGTTTTTTATTCTTTTCTAATTCGATCTCATCAGAGAGCTCGGCCATCTCGCCGTCAATTCTGACTCTGACATAGCCTTGTTTTCTGATCTGCTCAAGCGCTTTTACTTGAGCGCCTTTTCTGCCGGACACAATCGGCGCCAGCACCTGAAGCTTCGTCCGCTCCGGATATTCCAAAATCCTGTCCACCATCTGCTCAATGGTCTGTGACGTGATTTCGATTCCGTGCTCCGGGCAATGCGGCTTTCCTACTCTCGCATACAAAAGACGCAGATAATCATAAATTTCCGTTACCGTACCGACAGTAGATCTCGGGTTTCGACTCGTTGTTTTCTGGTCAATGCTGATGGCAGGAGAAAGCCCTTCAATCGCATCGACATCAGGCTTATCCATTTGCCCTAAAAACTGGCGGGCATAGGCGGATAACGACTCAACATATCGTCTCTGCCCTTCTGCATATATGGTATCAAAGGCAAGGGAGGATTTCCCTGAACCAGACAGGCCCGTGACAACGACAAGCTGATCTCTCGGAATGGTCACATCAATATTTTTCAGGTTGTGCGCCCTTGCTCCCTTCACCTCAATCCGATCCATAGCCATTCTTTCATCATCCTTCCGCTTTTAACTCTAAAAGTAAATCGCGAAGCTCCGCGGCTCTTTCAAAATCAAGCGCCTTGGCGGCTTCCTTCATTTCGTGCTCCATTTGTTCGACGACTTTCTGACGCTCTTTCTTCGTCATTTTCGACAACTTCGGCGCAGCTTTTGTTTTATACTCCGCTTTGTCCTCAGCAGCCACAGTCGCACGAATCACGTCACGAATTTCTTTATTAATCGTTTGCGGCGTAATGCCGTGTTCTTCGTTAAACCGCTCCTGCTGCTCGCGCCGGCGTTTCGTTTCATTAATTGCAATTTCCATAGACTTCGTCATTTTATCGGCGTACATGATGACACGGCCTTCCGCGTTCCTCGCCGCCCGTCCGATCGTCTGAATAAGCGAACGCTCCGAACGCAGGAAGCCTTCCTTATCCGCATCTAAAATCGCAACCAGGGATACTTCCGGAATATCAAGCCCCTCTCTCAGGAGGTTGATGCCAATGAGCACATCATGCTTGCCGAGACGCAAATCACGAATAATTTCGATCCGTTCAAGCGTCTTAATTTCTGAATGCAGATAATTAACCTTGATGCCGATTTCTTTTAAATAATCGGTTAGGTCCTCTGACATCTTCTTCGTCAAAGTCGTTACAAGCACCCGTTCATTCCGTTCAACTCTCGCGTGAATTTCACCGATTAAATCATCAATCTGGCCTTCAATCGGCCGCACGTCAATAA
Organism: Bacillus sp. SD127; assembly: GCF_058566445.1. Classification (NCBI taxonomy): domain Bacteria; kingdom Bacillati; phylum Bacillota; class Bacilli; order Caryophanales; family Bacillaceae; genus Bacillus; species Bacillus sp. SD127. The sequence goes on along the minus strand of NZ_CP191226.1, from coordinate 648,717 downwards.
GCGGGTCAAGAAGCCCTGTCGGACGGATGATCTGCTCTATCATTTCATCTGTATGTTCAATTTCATACGGCCCTGGTGTGGCTGACACATAGACGATATTGTGCATATGCTTTTCAAATTCTTCAAACCGGAGCGGGCGGTTATCAAGCGCTGACGGAAGACGGAATCCGTGATCCACCAGCACCTGCTTTCTCGCCTGGTCTCCGTTAAACATGCCGCGCACCTGAGGAATCGTCACGTGCGACTCATCCACCACAATCATAAAATCGTCAGGAAAATAATCGAGAAGCGTATACGGCGTTGAACCCGGCGGGCGAAGCGTCAAATGTCTTGAATAATTCTCAATGCCGGAGCAGAATCCCATTTCCCGCATCATTTCAAGATCATATCTCGTCCGCTGCTCTAAGCGCTGCGCTTCCAGAAGCTTGCCGTTTTCATGCATGACCTTCAGCTGCTCCTCAAGCTCCTTCTCGATATTTTGAATCGCTTTTTCCATTTTTTCGGCCCGCGTAACGAAGTGGGATGCCGGGAAAATCGCGATATGTTCACGGTCGCCTAAAATTTCTCCGGTCAGGGCGTCCACTTCCCTAATCCGTTCAATTTCATCTCCGAAAAACTCGACTCTTACACAGTGTTCATCACGGGATGCCGGGAAAATTTCCACTACATCTCCGCGCACACGAAACGTACCGCGCTGAAAATCAATGTCGTTGCGGGCATATTGAATGTCAACAAGCTTTCTAAGCAGCTCGTTGCGCTCAATTTCCATTTCAGGACGCAATGACACAACCATTTCACGGTATTCTTCAGGCGAACCGAGACCGTAAATACAAGACACACTCGCAATGATAATCACATCTCTCCGTTCAAACAGAGACGATGTAGCGGAGTGTCTGAGTTTATCAATTTCATCATTAATGCTGGCATCTTTCTCTATAAATGTATCCGTTTGAGGCACATACGCCTCCGGCTGATAATAATCATAGTAGCTGACAAAATACTCGACAGCATTGTTCGGAAAAAATTCCTTAAACTCGCTGTAAAGCTGTCCGGCAAGGGTTTTGTTATGGGCAATGACGAGTGTCGGCTTATTGACTTCTTTAATCAAATTGGACACCGTAAATGTTTTGCCCGTTCCTGTTGCACCCAGCAGAGTCTGATGCTTCTTGCCCTCCTGAATGCCTTTGACAAGCTTTTCAATGGCTTTCGGCTGATCTCCCTGGGGCTGGTATTTTGAGACTAACTCAAAGCGATCTTTCACAAATAAGCCTCCGTTTCTTTAACGAAATCTTCCTATAGATATAGTAACACAATGGAAAGCAAAATCACCAAAAATACGAACTAAAGTTCGGTGGTTTTTTATTTCCAGCTATTTTCATGTATAAAAAACCTGCTTTTAAAACGTAAAAGCAGGAATTCATCTTTATATTCATTATGTCCGGTTTATTCTTCTTTTTTCTCAGCAGCTTTTTTGGCCATGTAAAGTCCGCCGGCCACAAGGGAGACAACATCTAATCCCACAATAAAATACGTTTCTGTATAGCCTTTTAAATAAGAAGCAAACAGCAGTGCAGCTGTAAGAGCGATCGCCACGTAATGGTTAAAGGTCACTCTCGTAAATAGGACGACAAGCATAAAAGGGAAAAATAATGCAAAAACGGCTTTTGTAATCACAAAAACCCTCCTCAGGGATTCTTCATCTGATTTGATTATAGTAAAAAATGAAGAATCGGACAATCGTGCAATGGTTCCCTCTTTCTACACCATACCCTTTTTCAGTTCAATTCAATCATCGTGCCCTGCCGCAAAACTCTCTTCTTATAGATAGACAGATGCCTCATCCGATTTTTTGGCAAGACCCAAATCCAGCTATTCAACCCGGACAGAAGAAATGTTCATAATAAAATAATAGATTACCGGCAGGCAAAATAGACGGTATCAAATATAAAGAAAAATTGACTTTAGTGCGGCTGAATGAGAGCTGAAACTGTACTGATTGTCAAATCAACAGGAAGGTAGGTATTAAGTCTCGTTTAAGTGAAGGAAGCTTGACCAACAGCGATCTGAAAGCTCAGTGAAACGATTTGCGAATACGAAAAAATAAGCAAACAGACCCGCTCAGTTTTATTTTTCATGATCATCTAACTAACTTAAATATTCATTTTATTTAGGGCTTTTTGCGTTTGACAACATTTTCCTATAAACCTACAATTGAGTGATAGTGTTCACTATCATTTTTTTGAACATTGGCTCCCAAAAATAAAAGATAGAGAGAAAAATACTAAGGAAAGAGGGGTTTTAAACATGTACTCTGTGTTATTTCGCCAAGCTGAAGAATCCAGTCAGCTGGCTGGAGCAAAAGGCATGAATCTGATTAAACTGACCAAACACGGACTTCCTGTTCCAGATGGGTTTATCATTCAAACGAACGCTCTCGCCCGTTTTATGGAGGATAATCAGCTTCATGATTCAAGCGAAAATATCGAAAATGCCATTATTGCCGGAGCATTTTCAGATGAGCTAAAGAACGAGCTGACGAGCTCCTTTTACGAGCTGAGAGAATCATATCGTTCCGTGGCCGTCCGCTCATCATCAGCCTCAGAAGATTTAGAGGGCGCTTCATTCGCCGGTCAATATGAAACCTATTTAAATATAAAAACAGAAGAAGAATTTCTGGCTAAGGTGAAAGAATGCTGGGCCTCCTTTTTCTCAGGCAGGGTCAGCCGCTATAAGAAGAAAATGAACAATCAAATCGCAGAGCCGTTAATGGGTGTTGTGGTGCAGGGCCTGATTAATTCAGAAATATCGGGTGTGATTTTCAGCCAAAATCCCGTTACCCATGATGATAGAGAGTTATTAATCAGCGCCAGCTACGGCCTGGGAGAAGCGGTCGTATCAGGAAGCGTCACTCCTGACACGTATATCGTTCATAAAGCTTCATTTGAGATTCAGAAAGAAATGGGTTTAAAAGAGATCTACATGGAGTCCGCAGCAGAAGGTATTGCCGAAAAAGAAACGAGCGAAGACATGCGCAGCCGTTTTTGCCTTACAGATGAACAGGTAATTGAGCTGGCTGAAATCACCAAAAAAACCGAAGCCCTATACGGATATCCTGTTGATTTAGAATTCGGCATCGCCAATCATAAACTGTACCTTCTGCAGGCACGGCCAATTACCACCATTGAACAGGATAAAAAAGCGGCTGAGGAAGAACGGAACTTCATGATCACCGGCGAGGATATGGATGATTTTTGGCTCAATATGGAGTCCAACATCGAAGGCCCGGTCAGTCCGCTATTTTCATCTTTTATTGTGCCCGCACTTGAATACGGCTTAAAGAAAAGTATGCAGCAGTTCCCGATCGGTGTCATCGTCGATGAAGTAAAAGTTTACCGGGGACATATTTATTCAAAAAATCAAGGCGGACAACAACAGCCTCCTGAGGACAGTGCCGAAGAGCTTTTTCCGATATTGGCCGAGCGCATGTACGACATCATTCATAACACGTACCTTCCGTTTTACCGGACATTGGACCAACTCACACAAACGGAACACACTCCGGAAAGTGCGCTGGAGGCCTTTAAAAAACTGAAGGCCTTTTATCTCACGGCCTATGAGGAACACTTCAATATCGTTTTCCCGCAAATTCTGTTGACGAACAAACTGCAAGCAATGTATCAAAACATTCAGGGTGAAGCTGAAAACTCACATTTTTATGAAATGCTGACAGGAGTCATGAACAAATCGCTGGAAACAGACCGCGGCCTATGGCAATTCTCCGTTGAAGTACGAGAAAATCCGAGTCTGACAGCCATTTTTGAGCATACCGAGCCGCAACAGCTGCAGAAGAAATTAGAACAAATCGACGAGGGCAGACGTTTCCTGCAAAAAATCAATGAATTTTTACAGGAATACGGATGGAGATCTGTAAAAAGCCACGATCTGATTGAACAGACTTGGGCAGAGAATCCATATTACGCATTGACTCATATTCAAAACTACGTCCGCAATGGCTATCATTTTGACAACGAATTTAAGAAGACCATTGAAAAACGTGAGAAGTTGTACAATGAATTCTTGCAAAGCATTGAGGATTCCGCTTTGCAGAAAGAATTTGAACGTTATTATCAATGGACGCTGAATTCGTCCAATATTAAAGATGATCATCATTTTTACATTGATGCTATGCTGGATGCCAAGGCAAGAGTCTTTTTGCTGAAGGTAGGAGAATTGCTGGCAAAAAGCGGTGTGATCCGAGATCGAGAAGACCTTTGGTTCTTATATGATGACGAGGTGGAAAACGCGCTCCTTCATCCCGTATCCCTTCAAGAGAAGGCTGAAAAACGGAGACAAATCTTTCATGAGTATGAGCTGGCACAGGCGCCTGCTTATCTCGGTACACCGACAAAAGCGCAGCTGAAAGCGGCTGAAGAAATTGTCGGTGCTGTCATAGAAGATGAAAAAAACACGGAGAATGATATTTTCGGAATTGCAGCATCAAGCGGTATCGCAACAGGGCCGGTTAAATTGATTCGGGATGCCAGTGAGTTTTCTCGATTCGCGCCTGGAGACATCCTGGTTTGCAAAATGACGACACCGCTATGGACCAGCCTGTTTCAAGATGCCAAAGCCATTATTACAGACACCGGAGGAATCTTGTCTCACGCAGCGATTATCGCACGGGAATACGGCATTCCGGCTGTTCTCGGCACACGTGCAGCGACAGAAAGGCTTCGAGATGGAGACATCGTCACTGTAGACGGAAACAGCGGCAAAATCACAGTTGTCAGCCGGTCCTGATGCGCCCACCCTCTTTATTATACAAGCGGGGCAGGTGTATACTTGTCCTGCCAGTATATTCGTGAGGTGAAATGTATTGAGACCGACAAACCGCAGAATCCTAGACGCTGCCATGCAGCTGCTCGTCAAAAAAGGATATCGTGCAACGACGACAAAAGAAATTGCAGAAAAAGCAAATGTAAGTGAAGCGACGATTTTCAGGAATTTTAAAAACAAACAGGGGCTTGTCGAGGCTCTGCTTTCTCAGCATTCTGCAAATCGAAATCGCATCTTTGAGCAAACAGAGGGAGATTTGTATAAAGACCTGCTGCATATCGGAACCTGTCTGCTGGAAGAGCTTGAACAAAGAAAAGATATAATTAAAATCAGCTTTCGTGAACCGGCCATGTTTCAGGATGTCATCAACCATGTGACTGAATATCCCCAATCTATGAAACAGCTTTTAGTTGATTATCTCACAAGCATGGGTGAGAAAGGGGCTATCCAGACAGGAGATGAATCGGAACATGCCGATGTATTTATTTCGATGATTTTCGGTTACTTTGTACACCGTCTTCATTTAGGAGACAGAGTGATTACAATGCCCCAGGAAAAAATGCTGGAGCATAGTACAGCTGTATTCGTCAAAGGAATTACTGCCCGTTAGCTCCTTGGCAAAACAAAAGGAGGATCCCAATGAGCTCAAAAAAAGAATGGGCGCTGATCGTCTCACTTTTATTGGGGGCCATCCTGGTTCCCATTAACTCAACGATGATCGCAGTCGCGCTTTCATCTATATCACATACGTATAACGAATCCATCGCAAGCATCACTTGGGTGGTTACCGTTTATTTAATCGTCATGGCCGTCACACAGCCAATAGCCGGAAAACTCGGTGACATGTACGGCAATAAAACCATGTATTTATGGGGCGTCGGCCTGTTTCTGATTGCTTCATTAGGCTGCGCTCTATCGCCGAGCCTGTTTTTGTTAATTGTATTTCGGGCTTTGCAGGCTGTCGGCGGGGCACTGCTCACGCCAAACAGCATTGCCATTATCCGGCACGTTGTATCAGAGAAACGCCTTCCGAAAGTATTTGGCTATTTCGGGCTCGGCGCGGGTCTGGGCGCCGCTCTCGGGCCGTTTATCGGCTCTCTTTTGATTGACAGCTTCAGCTGGCATTCGATTTTTTGGGTCAACATCCCGTTTCTCGCCATTGCTTTATTTACAGCATTGACCATGTTTCCTCAATATAAAGAAAACAAATCAGAGGCGCCGCTGGATATTATCGGCTCTCTCTTGCTGGCAGGCAGCATCGTTTCGATTATCCTGCTGACGAAAAATGAGTCTTCATGGGGCTATGCATTATACAGCATATTGATACTGCTTTTTGTCCCGCTTTTTTTCAGACGGGAAAAACGCACACAGCATCCAATCATTGATTTTGCGCTGTTTAAAAGCTCAACCTTTACAAATGCCAATCTATCCGTCTTGTTAAGCAATCTAATGATGTATGCCGTCTTATTGATTATGCCGTTATTCATGACAAACCAGTTTGGGCTTAATACGTCTAACAGCGGCATGGCGCTTTCCGTCTTTTCGATATTTATGTCGGCGAGCAATTGGGCAGGCGCTCAGCTCCATCATAAATGGGGTGCGAAAAAAATCATATTTCTCTCATTTGCGATGATGGCCGGAGCCAATTTGTTATTTTTGCTCTTGAGCAGCTCCCATTCCGTTTTCTTCCTGATGATCTCTCTTATTCTCGGAGGGCTTGCATCCGGAGTCGGACTGACCAGCATGCAGGTGTCATCCCTTGCCACAGTAGAGCCCACGATGTCCGGAGTGGCTTCCGGCATTTTCTCGACCTTCCGTTATTTCGGAAGCATTATTTCGTCAGCCTTAATTGGCCTGATTTCTGGGTATCACACGTTATTTATTATTCTCTTCGCGGTATCCATCATTGGTGTTTTTGTTTCGTTAGGCATCAAATCTGACGAAACGGCACGCATGGAACAAAATTCAGCGTAAAACAAAACAGCCCGGCGCCACACAAAATATGTGGTGCCGGGCTGTTTTTTATGATCCAGGCAAAGCGGCTGCTTCATCTTCACGGTCATCCTTTACGAACAGAATGCCCAATTCATGATGTTCTCCCTCATAAGACGCACGCTGATCAAAGCGAATCTCCCCGTTCAGACCGATAATTTCAAGTTTCACATACGCACGGTTGCGCTGGAGCGCTTCATAAAAATCTGATACGTGCTTAACGGGCACGCCGTTGACTTTCGTAATAATTTCTCCGATTTTTAATTCCAAATCTTCAGCCGGTGTATTTGGTATAATGCCAAGCACCATTAAGCCTTGATCACGCTTGGAGAAATAAAACGGTGCTGCATTGTCGTTTACCCTTTGCTTCACGGACAGAAAAATACGTCCTAATACAGCCGCACAGACAGCTGCACCCGCAAGCGGCGTCCACAGCAAACTCGCTGCACCGAGAGCGGAGACAATAAGCCCGAGTATACAGACTCGCTTCGCTGTGATTCTTATACTCGTTTCAGGAAGGGAACCCTGCACCCTTTGGCCGAATCCGACAAAGTAAGGTATCCACAGAAAATGGAATGACCCTCCGGGAACAGAAAACACAGGCCACCAGCTGAGGTGTGATTCTAATCCATTGCCAGGTACAAGAATAAACAGCGGTAAAAGCCATATACGGTTTGCAAGCTGCTGACCGATCGGCAAACCGCGGCTGCTGACGACCAATCCCGGTGATGTTTTCACATGGGCAGAACGATATGCAACCGCTCCTTCAGCGATAACCAATAAACCCAAAAACACCGCCAGGGCCGGCCACATGACCGCAAAGCCTTGCGGAAACCGATCCAGAAAAGGTTCAGCCTGATTCACTTGCAGTCCAAAACCTATCAGCATACTCACACTGACGATATATGCAGCAGACATCCAGTTTGCGCGAAGAGTGAGCGCTGCCGCTGCAGTCATAACGGCAATAATCGCAAGCATACCGAGAGGAATAGAAATTCCGAGTACCCCTAAAACAATAGACAAAAGGATACCGGGAATTAACCCTTTTGTATATGTAAATTTCAGTTCATCATAAATGTCTGCTATTCTTGTATGAAAGGTTTTTCGCTCACGTTTGATCCTCACATATCCGAAAGCCAGACTTACAATGACAAAAAACCAGAATAGCGGGTGCAAAAAGAACAGGCCCGCACTTTTTAACAGTTCAAATCCCCATTGAACAGACACTATCTTTCACCGCCTCAAGCCAAACATATTACTCATATTCTATCAAATATTAAATGGCTTGGATATCCTCAGGAGGGTTTATCTCTCTTGCGTCATCCACAGCGTGACATTCGATAGTGAAAAATCCTTTAAATAATGGTTTACATCAACGTCCAATAACCCGCTGATCAGGTGCATCGACCTCTTTATATCTGTCAGATTGATTCCTAATCGTTTATGGTTTTTCATTAAGTAATTAAAATAATGCTTGGCACATTCTTCATTAATGTCATTGACCGATTCAACATTTGTGTAATTCACTAGGTACCTGCTAAACAGCATAAGAAGACTTAGTGCTTTTGTAGCTGAAAATGTTACGTCTTGTGTTCTGTCTTTTAATTGTTCCACTAATTCATAATATTTTTTTTCACGCACAATACTTGCCCTCTTCAATTGTGAACCCCCATTTTCTTTGTACAGATAAGCACGGGCCAGTATAAGCAGCAGTACTGGAGTGCTAACAAGCATTCTCGCTAACGTTTCTCTTTTAAATACCTGTAGTTCAGCTGCCATAAACCTGATTACTGTTCTTTTTAGAACCTTCTTATATTGTATGAAGTAAACAAAGACTAGGCAACTTGCAAAAGTTTCATTTTAAATGCATATTTTCTCGTTAGAAAGTCTCTCTCATATATTGATATCGGGTAATCTCGGTCCTTTATAAATGTTTATTTGTGAAAAATTTTTTAATATCTTGTCAAAAACTCAATTTTTATGTGACTTATGGATTATTTATTCATTAAGCACAAAGAAACAGGAGATGGAACACCATCTCCTTTAATTGACAAATAATGATTTAAGCGCCGTTTGAAGCTGCAAATCATTTTTTTCATCTGATTTTTTCATTTCAATTAAATGATTTATTTTCTCCGCGGTGCGATTGTCAATCACACCCGTTTTTGCGAGCTTGTTTTGATCCTGAAAGGCCAAAACCGCTTTTTTCATTTCTTTACTGAAATAGCCGTCTTCCCGACCCGGATCAAAACTGAGTCCTTTCAGCAAAACCTGTGCATGTTTCACATCTTCATTGTTCATATCAGCTTTAAGAGGCTCTTTTAGCTGCAATGGACCTGCGGAGAAATAATCAGGCTGCTTTATCGCAATGGTCGGCTTAACACCCTTCTTATGAATCCAATTCCCGTTTGGCGTCAGCCACTTGTAAAGCGTCAATTTAATATTGCTGCCGTCTCCCATCGGTACAGCTTGTTGAACAGTTCCCTTTCCGAACGACGTGTCACCTACAACATCATAATGCCCCGCTTCTTTTAATGCGCCTGCAAGAATTTCAGAAGCAGAGGCGCTCCCCTTATCTGTGATGACATTGACAGGGTATGTTTTTTTATGGGTCAATGTTGAAAAATAACGTTTTCTATCTCCATTGCGTTCAGCAATCTGAATGTACGGCTGATCCTTTGTAATGAAATGCTTAAGAATCTCTTCAACACTTTGAAGATATCCTCCCGGGTTTCCTCGAACATCCAGCACAAGGCCTTCAATTCCTTTTTTCTCAAGCTTGCCCAATGCTTTTGCAAAATCCTCCGCCGTATGCTCAGAAAAAGTAGAAATGGCGATATACCCGACAGAATGCCCCTGCACTTTTTTCTCTGAAGCAAACACCGTTTCAAGCGGAATTTCAGCTCTCTTAATGCGGAATGACAATTGCTTCTTCGTCCCGGGCCGCTGAATCTTTATTGACACGCTGGAACCTTTCTTTCCTCTTATTTTTAAGACAGCGTCATTTAAATCCTTGCCCGCCATCGATTCTCCATCAATACTGATGATTTCATCATTCGGCTTCAGCCCGGCTTTTTCCGCAGGAGATTGTTTAAATGGCGACACAATAATGATTTTGCCTTCTTCCACTCCAACCTCAGCCCCGATGCCTTCGAAAGAGGAATCAAGAGAATCAGAAAATTGCTTTGCCGTCTGCTTGTCCATATAGACGGAATAAGGATCGTTTAATGTAGACAGCATCCCTTGAATGGCTCCTTCAAGCAGCTTTTCTCTATCAACCTTTTCTACATATTCATTCGAAATCAATTCATATGCTTTTTCAATTTTATCCATAGCTGCAGCCCGATCAGAGTCAGCTTGAGCCGTTGCGGCAACAGCTGCGGCTTCCGGCTTTTCGGCTTCCAGCAGGTTCATTCCCGCATATACGCCGGCGCCTCCGAACAGCATGCTCCCCGCCGCTATCACAGCGATTATTTTTTGATTCATCCTTTACTCCTCCTGTATGCCAGACTGTCTTTGCAAAACCTAGAGATAGTATATGTAAAGGATGGAGATTTCATGTAATCATAGAAGAAAAAGAAGGCAAAAGAAAAAAGCCGTCCCGCAATCGGGATGGCTTTTCTTATGTTTATACCCGCAAAAACTTGCGGATGGAAGTCAGGCTTCCCCATACTCCAATCACTGCGCCAATTGCAATTAATACAAGCGAGACTTGGAATACAAACGGATTATATGGAAGAAGAGAGACAAATGATCCTTGAACCTTCGGAACGACCCATCCGATAACATATTGATAAGTGCTCAAGACAAGCGCGATCGGAATGACTGAACCGAATACGCCGAGCAGCAATCCTTCAAGGAAAAACGGCCAGCGGATAAACCAGTTCGTCGCACCAACAAGCTTCATGATTTCAATTTCTTTTCTTCTTGCAAAAATCGTAATTTTGATGGTGTTGGAAATTAAGAACATCGCCGTAAACAATAAGCCGATAATTAACGCGATTCCGATGTTGCGGGAAACGCCGACCACTTTAAACAAACGGCTGACCTCTTCTTTTCCGTAAGTAACTTTATAAACATGATCCATTTTTTCTATCTTTTTCGCGACATTTGGCGTATCATGCGGATCGGTCGTTTTCACGACAAACGCGTCATTCAGCGGGTTTTCCTGATCCTGCATCGTCAGGGATTTTCCGCTGTCTCCAAAACTGTCAACTAACTGGTCAAGCTCTTTTTCTTTAGATGAAAAAGTGACGCTTTGAATGCCGTTCAGGTCTTTTATCTCGTTCTGCAGCTTGTCCTGTGCCTTCTTATCTGCAGTCAGATCAACCAATACCTTGATTTCGACTTCTTTTTCAGCATTCGTAGCCATGTTATTCAAATTCAGCATAATCACTAAAAACACGCCGACTAAAATCAGCGTAACGGTTACTGCACTAATGGATGCAAACGTCATCCATGTGTTTCTCCCGAGAGATTTAAAACTCTCACGCAAATGGCGCCCGAGAATTTTAATCATAAGAACCATACTCCCCTCTTGACTCATCACGCACAATGATACCATCTTCGATTGCAATGACACGTTTCTTAATGGTGTTTACGATTTCTTTATTATGTGTCGCCATTACGACTGTTGTTCCGCGGTTATTAATCTCCTCCAGCGTCTTCATGACTTCCCAAGACGTATCCGGATCAAGGTTTCCCGTAGGTTCATCTGCAATGACAACATCAGGGCTGTTCACAATTGATCTGGCTATAGAGACACGCTGCTGCTCCCCGCCTGAAAGCTGGTCAGGGAATTGTCTCGCTTTATGCTTCAGCTGCACCAAATCAAGCACTTCAAGCACCCGTTTTTTAATGACAGACGGCTGTTCTCCAATTACTTCAAGGGCAAAAGCCACATTCTCAAACACAGTAAGTTTCGGGAGAAGCTTGAAGTCCTGGAAGACTACACCTATTTTACGCCGCACGAAAGGAATCTCTTTTTCTTTAACCGATGCGAGATCTTTATGATTGAGTAAAATTTGCCCTTTTGTCGGCTTTTCTTCTCTGTATATCATTTTAATAAAAGTAGATTTACCCGCTCCGCTCGGTCCGACAACATAAACAAACTCTCCGGGATGAATGGTAACTGAAATCCCGTTTAGCGCCTTTACACCGTTCGGATAGGCTTTGTATACTTCTTTCATCTCTATCATGAAATCACCTAATCTTTTATATCATTTTATGTCGCACGGTCATACTCTTCGAAAGCATTCGACAGTTTATGACCCATTCATTTGTAAAAAGATGAAAAATCTGAAAGTTTGATTTTCAACACACTTCATTATACGTCAAATTTAGACATAATACTATTACAGTTTCTTTTCATTCATCATGATTTCGGCATAAAAAAATCCTTGCCCGAATCGCGGCAAAGATTTTCTCCTCTTACTTTTTCTCTGACAGCCATTTGGCAATTGAAGCGGCTTCCTTATCATCTACAAGCCCCTTCGGCATATTGCCCCGTCCGTTTTTAATAATGCTTTCAATTTTTTCTTCGTCGTATTTGCCCCCAACCTCTTGGAGATTAGGTCCTGACACACCTTCTAAATCCTTGCCGTGGCAGCCTACACAGCTCTGCTGATATAATTCTTCCCCTTCAGACGCAGAGGCTTCTGTTTTGCTGCCGTTGTCTGTCTTCTCTTCTTTTGCATCGTTAGAACCGCAGGCAGCCAGCAGGGCAGAAATGGCAAATACAAGCATTAGTATCGATAGTTTTGATTTCATGTTGAGAAGCACAACTCCTTTACGATCTCTTCCATATTATAACCCCGTTTAAGCGCGTTTGAAACCCTCGCCCAGCACCTCGCTTGCATCTGCTACAATCACAAAAGCAGTCTCATCAATCTGTTTGACGATTTGTTTCAATTTCGTGAATTCAGTTTGGCCAACCACGCACATTAAAATCGGCCGTTCATCGTCAGTATATCCGCCGACTGCAGAAATTTTCGTAACGCCTCTGTCAATTTTTTTAAAAACAGCTTCCTTCACGGCCTGTTCCTGTTTTGTAATGATAAGCGCCATTTTAGAGCGGTTAAAGCCGACTTGGACGACATCAATGGTTTTGCTTGATACATACACCCCAAGCATGGCATACAGTCCCTGCTCTATATTAAATACGATCATCGCCGTAACAACAATCAAACCGTCAATGATCGCGAGACAGGTCCCTAATGAGAGACCTGTGTACTTATGAATGATTTGAGCCGCTAATGCCGTTCCCCCGGTTGATCCTTTGCCTAAGTACACAATGCCGATTCCAATCCCGATGCCGACGCCGCCAAAAATCGCCGCCAGAAGCTCATGATGTGTAGCAGGCTGAATGTCTCTCGTCAAAAACACGACAAGAGGCAAAAAGACAGAACCCGCGAGTGTCTTGAGTCCAAATTTACCGCCAAGCAAAATGATACCGGCTATAAATAAGGGAATATTAATGATCCACTGCACATAGGCCGCTTCAAAACCATATGACTGTAAAATGGTACTGATCCCGCTGACACCGCCTGCGGCTATTTTATTAGGAAGCAGAAAGACATTAAAGGACACTGCTGTAATTGCTGCCCCTATCAGTATGTATACATAATCCCTTATAACCCGAAAACTTTTATTCCGTACATCCATCATTACAACCTTCCTCCGTTTCTTCCTATGCTCTCCGATAGCATTTTAATCCTTCCCCGATAAGATGTAAATAACACCCAAACACAGTGGTAATATGCTAAAGCAGCAGTGAAAGCAAGGATATGCAGGCAATAAAAAAACACACCTGTAGACACCAGGTGTGTTTCCTGCTTATGAAAGTTTAGAACGAAGGTATGCGTCAATAAATACGTCAATATCCCCGTCCATTACGGCTTGAACATTACCCATTTCTGTATTGGTCCGATGGTCTTTTACCATGGAATACGGATGGAATACGTAAGAGCGGATTTGGCTTCCCCAGCCGATCTCTTTTTGCTCACCGCGAATTTCGTCCAGCTCGGCCTGCTGTTCTTCAATTCTGCGCTGATACAGCTTTGCCTTCAGCATTTTCATCGCTCTTTCACGGTTTTTAATTTGTGAACGTTCTGTTTGACATGTCACAACCACGTTTGTCGGCAAGTGGGTAATCCGAACAGCTGAGTCTGTCGTGTTGACGTGCTGTCCGCCTGCTCCGCTTGCACGGTACGTATCAACTTTAATATCCTCCGTACGGATATCAATATCGATCTCATCGTTGAATTCAGGCATAACTTCACAAGATACGAATGAAGTGTGGCGGCGGCCTGATGAATCAAACGGAGAAATCCGCACGAGACGATGGACGCCTTTTTCCGCCTTGATATATCCATAAGCGTTGTGCCCTTTAATCAGTAATGTGACTGACTTAATACCGGCTTCATCACCAGGAAGGTAATCGAGCGTTTCCACTTTAAAGCCGCGGCGCTCAGCCCATCTGGTGTACATTCTGAGAAGCATAGAGCCCCAATCCTGTGACTCAGTGCCGCCCGCACCCGGATGCAGCTCCAAAATTGCGTTGTTTTTATCATACGGCTCACTGAGAAGAAGCTGAAGCTCAAACTCATTGAACTCCTTCGTTAAAGCCTTTAGCTCTTTTTCAAGCTCAAGCTGAAGATCTTGATCCGGCTCTTCTTTCAGAAGGTCATGAGTCATTTGCAGTTCTTCATGGGATTCATTCAATTTTTTATAGGAATTGACATAATCCTTTAAACCATTTGCTTCATTGATGACCGTTTGAGCTTTCTGCTGATCATTCCAGAATTCCGGATCAGCCATTTGCTCATCTAGCTCAGCAATGCGGGTCTCCTTTGATTCGAGGTCAAAGAGACCCCCTAAAGTCCGCTAAACGAGAAGCCATATTTTCGAGCTCAACTCTGATTTCTGATAATTCCATTCCATTCACCTCATTAAAAGATCCGCGGGCGCTCAAGGCGCCGCGGTCAGCAAACTTGCCCGAACGAACTATTCAGTCCGGCCGCAGCAATTTTTATATTTTTTTCCGCTTCCGCAGTGGCATGGCGCATTTCGGCCAATATCAACCACTTTACGAACCGGCGCTTTCTTTGCTTTTTTGTTTTCATCGCCTTCTTGCGGCTGATGAGCCGTGGTTTGGCCTTGTACAACCTCTTCACGCTCCAGATTATTTTCAATCTCAGCCTTCATCACAAATTTGGCAACCTCGTCCTCGATGGATTCAATCATATGCTCAAACATCGCAAAGCCTTCCATTTGATACTCACGCAGCGGATTTGTTTGCGCGTAAGCACGAAGGTGAATCCCTTGGCGAAGCTGATCCATTGCGTCGATATGATCCATCCATTTTGAATCGACGGCGCGAAGCACGATCACTTTCTCAAATTCGCGCATTTGTTCTTCGCCGAATTTTTCCTCTTTGTCATTATATTTGGTCTTGATGCGATCCATAATGAGCTCAAGCATTTCATCCGGCTCTTTGCCGAAGATGTCGCTCTTTTCAAGCGCGCCTTCGTCAAGGTAAGTCGTGTTAACAAGCTCAACAAGACCGTCAAGCTTCCACTCCTCAGGAAGCTCTTCTCTTGGTGTATAGGCCGCAATTGCCCGCTCGAGAGAAGATTTGATCATATTTTCTACGATTTCACGCAGGTTTTCAGAGTCGATGACTTCGAAACGCTGCTTATAGATAACCTCACGCTGCTGGCGGAGAACATCATCATATTGAAGAAGCTGTTTACGTGAATCGAAGTTATTTCCTTCAACGCGTTTTTGAGATGATTCAACCGCGCGGGATACCATTTTGCTTTGAATCGGAGTGGAGTCATCCATACCAAAGCGGTCAAGCATTGCCATTGTCCGCTCAGCACCAAATCTGCGCATCAATTCATCTTCCATAGAAAGATAAAATTGTGTGATCCCCGGATCACCCTGACGTCCTGAACGTCCTCGCAGCTGATTGTCAATCCGGCGTGATTCATGGCGTTCCGTTCCGACAACGGCTAGTCCGCCAAGCTCTTTTACTCCTTCGCCAAGCTTAATGTCTGTTCCGCGCCCCGCCATGTTTGTCGCAATCGTCACAGCGCCTTTTTGACCGGCCTCTTCAATGATTTGCGCTTCTCGCTCATGGTTTTTGGCGTTTAATACCTGATGCGGGATACCCTTGTTTTTGAGCAGCTTTGAAATCAATTCAGACGTTTCAACCGCAACTGTACCGACAAGAACGGGCTGTCCTGTCATATATCGCTGGGCAACATCTTCTGCAACGGCCTTAAACTTCCCTTCCATTGAACGGTAAATTAAATCAGGACGGTCATCACGAACAACCGGCTGGTTTGTCGGAATCGTCACAACCTGCATGTTGTAGATGTTACGGAACTCCTCTTCCTCTGTTTTAGCCGTACCCGTCATACCGGCCAGCTTTTCATACATCCGGAAGTAGTTTTGGAACGTAATCGTCGCCAAGGTCATGCTCTCATTTTGAATTTCAAGCCCTTCCTTCGCTTCGATCGCCTGGTGAAGCCCTTCGCTGTAGCGGCGGCCTTTCATTAAACGACCCGTGAAAGAGTCAACGATGACAACCTGACCGTCTTCTACTACGTAATCAACATCCTTCTGCATGGCAACGTGCGCTTTTAAGGACTGGTTGATATGGT
The DNA here is from genome assembly GCF_058566445.1 of Bacillus sp. SD127. Classification (NCBI taxonomy): domain Bacteria; kingdom Bacillati; phylum Bacillota; class Bacilli; order Caryophanales; family Bacillaceae; genus Bacillus; species Bacillus sp. SD127. The sequence continues at coordinate 632,221 of NZ_CP191226.1, read as the reverse complement.
GGTTGAGCGCCACATTTTTCACATCAAACAGGTTGTCGATGCCGAACGCTTTTTCAGCCTTTGTCATTCCTTCTTCTGTGAGCTGTACACCTTTTGTTTTTACATCATACGTATAGTCCTTCTCTGCTTTTAACGTGCGTACAAAAGCATTTGCCTGTACGTACAGTTTTGTCGATTTTGCAGCTTGTCCTGAAATGATAAGCGGTGTTCTCGCTTCATCAATCAAAATAGAGTCGACTTCATCAATTACCGCAAAATGAAGCGGACGCTGCACCATTTGCTCTTTATAAAGAACCATGTTGTCGCGCAAATAATCGAAGCCGAGCTCGTTGTTTGTAGAATAAGTGATGTCAGCCGCATAAGCTTCCCTTTTTTCATCTTTCGACATTGAGTTCAAATTCAGTCCGACAGTTAAGCCGAGAAACTCGAAAATTTTCCCCATTTGCTCTGCGTCACGGCTCGCCAAGTATTCATTGACTGTCACGACGTGCACGCCTTTTCCAGATAAGGCATTTAAATAAACAGGCAGAGTAGACGTTAATGTTTTACCTTCCCCTGTTTTCATCTCCGCGATATTTCCGTCATGAAGAGCCACGCCCCCCATAAGCTGGACTTTAAACGGGAACATGCCGGTTACGCGGCGAGAAGCTTCCCGAACCACTGCGAATGCTTCAACAAGTAGATCATCAGTTGTCGCCCCTTTTTCAAGGCGCTCTTTAAATTCAATTGTTTTATGTTTCAGCGCATCATCTGAGAGATTTTCATAGTCTCCCCGAATCGCATCAATATCGTTAGCTATTTTTTCGTATCTATTCAGCGTACGTTTTGTTGGATCAAACATTTTATTTAAAATTCCAAGCATTTATAACGCTCCTCTATCATCACATGCCTGTTTGACAAGCATGTATAAATAATTTACTAGTCCATGTATACCTCTCATTATCATATCATACCTTCTCTTATTTCCAAAGAATTTGCAAATAAGAAAAAACAAAAACCTTCCGCGAAAATCACGGAAGGCTGCTCTTCATTATTCAGTCGGTTCAATCAGGCCATATTTCCCGTCATTTCTGCGGTACACGACGTTTGTAAGGTTTGTTTCCGCATTTGTGAAAACAAAGAAGTTATGGCCGAGCATATTCATTTGCAAGATCGCTTCTTCATTATCCATCGGCTTTAAATTAAAGCGCTTCTGACGGACGATCTCTAAGCTTTCATCTTCTTCTATTTCGTCCTGAACCGCAATATCTGTATCAGAGCCGAGGCCGTTTGCCACTGAAGATTTCGGAAGACCCTGCTCACGGAATTTGCGGTTTACTTTTGTTTTATGCTTACGGATTTGACGTTCCAGCTTATTTGTAGCGAGATCAATTGCATTGTACATATCCTCGTTATGCACTTCAGACCGAAGCGCCAGATCTGTCATCGGAATCGTAACCTCAACCTTGGACTCCTTGTCATTGTAAAACTTCAAGTTGACGTTCACATCGGCATTTACACTATGCTCAAAATAACGCTCCAGCTTGCCGATCTTCTTCTCGACATGATCCTTTAACGCGGGTGTCACTTCAATATTTTCTCCTCTGATGTTATAGTTCATCAAAGAACGCCTCCCTTTTATTAAGGATATGTATCTATTTCTCCTTTACCCTTTACAATTCCTGCTGAAACGTAAACCTTTTGTGAAAATTTAGTGAACTTTGTCGAATTATGCCGTTTTATGCTAATGTTTCTATGGTTACGGGAGGTATATGTATATGCTGGCAATAAGAAAAAATGCCTTACACAAAGTCAATTAATCACAAAGGGCTCCATACATCGATGAATGGACAGCATCCATTTCCTATAGTGAATCAGAAAATGTCCTTTTAAATACTCGCAGAATTCATGAGAGGGGAATGAGAAAGAAACCAATTGATCAAATTCTGCAAAAATCTCGTCAAAAGCCTTAACGCATACTTCTGCGCACCGTGTGTTCATCACGAAAAGAAGAGTTGAATGGGTTGAATCCAAATAAAAAAAGGCTTGGATCAGATCTTGGTAGATCCGATCCCCTTCTGTTTTTGATAAATTCTGTTCCGCCTCTATCAAATAGCACAGCCCTTCCTCAATTGTAAAAAGAAGATGATAATAAGCTGATAAAAGCGTATAATCCTCAATGCTCTTCAAGGCACTCACCTATTTACGCTTGTCATAATATCTGCCGTCAATCGTGATGTTGTTATAAGGATTTAAATACGTCGTATGCATCGCACGTTTTCTTTTCACCTGCTGAAGTTCTGCTGCGATTGACTGCTTCAGTCTTTCCATTTCCTTCACAATAAGCTGATCCCATGTCAAGACAAGCTTCATCTGCTTTCGCTCTTCTTCTGAAAGCGGCAGAGATATCCCCTGAATAAGTTCAGACCGTTTAGACACAAAGTCTTCAATTTGCTTTAAAAGTTCATCGCTTTCCGGTGTATTTTGTATGTGTGACAGCATACTCTCCGTCTCAGTGTATAGTTGATCTATGTTTTTCATGCGATCCCGCCTGATCCGTGCCGGTCCTTCCGTTCACTTTGCATGGCTTGTTTCCAAGCATCGCGAAAATCTTTTACATAGCCCTCTACCTCAGCCAGCATGCTCGTATCATTTTTGATATTTGCCTGTACCAATCTTCGATACATATAATCGTACATCGCACCCATTGAACCGGAAAGCTCTATGTTGCGGTTAAGTGTACCATTTAATTCCTGAATGATATTTTGCGCTTTAATCAGATTTTCATTTTTACCTTCCATATCATTATTCTCAATGGCCTGAGATGCAAGTTTTATAAATTTCAAACAGCCATTATACAGCATAAGGGTCAGCTCCCCGGGCGTAGCGGTATTCACTGAATTTTGCTGATAAGCTGCATAAGGATTTTGGATCGCCATGTGTCATCCTCCAAATTACATTTATTGTACAAGTAGCTGTGATAAATAGGACGCTTGTTCGTTCATTTTTTGAATCGCAGAATCCATTGCACTGAATTTTTTATAATAACGGTTTTCTACTGTGTTCAATCGGTTCTGCATATCGGTGATTTCAGTACTGATGGAACGCAAATTTTTCCCAATTAAATAGTCGCTTGCTCCCATTGTTGAATTGCCGGCTTTTGCTTCAATGCTTTTCACTGTGCTTCTCAGTGTGTCGCCGATACGTTTCATAATCCCCTTATCACTATAGGCACTGCTGTTCGTTCCGTTTGTAAATAAGGCGGCAACACTTTGCGGATCTTCTTGTATTTTTGCTTTCAGTTTGTCTTCATTAATCTCTAAATGGCCCCGCAATTGATAAGCACTTGAGGTTGTGATGCCAAATTCAGTTAATTGATAGGTTTTCCCATCCGCATTAACTTGAGTATAAAAATCAGTCCGCATTTGGTTCGTGCCGGTGCTGATGCTAGAATCATTTCTCAGCAAACCGCTTTTTGCCTTCTTCTCCCAGAGTTCTACCTCTTTATCAGACATTGCTTCTTTTTGTTCACTCGTCAGCGGAGTATAATCTCTGTATTTTTCTTCCTGAAGCTTTTCATTCAGGCTGTCAACCAATTCATTGTATTTATCTACAAACTCTTTAATTTGGTTATAAATCCCGTCTACATCAGTAGAAACAGATGTGGTAACAGGGCCTGTGGCTGCAGTTGTATTTTTGATCGAGTAGGTAACGCCATTAACCGTAAAGTTGTTTGTCAGCTTCTCCATTTCAAAACCATTAATTGTGACTTTTGCATTTGTTCCTTCTTTGTAAGCAGTGAGCTTATTTTCAGCGTCTAAAGAAAAACCAAGCTGACCGGACATAAAGTCGGATGTAGCAGAGTCTGCTGCCTGTATGCTGCCTCCTGCACCTGTTGCTTTAGAAGAAAACGCAATCGTTTCTACATACTCTGTACCGTTCCATATTTTATCTTTAAATGCTGATACTCCTAGATCTGAACTGTTAAGTTTAGAAATCACATTATCAATGGTATCGGCGCTCGTCACACTGATGTTCACTGTTTTTGCCGTTGTCTCACCAGGTGCTACAACGTTAAATGCCAAATTATAATCGTCTTGTGTGTATCCCGTATAATTATTTGCCTTATACGTTGCTGCAGTTGCCAAACTCGCTACTTCAACAGTAGAAGACGAGTTTGGCGCACTTGCGCTTCCTGTAGCAGTTAACACAGACTCATTGGAGCTGGTCACAGTTTTGCTCTGATACGTGCTCGGATATGTCAACGTATTTTTAGACATATAATCTTGTAATTCTTTTATTTTTGAGTTGACTTCACGATAGCTGTCACGCTGCCATTCTAACGTCTGTTTTTTTTGGGTCAGTTTATCAAGCGGCGCTCTTTCTGTTTGCATCAGCTTTGATACGATATCATCTATATCCATTCCTGACGCAAGACCTGTTATTCTCGTGACCATTTCAAACCACTCCTCATCTACTTTTTTTCATCTACAAATAACCCAAGAAATTCAGTCATAGCCGCATAAAAATCAAGCCACCGTTTCGGCGGAATTTCGCGGATGACTTCATTTGTAGAGTCCTCTATTACTTTTACATAGTATTCATTTAACTTCTCATGGAGCTCAAACTTCAGGTGAACTTGCGAAGGTTCCAAAAGCTTGTTCATTTCCCCTACCATTTCAGCAAGATTGGTATATGAAACTTGATGAACAGGAACCTCACTCTCATGATCTTTCTGATTATGTATTTGAGTATCATAATGATCCCAAACAGGTTTTAACGTAGTGAGTCTTTCAATGTTCAATTGATCATCCCCTATGTCCCAATCTATCGTTTATATCGACTAAGTCGAGATAAGATTACACATATTTTTGGAAAAAAACTCATCTGTTTTAGAATTCTTGTTTGGAAATACATTTATAAGATAGTGGAGAATTCGATTATTATATCACGGGTTATAGACAGCAAGGGGGAAAGATTTGGAGTTACGGATATAAAAAAAGACCCCGGCAAACGCCAAGGTCTTTTTCAAAATTAACGTAACAATTGAAGTACGTTTTGAGGCTGTTGGTTCGCTTGAGCAAGCATCGCTTGAGAAGCTTGAGAAAGAATGTTGTTCTTTGTGAACTCGCTCATTTCTTTAGCCATGTCAACGTCACGGATACGAGACTCAGCAGCTGTCAGGTTTTCACCAGAAGCGCTTAAGTTGTTGATTGTGTGCTCAAGACGGTTTTGTACCGCACCAAGTTTAGAACGTTGGTTAGAAACTTGAGTGATTGCTTCATCAATTCCGGAAAGTTGATCATCGAATGATGAAGTATCAAACTTTGTTACATCGATATCACTGATTTTTACAGTTGTTCCAAGGTCAGCCGCTTTCATGCTGTCAATATTTACTGTTAATTGCTGTCCTTTATTTGCACCAATTTGGAATGTAAGGTCTGCTGTACCGCTAGCAAAAGAACCATCTAATAGGTTTTTACCGTTGAATTGTGTACGGTCTGCAATCCCGTTCGCATCAGTTCCACCGCCAATTTCTTCTTTTAGAGCGGAGATTTCGTCTTGGATAGATTTAAGATCATCTGGTTGTTGTGTTCCAGTGTTTCCTGCTTGAACAGTAAGTTCACGCATACGTTGAAGGATTGCATGAGTTTCAGTCAATGCACCCTCAGCTGTTTGGATAAGAGAGATTCCGTCTTGAGAGTTTTTAGAAGCCATTTCAAGACCTCTGATTTGTCCTCTCATTTTTTCAGAGATCGCAAGACCTGCTGCGTCATCTCCCGCACGGTTGATACGAAGACCAGAAGAAAGCTTCTCCATGTTCTTTTGTGCTGCACCGTTGTTTGAGCCTAAACGGTTTAGTGTGTTAAGTGCTGCGATATTGTGGTTAATTCTCATTGTTTTGTTCCTCCCTGAATATGTTGTTAAGGCACGTCCTTGTGCCTTGTTTTTTTGTAACTGGCGGAGTGTTTGCGCCTCCTCCCGGCTACATCATTAATATCGGATTGTCTCTGATTTTGTTAATACAAAAATTAAAAAAATCCTCACTTTTTTTGTGAGGATAATGCAGAGATTAAATCGCTGGATAACGCTGCCGCACGGTTATTTTCTTCCTGAATGGTCAAGTAAATTTCTTTCCTGTGAATATCAATATGCTTTGGGGCTTCAATTCCAATTTTCACTTGGTCACCCTCAACCGCTATCACTTTTACTTCAATATCAGCACCTATTTGAATCGCTTCGTTTATTTTCCGCGATAAAACTAGCATGATTCTCCTCCAATCGGATGCTTTGTCGTATATGGGGAGTCGTGTAAAACGACTTGCTTAGCCAGCATGTTCTTGCGATTCACAATAATAGGAGCTAATAAATTAGCAGTAGTTTTTTCGAATGGCTCTGCCATGGTCAATAATGTCATGACTTCTACGTCTTCAATATTATCGATATCCAAAAGTTCAGCAGTTGATTCATCAAGGTCAAATTCATAATTCTTAAAAAAGATAAACGGACTTACAACGATGAACGCAAGATTCTCTGAAGTGACGGACTGCAGCGCCACGAATGGAGAGTCTTCTGAAAGCGGAAGAATGACGAACTGTTTTTCTTCTAAGAAGCCTGGAATCCCGTTTTCAAAAAGAATGATTTGTTCTTCTTTTACATTCATTTGGCCATGGTATTTAGTATGAATGATCATTGTTCACGATCCTTTTCTTTTTACTTTTCGAGTGATTCTTTTAGGTTTTCTACCTCTATATTTAAATCAGGGTATTGGAGCATGTCAACCTTAACGTTTCCCGGCATATATTCAACAATCGGCTTATGCGGTTCAGCCTGAATAACAGGCTTTCGCGGCGTAATCTGAATATCAAGCTGTGACGGGGTATATTGTATTTTCACCCTTGAAAGAGAAGGAGCGTAATGTTCGCCTAATTGAATTTGGTGCATCTCAGAGTTTCTCTTTGCTTGTGAAGCGACTGGGTTCCCCTTATTTTCAATTCTCATAAGCTCGTCGCCTTCTTCTGCAGTACGGGCTATCCCTTCCATTACATCCTCATGCCCTTGTTGGGCAGCTTCTTCGATTCTTTTGAATACATGCTTTCTGTCTAATTCTTCCCATGCTTGCGTTTGGTCAATCGTAAGTTTTCCAGGTGTCACCGATATTTCCATTTCCGCGCTTGGCTGTTCAATCTCCAGATCGGCTTGCGGCTGCTCCATTTTTAAGCTGGCGGGCGTCGTTGTTAAACCAATTTTCCCTTGAACACTATGCATAATCAATCTGGGAATTTGCATCACTCTACCTCCTAAACTATAAAAAAAGCGAACTCCTGAGAGCCGCTTACTTTAAAAAGTCGATCAATGTAGGCTGAACAATTTGCGCATTTACAGCCAGAGTAGCCCTGTGCACGCTTTGCTGCGCAATAAATTCAGTTATTATTTCTTCCAGTTCTACGTCTTCATTGTCTGACAACACTTTTGTAGCTGTTTCTTCTTGAGCTGAAAGTCTTGTATTAATCAGTTCAAGACGATTATATCTCGCTCCAATATCAGATCGTTCTGAACTCATACCGTCAGAAAATTGATCAATATCATCTAAAACGCTGTCTATACCGTCCAAAGAACCTGAATTAAGTGCTGTCTCAAATGAATTTAGCATTTCAAACACATTTTGTCCGCTTCCAGAAATACCGCCAAAGGCTGCCTTCGGATCTGAGTTTACCTTTAATGACATATTATCCGATATATTGACAATAACGTCAGCCGTATCAGAAATCGTATAAGTTCCGTCACCGTTGTCTTTAACTGGAGGTGTATCTGAATTAGTGCCATTGAAGATATATCTGCCGTTCACTTGTGTATTAGCAATATTTAAGAGCTGTTCTTTTAATTGTTTTACTTCTACACCAATAGCTTGCAATTCTGCTCCACCATTTGTGTCATTCTTAGCTTGAACAGCTAACTCTCTGACCTTTGACATAATGTCAATTCCTTCAGTAATGTTTGTTTCTGTGTTTTCAAGCCAAGTAAAGGCTTGAGAAGCATTACTTTGGTATTGCTGAACTTGAGATAACTGCGTATTGTACTTTAAGCTTTTCATAGCTACTACAGGATCATCGGAAGCTTTTGAGATTTTTTTTCCGGAAGAAATCTGTGATTGAAGTTTATCCAGCTTTGAGTAGCTTGAACCGATATATCTCAATGAGTTTTGCTGAATCATGCCTTGTGTTACTCTCATTTGATCTACCTACCTTCCCCCGACACCCATGCCATTAATTACTTTATCAAGGATTTCGTCTTGTAACGTTACCATTCTTGCGGCAGCATTGTATGCGTGTTGGAATTGAATCATATTGGTCATTTCTTCATCTAAAGAAACAGCGCTCATTTGCTGACGGTTTATGTCTGCATCATTCAGCTGTGTTTCTGTATTAGATGCCAGCCGATTCGCCTCTTGAGCTTTGATCCCCAGCTCGCCAATGAGACCAGCATAATAATCTAGCACACTCGTTTCTTTTCCGTTAATGGTGATGTCCCCAGTTAACACATTTGCTAAATTCGTTGCGTTTGAATTATCGTTTGCTGCTCCAGTAAGTGAGAAAGCGATATTCGCGCCTTTTGAATCTTTTATGCTGTCAGTGACTTTAATCTTACCTGCTGCGCCTTTTGCCGGCTCAGTTTCACCCCCGGTAAAATCAAAAAAGTCCCCGCCTTGTTCACCGCTCTCTGTCAGACCATTTCGGTGTACTTCATTGAAAGCTTTTGCAAATTCGAGCGCCATATTATCAAGATCTGAAAGCATCTCCGGATATATGCCCTTTTCTTTGCCGTCTGCCGTGACATATCCATAAGACTGTATAAATCCTAACAGTGATCCATTGCTGCTGAACGACTCAGCTTGAACCGCAGTGTCTCCAATTGAAATGCTTGTCACTAAGCCCGTTTCATTATCATAGTTAGCTTTCAGCTCTGAAACCTCATAATTTTTTCCGTCCAGAACAGTTCCCAGCGACTGTTTATTTTTATCCAGGATTTCGATCGATACAGTTCCTTCCGAAGAAGCAAGCGCATTCCCGCCTGATTTGTTGTAGCTCACTTTGACATCAACAATTGAAGATAATTTATCAATCAGCAAATCACGTTGATCGTATAAACCATTCGGAAGCAGACCGACTGGTTCTACCTGTGCAATTTGCTTATTGAGACTGTTTAATTGAGATAGCAGTGAATTAACATCTAGTACACTAGTATCTAGTTCTGCTTTTAAATTTGATTGAACTTTTGTAAGGGACTCAGAAATATGATTAAACGTATCAGCAACAGCCTGTCCTTTTTGAGAGACAACAGAACGCGCACTGTCCTCATTTGCATTATTGGATAGTTCTTGCAGAGAATTCCAAAATGAATTTAGCACACTGTTTAATCCGCTGCCACCAGTCTCATTCATAATCCCTTCCATTTGGGACAGGGCTTTAGCCTTCGTGTCATAATATCCAGAACTGCTGTTTTGGAGGCGGTATTGGTAGTCAAGAAAGATGTCTCTGATTCTTTCAACTGACTTGCCTTGTACACCCGTTCCCATTTGTCCCGCAGTTTTTTCTGCATTTTTTGATACAGCAGGGAAATAGTCCGTTGCCTCTAATGAGACTCGCTGTCTTGTATAACCATCAGTATTGGCATTTGCCACATTATTTGCAGTAGTGCTTAACGCTGCTTGCTGAGCGCTTAACGCCCGCCTTGCAGTTTCAAGACCCATAAAGGTAGATGTCATATTCTGAATTCCTTTCTGCTAAGCTTTTGAATCAAAAAGTTTCATCCGGCTGCTCTTTGGAAGCTCAGCTTTAATTGATTTGCTGTAATTGAAATTATTTTCCTTAGGAACCAGCATATCGTACGAAATAGAGATGAATTGCAGCGCGTCTCTCGTCAACTGCCTATTCATCTCATTCACTTCTTTCAGATGTCCGAGAACGTTAGAAAGAGCTTCATATAGTTGTTCCAGCTCTTCCTTTTCACTGCCTGAAGTTTTGGCGATACAAGCAGAAATGGTGTTATTTTCGCTGAATCCGAGAAAGGCGGAAGCCGCTTTGATCCGGTCATCTTCTGTCTGCCCGATAGCTTGAATATACTTTTGTTCCTTTGTCAAAATGTTAGAAAGCTCTTTTGTTTTGCCGGCTTTGAGCGCTTCCGTCTTTTCCTCAGACAGCGTGAGCAGATGCTCATGCAGAACGCAAAGTCGCTTCAATTGTTCAATAATTGGCTTTGCTGACATGGGCTTTCTCCTTTTTTATTGCTTTTTATAAAAATTAATCATATTTTTCGCTATATGATTTGCGTCTACTTTGTATGACCTGTTTTCAATTTGCGCTTTAAGCTGCTCAATTTTTTCCTGGCGTGAACCAGTGACTGCGTCGGATGCATTTTGCAGTTCCTTAGCCTGTGATGAAATTTCAATTTTATCTTTAGGCTGTGCAGCAGTTTTTTGCACCGCTTGCTTTTCATAATTTTTTTGGTATGGATTAACGGATTGTGTTCCAAATTGATTGATTTTCATAGGATTCCTCTCGCTTTCCGTTGCAGTCTTTAAACAATCTAACCCTTTTATCGACTGCGTTTTCAGTTAGTTTAGGGAATCAGCTGTTTTTGGTATTATAGGCATAGTATGTGTCTTTTTTACTATTTTCCCGTTCTGTTTTCAATGCGGATTCTTGGTTCAGATGATCTATTTGATCCTTTATATCGGACTGGCAAGCCTTGCAGAACTTGCCTTCCCTAATCGATGTCCCGCACCTTTCACAAGGGTATGCCAAATTCGGCAGATGAGTAATTTGGATTCGCTTTTGCCTGATGAATTTTAAAATCAGCTCTTCCTCCACACCTGTTTCCTCAGTTATGCGGCTCAGTGTTGATTGCCTGTTTTCCTGTTTCCTTAAAAATTTATACACAGTCTCAAATGATTTTTCTTCTTCCTTAATACACGCCTGACACACGGTTTGCAGCTTTGTTTTTAAAAATAAAGCATTGCATTTCGGACAATTCGCCAGTTCACCCATCATGTTTACTCCTTATTCATTAATATGCCTGCAGTAATTTCTAGACATTATATCGGCACAAAAATTGAATCATTTAGCTTCTCACTAAGGTAAAAGATGACACAGAACCAGCTTTGCCTTTCTCCAATAAACAGCGGGCAGCATAGTGCAAAGTGGCGCCCGTAGTATAAAGATCGTCGATTAAAACGATATCCATACCCTCAACGGAGCTGTTTTTTGTTTCAAAAACATGCTCTGAAAGCAGGCGCTCCGTTTTCTTTTTCTTAGACTGCTTTTCATTATTCAGGCGGATGAGAGAGTTGAGGATGGGCCGGTTTAAGCATTCAGCAAGCATTTGTGACTGGTTAAAGCCGCGTTCTGCTTTCCGTTCTTCGCTTAACGGAATGGGAACGAGCACAAGGCGTTTATCTGGGTAGACAGCAGAGAATTCTGAGGAAAAGTCATTTTTAAAAGCGCTTATTATCGCTGCATCTCCCCTGAATTTCATTCGGGCGAGCGTTTCTTTCATCATGTCATTATATAAGTAAACAGAACGGTTTTGACTGAGCCTTAAGCCGTCATCTATTCTTGATTTCCATGCCTCGCAATCCGCACACACTTCATGAGCGGTTTGAGGCCTGCCGCAAAGCGGACAGATAGCCCCTTTGATGATCTGTAATTTGTTTCTGCAGAACTGACAGACCCTGTCGTCAGGTTTTAATAAGAATAGTGAGCACCATGAAACAGCTTGAGAAAATTGTGAATCACATAATAGACAGATCAGTTTTTTAGAGCCTCCTCCTGTCTCGTTTCGCATTGATCACTCGGATTCTCCGATACCACAGCAGCTGCTTCAGCCAAAATCACAAGCATAGCCGTGTTTTTCTGTTTATCTACCAGCTCAGCTTTCGTATATGCAATCTTTTTTAAATCAGTGACGTAAGCTGGTCTTACTTGGTTTAAAGAAAGTGCAAGTACATCATTTTTGCATACTTGGCAAGTGCAGGTCATATGAAGCTGATCCATATATCGGTCAAGAAGTTCTTCCATCATGATTTCTTTTGAATTGACAAGCATTTTTACAGCTCCTCATTAGTTATATGAGTATACTGTATCATGTTTTTAAATATTAACTAGTCTATCAATTTATTTTTTAAAGCCAATTCATTCATTATTTTTATATGTTTTCTTGCCTCAATCATACTCTTTGTTTTTCCGAAGTGAAAATAAATGACATCGCCGTCTGCATGTTCTTTATGCCGTCCTGTCCTTCCCGCGATTTGCACAAGCGCGCTTTCCGTAAAGATGGGCGATTCTGCCCCTAAGATGCCTGTTTGGACCATAGGAACTGTGACACCTCTTTCCAATATTGTTGTTGTGATTAACAGATCAAACTGACCGTCTCGAAATTGCTGCACTTTTTCTTTTCTGAGCTTATCTTCCGCATGTACAGCCGCTGTTCGATAATTCATGTTTTTAAAACAGGAAGCAGCTTTTACCAGAACAGAAATGGAAGGAACAAATAAAAAAACGGGCTTTCCTTCTTTCACATGCTGTTCTATCCATCTTTTTACCGCATTTGGGATTTTGTTTCGGGTTAATTTCTTTTTCCAGTTTCCGCACCACTGAAAGCGCGGTTCAGGCAATGGCTTCCGATGGTATCTGGCCGGTATGCGAACGGATTTTAACTCACCTTTATACGTTTTTCTTTTTAATTCTTTAGGAGGTGTTGCGCTTAGATAAACAAGAGTGCTGTTTTTCTTTCTCGCTTTTTGAACAGCGAATTGAAGAGTTTGATCAGCGGAATATGGAAAAGCATCCACTTCATCAACGATCATGACGTCGAATGCGTCTTTATAACGCAAAAGCTGATGGGTTGTGGAAATCATAAGCGGAGATAAACGCCCTTTGTCATCACTTCCTCCGTATAGAACTGAAATATCAGCACCCTGAAATGCAGCCTTCAGTCTCGGAGCAAGCTCTAATACAACATCGGTGCGCGGGGTCGCAATACAAACACGCAGTCTTAGATTTAATGCCGATTCTATACCCGGGAATAATAATTCAGTTTTACCTGCGCCGCAAACAGCCCAAATAAGGAGCTCTTCTTGCTTCGAAATTGCTTCAATTAAGACGTCAGCGGCCTTTTGCTGTCCGCTTGAAAGCTTTCCATCCCAAGTCAGTTTTATAGGCTTCCAGTTTGCCTCTGCCTCCTTGCACCAGGAATATAAAGAAATATCCTCACTCACTCTGCCCATCATGACACAAGAGCGGCAGTATACTTTATCTTCTCCTGATGAATGATACGAAGAAAAATACTGTTGATCATTTTGACCGCATCTATTGCATCTATATCCCCATTTATTTTTTGATATAGACTCCTCGGCAGATATATAACCATGCTCGATATGCCAATCAATGATCTCGTCAGAAAATGGGATTTCTGTTTTAAGCAGATGACGGCCCTGAAGCTGCTGCTGCAGTTCTTTAGAGAATGGGCTGTTCGATTCTGATGTCTTAGTCTGCATAGTACGGCCTCCTTGCGAGATATTATGCCGGAATGAAAATATTCTGTCTAACAGCTAAAAAGAGAATATAAAAAAATCTCCGCTTCTAAAACGGAGATTTCATCATTTATTTAAAACACCAGCAGATTCCTATTGCACCTTCACCAAGATGAGTGCCTATAACCGCACCAAAGTAGCTGTTATAAAAATCAACATGCGGATATTTTGCAGAGAGCTCTTCAATAATACTCGATGCTTCTTCTTCTCGATTAGCGTGAATAACGGCAGCTTTCATCGGCATGCCCTTACTCGCGTCTTCATCTAAAAGCTCGTAAATCCGCGAAATTGCTTTTTTGCGTGTGCGGATCTTCTCAAAAGGCACAATTACCTTATTGTCAAAATGCAGAATAGGCTTTACCTTGAGAAGACTCCCAATAAAGGCTTGAGCACTGCTTAATCGTCCGCCTCGCTGAAGATGAGTTAAATCATCCACCATAAAATATGCCCGAACGGTTTTTTTCATTTCTTCCAGTTCTTTTATAATGTCTTCCGGCGATGACGCTCCATTTCTGATCAATTCAGCTGCTTTCAGAGCATAAAAACCTTGAGCCAGACAGCTGATCTCTGAGTCAAACGGGTATACTTCAATATTATCGACCATTGTATTCGCTGCAGCTGCACTGCTGAACGTTCCGCTAATTCCGCTAGAAAGATGAATACTGATCACCGCATCATATGACTTGCCGAGCTCTTCATACAAAGCAACCAGCTCGCCGATCGCAGGCTGAGAAGTGGATGGAAGCTCTGTATGCTTTTTCACTTCTTGGTAAAAGCTTCTCCAGTCCATTTCTGTTTCTTCATGATATGTTTCATCCCCAAAAACAACCTGGAGAGGAATCATGTGTATATGATTTTGTTCACGCATTTCTTTTGGAATATATGCCGTACTATCTGTTACTACTGCAATATTCATAGCTTCGTTACCTGCCTTATCAATTTATGACTCTATTGTAAGGGAAACAGAAGCCTAAAAAAAGACCTGCCTCAAAAAGGCAAGTCCAATTTCATGCTATCTCATTTCTACCCAACCATTTTTAATGGCGACCACCACGGCTTGCGTCCGGTCGTTTACATTCATTTTTTGTAAGATATTGCTGACATGGTTTTTAACAGTTTTTTCACTGATAAACAATGATTCACCGATGCCGCGGTTGCTTTTTCCGTCTGCAAGCATTTGCAGCACTTCACATTCCCGTCTTGTTAAAATATGTAATGGTCTGCGAATCTCTGGATAGACCTCATGCTGAGGATGAGCAGAAACTCCGCTTGTTGCAAGACGTCGGAATTCGTTTACGAGGTTGTGAGTAACCTTCGGGTGAAGGTAAGAACCGCCCTCGGCAACTACTTTAACCGCTTCAATTAGTGTATCAGCATCCATCTCTTTCAGCAGATAACCTCTTGCACCTGTTTTCAGGGCATGTGTTACATAATTCTCGTCATCGTGAATTGATAGAATAATTACTTTAGATTCAGGATACAGCTCTACAAGCTGCTTTGTAGCTTCCACGCCATTTACGTTCGGCATATTGATATCCATGATCACGACATCAGGATGATAGTGCTCAACGATACGAGCCGCTTCATCTCCGTCGTCTCCTTCCGCTACCACTTCAAAGGTAGGTTCAAAATCCAATATCCGCTTAACACCTTCACGAAATAACTGATGGTCGTCGATAATAACAATGTTTACTTTAGTCACAAGCCACGCCTCCTTGTATTATTGTTCTATATACTCTGGTATTCGGTCAATATGCCTTTTGGCTCTATTTTACAAATCATAGTCAAAGAGATAACGGAACCTTAATCATGATAAATGTCCCAAGACCTATTTTTGAATCTATAGTCATGGTCCCTTCCAATAAATCTACTCTTTCTTTCATTCCAAGCAAGCCGAATGATTTGTTTTTCTTCTCTTTCGCTTCCTTCAGGTCAAATCCTTTGCCGTTATCTTTTATCATTAAAATCACAAAATCCTTTGTAATCTCAACTTTGACTGTAATTTCTTCAGATCCAGAATGCTTTAACGCATTGGATACAGCTTCCTGTGCGAGTCTGAAGAGCGCAACTTCAAACTGAGGCGCGAGTCGTTTGTCCTCCGTATCGCCGATGCACTGAAAATGTATTTTCACCTTACCGTTATATTCTTCGGTTGTATATAGATATTTCCGCAAAGTTGGAATCAGGCCTAGGTCATCAAGGGCCATCGGTCTTAAATCATATATAATCCGTCTCACTTCGTAAAGAGCATTCCGCACATTTTGGCGGAGATTTTTGATTTCCTGGAATCCGTCTTCAGCGCCTCGGTCTCTGAAAATCCGTTCAATTAATTCCGATCTCATCATAACATTTGCCAGCATTTGTGCAGGGCCATCATGAATTTCTCTCGAGACTCTTTTTCTCTCTTCTTCCTGCGCTTCAATAATTCTCAAGCCAAAATCCTGTTTTGCCTGCGCATCAGCAAGAAGCAGCCCAACCTCCCGAAGATCCTGATTCAGATAGTTCAGCACGACCGTAATCTGGCTCACTAGTGATTCTGAGCGTTCGATGATTTCCTGAAGGCCTAACAGTCTGCGTTCCAAATCGTCCCGGCGTTCGCGCAATTGCTTTTCACGCTGCTGGATCATCGTCAGTTCTACTTGCAGCTTATGGGCTTTTTCATAAGCGTTGCGGATTTCTTCTTCACTGAATCTATGAAAATTGCGGCTGACCTCGGATAAACGGTTTCGCGCATGGCGGGTTTGCACTTCAAGTTTATCACCAAGCTCGATGACTTCATAAACCTGCTGTTTAATTTGTTTCAGTTCTTCGACCAGCTGTTCATACTGCTGGCGTGACTGCTCCCCGATTTGAAAAACCTCATCCTTGCTCCCGTCAACGGTTTTCAGCATCTTCATCAAAATAGAGTCCAGAACTTTGGAATCCATCTTTGTTTTATTCATAATTTCCCTCCGTCACGGTGTTGTCATATATTTTTATTATAAATGTAATTGATCTGCAAATTGTGTCGAATTATAATGAAAGAATGCGTATATTCTAGAAAAAAACAATTTTATGTACCTTCTTACTCTTTATGATAACAAAATACGCACAAAAATTCTAAAGACTGTACGAATTTGTATAGGCGGTCTTTTATGCTTAGCAGGGGGTCAGCAAGCATGCTGCACAGCTATTTTACTGTGAAAGAAGCAGGAGAACACGAGATTGTTATAGAAAAATCGCGTTTTATCTGTCATTTAAGCCGTGTTTCTACCGAACAAGAAGCACAGGAATTTATACAGAAAATAAAGAAACAGCACTGGAATGCAACTCATAATTGCTCAGCTTACGTAATTGGCGAAAACGATCATATCCAAAAAGCCAATGATGACGGAGAACCGAGCGGCACCGCAGGAGTACCTATGCTCGAGGTGCTAAAAAAACGCGGACTTAAGGATACTTGTGCTGTCGTTACGCGTTACTTCGGCGGCATAAAGCTGGGAGCAGGCGGTTTAATCCGCGCTTATGGGAAGTCAGTGTCTGAAGGATTAAACCATATAGGTGTTGTAGAACGGAAGCTTATGAGGGTTATGCATACTTCCGCAGATTATACTTGGCTTGGCAAGATTGAAAATGAATTAAGGGAATCACCTTTTCTATTAAAAGAAATTCATTATGCAGAAAACGTAGAATTCGAAGCATATGTAGAAGAAAAAGAAACACAATCGTTTTCTGAGTGGATGACAGAGTTAACAAATGGAAAAAGTGATATTACAGAGGGAGAGTTGACGTATCTTGAAAAAGCCGTCAATCACATAAAGGAGACTGAATAATGGCTGAACGCGTTAGAGTGCGTGTGCGCAAAAAGAAAAAGAGCAAACGCAGAAAAATTTTAAAAAGGATTATGTTGTTGTTCGTCCTTGCATTATTGGTAGTTGTAGGTCTCGGAGGATATAAACTATATAAAACCATTAACGCTGCGGATGATTCATACGATGCGCTTTCCCGCGGAGATAAATCAAATCTTCGCAGTGAAGTTGTAGATATGAAGAAAAAACCATTTTCTATTTTATTTATGGGAATCGAAGATTACGCGACAAAAGGACAAAAAGGGAGATCTGACTCTCTTATTGTAGTTACCCTTGATCCAAAAAATAAAACCATGAAAATGCTGAGCATTCCGCGCGATACACGTGTGCAATTAGCAAGTGACACAACCGGCAGCAAAACAAAGATCAATTCCGCTTACAGCAAAGGCGGAAAAGATGAGACTGTTGAAACTGTTGAAAACTTCTTGCAAATCCCAATCGATAAATATGTAACAGTCGATTTTGACGGATTTAAAGATGTTATTAATGAAGTTGGCGGTATTGATGTAGATGTACCTTTCGACTTTGATGAAAAAAGCGATGTGGACGAAAGCAAACGTATTTATTTCAAAAAAGGCGAGATGCATTTAAATGGTGAAAAAGCCTTGGCGTATGCCCGCATGAGAAAGCAGGATAAACGCGGAGATTTCGGCCGTAATGACAGACAGAAACAAATTTTAAACGCGTTGATCGATCGGATGTCCAGCGCAAGCAATATTGCAAAAATTGATAAAATCGCAGAAACAGCCAGTGAAAACGTAGAAACCAATATTCGCATTACTGAAGGTTTAGCCTTACAGCAAATTTACAGCGGCTTTACCAGCAAGAAAATTGACACGCTGTCAATTACTGGTTCTGATTTGTATTTAGGGCCTAACAACACGTATTATTTTGAACCGGATGCTGCGAATCTGGAAAACGTCAGAAAAACGCTTCAAGAACATCTAGATTATGTTCCTGATACGAGCAGTTCAAGCACTGACAGCTCCAGTACCGATGGCTCAACATCAGACAGCACTGGCAGTTCAAGCACTGACGGAAGCACTGCAACAGACGGCACTACGAGCGGAAGCGGCTACACAAATGACAGCAGCACAAGCTCAAACGGCACAACAAATTCAACAACTGACTCATCATATTGAAAAAAAGCCCGGTCCTTTAACGGATCGGGCTTTTTTGCGCAGAAAAAACACCGGCTCATAGAACCGGTGTTTTAATTTCTTTTCACAAGACGTTTATAGAATTTTGTAAATGGCTTAAAACGTTCATTCACGAGTCCCGTAACTTCTGCTATTATTTGCATAAATATAATTAAGATAAAGATAATAAACAGGGAAAGCCAAATTGTAGCGCTTTTCAGCACGATTGCACTGATGCTGAAAATAAATCCAATCAGATAGATGACAATGACCGACATCCGATGTGAAAGGCCAAAGGCCATCAGCCTATGGTGAATATGTGATTTATCGGGCGCTGAAATCGGCTGTTTGTTTAGTATCCGTCTTATGATTGCAAATGTTGTGTCAAAAATCGGCACGCCTAATATAATAATCGGAATGACAATACTGAACAATGTTACGCTTTTATACAGCCCTAACAATGAGAGAATGGAAATGACATACCCTAAAAACAGTGATCCCGTATCCCCCATAAAGATTTTTGCCGGATGAAAATTGTAGAACAAAAATCCGAGCGTACTTGCGATAACAACTAATGAAAGTGACAGAATGAGTACTTTTCCGCCAGATAGCGCCATAACTGCAATCGTGGACAGGCCGATAACAGAAAGACCTGCCGCAAGGCCGTCCAATCCATCAATCAGGTTCATCGCGTTTGTGATGCCGACAATCCATAATACAGTCAGCGGATATGCCATCCAGCCCAATTCAAATCGCTCAGCTAAAAAAGGTACTGAGAAAAAGTCCATTTTTAAGCCTGTGCTTACAATCATAATAGCTACGGCTAATTGAATGATAAATTTAACTTTTGCGCTTAATTGATATTTATCGTCAAGAATTCCCAACACAATAATGATAAATGCCCCGACTGTGATAGCCGTCATTCTTGTTTCTGTGTATATACCGGATACAAGCACACCTGTAACCACCCCGATAAATATGGCCAGCCCGCCCATTCGGGGCATGATTTTATCATGTACTTTTCGATTGCCGGGCTGATCAACTGCACCTATTTTAATCGCAATCCTTTTTACGATTGGGGTTATGATTAAAACCGTTAGCAGCGAGACAATAAACGCAACAACAATGCGAATCATGCGTTCGTCAAGCATAAAGAAGTCTCCTTTGGAATTATATGAAGTCTTTATTTATATAGAGAACCGTTCCTTCCATTATACCTTCTCCTTAGTTATTATAACAAGCTTCATCAAAAAGAAACACGTATAATCAAAAAACGCGCATCCCAATTAAAGGACTACGCATGTTTTTGAATGCCTGTATATTTCATGATTTGTTTGAATAAAACATTCCAGTCTTGTGTGCGGGCAATGTTTCGCCGCATCTCTTTGTATGTCTCGTCTCCGTCTTTTTCAAGCACTTTCTCGCACGCAGCTATAAAATCATTATGGTCATTGCCTTCCATATATTCGTAAATATACGGTTTTTGCATTTTAGAAGTTGACGGAAGGTTAGAGCCGACGACCGGCTTTCCTGCTGCTAAAAATTCAAATAGCTTAAGCGGGAAAACCGCTTGGTTATAGGATGACTTTTTATAAGGCATAATACCGACATCAATCAGTTCCATAAAGTGCGGAACTTCTTTCGGATCTGCCGGCCCCGTCCATATCACATTGGAAAGCTTCAAAAGCTCTTGAAACGCTGTGTCACCATTGGTGGCGTCCGGGCCGACCCATAAAAATGTCCAATCAGGTTTTCTCAGAGCTGCTTCTTCAATCAATTTAAAATCCAGCTTTGGTTTAATCCCGCCGATAAACCCCAGTACAGCCCCTTCTCTTCCCTGCAAGATGCTTCGATCGGGAACCGCTTTATGTTCTGAAAACAGGTCATATTCAACACCGTTTTCAACGGTATGAACCTTTTCTTGTCCCGCTGTCAGCTTTTTGTCAACTTCATTGTGCAGGTACTCCGATGAACAAGTAATGGAATCGGCACGCTCGATAATTCGCAGCTCCGCTGTTTTGATGACTTTCCGCCTGAACTCGGAAAGCATATTGGAACGTCCGCTGATCGGCGCCGCCCACAAGTCACTGCAATCATAAATCACCTGATCCCAAGGATACAGGGAAGACAGCAGCGGGAATCCGGGAAACGTGTACCATAAGCAGCAGCGTTCACCTCTGGCTGAAGCGGATTTCAGCTCTTCTAATAAAGGTGAGAGCTTATGCTTATAAAACACATCGGTATACCGTCCGAAGCGAAACATTTTCTTTTGCAGTAAGTCCTTTACGGCAAACTGCCGGATGCCGGATTGAACTTGCTGCAATTCCATCCTTTGGGTGCGCGGAGCCGGGCAGACCCAGATGACTTCCTTTGTTTCTTCCTGAGCAGCTAAAAATTCAGCCAATCGATGCCGTCTGTACCTCAATTGATCTTTTCCCCATTCAGCAGTAGCCACGATGACGTGAATCATTGCTTTTGTTTCCACCTTCATCACCTTTTCTCTCTGTTTGCGGTTATAGTCTTTTTTTCACCGCGTTTTTCGCATATTGAACAAAACACCATGTCGCTTTCATTAAATGGAGCCGTTCGATCTCTCTGTAGACAAACCATGTTTTTTTTGCAGCCTTCCATTTGTTGCTTGAAATCGAATTATTGACAAGCCGGTATTCAGCTAAACACTCATTCATTCCGTATGCTGTAAAACCCTTTTTTAAAAGAGACAGCCATGTTGCCAAGTCTTGCCTCGTTCTAATATTCGGCATTTGGATCTGTCCCGTCTGTTCCCTGTCAATCATCACCGTTAGACAGCCGATAATGGTATTTTTAAGAGCATCATCATATGTCAGGCTTTCGGGAGCATGAATGAATTTATCCATCGGCACCCCGTCCTGCGACATTAAACTGTAGCCTGTAAAGGAAAACGCACAGGACCGCTCCATCATAAAATTAAGCTGCTTTTTCAGTTTGTCTTTTTTCCATTTATCATCACTGTCCAAAAATGCCACATAGCGTCCTTGGGCATGTTCCAGCGCTTTATTTCTTGCTATCGCGGCTCCGCTGTTCTCTTCCAGAAAGATCACATGAATTCTTTCATCTATCTTCTCATACTGCTTTAAAATGTCGCGTGTGCCGTCCGTTGAGCAATCGTCCACGATAATCATTTCCCAATGAGGGTGGCTCTGATCTAACACTGAATGAATCGTGTCTTCAATATAGTCACGCGCATTATAAGAAGGTGTAATGACAGATACGAGAGGTTTCCAGTTGGTCATGATCACATCTCCATCGTATGATTTTAAAAGGACTCTCTGAAAAATTCAGGAATGACAACGAACATAAAGGCAATCGTGATGCCGATCAGAACACCCAGAACCGCTTTCTTTTTCGGGGACATTCCTCCGCCTGATGCCTCACTTACGGTTTCAGAATCAACGGCACTGGCCGCTTTCAGATTAAGCTGTGTGTTTTTCAGCTCATACAAAAATCTTTCTTTATCCACCTTGGAATCCTCGCTCACCGTTTCACCTTCCAGCGCATCTATGCTGCGGCGGATGACGGCTTCTCTTTCCTCAAACAGCTTTTGGTCGTTTTTGAGAAAGGTGGAGGAAACAGCGTTTAACACCGATTCGGTTCTTTCCTGATCCTGGTCGGCATAGCTCAAAGACAGTAATGACTTAGACTCCGATTTCACGGTGAGCTTCTCTTTGATCTCCGCAAGATCTTCATCTTTTTCGTCAGGAAGCGCCTCCTTCAAAAAAGCATCACTCCTCAGCAGGAGCGGAATCTCTTCTGTACTGTTATAAACCGGATGATCATAGCTCCCTACAGCTAAAGTAACCTCAGCTGTGTAACTCTTTTTATCCGCGATTTGGGACGGCAGTATATATCCCGCCGCACCTAAAATAAGCGGCACTAATATAATCCAGATGATATTTTTCTTTATGCGCCGGGCTAATCTTATCACTATATCCTTCATATAAGTCTCCCTGCTTTTTTGTAGTCTGTTTACCGGTATATGGGCTCAAGCTGCTGCCTGGATCGCCTTAAGACATTCACCGCGGCGATGACGAGCGCCAGAAATACCCAATGGAAAAATAAATTTGAGACAGAGCTTGGGCTGATGCTGGATACCAGAAAACTGACCATAGCTGTGATGAGCCCTTCTGTGATCAGTCTTGACTGATTTTCCATTTTTCTTTCATAAAACTTGTAAAGCACCCATATCAGGTATAAATAAATGGCCAGATAGCCGAGCATGATAAGCAAGCCGAAGTTTGCCAGAATCTCTACCAGCCAATTGTGCACCTCTGTCACATTGTCAGTATCATATAAAGCATGATGCTCAAGATAATAAGACACATTGCCTGCGCCCACTCCGAATCCGTATGAGTCAAGGAAGAAGTGCCATGCATTTTTTAACAGATTGGCTCTGGCCACATTGGACGGAAGCGTCTCTTGGAATGAATGAGACGTCTGAGGAGCCAGGAACAGCTTCCAAAACACTGCGAAAATCCGGCTGGCAAAAAGAGCCGCAAAGACCGCAATTCCTGCTGCCGACAGCCAAATAGCGATTTTTTTCAGAACAGGCGGCAAGACAATAAAAATGTAGACGGCTATTCCCGCAAAAACGCCCAGCAGGCTGGCTCTGGAACCAGTCGCAAAGATTAAATACAATGTACCAAGCGAGAGCACAAGGCCAATTCCCTTTAAGTAACCGTTCTTTATGTTTTTCACCATTGCGATGTAAAAAAAGAAACTGATCGACAAAAATGTCGCAAAATCATTTTGATTAAAAAAGACTGAGGTCGGATAATGCTGCTTATATTCCGGTCCGCTGTACAAAGTCGAACTCGGGAGATGATGATGCGTGATATGATTGTAAAAACCAATGATCATCAGAAATACCGTCATCACCAGCCAGATGGAATAAATAATCATCAGACGTTCCATTTTTTGCACATACATCACAATAAGATAAATAAAAAATATCCCCATCGCCAGCAGGGCTAAATATTTCAGACCGTCTGTAACTGATTTGGCCCATAGCAAGGAAATAAGGCCATATAAAAACCAAAAGGCGAAAAAGAGCAAAATTCCTTTTACTTGCAGCCCGTTCCACCTTTCAATATGTGTTCGGCTCCGCAGTACCCCCACAAGATGGAGGCAGCCGGCGGCGATGAGCAAAAGCCGATAAAGAAACAAACTAAAGAATCCAAGATGAACCGCGAAAAAAGCATTATTTAAAAAAGTGCAGGCAATCAAAATATAGATGACGGCCATAAACAGCTGTTCTTTTGTTGTAAATGATGCTGCAAGCGTCAGCGCAAACAGGCCGATAGCCAATACAGCGAGAACGGCAGCCATCTGCGTAAGACCTGTATCTGTGCGGATGGCTCCCAGCAATAGGACGATCCCCAATATGACAGCAGCCAGTAACGCAAGCGTATGAACCGCTGAACGTTTGATACTCACATGCTTAACCCCTTTCCTGATGTTTCAGGAGCCGGCGGCCGAGCCTAAGCAGCCGGCACTTCAAACAAGTAACCCTTTTTCTTTTTATAAATTGACACTCCCCAAATCCTTAGCCAGTTCTTCCATTGGCAAAGCCGGAAAGTAGCGGTCAGAAGGTTCTGTTCCCCGAACCGCAGGACGGCCGATGGAGTGATAAATGTATCCCGCAGCCTGCATTTCTTCAAGTGAAAATATATTTCTGCCATCGATGATGATTGGCTGTTTTAAAAGCATTTTTGCTTTTACAAGCTCCATTTCTTTTACTTCCGGCCAATCAGTCAAAATAAGGCACGCGTCGGTTCCCTCCATCGCAGCATACACATCAGTGTAATACTCGGTCTGATCGCCAAGGACTGCTGATGCCTCCGGAATGGCAATCGGATCATATGCTTTCACTTGTGCGCCCAGCTGCTGCAGCATTGGAATGATATCGAGAGCTGGAGCGGACCTCACATCGTTTGTATTCGGTTTGAAGGCCAATCCGAGCACGGAAATGGTTCTCCCTTTTATGCTTCCCATCACAGTTAAGAGCTTATCTACAATGTGAACGCGCTGCTTTTCATTTGTCTCAATGACGGCTTCTATGAGCTTAAATGGATAGCCGGCCGTTTTGGCAATTTGAAGCAGTGCAGTTGTATCCTTAGGAAAGCAGGAACCGCCAAACCCAATACCCGCTTTCAAGAACTTTCTGCCGATCCGGCTGTCGAGCCCGACGCCATCAGCAACTTTTGAGACGTCCGCGCCGACTCGCTCGCAAATGTTCGCGATATCGTTAATAAACGAAATCTTTGTAGCCAAAAATGCATTTGCAGCATATTTAATCATCTCTGCACTTTCTAAATTCGTTTTAATAACAGGAGCATGAAAAGGCTGATGCAGTTCCTCTATGATGGAAGCGGCTTTATGACTGGTTGACCCAATGACGGCACGCTCCATATTCATCGTGTCATGAATCGCTGAGCCCTCCCGAAGAAATTCAGGGTTGGATACAACATCAAAGGAGCATCTTCCCTTCGAAGCTTTTTGAATGATAGATTGAACCAGTTTTCCGGTGCCGACTGGGACTGTGCTTTTATTGACAATGATTTTGTAGCCGGTGAGATGTTCACCAATCGTTTTCGCAGCCGCTTTGACGTACGTTAAATCAGCTTCGCCTGTTTTAGACATCGGGGTTCCGACTGCAATATAAATAATGTCTGAAGCCCGAATGGCAGACGGAATATCGTTAGTAAAAGACAGGCGCTGTTCTAACACATTTTTTTCAACTAAATCTGCAAGCCCTGGTTCATAGATTGGGATTACTCCGTTTTTCAGACTTCTGATTTTTGATTCGTTGATATCACAGCAAATCACTTTATTTCCGATTTCCGCAAAGCAGGTGCCTGATACGAGTCCTACATATCCTGTTCCAATGACAGCAATTTTTTTCACAGCCCTCATCCCTCTCCTGTAAATTCATCTTCCTATTTATATTGGTCGCAGTTACTTACGATTAAACAGGTGTTTTCAGAACCATCTGATACTGATCATACAGCGCCCTGGCATTTTTCCCGGCGTCATATTGAGTGTGAATGATTTGATATAATTCATCTGCCACTTCCGGCTGCCATATTTGATCTTGTGCGTATAAAGAGATCGTGTTTGCTAAGGCTTGAGCTGATTTCGGTTCAATCAGCAAATGCCGGTGCTTTCCGAATAATGAAGCCACTCCACCGACATCTGTACAGATGACAGGAACCCGCAGTGCCAGCGCCTCGATCACAACAGTCGGCATTCCTTCGCTATAAGAAGGGAGCACAAACATATCTGCGGCGAGCAAATACTCTCTCACCCTGTGATTCGGCACTTGGCCTGTTACAATATGTCCCTTTTGCATCAGCAAAGATTTTGCGGGGCCGTCTCCCACAAAAACAGCTCGAGGCGCTTCCTCCATCATCTCAATGGCTTCTGACAATTCAAAAATGCCTTTTTCCTTAACGAGCCTGCCCACATAGACAGCAAGGCGCTGGTCAAGCGGGAGTCCGAGGTTTTTTCTGATTTCTTCTTTTGTCTGATCATTTTCCTGAAAACGGCTGAGCTGTATGCCGATCGGTAAAACCGTACTGTCAAAGCCGGAAAGTTTTTTGGTTTCTTCCTGAAGCTTTTCGCTGACTGCAAGAACTGCGGATGCGGAACTAACCGCAGTTTTGAAGGCTTTAAACGCGCCTTTGCTGTAGTGAGGATAGACATTCACATCACTGCCATGCAAAGTTAAAATATACGGAATCCCGATTGTCTTTGACACGACTGCCGCAGCCCCGCCCGACGGCATAGCAAAGTGCGCATGGATCAGATCAGGGTTCAAATCATGCTGTTTAATGGTTTTTAAAACAGCTGCCCCAATGCGCCGGTGTGGCTGAGCCCATTTCAGCTGGCCGGGAACAGCGGGATAGAAAGGCCGGTAAACCGGGATTCCTTTTCGTATCTCATATTCTGGTCTGGCATCCTTTTTTCGGTATGCCTTTTTCAGCATACGGACAGGCGCAGGGTGAAAAGGTCTTGGGCATATCACGGTGATATCCAGCCCGAGCTTCAGCAACTCTTGCACCTGTGTTTCATGAAACACACCCTCGCCGGGTTTCAGACTGCTTGGATATACGCTTGTGATCCACAAAATCTTCATGACAAACGTCCTTTTCTTAGTAGTTTGCTTTTCATCTGAGGGTACGCTTTACCCAAAAGAAAGAGATAGCAGAGCGCCCCGGCCGCCACTGAAATTGCCAGCCTCATTTCCGCCTGCAAGCTGAAGCGTTCTGTTCCTAAACTCGCGCCGAACGCGATAACGGCCATACCCGCTGTGATCAGAAACGGCTTCATAACGGCTTTAAAATAAGCTGAAAGATTGAGCTTAATGACATATGCCAGCAGCCAGCGACCGATTAGAAAATTGAAAACGCTGATGACGGCATATACCCAAGCGACAGTCAGAAGATTGCCCGTCTGAACAGCTGCAAACAGCGACAAACCATACAGCAGCATGACGCCGGAGTCCCAATAAAAAGCCAAATCCGCTCTTCCTTTAGCAAGAAGCACAGAACCATTCGGATTCATCAGCACCCTGAGTATCCCGACGATGGCAAGAACATTCAGAACAGGGACAGCAGCAAGCCATTTTTCTCCGAAAACAGCTGCGATAAAGGCGTCTGATACGGATACGAGCCCGATTAACAGCGGGAACGATACAAGCGCAAGCATTTTTGTCATATTCAGAAAGCCTTCTCTGATCACGCTGTTTTCGTATTTGTTTTTGGCGAAAATGGGAAACGCGACCCGCGTCACAATCGGATTAATTTTCAAAACCGGAATGGTGACAATCTGGTAGGCAAGATTATAAATGCCCAGCGCTTCGGCACCGATAAACCGGCCGATTAAGATCATATCGATGTTCGCTCCCAGCCTGTTCACAAGACGGGATGAAAGCTGAAAGGCTCCAAAGGAGAAGAACTCCTTCATTCCCCTTAGATCAAAAACAAAGGATGGGCGCCATTTTTTTTGGTATACAGCCCAGAATAAAATCCCTTTACTGGACTGCAGCAGCACCTGAGAAACCACGTACGCCAAAATCGCATCCGTCATAAAAACCGCTATCGCTAAATATCCGAAGGACAATACATTTGAAAAAATCTCTATTTTGCTTAACGTATTAAATTGCAGCTCCTTCTGCAGCATATACTGGTACTGCTGTCCGATCGGAGCTATCAAAAACATAATCCCCAAAATCCTGATGAGAAACACAAGCTCTTCTCTTTGATAAAATCCCGCAATGACGGGACTGCACACATATAAAAGCACAAACAGCAAAATGCCGGTCATAATGTTCAGCCAATACAATGTTGACAGCTGGCGCTCCGTGGCGTCGTCTCTTTGAATTAACGCGGCGCCAAAACCCATATCAAGCACAATCTGGGCGAATATTGTAACCGTTGTGATCATGCCGACGAGTCCAAATTCCGTTAAGGTCATCATATTTCCAAGCAAGGCAAACTGAACGATTTGAATGATTGTAATACAGATTGTTGAAACACTTGTCCACTTTGCGCCGCTCATGATTTGTTTTGTAATACTTGGCATCATATTCCCTACTTCTTTTTAAGCTCAGTTTGATGGCGAATGCAGATGTTTATCTTGCACCATCACCTGTCAAGACTACTTTACAAGTTTTTAACATAATTTTTAATTCCAACATGAAAGTCAGATTGCGAATGTAATATAAATCAAATATAAGCTTTTCCTTCGGCGTCATGTCGTAACCGCCGTTCACCTGCGCCCAGCCGCTCAATCCCGGTTTGACAGCCAGACGCTGTGTAAACCCCGGAATCTCATTCTGGAACTTTTCCGTAAACACTGGACGTTCCGGGCGAGGTCCAATCATGCTCATATCGCCTTTCAGCACATTAAACAGCTGAGGAAGCTCGTCAATTCGCGTTCTTCTGATAAATGCTCCAATTCGTGTCACCCGCGGATCCTGCTTCTGCGCCCAAACCGCCCCAGACTTCTCGGCATCTATTTTCATGGAACGAAGCTTATAAAGCTTAAAAGGTTTCCCGCCTTTTCCTACACGCTCCTGCGTATAGATGGCAGGCCCCGGCGTCTCCAAACAAATCAATATTGAAAATACCGCAATCATTGGCAGCGCAACCACCAATCCAATCAGCGCAAACCAAATATCCATCACGCGCTTTACTGCCAAATAACGAGCCGTTTTTTCTGATAATGCAAATGATGCTTGCTGCACTGAGAATTCGCGACTCACATTCATGCTTTTTTCTGCACCCACTGACACACACCTCACGATTTGTTTGGGATGTTATGATGACCTATGCCAGTCAGTTTAGCAGACGGATGTTAATTGGTTGTAAATGGATTGTTAAGAAGTGTGAATTACGTGTTTTTTCTGATAAATTATATTAATGTTCTTTATCATTTTATGTACAAGCCCTTGTTTTAATCATTTAAATGATAAAAAAAAGAGACAAATCTGTTATTTAGATTTGTCTCTTTTTTTTTATCTATAATACGAAACTGTACCATCATGAATAGCTTGGGCGGCTTTATCTTTATAAACTGCTTGTTTCAGTTTACTTGCGTCGGCTGCATTTGTGATGAAAGCAGTCTCAACTAAAACGCTTGGCATTTTAGAATATTTGATAACATAGAATCCGGCTTGCTTGACTCCACGGTCTCTTGTCCCAAGATTAGCTGCAAGTTTCGGCTGAATTTGGTCTGCTAATCGTTTGCTTTTTGCTGCCTGATATGTTGTGTCATAATAGGTCTCACTGCCGTTTGGAGATGAGCTATCGTTGGCATTCGCATGAATACTGATGAACAAATCAGCTTGGGCAGAGGCTGCCTTACTTACTCTTTCCTCTAAAGAATAAAACGTATCATTAGATCTCGACATTACCGGAAGAGCACCAGAAGCATTTAGCTTCGTATTGACCCTTTTCGCTATATCAAGGTTTACCTCTTTCTCAAGCAGTCCATTTCCTACTGCTCCCGAGTCTTGATCTCCATGGCCTGGATCAATAAAAATTGTTTCACCTACAACAGGATTCTTTAGCTGATTAGCTACTTTAGTGCTTATAGCTGGAGTATTTCCGATAATCGTAAAGTTTGACATGTTTTTGCTGCCGATAATTTTTCGTGCGCCGCCAGATAAATTTTCACCATTAGTCAAAATAAGAGATTGCTTGTTCTTTGCTGCCAGAGTGGCTCCTGCGATTGAATCTGGATAGCTAAAACCATTACTTACATATACTGTGCTCGTTGACAGGTTTAGTTTTTGTACAATATTAGCAGCAAGCTCGTACCTGTTTGAACCGCTAATTCTTGTAGGAGAAGGCAACTTGTTATACACCGTATTATTAATACTTCCGGTACCTCCTGCAACCACAGTACTTGTAATTCTCTTATCTTTCATCACTGCTGTTGTCGCACTATTTATAGAGGTTTTGTTTGTAAACAGAATAGGATAGCCATTTTTAGCTGCATAAGGGATGATCCCTGGAGCATCAGCATATAAAAACCCATTTAAAATGACAGCTTTTGAGGTTGCGTTCATTGCTCTTGCGACCCGTGCAGCTGTATCATAGCGATTACTTCCAGCAATTCGTTTAATACTGATGCCTAAGCTTTTGATCTGATTGGCAGTATTAGAGGAAACAGCTGGTGTACCACCTACAATAATCACATTTTTTGTTCGCATTTCTTTTAGCCTTGTTTTCGTCTCAGAAGAGAGCTTATCAGCATTTGTGTAAAGCAGCGGTGCATTCTTCTGATAAGCAAGAGGTGCCGCTGAAATGGCATCTGCGTATGAACTTCCGCCAACAATAACCGCTGTACTCGCTGTTGAGTACATCTGCTTTGATATTTGAACTGCAGTCCCGTACCTATTACTTCCTCCGACTCTTTTAACCGAATTATCGGCCAATGCTGTTGGTACAAAAAGAATGAGTCCCAGAAAACACATTGTTAGGACTTTTATATAAGAGCGCAATTACTTTTCCTCCTTAAATGGCCTTTAGCACCTTAAAATAATTAATAACTTGTCAGAGTTGTCCCAGGATAGTAAAATTTTAAAATTGAACTATATGAATCTCCTGCTTCTGCTCTTGCCTTAGCTCCATATTGACTCATTCCGATGCCGTGACCGTAACCTTTGCCGCTGATTGTGTACTTTGAATTATCTTTTTTTACAGTCACATAAGTACTTTTAAAAACAGTTGCACCAATCATTGTTCTTAGCTGAGTTGTCGGAACAGTGATGGTTGTAATTTTACTTAAGTTGTAGGAGCCAGTACTGCTTTTAACAAAATACTTAACTTTCATAGATGCTGTTTTTGCACGTTGCCCCTGTGTTGTACCGCTAAAGCTCAAATCTTCTATACTCGCAATTTTTACAGAAGCTGCTCCTGTTTCTTTATTTTTCAAGATCCAATTTTTAACTCCGGATAACCTCGCAGCATCAGTTTCAGTTGCTGAAGACCACCAAGAAGACGGCTTATTTAAGTCAAGCGAATTCGTGTCAAGCTGTTGTTTTGATAGTGTAAGCGTCCAGCCTATTTGAGGATCATTAGAATCTTTCTTCGCAATTAAGTAAGGTACACTTGATGACCAGACTTCGTTGCTCGCTTCTGTATAACCCCCATTGCTTGAAGAATAAGTTGCTGTTATAAGAGATCCGTTATATTTCAGAACTTTTCCTTTTGTCTGCTCAACCGCTTTATTGGTGTTTGAATTCCAACTATATCCTCCATAAACTTGAAAAGCTGTTGTATCAGGTACAGTAGTTCCTGTTTTTGTTATGGAGTAGGTTCTCGCAGCCACAGTCTGTGCTTTTAGGGCTTCAAGTGACCAGCTGGCAGGCATTTCATTTGGAATAACCCCTTTTAAATAATCCTCAAATGGAATATTTTCGTTAACCGGTCTGATATATTTAGTAGATTCAATAGAGAAATTAACCGTTCCAAGATACTGATTTCCGTTAAGACTTATTCTGTTAGAAGTCGAGTACTTTTCAGGTTTAATCCTCAGAGAGTTACTATATGTTTTTATATTTTCGAGATTTAATTTCCCATTGTTGATTTTCAGAGTATAGTTGCTTCCGCCGGCTAAATAAAATTCATCGGCAAGTGAATTCTCGACTTCTGCAGAAATTGAACTGGTGCTTCCAATAAAGTCGTATGCATATGTGGCTTTTTCTTTTGTTATGCTTTTAGCTGCCGCAGGAACACTATCTTGTTTAATAAATAAAATTTGGCTGTTTTTCTTCGCAGCAAGCGAAGCACCTACTAATACGTCTGCGTACTTTGTTCCGTTCGTCATTACGACTTTATCAGCCTTCAACTTTAATTGTTTAATAATATTTGCTGTGAGTTCATATCTGGTTGATCCAGGTATCCTCTGTACAGTTGAAGTTTTTTTTATTTCATTTTCTACACTGTCACTGACACTAAATGAACTGCCGATTATAATCACTTGTTTTGGCAAATCATAATCCGGAAGTTTATCCTTCTCAGTAAGCAAAATAGGATATCCCTGTGCCGCAGCATAAGGAGCTATGGCTAACGCATCTTGAAATACCTTTCCGGTTACAACGATAGCTTTATCATAGCTGCCCATCTGTTTAGCGATATTCTCAGATAATACATATCTATTTTTTCCGCTTATCCTTTTAACTGAGCCATACGATTTCAGCTTGCTTTCTACATCTTTTGAAATGCTGCGTGCTCCCCCAATGACTAAAATATTGTCCGGGTTAAATTTAGCGATTTGTTTTTCAGTAGTTTTCGTTAACGTATCAGGCTGAGTAAATAAGATTGGTGCATCTAGTTTTTTTGCTAATGGGATAACAGGCAATGCATCAATAAATATATCCCGATTTACCAAAATAACTGTATTAGGATTTTTCCACTGACTGCCGGATGCAAGAGTCGCGGTTTCGTATCGTGAAGCCCCTGCAAAACGATCTGTTACAGCAACATTATCTCCAGTTACTTTATAAAATCCTGTTGGGGATAGACTGATACTTGATTTATTACCGATATAGTTTGACAATTTGACTGAAATGTTTGAGTCTGCTGCAAAAGTTACTGTTGGAATAAATAGTAAGATTGCAGCAAGTGAACATACGATCAAGCGTTTGCAAGAATTCAAGATTTCAGTTTCCTCCTCATATCTTAGTTGGTACGTTCAATATCTTTTAACAGAAGTTGACCCTCGCCATTTTCTTCATATTTCACCGTAACTTTATCGCCATTATTGAATTTTTCAAGCTCACTTGTTGATTCTTCAGTAATATCAAGAACAACTGGCTCGTTATCAACAGTTACTTCAATTGTGTGGGTATCTGCTAAGCCTACATAAACGCCTTCTTTCATTTCGATATTACTGTCTGTTGACACATCTTCACCTTGGCTCTTTTGATTATCAGCCCCGCAACCTGCAAGGAGCAGTATAAAGAACATTAAACCAATCAATTTTTTCATTTTTCTCACCTCATTATGTTTTATCGTCAGTCATTTAATATTTTAAAGAAAAATTAAGATACAGTGAAACTTTTTTTTATAAAAATCGACTATTATAGGATTTTGTTTCTTCTATTAAAAAGAGTTGTATTTACTGGAAATTTCAATCATAATCAAATTAACTGAACAGATGGGGTGCAAAGAATGAGAAGTAAACGCAGAAAAAAGAAAAAAACTTTATTACTGACGATATTAACCATTATTGGAATCCTTGTGTTAGGGACAGGCGGTTATGCATACTACTTATGGCATAAAGCCGCTTCAACTGTGGCAAGTATTCATGAAAGTATTGATAAATCCAAAAAGAGGGATACAGAGGTTAATATCAATAAAAAAGACCCGTTTTCTGTTTTAATTATGGGGGTGGATGAACGTTCCGGCGATAAAGGACGCGCCGATACACTCATTTATATGACCGTTAACCCAAAAACGAACACCACAGATATGGTCAGTATTCCCCGTGATACGTATACAAAAATTATCGGAAAAGGCACGATGGATAAAATCAACCATTCTTACGCATATGGCGGTACACAAATGACAGTTGACACGGTTGAAAACTTCCTCGATGTTCCGGTCGATTATTTTGTAAAAGTCAACATGGAAAGCTTTAGAGACGTGGTTGATACACTCGGCGGCATCACAGTTAACAGCACATTTGCGTTCAGCTATGACGGTTATTCATTCGGCAAAGGAGAAATCACACTGAACGGAAAAGAAGCATTAGCGTATACACGAATGAGAAAAGAA
Source organism: Bacillus sp. SD127 (assembly GCF_058566445.1). Taxonomy (NCBI): domain Bacteria; kingdom Bacillati; phylum Bacillota; class Bacilli; order Caryophanales; family Bacillaceae; genus Bacillus; species Bacillus sp. SD127. Next base: position 598,338 of record NZ_CP191226.1, on the reverse strand, counting down.
GATCCAAGAGGAGATTTCGGACGTCAGGACCGTCAGCGCCAAGTGATCGAAGGAATCATTAACAAAGGGGCAAATATTTCTTCCGTTACAAAGTTTGGAGATATGTTTAGGGTCGTTGAAAATAATGTGAAAACCAATTTGACGTTTGATAATATGTGGGATATCCAGTCCGATTACAAAGGCGCCCGAAAACATATCAAGCAGCACGAACTGAAAGGCGAAGGCACAAGAATCAATGACGTCTATTACTATAAAGCAGATGAGAGCGAGCTAGCTGACATCACAAATGAACTGAAAGAAAGCTTAGAAAGCTAAAACAAAAAGAAGCTTCGCACCTATGTGCAAAGCTTCTTTTTTATTTACCCGTAAAAGAGTCCGGATGTTCATTCCGATATTCGTAGTGAAACAGCAATTCCTCTACAATCCGGCGGGAAGCCTGTCCATCACCATACGGATTTGAAGCATAGGACATTTTCTGATACTCATCGGCGTCAGTTAAGAGCTCTTTTGCAAGCTGATAAATGTTCTCCTCATTTGTCCCTGCAAGTTTAAGCGTCCCTGCTTCCACTCCTTCAGGGCGCTCCGTCGTATCACGAAGCACAAGAACCGGTTTCCCGAGCGATGGCGCTTCTTCCTGCACTCCGCCGGAATCAGTCAAAATGAAATGGGATTTTGCCGCAAAGTTATGGAAGTCAATCACTTCTAAAGGCTCAATCAGATGCACTCTGTCAGAGTCGCCAAAATGCTTTTGAGCCGCTTCCCGGACAACAGGGTTAAGGTGCACAGGGTAAACAACCTGTACATCATTATATTCCTCTACAATTCTGCGGATGGCCTTAAACATGTTTTCCATCGGCTCACCTAAGTTTTCACGGCGATGAGCGGTCAGCAAAATCATCTTATCCTCACCAACCTGGTCAAGGACAGGGTGTGAATAACCTTCCCTAACTGTTGTGCGAAGCGCGTCAATCGCTGTATTGCCCGTTACAAAAATAGAATCGGCCTTTTTGTTTTCTTTTAACAAGTTGTCTCTTGCCTGTCCTGTCGGTGCAAAATGCAAATCAGCAATAGCACCGGTCATTTGTCGGTTGAGCTCTTCCGGAAACGGAGAATATTTATTGCCTGTGCGAAGACCGGCCTCCACATGCCCGACAGCAATTTGATGATAAAACGCGGCAAGGCTTCCGGCAAATGTCGTCGTCGTATCACCGTGGACAAGCACAATATCAGGCTCGATGTCTTTAAACAGCTCGTCCAATTTCACAAGTGCATTTGACGTAATTTCTGCCAGCGTCTGCCGCTCCTTCATAATGTTCAAATCGAAATCAGGCTTAATCCGAAACGCTTCAAGCACCTGATCCAGCATTTGTCTGTGCTGGGCAGTCACCGTTACATAGGACTCTATTTCAGGGTATTTTTTTAATTCAAGCACGAGCGGCGCCATCTTTATCGCTTCCGGCCTGGTTCCGAAGACGGTCATGATTTTTAGTTTTTTCATAATTGTCACCTGGTTTCTGCAAAAATAAAATCATACCCCTTATTCTACATGAATTTGTTTCATTTTAAATCATTTTCTATTCACTTATTCATGGTCAAGTGAACTTTATTGCTAGGGAACTTAAGGATAAAACTTGTTTAAAATTGGTTTATCCTATATCATAAAAAATGTGTGAAAACACAATGAACAGGGTAAATAGAAAATAGTTTTAGCCATAAATATTTTCGTTAATAAGGAAGGTGCCTTTAAATGAAAAAAGTACGTAAAGCGATAATTCCAGCAGCAGGACTAGGAACGCGTTTTCTCCCGGCTACGAAGGCAATGCCGAAAGAAATGCTTCCTATCGTAGATAAGCCAACCATTCAATACATAATTGAAGAAGCTGTTGAGTCCGGTATTGAGGACATTATTATTGTAACAGGTAAAAGCAAGCGTGCGATCGAGGATCATTTTGATTACTCTCCTGAGCTTGAAAGAAACCTTGAGGAAAAAGGAAAGATTGAACTCCTTGAAAAAGTGAAAAAATCTTCCAATCTGGCTGACATCCACTACATCCGCCAAAAAGAGCCTAAAGGACTTGGACATGCTGTGTGGTGCGCGCGTAACTTTATCGGCGATGAACCTTTTGCGGTTCTGCTTGGAGACGATATTGTTCAGGCGGAAAAACCAGGATTGCGCCAGTTAATGGATGAGTATGAAAGGACACTTTCTTCTATTATAGGTGTTCAGCAAGTGCCTGAAGAAGAAACTCACCGCTACGGTATTATCGATCCGCTTACAAGTGAAGGCCGCCGTTACCAGGTGAAAAACTTTGTTGAGAAGCCGTCTAAAGGCACAGCACCTTCTAACCTTGCTATCTTAGGCCGTTACGTATTTACGCCTGAGATCTTTATGTACTTAGAGGAGCAGCAGGTTGGCGCAGGCGGAGAAATTCAGCTGACAGACGCCATTCAAAAGCTGAATGAAATTCAAAGAGTGTTTGCTTACGATTTTGAAGGCAAGCGCTATGATGTTGGTGAAAAGCTCGGCTTTATCACAACCACTCTTGAGTTTGCGATGCAGGATAAAGAACTCCGCGGACAGCTCGTTCCGTTCATGGAAAACTTATTAAACAAAGAAGAAATCTAAACAAAAAGGCTATTGGACATTTATCCAATAGCCTTTTTTTGTTTCGACATCAAGGTCAGTGTATGCTCTTCATTATCAACTGCAAAAACCTGATCAGCAACATTCTAAAAATAGGAAGAATAAGTAAAATATTCTGGTTACGGCCTGCAGCAGAAATTGATAATCTCTGACTAGCACAGTGACTAAATGAAAACATAAATACAATCATGCAGACTCAAATAGTAAATATATTGTATCCAATGCAAGTTAGGGTAAATACCGCTTGTTAAAAGGACAATGACATAAACACCCATCATTACAAAATAACTAAATAAATTTGAAGCAATCACGACAGAAGGCAGCGAACTGATCGGAAAATTCATTTTCGCAACCATATTGATCCGATTAAACACACTATTTGATCCATCAAGAATCGTCGGACTAATAAAAAACCATGGAATCAAACCAGCCAGCATCCAAACAATAAAAGGCACTTCTCCGATACCTGTTATGACCGGCTTGCTGTTGCGTATTCCAAATACAAACCAGTACGCCAGTTAGAATAAGAGGATTTAAAAACTGCCATAACACACCATGATAATTTATCTTTCGGTTAAAGAAATTTGAAAACACCGGTGAATATTGTAACAGATATTCAATCATTTTTCATGTAATAGTCGGCATAGCCACTAGTCAACTTAGAAAAATCCAAGATTCAGTCAATATAAAAAGAATAGTTCTAAAAAAGATAAAACAATAACAACCTTATTTTAGAACTATTCATGTAATTAATTTTTTATTTGATCTTCCGATGTAATTTTTAATAATCTGTTCAAAAATTCTTTATAATAATCTGACTCATAATGAGAATAAGATAAACCATAAGGATATCTTTCATCCCCTATAAACTTTGTATCAGTCAAATCTATAACTTTTGCTGAAGGAGCAATAGACAGGAAATAATTATCTAATTTATCCCAAAAATAATTATTTCTTCTTATCATTGGAATATCATCAAATGTTTTTATTTTACCATCCAACCCATAATATGTTTCAGTAAATCTTCCCTTATTCAATATAATTTTATCCTCAGGAATAATGGTTTTTAGTTTCTCGAGAAATTCACCAACATTTTCTTGCCAAAGTTCAAAATACTTATGGTTTTCATGATGATTTATAATATGTGCATCACTCCAATTTGATAAAAACTTACTAGCTTCTATAAAATAGTTGCAAGTCACATAATTATTTTCTTGAGTTCTAATGACCGGCTTACTCGCATCGCAATAAAGGTCAATAATAATGTAATCCGGTTTTGCTTCTTTCAACTTTATAAAGAAGTCCTTTTTAAAATCTGTTTCCACCCATGGCCGATCACTTTCTTTAATATCATTAAATTGATTAAAATCTACATCAACAGGATCAGACATCAAACTAATGACTGATGAATGGAATTGGGTATAACAACACTGATAAAACTTTTTGTAATCAGGGTTAAAAAAAGCTGACGAATTGAATGCATTTCTGCTGAAACAAGTACCTAAAACAGCTATATTAAGCGTATCTGCATCTTTGTTTGAATCAAAGAGCATATACACAGATAATCTATTTCCACCATTTTTGAAAAACTTCACTTTATATCCATCAGCTATATTAAAATAATCAGTCTCAATATTTTCATTGCAGCTAATATAAACATAGTCACTACTATCAATTAAAATAAACACGTCCCATACACTCGCATGATCTTTTCTTAGCAAGTTTAACAAATTTCTTTTGTTTATCTCACAAATGAAATGATCACCGTTATTTATAAGACTGTATTCTTGAGAAAAATAATATTCAAAACCATTTCCTTTTTTCTCTCTTTTTCTAAAGACTACTTTACATTGTGAATTTATATGAGTATTTATCTTAATATAAAGTTTCACAAGATTATCATTTTCTTCAAATGAGGTTAGTTGGGCAATATTTGTATCTTTTCGATATGTGTGAAGAGATAAAGTGTTACTTCCTGTTTTATTTAATTTGACATAATGAAATGGATGATTTCTTAATGCACTTAATTTATCAAGAGAACTTGGCAAATCTTGATCAACTAAACAAGAAATTAAAATAGATTCAGAATTATTGTCTAATTTGATATAGAAATCCCAAATGTTCGAATCGTCAACAATGATATTAGCCGGAAGATTATATAAATCAAGGTCAACCTCTAAGTGGTCATCAACTTGAGAAAGCTTTCCAAGTTCTATTTGTTCTTCATGAAACTGCCAAAGGGTTCCATGAGGTCTGCGTGAAAGAACAAATAATAAATCATTGGTTTCAAATAATTTATGTTTCTCTCCATTTAATTCAAATTTTAATTTGAATTCGTCAGTAGAATTCCCCTTTTCAATACTATATATGCTAAATTTTGCATTGTCAGGCTGTACTGTAATGACTAATTTATTATTCACTAAAGACAAGACTCCAAAATACAAAGAATCTGGTAGCTTTATTTTTAGTTTGTGTTGACCATCGAGACAGTAAATTAGTAATTGAGCATCTTGGTTTAATACTTTCAATTCCCAATCATTAGAGAAAGAAAGTTTTTTCGATTTTATTATTTGAGTAAATTTTACTTCACATAAGAAATAACCTTCCTCATGCATATAAGAATAAGGCAAATTTAGCTGAATAGGCTGTTCAAAGGCTATGTTATTAGTCTTTAATTTAAGAGCCAGCCCCTTAAATTCCTCGATTCTATTCGTATGCCCAAAAATTATCCATCCATCATTTTTAGGATTTACAGATATATTCATTATCTCGATTTTCACGTTCAATCCTCCGCATAAAGTTCTTATAGACTGAGTTTTTTTAACTGGTCCAAAAAATCAGTGTAATAATCCAATGTATAATGCACATAAAATTTACCCCATGGATGGTTTTCAAAGGAATTATAAATTTTATTCTTAAATAAATCTATTGCCTCTACGTCACTGAAGCTGTCTAATACATATGCGTCAAATTTACTCCAAACCTTATTATAATAATCAACATCAATTACCTTGATGTTTCCTCCATCAATAAGCAATTTTTTCTGCTCTTCTTTATCAAAAAAGTGATGAACGTTTCTTGCACTATTTAAGATTATTTTAACTTCTGGACAATTTAATCTTACGTAGTTATAGAAAAGATTGAATTTTTTTTTCCATAGAGCATAATAATTTTCTAAATGATCATCTATATTAAAACTTTGTTTTTTATTTTGAATCGAAAGCTTGTAGTAATTTGTTTTAGGAAGTGTCCATCTGTTATTTGTAACGTACTGATTATCCGATATTTCCACATATCCAAAATGAACATCTGCAAAAAAGTCCAAAATCAATATGTCTGGTTGAACAGATTTAATTTCATTTAAAAAGCTATTCTCAAAATCAGTCTTTAAGGTGTTTAATTCATGATTCGACATGTTCTCGTTTTCAAGTACGATGTAGTTAGGTTTACTCATTGTTGAAATAATGGACGTTTGGTTTTGTGTTAATACACAATCGAAATAATGTTTGTAATCAGCATTAAATTGAGAGTTAAAGTTATCACGTGTTACACAACTACCGTAAACAGCTACTTTTTTCATTTCTTTATTCCCTCTTTATTATTAGTTCCTAAGCTAACAATTTGTTGATAAACACGTTTACAGTTTTCTTTATCCGTGTATTTATAAAATTGATTAACCCTGTTTATATATTTGGTATCCATTAGACAATTATTCTCCATACAATTTATCAACTTATCAACCAATGTATCTTTATCAGTAACAACATCTCCAAAGCCCATAGAATTGTAATCAAAATAACCTTTTTCTAAATGGTTTTTTTCGTATTGGAAGTAAAAAACAGGTTTTTTAAGGTAAGCAAAGTCAAATGCAACAGACGAGTAATCTGTAACTAAAACAGCACTATTATTAAAATGATTTCGATAACTTTCATTTATATCTGCTATTCTCACTGAACTATTTTTATTGAAATCCTTCAACTGCTGAACAATATTCGGATGTGGGAAGAATACTATCTCGTATCCTTTTTCACTAGCAGCTTTAATAAGTTTAGTATCATTTAATAGATTATTAAGCTCATTAAAATAAACTGAGTTTTTAAAGAGGGGTGAATAATCTCTTTTACCTGTTTGCGGATTTATTTTTCCCACTAAGTGATTTCTCCATGTTGGCATAATTAATATCTTTTTGTGATTATGATTAACAAGCTTATCGAACCTAGGAAATCCAGTTAAAATTACTTCTCTCTTTGTATAATTATAATGACCGTTAATTATTGACTCATACTCCGGTTGAGCGGCAGTTATAAATAGTCTTATATTTTTCTTATACTTATTAAGCCATCCGGAAATATCATCTTTTGTAATTCCATGCTGAAGAAAAATAAAGTTGAATTTAAATAAATCTTTATAATATTTTCTCATATTAACAAATGGATTTACTACATAATCATCTGCATGGGAAGATATTATTTCATCAGCAAGTAAATGCAAAAACTTATGTTTAGGTGAACCATATGCAACAACCGGTCCTATTTTTTTCAGCCTATTATAATCCGGACTATCTTTACTGATAATAAAATATTTTTTGATACCGTCTTTCTGCTGCATTGCATATTCAAATAATGCTTCTGCATTATCATCTGCTTTGTTGATCCTATCCATAAAAAGCCATATTCTTTTATTTTTCTTTATTTTATGGAGGTGTTCCATAATTTTTCTTACATTTGATGCTTTCTCAGCGCCTACTTTATTAAAAGTCTTAAAACGTCTTTGTGCCCGCTTTTCTTTTGCTTTCATAATTTGATTTTTATCTTTTAAGACAACTAAATTATTAAGTTCATGATCGAAATAAATTCCTATACCATTTTTGGTATAGAAGTCGACTATATGTTTATCCAGCGGGAATAACCGTCCAAAGTTGATTTTCACTTTTATTAGTTTGCCATTTGATGAAATCATCATTTCAATATTTGAGTTGTTTTGAAGATGATCAACAGGGATATCTACTTTAAAGCCTAAGTACTCTTTAACTGGCTTATTTAGGCAATATAAATTGTGCACTGTTCTATCAATTTTTTCAGCATGATACATTTTGTCATTGACACATGCTTTCACTTCTAATTCAGCAGCATCAAATAATGAACCGAAATTACCTTCAAGGGTTAAAATTCCCTTTTCAATGTTTAATAACTCCATCGTTAAATCTTCATATCTCATAGAATTAATTAATTTGTCTTTAAAATATAAATTTACATTACGATTCAAAAAGATTTTTTTGAATACATTTTTTTGATTCCGATATTTCAATTTGATTAAAAAGTATTTTCTATGCAAGTTGAGAGATTTTTGTTCAAAAATTATATCGTCATCTATAAATGCGAGTATTCTTTCTAACAAGTCAAAAAACTCTTCAACTTCATTATCAGTTAAAACATCACTTCTGTCTTCTATATTAATTCTCCACTGCAAGTCATAGGCAATCATATACTGAATATATTTTGGAACGTACCCTAATGTCGTAATACTATGGTTAATTAATTCTCGAGAAAAATTCTTCAAGTAATCCGTATACCATTTTTTGTCGTTTTTTCCTGTTTGAGTTGCGGACGATGCATCTTCTCTTCGTCGATAATTATATTGCCCTTCTTTTACAATTCCGTAAACTTGACGTTTCAAAATAATTTTAGTCAGCCATTCACTATCTTCAGCATAGGCCATATCTTCATTAAAAAAATGATTTTTAACTACTTCTTTTTTTACGAATGAACTAGGTGCTGATAACTGAATCCCCGTATGTTCTTTCAATGTATGAACTAGCCTAGTCCTGTCAAATTTATAATTTAATAAATGTGGGCCACTTGTTTTTCCAAACATCATCATTGGAATGGAGACTACATCAACTTTAGAATAGTTCTTTTCGAAAAAATCATATACTTTCAAAAGAGTTGAAGGAGATAATGTATCATCCGGGTCTAGAAAATTAATATACTTCCCTTTGGCACATCTTAAACCTTCATTACGCGCACTACTCGCTCCGCCATTCTCCTTATCGATAAAAACTATATTGTCTGGATACTTTTCTTTATACTTTAAGCAAATTTCACCGGAAGCATCAACACTTCCGTCATTCACTAAAATCAACTGTATATGATGCTCAAAATCAAGCGCCTGATCAATTATGCTTGTTATTGCTTCATCTAAAAATTCTTCAACGTTGTAAATTGCCATTATAATAGAAAAGAAAAAGTTCTTTTGTTCCAAGTTTTTTCAATCTCCTTTAAATTATTTCTTTTTACCAAGATTATTAGATTCTAATCAACTTCTGAAATATTCTAGTTAAAACATTAACTTTTTGAAGATCAATTAAATTGTTGTCTTTTTCAACAATAAACCTAAAAAAAGTAACTCCTATCGGAAGTTTTAATTGATATGAAGAATATTTTCTATCCCTAACGGTAGTTCCCCAAATAACAATGTTCTTTTGTTCTTGCTGGTTTATTAATTTTGCTTTTCTCAATTTTCTTCCATAAGAAACATAAACATTATTTTTACCGTTAATCACAGACTCTTCATTACTCAAACTTACAATTAGCTCAATTGAAAATTTGCTGACTTTCCAGGAAGTAATAACGATTTTTTCGTTTTCAAGTTTCCCTAATCGAATAAGTCTATTGACAGGATAACCCCATCGTTTAAATGAAATGAGATACTCTTTTAAATATGTTTTCATGTTTTGTTTTACAATTAACTTTTCATCTATATATTTCAAAATGTGATATAATTCCTCAAAAAATTCACTCTGTTCTATATCATTTAACATTTTATAAACTAGGTTATTGTTTTTTTGAAAAATAAATAATTTTAAATGATTAAGAATTAAACATTGAACATAAGGTATAACTTCGTTGTACTCTTCTAATGATCTTTTAACCATCTCACCATATCCATTTGTAAGTAGAAAAGTATACCTGTTTTTTTTAGACCACGAAGTGTCTACTAGAGAATCCTCATTTTTTCTTTTTCTATAGAAATATTTAGCGGCAGGGATAAGGCCATATTTTTGTTCTTTAATTAAAAACGTATTAATAAATAAAACATCTTCCCAAAAATCCATTTTTTCATTAAAAGCAAGACCAAGACGTTCTATTGCTTTTTTTCGAAAAAATGTTCCACCTATGTGATAATGAATAGCGGTGTAGTTATCAGTTATATTTACAATGCTTTTACCACTTTTAAATCTATAATTAAGTGAGTGTTCTCCATTTTTATTATCGAAGAAAAATAGGGGTAGCACTGCTAAATTAATATCGGTATGCTTTTTAAAAAACTTTAATACCTCAGCAATAGCATTTAGTGAGAATTTGTCGTCAGAATCTAAGAAGCCTATATATTCACTATTTCCACAAGCTTTTAATCCATTATTTCTTGCCATACTGACATTCGGTTCATCTTGATAAATAATTTTAATATTATTCGGATAGGCAGTTGCGTATTCTTTACATATGTTTTTTGAATTATCAATGCTATTATTTTCAACCAATATTATTTCTATGTTTTTTTCAAAATTAATTGTCTGATCAATAATACTGTCAATAGCCTCTCTTATATATAATCCCGAATTATAAACAGGCATTACAATTGAAAACAACATCTCAAGTGCTCCTTTAAAATAATAAGTTTTTTATCCGAGTAGTTCTTCCACAACTGTTTTAGATCAATCACCTTTTTCCAAATAACAAAATTGATCGTAAAATAAAGTAATGCTTTCATCCTGTTTAAGTCTTTTGTTTTGTGTATGGGTTCAATTACTTTTCCTGTTGTTTTATAAAGAAGTCCCGGGAGCACACTTTTTAAAATCATCATAAAAACTCTTAGTTTATCTCTATAAAATTTAATATCGGGAACATAATGCCTTTTTAAACCGGCATAATAAAAAAATACTGAAGAATAGTCTGTTATTAATATATCTGATATTAAGTATAATTCTCTAATATCATAATGATCAGAAAAATCATGGGCAAAACCCTTGTATACAGTTAAGTTAATGTTTTTAGGTACAAGATAGTGCATCCTTAAAATAGCAATATATTCATTACTTAATTGGTTTTTAAGACTTTCTAAATCCAAAACCATATTAAATTTATATTTACCTTTAGCATAAAATGAGTTATCTCTCCAAGTAGGTGCATATAAGAAAATTTTCTTTTCTTTATTTATACCTAATCTTTCTTTTATTTTCAGCATTTCTTCATTTCTATTTTCTTTATATAAAAAATCGTTTCTCGGATAGCCCGATTCAATAAAAATCTTTTTAAGCTGAAACTCATTTCTAAAAATTCCGTAGAGTAAGCATTAGGGGAAATGAGATAATCCCATTTACTGGCTTCTATAAGGAAGTTTCTTTTATATTGCTCGGTCGTGCCGGGCATTTGTACTTCGTCCATGTCATTTGCAAGTTTTTTTAGGGGAGTTCCGTACCAAGTCTGCACATATGTAGTGTTTCTCAGTTTTGGGACCCATAGTGGCAAGCAGCTGTTTGTTATCCAATATTTCGCTGTATCCAAATACAACAGCCATTTGAGAGAGATTTTTTTAAAATTTTTCTCCTGTAAATCATCAAATAAATCTTTGTTTCTTTTATCTATACTCCAGATTAATCGATATTCATACTTATTCTTATTTTCCTCAAGATACTCGAAAATTGCTCTTGGATTACAGCTGAATTGTTTGCCTGAATAGTATTCGAAGATGAGTAATTTTTCGTTTCTGGAAAAAAGCCCAATTATTCTAAAAATAATTGAGTATACTCTAACCAACAGACTTCTATATTTCATTAAAATCTTTGATTTCATACTAGACTCCTTATATATCAAACAATTAAATCCTTATCTCAGCAAACAAGAAAAAAAGAAGCAACTGAATAATTCAAGCCTCTTTTAGTTAGTGCTTCTATAAACCCTAGCCATGTCTTTTTTTTGGGTAGTTGAAATGCCTTGTGTTCTTGGAAGGTAAACTTTCCAGCAGCTTCATATGTCACTAGCGAAATAAATCAAATGTTTCGTACGTTATCACTTTCTTCATTAGATAACCTCACCTTCCAACCATTTTTCAACTGAGAGTACCCGAAAAAAACAAAAACCTTAACAGGATTGTTTATCATTTCTACCATTAATAATGAACAATAATAGCATAAGTTCCTATAAAAGTTAAGGCTCTTTAAAAATGTTAATCAACAGCATTTTTTGGTATCATTTTTGTATTGATGTATATTTTTTATAGTTATGATGTCTTATCTATATTCATTATAACAAGTTTTCTATTTCAGAAGAATCGATTCTTTTGTCGCGTTTTTAAGTGAAACGATTTTCTTTCTTACAGCTTACTTTATTTTGTACGCCCTCCTCATATTAATTCATCGTCAAAACGTGAAGGAATTGTAATGTGAAAGTTAAAAATTCCTAAAGATTTTTGCGGTACGATAAAGTAAAATGTTTTTAGGCTAAGAGGCTTTAATTAATTTATACACATGAGACGTGTTTTTTATAGGCATATAGATGAAAAGAAGGGTTGATACGATGCAAACGAAACCCATTAATCAATTAGATAAAGGAAAAACCGAACTTCTTGAAGTGAAAAAAGCTTCTAATCTAGCCGACATTCACTATATCCGCCAAAAAGAGCCTAAAGGACTCGGACACGCTGTCTGGTGCAGGCGCAACTTTATCGGCAATGAGCCGTTCGCAGTCCTTGCTTGGAGACGATATTGTTGAGGCTGAAACACCAGGGTTGCGCAATTAATGGATGAATATGAAAAAACACTTTCTTCTATTATCGTTGTTCAGCAAGTGCCTGAGGAAGAAACACACTGCTACGGTATTATCGACTCGCTGACAAGTGACGGGCGCCCGTTACCAGGTGAAAAACTTCGTTGAGAAACACCGCCAAAAGGCACAGCACCTTCTAACCTTGCCATCTTAGGCCGTTACGTATACACCTGAGATCTTCATGAACTTAGAGGAGCAGTAGGTTTGGGCCGGCGGTGAAATTCAGCTGACAGACGCCATCCAAAAACTGAATGAAATCGATTTGAAGGCAAGCGTTATGATGTTGGTGAAAAGCTCGGCTTTATCACAACAACTCTTGAGTTTGCGATGCAGGATAAAGAGCTTCGCGAGCAGCTCGTTCCATTTATGGAAGGTTTACTAAACAAAGAAGAAATCTAAACAAAAAGGCTATTGGACATTTATCCAATAGCCTTTTTTTATTTCGACATCAAGGTCAGTGTATGCTCTTCATTATCAACTGCAAAAACCAGATTAGCTGTATTTACAAGAAAACGATTCTTGCTGCTGTCATACAATACATCGCTGTCACTTAAAGATAGTGACGCCGGAGTAACGGGAGAAATGTTGTGAAAGATAAGCTCTGATGCTTTATCATTCTCCAGCACATAGCTGATTTTTTCATAATCAAAATCCAGCGTTTTTCTGCCGTCAGTTGTATCTCCTTCAGTATATCCATTCAATTTCGATTGAATGCTGCCGCTGCTGTCTCCCAGGAATTTCAGGAAGTATTCATAGGAAGCCGCTGCTGTTTGCGGAACATAAGGCGTAAAGGCCGCAGCCTGCAATTCAGCATGTTTCACGTTTATTGCAACAGCGCTCTGTTTAACAAAATAAGACTTCCCATCGAGCTTTATTTTCGCTGCTTTTTTGCCTTTTGCAGCTACCGTCACCTCGGTACCGAATGGCAGTGTAACGTCAGCTTTCTGTTTCAAATCCTGGTCCTTATAAACAGTCACTTTTTCATCTGCTATAAAGCCTTGCTTATTGACTGCAGTTAATTGTTCCTCTGTCTTGCCCTTTGCATCGCCATGATGCTTCTTCACTTCATTTTGCGGAATCGCGCCAAACGAAGCAATTGTACGAAGCGGGGCATTAAAGAACATCGTTCCCGCCATGAAGACTGTCAGAATAGACAAAATAGCAATTTGAATAGCATTAGCCAGTGATTTTGGCTTTTTCTTCTTTTTGCGGAAACGGGCAAAGGCTTCAGGATCTTCTTTCTTGCGCTCTTCCGTCTGCTCTTTTTTATATGTTTCTTTTTCTTTTTTCGAGAGCTTATTAAACCAGTCAATAAATGCTTTGTACTCTTTCACAACGGTTTTTGTATCATCAAACATCCGAAGTTCGCCGTAATGCATCCAAGCAACGCGGTCACACATTTTCTCAATCTGGCCGATGGAATGGCTGACAAAGAAAATGGTTTTTCCTTGTTTTTTAAACTCATTAATTCTGTCTACACATTTCTGATAAAACGTTTGGTCTCCTACGGAGAGCGCTTCATCAATAATTAAAATATCCGGATCAATATGAACGGAAATCGCGAAACCGAGACGCGATTTCATCCCGCTGGAATAGTTTTTAACCGGCTGATTAATAAAATCGCCAATCTCCGCAAATTCAACGATACTGTCATACATGTCATCAATTTCTTTATTTGTTAGACCCATCATCAAACACTTGAGCCGGACATTGTCCCGGCCCGTTAATTGATTATTTAAACCGGCCGCAATCGCAATCAGCGACGGCTGGCCGTTCATTTCAATTTCACCGCTGGTCGGCGGAATAATTTTAGCCAGCAGGTTAGACATGGTCGATTTCCCCGACCCGTTTATCCCTACAAAGCCGATTGTTTCTCCCTCATACACGTCAAAGGAGACATTCCGCACAGCAAAAAAACCATTATCCTTAGCCGGAAAAAACAATCCTTTAATCTTGTCCGATTGTTTTTTATACAAATGATACTGCTTTGAAACATTTCGAAACGAAACTTTTAGTTTCATCGTACAATCTCCTTACGTATTAAAGAAAGTCAACAAACTTGTCTCTGAATTTCATATGCAGGATAGAACCTACTAACAATAAAAGGAACGTCATCAGCCAGAAATACAGCGTGTACTTCATATCTTGGAAAAACCATTGGCCGTCTAAGAAGCTGTTGCGGAACCCATCAATAATGTAGAATAGTGGATTCAGCTTCAAAACAGGTAATAATTCTGGATGATTCTGACCGAGTTTTGAATTGATATCCCAAAAAATTGGTAACAAGAAAAACAAAAGCCTTGTTACAGCTTGAAGTAAAAACTGATAATCCCTTACCAGCACGCTGATTGTTGAATTAAACAAACTAAAAGAAAACATAAAGGCAATCAAGCAAATAAAGTAGTAAATATATTGTAACCAATGCAAACTTGGATATATTCCGTTAACTAACAGTACAATGATATAAATCACCATCATAATAAAATAGCTAAATAAGTTAGAAACAATGGCCACTGAAGGCAGAGAACTAATCGGAAAATTCATTTTAGCTACCATCTTAATCCGCTTAAATACACTGTTTGAACCATCAAGTATAGTTGGACTGATAAAAAACCAGGGAATTAACCCTGCCAGCATCCAAACAATAAAAGGCACTTCACCGGCTCCGGTCGCGACAGGCCCACCTTTTCTAATTCCCATGCCAAATACAAACCAGTAGGCAAGCATTTGGATAAGCGGGTTTAAAAACTGCCAAAGAACACCCAAGTAATTCATTTGATATTTAGATTTCGTTTCATAAGCCGCCAATCTTAAAATTAAAGGACATGACGTTATTTGCTCTCTCAGTATTCGCAATAAATCATTCATTTTTTATCTTCCTTAGACTTAGTTGATTTTTGGAAATCTTTCTGTTTAAGAAATTGAAAGCACCGCTGATAATTGTAACAGATCCTGCATTTTTTTTCACTTCTCAATAAGTGTCAAAAAGCTGCCGAGACTTCGACAGCTTTCAGATCTTAAAAAATGCCAGAATTTATTCTGCTCTAAATACAGTATTTACTACTTTTTCAGATGAACGTCCTGATTCTAAGTAACAGAACTTATCGTAGAAAGGTCCGAATGAAATTGGTAATTCGTAATCAGGTGATGCAATTTCCTTAATAGCCTCAATGGTTTCTTCAGTTGTTTTCACTAATGGACCCGGTGCATCCTTTTCAAAATCAAAGTAGAAACCTCTCAGCTTATCACGATAAGTTTCAATATCAGGTACAAAGAAAAGCATTGGCCGTTTTAAATTTGCATAATCAAAGAATACAGAAGAATAATCAGTAATCAGCAAATCAGAAATCATATACAATTCACGAATATCCTCATAAGCAGAAAAATCAAACGCAAAACCTTCATAAGGCCCCAAATCAAAATTCTCAGCTACAAGATAATGCATTCTTAAAATAACGATATATTCATTTCCAAGTTCTTGTCTAAGCTGATGCAAATCTAAATCAAGGTCAAATTTATAGCGTCCTTTTGCATAGAATTGATCATCTCTCCATGTAGGGGCATATAAAATTACTTTTTTATCACTTGGAATGTCCAATCTGCTTTTAATCGCTGATATTGTTTCTTCATTATTATCATTATGAAGAAAATCATTTCTTGGATAACCAGACTCAATCATCGTTTTGTTAAACTGAAACGCCCGGGCAAAAATTTCAGATGAATATGCATTAGGGGAAACTAAATAGTCCCAATTAGAAGCTTCCCTTATAAAATTCCTCTTATATTTCTTTGTATTTGTTCCAGGCATATGCACTTCTTCCATATCCATTGCCAGTCTTTTTAACGGCGTTCCATGCCATGTTTGTACATATGTTGTGTGTTCAGGTTTTGGAATCCATAATGGAAGCCTGCTGTTAACAATCCAGTACTCCGCCCTCGCCATAGCAAAAAGCCATTTTATCGAAAGTCGGTTGATATAAGGAATTTTCTTTTCATCAAATGGAGCTGAATATTGTTTGTTTACACTCCAGTACATTTTGTACTCAGGATGGTTTTCCCGCATATATTCATAAATTGCTCTCGGATTACAACTGTATTGTTTTCCGTTAAAACTTTCAAAAATAATTGTTTTTCGTTTAACGGGCATCTTGCTGGCCATCATAAATAGTGATTTGTAAGTTTTAGTGATGAACCTGTTTCTCAACTTTGTTAGTTTTTTGATTTTTGATACAAACCGTTTCTTTTTGCCTTTAACAAAGTACTTAATCCTTGTGTTCATGCTATAGTCGTTGACTCTAATGCATACAGTTTGTTTCTTTTTCTTCTTGAAAATCTCATAACGAATCGGCCCGTTTTCCGATTTCACAACGCTCACTAAACCTTTTAGTTTATTTTTTCGGTCCCCTAAAACCAAAGCAGTGCTGTTAAACACAATTTCCGTTTTTTCTTCATCAGTACATACATACTCCATAAATAAACGGTAAACAAAACGTTTTTCGATGGAGAAAGGAATTTCTTTTAAAGGGATTTTCACTTCAAAATGATATAATTGCGGCATAAAACCGTCTTCTCTGATTTGGTCAATCCCTTGCATTTTTCTTTCAAGCTGCAATGGAAACTTTTCCTCAACCGGCGCTTCTCCGCCCTTTTTCATGATAAGATTCATGTCTTTTATTTGATATTGATTTTCAGAACTTAGATAACCCGCATAACCCTTTAGGGTAATTTCTTCAGAATTAATCCCTATGTCGTCAAACCTTACAATTTTGGCTTCCCTTTTTACCTTTACTGAAAAATTGCCTTTATCAGTTTTATATGGTAAAACCAAAAGTTCGGTTGTTTGATCAATATGAAATGCAAGCTCAACCGTATCTACTACAGCAGAAAGACGCTTTTCTTGCGGCTGTTGCGGTTCTGTATCTTCGTTTTTTTCGCCAAATACTACATAAAAGTCATACGTTTGGCCCATTTCAAGCGGCATAGGCAAAAGATGAACATCAATATCTGCTTTGTACTCCAATAAATCAGTATTTTGAAGCATAAATTCAGCTTCTGTACCTGAACGTCTCTCTTTTAACTTTAAAAATAATTCTTGATTCTCTAAAAGTTGTTGTTCAGTATCAATAACAATCGACAATTCCAGTTTACCTAATCTGTTTTTCAAGCTTTTCAAAATACATTTAATCACAGTATTTTCACTCATTACTATTGTCTGCTCCTCTGTATAAAAGCTCTTACCTTACTGCTTCCTTATATAAGGTTCACTATAACAGCACTGCATCCTTAAGGGTATTAACCTTCTTTCAGCTCCGTTAATTTCCAGGAGAAATTACCTTTTACTGTTGTATAGGGTTCTATGCAATAACCAAGATCCGTCATCACATGATTCCTGTCAAACTTTATTTCTTCACTCGAAACCCTGCGCATGATTTTTATATGATTAGTTCCAATAAAACGAATATAAAAATCAATGACCTGAGTTTTGTTAGCTGCTATTTTTTCAATATTAATATCTTTTTTCAGGTCAATTCTAAAATGACTGTCATTTAGTAAGGGAATATTAATCATCTCAGCCTTATTCTTTCTGTCCAAGCCCACTAAGCTTATTTGTTTAACTAAGTCTTCCTGAGCGTAAGGGTCAAGTTTAAGTTCAACCTCATCCTGATCCTTAGTATATGAACTGATTGGCAGCTCTTTTTTCCCTATCTTTTTAGAGAGCATTGCTTTTTCTTCACGAACCTCAATCATTCGGTTCAATGCATAACCCCAATTTCCGATATAGTTGGATCTTGAATATTTCTCAGCCATTTTAAAAGCTTGTTCTGAGAATTCCTGATGAGTTTTTTCATCTCTCATTAAAGTGATGATGCCCTCAGCCAGTTTTTCTATATTATACTGCTCAATGACATATCCATTGACTCCGTCAGTTACAAGACTCCTTGCTCCATAATCATAATCATACGTTACAACAGGACACCCATTGCTTAGCGCCTCCATATTTGAGAGACCGAATCCTTCAAAGTGGGAGGTTGATATCGTAAGCCACGCTTTCTGAAACTCCAAGTCCGGATTATTTGTATAACCTTTCAAAAAGACGTTATTCTGAAGTTTATGGTCTTCAATCTCTTTTTTTATTTTTTCAAAATCTTCACCAGATCCGAATATATCTAGTTTAGCTTCGGGAATTTCTTTCACTACTAAGCTAAAAGCTTTTACTGCATGTGTTAGATTCTTCATTGATGCAAGTCTTGAAATAATGACAGCTTTGTATTTTTCACTCGGCACATTCAATACATTAGGATTAAGCGGCTTATCGATTGTATGCGGAGTAAAGAAAAACGTCTCTTGATCTCCTGAGATTAATCTGAAATCGTCTATTTGTTCTTCCGTTATAAAAAAGATAGCATCCAGATTATACATTTGACTGAATACTTCTTTGTAACGGCCTTTGATTTGGTATTTATTATTGCCGTAATGTTTATTATGAATGATAGCTCCATAATAAGCAGAAGGTGATTTCTTCACTTTGAAAACATGCTTATCCTGAGGCCGGCTATCAACTAGGAACAGTTTCGGTACATCGTTTTCATTTTGTAAATAATCTATCCAAAATTGACGCAATTCCAATTCGTCTTTAACTTTTTTCTCGCCCTCTAAAGAATACCAAGTGAAATGTGAGAATTGAACATCCTTCTCTTCACTGTTCCATACATAGTGCTTGTCTAAATAAACTTGATTTTTATTATTGACATATTCCTGCAAAAACATCTTATTTAATTGCTCATCATAATGAGTAACAAGTGCTAGACCGCCGTTTTTTGTATATTCTTCTCGCTTTATAAGCTGACTTTTGTCATTCCAATAATCAACATAACGGATTGTCTTTCCGTCAGCATAATAAGTTACGGAAATTTCACTGTTTCTTTTGCCAAATAGCCTCGATACAGTTTTGGCGAATTTCCCCATACCAGCTTGCTTTTTTATCTGTTCAAGCCCTAATTTTTCCTCATATGATCTTTTCCCATTTGTTTTCACACTTAAAAAATCATCATATAGATTTATAACGCTTGTATATTTTTCATCAATCTTACCGTTTTTATACAAATCCTGCTTTTTAGAAGCCAATTCAAGATCAAAGCGAAACGTTAAAAAAAATGTTTTTCTGTTACATTCTTCTCCAAATAATTTTGAGCGCAATAACAGTGACTTTGTCAGACCTCCATAATTACTCGGCAGGCCACCAGAAATAAAATAATAATTCATGTCAGGTATTTTTTGTTTTATATTAAATTCACTCACCGCATGTAAAGACATTTCTTACTCCCTTCGGCTCCTAGAATGTATGCTCATTGAAATTGATATCTTTCCCGGATACATTTGTATAAAAATCAATGTAAGCATCAAAAAGTACTTCTTATTTCAATAAGAAGTACTTTTTTAGATATTAAGCCAATGATATCAGGACCCCAAATTATATACCAGCAATTTCCTCTTTAATCTTTGTTGTAGAGATGCCTTCAGTTCGGGGAAGGTAGATAACCTCACACTGATCTTTAAGGAAGTCGAATTTACCTTCCCAGTCATCCCCCATAACAAAAACATCTATATTATGATCAATAATATCCTGCTTTTTTTGTTCCCAGCTTTTTTCAGGAATCACTTCATCAACATACCGAATAGTTTCTAAAATTAATTTACGGTGCTCGTAGCTATGATAAGCCTTTTTTTGCTTTTGTAAGTTAAATTCATCCGTTGAAATAGCAACAACTAAATAATCACCAAGTTGCTTTGCACGTTCAAGCAATTTAATATGACCCCAATGCAATAAATCAAAAGTTCCGTAAGTGATGACTTTCTTCATTTAGAGAAACTCTCCTTCCTAATGTTAAAAAAACAATATTAAAAACACTACCGTCGTTAGCGATTGAATTCTAAATACCCTGTGCAACTATTTTGTTTACATTCCTTATATCGACATATTTCTCGTATGTCTTCACTGATCACTAATTATAGCATACAGCCCACAAAAGGTTAAGTGCTCATGCGGAGAAAAACAATCCAAAATATGTAAACAAACTAAAACTCCTTTGGTAGCAAGGATTATCGTTCATCCGTTCATCCAATTGTAAAAATGGAAACATATTTAAATTTAATGTAAAGATAATGTTAAGCCATTGTTCGGGTTTTATGTTAAAATATACGGTAGGTTATTTTGTTTTTTTATCTCTTGGGATTTAACTATATAAGTAGATTTTATTAAGGGAAGGAGGATCCGGACATGCAAACTGAAACTATTCATCATATTTCTTATGTAAACAGCGACCTCACATCCTTCATGAATCACCTTGAACAACATTATATTGATCAGGAAATCGGGGCATTTATTTCTACGGTAAATCCCGAAATAGGATATGCGGCTATTAAAGATAGAGATTACTTTAATGTATTGTCCTCTTCAAACTTTATTTTGCCTGATGGCATTGGAGTAGTCATGATGTCCCGATTGACTAACAGCAGACTTCAATCCCGAATCGCAGGATTCGACGTGTTTAAAGAGTTGCTCGGCATTGCTAACAAAAAGAAAAAACGTATATTTCTATACGGTGCGAAGAAAAATGTTATAGAGAATGTCGTATCCAAAATTTCTTCTGAATATCCAAATATACAAATCACGGGCTATTCAGATGGATATGTCCAAGACAGAGCCAAAGTAGCAAAACACATTGCAAATGCAAAGCCAGATATGGTATTCGTAGCATTAGGATACCCTCATCAGGAAAAGTTCATTCATAACTATAGACATTTATTCCCTCAGGCTGTTTCAATAGGACTCGGCGGAAGCTTTGATGTGTTTAGCGGCAATGTCAAACGGGCTCCTTCCTGGATGATTCGTTTGAATTTGGAATGGCTTTATCGTTTAGTGACAAATCCATGGCGCTGGAAAAGAATGCTCAGCATTCCAAAATACGCTTTAGCTGTTTTAAAGGAAGAAAAAACCGGAAAGACTTTTTATCCGAAACCTGAAAAAGATCATACAAAACAGTTATAAACGAAAATATATAAACAAGTGGATTGATAAAAATGAAAATAAGAGCATTATTGGCGAATTGCTATCTGTATTTGTTATCAGCAATCGCCTTTTTTCTGCAATGGGTTAAACCAAGGAATAATGTAACACTTCTTATCTCGTTTGAAGCAAACGCAAAAGCGATCTTGGAGGAATATGAACGAAAACAGTACCCATATACTTTAAACATTTTATATACACAGCAGGCATCCTCTATAGCTGAGCGATTTTCTCAGATCCAAGCATATTCTTTAAAAGAAAAAAGTCCTATTCATCTTTTTAGAGCCGTTTATCTCATGTTTAGCAGTAAAGTCGTTCTTACAGATAATTACTTCTTGTTAACAAGCGTGCTAAATAAACGGCCTCAAACCAAGTGTATCCAAGTCTGGCATGCAAACGGCTCTTTAAAAAAATTTGGTTTAGAGGATATAACAAACCTGCAACGAACACAAACTGATTTGAAAAGGTTCAAAAAGGTATACATGTCTTTTGATTATATAACCGTTGGCTCTGAAGAAATGGCAGATATCTTTAAGAAATCTTTTGGGGTAAAGGATCATCAATTATTAAGAACAGGTGTGCCTTTAACTGATCCATATTACACTGATAACAAAAAGAAGAATGCTGATTTTCAAAAAAACAAAAAGAAAATCATTCTCTACGCACCGACTTTTAGAGATTATGATATGAACACAATACAATTGCCTTTAACCGAAGAGCAACTCATTCATCAGTTAAACGGAGAATATGTTTTATACGTTAAACTGCATCCCGCAGTTCAAAACAATATAGCCTTTACCTCTTCTAGTCATTATATTAAAAATGTTTCAGATTACTCTTTGTATGATTTGCTTATAACGGCAGACATATTAATCACTGACTACTCTTCCGTTCCATTTGAATATTCTATTTTAAATAAACCGATTCTTTTCTACACATATGATTTTAAGAAATATAATGAAGAACGTGGGTTGATTGATAATTATCTTTCAGTCATACCGGGAAGAGCCTGTTATGACAGTCAATCATTGCTGAATGAAATCCTCAGAGCTTCCTTTAATATTCCCGCAATTAAAGATTTTTCAGCAAAGTGGAATATGTATTCTAGAGGAAACTCCAGTAAGAACCTATTACAATTTATAAAAGATCAAATATAATACATTTGTTTAACACTTGTTCAAAAATAGAACAAGTGTTCTTTTTTCTCTTGACTACCGAACGTGTGTTTGCTTTAATATAAATAGTTGCTTCTGGTGGCAGCAAAAATTGATAGAGGTGATGAACATATGGCCCAAAAAGAACTGTTTAATTTCACAAAAATAACTCCAAAATTATTTACTGAACTTCGTGTTGCTGACAAAACGGTCCTTCAATCATTTAATTTCGACGAAAAAAATCATCAAATTTATACGACACAAGTGGCAACCGGGATGGGAGGCGGTAGCCCTCAAAGCTTTCGGATAACCCGTCTTTCTTTTGAGGGATTGCAATTAGACAGCATGCTATTGAAACATGGAGGACACGGCACAAATATCGGGATTGAAAACCGAAACGGCACCATTTATATCTGGTCACTATACGATAGACCGAATGAAACAGATAAAAGTGATTTAGTTTGTTTTCCATATAAAGCTGGTGCTACTTTAGACGAAAATTCCAAGGAACTTCAGCGCTTCTCTAATCTCCCTTTAAATCATAGGGTTACACCTTCACTTGATATGAAGAATAGACAGCTGGCACTCAGACAATATGATACAGTGAAAAATAAACAATGGGTTACAGTCTTTAACCTGGATGATGCAATTGCAAATAAAAATAACCCTCTATATACGATAAACATTCCTGAAGAACTTCATTACTTACAAGGGTTCTTTTTAGATGACGGCTATTTATATTGGTATACAGGAGATACTAACAGCAAAACGTATCCCAACCTCATTACTGTGTTCGATACTTCCGGTAAGATTTTGTTACAGAAAGAAATTACTGTTGGCAGTGACCTTTCTTATCGATATGAAAATAATTTCCGTGAACCTGAAGGGATTTGCATGTACACTAATCCCGAAACTGGAGCAAAATCTCTGATGGTAGGAATCACCAGCGGTAAAGAAGGCAGTAGAATAAGTAGAATTTATGCCTACCACTCTTATGAAAATTTTATGAATCACGTACCTATCATTCGGACTCCTTTATTAAAAACGGTCGGTCATCAAGAGAAATCACCAGAGAGATTCCAACCTTTTATTCAAACATTCATATTAGAATATAATGCCCAAAATAAAAAATGGGTGGTTCCAGCTTCAGGTTATTTACCATCATACACATCAAATTTAGTCCAAAATATTACTATCAATACAGGGGGAAACCTCCAAGTTAATTTAAATGAACGCTATATCAGTTTACTTCATCAAGCAATAGAGGGAGATTTTCGTTTAAAACAGAAGGATATCCGCATGGGGTCTTGGTATTTTGCCGGCGGTGAAAAATCAAATGTTCTTGAGATAGGTTTTATCAAAGGAAACACAAAAATCAGACCTGATGATGCTGCCATTCCAAATGGTTCAAGAATGAGCGTATTTATGTTTGTTGCTGACAAGATTGAAGTATGAAATTAAAAATAGGCTGAAGCAAACAGAGCTTCAGCCTATTTTTTAAAAAGTAAAAAAAATAACAAAGAGAGATTGCATAACGAATCATAAGTTTTTCAGTTGCTATTATTGATACTCCGGAACATCATAATACAGTGTGTATCCATCCAGTAATGAATACAGGCTGTACATGCGGTTTACTTGTTTGTACGCCCAGCCGATATCTGTTGCATATTGGTGTGCAGCTGTAGCTGACCATCTCATCTTGTATAGCGTGTCTTGATTGTAGGCTGTGTTATGAATGTAGGATGAGCCTATGAACTTGGCGCCCCCGATAATGGCGGCTTCTGGTGTGAACCAGCCTTGCTCGTATGCGTATTTGGCGCCGTAGTAGTTCGGGTTGCTATCGTATGCGCCGATTCCGTACATGTTATAAACGGTTCTTCCGTTATAGGTTAAACCATTGGCCAAATCGGATGTTCCGTTTCCTGTTTCAAGGAGAGCGTGTGAGATTAAATATAGCTCGTTGATGCTGTACTTAGTTGCAGCATCGATAAATGCCTTTGCTTTTCCTGTCAGAATGCCTTTGCCCGTAAGCACTTTCTGATTGACCTCGGCAACGCTGAGGCCGGCTGTCTGTGACAGCTTAAGAAATTGGAAGTAGTATTTGCTGTCCTTGGAAAAGTTATTCGGGTCAACGTATTGTCCTACTTCATCGCTGCTAGCGTTTCTCCACCCCATATTGATTTTGGCCCAGCCGTTTGTCTGGCCGATGATTTTCACTTTATCGCCTTTTATTAATTGGCCGATGACGTTCGTCGGACTGACTGCCGGCGTTGACCGGATGTTGAGTACATCAGCTGTAACCGTAGAGGTTGCTGTATTGATATACGCGAGGGATACGTAAGCTGCACCGTCGGTTTGCGGGCTGACTTTCATTTGTTTTTGAACCATATCACGAAGCGAGAGATTATAATTCGTTTTCATGATTTGCGGACCGTTTTTTATTTTTACAATGGATGATGTCCATCCATATAATTTTTTCAGCTTCGCTGATGCCGCTGAAGCTGCGCTATTGCCTGTGAATTGCTCGTTAAGGCTAATTTTATAAAGCGTGTTGCTTTTGGTCGTGTAGTTCGCGCTTAACTGCTGAGCTTTAAAATAGTTCAGTCCATTGTTCAATGCTGTTTTGCTGCTGAGCTGAGATGTCAGGATTTTGTATTGTGTATATGCTGTCGCGCCTGTTTTCGCGGCTGTGCCAGAGGCGTTATTTTTTTTGAAGAAAGCAAGTACACGATCGATGTCCTCTTGGCTGATGATCGCCTCAGTGATGATTTGATATTTACTTCCTGCTGTCTGACCCGTTTTTTTGCTTGCGGCTGAAATCTGATTTGATTTAAAGAACGTGATGGCTTCATTGACTTTTGCCGCATCCAGCAGAGATTCAGTTGTAATTTTAAACGTGTTGGCAGTTTGTTTTTTTACTGTTTTTGCTGCAGCACTTAGCTTATACTTCTTTAAAACGTTCAAACCTTTTGTAACTTTTGCTTGGTCTGTTGTTTCTTCAGAAATGAGCTGATATTGGTTTTCGGCTTTTTTTCCAGTCGCTTTTTTCGTTGCCTTTACTTTCTTCTGTGTGAAGAAATTTGCAGCTTTGTTGGCCTGCTGCTCACCTAAAATCTGTGCAGTCGTAATTTGATAGGCAGATGATGTTGCCGTTTTTTTCACGGCAGATGACGTGTAATGCCATTTTTTCTTTTTGAAAAATGCGTCGACCTTTTGAAGCTGCTGTTTTGTCAAATTCTTCATGTTTACCGTATATGATGTGCTTTTGCCGACCTTTTGATAATATCCGGACACCCCAGTGTTTTTCTTGATTTGGCTGATGGCATCCTTCACTGTATTCAGCCCTTTGAAATAAGCCGATTGGACATTGTATACGTCTGCTGTAGTTTTTTGATTGATTGACTTGTAGCTTCCCGTAATTCCGGTGCTTTGTTTCAGCTGCTGTAACAAAGTCTTGGCGTTTGCTTCACCTGATATAGAGGCTGTTGTAAACGTGTAATAGGCCTGGCCTTTCGCTGTTTCTTTTAATGATGCCTTCAGTCCTGATTCTTTTTGGAATGTGTTTTTGACTTGGGCAGCCTTGCTGTCTCCGATAATAGCACCTGATTGAATGCTTGTTACAGACACTTCATGAGTAACGGGCTGGTACGTGCTTTTTATCCCCGTTTTCTTTGTCAGGCCTTGGATAAGCTCCTTTACCTTCATCTCATCTGCTATTTCCGAGGTAACCACGTTCATGTAAAACTGGGCTGTGCCGGACATCTTCACAGCGCCGGATACCCCTGTTTCCTGCTTAAGCTTGGCCAGCAGGGTGTTGGCCTGTTTTTCACTTGGTATTGCGCCGGACGTGATGGTCATATACGGCTGTTTGCTGCCGACTGGACTGGATGTGCCTGTAATGGCTGTCTGTTTTGTCAGTCCGCTCAGCACGGTTTTAGCTTGTGCTTCGCTATGTATGCCTGTAGCGGTAATTTGGTAGGTTGCTGTTGTTCCTGAAGCCTGATAGGAGGCATCCCAGCCTGTGTCTTTTTCCAATTTGGCGGCGGCCTGAGAGGCTTGGCTTTCTGTACTGAATGTTTTTGCCGGCTCCACCTTATAAATCGAGTAGTCCGTATACGCTGCAGCCTGTGCAGAGCCGGTTATGGTAAAAAAGGCAAGGGACGCGGCGGACAGAAGCATCGGTGCGATTAATCTCTTTTTCATTCCTTCTCCTCTTTCTTATTCAATGAGTATATAAAACTAGTTTATTTATCGGCACGCGTATGCTCTATTTATAGGTCAATCCATTCCATTTTTGAAAAAATAAAAAACTTAATCTCTAAGTGAGATTAAGTTTACATGTGTGACACAATCAGTGTGCATGTGCCTTTAATTGTGAAGTCGGACATATTGTAAGGCAAAATAAAGTGATCGCCCTTTTTAAGCGGGCATGTTTCTTTTCCATACGTAAGCGAACCGCTTCCTTCTATTACACTGCATATCAAGAAGCTCTCATCCTGCGAAAGCTCAGCCTCTCCATTAATGTCCCATTTATAGACGGAAAAGTATTCCCCTTGGACAAACGTTTTAATTGTTATTCCTTTTCGTGATTCGGTTGATTCGTCTATATATCCGTCCACATGGGGAACGGTCGCCGCGTTAATGGCTTTTGCAAAATGAAGCTCCCTTGGCTTGCCGCTTGTTTCGAGACGGTCATAGTCGTAGACCCGATATGTGGCATCTGAATTTTGCTGGGTCTCTAACACAAGCGTCCCTTTGCATAAAGCATGTATCGTACCGCTCGGCACATAATAGAAATCACCCGGCTTAATCTTGATTCTTCGCAGCAAGCCTTCCCAGTCACCGCTGTTAATCATTGTGACAAGCTCAGTTTTTGAACGCGCCGTATGTCCGTAAATGATTTCTGCGTTTTCTTTGCAGTCAATAATATACCAGCACTCCGTCTTGCCGAGTTCTCCCTGTTCGTTCTCTCCAGCGTAATAATCATCGGGATGGACTTTAATAGACATATCTTCTTTTACGTCCAGCAGCTTCGTCAGTAACGGGAACCGGTCTCCCTCCACGCCTCCGAACAATTCCCGGTGCTCATCCCAAAGCTCGGTCAATGTCTTTCCTTTATACGGGCCATTCGCAACAGTGCTCGGTCCTTTTGGATGAGCGGAAATGGCCCAGCATTCCCCTGTTGTTTCTGATGGAATGTCATACCCGAAGACATCGCGTAAAGCGGTGCCGCCCCAGATTCTTTCTTTAAACACTGGCTTGAAAAAAATCGGTGATTGCGTCATGATCCGTACCCCTCCCCTTTAAATGGCTGATCATTATTTTCCCGATGCGTGCCCCTTACAAACGCCCCTATGTCTGTCTGCTTTTCAATGACAACATATGTACAAAGCATTATGTATCAATGACCCCTTTTGAGAAAACGCTTCCTTTTTATTATATCACTTTCACAAGAAGGTTTGTTTCAGCCTTTTCCTTATGAAGAATAATTCTCCTTTTTTGATACAAATTAATAAAAACCGTCAATATGTTTTTATAAAGGAGAGAAACTATGCAAATCGACTCTGATCTCCAGCGCAATGTAGAAACATTGAAAAAAAAATTGGGGCAAAACGACGATATCATGTTTTATACGTTTTCTTTCGGAGACAGCAGACAGAAGGCTTGCCTGCTGTATATTGACGGTTTGACAGAAAATAAGCTTCTGGCGCAATACGTCATTTCTCCTTTACAAAAAGAATCGTTAGCTCAAAAAGAAGGCTTGATTGAAGATTTATCCGCTTTCTTTTTCGGCTATCATCACAGCGTTGTTTCTACAATAAAAGAAATACAGCAGCTCATTTTTTCCGGACATACCATTTTGCTGGCCGATGGTTACAGCGCGGGGCTGGCATTTGATACGAAAACGTTAATGACGCGCAACCTTGAAGAGCCTTCCTCAGAAATCGTGGAACGCGGGCCGAAGATTGGCTTTATTGAAAAACTGCGGACAAACACGGCACTTTTGCGAGAGCGGACGAGTGACCCTAATCTCGTCATAAAAGAAATGACAATAGGCAAAAGGACGAAAAAAAAGATAGCTGTCGCTTATATTCAGGATATTGCACCTGATTATGTCATAAAAGAAGTGTTTAAACGGCTGAAATCCATCACGACAGATGATTTGCCCGAATCAGGCACACTTGAACAGCTCATTGAAGATGAACCCTTTTCAATCTTTCCCACGATTTTAAGCACTGAACGGCCTGATCGTGTAGAAAGCTCATTGTTAGAAGGACGGGTCTCCATATTAGTAGATGGTACACCATTTGCATTGATTGTACCGGCAACGGTGGATGAATTTATTCATTCACCGGATGATTACAGCCAGCGCTGGATTACAATGTCTCTTATTCGTTTGCTTCGTTATTCAAGCATCCTGATTACCATTTATTTGCCCGGCTTATATATTTCTCTCGTTTCCTTCCACACCGGTCTTTTGCCGACGAGAATGGCTATTTCGATTGCGGGCAGCAGGCTGAATGTTCCCTTTCCGCCTTTTGTCGAAGCTTTTATTATGATATTTACGATAGAACTGATCAGGGAAGCCGGTTTAAGACTACCAAAACCGATCGGGCAGACGATTGGGCTTATTGGAGGCGTTGTCATTGGACAGGCAGCCGTACAAGCGCAAATCGTCAGCGCACTGATGGTCATAGTTGTATCAATTACCGCATTGGCATCCTTTACTGTTCCTTCATACGCCTATAACTTTCCGCTGCGGATTATTCGCATTGCGGGTATGATAAGTGCCGCGATGCTCGGCATGTATGGCGTCATCATGGTCTTTCTGTTTGTGATCGGCCACTTGATGCGACTGAAAAGCTTTGGCCAAGATTACATTATTCCCATAATGGCACAGCCCGGACAAGATTTAAAGGACACTGTGATTCGCATCCCTACCCTATTTTTAAAAAGGAGACCTACCCGTAAAGACACAAAAGATAAAAACAGACAAAGGTGATGGCTATGATGCAATCAGAGGACAAGCTTACATTTATGCAGACGCTTATTATGGTAAGCAGTACAATGATCGGTGCCGGTGTCTTAACCCTTCCCCGCTCAGCCGCTGAAACCGAAAGTCCGAGCGGATGGATTATGATCCTGCTTCAGGGCGTTATTTTTATTATTTATGCTCTGCTATTTTTGCCTTTTCTTCAACGAAACAGCGGGAAAACAATTTTTGAGCTCAACAGTATTGCAGCCGGAAAATTTATCGGTTTCATTTTGAATTTATTTATTACCCTTTATTTTATCGGTATCGTATGCTTTCAAGCCCGGGTCTTGGGAGAGGTTGTCGCATTCTTTCTATTAAAAAACACGCCGATGGCGGTTGTCGTCATTATTTTTCTGGCGGTTGCCATCTATCATGTGGCCGGAGGTGTTTACCCCATTGCGAAGGTATATGCGTATATCTTTCCTATCACTATTATTATTTTTCTGATGCTTCTGATGTTTAGCTTTCGTTTGTTTCAGTTAGATTTTATCCGACCCGTTTTTGAAGGCGGTTACCAAAGTTTTTTCTCTTTATTTCCTAAAACCCTTTTGTATTTTTCAGGATTTGAAGTCATTTTTTATCTCATTCCCTTTATGAAAGATCCGAAGAAGGTTAAAAAAGCTGTCGCTTTGGGCATTGCAACCTCAACTGTTTTCTACAGCATTACTTTGTTTATTGTCATTGGCTGTATGAGTGTGGCTGAAGCTAAAACAGTGACGTGGCCGACCATTTCACTCATCCACGCATTAGAAATCCCAGGGATTTTTATTGAACGATTTGACCTGTTTTTACAGTTGACTTGGACAGCTCAGCAATTTGCATGTATGCTCGGCTCTTTTAAAGGCGCGCATATCGGATTAACAGATGTCTTTCACCTAAAAAATAAAAACAATCCGTGGCTGCTTGCTGCACTGCTGGCTGTTACATTTTTCTTCACAATGCTTCCTGACGATCTTAATGCCGTGTTTTATTACGGTTCACTTCTCGGATATGCATTTTTAGGTGTCATTATCATACCATTTCTCATCTGGTTTTTGAGCTGGGTACAGAAGAAGCTGGGGAGGGGGCAGCTGCAATGAAAACAATAATAAAGCTTGCAGCAATGGTTCTGATGCTGCAGCTGCTCTGCGGATGCTGGGATGTCAAAAATATTGAAAAACTGTCTTTCGCCAGGGGACTTGCTATCGATGAAACTGATGACCATCAGTATAAATTAACCTATCAAAACCTTCTTCCCCAAAGTGAAGACAGCCAAGCATCAGGAAAACCGGAATTTGTCAATGTGACCTCCCGCGGGAAAACCATTCTCGAAGCGGTCAGTGATGTATCCATCAAGGACCCTCCTATCTATAGCGACCATTTAAAAGTGATTCTTTTGGGAGAAAAGCTAATGAAAAATCAAAATATGGATCAAGTGTTCAACCATTTTATCCGGGATGATGAGCTGAGGCGAAGCAGCTATTTGATGGCAGCCAGAGGGGAAGCTGGAGAAATTTTCACGGAAGGAAGTCCAAAGCAGCAGCTGCCGATGCCTTCCGAAAAGCTGATTGATCTGACAAATAACAGCGGATATAACGGAAAAATTATGATGCCGCTTCGGATCGGAAGAGCTTCTATCTATTGCCAAAACGGCTACAGTTTTCTCATCCAAGCCGTGAAAAACCAAAAGGGAAAAGCAAAGTATGACGGGGCTGGCATTATTAAAAGCGGCAGCAATAAACTCGTCGGATTTCTTTCAGCGGATGAAACACAAGCGCTGACATGGGTAATGGGGACAATCCAAGGCGGCGTCATGCCGGCGGAAGAAAAAGGACATCCGATTACATTTGAGATTAAGAAGTCCAAATCAAAAATCAAACCTGCCATTCAGAATGGAAAGCCTGTCTTTCATATTTCAGTCAAAACAACAGGCATTCTGACAGAAGATCAGAGTCCAAGAGAAAACTCTTTTAGCGAGAGCTATTTGCGCAAGCTGGAAAACATTTTTGAGAAAAAGCTGAAACACGATATCAAGCAGATTATGGATCAGCTGCAGCATACGTATAAAGCAGACCCTATCTTTTTATCTGACTACGTTCGGATTCAATACCCGGATTACTGGGATAAAGTAAAAGGGCATTGGGATGAAACGTTCACTGAGGCAGAGTTCACATACGATATTTCGTTCAAAATCATTAATTTTGGAACAGTTGGAAGGTAAGCAGCAAAAAGGGTGTGCCTATTGGCAGCACCCTTTTGAATATGATTTACGTTCCCGCTGTCTGCTGTTTACCTGCCGATCCACTCTGGCCGTTTTTATCGCGCAAATCCTGCTCGATTTCTTCAAGGCTTTTTCCTTTCGTCTCTGTTACTTTAAACCGGACAAATAGAAACGCCATAATGCCGATCGCAGCATAAATCAGGAATAAATAGCTGATGCCGATCGCTTCCATTAAAATTGGATAGGTTAGTGAAACAATCAAAGTTCCAGCGTGCAGCATCAAGGTAGAGACTCCAGTACCGATGCCTCTCACATGAAGCGGAAATAGTTCAGGAAGCATCACCCAGACAACCGGGCCCCAGCTGACGGCAAACACAACGATAAACACGCCTAAGCAAATGACTGTCGTCCATGATGCGGCCGGGGTGTTATCGAAAAAGAGATTCACCATAGCCAGGACAATCAAGCTGATCACCATGCCGGCATTCCCGAATAACAGCAGCGGCTTTCTGCCGATTTTATCAATGATTTTAATGGCGAGAAGAGTCATAAGAACATTCACTGTTCCGATTCCGACCGTTCCTAAAATAGAGGCGGAGTTTCCGAACCCGACGTTTGTAAAGGTCTTCGGCGCATAATAAATGATTGTGTTCGTACCGATAAATTGCTGCAGAAACGCCAGTCCCAATCCGGCAATCAGCGCCGGGCGCACCCACGGATCGAACAGCTCCTTCAGACCG
Organism: Bacillus sp. SD127; assembly: GCF_058566445.1. NCBI lineage: Bacteria > Bacillati > Bacillota > Bacilli > Caryophanales > Bacillaceae > Bacillus > Bacillus sp. SD127. The sequence continues at coordinate 565,673 of NZ_CP191226.1, read as the reverse complement.
CCTTCGTCCTCTTTTTCCGCTTCTTTAATATCATGGATTTCCTGATCAATATCCTTTGTTCCCCGCAATCTTTGAAGAACTTTCTTCGCTTTGCCCTCTTCACCATTTGTAAACAGCCAGCGCGGGCTCTCAGGCATAAACAAAATACCAATGAGCAGGAGCAATGATGGTACGGCAGCCAATCCAAGCATCCAGCGCCACGCTTCCGCATCGGCAAATATGTAATTGACGATATAGGAAAGCAGGATACCGACCGTAATCATCAGCTGGTTGAGGGACGAAAGCGCACCCCGTTTCTCTTTTGGCGCCAGCTCAGACAAATACAGCGGCACGATCGTTGTCGATGTTCCGACTGCCAGTCCCAGAATGATTCTAAAGAGCACCATCACTCCTGTATTTGGCGCAAGCGCAACTCCCAATCCTCCTATACAAAACAGCAGCGCGGCAGCCATAATCGCTTTTCTCCTGCCAAAACGGTCCGTCAGCTTGCCAGCCGCTCCGGAACCGAGTATTGCTCCGATTAATAAAGAGCTGACAACAAGTCCCTCTGTAAAGGCGTTGAGGCCTAAATCCTTTTTCATAAATAAAATGGCTCCCGAAATGACGCCGGTATCATAGCCGTATAAAGCGCCACCAAGAGCGCCGAAAAAATAAAGCCATATATTTGACTGCTTCTTCATAGAAATGACTCCCTTTCTCCAATCAGTGATCCAATGGTACTGTCCACGGAGTTTTTTAGAAATCTTTTAGCCTATTTTTCCGGCAAGTAAACCTATGCAGACGTACAGACATCCAATATCCATTAATTTACTGGCGTTTTTTTCAACTGCACCGAAACATTTTTTTCCCCAGTGGCGTCCAATAGAAGGTGATTCAGCACATCATCATAAATCTCTAAAAACAAAAACATATAAATATAGGAATTTTTATCGAATATTGTCTTATCAGCAGTTGCCCTACGGCAAAATGAATGGTACGCTTCAAATATTAATGAAACGTGAGGTATTGATATGGAAGAACGATCACAACGTAAGAAGAAAAAGAGACGCCTACGAAAATGGGTGAAATTATTAGCCGGTGTAATGGCTTTTCTCATCATTGCCGCAGGTTCTGTCGGCACATACGCTTATGTCAAACTGAACAACGCTTCTAAAGAAGCTCACGTCAGTCTTGCCCGCGGAGAACAATCTGTAAAACGGATTAAAGAGTTTGATCCTGGAAAGGATTCTTTCTCTGTATTGCTCTTAGGGATTGATGCCAGGGAGAAAAACGGTGAGACGGTAGACCAGGCCAGAAGTGATGCGAATGTACTGATTACCTTTAACCGCAAAGAAAAAACAGCCAAAATGCTGAGCATTCCGCGAGACGCCTATGTGAATATTCCAGGCCATGGCTATGATAAGTTTACGCATGCCCACGCCTATGGCGGCGTAGATCTAAGTGTGAAAACAGTTGAAGAAATGCTTGATATTCCCGTTGATTATGTAGTCGAAAGCAACTTCACCGCGTTTGAAGACGTGGTAAATGAGCTGAATGGCGTCACAGTCAACGTAAAAAGCGATAAAGTCATCCAGCAAATCAAAAAGGATACAAAAGGAAAAGTTGTCCTTCAACAAGGCACACACACGCTCGATGGAGAGGAAGCGCTGGCTTACGTAAGAACACGTAAAGCTGACAGTGACCTTTTACGCGGACAAAGACAAATGGAAGTGCTGAAAGCCATTATCGATAAATCAAAATCACTTAGCTCCATTCCGGCTTATGATGATATTGTGGATACAATGGGAGAAAACTTAAAAATGAATCTATCTCTTAAAGATGCCATTGGCTTGTTCCCGTTTATCACTTCACTGAAGTCGGTTGAATCCATCCAGCTGACAGGCTATGACTATGAGCCTGGCGGCGTCTACTATTTCAGATTGAATCAGGAAAAACTGCAGGAAGTGAAAGAAGAGCTGCAAAACGATTTAGGTGTATAATGAACGGGATGGCGTGCAGCCATCCCGTTTTACATATTTCATTGTTGAAAAATAGGATCGTAAGGTTTAGCCTTGTCCTATATGGTTTATGTTTCGTATGAAAGCTGAACATACTACACGAAGCAGCTTCATTATTAAGGAGGTTTCCCCTACATATGAAATTAATAGCGATTGATTTAGACGGTACATTGCTGAATAAGGAAAGCATCATTTCTAATGAAAACAGAGCGGCTATCAAGCGGGCGCTTGATGCGGGTATCCTCGTTACCATTTGCACAGGAAGAGCAACGTTTGATGTTAAAGCGCTGCTGGAAGGCTTGGATATCCCTATCATCGCGGCAAATGGCGGAACGGTTCATGACAAAGGCTACCGCCTGATCAGCCGGACATTAATGGATCAAGAGGCCGGCAAAGCGATCGCTGATTACCTGCTCTCAAAAAATATTTACTTCGAGGTCTATACAGATGACCATCTGCTTTCTCCTTTTGACGGCGAATCTAAGCTTCAAGCAGAGCTTGACATTTTAAGGAGCGCCAATCCAGATGAAAACATGGATGAATTGTGGAAAGGGGCCATGACCCAGTTCAAGCAGTTCGGCATCAAACCGATCCCGCATATCGAATCGATTTTCGACGGCGGCGAAAACATTTACAAGCTCCTTTGCTTCTCCTTTGATATGGAAAAACTGAGACATGCGAAGGAAGAACTGAAGCATCATAAAAAACTGGCGCAAACCTCTTCCGGAAAGCACATTATCGAAATTCTCCCGGCCTCTTCCGGCAAAGGGCGCGCGCTGACTGAGCTTGCCGGCAAATACGGAATTGAGACGCAAGATATCTATGCGATTGGTGACAGTCCGAATGATTTATCCATGTTCGAAGTGGCAGGACACCGAATCGCCATGGAAAATGCGATTGATGAACTGAAAGAAAAAAGCACTTACGTGACGAAAAGCAATGATGAAAATGGTGTGGCCCACTTTATAGATCAGCTTCTATCCGGCCAATATGCATAAAGAAAAGACTCCAGAGATTCTGGAGTCTTTGTTTTTTATTGCACCCGAATACTTCCCGCGTATTTATCTTTCCAATACATGCTCGTATTCATATTGGTAATGGTTACACCATTTGTTAATGTGACATGAACGACTTGGCCATTTCCGATATAGATGGCCGGGTTTAAGCTTGTTGATTGGAAAAAGACAATGTCTCCCGGCTTCAGGTCAGCCTTATCAACCTTTGTTCCCGCTTTATACTGGCTCGTCGCGTATCGGGGCAGTGAAATGCCTGCCGCTTTCTGGTAAACATATTGGATAAAGCCAGAAGTATCAAATCCTGTTTCTGGAGAAATCCCGCCCTTTTTGTAAGGAACTTCCCCGATATAGAGCGTCGCCTCCGACACAATCGGATTTTCTTTCGGAATTGTCAGGTTGTTAAACCGGCGGATGCCTGTCATCTTAGATTTCCAATAATCCTCTGATAAGTAAGAAATGGTTACTTTTTCAGACCGGCTCGCCTGAATGAACCTTCCGCCTCCTGCATAAATGCCGGCATGCGAAATTCCTGTTTTATACGTATTGCTGAAATAGATGACATCACCGGGTTTAATGTTCTGAAGCGCCACCTTCTCGCCTACTGCCCACTGCTGCTCTGCTGATCTCGGCAGATAGATGTCAAGCGCCTGTTTAAAGACATATTGCACAAGCCCTGAGCAATCGAAGCCCTCTGACGGTGTGCTTCCGCCAAAAACGTACGGAATGCCGAGGTATTTTTCGGCCTCCTGCACAACAGCCACATCAGCAGTCTCCGGATCGGCAGCGACTCGTTTCGCCCCAATGTAAGAGCCGCTCCAATAGCTGCTTTTTTTGTAATTTGTGACGATAACCCCTTTTGATAGAGTGCTGTGAATCATTTGCCCGTCTCCAATGTAAAGAGCGGCGTGTGTCGGTGCAGTCCCGCTGCTTCCCGCTTTTTTGAAAAATAAAATATCACCTGGTTTTAGATCTGCCGGCTTTACTGCCGTTCCGACTTTTGACTGGTCGTTCACAGATCTCGGCAGATGAATATCAGCCTGACCGAAAACATATTGAATCAATCCAGATGAATCGAAGCCTTCTTTCGGAGTTTCACCGCCGTATCTATACTTATACCCAAGCAGTTTCTTTGCTTCACTGATGATCAGGTCAGATTTTGCATCAGCCTCCGCAATATCCGCTTTTGTCATAATAGGAACCAAAAAACAAATCATAACGGCCACAAGCAAAAACTTCTTCCAGTTTGCCAGTGTGTTCACTTTTATTATCTCCTCCTCTATTTGCAGTTTTAACATCGGTATTTTTCTAGATATGTTAAGAGACTTTTTCATATTTTTACAGAATGAATATGCTGGCTTTCAAAATGGCAAATAAAAAAAGAGAATGTCTCGTAAGACATTCTCTTTTTTTTTGTGTGTTATTTAGCGGCGTTTGCCGTTTCTTCCTGCTGTTGAATTTTATGAATTTCTGTATCGATTTTCTGCTTTTCCTGATCAGTCAGCTGATCATTGAATTTGAAAGCTGACATAAACATAAACACGACTGCAACGGCAACAAACGGCCAGATGGCTTTGACAAATTTCATCTTATATCACTCCATTATTTAGATTTTAGTTTGTCACTGTGATCGACATCAAAAGTCAGTTTTCCGTCTTCTACTTTCCATGCAAAATTAGAGTCTTTCGTCAGTTCGCGAATAATTGTTTTCTGTTTCAGACTGCCTTTTTTAACCGGGGCAGGTGTCGCTTCATGGATATCAATCGGCGTTACCTCAAAGTGTCCCGTTCCGTTTTTCTTCAAATGATACTGCACCAGCGCACTGTCTCTGGTTCTTGTCCAGCCTTGGTCAAACACAAAGTTCCCCAGACTGTAGAAAATGACGGTCCCGTTATAGACTTCGATCGGTTCAAGGACGTGCGGGTGATGGCCGACGATGATATCGGCACCTGCATCAGACATAGCTCTTGCCAATTGGCGCTGACGGTCATTCGGATCATTATCATACTCTTGTCCCCAGTGTGACTGTACAACTACGACATCAGCATGTTTTTTCGCTTCTGAAATCATAGGGATAAAGACTTCCGGATCTGCGGGAAGCACGCCCGGTGTATTCTTTTTAGCCGCGAAACCTTTGCCGGATACATCCGTGAATCCAAGGGTTGCGATTGTTACCCCATTTACTTCTTGATATGAGATATTCTTTTTCGCATCGCTCAAGCTGTATCCAGCCCCAACGATATCGAGGTTATGGTTCGAAAATTCTTCAAGTGTATCTTTCATGCCCTGTGCGCCGTAATCCATGGCATGGTTATTCGCGCCGTTAAGGACCGTGAAATTCATATCCTTCAGGACTTTTACGGATTCCTTGTTTGTCTGCAGATGAATTTCTTTTTCTGCTTCTTTATAGTTCTTTTTATAAGTTACCGGGTTTTCAAAGTTTCCGGCTACGTAGTCTGATGCTTTAAAGATAGGCTCAACGTATTGAAAAATACTGCTTACCCCTTTTTGTTCCGTTACTCTCTCAACATAGCGCCCCATCATAATATCGCCTACAAATGAGGCTGAAAGAACGTCATCTGAATAGGTTTTAACCTTTGGCGTCTCTGCTTTGCCTGCCCACATAAAAGCAAACATGAGGACAAAAACGATCGGAATCGCGATAAATACGTGCTTATTGGTTTTCTTTTTTTGCTGTTTTGTCAGCTTCAGCAGCTTTTCATGAAAGCTCAGTTCTTTTTTCATCGTTTGACACACCTTACATTAAATTAAGTAGTAAACAAACATGATAGCAAAGGTCGCTCCGCTTAATAGCAGCGTGCTTCCGAACGTAATTGTTAATCCTTGTTTCTGAATGGTATTGGCAATTAAACCTGGCACGATAATGCCGATTCCTCGAAATTCTGCGATTTCAAATGGTACAATCGGGTATAGAAAATCAAAGGCAATTTTCAGGACGATCCCTGTGATCAGCATGGCAGCGAATTTTCTGCGTCCATACAAAATCATAAACTTGGATAAACCGAATTTCACAATGACATAGGTGAGCAAACTGACTAATAATACGAGTAAAATAAAGACCGGCTGATTAAACACAAGTCCTAAATAACCCGGTACAACAAGCCCTGCCGGCACAATCCCTGTTTTTTCCGCAAAAATTAAACTGAGTAGTACACCTAAAATTAGTGCAATGTATAAATCTGATCCGAACATGTCTGCATTTCCTCCTAGCTTACGAGCTGCTTAACCTTATATTCGTGGATTTTTTCAATTAACGGCTCTGCGGCACCATGAATGTTGCCGACGCCATATATGACACGGTTGTGCATTCTTTTCTTTAACAATTCCATAATTTCTTCCGTTGATTTGTACTCTAGATCATGCAGTTTGTCTGCAGGAATTTTACCTTCTTCATAAGCTTTGACGATTGGTTCTGTTGTTTCACCGATTAAGATCAGTTCACTTGCTTCAATATAAGGCAATACGTCATTTGCGAATTGCTGTGTCCGATCCACACGGTCTGCGCGGCAGTTCATAATGATGATCGGATCATCGGTCGGATAACCGATTTCTTTTACACGTTTCCATATATTCAAAGTAGAAGAAGCGTCGTTTGCGGCAAACCCATTAACAAAGTGCCCAGGCTCGCTCGGACTGATCAGCGGAAGAATTCTCATTGCTCCCGGATCTGGCGGCGCATTCAGCATTCCTTTAAACGCTGTTTCTTCATCAATGCCGAGTGCTTGAGCCACACCCAATGCGAGAGAAGCGTTATCAGGGAATACCATATATTCAAATTTACGAAGATATTCATCAGTAATTTTCGAGTTATCAGCAATGATGACTTTTGTGTTTCGCTCTTTGGCTTTTTGTTTAAAGAACTCGGTATATTCACTATCTGTAATGACAAGATGGCCATTATAAGGAATAGTAGCGGTAAACGCTTCTGCAATTTCATCAAGCGTCGGCCCCATGACATCCATATGATCTTCCAGCACGTTTACGATGACACCGATATTAGCTTGAAGAAGTTCTTCCTGAAAGATAATTTGATAGTCCGGATTAACGGCCATACATTCACTGACGAGGGCGTTGGCTCCTCTTTCTACCGTTTCTCTCATGACTTCTTTTTGTTCGCCGATATTCGGTCCCTGAGGTTTCCGTTTAATCGGCTTTTCCTCCGGTGTATCCCAATAGATCATTCTTGCATCCGTTCCTGTCGTTTTTCCGACAGTTTTGTAACCGGCTTCTATTAATATTCCGGTTGTCAGCCTTGTCACAGTGGACTTTCCTCGGATGCCGTTAATATTCACTCGAACAGGGAGGGCATCAATGTTTTTCTGATGTCGCCGTTTTTCTAATATTCCGATGACCAGTATGACAGCACAGGCTATAATGAGTAACCACATTGCTTATCGACATCTCCTTCTATATTGTTGTAAATTCATTCATCAGTATATAGAATCACTATGAATTCTCAATCGGCATTATGTAACATAATCTCCCCTAATCTACTGAGCCAAACTTCTCTTTTGAAAGAGATTTTGTACCTACAAAGTGTTCTCTATTTTTGGAAATCGACAGGACTTACATCTTATCGATTTTTTTAATACTAAAAACGAATGCGCTTTCATTTACCAAATGATTTCCTTCTGGACGTTTAGTCACACCTTGAATGTTCAGTTTAATATGCATTTCAAATCAATCTTTTTTCAGGCCCGGTATATCAGGCTTTTGCTGATACAATGCGTGTTTCCGGTTCTTATGAACATAAAATTATTTCTGCCTGTTTCTTAAGGATAAGGTCATAATGTCATCCTTTCTGCACGGAATAGACAATATTAGGCCCATTCCAAATTGACTAATGGCCCCTGCAATAAAAACGGCAAACAAACAGGTCCAGGTTCTCTAACATAATTAAACATTTTCTGGGCGGATAGTCTAATCTGTTTCACCCTATTTACAGGTCTAAACGCATGACTTTGAAACAATTTTAATAAAACTTAATATTCGTTCATGAAATGTTCATCCAGATTTGTGAAGACTTTGTCAAAAAAAGCGTGAATATCTTTAAATTCTCATATTTATACACCATTTACAGTTCGGTTTGCTATATCGCCATGTTTTATTTTTTTCTTATTGCCAATAAAGGAATGTTCATGATAATCTATCTATGTAAACGGTTACACAAATGAGGAGGAGCTGTGTTGGCTACAATTAAAGATGTCGCGGGAGCCGCGGGCGTCTCAGTTGCAACGGTCTCCCGCGTCCTGAATGACAACGGCTATGTCCATGAAGAAACGAGAACACGTGTGATGGCCGCCATGGAGAAGCTGAACTATTATCCGAACGAAGTCGCCAGGTCTCTTTATAAAAGAGAATCCAGGCTGATCGGGCTTTTGCTTCCGGACATTACAAACCCTTTCTTCCCCCAGCTTGCCCGCGGCGTGGAGGATGAATTGAACCGGGAAGGCTATCGGCTTATTTTCGGCAACAGTGACGAGGAATTAAATAAAGAACTTGAATACCTTCAAACCTTTAAACAAAATCATGTCGCAGGTATTATTGCTGCAACAAATTATCCGCATCTTGAGGAATACAGCGGCATTGATCAGCCAGTCGTTTTCCTGGACAGAACGCCTGAAGGCGCTCCTTCTGTATCCAGTGACGGACATACCGGAGGAAAATTAGCAGCGGAAGCAATTGTTCATGGAAAAAGCAAACACATTACGCTCCTGAAGGGCCCTGCTCACCTGCCGACTGCCCAAGACCGCTTTCACGGCGCTTTAGAGGTATTACAGCAGGCGGGTGTTGATTTTCAGATCATCGAGACGGCGTCCTTTTCTTTTAAGGATGCACAGGCACTGGCAAAGGAGCTGTTTGTCTTATATCCTGAGACAGACGGGGTAATTGCCAGTAATGACATTCAAGCAGCGGCTGTTTTGCATGAAGCTTTGCGGCGCGGGAAAAAAGTGCCCGGGGATATTCAAATTATCGGCTACGATGATATTCCCCAAAGCGAGCTGCTGTTTCCGCCGCTGTCAACGATTAAACAGCCGGCATATGACATGGGTAAAGAAGCGGCTAAACTTCTTTTGAGCATCATAAAAAAACAGCCTCTCGCAGAAACGGCGATTCAAATGCCCGTCATGTATATAAGAAGAAACACGACAAGAAAGGAAGAAAACGATGCGTAATATTTGTGTAATTGGAAGCTGTTCTATGGATTTGGTGGTCACCTCAGACAAACGCCCAAACGCGGGCGAAACCGTACTGGGTACTTCATTTCAAACTGTGCCGGGCGGTAAAGGTGCGAATCAGGCTGTTGCCGCCGCCAGACTCGGCGCCAATGTTTTTATGATTGGCAAGGTTGGTGACGATCATTATGGAACAGCCATCATGAATAATTTAAAAGCAAACGGTGTTCGCACCGACTATATGGAACCGGTTACACATAAAGAAAGCGGCACCGCCCACATCGTGCTTGCCGAAGGTGATAACAGTATTGTCGTCGTTAAAGGTGCGAATGATGAGATCACCCCACCTTATGCGATAGACGCTCTTGAAAAGCTTGAAAATATCGATATGGTTCTGATTCAGCAGGAAATCCCGGAAGAAACGGTTGATGAAGTGTGCAGATACTGCCATTCTCACGACATCCCGATCATGCTTAACCCGGCACCGGCCCGCCCGCTGAAGCAGGAAACCATTGACCATGCCACCTATCTTACGCCGAATGAACATGAGGCGGCGATCTTATTTCCGGAGCTGACGGTTTCTGCAGCATTGGCGCTTTATCCGGCGAAGCTCTTTATCACTGAAGGCAAACAAGGCGTGCGCTATTCATCCGGCAGCAAAGAGCGGATCATCCCTTCCTTTCCTGTTGAGCCTGTCGATACAACCGGGGCGGGTGATACGTTTAACGCGGCTCTTGCAGTGGCCATGGCGGAGGGAAAAGATATTGAAGCTGCATTACGGTTCGCAAACCGCGCCGCCTCCCTATCTGTATGTTCTTTCGGCGCTCAAGGCGGAATGCCGTCCAGAAAAGAAGTAGAGGAGCTGCTGTCATGAAAAAACACGGTATACTGAACAGTCATCTTGCCAAGCTATTGGCTGACCTTGGCCATACTGACAAAATTGTTATCGCTGATGCAGGGCTGCCCGTTCCTGACGGCGTGCTGAAAATTGATCTCTCACTGAAGCCGGGTTTCCCGGCTTTCCGGGATGTAACCGCAGTGCTGGCAGATGAAATGGCGGTTGAAAAAGTAATTGTCGCATCCGAAATAAAGGTATCCAATCCAGAAAATGCGAGTTTTATAGAAACCCTTTTTTCTGAAGAGGCAGTTGACTGCCTTCCCCACGAGGAATTTAAGGAGCTGACTAAAGAAGCTAAAGCTATCATACGAACAGGAGAATTCACACCATACGCCAACTGCATCCTGCAGGCGGGTGTGCTTTTCTAGAAAGGAGGACCGATATGCAAATCGAAATGAATGACATTCATAAAGCATTCGGAAAAAACCAGGTGCTTTCAGGTGTGTCCTTTCAGCTCAAGCCCGGCGAAGTTCACGCACTGATGGGAGAAAACGGCGCCGGCAAGTCCACCCTGATGAACATCCTGACTGGTCTGCACAAACTGGACAAAGGACGGATCACCATAAATGGTAACGAGACGTATTTCTCCAATCCGAAGGAAGCTGAGCAGCACGGAATCGCCTTCATCCATCAGGAACTGAATATCTGGCCGGACATGTCCGTACTTGAGAATCTATTTATCGGAAAAGAAATGTCAACGAAATTTGGTATTTTACAAACCAGAAAAATGAAAGCGCTAGCAAAAGAACAATTTGATAAACTATCCGTCTCTCTTTCACTTGATCAAGAAGCAGGTGAATGCTCCGTCGGACAGCAGCAGATGATTGAAATCGCAAAAGCGCTCATGACAAATGCCGAGGTAATCATTATGGATGAACCTACCGCGGCTTTGACTGAACGGGAAATCAGCAAGCTGTTTGACGTCATTACGGCTTTAAAAAAGAACGGTGTTTCCATTGTATACATTTCACATCGAATGGAAGAAATTTTTACGATTTGTGACAGAATCACCATCATGCGTGACGGAAAAACCGTTGATACAACAAACATTTCAGAAACCAATTTTGACGAGGTCGTGAAAAAAATGGTCGGACGTGAGCTGACGGAACGGTATCCTAAACGCGTCCCTTCACTCGGAGACAAAATATTTGAGGTGAAAAACGCCTCCTCAAAAGGAAGCTTTGAAGATATCAGCTTTTATGTCCGTTCCGGTGAAATTGTCGGCGTTTCCGGTTTAATGGGAGCCGGACGAACCGAAATGATGAGAGGACTGTTCGGCATTGACCGGCTCGATTCGGGTGAGATTTGGATTGCAGGAAAAAAGACTGCTATTAAAAATCCGTATGATGCTGTGAAAAAAGGGCTCGGTTTTATTACGGAAAACCGCAAGGATGAAGGACTGCTGCTCGACACATCGATTCGGGAAAATATTGCGCTGCCCAATTTGGCCAGTTTTTCTCCAAAGGGCATCATTGATCACAAGCGGGAAGCAGAGTTTGTAGACCTTCTCATAAAACGCCTGACCATCAAAACGGCTTCACCGGAAACGCACGCGCGCCATTTGTCTGGCGGCAACCAGCAAAAGGTCGTGATTGCCAAATGGATCGGTATCGGCCCAAAAGTGCTCATATTGGATGAGCCGACAAGAGGCGTGGATGTGGGCGCGAAACGGGAAATCTATCCGCTGATGAATGAGCTCACTGAACGCGGTGTCGGCATCATTATGGTGTCATCAGAGCTGCCGGAAATACTCGGGATGAGTGACAGAATCATCGTCGTCCATGAAGGCAGAATCAGCGGAGACATCGAAGCGAGTGAAGCGACACAAGAACGAATTATGACACTTGCCACGGGAGGGCGGTAACATGAAAACGGAACAACTGAAGCAAACAAAACAAAAACAGATTCACTTCGATGGCGTCATGCAGAAGCTCGGCCCGTTTCTAGGTTTATTTATTCTCGTTATGATCGTATCGATTTTAAACCCGAGCTTCCTGGAGCCTTTGAATATTTTAAACCTGCTTCGGCAGGTGGCAATTAACGGATTGATCGCATTCGGGATGACCTTCGTTATTTTAACTGGCGGCATTGATCTTTCTGTCGGGGCTATTCTCGCCCTGTCCAGCGCCTTAGTCGCGGGTATGATTGTATCTGGTGTCGACCCGATTCTCGCCGTCATCATAGGCTGTCTGATCGGCGCTCTTCTAGGGATGATCAACGGACTGTTAATCACAAAAGGGAAAATGGCCCCTTTTATCGCGACGCTTGCGACCATGACTGTCTTCCGCGGACTTACCCTTGTGTATACAGACGGAAACCCGATCACAGGGCTTGGCACTAACTATGCCTTTCAGCTGTTCGGCCGCGGTTATTTCTTAGGAATTCCAGTACCTGCAATTACAATGGTTCTCGCCTTTGTTATCCTATGGGTGCTGCTACACAAAACGCCGTTCGGGCGCCGGACATACGCAATTGGCGGCAATGAAAAAGCGGCACTCATCTCAGGCATAAAAGTCACACGTGTAAAAGTCATGATTTATGCTTTAGCCGGTCTATTATCCGCCCTTGCCGGCGCGATTTTGACTTCCCGTCTCCACTCAGCACAGCCGACAGCTGGAGAATCATATGAACTGGATGCCATCGCGGCGGTAGTCTTAGGCGGAACGAGTCTTTCCGGGGGCCGCGGGCGCATTGTCGGAACGTTAATCGGGGTGCTGATTATCGGCACACTCAATAACGGACTCAACCTGCTTGGCGTCTCATCATTTTATCAGCTGGTTGTTAAAGGGATTGTCATTTTAATCGCGGTATTATTAGACCGCAAAAAGTCAGCATAGGAGGGTTTTACATGAAAAAGGCTGTATCCGTCATTTTGGCGCTGTCACTGTTTGTATTGAGCGCCTGTTCGCTTGAGCCTCCCCAATGGGCGAAGCCGTCAAACTCAGATAATAAAAAGGAATTTACCATCGGCTTGTCGATCTCAACGCTTAACAATCCCTTTTTTGTTTCTTTAAAAAAGGGAATTGAAAAAGAAGCGGAAAAGCGCGGAATGAAGGTCATCATCGTCGATGCACAAAATGATTCCTCCAAGCAGACAAGTGATGTGGAGGACTTAATTCAGCAAGGCGTTGATGCCCTGTTAATCAATCCAACTGATTCTTCGGCTATTTCAACGGCAGTAGAGTCTGCAAATTCGATTGGTGTGCCTGTCGTCTCCATAGACCGGTCAGCTGAACAAGGCAAAGTAGAAACCCTCGTGGCTTCAGACAATGTAAAAGGCGGAGAAATGGCCGCAGAGTTCATCGCAGACAAGCTTGGAAAAGGTGCTAAGGTGGCGGAGCTTGAAGGCGTTCCGGGTGCCTCCGCTACACGGGAACGCGGTTCAGGCTTTCACAAAATCGCAGATCAAAAGCTGGACGTTGTCACAAAACAATCAGCTGACTTTGACCGCACTAAAGGCCTGACTGTCATGGAAAACCTGCTCCAAGGACACCCGGATATCCAAGCGGTTTTCGCTCATAATGATGAAATGGCGCTTGGAGCTCTCGAAGCGATTAACAGCTCCGGCAAAGATATTTTAGTCGTCGGTTTTGACGGAAATAAGGATGCCATTTCTTCGATTAAAGACGGTAAGCTCTCAGCCACTGTCGCTCAGCAGCCTGAATTGATCGGTAAACTGGCAACGGAAGCAGCGGATCAGATTTTACATGGAAAGAAAGTAAAGAAAACAATATCAGCGCCTCTGAAACTGGAAACGAAAAAATAATGCTAAGGATCAGATCTTTATCTGATCCTTTTTTATGTTTAGCAACCGGCCAAAACGTGAAAGGAATAATAGAAATGATTATTTCTCTTATGTGAGGAGAGGAACGCAATGAACAAACCCACGAAAATACTGTCTACACTTGCACTTGCAGCCGGAATAACTGCGGCTTCTGCCGGCGGCGCAAACACAATTCATGCACAACAGCCAGAAACAAACGTAAGCATTGATGATTTATACAGCTATCCGATTGATTCCTACTTGGTTTCAGCAGAGGCTCTGAATGTCAGAACAAAGGCCTCCGCTTCAAGCGCTAAAGCCGACACCCTTCATCTGGGCGACAGCTTAAAGCTCATTTCGTTTTCAAACGCTGATTGGGCAAAGGTTCATTACAAAAACGGAAAGACAGGCTTTGTCTCTACTCATTACATTGTAAAGGCAGCGACAACGGTAAAAACCAAAACAAAGACGAAAGCATATACATCCGCTGAAGGAAAAAGCATCAAGACACTCCCGGCTAACACAAGCGTATCTTTTTTAGGCTGGAGTAAAACAAAAAAAGGCGGCTTTGACTTTGATTGGGTCTATGTAGATTACGGCGGTAAGACAGGTTATATCAAAACAAAGGACCTGCAAATGACAAAATAACCGAAAGGGATTCCGTTTACAGAACGGAATCCCTTTTTTCTTCGCTAATTATGGATTGAATTGTCGCATTCAAAATATTTCTCAGGAAATATTGTCGTATGCCGTGTCGAAATCTATACATGATCAACAGCATTTTTGTTTACGTTAAAGGATGGAGGTGGAAAAATGGATCAATTTGAAGCTGCATATGAATCGTATAAATCCAAACAAACAAATATCGATCAGCCAGTTGATACGTCCGGAAAAGAAGAAATTATCGCGGTCAGAAGAAATGAGGAAGACAATATTATCGCGGTGAAAACGAACACAGGAAGAGAACTGGACTATCCCACTGCGCTATCAGAAGCAAAAGCGGGAAAGATCGCTCACGTTGATGTATTTCATAAATACGGACGTGACATTTTAAGAAGTGAACCAGACGGCATAAAGGATAATAACCTATCTGAATTACCCGATTTTTAATAGAGAAAGCCCTGTCCCATTCCGGACAGGGCGTTTCTTTTTTAAGAAAAAGGCTGCTGGATATAATCAGCTAACCGTTTTGCACTGATCGCAATATCCTCAGCATTGGCGTATTTCACGCCATAAAACACATATGGCGGGAGATATGTCATGCCAATCAGATTGCTTGTCGCCTGAAACGGCTTCAGGAGCTCACTGATCGAATAATGATTCCCTCCGCCCGCCTGATACTTTTCCGCTTCGCTTCCTGTGGAAACAGCCAGCATCAGCTCTTTGCCATGCAGAGCTTTCCCTTCTGACCCGAAGGCCCAGCCGTATGTCAGCACAAGATCCTGCCATTTTTTAAGAAGCGGCGGTGAGCTGTACCAATAAAGCGGGAATTGGAAAACAATCCGATCGTATTGCTCGCATAGCTGCTGCTCTTTGGCAACATCAATGGCTTCATCCGGATATTCCTTATAAAGCTCCCGTACAGTGATATTGTCATGTTTACTTAATTCCTCTGCCCACGCCTTATTGACGACTGAGGTTTCCATTTGAGGATGAACAGCCAAAACCAGTATTTTCAATGAGACCCACACCTTTATCATTTTAATGTTATTTTAACTAAAATCAGGTAAAGTGCCAAATAAAAAGCAAGCCCTGCACATGTGCGGGCTTGCTTTTTTTATTCTGGGCTTCCTTCAGTCGTTTCGATATCTTTGGCGAAATCCGGGTTATCCAGATTGGCATTAAAGAAATCTGGTGTATTTGGAAGTCTGAGATTCATGTTCATTTTTTGAGAAATCGTAACCGTGCAATCCTCAAGCACATAATCAAAGACGTGTCCGCCTGAATTTCGTCCTTCGTCAATGAAGTGCAGGTGATAGCCAGAAACGGCGATTCCGTTCGCATAAGCAGGAGTCAAGAAACCAACGATTGTGCCTCTGATGTTGTCGAAGTTGAAAATCGGCTGTGTTTTAACCGCTTCAATCATTGGCACATATGGTTTTTCTTGCAGTTCTACCGTTCTTGTCTGCACTTTTTTAAACAATCCGTCAATACGGATGGCATAAAATAGGTTTTTACTTGGCAGAATGCTGTTGATTTCTTTTTCAAATTCTTCACGTGTCATTTTCGCATCAATTTTGTGCGTCATATCCGGTGTAAAGAACGTAAATGAGCAAAACGGAGAGCGGTCTCCGCTTTGCACAGGTGTCGCAGTGCCGTCGGAACGAAGACGGTAAAATTCGCCGTCAAATCCAATCAGCTCTCCATCAAGCTTGTTAAAAGTCCCGATACCGAAGTCTCCGTATTTCGGAATATCTGACAGTTCAAAATCGCCGTCATATACTCCGTCTAAAAGAGAAGTCATTGTTGATACTTGATAAATTTGGCTAACGGGCTGTTCTTTTTTGCCGCGGCTCAGCATTTGAATGTTGCTTTCTTGTTTCATATTCCCTTCACTCCTTTAGTAATGTGCTGTTCTTCGAAAACAGTGTCTTGGTGCGCAGAGTGCTAGAGAGCTTTTGTTTTCATCAGTTCTCCAAATTCTTTTGGGAGCTTGTCACTCGCTAAATTAACGTTATCACTGTAGTCAACTGGGACATCAATGATAACAGGGCCTTCAGCATTCATGGCTTGACGCAGAACATCTTCCAGCTGGTCTGGTGATTCGACACGCAAACCGGTTGCCCCGAAGCTTTCCGCATATTTCACGATATCGATGTTTCCGAACTCGACTGCAGATGTACGATTGTATTTTTTCAATTGCTGGAATGCAACCATGTCATATGTGCTGTCGTTCCATACAAGGTGTACAATTGGAGCTTTTAAGCGCACCGCTGTCTCTAACTCCATTGCCGAGAATAAGAAACCGCCGTCACCAGAGACAGAAACGACTTTTTCTCCCGGTTTCACCAATGAAGCACCGATTGCCCACGGAAGCGCAACACCAAGTGTTTGCATACCGTTACTGATCATTAATGTTAACGGCTCATAGCTGCGGAAATAACGGGACATCCAAATCGCGTGTGAACCGATATCGCATGTCACTGTGACGTTATCATCGACTGCATTTCGTAATGCTTTAACGATTTCAAGAGGATGCAGTCTGTCTGATTTCCAATCTGCAGGCACCTGCTCTCCCTCATGCATATATTCTTTTAGATCAGAAAGGATTTTTTGCTCACGTTCCGCAAAATCCACTTTTACAGCATCATGTTCGATATGATCCAAAGTAGATGGGATATCCCCGATCAATTCAAGCTCAGGCTGGTAAGCATGATCAATATCAGCCAGAATCTCATCCAGATGGATAATCGTCCGGTCTCCATTGACATTCCAGAATTTCGGATCGTATTCAATTGGGTCATAGCCGATTGTCAGAACAACATCAGCCTGCTCAAGCAGCAGATCGCCCGGCTGGTTGCGGAATAAACCGATACGGCCGAAATATTGATCCTCTAACTCTCTTGTAAGAGTCCCGGCAGCCTGATATGTTTCTACGAATGGAAGCTGAACCTTTTTCAAAAGCTTGCGAACCGCTTTAATCGCTTCAGGTCTTCCGCCTTTCATTCCGACTAAAACAACAGGAAGTTTTGCTGTTTGGATTTTTGCGATAGCCGCACTGATTGCATCATCTGGTGCAGGGCCAAGTTTTGGCGCTGCCACTGCACGCACGTTTTTGGTGTTTGTGACTTCATTCACAACATCTTGCGGAAAGCTCACAAAAGCGGCCCCAGCCTGACCTGCTGACGCTGCTCTAAATGCATTTGTAACAGCTTCCGGTATGTTTTTTACGTCTTGAACCTCTACACTGTATTTTGTAATCGACTGAAATAACGCCGCATTATCCAATGATTGATGAGTCCGTTTTAAACGATCGGCACGGATAACATTCCCAGCAAGCGCAACGACAGGGTCACCTTCAGTGTTTGCAGTCAGCAGTCCCGTTGCCAGGTTAGAAGCACCCGGTCCTGATGTGACTAAAACGACTCCCGGTTTTCCAGTTAAACGGCCTACAGCCTGCGCCATAAATGCCGCATTTTGTTCATGCCGTGCAACAATGATCTCAGGCCCTTTATCTTGTAAAGCGTCAAATACCGCATCAATTTTTGCACCTGGAATGCCAAATACATGTGTGACACCTTGCTCCACTAAGCAATCAACAACAAGCTCCGCCCCTCTGTTTTTCACAAGGGATTTTTGTTCTTTTGTTGCTTTTGTCAACACCCTCACTCCTTATTATGCATTTTAAACATAAAAATTTAAATAAATCTTGTGATACGTTTCACTATACACTCTTTGGAAATTGACCTCCAATATCAATTCGACTTATGATTAATATGTATTACGAATTATTAACCTAAGAAAGGAATGCATATTGATGGAGCTTCGCCACCTTCAATACTTTATCGCAGTTGCCGAAGAGCTTCATTTCGGGAAAGCTGCGCTTCGGCTGAACATGACACAGCCTCCTCTCAGCCAGCAGATCAAACAGCTGGAGAAAGAAGTCGGGGTGACGCTTCTGAAGAGGACAAAACGATTTGTGGAGCTAACCGCAGCCGGAGAAATATTTTTAAATCACTGCCGCACGGCTTTGATGCAAATTGATCAAGCGATTGAATTGGCACAGCGGACGGCTCGCGGCGAGCACGGCCATCTCGTTATCGGTTTTGTCGGATCAGCTACATATGAATTTCTGCCGCCGATTGTCCGGGAATATCGTAAAAAATTCCCATCAGTAAAAATAGAATTACGTGAAATATCCTCGTTTAGGCAGCAAGAGGAGCTGCTAAAGGGCAACATTGATATTGGTATACTTCATCCTCCTTTACAGCACACAGCATTGCATACTGAAATCGCCCAAAGCAGCCCTTGTGTTTTAGCTTTGCCTAAACAACATCCGTTAACATCTAAGGAAGCCATTACAATTGAAGATTTGAGAGATGAACCGATTATTACTGTAGCCAAGGAAGCATGGCCTACTTTATACGTTGATTTCATCCAATTTTGTGAGCAGGCTGGCTTTAAGCCAAACATTGTACAAGAAGCGACTGAATATCAAATGGTCATTGGATTAGTCAGCGCCGGCATCGGGATTACATTTGTACCTTCCTCAGCTAAAAAATTATTTAACTTGGATGTGACTTATCGAACAATAGATAAAATACAGCTGAATGCCGAATGGGTTATCGCCTATCGCAAAGACAATCAAAATCCGCTTTTGAAGCAATTTATTAATATTTCAAATTGTCAGCAGTTAAGAACTAAAGAGAGTGATGCAAGTACCTGAAATGATACTTGCAAACTCTTTTTTCTTTTGGGATTCTCATGGAATTTTAATTAATATAATATAATCGCTTAGTACAACTTCATATCAGTATACGTATACATACAGTACAAATAGTTGGCAAGGATACTAGTAAGCGTATGACAATCGTTTGATTTTAGAATGATAGTTAGAGAGGTGAAATATATTACACAGTTCACGAGTATATTAACATTGCTCGCTTTTTTCATAACAATGATTTTTATTTTCTGGAGACCGAAAGGATTAAATGAAGCTATCCCCGCGACAATAGGCGCTTTAATGGTGTTATTATGCGGAAGTGTGTCATTGACCGACTTAGGTGAAATAGGATCAAAAGTCACGGGTGCATCGGTCACAATTCTTGCCACTATGATCATGGCCATTGCATTAGAAAGTTTTGGGTTCTTTTATTGGGTGGCTGCAAAGCTGCTCCAACAATCCAGGGGATCAGGCATCAAGCTTTTTTGGTTAACCAATTCACTTTGCTTTTTAATGACCATTTTCCTAAATAATGATGGGAGCGTTTTGATCACAACCCCCATCCTTTTGCTGGTTTTAAAATATTTAGGTTTGAAAAAACATCAAAAAACCCCTTATCTCATAAGCGGCGTTTTAATAGCTACAGCCTCCAGCGCACCGATCGGCGTAAGTAATATTGTAAATTTAATTTCTCTCAAAATGATTGGAATGGATTTATATTTGCACACTGCCATGATGTTTGTCCCTAGTATGATGGGACTCATTTTTATGGCTTGTCTACTGTTTATTTTCTTTTATAAACGTCTTCCTAAAAGCCTGCCGGATATACCGAACCATTTTCAGTCTCTGCGACACAGAAGGTACCATCCCCTTCATTCGCCATCAGCTCCGATACCGGAACGAAATCAAACAAAGATAATGTTATTTGTACTCGCATTTGTTTTTCTCGTCAGAATCAGCTTATTTGCCGCGTCATATACCGGTATCTCCGTTCCTCTTGTCGCTGTCATCGGATCAATTATCCTTTTGGCCTGGAGATGGGTTTATTTCAAAACCTCTCCCAGAGACTTGCTCTTCAAGGCACCTTGGCACATTTTTATTTTTGCTTTTACTATGTATGTCCTCATTTATGGACTGCACAATATAGGATTTACTGAATTAATTGTAAATCATTTCAAACCGATAGTTTCTGGAAGCCTCTCCTACGCTACTTTTGTATCAGGTATCTCTACCTCTGTTTTTTCGAATCTATTCAACAACCATCCGGCTTTAATGATCAGTACTTTTACTTTAACAGAAATGAGCCTGAATCCTTCAACAGCAAAAATCATCTACTTGGCAAATATTATTGGCAGTGATATTGGTTCCTTATTATTACCTATAGGAACATTAGCAACACTTATTTGGATGCATATTTTAAAACAGCATGATGAAAGTATTTCTTGGGGTGAATATTTAAAAACAACCATTTTAATCATTCCGCTGACTGTTCTTTTTACGTTAACATGTTTATATTTTTGGATCAGTTGGTTATTTCTTTAGCAGTGTATGAAATAAAAAACTGCCTTCTGCTATTCGAGGGCAGTTTATTTTCAGTAGAGGCTACGCTAGGGGAGATGCATTGTCTTTAGATGATTTAACTTCCAAATGATTGACTTTCCACTTGCGTTAATCAGCTCAATGATATTATTAGATACATCTTTTAACAGACCGACTTTTTCTGGCACTTCCCCCATATCAAATATAACCAATTGGCCAGTATATTTCTTGATCTGCTCCTCAAAATTACGTACAAGTGAAACACTGGAAGGTACGACAGGCAATTGAGAGTTGTCAAGAGTGTACGGCGTTTGCTCTGTTGAATAAGGGGTAAACCACTTTAAGTGATGCATAGATATGAAAAGTGTTTTAAATACAGGTGAAAAAAATACAATATAATCATTTAAAACACTTGTAACATATCCATGTATCGACCGATCCCCAGTTACATAAACTTCAATAAATTTGCCTTTCACATTGTTTAATGTGTTTCTGTAAGAAAAACTATTATTTTCCGCCTGCATTATTGTATCTTCCGGTTCTCTTAAAATTGGTTTCTCAGTATTAGTATTTATTATTGCTTTGTTCATTTGATGGAGATGCAGCAAGGGAATATAAAGATAATTGCAGCCATTAAATATAACAAAAATATCATGTCCAATATCTATAAGTGTGCCAACAAATCTTGTATCTCCTGAAATGACAACATCAACATCTGTGTCAAGAAATTGATTCAAACCTTTCACCATTCTCCCCCTTTAATTGAATGAAAAAGGGCATCACTTTATTGATGCACCTTCATTATCTATTAAAATTTGCGCTTCCAATGATAGTCTATCGTTTTGACAATCGTTTCATAGCTATAATCTTCCTTTTGGCTTCCGGTGCTATGATAATCTGAAGATCTTGGTGACCAATATGATTTGGATGAACTTTTGGTGTCTGATGAACGATCATATTTTGACGATTGATAATCTGAAGATCTTGATGACCGATATGATTTGGACGAACTTTTGGTGCCTGATGAACGATCATATTTTGATGATTGATAACCTGAAGATCTTGATGACCGATATGATTTGGATGAACTTTTGGTGCCTGATGAACGATCATATTTTGATGATTCATAATCTGAAGATCTTGATGACCGATATGATTTGGATGAACTTTTGGTGCCTGATGAACGATCATATTTTGATGATTCATAATCTGAAGATCTCGGTGACCGTTTATTTGATTTGGACGAACTTGATGAGCTATATGATTTTGAAGAGGTTAACGAGCTACTGTCCCCCTCTTTTTCTTGTTTTTGGTCTATATCATTTTTGCTTTCTTCTTTATCATCATGTTCTTTCTTTTGATCGCCTTTTTTGTAAGAGCCTTTTGGGCCTAAGCTGATGCTCTTGATATGAAAAGGATATATGCGAAGCACTTCTTGATTTTTCACTAAAGTATAATGACCATCCGCATTATCTACGAGGATACCTTCAATTGCTTCTGGTCCTCCTCGATTAATCGAAACCCATTTATGAGTTAAACTCTTAAAAACTTCGTTTAGGTTATCAGCTTCCAAGACACTTGGCGTATGTCCTTCTTTATTTAAAGCGGACTCATGTTTACTTATGCTTTTGATGTGATGAATATTAAAATAAACTACTCCATCCTCATTTGTGTCTAACGCAGCGTAATCATCTCCTAGCCATACCAAACTTCCTTTTTTAGATTCCGGACCTCCTTGATTTAATTGAACGGATTGGTTCATTAATTGTCCGATTAAGCTGTGAAAATCATCAGCGTCAGCCATTTCTGCCGTCTCAATTGTTGTTGTGCTATTATTGGTATCCTCTGTAATACTTTTTACATGATCCAATTGATAATAAATGGTTTTTTTTTCAGTTTGCAAAGCGATATAATCTGATTTTACAGCTACCAATTTTCCTTTTTTAGATTCGGGACCTCCTCGATATACAGTGACAATTTTATCTTGCATTGAATGCAAAAAATGATAATAAGATATATCATGATTTGAATGATTTTTCATTCTCCTCTTGCTCATTCATTACCCTCCTAGTCATTTATACATAGATGATAAATATATTGCATATATACGTGTCACAGTTATTTCTTGAACTAATTCAATTGCCTAATTGTCTGATTTTCAGCGAATACCTATAATCATGGATTTACAAAATACTTAAATTGCTGTTGATGTATTGCGAACGATTTTTAATATACTCAAAAATCACTTCCGGCTCACGGTCAAAACGTTCAATATCACTTTTTTTATATGGGTCCATCAGGACAAACGGCCTGATTTGATCATAAAGCGCCAATATTTTTGGTTTCATATATTCAATTGTAAAGAGAGATTGGAGCGTTTTTTCTAGGAGATGCTTATAGAATTTACGAAATTCGGGTTCATCCAAAATGCGGGCGGTTAATGTATTAAACCCTTGAATTCTTACATAATCTGCAGCCATCCGCTCTCCATGGATATCCCTGCCCCAGGTGGCATCATAGTCCCAAGGAATCACTTCAAATAATCCGGTTTCCCCGCTTCTGTACAAAGCGTAATTGTGGACAAACCCGTCATAGTTTGAGGTGAACACAATGCCGGCCAGCCAGCGCAAATACTTATCGATATTCACATGCTTTGTCACTTCTGATTTAAATTGAGCTTTCGGGACAGTATTAATTTTAAAGATCATATCCTGTAAATAAAAATCATCTTCCTCAGTCCCTGTCTTCTTTTCATACCCATGCTCAAGTGACTTCTTCGTTTCCCTCTCCAAATCACTCACGAGAGAAAAATTAGCATCATCATCAACCGCGTAAAAAATCGCTCCGTCCGCCAGCTTCCTTTTCCTTAAATAATATTCATCCACGGATTCAAGCTCAAGATACACTCCTTCATTCTTTCCATTTACCTTTAAAAACACAAATTCTGCCCTTGGAGACAGCGTCCCCAGCTCTGAGAAAAAATCGAGAGACAATTTGTTTCTTATCATGGAAGGATCTTTATATTCCGCATTCAAGTGAACCTCGCGGGCGCCGCGAAATGTTTTCGGCTGATAATAGGAAATATGGTACGACTTCTTTTTGAAATCTCTAATATGAGATCCGCGATAAGCGATGTCGATATCAAATCTTTTCTGATTCACTTTCAACACAGCCGGAACCGGTTCATCGTCCCATATATCCTTTTTTAATTCCCGTAAGTCTTTTGGATGAATAAACAGCTGATAAAGAGGCAAATTTGATTGATTCTTCATCCGTAGTCCCCCTTCAAAATTAGGCTTTTATTTTTGTGAGATCTCAGCGGAACACTTATACACTTTTTACAATCGTGCGTACTATGTGTGTAGTAAGGATCTTCATCCTTAAACAAATTAAAAAAAGGAGGATTTCAATTGGGCCACTATTCCCATTCTGATATCAAAGAAGCGGTGAAATCCGCAAAAAAAGAAGGTTTAAAAACTTATTTATACCAAGAGCCTCGTGGAAAAAAACGCAGTCATAAAAAGTCGCACCGCTCTCACAAAAAATCTCGCAGCCATAAAAAATCTTACTGTTCACACAAAAAATCTCGCAGCCATAAAAAATCTTACTGTTCACACAAGAAATCTCGCAGCCATAAAAAATCTTACTGCTCACACAAGAAATCTCGCAGCCATAAAAAATCTTACTGCTCACACAAGAAATCTCGCAGCCATAAAAAATCTTACTGCTCACACAAGAAATCTCGCAGCCATAAAAAATCTTACTGCTCACACAAGAAATCTCGCAGCTACAAAAAATCATTCTGTTCGCACAGAAAATCTCGCAGCTACAAAAAATCATTCTGTTCGCACAGAAAATCTCGCAGCTACAAAAAATCATTCTGTTCACACAGAAAATCTCGCAGCTACAAAAAGTCGTACCGCTCTCGCAAAAAACACTGGAAAAATGATCATCATCGCAAAAAAGATGATTACGACAGCAAAAAAGAGTTCTGGAAAGACGGCAATTGCTGGGTAGTCAAAAAGAAATATAAATAATGAAACTGTCATCATAGGCTCCGGCATACGTACGGTAGCCTATTTTCTAATTCCCCTATATCAGTTATATGTCATGACATAGCATATGCAACCCGCATCATTTGGTTTCCTTGAATGGATTTCGTTATAATCATGGTACTCTTACAATAAAGGCGGTGTTGTTGTGTACATATTTCAAGCAGAAGAGCTTAGTGCCAAAGAGACGTATAAGCTGCTGTCAGGAGCCGTTATTCCGCGCCCGATCGCATTTGTTACAACACTTTCTTCAGGCGGGGCAATCAATGCGGCACCTTTCAGTTTCTATAACGTGGTCAGCTCAGATCCTCCGCTACTCAGTATTTCTGTTAACCGATCAGAAGGCCGGCAAAAAGACACAGCCAGAAACGCGATAGAAAACGGTGAATTTGTCGTCCATGTCAGTGATGAAGCCATCATTGAAGACATCAATGAAACGGCGGCAAGTTTAGGGCCGGACGAAAGTGAAATGACACGCACCTCTCTCCATTGTGTAGAGAGCACGGCTGTTTCGGTGCCCGGCATTCAAGAAGCCCGCATTCGTTTTGAATGCAAGCTCGAACGGCATATCACCTTCGACAATGATCATGGTGTGACCACGGCTGATCTGCTTATTGGCAGAGTTGTCTGTTTTCACCTCGATGAGAAGGTGTATGACGCAGAAAAAGGGTATATTTTGACGGACGAATTAAAGCCGGCTTCCAGATTAGCCGGAAACCATTATGCAAAGCTCGGTGAAGAATTTACATTGATTCGTCCGAGTTCATAAAAGGACTATTTATATAGAAGAAACTAGTCAAAAAGACACCGTTATTCAAAAAAGCCGGCGCAGCATGTGTCTGGCTTTTTTTGTTTGTAGGAATCACATTTGCACAAACCGTTTGCACTGATTTGGTCTTATAAATTCAGATGCTCCCCATTACAATTGAAATAAGCCCGCACGAAGAGAAGGACGGCAGACTGATATCACCTGCACATAAGGAGCTGATGGGCATGCCTTTAGACCAAAGAAGATCAGCCATTCTTCATCAGGTTCTCAACACAACCAGCTATGTTACTTGCGGCGAATTAACGGAGCAATTAAAAATTTCAAGGAGAACACTGTATTATGACATTGAAAAAATTAACAGCTGGCTGAAAGAGACCGGACTGACACCGATCAAAAGAAGGCGTTCAGCAGGATTTTATTTAGAAGACCAAACGAAAAAAATGCTGACATCAGAAATGAAAACGCTGACAAATTCAAGCTATGAATATTCTCCCTCAGAAAGGCAGGCAAGAGTGATCCTGCGCATTTTAACGAGAAACAGACGGTTACTTTTGCAGAACTTCATTGACGAAAATCACGTCAGCCGCAACACCGCTATTCAGGATATGAAGCATATTCGCGAAAAGCTGAAGACATGCGGCATCGTTCTTTCCTTTACCAAAGAAAAGGGGTATTTCTTCTCAGGAATAGAGCAGCAAAAACGAAAACTGCTGGCAGAATACGCAAATCAGCTCATGCAAAAAAGCAGCAGCACTGAGGCCGTTACCGATCTTTGTCCCGATCCGGCTGCTTGTGAACAGCAGATCCAAACCATGCGGTCTATGCTGCTGACTTTCGAAAAGCTTCTTCACATGAAATTTGCTGATCATGTTCTCGCGGGCTTAAGTGTGCACTTTACGTTATTTCTGATCAGATTAAAGGCGGGAAAAAAAATCACTCTAGAACAAGAAGAGCAATACGCCATCAGGCAAACGAAGGAATATGAAGCAGCCGTTCGGGCGGCGGCCGCGGAACTGCCGGAAAAAGCCTTTATTTCTGATCAAGAGATGTGCTACTTCACGATCCATCTGTTAGGGGCTAAAATCAGTCAGTTCCCCGCTTCAAGTCTCATTGCAGGTGAGCTGGATGCGGTACATGATATCGCGGACCGAATGATTGTCGATTTCCAGCGTTACGCCTGCGTGCTTTTTCAGGACCCGGAAAATCTAAAAAAACATCTGGTGCTTCATTTGAAATCAGCTTATTACAGGATTAAATATGATATCACCCCTCATGAGAGTGATGTAGCTGCCTCCATCAAAACGAAATACAGTGATATTTTCTGCTTAACGAAAAAAGTCGTTCATCACCTTCAAAAAGAATTAAGAAAACCTGTCAGCAGTGAAGAAACAGCTTTTATCGCCATGCATTTCGGAGGCTGGATGAAACGTGAAGGGGTCGCGCCCTCACTTAGAAAAACAGCGGTTATTGTCTGCCCGGGCGGCATCGGCACTTCAAAAATTTTACAGAGCCAAATAGAAGATCTTCTGCCGAATGTCGATATTCTGAAAACCGTATCAAGCCGTGTCTATGAAACAATGACGCTTGAAACTGATGTCCTTATCTCAACTGTTCCGCTCCCAGACAGAGGGGTGCCTGTGCTCATCGTTAATCCCATACTGAACAGCAAGGAAAAGATCAGCCTGCTGAAAAAAGTAGATGCGCTCTCAAACAGCGCTCCCCATTTCCATCCAAGTGTTCATGACATCATGGGCATCATCGAAAAACATGCAGAAGGCATTCATAAAACAGAGCTGATGCAAGAACTGACCGAGTATTTAGGACAGCCGCACAAACATGAAAAGGAGGCGAACCGCAAACCAATGCTTGCTGAATTAATGACACCTAACCATATAACGATGGCCGACTCTGCCCCCTGTTGGGCGGATGCCGTCCGCATGGCGGCAAAGCCGCTTTTGGATGACGGGTCTGTTACCCCGCAATACGTCGATGCCATGATTGCCACGATTCAGACACTGGGCCCATATATCGTTATTACGCCGAATGTAGCCATCCCGCACGCGAGGCCTGAAGACGGTGTGAATCGAATCGGCATGAGCTTTCTGAGACTGAACCAAGCCGTTTCCTTTTCAGACCGGCCCGAGCATTCAGTCCAGCTGATTATCGTGCTCGCGGCAATCGACAATGACACCCATTTGAAAGCCCTCTCCCAGCTCACGAATATGCTGGGTGATCCGGAAAACATTCAATTGCTGATTAACGCTCAATCGGCAGAAGATGTGCTGCCAATGATTCAAAAATACTCAAACTAGGAGTGATTCGAATGAAAAAAATCTTAATTGTTTGCGGAAACGGACTTGGATCAAGCTTTATTGTTGAAATGAATGTGAAAAAAATCATTGATGAACTGAACATCAGCGCTGATGTTACACATACAGACCTCACTTCAAGCAAAACGGAGCAAGCGGATCTGTATCTAGGATCAGCCGATATTGTGTCAGGTCTTGACGATGGAACTCGTAATGTTGTCGGACTCAAAAACCTGCTGGACCAGAAAGAAATCAAAGAAGCCATCCTTACCAACTTGTAACACACAAAAACATAGACGACGGGGGTGCATCTGATGCTTGATTTTTTGATTAACGATTTCCTGGGAACTCCTGCTATTTTAATTGGACTTTTTGCCTTAGCCGGTCTGCTTCTGCAAAAGAAAAACGCTGCGGATACCGTATCGGGCACACTGAAAACGGCAATGGGATTCGTCATTCTCAGCGCCGGGGCGGCGATTGTCTCAGATTCACTAGCCGTGTTCGGCAGCATGTTCGAAAAAGCATTCCACATTAAAGGCGTCGTACCAAATACAGATGCAATATCCGCCATTGCTCAAAAAACGTTTGGTACGGAAACGGCACTCATTATGATTTTCGGAATGATTGTTAACATATTGCTGGCGCGTCTCACGCCATTTAAATATATTTTCTTAACCGGCCATCATATTCTCTACATGGCTTCATTGATCTCCGCCGTGCTGATTACCGGCGGCATCAGCGGTGTTCCTCTCATTGCTGCGGGCGCCATTATTCTTGGGGGGCTGATGGTGCTGTCACCCGCCATCCTTCAGCCGTACACAAAAAAAATTACAGGAAGCGATGATCTCGCTCTCGGCCATTTCGGTTCTGCAGGCTATTTTATTGCTGGATTCATCGGCAAACATACGGGCAATCCATCTCATTCGACTGAGGATATCAAAGTTCCGAAATCATTAGGATTTCTGCGGGATACGTCAGTCTCCATTTCTTTAACGATGGCACTCCTTTTCTTTATTGTCGCTCCTTTCGCCGGAAAGGATTATATTGAATCATCGTTGAGCGGCGGAAGCCATTTCCTCGTTTACTCCTTTATGCAGGCCATTACGTTCGCTGCTGGGGTATATGTCATCTTGGCGGGGGTTCGGATGGTAATCGCGGAAATTGTCCCTGCTTTTAAAGGCATCGCTGAGAAGCTAGTGAAAGGCGCCAAACCCGCTCTTGACTGTCCGACGGTTTTTCCTTTTGCGCCAAACGCTGTGATTATCGGATTTTTATCCAGCTTCCTGGCAGGTATTGTTTCTATTTTTCTTCTTCCGGTCTTCGGTCTCAGTGTTATTGTCCCGGGACTTGTACCGCATTTCTTTACAGGAGCCGCTGCGGGAGTTTATGGAAATGCAACCGGCGGAG
Organism: Bacillus sp. SD127; assembly: GCF_058566445.1. Taxonomy (NCBI): domain Bacteria; kingdom Bacillati; phylum Bacillota; class Bacilli; order Caryophanales; family Bacillaceae; genus Bacillus; species Bacillus sp. SD127. Next base: position 536,346 of record NZ_CP191226.1, on the reverse strand, counting down.
TGCGGGGGGCTGTACTCGGTGCGTTTGCCAATGGCATTCTCATTTCTTTTCTGCCTGCGCTTCTTCTGCCGGTTCTTGGCTCGCTCGGATTTGAAGGCACGACTTACGGCGATTCAGACTTCGGCATTATCGGGATTCTTCTTGGCTGGATCATACAATTCTTCAATTAAAGTGAGGTATGCGTCATGAAACATTTATTTTCACCTTCTCTGATGTGTATGGATTTAACAAAATTCAACGAGCAGATCACCATTCTAAACAGCCGTGCCGATATGTATCATGTTGATATCATGGACGGCCATTTTGTCAAAAACATTACGCTGTCTCCATTTTTCATCAGCCAGCTCAGAACGATGACAGCTCTCCCGATTGATGCCCACCTGATGGTTGAAAGGCCGGAGGATTTTATCGATATGACAGCAGAGGCCGGCGCTGATTACATTAGCGTTCATGCCGAAACCATTAACCGTTCGGCGTTTCGGCTGATACACAAAATCAAAGATCATGGCGCAAAGGTCGGGATTGTATTGAACCCGGCCACTCCGCTAGATTGGATCAGCCCTTATGTGCATTTGATTGATAAACTGACGATTATGACCGTTGATCCGGGTTTTGCCGGGCAGCCGTTTATCGCAGAAATGACTGGAAAAATCCGTGCGGCTAAAGAGTGGAGAGAAACAAATCATTATACGTATGCCATTGAAGTTGACGGCTCCTGTAATGAAAAAACCTTCCGCATGCTTGCGGAAGCTGGGAATGACATTTTTATCATCGGCAATTCAGGCCTCTTTGATCTCGATGAAAACACAGAAATCGCATGGGATAAAATGAAAACCATTTTTCAGCAGCAGACACATCCTGTAAAAATGCAACACCCGGAGTAATCCCCGGGTGTTTTTCTATGAAACATTTTCTCTCCCACGAACGTATAAAGAGATGAGTTTAGGAGGGATTGGTATGAGTACTCATTTTTGGCTGTTATTTCTGGTCATGGTATCGTTCAGCACAGCACTGCAATTTCTTATCAAAAAAAAGTTCGGTATCCATAAATCAGGCTGGCTGTACAAGCCAGTCAGCAGCACACAGAGATTAATAGAAATCTTTTTACTGATTTTGTTTGTTTTTTCTATGATCTTTTTCCCTGTGGGATATATGCTTCTTTTATTTTTTATTTCGATTGATTCTCTACGCTTTTTTATAGAATGGAGGTATAGACCTGAAGATAAACAATATATGTACCACCTGATTGATGCGGGCCTGTTTCTTGCTCTCTTAATATACATATGTATATTTTTCTAGCTTGTCAAATCCCAACAGCCGCCCCATCCCCCCTTGGATCGGCTCCTCCCTGGAGAAAGCCCTCCTCATCCACTGCGATTGCTGCGGCATGGCCCATCAGCGGGTCATAATCACTGACTGTCTCCACGAGATGGCCGCTTTCTTTTAGCATGTCGACTGTCTCCTCTGCGATTCTGTTCTCAACTCTGAGACCTTCATAATCCTCGCCCCACGTTCTGCCCCATACCCAGCGCGGTTCGCTGATTGCCTGCTGAGGATGCATTCCATAGTCCAGCATTCGGGTGATAATCGCGGTCTGAGTCTGCGGCTGGCCTTCGCCCCCTTGCGTACCGTACAGAATCTTCGGTTTCCCGTTCTTACAGACCATAGCCGGCATCAGCGTATGGAAACTGCGCTTTCTCGGCTCAAGTGTGTTGACATGATTTTCATCCAATGAGAAAAATGAGCCGCGATTCTGCATGAGAATGCCTGTATCCCCAGCAGTAACAGCCGAGCCAAATTCAAAGTAAAGGCTTTGAATGAACGACACCGCGTTGCCATCCGAATCCATCACCGCGGCATAGGCGGTATCACTGCCAATCGGTCTGCTTTCCGCCGGTTCAGCTATATAACCGATTTCTTCCGCCAGCTGCTTGGCGTAGCTTTTGTCCAAAAGCCTTTCCAGCGGAATATCAGCAAACACCGGATCAGTCAGAACGGCATTCCGATCCAGAAAACTCTTTTTCAGTGCCTCCACGAGCACATGATAATAGGTAAATGAACCATGTTCAATTTGGCTGAAATCATAGTTTTCCAGAATATTCAGCGTCAGTAAACCCGTAAAACCTTGAGAATTTGGGGGCGCCTGATAGACGGTGCCCCCCCGGTAATCACAGGATATAGGCTCCATCCACTCACCCCTGTGTGCTGTAAAGTCATCAAGCGTCATATAGCTGCCATTATGCTGTAAATACGAGACAATCCGCTGAGCGATATCCCCTTCATAAAATGCGCTTCTTCCTCTTTCAGCAATCATGTTCAGACTGTTCCCAAGCTCTTTTTGCACAAACCGTTCACCGGGGACCGGTGCTTTGCCGTTTTTGGTAAAAATATCAGCAGTGTAAGGTGTTGACGCCAGCAGTTCAAGATTCGCCGCTGTATGCCGGCACTGATCTGCAGATACAGGAAAACCATTTTCAGCATAATTGAGCGCAGGCTCCAATACATCAGAAAGCGACATCCGTCCGTATGTCTTCAGCACGGCATCCCAACTATCGACCATTCCCGGCACGGTAATTGCGCTGTCGATCCCCCGCAGCGGGATCTCATTTTTCTCCTTATACACGTCTCTCGTCACATTTTTTCCTGAACGGCCGCTGCCATTGTACACTCTTACCGCCTTTGTTTTTTGATGAAAGGTCAGCCAAAAGGAATCTCCTCCAAGCCCCGTCATATGCGGATAGACAACCGCCAGACAAGCGCTCACGGCGACAGCGGCGTCAAATGCGTTTCCTCCCTTCTCCAGAATACGGTTTCCCGCTTGTGATGCGAGGTAATGCGGACTGACGACCATTTGCTTAGTGCCGATAATAGATCTGTTCATCACAAGTCTCCTTTGCAAGAGATTTTCTTCAGTATAGAGAGCCTGAGTTTTCGCATCTACTGACCCGGAAGAAAAGCTGACGAACTTTCTCCTTTTCGTAAACATAAAAATACTTTATTGTTCATTGTGAAAATAAATTTAAATTAACTCTTACGAAATGAAACTTATATGATAAAATATTGACTAAAAGTCAAACGAAAGCAGGTGGAACAAATGGGCAATGAATATCAAATCCCCAACCTTGTTCTTGATGAGATAGACAAACAGATCCTTACCATTTTGCATGAGGAAGGAAGGATTTCTTATACGGATCTTGGCAAAAGAGTCGATTTATCACGTGTTGCAGTTCAATCACGTATTAATCAGCTGATTGAAGCAGGCGTTATTGAAAAATTCACAGCGGTGATCAATCCAGCTAAAATCGGCATTCATGTATCCGTGTTTTTTAATGTCGAGGTAGAGCCGCAATTCCTGGAAGAAGTCGCTCTAAAGCTTGAAGAAGAACCCGCAGTCACCAGCCTTTATCACATGACTGGCCCGAGCAAGCTTCACATGCACGGAATTTTCGCGAATGATCAGGAAATGGAAGAGTTTTTAACAAAACGGCTGTATCCGCTTCAGGGTGTCGTCAGCGTTGATTGCCAAATGCTGATCAAACGGTACAAAAGCCGTATGGGAATGAAGCTGTAAAGGAGAGAAACGAATGAAAAACCACCCTTATCGGGATATGACGGCCGCAATGGTGCGCACCGGAATCTTAGGCTTCGGGGGCGGGCCATCGGTGATTCCGCTGATCCGCCATGAAGCGGTGAATAAATATAAATGGATAGATGATGATGAATTTGGAGAAATATTAGCCATCGCCAATGCACTCCCCGGACCGATCGCCACCAAGATGGCGGCATATCTGGGATTCAAACTAAAAGGCACGCTAGGCGCAATTGTCGCTACTCTTGCCCACATTTTGCCTACATGCCTTGCGATGGTTGCCTTATTTGCGGCAGTAAACGTCTTAAGCCACTCTGCGGTTGTCGCCGGCATGATTGGCGCCGTGACGCCGGTTATCGCCGTTATGCTCGGTATTATGGCATATGAGTTTGGACAAAAAGCGCTCAAAGGATTTGGCTGGGTCACCGGAATCCTGTTTTTTATCATCGCTTTTATCGGACTGCAATTGTTACAGATCAACCCCGGCATTGTCATTATCATATTCTTAGCATACGGAGCATTTCATTTTAAACTGAAAGACAAAATCACAAATAAACATTCAAAAGATAAAGGAATGTCCGCCTCATGATCATTATGTTTTTATTCACAGCATTTTTTATCGCAAACGTTCTGGGATATGGCGGCGGCCCAGCCTCTATCCCGCTGATGTTTGAAGAAGTCGTAAACAGATACGGCTGGCTGTCAAACGATCAATTCTCTAACATGCTCGCACTTGCGAATGCATTGCCGGGCCCGATCGCAACCAAAATCGCCGCTTATGTCGGCTACAGTGCAGGCGGCTGGCCCGGCTTTCTGATTGCGCTGATCGCGACTGTTGTGCCATCCGCGTTCGCGCTGATCGTCCTGCTGCGCATCATTCAGCGCTTTCGCCAATCACCTGTGATCAAAGGCATGACGCTGTCTGTTCAGCCAGTTATCGCTGTCATGATGCTTATTCTCACTTGGCAAATCGGCGCAGACGGCATCAAAGCCATCGGCTGGATTCAATCCTTAGTGATTGCGGGCATTTCCCTCCTTTGCATGACAAAATTCAAACTGCATCCGGCTTTCCTGATTATCGCGGCATTTTTATATGGAGGGCTTGTAGTTCCTCATTTATAGAAAAAAGCACCCTCAAAGGGTGCTTTTATTTTGGGCCAGAAATGCCATTTGTCATATAAATTGTTTCTTTGCCTGCATCATTTTTGATCACGTTTTTGATTTGCAGCGTGTTTCCTGACATTCTGGCAAATTGCTTCTCTTGAGATGAGTTTGTTTTGACGTGTATCCATTCCTCAGATCGCGGCATTTTCCAAGATAAAAAGAATCCTAGAATAAGCATTCCAACAATGACGGACAACAGCAGCTTCACACGGCATCACTTCTTTTCAATAGCCTGCCCGCAGTTTCTATTGCCTGCTGATCAAATATAATATCGCCGGGACGATTGCCTTCTCCCAGCACATAGCCTTCAAATGACATTCCCATAAAATCAAAAATGTGACCAAACTGTTCTATCAGCGGCAGCCCCTTTATCTTAGGATTGTCTCCTCCGGCTGCTATCACATATGCCTGTTTTGCCGACATTTGCTCTTTAAAATCAGGAAATCGCGGATCTCTCATGGTCTGTGACCAGCGATCAATGAACAGCTTTAACGTTCCTGACATACCGAACCAATAAATGGGGGTGGCGAATACAAGAATATCGCACACCAATACCCGCTCAATGATAGAATCGTAGTCATCTTGAACAGGACGAAAGCCGCCTTGAGCGTGACGCAGATCCTCAATCGGCTGGATCTGATATGTCCGCAAATGAATGTGCTCCGCACCGAATCCTTGAACAGCCTTCTCCGCAAGAATATCCGTATTTCCGCCAGGCCTCGTTCCGCCATTAATGACCGCAATTTTCATGATGCATCTGCTCCTTTGTTTACGAATGATTTTCTCCATCATATAATGGATTCATTAATCAATACAGATGATTATTTCGATTACTCCAATCGATATAGCCGATTTAGAAAGGACGAGAACATATGGAATTGAAGCAGCTGATCACCTTTATTACGGCGGCAGAACATGTAAACTTTACCCTAACCGCCAAAATGCTTAATTATGCACAATCAAGCGTTACCTCTCAGATCAAATCACTTGAAGAAGAAATCGGGACTCCTTTATTTGAACGGCTCGGCAAGCGGCTCATCCTGACAGAAGCCGGCAAAACATTCAAATCCTATGCGGAGAAGATTATTGCGTTAACAGAAGAAGCAAAAATGGCCGCAAATCAAGTAAGAGAAACAACCGGAACCTTGAAAATCGGAGCGACAGAAAGCCAGTGCACATATCGCCTTCCCCCTATCTTAAAAGATTTTAAACAGGCTTTTCCTCAAGTAAAGCTCATATTCAAACCGTATATTTCCAACGAACAAGCGAAAGAACAGCTCTTACAGGGCCAGCTTGATATTACCTTCATTTTGGATGTGAACCGGACGGAAGACGCACTGCACGTTGAATCTCTGATTCAGGATGAGATCAAAATGGTGGCTGCCAATGACCATCCTTTTCCAGCAGACTCACCAGTGACATTGAAGGATCTTCAAAACGAAACCCTTCTTCTGACAGAGGACGGCTGCTCATACCGCACGCTCTTTGAGGACGCTTTACATGACGCCGGTGTCTACCCTAACAAATTAGAATTCGTCAGCATAGAAGCCATCAAACAATGCGTGATGGCCGGACTTGGAATTGGACTATTGCCTGAAATGACAGTAAAAGACGATATTGCCGAAGGTCGGATGAAAGAACTCCACTGGCAAAACGACTGCCTCGTTTTTACTCAACTAGCATGGCATAAGGACAAGTGGATGTCTGCGCCATTGAAGGCTTTTATCGATTTGACGCGGAAAACATTCAAATAAAACCTCTCTGCAAGGACGACAAGGTTTTTGATAAAGCAGGAAAGCACACAGCATACAAAAAAACACTTGATGGCTTAGAGCCCCAAGTGTTACCCGTGATTTTTCTGATAAAACGTTCGTAAGACATGTGTTTCAAGGTCAGCCAGGCGGACAGGAATCGGCAGCCTGCTTTCTTTATTAAGCAGGCTCATCGTGATTTGATAGCTGCTTTCTAAATCAATGTTATTTCCGCAAGACAAGAAAATAGGCTTCACGTCCCGCCGCGTCCGCAGCGCCCGGCCATATACCTCACCGTCAATGATAATATCTGTGTATGAACCGACTTCATTTTCAGGCATTACGAAATCACAGCTTCTGATTTTGAGATAGGTTTTCGCAATCCCAATTGTCGGCTTATTGAGAAAAAAAGCCGCATGGGTGGCAACGCCCATATGGTTGTAATGCAGATACCCGTTGCCATCAAACAAAAACACATCCGGTTCTGTCTCCAGCTTTTTGGCCGCCTCGATGATCAGCGGCAGCTCGCGAAACGCAAGGAAACCAGACACATACGGCACACTGATTTTCCCCATGCTGTGCACTTTTTCAATGACTTCTTTTGTATCAGCGTCAATGACGATGATACAGCACACTCCATACGGTTCTCCGTCCTGTTCCCAATAGGCAAGGTCGACGCCTGCGCAGGTTTTGATCGAGTCTGGGGTGATGGAGGGTGATAGGTTGATTTTATGTATAAGGGATTGTTGTGTTTGAACAAAATCCGATTCATCTTTTAAATGAAAATCGTGAATTTGATGTACTTTCATTTCACTTGTTTTCCTCTCTTAAAATAGTCTTTTCGCTCAATCGTCCTGCGTTTCGATACAACCATAGACTGACATTCTTTATTGCTTATAACCTTTTTTCAAGGCGATAAAATTCCCATTAGGATAATTTCTATCCCAACCACATGGAAAATAACCCGCTTTATAAATTTTAAAAAGCTTTTCAAAAAAATTGTCTATTTTCCCGTTTATTGCCCTATTTATAGCACAATTATTTAGGTCTGCTACGATCTCTTCAAAAAAAGTATTAAATTCAGTCGCAGCACTTCTGACATTTTCAGAAAAAATCTCTAGTAATATGTCTAAATTTTGTGGTTTTTGATCATGGCTAATTCATAATATTTGTCCCATACTTCACTCATTTCATTTTCTTTTAGATCATTCCACGTATATTCATCTTCATCAAATACATCTTCATAAGCATAGTATTTCGCTTTATCTTTATCATTAATAATTTTAGTAAAATAAGAAATATCATCTGATGTAACTACTTAAAAGGTTTTGGAAAAAACAATAACTTCTTTTACTTTATTATGATAACGCCCGTATTTCATTACTTATTATACCACCTTACCTAAAGAACAACTGTATCATTACCGCTTTTCCCCAGTATCTTTTTCCGTTCTTTCATTTACGGTTAAATTGAAAGCAGATAGTATTAATATTCATTTTTAATTTCTTTCATAAAAATATAATCTAATTGTTTACTTAATTCTTTAAGCTCAGTACACCTTACCTCTTCTAGTGAATTGTCCCAATCTTCGTTTTTTATAAGTTCAATGCCATAGCTTCCGGTTGGATCCCCTTCTGGGTACCACCCTACGTCAAGCAGCAATTTTTTTGTCTTATGAGAAATCTGTAGGAGGTCTTGATTAAAGTCAAATAACCAAGCATCATCATTTGCCTCTAGAGTCTCAGGATCAGTATCTTTTAATGTAATATAATCAACAGTCCAACCAGCCGGTATCTTTAGCCTTAAGAAATTGGGAACCTGTTTAGTTAGCGGCTTCAAATCCTCTAAACCCCCGCTTCCCACACTCCAGATTTGATATTCTAACTCTTCTAATAATTGTTCTATTTCATCAAAAGAGTCTTCTTCATAAATCTTATCCTTTTTTAAGCTAACAATTTTGATATGATATTGATCACTTTCATAAATTACCTTAATTAAGGCGTTACGTTTTTCATTTTGCAGTATTAGTAATTCACATTTTTCTTCCATTATTTTTTCTGAATTTAAATTGTTCAGTACTACAGACCAGCCATCACAGATTTTTAATGGCTGTAATTGAGAAATATGATCTCTGTCCATCCCGCTTCTCCTTGTACTTCGTTGGCCTATCTTTAAAAAGCTTCATTATTGTAAAAAAACTTGCCGATGACAACACGGCAAGTTTATGACTATAGCAATTCTAATACATCAGTAAACAAGGCATCTCCTAATGTTAATCTCCTGTTGAAAGGCTGTATATGTGGCAATTCACTCCACTCATACACAGTATCGTAGTAATCATACAAATAACTGAGTTCGATAAACCCTTTCTTTTGCATTATTTTATTGATATAGTTCGTTCCCTGAATGAATTCTAAAGATTCAGCGGTCCCTACAATATCATAAGCGCCATCAATTAAATCGTGTCTTAGGGAATAACTATAATCTAGTACATAAACAGGAACCAATTTAGATACTTTCATATTGATTTGCTGTTCTAGATGAAATCCATTTTCCCCAGAAAGGTCTTGCATGTGGATATTGATTTCTCCAGAAGGATTGTATACATCTCTAACTTCAATTTTTTTCAAACCTTTTATTTGACTAAATTCATCAGGCGCTTTTATTTTCTCTGCACATTTGTTCTTATACCATTCGTCTAATTCCCTATTCATAAATAGACGTTGAAGCAACTCACCAATTTCAGGATATTCATTAATAAATCTGATTCCATGTTCCATAATAGTAACCATTCCATCCATTAATCCATTTGTTATTTAACTACTTCCACCAAGTAGTTGTTACTTGTTTTAAATGATATTCAATATATAAAATCACTTTTTTATAGTCGTCTGATGAAAATTCTTTAATAGGCTCCTCCCAATCATTATTTTTGACTATTAAAACCAGATAGTTACCTTCAGGAGAAATGTCAGGAACCCAGCCTAAATCAAGCGTTATTGAGGATTGTTCATGATAAAGCTGCAACAAACTGTCTGTGAACAAAAACCAGGAATCATCATCCGGTTCTAAAGTTCTTGGATCTATTTCAACAAAATGATTATAATTCACTTTCCAACCTTGTGTTATTCTTAGGGGATGTATATTAGCTTTTGGAACATCTAATTTAATATGTTTTCTCATTAACAAAACCTCTTTAGTTTTGTTTTCAGTCACTTGATATAAACTATTTTCATGGTTTACCTTAGTAAATTCTAGCCTATTTATTTTTTCTCCCTTTAAATTGGGTGTTTATTGTTGAACCTATTCCATGAATACCAGCTTGATGCTCATTTGGGAATTTTGTAGAGTGGACAGCAGCTTTTTTTCTCATCGGTTAACCAGCGTTTCCGTAGCTATCCAAGTGAAGTATAAAAGAGATCTGAAGGCGTTTCTATTTTGCATTAAAACCCTCAAGATTTTTTAACTATACTATTAATTCCTTCAAAAATAATATCTCTCATAACTTCATTATTACTTTTATAATTTCTTTCATTTTTTATTTTATTAAAAACTTGCTTGATAACCCCATCGATCATTATTGTTAACCCTTCAACGTCTTCTTCACCGCCTTCTTTTTTAAACATTTCATTTAATATAATTAACTTCTGTTCTTGCGACATTACATTCTCTCCTTTACATTTTCGAATCATTTTATTTTACTATTGACAAAACTTAAACTTTAATTTTTTTCTCTATAAATCAACAGTTTTGAATTAGTTTTACCATTAATCCTGTAAAAGCTTGATCATTTGTAATGTTTCTTGCTTTCACAAAGTAAAAACTAAAAAGCAGGTACAGTATAACTACCTGCTTTTTAGTTAAATTTAATTACCAGAGTTAATTTCTTTTACAAGGATAGCTTCGTTACCGTACTCTTCAATGTCGGCCTTTAGCCAACTGCTTTCCTCTTCTCTATATTTATAAAATCTAAGTGTCGCAAAACTTTCATCAATACTTAGAATCACAACAAATTTATGTTCAGGGAATTTTTCTTTTAAATGGTGTTCCCAACCATCCACTATCTGAAGCGCATAAAGTAAAATCTCTTCACCGGACAAATCACTGTAGTCTAAATAATCGTTTATGCGAAGTTCATTACACGATGCTTCATACCCCGTTTTATCCCCATACATTTTTAAAATTCTATTCCAATTTATAGTTGGATTATCAGTTAACTCATCCTCTAGATCTAGAATAAAGCAATCGTCTACTTTAACTATATTAGGTGAAATAATATCCTTTAAATTAGATAGGTCAACTTTATTTGTATTGCTCAAATCTTCAAGTCGTTCTTTTAGTCTTTTCATATTTTTATTTGTATATTCCATTATAATCTACACTCCTATACTAAAATACAGGATCCTCACCTAAAAATTTCAATCCCTTATTTATAGCTTTCTGAACGCTTTTGTCTTTAAGTACTTTTTGAATTTTGCTAGGTGCATCTTCGCCTGTTTTTTGGTCATAAAACTTTCTTGTTTCAACATCAAAGTACCATTTTTTATTATTTGGCTCATGATAGTGAATTTGACCTTCTCTTTGCCCTGGATTTGGGTTTTCAATGTCTATTCTTTCTGTCTTCCCATTTTGCCATGTTGTCTTACTTGCAATCTGAGTTCCATTTTGACCGAAAAGTTTCTTACTATTCCCGCCACCACTACTCGCCATCTTCACAATCCCAAGATCTTTAACAGATTTCGTTTCCACATCGACACGGACTGTCGGGATTCCGAACGTGAAGCCATCCGGAGTTACTGGGCGTTCTGCGTACACGCGGACATTTGTCGGGACTTTGAATTGTTTTACTTTTTCGAGTGTCTTGTTTGCTTTTTGGACTTTTGAATGGGTTGCAAGCGGGATGCCTTTATCAATATTTTTCGCCAATGCGCCTGCTCCAACTAAGCTTAGTGCAGCTTCCAGCGCCCCTTGCTTCCGCTTCTCCTCAGACACTTCGTTACCAAACATATCTCTTCCTGTGACAGCTTCAGAGAATCCGTTTGACGCAACAAGGCCGTATGCGCCCATTTCTGACATTTTTAGAATGTCTAAAGACTTGCCTGTTTTGTAGGCATCTAAAGCGTGTTCCGCCGCGATAGCTGCTTTTCCGGTTTTGTAGATCGCTTTTCCGCCTTTGAAGGCGCGGCCTGCCCAGCCAACGACTGGGATGAATCCGGCTGCGGCCATTGCTCCTGCTGTCACACGTTCTGCGGCGGAGAGTTTTTCTCCGGTAACCGGGTCAACGCCTTCCGTTGCTCTTTTATAATCATAATAGCCGGAGACTTCACCGGTAAAGGTGCAAATCCCGTCCCATGTTTTTTCGTACCACGGTTTGTTCGCTTCTTCCTCCGCTTTTTCCTGAAGCCGTCTTGCTTCGGCTTGCTGGGCTTTTGCGTCAATATAGGTTGTTCCCTGTTTTTCAACATCAATCACGCTTTTGTAGACTTCATTGCTGTGGAAGGCTTTTTTGTCATAGTACATAGGGGATGCGCTTTTCCCATTGCTGGTGGCCTGCATAAGAACAGAATATTTGCTGAGCACTGCGTTGTCCAGAGATTCTAAATTTTGATATTCAGTGGTCAGGGATTCATCAAGCTTATCGACTGCCGTGATCGTGTCACGCCTGATTTTTTGGGCATCTCCCATCTTATCTGCATAGTTGTCAAGCGTGTACATGTCGAGATCAATAATATCGCTGATGCCTGACAAAATAGAATCGATTTCTGCTTTATGAGCGGAGACAATTTCTGAGGCTTTTAAGTCTCCATTGGGGAGCTCATGATCCAAAAATGACGTCTCCACATATGAATCACTGAGTTCTTGATCTTTAATATCACCGGAAATGCCGTTTAAAAACGCAATTTGAGCAGAAACAAGCGTCAGCCAGCTGTCGGCGATTTCCGCCTGTCCCTGAAAGAAGTCCTTAATATTGTCCGCGCCTTTTCCTTTAAAATCGTCACCTAAATCAGCAACTTCCTGAAACGCCTTTTTTAGCGTGTTCAGCTGCTCTTCCAGCGTCTCATATTGCTTTTTTCTATTTTTCGCTTCATCGATTAAAGATTGTGATTCAAATACTTTACTCATCGCACTGCCCTTTCTCTTCTATTTTACTGCGATCGCCTCATCCTGCTCTTTCAGTGAATCAACATTATCCTTCGTATCCTCGATATTTTTCTGTACCGCTTTTTTGTAATCTCCGAGCATGGTTTTGATGTTCTCCTCACGCTCATGATATTTTTTCGTATAATCGAGTTTGTTTTTTCCATTGGACCCCGCGGCGCCGATTGATACGTCAGCAAGCGCATCTTTGACAGACTCTAATGTTTTGATTACGGTATCGTATTTCAATTTAATTTCTGACATAAAAAAGATCACCACAATTTAATAGATTTAATTTGATTAACAGCATCCTCCAAGAATTCTTCACCCTTAGCAAGAGTATCGCCAGCAAAATTCGCTAGCTTTAATTCTTTGTCATAGAGAAATTTCATAGATTCCAACTGAATAATCTCCATCTGAATTAAAGACATATAATGGTTATATTTATCATTCACAATCTTGGATGCTTCCGATTTTGCCTCTTCTCTTCCCTTGTCGAAATCATCAGCTTTTGTTCCCGTCCAATGCTTGCCTAATTCCGGTTTCACAATTTCTTTGATTTCAGTAATTGCCTCTTCTTGCAGTGTGTCTATATCCTTTTTTGCTTTTTTCAGCTTTTCAATCTTGTCTTCAACGTCTGAAATTTTTCCGTTAAGTGAACTTTTGATATTTGCTAATACACTTTCATAACCCATCTGTATCACCTCTTAATACTCAAAAAGTCGTATGGAGGGGCTGATGAAGATAGACTTTTCCATACTTTATTTCCATATATTATATTTTAAAATAGCCGGAAGGCGGCTTAAATAGGGTAAACGGCTTAATTTAGGCTTATAATGCTCTGGATAAGGAGGTCTAAAGTCTCTTTTTTGTTCGTTATAAGGTCAATGCGAGCGTTTTATATGGTTAGAAATTCTAAAGTCTTAGTCAAAAAGACACTTGAAAGAGGCAGATTTGATGATCTGCTCATTTTCTTATGTGGTAAAATCTTGTAAAGATTAAGAGGTGAAACGGAGGGATGACAATGAGTTTTTTCAGTCCGATGATGTTATTTTTCGTGGTTTTTCCTTTTCTGTCCTTCTTTGTATTTGGAATGGCAGGCACTTTATTGTTTAGAAAACACGGCCTTTGGTCAATGCCGCTTACAGTGCTCTGCTTATTGGTCATATTTATGTTCTGTATTGACTCAGCCGCGCCTGATTTTATTGTTTGGCTTATTTCATTTCCGCTTCTGACCCTATTGGCATCAGGAGTGACCCTTTGGATCAAAAGCTTGTATTAGCTGCAGTCCCAATTGTACAGAACGTTTGAAAAGTCTTTTCCCCTTAAATCATCAGGTGTGCTGAAAAGATTTGCGATGCCGACGTCTCCCTACAACAAATCAATATCATCATCTGAATCAATTTGTAAAAGCATGATGGGATGTTCTTTATACGCGTATTCCAACCGAATTAATCAAAGAATTCAACTGTCCCTATGCCCGCGTATTGCTCAAACTGAAAATCTGTAGGCAGCACCCTCTAGTTTCAAACAATAGGTAAACCTTAGCGAATATATCCATCGTATACAATAAAAGATGGATACAAAAAAAAGACCGGCATCCCGCCAGTCTTTCCTTTACATCTATGACATTGCCCCTGCCGGAACAACCGCTTTCCGGCCTACAGAGTAGTATTCCACTCCGGCGGCGGCAGCCTCTTCTAATGAATAGCAATTTCGCCCGTCAAAAATCAGCGGCTGCTCCATCAAATCATGATAATCTGCTAATGAAAATTGTTTAATCTCATCCCAGTCCGTTAAAATCATGACGGCGTCTGCCCCCTTAACAGCTTCCGCAATCGTTTTTTTGTATTCAACAGCCTGCGGCAAAATATGCTTCGCATGGCTGACGGCAATGGGATCGAAGGCTTTGATATGGGCGTCTAGTGCGGCGAGGCGGTTAGCAATGACAATCGACGGCGCGTCTCTCATATCGTCCGTGTTCGGTTTAAATGACAGCCCCAAAAGGGTGATCGTTTTTCCCGTCACTCCGCCAAGCCTGTTCAGCGCTTTATCAACCAGCATCGCCTGCTGATTGTTGTTGACCCTGATGACCGATTTCAGCAGCTCAAAATCATGCTCGACATTGCCCGCAATTTGCACAAGGGCGTTCGTATCCTTCGGGAAACAAGAACCGCCGTAGCCAATGCCCGCTTTTAAAAACTGGCTCCCGATCCGCTTATCCTGTCCCATGCCGTATGCGACAGATTCAATATCAGCGCCGACCTTTTCACATATATTCGAAATCTCATTTATAAAACTGATCTTAGTGGCCAGAAAGGCATTTGAAGCATATTTGATCATCTCGGCGCTTCTGATATCCGTTTGGTAAACCGGGATATCGAGCGGAAGAAAGAGCTCTTCCAGTTTTCTGGCGGTGTCCTGATCGGCTGTTCCGATCACAATCCTGTCTCCATGAAACGTGTCATGGATGGCTGACCCTTCACGTAAAAATTCTGGGTTGGATGCGATCGATATACTGACAGGCTCCGCAAGATGTTTGGTAATCAGCTCGTAAATCCAATCATTTGTTCCGACAGGCACTGTGCTTTTCGTTACGACGATCGCATCTCGCGTCACGTGCCGGGCAATACGCTTGGCCACATCAGTAATATGCTCCAGATTCGCATGTCCGTCGTTTTTTTGCGGTGTGCCGACCGCTATAAAAATAATCTCTGCCTGGTCTAAGCCTTTCTCGTAGCTCGTTTCAAAGCTCAGCCGCCCATCAGCTATATTTTTTCTCATCAGCTCTTCAAGACCCGGTTCAAATATAGGGGAAATCCCTTTTCTCATTTCTTCAATCTTGTGAGCGTTAATATCAATGCAAGTTACATGATGGCCAATCTCAGAAAGAGAAACACCTGTCACAAGACCGACATAGCCTGTTCCAATGACTGTTATATTCATTGTTTCCCTCCAACAGTTAAATTGCTGCTTTACAGCTTCCGTATTATCGTATGAGAATATCCTGACATGAATGCGGATGATCTCCCGGAAACAACCTGTACAGATTTCTGAAATATGATTCAATCATACAATATACTATTATATCGTTCTCACAAAGAAAGTGGGGAAATGAGAATTGCAGATCAAAAGAGCCCGAATCGTTTTCTTCTTTTGACCGGCTTCGGTGCCTGCCTGTAAATCGCATGATTTTGCAGAAGAAGCTCAGCATTTTCCGTCAGCATATAAGAATATTCCGTACCGAATTCTTTCTCAAGAACACGGAGAGCCTCCTGATAGCGAAAGTCTCTTGTTTTCAGATTATGAGCATCTGAGGCTAAGAAGTGTATCAGATTGGCTTCAGCCAGCCGCAGCGAAAATGCTTTCATCTGTTTCCCGAAAACTCCTGCGAGACTTCCGGTTGTCAACTGAGATGCCGCTCCTTTTTCTATAAGATGATACAGCAAGGACGGATTTTCGCGAATTTCGCTATTGCGTTCAGGATGCGCGATAACCGGAATGTATCCTTTCAGCTGCAAATCATAAAAAAGCTGCTCGGCATATCGCGGAACATGATCAAACGGAAACTCAATCAGGATATATTTCGTGTCATTCAGTGACAGCAGCCGCCCTTCAGCCAAATCCCGTTTCAAGTCCCCGTAGATTCTGATTTCCTGTCCCGGCAGTACGGTGAGCGGGATTTCCTCTTTCATTAAACGTTTGTTTAACAGGTCTGCCGCTTCTCTGACAGCGATTTGCTCGTTTTCATATGAACCATTCTTATGATGCGGGGTTGCAATGATGGTTCTGATTCCCTCACGAACAGCCGCCCTGGCCATTTCGATGCTGTCGTCCAGGTTACTTGCCCCATCATCTATTGACGGGAGGATGTGGCAGTGAATATCAATCATTTCTAAGCCTCCTTTTTTCACAAAAATAAATAACGGGCAGTATGCACGTTATTTATTTTTGTATGAAATTGTCTTCATGTCCGTAGTATCCGTAGTCAGAGTGCTTCGAGCGTTTCTTGCCGTTCATAATGGCTCCGAGGAGCTTGCTGTTGCACGAATCGAGCGCCTCTTTTGCTTTTGCGGCTTTTTCTTTTTCCGTCTTTCCGCTTGAAATAACCAAAACGGAACCGTCTGCGACGTTCCCTAAAATTTGCGCGTCTGCTACAGGGAGAATAGGCGGCGTATCGAAAATCACCATGTCATAGGCCGCACACGCTTCATCCGCAAGCTCCTCCATCCACTTGGAGGAAAGCAGCTCGGCCGGATTCGGCGGGATCGGGCCGCTCGTCAGCACATCAAGGTTTTGTTCCTGAGACATTTGCACGGCCTGTTTCAGTGAGGATTTTTTCAGTAAAACGGATGTTAAGCCTGTCATATTTTCTAGTTGAAAAGTGGTATGTACTGTAGGTTTTCGCAAATCTGCATCGATGAGCAAAACCTTTTTTCCCTGCTGTGCAAATACGACAGCAAGGTTAGCAGCTGTGGTAGACTTCCCTTCTCCAGGGCACGCAGAAGTAATCATCACAGATTTCATTTGGCGGTCCACTGAAGAAAATTCTATATTTGTTCGAATCGTTCGATATTGTTCTGAATTCAAGGATTTCGGCTCTGTCAGCGCAATGACATTTTTGCGACTCCATGAGCCCTTGCTTTTTCTAAGCACCAAAATGTCCACTCCCCGCTTTATCAGATTGAATGCCTTTTAAGCTCTTCGCTGTTTTCTGTTCATTCGCAATGGTGGAAACCGTCCCTAATACCGGTATGTCCAGCAGCGTTTCGAGCTGCTCTTCCGATTTGATCGTATTATCCAAATGCTCAAGCAGGAAGGCCAGTCCGATGCTTCCTGCCAATCCTGCCGCAAACGCGATGGCGATGTTCAGCAGCGGTTTTGGCGATACAGGCGACGGATGTCCAGAAACCTCAGCTTTTGACAGAATGCTTACGTTATCAACATTCATAATCGAAGTGATTTTGTCTTTAAAGACAGATGCGACAGTGTTGGCAATGTGAGCCGCTGTTTCCGCGCTCCCGTCTCTGACAGAAATATTGACCACTTGGGAATCCTGCTCGCTGGAAACAGTAATTTTTTCATTCAGCTCTTGGGATGTCATCGACAAGCCCATCTCTTTAATCACTTCGTCTAAGATAGCAGGGCTCTTAATGATGACATTGTACGTATTGATTAATTGAAGATTGGTTTGGACATCGTTAAATTGGACTTCTTTTTGGTCGTTTTTCGATCGATTGACCAAGATCTGAGTTGAATTTTCATAGATGGGTGTAAGTGCGAAGAAACTGATGAATCCGCCGGCAGCAGTCGCAGCTGCGGTTACAATCATAATCAAAAGTATGCGTTTTCTTAACGTTGATAGTATGTCTTTTAAACTAGTAGATTCTCCCATGATACCTCCAAATCAGCTTATAACATCCTTTTCCATACGATTATACAACGTTAAAACAGCATTTCTCCATCTTTTCACATGACAATATTCGACAAAAATTTACAATAACAGTTTTTCAGCTTCCATCTTGTAAGCGCTCTATTTATTGTCTTGCCAGAGCTGAATCTTTTTCTACTTCCGGTCATTATTCAGAAAAAAATCCCGCTAAAAACCTGCGGGATTTTTATGTTGCGTATCCATTTTTAATATGAGAAATCAAATTTTCAAGCATTTCCTTTGTGGTCATCTCAGATGACTGCTCACCAATATCATGTGCATGCATCAAAATTTTCAGAAATTCTTCTTGATTCAATTTCTTTTCACTCATCATTTTATTCCTTTCAGCTTCCATTAAGTTGAAAACACGATTATTATATGATGCCGGCTCTCGTTTTGCAATCTCTAATACATCATTCGACACATCCCATTTTTTATGTCCTATTTTAGGAAAAACTTTTTCATGCCGCTGTGTTGCGATATAATAGAGAAATTGGATCTTTTTATTACGTGACTCGGTTAGGAGCGATAATCATGCTTCAGAATATGATTTCTAAAGACGATGTGCTGGCGTCGGCTGAACAATTAAAAGAGCTTCTTCCTTACAGCGAGGAAAATGTTCAGCTGATCAAAAAAGCCCTTATTTTATATCGGCAGGATTCAGTCTATCGTTTACAAGCAGTGAGTCCGACGGAAGTTACGGCTTACGTGCAGGATGTTGTGCCTGTGCGGGTCACATTGAACTTATTTGTCATAGCCAAAAGCGGCTGTTCATGTCCGTCTGGGAGAATCTGCCGCCATAAGCTGGCTGTTTTTTTATATGTATATGCAATGTTTGAACGAGTGGGAACTTTTACAGAGCACTGGCTGGAGAGGGAAAAGCTTGAAGAAAGCAAAGAGCTCGTCCGGCGTCAATTCCAGGAGAAGGTGCTGCCTAATGAAGAGTCGCTTTCAAGCTGGCTTGCTTTTTTCGATTCAGAGTTTTCTCTTTGGCAGGTACGCACGGCTGAAGGCAGCCAAAACATGCAGGGCCTCTATTACGGCTATCTGTCCGCTTTGAAAAAGCATGCCCCGAACAAACCGGAGCTGAAAAGCCTGTATCAGATTCATTCAGCGATCGCGGTGTGGCTTCGCATGTTTACATTGATTGAAGAAGGAAAACTGGACCCCGAGCATGATTTTTATTCCCTCAATCCTTATGTCGAACAGCTGATGGACACGATCTACAGCTCAATTGATAAATTAAAAACGTACGCGCTGTCGTTTGCACTCGATCCTTTTCTGGAGAAAACGCCGGATGTCATTCGGGATCTCTTATTGAAGGAAGATATTTTTCAATATGAACGCATCCGCATTTTCGGTGAAATTTGGAGTGCGCTGCTGCCGCGGCCGAAATGGGTTGCTCGTGAGCAAGAGATCCTGCAAAAAGAAGCCGGGCGGCGGTTTTCTCCTGAATTGCAATTCGGGCGTCTGCATTTAGAATTTTTGCAGAAACATGATGACGCGATTTTTGCGGAAACCGACCAATTTCCGCCGGAAGCGCTGCCGTATACGTTCCAATGGCTGAGTGAAATCACCGCAAAAAAGGATTGGAAACGGCTCAAAGCATGGTACCTCCGGATTGAATCGATTGCGATTGGTTATACAAAGCTGGATAAACCGTTTAAAGAAATTCGCGACGTAATTGGCGAGCTGTTTCTTCTGCTGAACGCGTATGTGAAGCAAACCAATGACCAGGCGCTGTTTGAACGCTATGCAGCAGGCTGTCTGCCGTATACTTTCACAGAATACAGCCATCATTTATATGAGAAAAAGCGTTACGCCGAGTGGATCGAAATCCACAGCCTTGTTGGCTTTTCAATTTATGAGATGGATAAAACGATGCTCAAAGAAATCGCGGCGAGCGATCCCGAAGCCCTTATACCCGCATACCACAGAGAAGTGGCCTTTTTTATCGACCAGAAAAACCGCAGCTCTTACAAGGAAGCAGCCCGGTATTTGAAAAAACTGCGGACGCTCTACAAAAAAGCGAAAAAACTGAAGGTATGGGAACGCTATATTCAGCAGCTGAGCTCACATTACAAGCGCCTGCGCGCCCTTCAAGAAGAACTGCAGAAAGGAAAGTTGATTGATGGCGAGTCTTAAAGAAATACTTATTCACGTCGAACAAATGGAAGACGGGTCATTCACGCTCTCAGCCTTTGATGAGAATGAGCAGCCCCTTCCCTACAGCCACATGAAAAAGCATTTGTTTCAATGGCACGAATCCTCATTTTACGGAACCTTCCTTGAGGATGTCAGCTTCATCGGGACAACCGCGGTTTTGCTTTCTCCATGGATGACTGTAGAGCTTCTCGGCAAGAACTCGTTCAACTCATTCAGCTCCGTGCAGCTCACAGAAGAAACGGAACCGCTGATTGAGGCAGCGTCCACCATTTACGAATTTATCGCGGACGGCGATTTCCTGCCTGACTACGAAGCATGGACAAACGGTGTTTTCCGCTGGAAGGATCGGGACAGCATACTGGATGGCTTTACTGCGGAATGGTTTTCAGCCGCGGTGCAGGATTATATTCAATATGACGACGAACTGCGTGAAAAATGGGAAAATATCAAAGAGAAATCACCTGCGATCACAACATTTCGCGGACATTTTCTGGATGAAGAGGATTTTCTCGAAGGCATCGGCTGGGTTGACGATCAAACCCCGTTTACGGTCGGCCTCCGCTTGAATGAACCAGACTTTGACGGTGATGACTGGAAAATCGAAATGTTTTTACGCGATAAAAAGAGCGGCGCGGTTGTATTTTTTGACGGGCTGAAGAGCCTCAAAAAATCGTGGCAGGCCTACAGCGATAAAATCGCACGCGAGCAGGACCGCTTTCATCGAACGGTTCCGTGGCTGTCATTTGATTCCGGCACCACGTTGATTTCAGAGGAAGAAGCCTGGATTTTCCTGTCAGAGGCAAGTGAGACGCTTGTCGATATGGGTGTTGAAATCCTCCTGCCATCCTGGTGGCAGATTGTCAGAGACAGCAGCATGATGCTTAAAGCAAAAGTATCTTCCGCCCCGCGCGGCGAGTCATTTGTCGGCATGAATGCGCTGCTTGATTTTAACTGGCGGTTTGCGACAAACGGCATTGAGCTGACAGAGGATGAATTTAACGAGCTTGTCGCGAGCAACAGGCGCCTCGTTAATATTCGCGGGCAATGGGTGAAAATAGATCCGCAGTTTATCAAACAGATGAAACGGCTGATGGAGAAAGCGGAATCAGAAGGGCTCCATATGTCTGATATTCTGGCACGAGAGCTGATGGATCAGCAGGAAGGCGGGCTTGAGGACTCGGACATCATGGATACATCCGCTTTTGCCGGTATTCAATTCGACCTGTCAAAACAGCTCAGATCACTGATTCGAAAGCTGACAACAGCGGAAAATCTGCCGGAGCATGAGGTCAGCCCCTCCTTTCAAGGCACGCTCCGCCCGTATCAGAAATACGGCATGAACTGGCTGCTGTTTCTGCGGCAAAGCGGTTTTGGCGCCTGTCTGGCCGATGATATGGGGCTTGGGAAAACCATTCAGATGATCGCATATTTTCTTCATGTGAAGGAAAGCGGACGGCAAAACACGCCGAATCTGATCATCGCGCCGACATCCGTACTTGGCAACTGGCAGCGGGAGCTTCAAACCTTCGCGCCCAATCTGTCGGTCGCTCTCCATTACGGCCCGCGCCGTCCGAAGGGAGAAGACTTCTCCAGCTATTATGATAACGCGGATGTTGTCTTAACCTCCTACGGGCTGTCGCATGCCGATTCTGAAGAGCTTTCTTCGGTGACATGGAACACAATTTGTCTTGACGAAGCACAAAATATTAAAAACGCGCACACGAAGCAATCACGCGCAATCAGAAAGCTGAAGGGCATTCACCATATCGCGCTGAGCGGAACTCCGATGGAAAACCGCTTGACTGAGCTATGGTCGATTTTCGACTTCATGAATAAAGGCTACCTTGGCAGTCTGACCGGTTTCCATAAACGCTATGTATTGCCGATCGAAAAGGACCGGGACGAAAAAAGAATCGGACAGCTTCAGCAATTAATCCGGCCGTTTTTGCTGCGGCGGACAAAACGGGATGAGGACGTCGCATTAAACCTTCCCGACAAGCTGGAGCAAAAAGAATTTATTCCGCTGTCAGCCGAACAGGCGTCTCTCTATGAGCAGCTGGTGAAAGACACTTTTGAACATATGTCGTCACTGACAGGCATGCAGCGAAAAGCACTGATCCTCAGCATGCTCGGACGGCTTAAACAAATATGCGATCATCCCGCGCTTTATTTGAAGGAAGATCAAACCGAGCTGCTGGCCGGACGTTCGGTCAAGCTTGAAAAATTGCTTGAGCTGATGACAGCGATCCGTGCCCAAAACGAAAGCTGTCTCATTTTCACGCAATATATTCAAATGGGGAACATGATGAAGCGATTGCTTGAAAAAACCTTCGGCGAACCTGTGCAGTTTTTGAACGGGAGTCTTTCTAAGCAAGACCGCGATGCACTCGTTGAGAAATTTCAGAAGAAAGAATACCCGACACTGATTCTTTCGCTGAAAGCGGGCGGCACCGGTCTCAATCTGACAGCCGCCAATCACGTCATTCATTATGACAGATGGTGGAATCCGGCTGTTGAAAACCAAGCCACTGACCGGGCATACCGCATCGGGCAGGAGCGGTTTGTCCACGTCCATAAAATGATTACAACGGGAACAATTGAAGAAAAAATTGATATGATGCTTGAAACGAAGCAAACGCTGAACGACCAAATTATCCAAAGCGAAAACTGGATTACCGAGCTGTCCACAGATGAGCTCGAAGAATTATTTACATTAAGCGCCTCAGCGCAGGCACAATAACCACAAAAAAAGCTGGCTCTTTAAAAGAGCCAGCTTTTTCCGTTCATCGCCGTCACGCCGAATTTCACAGAATCCGTTACGCCGGTTATGTACAGGATGCACTTTTTCTCAAAAGATAAACCTTACAGCAAGTGCCGAATCATATGGGCAACGCCATGTTCATCATTGGTCAGGGTTACAGCGTCGGCTATCGCTTTGATGTCCTCCCGCGCATTGCCCATCGCTACGCCTTTTCCGGCAGCCTCCAGCATAGACCTGTCATTTAAGCTGTCGCCCACGGCTGCTGTTTCCTTCATTGGGATGTTAAGCCGCTTTGCCAGCCTTTCCAGCGCCTGCCCCTTGGATGCCTTTTTGGAGGAAAGCTCAAAGTTATGATCAGCAGAGCTGACAAGTGTCAGATCTTTATCCTCCTGGTATCTCTGCCAGCCGGCCTCCAGCTTTTCTTTGAAGAAAGAAAAGCCAAGAATGTTGTAAAAATCAATCTGCTTATCCTCCTCAAAAAGCTCTTGAAACGTGTCGATATAAGCGAAGCCCGATTGACTGTATTGCACCTCGGCTGCCTGCATCAGAACAGAAAGGTCAGCCTTTGGATTCGCACTTTTGACCCGGTCAAGCTCAACATCAAGGAGCTGCCTGCCGTTTTGCGGCGTATAAATAGCTGAGTCTGTAAAAACCTCATAATAATAGTTTTCTGACTGAAGCCACGAGAGGATGTCATACGCCCGTTTTTTATCGATTGTTTCCGAATGATAAAGCCTGCCGTCAGGGTCGTGAATGACAGCGCCGTTCGCACTGATGACCCACGTTTTGATCCCGAGCGGTTCAAAAATGGACACGACATCAAAATAAGCGCGTCCCGTTGATACAACAACCTCAATCCCGTCCCGCTGCGCCTGCCGCAGAGCATTTTCATTTTCTGAGCTTACTTGATGCTTGCTGTTCAGCAAGGTTCCGTCTAAGTCGGTCGCAATCAATTTCACGTTTATCAGCCCTTTCTTTCATCCTGCTCTGTCACGAGAAGTTCGACGCCATTAAGGTCAAGCAAGTCGCAAAACGCCTGATCCGGCAGCCGGTCTGTGATCAAGAGATCAATTTCACTCAGCTCAGCGTACTGATAAAAACCGGTGCTTCCCAGCTTCGAATAATCCGCAAGGGCGATCACCTGCTTCGCCTGCTGAATCATTTTTCGCTTCACCAGCCCATCTTCTTCATGCGCGATCGTAATGCCGTGTTCAGAAATGCCGACAACACCGATCAGCGCTTTATCGACGTGATAGCTTGAAAGCTTTTCAATCACAGAGGCGCCGTACAAGAAACGATGCTCCTTTTCAAGCTTGCCTCCGAGAAGATAGATCTCAATACCATCTTTGTCTGAGAGCTCTTCCGCGAGATTAATGGAGTTGGTGATAACCGTACAGTCGTCTGCATTTAAGTGTTTAGCGCACGCCTGAACGGTTGTAGACGCATCTAAAATAACCCGGTCGCCATTTTGGATC
This sequence comes from Bacillus sp. SD127, assembly GCF_058566445.1. Taxonomy (NCBI): domain Bacteria; kingdom Bacillati; phylum Bacillota; class Bacilli; order Caryophanales; family Bacillaceae; genus Bacillus; species Bacillus sp. SD127. The sequence continues at coordinate 511,871 of NZ_CP191226.1, read as the reverse complement.
AGTGATGCGGCGAGTTTGCCAATCTTGTTTTTTTCCTCGGACACTGTTTTCAGCCGCCCGGAATACCCTTGGATTTTCTGGTGCACAGACGGCAGAATGGCGCCGCCTCTTGTGCGAATAATGGCATTCTGTTCCTCCAGCTTCACAAGATCCCGCCGTGCTGTATCTCTGGACACCTGAAGGAGCGTACAGATCTGCTCAGTTGTAATGCGGTTATGCTCCTTTAGATAATCCACAATCGCTACTAATCTTTCTTCTTGGTACACGCCCTCATTCCTTTTCATATGACGTTATCTTTAAGTAATTATAAGTTTTTATATATTAACAATCAATATTATTAAGTGAAATTAAGTAAAAATGCATCATAAGAACCAATTTTTCCTATCTGAAACAGAAAGAAAAAACCAGTCTGGTCGACTGGTCAATACAGAGGGGATGATGCGAAGAAAAGTAATCGTGAATGGGATTTAAAGCGGGAGGAGCAGGGGGATGTCAATCGGCAGCTTTTTCCCGAGGTTTAGGGTCCATAAAACGAACAGTATCAGCCATCACTTCAGTTACGTACACTTTGACACCTTCCGCATTTTCATAGCTCCTTGTCTGAATCCGTCCGCTTAGGCCAACGAGAGAGCCTTTTTGGCAATATAACGCCGTGTTTTCGGCCGTTTTTCTCCAAAGCGTGCAATTGACGTAATCCGCTTCAATTTCTCCTGAAGCATTTTTGAAGCTGCGGTTAACTGCAATCGTAATGTGTGTGACTGCCGCGCCTGCAGAAGTGTACCGAAGCTCAGGGTCTTTTGTTAAACGTCCGACAAGCATGACCTGATTGAACATTGCGATTCCTCCTCTCCTTGCGGTTACACGTATTGTAGACGATGCAACGAGAAAAGAAAAACGCTCAAAACCGCATTTCAGCCTCTGTTTTTATCTTTCGTTTTCATTTTTCCCTCAGCTAAAAACAGCTTTTGTTTTTTCCCTCTAAAGAAATATGTATTTTTTAAAAACCGGAAAAACAATTTAGATGTCAGCCAATGCTGCGTATTCATACAGACATAAGAAGAGCCGTCCCATGCAAACCACTGAAAGCTGAGCTTCTTTTCCGGGAGCGACAGCTGGATTTTGTACTGTTCCATCCCATCATAAGTTTCGTATAAAAAAATCATCCTCTCTTTCCTATATAGATGAACCTCAAAAATATCTTTACGGCTTAACATATAAGCTTCGTTCGTTTGAATCAAACGCTGATCCGCCGGAGTGCCGTCAATATAAATTTCCTTTAAATGAAATCGATTCATACACACCTCTCCGTAATCCATAGTCAGTTACAGTATAATGAAAAAATAGAAATTATTAAATGTTGTACCAGGACAAAATATATTGTTCCCGGCATTACAGCGTTTTCACGGAAAAATGAATATGTGTTATAATTCATTTTAAGAATTCTTTGTAAGTAAATGGGGTGAGATAAAAATGAAAACCTTTAAACTGGTTGATCTGAACGTGGAACGAGTGGACAAGGAAGAAAAGTCAATTGAACAGTTTCCCCTTATTGACGGACTGATTATCAATAAAGAAGACGGTGAAAATCACTGGCTGATTGAAGCGCTTGTTCCGAAGGAGCACTTGTCTTTTTTTGACCAGCTTCAAAAAAAACAAGCTGAAGTCAAAGTGTTTGTGACGATTACGAAAAAAAGCAACCGCCCCGCCCAGCTGACTGCAGCTGTGAAGAATATTGCTGAACTGGAAGAAAGCATCTCGGTTTTAATTTACGGACAAATGGTGACAAGAAAACAGCAAGGCACTGAAACCATTCTGGAATCTCTTGTAAAAGAGGGCTATACAGGAGCGAAGCTGATCGAGGCGTTTAAGCAGAAGATATAAAAGAGAGTGGAAATCCCCCTCTCTTATTTTACATTTGCTGAGGTGACACGTATGAATAAGCGAAAAATTCAAGCGGTTGTTTTATCACTTATCGGCGCAGCTGTCCTTTTGACATCAAGTTTGCAAACACCTAGAGAAGCTGTTGCTGCCGGGAAGAGTCCTAATCTAAAGAAAATGAATGTCAATGAGTTTTTCACTGATCACGACGGAACTTTTATCTTACGTGATCTGAAAAATGAAAAAACATTCGTCTACGGCGATCAACGCGCGACACAAAGATTTGCGCCGCAATCGACTTTTAAAGTCCCAAACGCGCTCATTGGATTACAAACAGGCGCCGTTAAAGATGAATATGACATCAAATACTGGGACGGTGTAAAACGTGAGCTCGATGTATGGAATCAGGATCACACGCTAGGATCTGCCATGAGATACTCCGTTGTTTGGTATTATCAAGCGATGGCCCGAGACATCGGAGAAGAGCGAATGAAAGAATGGATTGATAAAATAGCGTACGGCAATCAAGATATCAGCGGCGGCATTGACCAATTTTGGCTGAGCAGCACGCTTAAGATTTCTCCTCTGGAACAAACGGACTTTATGGAAGCCTTATACAAAGAAAAACTGCCATTTGATAAAAGCGTAATGAAGACAGTGAAGCGGATGATGATTCAGGAAGATGAGGATCATTATACGCTTTATGGAAAAACCGGTTCAGGCTCAGGCATCGGCTGGTATGCAGGCTTTGTCAAAACCGAAAACGGAGTGTACAGTTTCGTGACGAACATTGACGGTACCGGCACAGAAGCGAAAAGCATGACAATGGACATTTTGAAGAAATATGTTCTGCCATAAAAAAGACCGCCGTCTCAGACGGCAGTCTTTTTTTATTCCGGTGACCTTGTTTGCTGCTTCAGCAGATCTCTGATTTCTTTCAGCAGCTCTTCTTGCGCATCCGCCGCTTCCGCCTCAGCCTCTTCTTCCGCTTCTTTCTTACGCTTCAATTGATTCAAAGTCCGAATCACAATAAAAATAGAGAACGATATGATTAAGAAATTTACAATGGTTTGAATGAAGCTGCCGTATTTGACGACCGCATCACCGAATGTAAAGGACAGCCCCGAAAAATCAAGCCCTCCCAGAAGCAAGCCAACTAAAGGCATAATGATATCATTAACGAGCGATGTGACGATCTTACCGAACGCGCCCCCTATTACAACACCAATCGCAAGGTCAACAATGTTCCCGCGCATGGCAAAGGTCTTAAACTCTTTCCACATACAATCACCTGCTTTTTTTGTTTTGAAAGAAAAAAAGACAAATGTGCCGCTGCCCATCTGTCTCTTTTCACTTAATCGCCGAGGGCAAAAGTCAGTTCAACTTCGCAAACCACTTCGCCGTCAACTTTGGCAACGCCTTTTCCGCGCCCGATTGTGCCTCTCGCACGAGTGATTTCCACCTCAAGGTGAAGCTGGTCACCAGGTTTCACTTGTTTTTTAAACCGGCAATTGTCAATGCCTGCAAAAAACGCCAATCTGCCGCGGTTTTCTTCTTTAATCAGCATCGCAACAGCCCCGACTTGAGCAAGCGCTTCTACAATTAATACGCCGGGCATTACCGGATACTGTGGAAAATGTCCGTTAAAGAACTCTTCATTAGCAGTTACATTTTTATAGCCTTTTGCCCGTTTGCCCTCTTCAACTTCCGTAATCCGGTCTACGAGCAAAAACGGATAGCGGTGAGGAATAATTTCTTTAATTTGCTGAGTATCAAGCATTCTCTTGACATCTCCTTCATCTGCGTTAGTATGTATAGCAATCATTTATGATCTAATCTGTACATTTGAAAAGTATATTATGAATTAACCTCTTTTTCAACCGGCGCCCAAAGTGTAACCAACTGTCAATGAGAGCCGTCAAAAGTTGTGATATGATAATTATAGATTTTACCATTAGCAAAGAGGTAGGAAAATGATTTCGAAGTTGATTGAAAAAAGAATTCAAAAAATGTTAGACGAGTGGTATACCGCTATTGGCAAACGTAAAATGGATGACGCAGCAGCACTTAAAGAGAAAATCGACCAGCACCTTCCGAAACTTAAAAAGAACACAAAACTTTGGATGCGTTATCAACTGTTCTTCGCACGCCACCAGCTCCTTTTTGAAAACCAGGACGGGATGGATTCATTATTCCATGAGTTATATGAACAGGAAGACAAAATGGATGATGAATTGAAATATTATCTGCATTTTTTCTCAGGATTATATGAAATGGTCAAAACCGCTCCGAAGCATGCGGTGAATGGTTTTAAAAAAGCTGAGCAGTACCTGCACGCGATTCAAAACGCATTTGAAGCCGCTGACTTTTATTATCAAACCGCCGGCGCCTATTACTTGATGAAATCACCGCCGCTTTCCATCCAATATGTTGAAAAAGCATTAAATATCTACTTGCATCAATTCGGCTATGTCAAAAAGGTGATCAGCTGCAAACTGCTCCTCGCTGTAAACTATATTGATCAAGAGCGCTATGATGAGGCTGAACAGCTTTTCAAAGAAATCATCAGGAAAACCCAGCAGGTAAATGACGATAATCTGCTGTGCCACGCTTATTATAATTTGGGCTTTTTAAAAGCAACCGAAAAGAAGGACCATGAAGCTCTTCTCTACTTTAAAAAGGTATTGAAGAATCATGAATTTGAAACCAATTCTCCAGTATCCTATCTGCACTGTGTGTATGAATCCGTCAGAGCTCTTTTTAAAACAGAAAAGATCTCAGAAGGAAAAGCGGTTTTGCAAAAAGGGAAAGAATTATCTGAAAAGGTAAACATTCAAACAATTCAATTGAAACTAAAAACACTTGAAGCGCTCTATACGTCTGCTGAAGATCCTTATGATACCTTGCTTGAATATGTGCTTGAATTAGAAAAAATCGAAGCTTGGGTGGATTTAGAGGTGCTTTTGGAGGACATCACGGAATACTACAAAAAAAAGGACGATTTCGAAAAAGCCGCCTTTTTTATTATGCGCGGCTGATTGAAAACGCCCATCTTTCGATTATCTTACAGAATTAATCAAACCGAGCATCTGATCACCCATTGTGATCGTTCTGCTGTTCAGCTGATAAGAACGCTGAGACGCAATCAAATCTGTCATTTGCTTAGAAATATCCACATTTGACATCTCAAGTGCACCCTGCTGCATGCCGATGTTTTGTCTGTTTGCGCCATTCAGCTCTTCAAAGGCTGCTGCATTATCAATGGAGAAAAGATTATTTCCTTCGGATTTCAGCTCTTGAGGATTGTTCACTTGGACAACCCCGAGATTAAACCGCTGCACCGTATTCCCGTTAGATGCGGTTAAGGTCCCGTTTTCATTGATCGTGATTTTTTTCATTGAGCTGTCTATGTTTACTGCATTGCCGTTTTCATCAAGCACGGGATGACCGTTGCCTGTCACGAGCTGAAGCTGGTTGGCATTATCAGCGGAAGGCGATAAATAAAGCGCTCCGTCCCTCGTATATTGGCGATTGCCATTCACGTTAACCTGGAGGTATTGGTAAGGAGACGTAAAAGCGATATCCAGATCGCGCTCCGTCTTCTTAATGCTTCCTTGATCGGATACAAGCCGTGAATTCATCATCGCTCCGACACCAAGGCGCAAGCCGGGCGGCGTTTTTCGGGATTGTGCCACTTCTTCATTTTTTTCATCAACCTGATCGAATTGCTGTCTGACGAGCTCAGAGAAATTCGTATCCTTAGCCTTATAGCCGGTTGTGTTGCTGTTGGAAAGGTTGCTGCTGATTGTGTCAATCTGCTGCTGCAGCTGGTTTAAGGTTGTTGATGCCGTTAGCATTGACCTGAGCATAGTTGATGTCCCCCGTTTTTTCTTCCGTTATCTTATATTTTTCCGATTTCATTGGCTGCTTTGTCCATACTTTTGTCATACGCCTGAATGACCTTCTGGTTTGCTTCAAACGATCTGTACGCTTCAGTCATTTCTGTATAGGCGCTCGTCACATCAACATTCGAAAGCTCGGAAACGCCTTGTTTTAATGAATAGGATACTTGGTTATTGCCAGCCGCACTCGGCAGGTCATTTCCGTCAGCCGTGCTGTACAAATCATTGCCATCTTTTTTTAGATTTCTGACGTCCTCTGCCATTCTGACATCAATCTGTCCGGCTGTTCGTCCGTTCGCAGTAACAGTACCGTTTTCAGACACAGTGAAATTTTCATTATCGACCGTAATCGGCTGTCCTGTCGTGGATAAAATGGTATTTCCGTTGATTGTCAGCTGATTGTTCTCATTTAAAGAAAACGTGCTGCTTTTGGAATAACGGACACCATTCGCCGTTTGAACCGGATAAAAAAGGGCCGCATTTTCATTTGTTTCTGCATTTACCGGAACTTGATGTTCAATCAATGTGATGTCTGTAGGCTGATCCGTCGACTTAAGGCTTCCCTGTGTGAAAAGAGGCTTAAGCTCCTGCATATATACACCGGTATTAACGGAACCGATTTCTGTTTTCGATGTGCCGGCCGGAGATTTTGCTTCAATTCTGCTGAGAAGCATCTCAGGGAACGCACGCATCGAGCCTTGTTCTGCTTTATATCCGGATGTATTTGCGTTTGCGATATTATTTGAAAGCATTTCCGTTCTGCGCTGCTGGGCAATCATTGCGGATGTTGCGGTATATAATCCTTTTAACAAGTTTTCCACCTCTAAAATGGCATTTTTTCCAGTTGTCATGTAGGAACATTCGTTCTATAATACAAATAAGTATTTTATCCTATTATCGGCATTTCTCATCAATTCGTGAAGAGTTTTCATAAAAAAACCCCATTCTTTTTCAGAATGAGGTTTGAGTGATCAGCTTAGTTTGCGTTTAGGAAGCTTGTCCATATTATCAAGCATAACACCTGTGCCGACCGCCACACAATCCATTGGATTTTCAGCGACAAGCACCGGAACCTTCAGCTCTTCAGCGAGCAGCTGGTCGAGGCCGTTTAAGAGCGCGCCTCCACCGGTAATGATAACGCCGCGGTCAATGATATCAGCGGACAGTTCAGGCGGTGTTCTTTCAAGCACTTGTTTCGCTGCCTGCACAATAACAGCTACAGATTCACGAAGGGCTTCTTCTACTTCTTTGCTGTTTACTGTAATTGTTCTTGGAAGACCTGAAACCATGTCCCGTCCGCGAATGGAAATTTCTTCTTGACGTGCGTCTGGGAAAACTGTTGCGACTTTAATCTTAATATCTTCCGCAGTACGTTCGCCGATCAGCAGCTTGTACTCGCGTTTGATGTAATTTAAGATTTCCATGTCAAACTTGTCCCCAGCCATTTTAATAGAAGAGGAGGTGACAATATCGCCCATTGAGATGACTGCGATATCCGTCGTCCCGCCTCCGATGTCTACAACCATGTTACCGCTCGGCTGGAATATTTCCATACCCGCGCCAATAGCGGCAACTTTCGGTTCTTCTTCAAGGTACACATGTTTACCGCCGCTTTTTTCAGCAGCTTCTTTGATTGCTTTTTGCTCAACTGATGTAATATTCGTCGGGCAGCAAATAAGCATGCGCGGTTTTGAGAACAGGCCTTTTACGTTCAGCTTGTTAATAAAATGTTTCAGCATTGCTTCTGTTACTTCAAAATCAGCAATAACTCCGTCTTTCAGCGGGCGAATCGCAACAATATTCCCAGGTGTACGTCCAACCATTCGTCTTGCCTCTTCGCCAACCGCCAGCACTTTGCCGCTGTTTTTATCAAGTGCAACTACGGAAGGTTCATTCAGAACAATTCCTTTACCTTTAACATGGATCAGTACATTTGCAGTACCGAGGTCAATACCAATATCCCTTGCAAACATCTATTTATATCCTCCTTGAAAATCTGTTTCACAGTAAATATCCACATTGTGCCCTAATTATATATATTATCATAAAATATAGAAAAAAAGTTGGAAGCACATTAAGTTCTTTACAAATTTTTGCGGATGATCTACAAACGATTTCCGGAAGACAATGCAGTTGATTTTTCCTAAGTGATTATGGCTGGCGAACGGGTTCTCCTTCAAGAATTTCATCCTTTTTATACTTGAGTTTTGTTGCTTCTCCTCCTCTTAAATGCCTGATGGATTTATGATAATCGAGTATTTCTTTCACTTCGTTTGCCAAGTCAGGATTGATTTCAGGCAGACGCTCTGTTAAATCCTTGTGTACTGTACTTTTGGAAACACCAAATTCCTTCGCAATGACACGAACGGTTTTCTTTGTCTCCACGATGTACTTTCCTATCTTGATTGTTCGCTCTTTGATGTAATCGTGCACACCACTCGACCTCCCTAAAATGGATGTGAGAAGTGTGAAATGAGATCCGTATTCTGTAAAGAGTCATTCATTATGCAGCTTCTTTGTTGTATGGTTTTAAAAGTAAGTTTGTGAAATATGCCCACGATCCCTCACCTCAAACACTCTCTTTGTTAGGTTTGTAACAGTGTATTAGCATTCTTGTGGGAATATGCTAAAAACTCAATAAGGACAAGGGGTGAAATGAACTTTTCGACTTCGGCTAATTATTTCGCGTCACTAAATTTATATCTTTACATCCTTTCATCGCTCCTGTAAAATGAAAAAAGCAATTAGTTACTTAGGTAAGTTTTTTTAGAAGGAGACCGAAATGACCTACGTCAACAGACACCTCATTCATCAAATCAACCAAAGCGCCCGCCTGATTGCCAAAAAAGCCAATGAACAGCTGGAGCCATTCGGCCTTTACTCATCTCAATGGTCAATTTTATATTGTTTGCGTACGATCGGACCAATGACTCAAAAGGAGATTTGGTCCTATTTAAATGTGGAAGCGCCAACGGTGACCCGGACGATCAAACGCCTTGAAGAAAACGGCTGGGTACAGAGACGGCAAGGTGAAGACAAACGGGAAAAACTCGTTGTCCTCACAAAAGAAGCAGAGAAAAAATACGAAGAAATCAATGTGAAAATGCTTAAATTTGAGGAAGAACTGCTTGCAGATTTCCGTGATGAAGATAAAGAAGCGTTTTCTCATTTATTTCGTTTGTTTTTACAACAATGAATTAAGGAAGTGACATACATTTGAAAAAGTCTGAACCGATTTGGACCAAAGATTTTATTATGGTCGTTCTCGTGAACTTGTTTGTTTTTGTGTTCTTTTATACATTTTTAACTGTTCTGCCTATCTATATGATGCAGGAGCTGGGAGGTACTGAATCTCAGGGAGGGCTGTTGATCAGTCTGTTCCTGTTATCCGCCATTTTCACACGCCCTTTTTCAGGAGCTATTATAGAACGGTTTGGGAAAAAGAGAATGGCGATTGTATCGATGGCAATTTTTGCCCTTTCGTCTTTTCTTTACCTGCCAATTCATAACTTCTATCTGCTGCTTGGATTGCGGTTCTTCCAAGGAATCTGGTTCAGTATTTTAACCACTGTAACCGGCGCGATCGCAGCTGATATCATTCCAGTTAAACGCCGCGGCGAAGGGCTTGGATACTTTGCCATGTCTATGAACCTCGCAATGGCTATCGGTCCGTTTCTCGGATTGAGCCTGGTGAAAATTGTGCCTTTCTCTGTCTTCTTTACAATTTTTGCGTTGTTTATGATTGTCGGGCTGTTTGTTACATTACTCATTAAAGTGCCAAACAGCCTCAGCAGCGGAACGACTGTATTCCGCTTCTCTCTGTCGGATATGTTTGAAAAAGGCGCGCTTAAGATTGCGATTGTAGGGTTGTTTATATCATTCTGTTATTCAACAGTTACGGCATTTTTGTCCGTTTTTGCTAAGTCTATTGATCTATTAAATGTCAGCGGCTACTTCTTTGTATGCTTTGCCGTTACGATGATGGTCGCGCGTCCGTTTACAGGCAAACTGTTCGACAAAGTCGGACCGGGGATTGTGATTTACCCTTCAATCCTGATTTTCTCTGTCGGACTTTGCATGCTTGCCTTTACGCATAGCAGCTGGATGCTGCTATTATCCGGAGCGGTGATCGGACTCGGATACGGCTCAATCGTGCCGTGCATGCAAACGCTGGCGATACAAAATTCACCGGCACACCGTTCAGGATTTGCGACAGCGACGTTCTTTACGTTCTTTGACAGCGGAATTGCCGCTGGATCGTATGTGTTCGGATTATTCGTTGCTTCCGCTGGTTTCTCATCTATTTACTTAACAGCGGGTCTATTTGTTCTGATTTCTCTTCTCCTCTATGCATGGAGCCAGAAAAAAACGGCTGTCGCCGAACCTGAAGGAAAAGTGTCGATTGCAGAATAGCTTGTCAGACTGCCGGAGTTTGCCGGCAGTCTTTTTTTGCATAAAAAAACGGCATTCTGCTCCGTTGAACGGAATAGAATGCCGCTTCTTTCATGATTCAATAATCGGACGCGCAGGTGAATCCGGATCTAATGTAAAATCAAAAGACTCTTCGTCACGATACATCGGATCTGCATAAATAGAACCGACATCATTTTTCGTTGCTTTTTGATAAGATGAAAACGAGTCGTATTCAGTCTGTTTCCACATCCATAAGCCGTCCTTACCTGCTTCCTTATGGTAAACGTTATGATTGACTGTATTTCCTTCATTGGTTTTAAATTCGTTGGCAATAAACAGCCTTGAATCACTTGCCGTCATGATGTTCTTTTCTATTACGTTGTTTTTTGTATCGTGCTGCAGCAATAGCTGTCCGCCATACAGCTCTTTTGTATCGTTGCGGAAAATAATGTTGTGAGCAATCACAGAACCGGTGGTGCCGCCACGCTCTTTGTCATATCCGCCGATTGAAATACCCGTGTACGCATTCTGGTACACTTTGTTGTCGGTAATCTTTATATCCTCAGCATATTTTCCTTTGTGCTCAGAGGTTGCTTCAATACCGATATCGTTTCTGTAAACCGTGTTTTTCCTTATGTCAATATTGCGTCCTCCGTCGACATATATTCCGCCCGCTGAGTACTCATCTCCATAAGCGGGATTTCCGAAAGTTGAATGATGATAGACAGTATTGTTTTCTACGACGCCGTTTCGAACATAATCGTTTTGATCTGCCGTTCCTTCATATCCGATAAGATCGATGCCAATATTGTTATTATCACGGACCAGATTGCCTGCAATCGTAAAGCCGTCAATGTTTCCGTTCAGCACAACCGCTTCACTCGCTCCGAGTGTCAGCTTTTCAACGGTATTATCCGTAATCTTAATGTCTTTCATGCTTCCCGTCCCATAAACCGCAATTCCGTGGGCATTGCCCTCGTCCGCCGTTGTTTTTATATTCCGAACATGATTATCCTTAATCGTGATATGGCTGCTGGATCCAGTCACATAAATTCCCATGGCGGTTGCTTCTTCAGATGAAACAGAGAGATTCTCAATCGTTAAACCGCTGATTGTGATGTAATGTTTATTGTCTATGCGGATTAACGGCGTTTCATATTCTGCGCTCGTCATCGATTTCCCGGTAATGACTGCTTTCTCGTCCTGATAGCTTCGAAACGTGATAGGCTTTCCATCCGCGCCGCTATGCTTCACATCAAGCGGTTCATCATACGTGCCTTCCCGGATGATTACGGTTGTTCCGGCAACAGCTTCCTTAGCGGCATGCGCAAGTGTACGAAATGGCTTTGTTTTCGTCCCTTCATTTTGATCATTGCCGTCAGGAGAAACATATAAGCAGTTCACTGAGTCTTGTTCATTTGCTGCCGTCTTATCATAGGTTAAAGCGATAATAACAGCAGTTAAAACGGCTGCCGCAGAAATAAAAAATGATATTTTCATATTGGATTCTCATTTCTATTTAGAATGGATTTTCTTATATCATTATAAGTTATCCATTTATGGAAAACCATCTCAAATTTCACCTGCATAAGTTCTTATTCAGCTCGACGCACCTGCCCAGAATCATACTTTCCAATAGCCGATGATATCGGCGGGTGAATCCGCATCAGAGCAATATAGACAAGAAATGATGTCAGCACACCTACAAACCATGAGATGTCATATAAGCCTTTTAATGCGGGGACATACATTCCGATTAATGAGATCAGTGCGCCTAAAAGCGTGGCTGCGAATGCCCGGTAGTTATACCCTTTAAAATACACATACCGTCCGGTTTCGGAATAAAGGTCATCAACCGAAAGCTCCCGCTTGCGAATAATAAAGTAATCAGCCATCATGACGCCCGCCACCGGACCGAGCATGCCGCCGATTAAACCGAGAAACGCATAAACGCTGGTTGCGCTCTCCATGAGCTTCCACGGAACCGTAAATAAAGCGAGCAGGGCTGTAATAAAGCTGCCTCGTTTAAAATTAATATATTTCGGCAAAGCATTCGCAATATCATAAGCCGGAGACACGATGTTTGCTGCGACATTAACTGATATGGTGGCAATACAGAGTGTAATCACAGATAATACGATGACATAAGGATTATCAAACCTCGCTAAAATATCAACCACGTCCCAAATCGGCTCGCCGAAAGCAACCTGCGAACCGGAGGTCACCGTAATACTGGCAAACGCAAATAATGCGAAGGTTCCAGGCAAGCCGTAAAACTGGCCTTTAATCTGCTCTTTTTGCGTTTCAGCAAACCGTGTAAAATCAGGTATGTTTAAAATTAACGTCGCCCAAATGCCGATAATGCCGGTGACTCCGGCAGCAAACGGCCAAAATGTTTCTGAAAACGTATGAAATTTTCCAGGCTGCGAATAGATCGGCCCGAGTCCTCCGGCTATATCGACCGCCCACCATACCATGCCGCCAAACACCACATATACTAAAGGACCTGCCCATACCTCGAAACGCTTAATTGATTCCATGCCGTGATGCAATACGAGTAAATGCACAGCCCAAAAGAATACGAAAGAGAGGAAACCAGACAAGTGAATGCCCAGAATATTCCACTCCCCGCCAATCTCTCCCCAGCCGGGCCACATATTTAACAGCAAAATGTTCAGCGCCGTGCTTCCGGCAAAGGTTTGAATGCCAAGCCACATAATGGCTGTAAAAGCCCTCAGAAGCGCCGGAATGTTTGCGCCGTAAATTCCATATGAAGCCCGGATAATCACAGGAAACGGCAGCCCGTATTTTGTCCCTGCATGCCCGTTTAAGGCGAGTGCGCCAAACAAAATAAGCGAGGCCGTAATAATGATCGCCATCACCTGCCACGGTGAAAGCCCGATTGCAATTAATCCGCCCACTGTCGCGTAGGTCGGAATATTATGTATGCACCCCATCCAAATCGAGGCAAAGTTCATTGCTTTCCAAGTGCGTTTTTCCTGCCCTAAAGGCAGCAGATCCTCATTGCTCAGCCTGTTTGATTGCTGCTGACTCTCTTTTAACTCCATAGCCGGCTCCCCTTTCAGCATTGTCTATCTTCCGTTATATGTATTGTTTTCTAACATGATATGTTACGTAATATAACTGAAAAGTCAGATAAATACATTGGCTATAATACACAATCCTTTTATTCATTTTTGAGCATCCTAAACAAGAAAAAGAGACAGACTCGCATATCTGTCTCTTTTCTCATATTCTTGTTTTCATTAAGGCGGTGAATCTCAAAGCCACGAAGAGACTCAATGCGCCTACAGCAATAAGGATCATTCCCATGATATCAAAATGAGCCGCTGTAATCTCTTTACCGAACAGAAGGCCCAGAATCACGGAGGATAAAATTGAGCCGAGGTAACGGCACGTTTGGAACAGCCCCGAGGTCGTTCCCACCATGTCTGAAGGGCTCGTTTTCAGCATCGCCGCCTGAAGCGCCACGTTTCCAAGTCCGTAACCGATGCCGAGCAGCGACAGGATCAAGCCTTTCCCGATGACCGGAACGCTGATAAAAAAGACCGTTAAGAGCACAGCGCCAGCCGTCATCAGAAGCGCCCCCGCCAAAATCGGCTCGATGACTCCCGATCGGTCAATCCACCTACCTGTAATAGGCGATACAGCGATGCTCATTCCTGACATGAACAGCATAAACAGACCGCTCGTTTGGACAGAAAGATGCATTTCATCCTGAAAATAACTCGGCAGGCCGAAAAATAAACAGTAGAAGAATACATTGAGTAAAATAAACTGAACGTATACCGCTGACAGGCTTCGCTGCGTTTTAAACAAACGGACATCAATAAACGGCTTCTCCGTTTTCAGCTCACGCCAGACAAATGACACAAGCAGAATGACACCAATCACACCTTCTGACGCATGCGGGGATGTGCTGAATGAAAGCAAAAAGGACAGGAGCAAAATGATCCCGCCGGCAAACAAAAGGATTCCCGGAACATCTAGCTGCCGGATAACCGCTCTGATCCCCACCCCTTTTTTCTGATCCTTCGGGAACATATACATCCCTAATAGGAAGCTTAGGATAATAAACGGCAGATTGACGATAAAAATCGCCGGCCAGCCGCCCCAGACAATCAAAAAGCCGCCGACTGTCGGCCCCAGCGCCGTCATTGCAGATGCAAATATGGACAGCACCGCCATGGCTGAAGCCTGGCGCTCATGTATGTGATTTCGTATCAGCCCGACTCCCGACGGATAAATCGCACTGCTCCCCACCGATTGAAACAGCCGCATGACCAATAATGTCATAAAGGTTGGCGCAAGCGGCGCCCCGATGGCGGAAACCGCCACAAGAATAAGCCCATATAAAAACAACCTTTTCCGCCCAATCAAATCGCCAAGCTTTCCCGTCACAGGCTGGGCCACAGCACTCGCCAAATAGAAAGAGGAGATCAGCCAGGAAACCGTCGTAAACGACAGGCGAAACTCATGCTGGATGCTGTGGAGCGCCAGAGAAATCATAGACGAGTTCAGCGGATTCAGCATCGTTCCTGAAGCTACCGCCGTTAAAAAGACAGCACGGCTCTTTTTTGATATTTTCATTTCACTTGAGATAAAAATTCTTCTGTTGTCCGCGATTTACCGATTCTCGGAAAAATAAAGCGCAGTGTGGCTTCATGCTCATCCTCACTGAACGTGGACATCGCGTCGGTAATAAAAATCTGCTGATAGCCAAGCTGAAAGGCCTCGCGAGCCGTACTTTCCACTCCGATATTTGTGGCAATGCCGCACAGTACAATCGTATCAATGCCGCGGCGTCTCAGCTGCAAATCTAAGTCCGTGCCGAAAAATGCGCCCCACTGGCGTTTGGTCACTATGTAATCTCCGTCCTGCACACCGATTTCCGGAACAAATTCCGCCCAATCCGCCGGCATTTCACCTGAACCTTCCTGCGCCTGTTCATCCGTTTCCGGCTTTAGCGCATCCGCTCCGTCATGGAAGGCTACATTCACAAAGCTGATAAAGCCGTTATGCTTTCGGAATTCATCAACAAGCTTTTTCGCATTCGGAACAACCTGTCCGCTTTTGTCTATTGGCACAATTCCTTTTTGCAGATCAATGATAACCAATGCTGTGTTTTGAAAATCAATGGTAAGTGTGTTCATTTTGCGTTTCCTCCTGATGCTGTTAGTGTTTCTCGCATTCCATATTTTACTCTTCACTTCACATGAATTCTTGCATGACGCTTGTGAAATTCTCAGGAGAAGCGCTTATCTCACGATTTTTCTTTTATATAAAAATAAAAGGTGGTGCATGCAAACATACCAGCAAGCACTGTGATCATAAAAGTTGTCATAGCTTCGTCACCTGCCTGCCGTTAATCGGCTGCTGATTAAACATGCCCATAAATTTGCGGCGGTCAATCCAAAGCAGAATCAAACACATGATCATTAATATCGTACTGAGATCCTGCACGCCAATATCAAAACAATAGTTAATCATGACGATGTTCACAATAATCGGCATAAATACAACGGCGCCTAACGCAGATGTTCTTGGAATCAACAGCAAAACTGCAGCAATGATTTCCCCAAAGCCTATAAATACTTCATAGACATGAGAATAACCGAAAAATGTCCATGCAATTGCAAATCCCTTTCCTACTCCAGCTGCAATTTCAGGTGTTACTTCCCCAAACTGCCCCATGACCACTTTCGCCAGGCCGTACACAACAAAATTAAAGGCCAAAAACAACCGGAATGTCGCCGGAATGGACTTTCTTAACGCTCTCAGCAGCCTGCTGCCTTTATTCATATCGCATCCCCCTTAGTGTATTATATTAACTAGTACACTTAATACACTATATATAATTCTATTTATTGTCAATTCCCTTTTTTCTCATAAAAACAGAATTATTTTATAGGCATAAAGTCTTGTATGGCAAATACCATTTTTCTTTCTTCGCCCGCATCGATAACACACACTAAAAAAACATGTTAGGAAATCTCACATGAAAATGTTTTATCATTCTTTTTTCTCTATAATGAAGAAATATAATAATTGCTTTTATTCTGAAAGATACGGAGGAATGAGACATGCAAATGGGCGATACAGTATTTATGTTCTTTTGCGCTTTACTCGTGTGGCTGATGACCCCGGGGTTAGCGTTATTTTATGGAGGAATGGTAAAAAGCAAAAATGTGCTGAGTACAGCAATGCACAGTTTCTCTTCCATCGCCATCGTTTCCATCGTTTGGGTGCTGTTCGGATATACACTTGCCTTCGCACCAGGCAATTCAATCATTGGCGGACTGGAGTGGGCAGGTCTGAAGGGGGTCGGATTTGATCCGGGTGATTACAGCGACACGATTCCCCATTCATTATTTATGATGTTCCAAATGACGTTCGCGGTTCTGACAACTGCTATCATTTCCGGGGCTTTCGCAGAGCGGATGCGATTCGGCGCTTTTCTTTTATTCTCGGTTTTATGGGTTTCATTGGTTTACACGCCGGTTGCTCACTGGGTATGGGGCGGAGGCTGGATCGGCCAGCTTGGCGCGCTTGATTTCGCAGGCGGAAACGTTGTTCATATTTCTTCCGGGGTGGCCGGCCTTGTTCTGGCCATCGTGCTCGGCAAACGGAAAGACGGCACAGCGTCTTCTCCGCATAACCTCATTTACACCTTCTTGGGAGGCGCCCTGATTTGGTTCGGCTGGTTCGGTTTTAACGTCGGCAGCGCCCTGACATTAAACGATGTGGCCATGTACGCCTTTATTAATACAAACACGGCTGCTGCAGCGGGGATTGCCGGCTGGATATTGGTTGAATGGATCATCAACAAAAAACCGACGATGCTCGGCGCGGTATCAGGAGCGATCGCAGGGCTTGTGGCCATTACGCCGGCGGCCGGGTTTGTCACACCGTTTTCTTCTATTATCATTGGCATCATTGGCGGAGCGGTTTGTTTCTGGGGTGTCTTCTCGCTGAAACAGAAATTCGGATATGATGACGCACTTGACGCCTTTGGCCTGCACGGCATCGGCGGCACATGGGGCGGCATCGCGACAGGATTGTTCGCAACAACTTCAGTCAACTCCGCTGGTGCAGATGGTTTATTCTACGGGGATGCAAGTTTAATCTGGAAACAAATTGTAGCGATCGCCGCAACTTATGTTTTTGTATTTATTGTCACATTCGTTATTATTAAAATTGTAGGCCTCTTCCTTCCCCTACGCGCAACCGAAGAAGAAGAATCACTCGGGCTTGATTTAACAATGCACGGGGAAAAAGCATATCAAGATTCTATGTGAGGAGTGACGCTATGAGCGGTCAAATGTTCAAGGTAGAAATTGTAACGCGTCCGGCAAATTTTGAAAAGCTGAAGCAGGAACTCGGAAAAATCGGAGTCACCTCTCTGACCTTCTCCAATGTTCACGGCTGCGGGCTTCAAAAAGCACATACGGAGCTTTATCGAGGGGTAAAAATAGAAAGCAATGTATATGAACGGTTAAAAATCGAAATCGTGGTCAGCAAGGTTCCTGTTGATCAAGTAACTGAGACCGCTAAGCGGGTTCTGAAAACGGGATCACCGGGTGACGGTAAAATCTTTGTCTATGAAATCGGCAATACGATTAATATCCGCACCGGCGAAGAAGGACCTGAAGCGCTGTAATATCGTTAAGAGATTCGGACACTCCGGATCTCTTTTTTTGCGAACAGAAAAAACCCCCAGAAACCGCGGTACCCATTCGAATCCTCTTCAAGCACCATGATTTCAGACAATCTCTATTTTTATTTGAAACTTTTTCTGAGTAAGATGAGTCTACTTAATATAAAAATGTAAAAGGTGATTATTTGAATTACGAAATATTTAAAGCTATCCATGGATTATCTCATCACAATTCTGTTCTCGATTCCATTATGGTTTTCATAACGGAATACGCGATCGTTGCCTATGCGCTTATCTTATTGGTGATGTGGCTGTTCGGGAACACACAAAGCAGAAAGAACGTGCTTTACGCAGGAATTACAGGAATTGCGGGTCTTGTGATTAATTTCTTGATTACACAAGTTTATGTTGAACCACGCCCTTTCGTCGCTCACACAGTGCATACGCTGATTCCGCACGATGCAGATGCTTCTTTTCCGAGTGACCACACAACGGGAGCGCTAGCTATTTCGATTGCAATGCTTTTCAGAAACCGTAAAATCGGCTGGCCGCTCGTCATCTTCGGGCTTTTGACCGGTTTTTCACGAATTTGGGTGGGACATCACTATCCTGTAGATGTGTTGGGCAGTCTTGTTGTCGCGATCATTATCGGGTTCCTATTCTTTAGATTTTCAGATCTTCTTCGCCCGTTCGTTGATTTCATCGTTCGAATCTATGAAGCGATTATCAACAAGATTACGAAAAAACCAACCGATCAAAATTTCTAAGCAAAAAAGCCGGCCTCTGAATGCAGAGCGCCGGCTTTAATATTTTTCATACACCTCATGTTTTTTCCGCTTTGCGATAACAAATAATCCAAGAAACAGAGCAATCCCAACACTGTCAATGAGCACATCCCGGATACAGCCGTTTCTGCTGAAGAAAAGCTGAATGATTTCCGTAAAAACGGCAAACACGAATGCTCCGGCCGAGGCCCATTTTATACGGCTCCATTGCTTCCAGAGCAAATATGTCAGCACGAAAAAAGAAAACGCGTGCCCGATTTTTTGAATCACAGCTACAGGCGTGGTCAGCTGAGTAAAATCCATGTCTAAAAATCGGTTTAGATCAGGATGCGGATGAAAGTGAAATGCCACTGTCTGCGACATCACCATATCACTGAAGCTTTCTGTACAGACAGAGAGTAAAATGAAGAAGATCCAGCCTGCGAGTAATAGACGATGCATAAAAACAGCCTCCTTTCCAGCGGCATCTTGTGCATGTAAATACATAGACGGCACAGTGAAACAAAAAGTAACAAAAAAACGCCTATCACACCGATAGACGTTTTCTTCATTAGGACTGTTCAGTGCCTTCTGTTGTGCTGCTTTCTTTGGAACCTGATTTGTCAGTTGAATCATCCGTTTTGTCCTCGGATTTTTCGTCAGTTCCTTTTTCAGTCGAACCATCCTTTTTTTCTGATGATTGCTGAATGGATTCTTCTGTTTCCTCAGTTGCAGCTTTTTCTTCTGCAGCTGCCGCTTTTTCAATAGAAGAAACCGGCTTGTCCATAAAGTTCAGCGGGTTCATAGCAACTCCGTCTTTACGGATTTCAAAGTGTACGTGGTTGCCGCTTTCTTCGCTGTAAAGGTTCTTGCCAGACTTTCCGATGACCTGGTTTTGCTTCACCTTGTCGCCTTGCTCAACACCTACTTCAGAAAGTGATTGATACACAGTAGATAACCCATCAGCATGTTCGATTTCCACAACATATCCCAGCACTGGATCTTTTTCAGCTTTGACAACCGTACCGCTTAGAGAAGCAGAAACATCGAAATCTTTTCCGTCTTTCTCAGCTAAGTCAATTCCTTTGCTTAGGCTGTACGTGTTATTATAGGTAACGAGTGCTGCTTCTTTTTCTTCTTTTGCGGCATCAGTTTCATAGAACTTTTTCACAACAGAAACGTTTTCAGAATCAACAACCGGCATTGCGACATTTTCCATAGACTTTCCTACTTCAACTGCATCGTCGTTGTTGTCATACGCGGAGCTTCCGCCGTTATCAGCTAACTGATCCTTTACCTCATCATTTGATACAGATTGATACCAAAGGACAGCTGTTAAAATGACGGCCGCACTGACTAAGTAAATTGCAGGGAACACCCAGCGTTTACGAAAAAACTGCTGAAGTTTTTTGACTTGAGAAGTTTTCTTTTCTTCCTCTCTCATTGTTTCATCACCTCAGCAACATTCTGAACACTTTTCTGAAAATATATACATCGATATAAAAAACTTTTTTAGATATAGTTTGTGCAGGCTGATAAGAAAATATGTAATTTTTTTGAGAGGAGAACAAGATACGTATGAACTTAACATTACGTCTTGCTGAAAAAAAGGATATAGAAGCGGTTGTAGCGATTTATAACTCTACGATTGCCTCGCGAATGGTAACAGCCGATACTGAACCGGTAACTCCGGAAGACCGGATGGCATGGTTTTTGGGACATACAGACGAACGGCCGCTGTATGTTGCTGAGGATGAAAGCGGGGACGTGGCTGCCTGGATCAGCTTCGAAAGATTTTACGGCAGGCCTGCTTATAATAAAACAGCCGAGATCAGCATATACATTCATGAATCATGCCGCGGCAAAGGCGCCGGAACGCATTTGCTTCAGGAAGCGCTCCGCATCGCGCCGGAGCTTGGCATCCGCTCGCTTATGGCCTTCATTTTCGGACATAACAAGCCTAGCCTGAAGCTGTTTGAAAAGCACGGTTTCAAGGAATGGGGGTTATTCCCCGGCATTGCCGAAATGGACGGCAAGCGATATGACTTAAAAATATTAGGGAGAGAGCTATCATGATTAGTCTTGATAAAGATGAAAACCATATTGAAACTCATCACGAAGAAAACAGCGTGATTGAGCAGGAGAACGGCAGCACAGCGGGCGAAAAACGTGAGCTGAGCGCTGCTGCTGTCAAATCGCTTTCAGACATTGCAAAGTGGGGCAAAATAACAGGAATTCTTTTGATTGTCATGGGCGCGCTGGCTGCCCTGTCGGCTTTAATGACAGTCATAGGCGCTATTCCAGGCGTTCTGCTCATTATTTCAGGCGTATTTCTGATGCGGTCAGCAAAATCAGCAAAAGAGACGAGCGGAAATCTGACCGGCAGTGCGGGTGAAAGCATGCTGGAGAACTACGGAAAATTTATTAAAATGCAATTATTCTACGCTGCATCAAGTATCGCCGCAGGCCTTATCGGAATCATTTTGCTCATTTTCTTCCTCGTATTTGTCGGCATCGCCGCTTTTGAGGATATGGATACGTATGAAGACCCGGATTCCTATTATTATGAAGATGAGCCCGTATTTGAATAAAAAGAGCTGACCCATGTCAGCTCTTTTTTAATACAGCATTTTCTTGCGTCTGTCTTCTTCAGTCAAAAACTCAACAAAGCTCCGCATCGCAAACGGTTCTTCCTTGATCTGGCGCGTATACGTGTTTTTGCGCTCTTCTGAAAGAATTTCGCTCTTTTTAATTCTGTTCAGCATATAGATATGAACGGTCTTTTGAATTTGTTTATGCTGATAGCCCGCTTCTTTAAAAAATGCTAATCCAAGTGCAGCAAGAAGCGCAAAAAGTCCGGCGCTGATCAGAGACTCTCTGTCTGCTGAAGCATGAAAAAGGAAAGCAGCCAAATTAAAGAGAGAGAATGCAGCAAGCGGAACAGCAAGAAAACGGTAGATGACAGTTTTCTTCATTAAAGGCTGTACAGCCTTTTGAATTTTTTGCATTTCTGTTTTAATGAACCCCGGCATTTGTTCAATTCTGTAAAAGTTCATGTAATTCTCCCCCTTTATTTGATTTTGCAAGGCTTCACGAACGTTATCATATGAGTTTATTTTAACGCAGGTGCAAGCTGGTTTTAAAGAAATCTGCCCGTGTTTTTCGCGAAGAATCTGGATCAACACACTTTATTCTTTTAAAAAGTCAGTGTTATAATTTGTAATGGGAATCAGATTGCTGTTATTCATGGAATACTAATGGCAATCTTCTTGATAAATATGAATTAGCGGGGTTACAAAGTGAGTATTTCTTCCATCCTTTTGTCACTTTTTTTCATTTTGAATATTCTTTTGGCCATCATTGTCATATTCAAAGAACGGCGCGATGCCAGTGCATCATGGGCTTGGCTGCTTGTTCTTTTCTTTATTCCCGTTTTAGGCTTTATTTTATACCTATTATTCGGTCATAATCTCAGACGCAAGCATTTGTTTCAATGGGAGGATCGCAAGAAAATCGGCATCGAAAAGCTGCTGCAGCATCAGCTTGAAGAATTAGAAAACAGGCAATTTCAGTTCAACAACCGGGCAACCTTTGATAATAAGGATTTAATATATATGCTCATCATGAATAATCACGCTGTCTTTACAGAGGATAATTCAGTTGATGTCATAACAGACGGACGTGATAAGTTTCAGCGGCTTTTACATGACATATCAAAGGCAAAGGATCATATCCATCTACAATATTATATTTACAAAGGTGATGAATTAGGAAAAAAATTGCGGGACGCCCTCATTCAAAAAGCGAAAGAAGGTGTTCAGGTCAGGGTTTTGTATGATGAGCTCGGGTCCAGAACGCTGCGCAAAAAGTTTTTTAAAGAACTGCGTGAGGCCGGCGGGCATGTGGAGGTCTTTTTCCCTTCAAAGCTCAGGCCGATTAACCTTCGGCTGAATTACCGCAACCACCGAAAGCTTGTTATCATAGACGGCATAACCGGTTATGTCGGAGGGTTTAATGTCGGGGATGAATATCTCGGGCTCAATCCGAAGTTCGGCTATTGGCGCGATACCCATATTCGATTGCAGGGAACGGCCGTTCACGCCATTCAGACACGATTCATCCTTGACTGGAACCAAGCTTCACATCATCATACGCTCACCTATATCCCGAACCACTTTCCCGATTGCAACCCAAAGGGAAACGTCGGGATGCAGATTGTTACGAGCGGGCCCGATTCCGAATGGGAACAAATTAAAAATGGCTACATCAAAATGATTTCAAACGCCAAGCGGAACATTTTGATACAAACACCTTATTTTATTCCGGACGCAAGCCTGCTGGATGCATTGAGGATCGCGTGCCTGTCAGGCATTGATGTCAACATTATGATACCGAACAAGCCTGATCATGCTTTTGTATACTGGGCCACGCTTTCGTATATCGGGGATCTTTTAAAAGCCGGAGCCACCGTCTATATTTACGATAATGGATTTATCCATGCGAAAACAATTGTTGTAGATGACGAAATTGCATCGGTCGGTACAGCGAATATTGACGTCCGAAGCTTCAGGCTGAATTTTGAGGTTAATGCATTTATTTATGATATCAACATTGCCAAAAAACTGGTTTCTACATTTAAAGAAGATTTGCTCGTATCCAGAAAATACACCTACGAGGAATATCAGCAGCGGTCATTATGGATCCGCATCAAGGAATCCGTGTCACGGCTATTGTCGCCGATTTTATAAGATGTGCCAATCCCCCCGGCCTTTATGGCCGGGGTTTTTCAGCATGGCATCATCACGCATCCCGTATAAACGCGCGTGGCCTTTCCATATAGCGTGCAATCATAATAAAAAAATCACTAATATGATCACGTAATTGATCAACAGCGTCAGGCCAAACTCCATTCACGCCGCAGCAAAATCAATTCACTATTTTTATTTCTTTATACAAAACTTCTCACAAATAGTGTATAAAAGAAAAGTGAGTATTTTTTTGTAAAGGGGACCCGTGTCAATGAATCCGGAAACGGTCAACAAAACCCTCATCAGTATTTCAAAATGGGGAAAAGCAACAGGCATTTTATTTATTATTATGGGCGCTTTTACTGCGCTTTCAGGCGCGTTCTTTTTTCTTATCGGCGCAGTGCCGGGCGTACTGCAAATCATTGCAGGCATCTTTTTGATGCGGTCAGCAAAAGAAGCTGGCTTAATGGCTGAAAAGCATAGCGGGCAATCTGAGGATTTAATGCTGGAGAACTATGCGAAATTTGTAAAGATGCAAGGGATTTATTTAATCGTGAGCATCGCTGTATCGATTCTGGCGATCATCGCATTCTTCATCTTTCTAATGCTTGGAATTGCCGACGGCATATTCAGCGATTATGATACGTACAGCACCTATTAATTAGAAAAACCCGGAGCATCCTCCGGGTTTTTTCTTGTTATTCCGCTTCGCTTACTACTGTGAAGCGTTCATTTTTGTGTGACGGATGTTCAAGCTCATCCAAAACAGCGATCGCATAATCGGCATAGCTGATATAACTGTCGCCTTTTGCGTTTACGATCACATTGTCTTTTCCTTTTTGGTAAGATCCCGTCCGCTTTCCTGCCGGATCAAAAAACGCCGCCGGGCTGAGGAACGTCCAGGAAATAAAGTCTGCCTTTTGCAGGTCTTTCAAGTTCTCTCCTTGATTTGATGCAGTCGGAAGATATTCTTTTGGGAATTCCGGTGTATCCATTAAACGTGTTGTTTTGGCTTCATCAACAAACAGGCTTCCCGCTCCGCCGACGACAAACAATCTTGTATGTTTTGCATCCTTTAGCAGGCTGATTAATGTTCTGCCTGCTTCAACATGAAGATGTTCCTGGCCAGGCGCAGCTCCAAAAGCGTTAACGAGTGCATCGAAAGGCTTGAGATCTTCTGCCGTCAGTTCAAAAACATCTTTCTCCAAAATCGCTGTATCCTGATCCTGCACTTTAGATGCATTTCGGACAATGGCAGTTACCTCGTGACCTCTTTCCTTCGCTTCTTTCAAAACCAGACTTCCCGCTTTTCCGCTTGCACCGATAATTCCTATTTTCATTTTTGATTTCCTCCTTATTTGTAACAATTTTAGTTACACGTTAGTGGTGAGAAGTCATCCCTTTTGATCAAAAGAGATGATTCATTACATCTTTTAATGACTTGCTTGCCAGCTCATTTTCCATCGCTTTTTGCACACTTTCAAATGTCTCATCCAGCGCGCACTGAATTTTTTTGCCTACCGGACACTTCGGGTTCGGGTTTTCATGAACCGCAAATAGTTCCTCTTGGTTTTGAACAGCACGATATACTTCTAAAAGAGAAATATCAGCCGGATCTTTTTTGAGGCTCGCGCCCGGCACCCCGGCGCGTGATGTGAGAATATCGCCCTTTTTCAGCAGGCTGATCATCCTTCTTACAACAACCGGGTTGGTGTTGACACTGTCAGCGATGATTTCCGAAGACGCTTTTTCATCCATCGAAATGAGAGATAAAATATGAATGGCGACAGCAAGACGGCTGTTAATCATGTTTTTTCACCACCGTTGTAACTATAATAGTTACATTTAATTCGTTTGTCAACATATAATATACACTAAATTTGCGCTTCTTGCGCATCCGTTTAGTCAATAAAACGGCCGGATGCACTCCGGCCGTGTCTTGTCAGAATAAGAAATATCGCTGTCCCAGCGGAACATAATCGACAGGCTGGCAGGATAATTCTTCTCCGTCAGCAAAGACCTGATACGTTTTCGGATCGACTTCAATCTTCGGCAAAGCAGCGTTTAATTTCATATCCAGCTTGCTCAGCTTGCGGATGTTTTTCACAGGAGAAATTCTTTTTTCCAGCCCTAACCTTTCCGCCACACCCCTTTCAATGCCCGCCTGGGACATAAACGTAATGGAGGTTGAGCGGTTGGCTTTACCATACGAAGCATACATTTGGCGCATGAACACAGGCTCCGGAGTCGGGATAGACGCGTTTGGATCCCCCATTTGCGCGCGTGCTATCATGCCGCCCTTTAAGACCAATTCCGGTTTCACGCCGAAAAATACAGGATCCCACAGGACAAGGTCAGCGAGCTTTCCTTTTTCTACAGAACCGACTTCATGGCTGAGGCCGTGAGTAATTGCCGGATTAATCGTATATTTGGCAATGTAGCGTTTCGCACGTACGTTATCATTTCCGTTTTCTCCAGTGAGAGCGCCGCGCTGTTTTTTCATTTTGTCAGCCACCTGCCAAGTGCGGATAATGACTTCGCCAACACGTCCCATCGCTTGGGAATCCGATGATGTCATGCTGATCGCGCCGATATCATGGAGAATGTCCTCTGCCGCAATCGTCGCAGCCCTGATTCTGGAATGGCTGAACGCCACGTCCTCGGGCACCTTCGCATCTAAATGGTGACAGACCATCATCATGTCAAGGTGCTCATCCATCGTATTGACGGTGTAAGGAATTGTCGGCGTTGTGGATGACGGCAGAATGTTCGCGTAAGAGGCGAGCTTCATAATATCCGGAGCATGGCCCCCGCCTGCTCCTTCAATGTGATATGTATGAATCACCCGGTCTCCGATTGCGTCAAGCGTGTTTTCCAGGAAGCCCGCTTCATTGATCGTATCCGTATGGATTGCGACTTGAATATCGGCTTCATCCACAACTTCCATACACGTTTTGATAGCGCTTGGCGTCGTGCCCCAGTCTTCATGAAGCTTCAGGCCGATGGCGCCGGCTTCCACCTGTTCGATCAGCGGCGCTTTATCGGATGCGTTCCCTTTTCCTAAGAAGCCGACATTGATCGGGAATTCCTCGGCCGCTTCCAGCATCCTTGCCATATACCATGCACCTGACGTACATGTTGTCGCTTTGCTTCCTGTAGCAGGTCCCGTTCCGCCTCCAAGAAGAGTCGTGACTCCTGAAGAAAGCGCAACTTCCATCTGCTGAGGACAAATAAAGTGAATGTGCGTATCCACTCCTCCAGCCGTTAAAATTTTGCCTTCACCGGAGATCACCTCTGTACCCGCACCAATGACCATATGCGGATCGACCCCGTCCATGATATCGGGGTTGCCGCTTTTTCCGACACCCACAATCCTGCCGTCCTTTACACCGACATCCGCTTTAACAATGCCTGTGTAATCCAATAACACGACGTTGGTGATCACCAAATCCAAAGCGCCGTCTTTTCCTGTGATGCTGCCGTTTTGGCCCATGCCGTCACGGATCGTTTTTCCGCCTCCAAAGATCATTTCTTCACCATAAACAGTGAAGTCCTTTTCGACTTCGATCCATAAGTCCGTATCGCCCAATCTGATTTTATCGCCCGTTGTCGGACCAAACAGCTCCGCGTATTGCTCCCGTGACATTTTCATCGAATCACACCCTCCATCCAGCCGGCTTTCTTTAAGTTGGCTAACGTTTTTTCTTTCCCGCGTTCATCGATATACGTATCGGCCATTCCGTTCAGTCCTCTTACTGTTTTTCGTCCGCTGAATTCAACAAGCGTGACCGTTTTCTCCTCACCTGGCTCAAAACGGACCGATGTGCCTGACGGAATGTCGATACGCATGCCGATGGCTTGTTCGCGGTCAAACGATAGCGCACCATTGGCTTCCGCAAAATGAAAATGTGAACCGACCTGAATGGAACGTGATCCGGTGTTTTTCACCGCTATCTCCCGTGTCTGGCGGCCTTCGTTAATCGTAATGGTCCCTTCAGCAATCTGAAATGCTCCCGGCTTCATGACTTCACCTCCGCAGAAATCGGCTGGTGTACTGTGACAAGCTTCACTCCGTCAGGGAATGTAGCTTCCACCTGAATGCTGTCCAGCATCTCAGGCACGCCCTCCATGACATCTTTTTCAGTCAATACATGGCGGCCGGCTTCCATCAGCTCCGCCACTCCCTTTCCGTCACGCGCGCCTTCCATGATAAAACAGGTGAGATAAGCGGCAGCCTCGGGATAGTTCAGCAGAACGCCGCGCGCCTTTCGCTGCTTGGCTAATTCTCCCGCTGCAAAAATGAGCAATTTCTCTTGTTCAACCGGTGTCAGTTTCATCTTAGGTCCTCCTTATTATCGTCATTCATAAAGCGGATTGCGTTACATGAATCTCCGGAACGATGCAGGCGGGCCATCACCTCCCTTTCTCAGGATGCTGATTATACGGTGAGATGCCTTTCAAAACGGCGAGCCGTTTCATCGTCAGCCTTTCCGTGAGCGACGACCGTTCCCCTGTCCATGACGTAAAGATAATCAGCGCACGTTAAGGCGTTCTCTAAGCTGTGTTCCACCAAAACAATTGCAGTCTCTTCTTTTCTGGAAATTTCTAAGATGACTTTTTGAATCAATTCCACGATTGAGGGCTGAATTCCTTCCATTGGTTCATCAAGTAAAATAATTTTTGGATTTCCCATCAACGCTCTGGCAATCGCAAGCTGCTGCTGCTGTCCTCCGCTTAAATCGCCGCCTTTCCGGTCGAGCATGTCCTTCAAAACAGGAAACCACTGAAAAATCTCTTCCTTGATCCGCCCTCTCCGCTCCTTCTTAGGAAGCGATTCTTCTCCGAGCAAAAGATTGTCGCGAACGGTTAAAGCGGGGAAGATGTCTCTCCCCTGGGGCACGTACGCAATTCCAGCTCTTGCCCGTTTTTCCGTCTTTTCGTTTTGAACAAACGTTTGATGAAAACGGATCTGTCCCTGTTTGGCCGGGATCAGGCCGATGATCGTTTTCAGCAAAGTGGATTTGCCGACTCCGTTTCGGCCTAATACAGCGACGATCTGCCCGGGGCGGACCTCCATGCTGAGGTTATGCAAAACCATGGATTGATCGTAACCGGATGTCACATTACTGACCGCTATCATGACGCTCCGCTCCTTCCTAAATACACCGCTGCCACCTCTTCATTGCTTGTAATCTCATCCATCGATCCTTCACAAAGCACTCTCCCTTCATGCATCACCGTGACTTTTTTGGAAAACGAGCGGACAAATTCCATATCGTGCTCCACAATTAAAACGGAACACGTTTTGGCAATCTCCTCAAGGAGAGCCCCGGTTTTATCACGCTCTTTTCCCGTCATACCGGCGATCGGTTCATCCAGCAGCAAAAGCTTCGGCTCCATGGCGAGCTGCATGCCGATTTCGAGCCATTGTTTCTGCCCGTGTGACAGGTTGCCGGCTTCTGCATCCCGCTTCTCTTCTAACCCGATCAGCTTCAGGATGTCTATCACCCTGCCACGCTGCTCTCTTGTCATACGCGCCATCAGCAGAGAGAGAATCGTTTTTTTCTGCTTCATGGCAAGTTCTATATTTTCAAACACGGTCAGCTGCGAAAAGACACTCGGAGCCTGAAACTTTCTGGCGACGCCCATTTTGGCGATCTGATATTCCGGAACCTTTGTCAGTTCAGCCGTTTCCTGAAACACAATCTCGCCCGAATGCGGCTTTGTTTTCCCGCAAATGATATCCAGCATGGTTGTTTTCCCGGCGCCATTCGGCCCAATCAAAAAGTGAATATCACGTTCCTGTACACTGATATCTGCCCCCTGCAGCGCCCAAAACCCGTCAAACTGAACCTTCACGTCACGGCAGATAAGTATCGGTTTCATATGCAGCCGCTCCTTTCTTTTTAGAGAAGGAAAGCTGGGTGCCAAGCTTTTCAAGCAGTCCGACAATCCCTCTTGGCAAGTAAAGCACGACGATCATAAACAGCGCACCGAGGAAATACAGCCAAATGTCAGGATAATATTCGCTTAAATAGCTTTTCATGCCGTTTGTTAACAGCGCGCCCAGCACAGCTCCGAAAATGGAGTGCCTGCCGCCGATCGCCACCCACAGCACCATTTCCACTGAAGGGATGATGCCCATCATTTCCGGCGAGATCATTCCGTCCTGAAGCACAAACAGCATCCCGGCAATTCCCGCCATCGCAGCGGACACACAGTAAATAAACACTTTAAAAACAGTGGAATGATAACCAAAAAAACGCACCCTGTTTTCTCCTTCCTGAACCGCCTGCAAAAGCCGGCCAAAGCGGCTTCTCGTAAGAAACAAAGCGATTACAACAGTAAGGCCGAGAAAAAAGACTGTGGTAAAATACAGGATCCGCTTCAACGCAGGATCAGCCAAAGAATATTGAAAAATCGTATAGAAGCTGGTAAGTCCATTGGTACCGCCGGTGATTTCCTGGCTGCCGATGAACAGTGTGACCACCACAACGACGACTGCCTGTGATATCAATGAAAAATAAACTCCCTTTATATTGTTGCGGAACGTAAAATAGCCGAGCAAAAACGCCAGTAGCACAGGCACAGCCACAGCCGCCGCAATTGCAGCAAAAGGATGCCTGAACAAAGCCCAGATCCACGGCAGTTCGCTGACTCCCGTCCACTCCATAAAATCAGGAATACCGGATGGTGAGGCTTCTATTTTTAAATACATCGCCATGCAATAGGCGCCCAATCCGAAAAAGACGCCGTGCCCCAAGCTCAAAATGCCTGTATATCCCCAAATCAGGCAAATGCCGACCGCTACAATCGCAAAGCATAAAAACTTCGCCAACAGCCCCAATCGAAACTCCTGAAGAAAGAACGGAGCGGCGATAAAAAGGGCAAACATCACAAGATACGGACTGAATTGCGAAAACTGCTTCATCCGGCACCCCCTAATCAAGTAATCTCGTTCTGACGCTTGCGAGACCCGAAGGCCGCCATTGCAGAAAGAGAATAATAAACGCAAACACCACAACCTTGGCTATGGTGGCGCTTGCCGAATACTCCACAAATGTACTGAGTAATCCCACCAGCACAGCCCCGATAATCGTCCCTTTTAATTTTCCGATACCGCCTAAAATGACAATCATAAAAGCATCGACCAGATAGGACGAACCGAGAGTAGGCCCGATTGACCCCAGCAATGTGAGTGAGCTCCCCGCAATACCGGCCAGCCCGCTTCCGAGCGCAAAAGCCAATGTATCTGTTTTTCTCACAGATACACCAAGACAGGATGCCATACTCCGGTTCAGTGTAACAGCCTGCATCCTCCGCCCCGCCGGAGTTTTAAACAAATAGAATCCCAGCAGCGCAAGCGTAAAAAGAACAAGCGCCAAAATAAACAGCCTTTTATATGGAAAAGTGACCGAAAACAGCGTCACTCCTCCCGACAGCCACTCAGGAGACTGAACAGCGACATTCGGCGCGCCAAAAATCGATCTGGCCGCCTGCTGAAGGATCAAGCTTACCCCCCATGTTGCCAAAAGGCTGTCGAGCGGACGGTCATATAATCGTCTGATAATCACTTTTTCAATGACAATGCCAAGCAATGCCGCAACTGTAAACGACATGATGACCGCAATAAAAAAGTAATAGGAAAAGAGAGAAGCCGGCAAATAGCTTAAAAACAGCTGCTGAATAACATATGTCGTGTAGGCTCCCGCCATCATCAGCTCACCGTGCGCCATATTCATAATGTTCATCAAACCGAATGTAACGGCCAATCCAATCGCAATGAGAATCAAAATAGAACCGAGACTGATCCCGTTAAATAATTGAGTCACGACAACAGACATGTTCCGCCTCCTCTCCCGCAAATGGCTTTGATTTATTTAGATAACCCCTTTGCCCAGTCGTACGTTTTTAAATACGGATCAGGTTTTACCGGATCACCTGAGTTCCATACTTCTTTAAACTGTCCATCCCCCGTGATTTGCCCGATTCTAACTGTTTTGTAAAGATGCTGTGTATCCCCATCGATTTTCACTGTGCCGCCCGGGGCCTTAAATGTAATCCCGTCAGCCGCTTTCTTCACTTTATCGATCTCAAAGGACTTGGCTTTTTCAACGGCTGCCGCCCAGAGATACACCGCATTATAGCCGGCTTCAATCGGATCACTGGTCACCCTCTTATCTCCGTTCTGCTTTTTATAATTCTTCACGAATGTCTGATTTTCGTTTGTATTGGTTGTCTGGAAGTAATTCCACACCGCATAATGCCCTTTTAGCACATCAGGACCGATCCCCCGAATTTCTTCCTCTGCGACACTCGCCGACATGACAGGAATTTCATCAGCTGTCACACCCGCATCTATCAGCTGCTTAAAAAATGCCACATTGCTGTCGCCGTTTAATGTGTTAAAAATAACATCCGGCTGCTTTTCATTGATTTTGCTGACCAGCGTACTGTAATTCGTGTGGCCGACCGGCGTATACTCTTCACCGGCAACTTCTCCCCCAGCAGCTTTTACTTGCGCTTTAATGATTTTATTGGCTGTTCTCGGGAACACATAATCCGAGCCGATCAGAAAGAATGTCTTGCCTTTATTCTTCAGCAGCCAATCGACAGCCGGCACGATTTGCTGATTTGTCGTTGCTCCGGTATAAAAAATATGAGGCGATGACTCCATGCCTTCGTATTGCACCGGATAGAACAGCAGCCCGTTATTTTGCTCCACAACCGGGAGCATCGCCTTGCGGCTCGCTGATGTCCACCCTCCGAATACAGCCGCCGCTTTGTCCTGCTGAAGCAGCTTTCTCATTTTTTCGGCATATGCAGGCCAGTCAGAAGCCCCGTCCTCCACGACGGGTTCAAGCTTTTTGCCGAGAACGCCGCCTTTTTGGTTGATTTCATGAATAGCCAGCAGCTCTGCATCATGGACGGATACCTCGCTGATTGCCATTGTCCCGCTTAATGAGTGAAGAATCCCAACCTTCACTGAATCCCCGCTTGTGTCAATTTCAACTGTTTTTTTCGCATCTCCGCTGGCTTCCGACACTTTCTTCGGCGCCGTACATCCCGTGATAAGAATCGTGATAAGAAACATCAGAAAGACACCCTGTATTCTAACCCCTTTGCTTTTCATCCAGAACCTCCTTTGTCTGATTGAGTCAACTGATGTCATAAAAGTTAACAACTTATGTCATTTATTATATAGAACAGGCGCATTACTTTAAAGAATATTTAAAAAATTTAGATACTTTAACCAAATCGATTGTCTTTTTTGTTATATTTATTCACATAAAAAAAGGCAAGAAACAATGTTTCTTGCCTTGCCGATCTGATTAATCTTTATCTGTGAATTTATCCTTCGCTTCACCGATACCCTTTTGGACCTCGCCTTTTGCCTTATCTTTTTTGCCTTCAGCCTGCATATCCGTTTTGTCGGTCATATCTCCAACTTTATCCTTCACTTCTCCCTTGGCTTTATTTAAGCCGCCTTTCATTTTATCTTTTACACTATCGTTACTCATGTGTAATTCTCTCCCTTCATTTATGTGTGTACTTGTTACCTTCCCGATCTGAGCAGCGGTAAACATTTGAATATTATTTATCGATTTCATAACGCTCTCCGTAACGGAGCACCTTGTAGAGCGCCAGCCCGTCAGATGATTTATTTTCTGAGTAACGGACCGGCAGCAGGGCAAAAAACACATAATACGTAGAAAAGTAGACAAACTGATAGAAAAACACATTTGGCTCCAATACACTGTGTATAATGAGCAAATTCACTGCGAAAATGGTTATTAAGTTAAACAGGCAGCCTCCGGCATAAACAAGTGCGTGTGAGAATCGGTTGTCGATCTTCAGCTCACCGTACCGGCAAAACGAATCCATAAAATAAATGGTTCTGACCTGTATCGGCCCAATCTTGAACAGTTTTTTGCCCATCCCGATATCCAATGAACCCTTCCCGCCAAAAACAAAAGCCATAAAGCTGTGCCCGGCAACATGTATAATAGATACAAGCGGCAGAACGATGAGGAAAGACCATAGAAACTTCACCATATCATCAAATCCAAACATTGAATTCCCCCTCACGCTTGTCATAAACAACAACACATATGCACTCCGCCATTTCTTGTTTCACAAAATCGCGGCTTCCATTCGTTTGTGTTCAAAAACAGTATGTAGCGATTTTTCCTGTTCTCCACGGAAATAAACGTCCCGATGCTCCCCTTTTTTTGTATAAAAAAAACCATCCGGCATCAGATGGTTTCGTCTTACACTTGATATAAACAGTCTTCCTTCAGAATCAGCGCTCTCATGCTGACCGCTTTTTCATAGAAAAACACCGCATCTTTATAGTTTTCATGAAGGCTGGAATATACAGCCGCATCCAGAGCAAATTCCTCAATATACACATACAGGGACTTGGCTTCCATATAATCAAATACCTCTTGAATCAAATCCATATTAACGGATTCCACATATAGAGCCTGCAGAAATTTATATTTTTCCAGACTGAAGCTGTCGTTTCGTTTTCGGGCGATGGCAATCCCTTTTTCATAATAATGCATAGCCGCCTGTTCAGCCTGTTTTTTGAAGAGTACACGCGTTAAGCTGAACAGCGCTTTCGGGAGCTGCTCCAGCTGGTGTTCCTCAAAGACAGGAAGCGCTTTTTCAAAGTATGCAGCCGCCTGGTCCAG
The DNA here is from genome assembly GCF_058566445.1 of Bacillus sp. SD127. Lineage (NCBI taxonomy): Bacteria > Bacillati > Bacillota > Bacilli > Caryophanales > Bacillaceae > Bacillus > Bacillus sp. SD127. The sequence goes on along the minus strand of NZ_CP191226.1, from coordinate 477,791 downwards.
TTCTCCTTTTTCATCATAACAGTTCCCCATGTTGTAGAGGGCTGATCCGATCAAGCGGGGCTGTCCTTCCAGTAAAGCCAAACGATAAGCGTCATCGAGATGCTCGAGCGCTTTTTCATAATTTCTGTAGTCTATATAGTTCCCTGATATGACAAAATGGCATTGAATTCTTCTGACCCTGTAAAAATCATGAGCCTTGTAGGTCTCAAGCGCCTGTATCGCATGATTCATGGAAAAGTGGGTCTGCTTCATAATATAAAATACTTCCGCTACTTTAAAATGAAATTCCGCTCTTTCAATATCATCCTCTACAAACGCAAGCATTTTCTCAGCTTTCCGATAGAAAGATATGGCTGAGATATAATTGTTCTGTTCAAATTCATACATCCCTCTGAACAAATGAAAATAATACTCAGATAATCCCGAGATGCTGTCCTTGCTGCTTTCCAGCCTCTCGATCAATTCACGATATTGGAGCTGAGATTCCTCGTGCAGGTCGGGCTTTACATAATCAAGCATAATTTGATGACGGTAGCTGATCAGCTGATAGTACAACAGAAGCAGCTGATCCTCTTCCATATGTTCTATATCATGATCAATCTCTTCCTTCAGCTGAACGGCATCAGCCACTTGAAATGCTAAAATGTGCTTATACCACTGATTGATTTTCACTCCTACTTGAGATGACGGGATCTCGTAAGCGGCCATGCCTCTCCAACCCTTTCTATGAACTAGTGGTTATATTTTATCATATTGTATGGCTTTAGAATTAAAATTTCTTCCAGTGATTCCTTCTTTTTGCCTATCCTTATATTTTTCGGTTTCTGATTGGATTTTTTGCACTTTTTGGCGCATTACAGTTTTTGACACAAAAAAAGCTTACCGGACTTAGCCGATAAGCTTTTATCATATTAACCGCCAATATAAGACATTTCCACTTTCTTTTTGCCCGCTGTTTTTGAAAGAGTCCGGTCAACTGAATATTGGTCTATCCGATTCTTCCACACTGTGCCGATCATCGCTGTCAGCTCGCCATCACTTAATCCCTGCCGAACCGGCGCTCTGAGGTCATATCCGCTTGAAGCGAACAGGCAAGTAAACAACTCACCGCGCGCAGACAGGCGTGCCCTGTTACACGAGCCGCAGAACGCATCAGATACAGAAGAAATCACGCCGATTTCGCCAGATCCGTCCAAGTAGCGAAACCTTGAAGCAACTTCCCCTTTATAGTTAGGCGCGATCGGTTCAACCGGCATGTGTTCATTGATTACATCAATGATTTCCGCCTTTGTCATGACGTCTTTCTTTTCCCATTGGTTGGTGTTGCCGACGTCCATAAATTCGATGAATCTCAAGATATGCCCTTTTTCTTTAAAATAGCGCGCCATAGGCAGGATATCTTTTTCATTGACGCCCCTTTGGACGACCATGTTGATTTTAACGCCGAGCCCTGCTTGTTTCGCCGCTTCAATGCCTTCAAGCACCTTGCTGACAGAAACCCCTCGCCCGTTGATCATTTTAAAGCGTTCGTCCTCTAATGAATCAAGGCTGATGGTCACCCGTTTTAAACCGGCTTCTTTGAGCTTGTCGGCATAAACAGGCAGCAGCGACCCGTTTGTCGTCATCGCAATATCACGTAAACCTGGAATACGGGCCAGTTTTTTAATTAATTCGGGCATGTCCTTTCTCATGAGCGGCTCTCCGCCGGTCAAGCGGATTTTTTCCACTCCGAACCTGGTGACAAACAGCGCCGCAAGCCGTTCCAATTCCTCAAAAGAAAGCAGCTCCTCTTTCTTTAAAAAAGGATAATCCGGGCCGAATAATTCGGCTGGCATACAGTACGTGCATCGGAAGTTGCAGCGGTCTGTAACAGAAATGCGAAGGTCTCTGAGCGGTCTGTTCCTTTTATCTAACATCTGGCGAGATTCTGTATTCATTGCTGCAGCCCCTCCTGTCCCCCAATTCTCTCGGGATGTGTATATACATTAAAAGATCCGTTTCTCACAAAACCGATCGCTGTAATATTTAATTCTTCTGCCATTTGAATCGCAAGCTCTGTCGGGGCCGATTTTGAAATCACAATCGACACGCCGATTTTTGCCGCTTTTAACAGCACTTCTGATGAGATTCTGCCGCTGAAGACAATCAGTTTATCGCGAACAGACATCCCATTCAGCAGACAATGTCCGTATAATTTATCAAGCGCGTTGTGACGGCCGATATCTGTGCGCATCAAAAGCACTTTCTCCGTATCGCAAAGCGCCGCATTATGTACGCCTCCCGTCTCCTGAAACGTCCCGCTTTCTTTTTGCATATCCTTCATAAGCGCCAGACAAGTTTCAGGCGAAATCTTCATTTGACTGACAGCCGTCTTAGCGGTTTTGACATCCTGCTGAAAATAAAAATGGCGGCCCTTTCCGCAGCACGAGCCGATCACCCGTTTCGTATATTCCTGTTGATTCAATGTCTCAGGATAAATGAGATCGACATACACAAAACCGAGACTTTCATCTATTGTAAACCTCTTAATCTCTTTTTGAAATCGAATAACACCCTCAGATGCGAGAAATCCGATGACAAGCTCTTTGATATGCTCCGGCGTGCAAACGAGCGTGACAAACTCACTGCCGTTCACCATCACCGTCAACGGATATTCTGTCACCATCCGGTCGGTTTGCCTGCTCATTTCCCCTTGTTCATAACGCCATATCTCCCTGACCGCAGTTACTTTATCGTTCAATGTCTCTTCCCCTCCGCAATGTTCCTGCCTTTATATTTTTTCACACTCCTCAGATTTTGTCGAATCCTGTTATAAAAAAAGAGCCCATTCTAAAGGACTCTACGTTTGGTTATGCTGATTCTTTTTCAGGATCATAAACAGCACAAGAGCTGCGATCAAAGTGAGCATGCTGACAAAAAAGAAAGCTGCCAGTTTCAGAAAAACACCGAGCAATATGAAAACCACGGCGGCTATAAGAAATATCAGTCCTAACAATCTCATGTTTTCCACCCCTTTTACGGGTATCATTCCCGCCGGCCCTGTTTTTAAACCAATAGAAAAAGGCGCCTGGGGGAGCGCCTTTTCATTCGGTTACTCAGTAAATTTTTGTGCTTCTTTTTCCCAGGCCTGCTCGAATTCTTCCGCGCTGTCAGCTGAAATATATTCTCCGCCGCCAGCAACAGCCGCCTGTTTCATTTCCGCGTTTCCTTTCACATCAAAGTTGAAGCCGATAATATTTACAATCGTATCTACATTCGCTTCACGAAGCTTTTCAATTTCATCAGCAGGATTTCCGCCGCATGTTTCTTCACCGTCAGTGATTAAATACACCACGTTTTTCCCGTCTGCATCAAACGCTTCAAATTCTTTTCTTGTATCAGAAAGCGCTTTGGCAATTGGTGTCCAGCCGGTCGGTTTGATGCCGCTTAATGAATGGTCAAAGAGCGTTCCTTCATATGGATGAAGGCCGTAAATCGTTTCTGTTGTGCTGCATGAAAGAGCCTTTCCGGAAAGTTTATTGTTTCCCGCATGTCCAAAGACGCGAAGCATCAGATTTGTATCCTCAGGAAGCAGCTCGGCAAAAGACTTTACAGATTTTTTGGCAATGTCTATCTTTCGTTCTCCTCCTGTTTTTTGAACCATACTTCCGCTTCCATCAAACAGGACAGCTACATTCGTGTCGGCTTTTTTCTCAGCGGCAAAAGACGGTGACGCAATGGAGACAGTCAACAGTCCAATAATACCGGCAGTCAGTAATTTTTTCATGTTCAACTTCCTTTCTTTCTCATATTTTCCAACCATTTGTTGGATTCTTCTTTATGCTAGAATATGAAACCACAAAATGATATAGGGCAAGCTGCCTTTTATCTCCCTTTCACTTTCTATTCAAAATCACCGGAAACCTCAATATTTTTTAGCCATTTTCACCCAAAAAATATAGAAAGAATGTGACACCATTCATTCTTTCTTCTCCGTGATCAGGAGAGAAAAGCTGAAATCTGCTACTATGCTACAGGCGGTCAGCTGCTTACTTTTGAACGTTTTGTTAAAAACAAAAAAGAGGCTGACCTTTCAGCCTCTTTTTTTCTTATTTAGATAACATCAGTGATTGCTGAGTGAAAATTTTCTCAACATCTTTTTGCGTATAAGCAGGGAAATATTCTCCGCCGCCGACTTTAGCAATTGCGTTCAGCTGGCCTTTATACCCTTCTTTATAGTCAAATCCAATGACATTTACTGTGATGTTGTCTTTATGAAGTTCTTTTGCTGTTTTGATCGGATTGCCGCCGCATGTTTCCTCACCGTCTGTTAGCAGGTAAACGACTTTTTCTCCTTTTGCATCAAGCTGATCGAAAGAAGATTTTGCCTCGTTCAGCGCTTTTGCGATCGGTGTCCAGCCAGTCGGCCCGATTGTGTTAAGAGAATTGAGGAAGCTCTGTTCGTTAAAGCTTTGGAAGCCGTATACGTTGCGAATGGCTTCGCATGATTGAACTTTTCCGGAATTCTTATTGTTTCCTTCTGAACCAAACACACTCATTTTCACTTGAGTGTCCGCAGGCAGTGAGCTTGCAAACTTTGAAATTTCTTTTTTGGCTGAATTAAATTTAGATACACCGTCTATTCTTTTCGCCATGCTTCCGCTGGCATCAAGCAAAACCGCCACGTTTGCCGGAGCTTCAGCCTTCGGTTCTGTTTTTTCAGCAGCAAAAGCAGGTGACGTCAGTCCAAATAGCAATCCTGTCATCATGATCAGTGAAAATCTTTTCTTCATGTTCGTGCCCCTTTTCAAGTTTGTTTCTGCGTGCAGATGTTCAACGCTGAACATAACTAATCGTAATCGACAAAAACAGAGAAATAAATAGGGCGGGCTTCCCCATTGCCGCTGTTTACTTTTGCATAGAAACCTTTGTTTTTATTAGTGATTTCCGCCTAACAGCAAAATGAAAAATCATGATTGTCAGCCTTTCGCCTTTCGTTATATGAGTCTGTCGAAGTCTGTCGATCAATGTGGATTACTTTACCACAATCTCAGTGTCAGCAAATATGAAAAAGGAACTGATTCCCTCATCATCATATAGGCTATAAAATACGCAGGAGGCCTTTAGAAGGTCTTTAACCGCTCTTACATAAAAATAGACTAAGGAACAGAATATACGCTTAAAAACGGCAAAAAAGACGCTTTATGAAGCGTCTTTTTATTTCTTCGCCATATATTTATTTAAAAACGAATCGGCGGTTGAAACCTGTGTTCCTTGATAATAGTACTTCACAATCTCATCAACTGTTTTGCCCTCTTTCGCCATAAAATTGGCTCCATACTGGCTCATTCCCACACCGTGTCCAAAGCCTTTTGTGGTAATGGTAATGGTGTCTCCGTTTCGTTTCCATTCAAAATCAGCTGAATTGAGGCCTAGCTTTTCGCGTATGTCCCTTCCTTTCAGCGTCTTGCCGTTAATGACGGCTGTTGCCACCTGATGGCCCGGTGTCTCTCCGGTAATTTTTCCGACTGTATTTGACCCATTCAGCTGGACGCCAAGCTTTTGTTCAAATTGCGCCACTGTAAAGGTTTTGGTGGCCTTATACTTCGGAGACTTTTTATCCCAAGAGCTTTTGACGCTTTTTAAATAAGGAATGGCACTTGTCCAATATGCTTCCGCATTTTCTGTATAACCGTTGCTTGTGGAGAAAAAGGAGGCTTCAATCGGCTGGTTGTTGTACGTTAAGATTTTGCCTTGCGTACTGGCAACCGCATCTGTGATTTTTTTCAGCTTTGCTTCATAATCTGCGCCCCACTGATTCTTCAGCTCCGCTTTGCTTTTGTACACCTGGAACATCTGAGTATCATCCACCAGCGAGCCTTTAGGGGCCTCTACTGCAGAATTTGAAACCATCAGTCTGACAATAAACGTTCTTGCGGCGAGAGCCTGAGCCTTCAGCGCTTCAGGTTCAAAGGTAGCCGGCATTTCGGAGGCGACGACTCCGATGACATACTCTTCAAGCGGAATATCTTCTACGGATTGATTGGCGGTTCGATAGACTGGAATAGAAACAGGCGATGCTTTCAATGTTTCCGCTCCTTTTGATTCTTGTATCGTGTTGACTGCTGTCTTTCCTGATTCTCCTCTGGCCCCGGCTTCTTTATTATGCTGAAACGGGATCACTAAGAGTGTGGGGACCAAGAGAATCAATGCACATAGTACGGATAGTGTGATTGCGAATTGTTTCATATTCAGCTGCCTCCTGCTCGGGATTCGACTCTAGTCTAGTCTATGGGCAGGGACAAGCTAATATGACTCTCCTTTTGGACAGAAACTTTATTTGTCATTTACGTATTCTTTTTTACTATTTTGCGCATAATGATGATAATACACTAAAAATAAAAAACCAGTATGCCAGAATGACATACTGATTTTCAATCCTTTATGCGTTTAAGTCTGAGACAACTTCTTTGCTTTCTTGCTCAGAAGCAGACTCATCGTTTACACGTTCGATGTCTGCGCCAAGACCGGCAAGCTTCTGATGGAAATCAACATAACCGCGGTCTAAGTGTTTCAGTTCAGTAACACGTGTATGACCTTCAGCCACTAACCCCGCAAGAATCAACGCTGCGCCTGCACGCAAGTCAGTAGCTGCAACTTCAGCTCCTTGAAGCTGTACAGGGCCGTTAATAATCACAGAACGACCTTCAATCTTGATATCACCATTCATACGGCGGAATTCTTCCGCATGCATAAAACGGTTTTCAAAAACAGTTTCCGTAATCATGCTTGTGCCGCTTGCACGAAGCAGAAGCGCCATCATTTGTGACTGCATATCAGTCGGGAATCCAGGGTGAGGCATTGTTTTAATGTCGATCGGTTTCAGTTCTTTCGGACCGATCACACGAAGGCCTTCTCCTTCATCCTTAATCGTAACACCCATCTCTTCCATTTTTGCGATTAAAGAAGTGAGGTGTTCAGGAACCGCTCCTTTAACTAAAACATTTCCTTCAGTGATTGCAGCGGCAACCATGAATGTGCCCGCTTCAATACGGTCAGGTATAATATGGTGTCTTACGCCGTGAAGCTTGTCGACTCCTTCAATTTTAATGGTGCCGGTGCCCGCTCCGCGGATTTTTCCGCCCATGCCGTTGATATAGTTTGCTAAATCAACGATTTCAGGCTCTTTCGCCACGTTCTCAAGCGTTGTTGTCCCTTCAGCTAAAGCAGCTGCCATAATCAGGTTTTCTGTTGCTCCCACACTTGGGAAATCCAGATAGATTTTTGCGCCTTGCAGACGGCCTTTTACTTCAGCTTCAATGAAGCCATTACCGACTTTAATTTCTGCGCCCATTGCTTCAAAACCTTTTAAATGCTGGTCTATTGGTCTAGATCCAATTGCGCATCCGCCCGGAAGCGCTACTCTTGCATGACCTGTACGCGCAAGAAGCGGTCCCATGACAAGCACAGACGCACGCATTTTACGCACATATTCAAAAGGTGCTTCAGTTTGCAAAGCGTATGAAGCATTTACAGTGACTTCATTATTCTCAAAATGCACATCTGCTCCTAAATGACGCAACACTTCATTAATTGTATATACATCGGAGAGCGTAGGTACATCACAAATTACGCTTTTTTCTTCACTTGCTAATAAAGATGCAGCGATAACTGGTAAAACGGCATTTTTAGCGCCTTCAACTTTGACTGTGCCGTTTAACTTTTGACCGCCGCGGACGATGATTTTTTCCAAGGTATTCCCCTCCGCGTCCCTAAATTCTCTATATTAATATTCAGTCGTAACGATTGGTGTGCCAACCGTAACGATATGTTTTCCGCCCATTCCTGCACTTCTAAGTGCAATTTGCAAATTCATTTTATGTTCTGAGGTCATGATAGACTCTTTCCACTCATCTGTATACGCAGAAATAGAAACGAAACTTGGCTCAACTACATGTTCAACAGATCTTGCTTGAAATTCATTTAATAACTGATTTGCTTTTTTTTGCAAAACAATATTCATATTATCATCTAAATGACCATTTAGACAAGTAAAAATAACTACTTTTTCTTGGAATATCCCGAGTGCCTGCCGTTCAAACTGTTCATATGTATCATTCCAGCTAATCGGTGTCTCAAGACTCATTTGCTCATATAATAAATACGAAGTTGGGTTGTGTTTTTTGAGGGTTGTGACAAGCTGCAGTTTAAAAGAAGTATGATTTTTTTTGTCAGTATACGTGCCAATGGCCTTTACTATTTGGTCTTCCTGTGCAAGTGCCCAATTATATTGACGATACTCTGATTTTAAACGTTGCACTTTTTGATAAAATTCTTTTTCGGTCAGAGACATATTTTGTTTTGCATGCAAAGTCCACTTATCAATTGACACATTCTGGCGTTCCATTCCCTCTGCAATTTGTGCTAATGGCGTTAACTCACTCGCATGAATCGTATGGAAAACAGCAATGACGAAACTTAATACAACAGATACAATAATAGCATAGCTTACTTGTTTTTTCTTCATTATGATCTCTCCCCCTAATCTCCAGTTTTACCGGAGGCAAGGGGTGCCATACGTGGAATTCTTCGTCAAAACTCGCGTGATTTCAGGAAGCGATTTAACCCGCTTCCCCAGCCATTCCCATGTTTTCGGCAATCAAAACCTATCAAAATAAATAGGGAAGCTGCTGTGAATAATTAAGGTAATCCAAAAAGAAGTTTCCGACAGTCGTTCCGATTGCAATGGTCAGCAAAATCATTAGAAGTCTTGCCTGCAGGACTTTGCCTTTTCTGATTAACGGATCAATATTGACGGCTTGAAGCGCCCACCAAGTGACAGCGATAAAAATCAAGTGAACGATAATGCCAATTGCAGCCTGCTGTCCCAATACGCTCATCTATACGCACTCCTTTCATCCATTCTCCGCTTTATACCCTTTCTTATTATATAAGAAGAAGAGATAAAGATGATACATTTTATACAGAACGGAATATTCATCCAAAACTAGGGCTAATCCCCGCTTAAACAGCGGCTCTTTTGCATGGTATACTTTTTTGGAAAGGAGCTGGCAATTATGAATCATTCATTTTTTCAGCCTGAAAAGCAATATGGTGAGGACTTGCCTGTATTTGAGCAGGAATGGGAAGCAATTGCATTCTATTATGATTATAGACAGTCACAGATTGAAGAACTGAATGAATTGTGTCAGTTTTATAACATTTCTCTCACCCAAACGAGAGAAAGCCTCGAAGAGCTTGAACATCTTTATTTTCAAAGCATACAAGAGCTTTTGCTTGCTGATTGGAATCTTCCTATTGAAGAATTTGAGAAGATGATCAGTGTTTATCTTATAGATTGTGTGATTGCCCATCACGAAGATGCCGAATGGATCGTAAAGCCTTATCCGTATACAGACGGGGCTTATACAATGGGCTTTAGAAGACACCGTAAATCATGGCATACCGTGAATTGCTGTGATCGTTTATACTTGCGTCAAAAAGAGAGTCAGCCGCTGCTGTCACTGTTTGATTCTCTTGTGCAGTCATAAAAAAATCCTTCTCATGAAGAGAAGGATTTTTTATTATTTCCCTGCTACATCCAATCTGTTCAAAGCCCGCTGTAATGCAAGCTCAGCCCGACGAATGTCAGTATCATCTGATTGAGAATTCAAACGCTCCTGCGCCCGCTGACGTGCAGCTTCTGCGCGCTCTTTATCGATGCCTTCCGCTGTCTCAGCAGTTTGGGCAAGGATGGTCACCTGATCAGGACGAACTTCTATAAATCCGCCGCTGACGGCAACCAATTCAGTCTGTCCGTCTTTTTTCAGACGAACAGCGCCGATTTTAAGAGGAGCCACGGTTGGAATATGACCTGGCAAAATACCGAGATCGCCGCTTTCGGCTCTCACACTCACCATTTCGATATTCGCATCGTATACTGGGCCGTCGGGAGTAACGATATTGACTTGAACGGTCTTCATGCTTTTACCCTCCTAGGACCAGTTTAAACTTCTACACCCATTTCTTTTGCTTTCTCAATAACTTCTTCGATACGGCCTACAAGACGGAACGCATCTTCAGGAAGATGGTCGTATTTGCCGGCTAAGATTTCTTTGAAACCTTGAACCGTTTCTTTTACAGGCACGTAAGAACCTTTTTGTCCAGTGAACTGTTCAGCCACGTGGAAGTTTTGAGAAAGGAAGAACTGAATGCGGCGTGCGCGTTGAACGACAAGTTTATCTTCGTCACTCAATTCATCCATACCGAGAATCGCAATGATATCTTGAAGCTCTTTGTATCGCTGAAGCGTTGATTGAACTTCACGGGCTACCGCATAATGCTCTTCTCCAACGATTTCTGGAGCAAGGGCGCGTGATGTAGAAGCCAACGGATCAACCGCAGGGTAGATACCCATCTCAGTTAACTTACGCTCAAGGTTTGTTGTCGCATCCAAGTGAGCGAACGTCGTTGCCGGCGCCGGGTCAGTGTAGTCATCGGCAGGCACGTAGATCGCCTGGATAGATGTAACGGATCCAACGTTTGTAGACGTGATACGCTCTTGAAGCTGACCCATTTCAGTTGCAAGCGTCGGCTGATAACCAACCGCAGAAGGCATACGGCCGAGAAGGGCAGAAACCTCTGAACCCGCTTGTGTGAAACGGAAGATGTTATCGATGAAGAACAGGACGTCCTGTCCTTGCTCATCACGGAAATGCTCAGCCATTGTAAGACCTGTCAGTGCAACACGCATACGTGCGCCCGGCGGCTCGTTCATTTGTCCGAATACCATGGCTGTTTTGTTGATTACGCCAGAGTCGCTCATCTCGTAGAAAAGGTCGTTCCCTTCACGAGTACGCTCTCCTACGCCGGCGAATACAGAGATACCGCCGTGCTCTTGCGCGATGTTGTTGATCAATTCCTGGATTAATACGGTTTTACCTACACCGGCACCGCCGAACAATCCAATCTTACCGCCCTTGATGTATGGAGCAAGCAAGTCAACAACTTTAATTCCTGTTTCAAGGATTTCAACTTCTGTTGAAAGCTGATCAAATGAAGGAGCCTGTCTGTGAATCGGGTCTTTCTTCGCATCCGCAGGAACCGGCTCATTTAAATCAATATTTTCTCCGAGTACGTTAAATACACGGCCGAGTGTCACATTACCAACCGGAACTGAAATCGGCGCTCCCATATCGACAGCTTCCATTCCGCGCTGAACGCCATCCGTAGATGCCATTGCGATTGTACGGACTGTGTCATCGCCTAAATGAAGAGCGACCTCAAGCGTCAAATCAATACCTACTTCGTTTTCACTTCCAGCCGGCTGTGAAATTTTAATCGCATTATATATTTCAGGTAAGTGACCGTCTTCAAAACGTACGTCGACAACTGGTCCTAATACCTGGCTAACGCGTCCTTTCTTCATCGCTATCCCTCCTGACAAAATCTTTCTATTCTAAAGCGGCTGCTCCGCCGACAATTTCCGTAATTTCTTGTGTGATCGCTGCTTGGCGAGCGCGGTTGTAAGAAAGCGAAAGTGAATCGATAAGATCCTTCGCATTGTCTGTCGCGTTTTTCATCGCCGTCATTCTTGCAGCATGTTCACTTGCTTTACTGTCAAGAAGCGCTCCGAAGATTAAGCTTTCTGCGTATTGAGGAAGCAAAACCTCCAGAACCTCCTCTTCAGACGGTTCAAATTCATAAGACGCCGTTCTTTTTCCGCCGCCGCCCAAATCAGATAGCGGCAGAAGTTTTTTCTCCGTCACTTCTTGAGAAATGGCGCTGACATAATGGTTATATACAAGGTGCAATTCATCAAATGCACCGTCTATAAACATTTGAATCGTTTGACGGGCAAGGTCCTTAATTTCTGAAAACGACACTTCGTCTCCAAGTCCTGTTAACTCAGAAATGATCGGAATGTCGCGTTTTTTAAAGAAATCACGGCCCACTCGTCCGATAACGATCACTGCATACTCATCCTTAGACTGATGACGTTCTTGAATGGCCTGATAAGCACTTCGTAAAACCGAACTGTTAAAAGCGCCAGCAAGACCGCGGTCAGATGTAATGACGAGGTATGCCGTCTTTTTCACTTCTCTGCTGAGAAGCATCGGATGTTTCGCGCTGCCGGATACTTTTCCGACATTTGATACAACCTCTTGGATCTTATCCATATATGGCACAAATGATTTTGCATTGTTTTCAGCACGATTCAGCTTAGCTGCAGATACCATCTGCATGGCTTTTGTAATCTGGCTCGTTTTTTTCGTTGACGTGATCCTTGACTTAATATCGCGTAATGAGGCCAAAGATTTCACCACCTTTTCTCTTCATTTGCGTAAAAAGAGAGAAAAAGAGAACCTTTTTCTCTCATCAGCATTCGAGTTAGTTGCTTGGTGCAAATGTGCGTTTGAAGCCTTCGATTGCAGCTGCGAAGTCTTCATCAGCAGGAAGGTTCCCTGTTTTCGCAATTCCGTCAAGCAGCTCTTTATGGTTTTGGTCAAGGTACATGTAGTACTCTTCTTCAAAACGTCTGATGTCCGCTACAGGAATATCATCAAGATATCCTTTTGTCAGCGCATAAAGAATGGCTACCTGTTTTTCAACCGGAAGCGGCTTGTTCAGATCCTGCTTCAGCACTTCAACTGTGCGCGCACCGCGGTTCAGTTTCGCCTGAGTCGCTTGGTCGAGGTCAGATCCGAATTGAGCGAATGCTTCCAGCTCACGGTATGATGCAAGATCAAGACGCAATGTTCCTGATACTTTTTTCATCGCTTTGATTTGCGCGGAACCGCCGACACGTGATACAGACAATCCGGCGTTGATCGCCGGGCGTACGCCTGAGAAGAACAAATCAGATTGCAGGAAGATCTGTCCGTCGGTGATGGAAATAACGTTTGTCGGGATATACGCTGAGATATCTCCGGCTTGAGTTTCTACGAACGGCAGAGCTGTAATTGATCCTGCGCCTTTCGCGTCGCTAAGCTTTGCTGCACGCTCAAGCAGACGGGAGTGAAGATAGAATACATCCCCCGGGAACGCTTCACGGCCTGGCGGACGGCGAAGAAGCAAGGACAGCTCACGGTAAGCAGCCGCTTGTTTAGAAAGATCATCGTATACAACAAGAACGTGCTTGCCATTGTACATAAATTCTTCTGCCATTGTAACCCCTGCATACGGAGCAAGGTACAGAAGCGGTGCCGGCTGTGACGCAGACGCCGTTACAACAATTGTATAATCAAGCGCGCCGTGTTTACGCAATGTTTCTACTACGCCGCGGACTGTAGATTCTTTTTGACCGATCGCTACATATACGCAGATCATGTCTTGGTCTTTTTGGTTTAAGATCGAATCGATCGCAACAGATGTTTTACCTGTTTGACGGTCACCGATGATCAACTCACGCTGGCCGCGGCCGATCGGAATCAGTGCATCAATTGCTTTTATACCAGTTTGAAGCGGTTCATGAACGGATTTACGGTCCATAACACCTGGTGCCTGGCTTTCGATCGGACGTGTTTTGCTTGTGAGGATCGGGCCAAGACCGTCTACCGGCTGACCTAACGGGTTCACAATACGGCCGATTAATTCTTCACCGACAGGAACCTCCATGATGCGGCCTGTTCTTTTTACTTCGTCCCCTTCACGGATCTCTGTGTAAGGTCCTAAGATAACGATACCTACGTTTGATTCTTCAAGGTTTTGAGCCATACCCAAAACGCCGTTTGAAAATTCAACAAGTTCACCGGCCATACAGTTGTCAAGACCGTGTACACGAGCGATACCGTCACCGACTTGGATGACTGTACCTACGTCATGAACTTCAATTTCAGATTGATAATTTTGTATTTGCTGTTTTATCAGCGTGCTAATCTCTTCAGCTTTGATGCTCACTTAGGTTTCACCCCTTCTATCGATTTTCCCCGGCAAGTTGACGTTCAATGCGCTGAAGCTTTCCGCTTACGCTGCCGTCAAAAATCCGGTTTCCAATGCGGACTTTAATGCCGCCTATTAAATCCGTCTGCACTTCATTTCTGATTCTCAGTGAAGCGACTCCGGCTTTTTTTGCAAACACTTGTGATAATGATGAAATTTCCGCATCCGTCAGCGGTTTAACTGAATATACAATCGCGTCTTCTGTTTGACGGGCCTCGTTTGCGAGTTTCACAAACTCATCTGTGAGATCAGGCACAATTGATGCCCGATGACGGTCAATCAAAAGAAAAATCGTATGGAGCACGGACTGTGATAAAGACACAAAAGCGTTTTGGATGAGTTCTTTTTTCTTTGCGCCCGGCACCTTCGGATGGTTTAACACATCATTTAGCGCTTTTTCATTTTGAAATACTTCTTTTACAACTTTTAGCTCTTCTTCCACCTGATTGAGCTGAGAGGACTCATTGGCAATATCGAAAAGAGCTGATGCATATCGTTTAGAGACAGCTGATCCACTCATCGGCTTTCTCCTACCTCTTTAAGATAGTCCTGGATCAATTTCTCTTGAGCCTGTTCATCCAGTTCTTTTTCGATCACTTTCGACGCAATCATGACAGAAAGAGACGCTACTTGCTCACGGAGAGCAGAAACCGCCTGTTCTTTTTCCTTCACGATTTCAGTTCTGGCTGCTTCTTTCAGACGTTCAGATTCTGCACGCGCAGCCTGAATAATCTCTTCTTTTTGGTTCTCTCCCAGTTTCTTCGCGTTTTCGATAAGCGTTTGGGATTCCTGTCTTGCTTCTTTTAACATAGCGCGCTGCTCATCAATAAGCTGCTGCGCTTCTTTATTTTTTTCTTCAGCAGACGTAATTTCTCCAGCGATATGATCTTCACGCTGTTTCATTATGTTTAATAGCGGCCCTAAAGCGTATTTCTTCAGAAGCGCTAATAAAATTAACATAGCTAACAGTTGGAACAGGATATCTCCGCCGTTAAACGACAGTCCTAGTTCAAGTGGTAATTGAGACATCTACTACGGCAACTCCCTTCTGCAGGTTTTTCTTTGCTGATCCAGCAGCCGCACTTGTCTCTTTTCAGCCGGCAAGGCGGGATGCTTATCAGACATAAAGCAATGGCGAAGGTTCTCTTGGAATGATCTTCGCCATTTTTAGTTCATATAAGGCTTTTATGCTTATCTAAAGAACGCTAAGAATGCGATAACGACAGCGATAATAGGAAGGGCCTCAACTAATGCGATACCCATGAACATAAGCGTTCTAAGTTCTTTACCTGCCTCCGGCTGACGGGCGATCCCCTCTACCGTACGTGAAACAATCAAACCGTTACCAATACCTGCACCAAGTGCGCCTAAACCAATTGCAATCGCAGCTGCTATTAAATTCATGAAAAAGTTCCTCCTTTAAAATGTTATCCGTTTGGATATAATGTTTTAATGATCATTACTGATTTTATGAGACATGTACACCATCGTCAGCATCGTAAAGATAAACGCCTGGATGGCACCTATAAATAAACTGAATGCCTGCCATGCCAGCATCGGCAGAATGGCACCGATTGTACCGACAAGTCCGAGAACCACGCTTTGCGAATAGAAGCTTGTCGCTAATCCCGCAAGCAGGCCGAGAAGAATCTCACCGGCGAAGATGTTACCGTAAAGCCGCAAACCGAGAGTCAGCGTATTCGCAAACTCTTCTATGATTTTCATCGGGAGCATGAACGGAACAGGTCTTAAATACTCCTTGGAATATTCCTTGAGCCCTTTCATCTTTACACCATAATAATGGGTTAAAGCGACGACCATTACGGCAAGCGTTAATGTAATGGCAGGGTCGGCTGTCGGAGATTTCCACCAGAGCTCATGTCCGATTGTGACAGAGAACGGCAGCCCCAGCATATTCGACACAAATATGTACATCAGCAATGTGACACCAAGTGCCAAGAAGTTAGCCCCTGTTTTCAAATCCATTGTACTGCCGATAATATTGCGGACAAAATCAACAATCCATTCCATAAAGTTCTGGGCTTTTCCGGGACGGATCGAAAGCGTTCTTGTGGTAAGGATGGCAATCAATAACACGATCACACTCGCCACAGTAATCATCAGAATGTTTGTCAGATTAAAAGTAAGTCCTAGAAATTCAATAGTTCTGTATTCATGATTCAAAGGGTTTTCACCTCTCTTCCATTGATGAACGTTTAAGCTGGATAAAGGAATCTATCATAATGACAGGATAAATTGTCATTAATCCAATAACTGTACTTGCCATATGAAAATGCTCGGGATATTTATAGGCGACAGCCGCAGCAAGAATCGCATTGCACCACCGCGCTGCGCTCCCAAGGGATCGTATGGACTTGCCTTTCGCAACGGCCCTGTCAAAAGCATTCATTCTTCTGACGAGCAGTAAAAAATTAAACAAACTGAAAACAGTTCCCAGAATAAGGCCTAAAAAAACGGTTTTATACGCTGTTAAACCATAACCCAGTACATACGCTGCCAAAATGAACAATAGATATTTTCGTTGTCTGCTAAATTGTAGCTTGGGATCGTCCATCAACTATCTGTCTCCTGATGAAAAATAATATATTTCTTGGATACGGCAAAATCAGCGGTTAACCCTAGTAGAAGACCTTTTTTGTCCGGCAAAACGGGCCTGTTCGAAAAAATCATTCATCCGCAAGCCTTGCAGGGATGCTGTTTCATTCGCTTGAATAAATCCTCATAAAACGGGTTTTCTGGGAGGATTTACATTGGGGATGAGGACTATAATGAAAGCTATGAAAACCTTCTCATAATACCCTCGTTTAGCATACAATAGCCCCTAACATGTGTCAATCTGTTTAAAGTTAAAAAACTTTTTATACTGTAAGCCTCCACAGAATGTTCACATTTTCACCTATAATTGTATAGAGATTCACCGAATAGCAAATAACTGGATAATAAAAAAGAAAACCCGTTGGCGGGTTTTCTTTTTTATTTTGTTCCGAACATCCGGTCTCCTGCGTCTCCAAGACCCGGAACGATATAACCTTTTTCATTTAATTTTTCATCAAGTGCCGCTATGTAAATATCCACGTCAGAATGATGCTTCTGCAATTCTTCCACACCTTCAGGCGCAGCTACGAGACACATGAAACGGATGTTTTTCGCACCGCGTTTTTTCAGGCTGTTAATCGCTTCAACCGCGGAACCGCCTGTGGCCAGCATCGGGTCAACCACGATGAATTCACGCTCTTCCACATCAGAAGGAAGCTTCACATAGTATTCCACGGGTTTTAAGGTTTCAGGATCACGGTACAGACCGACATGTCCCACTTTTGCCGCAGGGATCAGTTTCAAGATGCCTTCAACCATTCCTAAACCTGCTCTGAGAATAGGAACAACCCCGAGTTTTTTCCCTGAGATGACTTTCGATTTCGCAGTCTGAACCGGTGTGTTGATATCCACTTCCTCTAGAGGGAGATCACGGGTAATTTCAAACGCCATAAGCGTGGCTACTTCGTCTACAAGCTCTCTAAAATCCTTCGTGCCTGTCTCTACATTCCGAATATATGTCAGCTTGTGCTGAATTAAAGGATGATCAAATACATAAACCTTTCCCATACTGTGTTTCAGCTCCTTTTTTATTGTCCCATCGACAATTTCACACTTCTATTGATTCTACAAAAAAAGACATTGAGTTTCAAGGACATCGTCAAAAAACCCGCCGGGCATAAGCCCGAGCGGGTTTTTCAAACTTAGTAATCTAATTCTTTATATAGAGGGAACTTGCCAGTCAGAGCAGCTACGCGCTGTCTTGCTTCTTCAAGTTTTCCTTCATCTTCGTGATTTTTCAATGCAAGCGCAATGATGGCACCGACTTCATCCAATGCCTCTCCGTCAAAACCGCGGCTTGTCACAGCAGCTGTTCCGAGACGGATACCGCTTGTTACGAACGGTTTTTCAGGATCGTATGGAATCGCGTTTTTGTTTGATGTAATCCCGATTTCATCAAGCACATGCTCTGCAACCTTACCTGTCAGTCCGAGAGAACGAAGATCAACCAGGATGAGGTGGTTGTCAGTTCCGCCGGAAACGAGCTGAATGCCCTCTTTTGTTAATGATTCTGCAAGACGCTTCGCGTTTGAAATCACGTTTTGTGCGTATGTTTTGAAATCATCGCGCAATACTTCGCCGAATGAAACAGCTTTTGCGGCAATTACGTGCATCAGCGGTCCGCCTTGAATGCCAGGGAAGATGGACTTATCAATTTTCTTGCCGAACTCTTCACGGCAAAGGATCATACCGCCGCGAGGTCCGCGAAGTGTTTTATGTGTCGTTGTTGTAACGAAATCAGCGTAAGGAACCGGGTTTGGATGAAGGCCTGCCGCAACAAGTCCTGCGATATGCGCCATATCCACCATAAAGTAAGCGCCGACTTCATCAGCAATTTCACGGAATTTCTTAAAGTCGATTGTACGAGGATACGCACTTGCTCCTGCCACGATTAGCTTAGGCTTGTGAGCGAGGGCTTTTTCACGCACGTCATCGTAATCAATATGTTGAGTTTCTTTATCTACGCCGTACTCAACAAAGTTATATTGAACACCGCTGAAGTTAACTGGACTTCCGTGTGTTAAATGACCGCCGTGGGAGAGGTTCATCCCAAGTACAGTATCGCCTTGTTCCAAAATCGTGAAATAGACAGCCATGTTTGCTTGTGCGCCTGAATGAGGCTGAACGTTTACATGCTCCGCTCCAAAGATTTCCTTCGCGCGGTCACGAGCGATATCTTCAACGACATCGACGTGCTCACATCCGCCATAATAGCGTTTGCCAGGATATCCTTCAGCGTATTTGTTTGTTAAAACAGAACCTTGTGCTTCCATAACCGCTTCACTTACAAAGTTTTCAGAAGCAATCAATTCGATCTTAGTCTGTTGGCGTTCACGCTCATTTTTAATGGCGTTAAACACCTGTTCGTCTTGCGCAGGTAAATGTTTCATCAGCGAGATCCTCTCCTATCCGTATCCTGTTCTTTGTTTTTACCACCACTATTGTACATGGTTTTTTAGGCCGATGTAAAAGATTATTTTCAAAAAAACGAAAATTTTATTGGCAAAAACGAATATTTATAACTTAAATTTAATTTAAAGTTCGGAATTTATTTCAGCAGCGAAAATTAAAGAAAAGACTGGCCCATGCAGTCCTTTCTCATTCACACTCATAAACTGCCCGCATTCCGCCGATCAGCTTTGGCCGTGTGCGCGCCAATGTCACATGGGCAGCACCGAGACTGTTCTGAGAAATGCGTACAGGAACAGCAACCGGCTTTAAGTGCATGCCGATAAACGTATCGCCTATATCTATTCCGGCATCTGCCTGAATGGTTTCTACCAGAACAGGAGACTTCATTTGCTTAAACGCATAAGAAGCCATCGCCCCGCCCGCTTTTGGAACAGGTACAGCGGAAACGGCCGGAAGCCTAAACAGCTCGGCCGTTTCTTCCTCCACTACAAGCGCTCTGTTTAGATGCTCGCAGCATTGAAACGCCAGATGGATTCCCGTTTTTTCCTTCAGCTCTGCAAGTCCGCTGTAGATGCTTTCCGCGATGTCTGTACTGCCCGATGTGCCGATATGGCTGCCAGCCACTTCGCTTGTGCTGCAACCAAGGACAAAGAGCTGATTTTCTTTCAATCCCGCTTTGTCCTGAAACTCTGACAGCATCGTCTTCCACGTTTGTGTGATTTCACTCATTGAGCAGCACCCCTACAGGTTTTTCTCTTCATAGTCCGAGATTTTTCCGATGCGGGTTTGATGTCTTCCGCCAGTAAATTCAGTGGTCAGCCAGATTTTCGCAATTTCACGTGCCAAACCGGGTCCAATCACCCGCTCGCCCATCGCGAGGATATTAGTATCGTTATGTTCTCTCGTCGCCTTTGCACTAAATGTATCATGTGCCAGCGCACAGCGGATGCCTTTGACTTTATTTGCGGAAATGCTCATGCCAATGCCTGTCCCGCAAATTAAAATGCCTCTGTCCACTTCACCGTTTACTACTTTCTCGGCCACCGGAAAAGCATAGTCCGGATAATCGACAGATCCGCTGCCGCAGTCACAGCCCATATCAACATATTCAATTTGCAATTCGTCCATTAGATCTTTGATTTCGTTTCGAATGTGAACGCCGCCATGATCCGATGCTATGGCTACTTTCATCAGCTTATCCTCCCAGCGTGTGTGATGCGGCCCGCCCGCTTTGTTGACCGCGCAGCCTGTCCGCTCATTGATTCACACCATATCGATGTGCTTTTCACTATATTCTACTCCTTCACGCAGGATTTGCAAATGACCTGTCTGCAGATTCTCTGACAAGTTATTTGCCGTCATTTTTCAATCGTTCTGCCAGCTGCTGAAGAAGCTCTTCAAGCTCATCTCTCGTTTTTTTGTAGATCTCAATAGAGCCGCCAAACGGGTCTATAATATCGCCCCGGCTGCCTGTCACATATTCTTTTAGCGTAAACACTTTATCACGATAACGTTCGAATTGGCTGACGATAACCTGTTTGTGCTGGTGGGTCATTGCCAGAACCAAATCTGCCGATTCCATATGTGCTTCAGTTAATGGCGAAGAAACATGATTAAGGGCAATGCGCTTTTCAAAAAGCGCTTCAACCGCGTGAGGCGACGCTTTCCCGTTAGGTGAGGCAAATACGCCTGCCGAGCGGACGCTGACATCCAGCCCTTCCGCTTCTGCAATTGATTTAAAAAGCGCCTCAGCCATTGGACTGCGGCACGTATTTCCAGTACAGACAAAAATGATGTTCATGTCAGTCACCCCTTATTTTTTCTATTATATATGAAGAAAAAAGAAACGGCGACATCGTTTCTTTTCTTGGTATATTAAATTGGCAAAAGCAGCTTAAGGCCAAATACGATTAATATGGTCCCCCCGAGCGCTTCACTGTATGAGCCGAGCCAGGACTGCACTTGCTTTCCGATCAGCAGGCCCAGCCAAGTCAACATCATGCTGAAAAGCCCAAACAGGGTAATGGTGAGAAGCGGATGCGAGCCGTATATTCCAAGGCTCAGACCGACGGAGAAACTATCGAGGCTGACGCCGACTGCAAATAACAATAAGCCAGGCCCAGCCGGCGACATCAAACGTTCTTCTGACTGTTTAAAAGATGCGATCACCATTTGAACACCGAGAACAAACAGCAGCGAACCCCCGATATATACGGCTACCATGCCGAGGAGCCCTGACAGCATATTTCCCGCCGCCATCCCTCCGAGAGGCATGATGACGTGAAAGAGACCGATAATGAATCCAATATAGATTATCTGCTTTTTTCTGAGTTTGACCATGCCCATTCCGAGGCCGACAGAAAAAGCATCCATACCTAAAGCAAACGCCATGATGCTTAAGGTAATCAGTTCGCCTATAAACATATCCGACATCACATGCATAACCCCCTTGGACACGCCCGCTTTTTTAGCCTATGCGTGTCCAAAAGGGGTTAGAACTTCTGACTGTGTCAGCGGATCATTCTTCCTCCGGCTGCTTTCATCAGCCTGTTCATAATAGCAAGTCCGACGCCTGTGTCAGGAAACGATTCTGCAATAATAAAATCAACCTTTTCTTCATCAAAACTGCGCAATGCATCATAAAGGGCTGCCGCTACTGTTTCAAGCTGATCTCTTCTGCCGCAGCTCTTCACATAGTCAGCCGAATAAAAATCCGCATTTTCTTCTGTCGTCAGGACGCCGACCCGTTTTCCGCCCTGCTGATATTCTTGAATAAGCGTTTGAATGCGCTCAGGGCTTCCTTCAGAAATAACAAGCGGCGCTGACGGCGCGTAATGTGTATATTTCATTCCCGGAGAAATCGGCTTCTCTTTTGGATCAGCAAGCCCTTTATCCACAAGAATCGGGCCGATTTCGGCTTCTATTTGTTCTTTTGTAATGCCGCCCGGACGAAGGAGCACAGGGATTTCTCCTGCACATGAAAGTACGGTTGATTCGACACCGATCCCCGTAGATCCCCCATCCATCATTCCAGCTATGCGGCCATCCAAGTCGTGAGCCACGTGTTCAGCCTTTGTCGGACTTGGTTTGCCCGATAAATTAGCACTCGGCGCTGCAATCGGGAGACCCGCGGCACGGATGAGTGCCAGAGCCAGCGGATGATCAGGCATTCTGATGGCCACTGTATCCAGCCCAGCCGTTACACGGGGTGACAGCGCACCAGGTTTACAAGGTAAAATCAGTGTAAGCGCCCCTGGCCAAAAGCGCTTCATTAATATTTTCGCCTTGTCTGGCGCCGGGCCTGTTAAACCGTCAAGCTGGCTGATATCCGCAATGTGGACAATCAGTGGATTATCACTCGGCCGCCCTTTCGCCTCATATATTTTTTTGACAGCATCTGTGCTTTTCGCATTTGCGCCGAGACCATATACCGTTTCTGTCGGAAACGCCACAACCTCATTTTCCCGGAGCAAAGCGGCTGCTTGTGCAATTTGTGGATCATTTGTGGATAACTCGTCCATTACATCCACAAACCATCTTTTCGTTTTCATTTCTGACCAAACTCCTTATTCACAACAATAAAACGATCGTTTTACGCGTGTAATCCTTTTGAAAGTATAAAAGATGTCCTGTAATAAAACAAGCGTTATCCACAAATTGTGGACAACGCATATAAAGAAGTGGATAAGTTTGTGTATAAATCTCACTTATCCGGATGCTTTTTTCATTAAGACGGCCCCTTCCGCTTGCCTCGATTCACAGAAGTGATCCGAGGCAAACAGCTCTTCCGGCACACTCTCTGCCCGTTCAAAGCCCATGGCCCCCAGGAAATCAGCCGAAGAATGCTGATTGGCTACCAAGTATACCGTTTTAATCTCATGCTTTTCACAAAGCACCTCCATGCTTTGAAAGAGCGATACAATATGACCTTGGTGAAGCTTGTCCGATATCACAAGTGAGCGAAGCAGGGCTTGATCGCAGCTGATTTTTTCGATCCCCAGACAGCCGGCTATGTTTTTCTCGCTGTCCTCCAGCATCAGAAACTGGGTGAACCCTTCCTTTACGCCCTCATGATTCGTTTTGGCCTGTTTTAAAAATTCCTCAAGTATGTCTCCGTCCTTTTCCCTCGCCACCCGCAGTTGATAAAACATTCGTTCACCCCATTTACAGCGTTCTTTCTTCCAATCTATGAGGCAAATCTATTTTTAGACCTGGCGATTAAGAAAAAAGATCGGAAAACCATTCTACGACGAAGAATTTTACTTCTGTATTGTCTTCTTTCTCTTTCTCATCTTCTTTTTCAGCTTTTTCCGCTTTGGCTGTTAAGTCCTCAAGCGCTTTTTCCGTTTGTTTTTTTGATGCTTCTTGATCTTCTTGTTCTTTTACGGCTTCCCCATTCGAAAAATCAAGAAAGCAGAGCGGCGGGAATAACACGCACCACCAATTGGCGCCTTCACCGTTCCCAAGCGTAATCAGAATGGCTTCGTATTCTCCAGCAGGATATACCATGCTGCCATAAAGTTTTGTCGGAAATGAGATTTTGTCAAAATCAACAGATATTGATTGACTGGCACCTTCTTTTTCCATGGTTTCTTTTGCAATTTCCTTGATCTCAGGCAGCTTTGAGCGGATCAAACGCCGCGCTTCTTCAATAGAAGTAATATCCTTGACCCATGTTGTGATTTCTTTATTGACGGCGTCTCTGATATGACGCTTTAATGCTTGGTCCTCGTCACGATCGCTGTTTGCCAATATTCTCAGGCGAATCGCCTCGTCCGGAATGACAACCGGCTCATTTTCAGATTGCTGTGCCGTCTCTTCTTTCGCCAATCCTACGAGTGCCCCAGATAATAAAAGAAACATATATATACAAATGATAACTGTTTTTTTCATCGGTCCCCACCGTTCCTCTCCGTGCTTTGTATCTAGCCCTATTATGGACAAGGAACGTATGGAGTAAACCTGCAGCGGCAAAAAAATCTAGCAAGCTTTTAATCTAATTTATGGTACGATAGTGTTTTAGGAGGTTTAAAATGAAATATAATTACACAGTGCTGCTGTCAGCGTTCACGATGTCAGTTCTTTATTCGATTATTTACATTCATTCCTTTATTATAGCTGCTCTCGTAACGATGGCCTTTTATTTCTTATTTCCTTATTTACTATTCGCGCTGCCGCTTCAGATCATGATGAATAAAAAGCCGAAACGGTTCAGCCCTTTGTACTTGCTGTATTATCTTGCCGCGGCGTTTATCGCCAACGCGATCATCTTTGGCGTGCTGCAGCCTTCCGGGCAATCCCTGCTTCAAAATACAGCTTTTTACATCTTCGCTGTATTAACAGCTGTTGTCTACTGGATATGGGATTCTGTTTTGCTGCAAAAAAAGGAAGCCTCCTAAGGGCTTCCTTTTTCATTAGATCAAAACGGTCAATAGATAACATAGAATAGAAGGTATGGCAGCAACAAAGAAAGCAGCTGATATTTTCAACCGGGCTGTCCGGCCTTCTTTGGTTTCTGAATGGTAATTCGCCCGCTGGTCGCTTCCGCTTACAGCTAAACCCGATGTCACAATGGCAAGCCCGATCAAAACAAGAGACGCAATGCCGAAAATGAATTCATAAGAAATGGCTTGCGCAAAAATAGAACCCACCATACTTTCAATGGCAATAAGTAAAATTCCTGCTGTCAGGGCCTTTTTCATCTTTTACATCCCCTTTGCTGGTGTTAAAACAGCTTGCTGGTCCCGTTCTTATCTCAACTCACCAGCAAGCTGCTTATTTATTCTTATGAATTACCGCGCATATGGTTCTGTCTTTTCCGTTAATATCCTTCAGGACTTCAACTTCCGCATCCTTAAACGCATGCTGAATCAGCTCTTTTACAGCTGCGCCCTGCTTCCACCCGATTTCAAAGACGACAAGCGCGGTATTCTTCATGACCAGCGGAATGGCTTCCATAAACCGCTTATAAAATTTCAGCCCGTCTCCGCCGTCAGTGAGGGCATGCAAAGGTTCATGGAAACGGACAATCTCAGATAAATCGGCCATTTCTTCTTCAGAAATATAAGGAGGGTTTGAGACGATAATATCTGCTTTTTTTCCAGCCTTAATAAAGGGCTCAAGCAGGTCGCCTTGAAGAAAATGCACCTCCGCTCCGAGCTTTTCCGCGTTGGCTGAAGCAACGTCCAGCGCCTCTTTGGAGATATCAATCGCTGAAACAGAAAAGTTTTTGTTTTCCAGTGCAAGCGTGACGGCTATTGCGCCGCTGCCGGTGCCGACATCTACCACTTCGAGCTGTTCTCCTTCAGAAAAGACACTTCTATATTTCTCAAGAAGATGGCAGACAACCTCTTCCGTTTCCGGACGCGGGATCAGCACATCATCATTCACCATAAATTCCCGCCCGTAAAAAAACTCTATTCCGATAATGTACTGAACCGGTACGCCTTCTTTGTGCATATCGACGTGGCGTTTAAAGCGATACAGCTCATCTTCACCGATCGGTTCCTGCAGGCTGGCGAGCAGCTTGCTTCTATCCATTCCGGTATCATAAAGCAAAAGCAGCTCAGCTGCATTTTCTTCTCTTCCCGCTTCCGTTAAATAAGAAGAAGCCCATTTCAGGGCTTCAAATATCGTCTTCATCTTAACTATCCGCCTGCTGAAGCTTGCTTGCCTGATCTTCTACAATCAGTGTTTCAACCACTTCGTCAAGTTTTCCTTCAAGAATCTGATCAAGCTTTTGAATGGTCAGGCCGATTCTGTGATCCGTCACACGGTTTTGCGGGAAGTTGTATGTGCGGATACGCTCAGAGCGGTCACCTGATCCGACAGCCGATTTCCGTGTTTGATCATATTCAGCCTGTGCTTCCTGCTGAAATTTATCATAGATTCTGGCACGGAGAACCTTCATTGCTTTTTCTTTGTTTTTGATTTGAGATTTTTCATCCTGGCATGATACGACAACGCCTGTCGGCAAATGCGTCAGACGAACGGCAGACATTGTCGTGTTCACGCTTTGTCCGCCCGGTCCGCTTGAAGCAAACGTATCAACACGGATATCCTTCTCATGAATGTCAACCTCTACCTCTTCGGCCTCAGGAAGACATGCTACTGTTGCAGTAGAAGTATGGATACGGCCGCCTGATTCTGTTTCCGGAACACGCTGAACACGGTGAGCGCCGTTTTCATATTTGAGTTTAGAATATGCGCCGCTGCCCGTAATCATAAAGATGATCTCTTTGTAGCCGCCCGTTCCGGTTACACTTGCTTCCATGACCTCGGTTTTCCAGCCTTGAAGCTCGGCATAGCGGGAATACATTCTGTACAGGTTGCCTGCAAATAAAGCGGCTTCCTCTCCGCCTGCAGCTCCGCGGATCTCCATGATAACGTTTTTATCATCATTAGGATCTTTCGGGATCAGGAGCACCTTCAGACGTTCTGACAGTGTTTCCGTTTCCTTCTGGAGTTCAGAAATCTCTTCCTTCACCATGTCGCGCATCTCAGCATCAAGCTTATCCTCAAGCATCGCTTTTGCATCAGCCAGCTGTTCTGACGCATCTCTGTATTGTCTATATACGTCAACTGTTTCTTGTATATCAGATTGCTCTTTCGAATATTCTCTAAGCTTTTTCGGATCGTTGACAACTTCTGGATCGCTTAAAAGCTCATTTAATTTTTCATATCGTTCTTCGATTGACTTTAAACGGTCTAACACGGTCTTCACCTCTGTTTTCCTGTGCGTAACATTCTCATTATAGTATAGGGACTATCGCCAGTCAAAAGCATTTCAATCCCAGTTAAAAAAGCCTCCTCTGCTATACTGAAAAAGAGGAGGGATCGTATTGCTTACATCCATACATCATATTGCAATCATATGCTCAGATTATGAAAAGTCGAAAGCTTTCTACGTACATAAGCTCGGTTTTCAGGTGATACAAGAAACATACCGAGAAGAGCGCGACTCCTACAAGCTGGATTTGTCGCTTAACGGCTCGTACGTCATTGAGCTGTTTTCGTTCCCTGATCCGCCCGCACGTCAAACCCGTCCTGAAGGTGCAGGGCTCCGTCATATTGCCTTTACGGTCAGCAACTTAGAACAGGCTGTTCAGGAGCTTTACGAAAAAGGAATCGAGACAGAGCCGATCAGGACAGATCCGCTGACAGGCAAGCGGTTCACCTTCTTTTTTGATCCCGATCAGCTTCCGTTAGAGCTGTATGAGCAATAACGGTTTTTGAAGAAAAAAGGGAGATGCCCACTTTCTTTGCCGAATCTTTTCTTGTTTTGTCTAATAGGAAGGGAACCGCTCCCCATGGTCGAATACCTAGCTAAAAAGGAGGTATGGGATCATGAATACAAATATGGTAGCAAGTGAACTCGGCGTCTCCGCAAAAACAGTGCAGCGGTGGGTGAAGCAGCTGAACCTTCCGGCTGAACGTAACGAGCTCGGACACTATTCGTTTACGGCTGAAGATGTGCAAGTCCTGAAATCTGTTCAAAAACAAATTTCTGAAGGCACGGCGCTTCAGGATATCAATGTGCCGCAAAGCAATAAGAAGCGCACAGGCTTCCTTGTCCAAAAAACAAACAGTGACACAGAGAAAAGAATCGAACAGCTCGAACAAAAACTTGACACCTTATTACAGCAAAAACAGGACGAAAACGGGCTGCTGGCAAGAATTGAGGAACTGGAACGCCAGCTTAAACAAAAAGCCGATGAAGGCGTATCCTATCAGCTTCTGCAGCACAGAAGAGAAATTGATGACATTCTTGCTGAT
This sequence comes from Bacillus sp. SD127, assembly GCF_058566445.1. NCBI lineage: Bacteria > Bacillati > Bacillota > Bacilli > Caryophanales > Bacillaceae > Bacillus > Bacillus sp. SD127. The sequence continues at coordinate 450,068 of NZ_CP191226.1, read as the reverse complement.
CTGCAATCACTGACCTCACATATGAAAGAATTCACCGCTCAGCCGACCCCTGAGACTGCTGCTTCTTCCGAAAAAATAAAAACAAGAAAAAAACCGCTGCTGTCACTGTTTAAATTTCAAACGTAAAGTAAAAAAGCTCCCCTTAAAGGGAGCTTTTTTGATTACGCAGTAAGCGCAATAATAATTGGAAGTGAAATCAATGACAGAATCGCACTGATCACAAACGCAGTCGCAGTTTCTTCCTCTTGTTTCTCGAAACGAGTCGCAATCATGGCTGCAACGGCAGAACCAGGGAATGCAACAAGAAGGATCGCTTTTGTTGTTTGATCAGCTGGAAGTCCGACTGCAAGAGCAATCAGGAACATTAACGCAGGCTGAACTGCAACTTTTAGTAACGCAATACCGATAGCCGGCAGACTGAGTTTAATTTTACGAATACCAACGGTAACACCGACAGCAAAGAGAGCAACACCCGATGTTGTGCTTCCAAGCTGATCAAGCATTTTAACACCCAGCTCAGGAAGAGTGAAATTGAAAACCAGCACTAAGATCATACTGATTAACGGAGCAGCTGCAAGCGGCTCACAAAGACCATGCAGGATTGATTTCCCTGTCATCTTCCAGAAACTGTCGCCGCTCTCTTCGTTTTTCTTAGAAGACTCACCCACTGTAGCAACAATGATCGCAAGCGGATCAAGAATCGCATTAACAACGATACCTGTTACAGCGATCGGAATCGCAACCTCTTGCGCACCGAACAAGCTTCCCAATACAGGAATACCCATAAATGCGAATGTCGGCTGTGCAGAGTTCAAAGAAAATACGGATGAGTTCGTTAAATCATACTTAAAGACAAATCTGCAAACCAATAGAATGATGATATAGAAACCAACAATCCCGATAAGTAAAGAAACCATTAAAGGAACTTGTGATAAAAATTCACTTCTGGAAGTTGTCAAAATACCAGCGATAAAGTGAGCTGGAAGTGCGTATTTCGTTACTAACGTACTTACCCCTTTTGCTGACTTGGCATCATAACTTCCGAAATGTCCTGCAAACCAACCCAGCACGATAACAAAGAAGATCGGTGCCAGGAGGATTAAGATATCTAAGATGCTCAAAATATTCTCCTCCAAATCCTATGTCCGTATACTTTAGCTTTATTCAAAGCTTTCCCTCGGACAGAAAAATTACACGCTCAATTATTTTGCGATGACTTTTTTGTATTCAGGTGTCCACATTGCATCAAGAACAGCTTGTTTTACATCTTCAGGCTGACGATTTGCTACGCCGTCTTTGATCGCTGCTTCAGCTACAGCAATGGCAACTTGAATAGATACTTCTTGAAGCTTGTCGATGCTTGGAAGCAATCCAGCTCCAGGTGTTTCAAAATCAACCATTTCAGCAATCGCATCAGCTGTTGCAGCAAACATAGCAGGCGTAATAACACGCGCTTCAGCTACGATTGAACCAAGGCCAAGACCAGGGAATGCGAATGCGTTGTTAGATTGTCCGATTTCATAAGAAACGCCATTGTACTCGACATTGTCAAATGGGCTTCCTGTTGCTACAAGCACTTTTCCGTCAGTCCATTTGAACAGATCTTCAGGAACAGCTTCTGCAAGGTGAGTCGGGTTAGACATCGGCATGATCACCGGACGGTCTACGTGAGATGCCATCTCTTTCACAATTTCCTCTGTGAACGCTCCTGAAACCCCTGAAGTACCGATTAAGATCGTTGGTTTTGCTTGGCGAACCACTTCATCGAATGAAATTTGGCCTTTTTCATCACGTTTCCAGTCTTTCACTTCTGCTGCACTGCGAAGGTAAGGTTTTTGGAAATCAAGGATGCCTTCCATATCGTCTGTTAACAGGCCTCTGTAATCAAGTGTGAAGAACGCTTTGTTTGCTTCTTCTTCAGATAATCCAGCAAGCACCATTGTGTCACGGATTTGGTCAGCAATACCGATACCAGCTGAACCTGCACCGAAGACAACTACACGCTGATCTTTAATAGATGCGCCTGTTTTCTTCATAGCAGCAAGCACACCAGCAAGTGTAATTGCGCCTGTACCTTGAATATCATCGTTGAATGTCAGGATTTCGTTGTTGTATTTTTTCATGATATTGCGCGCGTTTTTGTTACCAAAGTCTTCCCAGTGAAGAAGCGCTTTAGGGAAGAATTTAAGCGCAGCTTTTACATACGCATCAACGAATTCTTCGTAACGTTCATCAGAGATACGTTCATGGTGGTTACCAATGTATAAAGGATCATTTAAAAGTTTTTCGTTGTTTGTACCGACATCAAGCACTACAGGAATAACACGGCTAGGGTCAATACCAGCTGCAGCAGTGTAAACAGCCAATTTACCGATAGCGATATTAATACCGCCTACTCCCCAGTCACCGATACCAAGGATACTTTCAGAGTCAGTTGCAACGATAAGATCAATATCGCCTGCTGTCGCATGAAGGTTTTCAAAAGCCTTTTCAATACCGTCAATGTTGTCGATTGACAAGTAGATACCTTGAGGTCTTCTGTATTCATGGCTGTATTCTTGAATTGCTTCACCAACTGTTGGTGTGTACACAACAGGAAGCATTTCACGAAGGTGATTTTGCAGCAATTTATAGAAAAGAACTTCATTGCGGTTAGCAAGATCATTTAAGTAAACATTTTGACGAAGGCGGTCTGGCTGAGCTTTAAATTGCTCGTATGCGCGTTTTGCTTGTTGATCAAGAGAAAGTACAGTTGGCGGAAGAAGTCCTTCTAAGCCAAGTTCTTGTCTTTCTTCTAATGTAAAAGCAACACCTTTATTTAAAGTAGGAATAGATAAAACTTCTTTTCCTCTTAATGTTGTTTCTAAATGGCCTTCCTTAGTTTTTTTAATGTTATTCAAGCAAATCTCCTTCTTTCTTGAAATAGTTAACCAAGTTAAGTAATAACTCATCTAAAAATAACCGATCATGATCTTTATGCGACTTTGTGACAATTATTCGAACAATGTCTCAAAACTATTTACATTACGTTAGTTATTTTATGCCTGTCAAAATCAAAATTCAAGGGAAGAAAATTACTTAATTTTTTAATACACTTAATTAAATTTTTTAATTGATTGTTATCAGAATATATAAAAAAACACCAGCTTTTCGGCCGGTGCTTTCTATCTTTTTACCCATGTTTTGTATTAGTTTTTAGATTTTCCCGGGACTTCGTGATGATGTCTGCATCTTGCTTCATAGGATTCGGACGCACCCACCAGAATGACCGGATCATCATAAGAAGCCGGCTTTCCGTCAATGAGCCGCTGTGTTCTGCTTGCCGGTGATCCGCAGACGGAACAGACGGCCTGCAGCTTCGTCACACTTTCAGCGATGGCCATAATATCCGGCACAACGCCGAACGGCTCTCCTCTGAAATCCATATCAAGGCCCGCTGCGATCACACGGTAGCCTTTATCGGCAAGAGACGATAAAACACCAATGATTGACCGATCGAAGAATTGAACCTCGTCCACTGCAATCACATCCGTGCTCTCACTGATATGATTCCAAATGTCCTCAGCCGAAGAAATGGCATAGCTCGTCATAGATGTTCCATTATGGGAAACAACAGCATCCTCGCTGTATCGATTGTCAATCACAGGTTTAAAGACCCTGACCTCCTGCTTGGCATAAGTTGCTCTCTTTACTCTTCTGATCAGCTCTTCAGATTTTCCCGAGAACATGCTGCCGCAAATCAGCTCCAGCCACCCGCTTTGCTTCATTATGTACATTGGCTCTGCTCCCCTCTCTCTGCCAGCTGTGTTTTTGACAATATAAAAAACAGGCAAGAAGTGCTTCTTGCCTGTTGAGAAATCTATTATTACTTAAGACCGTATTTTTTATTAAAGCGATCAACACGACCATCAGCAGAAGCGAATTTTTGACGGCCAGTGTAGAATGGGTGGCATTCAGAGCAAATCTCAACGCGTACCTCTTCTTTTACTGAGCCTGTTTCAAATTCATTTCCGCAAGCGCATTTAACTGTTGCTTTTTTGAAATTAGGATGAATTCCTGCTTTCATTGTATCCATCTCCTTCCGCCCTGAATCCCGTGTGGAAACAGAGTTATTATTTCGGAGCATTGTCCGAAACGCATATAAGAAAATTATATCAGTGATTTACTTCTTTTGCAAATAGATTTTATCGTCTGGCTGATGATAGATTTGCCTGTTTCCATTCTTGATTGAGAATATCGAAAAATTCCTGGTTTGTTTTGGTCTTTTTCATTTTTCTCATGAATTTTTCCGCGAAATCAGGCGAATCTGACATCGTTTTGCGGATAGACCATAAACGGTCAAGATGCTCTTTAGGCACAAGCAGCTCTTCCTTACGCGTTCCAGAACGGCGAATATCGATGGCAGGGAAGATGCGGCGTTCTGCCAGAGAGCGGTCAAGATGAAGCTCCATGTTGCCCGTTCCTTTGAATTCTTCATAGATTACATCATCCATACGGGATCCTGTATCAACAAGAGCAGTGGCGAGGATCGTTAAGCTTCCGCCCTCTTCGATATTTCTCGCCGCCCCGAAGAAACGCTTCGGACGGTGGAACGCTGCCGGGTCAATCCCTCCGGAAAGTGTTCTTCCGCTCGGCGGAATCACTAAGTTGTAGGCGCGGGCCAGACGTGTGATACTGTCCATCAGGATAATGACGTCTTTCTTATGTTCAACGAGGCGCATAGCGCGTTCAAGCACAAGCTCGGCTACTTTGATATGGTTTTCCGGCACTTCATCAAACGTTGAGCTGACGACATCCCCAGCAACAGAACGCTCAATGTCTGTAACCTCTTCCGGTCTTTCGTCGATCAACAGCACAATCAGCTCTGCTTCAGGCTGGTTCGCTGTAATGCTGTTGGCGATTTCCTTCAGCAGCATCGTTTTCCCGGCTTTCGGCGGCGCAACAATCAAACCGCGCTGGCCAAAGCCTACCGGCGCCATCATGTCCATAATTCTTGTAGACAAGAAATTCGGTTTTGTCTCGAGCACCATATGGCGGTCTGGATAAAGCGGAGTAAGGGCTGGGAAGTGAACACGCTCTTTTGCCGATTCCGGATCATCTCCATTTACCGCTTCAACGTGCAAAAGTCCATAATAGCGCTCGTTTTCTTTTGGCGGGCGAACCTTGCCTGATACTTTGTCTCCGTTCCGTAAATCGAAACGGCGGATTTGTGAAGCTGAGATGTAAATGTCTTCAGAGCTTGGAGAATAGTTGATCGGTCTCAGGAAGCCAAATCCCTCTGATTGGATGATCTCAAGAACACCTTCCATAAACAGAAGATCTTCCTGCTCTGCATTCGCTTTCAGAATGGCGAAAATCAGCTCTTTTTTTGTCAGTTTGCTGTAGTAGGAGATTTTATAATGTCTTGCAAGTTCATATAGCTCTTTCAATTTCATATTTTCCAAAGAGGAAATAGATACGTCTTTCATAAAAAACACCACGCTTTTCATAGTCAATATCTTACTTTACACATGTAATCTGCTGCTTTTGCACAACATCCGCCAAAGCACATTCTTTTTTTAACATAAAGGAACTTCTATCGGTAACACTTCCACCCATGATCGGCGCTTTTGTTAAAAGGATTGTCTTAATGAGTTTTGAAGGAAGCGAGGACAAAAACATGAGAAGATCAATACTTATATCGTCTGTATGCGGTAGAAATTGAAACTTTCCTAGTGCTTAAAAGAAGGAATTACGCAGTTAAAAATCGCAGCACTCTTTATTTTTACCTTATTTCAAACAATTATTCAACTGAAATAAGGTTTTGACACGCAATTGATAGGGTTGTCTCTTTTTTGCAAAAGAAAAGCGGGTCAACACCCGCTTTTTCTCTTTGTTATGGACGGATTACGAGATTTGGTTTTTTCTTCAGGCTGTGTCTGCCGTCAACGAAACGGACAGTTCCTGACTTCGCACGGATGACCAAGCTTTCAGTCGTGCCGACAGACCCTTTGAATTGAACGCCTTTTAACAGCTCGCCGTCAGTTACGCCGGTAGCCGCAAAAATCGCGTCATCGCCTCTCACAAGGTCTTCCATACGCAGCACTTTGCTTAAATCAAGGCCCATTTTGTTGCAGCGTATGATTTCTTCCTCGCTTTGCGGAAGAAGTTTACCGATAATTTCTCCGCCCAGCGCTTTTAACGCTACAGCAGATAGGACGCCTTCAGGAGCTCCGCCTGATCCGAACAGGATGTCTACGCCTGTGTGGTCGAAAGCCGTGTTGATGGCGCCTGCGACATCCCCGTCATTGATCAGTTTGATTCTGGCGCCGGCCTCGCGAAGCTCGGAAATGATTTTTTCGTGTCTATCACGGTTTAAAATGGTGGCAACGACGTCCTCGACGTCTTTGTTTTTCGCTTTTGCTACCGCTTTAAGGTTATCAATGACTGGAGCTTCAATATCAATGCAGCCCACTGCTTCCGGACCGACTGCGATTTTCTGCATATACATATCTGGAGCGTTTAAAAGCGTGCCGTGGTCCGCAACTGCAATAACCGTCAGCGCATTCCAGCCGCCGCTTGCCAAAATGTTTGTGCCTTCGAGAGGATCAACGGCGACATCGACACGCGGACCGTACCCGTTTCCGAGTTTTTCCCCGATATAAAGCATCGGCGCTTCGTCCATTTCACCTTCTCCGATCACAACAGTTCCTTTCATCGGAACTGTATCAAAAACGTCTCTCATTGCGCTTGTTGCTGCTTCATCAGCCTCGTCTTTTTTTCCCCGGCCCATCCATCTTGCAGATGCTAATGCCGCAGCTTCAGTCACACGAACCAATTCCATTGATAAACTTCTTTCCATCTCAACACGATCTCCTCTCGCAAATAACCAATTAAGAATTTTGCAGCTGTTCTATCTCTTCATCAGTCATTCTCTCGCGCCAGATTGTGGCTCCCAGACCCTCGAGTTTTTTCTCAAGGCTGCTGTATCCGCGATCAATATGCTCCAGACCTGTAATTTCCGTGACGCCGTCGGCCATCAGCCCGGCAACCACTAAACAGGCTCCGGCCCGCAGATCGCTCGCCTTGACCTTAGCGCCTTGAAGGTCGACAGGTCCCGTTATGATTGCAGATCTGCCCTCTACCTTCATATTAGCGCCCATTCGTCTCAGCTCATCAATATGCTTGAATCTCGCCGAATAGATGGTGTCAGTCACGACGCTTGTCCCTTTTGCTCTCGTCAAAAGCGCTGTCATCGGCTGCTGCAAATCAGTCGGAAAGCCCGGGTATACTAGGGTTTTTACATCAACCGGCTTTAGGTTTTTCTGCCCGCCGACAATAAGCAGCTGGTCGTCGCTCGTCTCAATGTGAAAGCCCATTTCTCTCAGCTTTGCTGTTAAGGACTCAAGGTGTGTCGGGATTACATTATCGATGATGACCTCTTTGCCCATCGCAGCACCGGCAATCATAAATGTTCCGGCCTCAATTCTGTCCGGGATGATCGTATGTTTGCAGCCGTGCAGTTCCTTTACGCCATCGATTCGGATTACGTTGGTTCCAGCGCCTTTGATTTTTGCGCCCATGCTTGTGAGCAGTGTCGCGACATCAATAATCTCCGGCTCTTTCGCAGCGTTTTCGATGATGGTTTTCCCTTCTGCCAAAACAGCCGCAAGCATAATGTTAATCGTTGCCCCGACGCTTACGACATCTAAATAAATACGTGCGCCTCTCAGCCTTTCAGCGCGCAAATAAATCGCGCCCTGTTCATTGGTCACTTCAGCTCCGAGCGCTTCGAAGCCCTTGATGTGCTGGTCAATCGGACGGGGGCCCAAGTGGCAGCCGCCAGGCAATCCGATGACGGCCTGTTTAAAGCGGCCGAGCATCGCCCCCATTAAATAATACGACGCGCGCAGTTTTTTCACTTTTCCGTTAGGAAGCGGCATGCTGATCATTGATGTGGGGTCTACAATCATATCCCCATTCTCAAAATGCACATTACCGCCGATTTCCTGTAACAGGTCACGCAGCGTTTCAATATCTGAAATCTCAGGAAGCCCTTCTATTGTCACCTCGGAATTTGCCAAAATGGTTGCTGGTATTAATGCAACAGCACTGTTTTTAGCGCCGCTGATGTGTACTGTACCGTTTAACGAGTCACCGCCGGCAATATTCAACTTTTCCATGATAGTCTCCTTCCATAAGAAGATAGCTGCGGAGCTAAATAAAATGGCATTTTATTCTGTCTCTGCAAATAAAGCTCATGTCCAAAATCTAGCCAATTCGAAGAGAAAGAATACAACACATTGTAAAATATCAGGAAGAAAATAGCGAAGCTTTGCGGGGGCATAGGTTTCAAAAAATCGACAGAGACCCGCCGGCTAAAGAGACATCTTCGTCATCCGGCAAAAGCAGCACGCAACCCTCATTCCGATATCAGCTTCTGCAGCCCAATGATTCCTTCTCTGTAAGCGGCGTGCATCTGAAGGTCCGCTGGATCAGGACGGTGAAAAGCAAAGGCCGCGGCAAACAGACACTACACTCTGTTTGCCGCCGCTTGAATTACTTGTTCCAGTCTGCCAGGAATTGTTCGATTCCTTTGTCTGTTAACGGGTGCTTTGTCAGCTGATAAATGACTTTAAGCGGCATTGTGCCGATATGAGCCCCTCTTAATGCAGCTTCAGTTACATGCTGAGGATGGCGGATTGACGCCGCAATGATTTGCGTATCAAGCCCGTGGATATCAAAAATCTGCTTGACTTCTGAAATCAGGTCAAGCCCGTTATGGCCGATATCATCTAAGCGGCCTAAGAATGGAGATACATATGTAGCGCCCGCTCTTGCAGCAAGAAGCGCTTGGTTCGCATTGAAGATCAATGTGACATTTGTTTTGATGTTTAAGTCAGTAAGTGCTTTTACGGCTTTTAAACCGTCAGCCGTCATCGGGATTTTCACCGTGATGTTCGGAGCGATTTTCGCCAGTTCTTTTCCTTCCTCGATCATTTCCTCAGCTTTCAGAGAAATAACCTCCGCGCTTACAGAGCCCGGAACGACTTCTGTGATTTCACGAAGGCGGTCATGGAATGATACGTTAGCTTCTTTTGCTACTAAACTAGGATTCGTTGTTACACCGGCAAGAACTCCTAATTCATACGCTTCTTTAATCTCATCGATATTGGCTGTATCAATAAAAAATAACATTTACAAAAGCCTCCCTGAGTAAGAATTTTCAGAACTGTGAATATGATTGCGCTTTCTAAAGATAGACGGAAAACCGCCTGTCAAGCTGTCAGGCGGCTATAAAAAGTTCCAATTGAATTAAGCTTGGTTTGAAGAACCAAATTCACGCATTTTACCGATAACAGTTTCTTTAATCGCTTCGCGAGCAGGTCCAAGGTATTTACGAGGATCGTACTCGTCAGGCTTAGCTGCCAACGTTTCGCGAACAGCTTTTGCAGAAGAAATTTGGTTTTCAGTATTTACGTTGATTTTAGCTGTACCAAGTGAGATTGATTTTTTGATGTCAGCAGTCGGAATTCCAGTACCGCCGTGAAGAACGAGCGGAAGACCAGTTGAATTTCCGATCTCTTCCATTTCTTTGAAGCCAAGGTTTGGCTCACCTTTGTAAGGGCCGTGAACAGAACCTAATGCAGGTGCAAGGCAGTCGATGCCAGTGCGCTCAACAAGCTCTTGGCACTCTTTAGGATCAGCGTAGATTACGCCTTCAGCGATAACGTCGTCCTCTTGTCCGCCGACTGTTCCTAGCTCAGCTTCTACAGATACACCGTGGAAATGAGCAAGCTCAACAACTTTAGAAGTTGTTGCTACGTTTTCTTCAAATGGATGGTGAGAAGCGTCGATCATTACAGATGTGAAACCTGCATGAATCGCTTTCGCACAAGATTCAAAGCTTGAACCGTGGTCTAAGTGGATCGCAACAGGAACTGTCACTTTGTACTCTTCCATTAGTGCTTTTACCATAGCTACGACTGTTTTGAAGCCGCCCATGTAGCGTCCCGCACCTTCGGAAACACCAAGGATCACTGGAGATTTTTCTTCTTCAGCTGCTTGTAAAATCGCTTGAGTAAACTCAAGGTTGTTTAAGTTAAATTGTCCTACAGCATAACCTTTTTCTTTAGCTGTATTCAACATTTCCGTCATTGAAACTAAAGGCATGTCGAATGTCCTCCTTATGTAGCCTGATTGTCTTCTAGCGAAAAAAGCTTTCCACCCTAGCATGACCCATAATTTGCTGTCATATGTAAATACTCAGATCGCTTTTTCTCCATAACTAGAATACCAACTTTTCGACAAATCGGCAACACAATGAGCTCATTCAATTGTTTCTTCTTTTTGTCAGTTAGACTTCAGGGGCAGATATTTTTTGACGGCGTCTCTGATTTCGTCGATGTCAAACGGCTTCGCAAAGTGTGTCAATGCGCCCAGTTCCTTTGATTCCTGGATCATATCGAGTTCTCCGTAAGCCGTCATGATGATCACGCGGATGTTTTCATCAATGACTTTCATCCGTTTTAAGATTTCGATTCCGTCCATGCCGGGAATTTTCATATCCAGAAGGACAAGGTCCGGACGTTCTTTTGTCACAATATCAAGCGCTTGAAGGCCGTTCGCAGCCTGAAATGTCTGATAGCCCTCTTTATTGAACACTTCGTTAAGCAAAATACGTATTCCGTATTGATCATCAACGATTAAAATTTTTTCATTCATCATTTTACACCCCAATATTATGATTTTCGTCAAAAGTAAGCAGTAGTTTATGTATTCTGTTTGATTTTCCTATTTCCTTTAATTATAATAGTCTACTTTACGACATTTTCTGAGCATTTTCTCTTTTGTTGTATACTGTTATTGTACGTTATAAAGGAGGATTCACTTATGTTGAAAATATTTACGACACAGTTAACAGGTATTTTTTCCCGCATTCAGGATAAGGAATCTGACGCGATTGAAGATGGGGCGCGATTGCTTGCTCAAGCGGTGGTCAGCGGGCATTCCATATATATATACGGGGCAAATGAGCTTCAGGGCGTCTTATATGAGGCTACCGAAAGCAAAGAGCCGCTTCCTTCCGTCAAAGCGTTTCCCGCCAACGCGGATGAAGTGACAGAAAGCGACAGGGTGCTGATGTTTTGCTCAGGGACAGGTACAGATGAAGAACAGGCGCTCGCGAAAGAGCTTTATGAAAAAGGCGCGGGAGTCGTTTGCGTATCGCCGGCAGCCAAAGACAGCGCCGGAATCGAACAATATTGCGATGTGCATATTGATTCGAAGCTGAAAATGCCGCTCGTTCCCGATGAAGACGGCACCCGTTACGGCTTCCCTTCATTAATGACAGCATTGTATGTCTACCATGCTCTATCATTTACATTAAAAGAAATTCTGCAAGAGTATGCATAATCACTTATTGTACATGCTGTATCTTGCCGGAAACAAATAAAAAAGACTTGTCCGCTTTTGACAAACGGCAAGTCTTTTTTTATTACTTCTGATTTGCAGCTTCAACAGACGCTCCGATAAAGCCTTTGAATAATGGCTGAGGTCTTGTCGGTCTTGACTTGAACTCTGGATGGAACTGAGAAGCCACGAACCAAGGATGGTCTTTCAGCTCGATAATTTCAACAAGGCGTCCGTCCGGGCTGGTGCCTGAGAATACGAAGCCTTGGTCTTCCATTTGCTGTCTGAATTCGTTGTTGAATTCATAACGGTGGCGGTGACGCTCGTATACCACTTCATCCTGATACACTTCAAATGCTTTCGTGCCCTCTTCAAGCTTACAAGGGTAAAGGCCGAGACGAAGTGTTCCTCCAAGATCTTCAACATCCTTCTGTTCAGGAAGAAGGTCGATGATCGGGTATTGAGTTGACGGATCAATTTCCGCAGAGTGAGCGCCTTTTAAGCCTAATACGTTTCGGGCATACTCAATAGATGCAACCTGCATGCCTAAGCAAATGCCCAAGAACGGTATCTTGTTTTCGCGCGCATGTTTTGTCGCAATGATTTTACCTTCAACACCGCGGTCACCGAAGCCGCCCGGTACGATAATACCGTCTGTGCCGCTAGTAAGCTCTCCGATGTTGCTTTCTGTTACTTCCTCAGCGTTAATCCACTTCACTTTTACATCTGTGTCAAACGCGTAGCCCGCGTGGCGAAGTGATTCAACGACAGAGATGTAAGCGTCAGGAAGCTCAACATATTTTCCGACAAGTCCGATTGTGGTCGTTTGAGACAGGTTGCTGACCTTGTTCACAAGCTCTTTCCACTCGGACATTTCCGCTTCTTTGCATTCCAGCTGCATGTGCTGGCAAACAAGCTTATCAAGTCCTTGTTTTTGAAGCTCAAGCGGAATGGAATAGAGGTTGTCCGCATCTTCACATTCAATAACCGCTTTTGTATCGATGTCGCAGAATAATGCGATTTTGTCCTTCATATCTTGAGAAATCGGCATTTCTGTACGAACAACGATAATGTTTGGCTGAATGCCCAGGCTTCTTAATTCTTTTACGCTGTGCTGTGTCGGTTTTGTTTTCAGTTCGCCGGCAGCTTTAATGTAAGGCACAAGTGTACAGTGGATGTACATCACGTTTTCACGGCCGATGTCACTCTTCATTTGGCGGATCGCTTCAAGGAATGGCAGGGATTCGATGTCTCCGACAGTACCGCCGATTTCTGTAATCACGACATCCGCGTTTGTTTCTTTACCCGCGCGGTATACGCGGTCTTTCAATTCATTTGTGATGTGCGGAATAACCTGCACTGTTCCGCCGAGGTAATCGCCGCGTCGTTCTTTTTTAAGAACTGTTGAATAGATTTTACCTGTTGTTACGTTGCTGAATTTATTCAGGTTGATGTCGATAAAACGCTCATAGTGGCCCAGGTCTAAGTCTGTTTCAGCACCGTCATCTGTTACGAATACTTCACCGTGCTGGTAAGGGCTCATTGTTCCCGGATCGACGTTGATGTATGGATCGAATTTTTGAATTGTGACGTTCAGTCCGCGGTTTTTCAGCAAACGCCCTAATGAAGCTGCTACAATACCCTTTCCAAGTGAGGATACGACTCCCCCGGTTACAAAAATATATTTCGTCATTTCGTTTGCTCCTCTCTTCGCTCTAAGCTACATTTCTTAAAATGTACCGTTTTATAGGAAATCATTTAGCCTTTTAAATGATTTATAAGAAAAATGAGGGGTGAAAATAAGAAAGCTCCCTTTCAATTTCTTGAAAGGGAGCATAACGTTCTATGTTCTCTCTTCGTTTTTGAAGAGCCCAAAATACATACTACATAGTTCGACTATGAAAGTCAAGATCGATTTGAGGATGAAATTCTTTTACTATTTTTTATCCTCATCGCCTTCATCATAGTCATCTTCATCTTCTTCTTCATCGTCATCAATGAGATCATCATCAATTTCGAGCTCGTCTTCGTCGTCATCTTCATCGATATCGTCAAACTCATCAGCATCGAGATCAAGCTCTTCCTCAACCTCAGCCAAATCGAGCTCGTCTTCGTCAACCTCTTCAAATTCATCAAGATCAAGATCTTCTTCAACAGCTTTTTTCGCTTTTTTCTTTTTCGCCTTAACTGTCGGCTGTGTTTCTTCATCAAGCTGATCGTACGGATACCAGCTGCGAAGGCCCCAAGTCTGGTCAGAGAGCGCCAAGAAACGGCCGTCAATATTTAAATCTGTATAAAATTGTGCGATGCGGTCTCCAAGCTCTTCTTTTTTCACGCCGAGCAATGATGCAATTTCATTTAAAAGCTCCTGAAAAGGAACTGGTTTTTTATGATCTTCAAATAATTCGTGAGCGATTTCAACTAAAGCCATTTCCTTTAGCTGTTCCTGTGAATATTGTTTGATACCCAAGGTCGGACACTCCCTTTCTATTACTTATATGTATCTGTTTTATCAATAATGAAAGCGATATTGTATCGTTCTTATACAAACCATACCTCTCATTATAAACAAAATAAAACAGAATATGCTACCCTTAACAGCGTTAATTTAAATAATTTTACAAGAGTGATCCGACTGATAGATGTTTTGCCTTATTCTGCGAGCATTCTGGAGATAACCAGCCTTTGAATTTCTTGGGTACCTTCGTAGATTTGCGTAATTTTCGCGTCGCGCATATAGCGTTCAACCGGATAATCCTTCGTATAGCCGTAGCCGCCGAAAATCTGCACAGCTTCGGTCGTCACCTTCATCGCCGTATCCCCTGCCAGCAGTATGGACATAGCGGAGGCTTTTCCATACGGAAGGCCTGACGACTCCAGCCATGCCGCCTGGTAGGTCAGTAGCCTTGAAGCTTCTATCATTGTCGCCATATCTGCAAGTTTAAAAGCTATGCCCTGCTGCTCGGCAATCGATTTGCCGAACTGTTTTCTTTCTTTTGCGTATTGAAGCGCCGCATCAAGCGCTCCCTGAGCGATGCCAACAGCCTGTGCCGCAATGCCGTTTCTTCCTCCGTCAAGCGTCTTCATCGCGATTTTGAAGCCTTCTCCTTCTTCACCGAGACGATTTTCTGCGGGAACGACACAGTCTTCAAAGATGATCTCTGTTGTCGGAGAAGAACGGATGCCTAGTTTCTTTTCTTTCTTGCCTGTCAAAAATCCTTCGAAATCCTTTTCTACAATAAAAGCGGAAATGCCTTTTTTCTTTTTCTCAGCGTCAGTGACTGCAAACACAATATAAATATCAGCGGCGCCGCCATTTGTGATAAACACTTTTGATCCGTTTAATACATAGTCATCACCGATTCGCTCAGCGGTTGTTTTCATCCCGCCGGCGTCTGAACCGGAGCCTGCTTCAGTCAAAGCGAAAGCCCCGATTTTCTGCCCAAGGGCCAGCTGTGTTAAGTACGCTGCCTTTTGTTCTTCTGTGCCAAATGCAAACAGCGGCCAGCCGCAAAGCGAGATATGCGCCGAAAGCGTCACGCCGGTGGAGGCGCAGACTTTTGACAGTTCCTCCACCGCTATGACATAAGCCAGGTAGTCACTTCCGATTCCGCCGTAAGCTTCAGGCCACGGAATCCCTGTTAATCCTAAATCCGCCATTTCCCGAAACAGGTCACGATCGAATCGTTCTTGTTCGTCACGTTCTGCCGCTGTCGGTGCAACCTCATGCTTGGCAAAATCACGAACCAATTTCCGAATCATTTCGTGTTCTTCTGTTAATGAAAAATTCATCGCTTTTCCCCCATTGTCATATCAGCGCCCAAGACAGATTGAGCCAGAAGCTCCGCGACGTCATACGTTTTGACACGATCTTCCGCTTCTTTTGCCTTCGTGCCGTCCCCAAGCATCGTGAGGCAGTACGGACAGCCGGAGCTGATTACCGACGGATTGACTGCCAGCGCTTGCTCTGTTCTGGCGACATTAATCCTGTTGCCTGACTCTTCCTCCATCCACATCAAGCCTCCGCCAGCTCCGCAGCACATGCCGGTTTCCCGGTTTCTCTCCATTTCAATAAGCCGCACACCCGGAATGGCTTTTAAAATCTCTCTCGGCGGATCATAGACTTCGTTGTACCGTCCCAAGTAGCACGAGTCGTGGAAGGTGATCGTTTCATGAACTGGGTGCTGCGGTTTTAATTTCCCGCTCTTCACAAGATCGGCCAGCACTTCCGTATGATGATACACTTCGCCTTCAAAGCCGAAATCAGGATATTCGTTTTTAAATAAATTGTATGCGTGCGGATCAATCGTAACGATTTTTTTCACATTATTTTTTTCAAATTCCGAAATATTCTTTTCGGCCAGTTCTTGAAATAAAAACTCATTTCCGAGGCGGCGCGGGGTGTCCCCTGAATTTTTTTCTTTGTTGCCGAGGATCCCAAAGGTCACACCTGCTTGGTTCAGCAGTCTTGCAAAGGAGATGGCGATCTTTTGGCTTCTGTTGTCGTATGAACCCATGGAACCGACCCAGAAAAGATATTCGAATTCTTTTTCCTCTTTTTTTAATTCTTTTACTGTCGGAATATCGGCATCTGGGGCTGCGTCGCGCCAATTTTCACGTTCCTTGCGGTTGAGGCCCCACGGATTTCCCTGCCGCTCAATACTCGTCATCGCCCGCTGTGCGTCACTGTCCATTTTTCCTTCAGTCAGCACGAGATAGCGGCGAAGGTCAATGATTTTATCAACATGCTCGTTCATGACGGGGCACTGATCTTCACAGTTCCGGCAAGTGGTGCAGGCCCAAATTTCTTCTTCGGTAATGACATCGCCGATTAAGCTCGGACTGTAATCAAGCGCGGCGGCGGCTTCCTGTGATCCGCTCCCTGAGGCAGCCGCAGCCAGCTGGTTCCCTTTCGTATGCCGGAATGCTGCAGCCGGCACCCATGGCGAGCGCGAAGTGACGGCAGCGCCTTTTTCTGTGAGGTGGTCCCTGAGGCGTAAAATTAAATCCATCGGCGACAGCATTTTTCCGGTGCCAGTCGCAGGGCACATATTGGTGCAGCGGCCGCACTCGACACACGCATACAGATCAATCAACTGGGACTGCCTGAAATCCTCAATTTTTCCCGCTCCGTAGCTTTCTTTCGTTTCGTCTGTGAAATCAATTTTTTCGAGCTTTCCGGGCGCTTCAAGCCTGTTGAAAAAGACGTTGGCAGGACCGGCAATTAAATGAGCGTGCTTTGACTGCGGCACATACACTAAAAAGCTCAGTAAAAACAGCAGATGCACCCACCATGCGATATAGAAAATCACCGCGGCGCCCGTCTCCCCGACGCCCCCAAGCAAAAACGCGATGCCTGAAGCGATCGGCTCGCTCCAAGAAAGCCCGTGATCATGCCAGATCAGATTCATTGCGTTCCCCAGTAAAACCGTCAGCATTAAACCGCCGATAAAAATGAGAACAAGTCCAGATTTAAAGCCTCGTTTCAGCCTGACGAGCTTTTCGATATAGCGTCTGTAAAATGCCCAGCCAACGGCAATTAAGATCAGAAACGTAACGATTTCCTGAAAAAAAGTGAAGGCGGGATAGATCGGGCCAAGCGGCAGATTTCGATCCGGGACCAGCCCTTTGATGATAAAGTCAATCGCTCCGAACTGAACCAATATAAAGCCGTAGAAAAACATGACGTGAATGATGCCGCTTTTCTTATCCTTGAGCAGTTTTTTCTGCCCGAATACATTCACCCATATGGCCTGAAGCCGTTCCTTGATCCGTTTATCGAACTGTTCCTTTTGGCCGAGCCTGATGTAAGCAAGCCTTGTTTTGACCAAATAGACAAACAAATAAACAGCGTAAGCGGTTACAATCAGAAATAATAATGCATTGACAATGAGAAAGCCGCTCATTCCAATTCCCCCTTTTTACTGATGAAGACCGTGATCCCCTGCCCCAAAATCTGTATAAGATTATCTTTATGATAAATAATGAATGAGTGTTCAGTCAATAATTAAATTCCTGCTGTTCGGGCACACTACCTACAACTACGGAAAGGAGTGCCGGGATGAAGGTATTTTTCGTGATTCTCATCATTGTCATCATACTATTGGCTTTAATCCTGCTGGATATCTTTATGGGCCGCGCCGCATACCGAAAGAAAGCGTACGAGCCTGTTTTTTCAAAAAAGAAAAGTGATATCGAATTGATTCACTGCGGCGCTGATCTTGTTGAACGAATGATGGAAGATATACGCGATGCTGTCTCTTCCGTTCACGTGATGTTTTTCATTATGAAAAACGATGAGGTCAGCCACAATATGTTCACACTGCTGAAAACAAAAGCCCAGGCCGGCGTATCGGTTTATTTGCTTCTGGATTGGTCGGGCAGCCAAAAAATTAAAAAACCGGCGCTGGAGACAATGAAAAACGCCGGCGTTCACGTTCATTTTCTGAACCGGCCCCGTTTCCCTTATTTCTTTTTTCATATACAAAAACGAAATCACCGGAAAATTGCTGTGATGGATGGAAAAGTCGGCTATGTCGGCGGGTTTAACATTGGTGAGGAATACCTTGGGAAGAAGGCGAAGTTCGGCAATTGGGAGGATTATCATCTGCGTATGACGGGAGAAGGTGTCCGAGATCTTCAAACACTTTTTACAGCCGACCTGAAACGAAATACCGGATCAGCCGAACTGGGTCCGGATGTTTGGCCTGAGCTTCCCCAAGGGAATATCCCTCATAAGATTTATGCGACTGACGGCTATTCTCTTGAAAAAACGTATTTGGCAAATATCTCACAGGCGAAAGAGCGCATTACGATTTGCACGCCATATTATATTCCGACTAAACCGCTTCAGCAGGCCTTGGTCAAAGCAAGAAAAAACGGTGTAGACGTTACATTGATTGTGCCGATGAAATCAGATCACCCGCTGGTCAGAGAAGCTGCTTTTACATATTATTCGGACCTGCTGGATGCCGGCTGTCTCATCTACCGTTTTTACCAAGGGTTTTATCATGTGAAAGCCTTGATCATTGACGATCACTTCAGCATCATCGGCACAGCCAATTTTGATCAGCGCAGCCTGTTTTTAAATGAAGAGGTAAACGTTGAAATTGATGATGTTGCATTTACAAAAGAAGTCTATGCCACGATTGAAGAGGATATTAAAAAGTCGGAGCTGCTGACAAAAGAAAATTTCAAAAAGCGCACGTTCAGGCAGCGACCAGCGGAATGGCTCGGTAAAGCATTATCTTATTTTTTATAAAGGAGAGTTCCTATGATTTTCAGATTCGGGTTCGTCTCAAATGCGATGAGCCTTTGGGATGCGTCTCCCGCCAAAACACTGACATTCGCCCGTTATTCAAAGCTGCCCGAGGATGAGAGAAAAGAAGCCCTTTTGGCTGTGACGAAAGCCAACTTGCGCAATACCATGAGAACCCTTCACTATATCATCGGCCACGATATTCCATTGTACCGTTTTTCCAGCTCAATTGTGCCGCTGGCCACTCATCCTGACGTGATGTGGGACTTTGTGACGCCGTTTCGCAAGGAGTTCCGTGAGATTGGAGAGCTCGTGAAAAAATACAATCTGCGCACAAGCTTTCATCCTAACCAGTTTACCCTGTTTACTAGCCCTAAAGAATCCATTACAGCAAATGCAGTAACCGATATGGCTTATCACTACCGCATGCTTGAAGCGATGGGGATTGCAGACCGCTCAGTTATCAACATCCATATCGGCGGCGCTTACGGAAACAAAGAAAACGCTCTGAAACAATTTCATCAAAACATGAAAATGCTTCCGAAAGAGATCAAACAGCGGATGACGCTGGAAAATGACGATAAAACGTACACCACGGAAGAGACGCTTCAGGTCTGTGAACAAGAGAATGTTCCGTTTGTCTTTGATTTTCATCATTTTTACGCAAACTCGGATGATCATGCAGACCTGAATGAAGCACTGCCCCGGATGATCAACACATGGCAGCGGATCGGATTGCAGCCGAAGGTCCATCTTTCCTCTCCAAAATCGGAGCAAGCGGTGCGCAGCCATGCGGAATATGTAGACGCCAACTTCTTGCTGCCGCTTTTGGAGCGCTTCAGGCAATGGGGAACCAATATTGATTTTATGATCGAGGCGAAACAGAAGGACAAGGCGCTTCTCCGGCTGATGGATGAATTGAGCTCAATCCGCGGCGTGAAACGGATTGGCGGCGGCACTCTGCAATGGAAATCATAAGTGTGCAAAAACAGGTTTACAGTTTGTACACATTGGGAACATACGCTATATAAGACAAGAATCAATGGAGGAGAAAGAACATGAAAAACATCAAGTCTCTAAAAGTAGCCGCACAGGCATTTACTTTAAGAAATTTGATTCACCTATATAAAATGTGCCATTCCGGAAGCCACGAGGTTTATATTTACTCAAAGAAAACGATGTGCAAAATCAAAAGCTTAATCGAGCTGGAAACGTTCCGTATGGCTCATAATGAAAAAGAATATCTGATTGTGGTTGAAGGAACAAAAGCGTCTCAGCTGGTTGAAAAGTTTCAGAATATGATTGAGCCCGCTGAGAGAGAAGCGCTCTAACTTACATAAAAAAGGATAGACAGTGATGTCTATCCTTTTTCTTATGCTCGTTTATAATGCAGCTGCGCCGCCTGTCCAAATCGTTTCATATCGGTTAAACGCAGCTTTGTTTCGGTATTTTGTTCATGAAACAGCGGAATGCCGCTCCCCAATACAACCGGGATGACAGTGATGATGTATTCGTCGATGGCGTCCTCTTTCATAAAAGTATTCACCAGCTCTGCCCCGCCCGCGATCCAGATATTTAAGCCTTTTTGCTGTTTTAAGCGGCCGGTGAACGCTTTGATGTCTTCATCGATAAACATCACGTGTTTATCATGATAGCTGTCGGGCGTTTCTGTAAACACGTAGCATGTTTTATCCTGATACGGAAAATCGGGTGTGAGAATTTTGATGTGTTCGTATGTGCTCCGCCCTAAAATGACGGTATCAACAGTCTGATAAAATTCACTGTACCCGTTATCACCCTCGCCTTCAAATTCATCCAGCCAGTCGACGCTCCCATCCTCTCTCGCGATCATCCCGTCTAACGAAACAGCTATGTACAGCACATTTTTTCTATCCATACTCTCCTCCTATTGCTGCACCATCTCTCCGAACTGTGCATGATGCAGTCTGCTGTAAATACCGCCGGCTTCGATCAGTTCCTGATGCCGCCCTTGTTCCTCGATACCGTTTTTTGTCACGACGACAATTCTGTCCGCGTGTTTGATCGTCGCCAGTCTGTGGGCGATCACCAGCGTCGTGCGCCCCTCCGACAATTCTTGAAGCGCCTTTTGGATCGCCGCTTCTGTTTCCGTATCAAGGGCGGAAGTTGCCTCGTCCAGAATCAGGATAGATGGATTTTTCAAGAACATCCTCGCAATTGAAAGGCGCTGCTTTTGCCCGCCGGAAAGTTTTACGCCGCGTTCTCCGATGACAGTGTCCAATCCATCCGGCATGTTATTGACGAGTTCTTCCAAGTGAGCCTGCTTCACAGCCTGCCAGATTTCCTCTTCCGATGCATCCAAACGGCCATATGCAATATTCTCTCTCAGTGTGCCCGAGAATAAGAAAACATCCTGCTGCACAACGCCAATCTGCCCGCGCAAGGAAGACAGCGTCATGTCTTTAGTGCTGATGCCGTCAATGGTAATGTCGCCTTCTGACGCTTCATAAAAGCGCGGAAGCAGACTGCAAAGTGTTGATTTCCCCGCTCCGGACGGACCGACAAACGCTACCGTTTCCCCCGCCCGAATGGTCAGGTTAATGTCATGAAGGACATGTTGATTCTCATCATAGCCAAACGAAACATGCTGATAGCGGATATCACCTTTCAGTCCGGAAACGTCTCTCGCCTCAGGAGAATCCTGAATATCCGGCTCCGTCTCCATCAGTTCCATGTAGCTTTTAAAGCCGGCAATTCCCCGCGGATACATTTCAATAATGGCGTTAATTTTGTCAATCGGCCGAAACAGGACATTCGTTAATAGCACAAACGCCACAAATTCTCCGTATGACAAGGAGCCTCGGATGACAAACCACGTACCGCACAAGAGGACAAACAGCGTAACAAACCGTGTCAGCATATAGCTGATGGAGCCGTTTTTCGCCATGATTTTATATGACGACAGCTTAGTGATGCGGAATCGCTGATTGTTGACAGCAAAGCGCTCTTTTTCAAACGATTCATTGCCGAACGCCTGAACGAGCCGGATGCCGCCGATATTATTTTCTACCCGCGCACTGAAGTCTCCGATATCCTTGTTCAGCGTCGTAAACGCTTTGGTCATTTTTTTGTTGAAGTAAAGCGCAAGCCAAATGACAATCGGCATGATAATAAACGTCAGCAATGCCAGCTGCCAGTTGATAAACAGCATAACCCCGAACGCCCCGAGAATCGTCATAATGGCGATGAACAAATCTTCTGGACCGTGATGGGCGACTTCGCCGATGTACATTAAGTCGTTCGTCAGCTTCGACATTAACGTTCCCGTCTTGTTGTTGTCGTAAAATTTGAAGGACAGCTTTTGCAGATGGTCAAATAGCGACTTTCTCATATCGGTTTCAATATTGATTCCGAGCATATGCCCCCAATACGTGACGACATATTGAAGAGCCGAGCTGAGCGCGTAAACCGCGAACAATCCGATTGAGGTCGCGATGATCAGGCCCCAGTCTCTCCCCGGAAGCAAGGTATCAATAAAATAATTGACGATTAAAGGAAAACTCAGCTCCATTAAGCCTCCTGCGATCGCCGAGAAAAAGTCGAGAAAGAACAATGTTTTATATGGTTTATAATACGCAAAAAATTGCCGCAGCACCCTATCTTCCCCCAATGCATTAATAACTGATAAGATTTCTCAATTATACTATACACTGGCTGTTTTGAAAGACAGTATTTCTTTTTTCTTACAGAACACTTGAAAAGAGACGGGCAACTGATTCCTTTGTCCGGTCGGCCATTCCTCTTTTATAAAAGCCGACAGGGCTAAGCTTCTCACTTTCCAGCATATCCTCTTCGAAATGGTCTTCCAAGGTGCGGATCGCTTCGGCATCCGTGAAAAAAACGTTCACTTCAAAATTGAGCTGAAAGCTGCGCATATCCATGTTTGCGGTTCCGACTGAGGCGAGATCGCCGTCAATGATTATCACTTTTTGGTGCATGAAGCCTTTTTGATAGGAATACACCTCAATCCCTTCTAGAAGCAGCTCAGGGAAATACGATCTCGACGCGTATTGCGTTAAAAAGCTGTCATTCGTCTCCGGCACCATAATCCGCACCTGAACCCCTTTTGTCGCGGCGGCTTTCAAAGCCGTGCGGATGGATTCATTCGGGACAAAATAAGGCGTGGCGATCCACACAGATTTCTGCGCTGTAGAAATCATTTCATAGTAGAGGTCACTCATGCTTTCCTTCATGTCAGGCCCTGTCGCGACAATTTGATAAATGCCTCCTCCCTCCACGGGGACTGGCGTATTGTAGTCTTTTTGATCAATTAACACTTCATTAGAGACATATTCCCAATCCAGCATAAAGATGGCGTGAAGCGTTTGCACAATTTCTCCTTCCAGCCGCAGATGAGTGTCTCTCCAAAAACCGATAATCGGGTCTCGGCTGATATATTCCTTCCCGACATTCAATCCGCCGACAAAACCGACTTTCCCGTCTATGATCACGATTTTACGGTGATTTCGAAAATTCAATTTCTGATTGAAGAACCCGTATTTCAGCGGAGAAAAAGGAACGATGTCCACGCCCGCTTTTTTCATTTTCATAATATCTCTTCCTGCCAATTTGATGCTGCCCGCAGCGTCATATAAAAACCGCACCTCGACACCCTGACGCGCCTTTTCCATCATAATCTCCATCATGCCGCGCCCAAGCATGTCCGATTTGAACATGTAGTATTCGATATGCAGATAAGATTCCGCTTTCCGCATTGCTTTGAAAATATCAGGAAAGGTTTCTTCCCCGTTTTTCAAAACCTTCACCCTGCTTTTCGTGTTGATATTCATATGTGAAGCCCTGATGGAATAGGTAAAAAACCTTTCTTGATTGTCCTTCAATCCGGTCACTTCAGGCGTTTCCTCCATGTCAAACTGCTTTCGAAGCTTCTCCCTGTTGTACATTCGTTTTGTTTTAAACAGCTTTCCTTTTACATACAGCTGTCCGGAAAACAGATAAAACATGTAGCCCGCGATCGGAAAAAAGACTAGAATATGTATCCATAACAGCGTGTGCTGTGACGTTCGATTTTCAAGGATTAACGAATAAATGCTGAACAAAATAATGCCGGCATAGCAAAGCAATCCTCCGTAAAACTCAAGCCTGGAAACCGGAAAAACCCATATGACGTATGCCCCGATGAGCATGATATATAAAAAGAAAAACTCCAGTCTCCTTTTCAGCATTTGTCTCCTCTCCAATCCGATCCGATTACCTTCGTATTTCCTCTTATTTCTAACCTTTAAACCTTTCTATGAAAAAAGCCTCTCCGCGCACGGGGCGGAAAGGCTTACGAGGAGGCTTCCTGTGATTGGCCGGAAGTAAAGTTCTTGAGCAAATCTGGCTTCAGCGAGTAGCTGCTTTTGATTTTATGCTTAAAGAAGCCGACAGCCAATCCCGTGATGGCAATGGACAGGATGGAGCAGAGGCCTTTTTGCAAACCGACGGAAAAAATGCCGGCCAGCACAACGGCGAAATCGAAGGCGAAATTAACCGTTCCCGGATTCCACCCGTATCGCTTTTGCATAAATAAAGCGAGAATATTGGCGCCGCCAAGGGATGCCTGATGATAAAACATGAGCGACAGGCCGAACCCGATCAATGCTCCGCCGCAAATCGCGCCGGCAAACGGGGAAAAAGAGACGGGCGGAAGCCAGTGATCGACGCTTGTAAAAAAAGTCAGTGCTGTTACTGCAAATATGGTGGATAAAGTGAAGCTGGCACCCATTCTGATAAAAGAAAAGACATAAAACGGGATATTAATCAGAAAGAAGATAATAGCAAACGAGGAATGAAACACGTACGTCAAGCTTAGAGAAAGGCCGGCTGTGCCGCCGGTTAATACATGAGAACGTCTGAGAGTCAGGACCCCAGCGCTAGTGATGAGGCAGGCAGTTAAAATGAGGAACATCCGTTTCATTCTTCACTCTCCTTTTTCGAACATATTGTTATTTCCAAATACAAAAATATCAGTATTCCTTGCCGCCAAGCAATTGTCTTGTAAGAAAATATCTTAGGTTTTTATTTTTTCCTATAATGTGAAGAGAAGATGAGAAATCCCCCTTTTTGGCAAAGGGGGATGGTTTTACGGATGCTGTATGTGTCGTTTCGAACGCTTGCGATATACGACATAGCTGCGGGTCAGGTATTTGAGCGGCAGGCTGAACACGTGAACCAATCTCGTAAATGGCCACATGATAAAAATGACGTATCCCATGAGAATATGAAGCTTAAACCATAGCGGAACACTCTCCATTAAAGAAGCGTCCGGCCTCAACAAAAAGATCTGCCTGAACCACGGCCCGACGGTTGTCCGGTAATCGAATCCTTTCGAATCAACGTTGAGAAATGTGGCTGCAACGCCCGAGACCATCACAAACAGCAGCAAAAACAGCGTGAGAAAATCGGAGGGCGAGCTGGTTTTGCGGATTCTTTTGTCAAACAGCCTTCTGTATGTCAGGATGAAAAGTCCAATTACTGCAGCAATTCCCGCCGGCAAGCCGACGCCAATCGCCATTTTGTGATACACGTGTTCTGTGATGCCGATTGCACGATATACACCTTCGGGGATGAGAATGCCCATAACGTGTCCGCCGATAACAAACAGCATCCCCCAATGAAAGAGCGTGCTGCCCGCCGCAAGCTTTTTCTTTTCTAACAGTTCGCTTGATTTGGCGGTCCAGCCAAACTGGTCGTGCTGATAGCGGTAAATATGCCCGCCGATAAATATCGTCAATACCATATACGGCATGATGACCCACAGGATCTGCCCGCTCATGTCCGAACAGCTCCTTCGCTGCTTTCACACAAGCCGATTTCCTCAAGCGCGGTAAGCAGTGCATCCAGCAGTACGGCATATAAACTTTGGTTTTGATCTAAACGGGATGTCAGCTCCCGCAAATTAGACAGATACTTCTCAAATATGCTCTTGGCTTCCTTCATCTCCGCAATGGCGGCGAATTCCAGCATAAGCGGCAGGTAATCGGGAAGCTCTTTGTCTGTCGGGAGGAAACCGGATTGCTCATAAGTGTTCTTTAACTGCAGCAATTCAATGCCGCGTTCCCTTTGCTCGCCTGAGTTAAAGTAGGTGACATACATATTCGTTTTTTTCCCGAAGTCAAACGTGTATACATAATGTTCAATCAGGGCCTGCTGGGAAAAACATGCTGATGACTTTACAAAGTGAAGCAGTTTCTCCCGGATATGCTGATTTTCGATTTCATTGATCAGATTTTCCCATTCGGGATGTTCCGCTCTCCACTCTTCATCCGGATACGAAAGAAGATAAGAAAGAGCCGAGAATGTGATTTGCCGGTCTGTGGTGTTCATCGTGTTACACCTCATTTTTCTTTGGTTATATACAAGAGCCGGGACCGCCTGAAAATGATAAGCCGCAGCTCCCTTGTTCAGCGTATAAATCAGAAATGTCTTCACGGTGGCTGCTCGGAATCACAAATCGGTCATCGTATTTGGCGATCGCAAGCAGCCGATACATGTCTTCAATTTGCTGTTCTGTTAAGCCGACACTGGAGATCAGTGCCGGGTCGATGGATTTATTCGTCTGGACCGCTCTCATATACTGGCGCATGACAGACATTTTCTTTAATGTGGACCGAATATGATTTGTATCACCGGCCGTTAATAGCTGCGCCAAATAGTCAATCGGAATCCTCATTTGGTCGATAGCCGGAAAAATGTCTTCCGCTGTTTGCCGGCTTCCCTCTCCTTCAAAGAGATTCATGATCGGACTCAAAGGAGGAATGTACCAAACCATCGGCAATGTCCGATATTCCGGATGAAGCGGCAGGGCGATTTTCCAGTCGATGATCATCTTATAAATGGGCGATTGCTGTGCAGCCTCTATCCATTCTGTCGGGATGCCCTGTTCTTTTGCTTGTTTAGCAACCTCGGGATCATTCGGATCAAGAAACACTTCTAATTGAGAATGATAGAGATCCTTTTCATTTTCTGCAGATGCCGCTTCCTCCACCTTATCCGCGTCATACAGCATGACGCCCAAATAACGGATTCTCCCCACACATGTCTCTGAACAGATGGTCGGCAGTCCCGCCTCCAAACGCGGAAAGCAGAGTGTGCATTTTTCCGCTTTGTTCGTTTGCCAGTTAAAATAGACTTTTTTATAAGGACAGGATGAAACACAGTATCTCCATGAACGGCAGGCATTTTGATCCACGAGCACAATGCCGTCTTCCTCGCGTTTATACATGGCGCCGGACGGGCAGGACGAGACACATGCCGGGTTGATGCAGTGCTCACAAATGCGCGGCAGATACATCATAAAAACCTCATCGAATTCTGTCTTGATCGATTCCTCCATCTTTTGCACGTTTGGATCTTCAAGCCCCGTAATGTGGCCGCCCGCCAGATCATCCTCCCAGTTCGGCCCCCATTCAATATTCATAAAATCTCCTGTCAGCGACGATTTTGGCCGCGCTACGGGCTGATGTTTTTTCTGCGGACTGTTAGTCAGCGTTTCATAATCATAGTTCCAAGGCTCGTAGTAATCATCAATGGTTGGCTGATTCGGATTATAGAAAAGATTTGCAAGACGGTTGGTTTTCGGGCCTGATTTCAGCTCGAGCTTTCCTTTTTTTAAGGTCCAGCCGCCTTTATATTTGTCCTGATCCTCCCATTGCTTCGGATAGCCGATACCTGGCTTTGTTTCTACATTATTGAAATACATATATTCGGCACCGGAACGGTTTGTCCATGTGTTTTTGCAGGTCACGCTGCACGTGTGGCAGCCGATGCATTTATCTAAGTTCATGACCATTCCGATTTGCGCTTTAATCTTCAAGCCAATCGACCTCCTTCAGCTTGCGTATGACCACATTCAGATCGCGCTGATTCCCCGTAGGGCCATAGTAGTTAAAGCCGTAGCTGAGCTGGGCATAGCCGCCGATCATCTGTGTCGGCTTGACGTGAATCCTTGTTGGACTGTTATGGGTGCCTCCGCGGTTATTGGTCAGTTTTGTGCCGGGCACGTTGATGTGGCGGTCTTGGGCATGGTGCATAAACGCCATTCCTTTTGGTATCCGGTGAGACAGAACCGCTCTGGCTACGACAACACCATTTCGGTTAAAGCATTCAATCCAATCGTTGTCTTTGATATCCGCATCTGCCGCATCATCTTTATTCATCCATACTGTCGGCCCGCCGCGAAATAGCGTAAGCATCGGCAGAGAATCAAAATACATGCTGTGCACGGACCATTTATTATGCGGCGTTAAATAATTGAGAACGATTTCTTTGCCCTCTTGATCAGGCCGTTTACTCAGAAACGGACGATGCTGGAGGATCGGTTTAAAGGTCGCCATCGTTTCCCCGAACTCCCTCATCAGCTCATGATCGACATAATAGGATTGTCTGCCTGTCAGCGTACGCCAAGGGATTAATTTTTCCACATTTGTCGTAAACGGCGAGTATCTGCGTCCCCCTTTTTCCGAGCCTGTAAATGCCGGAGATGTGATCACCGTTTTGGGCTGAGCCGTGATTTGTTCGAACGTAAAGCATTCTTCCTCCCGCTCTTCAGCCAGATCTTTCAGCTTCAGATTCGTGATGTCTTCAAGCGATTCCCATGCTTTTACGGCAACTTTTCCATTCGACGTGGACGAAAGGGTTAAAACGGCTTCTGCCGCCTGCTTGGCCTCGCTTATATTCGGACATCCCTTTGCGACACTGTCTGTGGTGACTTCTCCCAGCCTTTTTTTGAGTGATTCGTATTCATCGGCAATCGACCAGCTCATGCCTTTTGTTCCGCTTGGTTTTAAGGCGGCGTTTGGGCCGAGCGCAGTCATTTTATGAAAGATTTGCTTGTAGTCCCTTTCAACGACTTGAATGTTCGGCATCGTTTTCCCCGGGACGGCTTCGCATTCGCCTTTGCTCCAGTCCTTGATTTTTCCGAGAGGCTGGGCCATTTCCTGCATGGTGTCATGAAGGAGCGGTGCGGCGACAGCTTCCTTTACCGGCTTCATATCAACTTCTTCCGCGAGATCGGAGACAGCTTTTGATAAAGCCTTGAAAATATCCCAGTCCGACTTCGATTCCCAAGGAGCCGAAATAGCCGGGGCAAAGGGGTGGATAAACGGATGCATATCAGTGCTGCTGAGATCGTGTTTTTCATACCATGTCGCCGCCGGAAGCACGATATCGGAATACAAGGCGGTACCGGCCATTCGGAAATCGAGATTGATTAACAAATCGAGCTTTCCTTCCGGTGCCTGCTCGCGCCATTTGATTTCTTCCGGACGGATGCTGTCGCTGTCGTCATTCATCAAGCCGTTCGTCGTTCCCAAGAGATGCTTGAGAAAATATTCATGCCCTTTTCCCGAACTGGAGATCAGATTCGCCCTCCACACGAACAGGTTTCTCGGAAAATTCGCTTCATTGTCAGGATCTTCAATGGCAAATTTCAGTTTTTTCTCTTGAAGCTGGCGGGCCACATAGTCAGCAACGTCTTTTGTTGTCTTCGCTCCCGCTTTTTCAGCTTCTTTGTACAGGTCAATTCCGTTTTTATCAAATGTCGGATAAGACGGAAGCCACCCGAGTCTTGCCGCCAGCACATTGTAGTCGGCGTGATGCTTGTAGCGGGAGGATGCCGCGATCGGAGATGCTAAGTCACTGACCGGCTGATCCTCGTAGCGCCACTGGTCAGTCGCAAAATAGAAAAAGGAAGTGCCGTTTTGCAGCTTTGGCGCCCCCTCCCAATCCTTAGCGTTGGCGATCGTCTGCCAGCCTTCAGCAGGGCGGAGTTTTTCCTGTCCCACATAATGAGCCCAGCCTCCGCCGTTTACGCCTTGGGCGCCTACCAGTAAAACAAGATTTAACACCGCCCGGTAGATCGTGTCTGAGTTGAACCAGTGGTTGATCCCCGCTCCTACGATAATCATGGACCGGCCCTCTGTATCGATCGCATTTTGAGCAAATTCCCTGGCAATGTTAATGACCATCTCTTTTTTGATCCCTGTCACCTGCTCCTGCCAGGCTGGCGTAAACGGCTCAGGATCGTCATACGAGCAGGCTGATTTTTCCCCGATACCCCGATTCACGCCGTAGTTAGCCAAAATCAAGTCAAATACGGTTGTGACATACACATCTTCATTGTCCAGCGCCAGTTTTTTTATAGGCAGATCTCGCTCAAGCACTCTGTTCCCCTCATTTGAGAAATAAGGGATTCGAACCGTGCCGATTTCGTCCTCTATGCCGAGCACCGAAAGCCGGGGTTCAATCGATTCGCCTGTTTCTTCATCTATCATGTGCAGGTTCCATTTCTTTTGGCCGTCCCAGCGGGAGCCCATTGTTCCTTGCGGGATCGCGAATGCGCTTGTACGTTCATTCCACATCGCAGGCTTCCACTGATCATGCTCCGTCTGCCGCCCGATGTCCTTTGCATGAAGAAAACGCCCGGCCGTATACACGCCATCCTCTTTAGTTAGAGTGACAAAGAACGGGAAATCCGTATATTGCTTTGCATACTCTATGAAACGCTCTGTCTTCTGATTAACGTAAAACTCCTGCAGGATCACATGACCCATCGCCATCGCAAGCGCGCCGTCTGTTCCTTGGCGGATGCTCAGCCAGTCATCTGCAAATTTAGAGGATTCCGCGAAATCCGGGCTGATTGAGATGACCTTAGCGCCTTTATAGCGGGCTTCTGCCAAAAAATGCGCATCCGGCGTCCTCGTTAACGGCACATTGGAGCCCCATGTGATGATATAGCCTGAGTTGTACCAATCACTGCTTTCCGGGACGTCTGTCTGGTCGCCCCAGATTTGCGGGGATGCCGGGGGAAGATCCGCATACCAATCATAGAAACTGAGCATAGGGCCGCCAATCAAAGACATAAACCGCGAGCCTGACGCATGGCTGATCATAGACATAGCCGGAATCGGAGAAAACCCGATATTCCGGTCAGGGCCGTATGTTATAACCGTATACAGCAAAGAAGCAGAAATCAGCTTCAGCACCTCCGGCCATTCAGCGCGCACAAAGCCGCCCTTTCCCCGCGCCTGTTTATAGGACTTCGCTTTATCCGGATTTTCAACGATCGATTTCCATGCTTCCAAAGGGTTTTGATGAGCCTGCAATGCTTCCCGCCACAAATTGATCAGCACACCGCGCACGTACGGATATTTCACACGGAGCGGGCTGTAAATATACCATGAAAAACTGGCCCCCCGCGGACAGCCTCTCGGTTCGAAATCAGGCATATCCGGGCCTGTTGACGGATAATTCAAATTTTGCCCTTCCCACGTGACGATGCCGTTTTTCACGTATATATTCCAGCTGCAGGACCCTGTGCAGTTGACACCGTGGGTGGAGCGGACGACC
The DNA here is from genome assembly GCF_058566445.1 of Bacillus sp. SD127. NCBI lineage: Bacteria > Bacillati > Bacillota > Bacilli > Caryophanales > Bacillaceae > Bacillus > Bacillus sp. SD127. The sequence continues at coordinate 419,029 of NZ_CP191226.1, read as the reverse complement.
TTATCGTACTGCCATCTGTTTCTGTATACATTCTCCCAATCACGATCTTCATAGGTTGTTTGGCTATGTTTATTTGATTGATGCTCAATAGGAGAGAAATAGTTTAATCTCCTAAACAACGGACTCATTTTCTTTTTTTTCATGAATATTTCACTCCTTCCGAGTCAGGTATTCTAAATTCACTATATACAGAGGCAGGATGTTTCCTTGTGAACTATGTCACACACTCCCCTTTTTTCACAGAAAGTTCACATGAGGAAGAAGGAATGGACTTTCACAGGATGTGATGAAGGCGGCGTTCAGGCAGGACGCCTGAGTCATTAGCCGTCTTTCATTCAAAGATCAAAAACCCGGTTCCTTTTAGGAATCGGGCTCAGCGTTTTCGTCCTGAGATCTATGCATGTATCGCAAAAACAGCTCATAAGAGAAAAAGACATTTTGCTGGAGCATCACCAGAAAATTCATTTGCAGCTGCGGATAATAGGACATGATTTTCTTTAATATGTAAAAAGGGATATTGAGCATAAGAATGTCTTCGGATGTTCGGACTGAAATGAATGGAGATAAAAACATCCCGCCTTTTTGATCGATGGGAAACACATCGCCTTTTTCCCACAGCGCAACGGTTTGCGACCCTTCAGGCAGCCTGCTGTCAATAAAACGAATACTGCCTTTTAATACAATATAAATGGATTGAGAATGGAGAAAAGATGGATCCTGATCACATGAACCGCGGATAAACGTCCCGTTATTCAGCAATGTTTCGACAATGGATAGAGGCACTTCATTAAACATAGGAAGTTGTTTCAAAAAAAATAAATAGTCACACTGATTCATAGGGAAGCCTCCTGTGCTAAGGATAGCTTTAGTGTAGCCCGGCCGATCCATGACAGCAGTGATGTATTTCACAGATGATATGATGAATGTCACTTATTGGCGGTATTTTTGCTTTTATAATGAAACAAGAAAGGAGTGTTTCGATGAAGGCGCTTATTCCGAAGCAGCACGGCGCTTGGGCCATGCTGCTGATTCCGTTTTGCCTCGGTATGGTGAAGGGAGGAGCGGTTCTTTGGCATATACCCCTATTTTTAGGCTGGCTTTTTCTTTATTTGGCTGTTTATCCTGTTACGCTGGCATTAAAAAAGAAACAAATCAAACCCTATCAAAAGTGGATAATTTCTTACAGTTTTCCAGCCTGCAGCTTTTTGCTTGCCGCCGTCATCCATAAGCCGTCTTTTATCTGGCTTGCCTTTTCTTTGCTGCCGCTGTTTCTCATTCATGTGTATTATGCCCGGCAAAAAAATGAACGAGCGCTGCTGAATGATTTTGCGGGCGTCTTATTCTTTTGTACAGGCGGACTCGCCAGCTGCTGGCTGGGGACGGAGACTCTTGACGGCTGGGCATGGTTTATTTTCGCACAATCTGCTTTGTTTTTTATCGGAAGTTCATTTTATGTGAAGTCGGTGATCCGGGAGAAGAATAATAGAGTATTTGCTTACTGGTCGTGGGGCTATCACCTGATCCTCCCCTTACTTTCCGCAGCTCTCGGAGGTGGATGGGCCGTTCTCGCCTTTATCCCCAGCAGTTTGCGTGCATGGTTTTTTCACGGAAAGAAGTGGCCTGTTCAAACGATCGGCATACTTGAAATCGTCAATGCGTGCTTCTTTTTCGCCATCATGTGTATTTGGCTAACAAGATAAAAACAAGGACATATTGCTGTCCTTGTTTCCTCTTAATCAATATTACAAATCTCTAACGGGCAATTTTCGCACTCAATCTCACACCGTAAATAGTCCCGCTGATGCAGTACAATCTTTCCGGAATCCTCTATTGAAATAACCCCTTGTTTGCGGAGATCCCCCAGCATGCGGTTGACGCTCTCTCTTGCAGCCGCGCAAAATTTTGCCAAATCCTGGTTTGTCAGGGCAATGTTAATGAGAATACCGTCACTCCGGTTCACCCCATAGCTGTTTGACAAGCGGATGAGGGTGGAGTAGAGCGCCCCTTTTTTGCCATGAAGAAGAAGGTCTCTGATTTTGGATTGAATTTTGCGCAAATGGGTGCTCATCCATTTCATAAATTCAAATGTCAAAGCACCGTTGTGGATAAGTTCCTTTTCAAGTCTGCTTTTATTGATGACGAGCACTTCGCCATCCTCCAGCACTTTTGCACTGAGCATATATCTCGGTTCTTCTGTGAAAAGTGTTAATTCACCGACAATATCATTTTTTTGACAGATTCTAAGCGTCAGGTCTTTGCCGTCAGCCGTCAGCTTCCCGATTTCAATGAGTCCTGACTGAATCAGATAAAGCTCTTCTGCATCCATTCCTTCTCGAAACAGGTATGTGTGTTTTTTGATTTTTCTTTTTGTGCTGATGGATTCCAGCAATTGATGAAGATCACTGGAAATAAGATCCTTATCAGATGTTCGAACAGAGAGAAAGTTCATAAGCTCACCTCGAAGAAAAGTCACGTTGTGTATCTATTGTAACGTGAAATCATTTGCGCTTTTCAGAAAAAACTTACAATCTCGTGAATTCCCCAATCGCCGGCGGCCCGTCAGTTTACGCTGTGCCCGCTTCTCTCTGTGTGTGTTTTCATTCTTTCCTGCCAATACATCCATATGACAATGACAAAGCTTGCTAACGCGACTTCCGAAAGCGCCATAAATCCGATGGCGTATTGTCCCGTCGCCTGAAATACACTCGCCAGAATCAGCGGAGGGAAAAAGCCGCCTAATCCGCCCATGGCAGACACAACTCCGTTGGCGATTCCCGCCTGCTTAGAAAAATAGAAAGGAACCAGTTTAAAAACCGTCCCGTTTCCAATCCCGGAGCACACCGCAACCGTTAACGCCCCAAAGGCATAAATGCCGATCGTCGGCGAAAACGACAGGATGACGCCCGATAATGTCAGGCCGGCAAAGACAAACATCAGGATGCGGAGCGGACTCACTTTATCAGCCAGCCACCCGCCCGCCGGCCTGAGCAGCGTGGATACAGCAATAAAACCTGCCGTCCGCAGCCCGGCATCCGCAGGACTCAGATCAAACTGCTCAACAAGAAAGTTTGGCAGATAGATTGTAAAAGCGACAAAGGCGCCAAACGTAATAAAATAAAAGAGACTCAGAAACCACAGCACATGATTTCGGTAAACGGCTTTGATTTGAGTCTTTACGGACACCTTCACTTTCTTCTCATGCCGGTCACCGAAGAAAAAGTGCAGCAAAGCAAATAAAGCCAACAGAGCCATATACATTTGCACCGTACTTTTCCACCCCGCCGCTTGAGCAATCACGGGAGCTGCAAATGTAGTGATCGCGGTTCCGATATTCCCGGCACCGTAAATACCGTTTACAACGCCATGTTTTTCTTTAGGATAGTACTTCGGAAGAGATGTAACCCCAATGGAAAAAACGGCTCCCCCAATCCCTAAGAAAAAACCGCCCGCGATTAAATCAAACAGGGAATCTGCAATACTGATCCAAAATACAGGGAATAAAAGCAATATAAAGCTGATCATAAAAATGATCCGCGCGCCAAACCTGTTGGTCAAATACCCCAGCGGAATGCGGAGAAGCGATCCTAATATAACGGGTATGGCCGTTACCAAGGAAATTTCGCCTTTGCTCAAATGAATATCTAATGTGATTTGGGAAATAAGTGACGAAATCAGCACCCAAACCATAAACCCTGCCACCAAGCTTAATGACTGCAGCGATAATTGAAAGTGTTGACGGTTAATCATTCGGCTTGCCCCTTTCACTGATTCAATAATCAGCCTTATCATACAAAAACTCGGCGAGGAAGATTGTGAACTATATCACACGATTTTTTAACAAAAAAGGACAAAGCCCTCTGGCTTTGTCCTTTCAGCTTGATTACATTTTTTCAGGAGCCGATACGCCGATCAATTGAAGCGCGTTGTTCAGCGTGATTTGCGTTGCTTTCATTAAAGCTAAGCGCGCACGGCTTTTCTCTTCGTTTTCAGGGTCGATGACTTTCTCCGCATTGTAGAAGCTGTGCAGAGCTGAAGCCAAGTCATAAATATAATTCGTCACACGGTGCGGAATTCGTTTTTCCGCCGCTTCCGCCACTGCCTCTGGGAAGCCGCCGATTGTTTTCAGCAGATCATATTCTTTTTCTGATTGAATAGGGCTGAAATCTAGATCCGCCGCCGGTGTGAGTCCTTGTTCTTCCCCTTGGCGAAGCATGCTGCAAATGCGGGCATGTGCGTATTGCGCATAATACACAGGGTTTTCGTTAGATGTTGATACAGCAAGATCCAAGTCAAAATCCATATGCGTATCAGCGCTGCGCATCGCGAAGAAATAACGCACGGCATCAAGGCCGACTTCGTCAATCAGGTCGCGCATCGTTACCGCTTTCCCCGTCCGTTTGCTCATTTTCATTTTCTCGCCGTTTTTGTAAAGGTGCACGAGCTGAATGATTTCTACTTCCAACGTTCCTTTTTCATAGCCAAGCGCTTCGATTGCCGCTTTCATACGCGGGATGTAGCCGTGGTGGTCGGCGCCCCATACGTTGACCAGCTTATCAAAGCCGCGGTCAAGCTTGTCCTTATGGTAGGCGATATCAGGAAGCAGGTATGTGTATGTGCCGTCCTTTTTGATCAGTACTCGGTCTTTGTCATCTCCGAACGTTGTGGAACGGAACCAAGTCGCACCGTCTTCCTCATAGACATGGCCTTTCTCACGCAGCGCGTCCAGCGCCTTATCGATTTTTCCGTTTTGGTACAGTGATGTTTCAGAATACCACACGTCAAACGGCACGCGGAAGTTTTCCAAGTCTACGCGAAGCTTCTCCAGCTCGTATTTCAAACCGTACTCACGGAAAAATGCGAGGCGTTCGCTTTCTTCTTCGTTGACGAAACGGTCGCCGTATTCCTCAGCGAGACGCTTTCCGATTGAAATGATATCCTCACCGCGGTAGCCGTCCTCCGGCATCGGTTTTTCCAGTCCAAGCGCTTCAAAGTAACGGACTTCTACAGAAAGCGCCAGGTTGTTAATCTGGTTTCCGGCATCGTTAATGTAGTATTCGCGGCTCACATCGTAACCCGCTTTTGCAAGCACATTGCACAAGGAATCGCCGACAGCCGCACCGCGCGCGTGGCCTAAGTGAAGGTCCCCCGTCGGATTTGCAGATACGAATTCCACTTGAACGCGTTCGCCGTTTCCGATGTTTGTTTCTCCATACGCGTCTCCCGCTTCCAATACAGACGGGATCAGCTTCGTTAAATATTGATTGTTCATATAGAAATTGATAAAACCAGGACCGGCGATATCAAGCTTTTCAATAGAAGCCTTTCCTTTATCAAAAGAAGCGACAATTTCCTCAGCGATTTGGCGCGGCGCTTTTTTCGCGATTCTCGCGAGCTGCATCGCCATATTTGTTGAATAATCGCCGTGTGTTTTATCCTTCGGTGTTTCTAAAATGACATTTGGAATCTGGCTTTCTTCAGCCAGTCCCGCTTTCAGAACGGCTGCTCTGATTTCTTCTTTCAGCACGTCCTTCATTTGTTCCGCAATGTTCATGCGTGAGTTCCTCCCTCATACGTGATCGTCATATTATGTAAATGCTGCTGCTCGTCTCCGACATGCATATCATATGCGATACTGATACGGCCTTGTTCTTCGCCGAGATCAGATTGAATCGATTTTGTGCTCGTTTTCAGCTCAAGCTCACCAAATGACATTTTATATTTGGCGATTGTGGAAGCTCCAGTTACGAAACGCTGGTTCATTTTGACAGCGCCTGATCTCATGACAAGCACTTCGCCTTCGCTTACTTTTACAATCGTTTTCACTTTGCCTAAGTCGTGTTCTTCATAATAAGATAGATACACTTTATTCTGTTTCACATAGTAAAATCCGGTAGTGCGGAATTCGATCACTTCTTCGTTTCCGTCATCCTCGATCACAGATTTCACATGGATTGTTATCGGTGTCTCTTGCTTCATTCTGACACGTCCTTTTCATCTTTCCACTTTGACTTGAATAGTATAATCATTCGGTTTGTAAACTTCAACTGCTTCTATCTTACCATCATTGCTCATCAGATTTGAAGATAAACCTCAGAAAAAGCAATTCCTTTATAGAAGAGAAAATCATACCACTGATTACCTTTAGGAAATATTACATTTTTCCGAATTCTACCGTTTACAATTCACATTTTCTTCAAAATATATGTATTGAAATGGTAATTTGATAGTTTTAATATAAAAGTACATCAAAGATCTGCTAGAAAAACAAAAAAAGGGAGGATTCAATTATGAAAAAAGCTGTCATTGTAGAAAACAAAGGTTGCGCGACATGTTCAATCGGAGCCGCTTGTTTAGTGGACGGACCTATCCCTGATTTTGAAATTGCCGGTGCAACAGGTCTATTCGGTCTCTGGGGATAAGGTTCTCCGGAAAAGGGCATAGTAAATTACTATGCCCTTTTTAACTAAAATACAAATTTTAACTAAAACCTACTTCTTGGTTATACATACACAGTGATTTTTATATTTGAATCATATGTATAGGGGATGGTATTTTGTTTATAGAGCAGATGTTTCCATTTATTAATGAAAGTGTAAGAGTCCACCAGTTGCCTGAGGGCGGTGTGCTGGAAATTGACTACTTGCGTGATAACGTCTCGATCTCTGATTTTGAATACTTAGATCTCAACAAAACGGCTTACGAGCTTTGTATGCTGATGGACGGTCAAAGAACGGCTGAACAAATTTTAGAAGAGCAATGCGCAAAGTATGATGAGTCGCCGGAAGACCATAAGGACTGGTACTATGACATGCTCAGCATGCTTTTGAACAAGCAGGTCATTCAGCTTGAAAACCGGGCCCGCTTTCACAAAATCGCCACCAGCGGAAGCAATGAATTTCCGATGCCGCTGCATGCCACCTTTGAGCTGACGCACCGCTGCAATTTAAAGTGCGCCCACTGCTATTTAGAAAGCTCGCCGGAAGCGCTCGGCACCGTATCCATTGATCAATTTAAGAAAACGGCTGATATGCTGTATGATAACGGCGTTTTAACGTGTGAAATCACAGGCGGCGAAATTTTCGTCCATCCAAACGCCAATGAGATTCTTGAATATGTGTTAAAGAAATTCAAAAAAGTCGCCGTCTTAACCAACGGAACGCTGATGCGAAAAGAAAGCCTGGAGATGTTAAAAGCCTATAAGCAAAAAATCATCGTCGGCATATCACTGGATAGCGTACAGTCCGAAGTGCATGATTCATTTAGAGGGAGAAAAGGCTCTTTTGCCCAAACCTGTAAAACGATAAAATTGTTGAGTGATCATGGTATTTTTGTCAGAGTCGCCATGTCGGTTTTCGAAAAAAACATGTGGGAAATCCACGATATGGCCCAAAAGGTGCGCGATCTCGGGGCGAAAGCGTTCTCTTACAATTGGGTTGATGATTTCGGAAGAGGCAGAGATATTGTCCATCCGACGAAAGATGCCGAACAGCACCGCAAATTTATGGAGTACGAGCAAAATGTCATTGATGAATTTAAAGATTTGATCCCGATCATTCCGTATGAAAGAAAACGTGCGGCGAACTGCGGCGCCGGCTGGAAATCAATTGTGATCAGCCCGTTCGGAGAAGTACGACCGTGCGCACTCTTCCCGAAGGAATTTTCATTGGGAAATATATTTCATGATTCATATGAAAGCATCTTTGACTCCCCTCTTGTCCATAAATTGTGGAAAGCGCAGGCGCCGCGGTTCAGCGAGCATTGCATGAAAGACAAATGCCCGTTCAGCGGCTATTGCGGAGGCTGTTACTTAAAAGGGCTGAACTCCAACAAATACCACAGAAAAAACATTTGCTCCTGGGCGAAAAATGAACAATTAGAAGATGTGGTCCAGCTTATTTAGGAGGGAACAATTTGTCACCAGCACAAAGAAAAATGTTACTGTATATCCTTTCATTTATTTTTGTCATCGGCGCGGTCGTCTACTTCGTAAAAAGCGATTATGTGTTTACGCTGATTTCTATCGCCATCGCCATTATTTTCGGTATGCGCGCGCGGAAGGCTGACTCGCGATGAGCATTTTGGATATACACGATGTATCCGTGTGGTACGAGCAAGACAACGTCATCTTAGAAAACGTAGATTTACATTTAGAAAAAGGCGCCGTTTACGGACTGCTTGGGGTAAACGGCGCCGGAAAAACAACGCTGATCAATACGCTGACAGGGGTAAACCGCAATTTCAGCGGGCACTTTACGCTGTGCGGCATTGAAGCGGACGCCGGCATGCCGCAGAAAACATCAGATGAGCTGAAGATCCGCCGCTACTTTGCTGCCGATTATCCGCTTCTATTTACAGAAATTACGGCGAAGGACTATGTTTCTTTCGTTCATTCTTTGTATCAGAAAGATTTCTCAGAGCAGCAATTTAACAGTTTGGCAGAGGAATTTCACTTTTCCCAATACACAAACCGGAGAATTTCCGAGCTGTCTCTCGGCAACAGGCAAAAGGTTGTGTTGATGACCGGGCTATTGCTCGGGGCTCCCCTGTTTATTTTGGATGAGCCGCTTGTCGGCTTGGATGTGGAGTCAATAGAGGTCTTTTATCAGAAAATGCAGGAGTATTGCAAGGCAGGCGGAACGATTTTGTTTTCTTCCCATTTGCTCGATGTGGTGCAGAGATTTTGTGATTATGCGGCCATTCTTCATCACAAACAGATCCGGAAGGTCATTCCGATTAGAGAGGAGACTGATCTTCGGCGTGAATTTTTTGAGGTGATCGGCCATGAATAACCTGTTTCCGATTCTGTCATTGCTGTTCAAACAGCTTTACGGCCGCCAAGGAAAAAAAGACGCCATTCGCATCACCGCAGGGCTTGCCGTTCTGGCCTTGTTTGAAATCGGGCTGATCCGCCAGGCAGGCATTGATGAATCAGCCTTAGGAAAAACATACATCACGCTCGCGCTTCTGTTTATGAATGCGTACATGGTGTTTCTCTCTGTTACATCCCAATGGAAGGAATCTTACATGAAGCTGAGCTGTCTATTGCCGATCTCTTCCCGGAGCTTCTGGCTCGCTCAGAGTGCGGTTTTGTTTGTTGATACTTGCTTGAGAAGGACGCTGTTTTTTTTCATATTACCGCTGTTCTTATTCGGAAACGGAACGCTGTCAGGAGCACAAACCCTGTATTGGCTCGGCAGATTTTCGTTTTTTACTGTCTATTCGATTATTTTCGGCGTTTTGTTAAGCAATCTTTTCGTCAAAAAAAGGAGAACGGCACTCCTGCTGCATGCGGCGGCATTCACCTGCGTGTGCTTCAGTGCGGCTTTGATGCCTGCCGTGACGATCCCGCTATGTGCGATTCATATGCTCTGGGCTATTGTGATTGACTTCCCTTCATTTTTGCAGGCGCCTCAGCAGCAGAGCAAAATGCATTCTTTTATGCGGACATCAGAATTTTCGTTTTATAAAAGAGAATGGAACCGGTTTATTTCCTCCAAAGCGATGCTGTTAAATTATATCGTAATGGGGGCATTCAGCGGCTTCTTTTCGTTTCAGATGATGAACACCGGCATTGCCGATCAGCATGTCGTCTATATCGTAATTAGCGCTCTCCTGCTGATCTGCTCACCGATTGCTTTATTGTATTCTCTTGAAAAAAATGACCGGATGCTGCTGATCACGCTTCCGATTAAACGCAGAACGATGCTTTGGGCGAAATATCGCTTTTATTCCGGTTTATTGGCCGGCGGGTTTATTTTGATTGCCATGATTATGGGCTTGATCAGCGGCCGGCCGATTTCCCTTTTGACTTTTTTGCAGTGTATGGAATTGCTGCTGGCAGGGGCTTATATTCGGTTAATTTCAGATGAAAAAAAGCCGTCCTTCAGCTGGCAGACGGAGCAGCAGCTCTGGAGCGGTTTCTCTAAATACCGTTCCTATGTATTTTGTATCCCTCTTTTTTTAGCTACTTTAACAGGCACTGTTATTTCCTTGGCAGTCATTCCGATTGCCGGGCTGATCATTGTCTATTTACTGCAAAAACAGGATGGTGGTTTCTTTGATACAAGCGGAAAAAGAGAACGGCTTGGAAGTTAACCTGCTGACGACTGATCAATTTTCAACCATCTCGATTGCCGCGAGCTTTCTGAAGCCGATCGAAAGCGCGGCGGAACCTGAAGAAGAAACGATCTATTTTTATGGCGCGGCTGCACACCAGAAGCAAAACATCATCAACACTTTCGGCTATGCCGCCGGCCGCCGCTTCATGTATTCAGCAAATCTCTTTTTTGACCGGCAGCTGAAAACGTACGGGACCCGCATGATTCATCCGTTATATGCTGAGGGATTTCATACAGATGCCGTTCTGAACACCTTTGTTGACATGTCCTCCTTTCCGGCTTCTCTTTCTGCCAGCGCAGCGGAAAAGGCAAAAGCTGAACTGCTGCTGAAAATGGAAAAGACATTCGCTGACCCGTTCTCCTATTCAGCAGCCCGTCTGGCGGAGGAAGCCTTTGGAAACCCGATGTACGGCACTGCCATGTTTGGCCGGAAAGACAAGCTTATGGCTGTGCATCCTAAACGTTTTCTGGATGCGTCGGAATTTATCGCTGATTTATTTTCTCAGCAGAAAAAGCTGAACATATTAGGAAACATACAGTCATGTGATGTTCAGGGACATGCCCCACAGGCGTCTGCCATGTCTGCTGTAAGAAAACCCGTGAATCAGGATATTTTCGAAACAGAGACACGCAGCACAGCAGGTCCGTCCGTTATGACACTTGGCTTTGACTGCGGAGACATGAAAGATGTCCGCGATTATTTAGCCATCCAGCTGATAGACGGATTGCTCGGCAAATACGGCCATTCCGCTTTATTTCGGCATTTTCGCGAAAAAGATCTGGCCGTTTATCATGTGATCACCCGCTATGACATCATGAGCAATATGCTGCTTGTTTCCGTATGCACCGACCAGCTTCATGAAAACGAGATTCCTCCAAGAGTTTTGGAAGCTGTATCGCGTTTCCACGCGGATGAACCGGAATTAAAAAAGGCACAACAATTTTTAATCAATGAAATCCTGCTGCAATTTGATTCTCCTGAAGGACTCTTAGCCTATATGGGAATCCTGCGCCGTTTCTCTTGCAAAAAAGAAGACTTGCTGGACAGCATCTCAGCGGTCACGTGCCGCGATTTGCTGCAATTCATCAAAAATCTTACATATATCGGAGCTCATGTAGTAAGGGGATGAGAGATATGGAAAAGGAAGCCTTTTTTCAACAGCTGGATGAACAAACCGATATCAGATACACAGACAAGGGAATGAAAATATTCAGGTTACAATTTCCCCGCGCCCATTTAAGATTGTGCAATGTCAAAACCGGCTTTGGAAGCCGGGATATCCGTTTACAGTCAGAAACCGGCGGCCGGATGCTGCCATATGGCACAGCGCACTTTTTAGAACATCTCCTCTTTTGGCATAACGGACGGAACCTGTATAGTGATTTTTTTGAACACGGCGCGCTGTTAAATGCGTTCACCACTTACACTGATACAAATTTCATGTTTACCTCATTGCCGGATCGGCTCAGACAAACCATTCCAATCCTGCTTGACGCTTTATGGAACCACTCGTTTGACGAGCAGATCATTGCTCAGGAAAAAGCCGTGATTACAAGTGAAATAGAAACGGCGCTTCTCAACCACCGGCTTCATTACCATTATCAGCTGATCCAGATGCTGTCTCCTGCCTCACCAGCCGCAGTCTTCCCCGCAGGCAGAAAAAAAGACATTGAGGCTCTGACGATCTGTGATCTGCAGGAAGCCTATGCTGCCGCCTACCAGCCCCATCGGATGACGCTGTTTCTGATTGGCGGCCCAGAAGATGCGGAAACTCTTTTGCCTTCTCAGCTGAGGCTGGAAAAGCGTTCTGGCAGCCGCTCTGACAGAAAGATCGTCCCTGCGTGCCCTCCCCTCTCACCAAAAGAGGTAAAGGGTGATCTGGAGCGGCCGGAAGACACTTGGACCGGAATACAAGTCGGGGCGCTCCCAGGAGAAAACGGACTTTTGACCTTGAAGCTGTACTGGGACATTGCCTCTCGCATCCTGTTTCACATGGATTCGCCGTTTTTTCAAGAGATCCGGCAAACGTACCGCTTGAATATCCAAAGCCTATCAGCGGATGTTCACTTATCAGAGGATGGCGGCTTTTTGATCCTTCACAGTAAAGGGGCGCATTCTTCCGCATACATCGATGTGGCATCCTACTATATCACGCAGCAGAAAAACCGTACCGAAGCCTGGCTTGAGTACGGCAAGGATTCTTTAGTCAACGCGATCATCTATGACAGTGATTACGCGCGTAAATGCTTTGAATGGGCGGCAGAGTGTGAACAGTACGATTGCTCGTTTCTCGGCCTTTACCGCACCATTCAGCAGATGAATTCTCATGATTTCTTGGCTCTCATTGAAGCAATGGTTTCTTCTCACAAAGCAGTCATTCATGTACCCAAGAAAGAAGTGATGAGACAATGAAAAAAAGCACTGTCTTTACTTTATTATTGCTGCTTGCGGCCATGGCGGCTTATTCCTTTGGCTGGTTTCACTCAGGTGCCGAAGCCGCGGGCCAATATGTACAGCTGATCAAAAATGACGCTGTCCGCCTTGGGCTGTTGGCTTGTGCCGCTTCCGTACTGATGCTGCCCGCCTTTTTGTATCTTCACTACGTGACGCAATCTGTCAAAAACATGACAGCAGCTTTTCAGAAACTCACACAGTCTCATCAAAGCTGCTGTGACTTCCAGCATCGCAAGCTGTGCAGCCGTTATGCCGACGATGTAAAATTGCTGCGCGACAGCTATAAGGGCATTCGCCAATCATATGTGATGGCTGCTGTATTGTATCAGGTCATCGTTTTCGGCTGCATGTTTGAAATCGTCAAGGCCGTTCCCTTCAGCTTTCATACGCCCCCTGCCATTACAATGGGGCTTGCGGTGTTACTGATGTTGTATTTATTGTTTTATATGCGAACGTACTTGCTGCAGCTTTTTCAGCACGGAAACCTGTTCAGAAAAGTGCTGGTGGGAGTGCTGACAGGAGCCGGGATTTGGTGGATGCTCAGTTTTACTATAAGTGAACTGCTGTTTCTGATCACCTTAGCTGCCATCCAGCAGATCGGATCTTTTGTTTATAAACGATTCTCTTACCGCAGCCCTGCTTCTCTCGATCTATAAAAACATCTACATTGCAATCGAGGACGGACCGGCGCCAACCGGAATGACCGTCACGGCTGAATCATCACTCGTGCGGTACACGGTCCCTGCATTGTCGCCGGGCTTTGTCGGGCGTTACTGTAAGGTCATAGACATTAGGAAGAGACACGTTTGCGATGATCCTTTGTGCGGCAGTATTAACGACATATACATTGTTAATGAGAAACGGTTCACTATAAGGCTCTAGAAAATAAGCCCTAGTACTATCCAGAGAAAATACAATTGTCCTCAAAGTTTCAAATAGACGGTCAAAGTCACCTCCCCTGCTCAAGGGTGACAAACTGATATCTGTTACACCCTTCGGCACAGTTCACCATTCATCACGTCTGTACTCCATGTAACCGCAGTGACTGCTTCCGCAGGATCAACGGCAAACCCCTCCGGAACTTCAATCGGCACTTGAAATAGCGCTTCACTGCTGGCATCTTCATCACAAAAACAGAAACAATTTTCCTGTAAAACAGAAAGATCATTCTTTTTCATGATTTCTCATCCCTTTTAGAAATGCACAATATACAGTTGATTAAATCGCAATGTCACTCGGTGAAACGCCAAGCGATATGACAGTTTCCACAGAATAATCATCCGTGTTGTAAACAGTGATGCTTTGCTCTATAAAATTTGTTGCATACAGAAATTCGCCATTCGGCGTAAACGCAAAGTCTCTTGCCGATTGCGGAAGATTTCCTATTACGCCTGCACCACTTGGACTGACGGAATATAGATTGTGAGTGAAATCATCAAACAAATACACCCCTGATCCGCTCTTGAACATTCCATATTCACCCTCATACTCCAGCTCTTGGGTGCTGCTGATCGTAAATGTATTCAAATCAATCACCGTCAAATAATTGAAAAAGAATTCTTGTTCTAATACATAAAGGTAACGTTCCGGCCAACCCGTTTCTAGGGCATTTACGATAAGATCCCGTTCAATAGTTCCTGTCACTTCACCTGTGTTTAAGTCCAATCTTTGCACTGAACCGAAACCAAGCAGATACGCGAACAATCCATTTGGATCAATTGCAACATCAAAGCCTTCAAAAGGAATAGACCTTTCAACAGTTAAGGTTTCAATTCCTATCACATTTATGGCACCACCAGCGACAACATAAAAAAATTCGTGTCCAGGTATAAAAGATATGGATTCCGGCGGCTGATCCAGCAAAATAGAAGCTGTAACACTCAATGTGTCTTGACTGATGACAGAAATGACACGATCATAGTAATGCAAAACAAACACAGAGGTGTTATCTGGCGCCTTTTCTATCCTTGTAGGTTGGTATGGAAGAGAAATCGTCGTCACAACAGTATGAGTGTTGGTATCAATCACAGAAACCGACTGATCATCTGGATTCGCTGTGAACGCATAAACGGGTTCGGGCTCCGGCGCAGGTACAAGCACAATCGTTCCCGTCACCGATAATGGACTGCCGTAAAATGGCGGGACGACAACAAGGTTCTCGATCGTAATGTCACTGACATCCGGACAATCATCCGGTTCATCAGAATAATAGACAACTTGATCGATCTCCACATTGTGAATGACAGAAACAGCCCCCTCCCCTTGTCCATATTGGTTTCGCACAGGTGAGACACTGACAAGAAGCGTAACGGTTCCCTGCAGGCGTACTGCAAATTGAACACCGATTTCATCAGGCTCAGGCCCCGTCTGAATTAAGCAACGTTCACTGACACAAGAAAGGCTGTCTGCATTCCACGTGACGTTTGCAACAGCTTCAGCCGGATCAACGACAAACCCCTCAGGCAATTCAATCGGCGCTTGAAACATGGCTTCACGACTGGTTTCTTCCTCACAAAAACATAAACAATCTTGTGCAGCTTCTGCTTTTTCTTTAAAGGAAAGCTTGTTTTTCCTCATTTCATCACTTCCTTTTCAGACATACACTGCTCACGCAGATACAACAGAATATGGAAGGTGAATGTATTTGCTTGTACAAACAGCCGAGGGTAAAAGCTGTTTTTGAAGAAATTCCGGCCATCATGCGGTGTAACGAAAGAAAAGATTGCGGTTTTTTTGCGCTTCTCACAAGAATGATGATGATAAAATATGACATATATAGAATAATGAAGGGAGGGATTTTCAAACGTGACAAGTGTCATATCTTCTTCTTCCGTTGGAGAAAAGATTAATGAATGGTATATGTACATACGCCGATTCAGCATACCGGATGCGGAATATTTACGAAGAGAAATCAAACAAGAGCTGGATCAAATGGAAGAAGACCAGGATCTTCATTTGTATTATTCACTGATGGAATTCCGGCACAATCTGATGCTTGAGTATCTTGAACCGTTAGAAAACATGCGGATAGAGGAACAGCCGCGACTGTCCGATTTGCTGCTTGAAATCGATAAAAAACAGGCTCGTTTAACCGGACTGCTTGAATACTACTTTAATTTCTTCAGAGGTATGTACGAACTGGACCGCCGGGAATATATATTAGCCATTCAATTTTTTAAAAAAGCAGAGAGCAAACTGACTTTTGTTAAAGATAAAATTGATAAAGCTGAGTTCTTTTTCAAAATGTCAGAAGTTTATTACTATATGAAGCAAACTTATGTGTCTATGGACTATGCACGTCAAGCCTTTGAAATATACAACGAACAAACTACATATGATATCAGAATGATTCAATGCCAATCCCTGTTTGGAGCTAACTTTTTGGATCTGAAACAGTATGATAAAGCAATTGCTCATTTCCAAAAAGCTTATACACTTGCTGAGGCGGCACAGCAGCCGCAGCTAATGGGAAGAACGCTTTATAATATTGCACTTTGCAAGCAAAACCAACACAGTCTTGAATCAGCGATAGAGTATGTAAAAAAATCTATTCATGTATTTGAAGAATCGAAAATGCTTCCTTCACTGCCACAAGCTTTTTTCCTAATTACACAAATTTATTTTAAATTAGGTAAGATTGATAACGCTTGTGAATATCATAAAAAAGGAAGAGAATATTCAATAGCTGCCGGAGACACTGTGTACTTAATGGAGTTTGAATTTTTGGAATCTTTATACTTGTCTGGACCTGATGAAGAGGCAATAGAAAAATGTTTTGTTTTCCTTGAAAGTAAAATGATGTATGCTGATATTGAAGACTTTGCACTCGATGTTGCTAAGTATTATCATCAGCAGGAAAATTACAAAAAAGCATCTACTTATTTTTTAAAGGTTGAAGAAGCAAGACAGCACATTCAAGGGGGGGTGAATTTATATGAAATGGAAGTATAAATTATTACTCGCTTGTTTAGCGGTGAGTGCTGTATTTGTCACAGTAGAAGTATCAAATTCATCTACAGAACATTTTGATGTTGCACAACGTGCTATGATCTAAGACCGCCTTTATCGGCGGTTTTTTTCGTCCCCTCTTTCCATCTTGAATAAGATGTTTGCAAAGCATGGGAACAAAAAACATCCAGACAAGAGTCTGGATGTTTCTCTTATTTTACAAACCCAAGCAGCATTTCACGAATGATTTTGCTGGCTGTGTTTGCCGTTTGCTCTGAGTGGTCGTAAATCGGAGCTACTTCTACTAAATCAGCGCCCTTCACGTTTACTTCTGAGCGTGCGATTTCATGGACGGATGCAAGCAGTTCTTTAGACGTGATGCCGCCTGCGTCAACCGTTCCTGTTCCCGGTGCGTGAGCAGGGTCTAATACGTCAATGTCGATTGTGACATATACCGGACGGCCTGCCAGCTTCGGAAGAACCTTTTTCAGCGGCTCAAGCACTTCAAACTTAGAGATGTGCATGCCGTTTTCCTTTGCCCATTCGAACTCTTCTTTCATGCCGGAACGAATTCCGAATGAATACACATTTTGCGGTCCGATCAATTCTGCAGCTTTGCGGATCGGCGTTGAGTGAGAAAGCGGTTCTCCCTCATAGTCGACGCGAAGATCCGTATGTGCATCAAAATGAATAATCGCCAGGTCAGGAAATTTCTTATACATTGCTTTCATGACAGGCCATGACACGAGATGCTCCCCGCCCATACCCATCGGGAATTTTCCTTTTTCTAAAATGCTGTCCACATATTCTTCAATCATATCAAGACTTTTTTGCGGGTTTCCGAATGGCAGCGGAATGTCGCCGGCGTCAAAGAAGTTCAGGTCCGCCAGATCACGGTCCAGATACGGGCTGTATTCTTCAAGGCCGATTGACACCTCGCGGATTCTTCCCGGGCCGAAGCGTGATCCCGGCCGATAGCTCACCGTCCAGTCCATCGGCATGCCGTAAAGGATGGCGTCCGCCTCTTCCCACTCTGGACGGCTCGCGATAAATACTTTTCCTGAATAAGCTTCATCAAATCTCATCTATAAAACCCTCGCTTTCCTTTAAAAAAGCGCAAGATTCGCTCCTGCGCCATACATTCTTTATTTAATCAGGTCACTCACAAATTTCGGCAGAACAAACGCCGCTTTATGAATATCTTTTGTGTAATATTTCGTGTCAATATCAAAGAAACGGCTGTCTTCCACTGCAAGCGGATCATATTTTTTCGAACCGATTGTAAATGTCCACAAACCGCTTGGGTATGTCGGAATGTTCGCCGTATACAGCTTCGTAATCGGGAAGATTTCCTTCACGTCACGCTGTACATTTGTGATCAATTCCGGTGTGAACCATGGGTTGTCCGTCTGAGCGACAAAAATGCCGTCTTCTTTCAGCGCCTTCGCGATTCCGGCATAGAACCCTTTTGTAAACAGGTTTACCGCAGGCCCGACTGGTTCAGTTGAATCTACCATAATGACGTCGTATTGATTTTCAGATTTCGCAATGTGCATAAATCCGTCATCCACCTGCACGTCAACACGCGGATCGTCAAGTTTTCCCGCAATAGAAGGAAGAAACTTTTTAGAGTATTCGATGACCTTGCCGTCAATATCAACAAGTGTCGCTTTTTTCACGCTCGGATGCTTCAGAATTTCTCTGATGACGCCGCCGTCACCGCCGCCGACTACAAGCACATGCTCCGGATTTGGGTGCGTAAACAATGGCACATGCGCCACCATTTCGTGATAAACGAATTCGTCTTTTTCTGACGTCATCACCATACCGTCCAAAAACAGCATGTTGCCGAACTCTTCTGTTTCCACCATTTCTAAATGCTGAAACTCAGTTTGTTCTGTATGTAATGTTTTATTAACCTTCAATGTAATGCCAAAGTTTTTCGTCTGCTTCTCTGTGTACCAAAGTTCGCTCAATTGTCATCTCCCTTTCAAGGCTGTATTCATTTATTGTAAGCGTCTTTTCAGCTTTTATTCCCGGTTGAAATCGCATTTTCACCTAAGGAAAAAGTATAGAGGATGGCGGGGAAAAAGTAAAGATGCGTCCTGTCACGCGATGTTTAAAAACAATCTTTTTTTCTCATAATAGTAGAAACATAAAAAAAGGGGGAACCATTGTGGATGCAATGACAAATAAACGGCTGAGACTGACGCTCAAAACCGTTCGCGCCTTTATCTTTCTTGGGGCTTTCGCGTGCTTAGCGGCAGCTGCTGTGTTTATGACTGTCATTTTGATAGCCAAATACCAGGGCGCTCCCTCGGTTCAAGTGCCGCAATCCACGATTTTGTTTGCGAGCGACGGCTCTAAACTCGGGGAGACGAACTATGGCGAAAAACGCTATTGGGTCCCCTTAAAAGACATGAATCCGACGATTGTAAAAGCGACGGTGGCGATTGAAGACCAGAACTTCTATGATCACCATGGCTTTGATTATAAACGCATGGCCGGTGCGGCGCTGGCCGACTTAAAAGCGCTGGCCAAGGTTCAGGGCGCAAGCACCATTACCCAGCAATATGCGAGAAACCTGTATCTTGAACACGACAAAACGTGGAAACGCAAATGGAATGAGGCATTCTATACCATTCGTCTGGAACAAAACTATTCTAAGGACGAGATATTAGAAGGCTATTTAAATACGATATACTACGGCCACGGCGCCTATGGCATCGAAGCCGCGTCCCGCCTCTATTTCGGCAAGCATGCCAAAAACCTGACAGATGCGGAGGCGGCGCTTTTGGCCGGTATTCCGAAAGGCCCTTCCGGCTATTCGCCTTATGTCAATGAAACAAAGGCCAAGGATCGCCAAAAAACAATTGTGCGGATGATGGAAAAGCAGCAGATGATCAGCCGCAAAAAAGCGGACGAGCTGATCAAGGAGCCTCTTTCCTATCAACCGTTGAATAAACACGCCATCAGCAGAAAAGCGCCTTATTTCTATGATAATGCGATGAGAGACCTGGAAAAAAAACTCGGCATGACACGGGAGCAAATTGAAACGAGCGGGTTAAATGTGTATACAACCGTGAATAAACGGCTTCAGCGCATTGCCGAGGAAACCATTACCGAAACGGTTAACGCCGGTTCTGACATTCAAGTCGGATTTTCAGCCATTGATCCACGCACAGGAAACGTTCTCGCTCTTGTCGGCGGCAGAGATTATCAAAAAAGCCCGTTTGACCGGACGACACAGGCGAAACGCCAGCCAGCTTCGACAATCAAACCGTTACTGTATTATAAAGCGATTCAGAGCGGGTTTACGCCAGTGACACTGATGAAAAGCGAAGAAACCGAGTTTCAAATCGATGCAAAGGGAGAAACCTATTCTCCAAGCAACTATAACGGTTACTACGCAAACAAACCGATTACGCTTCTTCAGGCCCTGGCGCTGTCTGACAACATTTATGCTGTGAAAACCCATCTCTTTCTCGGAATGAACAAGCTCGTTCAGGCGGCAAAGGAATTTGGCATCACCGCGCAGCTCCAAGCGCTGCCATCCTTGGCCCTCGGCACGGAACCGGTGCGCCCGATTGAGATGGTCAACGCCTATGCCATGCTGGCAAATGGCGGAAAGAAAATCGAACCGACCTTTATCACAAGGGTGACTGATGCGGCCGGACATGTACTGTACGAAAGCCCGAATCAGCATAAACAAGTGCTGGATGAAAAAGCTGCCTTTGTAACCGCTAATATGATGACAGGCATGTTTGATACAGATTTAAACGGCTATACATCCGTGACAGGACGGACAATCGCGGATCGCCTGACTAGAACCTATGCGGGAAAATCAGGCACAACAAGCGCAGACAGCTGGATGATCGGCTTCAACCCGAAGCTGGCTGCGGGTGTATGGACGGGCTATGACAAAAACAGCACCATTGACTCAGTCGCAGAAAAAAACTACGCCAAAACCATTTGGGCGGAGTTTATGGAGGATGCGCTCAAAGGAGAACCAGAAACAGCCTTTAAACCGCCAAAAGGCGTGACCGGCGTCTACATCGATCCGGCAACAGGCTACTCCTCCGGCCCCGGCTGCGCAGCCAAGCATTACACGTATTTTGTGAAAGGCACAGAGCCAGCGAATGTGTGCTACGGCTCAGAGCCTGTCAAACAAACAAAAGACCAGCATCCAGTCAAGGAAAAGCCCGCTTCCCCGAAAAAGTGGTGGGACAAATGGCTGGGACGGAATCATTAAAAAATAACCCGGCTGCTTGAATGCCGGGTTATTTAATATGGTTCTTCCATTATCCATGGGAGCAGCGTCACGCAGTCAAGCTGGAGAACGGGTTTCGGGAATCCTTCGGGGATAAAGCGGTCATCTCTCGGCACTTCAAATGATATATACCAGTTACGGTCCGGATCCCATTCTTTTTTCCATTCTATAATACGTCCGACAATAAAATAGCTGGCCACATAAAGATGACGGTCACCCTCCGGCCCAAATTCATTAATTTCCGTACAAAGAGACGGCTGAAGACCAAAATCCTCAAACATTTGCGCCTTCTCACGCGGCAGTGTTATCATTGCTTCCCGGTCATTTTCACAGAGAAGACACCCGCACATATCTTAAATATCTTTCGCATACTGCCTTCTCGTTTCCTCCACGTCCGCTTCAATGACCCAATCACCAATCCTCATGGTTTGAAACATGATATCTCTCTCCTATCTGCCAAAAAAAAAAATGAAAAACCCCGAGTCTTGGTTCGGCTCGGGATTTTCCATGTCCTATTTCTGTATCACCAGTTTACTCAATGTTCACAGAAAATAATTCAAATTTTCTAAAAGTTCACAGAAAGTTCACAAATTAATTTTCTTCTGGAAGCAGTCCTTTTTTCAATTCGTCAGAAGAGCGTTCCCACAGGCCTAGGTCATGGTTTTTCAGAAATTCGCCAAGTACTTGCTTCGAGCTGTCATCCATTTGATCAATGATAATGTTCCGTTTCATCGATTTATCCATCAGATTCACATGCTCCGGGAGCGATTTGTAGCCTCTTCTGATGCTTCTGTCGACCGTCAGTTCACAGGCTGTTACCCCTGCGTAATAAGGGCCCTCTTCTCTTCTGTCAATCGTCACCCACACAAGCCAGTATGGTTTGCCGTTTGGAACTTCTTCTTTATTAGGCAGAAATTTAATGCCTTTTTCAACGACGCTGCGGGCATGCATCGCGCCGATATCAACGAACGCTTCTTTTTCCCCTACATCAACGAATACAGGTGAAATATTATCCAGGCTGAGTGCCCCTACGCCGAAGCCTCCGTGTCCGTCTGTCGGATCACTTTTGATAATATTAAACCCGATTGATTTTTTCTTTTTTTCTTCCATGAGTTCTACCTCCTACAAAAGCGGTTGAAATATCGCTGAAAACAAATGTAAAATCGAATCTCTTCCGGCATTGAGCATTGGCCAAAGCACGTAGGATCCGAGCGGTGTCACAAACAGTACCAAAAAGACGATAAAGCCGTAGCTTTCCGCTTGCGTCATCTTGGCACGCGCCCCCGGCGGGACGAGATCTTCAATAATACGATAGCCGTCGAGCGGCGGCAGCGGCAGCAGATTAAATAAAAACAGAATGAGGTTCAGCTGTATCCAGATTGAAAAGAACTGGTCCAGTCCTGTACTGAATGCCGCAAGCAGTTCCATTCCGTAAGCATGCATCAACACTAACAAAGAGAAACCGATAAACGCAAGAATCAGGTTACTGATCGGCCCGGCAATGGATACGAGTACGCCGGCCAGACGAGGTTTCTTAAAGAAACGGCGATTGACGGGAACAGGGCGAGCCCATCCAAAGCCGGCCACCAGGATCAAAATGGTCCCGAACGGATCAAGGTGTTTGATAGGATTCAGCGTCAGTCTTCCTTCTTTTTTCGCCGTATTGTCACCAAATTTATATGCGACATAGGCGTGAGCGAGTTCATGCATTGTAAACGAAACAATTAAGGTAATGACCAGATATGGCATTAGAGACAACGGGTAATATAAAAAACGGTCCAAGTGAGATGATCCCTCTTTCTAAAAATGCAAGAATTTACTTTATTCAGTATACTATAAGAAGCCTCTTTTCCTAAAGAGAGGAAACGATATAAAGGAGGATTCACACCTATGCCATACGTAACCGTCAAAATGCTTGAAGGCCGTACAGACGAGCAAAAACGCAATCTAGTTGAGAAAGTAACAGAGGCCGTGAAAGAAACGACCGGTGCCTCTGAAGAAAAAATTGTTGTCTTTATAGAAGAAATGAGAAAAGACCATTACGCGGTCGCAGGCAAACGCCTAAGCGATATGGAATAATCTGATATAAAGCCGGCGCTTCGCAAGCCGGCTTTTTCATCTCTATTTCGTCATTTTTTCAATAATAGCTAAAAACGCTGCCTTCTCTTCGGCAGTCAAACGTTCAAACATGCCGTCAATCAGCTGCTGGCGATTTTGAATCATCTGAAGAGCCGCTGCCTGCCCCGATTCAGAAAGCGTAATCCAAACGGTCCGGCGGTCATTGTTATTTCTGGATCTCTTAATAAACCCTTCCTGCTCTAAGTGATTCAGAGCGGTTGTGGTGGCAGACGGAGACAGCGTGACCTCTTTTAGAATGTCCTTTATGGTGCAGCTCCCGTGTCGATATATAATCCGCAGAATAAATCCTCTTACATTATTCACATGTTTCGGAACGGTGGCTTCATCTAATAGTTTCGTGCTTTTCAAATATTTTGTTAGTGCGTGATCCAGCAAATTTGCTTCCAGTTTGTCATGATCCATGTAGATTTCCCCATTTCGAGATGCATTCATAACATACGAACGATATGATTACTTATTATTTTACTGATACCAGATAGGGAAAGTCAAAAAAGCAAACAGCGAATTCGCAACTTTTCTCCTACATGCTTCGATTTTTCGCCTGTTCGACAATATTCTCTTTAAATACCTGAAAAGGAACTTGTTCACTCTTCTGATGTCCGAATTGACGGACGTTTACCGCCTTTTCACTCACTTCCTGATCCCCAAGCACCAGCATGTACGGGATTTTCTGCATCTGTGATTCTCTGATTTTGTAGCCAAGCTTTTCATTGCGTTCATCAATATTGACTCTTATCCCGAGCCGCTTTAGCTCAGACTGCACCTTTTCGCAGTAGTCCATATGAACGTGAGAAACCGGTATAATTTGGACCTGCACCGGCGCAAGCCAGACTGGAAAAGCTCCGCCAAAATGCTCGATCAGAATGCCGAAGAAACGGTCAATTGAGCCGAATACCGCTCTGTGAATGACGACGGGACGAACCTTTTCATTGTGCTCATTAATATATGTTAAATCAAATTTTTCCGGCATTTGAAAATCAAGCTGGATTGTGGCGCATTGGTGGCTCCGCTTCAGAGCGTCTTTAATATGAAAATCGATTTTCGCTCCGTAAAACGCTCCATCCCCTGCGTTTACTTCATAAGGAAGACCCAGATCCTCAAGGACGTGTTTCAAGGCGTTTTCAGACATTTCCCACACGCTGTCTTCACCTGATGAATCCTCCGGGCGAGTGGAAAGCTCAACCGTATACTCGAAACCGAATGTGCGGTATACCTCGTCAATCAGCCGAATGGCTTCTTTAATTTCACTCTCGATTTGATCCTCCCGAACAAAGATATGCGCGTCATCCTGGCAGAACGTCCGGACGCGGAGCATTCCGTTTAGAGCACCGCTGTATTCATGGCGGTGCACCTGGCCGAACTCCGCCATACGAATCGGCAGATCCCGATAGGAGTACAGGCTGTTTTTAAAGATGAGCATATGGCCGGGGCAGTTCATCGGCTTCATTGCAAATGCAGTCTGATCTACTTCCGAAAAATACATATTGTCGCGATAATGGTCCCAGTGCCCCGACTGCTCCCATAACCGCTGATTCATCATAAACGGCGTACGCACCTCGGCGTAGCCGGCATTTGTTTGCAGTTCACGCGAAAAGCGTTCCAGCTCATTGCGGACAATCTGCCCTTTTGGCAAATAAAACGGCATTCCCGGAGCTTCTTCCGAGAACATAAACAGCTCTAATTGTTTTCCCAGCTTGCGGTGATCCCGTTTCGCTGCTTCTTCCAGCATATGCAGATGCGCCTCGAGATCTTTTTTCTTTTGAAACGCAACACCGTACACCCGCTGAAGGACTTCATTTTGGCTGTCTCCTCGCCAATAAGCACCCGACACCCGTGTTAATTTGAACGCCTTGATCATTCCTGTTGAAGGAAGATGCGGCCCGCGGCACAGGTCAACAAATTCTCCCTGCTGATACAGCGTCATTTTCTCCCCGCCCGGAATGTCTTTCAAAATTTCCAGCTTAAACGGCTCGCCTTTCTCTGCAAAAAGCGCTTCAGCCTCCTCGTAAGAAACCTCTATTCGCTTGATATCCATATTTTCGTTTATAATATGCTTCATCTCTTTTTCGATGGTCTCTACATCTCCGGAAGTCAGACTCCGATCAAGCTTCATATCATAATAAAATCCGTCTTCAATGACAGGCCCTATTCCCAAAGATACTTCGCCGTACAGCCGTTTCACTGCCTGAGCCAGCACATGCGCTGATGTATGGCGAAGCACCTGCAAGCCTTCTGGAGAATCCAGTGTGATAATTGAAAGCTCAGCATCTTCCTCCAGCTTGAAGCTGACATCAACGAGCCGGCCATTAACCTGTCCCGCTGCTGCTTTCTTTTCCAAACTGGAGCTGATGGACGCAGCCGCCTCTTTGACTGTAGTGCCTTTCGGATATTCCTTTACCTGTCCGTCCGGAAGCTGAATACTAACATGTTTACTCATTTCAAACACTCCTTATTAATTGTTGTATATAAAAAAACACACCCGTCCCTCTGTAAGGGACGAGTGTGTGATTAACCCGTGGTTCCACCCAAGTTCCCAACGAACTTTCATGTTCATCGGCTCGGTGCTGTAACGCAGCATAAACGGCATTGGATACTGACTGTTCCCCAACGCTGCTCCAAGGCGGTAAATGATATTCCTAAGCTGGGAAGCTCGCACCTTTCCTTCCCTCTCTGAAAACCGTAAATATCATTCATGTCCTTTTCATCGCATTTCTATATGTATATAAAAAAACACACCCGTCCCTCTTATAAGGGACGAGTGTGTGTGATTAACCCGTGGTTCCACCCAAGTTCCCAACGAACTTTCATGTTCATCGGCTCGGTGCTGTAACGCAGCATAAACGGCATTGGATACTGACTGTTCCCCAACGCTGCTCCAAGGCGGTAAATGATATTCCTAAGCTGGGAAGCTCGCACCTTTTCTTCCCTCTCTGAAAACCGTAAACATCATTCATGTCCTTTTCATCGCATATATTGACTCATATAAAAAAACACATCCATCCCTCACAAGGGACGAATGTGTTAAAATTCGTGGTTCCACCCAAATTCCCAACAAACATACATGTTCGTCGGCTCGGTGCTGTAACGCAGCATGACGGTATCAGATACTTAATTTCCCCGATACGGCTCAAAGGCGGTAAGCTGCTTTCTCTGCGTTAGGAAGGTTTCAGCTGATCCTTCCCTCTCTGGAAACCGTAAAAAGCATCTCGTGTCCTTATCAGTGCCTGTTTGAATAATTTCATATATCTTACTATATATTCCTTGAAAAGACAATGGACGATTTTAAGATGATGCGGAAGCGGACGTTTCTTTATGAAAAGTCAGAAACCGCCACACAAGGAATGCGGCCAGACTGTATGCCGCGCCCATCATCAAAAACGTAAACCCAGCTCCGGTGTACCAAGTGGCGGACAGATGAATGACCACTCCGGAAACCGCTACGCCAACCAATGCCCCGATTTGCCGGTTGGCATTTAAAGCTGTTCCTGCGATATTGGCATGCTCCTGTCCCGCTGTCTTCATAATCACAGCCGTCATGGCAGGAACCGTAATGCCGACACCAAGATTCATGACAGATGTCAGAACCGCAAGCTGCCAGTAAGGCAAATCCGGAGAAACCATGACAAATAACAGCAATGCCATGATGCAGCTGACAGCCATTGAAACAAACATAAGAAGCCCCGCTTCAAAACGGTTCGCCAGCCGGGCAAACAGCAGATTTCCGACCACAAAGACAGCCATCATCGGCAATAGTTCGACTCCCGCTAAAAAGGAACTTGCGCCTCTTGCTTCCTGCAAAAATAGACTTAGCATAAACATACCGCCGAAAAGAGCAAAATTCAGCAAAAACCCAACGAACTGCGCTGCCGAGAAACGTCCATTTTTATATAATGACGCAGGAAGAATAGATGTTGCCGAAAAAATTTCTCTCAGAAGAAAAAGCACAAACGCCAAAACCGCCGCCGCGAAAGCACCGAGAATGGTGAGCGAACTCCAGCCTATTGAAGCGCCCTGTATCAGCGCAAATGAAAGAAATCCGAGAGCCGCCATTCCAAGCAGATGCCCTGTGATATTCACCCGGCTGCCTTTTCCCGGGAAACTGCTGAGCGTTCGATAGGCGCAAATAAGCGCCGCAACCCCTAATGGCACATTGATCAGAAAAATACTCTGCCACCCTGCCGCATTCACCAGAACACCGCCGATAAAAGGCCCCAGTCCGGAGGCGGCGGAGACGAGAGCGGCCCACAAGCCAAACATTTTGGCCCGAACCCGTTCATCGGGGTAAGAGGCAGCCAAAAGGCTGAGTGAACTCGGCATAAACAAAGCCGCGCCAAGTCCCTGCAACAGCCGACCTGCGATCAGCATTTGGCCATTTGCTGCTACAGCGCATAGACATGAGGCAAGAACAAAAACGCCCAAACCCAGCATATAAATGGTCTTTGAGCCGTAACGGTCAGCCAGCGCACCGCCGGCCAGCAGAAGCGAAGCAAATGTAAGCATGTACCCGTCTACAACCCACGTCACACCTGAAATTGAAAGGGAAAGAACGTTTTTCATATCAGCAATTGCAACATTCACCACGGTTACATCAAGCGTAGCCATGAGAAAACCGAGAGCGAGCACGATTAACACTGAGATGCCTGTTGATCCTGATTGATGTAAAGGCCCGCTGTTTTTCATTGCCATTGCCCTTTCAGCTGATGATGTACCCAATCATCAATTTTTTCGAGGTCATAAAGCTCCCCGATTCTGTTCATGACACCCTGCAAGGTTTCTTCCTTCATGAGCGAAGCCCATTTATCCTCAATATCCCCCATTACCGTCTCCAGCACACAGGGATTTCCGCTCTCAAATACAGATGGCAAAAGGCCTTTTCCTTGATACATGGAACCTCTTCCTTCAACAGCTTGATAGACATCATAGAGGGTAATATCCGTCAATGGCTTCGTAATCGTAAAGCCTCCCTTCGTACCTGGTATGGACTCTGCCAAACCAGCCTGCACCAAAGTTCTCATCAGCTTTTTCAGATATGACGGAGACATGTGCAAGCGCTGGCTGATCGCCTCTGATGTTAAAGAAGCCTGCACGGGCAGCCGTGACAGTAACAGCAGCACAGAAACTCCCTGCTCCATTCCCGATTTCATTTTCATTATGTTCCCTCCTGGTTCATTATGGATAACTATTATCTACAATAGATCCATTAGCAGGTTTTGTCAATAAAAAAAGCAAAAGAAACGATTCATTTCTTTTGCTTGATATGGTTAACAAATCTGCTTCAGCTCTTCTATGTATTGAAGCGCTTCGTCATATTCTTCATTGGTATACTTTTGCTTGCTTTTGATTGTAAATACCTTCTCTTTCTTTTCCTCAGCCTCAAGCCCGTCAAAGTAAAGAATCGTGGAGACCAACTCTAAAAACCGTGATGAACGGTTGTTTACACTGTCAATATAGTGCTTGATATCAGGCATATCAAGATCGGCGTGGTCTAAAAACGCGGAGCCCGTCTCTGTCAGCGAATAACGGTATTGAAAGTAGCCGCCCTTTTTTTCCTTTACCTCATGCAGGAATCCAAGGTTGCACAGCTCTTCAATTTGGAGCGTCAGTTCCTCCGAATACGGCCCGTAAAAGTGAAAATCATATTTCTCATAGAAAGGAAACTGCATTTTCTTCGCAATATAAATCATTTTTTGCAGCTTCTTTCGCCCGATGATTTCTCCAGAATCCGAGAACACCTTCATCAGTTTTGCATGTTCTTTCAACAAATTCCCGACATCTCCTTTTTCCTTCTTTACCAATTTCTATGTCAGTCCCAGCAGCTGCCGGATTTTCATTTTCGCTTCCGGGTGTTCAGAGCCGTCACAAATCAGGTCCTTCGGATAGTACAGCTTGTGGTCCGTCCGCCGCTTACCGGAGATGGATTCCACAATGGCCGACTGTCTGGACAGCTCTTTGATTTGACCGTTTTGCGTCAAGAGATGGATCGGCAAACGCTCCTCTTCCTCTCCTGGACGGTAAAAATCGTATGGCAGATCTGAAGAAGAATCCACGACCAAATAATAGCTCGGATCGATTCCAGCCTCTTTGAATAATGAGGTCAGCTCAAAATATGCCGACATCTCTTCATTCGGATTAAATTCAACGTATTGGAACAGCTGGCGGTTAATGAATCTGCGGCACAAATCGGATAAAATCGGGTCTTCTTCATCCTCCCATGCCTGGAAATAATACAAAATAATAGATTCATCCAGCCTCAAATAATCCTCCAGCGTCAGTTTCCCTTCAAAAATAGAATAGAAATGAACCGGAGCATGAGTGAACACATAACCTTCATCATGGAGCTGCTTCGCTCTGTGGAGAATCTTCGTTAAAATAACCTCCGCACTTCTCGTCACAGGGTGGAAATAGACCTGCCAGTACATTTGGTAGCGGCTCATAATATAGTCTTCTACAGCGTGCATTCCGCTTTGTTTAATGACGATTTGATCCTCACGCGGGCGCATCACCCGGAGAATCCGCTCCATGTCAAAATGGCCGTAGCTGACGCCCGTATAGTAAGCGTCGCGCTGCAGATAATCCATGCGGTCCGCGTCAATCTGACTCGAAATCAGGCTGACCACTTGTTTGTTTTTATATGTTTTGGCAATGACTTCAGCAACATCCTGCGGGAAACGCGGGCTCACCTTTCTGAGCACCTGATTAACCTCTGTGTCTCCCAAAATGATATCTCTTGTAAAATCTTCGTGGTCAAGATGAAAGACTTTTTCAAATGAATGCGAGAACGGCCCGTGCCCGAGATCATGAAGCAGCGCCGCGGACAAGCAGAGTTCGCGCTCACTGTCATCCCATTCAGGACGGCCTTTAAAGACATCATCAACCATTCTCCTGACAATTTCGTAGACACCGAGAGAATGGTTGAACCGGCTGTGCTCAGCGCCATGGAACGTCAAATACGTCGTGCCGAGCTGCTTGATTCTGCGGAGACGCTGAAATTCGCGGGTTCCGATCAGATCCCATATCAGCTTGTCCCGTACATGAACATAGCGGTGCACCGGATCTTTAAACACTTTTTCTTCTGATAATTTTCCATTTGGATACGCCATCGTCATTCCCTCTTTTTTTTAGCCGTGTTTCTATTATATCGACTCTATTCTTTGAAAACATCCTTGAATTTGTCCGGCGATTTGTTCCATCTTTCCGAAAATCACATGATGTGAAGCAAAAAAGCCTGACCAGAGGGCCGAGGCTATGAAAAAATATGTTTTTACTTTTTTAATTTCTTTTTCACTTTGTCAATCAGCTCATCCTCTGTCGGAGCTGACAGCGGGCGATTGTTTACAAAAGCAAACGATTTTTTCCGTCCGGGCCCGCAATAAGATTGGCACCCTACCTCAACCTTTGCGTCCGGGTCTACTTCTTTTAAACGCGGCAGCAATGTTTTGATATTAGTGGCTTGGCAATCATCACACACTCGAAATTCATTAGCCATGACGTACGCTTCCCTTCATTTCTATGTTCATCTATGTTTTAAACCTAAAATCGCTTTGTCGAAAAAATCACATCACTCCTCATTGTACAAGGATTCGACTGTTCCTGCAAGCCGCTTCAGCCTCCGTATCTCCTATTCTTCCAGCCAATTTGTATAAATATTTTCCAATCTGGACATTCTAATATCATGAAAAGAAAAATGGGAGTTGAGATAAATGACAAAACAGCGCCAGGACGCTTGGTCAGAAGAAAATGATTTGCTTTTAGCCGAAACTGTGCTTCGGCATGTAAGAGAAGGCAGCACTCAGCTGAATGCCTTTGAAGAGGTCGGCGATAAATTAAATCGGACGTCCGCAGCCTGCGGATTCAGATGGAACGCTGTAGTGCGCCATCAATATGAAAAAGCGCTTCAGCTTGCAAAAAAGCAGCGGAAACAGCGCATGAGAGCCCTCGGAAACGGGCAGCCAGCGAAGAAAAGACTGCTATATCAGCCTCCTGCGGTTGATCCCGAAACAATTCAAGAAACTGCAGTGCAGGAGGAGCAGGTGAAACCTGAAACCCCGACTGCCGAAAATGAGAAGCAGGCTTTGATGTCAGGCGAGCACATGCCTTTTGTGGATGACAGCTTTAAGGAAGAGTTAGCTAGTCTATCACACTTATTGTCTCCTCAAACGTCTGCGCCTGAGATGACGATGAATGATGTCATCAGATTCCTGCAGAATTACGAAGGCAATCATGAGCAATCCTCAGCTTTAAAAATGGAAAATGAGCGTTTAAAGAAAGAAAATCAAGAATTACAAAGCAAAACAGAACAGCTGGAAGCAGAAGTTCAAAAACTTGAAAAAGATCAAAAAACGATCCAGGAAGATTATGAAACCTTGGTAAAAATCATGAATAGAGCCAGAAAACTAGTTTTATTTGAAGATGATGAACATGCCTCTCCGTCCTTCAAAATGGACCGGAACGGAAATTTAGAAAAAATGGCGGAATAGCTTTTAAAAACCCCAAAACGATGTCCTGTTTTGGGGTTTTGCCATTAAAAAATCCCCTTTTCCTTTTAGAAAAGAGGATTTTCTGTTTTTGCGGCGGCTCCGTTATTCTTGTAAAATGAGCCCAAGCTTATGCTAATCTATTAAGACACATGAGCCGCTTCAGCTGGCTTTTGCTTGCGAGGCGCCCCTGAAATGACCAGAAGCCCTAACATCATCAGCACGATGCCGAGCCATGAGGAAAGAGAAAGCATTTCACCTATGAAAAACACACCCAGCAATGAGGCGGTCAGCGGCTCAGCCAGGGACAGTGTAACCGCTGCCGAAGCCGGAACGCCGGTGAGCCCTTTTGCAAACAAAAAGTAGGCCGCGCATGTCGCAATTACCCCGATATAAAGGCTCGTTCCCCATCCTTTTGGGGTCAGCATCCAAGAGAGATCCGACTGCCACAATAGCGGCATCAGCAATATGGCGCTGAGCATAAAGACAACAGCTGAGGTAGCTCTCGGCGGCTGTGTTTTCATCATTGATTTACTGATCAAGGTATAACCCGCAAAAGATGCACCTGCTCCAATCGCCATGAGAACCCCTGACACATCAATCCGAACATTGGAGCCGTCTGAAAACAGGAGCCAGCATCCCGCCAAAGCCAATACAGTTGCAATCCACCAGGAATTTCGCGGACGTTTTTTCAAAACGGCCCACTCTAAGCTCCCGGCAATAATAGGCGCACTGCCGATGGCAATCACTGTCCCAACCGCAATCCCTGTTTCTTTTACGGCGGTGAAAAAAAGCGGCTGATAACAGGCCATACAAATCGCTGCTAAAAACACGGGCGGCCAAGACCAATTTTTCACGTGAAGCTCTCGGCTGATCCAGACCACAAGAAGCATGGCGCTGCCGCCTACCAATAATCTGACCGCTCCGAATGCCAGCGGAGTGGCGCTTTCTGGAGCCAGCGCCTGAACAGTGCCGGTTGTTCCCCAGAAAAAAGCCGCGATCAGCACAAACAGGCTGTAAACATTCCCTTTCATTTGCCTCTCCCCTTTGTATGCAGATGCTGCTGTTATTTTATCGCTTTTTTTGCTGTAATTGTTTTCTGTTTATAAGAAAGATTTATCTAAAGACAAGATGATAGCGAAAAAAAGCATGCCAGCCGTATCGGCTGACATGCAAGAGACGTTCATCCAAACACCTTTTCATTCCGTTCTGCCATCCGGACAAGATTTTTCTCAAATTCCAATTCCTCGTCAATGGACAGTCCGGCTGAGTAGAGGTGGGTGCTTAACGCTTTTAATTCCGTAAGCAAAGCAAGCATTAAATCCTGTACGGAGATATCGGTATGCAGAAGCTCACTTAACGATGCCATGGTTTCCGGACGTATATCCGGGTAGACGCCTTTTTTGTCGTTCTGTTTATCCTTCAGGGCGGCTTGATAGAATCGTCTGATCAGATCTGCCCTCTCGCTGCCGCTTTTATCTGCACAGAGATAAATTTGAACGGCTGCACCGCCGCGAAGACGTCTTTGAGAAATGCCGGCGAACTTTTTGCCGTCAATGCTGAGATCATAGCTGCCTGGACAATAGGAGCCCTCAATTTCATAGGCTTCAATCTTTGCCCCGTACGGCTTAAGCATCCGTTTCATCAGTTCCACCATTGCTTCGTATCCTCTGTCTATATCGATGCCCTTCTTTTGGTCCTCGAATATGAGAGAAATATTTAAAACGCCTTCATCCAAAACAACAGCAAGACCGCCGGAATTGCGGACGATGACGCGGTATCCCTCATTTTCCAGCAGGGCAATGCCGTCCTGCAAAAACGGGAGCCGCGTATCCTGAATACCGAGGACAATCGTGTCGTGGTGAACCCAAGAGCGTGCTGTCGCCGGCGACACGCCTTTTCCTACAGAGGCGCACAGCGTATCGTCCATAGCGAAGGATTGCTTCGCGTCAAATAAAGGGCCGAGACTGGATTGGTCAATGACTCTCCATGTCGGCTGCATCAGTAAATCAATCGGTTGGTTTGCCATCTATGTAAAACCCTTTCATGTTAGGCTTATGAACGAAACCTATTATATCATTTCACCCGTGATGATTGAAAATTGCTTTTCAGCATCGTAATGAAAATTTCTTTATTTTTTGTATTCTCCATGAGAGGAGAATGAATGTAAGACAGCTTGCGTTTTAATGAGAAATCTTTAATGTGGAGAATTGAAATGTCACGGTGGATCAAATCCTTATGCAGCACGCTTCTTGATAAGACCGATAAACCCATGCCGCTGATCACCGCTTCTTTTACCCCTTGATTGCTGCTGATGGTGAACATCGACTTCGGCCGCAGTCCGTTCGTGCTGAGCACATGATCGAGATATTCCCTTGTGCCGGAGCCTTTTTCCCTTGTCACCCACGCTTCATTTTGCAAATCGCTGATTGGAATGTCTCTTTTTCCGGCAAGCGGATGCTGGTTTGGCGCTGCGATGCACATTTCATCCTCCATAAACGGTTCAATTTCCAGTTCATTCTCGTCCGTATGTCCTTCAATCAGCCCGATATCAGCCTGAAGCATTCGGACACGTTCGCTTACCTCCTTTGTATTGCCAATCATGACGTCCAGATTCAGCTCAGGATACAGCTTTTGCAGCTGGGCAAGAAGCGGCGGAAGAATATACTCTCCGATTGTAAAACTGGCGGCTATTTTCAATTCACCTTTTACATAATGATGGTGCGCGTAAATTTCAGCCTTGGCCTGCTCGTAGAGAAATACCATTTGCTTTGCCCTTTGATACAAAATGTCCCCTGTCGGTGTTGTCGTAAAATGCTTCGGCGACCGATTCAGCAGAGCCGTTTGAAATTCTTTTTCAAGATTTTTAATATGCAGACTGACGCTGGGCTGGGAAATCATCAGCTTTTCTGCTGCTTTTGTGAAGTTTTTTTCTTCCACCACCGCGATAAAGGTTTTCAGCACGTCGTAATACAAAGGCCCCACCCCTGTCATGAATAAGATTTATAATGATGATCAGTTTTCTTTATTTTACTCATATCATCTGTCCTGGTAAAGAAGGCGCAAAAAAAGCAGCCCTCTGCGAGAGAGCTGCCATCGCTTTTCTTACAGTGCTTGTGCCGCTGTAATTAATGCAAGATTGTAAACATCTTCAGCGTTACAACCTCTTGAAAGATCGTTAACAGGCATATTTAAGCCTTGCAGGATTGGTCCTACAGCTTCAAAGTTGCCTAAACGCTGAGCAATTTTGTAGCCGATGTTTCCTGCTTCCAAGCTTGGGAATACGAATACGTTCGCGTCTCCTTTGATCTCGGAATCCGGCGCTTTTTTCTCAGCTACAGATGGAACGAATGCAGCGTCAAATTGGAATTCGCCGTCAAGCGTTAATTCAGGCGCTTTTTCTTTCGCGATTTTCACAGCATCCGCTACTTTTTCTGTTTCATCAGATTTTGCTGAGCCTTTTGTAGAGAAGCTGAGCATTGCTACGCGAGGATCAATGTCGAACATTTTTGCCGTATTGGCGCTTTCGATTGCGATTTCTGCAAGATCTTGGCTGTCAGGTGCAATGTTGATCGCACAATCTGCGAATACGTACTGCTCATCGCCGCGTGCCATGATGAAGACGCCTGAAGTCTTTTTCACGCCTTCTTTTGTTTTGATGATTTGAAGAGCCGGACGGACAGTGTCGGCAGTTGAATGAGCCGCTCCGCTCACAAGACCCGCTGCAAGGCCTTTGTACACAAGCATTGTGCCGAAGTAGTTCTCGTCTAAGAGCGCTTTTCGAGCCTGTTCTTCTGTTGCTTTGCCTTTGCGGCGTTCTACGAATGCCTGTACAAGATCTTCCATGCCTTCATATGTATGAGGATCATAAATATCAACGCCGTCAAGCGTCACATTCAGTTCTTTTGCTTTTGCTTGGATCTCATTTTCATTGCCGATCACAATTGGATTCAGCACTTTATTTTCTGCAAGCTTGCTGACCGCAACTAAAATACGTTCGTCCAAGCCTTCAGGAAATACAATTTTAACGCCTTTTCCAGCTACTTTTTCTTGCACTGTTGAAAATAAATCTGCCACAATAAACCCTCCTCAAAAAGTTACAAAAACGCTTTCTTTTACTAGCATACTCTTCTTCCAGTCAAATTCAAACAGCCAACTTTTATTATAGCGCTTTCATCAAAAAATCTTATTTTTCTAACTAATTTAAGCAACTGATTCTTTCCTTATATGTTCTCTTATTTTTGAGGAGATATACGAATCGGATGTTCAAGGTTTCTCCACAGTAGAATCGGATAAACTATGATATAGTGAAGGCATTAACGAAAAGATAATAGGAGTGAAGATAAATGAGTGAACAGCAAATGACAAATGAAGCGGCAAAAACGCTGGACGGCTGGTATGCGCTTCATGATTTCCGCACAATGGACTGGACTTCCTGGAAGCTGCTGTCAAGTGATGAGCGCCAGTCTATCATTCATGAATTTACAGGATTGCTTGAAAAATGGGGAGTCGCCCAAAAAGAAGGGAAAGGCTCGCAAACCCTTTACAGCATCGTTGGCCAAAAAGCTGATTTTATGCTGATGATTCTTCGCCCTACAATGGAAGAATTAAATGAAATTGAGCTTGAATTCAACAAATCAAGACTTGCTGAGTTCACCATTCCGGCTTACTCCTACGTGTCAGTTGTTGAACTGAGCAACTATTTGGCGAGCGGCGACGGCGACCCGTATGAAAATCCGCATGTACGTGCGCGCCTTTACCCTGAACTGCCGGAATCAAAATATGTATGCTTCTATCCAATGGATAAAAGAAGATCCGGCAATGACAACTGGTACATGCTTTCTATGGAAGAACGAAGAAACTTGATGAGAAGCCACGGTTTAATCGGACGCAGCTATGCTGGCAAAGTGAAACAGATCATCACAGGTTCAGTCGGCTTTGACGATTACGAATGGGGCGTTACGCTGTTCAGTGATGATGTGCTTCAATTCAAAAAGCTTGTATATGAAATGCGTTTTGACGAAGTCAGCGCGCGCTACGGCGAATTTGGCTCGTTCTTTGTGGGCAACCGCCTTTCGCTTGATACACTTCCTCAATTCCTATATGTATAATTTCTCCTCCCGCCGCAGCTGGCGGGAGTTTTTCGATTCCTATTTGTCAGAATTTAAATAAAATTTGCTATTTTCTCCGTTTTTTTTTACGATGTAGATAATAATCCAATTTTTTCAAAGGGGTGCAGTTATTTGTCAAAACGAACCGCATTTATTATGGGAGCAAGTCAAGGAATCGGAAAAGCAATTGCTCTGAAATTAGCAGACCAGCATTTTACCGTCGTCATCAATTCGCGAGTCTTGGACAATATTGAACCTGTCAAAGAAGACATTTTGGCCAAGCATCCTGAAGCGAGTGTCATTGTCCTTGCGGGTGATATGTCTGACCAGCAAACGAGAGAGGAGATTTTTAAAGAAATTGAATCTCAATGCGGACGGCTTGATGTTCTGATTAACAATATCCCGGGCGGCGCGCCTGACACATTTGATAACTGTAATATAGAGGATATGACGGCCACGTTCACACAGAAAACCGTTGCCTATATTGACGCTATCAAGCGTGCCGCCTCTCTGATGAAACAAAACGAGTTTGGCAGAATCATCAACATTGTCGGAAATCTGTGGAAAGAACCCGGCGCCAATATGTTTACAAACAGCATGATGAATGCCGCTTTAATTAACGCCAGTAAAAATATTTCCATTCAGCTTGCTCCTCACAATATTACTGTCAACTGCCTGAATCCTGGTTTTATCGCTACAGACCGTTACCATCAATTTGTGAAGAATGTGATGGAAAAGAACAGCATATCCAAACAAGAAGCCGTAGAACAGATTGCTTCTGGCATCCCGATGAAACGGGTCGGATCAGCCGAAGAAACCGCAGCGCTCGCCGCGTTTCTCGCTTCCGAGGAAGCCTCCTATATCACCGGGCAGCAAATTTCTGCTGACGGCGGCAGCATGAAAAGCATATAAAAAAATCCCGCTTTTTAGCGGGATACTTCTTCTAATGAGGCAAACGGCAGGTTCAGCTTTTGAATCCGCATGACAAATTCCCGCAGATCCTCCTGCTTCGATACCATTGATATTCTGACATGACGTTTTCCGTTGCTGCCGAAAATTTCGCCCGGCGTTACGACAACATGGGCCTGCTCCAGCAGGTAGTCAGAGAATTGATGAGAAGACTCAAACATTTTTGGAATTTCAGCCCATACATAAAATGTTCCTTTAGGTTTTTCTATCTTCCAGCCCAGTTCTTTTTCACAAAGCTCCGTAAAAAAGTCAATCCGTTCCGCATAGATGCGTTTCAAGCGATCTGTTTGTTCCGGATCTCCTGACAGCGCCGCACTGGCCGCCTGCTGCAGTCCGCCGAACATGCCGACAAAGACGTGATCCTGAAATTCATTGACCGCTTGAATGATCTTTTCATTTCCGACGGCAAACGCCATTCTCCAGCCGGCCATGTTAAATGTTTTTGAAAACGAATAAAGCTCCGCGCCCACAGTTTTTGAGTCCTCCGCCTGCAGGAAGCTGGCCGGTTTTTTATCAAACTCAAATGCGCCGTACGCAAAGTCATGGATCAAATGAATCTGGTGCTCTTTTGCAAATGCGGCCGCTTTTGCATAAAAAGCCGCATCCGCCACAGCTCCCGTCGGGTTATTCGGATAGTTCAAAAACATCAGCTTCGCTTTTTGTAACACAGCGGAATCTATTTTCTCAAAGTCAGGCAGATAGCCGTTTTCTGCGTGCAGCGGCATTTCGTGCAGCTCTGCTCTTGCCATTGTAATACCCGAAAGGTATTCAGGATAGCCCGGGTTCGGGACCAAAGCGATATCTCCCGGATTGAGCAGGCATTGTGTCAAAACATACAAGCCTGCTTTTCCCCCGCCAAAGAGCGCCACTTCTGTTTCAGGATTGATTGTCACTCCGTATTCTCTTTTATAGAAAGCGGCAATCGCTTCCTTCAGAAAGGGATAGCCTCTGAATGGCCCATACCCGTGGAAAGAAGGGTTCACAGCCGCCTCCTGCAATGCCTGCACGATATGCGGCGGAGTAGGAAGGTCAGGGTTCCCCTGTCCAAGATTAATGACTTGCGCCCCCGTTTTTTCCATTTCTTTTACCTTTTGAAAAACGAGAGAAAATTCTTGCCTTGGAAGTGTCTTGATGACGTCGGACGGTGTTATTTCCATCTGAAAGACTCCTTATAAGTGAATTTGCTCAGTTTTTTTATCCCGTTCCAAAAAAGACTTGTTCACCAGCTTCGTATGCAAAAACAAACCGCTTACCATGATAACAATCAGCCCCATGATGACAGGAGCCTCTAATACGTTGATAAGCATGGAACCAATCGAAATGCACAAGCCAATAGACGCTTCAGCCACCGAAAAAATACGCCCTTGAATCTGGTTCGCCGCGTTTTCCTGAACTTTAACCTTTGCAAGCACTTCCCCATATTCCATGGCGATGAAAAAGAGAATGGCAGCAATGACAGATACAGCAAAAATGGGCGTGAATAAAAACAGCGCCAGCGAGACGATTGATAAAATGGTAAAGTACATCAAGCCTTTATTGTTGTTAAAGCCCCACTTGCTGACAAGCGCAGCTCCGATGAAACCGCCGAAGCCGATGCAGAAGGTAAGGATAAAGTTGCCGATCTCCCCGTCACCCAAAAAGCGGCTGACAATCGGAAAATAGCTGTACACGATCCCCCAAAGCATTGCCATCGTAATCATCGTAAACATGGCGTTTAACACGAATGAATTGGTTTTGATTTCCTTCAGCCCTTCTTTAAAAGACTGAAAGGCTTCTTTTATATTTTCAGACTGAATCGGGACAAATTGCAGCTTAATTCGCCTGATAAAAAACGCTGAAACCAGGTATGTCACACCGTTAAAGGCAACAGCCATCTCTACAGACCCGGCTAACAGGAATAACCCTCCGGCGGCCGCCCCGACAATGATAGAAATGGTCGTGGCTTTAGCGAATAAGGTATTGATATTTTTAATATCTGATTCCAGAGAAGACATGACCGCGAGACGCGCCGGATTAAAAAATACGCCGCTCCCGTAAGAGACAAACAGCAGGGCCAGAAAAACCAGCGGATACTCGCCTTTTGGGAGAAAGGTGAGCCCCAAAAAGATGATGCCCCTGATGACATCCGTCCACAGCATAATTTTAATTCTGTCCAATCGGTCAACGAGCACCCCTAAAAACGGCTGAAACACCATCGGAATGCTTCTGACCGCAATGACTCCTGACGTCACCCAATAATCGTGATAATATGTAGACAAAATGAGCAGGGCCGGGAGAACACAATAGTCTCCCATAAACGAAAGCGCCTGCCCGTAAAGCAAGTATTTAGAATTTGGCTTTAACTGTTTCATACCGGCAGCACATACTTCGCAGTAAGCTTTGCATGCTGCTGGATGTGTTTAATTGAATCGGCTACATCCTGGGAATTGCTTCCTTTCAGTTCAAATGCGGCAATGGAATTGAAGGCTTCAAACAGGCGCAAATCAACAGACGTACCTGGTGCCGCAGCCGAGAAAGAAACAAGTTCCGTATCTCCTTTCAGCAGCCCATCCGGAATGTTGATGGATTCAATGATCATATCCTCCGCCGCTTCAGGAAGCTGCCCGTTTTGTTTGAAATGCTCCGGGTACAAATGACAGTCGGCGATATAGCAAGGTTCTTGCTCCAGCAATCCATCCGGAAGATCGGCGTCTTTTCCGAAACAGAGAACATCCAGCAATAATTGCGCCATGTCGACGCCGAAGACCTTTTTAATATTCGGAATCATATTCCATCCGGCGAACCTGGCCGCAGACTCTATTAAACCGGCTTCTCTATTTTTCATTAACTTGATTTCTGTATGTGTCGCGCAGTTTTCCAGCCCAAGCCCTTCATTTGCTTTTTTGGCCGCTTCAATAATGATCTTTTTCGCTTCATCATCCAAGATGGACGGCGTGATATGCGATGTTTCCGTAAACCCGATTTGCGGTGTTTTGTCATGAATCGCGACTGGAAAATATTCTCCGTCCGCCATGATCCCTTCTATGCTGATATAGTCGGAGTATCCCTCGGTTTGATACCAGTCCGGGTATTCACCCTGTAAAAACTCCTCCGCAATAAACGGGGCTTCAAACGTAACCGCCTTCGGCACATTAATGGATTTCAGGTAGTCATTCACTCTGTTAAACTCGGCTTCTGCTGTTTTGGTGTCCGTAATCAGCGTCACGCCGATTGAACTCGCCAAGTATGTCGGTTTTAAGATGAGCGGCGTGCCGATCTCTTTCAGCGCGGAGCGGAAATCTTCAAGGGTTGTGACCCGTTTGTTTTTGAT
Organism: Bacillus sp. SD127; assembly: GCF_058566445.1. Lineage (NCBI taxonomy): Bacteria > Bacillati > Bacillota > Bacilli > Caryophanales > Bacillaceae > Bacillus > Bacillus sp. SD127. Next base: position 378,235 of record NZ_CP191226.1, on the reverse strand, counting down.
TGTTTTGACCCCGGCTTTATTAAACGCTGCCCTCATTTTATTTTTATCTCTGGCATTTTCGGCAGCTTGCACACCCGCTCCTCTTAAGCCGAGACGTTTACAGGCTTTCGCCATCGGAGCGATGAATAATTCATTGTTTGTTGTGATGGCTTCCGCTCCAAACATTTCGGCAACCTTGACGATTTGCTCGACTACCTCTTCTTCGGGTTTGTCATGATCCTCATGCGCCCAGTAAATGGAATCGGGATGCTCGAAATCTGTGATACTCTGAAAATAATCTTTATCCTTTATGACCGCGACCGAGTATTTTTCAATAAGTGCCGCATGGGAAGCTGTAATGGCAAATGGTCTCGGAATAAAGCTGACCAGGTTATATTTTTCAGCAGCGCTTTGATAAAACATATGCGGCGGGCAGCCTCCAAGATCAGCGATAACCAAAACTGTTTTTCTCTCCATATGTAAAACACTCCTTCTCTCTATTGTGCGGTATATCCTCCGTCTGCGGTGATGGCGCTTCCGGTCATGTAGCTTGATAAATCAGAGGCTAAAAACAGCATAACGTTTGCTATTTCTTCAGGTTTTCCGAGTTTTAGCATCGGATTCACCTTCGCCTTTTCTTTCTTGATTTCTTCAAGTGTGCCTTCATTATTTTCCATAAAGGATTTCTCATTTAACGGCGTATCAATAATCCCCGGACATACACAATTAACGCGGATTTGATGTTTGGCGTAATCAACAGCCATTGACCTTGTCAGCTGCAACACGCCGCCTTTGCTGGCGTTATATGCCGGGATATCAGGCCATGCCACGACTCCGCCGACAGAGCACGTATTAATGATATTGCCCTTGCCGGCAGCCAGCATATGCTTGAGTGCGTGCTTGCTCATTAAAAACATGCCCGTCAGATTGACTTGGAGCACCTTATTCCAATCGCTCAGCTCCATCTCATGAATAGGCGCCACGATTTCGATCCCCGCATTATTAATTAAAATATCTAATCCTCCGAATGTATTGATTGCCGATTGAACAGCGTGCTGGCAGGCAGCTTCGTCTGTTATATCTGTTTGCACAAAGTGCAGCCGGTCATTATTTTCTTGCCGGACCATTACTTCTCCCTGTGCTGCATCAATATCCGCCACAACCACATTTGCCTGCTGGTTCAAAAAAGCTTGAACCGCGGCATAGCCGATGCCTGATGCGCCTCCTGTTATGAGGACGGTTTTATCAATGAGGTTCATTATGATTCATCCGCCTTTATCTTTTTCATTTTTGCTCTGTTGTAGCGCGGCGGAAAGAAGATGTTAATGGATTGAGATTCTTTTTCAGAACGGTTGATGGCACCGTGGTCTTCACGAGGTTCACAGAAATAGGCGGTGCCGAATGTCATATCCACTGTGCAGCCTTCAACGGTCATATCATATCCGCCGCCGATGCAGATGCCGATTTGTTCATTGCGATGTTTATGGAAAGGCATTTCGCCGCCGTTTCCAGGAATCTTGGCCAGCATAATTTCTATCCAATCCTCAACAAAGAACGTGACTTCCATGCCAGGCAATAAATCTCTCGTTTTGAAAATATTCAAAAAGTAGTCTTCAGGACTTGTATACGTTTCATCAGCTTTATACCGTTTAATATCAATGGCAATGACTTCTTGGTCTGTTTCATTTCTTGCTCCGTGAGGCACATGCGGCGGCGCAATATATGCCGATTCCAAGGCTGTCATTTTTTTTGTGACGTCTCCGACAGTCATGGACAGCTCGCCTGAAACGACCATGCCGATTTGGACTTCCTTGTGCTGATGCGGTTCAACGTTCGTATGCGGCGGAACGTAAGACATTAGCACTTCAGTATCGCCGCGGACGGTGGAATACTGTCTCACTCCGTTCTCCCACTCTATTAATTTTGGTGTCGGGAAATAAATCTCCTTCACATCTTGTTCAGTTTTCATAATCAACGTCTCCTTTTCCGAATAATGACCAGCTCATAGGAATGCTTTTAAATGTCTTAACAAACTTGAGCCCGTATTTTTGTCTTGCCAGTTCATTGGTTAAAGCAATGTCAGAAAGACCTTCTTTTACTTTTTTTGCTGCGGCGCTGGTTGAGTTGACCAGCTCGAACCTGACGTCTTTCCGGGTAAAATATTTAATTAAATTGATAGGTGATGGGTGTGAAACAATAATAGATGTGTCAAGCATGTCGTCGCTGAATGTGAAATCAGGACGGACAGCCAGGCCGTACATCGGTGTATCGCACCTGAAGATTTGCAAAAGCTGCAAATCCGGCCTCATGTAGAAATGTTTAATGCCGTCATAAGCATGTGGAACGATGGTGTATTCCAGCGGGCTTTGAAGAGTCCTTTCGATGCATGATTCAAATGTATCATGCAAAGATAATTTACTGTTTAGCCCTTGGAGAAGAGTAAAATTAGAGATGAAATGTTTTGCTGCGTACTCACTGCTTGTCCCTTCTGGGCCGAGCGTGTTGACTGTAATCAGTTTTGATATTGAATAAGCTTTGTTTTTTGTCTGAATGCTATTATCCAATATAATCATGAGCACCAACCAATCTTTTAAATTTTAAGTAAATTTTATCCAGCGGAAATCGAACTGTCAACATTTTTTGAAAATACTGATAATTATTCCCATACAAACAGAAAAACCCTTAAGAAAGGGTTTTTTGTTATAGGAATTTAGAAACTTTGTTTATTGGGATAAGGAATGATCTGCTTTCTGCTCATGCTTTCCGTACTTTTTATATGCGAATACACTGAGCACAAAACCGAGCACTGTAATGATGGCGCAAATCATTCCGACAGCTGCATAACCGTATCCCACATATACAGGTCCCATCAAAGCAGAACCTAATGTCACAGCCAAATTTGAGGCAAGGCTGTAAAACGCCATAATTTTCCCGCGATGACGCTCTGAGCAATCACTCAAAATGGTGCTGAGCAGCGTCACCGTCAAGCTTTGCATTAACCCCCAGATGAATAGACTGATGATTAGCAGAGGCATTGATGCGGGCGCATACGCGATACAAGCCAGCAGAACGCTGATGACCGCCAGCGCAATGATCAGAGAGCGCATTTTTCCAATGCGGTCGGCAATCTTACCTGTAAAGACACTCATGGAAAACCCGATGCCATAAATCATAATAAATAAGCCGGCAGCCGTATTGCCTCCGGTAAAAACGTCCTGTAGGTAAGAGCCTAAAAACGAATACATACCGTAAAAACCAATCATATTGCACAAAGTGATTATGATATAAACGGGAACACGCGGCACTTTAAGCGCGTCTCGAAATGTCCCCGCCGGCTCATCTTTTTCCTCCTGGACGGTGCTTTTATTATCGTTATGGCGGCGCATTTCAAATAAGAAGAGCAAAACAACAAGTGCACCCATCAAGGCGAAAATCCAGAATGTCCATCTCCAATGTAAGACGCCGCCTATAAATGATCCGATCGGCACACCGAAAATCAGTGCAAGCGACCAGCTTGATACGATCAGACCCATCACTTTCCCCCGATATGTATACGGAACACGATCCCCGACAACTGCGTAAGCGGTCGGGACAAACGCACCTGCCGCCAACCCTGAAAGCGCACGGCCTAAAAAGAAGAAAAAAATATTTTGCGCCAAAGCGCATATCACGGTTCCTATAATAAAGATCACGAGTCCCAGCATTAAACTCAGTTCTCTCGAGTATTTATCCCCTAAAGGCACCAGCAGCGGGGCACCGATAAAGATCATGATCCCATATATACTGATAGATAGCGCAAGCACGCTGACATCTGAGTTGAAGGCATCTGCTAAATCAGGCAGCAGCGGTGAAATGACAAGCTCTTCCGATCCAGCCGCAAATACGCCCATTGTTAAAGCCAGCGCAAGAAATAGCGGAAAATGATGTTTTGATTTGATGTGATTGTTTTGTTTACTGTTCATTCTCCCTTAACACCTCTTCCGGAATCTTAAAATAAAGTTGAATTATAGTTTAGCATCCTTTATTTGCAATTTACAATTCGAACGAAAATAATTTTCTTTTTATTATTTGCATTCAAATACGAATAAGGGATTTCTTGTTTCAAATTTAAAATAAAACAAAAACATATCCTGGGATATGCTATGTAATGCATTTGTTAAGGCGGGTCAGGTGATGAATCAAGGTTATTCACAGTTAGCCCGATTTCGGGAGGATTCATCCTTCAATTTACTGACTGGTCAACTTTGTTTATCATGCTGGCAGGGACCGGGTGTCTTATTTTTGTCACGGTTCTGACCGCATTGCCTGAATCACTGCCTGAAAGCTGATCACATGTCGGCACTTGCTTGGCGACCGGGCGTTTATGGGTTTTGCTTTCAGCCAGGCCTATATCGGGATCGGCATGTTTGCGTATATTTCCGGTTCGCCGTTTGTCCTGCAAAACATATACGGTGTGTCGGCTCAGATGTTCAGCATGCCGTTTGCCATCAACGGCGCTCGCCGGTGTTGCCGGGGAAGAAAACGCGCGGCCGATGGCGTTGAGTATATTCGGCTTTGATGTGCTCGCAATATTGTCCTATGTGTTTCTTGTCAGACGTAACGCGTAAAAAAGCTCTCCGGTCTCCCGGAGAGCTTCTTCTATTGCGCTTCTGTTTGCTCTTTTTTCAGCGGTTCATTTTGTAAGCGTTTCTTGACGCTCAGATGATAGTACGCATAGCAGAAAATAATGATTGGTACACCGCAGTACAAGCCGATTCTTTGATCTGGGATGAATATAAGGCTTATCAATACGCATCCGTATAATACAAACCCTAGAATCGGCACCAACGGATAAAGAGGGGTTCTGAATTCCAGGTCGTTCACGTTTCCGCCTTCAGCGAGGAACCGCCTGCGAAAGAAAAATTGCGAGGCGCAAATGGACATCCACGCGACAACTGTCACCATGCCTGAGATTGATATACACCATAAATACACGGTTTCTGCAGCCATGACGCTAGTCAGCAGCGAACAGCCGGAAATCCCAATCGTAATCAGCAGGGCATTGATCGGCACCCCTTTTTTGGTCAGTCTCGTTAAAAGGGCCGGGCCCATTTTGTTAGTTGAAAGCGACCACATCATACGCGAGGCTGCATATAAACCAGAATTGGCAACAGATAAAATCGCCGTTAATATGACAAAGTTCATCATATCAGCCGCAAATGGGATGCCGATTTGATCAAGCACCGCTACAAACGGACTCTCAATCACCCCAGCCGTTTCATACGGAAGAATGGCAACCAAGACAAACATAGCCAGCACAAAGAAAAACAGCGTTCGCCAGATGACATTTCGAATGGACTTTGGCAGTGTCTTTTCCGGACTTTCACTCTCCCCTGCCGCAATTCCGACCAGCTCTGTCCCCTGAAATGAGAAATTGACCATAACCAGCGTAAACATAACAGCCAGCACGCCATTTGGAAACAGTCCTTTATCAGTCATGAAATGAGATAGAAAAGGCGTTTCCTGACCGCCTTTAAAATCAATCAAGCCAAACACGGCGCACCCGCCGATCACGATAAATAATATGATCGCTGTCACTTTGATGCTCGAAAACCAAAATTCCATTTCCGCAAAGCTTCGGACAGACAGCGCATTAATCAAAAAGATGATGACACCGAAAACGAGACACCATATCCAGATCGGCACGGAGGGCAGCCATCTTTGCATCAAAATGCCCGCTGATGTTAGCTCCAAGCCGACTGTATTCGCCCAGCTGAACCAATACAGCCATCCGATCATAAAACCTGTCGACGGCCCCAAAAACTTTGTGGCGTAGGCTTGAAACGATCCGGACACCGGCATGGCGACAGCCAGCTCCCCTAAACAAAGCATGACCAGATACATTAAAAATCCGCCAATCATATAGGCAACAATGGCTCCGAGAGGACCCGCCTGGCTGATCGTAAAGCCGGAACCTAAAAACAGACCGGTGCCGATGACGCCGCCCAAGGCAATCATAAACAAATGCCGGCTTTTCATACTGCGCTGCAATTCATTTTTATGATCCTGCATCATCCTTCTCCCTTCGGCTCTTTTGTGCTGATATTCATCCGATAGCTTTGCAAAAGGTGAACAGTGGTCTGCTGTATCAGATCCGGTAATACATGAAATGTGTACGGCTTGTATACTCTTTCAGTCCATTTATGTCCGTCTTTTCCGTATACACCCATGTTAATGGAAGGAATGTTCAGTTTCCGTATGTCTTTGAACGGAACGGTTCCAATCATCTCCCACCCCGGGAAGTTTCTGATAAAGGAATCAATTTCGTCATCGGTTTCATGCAGCGATAAAAAGCTGCCGTCTGCCAAGTAAGGGAAAAACTTTTTGAAAACAAAGGTTTCGCCTGTCGTTTCGGCGGTTTTGTCCACCGCTTCTTTGATCACATGCTGCAATAGCTGGTCTCTTGTGCTTTCTTCTTTTAAATAGTTATGCGGTAAATAAGGAGGAGCATAAAACAGAATGACTTTTGCGCCCTGATCGGGATCAAGCTTTTGGAGTTCTTCAATTGCATGAAAACATCTCATGCGCAGTTCAAGGTGCTCATTGGCTTTGAATGCTTGCTCTATACACTGCTCAGGATCGACGCCGCGGCTTCTTAGCTTTTCCATGTATTGATCCAAACTGAAGACTTGAATATCCCAAGACAAATGTCTCTTCGGAAGATTTGTTCGTTTCAGATATTCTTCATAATAATCTGATAATTTTTGTTCTGTGTCCCGGCACGCCTCCTCAGCGACTTGGGTAAGCTGGTCCATGACTTCCTTTGCTGTTTTTTCATAGATAAAATAATTGAAATACAAATAGCTGCTGACGGCGGTTTGGACGTTATAGGATTCTTTGTTATCACGCTGGTACAAGCAGGATGGGGGCAGAACCAATTCGCCATCAATCTTTTCTGCTAAATGAATATTGTTGTGGATGCGTCTTGTGATTTCAGAAGAAATGAGATTTGGATCGATGCCAGCAAGCGTGTCTCCGACATGCACTTCCCGGCCGGATATATAAAAGCAAGGCAGCAGCTTTCCCGCGGCTCCGGTATAAATATATCTGGTTGAATCACCATCGTACAGCGGCGTAATAAAATCGGTATTAATGGCAGCCAAATACTGAATCTGTTTTTCCTTTTTTAATCGGTTCAGCTCAGAAATACTGGCGAGAATACCGGCATGCTGACTTTCTTCATCCGGGTTTGCCATAAATAATAGATTTCCCGGCAATGCTTTGGGGTTCTCTGAAAAGTGCAGGAGATTGGACAAATGCACCGCGATGCCGCTTTGCATGTCGACAGAGCCTCTGCCGAACATCCACTCACCCGACTTGGCGTCCCGCTGAACGTCTTCATCAAAGTCATAGTTGGAGAAATACTCAGCCAATTTTCCAGAATCAAAAGCGATATCCTTAAGCGGGCCGAAATCTTCAATTCCCACCGTATCCAAGTGGGCGTGATAAATGACAGTATTCCGGCTTTCCCCGCTGCCTTCCACAAACGCAAAAATATTTTTCCGGTTGTACGGGTCATTAGGAATAGCCTGTTCCCATACATGGCAAGGATGTTCCTGAAAGTAAGGATAGCTCATGATGACTTCTTTGATAAAATCTGCTTTCGTCCCTTCGCCGATGGTGCCGTTTACACTGCTGAGGCTGACCAAAGACTTTGTCAGTGTCTCAACCCGTTCTGCCGGCGGCATGTGACTGATTTTTGTATAGAGCATACATCATCCCCCTCATCCAAACATGTAAATAGTGCGATCTAAAAACAATCGCACTATTTCGGTTTTCTCAATTAATACGCTTCGGACGTTGTTTTCGCCTGCATATGAAGAATTAAATAATCCGGACCTCCTGCTTTTGAGTCTGTTCCGGACATATTAAACCCGCCGAATGGCTGATAGCCGACAATAGCTCCGGTACAGCCTCTGTTAAAGTATAAGTTTCCGACATGAAAATCCTCGCGAGCCCGTTCAATGTGCACACGGTTTTTCGTCAGCAGAGCGCCTGTCAGTCCGTATTCTGTGTTATTTGCAATCTCAAGCATATGGTCGAAATCACGCGCTTTGCAGATGGCAGCAACCGGACCGAAGATTTCTTCCTGCATGAGACGCGCATGTTCATCAACATCTGCAAAGACCGTCGGCTGAATAAAGTAGCCTTTTGAATCATCGCCTTCTCCGCCGGCCAAAAGCTTGCCTTCAGACTTGCCGATTTCAATATAGCTCATGACTTTATTGTAGGAAGCTTCATGAATCACAGGCCCCATATACGTATCAGGATCTTCCGGACTTCCGACTGTCAGCGTTTTGGTCAGCGCAACTGCTTTTTCTACGACTTCATCATAGACATCCTGATGAATCACTGCACGGGAACCCGCTGAACATTTTTGCCCTGAGTACCCGAATGCGGAGTAAACAATAGAAGCGGCAGCAAGATCCAAATCGGCATCTTTGTCGACAAGCACTGTGTCTTTCCCGCCCATTTCAGCAATCACGCGTTTCAGCCATTTTTGGCCCGGCTGCACTTTTGCGGCACGCTCGTAAATCCGGCAGCCGACCGCACGGGAACCTGTAAATGATACAAATCTTGTTTTAGGGTGTTCTACTAAGAAATCACCAATTTCCGCTCCGTCTCCCGGAATGTAATTGAGAACGCCGTTTGGCAAACCCGCTTCCTCCATCACCTCGACAAATTTAGCAGCCACTACTGGCGCAGCATCTGCCGGCTTCAACAGGATCGTATTCCCCGTGACAATCGCAGCTGCAGCAGTCCCTGCCATAATGGCGAGCGGGAAATTAAATGGCGAAATGACAATGCCGACGCCAAGCGCTTCATAATGATATTGATTGTACTCGCCTGCCCGGCTCTTTACCGGAGCCCCGTCCTTCAGTTTTAAGATTTGGCGCGCGTAGTACTCTAAAAAGTCTATTGCTTCCGCTGTGTCAGCATCTGCTTCCTTCCACGGTTTTCCCGCTTCCTTTACAAGATAGCTTGAAAATTCATGCTTTCTTCTGCGCAAAATAGCCGCAGCTTTAAAAAGGATATTCGCACGGTGCTCCGGTCTTTGTTTTTTCCACGATTCAAATGCCTGTAACGCTGATTGCATCGCTTTTTCAGCAAGCTCTTGATTAGCCGTTGAGGCGTAGCCGATCACTTCTTCCTTATTGGCCGGATTAATCGAAGCAATTTTACGATCCGTTTCGATCTTTTCTCCATTAATGACAAGCGGATAATGCTTGCCGAGCTGAGTATTTACAAAGGCCAGTGATTCTTGAAAGGCTGTTTTATTCTTTGCTTCCTTAAAATCAGTGAATGGTTCGTGCGCATATGAAACGGTCATATGTAATCCCCCTCGTTATGTAATGTGTCTTCATACGAATATAAAAGCAAGATTCGTACCAATATTTCGTCTTTTCACAAAAAAACTTGCAGAATCGCAGAGAACTTTGTCAGAAATCTAAACATTTTCCCTTTTATGAATATAACGTGCAAAATCTATTTGCGATTTCCATGCCATACGCAAACAAAAATGCAAAATGATTTTGCAGGAGAAAGGGGGATTATCCCCCTAAACCCATCCGCGGAATTGAGACGCCTCTGCAGATTTTCTGATGCCCGTCATGTAAGCCGCCAAGCGCATATCGACTTTGTGTGCGGCCGCGGTCTGATAAATCGTTTCAAATGAATTGACCATCACGTTTCTCAGCTTTTCAGCAACCTCTTCTTCTGCCCAATAATATCCTTGGTTGTTTTGAACCCATTCAAAGTAAGAAACCGTTACGCCGCCGGCACTCGCCAGTATATCCGGCACCAGGAGTACGCCTTTTTCATTCAAAATCTTTGTCGCGTCGATTGTCGTCGGCCCGTTAGCCGCTTCGACCACAATTGAGGCCTTAATGTTATGGGCGTTTTTGGCTGTGATTTGATTTGAAATAGCCGCCGGCACTAAAATATCGCATTCTTGTTCGAGCAGCTCTTCATTTGTGATGACATCTGTAAATAAATTGGTGACCATTCCGAAACTGTCCCGCTTATCGAGCAAATAAGGAATATCGAGGCCATCCGGGTTGTACAGACCGCCGTGGGCATCCGAAATACCGATAACCTTGGCGCCGGCATCATGCATAAATTTAGCCAGAAAACTGCCGGCGTTCCCAAAGCCCTGTATGATGATGCGCGCGTTTTGCAGCTTGATTCCTTTTTTCTTAACCGCTTCTTCTATACAAATGGTTACGCCTTGAGCGGTTGCTGTTTCCCGGCCCTGTGAGCCGCCTAAAACGAGCGGTTTTCCTGTGATAAAACCCGGGGAATCGAATTCCCGAAGCCGGCTGTATTCGTCCATCATCCACGCCATAATTTGCGAATTGGTGTATACATCGGGAGCGGGAATATCCTTTGTCGGGCCGACTAACTGGCTGATGGCGCGGACATACCCCCGGCTCAGCCGTTCCAATTCTCCAAATGACATCGTCCGCGGATCACAAATAATGCCGCCCTTTCCGCCGCCGTACGGCAAATTCGTGATCCCGCATTTGAGCGTCATCCAAATCGATAACGCCTTCACTTCCTCTTCATTCACCTCGGGATGAAAACGCACGCCCCCTTTTGTCGGGCCGACCGCGTCATTGTGCTGTGAACGATAGCCTGTAAACACTTTCACACTGCCGTTATCCATTTTCACCGGAATTCGTACAGTGAGCATTCTCATCGGCTCTTTCATTAACTCATACATTCCGCTCGGATAGCCCAATTTCCGCAGGGCTTCCTTTATGATCGCTTGCGTAGACAGAAATAAATTGAGAGCTTCTTTTTCTTCATCCTTTGTGATTTGTTTTTCTGACATGTTTTTTCACCTCATCATATTTTTATCTCCAGAAAAATGTAAGCGCTTTTAAAAAACTGTAATAGATCAATTCCTTTCTTGATTGGGTTCACCCTTATCTACATGCAAGATTCGTACCAGTTTTTTAACCATACAAAAAAAGAGGCTGATATCACACCAGCCCCTGATCATTTCTATTGATATTAACGAGGGTCGATAACCAGCTGTGTTTCAGCATAAAAACTGCCGATTCCCAGACCGTTTACCACATCGCCTTTAATCGTGTATGTGCCTGCACGCGGAAGCGTTTTGCGCACCATGACGAGATCGAATTCAGACGCCCCTAACAAATCAAGAGTAAGCGGCAGCCTGACCGTTTTTCCATCGTTTAAAATCTGTGTTTCTTTCAGTGTTCTTCCATTCACAGAATCTCTTGTTGTCGCGTGGAATCCGTCAGGAAATTGAAACTCGACTGCTCCCAGAGAAAGCACTGCGTTTGGTTTATAAGTCACTTCAATATCTGAAGTCGTCCATTCTTTTGTACTGTTTACGGTTTTTGCCTCAATTGATGCAGACTGTGCATGCGCTTGGCCTGAAGGAAGCAAGATTGATAGCAGGACAGCTGAACTGATGAAAAATGAAGATACAAATGAATTTCTTTTTAACATGACATTTCCTCCTCAAATCACGGTTGGAATTTGGCCAGAGCGTCCTCTGCAGAAAAAGCGTTTTACCGTAACTCGCGAATTACCATTTCTTTTTCTTAAAAGTTAATCTATCACCATTTTCCATGGAAGTAAATGTTTTTTAAGGAATATTAACACTTGGAATGATGTAATAAATTCATCCTATTTACACAAGATTCTAATAGACTATTTCTGATCCGTATCTAGTAAAATATGCGCCTTGTATCTCTATCTTTTGTCCTGATATCAAAACAGGACAAAAAAAGTCGAAGATGCCTGATGATCTTCGATGGATAACTGCTCTATGATTTATTTAAATTCGGTATTCCAGTTAAAACCGATTGTCTCATCATTCCATGGGATTCTTTTTTCATCGGGCTGATCAGGGTTATACGAGGTTGTCGTAAAATAGATAATTGTCAGCGGCGTTTCGCCCAGCACTCTGTATCCGTGAGCGACGCCTTTTGGAATCAATAACAGCATCGGGTTGTCTTCTCCCATATAATAGACATCGGTTTCTCCCTTTGTTTCTGAATCCTCCCGCAGGTCGTAAAGGACAACCTGAGCGTGGCCTGTCGGGAAGAACCAGAGATCATCCTGCTTCTCGTGATAATGAAACGCTTTAATCACACCCGGATAGCTTTTGGACCAAGACGCCTGCCCAAAATGCTCAAGAAGGTTCTCATCATCGCGAACCAGTTCGGCAAAAAAACCTCTGTCATCACAATGCTTTGTCAGTTTCTTAACCTTGACTCCTTCAATCACGCGCACTGCTCCTTTCCTGCAAAAATTCCCGTAAAGCTTCCCGCCAATGGCGCGGGCGTATGCCGGCTTCTTCAATGGCCCGGTGGCTCAGCACAGAGTAAGCCGGCCGGGGTGTCGGATTCCCGTATTCCTCTGTCGTCACGGGCGTAATCGTTGTGTTCAGCCCGCTTTCTTCCATAATGGCCTTTGCGAACTCATACCAGCTGCATATGCCTGAATTGCTGACATGGTAGATGCCCGGCGGATGACTGAACAGCTTGATGACCGCTTCCGCCAAATCCTTCGTATAGGTCGGCGAGCCGATTTGATCATTCACAACCCGCAGCTCTTGTTTTGTTTCTGCGAGCTTCAGCATCGTATGAACAAAATTGCTGCCGCTTTGTCCATACACCCACGATGTTCTGATGATCGTGCTGTCGGTTCTTGCTAACTGGATCAGCTCTTCTCCGAGTTTTTTGCTTTTACCGTAGATGGTGTTCGGGTCAAGGTGGCCGTCTTCCCTGTATGGCTGGGTCCCCTTCCCGTCAAATACATAATCCGTGCTGATATGAACATATTGCGCTCCGATGCGGGATGACTCCAGCGCAGTGTAATAAGCGCCAACTCCGTTGATCAAGTATGCTTTATCCAGCTCCGTCTCGCATTTGTCGACGGACGTAAACGCGGCGGTATTGACCACGATATCCGGCTGATAATGCCCGAACGAATGCCGTACAGAACGCTGATCGGCGATGTTCATCATCTGCTTTGTTAATGCAATGACCTCATATCCGGCTTGCTTCAGCTGGCGGCACAGCTCCAAGCCAAGCTGTCCGCCCGCACCGGTTACCAATACCTTTGTCAATCGGATCACCTTCTCATCGGTCATTGTCTGTATACCAGCGAATCGTGCGCGCAATGCCTTCTTCAAACGGCACTTCCTGCCGCCAGCCAAGCTCATTTTTCAGCTTTGACGCATTGATCGCGTAGCGCCGGTCATGCCCTTTTCGGTCTTCGACGTGAGCAAACAATTCCTCACAGCCCAAATGTTTCATGATGATACTCGCCAGCTCTTTATTCGTGCGTTCATTTCCGCCGCCGATATTATACACCTCACCGTCGGTTCCTTTTTCTAAAATCAGCTTGATGGCGCGGCAATGGTCCTCTGCAAAAAGCCAGTCTCTGATCTGAAGCCCGTCGCCGTAGAGCGGAACCGGCAAGCCTTGTTTTGCATGGCGGATAATCGTTGGGATCATTTTTTCACTATGCTGATATGGGCCGTAATTGTTGCTGCAGCGTGTAATAATAGCCGGCAGTTTGTGTGTTTTCACATACGATAGAACAAGAAGGTCAGAGCTCGCTTTGCTCGCGGAATAAGGGTTGTTAGGAGAAAGCGGCGTTGCTTCCGTAAATGCGGGATCATTCGCTTCTAAATCCCCGTACACCTCGTCTGTTGAAATATGAATCAGCTTTTTGGCTTTTCCTTGTAAGACTGCCTCAGCCAGACGGTATGTGCCCATGACATTCGTTGTGATAAACGGCTCCGCTTGGGAGATGCTTCTGTCTACATGCGATTCCGCGGCGAAATGAATCACGGCGTCATAGGTCTCGTCAAACGCCCGGTCGATATCCTCCTGAATGCTGATATCCCCTTTTACAAACCGAAACCGGCTGTTTTCCTTTAGTTTTTCGATTTCCTGCGGGTGGCTGGCATACGTTAATTTATCTAGAACGGTAATGCGCGCATCCGTTTCCTCCAGCATGAGCTTTGTAAACGTGAGCCCTATGAACCCGGCCCCGCCTGTAATGAAATATGATTTTGCCATAGCTATTCGTCCTGTCCTTTCTGTAAAGCCTGATGTACCAGCCGGGAGGCGAGATAAAGCGATTCGTGTGTTCCTGCATCGACCCACCAGCCCGATAACACATCATACGTAAGCTTGCTGTTTTCAATGTATAAATTATTTACATCAGTGATTTCCAGCTCGCCGCGCTTGGATGGTGATATTTGTTCAATATACGAAAACACCTCTGCATCATACATGTAAATACCGGTTACACAAAGGTTGGTCGGCGGATGTGCAGGTTTTTCAATAATGGATCGAATGTGTTTGTTTTTCTCATCAATCTCAGCAATCCCAAAACGTTCTGGATCACCCACTTCTTTCAGAAGCACTTTCGCCCCTTTTCCCTGCTGTTGAAATCGCTCCGTATAAGGCTTTAATGAATCTTCGAATATATTATCACCTAATAATAAAATGAAAGGCTCCTTTCCGGTAAAGCGTTTTGCATATGATAACCCATCTGAAATTCCCGATGCGGCGGGCTGCACTTGATAAGTGACGGAGACGCCAAGCTCCTCCCCGCTTCCCAGCAGCTTATAAAACTGCGGCATGTGCTCTTTTTGGCTGATGAGTAAAATCTCTTTAATTCCGGCTTCCTCAAGCTTCATTATCGACCAGTAAATCATCGGATAAGGGCCTACAGGAAGCAAATGCTTGTTGACGGCTTTGGTTAAGGGCATAAGGCGTGAGCCGTTTCCTCCGGCTAAAATGACACCTTTCACATTAACACTTCCTTACGTGCATTTTTATATCTTATCATCAAGCAAATCATAAAGAATGGCTGATACCCGTTTCATTCCTTTTCCATCTACAAGCGGCCTTCCTCCCTCGTGCAGAGAAAGACGGAGAGGATAGCTGCTGAATATTTGTGACATATGATAAGCAAGCTTTTCAACGGATATATTCTCTCCCAGGCCAAGATCAAGAACGGCACCATGTTCCGCAAATTTTGCAGCGGTTGCGGTTTGATGGGCAACCTGAGAAAGCACGAGGCACGGCACGCCGATACAGATCGCTTCATAAAGCGAGATGCCGCCGGCGACAATGGCTGCATCTGCTTGCTTCATAAACACAGCCATGTCATTTGTCTGCTCGATTAGTGCGTATTGGGGTTTGTTTTGAATCAATTTACGGACCGCCTCTTGATGCGGTGAAGCGCTGCCCATGATAAAAATCATTTTCTTGTCTTTCCTGTCCGGAAGCTGATCGGCCGCTGCTATCACTTTAAAAACAAGCTGCTTTGGATCGCTTCCTCCTAATGCAACAAGAATATTGCGGCAGTCTTCCTTAAGTGCGTAATCAGCTCTTGCGGCTTGAAAGGCAGGGTGGAGAATAAGATAATCCGGGCCTTCATAGACACGGGCGTTTCCCTGATCGTAAACCTTGCTTCTAACATCGCCGTAAATTCCGTTAATGACCGCATCACTTTGACCTATCGCTTTCTCATTTTTTTCTTCGAACAGAACGATTTTGGCATCTGTGCCTGCTTTTATTTTTGTTAATAAATCGACAGGTGCACCAAGGATATCGAATAAAAGCAGATCGAGCTTTTTATCGTTTATTTCCCGGAGAATACATTCATTTTGCTGAAGCCCCGGTTTTACGATGACCTGCCAGTACTCTTCTTGAAGAAATTGTTCAGACTCGTCATTTGTGTAAAACGTAATGGAACAGCGGTGTTTGAGTTCTTGCGCAAGCCTTTTCATTCGAACGACGTGCCCCATTCCTTTCTCGAACCCGCCGTCTGCGAATATCCCGATATGCATGCTACTCAACCTCTTTTTGCTTTGTCATACCGTTCATCGCCGCCAGATCAGGGTGCTGGTTCAGCAGGCTGATTAACTCTGCAGCCGAGACATCAGGGCGCTCGCCTGCTTTTTGATAGAGGGCTGAGACCAATTGATAGTCTTCCTCCGTATCGACGGTCAGCCGATATTGAGGAGCGCAGAGCTGTTCCGGAGCCTCTAAAAACTGCAAACGGTAAAGATGGGGATGTTTCCGGACATACAAGGTGACATGCTCTTGGTATTTATCCTCCAGCATTTTGATGCCGCTGATATCGAGCAAAAGCTTGGCGCTCACCGCTTCACCGCAAATGCCTAACGGCGTGTTCAGGATATACGTATAATCCGCACCTTGATCAAGATGAGCCGAAATCATCATATCGAGCAACTCTGGATCGACAAACGGATTATCCCCCGTTAAGCGGATGACGACTTCCGGTTTCGAAGCCTTTATGACTCGCGCAAATCTGTCGAGAACCCGTTCCTCACTGCCGCGGAAAACGCGAATGCCGTTCTTGATGCAGTGTGCCTCTAATACATCGTCGGCTTTTTTGTCAGATGTAGCGATGACAAGATTATCGCGCTCCTTTTGATAGAATGCGCTTTGCCGTACGCGCTGAACGAGAATATCGAGTAAATGCTCCGAACCAAGCGGACGCAGTACTTTTCCAGGAAGGCGTTCCGATCCCATTCTCGCCTGCACGATAAAAAGTATGTCATCCATGGGACGGGCTGTCCTTCGTTAAAATATCTTCCCACGTAATGCCTGTGTCTGCCGGGATGTCCCTTACCGCACGCACGCCGCCGGTCAATAGCTCAAAAAATCTCGGGTGCAGCCCCTGAGGCTTTTGTCCGGGGCGGAGCACGGCAATATTGTTTTCGCTGAAGGCATCCCCTTTTTGAATCGGAACCGTTGTGAAAATTCCCCTATATGCAAATTTTCTGATCTCACCCTCAATGGCAGTTGTTGTTTTGTATGAACTGCCCAGCAGCTTTTCAGAAACTGGCTTCCTGATGCCTAGTTTCAGCTCGGCTTCCGTTTCCCTGATGGCCTTGACCATTTCCTTTAATTCATCCGGATTTAATGCAAATGAATGATCAGCCCCCGGCAGGTTTTTATCGATAGTAAAATGCTTTTCTATCAGTCTGGCGCCGAGCCGGACCGCGGCACATGGCGCTTCTGTCGGGTGCTCGCTATGATCCGAAAAACCGATGGGCGCATCCGGAAAAGCGGCGGCAAGCATCGGGATCACACTGAGGTTGCTGTATTCAGGCGGTGCAGGGTATTTCGCCACACAATGCATAATGGCAATTTCGTGGTTGCCCTCTGCTCTGATGGTGCGCCAAGCCTCATGAATATCAGCAATTTCCGCTCCGGCTGTCGAAAAAATCATCGGCCTGTTCATGCGGGCGACGTACTTGAGCAGCGGGAGATGGTTAATTTCATAGGATGCGATTTTAAAAGCACTTGGAGAAGTGGAAAGCAGCAGATCAGCTGATCCTTCATCACACACCGTGCTTAAAAAAATCACCTGTTTCTTGCGACAGTAGTCCAAAAGCGGATCAATCCACTCCGCGGGCAATTCCATGGACTGAACGAGAGAAAAAATTGATACATCATTGCCCGCAGCCGTTTTGTATAATCCAGGATCTTTCTGATACATCTTATCAGCCTGGAACATTTGAAATTTAACGGCATCTGCACCCGCTTCCGCCGCGGCATCAATCAGTGCAAAGGCCTGATCCAATTTTCCGTCATGATTAATTCCTGCCTCGGCAATGATAAAAACGGGAGCACCTTTGCCGACAGTTTTGTTTGCGATCTGAAAACCCGCCATTATTTCGCCTCCTTGCCCGGCCAAATGTGGTAATAGTAATATGATTGAACAGCGGTGAAGCCCATTCTTTCATATAGGCGGATCGCTCTTACATTATGAAGCTGCGTCCCCGCTGTTACCGTTTTATGCTTCAGCGTCTCCGGTTGTTCTATGAGATGCGCCAATAAATGAAACGCGATACGCTTGCCTTCATACCCCGGCTTCACAGCCATCAAATCAAGCACATACTCATCACCTTTTGATAAACCTTGCAGGTAGCCGATTATTTCCCCATTATATTTAGCGGCAATATTGATATCCGCTCTCCCCATCAGATTGTTTCGTGTCCACTCTTGAAAGATTTTGTTCGCTGCCTCACGGCTGAGATAAGGATCGTGAAAATATCTGCTTTTCGTAAATGCGTCGCTGGCTAACTGGCAAATCTCTTCGGTGTCTCCAGGCTCAGGCTGAACCAGTTCAAAAAATGGCGGCGTTTTTTCATATATAGACGGGGTCTTCGCCAGTTTAAGCAAACTGCCGACAAAATAAGAGGACGGCTGCTGCTGAATGACATGTACTGCTCCGATATCCTCTGCCGGTACACGCACAAACACAAAATCCGTTTCATCCGTTTGCCGAACAGAATAAAAGGCCTGAAATAGCCGTTTCAGCTGTCCTGTGCTGTTAGCCGCGAGAAGCTTTACGTTCATGACTTTTTTCTGAAGCATTTTGCTTTCCCAAAGGGCGTCTTCATACAGCATCACGCCTTGAAGCTGGCTGTTTTCAAATAGGCCGAGCGAAAATTGATACGACCCGTCAAGTGTCATCTGTTTGCTTTGGAGAAATTCCATGATCGCCTCTTTGGAAACATTCTCTTTTATCGTATACACCTAACCAGCCCCTTTTGCGATGTCCCGCACGGCCTCTATCACGTCGTTGACATCTTCGTCAGACATTGATGGATACAGCGGGAGTGACAGGGTGCGTTTGTAATACTTCATGGCGAGCGGGTAGTCTGTTTCCTTAAATCCGAATTCCTTTTGATAATACGGATGAATATGCACTGGGATAAAATGAACACTGGTCCCGATATTGTATTCATCCTTTAGAGCCGTAATCATTTCATCCCGAGTGACGCCGGCCTGTTTTTCATCAACTTGCAGGACATATAAATGCCAGGCGTGCCGTCCTTCGTTGTGAACAAACGGCGTGATCAGCCCCGGGATTTGCTGAAAAGCGGCTTGATACTGACCTGCAATCTCTTCTCTCCGTTTTTGCATGTCATCCAGCCGTTTCAGCTGATGAAGCCCGAGCGCCGCCTGCAGATCAAACATGTTCATTTTGTAGCCGGGCGACTCGATCTCATAGTACCAGCTGCCATTTGAAGAATAACGGTTCCACGCGCCTTTGCTCATGCCGTGAAGGCTCAGAACCCTGATTTTGTCGGCAAGCTTCTCATCATCCGTCGTCAGCATGCCGCCTTCCCCTGTCGCCAGGTTTTTGGTCGCGTAGAAGCTGAATGCTGTCGCATCCCCGATGGAGCCGATCATTCTCTGCTTATAAGTGGTGTATACTGCGTGCGCCGCATCCTCGAGCACAAATAGACCGTGCGTTTGGGCAATGGCTAAAATTGCGTCCATGTCACAGGACTGCCCCCCAAAGTGGACGGGTACAACGGCTTTCGTCCGCGGTGTGACCGCCGTCTCAAGCTTTTTCGGATCAATGTTAAGCGTCTTTTCATCTATATCCGCAAACACCGGCGTTGCTCCGGTATGAATAATCGTATTGGCGGTTGAGCTGAACGTCAGTGGAGAGGTTATGACTTCATCACCCGGTCCGACCCCTTTTGCTTTTAAAGCCAAAAATAAAGCAGCGGTACATGAATTCAGCGCCACGGCGTGCTTAGCTCCGACAAACGCGGCAAACTCTTTTTCAAACTGCTGAACCTTCGGACCTTTGGAAAGCCATCCGGATTCAAGCGTTTCTGTGACCTCCTGAATTTCTTCCTTTCCGATCAGCGGCAAGGAATAAGGAAGAAAATGATTTCTCTTTTGCACCATTTCTTTGCGCTCCTATCGTTTTATTCAGAATGATCCCGCCTGTAATCAACTCCTGTTTTTGCTCTCAGTTCCGAAAACAAGGCGAGCGTCGACTCAGTAACCGGGTAATTGGAAGCCGTAAATGACAGACGCGCCGCTTCAGCCTTCTGATACATGGCGGGATTTTGAAGAACCTCAATCAGGGTGCGCGCTAATTCCTCCGGTTTTTCAAATATAAAATCGCCAAGAGACTCGTAATAAGGATACGTGCGGTTTCCGGTCGATTTCCCGATCAGTGCGGGCTTTTGAAACAGCATGGCCTCAAGGCCCACCGTTGAGGTTTGTGTCACAGCGGCGTCAGCATACGCCAGAATATCGTACAGATCCATCTCTTTTTTGATGACTCTGCATGCTTTATGTTTTTTTGCCGCCGCATGATACAGATCCAGCTTGTTTTTTCCGATTTCCCATGGGTGAGGTTTAATGATGATTTGCAGCTGTTTTTGCGTGGTAAGCTCCGCTAACACACTTGAATAAAATTCCTCGGAAAAGGGCTGTGTCGCGATCAAAATGATTTTTTTAGACGGGTGAAAGGCCAGCTTTCGATAAAATACTGACATGTCCATAGGTGTCCTGTTAAAAATTTCGTCAAAGCGGGGATGTCCCGTTATGAGAATCTGTTCTGGTTTGCAGCCTTTTTGCTGATACCAACCAGCTTCATATGCGCCAAAAACAGCCTGATAGGTTGTAAAAACGGGCAAGAAGGCTTCATCACCCATCAGCGCTCCATGCTGAAGGCAGACGCTCACGGCCCCTCTCCTTTCGCACATAAGAGCGAGCACCCTGCTGTAAATGTCTTCTGTCGTTCCTACAACAACGGCAGAAATGTTCTCTTTCTTGAATAAAGCATCTACTGTGTCAATGGCTTCCATGAACAAAGGAATATCCTTGAAAAGCCGTTCACGAAATGCTTGATCACCGAATGCCGGGTGGTCATCATAAGCCGAAAGAATCGAAAAAGCCTTTTCAAGATACGGCTTCGGATCGCCTTTTTCACATGAAGCAGCCACTTCAGGCTTGCTGATCACAGGCAAATCGCAATAATTCGGCATACTCCATCTTGCCAAAACAGCTGTTTTCTCAGGATCAAATTGGTAGTAATTAGCGTTTACAAAACGAAGGTGATCAAAATGCAAGATCACTTTTCCCTTAACAGGCGCGTCATTTGTTTTGGCAATGCTCTGTTTTTTCTCTTCAAAAAACGTCTGAATCTGGCCTTCATCGATATCCTGATCCGCAGGCCCGAATAATTCCGGTTCTTCTTCCATCATCACTCTCAGCTCAGGGCTGATGTATTGGTAAAAATTACTGATAAGCCCGAGCGGAATCCCCTTGTAGCGAAGCCTGTCAAAAAGCTCCGCATACTTCCGGTACAACACCCAATAATTGCTTAAATAGGCCGACAAACTCTCACCCCATTCCAAGCTTTTTTAATGATTCACGCAGTTCGCGGCAGTTGCGCTGCGGAGGAAGATTCCGAACGAACTCGTTTTTTTCTGACTTAAACAGCTGAAAATGAATGGATTGGTCTGTAATATAGTTCAGATCAAGCTCCTCGGCCAGCGGGTAAAACGGATAAAAATGATTGACTCTCCAAAAGAACCGGGCATCGCCGATCCGATAAAACGCCGGGCTTTCATCCCAATAAGAGCCAAACGCCTCCTTCACCTTCTCAAGCACCGAATACCTGTGCATCACCGAGCAATGATCAATTGCGCACGGAGCGTTCCACGTTACTTGATTGGCGGGCCTGACAGTTTCTTTTATAATGTCTCGATTCTGGTTTAAGTGATAGGTTTTCGAGCTTGAGTAGATCACAGCCTTTTCCGGGTGATCATCGAGTTCACGCACCATCTTTAACAGCCGATCCGGCATATAGATGTTGTCATCCGTCGCATAGGTGATATATTCACCCTCTGCCATCTCAATCGCTTGATTGATCAGGGCCGCGTATCTCGTTTTTTCCGTTCTTTCCTTCACTCCAGATACATCGCTTTGATAGAAATGCACACGGTTATCATTCAAAAAGGGACGGATTTCATTCAGCGTCTCTTCATTTGAGTTGTCATCCATAATAAACAATTCAAAATCAGAAAAAGTTTGTGAGAGTATGCTTAAAATGGACTTTGCCACATAATCGCTTTTGTTATAACTCGTCATAATCACTGAAACTTTCGGCAAATCCTACACCTCCTTCTTGAATTTTCACACCTGAAACTAACGTTATCTTATGTTGCTTAAGCGCAAGTTGCGCTAGGAATACAGACTAATATGCGAAAAGATTGTGTACGTCCATTGAAAAAACAGTGATCGCCCAGAGAAATCGGCACGCTCACTGTTCTTTTTTTCAGCATATTCCAAGCTTTGGCCTCATAAGGTGAAAGAGATAAAAATCGCACTAGCGACTAAGATCGTTTGTCATCGGAGGTGAGTCATCTCGGATCGTTTATTTATACATCCGGAACATGTTCTGAATGGTTTTCATAAAAAGGAGGAACGATATGAAACCGAAAAAAAATCAATATCAGCAAATGCAGGGATATGATATGCAGGGGTATTCGCCTCAATTCGGCCCAAATCCGTACCCGCAGCCGCAAGGGCAAGGCCCGCAAATGCAAGGCCCACAAATGCAGACTATGGGACAAATGCAGCAAATGCCCATGCAGCAGGGGCAGCAAGGCTTCGGATTCCCCACTCAGCAGCAAGGCCAGGGCGGCGGGTTTCAAATTCCATCGGGGCCGACGCCATCGGGCGGCCAAAACATTCCCGGCATGCTGCCTGTCGAGGAATCATATATCGAAAATATACTGCGCCTGAACAGGGGAAAAACGGCTACCATCTATATGACATTTGAAAACAGCAAAGAGTGGGGATCAAAGATTTTTCGCGGCGTCATCGAGGCTGCGGGCCGGGATCACATTATTATCAGTGATCCAAAGACAGGAACCCGCTATCTTCTGCTGACGATCTATCTTGATTACGTTACCTTTGATGAAGAAATTGCATATACGTACCCATACTCGATGTCATCCTATTCGCCAAGATAGAGAAAAAAAGCCAATCACTCATAATCATGAGGATTGGCTTTTTTATTTATAGATATTTGACGGCTGCGACAACGATCATGATCCAAGAAATAATGAACGCCACACCGCCAAGCGGCGTGATTGCCCCGAGAATGGAAATTTGCGTCACACTGAGGATGTATAAGCTTCCGGAAAACAGCACAATCCCCGCAAACATCAGCCAGCCGGCTGTTGTGACGCTGCCGATGCCAGACAGTTTATCCGCAAGAAACGCGACAACAAAAAGCCCCAGCGCGTGATACATATGATACTGCACGCCTGTGTGCCACACCTGAAGATATTTATCAGGAATTTTCCCTTCTAATCCGTGTGCGCCAAATGCCCCGAGGCCCACGGCAAGCATGGCATTAATAGCGCCTAATATAATAAATACTTTCATCTATTCTCTCCCGCCTTTTCGTTAAACTCATATCAATTATCATATCGCACCTGTATGAAAATTCAATGTTTGTTCTCTGATGACACGAGATTGTCGGATTTTCTCCTGCGCCAAAGCTGAAACTGATCCATCGCTATTGCAGCAAGCGTCCCTAAGACAAGCCCGTTGCTTAACAGAGAAATAAACACCGGATGCATATCCTTTAATGCACTTTCTGGCACAAACATAATGCCGACACCTGTAAGCAGTGAAATGCCGATCACAGCCCGCACTCTTTTCAGCTCTGATTTCTCATAGGAATCAAATTCAGCAAACGCCAAACCAACCATTGCCGAGAACACAACAAAGTTTACCGCGAATCCAACGGGTGACGGCAGACTCGCAAACGCATTCATAAAAAACGGAATCACGCTGATGAAAACGACCAGCATACTGCCGAGAACAAACGGCTTTTTAGAAGGCATCTTTGTCGTTTCAATAAAACCCGCGGCTCCCGAAATCGGAACCGGTGCAATGGCTCCAGACAAACCGCTCAGCAAATGGCTGAATGCAGCCGCAAAACCGGCAGGGCGCTCATGACGCTTTCCATCTGTCTGTTTGCCGAATTTTTTCACCGCAATGTCCACAACCTTCATACTTGCCAGCATGTTAACGATCAGCAGGATCGTAATAAAAACCGAGGTGATGGCTAGGCCGCTGTTAAATAACGGAGCACCGAACGGAAACAGAGACGGCAGCTGAAACAGCCGATCCGGCATTTCGATCGGTTTCGCAACGCCCGCAGCCGCAAACAGCACCCATCCGCCGAAAAGGGCCAATAAAATAGAATATTGCTTTAAAAAAACGATATTAGAATTTGACATGATAAAAGCTGCGGCGACGACAACCAGCGCGAGGACAAATACAAGACCGTCCACGCTGTCTTTTAAATAGCCGATGCCGAGAAGCCCTTTTATTATCGGCTGGCTCAGCTGCATGACGAGCAGCAGCAAATAGACCCCTGTCACAACCGGAGTAAACAAGGCAGCAAGCCGGTCAATGACCTTGAAGACACTTAACAAAAAGAAACATACAGCGCTTACAAGAAGCGCCCCCTGCAAGCCGCGCAATGTTTCGCCATATGTCGCAAACACCGTTCCGGTCAGGCCGCCGTAGATCGTGTACACTCCCCACCACAAGCCGGCAGGGCTTTCATTTATAGGCAGCCGGTGTCCTTTCAAACACTGAATAACTGCGGCAATTCCCAATACAAAAAAAGTGCTTTGAATCAGCCGTGCAGAATCTGAATGATCCAGATGAAACGACTGGGCAACCGCCACCGGAACAACAATCGCCGCGGCAATCATAAACGCTGTCCATTGCAGAGCGCCAAGAACCAATTTCACGTAAGCTCAACCTTTCTGATTAAAAATCAAATAAAGACTCTCCGTTTCCATCCTCTTCCTGCTTATCTTTTTCCTGCTTCCGATATTTGTTTAATCCCGCGCTGCCCATCATTTTTTCCATCAGCAGCTGGTCTGTCGAAGGCGGCGCCGAAGGACTTGCCGTGACACTCGGCTGAATGCGCGGCGTGCTCCCCGTCTCCGGCTGATCCAGCACGACGTCGCACAAAGAACGGACGACCGCCACGTGACGCTTCAGCTCCTCATCACCTTCAGCCGTCTTTGCTTTCTTCAATTCCTCTTCCATCTTCTGAATCAAAGCGGATATATGAATGTTCATAAAAAATCCTCCAAAAATAAAATGTAGTCTCCCTGCATTTTATCAAATTCCCGCCGCAAACGCAGACAAGAGTTTGTTATTTTTTCTGACAAGCGCCTCGCATTTGACAAGCAGAAGACAATTTTCACATAATGAATCACCATGACCCGCAGGAAGGAGAGAGAATATGAACAGCATCCCCTCTATTGTCAGCAGCCATCAAGCATTTTTCGCGGCAGGGCATACGAAATCAATTGACTCAAGACTGGACGTCTTAAAGAAACTGAAACACACCATCAAAGCGTATGAAGCAGACATCACAGCCGCTCTCTATCAGGATCTTCACAAATCTGAACAAGAAGCATACTCAACGGAAATCGGCATCGTTCTGGAGGAAATCAGCTTTGTGATGAAACGGCTGAAAAAATGGGCCAAGCCGAAAAGAGTCAAAACGCCATTGACCCATATCGGTTCCAAAAGTGTCATTATCCCCGAGCCGTATGGCACCGTCTTGGTGATTGCGCCATGGAACTATCCCTTCCAGCTGGCGCTTTCTCCACTGATCGGAGCCATTGCGGCCGGAAACACGGTCGTTCTCAAACCCTCAGAATATACGCCAGCTGTTTCGGCTGTTCTTTCCGATCTCATCCGCGACGTTTTTCCGGATCATTATGTCGCTTTGGCGGAAGGCGGGCCGGACATCAGCACAGCTTTATTACAGCAGCCGTTCGACTACATATTTTTTACGGGAAGCGTCGCCATAGGAAAAGTTGTCATGGAAGCGGCGGCCAAACAATTAATCCCTGTCACCTTAGAGCTGGGGGGCAAAAGCCCCTGCATCGTGCATAAGGATGCTGACATCAAGCTTGCCGCCAAACGCATCGTCTTCGGGAAATTTACGAATGCGGGCCAAACCTGCATCGCACCGGATTATTTGCTCGTTCACAAAGACATCAAAATAGCGCTTGCGGAAGAAATGAAGCGTGTCATTGGCGAGTTTTACGGACCGCAGCCCGAACTGAATCCGGCTTATGGCAAAATCGTCAGTGAACGCCACTATCAGCGGCTGCTGAGCTTTCTGAAAGACGGCGTCGCGCTAAGCGGCGGCCAAGCCGATCACAGGCACCACAAAATAGCGCCGACCATTCTCGATCAAGTCACAGATGATTCCCCTGTAATGCAAGAGGAAATTTTCGGACCCATTCTTCCGCTGTTTACATATCGCGGCATCGATGAAGTCATTGAGAAAATCAAGTCGCGTCCCAAGCCGCTCGCCCTGTATGTGTTTACGACAAACCAAACAATTGAACGAGAGGTATTAGAAAACCTGTCGTTTGGCGGCGGCTGTGTCAACGATACGTTAATGCATGCCGCGACACCGTATTTGCCATTTGGCGGCGTGGGAGAAAGCGGAATCGGCAGCTATCACGGATTTGACAGTTTTAATACATTTACGCATAAAAAAAGCGTCGTCAAGCAAACGAACCGCTTCGACTTCGCTTTCCGTTATCCATCCTCCAAAAACGGCTTGCGTTTGATTCGAAAAATACTCAAATAAAAAAGCGCAGGCCATCTGCGCTTTTTATAAATCCTTTATACACCAATCAATCGGAGCCTCACCCATTTTCTCCAAGAAGGCATTTGCCCTTGAAAATGGCCTGCTGCCAAAAAATCCGTTTCTTGCTGAGAACGGGCTGGGATGCGTCGATTCAATAATAAAATGCTTGGACGTATCGATCCGTTCTTTTTTCATTTGGGCATGCCGGCCCCACAATATAAAGATGATCGGCCGCTCTCTTTCATTCAGCACGTCAATCATCCGGTCAGTCAGCCGCTCCCAGCCTTTTCCCTTATGGGAATTCGCCTGTCCGCGCCGCACCGTGAGCACGGTATTCAGCAAAAGAACCCCCTGCTTCGCCCAGCTGACGAGCGACCCGTGATTCGGTATGCTGCATCCGATATCATCCTGAAGCTCGAGAAAAATATTTTTTAATGAAGGCGGCTGCTTCACGCCCGGCTTTACGGAGAAGCTTAAGCCTTGAGCCTGTCCAGGCCCGTGATACGGATCTTGGCCGAGAATGACCACCTTGACATCATCGTACGGCGTATAGTGCAGCGCATTAAAGATATCGCGGCTGTCCGGATAGATCGTCTCCTCCATGTATTCCCGCTTCAGCATTTCTCTCAGCTCTTGATAATACGGTTTTTCAAACTCTTCCTTCAGCTGTTCCCACCAGCTGTCCTGTAAAAGCTGTTTCAAGATGCAAACCTCCTTACGAACGATGAAGTCTGGAATAGACAGGTTTGCCATCCCAAACAATCTCACTTTGTGCTTCCCGCCTCTTCATGTCAGGCTCTTCAAGCAGGACGGCAAAGTTTTTCGTCGGCAGTTCCCCTAGTCCGTGCTTCTCGCTTAAACGATCCAAATATTGCTTCCGCTTGGCGCCAAGGTCTGCGGACTGATTGTCTCCCGCGTCACTGAATGCATATATCACACTGGCACAAGGCACACGCTTGACCCGGTAATCCTTCGCTGCACGCAAGTAAAAATCCCAGTCCCAATAATTATGCACATCAGCATCGAAATACCCGATCTCATCGTGCAGGAAACGTCTGTACATGCTGCCCGATGGCACGTAGGTCGAGAACACTCTCATATCCTCATAGTCAGCGGTATAAGCAAACAATTTCCGTGACACTGGATATCTTGTTCCGTTTTTCTCTTCAAACGAAACAATTTCGGCATCAGAATGAACGAAATCTGCCGTTTCCATTTCCTTCGCCATTCTTTCCAGATGGCCCGGCGTGAAGAAATCATCATCATCACAAAGCATGATACAGTCGCCTGACACCTCTTTGACACCCGCATTTCTCGCGGCCACATGGCCTGAGTTCTTCTCTAAATCAATCACAACAATCGGCAGATCCGGATACAGTGCTTTGGCCCGCTCAACCGATTCCCCGGCATCATTGACAATAATGACTTCATACGGCTTCATAGTCTGCTGCGAAATCGACTCCAGCAGCTCGCACAAAGCCGGAATCCGATTATAGGTCACAATTACGATAGAAATCTTCATGATGCTCTCCTTCTCATTTTCATAGTCATGTACTATTAAAACATATATTGGACGGGAGATCAGTGGGAAGATCCTACCGAACTGTGAAATGGAAACTACAGAAACAGCAATGTGACGCCTACCAGAAGCACCATAATCAGCATCAGATCTGCGCATACACGAACGACATCTTTCAGGCGGACGCCATTCGGCAGGACGAGATGCCACAGCTTCGATTGATAGACCGGCAGCAGCACCAATGCGTAAGAAAGGCACAAAAAAGTGAATGCCGGCGGAACAAAAGCACAGCCTGCATCGTCCCAATCCCTCACAATTTCAGAAACACTCGTTCCATCTGATAAGAACAAACCAATCAGCAAGGCCAGCAGAACAAAGGACCCCAATTGAACATCAAACAGACGCATGCGTTGGTGGCAAGCAAGCCTGAGTGCCCAAAACCAGCCTATAGAATAGAAGAATAATAGAAAAATGATTGCACCAGCAGTAAAAACAACATCTGGCAGCCTATCGAGCAAAAAAACAAGCGGTACGGACACAGCCATAACCAAAAGCATGGAGGCACCCACAAACAAAAATACAGCCACATGAATAACAAAGCCATATAAACAAGAGCCGAGTCTCATGACAATCCCCCTTATTACATAGAATTTCTATGTATATACCTAAAAAATCAGGCAAGCTGGCACCTGCCAAAATGACAGCCTATTCGTCCGCACGCCGGAAATAACAGCGTAGCACAAGCACACGCCCCTATAAACCAAGGTGTCAGCAAAGATTGAAACAGCGCAGCAGGAACGAGATCAAACAGAAAAACAAACATAAAAATAACGTTCGGCACCATGGAAATAAGAATCGTATGTAAAACAAGCCGTTCACCGCGTTGCCCGAACTCCCTGACGCCTTGGTACCCAATCAGCACCCAATAGAGAATATAAGCAGCTAAAATCAGCCACACAGAAACAGAAATGCCTTTCCACACTGCATGAACAAAGGGAGATTCTAACCATGCATGCAATACCGTAATGATAATACCTGCTGCAAATAAAGCACTATTGCAGAAAAGATGGAATAATAAAAACGTACGGGCGGATACAGGCTGTTCTTTCTGAAAGGAAGATACAATCTCATCCGGTGTGCCAAAATCCCGAAGCAAACATTCCATGGCTTCCGCCTCACTCTTTCCCTCTTGAATGAAGTGAAACAAGTGGTGTTCAATATGGTTTTCGATCTCTTCGATCATCGCTTCACAATCAGAAACCCCTTTAAGCCCGTTTTTCACTTTATATAAATAAGTCTCTTTATCCATTCTGTCCGCCCCGCTTCAGCATTCGGTCCATCATGGCTGAAAACATGCTCCATTCCTTTGTGCGCTCTGCCAGGATCTCTCTGCCGTCTTCTGTAATCCGATAATACTTACGATCCGGGCCTTTCTCCTGCTTCTCCCAATAGGAAGAAATATATCCTTGCCGTTCAAGTTTATGAAGGGAAGGATACAATGTTCCCTCTTTCATTTGCAGTTCATGATCGCTGCGGCTTCCCATCTCTTTTACAAGCTCATAGCCATACATCGGCCTCTCACTCAGGAGCGTTAATACCAATATCACAGTGCTGCCTTTAATCAGTTCACGATTTAACATGACAAAACCCCTACCTAGTTTTCTTATGTAGCATTTTACGAAATCACCCTGATACTGTCAATTGATTCCTATAAACCTTTCATATTGTGATAAGCAGAAAATCTAACTATAATGAGATATAAAACATTGATGGAGGTTCAACACATGTCTATGCATAAAGCACTCACGATTGCCGGCTCCGATTCCAGCGGCGGCGCGGGAATTCAAGCTGATTTAAAAACATTTCAAGAAAAAAACGTATACGGGATGACGGCCTTAACGGTGATCGTCGCGATGGACCCAAACAACAGCTGGGACCATCAAGTCTTTCCGATCGATCCTGACACGATTCGCGCCCAGCTCGCAACGATTGTAGACGGCATCGGTGTGGACGCCATGAAAACAGGAATGCTGCCAACCGTTGAAATTATTGAGCTTGCGGCGAAAACGATCAAGGAAAAACAACTGCAAAACGTCGTGATTGATCCGGTTATGGTTTGCAAAGGGGCAAATGAGGTCCTTTATCCAGAGCACGCGCAAGCCCTGCGTGAACAATTGGCACCGCTCGCTACCGTGATTACGCCAAATCTGTTCGAAGCCAGCCAGCTCAGCGGCATGGGCGAATTAAAAACGATTGAAGACATGAAAGAAGCGGCGAAAAAAATCCACGCCCTCGGTGCTCAATATGTTGTGATTACAGGCGGAGGCAAGCTGAAGCACGAAAAAGCTGTAGACGTTCTGTATGACGGAGAAACAGCGGAAGTCCTTGAAAGCGAAATGATTGATACGCCTTATACACATGGCGCCGGCTGTACGTTCTCCGCAGCGGTGACAGCAGAACTCGCAAAAGGTGCGGAAGTCAAAGAAGCGATTTACGCGGCGAAAGAATTTATTACAGCTGCGATTAAAGAATCCTTCCCGCTGAATCAGTATGTCGGACCTACGAAGCATTCTGCTTTGCGCCTGAATAAGCAATCATAAGCGTAACAGGCTGCCTTATAAAGAGGCAGCCTGTTTTTATGTTCAATCTTACATATTGGGACGCTCTGTCGCATTCCATTTCACATCTTCGTAACCGTCCGCCTCAAAAATGTCTATATCACAAGAGTCTTTGTGCGTTTCATCTGCCTCTTCCATACTTGAAAGTAGTCCTCTTTTGCAACAGAAAAAACTGCCGATCACATCGGCAGCCTGTTTATTTGGTTTTTAAATTGTTCGCAGATGATCTCAAAAATGTTTCTATCGACTGAACAAAAAGTGCATATTCCTTCATTTGTTCATATGCCCGTGAAAGGGTTTCTGCCGCTTCACTATGCGGCGATGTTCCCCGAAGCATTTTTTTCAGCTGAAGAAGCACATCCTTATATTCTTCCCGCTTATCCTCAACATGATCCGCAGCCTTTTCTAAACATTCCGGTGTTATCTTCTGTTCATGTATATTCAAGAAAACAACTCCTTTTACAGAAAAAAAATAGTAGGTTATCGTTGAAGAATAGCACAGATGGCACAGATTTCACATAAGAAAATAGGAGGATTTTCTACATAAGTGTCCAAATTCCGACTTTCATTTCAGATTTTCCATTTGATCTCGCTGTCACTTCATCATTTCCCGGGAAAGGAAAATATCTCGCACTGAATACCTCTTCCCCATGATTGATAAAGACTTCCACAGATGACGCGTCGATAAACATGTGCACTGTGTGCAGATTGCTGATTCGGCAATGTCTCGCTTCTGTTCTTGTACCGTCAAAGCTTGTGCGCGTTAGCGTGATAAGCCCTTCTTCCTTCTGGAAAGAGAATGTGGCAGTGGCTCGGATATCGATTTCAAAACCAGACTCCGTATTAATGTCTTCAATCAAAATCTCAGCTCTTTCAGGATTTTCGACTGGCAGCGTACCAGACGATCCATACATGTTGATTTGAACTTCCTGCCCATTTTTCCGCATCGCTTTCAGCTCGGGAAGCGGCTGCTGAATCAGCTTCTCCCCTGATAGCGTCAGCTGTCTCGGCAGCGTCATGCAGTGAATCCAGTGATAATCTTTCGTCGGATGATCCTTCTCATCCTGATCAGGTACAGCCATCCACGCAAACAGTATCCGGCGTCCCTGATCGTCTTCAAGTGTTTGCGGCGCGTAAAAATCAAAGCCTTGATCAAGCTCCGTAAACGCAGCATGCATCAGCCCCATTTTTTCATAATCGAGCCGGCCTACAAAATATCCAGATTGATACACATTTTGATAATGATAGCCATCAGCTTCAAGTCCTTGGGGCGAGACAATCAGCACTTCGGAGCCTTGAAGAGAAAACAGGTCAGGGCACTCCCACATATACCCGAAACCGTTCAGTCCGTTGAGGCCGGCACCTGTTATCGGGCCGAGAAACGCCCATTCTATCAGGTTATCGGAAGTAAACAAAACAGCTTGGCCTTTCATGTTCTCCGTTTGTGCACCGATTACCATATACCATTTTCCTTCATGCTCCCACACCTTCGGATCGCGAAAATGAGCTGTATAGCCTTCCGGAAGGCGGGCGACAACACCTTTTTTCTCAAAGGTCAGGCCATCATCCGATACAGCAAGGCACTGATACGTTTCCCGATTCCCATCCTGATCCCTGACATTTCCTGTGTAAAACAGATAGAGCCGGTCATCCTTGACAACAGCGCTGCCCGAGTAGCAGCCGTTTTTATCAAACCAATCACTCGGAGCCAGCGCAATCTCTTCCCGCTTCCAATTCACAAGATCGCGTGTCGTATAATGCCCCCAAAACTTTGCGCCATGCCCCGTCTGAAACGGCTGCCACTGAAAAAACAAATGATAGACTCCTTTCCAATACACCACGCCATTTGGATCATTCAGCAAACCAACCGGAGGCATGATGTGAAAGTGCTGGCGGTGCGGATCGCTGTCAGCAATATGTTCTTTTTTCTCAATTTCTTCATAAGCCCGGCGACGCAGCTTCTGATCATGTGCTGTCATTTTTTTCTCTCCTCATCTTCGTTAATTTTCATGACAAACGCCGCAATGAATGCTGATACTGCTGCAATAACCATTCCTATCATATAGTTTACTAGATTTCCAAAGCCAAACGGTGCTGCAATGGCAATCATCGGAATGCCTGTTAACCCGTAAGCGTTTGCAGCAACATGTGTAAATACGACATACGCGCCGCCCAACGCGCCCCCGATCATGGCGGCGATAAACGGCTTCCGGTATCGAAGGTTCACTCCGAAAATGACAGGCTCTGTAATGCCTAGAAAAGCGGAAAATGCCGCCGGAAGAGCGATTTCCTTCGTTTTTGCCTTTTTCGCTAAAAAGAAGACGGCAAGGCCTGCCCCGCCTTGGGCGACATTCGCCATAGACCAAATCGGCAATAAATAGTTCCTGCCAAGATCTGAAATAAGCCCCGCCTCAATCGCATGGAAGCTGTGATGAACACCTGTCAGGACGATCAGTGAATAGGTGCCGCCGAAAAGAAGGCCTGCGACAAAACCGGCATGATCATACACATATGTTAAAGCAACAGTAATACCGGAGCCAAGCGCTCTTCCTAGAGGACCGATGGCAATAAATGCGACAAACCCGGTGACAATGACAGTAACAAAAGGCGTAACAAGCAAATCGACCGCATGCGGAACCACTTTTCTTGTCCATTTCTCTACCTTGCTCATGACGTAAACTGCCAGCAGAACAGGGATGACAGTTCCCTGATATCCGAGAAGCGCGATATCAAACCCGAAAAGATGCATATAATCAGGTGATGCTTCCGCCAGACCCCATGGATTCAAAAGAGTGGGGTGTATCATGATTCCCCCGATGACCGCTCCTAAATACGGATTGCTTCCAAACTCTTTTGAAGCGCTGACCCCGATCAAAATCGGCAGGAAGATAAATGCCGCGCTTGAAAACATATCGAGGAGCTGCAGCAGCGCAGAGTCCTTACTCATCCAATGAAAGGCATTGATCATTCCCAATAACCCCATTAACAGGCCGCTGGCTACGATGGCTGGAATGATCGGAACAAAAATATTCGAAAGCGTTTTCGCAAATCTCGCCGCAGGGTTCAGTTTCTCTTTAGCAGCATCCTGGTGATTCACATGTTCTTCACGCTCTACATCGGCTTCCTTAGAAAAAGCGTCATACACTTTATTGACAAGGCCTGTTCCAAAAATAATCTGGTATTGGCCTGAACTGCTGAAAGCGCCTTTGACGCCTTCAAGCTCTTCCACTTGCGATTGGTCAATCTTTGATTCATCCCTGATCACCAAACGCAGTCTTGTCGCACAATGAGCCGCGCTGATAATGTTTTCTTGTCCCCCGAGAAGCTCAATGAGGCGTTTTGCAGTCTCTTTGTAATCCATCTTCTTCTCCCCCTTTTATAAACAAAAAAGACCTAAAATTCGCCAACGAATAAAGGACACAGCGATCCTTTTTCATTTACGCAAATTTTAGGTCTTGCCTGCTTTACCAGTCACAATCCCGCTTATTCAAATAAAGAATACGCTTTCATCATAATTGATGACAGCGTTTTCGTCAACTGTTTTTTTAGATAAAAAGTGATGTAAAACATTTAGACAAAAAGTCGTAAATATTAATTGTGAAATACTTCACAATATCGTGCTATACTATGCTCATCTATCAAAGAAAGCAGGAAAAGACAATGGAAACTCAAGCATTGCAAAAGGTTGAACAGTATGCTTTAAGAAAACAAAACATATTCGTTTCAAGCAAAATCCGTTATTTGCTCAGATCCATTTTGGCCAGCATGTTTATCGGTTTTGGCATTACAGCCGCAAGCAAAACAGGCAGCTATTTCTCTATTGCTGACTCACCGTTTGCCTTTCCGGCTGCCGCTGTGACATTTGGAGCTGCTATTGTATTAATTGCCTACGGAGGCGGGGATTTATTCACCGGCAACACCTTTTATTTTACTTATACCGCACTCCGGAAAAAAATCAGCTGGCGAGACACCCTGTACCTGTGGTTTTTCAGCTATACCGGCAATTTGATCGGAGCCGTTTTGTTTGCGATACTTATCAGCGCAACCGGGCTCTTCGAGGGGGCATCCCATTCCTTTTTGATTCATCTGGCAGAGCACAAGATAGAGCCGCCTGCCTCAGAGCTGTTTTTCCGAGGAATGCTGTGCAATTGGCTTGTATGTCTCGCTTTTTTCATTCCGATGTCTCTCAAAGGAGAAGGGGCAAAGCTGTTTGCCATGATGCTTTTCGTTTTCTGCTTTTTTATTTCCGGTTTTGAACACAGCATTGCCAATATGTGCACATTTGCGATCTCACTTTTGATCGATCACCCTGATACAGTCACACTGGCGGGAGCAGCCAGAAACTTAATTCCTGTTACACTCGGCAATCTGGCCGCAGGAATTGTGATGATGGGCTGGATGTATCACATGCTGAATGCCGATCAATAAAAAAACTTCCAGAGATCACTCCCTGCAAGTCAAAGCGGTTATTCCGAGAGATCTTGAAGACGCTGGACATGCAGCGTGATATAGCCGGCCTCGGACTCCGGCAAATGTAATTGATATTCATTTTTCAGAAACTCCGCCAGCTCCAGCGCACATTGATAGGCAAATGAATACTTTTTTTGGATGAAATAAAGCATCTCTTCGTCCATGGCATGAAACGCTTCATTTGATTCCAACCGGCTGACCGCGTATCGCAAATGCGTGACAAGGCGTTGATAGGAAATGCTGTTTTCATCCACCTTTCGATTAAAGTAGTTTTCTATTTTCTCTATCATTTCTTTTATCATCGTCGTATGCTTCAGCGCTGAATACATACTCTCTGCATCCATCTTTGCCGTATGGATGTGAAGGGCAATATAACCCGCTTCATCTTCAGGCAGAGACACGCCCAATGTCTCTTTTACATGTCCGATCGCCCACAGGCCGATCTCGTATTCTTTTTTATAGAGCGCCTTTATCTCATGCAATAATTTATTTT
The DNA here is from genome assembly GCF_058566445.1 of Bacillus sp. SD127. Classification (NCBI taxonomy): domain Bacteria; kingdom Bacillati; phylum Bacillota; class Bacilli; order Caryophanales; family Bacillaceae; genus Bacillus; species Bacillus sp. SD127. The sequence goes on along the minus strand of NZ_CP191226.1, from coordinate 342,606 downwards.
GCACAAGCAGCCCATTTTGAATCCTTTCGATCGCAAAGGACAAATGGTCAGAAAGCGCGATATGAACATGGTCGCTCAGCGGCGCCGCGAGCTCCCCTTCCGCATAGCTGATGATTTCCTCAGCTATGTCAATATGCTCCTCAGGCAGTGTTTGCAGGATTTGTTTAAATTTTTCATTCTCGTCGTGCACGACAAAAATCTTTTCTACTTTATTCATAGGGATGAGATCATTTTTCTTTTTTTGAAAAGCGATGCCCGGACCCATAACGATTTTTTCCTGATCATCCTCTTTGATTAAAGCCGCATTGTTGTTTAATACCTTATAGATTTTCAAGAGGCTCTCTCTCCCGCCAATTAGCTTTTATGACTGGGATTTTACCTCCTTTTGACCGCCATGTAAAGATGCGGGCCGGCCCTCTCCTGCTTTGGCGATTCCTTGAAGGCTTGCAGACATCTTCTTTTATAGAGAGCGGCGGCTTTCGCTTTCTGTTTTTCTTCGTCATTCACAGCCATCCGCCATTCATAAAACGAAACCAGTCCTGCGGCTTGCACCGCCGCTTTTCTTTGATATGTACGCTGAGCCGAATAAATAGCGGCAGCCGCATGTTTTCGGTCCGGCGCCACCCAGTTCATCAAAAAGACCATCCACACCCGTAAAGATACAAGCAAACGTTTCATAGAAAAACATCCCTCCGCTTCTTTTTGGCAGGCAGCCTTTTTAGCAGCCCGTTTTTTCAGCCGCAGCTCACAGGAAAAGACGGCCGATTTCTTTTCTCGCAAACTAGCAGCTCTAGCAAAACTCATGACTCTATGATAGACCGTGGAAAGAGAATTCTTTGTCACAATATGAGTGAAAAAACAAACTAGTTTTAAGAAGTTTTGTTGAAAGCTGAAAGAAATGAAATGAAAATTGGAGAACCGCTTTAAAAAGTTTATACACAAGTTATCCCAAAGATAAGAACAACTTAATCACAAGAGATATCCACATGTCCACAAACCCCATCTATATTTTGTATAAGAACATATATTCCCAACTATATATATACACAGCTTTATTCACTTATACACAGGGTTCTGTGTATAACTCCTTCCTTATACACAATCAAAATCCAATAAATGGTCCAAATGACACAAGGATTTTTTTGAATTTTCAAGAAATATATACTAGATATTTAACACTTTTTCTAAACACAAAGGGGGAAACACATTGAAAAACGGGATTATTCGTTTTCTGCTTCTAGGTTTGGTTTTATTCTTTACGTTATCCACAGGCATTACAGGTGTACAGGCAGCACCGGTTTCTTCAAAAGGATCGGCGGATCTGGAAAAGGCCGAGGTATTCGGTGATATTGACATGACAACAAGAAAACAAACAACGGTGATTGTGGAATTAAAAGAAAAATCCTTAGCAGAGGCGAAAGAAGCGGGAGTAAACCAAACGAAAAGCAAGCTCAAAAACGCCCGCTCAAAAGCAAAAAATAAAGCCGTGAAAGCGGTGAAAAACGGAAAAGTAAAACGAGAATATGAGCAGGTATTCTCCGGATTTTCTATGAAGCTTCCAGCTAATGAAATTCCAAAACTTCTAGCAGTAGATGACGTTAAAGCTGTGTACCCGAACGTCACTTACAAAACAGACAATATCAAGGAGAAAGACATCACCATCTCCGAGGACGCTGTCTCTCCGCAAATGGATGACAGCGCGCCATATATCGGAGCAAATGATGCATGGGATTTAGGCTACACAGGGAAAGGCGTCAAAGTGGCTGTTATTGATACAGGGGTTGAGTACAATCACCCTGATCTGAAGAAAAACTTCGGACAATATAAAGGATACGATTTTGTAGACAATGATTACGATCCGAAAGAAACACCGACAGGCGATCCAAGAGGCGGAGCCACTGACCATGGAACACACGTGGCCGGAACTGTCGCTGCAAACGGTACGATTAAAGGCGTAGCGCCTGATGCAACACTTCTCGCTTACCGCGTTCTCGGACCGGGAGGAAGCGGCACAACAGAAAACGTCATCGCCGGTGTAGAACGTGCAGTTCAGGACGGAGCAGATGTGATGAACCTGTCTCTCGGAAACTCGTTAAACAACCCGGATTGGGCGACGAGCACAGCGCTTGACTGGGCCATGTCAGAAGGCGTTGTCGCCGTTACATCAAATGGCAACAGCGGACCAAACGGCTGGACAGTGGGATCGCCAGGCACATCCAGAGAAGCGATTTCTGTCGGCGCAACGCAGCTCCCGCTCAATGAATACGCCGTCTCATTCGGCTCTTACTCTTCAGCAAAAGTCATGGGCTATGACAAAGAAGAGGACGTAAAGGCGCTTCACAATAAAGAGGTTGAGCTTGTCGACGCTGGCCTCGGCGAAGAAAAGGACTTTGAAGGAAAAGATCTGAAAGGCAAAGTGGCACTCGTCAAACGGGGCAGCATTGCTTTTGTGGATAAAGCAGATAACGCAAAAAAAGCAGGCGCCATCGGCATGGTTGTGTATAACAACCTGTCCGGAGAAGTTGAAGCCAATGTGCCAGGCATGTCAGTACCAACGATTAAGCTTTCATTAGAAGACGGCGAAAAACTCATCAGCGCCATGAAAGCAGGCGAGACAAAAGCAACATTCAAGTTGACGGTCTCAAAAGCGCTCGGTGAACAGGTTGCCGATTTCTCATCCCGCGGCCCTGTTATGGACACGTGGATGATTAAGCCGGATATTTCCGCGCCAGGCGTCAATATCGTCAGCACCATTCCGACACATGATTCTGACAATCCATATGGCTACGGGTCAAAACAAGGAACAAGCATGGCATCACCTCATATTGCCGGAGCGGTTGCCGTTATCAAACAAGCTAAACCGAAATGGAGCGTTGAACAGATCAAGGCTGCCATCATGAATACCGCCGTCACATTAAAGGATGGCGACGGAGAAGTATATCCGCATAACGCTCAAGGCGCAGGCAGCGCAAGAATTATGAACGCGATCAAAGCCGACTCGTTCGTCACACCGGGAAGCTACTCGTACGGCACATTTTTGAAGGAAAAAGGAACCGAAACGAAAAAAGAAACCTTTACAATTGAAAACCAATCTTCCATTAGAAAATCATACACGCTAGAATACTCATTTAACGGAAGCGGCATTTCCACATCCGGCACAAGCCGTGTTGTGATTCCGGCTCATAAAACCGGAAAAGCCACTGCAAAAGTAAAGGTCGACACAAAGAAAACAAAAGCAGGCACCTATGAAGGAACAGTCATCGTTAGAGAAGGCGGAAAAACCGTCGCCAAGGTTCCTACATTGCTGATCGTAAAAGAGCCGGATTATCCGAGGGTAACGTCTGTCTCAGTTAATGAGGGCTCTGAACAAGGCACCTATGAAATTGAAACCTACCTTCCTGCGGGAGCGGAAGAGCTAGCATTTCTCGTCTATGACAGCAACCTTGACTTTGCAGGCCAAGCAGGTATTTATAAACATCAAGATAAAGGCTATCAGTACTTCGACTGGGACGGCACGATCAATGGGGGCACAAAGCTCCCAGCCGGTGAATATTATATGCTCGCCTATGCAGCCAACAAAGGAAAATCAAGCCAAGTTCTGACCGAAGAGCCGTTTACTGTTGAATAAAAAGCAGCCCTGCCGAGAAACATCGGCGGGGCTTTTTTCATACAGGCTTTAGCGGCTTCATGCCTCAGCAAACGCCTCCTGTAAAAGGCGATAAGAATGAAGTTTATCCTCAAATCGGTTCGTAATGGTCACCGCCATGATTTCCTCTGTACCATAAGCCTTACTCAAGGACATCAGCTGTTCCTTGACCTGTTTTTTCGTACCGACAATCATTCGGTTTCTGTTATCAGCAATTCGTCTTTGTTCATAAGGAGAGTACGTATTTTGCCGGACAGCTTCATAATCAGGAACGCCTTCTAAAGGTATGCCCTGCTCACCCGCCAAGAGAGTAAAATCAAGCACTGCCCCCAGCTGCTCCGCTTTCTCTTCTGTATCCGCACATAGAACAAAAACAGCAACTGCCGCCCGAGGTGTTTCTCCTAACACAGACGGCTTAAATCGTCTCATATATTGTCTGACCGTATCCTCCCCGCCCTCGCCATTGATAAAATGGGCAAACATATAGCCGGCACCCGATTCAGCGGCGAGCAGCGCGCTTTCTCCAGATGAACCGAGCAGCCACACATCAGGCGCAGTTGAAATATGCGGCGCAGCCGTTAAATTAGGAAACCGGTGACTGTCATCCGCCAAATCATGCAAATACATCGTCAGCTCCTTGATTTGCTGCGGGTACTGATCGGCATTGCGTTTCCCGCCGTCATTCAGCGCCCAAGATGCAATCGGCATTCCTCCCGGCGCTCTGCCTAGGCCGAGATCAATTCTTCCCGGAGTCAAACCTTCCAGCACACGAAAATTCTCCGCTACTTTATAGGCACTGTAGTGCGGCAGCATGACACCTCCTGATCCCACCCTGATCCGGTTCGTTTTCGCCGCAATGTGGCTGATCAGCACCTCTGGACTGGACCCTGCCAGACGCTTTGAAAAGTGATGCTCTGAAACCCAAAATCTCTTATACCCAAGATCCTCAGCCGCCTGGGCAAGCTCAACAGTTTCCCGTAATGCCGTTTCTGCAGAGCTTCCCTCGGACACCGGAGATTGATCTAATATACTTAATGATAACATCCCTACCACCTCGTCCTCATCGTATCACTGATCCATTATTTTTTCTTCTAAGCCGCTCACACTGTTCATCAGTGTCCCCCGATCAATCGTCATTTATTTGGTCATCTTGTCTCTATTTGTCGGAATATGTTACACGTGAAACATAAAAACCTCTCCGCCAGCGGAGAGGTTTCACATTTAGTTCTTATTAAAGCCTTTTTCTTTCACATATTCATTTAAGTACGTACGCGGTTTCTGCTTCATAAAGTTCAGAATTTGATCAGACCACGTTTCCACTCGCTGACCGTTTGTTCTTTCTCTATAATAATCAGAAATGGTTTTGTCATATGCACTCATATGTTTACGAAAATCCTCTTCATTCACGTTATAGGTATTTTCATGATATACAGCCTGCTTCGGCAATCTCGGTTTTTTACCGGATAGGTTGGCAGGATGTCCTACAGCCAGGCCAAAAAGCGGGAGCACATGGTCAGGCGTTTGCAGCACCTCTGTCACCTTGTCCAGTTCATTCCGAATGCCTCCGATATAACATATGCCAAGCCCCATTGATTCTGCGGCGATGCTCATATTTTGAGCCGCAAGCGCAGCATCAATTAAACTGACCATAAACATTTCCGTATTTTCCAGCAGCTCAGAAATATGTTCGCCTTTTTCTTCAGCCAGTTTTTGATGTCGGTACAAGTCCGCACAAAAAACAAAAAAGTGCCCGTTATTTTCTACATAAGGCTGATTCCCCGCAAGCACAGACAGTTCACGCTTTTTCTCCGGATCGGAAACACCGATAATCGAATAAGCCTGCACATAGCTGGACGTAGGCGCAGCCTGCGCGCTTTTCACTAATGTATCAATTTCCTCAGCTGTCAGAAGCTGATCAGTAAAAGATCGGATCGACCGATGGTTTAAAATGGTTTCAATTGTGTTGTTCATCACAAGGACCTCCTTATCTGTTTATCATATCCCAAAAAAAGTGAAGTCAAAAGTGAAATGCTCTGAAACAAAAAAAGACAGCCCTTTAGAGGCTGTCTGCATTTTATGAATTAAACAAATAACTTCTGTATCTCGTCAACTGAACACTCGCATTATACACAATACCGAAACCGATTAACGTGGCAAGCGTCGAGCTACCCCCATAGCTGACAAACAGCAGCGGAATCCCGGTAACAGGCATAATACCGATATTCATCCCGATATTCTGGAATGTGTGGATAACAATTAACGCCGTATAACCTACGCAAAAGAAAGAAGCAAAACGGTTGAATGGATGGATCTTGTCAATCAAAACAACAAGTCTATAGATTAAGAAGAAGAACATGATAACAACAATGGCACAGCCTAAAAATCCGAAGCTTTCTCCTAAAATAGCAAAAATAAAGTCAGTTTGTCCCTCTGGTACGTAAACCTTCAAGTTATGAACACCATTTCCGATAATACCGCCTGAGCCGATAGCCATGACGGCCTGATCAACCTGCCAGCCGCTATTTGCATCTTCCTGAGTTGTTCCATTTGAATCAGAAACCCAAGATGTAACCCTGTTAATTTGATACTCTTGAATCCCCACTGACTTAGCGACATCTGGAAAATTAATCATGACTAACAACGCAAGAGAAATAAGTAAGATACCTGAACCGCCAATGATCGCGATTAGCTTCCAGTTTACTCCTGACATAAAGACCATGACAATCACAATGAACATACAGATCCCAGCTGTACCAGCATCCTGCAGAAGGATAAGTCCGATTGGCACTACTGCAACGCCTGCTATCTTCAACAAAAGATAGACATCATCTCTAAGTGAACGAACTTTTTTAGGATTCGCCTTAGATATAACCGAGGCCACCATCATCATGAGCCCTATCTTCATAAATTCAGAAGGCTGCAACGTAACAGGTCCAAATTGGAACCAGCTCTTTGCACCATTTTTCACAGGGGCGATAGACTCAGGACTAATCCTTAATATCAACAGCAATAAGATTCCAAATATAAACACATATAAACTAAGTTTTTCTAGCTGCTCTAAATCGAAATAAAGTAGTGCTGTTATTGCAACAATGCCCAATACATAATAGACGATTTGTTTCTTCCAAGCACCGTCTCCATACTGCCCAAACTGACCGGCAGCATAAATTGATACTACGCTTATGATAAAAAACACACCTAATATAAAAATCAAATCCCCCTGATAAAAGGGGCTTTGCTGTTTCTTATATCGACTCATTCTATCCCGCCTTACATTTTCATCGGAAAATCACTAATGTTTATTATACATGAACCACGTTCAAGATGACACGTGAAGCTCGTTTCCTTTTTTGTTTTTTGCACGCATTAGCGGCGCTTTTTCAGCTACACGAAATATGACGTATCATAAACCGAAATGTTTCGATTGACACAAAACTTTTCATATGAAAAAAACCCTATTTCTCAAGGGTTATGAATGCAGCCTCTTATTAAATAAGTTGATTTGCTCAAAGATTTATTGAATGTTCCTATCGTACATCAAGTTCCCAGAAAACCAATGCCTAAGTAAACAAACTGTTCCATTCACGGTTTCCATACATTCTCCTAGCGGATTGGCGATAAAAAATAAGGCAATAGTGCCAGACCATTTCTGCAAATACCTGTATCAATTTCTGGAAAACATGGTATAATAATTGTAACAAAATGTTCACAAAACAACCACAAAACAGACACAATTCATTTCCTCTACTTCATTTTTGTAAACGCTGTCACAAAATGAAAGGAGACGGGTATGATGGACATGTTTTTTGCTTATTTATTGGTTGCCAGCGCTACTCCCCTCTTTATTTGGCTCGATAACAAAAAAGTCGCACTCTCTGCTATTCCGCCAATTATTTTAATGTGGGTATTCTTCTTCTTTTACGCAACAGAAAGCCTTTCTCCACTCGGACACACTCTCATGATTATCCTGTTTGCCGTCAACGTCATTGTCGCTCATATCGCAGCTTTTATCATTTATGGCCTTCCTTATCTTCGCAGAAAGCGAAGCAGCAGCTGAAACAGCAAAAAAACCCTCTTCTGACGAAGAGGGTTTTTGCTTATTTGTTGTGGCCTGAGTGCTCTGAGTGTTCAGCGCCTCCAGGAGGATTTCCGTCCATATGGTCACCGTGATGATAGTGGGCCGCGAAAATCCAGATGGATCCAAGCACGATAACGATCGCACCGAAGAATCCGAACAGCGTGTTTCCGACTTGGATACCGCCATTTTCGCTCTCTGTCATGTGCATGAACATGAGAAGCTGGAGCGCCGCCTGAATGAAGGCGAAGCCGAAAATGATCCAAAGTTTTGCTGATGAGCTCAGGTCAGTATACACTGCAACCCATAGAGCCAGCAGGGTCAAAACAATAGACAGTGCAAAACCTACAATGTGCTTCCATGGAAAGTGACTGTGTTCAGCAGATTTGTTTGCCATTTTACAGACCCCCCAATCCCATGAGATAGACACCTGTAAAGATGAAAATCCATACAACATCTAAGAAGTGCCAGTACAAGCTTGAGATAAAGATTTTAGATGAAGTTTGCGGAGTTAAGCCGCGTTTCTTCAACTGAATCAGAATTCCTGTAATCCAGAAAATACCGATTGTTACGTGAGTTCCGTGAGTTCCAAGTAAAACAAAGAATCCAGACCAGAACGCACTTGTACCGAGAGATGCTCCTTCATGTACATAGTGGACAAACTCGTTGATCTCACAACCGACGAAGCCGGCGCCGAGAAGAAGAGTAATAATTGTCCAAATGACTACGCCTTTTAAACTTCCGCGGCGCATTTCATGAACAGCGATCCCGCAGGTAAAGCTGCTGATAAGCAGCAAGAACGTCATAATCATTACCAGATTCACTTCAAACAGTTCGTCCGGTAAGACACCTCCTGCTGTTCTGTTTTGAAGAACGAAGAAGGTTGCAAATAGTGTTGAGAACAACACAATTTCTGCCCCTAAAAAGATCCAAAACCCGAGAATATTAAGTCTGCCGGTTTCAGATTGATATTCCATAGGCGCGTTAGAATTGCCGTGTTCTGCATGTTCCATAACTCACGCCTCCTTATTCGGAAATCTTTCTTTCCGTCTCTTTTATTTCATCAACACTAACGTAGTAGCCATTGTCGTATTCGAATGAACGCAGAACCATGCAGAGCAGGACTCCGATCAATCCGACTACGCCCATCCAGTACCATTCAAAGACAAGTCCAAAGCCGGCGATACCGAAGGCAACAGACATAAAGAACGGTCTGCCTGAGTTGCTTGGCATATGGATTTTCTTGAATTTGCTTTCAGGGTATAATTCAGTTTTTTCTTCTTTCATATGCAGGAATGCATCTTGAGATTTGACTTCAGGAAGCACCGCAAAGTTGTAGTGCGGCGGAATCGCAGATGAAGTCGCCCAATCAAGCGTACGTCCCACACCCCATGAATCTCCGCTGATTTCACGAGTAGAGTAACGGAAGCTGTAGTAGATGTTATAGCAAAGGATTAAGAATCCTACACCCATCATGAAAGCTCCGACTGTTGAGATAAAGTTCAATGTTGTCCAGCCGTCATTCGGTCCGTATGTGTAAATACGGCGAGGCATGCCTTGAAGCCCCAAGAAATATTGCGGGAAGAAACAAATATTGAACCCGATCATAAAGATCCAGAAGAACCATTTTCCGATTTTTTCGTTCAGTTTGTGGCCGAACATTTTTGGATACCAGAAAATAAATCCTGCGAAACAAGCAAATACAGTACCCGCGATCAGCACGTAGTGGAAGTGAGATACCAGGAAGTACGTATTATGGTATTGATAATCCGCTGCTGCCATCGCAAGCATAACCCCTGTAACCCCGCCGATAACGAAGTTAGGAATGAACGCAAGCGCCCACAGCATAGGCGTTGTAAAGCTGATTCGGCCTTTATACATTGTAAAGAGCCAGTTAAAGATTTTAACCCCGGTCGGAATCGAGATTGCCATTGTCGTAATTGAGAAGAATGAGTTAACGGACGCACTGTTCCCCATTGTGAAGAAGTGGTGAGTCCAAACTAAGAAACTCAATACGGAGATGGCGATAATAGAACCAACCATCGCTTTGTAACCAAACAATTGTTTTCTTGCAAAGCTTGAGATAATTTCTGAGAAAATACCGAACGCCGGAAGAATAACGATATATACTTCAGGATGTCCCCAAATCCAGAACAGGTTGGCCCAAAGCATCGGCATACCGCCTGCTTCCAGTGTGAAAAAGTGAGCGCCGAACAAACGATCAAATGATAAGAGTGCTAAAGCTACTGTAAGCACAGGGAAAGCAAACACGATAATAACCATTGTGATCAGTGTTGTCCATGTGAACATTGGCATACGCATCAGTGTCATGCCTTTTGTTCTCATTTTTAAGATTGTGACCATAAAGTTGATCCCTGTCATCAGGGTACCGATACCGGCAATCTGAAGTCCGAGGAGGTAGTAGTTCTCACCCGGCCCAGGGCTCATGTCGTTACTTGCAAGCGGCATATAACTTGTCCAGCCTGCGTTCGGAGAACCTCCGATAACGAAAGAAATATTGAAAAGCATAGCCCCTACGAAGAACGTCCAGAAGCTCAGGTTGTTCAAGTAAGGAAATGCAACGTCGCGAGCACCGATTTGAAGAGGTACAACAACGTTAATAAGACCGATTAAAAACGGCATCGCCATGAAGATAATCATGATCGTACCGTGAGTCGTAAAAATTTCATTATAGTGGTTTGAGTCTAAAAAACTGTTATTCGGAAGCGCTAGCTGGGCACGCATCATCAAACCGTCGACACCGCCGCGGAATAACATAATTACAGCAGAGATAATATACATGATTCCGAGTTTTTTGTGGTCAACAGTTGTTATCCATTCAGACCAGAGCCATTTCCATTTCTTGAAGTAGGTAAGTACAACAATGATGGCGATGGTAGATAGTGCAATGGAAACTTGTGCGCCCAGAATTAATGGGTCACCTGTTACAAAAAATTCATCCCATTTAAATTTCATGCGGGCTTCCTCCTTTCCTGATCAATATCATTCTTCTGTATCATCAGACTTCTTAAATTCATTTTCCTTTACGTTTTCAAACGGATCTGTTTTAGAGTGCGGTGAAACGGCTTGATAGCCAAGGCGTTTGCGGGCCTCCATCGCGTATTCTGCGTCTTGTCCGTGATCAACGTATTTTAAGTGAGTAGAAGAGAACGTTAATTCGTCCACATTTTCAGGAAGCATCAATTGATCATACTTCTCTTTTGTCAGCTTAGGAGCCTCATTTTGAGTCTTTTTCACCCAGCTGTTAAAGTCTTTTTCTGTTACAGCATTCACATCAAACTCTTGGTCGGCAAAATGTTCACCTGTGAAGTTCGCGTTGCGGCCTTCATAAGTTCCCACTTCATCAGCCTGTAAGTATTGATCCATCAGCATTCCTGCCATCGCGTATTTTTGTCCTCCAAGCTGAGGAATCCATAGCGATGCCATTGAATCTGCAGATGAGATTTTAAACAAGATCGGGCGGTCGACAGGAATGTTTAAGTAGTTGACCGTTTCAATATCCTGTTCAGGGTAGCTGAATACCCATTTCCAGTCTACCGAAGTAGCGTAAACAACAAGAGGCTCTTTATCCTTTGTTGCTTCAGGAGCTTTTTCTAACGAATATATCGTCTGTACGGTTGGCACAGAAAGTGCGATGACGATTAAAATTGGGATCACTGTCCAGACTACTTCTAAGAACGTGTTACCGTGAATTTCTGGGTTATAAGATCCATTATCTTTGCCTTTACGGTCGCGGTATTTTACTAAAATAATGGTAAATAGAACAAAGACGACCCCGACAATAAACAGCATAAATCCGATAGATAACAGGATTAAATCACTTTGCTGATCAGCCACAGGCCCTTTCGGATCTAGTACTGAGGCATTGCTGCATCCCCCAAGGACGAAAACCACAGTTAACAGCGCTAATACAAGTAACGGTTTTATTGCTCTGAACAAGAAGATCACCATCCTTCCTATTGATGTAATAAATCTGAAGTGCATACTTCCTCAAAATCTTTTCTCTACTTTGTTATGCTATCAAAAACTTCACTTATTAGCTTTATTTTTTTATAAACTTCAGCCCATTTTCGCTTAAATGTCATAAAATCGACAAAAATTGCTCCAACTTTATTCATATCTATCGCTTAAGATGAAAAGTTTCTAGTTATTTCCGCATATAAGTAAAGAAAGATGATGAAGAACTAATTCTACTGACAAATAAAGGTTTACCACAATAAAAAACCAAGGTCAATCAAAAATTTCATTTTGTTAAACATTCTACAAGGGAATTAATTTTTCCTTGCCTAGCACCTTTTCACACGATTACCATTTTAACGCAACCAATATTGAAAGAAAAGGCTCAATAGAGCGGCGATATGCTCTGAACTGATCCCGCTTTTTTATTAGCACATTCAATTGTTTATCTTATACAAAAAGGAGGAATGATATAAGCAAATAAATTTAAAATAGGATGTGTTGCATGATGAGTTTCATAATTTCACTTATCGTCGCTATTATTATCGGATGGGTTGGCAGCCTGTTTGTAAAAGGAGATATGCCCGGAGGAATTATCGGGTCGATGATCGCAGGTCTTATCGGTGCCTGGATCGGCCACGGGCTGCTTGGAACATGGGGACCGCACCTTGCCGGATTTGCCATTATCCCGGCGATTATCGGTTCAGCCATTGTTGTATTTCTAGTAAGCCTCTTAGCAAGAAAAAGAGGGTAAGAGCGACAGAGCCCAAAGCGTCACGTTTTGGGCTCTTTTTTCAATAGTAAAAAGCCTCTCCCTTAACGGTTGAGGCTTTTTACTTGTTTGACGCCTAAACAATGGATAAACCTGTTGAAGGCCTGTTTTCCTTCAGGTGTCTGTTTAAATACGCCGGCATGTTCAAGAATGCGTGCGAATACATGGCCAAGCTCTTCTTTTATAACCTGTTCCGCATTCCCTTTTGTTATGGTTCTTCTTTCCATCAGACGAAGAGCCCAATCCTTATGTTTAGCCGTCAGCTCATTTTCTTCTAATGCTGTTTTCGGATCAGCAGAGCACAGGGACGCTGCCGTTGCTTTCATTTCTTCCTGTAAACGGCCCGGCAAAATCGCTAAGCCCATAACCTCAATCAGGCCGATATTTTCTTTTTTAATATGATGAACCTCCTGATGAGGATGGAAGATTCCTAATGGATGCTCCTCATCCGTCCGATTGTTTCTCAGCACGATGTCGAGTTCATATGAGCCTCCCCTGCGTCTTGCAATCGGTGTGACCGTATTATGTGGCGTATCACCTGTGAAGGCGGCTATGCCGGCTTTTTCATCTGAATATTGCTGCCATGCACGGAATATATGGTCCGCTGCGTCAGCGACAATATGCGGATCGTCTCCCTGAAGCCTGAGCACAGACATCGGCCATTTCACTAAGCCCAGTGACACGCCGGGATAACTGTTTAATTCATATCTGTCCGTCATTTCGGCACGCGCCATCGGAAAATCGTGCGCCCCGCCTTGAAAATGGTCGTGGCTTAGAATGCTGCCTCCGACAATCGGCAGGTCTGCGTTTGATCCAATAAAATAATGCGGATATTGCCCGAGGAATGAAAGCAGTCTTTCAAACGTCTTTTTGCTGATCTCCATCGGTTCATGTTCACCCTTTAAAACGATGCAATGCTCCGGATAATACACGTATGGCGAGAACTGCAAATACCATTGCTCGTCTCTGAGAATAACAGGAATAATTCTGTGATTCTGCCGGGCCGGATGGTTCACACTTCCCTCAAAGCCGACATTTTCCTTACAAAGCACACACGGCGGATAATCCGTCTGCATCTGTTCTTTGGCAGCCGCAATCGCCTTCGGGTCCTTTTCAGGCTTTGACAGGTTAATTGTCATTTCCAGCTCGCCATATTCGGTCGGCACCGTCCAATGAACGTTTTTGGCGATTCTGTCAGACCTGATATAATAGACATCCTCTGCATACTGATAAAACTCTTTTGTCGCCTGTTTCGGTCCGTATAACGCCTTTGTCTCTTCAAACTTGCGGATGACCTCAGACGGAGGCGGGACAAAACAGCCCATCAGCTTTGCACTGAGCAAATCTCGATAGGTGTCTGTATTTGCTTCTATACGGCCGGTTTCTGCCGCCCACTTGTAAATGGGAGAAAGCAAGTCAGGAAGACGCTTGCTCTGCTTAATGAGTGTGCTTGAGACCGGCTGGGGATGTTTGATGTCCAGCGCTTCATAAAGTCGGTTTCTCGTGTATTCCTGATCCCAAATCGATATCAGTTTTCGTTCCAGCCCATACTCGATCAGCTGTTCCAGATGTTCAAAAATGCTCATGTGTCACTCCCCCTTTAGTTCTCTCGCTCCTTCACCAATATCAGCGACATAAAAATCCGCTTTGAGTGCTGTTTTTTCTTGATATTTGTCTCCAACCTTTTGGATAAAGTCATCAACAAAATCATCCTTTACAATACTGATCGTGCAGCCGCCGAAACCCGCTCCCGTCATTCTTGAGCCGATCACTCCTTCTTGCTCCCACGCTGCAAATACGAGCTCATCGAGTTCCGGGCATGTCACCTCGTAATCATCCTTCAATGAAAGGTGGGATTCCTTCATTAACCGCCCGATTTCCTGAATATTGTTTTCTTTAAACATGTCGGCGGTCTTGATGGCGCGGTGGTTTTCATATACGGCGTGCTTTGCGCGGCGTCTGTTCGTTTCATTTTGGATCAGGCCAGAGTGGGCGTCGAAGTCAGAAGGCTTGATGTCGCCAAGTGATGTAATGTCGAGCTCCTTTTGCAGATCCAGCAACGCGTCACTGCACTCTTGGCGTCTCGCATTATAGCTTGAGTCCGCCAATGTCCTTTTTTTGTTCGTGTTCGCAATAACCAGCGCAAGCCCGGAGACATCGAGTTTGCTATATTCATAGTCCAGCGTATCGCAGTTCAGAAGCATCGCATGATGTTCTTTCCCCATTCCGATTGCGAATTGATCCATAATTCCGCAATTGACACCGATAAATGTGTTTTCCGCATGCTGCGCCATTTTGACAAGCTCCAGCGCATCGAGTTGAGGATGAAAATAGCTTTGGAGCACGACCGCCATCAGCAGCTCAATGGAAGCGGAAGATGAAAGCCCTGCCCCGTTTGGAATATTCCCTGAAAACACGATGTCAAAGCCATGCGGAATCGAATAACCCCTTTGCTGAAATTCATATATGACGCCTTTCGGATAATTGGCCCAGTCATCTTCTTTTTGATAACGGATGCCGTCAAGATTGCATTCCTTTATGCCGGCTTCCTGAAAGTTGTCCGAATACAATCTGACCAGCCCGTCTTTTCTTTCTGCAACAGCAGCATATGTACCCATGGTCAGCGCGCACGGAAACACGTGCCCGCCGTTATAATCCGTATGTTCTCCAATCAGATTCACTCTTCCCGGTGCGAAAAAAAACCGTAATCCCTCTTTCTCTCCGAATACACTTGCAAATATCCCCTTCAATTCTTCCCGCATGTGCATCACCTTTCATGGTTTTTATTTTTTGTTTCCCGGTCTTTCTGTAACGAAAACGGAAGATCATATGCTGCCGCCCTTGTCATACCCCTTCTTCTTTTGTCTTTTTAAAGACGAGCCATTTGCTTGCGACATAGTTGACGACAACAATCACCGCATTGTCGAGTATTTTGGCCAGCGTTTCATTTGTATGGAACTGTCCGACAAGGATGATCATCATGCCAAGGTCTATGCCGAGAGACAGCACCCGAACGCTGAAAAAGGCAGTGAGCTCTTTCAGCAGGCTTTGCAGGTCATCTGTCTTCTGCTGAAACACATATACTTTATTTGTGATGTAAGCAAACAGAACAGACAAAATCCAAGCGGCTACTGTAGCAGCTTTATAATCCACATTCATGATCTCTACCAATATATAAAAGCTGGCGATATTCACGATTGTCGTGAAAACCCCCATAATGATATACATAATCATTTCTCTATACTTCACTGATGTTCCTCGCTTTCTGAAAAACTTTTCAAATTTCTTAGCTTTGCGTATTCGCGGTTAAAAGTAACAAAAACGGAAAGCGCGTCAAAAAAGCTGCGGAATGTGGCCGGATGGCCCAATACACGCGATTGTTTGATGATTCCGTCAAGCACCGCACATATTATTTTAGCCGTATATACAGGATCAATACTGTCGTCAACCAGCTTTCTCTCCTTCAGCCAATGAATATATGAAGTATTTTCTTCCACCCACAATTCGTATAGCCCCACATAAGCCTTGCATTTTTGGACAGCTTTAAAGGTCGGCATATTCATTGCAAACGAGGTGATGTCCCATGATGGTTTATTTTTGTAGTAAGAAAACAGCAGCTCTGCGGCATGTTTTGCAGCCTCATGCAGCGTCAGCGGTTTCGCAGATGTCCGCTCGATTTCATCCAGGTAGCCGATGATAATCTGTTTTTTCATTTGATGATTTTCGAAGATATGCTGCAGGAAGTCTTCCATGTTGTCAAAATGAACATAAAATGCGCCTTTACTGTACCCGGCAGCTCTGCTGATTTCTTCCACAGACACAGGGTCATACGCTCGGTCAATCAATAGATTCAAGCCAGCCTCTATAAATTTTTCAAATGTTTGCTCTCTTTTAATTTGAAATTTGTTTTTTTTCATATTTTTCTCCAGCCGGTATGATTACCCTTATCTTACACCGGATCAATCTTTTGCGGTATTTATTTCTTTCCAGAGGTATGCTATTCGGTTGTTAAGGGGTCATATTTAATAGGCAATAGGATTTATTTTCATTTACATACTATCCAGTCAGTATTTAATTGTTTATTATTATAAATAAGGTCCATTGGTTATATTAGTCATTTTTTTAGGGAATAGGTAGGTGATTTTTCCTTCAGTTTGTGAACACCGAGCAACTATGTGTGAAATTTGTTGTACTCGCCTCATCATCGCACCGGCTTGCCTTTTATTGCCAGGATGTTGCAGGAAAACATTTTATACAATTGGAGGTTACTATGAAAACTCAAGTTAAAAAAGATTTGGACAAAGATTGGCATTTGTTGATTCAAGAAGCTAGATCCATTGGGTTAGGCATTCATGATGTGAGGCAGTTTTTAGAATCTGAAACAGCGATGAGGAAAACCAATCACAAAAAAACCGTCCGCCAAGACTAATCCGGACAGGCGGATCTTTTACCTCTGGCTTTTCTATCATCTGATCTGAGTTTTCACCATTTCCTCTATTCGATAGCTTATATACTGCGCCGATTTTGAGGACAAACGGTGTTTCAGCCTAAAATATGACAGACAGCTGGTGATGCGGTCACCTCTTGGCACATGCATTGTCATAAAGAGGTGATGCGAACATGAAACCGGACTTTAGAAAAAGAGCAGCTTTGCAAGGCTGCATTTGGTGAGGTTTTGAAAGCAAACTTGTTAATATACAGCAGCTGGAAAACCTTCGCCCGTTTTATACCCCCGCGTTCTTATCTTCACGTTTCCTGCTTTTTTCGTCCACTTTATGATCCTGAAGAATAAATCAGACTTTCTGTACATACCTATTGGTGTACCTTTATGCTTCTTTTTCAGCAGAATAAAAGGAGGAAAGCCATGTACAGATCGCAAGCTGATTGCCAAAAGATTGCTGGATCTCCATCTTTTCAAGCCTTTTTGAAGCAGAAACGGGCCTTTATTGTTCCAACTGCGATTTTCTTTTTTGTCTTTTATTTTTCACTCCCTGTTTTAACGTCTTATTTCACCTTTTTGAATACTCCGGCAGTTGGTGCTGTTTCATGGGCTTGGCTGTTTGCTATCGCTCAATTCGCTATGACGTGGACACTCTGTACGGTGTATTCCCGAAAGGCAGCTCGTTACGACCAATTTGTAAACGCTTTAAAAGAAGAGCTGAAGGGTGAACAGACATGAACCTGACAGCGTTTCTGTTATTTGTAGCGATTGTCGGTCTAACGCTTGTGATTACGTATTTTGCAGCGAAACAAACGAAAACGACGAGTGAGTTTTATACGGCCGGCGGCGGGCTCACCGGTGTTCAGAATGGACTGGCAATTGCCGGCGACTACATGTCTGCCGCGTCGTTCCTCGGCATTGCCGGAATGATTGCGTTATATGGGTTCGACGGATTTTTTTACAGCATCGGTTTTCTTGTCGCTTATCTCGTTGTCCTCTATATCGTGGCGGAGCCGCTTCGGAATCTCGGAAAGTATACGATGGCGGACATGATTGCGGCGCGTTTTAAAGAAAAGAAGATCCGCGGTGTCGCCGCTCTCAATACCATCGCCATCTCTACCTTTTATATGATCGCTCAGCTCGTGGGGGCAGGGGCGCTGATTAAACTGCTGCTTGGGCTCGATTATACCGCGGCCGTTCTGATTGTCGGAGTGCTCATGACCATTTATGTCGTGTTCGGCGGAATGATCGCGACGAGCTGGGTTCAGATTATCAAAGCCGTTTTGCTGATGGCCGGCACCCTCGTCATCTCCATCATCGTTTTTTCTAAATTTGGTTTTAACCTTAATACAATGTTTGAGCAAATGAAAACCGCTACCCCGCTTGGCGCTGATTTTTTAAATCCAGGTAACAAATACAAGGTCCCGATTGAAACCCTGTCGCTGAATTTGGCACTTGTGCTGGGGACCGCCGGCCTTCCGCACATCTTAATTCGCTTTTATACAGTTAAGGATGCCAAAACTGCCCGGGCATCAGTCGTTTCAGCAACGTGGATCATCGGTGTGTTTTACATTATGACGGTATTTCTCGGATTTGGCGCAGCCGCGTTTGTCGGTTTTGACTCGATTACAGCGGCCGATCCAGCAGGAAACATGGCGGCGCCGCTTCTGGCAAAAGCACTCGGAGGAGATTTCCTGTTCGCGTTTGTATCAGCCATCGCCTTTGCCACGATTTTGGCAGTGGTGACAGGCTTGGTGCTGTCTGCCGCTTCAGCGTTTGCCCATGATATCTACAGCCAGATTATCAGAAAAGGAGAAGCAACTGAGAAAGAACAGATGAAAGCGGCCAGATGGGCATCTGTCGCCGTGTCAGTGCTGTCTATCATTCTTGCGATTTTTGCTCAATCCTTAAATGTCGCCTTTCTTGTCGCATTGGCATTTGCCGTTGCCGCCAGCGCAAACCTTCCGCTGATTGTGTTTACTGTGTTTTGGAAAAGATTCAATGCCTCAGGCGCATTATGGGGCAGCCTGACTGGGCTGATTAGTGCTCTTGTCCTCGTGTCGATGAGCCCGAGTGTATGGGACCCGGCCGGAGGTGCTATTTTTGTAGGCGAGCCGCTCATCCCGTTGTCTAATCCGGGCATCATTTCGATTCCGCTCGGTTTCCTCGGTGCGTGGCTTGGAACGCTTCTGTCTTCTGATAAAACGGCTAATGAAGATACATTTGCGGAAATTCAGGTGAAGGCGCATACGGGAATTCATATGGATCAAGATTAAAAAAGACTCTCTAAACAGATTTTTGTTTAGAGAGCTTTCTTAGGTTACGTTTTCTGTTGTTCCTGAGAAATCGCGTTTTCAAATACTTCCTTGCCGGCTGCTCCTGGAATCACGGTGTCGCCGATGACAAAGGTTGGTACGGCTGTAATGTCAGCTTCTTCATAGGCGTGCTTCAGAGCTTGCCGCTGCACGTCGTGATATGTTCTTCCTTCCAGCGCAGCTTTGAATAATGCTCCGTCTAAGCCAACTTCCTCCGCCAGCTTCGTCAAGATATCAATCTCCCCGATGTTTTGGCCCTCTTGGAAAAATGCTGCAAATACACGGGTATTGTACTCATGTCCTTTGTTGTATTTTTTGGCAAAGTGAAAGCCTTCAAAAGCCAAGTCTGTATATGGGTGAGGCGAGACGTTTGGAAATTTGATATCGACTCCCAATTTCTCCGCCATCGGTCTGATCGAGGTTTGCCACATATACTTCTTGGAAGGGTCGTTTACAGGATCAAGCTGCGGTGAAGGACTTGGACGCAATTCAAACGGCATCCACTCGACTTCAACATCCTTTCCTTTTATCGCCTCTTCAAAAGCGGCTTTTCCAATGAAACAAAATGGGCACACGTAATCTGAATAAACTTTTATCTGTACTGTCATGATTGTCTCCTTTCGTATAGGTTGATTTTAAACTGTAACAATAAAAGTTACAACTGTTTTTTAAAAAAGAAGCCCGCATGGCTTCTTTTTATGATTCAAGCAACCGCTGGGCGATATATTCTCCTTTTTTACACCCGCCGGGAATTGCATATAAAGCAGAACCAATCGTTTGCGTATATTCATTTAACGCATCCTTTGCCGAAAGTGCCTTCAGCATGGGAATGAGCTGATTGTCGGGATTTTTTTGAAAGCTGATAAACAGGAGACCTGCATCCATATAACCGGTTTTGGAGTCAATGCCTTCTGTGTAAGAAAAGGCTCTTCGCAAAATTTGTTTCCCCGTAGATTTCGCAAGGCTGACGTGCGAATTTGACGGGATTTGATTCAGCTTGACAGGGTCTGTTTCTTTTTTTTGGCCAAAAGGCGCCCCGGAGCTTTTTCTGCGGCCGAAAGTATCCTCTTGATCCTTCAGGGAAGAGCGGTCCCAAATTTCAAGGAACATTTTGATTTTCCGAAAAGCCATATAAGTTCCGCCTGTCATCCAGTCAGGCTCGCCAGACTGAATCCACACGATCGAGTTCATCAAGGTGTCATCCTTGGTGCTTTGGTTGCCTGTTCCATCTTTAAACCCAAATAGATTGCGCGGCGTTTCTCCATTTTTGCCTCCGCTTAAAAAGCCTTTGTTTATAAAGCGGACTTCACAGGTGCCCACCGCTTGATTCAGCAGGTTTCGCAGCGCGTGAAACGCCACTTGTTCATCATCTGCGCATACTTGGATGCAGATGTCTCCGCTTCCCTGCTTCGCATCGAGATTGTCATTCGGCATCGCCGGAAGAGCAGCAAGGTGTTTCGGTTTCTTGCCTTTCAGTCCGAAACGATCCTTTCCATCTTTTTCGAAAAAGTCAGGCCCGAAGCCAAAAGTAACCGTTAAGTTGGAAGGCGGTAAATCAGCCGATTCACCCGTATCCTGCGGCGGCAGATATTGATTTTTCTGCTCGCTCGACATTTTGTTTCCTGACGTCAGCATTTGTGTCAGGCTGGTCCAGTTTCTGAATAACGTGATGATATCGCTTTTCTCCTTCGCCGTCACATCAAGCGCGGCAAAATACACGTACGTCTGATGGGCAGTGGTGATTCCGGCCTGATGCTTTCCGTAAAATGGAACAACCTGGTCATCCTCTTTTTCGTCCTTCTTCGATGACTTAGCCGCGGTCTGAACAAGCGGAGCGAGACCGCCGAGGCCGCTGGCGCCAATCGCCACGGCCGCTCCAGCCATCGCTCCCCATTTTAAAATGTCCCGTCTGTGAATTTGTTCTGGCTTTTTCTGTTCATCGCTCATGCTGTTACAAAACTCCTTTTATAGCACATTCGCAATCTTCGACATGGTTTCAGAAAGAGTCGTCAGCTTTGTGCTCAGCTCTCTGATTTGATCTTCACTTAATTTATCATAAGACGTATAGGCCTGATCATTCGTTTTGTATTTTGCCATTAAAACTTCAAATTCGCTGAATTCGGTATCCAGCTTTTCCGTCAGATCAGAGTGGTCTTTTACGAGCGCGCTTTTCACAGTTTGATACACAGCCTCGGAGCCTTCAACATTTGCCATAAGATCGACTAAATCGATTCGTGAGTAGCGTTCCTCTTCACCCGTAATTTTAGAAATACCTGCTTCGTTCAGAAGCTCCATCGCGCCAGCCACAATTTGTTCAGGCGTTAATGTCAATGATTCAATCGAACCGTCAAGCTCTTTTACATCCTTGACAAGCTGGTCAGCCGTCGCCTTTTCCCCGGAAATATTTTTATCCTTCCAAATGGCTTTCTCAAGCTTGTGGAACCCTGTCCATTTGTCCCCTTCTTCTACATCGTTTTCACGGGCATCAATTTTCGGGTCAAGATCTCCGAGGCTTTCGGCAATCGGTTCAATTCTTTCGTAATAGACGCGCGCTTTCGCATATAACGTCTTTGATTTTTCAATATCGCCTGCCTTCACGGCAGCTGTAAATGCTTCAGTCGCCTTCACAAGCTGATCGCTCTGCTCTTTGACGTAGTCTTTATATTCATCTGCCGCTTTTGCCAGCTGATCGCTTGCCTTTTTGCTGCTCTTCTTCGCTTCTGTCAGGTCATCTAAGGACGCTTTCAGTGACTCGGATTCTGTCTTGATTTTGTCTGAATCCGGTTTGGATTTTTGCGCTTCTGTGTAGATTGGCTGAAGATGCTTTTCGATTTCTGTGTATTCGAACGGATAGTCGCTGCGAATATCATTTTCAAAAGAAAGCCAGTAGCTGTTTAATTCTTTCCCCTTCTTTTGAATCTCTTTTTGATCAGCTTTTTCAGCTGATTCATTCAGCTCGGAAATCATGTTCTCCATTTTATCAACGGAAGCTGCGATCTCTTTGCTTACTCCGCTTTTATCAGATGACGCTTTTTCTTTAGTTGACGAAGTGTCATTGGCTCCGCATCCCGCACACAGTGCAAGGATGCATCCGGCTGTTACAGCAATCTTTGTGATATTCATTTTGTCAGTTCCTTTCCGTTTGTATAATGTTTTGCCGCTTCTGAGATAAGCGCAATCAGTAAAAATAGCAAAATCAGCAATTGCGGAATCGTACTGTACACGGACGGATAAATTCCGAGAACGGACACAGACGGCAGCCAGCTTTCTGCGTCAGACGGAAGAATCCCCGCGAGCTGCAGGCTGTGGACGCCTGTTCCGAGAAATTTCACGCACATATACAGGACAACCGCCATTGACAGCAGAAAAAACGGCTTCAATGGAATGCGCATTCCGAGCTTCATCATAAGAACACCGACGATGACGAGAACGACAAGCCCCGCGGCTGTCCCGCCGATCAGCTCAGTGAGAGAGAGCTTTCCAACAAGGCCGATGAAAAAGATGACTGTTTCGAGCCCTTCCCTCACGACTGCCAGAAATGCAATGAGCGCAAAGGACAGCAGGCTTCGTTTTTTCAGTGCCTGTGATTTCTGGATATTGATTTTTTCTCTCCACTTGTCCATCGAGGCGTTTCTATGCAGCCACACCCCGACATACAAAAGCATGACAGCGGACAGCAAGCCGGTGATTCCGCCTAGCAAGAAATTGTTTTCTCCGAATACATTCGAGGAGAACAGGAGGGTGACGCCGATTCCGGCTGCTAAGGAAACGAACATGCCGGCTGACGCGCCGCCCCAGACCCATGCAGAAGAACGGGTGACACGGGCTTTTTTTGTCATGGTCAAAAGCGCCCCGATGACAAGCAGCGCCTCCATCCCTTCTCGAATTGGGATCAATGCCGCGTCCCACCAGCTGTAGCTGCTCGAAGCAATCGGCTCAAGCAATTGAATCATTTCGTCAATTTGCTTTATTACCTGATCGGGATGGCTGTCGATTTCAGCCTTCATGAGTGCCAGATTTTCCTCCGATGTGGTATACGCTTCTTTGGATTGGGATACGACGTCTCCTTCTACGGCCAGCCAAGATGTGATTAAGTTGTCGATAGCGGCTGACGCTTCACCCATCTGTTTTTTTTCTATCAATTGTTTTGTGTCTTTTAAGCTTTGAATATAGGCTGTTAAGGACGCCCTTGATTGACCAGAGGATGCCTTCTTCAGTACGGCAGCCTGCTGGTAGGTTTCTAAGTGAGAAGAAAGCTCTTCAAGCTGTGTTTCGAGTTTGTTCGCGTCTTGATTAATGAAAGAAAGAGAAATCATAGCGATATTCGAGTCCATTTTGCTGTGGGATGAAAGGTTTTCCTTCTTAATAGATGGTTCTTCCTTTTTCCACGCCGATTTGAAGGTCTCAAATGTTTGCTGTGCGGAATCTATATCTCCGTCTCGTACAGATTTGATCATTTGCTTGTTTAATTCAAGCAGGGAAGCAATCGGATCATTTTCCGCATGCACCGCCGAACCGAAAAACATCAACAAGCTGAGTAATATAAGTGTCAGCCCCCGAGCCATCATGCTCCTCCTATAATTGAAAATGATTATCATTGTATATCATAATCATAGCCAGTTCCCGATCTTTGTCAATGAAAATTTGAAGGTCTGAAAACCTTGGCGGAACAGCAAAAAGGCTGCCCTTTACAGGACAGCCTTTTGAAGGCAAATCGGGTTATCTGCCGGTCTTATATGTGTGAATAACATCGTAAAATTTGCGTGCGGCTTCTTCCGGATCTTCCGTCAGACTGATAGCGCTGATCATACTGACACCATCAGCCCCCGCTTCGATGACGGGAGCGGCATTTTCTATTGTGATGCCGCCGATGCCGACAATTGGGATGCTGATGCCTTGACGTCTCACCGCTTCAATCAGAGACACACCCTGCACAGCTCTTGTATCCTTTTTTGTTTCCGTCGGATAGATCGGACCAAGACCGACATAATCTGCTCCATCCTCCTCGGCTTGCTTCACCTCAGACATCGTATGGGCGGACACGCCAAGGATCATATCGCCAATGGCGTCACGGACCTCTTTTGCTTTCGCATCCTCTTGGCCGATGTGCACACCGTCTGCCTTCAGCTTCAGTGCCAGCTCCACATCATCATTGACAATAAAAGGGACTCCGGCTTCACGGCATGCCGCCTGAACCTTTGCGCCGAAGGCAATCCGCTCCTCTCCTGTCAATGCGCCTTCGCCCTTTTCACGAAACTGGTACAGAGTGGCACCGCCTTTTAATGCATTTTGCACGACTGCCACAGGATCAGCTTTCGTATTGTTTGAACCCATAATGAAGTAAACAGATAATAGCTCTTTCATCATTTCCCGAGAAATACGTGTCATGAGACTGTCACCCTTTCTATTGTCGCTAGCTCTAGTACATCTTGTTCAGAGACAGAAGACAGCTTGTTCAGCAATTCAATCTGAAAACTCCCCGGACCTTTGTCAGCTGTCTGCTGCGCGGCAAGCTGTGCCGCAACACCATATGAGGAAATCGCAGCGATGGCAGCGTATAACGGATTTTTTTCCACTGCACAAAAAGCACCGACAACTGAAGTCAGAAGACATCCGGCGCCTGTCACCTTCGTCAGCAGTTTGTGGCCGTTATGAAGAGTGTATACGTTAGATGCGTCGGCAATTACGTCGACTTCCCCAGTAATCGCAATGACCGTGTTCAGTTTTTGCGCCGCCTGTTGAGCCA
Source organism: Bacillus sp. SD127 (assembly GCF_058566445.1). NCBI lineage: Bacteria > Bacillati > Bacillota > Bacilli > Caryophanales > Bacillaceae > Bacillus > Bacillus sp. SD127. The sequence goes on along the minus strand of NZ_CP191226.1, from coordinate 317,633 downwards.
GACGGATGATGTCGCCTCCGCCTTCACCGGCATCGACTCCTTTGATCATCCAATCCGAAACACCGACGGTATGTGCAATTTCCGCGGCATTTCCCCTGATTGCAGAGAGGCGCACCTCACGAATCATCTCACGTGCCGATTCAGTGCGGAACGGTGTCGCTCCAGCCCCCACGGGATCAAGAATGACGGGTACGCCATGTTCATTCGCTGATTTACCCGCAATGATCATAGCTTCGACGGTTTCTTTGCTTAGCGTTCCGATATTTAAAACGAGCGCACCCGCGATTTTCGCCATGTCGGCGACCTCTTCCTTCGCATAAGCCATTACGGGTGATGCACCGAGGGCGAGCAGGCCGTTCGCTGTAAAATTTGTCACAACATTGTTTGTTATACTGTGCACCAGAGGGCTATGCTTCCGGACGGCTGTTAGACGTTTTGCTGCTGATTGTGCATCCATATTAGCATCATCCTTTACTCTCTCTTTTTTTCGGATCCCATAAATACGATTTCGTATGTTCAAGCCAAGCTCTTGCCGCAAAGGACAAATAGCGATCCTTTCTCCATATAATCGCAAGATGCCAAGGGATGACCGGATCGACAAGCGGAATGACTTTGACCTTTTCCGGATCAAGGCCGCGGCATATGCGTTCCGGCAAAAGTCCGATCCCCAGGTTGGCTGACACCATCTCACTGATAAAATCCCATTGTGAGGTTTCGTAAATGATATGGGGTCGGAATCCGGCCTTGATACATTCCATCATAATTCGATTGTGGAGAACAAAATCCTCCCTGAAGAAAATAAAAGGCTCTTCCTTCAAATCTTGTAATCGGCTCTCTTTCTCACCCGCCAGCCGGTGGGAAGGGTGTACGACAAGCATTAATGTTTCTTTTACGATCGTAAATGAATGAAAAATGTCTTCGTTTGCGGGGAGAACAACAACACCGATGTCAAGAGAACCATCCCCAACGCCTTCTTGGACTTTGATAGAGCCGTCCTCAACAAGCTGAAAGGTCACATTCGGATAATTTTCCCGAAAATCGCCGAGCACTCTCGGGAAAAAACCTGAGCCGATCATCGGCGGCAGTCCGATTCGCACATGCCCCTTCTTGACCTCCATAATATCATTTAACTCGGATGTCAGGTTTTGAAATGATTTAATGATTTCCTGCGCCTGCACATACATGCTATGGCCGGCGTCCGTCAGCTCCACCTGTCTGCCGTTTCGGTAAAAAAGCTCGATCCCAAGCTCTGCTTCTAAATTTTTGATCATTTTCGATATCGTCGGCTGGGAAACATAAAGTGATTGGGACGCCTTCGTAAAACTTTTCAGACGGGCGACCTCCAGAAAGTATGTTAAATGGCGGATATCCATGTACTTCACCTCTTCTATAGACAAAAGGAATACTTATTATGCTATATATATATTTTACCTATAGCGAGTCCTTATGTACAATATGAATATAAGGGAGGCATCAATATGAAAAAACTGTTGCTAACCGTTATTCAAATCGCTCTGTTATTTATATTTGCTCGGCTGATTAATTGGGTGACAGCCCTTCTTCATATAAATATTCCCGGCAGTATAATTGGGATTGTGATTCTTTTCACATTATTACACTTTAAAATCATCAAGCTTGAATGGATAGAGCTTGGCGCGGCGTGGCTTCTTGGGGAGCTGCTTTTATTTTTTATCCCGTCTGCCGTCGGAGTGATTGAATACGGAGACATTATGTCAAAATTCGGTGTCAGCATTTTGCTTGTTGTCATCATCAGCACGTTTGTCGTGATGGTGTCCACAGGAACGCTTACACAAATCATTGCAAAAAGAAAGGAGAAAAAACATACGTGTTCATCGGAATTGTAAGTTTGTTATTAACGGTTTTGGTGTATTTAGGAGCAAAAAAAGTATATTCTCGTTTTCCGCGAGTCTATACGTCGCCGCTATTGGTGACGCCCGCTGTGTTAGTCGGTCTGCTGCTGCTGGTGAATGTCCCGTACGAGACATATAATCTCGGCGGTGAAGTGCTGACCGATATGCTTCAGCCGGCTACCGTGGCATTTGCGATCCCGCTTTATAAATATTTCCCTGTTTTAAAGAAATACGCAGTGGAAATTATTTTAAACGTCGCCCTCGGCTCATGCATCGCGATTATTTCTACAGCTCTTATTGCGAAATGGCTTCACCTCGGAACTGGCTTGATTGACAGCCTCGTTCCAAGATCAGTGACAACGCCGATCGCCATGAACGTATCTGAAATGATCGGCGGAATGCCTGCGGTCACAGCCATATTTGTCATTTTGACTGCATTGTTCGGCACCGTCATCGGCCCGATGGTCATCCGCTATTTCCGCATTGATAACGAAATTGCGCGGGGCGTGCTGCTCGGCACAAGCGCACATGGAGCGGGCACATCTAAAGCATTTGAGCTTAGCTCAGTGTCCGGCACGATTTCCAGCGTGTCAATGATCCTTGCGGCGATTATGACGCTTTGCGCGGCGCCGTTTTTACTTTCATTTATGTAGGAAGAAAAAACTGTCCTGGCAAGGGCAGTTTTTTTGTGTCTCCTTCCATTGAAAAGCTGCAAAATTACAATATAATGTAATTTGTGGATACCAAAGGAGGCACCCCCATGCATAACTTGCAGGTGAAACGGCACTACGCAGCATTAAAAGGATTTTATTTGTTTGCTTTCCTGGGCACAGGCAGTATCATTCCGCTGCTCAGTATGTATTTAACAAAGGAACAGCATTTAAGCGGCTCACAAGTCGGCTTGATTATGTCACTCGGCCCGATTGTGATGATCTTTTTCCAGCCGTTTTGGGGTATGCTGAGTGATTATACGCAAAAAACAAAAAGCCTGCTTGCGGTTTGTACATCTGTAACAGGTGTCATCGGGCTCGGCTACATCGCATTTGACGGCTTTCCCCTGTTTATTCTGATTGCGGCCTGTTTTGCAGCCTTTCAGAGCACAATCATTCCATTGTCAGACAGCATTTCTTTACGCTACACACAACAAACAAACGGAAACTACGGCGGAATCCGCCTGTTTGGTTCTCTCGGATTCGGCATTGCGGTGTTTGTCATGGGACAGGTGACGAATCAGCTGTACCCCATTCACGTCATCTTTATCTTTGGCTGTGCCTTTCTGTGCATGGCAGCCATATTGGCCTCACAGATGCCGGGCCAGCAGAAAACAAAAACAAAGATCAATATCCGCAAAGGGTTCCGGGAGCTGGTCAGCAACAAACCTTTCCTCATCTTTATGATCATCACCTTTACGACATTTGCACCAAATTTAGCGAACAATACATACTTCAGTCTGTTTCTCGACAAAAGCGGCGCGTCTCTTTCCGCCATTGGCCTTTTATTTTTTATCGGAGTGATCTCAGAAATTCCGTTTATGAGGTTTGCGCAGAAATTCATAGATAAAATGGGATTGCTCAATGTCATCATACTGTCCGGCGGGGTTTCATTATTCAGATGGACGCTTTACTTCACAGAGCCTTCGTTATGGATCATTTATGCGACGGTATGTCTCCAAGGCGTTTCTATTGGTTTATTTATTCCGGCGGCGCTGCAGTACGTCAAAAAGATTACCCCGAGCCATGTGGAGGCGACAGCGCTAACCATGTACGCCGCCATCGGCAACGGATTCGGCAACTGGTTCTGTACGTTTGTTGGCGGATACATTTTTGACTACGTTTCCATCTTCGCGGTCTATCTGCTCTTCGCCATTCTCAGCATAGCGGGCGCAGGGCTGACATTATATTTAATAAAAGCAGAAAAAAATAAACATACGCTTCATCAGCCGGCTGTTACTTTTAAACCATAACGACTATAATGAATAAAAAGAAAGGAAGTGTGCTATGAACGGGCAAGAGCGGAGCAGCATTTCTAAAGGATTACAGGTTGATATTGTCTTGAAAGCGGATCAAAAAACAGGAAAACTGACGCGAGGCACAGTGAAGGATATTTTGACGAAATCAAGCTATCACCCGCACGGCATTAAAGTCCGTCTGGAAGATGGCCGTATCGGACGCGTCCAGCAAATCATTTCTACATAAAAAGCTGCCCTGAACGGGACTGACCCCCGTTTTTGAGACAGGGATCAAAACACCTTTTATACAGCCAATTGCCGATAGCTTATCGGTGATTGGCTGTTTAGTTTCGTTTGAATACGAATGTTGTTATAATAATAAATGTATTCTTTGACAGTGCGTTCTACGATGGCGGTCGTGGTTCGATCAATGCTGTTAAGATAGAACGTTTCAGACTTTAGTGAGGAATGAAACGATTCGATGGAGGCATTATCAGCGGGCGTCCCTTTGCGGGACATGCTCATGGTAATGCCTTTTGTTTTAACAGCTTTCTGATACTCATAAGATGTATACACAGATCCTTGGTCACTATGTAACACGCAGTTCTGAGACAGTGTTGGCAGCTGATCAAGTGTGTTTAAGACAAAGTCTGTGTCCTGCTTATCTCCAATCGTGAAAGCAATTACTTCTCCATTGTATACATCCAATATACTGGAAAGATACAATTGTTTCTGTCCATAAGGCAAATACGTGATATCCGTTACTAGTTTTTCAAGAGGATGATCGGACTGAAAGTTCCGATCTAATATATTATCAACCACGGCATATGGCTGCCCATTCTTCTTGCGCTTTTTCACCTTAACCCGGCACTGCCACTGATTTTTCTGCATGATACGCTGAACCGTTTTATGGTTAATACGCATTTCCTTTTTTAATATAGCTGTAATTTTTCGATATCCATATCGATACTTGTGCTCTCGGCACAACGTGCCGATTTGTTTTTCCAAATGGCGCTTGGGATGATCTTTCATCAGGTTCTTCTTCCAACGATAATAAGACGCTCGTGAGATACCTAAATGAACACAGATATTCTGTACGGTCATTGTGCCGTGCAATACTTCTACAAGTTCGACTGACGTTTGGCTATCAACTTCCTTTCCAATTCGTTGTACTTTTTTAAAACTTCATTTTGTTGTCTCAGATAACGGTTCTCTGCCTGCAGTTTCTCTAATTCGGAAGAATACTCCGGACCTTTTCCGTAAGTGTATTGCTTACCAACAGGCTGTTCAAATCGATGTGTATCCCCAGCTTTATGCCATCTAACCCATGTCTGAACCTGCGTCTTATTCTTGATATTCAATTCCTGCATGATCGCTTTCATAGGCACGCCTGCCAATCTCATTTCTACAGCCTTATGTTTGACTTCAATCGGATAACTCATTCTTGTTCCCATACAAAAAACACCTCCAAGTCTTATTTCGGATAACAACTATCCGTTTTCAAACTTGAAGGTGTTTTTTATTTGTCTCATCTTATGGGGTCAGTCCCGAACCGGGCAGCTTTTTTCTTTTATTTTTTCTGCAGAAAGACAACTTTTAAGTAATTGCCTTCCGGATATGCTGACATCGTTTTAAAGTCCTCCGGCAATGTAAATTCCTCTATAATCGTATAGCGTTCATTTGTTTCTTTGAACGCGGTATCGATAAAGCCTTTGAATTTCTTCATTCCGAAGGCGCTGCTGTTTGTAGAGGCGACAATGATGCCCTTGTCGGCTGTAATGGCGATCGTTTCCTTCAGCAGATTTTTATAATCCTTGGCCGCGCTGAAGGTGCGTTTTTTTGTGCGGGCAAAGGATGGCGGGTCGAGAACAATCAGATCAAAGCGCAGATCCTTTTTCGCCGCATATGAGAAGTATTTAAAAACATCCATCACTTTAATATCGTGCGCCTCGTAATCCAGCTTGTTCACGCTGAATTGCTCGATCGTTTTGGCCAGACTTCGATTTGCCACGTCCACGCTTGTTGTTTTCTCCGCTCCGCCAAGCGCTGCCGCCACTGAGAACGCACCTGTATAAGAAAACGTGTTTAAGACGTTTTTTCCATTGGCATAGCGGTCTCTGATCGCTTTGCGCACATGTCTTTGATCTAAAAAGATGCCTGTCATGGCGCCTTCGTTTAAATCAACCGCGTATTGTATCCCGTTTTCTTGAATGATGATCGGGAACTCGCCTCTTTCTCCCTTCACGAAGTCATCATCCTCGACATACTGTCCAGCCGTATCGAAGCGTTTCTTTTCGTAAATCGCTTTATATTCAATATCCAGTTCATCCAGAGCGGCAATGAGCGTTTCTTTAAAGGTGTAAATGCCTTTGCTGTACCATTGGAGCAGCAGGTATCCGTCATAATAATCAACAGTGACGCCGCCGATGCCGTCGCCCTCCCCGTTGAAGAGACGGAAAGCCGTTGTATCAGGCGTCGCAAAAAGATTTGCACGCGCTTGTACCGCTCTTGTTAATTTACTGAGGAAAAATGCTTGGTCGATTTGTTCATTTTTATTGCGGGTGAGCGTCCAGCCGACCCCTTTGTTTTGCAGGCCGTAATAGCCCCTTGCGAGAAACTCGCCGCTTTCAGACACGACATCAACGAGGTCGCCTTCTTTGACGTGCCCCGCACTGCCGGTGAGAGCTTCCTTTTCGATGAGCGGATAGCCTTTTTTGATTTTTGCAGCGTGTGCTTGCTTTAGGGTGAGTAGCTTCATATATGTTCGTCCTCTTTCTGTTTGCTTTTTCTTATCGTACCACAAAACGCCAAGATGTCTTCATTGACAGAAAGGAAAGGTTTTTCTACGATAGACAAAAAGAGTTTCTAGGAGGAACAGCATGGCAAAACGAATTGACCATACAGGCATTATGGTAAGGGATATTAACGCGTCCATTTCATTTTATGAAGAGGTTCTCGGCATGAAATTGAAGGACCGCATCACTCATACGAACGGTATTATCGAGCTTGCTTTTCTTGGCTTTGAAGATGGTCCGGAAACAGAAATCGAACTGATTCAAGGCTACAGCAGCGAGCTTCCCGCCGAAGGTAAAGTGCATCACATTGCCCTGCTGACTGATGACATCGCGGCCGAATATACAAAAGCGGAAAGAATGAATGCGAAATTTATCGACGAAGAGATCACAACACTTCCAAACGGGTATCGGTATTTTTATATCGAAGGCCCTGACGGCGAGTGGATAGAGTTCTTTCAGCGGTAAGAAAAAAGAACGCACCTCTGTTTAGAGGTACGTTCTTTTCTTATCTATACCAATTCATATACGCGGTTTCATCGCAAAACATGGCCTCCCAGCCCATACGCTGAACCATGTCATGAATGTTTTCATCTTTCGCAAGAAAAACATTAATGAATGAGTCATATACACTCATAAATACAAAATCCATTTTCTCATCAGTCAACATGAGCTCTGCGGCGGCTTCATCAAGAACCGTCCGTAAGTTAGCCTCAGTTGTGTCCAGAAAGCCGCTGTTTTCCACAATTGGTTCTGAGTAATAAAACCGATTGGACCCGTTGTAACGAAGCACTTTTACCAAACCGGGAATATGAACATTTGAAATATGGTCCTCACTGGGATAAAAGAGATCTCCTTTTAAGTTCGCGTGTAAAAGTTCAGCCACATCCTCTCTCGCGTACTCATCCCTTAAAGCAAATATCGATGTCTTCAAAGCCAGCGCCAGCTCTGCATGTGTTTGGAATCCGCATGAAGACATGATCTCTTTCCATGTAACTGCTTTTCCTTTTTCCCTTACTTCTTGATCATTTGGATAAATATGCTCATACTCATTTTTTCTCTTAGCTTTTTCCCATCCTTCAGGCATTTGAATAAAAGGAGAAAATAAAATAGCAGCTGATGTATATTCAACTGGTAGTTGTTTTAAGATTGGTGATTCGTCATCTAACCATATGTATTCTAGCATGGGCACCCCCTTTACATATTCTAACATTTACTTATAGTTGATAGAAGATCATCAGCCCTTTAACAGCTGATGATCTATTACAGCTTACATCACGTCGCATTTTTATCCCCGGATTCAACCGCACTCTCTTCCTTCCATTTTTGATGATCCCATATTCTGAAAAACGGATAGTAGATAGCACATGTAATGAGCAGGTTCACCAGCTGCATGACCGCTCCAGATACTTTTCCGCCTGTCGCCAGGTACCCTGATATGAGCGGCGGCATGGTCCATGGCACGGCGATTCCGGCAGGCCTTGCCACCAGTCCTGTGCTCATGCCGATATAAGTGGCGGTAATTGTGAGGAGCGGGGCTATGATGAACGGAACGATAAGGAGCGGGTTCATCACAATCGGCATGCCGAAAATGATCGGCTCGTTGATGTTAAATAGCGCAGGACCAATCCCTAATCGGCCGAGCTGCTTCATCTGTTTGCTCCGGGACCGCACAAGCATTGTGAGTACAAGCGCCAGCGTTGCTCCGCTTCCGCCGACATTGATCCAAATTTGAAAAAACTGAGTCGTAAAAATACTCGGCAGCGCCTCGCCCGCTTGAAACGCGAGACGGTTTGCATCCATGGCGCCATACCAAATCGGCGCCATAATACCGCCGATGATCGAAGCGCCGTGAATGCCGCACGCCCAAAGCAGCATTTGCACGAATTCAGCGATCAGACTCCCGCCGAGGCTGCCGCCAAGGATGGAAAGCGGCGTGCCGAGCAGGTCTCCGACGACATTGTGCAGGCTTTTAAAAGGCGTCATTTCAATCAGAAGACGCGCCAGCCATATAAGAAATACGATAATAAAGCCGGGAATCAGCGCGACAAATGATTTACTTACTGCCGGCGGCACGCCGTCAGGCATGTTAAACACAATATTTTTTTGAATGATGTACCGATAGACTTCAGTCGAAAACAAGGCGATGATCATGGCGACAAACAGTCCCTTGCTGCCGAGCAATGTAATGGGAATTCCGCCTCCGATCATGATTGATTCTGTTGAGCCATCCGGCGTAAAAGGCACCTCGAACGGCGTTGCCAATAAGAAGGCTGCAATTGAAATCGCTCCGGCCGACAGGGCATCAACACCGTAGCTTTCCGCCAGCCGATAGGCGATCCCGAAAGCCGCAATCATTGCCATAATATCGAATGAAGCATTAACAGGATAGCCGAGCTTATCCGCCCACTGTTCCCCAAACACGCTCGTCATAAAATCAGCATAACCGGGAATCGGCAGACTGGTTAAAATCAAAAAGACAGAACCGATAATAATCAGCGGCATGGTCAAAACAATTCCGTCACGCAAAGCGCTGAGATGCCGCTGCCCGGCAATTTTCCCAGCGACAGGCATGATTTTTTCTTCCATCACCCGAGTGAACGCGCTCATCTGAAAAGCCCCCTTTTTTCACTGCTTTGTAAACAACCTTTGCAATGTTTTCTTTATCTTATTTTGAAAACGCTTACAAATTCATGCGGAAAATTTCCTCTTTCTGTGGAAAAAATCTGCATTCTTCTGAACAACCCTGTCAACGAAGAAATCTTTCCTCTTTATTATCAAAATCACATTTTCCTCCGATATATATATCAAACATCATAGAAAAAGGAGCAGAACCATGAAAACCACATTTTGCAAACTTGTTGTATCAGTCACTCTGTTTTTCAGTTTTCTCGCCCTAGAGCCTCTTGCACATGCAGAAACCAGCAGCGAGAAAGAGGTCATTGTGGTCTATAAAAACAAAGACGGCAAGGAAACCGTCCTGGACAGTGATGCTGAGGTTGAGCAGCAGTATCAGCATCTTCCGGCGGTAGCTGTTACAGCAGATCCAGAGACAGTAAAAGAATTCAAACAGGATCCTGATATTTTGTATGTCGAAAACAATGTCACGTTCACTGCAGCGAACAATACAGACCTCAAAGTACTGTCAGAGAACGCCGACACCACTGACAACTTCGAACAATGGAATCTTGAACCGATTCAGGTCAAACAGGCTTGGAAGGAGGGGCTGACAGGCAAAAACGTCAAAATCGCTGTCATTGACAGCGGGATCTCCCCCCACGACGACCTGTCGATTTCCGGCGGGTACTCAGCTGTCAGTTACACCTCTTCTTACAAAGACGATAACGGCCACGGAACACATGTCGCCGGGATTATCGGCGCTAAGCATAACGGCTACGGAATTGACGGCATCGCACCGGAAGCACAAATATATGCGGTTAAAGCGCTGGATCAGAACGGCTCGGGAGATCTTCAAGGTCTTCTCAAAGGGATCGACTGGTCGATAGCGAATGGAATGGATATCGTCAATATGAGCCTTGGCACGTCTTCAGACAGCCAGATTCTTCATGACGCCATGGACAAAGCATATGAAAAAGGCGTACTGCTCGTTGCCGCAAGCGGAAATGAAGGAAACGGCAAGCCAGTAAATTACCCGGCGGCATACAGCAGTGTCGTTGCAGTGTCAGCGACAAATCAACACAATCAGCTTGCAGCCTTTTCAACAACAGGAAATCAAGTTGAATTTTCAGCACCGGGAACAGACATCACGAGCACGTATTTACATCAATATTACGCGACGGGAAGCGGCACATCCCAAGCGACCCCGCACGCCGCTGCCATGTTTGCGTTATTAAAACAGCGTGATCCTGGTAACACGAACGTGCAGCTTCGCGCCCTCATGCAGAAAAACATCGTTGATCTCGGAATTACGGGCCGCGATCAGCAATTCGGCTATGGCCTGATCCGGTATAAAGCCCAGCAGGCAGATAAAGCGTACGCGGCGGCTGAGCAAGCGGTCAAAAAAGCCGAACAGACAAAAACACAAGCCGATATCGACAAAGCGAAAAAGCTCGTCAGCAAGCTGCCTAATTCCAGCGCCAAAAAAGCTTTGCAAAAAAGACTGGATAACGTTCAGGCATACAGAAATGTAAAAGACGCGAAGGACAAAGTGGCAAAGGCAGAAAAGTATAAAACCCAGCAAACCGTTGATACAGCACAAGCCGCGATCAACAAACTGCCGAACGGCACGGATAAAAAGAACCTGCAAAAACGGTTAGATCAGGTCAAGCGCTATATCGTATCAAAGCAAGCAAAGGACAAAGTCGCCAAAGCGGAAAAAAGCAAAAAGAAAACAGATGTCAGCAGCGCTCAATCGGCAGTCAGCAAGCTTCCGGCAGGCTCAGAAAAAACGTCCCTGCAGAAGCGTCTCAACAAAGTGAAAAGCAGCAATGTAAAAAAGGCGCAGCAATCAGTCGCCGCAGCGGAAAAGAAATCAACTGACGCAAACGCGGCGAAAGCCCAAAAGGCCGTCAATGAACTTCAGTCCGGAAAAGACAAAACGTCATTGCAAAAACGGTTAGATAAAGTGAAGAAAAAAGTGGCAGCAGCTGAAGCCAAAAAAGTCGAAACAGCCAAAGCCAAAGTGAAAAAAGCGGAAAAAGACAAGACAAAAAAATCAAAAACAGCCGCTCAGTCCGCAGTAAATCAATTAAAAGCATCCCATGAAAAAACAAAGCTGCAAAAACGGCTGAACGCCGTTAAGCCGAAGAAATAATTGAAAAACCTTTAAGATGAGTGTTACGTCTTAAAGGTTTTTTCGTCTGTTAAACTGTGTACGCAACCTTTTTCCCATTTGCTTCACAGGCTTTTCATACTATTGCTATCCTGCTGTGAACAGCATAAAATGAACGGTATTACAGATATCAACTGCATATTGCGGGATTGTGACTGGCAAGCAGGCAAGACCCAACGATGCAAAGGGAGTATTAGTGCCTAGAAAAAGAAGGCATTTTAACTCTTCTTTTCGTGTTGGGCTCGTAACGGCGCCAATGACATTTCTGCTTTATATGTTTCGTAATGCCCCGTCACCCGACGAGGGCATTTTTTGATGGCTCTGCACGCTTTACATTTTTCTCACTTTTTTCATTTTGATTGTCAACTTTTCATTTGATACGATGAACAAGCCGACTTTTCTTCAGCAGAGGAGGTTTTTATTGTTTGCAAAAAGAAATTGCGAAAGAATTATTGCTCCTCGCAGGAGGAAAAAGCAACATTATCAGCATCAGCCACTGTACAACTCGTCTTCGTTTTGAAGTAAAGGATGAAACGAAAATCGACATACGTGCTATTGAGAATCTGCAAGGTGTGCAGGGCACCTTTTTCAGATATGGCCTGTTCCAGATTATTTTTGGGGCAGGTATCGTCAACAAAATTTATAAAGAAGTCGTTTGTGTGTGGGAGGCATCGCCTTCTGAAGAGGCTGTTCAAGAGAAACATGCCAGACGTAAACTGAACCCCGTCACAACATTTGCTAAAACGCTGTCCGATATTTTCATGCCGATTATCCCGGCGATAACAGCAAACGGTTTGCTCATGGGGCTGATCGGCATGATTCAGGTCTTTCACTGGTTCTCTGCCGACAGCCCGTGGATCAAAATGCTGGATCTCGTGTCCAGCACCGCCTTTATTCTGCTGCCGATTTTGGTTGGCTTCAGTGCCGCCAGACAATTTGGCAGCAACCCATTTTTAGGGGCATTGATAGGAGGGCTTCTGACTCATCCTGATTTGCTTGATCCATCCATGCTCGGCAGCAAAACCCCCGCTTCCTTAGACATATGGGGGCTGCACATTCCATTGATGGGCTATCAGGGCGCCATTATACCGATTCTTCTCTCCATTTATATCATGAGCAAAATTGAGAAGCTTTTAAAAACGATTGTGCCCAAGTCACTTGATGTCGTGATCATTCCCTTTATCACTGTGATGGTGACAGGATGTCTCGCACTGATTGTGATGAACCCCGCCGCAGCTATCATCGGCCAGGTCATATCACAATCGATTGAATACATTTATCACCACGCGGGCATTGCTGCCGGTGCTCTTTTCGGGGGCATCTATTCCACTATCGTTCTATCAGGCTTGCATCATAGCTTTTATGCGATTGAAGCGACTTTGCTTGCTGACCCTCATGTGGGTGTGAACTTTTTGGTGCCGATATGGTCAATGGCGAATGTGGCGCAAGGCGGAGCGGGACTGGCGGTTTTCTTCAAAACGAAGCAGTCAAGCCTGAAGAAAATCGCGCTCCCCGCTTCCCTTACCGCTTTTTTAGGCATTGTGGAGCCAATTGTTTTCGGAGTAAATGTGAAGCTGATCCGCCCCTTTATCGGAGCCGCTATTGGAGGCGCTCTCGGCGGGGCGTATGTAGTTGGGGCACACGTCGTTTCGAATTCCTACGGACTGACCGGCATCCCGATGATTTCAATCGTGCTGCCGTTTGGCATTGCGAATTTTGTTCATTATATGATCGGTTTTTTGATCGCGGCCGTCTCTGCTTTTATAGCTACATTGTTTCTCGGGTTTAAAGAAGAGACAGAATAACTGGATTTATTCGATTTCATTCATAAAACGGGGGATGAAAGGACAAAAAGCTATGAAAATTAAAAGAATCTTAAATCATAATGCAATCGTCGTAAAGGATCAAAATGAAGAGAAGATTCTCTTGGGGGCAGGAATTGCGTTCGACAAAAGAAAAAATGATATTGTCGATCCGTCTAAAATCGAAAAAACATTCGTCAGAAAAGATACACCTGACTATAAACAATTCGAAGAGATTTTAGAAACATTGCCGGAAGACCATATTCAAATCTCCGAGCAAATTATTTCCCATGCTGAACAAGAACTCAACATCAAAATCAACGAACGGATTCACGTTGCGTTTTCAGACCACCTCTCATTTGCGATCGAACGCCTGAGCAACGGAATGGTCATCAAAAATCCGCTGCTGAATGAGATCAAAGTTCTTTATCCGAAGGAATTCCAAATTGGCATGTGGGCTAGAGCGCTGATTAAAGAGAAACTGGGCATTGAGATTCCTGAGGATGAAATCGGCAATATCGCCATGCACATTCACACAGCGAGAAACAACGCCGGCGACATGACACAGACACTTGATATTACAACGATGATCCGTGATATTATCGGCATTATTGAAACCCAGCTGTCAATCAACATTGTGGAGGATACCATTTCTTACGAAAGGCTCGTGACCCATTTGCGCTTTGCCATTCAGCATATCAAAGCAGGCGAAACCATTTACGAGCTGGATTCAGAAATGATCGCCATCATTAAAGAAAGATTCAAGGATGCTTTCCTATGCGCCAAAAGCATCGGCACATTTGTGAAAAAAGAATACGGCTTTGAATTTCCTGAAAAAGAACTGTGCTATATCGCCATGCATATTCAGCGCTTTTATCATCGGTCAGTGGCCCGCTGACAAACAAAAAACGCTTTTGAGATGATCAAAAGCGTTTTTTCATATATAGATTATTGATTGATAGCCGGGTTTCCGATCGTATTCCACTTTGTATAGGACATGTAATGGAAATACTCATCGCGATACGGATGTTTTGTATTGGAGTTCCAAGGCTTTTCTCCGCCGCAGAAGTGGACGATTGCCGGGTTTTCTCTCGTTTCATTATATTGCTTCCGTCCTAACAGTGTCGAAGGTGTTTTCAGTTTTAACATGATGTATGTTTGAGCGTTCCAGCGCGGATGAAGCTCATACCACTTATCATATAAGATCGCGTTCAGCGCATCTTGGTCATGTAACACAAGAAAATCTTCAGAACCGTTTTCATTGATAAAGTTGAGAACTTTTTCTGTGATGTTTTGCTTTCTCCAAGGTTCCATATCAATAACCATAATACCAGAGTTAAAATATTTTCCCGTGTCAGTGATATTCATTTCTTTCAAACGTTCATGCTGCCCCGCATCTTCCACAGCAGCAACGGTGTATGGAGCGATGTCCAAGTCCCATAGTTTCGAAATATCCTCGAGGACAAGTGCATCACAATCGACATAAATCATCCGCTTAATGCTCTCATCCTTAATTAAGTCAGGAATCGAAATGCGGTAATACGCCGCTTTTGTAATGTGGCTGCTTTCCACAGCATGTTCATACTGGTTGGCATCCACTTCTAAAAACTCAATCGGCACGCCGAACTTCAATGTGGTTTCTTCCAGCCTTTTTTTGTTATCAGGCTCAATTCCCCCATCAATCACATATAGCTTTACTTTTCTGTTCTGGTCCATGTTTGTCAATAAAGAAACGAACATCCCACCTAAATGACGAGCATAATTATCATCTGCGCATGATACGATATGCATAATTTCATCTTTCTTCAATGGTATTCATCTCCCTTTGTGTTGTACAAGTTACATTCCCTTTTTCAGAAAATTAAACACTAATCTCCAATATTTTTTTGAATAGAATGTGCTTTACAACAAAAAAGGTGTTATTTTTTGAATATCCGATAAAGCCAATAAAGGATGAAAAAGCTCGCGATCGTAATGGCTTCAGCTGAGGCGATATACCATGGCCAAGGCCCGAGAACATCCAATAGCGAAGAACCGCCCGGCTTTTTCGTTAAATACATATAATTCGCATTCAGCCAGCGGTCAACCAGATAAATGATGCCTCCGTACAGATTGACAATCAATACAGTCACCCATAAAGAGCGCTGTCTGAGTCTGTACGTGCCAATCACCGCCATAAGCAAACAGGACAGAAACACGGATCCGTGCGACATAAAAAAGAGAATATACCGCACATGCGGAAATGAGAACATACCAAGGTCTGGGGTCAGAAGCGCCTGAAGGGAGCTTCCGATGCCGACAAAATACAAAAACACAAACAGCTTTCTGCTTTTTGTCACCAGCATAATAGCTGATAAATACACAGACAAGTCACTCAGCTGAAGGGGCAGAGAAGTCCGCACCGACCACCTGCCCGCGGCGATCATCCATATTTGGTAACCAATTTGTGAAGCAAGCAAAAGAAACACAAACAAATAGCGCAGAAATGTACTGAATGCTGGCCGGCTGAGTGGCCGGCGGAACAAAAACAAAAGAATGGCAAGCATGCCGATCAAGCTTAATGTCACTGCATGCTCTGTCGAAAACAGATGAAACGGATCATGTTTATACACGCCTTGAACATATTTTTGCACAACTGCACCCCCGTCTGCGGGTTTTTCTTTATTGTGGTGTTCTTTTGGCTTTTTTTATGCAACCGAAAAATATAGGCTTGAAGTTCACCATCGTCTCTGCTACAATTCATTTCATAGCTAATGATTCTGATAATTTAAGGCGGCGACAAATGGAACGTTTAGATAAACAGCAGCAGCTTCGCAAAGAAGAGCATGACACACTAAGCAAGCTTAAACAAATGCCCGTTGAGTCACTCAACCTGGAAGCCATTTCGATCGCGACGAATCTGTATCGGTCTGCGCAAAGGCTCCGTGTCAAAATGGAGACTGAGGTTCTTTCTTCTTACAAATTATCTTGGACCGCTTTCTCCATTCTTTACGATCTATGGGTATGGGGCAAACTCGAAACGAGAAAAATCGCTGAGCTGTCAGGCATTTCAACAGCAACAGCAAGCAACGTGATCAAAACGCTCGAAAAAAAGGGCTTTTGCTCCAAAAGCATCGATCCCAGAGATCGGCGACTGGTTTTTGTCACAATCACTGAATCTGGCAAACAAGCGATCGAAAACCTCTACCCCGAGTTTCACAAAGGGGAAACGCAATTGATTACGGGCATGACAAAAGAGGAGCAGAAAACCCTGACAGGACTGCTTAGAAAAGTAGCGGACAATCTTCATACATCATAAGCTTTGACGGGAATCCAGTAGCGGTTTGTCTCCCTGTTTCAGAGAGCCGGCGGAAGGTGCGAGCCGGCACACAGGCAAAAGCGAATTACCTCCCCGAGCTTTCTTTGTGAACGTTAGTAGCAAAGGACGGGAAACCGTTATTCGAATGAGCGGAAGACAATGTCTTCAACCAGGGTGGTACCGCGTGCATTGAGCCACGTCCCTTATCGGGATGCGGCTCTTTTTGTGTTTCTAAAAAAGGAGGAAGAACGATGAAAACATTTGATCAGCTCACAGCAGCACAGCAAAAAGAAGTCGAAAGACAGCTTAATCTATATATGACAGGCGCCCAAGAAGTCATACCGCCGGAGGAATTAAAGGCCAAGCTTGTCAAATCGATTGCGGCAGGCACACCGCTAAAAATTAAACTCGGATTAGATCCTTCTGCACCGGATGTTCATCTGGGACATACGGTCGTTTTAAACAAGCTTCGCCAATTTCAAGAAAACGGCCACATTGTGCAGCTCTTGATTGGCGATTTCACAGGAAAAATCGGTGATCCGACAGGCAAGTCCGCGGCCAGAAAACAGCTGACCGATGAAGAGGTCAAGCACAACGCCAAAACATACTTCCAGCAATTCGGGAAAGTGCTTGATCCAGAAAAAGTCGAGCTGCACTACAACTCGAAATGGCTGAAAACATTGCATCTGGAGGACGTTATTGACTTGGCAGGCAAAATAACAGTAGCCCGCCTGATGGAACGCGATGACTTTGAAGAACGCATCGCCATGCAAAAGCCGATCTCCCTGCATGAATTCTTTTACCCGTTGATGCAGGGATACGATTCCGTCGTTCTGGAAAGCGATATTGAATTAGGCGGAACAGACCAGCATTTCAATGTGCTGATGGGGCGGCATTTTCAAGAACGATACAACAAAGAAAAACAAGTCGTCATCCTGATGCCGCTTTTGGAAGGCTTGGACGGTGTTGAGAAAATGTCGAAATCGAAACACAACTACATCGGCATTGACGAACATCCGAACGACATGTACGGGAAAACAATGTCACTGCCCGACAGCCTGATGAAAAAATACATTCATTTGGCAACGGACTTGGAGCTTGAAGAGAAAAAACGGCTCGTGAAGGACTTAGAAACCGGCGCCGTTCACCCAAGGGATGCCAAAATGCTTTTAGCCAAAACGATTGTCCGAATGTACCACGGATTAGAAGCCGCTGAAGCAGCCGAACAATCTTTCAAAACAGTCTTTCAGGAAAACAGCCTGCCTGAGGATATTCCGGCTGTGAACTGGAAAGGTGAGAAAACGATCGCGATGACCGATCTGCTCGTCACTCTTGATCTTCTCTCTTCGAAAAGCGAGGCGCGCCGCATGATTCAAAACGGCGGTGTCCGGATTAACGGAGAGAAAATAACAGACATTAACGCCGATGCAGAGATAGAGGAGAATATGATCATCCAGGTCGGCAAACGCAAGTTTTTAAAACTCCAATAATTTGATGTCCTGACGCTTATGAAATCGGCTTTCATAAGCGTTTTTTTCAGGTATAAAGAACTGTCTTTTCAAAAATGCGCTTCAATTTGCAGGAAAATCCTTTAGCATCCCGAAATATTCCCCATCCAAACATTAGGGGAGGTTCATATTTATGAAAAAGCTTTTGACTGTAATGACGATGGCCGTTTTAACGGCCGGCACGGTTCTCTTGCCGGCACAGAGTGTCACCCCTGCTGCGCATGCTGTTCAAATATCAGATAGCCAGCGCGAGCTCCCATTCAAAGCAAAGCGCGCATACTCAACCATTTCACAGCTTAGTGAAACAATCGGCCCCAGAATAGCCGGGACATCTGCCGAAAAAAAGAGTGCCTTATGGATCGCTTCATCCTTGAAAAAATTAAAACTGGATGTGAAGGTTCAAACGTTTGGCATTCCTGACCGACTTGAAGGAACGCTATCCTCAGAAGGCCGTGAGATCCTCATTCGGGCGGCATCCGGCTCTACACCAACTGAAGAAAAGGGCCTCAACGCTCCGCTTTATCACGCCGGTTTAGGATATCCTGATGATTTCTCCGCTGACGCCAAGGGGAAAATCGCTTTGATTTCAAGAGGAGACCTGACATTTTATGAGAAAGCCAGGAATGCCGAGACAGCCGGCGCAACGGCTGTGATCATTTACAATAATAAGGAAAGCCTTGTGCCTGTCACCCCAAATCTATCAGGAAATACAGTCAGCATTCCTGTCGTCGGAATTAAGAAAGAAGACGGTGAAACTCTTATCCAGCAAAAAGAAGCAACCTTACAACTAAAAGCATTCTCAAACCAAACCTCTCAGAACATCATCGGTATCAAAAAACCAAAGAACATCAAAAATCCTGATATTGTCTACGTTACAGCCCATTATGACAGTGTTCCTTTCTCGCCCGGCGCAAATGACAACGGATCAGGCACATCTGTCATGCTGGAAATGGCACGCGTCTTGAAAAGCATTCCTTCTGACAAGGAAATCCGCTTTATCGCCTTTGGCGCTGAAGAGCTCGGCCTGCTCGGCTCCTCTCATTATGTAGATCATCTATCAGAAAAAGAGTTGAAACGAAGCGAAGTGAACTTCAACTTAGACATGGTGGGTACAAGCTGGGAGAATGCGTCTGAGCTGTATGTCAACACATTGGACGGACAATCTAACGATGTTTGGGAATCCAGCCATACGGCCGCTGAAAAAATTGGATTCGACAGCCTGTCTCTGACACAGGGAGGCTCATCCGATCATGTGCCGTTCCATGAAGCCGGTATAGATTCCGCTAACTTTATTTGGGGAGATCCGGAAACAGAAGAAGTAGAGCCATGGTACCATACCCCTGAAGACTCTATTGAACATATCAGCAAAGAACGCCTTCAGCAGGCTGGCGACCTTGTGACAGCCTCTGTCTATGAAGCTGTGAAAAAAGAGAAAAAACCAACCGGCAAGAAGGCACATATCAAGGCAAAAGCCTCTGATATTTATGAAGATATCAAATAAAAAAAGACGGCACATTGCTGCCGTCTTTTCTAATCCACTTCTTTCTTAATCCCCAGCATTTTTTCATCTAAATAGTGGGCGATCTCCGCCGCTTCCTTCAGTTCATCGGTTAAATGTTTAGGGACGTCGTTGTTCAGTTTATAGTAGATTTTATGCTCCAAGCTCGCCCAGAAATCCATGGCGATGGTGCGGATTTGAATTTCTGCTTTGACGTATTCCACTCTGTTCGTTAAGTTCACAGGCATTTCAATAATCAAATGCAGGCTCCGATAGCCGTTCGGTTTCGGATTCTGAATATAATCCTTTACCTTTACGATCCGCAAATCCTCATGCTGCTTCAGGACGTTCACGACATTATAAATATCAGAAATAAAGGAACAAATGATACGCACACCGGCAATATCGTGGATATTTTCCTTCATTTCCTGTGTCGTAATCTCGCAGCCCTTTCTCATGAGTTTATTTACGATGCTTTCAAAGCTTTTCACACGTGATTTTGTATGCTCAATCGGATTGTGGCCGTGAATTAAATTATATTCCTGACTGATAATCGAAAACTTTGTATCAAGTGCATCTAGTGCAAATTTATAAACTAACAGTTCGTTTTTCCAGTCTTCCATGACGGTTTTTAAATCGTCCATATGTGTTACAGATAAATCCATTTTCGTCATCTCCTTTAACGGATCTTTATCCGCTGTCCATGTACTAGACGTGCCTGCCTGCTGCTAGGTTCTATGAAATTTTTTTACAAAATCCTGTCGAATGTAACAAAAAAAGACCGCACGAAAAAGCGGTCTTCTTTCTTACCGGAAATAGCTGATCAATAATCCAATTGACAGCAGGAATCCGAAAAATGTATTGGTTTGCGCTGTGGATTTCATCGCCACAATCATATTCATCGGCAATTCTTTTTTGACGAAGCCTTTCACCGCCTGAACCGGCTTAGGCACGCTCAAAAAGACGACAAACAGCCATGGGCTTGCAGCTCCGGTAATAACCAAGCCGACAACCCAAATATAAGCGACAGCAAACGATGCAGCCAGCAGAGTGACAGCTCCTTTATGCCCCATCAGGATCGCCAATGTTTTGCGTCCGCCTTTTTTATCCTCTTCGATATCACGAATATTGTTCGACAGGTTGATCGCGCCGACAAGAATCGCAATCGGAATCGAAATGAAAATGCTCTGCTTATTGATCATGTCCGTCTGAATAAAAAACGAAATCAGCACAAACACCGAACCCATGCAAATGCCTGAGAATAACTCACCGAACGGTGTATATGCAATCGGCAGAGGCCCGCCTGTATACAGGTAGCCGATCGCCATTCCGACGAGGCCGATGACAGCCAGCCACCAGCTGCTGCTCATGCAAATATAAACACCGAGTAAAATGGCAATGCCGTATGAAGCGAGCGCTAATTGCAGAATCGTTTTGGGCTTCATACCATGTCTGACAATTGCGCCGCCGATTCCGACAGATTCAGCTGTATCTAACCCGCGTTTAAAATCGTAGTATTCATTGAATAAGTTCGTCGCGATCTGGATCCATAAGCAAGAAAACAGCATAGCCAGAAACAGCAGCAAATCAACCTTCACATAAAACATCGCCAAAACTGTTCCGAGAAGCACAGGAACAAACGACGCCGTTAATGTATGCGGTCGCGTTAATTGCCACAGGATCTGCCCCATACTTTCTTTTTCCGGCGCTGTCTGACCCTCACCCTTATTTGTTTGGTTCATCTTCCTCTTCCTTTCTATTAAAAGGCTTACTTTTTTTCAGCCGGCCACTTGATGAAACTTGCGTTTTGCTTCCTTATCTATCATAATGACTTCTCCACCATTTCACAAGATACCTTAAGCGGGCGTTTTCCTTCTTATTATACGCTTTCTGCCCTGATTTCATTAGAGTTCTGCCTGCGCCTTTACAAACAGGAGCGGAAAAATTTTTTTAAATCATTTACGCTTTTTAAAAGTTAAAAAGTTCTCTTCATAACATTTATTCTTTCCTTTATAATGAATCAGTCAGAGAAACTTCATTCATACTCTTTCAAAGATAAAAATTCACTTCTGAAGGCAGAAGCCGATATATAAATTTGAGGGATATTAGGGAAAATATGAAACTTTTTGCGCATCCGCTCGTCATATACTCATGTAATTGTCGAAAAAACGGGAAGGGAATTTGAATATGCTGCAATTGATGAAACAGCTGTATGAAAAACCCGCTGTCAAGTGGACATGTCATACAGGCTTTTATTTGTTGATACTGCTTGTTTTGTTTTTTATGTATGGTTTTCACACCGCGAATACCGGTTCTTATATTTATAACGATTTCTAATTGGAGAGAGAATAACAATGAAACTTTTAGATGCTATTCAAACACATGCGGAAACTTATCCGCAAACCGAAGCCTTCCGCTCTCAAGGCCAGTCGCTCACATATCAGGAACTTTGGGCGCTGTCTGACCGTGCGGCTGCCGCGATCAAAAAACGCGTTTCTGGAGAAAAGGGTTCTCCTGTTCTGGTGTACGGACATATGGAACCGCACATGATTGTCTCCTTTTTAGGAAGCGTCAAGGCGGGACACCCTTATATCCCGGTTGACTTGTCCATTCCGTCCGAGCGGATTGCGAAAATTATTGAAAGCTCGGGCGCTGAATTGCTGATTCATGTATCTGGTCTTCCTGTTGATATTGACAGCGGGCTGATTCAGACAGTTTCAGCGGAAGAACTGCTGGAAAACGAAGGCACTGTCAGCCGTGATCAATGGGTGACGGGACACGAAACGTATTATATCATTTACACTTCCGGAAGCACGGGCAATCCGAAAGGCGTGCAGATTTCTGCCGCGAACCTTCAAAGCTTCACAGACTGGATTTGCGCGGACTTCCCGATCAACGGAGGAAAAACGTTTTTAAACCAAGCGCCGTTTTCATTTGATTTATCCGTCATGGATCTTTATCCGTGCCTTCAGTCAGGCGGTACTTTACACTGTGTGACAAAGGACGCCGTGAATAAGCCGAAGATCTTATTCGAAGAGCTCAAAAAGTCCGGGCTGAATATATGGACATCGACGCCATCCTTTGTGCAAATGTGCCTGATGGACCCTGGATTTTCACAAGATCTGCTTCCTGAGGCGGACACATTTATGTTTTGCGGAGAGGTTCTCCCGGTTTCTGTAGCCGAAGCGCTGCTTGAGCGTTTCCCGAAAGCGAGAATCTTTAATACGTACGGTCCGACTGAGGCGACAGTCGCTGTTACGTCCGTTGAAATTACAAGTGACCTCATCAGCCGGCATGAATCTCTGCCAGTCGGCTTCGCCAAACCGGATATGAACATTTTGATTATGGATGAACAGGGGAATCAGCTCCCGGATGGAGAAAAAGGCGAAATCGTCATTGCAGGCCCGAGTGTAAGCCGCGGCTATCTCGGTGAGCCTGAGCTGACAGATAAAGCATTCTTCTCTTATGAAGGCCAATGGGCATACCGAACTGGCGATGCTGGTTATACACAAGATGGTCAGATTTTCTGCCAAGGCCGCTTGGATTTCCAGATTAAACTTCACGGGTACCGAATGGAGCTGGAGGAAATTGAGTTTCATGTGAGACAGTCTCAGTACGTGCGCTCAGCTGTTGTGATTCCGTATCAGCCAAACGGAACTGTCGAATATCTGATAGCTGCAATTGTGCCTGAGGAGCACGAATTCCAGAAGGAGTTCCAGCTGACGAGTGCGATTAAAAAAGAGCTTGCCGCTTTCCTTCCGGCTTATATGATTCCGAGAAAGTTCATTTATCAGGATCACATTCAAATGACGGCTAACGGCAAAATTGACCGGAAACGCATCCGCGAAGAGGTTCTTGTATGACGCCTTACAGCTCGTTTTTATTCTTTATATTGCTTGGCATTCTTCTTCTGCCGACCATTATTCTCGGCCTGAACGGGAAAAGATTCCAGGCATACAACATGTTTATATCCATCCTTATATTGGCTCTGATTTTCTCGCATGACTTACACGGCGTCATCGCCCTGTGTCTGTTTACCATATGGCAGGTGCTCCTGATCAGCGGCTACCTGGCGTACCGGCAGAAAGCGAACAGCGGCTTTGTCTTTTGCTCGGCTGTTATCGCGTCTATTCTGCCTTTATTCTTGTCAAAAATATGGCCGTTTCTTTCTCATCCGCAGCCGCATCATACGCCGCATAACCTGATCAGCTTTTTAGGGATTTCGTATTTAACCTTTAAGGGCGTTCAGCTGATTATGGAAGCGAGAGACGGGCTGCTGAAGGAACAGCTTCCGCTTCACCGCCTGCTGTATTTCATCCTGTTTTTCCCAACGATTTCTTCCGGTCCGATTGACAGGTACCGCAG
The DNA here is from genome assembly GCF_058566445.1 of Bacillus sp. SD127. Taxonomy (NCBI): domain Bacteria; kingdom Bacillati; phylum Bacillota; class Bacilli; order Caryophanales; family Bacillaceae; genus Bacillus; species Bacillus sp. SD127. The sequence continues at coordinate 293,759 of NZ_CP191226.1, read as the reverse complement.
ATTCGTCAAGGATGAGCAGAAGGCATGGACAAAAGAGGAATATGCCGATCTGCTGTATACGGGGATTCACAAGATTTTCATTGGATTCCTTTACAAGTTCATTATCGGCTATGCGATCAACACGTATTTCATCATGAACCTTCCCGCGATCACGCACAATAAGATCATCGGGAATCTGCTATATATGTACGGCTACAGCATGTATTTATTCTTTGATTTTGCCGGCTACACGATGTTTGCCGTCGGGGTCAGCTATATTATGGGGATTAAATCGCCGGAAAACTTTAATAAACCGTTTATCAGCAAAAATATTAAAGATTTCTGGAACCGCTGGCATATGTCTCTGTCATTTTGGTTCAGAGACTATGTATTTATGAGATTTGTATTTTGGATGACAAAGAAAAAGTGGATCAAAAACCGTATGGCCGTCTCAAACATCGGGTATTTCCTGCTGTTTATGCTGATGGGGGTTTGGCACGGCCTTGCGCCGCAATATATCATCTACGGCCTCTATCACGCCGTCCTGATGACGTGTTACAACTTTTTCGAGAAGTGGAATAAGAAATATAAATGGCTCCCGTCCAACCGCTGGACAACGATTCTCGCTATTGTGATCACGTTCCATTTTGTGTGCTTTGGGTTTTATATTTTCTCAGGAAAGCTATTTCATCACCATCATTAAAGGAGATTAGAAAACTATGGATTTTAAACAAGAGGTATTAGACGTTTTAGCAGAGGTTTGCCAGGATGACATCGTAAAGGAAAACCCTGATATTGAAATTTTTGAAGAAGGTTTGCTTGATTCTTTTGGAACAGTAGAATTGCTGCTTGCGATTGAAAACCGTTTTGATATTCTGGTGCCTATCACTGAATTCGACCGGGATGTATGGAATACGCCTAATCACATTGTAAACCAGCTGTCTGAGTTGAAATAATGAAAAAGCGTTTTTTCGGTCCAATTATTTTGGCGTTTATTTTATTCGCAGGCGCCATCGCAGTTCCATCTTCATGGCTGACAGGCTTCATCACCGATAAGCGGGTGAAAGAATCAGCAACAGCCTTGAATCCGAGTATGTTTCAAGGGCTATATTTACAAGATCAAATGCTCAAAGATCCGACATATCTTCCGATTTACGGGTCTTCTGAGCTTTCCCGGCTGGACGAGTTCCACCCATCTAATTATTTTAAAGTAAACAATGAGGGATTTACGCCTTACCTTGTCGGCAAAGGCGGGTCCCAGTCATTGATACATTCCTTAAACTTCGCTGCCCATATGGATCAGCTGAAGGGCAAAAAAATTATTTTCATCGTTTCTCCGCAGTGGTTTATTAAGCGCGGGTCTGATGAACAGCATTTTGCGCCGAACTATTCCGCGCTTCAAGGGCTGGATTTGGCTTTTAACGAGCAGATCGACCCTGACGTCAAAAAGAAAATGATGAAGCGTATGCTGCGCTTCAAAGCTGTTCAAAACGATGCTGTACTTTCCGAGCTTTATAAGGCGATGGTGAATGGCCAGACATGGAAAGTGAACGCGCTGAAGCCGGCGGCAAAAGTATATTACAAGATGCTAGAAAAGAAAGACCTTTATTATTCAGCGACGGAAACCACGGGACCAAAGCGGTATATCTCACAATCCGTGAAGGATAAGTCATGGTCTGAATTAAATAAACTGGCCGATGAATCAGGCAAACGCCACTCCGGGTCTAACGATTTTCACATCGACAATCCTGTTTATAAAAAGCTGAAGCCGAAAGTGCCTAAGCTGAAAGGGAAAAACAAAGGCAGATCGTATGCGAAGTCACCGGAATACGGCGATTTTGAGCTGATGCTTAATATCCTGAAAGACGCGGGCGCAGAGCCTATGTTTGTCACCATCCCTGTTAACGGAAAATGGTATGACTACACAGGCTTCCCGAAAAAAGGGCGCACTGACTATTATGAAAAGGTCAATAAACAGATTAAAGCGAAGGGCTTCCAAGTCGCTGATTTTTCAGGTCATGAATATGACCCTTATTTTATGAAAGATACCATCCACATCGGCTGGAAAGGCTGGGTGTATGTGGACAAGGCAATTGATGAATTCTATAAAACCGGAAAGGTTACTTCATCGTGAGCATCTATTAGGACGCGGCTGCATATTTCCTGCTAAGATTTGAAATAGTAAAGGAATCACAGCCAGCTTGATAAGAGGTGTTACATCAATGAAGATGACAGGCAATACGGTTTTGATCACAGGCGGTTCAGCAGGCATCGGGCTTGAACTGGCCAAACGGCTGCTTGAGCTCGGGAATGAAGTGATCATTTGCGGACGCAGCGAAACGCGTCTTGCAGAAGCGAAAAAACAGCTCCCAGCCCTCCATACAAAACAATGCGATGTCGCAGACCGCGCGGAGCGTGAGGCATTGTTTGAATGGGCCCAGAAGGAATTTCCAAAGCTGAACGTTCTCGTTAACAATGCGGGCATTCAAAAGGAAATTGACTTTAAAAAAGGGCCTGAGGAACTCTTTGTGGACGGGGATGAAATAGAGCTGAATATCCAAGCGCCTGTCCATTTATCAGCTCTTTTTACGCCTCACTTGATGAATCAGCCGGAAGCGGCAATTGTTCAGGTAACGTCCGGGCTCGCGTTTAACCCGTTAGCTGTTTATCCGGTGTACTGTGCAACAAAAGCGGCGCTCCACTCCTTCTCAATCACGCTCAGATACCAGCTTCGTGATACAAGCGTTGAAGTGATCGAGATGGCGCCGCCTATGGTTGACACGGGATTAAATCAAAAATCACGCGATAAGCAAGGTCTGACGTACCGCGGCATTACACCTGAAGAATATGTTCAATATTTCTTAGACGGCTTAAAAGAAGGCAAACAAGAGATTACAAATGAACGTGTCGAAGGTCTGCGGAATGCGGTCCGTGCCGATTACGACAGAGTATTTGAACAAATGAATGCGCAGGAGAATTAATTTCTCCTGCTTTTTCTTATAAATTTTTTACAAATTTGAGCAAACCTATTGCGATTATTTGGTGAAGGTATACAATAGAATATAAAATATTTTCAAATAAGTTTGATAATATAAACAATTTAACAACAGGGAGATTGACCATGACTAAACAAACGATTCGAGTTGAATTAACATCAGCCAAAAAACCGAAACCAGATCCACATCAGCTTTCTTTCGGAAGAGTGTTTACAGACCACATGTTTGTAATGGACTACGCATCTGATAAAGGCTGGTACGATCCGAGAATCATTCCTTATCAAGCCGTTTCAATGGACCCGGCCGCAATGGTATATCACTATGGCCAAACGGTGTTTGAAGGCTTAAAGGCTTACGTCACAGAGGATGACCATGTTCTGCTTTTCAGACCGGAAAAAAATATGGAGCGCCTGAATAAATCAAATGACCGCATCTGTATTCCGCAAATTGATGAAGAACAGGTTCTTGAGGGTTTAAAACAGCTGATCGCTATTGATAAAGACTGGATTCCGAATGCGGAGGGCACGTCCCTTTACATCCGTCCATTCATTATCGCAACCGAACCTTTCCTTGGTGTCGCGGCATCTCATACGTATAAGCTCTTTATCATCCTTTCTCCGGTCGGCTCATATTACAAAGAAGGCATTAAGCCTGTCAAAATTGCTGTGGAAAGTGAATTTGTCCGTGCGGTAAAAGGCGGAACGGGAGATGCGAAAACCGCAGGAAACTACGCTTCAAGCTTAAAAGCGCAGCAGGTAGCAGAAGAGAAAGGATTTTCTCAGGTTCTCTGGCTGGACGGCATTGAGAAAAAATACATCGAAGAAGTCGGCAGCATGAACATCTTCTTTAAAATCAACGGTGAAATTGTGACACCGATGCTGAACGGCAGCATTCTGGAGGGCATCACGCGCAATTCCGTCATTACTTTGCTTAAGCATTGGGGGCTTCCGGTATCAGAACGGAGAATCGCCGTTGATGAAGTCATCCAAGCCCATAAAGACGGCGTTCTTGAAGAAGCCTTCGGAACGGGTACGGCTGCTGTTATTTCTCCAGTCGGCGAACTGATCTGGAATGACGAAACACTGATGATCAACAACGGTGAAACGGGAGAAATCTCTAAAAAGCTGTATGACACGATCACAGGCATTCAAAAGGGTACAGTTCCTGATGAATTTGGATGGACGACTGAAGTCGCAACGCTCACTGAAAGCAAATAAACAAAAAACCAGCCCAAAACGGGCCGGTTTTTTTATGCTTCAATTTTGTTAAAGAACTGCGGCAGATGTGCTTTGTGCGCCTCCAGCATTTCGTCTAAGATCTGTTTGGCCACTGTGTCGGATGGTACGAGAGGATTAATCGTCATGGCAAGCAGCGCTGTTTGGTAGTCGCCTGTGACAGCCGCTTCCGCCGCGACACGCTCAAATGATTTGATTTGCTGGACGAGACCGCGGACAGATACTGGCAGATCGCCTACGGCGATTGGCTTAGGGCCGTTTTTCGTCATCACGCAGTTTACTTCAACAGCGGAATCATCTGGAATGCTTGCAATCGCACCGTTATTGACCGTGTTCACCGGCTGAATGTCGTGTTTATCATTGTAAATGGAGCTGATGAGGTTGCACGCTGCATCGCTGTAGTAAGCACCTCCGCGTTTTTCAAGCTGCGGCGGCTTGATCGCCAAATTTGGATCTTTATAAAGCTCGAACAGCTCTTGCTCTACCTTTTGCACTACTTCAGCACGGGTGCCTTCCGTTTGTGATGCTTCAAGCTCGTGCTCGAACATTTCTTTTGTTTTGAAATAGTAGCGGTGGTAGCCGCAAGGGATCATGTCGAGTGCTTTTAAGAATTCTGGCTCCCACTCAGCGCCGGAGATGTTTTTCATTGTCATTGCGTTTTTCGGGTCACCCATCGCTTCAATAACTTTATCCTTCACGCTGACGCCGTCTAAGAAGACGTCCATTCCGAACACCATATGATTCAATCCGGCAAATTGAACCTCTACCCGGTCAACATCTACATCGAGCGCTTTCGCTACGCCCATTTTGATGCCGATCGGGACATTGCAGAGACCGACGACTTTCTTCAGGTTGGAGTAGCGAAGCAAGGCCTCCGTCACCATACCTGCCGGATTTGTGAAATTGACAAGCCATGCGTTCGGACAAAGCCCCTCGATGTCCTTCGCAATCTCTAGGATGACCGGAATGGTGCGCAATCCTTTAAAGAGTCCTCCCGGGCCGTTTGTTTCCTGGCCGATGACGCCATATTTTAATGGAATGCGCTCATCCTTGGCTCTCGCCTGGAGCAGTCCGACCCGGAATTGAGTCGTCACAAAGTCTGCATCTTTCAGCGCTTCCCTCCTGTCCAAAGTGAGGTGAATGTCGATTGGGACACCGGCTTTTTCAACCATCCGCTTGGCAAGCGTGCCGACAATGTTCAATTTTTCCTCGCCTTCAGGAATATCAACGAGCCATAATTCACGTACAGGCAGCTCCTTGTACCGTTTGATTAAACCTTCCACAAGCTCCGGTGTATAGCTTGAGCCTCCGCCAATCGTTACAATTTTCAATCCTTTTGTCATATGCTTGCTCCCCCTTGCACGGTGATTTTTTCATATAGCTCAATGAATTCAGCCGCCAAATCCTTGACTGTCATGGCATTCATTAAATGATCCTGTGCGTGGACCATCAGCAGTGTCATTTCTGTTTTTTCTCCGCCCGCTTCACTTTGGATCAGTTCTGTCTGATAATGATGGGCTTTTGATAATTCATCCGCAGCTTCTTGAAGCTTACTCCGCGCCTCTTCGCTGTCGCCGTTTTTCGCGGCGGCGATCGCTTCCATTGCGGAGCTCCTTCCGTTTCCTCCGTAAAGAATGATTTGAAAAATAATTTGCTCCATTTTCTCATTCACGCGACTCACTCCTTTCTTTACAAAGCCGCCTCTTTGTCGTCTGAAACAGCAGGCGTTTGAACGAGTTCTAATTCGTTTTCTTCTTTCAGCTTCTGTTTATCCCACATTCTGAAGAACGGGTAGTAGACAACAAAGGAAACGGCGATATTAATGGCTTGCATGACCGCGCCTGATACTTTGCCTCCTGTCGCCAAGTAGCCTGAAAAGATCGGCGGCATGGTCCACGGGACTGCGATACCCGCAGGTTTGGCGACAAGTCCGGTGCTCATTCCGATGTATGTGAGTGTCAGTGTGATAAGCGGCGTGACGATAAACGGAATCAAGAGCATCGGGTTCATGACGATCGGCATTCCGAAAATGATCGGTTCGTTAATATTGAAGACCGCCGGGCCGATCGCAAGCTTTCCGAGCTGCTTCATTTGTTTGCTTCGGGCGCGAAGGAACATCGTGACAACCAGTGCAAGAGTGGCACCGCTTCCGCCGATATTGATCCAGATATCGAAAAATTGCTGGGTGAAAATCTTAGGCAACTCCTCACCGGCTTGGAACGCGATCCGGTTGGCATCCATGGCGCCGTACCAAATCGGTGCCATAACGCCGCCGACAATGTTGGCGCCGTGAAGACCGCAGGCCCATAAAAGCATTTTGACGGCTTCTGCGATAAGGCTGCCCCCGAGGCTTCCGCCAAGAATGGAGAGCGGCGTCCCCAGTAAAACGCTTACAATATTATGAAGGCTTTCAAACGGCGTCGCTTCAACAATCAGTCGGGCTGCCCAAATCAGGAAGATGACGGCAAAGCCGGGGATTAAAGCGACAAATGACTTGCTGACCGCCGGCGGAACACCATCCGGCATTTTAAAAACCATATTGCGCTGGATAATGAGACGGTAAATCTCTGTTGACACCATCGCGATAATCATGGCGACAAACAGGCCTTTACTTCCCATCAGCGAAAGCGGAATACCGCCGCTGACCATTATCTCTTTCGTCGAGCCATCCGGCGTAAACGGCACTTGATACGGTGTCGCTAAGAGGAAAGCCGCAAGGGAGATGGCACCAGCTGACAAGGCATCGACCCCATATTTCTCCGCCAGCCTGTAGGCGATGCCGAATGCGGCGACAAGCCCCATAATTTCAAAGGTGGCATCAACCGGGTAAGCGAGCTTCTCAGACCAGGCGCTGCCGAACGTTTTTGCCATAAAATCGGCATATCCGGGAATCGGGAGGTTGCCGATGATGAGGAAAAAGGAGCCGATGATAATAAGCGGCATTGTTAAAATGATACCGTCACGGAGCGCCTGCAAATGACGCTGCCCCGCAATTCTTCCCGCTATAGGCATGACCTTCTCTTCTAACAACTGATTGACTTTATTCACATAGCCCGCCCCTCTCTATGACGCGTTTCCAAGCTGTTCAGCCGATTTCAGCACTTCCGCTCCGTTGCACGTCCCATAATGGACTGTGTTAATGACGTCTACCGGAACACCCTTTGATTCTCCTAGTTTTTTCAGCTGAGGAAGCATGTAACGGACTTGCGGGCCGAGGAGCAATACATCCGCTTTATCGATATGATTTTGTACAGAATCACCTGATACTGCCCAAATGGTATAGTCTTTTCCTTGTTCCTGCGCGCTTTTTTCCATCTTGCTGACGAGTAAGCTTGTTGACATGCCTGCTGCACAAACGAGTAATATATTCATGTAAAAGACCCCCTAAGAGTTTGATAGAATTTGTATGTCCTGCTGTTGATAACATCATATTATGAAATCGCTTTCATAAACACTCAAGGTTTTTCCGCAGGAAACGGAAAAAAGGTATATCCAGGCTGTCAGTTTATCGTTTTTTGTCAAACACATCGGAGAGCTCTTGGTACGTGCGGCTTTTTAACAGCTGGCTTACCGCTGCCGGATCATCCAAAATGCTGCCGAGCAGTTTATACATGCTTTGCAAATCCGCTTTGTTTTCCTTTTCGACACAAAGCAGGCAAACAAATTGAACCCGTTTATTCTCCCAGTCTATCGGCTTTTTGAGCGTACAGACGGCCCAAAATGTCGTTTGCGTCTGCGGGACGAGCGGGTGCGGAATGGCCACGAGGTTGCCGAAGCACGTTGGCGACATCTCTTCTCTATCAAATATAGAATCTATGATTTCCTTATTCGCATAGCCGCCGTCCACTGCTTTCTGACCTAAAAATTGAATCACCTCTTCTTTCGAACGCAGATCCTTCTGGAAAAAAACGAGATCCTTTTTGAGATAGCTGACAGCTTTTTCTTTCTCATCATTCAGGATGGATTCTATTTTTGTAAAATCGGTTCCGCCTAAGATGGTGTTTACCTTTAGTACAGGCACAGGGAGTTCTTTTTTGATCGGAATGGTGCTGACCACAAAATCAATCGATTCATAAGACAACTGGTCAAGACTGTAATATTCAGCCGTGCCGAGAATATCGATCCGTTTGCCGAAGTGGGAGCGAAGTTTTTCCCTCAGAAGCTGGGCGCTTCCCGCACCTGACGCACAAACGATGATGCAGCGCTTAGGCGGGCTTTCTGTTTTCTTCCGTTCAATTGCGGCGCCGAAGTGCAGCGCTAAATAACCGACTTCATTTTCATGAATATCGATGCCCGTTTTTTCTTTTATGACGATTCCGGCGATGATTCCGGCCTCAAAGGCGAGAGGATAATTTTCTTTGATCGCTGCCAGCATCGGATTTCTCAGATTCATGCCATACCGGTTGCGGGTGATCGCGGGTTTTACATGCAGTGCCAAGCCAATTTTCAGCTCTTGATCATGCAGGATGCCGAGCTTTAATTCTCGGTCGACCGCTTCGATCATGGCGGCAGTCAGCCGATCTGTTTCTTCATCGATTGAAAATTCGCCTTCTCCGCACTGCGGCTGTGTCATTCGTTTCGTGCCGAGAAGATGCATGGCGATATAAGCCGTTTCATTTTCCGGAAACGTGACGCTAAGGGCTGATTCCAGTTCTTTCACAATGCCTTCAGCAGCCTGGTATTCTTTTTGATGCAGAATGTGATCCATATCTTCCGGGAAAAGAGAAACATAGTGTTCCGTTCTGATCCGCTTACAGGCGATGGCGATATGAATGATGAGGTTATTCAATCCAAGGTTAGACAGAGGAATCCGGTCGTTTTTAATCTTTCTCATAATCACAGAATGGATGATCTCAATTTCTTCCTTTGGCAAAATATCAGCCTTTTCATTCAGAAAATCAATTTCTGTTTCTCTTTCATCAACAATGTACTCCGCCATACAGTACCTCATCTGCACCTCGTCTCCGCGCAGCTTGAAGCCGTAATTCGGGCGTGTTTCCATGACAATGCGGTAAGGAAGCAGCCGTTTCTTCACTTCCTTTAAATCGGTTTGGAGTGTAGATTTTGAGATAAAAAGTTCTTCGGCCAGCTCATCCAGCTTGAGATAATGATCCGCCAGCAGCAGCCGTTTCATGAGATATGTAATCCTCTCCTCGGGAAATACCGGCAGCCCCTTTTTCTGCTGAAACACGTCTTGCAGCAGCGTTCTAAAGGTCTGCTCGTCATGAATGCGCAGCTTGTATCCCGAGCCTCTTACCGATTGAACCAAAGCGCCATGGCCGCTTATCACATCTTGGAGTTCCTTTATATCATTGCGGACCGTCCGCGTCGTCACATGTAAATGTGCGGCAAATACCGAGCTTGTCACCGGAACTTCAGCCGCCATCAATAAGCGCAGAATTTCACGAAGTCGCCCATGCAGCATGAGAAAAACCTCCTATCAAGATAGATGCAGGAATTACATAAGTAGGCAGAAAGGATGTGGTGAAGGGAAAGCGAAATGTATATAAATTCTATAATGGGGAGAAATGCAAGTCAATGAACATCGGGAGGACAAGAGGGAAAACAGACCCATAAAAAAACAGCCGGGATCAGCCGGCTGTTCGGGATGCGGACATGTTCTTTTGTTTAGACGCCTTGCGGTCCTTCATGATTTTTCGAACAACCGGGTAAATGACCGGCGCCCATTTGATAACGGTTTTGATCATTTTTTTCAAAGCTCCGATTCTCCCTTCTTTTTTCTCAACCATTCCCCTGATTCCCCTTTGTTTAAACATGCTAACGCGACACGTACCTGTTTCCCGTCACCCAGAAACGCCACGGATAATCGCGCGCCTCTCCGCTGTTGTCGATGCCGATGCGCGGGCCGGTTGACATGTCTTCCGGTGTGTACCCGCTTTCAATGTAAAGCGGCTGTTCCGTGATCCAGCGTCCGTAGTCATTCATCGTGACGCCAAGCGCTTTCGTTAACTTTCCGGGACCATTTGTCCATTCTCTCGGACGCCGGCCCGGCCTTCTTTCCTCCATTAACAGCTGGCCTTCATGAGGCTCAATCGCCCTGATCAATACCGCTTGCGGAACATCCTCTTCTGCGGCAACGACGTTCAGCAATGTATGGGTGTGCATCACATACGTATACACACGGCCAGCTTCACCAAACATAATCTCAGTCCGCTTCGTCCGGCGGTTGTTAAAGCTGTGGGCTGCTCTGTCCCCGGCTCCCATATAGGCCTCTGTTTCCACAATAAAACCTGAAGCTGTCCCTTCATCCGTTTCCTTTACCAAAAGACAGCCGAGAAGAGAAGGAGCCAGTTCTAGGGCCGTTTTTTGATAAAACGTGATGGGCAGCGGATTTCTTTTTCTGGTCACGAATGTCGTACTCTCCTTTTTTCGTTTTGGTAATTGTACCATTCCCGAAGCAGCTAAAAAAAAACTTCAGTTTTAAAATTCTTCCATTAAGGGAATATTGTTACCGTTCAAAAAGGAGGCTCAACCAATGAAAGATGATCATCAAAAAGAGTATCACGGCACAAATGTCGAAGGCAGTGAGGATGCGCTTTCTCATAAGACATCCGGGAAAAACGAGTCAGAGGATACCTTGACGAACAGACAGGGGCATCCTGTCACCGACAACCAGAATGTGAGGACGGTCGGGAACAGAGGGCCGACAACGCTGGAAAATTACGATTTTCTCGAAAAAATCAGCCACTTTGACAGGGAACGCATTCCCGAACGTGTTGTGCATGCCAGGGGTGCAGGCGCACACGGATATTTCGAAGCCTATGGCAGTTTTGGAGACGAGCCGATTTCAAAGTACACACGAGCGAAGCTTTTTCAGGAAAAAGGCAAGAAAACGCCGGCATTTGTCCGTTTTTCCACGGTGAATCACGGAAAACATTCACCTGAAACATTACGGGACCCGCGCGGTTTTGCCGTTAAGCTTTATACTGAAGACGGAAACTGGGATTTGGTCGGGAACAACCTGAAAATCTTTTTTATTCGCGATCCGCTGAAATTCCCGGATCTTGTACACGCGTTTCAGCCTGATCCGGTGACCAATATCCAAGATGGTGAACGTATTTTCGACTTCATTTCTCAATCTCCTGAAGCGACACATATGATCACATTCTTGTTTTCGCCTTGGGGCATTCCTGCCAACTACCGGCAGATGCAGGGTTCAGGCGTTCATGCCTACAAATGGGTGAATGAGGAAGGTAAGGCCGTTCTTGTAAAATACCATTTTGAACCGAAACAGGGCGTCCGCAACCTGACACAGAAGGAAGCAGAAAAGATTCAGGGGAAAAACTTCAACCACGCGACACAGGATTTGTATGAAGCGATTGAAAACGGCGATTATCCGGAGTGGGAGGTGTATGCCCAAATCATGAGTGATGACGAGCATCCGGATCTCGACTTTGATCCGCTTGATCCGACTAAGCTGTGGTATAAAGAGGACTTTCCGTGGAGGCCGATCGGCAAATTAGTGTTAAACAAAAACCCTGAGAATTACCATTCTGAAGTAGAACAGGCTTCATTCGGCACAGGGGTCCTTGTCGACGGACTTGATTTTTCTGATGACAAATTGCTTCAAGGACGGACGTTTGCCTATTCCGATACGCAGCGGTACAGAGTTGGCGCAAACTACCTGCAGCTGCCAATCAACTCACCGAAAAAACACGTCGCGACCAACCAGCAAGGGGGTCAAATGCAGTACCGCGTGGATATCGGCGAAGGTCAAAATCCGCATGTCAACTATGAACCGTCGATTATGGGCGGGCTGAAGGAAGCGAAGCAAGATGGTAAAGACCACACCCCTCATGTCGAAGGTAACCTGAAGCGGGAAGCGATTGACAGAACGAACAATTTCGGACAAGCCGGTGAAACGTACCGGAGATTTACTGAGTTTGAGCGTACTGAACTCATCACAAATCTGGTCAATACGCTTTCAACTTGCAGAAAAGAAATTCAGGAGCAAATGATTGAGAATTTCACAAAAGCCGATCCGGACTACGGAAAACGCGTGGCGGAAGGGCTGAAAAAGGCTTCAGAAAATAACAGCAACGGACCGGTTGGCACGACAGAAACGGCTCAAGCCGCCGAGCAGGCTGAACAGGAAAGCCATCCGTCTGATCCGTATTAACACCAAGAACAGGACTTTTTGAAGTCCTGTTTTTTCATTTCTCTATTGAAACGTTTCCACAAATTGTGTTGTACTGGAAGGAAAGAGGTGGTGAGAGCATGGAAATTCAGCAGCCGCTGATTCCTCAGCAAAAAACAATCGGCACTTTAGATCACGCCGTTTTCTTATGCATGGTATTTTGTTTTTGGTTTTCGGGCTATATTTACGTTCCTGTTTTCAGCCTGTATTTGGAGGATCTGCACTTTTCATACGGAGCGATCGGCATGATTCTCGGAAGCTACGGGGTGACCCAAATCCTGCTGCGGTTCCCGCTTGGGGTTCTGTCAGAAATTCTTTTTTCTCTGCGTAAGCCATTGTTAATCGCCGGCTTTGGATGTTCCATTCTCAGCAGCGTGCTTTTTCTTGCGTTTGATTCTTTTTTCTTCGTCCTGACCGCCCGGCTTCTCGCGGGGATTACAGCATCCATGTGGGTGATGGCGACGATTCTATACGCTCATTATTTCAAAGATGGCAGTGCCTCAAAAGCAATGGGCATCATGCAGTTTTTTACCGTCATGCCTCAGTTTGTCAGCATTGTGTTCTGCGGGCTTGCAGCAGCGCATTTAGGCAGGCAGGTTCCGTTTTGGATGGCACTGGCTGCCTCGTGCATCGGCCTTGTGATATGCTGCTTTATTAAAGATCCGTCCGTTTCTTCTGGGCAACGTAAGTCTCTCCGTATAACGCAACACATCAAAGACACATTGCGGCTGCCGAAGCTGAAGATTTTCACGATTCTATCTATGACTGCACATGCCGTGCTATTTATGACGGTGTTTGGTTTTACGCCGCTTTACACGAACCAGCTCGGAATGGGAGACATCGAACTGCTTTGGGTGATGACCGCCTTTTTTCTCCCTCATGCAGCGGCTACCCTGAGCTTTTTGTTTTTGCGTTTTACCGGAAGAATCGCCTATGGCACCATGCTGATCTGTTTTGCTGTCATTGGAGTCTGTTTGATGTTCGTTCCTTTTTCAGCTTCATTGCTCACAGTTTGCATGACCCATGCTTTCATCGGTCTGGCGCTTGGCTTTGTGTTTCCCCTATTGTTAAGCCGGGTCGTCGATATCAGCTCAGCGCGTTTAAAAATGTCAGCCATGGGATTTTATCAATCGTTTTATGCGCTGGGCATCTTTACCGGCCCCCTTCTCGCCGGAAAAATCGCACAGATTTTCGGTTTGGCCGAGGTATTTTATGGAGCCGGATTGATGGCATTGGCCGCTTTGATGATGATGCTGGCCACAAAGCGAAAACTGATCAGTTAATAGCTTTCATACCGGCGGAAGCGCCACACAGAAAAAACGGCCAGAAGCATGATGCACAGAATGGAGAATGTGAGCGACCATCCGAAAAAGTCCGCCCGCTCTCCATGAAGAAGAATATGCTCCGCCTGCTTGCAAAGCTCAGCCGGCAGCCATTTCGCACCATCAGGAAAAAGCGAGACAGCAAAGGAAACGGCAGCCGTCAGCCCAATTCCGGCTGCCGCGGCTGCTCCGAGAGACCGAAACATCACGCTTCCGGCTAGCCCTGCAGTAACAATAAACATCATCCAAAGAGAGTAGAGGCCGAGGCTTGCTGCAAAGCGGCTGAACGATGCGTGCTCAAACAATATCCGGACGTAATAATAAGCAAGTCCGTACCCAGCTGCAAACGACGCGATCCCGATCATGCTTTGGGTGATCCATTTGTTCAATATATACTGGGCTGCAGTCACAGGACGCGACATAATCAGAGCCGTTACACCTTGATTTCTTTCATTCGCCACACTGCCCATGACACTGAAGATGATCAGCGCCATGCCAAGCGTGTTAAATTGGGAAAGCGTGCTCACCATCACCTCAGATCCGGAAGGCATGGTAAAACTGATTTTCATACCGTCTGGAAGGTTCCCCCCATGCGCAATGATTTCCGGCATATAATAAATGGTCAGCGGCTGTGTCAGCCCCACGATCATCATCGCAATGGGCAGCCAGATCAGCTTTCCGCTTCTCCAGCCTTCCAGCCATTCCTTTTGTAATAGCGTCATCATGACATTCATGCGTGCACCACCTTAAGATAGACGTCTTCGAGAGACTCTGTTTTCTGTTCAAAACGGGTGACTGTCAATCCCATTTGGATACAATCACTCAGCAATATCCTGCCAGAGCCTGTATCGCTTAGCTCAAAAACAGCTTGGGACGGATTCATATAGACAACATCGGATATATAAGGCTTCTCTTCAAGCCAGCCCTTCAGTTTCTCTTTCACAGTAAGAGTGAAAACATTCGTTTGATGCTGTTCTTTGAGCTGCTGTAAAGCGCCTTTCCATGAAATCTCGCCGCTTTTCATGATCACGACTTGATCACACACCTGCTCCGCATCGTGCAAAACGTGAGTAGAAAACAAAACAGCCATATGTTTTTTCAGCTCCCGCATCATATCCAGCACCTCGATACGCCCTGAAGGATCCAGGGCAGAAACCGGTTCATCCAAAATCAAAAGCTTCGGTTTATGAAGCAGAGCCTGAGCCAGACCGAGCCTTTGTTTCATGCCGCCAGAATAACCGCCGATTCTTTTGTTTGCCGCGTCCTGCAAACCGACAAACTCCAGCATTTCGCCTATTTTCTCTTGGCATTTTTTCTTTGAAAGGCCAGACAGTCTCCCGGCAAAGGTTAAAAATTCATTTGCCGTCATCCATGAATAAAAAGCCGGGTACTGCGGAAGGTAGCCGATCATACTGCGATCTGCTTTTTGCTCCCCGTACAGCTTGACCGTCCCGGAGGTGGGTGACAGCAGTCCGGACAGCATTTGAAGCGTTGTGGTTTTACCAGCCCCATTCGGTCCTAATAGAGCGACACACTCGTTCTCCATGACTTGAAAGCTGACATTCCGTACAGCTTGATGATGCCGGTATGATTTGCATAATGACTCAATAGATAGCATGCTCGCTCACCTTTGCTTTCTGCCGACGGTAAAAAATAAAATCGGCCCAATAATATTGATGCATATAATCACTGCTGCCCACATCCATTTCGGCCCGTTTGTCCGCTCTTCTTTCACACAGCTGATCAGGGCAAACACTGCCAGCACGGCCTGTAACACAATCAGCGGTACAATCATGAAATATTCATTAGCTGATCCTCCTATTTTTTCGGTCAGGCCTTATCACAAAAAAGTAATAGCAAATCAGAGGCATCGGCGCTTGAATCAGTCCGACAATTCCCCACACCCATGCCAGACGATCCCGTTTTTTCGCATCAATGAATAAAAAGATTCCCTGTGCCAATACAATCAGATAAGCAAACACAAAAATCGTCAAATCTGTTTGGGACATCAGTGTTTCACCTCACGTTCGCCAAGGTATCGTTTTTTCTCAGCTGCAATCAAAATCGGCAGGACAGCCAGCGCACAGACCTGAAGCACGACAAAAGCAGCGGGAACTTGAGTAAATGCCAGAGTCGCCGCGCTTACCACTACCAGTGCAGAAAACACAAATAAGATAACTTCTTTCAGCACGCTTTTTCTTCGTTCGGCTTTCATTTGTGACAGCTGATCAAGCAATTCTTTTTGACTCGGTATATTCGGGTTGGCGCATTGGTCAATTTTCTGCAATTCCGATTTTAAATGAACAGATTGCTTTTCTTTATTCATCAGTCCACTCCTTTCTGATTTGCTGGAGCCCTTTATGGACTCTGGACTTTACCGTGCCTTCTTTGATATGCAGCATCATTCCGATATCAGCATAGGTATAGCCGTAATAGTGCCTTAATAAAACGGGCGTGCGCAGCTTCGGGTCAAGCTGAGAAAAGAGATCAAGCGTCTCGCTCCACTCAGAGCCTTTCGTTGACACGTCCCACTTGATCTTGCGTATCGTTTCCTCTGTAACAGCCTGATTTCGTTTCCATTCTCTCTTTCTCTTTTTCTGGTGATCAAGGTAGAGTCTTGACGCGATAGAGATCAGCCAAGTGGAGAATTTGGATCGGCCTTGAAAACTCCCCAGATGGACGTATCCTTTCAGAAAGGTTTCCTGAACTAGATCCTCGCTGACGTCAGGGTGAAGGGAAAGCTTTAACAAGTATTTATATAGAAAAGAATAATAATGCTGAAAAAGGGCTGTAAACGCCTCGTCGCTTCCCTCTTTCGCCTGCTGAATCAATTGCTGTTCTTCATTTGTATCCAACGGCCGCGATCCCCCCTTTTTTTGTTATCTTGCCTTATGAGACGACACCGGATTCCAGAGCGTTCAACTTTTTTTATAATTCTTTTGATCTATTGACTTCACTGGCCTCTCATCAGTTTTCGTGAACATCTAAATTTGTAAAGCGAAGTACAGTCTGTTAAGCTATGTTTTTATGTCTATTTCAAAATTTCATTATATATGGAGGACGATGCATTGAAAGTAGAAAGGCGAACGATTGAATATATTCCGAATGAAGAAAGACATGGTAAAGCAAAAGATTTATTTCCCGTATGGTTCGGGGCCAATATGCATATCACCACGTTAGTGACCGGTACTCTTCCCGTTGCAATGGGACTTAATCTGTTTTGGAGTGTTGCCGCTATTATTTGCGGAACCTTAATCGGTGCCATATTTATGGCTTCTCATTCCGCGCAAGGACCCCAGCTCGGCATCCCGCAAATGATTCAAAGCCGTGCCCAATTCGGCGTAATCGGAGCGATTCTTCCCCTCTTCTTAGTCATGTTTATCTACCTTGGTTTCTTCGCAAGCAGTACAATTCTGGCGGCCGGGACCTTAAGCAGCTTTGTTCCCATCCCGGGATCATGGAGCATTATAGGCTTAAGCGCCGCATGTTTTTTACTCACCATTTTCGGTCATGATTTGATTCATAAAATGCAAAAAATCCTTTCTTGGACTTCTTTTGCCGTATTTTTTGCTGCAACGATACTCATTTTCCAATTACCGATTCCGGCAGGCAGCTGGGTGCCCGGAACGGTCGACTTGCCCGTTTTCTTGGTGGCAGTCAGCGCAGTAGCAACTTGGCAGCTTGCCTATGCGCCTTATGTCGCCGATTATTCCAGATATCTGCCAATTAAAACACCGGCGTCCCAAACGTTTTGGTACAGCTACGCAGGAACATCTGTCAGCTCCATCTGGATGATGCTGCTCGGCGCGCTGCTGACCACGGCACTTCCTGATTTTACGACAAACTCAGGGACCCAGATTGTGCAATTGTTCGGTCCCTTCTCGTTCATTATGCTGATCATTGTTTTATTTGGCCAGATGGCGATTAATGTCTTTAACTTGTATGGAGCTTTTATGTCCACGACGACTACGCTTGAGCCGTTTCTGAAATTAAAAGTCACACCGAAAATCAGAATCATCATGATCCTTGGCGTCACCGTCGTCGGAACAGTCCTAAGCCTTCTCGGGCAAAGTAATTTTATGGAGCTGTTTTTGAATTTTATCTTTTTTATCAGTTATTTCTTAATTCCATGGACGGCGATCAATTTAGTGGATTACTACTTCGTCCGCCACGGGAACTATGAGGTCAAAGCGATGTTTGATGTCAACGGGCCATATGGAAGAGTCAATTGGATCACAACGATTGCTTTCATTCTGTCCATCTTGTTAGAAATTCCGTTTATCAATACATCCTTTTACATCGGGCCATTGGCAAAAATGTTTGGCGGCGGGGATATTGCATGGATTATCGGCTTAGCCGTGCCTTCTGTTCTATATTATGTACTCATGAAACCGCGCCTGAAAAAACGAGCGGCTTATCAAGAAAAGCTGTCTTCCCTATGAAGACAGCTTTTTTCATTCAAATCGTTTCCACACACGAGGCAACATGTCAGAGAGCTCGTGGGCGAGCAGCGTATGAGCAGAGTGTTCGTCAGTCCAAAGCTCGGCGCATGCACCGTGCAAGTATACGGCATTTAATACGGCATGTTTCGGGTCTTTGTGGCAGCAAAGCATGCCCAATATCATTCCCGTCAGTGTGTCGCCGGTTCCGCCTTTGGCGAGTGCCCCGTTTCCGGTCGGATTGCTCCAGCAGTCGCCATCGGGAAACGCGATGATGGTTTGATTTCCTTTTAACACGATCACCGTTTGCAGCTGAACCGCCCACTCCTTGGCATATTCTTCTCTTTTATTTTGCAAGTCTTTCACCGGAACCCCTGTCATTCGGGAAAACTCACCTGGATGCGGCGTAAGGATGACGGGCGCCTTCCGTTTCGGATACGTGCGCTTTGTCAGCGCCCCGGCATCCAAAATAACGGGGCAATCCTTCTCAAGGACTTGATCAACGGCCTGCTGCACCCTCTCTGTTTGCGGAAGCCCCGAACCGATCGCAATTGCCCGGTACGTCTCTTCAAGGCGAGAGCCCGCCGCTTTTTCCCAGCCGTCACGCCAATACGTGGCCTCCGGCAGAACCGGAACGATCAGCGGGATCACGCTTTCAGACGTGCCGATGACAAGCTTGCCGAGACCGCTCCGCATGGCACCAAGCCCGGCTAAAATCGCAGCGCCCGGCATGTCGTCGCTTCCCGCCAGCAGCAAAGCCGTACCGTACGTACCTTTATGGCTCGCTGCATCTCTTTCAGGGAGCGCAGCCCTCACATGCTCTTCCGTCCAAGTCGGAACATTCATATCCATACCTCCTCTTATTTCTCTTCTTATTTTTCCTGCACTTCTTCTTTTTCAAACAAAAAAAGACAGCCTCAGAGACTGTCTTTTATTTTACAGGAACGTCGAGATGATAAAGCCGGCGATACCGTTCGTTCGTCGCCAGCAGTTCCTCGTGTGTTCCTTCCATTTCTGTTTTTCCGTTTTCCAGAAAGACGATTTTATCGGCTGCTTCCACTCCCGCCAAGTGATGCGTAATCCAAAGAATCGTTTTACCTTTCAGCACCTCAAACACGGTTTCCATCAGTTCGCGTTCCGTGATAGGGTCCAAGCCTACTGTAGGCTCATCAAGTATAATGATCGGCGTATTCTGCAGCAAAATCCGGGCGAGCGCGATCCGCTGCCGCTCTCCTCCTGAAAATCGGATTCCGGTTTCCTGAACTGAAGTATGATATCCGTCAGGCAGCGACTCAATGTAATCATGCAGCTTCACCTGCTTTGCGGCGCGGCGCACATCCTCGTCGCTCGCCTTTCCGTTTCCGAGCCTGATGTTATTCAAAATGCTTGTATCAAACAAGTGAGGCTTTTGATTTAACACAGCCACCGCATCAGCAATCTGATTCTTTACAAGCGCTGTTTCCACTCCGTTTAACGTTACCGAGCCTGAGTCAGGTTTCAATGCGCCCTCAATTAATGCGAGTGATGTTGATTTTCCTGAGCCGCTCCGGCCGAGCAGCGCCATTTTTTCTCCTTGGCGCAGCGTAAAGGAAAAATGGTTCAGTACTTGGCTGCTGTTGTCATAAGAAAACGTCACATCACGAAACGCCAAAGTGACGTCTTTGAGATCAAGCCTGTCAGCCGCAGACGCTGTTTGTGAAGCCTCAGGCTGAGGAGCCACCTTGTTCATTCTTCTGATAGAATCCTGATAACCCGGCACTTCGCCCAACGCATCAGAAAGCGGCAGAAAAGCTTCTGTCAGCGGGAACACAACAAGCACAAAGGCAGCAATCATCGTTTTGGCGAGTTCGCCATTTGCATGCTGCCCCGCCGTCCAAAACAGCATCAGCAAAATGAGGCCGGCGACAAGGCATTGCGCGGCGAAATCCCGCCATCTTGTAAAACGATGTTTTTTGCGTTCCAGCTCAAACCAAGCGTTTTCTTCTCTTTCATAGGAATCAATAAAAGCATGCCGGCGTCCGCTGAACATCCAGTCGCTGACACCCATCACGGCATCTGTGAGACGGCTGTACAGCACATTTCGCCCGCTTTTCAGCTTGGCATTCTTCGCCCGCGTCACAAGCAAAGACACGACCGGAAACAGCACAACCAGAACAAACAAATAAAGCGCCAGCAAAATGGCAAACGGCCAAGAGAAAAAGCCAAGCGCAATCACTGAAACAGCATACAAAAGCAAGGCTGAGATGGCAGGGAAAATGGTTTTTAAGAAGGCATCCTGCAAATGCTCAATATCCTCAGACAAAATGCCGAGCATATCTCCCGTGCGAAAACGGGACCGCAGCATCAAAGCGCCAGGCTCAAGCATGTTGTAAAGGCGGGCGCGCATGTCTGACACGATTTTCAAAATGATATGATGCCCGATCAGGCGCTCCACATAACGTGACACAGACCGGGCGATCCCAAAGGTTCGAACGGCGACAATCGGCACATAAATGAGCAGGATGTTCTCCGGCCTTGTCGCCGCCTTTGAAATTAAAAACCCTGAAGTAAACATGAGAAAAGCAGCGGAAAAAATCGTCACCGCACCCAAAAAGACAACAAGAACAAACAGACGGGCATTTTGCTTGATATACGGCAGAATCCATTCTTCTTTCTTCATGCTCTTTCCCCCAGTTGTGCCTTCACGAGTTTGGTGTACACACCGTTTTTCGACAGCAATTCATCGTGAGTCCCGATTTCTGCTATCCTGCCTCCGTCCAGCACGATAATTTCATCCATATCAAGCATCCAATGGAGGCGGTGTGTCGCGAGAAAGACGAGCTTGTCATCAAATAAATCCAGCATCGTTTCTTTTATTTCATATTCTGTTTCGATATCCAGATGGGCGGTCGGCTCATCCAGCAGCAGAATCGGGCGGTTACCCAAAAAAGCGCGGGCAAGCGCGACACGCTGAGCCTGACCGCCGCTGAGCGCCCGGCCGCCTTCTCCGATCCGTCCCTCTAATCCTTCAGGAAGAGTGTTTACAAACTCCGTCAATCCCGCTGAGGAAGCAGCGCGGGCTGTATCTTCAGCAGAAGCGCTTGGGTGATAAAACCGGATATTGTTCGCCAGCGTATCATCAAAAATATAAGGATGCTGCGGAATATAGAGCAGGTTTTTCTGCCAGTTCCCGTCCTGCAGATGCGAACGGCTTGAACCATTCACACTGATAACACCGTCATCCGGCTCCAAAAATCCTCCGAGAATATCGATTAAAGTTGATTTTCCGGCACCGCTTGCTCCAATGATGCCGATTTTTTTCTTCCCTTTAAATGAAAGAGTAATATCAGACATCGCTCGGCCGGCTGAGACACCTGACAGCTTCAGTTCATCCTCATCGGACCATGTTTCAAGCTGAAGCGGTGCCTCTTCTTTGAATCCCGGCTGAGATAATATGTTTTGAATCGTCTTGCCCGCTTCCTGACCATTAAGTGTCGCATGATAATCATTTCCCACTTCCCGCACCGGCAAAAAATATTCAGGTGCCAGAATAAGCGCTGTTAAAGCGGGGCCAAGCAAAATATCGCCGTCAATCAAACGCAAGCCTAAAAACACAGCAACTGTCGCCACCGACAGCATCGTGAAAAAATCGAGAGCAAATGAAGATAAAAACGCCACCCGCAGTGTGCTCATTGTCGCTTTGCGATACCGCTCACTGACGTGGAAAATGTTTTTGCTATGCGATTTGCTCAATCCTAAAAAACGCAAAGTCTCCAATCCGCGAAGAGAATCAACGAAATGGTTGGACAATGTCTGGTATGATTTCCACTGGCGATCCGCTTTTCGCTGTGCGACAAGGCCAAGAAGAATCATAAAAATAATCAGAATCGGCAGGGCCGCGACTAAAATAATCGCAGAAGTCCGATCCTGAAAAAACACGTAGATGACAACCGCAGCCGGCACAATCGCCATGCTGACCATTTTCGGCAAAAACAGCTCTAGATAGCGGCGGAATTGGCTGATGCCTTCCATCGCCAGCGTCACCATTTGCCCTGTCCCCTCTTTCTTTGCAAAGCGGGGGCCTAAGCGGAACAGCTGATCGAGAAAGCTTTTCCTCAAATCAGCTCCCGTCCGGGCGGCATAATGATAGACGATTTTCTGACGCGCCACTGTCACCCCGTGCCGCGCGACAAAAGCGATGAGGAAAAAGCCGATCACCGGAAACAGGGAGGCAATGCTCTTCCCGTTGAAAAGCCCGGTTACAGCTTCACTCAGCCACTCTGCCTGCATGATAATAGCGGCTGTCTGAATCAGCGTTAAGCAAGTAATCACGGTGAGAATCCGCTTCATTCCTTTATATCGAAACAGGTCTTTTCCCATTAATAAGTCATAGGCTCCTTATGACTGACGCGCTTCCGGAAGACATAATAGCTCCAGATCTGGCTGCCGATTACAAACGGCAATAGCGTTAATGCTGCAATTGACATGACTTTTAGCGAATAATCACCGGAAGAAGCGTTAGCTACTGTTAAATCGAACGCGCTTTGAATCGAGCTGACCATCACCCGAGGGAATAATGAAATGAAAATCATTCCTACGGTCAGAGCAAGCCCCGCGCCTGTCATCGCAAATGTCCAGCCGTCTTTTTTCTTGCGGATGAATAAAGCTGCAAGCATAAAGCAGATGACAGTTAAAACAACAAGCGGTATTGTAATCTCGCCGCGGCGTGTAAACATGTCTGTCTCATAAGCAGAAAGGGCCGCGAAAGCAAGCACCGCCACAAAAACAACACCCATTATCTTTTGCGCCATTTGTCTGGCGCGCTGCTGCAAATCACCAATCGTACGCAGCGTGATGAACATTAATCCATGCTGGAAGCAAAGAAGTGTTACGGTCACGCCGCCTAGTACAGAATATACATTTATATAATCAGATAAGTGCGCGTGAATGTTCATATCGGCATCAATCGGCATACCGCGGAATAATGTCGTAAATAACACACCGAGCACAAACGGAGGAATCAGACTGCCGAAGAAAACCACCCAGTCCCAAACCTTTACCCATTTCAAATGATCAACCTTGCCGCGGAATTCAAACGCGACCCCGCGGCCCATTAACGCAAGAAGCACAATGACAAACGGAATGTAATAACCGCTCAGCATCGTTGCATACCAGTTTGGAAACGCCGCGAAGATAGCACCCGCACCAGTCAAAAGCCATACTTCATTCGCGTCCCAGAACGGTCCGATCGTGTTGATCAGCACTCTGCGCTCTAATTCATTATGGCCAAGAAAACGGGTCGCCATGCCGACCCCAAAATCAAAGCCTTCCAAAAAGAAGAAACCTACAAACAATACAGCAACGAGTATAAACCAAAGATCATGAAGAGATGCCATGGTATACCTCCTGACTAAATGGATCTGTTGATACAGGAACATCATGATGATCATCATGCTCCGCGCCTTTTTTAATTTCACGGATGAACAAGAAGACGAGCAATGCGCCTAAAATCATATACATCACACCGAACGCGATGATTGAGAATAACAGGGAGCCCGCCGTTACGTTAGGCGACACGGATTGAGCCGTTGTCATTAAACCCATGACCGTCCAAGGCTGACGTCCGATTTCTGTCATAATCCAGCCCGCGGAGTTCGCAATAAACGGGAAGGAAATCAATGCGATCATGATGCGCAAATACCATTTGCTGTTTTCCAGCTTTTTGCGGCGGTTTAGCCAAAGGCCGCCTAACGCAGCAAGAATCATGACAACACCTGCTCCAACCATAATGCGGAAACTCCAGAACGTCGTTTTGACAGGCGGAATATAGTCGCCTTTTCCGTACACTTTTTCGTACTCTGCCTGAAGTGTTTTCATTCCTTTGACACTGCCGCTGAATTTTTGATAAGCCAGATAGCTCAATGCGTAAGGAACTTTGATTTCATTAGAGCTCTTTTCATTTTTCGTATCAATTGTGGCAAAGGCCGTCCAAGCGGCAGGGTCGCCGCTGTCTTCCCAAAGCCCTTCACTGGCAGCCATTTTCATTGGCTGTGACTCCATCAAGTGTTCAGCCTGCATGTGTCCGCTAAGGCCGACGCCAAGGCCTGCACAAAGCCCGACAATCATTGCGAGTTTGAAAGATTGTTTAAAGAATGGCACTTCTTTTTTCTTTAATAGTTTAAAAGCACTGACACCGGCGATAAAGAAAGCCCCGGTGGCAAGCGCACCGAAAATGACGTGCGGGAATTCAACCCAAAGCTGCGGATTTGTAATCAGCGCGCCAAAGTCATTCATTTCCGCGCGGCCGTTTTTGATCGTAAAGCCGACCGGCTCCTGCATAAAGGAGTTCGCTGTTAAGATCCAGAAAGACGACATAATCGTTCCGAATGACACGAGCCAAATGCAGAGCGCATGAATTTTTTTAGGCAGGCGGTCCCACCCGAAAATCCATAATCCGATAAAAATAGATTCCATGAAAAACGCCAATAATGCTTCAATCGCAAGCGGCGCGCCAAATACATCTCCGACAAAACGGGAATAATCAGACCAGTTCAGTCCAAACTGGAATTCTTGTAAAATCCCCGTAACAACACCGACTGCGAAATTTATTAAGAATAAGTGTCCCCAAAACTTCGCCATTTTGAGGTACAGCTCATTTTTCTTCACAAGATAAAGAGTCTCCATCAATGCAACCATAAACACAAGCCCGATAGACATTGGCACAAACAAGAAATGAAACAACGTTGTTGATGCAAATTGAATGCGGGCTAATACTAATTCACTCATGCTTTATCCTCCATTTCCGGTTGAGAATGTTATATTGTTCACTACTTCACAAGCAGAACCGAAACTTTGATCAGTATTTCACAAAATAGACGAAAAAAATAATGCTCAACATTTCACAAATACGTCAAAAAGTCGTCCAATATGATTCAAGATTGCCAGACTGACGAATGGCACGATCCCTGAATGGTTCATATTAAGTACTTTACAACGATCTGCTTCAAAAATAAAGCCCAAAATACCCAAAAAGTACTGCGCTATGTGACGGATTATTGTCTATTTTGTTGCTGATTTATGACAGTCGCTAGGATAAATGACCCTTTATTATCGTACATCAATGCCTCGCTCCTTGCGAATAAAATGCTTGACCGGCATCAGCACTCGTTTCTCGGCACTCCGGCACATCCGGAATTTAGTCAGAACGTCTCTTTTCATCTGAATCATAAAGATGAAACAGTTTGAATAGTAAATTTTTAATATATTAATAATTTCAATTTTTTAGTATACTTAACATAGTGAACAATTTCACTGCAACAAGAATAGGGGAGGTTTTTCAATGGGAGAGCTTCAAACTCAATTGCAAATGCAAACGGATACAATTCACGAAGGGGTTCGAAAAGAGAATTGGTTTGCGAAAGCTATGAATATAAAAGTAGGCATCATACCGCTGCCTGTATATGCCCTGCTGTTTATATTAATTACTATTTTTGTATTGCATCACGATGTGAAAAGCGACATCTTGACATCCATTGCCGTTATGGCGTTTTTCGGATTTACCTTTGCCCAAATCGGAAAATCGATACCGATTGTGCGCTCTATCGGCGGCCCGGCCATCCTTGCTACTTTTATTCCATCTGCTGTCGTCTACTATCACCTGCTGCCAAATGATATTGTCAAATCCACCACGGAATTTACAGAAAACTCAAACTTTCTTTATTTGTTTATTGCCGGAATTGTTGTCGGAAGCATCCTCGGCATGAAAAGAGAAACACTTGTAAAAGCATTTATGAAAATTTTTATACCGCTTATCGCCGGTTCTGTCGCGGCCGCTATTGTGGGACTGGCTGTCGGTACATTGCTCGGCCTCGGATTTCAGCACACCCTTCTGTACGTCGTGATTCCTATAATGGCTGGCGGCGTTGGAGAAGGCGCCATCCCTCTGTCCATCGGTTATTCCGATATCATGCCGATGTCTCAAGGGGAAGCGTTTGCACTTGTTCTTCCATCGATCATGCTCGGCAGCCTGTGTGCGATCATCTTAGCGGGCCTGCTCAACAGAATCGGCAAAAAAAAACCGGAATGGACCGGCAACGGTAAAGTTGACCGTTCAGAAGATTCACCTGCGCTGGAGGAATCGCAAAACGGCCAGCACATGTTCAACCTTTCTCTGTTTGCGTCCGGCGGAATCCTTGCCGTTTCCTTGTATTTGGTCGGTATGCTCGCCCACGATTTTTTCGGTTTTCCGGCCCCTGTTGCCATGCTGCTGTTAGCTGTTTTGATCAAGCTGTTCAGACTGGTCCCTGCCTCAATTGAAAACGGCGCGTTTGGCGTGTCCCGCTTCTTTTCAACGGCAGTCACCTATCCGCTGCTCTTTGCAATCGGCGTGTCTATGACGCCATGGGACAAGCTTGTTGCCGCCTTTAATCTCAGCAATATCATTACGATCCTGTCTGTCGTAGTCACAATGATGACGGTCGGCTTTTTCACAGGAAAATGGCTGAACATGTATCCGATCGAAACAGCCATTATTAATGCGTGCCATTCAGGGCAAGGAGGCACCGGTGACGTCGCGATATTAAGTGCCGCTGAAAGGCTTGAGCTGATGCCTTTTGCCCAGGTGTCCACTAGAATCGGCGGAGCCATCACAGTGTCCTTGACCTTATTGCTGTTACACCAGTTTTATTGATACGCTGCAAGCAAGTTCTTCGTATAACGAAAGAGCTTGCTTTTTTGCATTTCCGTGTTTTTACAAATTCCTGCCGCATGCTATAGTAATAGTTGGAAAGATTACGATAGAAAGGACTCTAGCATGCCTATGGGAACCAGTCTTTTTCTCTTTATCATTCTCGGGCTGGGCATTCAGCTGATATCAGCCCTTGCAGCAAAGCTTCTTCCGGCATTAGAACTCTGGATTGATATTGTTCTTTGGATCGGTGCTGCTAGCTTTATCTTCTCTCAACAGCCTTTCTTAGATGGCATCGTCTCTCTGGCATTGATGTTCACCAGCTACTGGACCGCATTGGATCTGACTGTGCCCAGCCGTGTTGAAAAACCATCAGGCGAATGGCAGGAAATTGAGCTTGCAAGAGACCACACACGCCTCCTCTCGGACATTGCTCTGACTGTCATTGTGTTTGCGGGCGCTATTGTTTTCTTCATTTACGGGCCTGACACCAGTGTTCTAAAATATGTGATCCTGTTCGGTTTCATCTCGGGCGGCGCGGCACTGGTAAAACGCATATTAAATTTTCTAAGTGTAAAAGTCTTTTATTCATCGTCTTTAGAAACATGGCATATCAGTTCACGATATGAAAGCCGCACCTACCCGCTTTCAGACCTGAAAGACATCCGGCTTGAATCGACGGCAGATCTATTAAAGCTTCATCCGCTTTTGACCATGTATTCATCCCGGCTCGATATGACAACAAGCTTTCAGCAAGTCATAAGGCTCTCTCTTCCCGGAGAAACGCTGTTTCTGACCGTGAAAGATCCTGAAAAGTGGAAAGCGATTCTCGGGGAATTTCTAGATTCCGAAACCAAAGAGGAAACTGTTATTGCTGTCCTGCCGATTTATCATCGAAAAAATGTGAAACGGCTTTTAGGTAAATTTTATTTTGCCGTAAGCGTAAAAGGGATATCTGCTTACGCCATATTGGTGCTCGGTTTATATGCCTTACACGCCTCCCCTTGGGTCATGGCTGGTGCCGTGATGTTGTACTGGGTTTTGAATATGTATCTATCTGACCGGGTGCTGCGGACGGCAATGGATGCCAGGCCTTGTCTGAATTCAGACGTTCAGGCAGCGGCAGATAAGATTTTTAGAAAAGCAGGCATTTCGCATGTGGAGATATACGAAACGGATAGCGATGAATACAACGGCATGGCAGTCGGAATGAATGTAGGAAGATCAATGGTGATTCTGACAAGCGCTACATTAACCCTTCCGCCGTATGTCATTGAGGGTATTCTTGCTCATGAAGCTGTTCATATTAAAAAACGTGATGTGCTGTCCATGCAGCTGTTGCGCTTTTTATACCTTGGGGCAGTCATCGGGATCATTCTTTTACTTGAGCATTACATCGCTCATCCCGGCGCTTACAAAATCGCACTTTGGGCGCTGATCATGGGAATCATCATTCTATTTCAGCTTTATCAGTCATTTTGTTCCCAATGGATGGAGGTGCGCGCCGATCACATTGGCGCTTCATTGCTGGAGGGCGGATACAGGCAGATGGCCGAATCCTTAAAGATCCTGGCGGTTCGCCAGGATGAAGATCTGCAGAAACAAAACACCTACTGCTCTGATATAGATGAAGACGAAGTTAAGGTGAACTCTCTCACCCGGGATAACAGCTGGCTTTTCAGAATCATAGATTTTCAGTTTTCTCCTCATCCGCCTATGTATTGGCGTGTCAGCGCATTGCTTTCAAACAAAGGACACGGCATGGTCAAGCGCTGGCTGAGAGATCGGCTGAAAGAATCTATCTCCCTTAAATGAAACTTTTCAGGCTTTAAAACGTATGAAAAATAACTGTTTAAAGGGGGACGTCATATGATTGTGATTCTTATCGCTTTGATCTTCGGTATGATCGTCATTTATCAATCGGCTCGATCAACCGCTTCAGAAAACAAAGGACGCCAGCGGGCGGACAGCGGTTTTTTCGGATTTTCCGATGGCGATTCCCGCCATGATGGATGCGGCAGTGACGGAGGCTTCGGGGATTCCGGCTGTGACGGCGGAGGGGGCGGCGGCGATTAATCGCCGCCATTTTTATTTCATCGACTCGATGTACGCGCCAAATGACGCCCCTGACATTCCCGGGGATACACGTACGCGATGGAGGGCGTACATCCCCTGATCTCTGGAGGCTGCTCCCGGTTCAGTCGTCACTCCCATTTGATAACCGGTTTTTTCAGCGGCCTTCAGGGTATCTTCGTTGTAGCGCCCAACCGGATAGCTGATGATGGCGGTTTGCTGATCGAACATCCTGTCAAACAGCTTTTTTGAATCTGCCATTTCGCTATGCTGCTGCTCTGGCGTTAAACCGTTCAGCTCAAGGTGGTCAATCGTATGGCTTTCAATCGATATGCCATGCTGTGACATTTCCTTCATTTGATCCTCTGTCAGATGACGTTTATGTCCAATCGATTTGCCGATCATAAAAATCGTCGCCTTCATGCCATACTTCTTTAATACCGGATACGCGTCTTTGTAATTATCGGTGTATCCGTCATCAAACGTGATGAGCACACATTTCTCACTCGGCTTCTTGTCATGAGTCAGCATGAGATACGCCTCTTTTGGAGTTAATGTCTGGTAGCCGTTATCGTGCAGCCATTTCATATGTGCCTCAAATTCTTCCTTTGGCACACGGAGGCTGTTGCCTGAAGAGATGCTGTGGTACATCAAAATCGGCAGCTTTGCCGGTTTCTCTGTTTTGATCCATGCGGATGTATCATCTTCTTTTTTCTGCACATGTACTGTCTTTTCTTCCGGTTTCTTTTGTTCTGCTTTTGGCATCTGCTGCTCTGCGATTGCTTCTTTTTCAGCGCAAGCGGCAAGAGTCAAACAACTAGCCAAAAGAAAACTGCTTAAGATAAAACGTTTCATCGGTTTCCTGCTTTCTGTCTATTTCTTCCTCCTTTTCATCGGTTGATTTGCGGGATTTTCAAGTGAAAAAACCAGACATGTAGCCATGTCCGGTGCAGATTAGGAAAACTGATTCAAAATCAAAGATGTTAAAAGACCAAGAGCAGCAATTAACCCTGTCATCGGACCGCTGTCTTCATACGCTTCGGGCATCATCGTGGATGCAATCATTGCGATGATGCCTCCGCCCGCAAAAGCGGCGATTGCCGACATCATCTCCTCAGGAGCGCCATCGAGGAAGTAATATCCTGACCATGAGGCAAAAATAGAAATCATCAGTACCGCCGCCCAAAGCAGCAAGATTTTCGCCTTTGAATATCCGCTGTTCTTCATGCCGGCCGTGCTGGACAGCCCTTCAGGTATATTGCTGATAAAAATCGCAATCACCAAAAGGAAGCTGACAGATTGTTTTTCAAGAAGGCTGGCTCCAATCATAATAGATTCGGGGACAGCATCCATGATGGTGCCGATAAAAATCGCGATCCCCCCGCTGCCTGCAGCTGCTTGTCCCGATCTTTTTCTTTGAGACGCGCCTCTTTTCGAAACCGCGTAATCAAATAGGGTAAACACGACAGCGCCTGCTATAAATCCGGCGCCAGTCGAGACAATTCCGCCATCCTTCACCGCGTCCTCAAGAAGTTCATAGGCGGCAGCGCCGATTAATACCCCTGTGCCAAAAGCCATGATATAACCGATGATACGCTTGCGAATCGGAAGAAACATAGACGCCAGCGCACCCAGCAAAACAGCAGAGCCGGAAATCCCGCCCCACATCGCCGCATTCCACATTTCTATCTCTCCTTTCTACAAACCACTACCCGCCGCGGTTTTTGCTGTAAACCTTGAAATAGAGAGGGAATGCAAAAAACCGGACATCGCACCATGTCCGGTTCTCCAGCTTAACGGATTCTGATTTCAGTTTCACTGTCAAAGAAATGGCCTTTATTCATATCAAACGCAACTGTCAGCTCATCACCTGACTGAATATCGAGACGGGCGTCGATCCTCGCAATAAAGTCCTGGTTATCGATTTGGGAATAAATCATGATCTCAGACCCCAGCAGCTCCGCAACATTGATTTTCGCTTTAATTGAAGAGCTCTTATACGATTCCACGACAATCAATTCATCATGAATATCCTCAGGGCGGATGCCGAAAATAACCTCTTTGCCAATGTAGCCTTTTTCACGAAGCACCTTCATTTTCCCCTCCGGCACGCTCAACACCGAAGAACCGATTTTGATTGTGCCGTCAGACAGCTTCCCTTTGAAAAAGTTCATCGCTGGTGACCCGATAAAACCGCCAACGAATACATTTTCAGGGAATTCGTATACATCCTTCGGCGTCCCGATCTGCTGGATTTTGCCGTCCTTCATGACCACAATCCGAGTCGCCATCGTCAATGCTTCTGTCTGATCATGCGTGACATAAATCGTGGTGGTTTGCAGCCTCTGGTGGAGTTTAATAATTTCCGCTCTCATTTGCACCCGAAGCTTTGCATCCAGGTTCGACAAAGGCTCATCCATCAAGAATACCTTTGCATCCCGAACGATCGCTCTTCCCAGCGCAACCCGCTGTCTCTGCCCGCCTGAGAGCGCTTTAGGTTTGCGGTGCAAATATTCTTCCAATCCGAGAATTTTAGCGGCTTCCTCCACTCTTTTTTTGATTTCAGGCTTCGGCATTTTGCGAAGCTTCAGCCCGAATGCGATATTATCGTATACCGTCATATGCGGATAGAGCGCGTAGTTTTGGAACACCATCGCGATATCCCTGTCCTTTGGCGCCACATCATTTACCCGTTTTCCTTCAATATAAAAATCGCCTTTCGAAATTTCCTCAAGTCCTGCGACCATCCGCAGTGTCGTTGATTTTCCGCAGCCGGACGGGCCGACAAATACGATAAATTCCTTATCCGCAATGTGAAGATTAAAGTCGTCTACCGCCGCTTCCTTCTGATCATAATATTTATAAATGTGCTCCATCCGCAATTCAGCCATCTAACATCCCCCTTTGTTATTGTAAACGCTTTCTTAAATCAAGTGTATCAGCATTTATCCGACACTGAAATGGGCAGCATTCATAAAATCACACGGCCGTTTTCGTGCATATTTCCAGTTTATTCTGAACCTTCGCTTTGCAGGCAGATAAAATAAGCAAGCAGTGCGCCTGTATACGTTTTAATGTCTATTCCTGACCTCTCGATAAATTTATCAATCCGGTACTGCAGGCTGTTGCGGTGCAGATGCAGTTTTTTCGCTGTTAATGTCACGTTTGAGTTGTTTTCAATAAACAGCTTGATTGTTTTTCTCAGCTCAGGTTCATTTTCAAATAATAGCTCGGCTTCTTCACTAAGCAGTGATTTCAGCTGTTCCTTTTCTTCCTCCAATAATAAAAAAGGGAACATGATATCAAACGTCACACGCTGAACCTGCGGCAGCCGCTTTTCAGCAAATAGAAAATACGTTTGTTCACGGGCATAATGTTTCCGTAAGCGCTCATCCGTTTCATAAAACCTTCCGGCGTAAAAACGGACACTGAAGTAGAAATCACTTTCAAGAACCCTTGCGAGCGACTCCAGTTCGTCTTTCCCCGCTGCCGCTTCACTTTCCTGCTCGACAATCACGCCTCTGTCCTCATGCATCCAAACGATCACAAAAGACACCGGCCAAAAATGGCGCATCGCTTCCGCAAATGATGCCCGTTCAGTTTTGCCGATCAAATGAAAATGAATGAACCTTGTCCTCTTCTTGATATTCGGCGGCACTTCTCCTTTCGAGAATAGAAACGCAAACCACCTGTTTTCTTCCGGCGATTTGAGAGACATGTGATCCGCCTCTTCCGCTAACGTTAAAAATGACTGAAGCAGCAATGTCTCCTTTTGGCTGATCTCCGTTTTTGGGATCGAGATATATTTCTGACTGTTTTCATCAAAAAAACATAAGCAGTCTTCCTTTGTACAAAGCTTGTCAGACACAATCGAATCGGGATAAATAGCCAGCAGCGACTTCATATGGTCTCCTCTCCTATGTAAGGATATGTATTTTCAGTATAAGGCGAAATGCACATGTTCTCCAGCTTCTTTTCGTATTAGATGGCCCTCTTTCGTTTACAGCAACGGCAATAAAGAGGATATGCATGAACTGAAACGCGATACAGAAGCAATGGTTCTAAACAAATAGATCCCTCTGCGTCTGCGCAGAGGGACCTCCTTATTTTGAAATATCCACAAACCCTTCACCAAACACATCGCGCACATCATGAACGATCACAAACGCTTTTTTGTCACAGCTTCTGATGATTTTCTTCAGCATAGAAAGCTCCTGTTTGTTAATGACGATATACAAAATCTCTTTTGACTCGCCCGTATAGTTTCCCTTTCCTGATAAAATGGTGACGCCCCGGTCCATTAGCGTATTAACCTGCTCGGCAATTTCACCTTTATTTTCCGATATGACAGTAATCGCTTTTTTCGTATTCAATCCTTCAATAATGAAGTCCATCACTTTTGTTCCGATATACAGCATCACAATCGTAAACATCATTTTTTCCGCACCAATAATAAAATAAGAGCTGAAGACAACAATTAAATCAAAAAAGAGCAGGGCGTAACTGATATTCCAATCTAAATATTTATTGGCAATTCTGGCCAGAATGGCGGAACCGGCTGTTGTGCCGCCGACCCGAATGATCATGCCGATCCCGACACCCGCAAACACCCCTGCGAAAATCGTGTTAATGATCAGCTCATCAGACGGTGTGCTCCACCCGTGTGTCAAATGCAGAAAAAGCGAGTTTGCTGCCACGGCGATAATCGTATAAACCGTGGTTTTCCCGTCGAGAAATTTATATCCGATCAATAGCAGAAAAGCGTTTAATATAAAGTTTGTCACCCCGGGAGACCATTGAAACACATAATACAAAATCAGCGTAATCCCCGTAACGCCGCCTTCCCCAAGATCATTGGGAATCGCGAATAAATTCACAGCAAGCGCGAAGAAAAAAGCGCCAATCACAAGCATCAGCACATCAAGCATTTTCTTTTTCATCACAGAACACTCCTTCTTCAGATAGTATCAACAAAAAAGCCCAGGAGTACGCTCTCGCAAAAGAGCAGAAACTCCTGGGCTTTTATCCCACCGTGTCATAACAGCCAGACTGTTATGTGTTTTCTCTCGGTCACAGGCCAATATGCATTGCGGAACCCTAGAAAACCAATGTTTTAGCATATCCTTTTCACTTTCCAATATTAGCATTATAAGGGACTGAGCAAATAGGTTCAAGGGGTATTTGCGGAGATTTAAGTGCAAGTTAAAATTCAAGAAAATACAAATTAGCTATTAACATATGAATGATATAGACGATAAGAAAATAAGCATGTATTTTCATAAGAAGATATAACTAACAACGATAAATAATATACTAAATTCATAATTTTGTATTGACTAAGTGAAATAATATAGGCATTATAGTACATATGTTTTGTGTATTTAATTACATAGGAGGAAATATAATGGCAGGAAAACTAGTCCCTTGTAAAGCTTGCGGTCAAGAAATTGCAAAAGGTGTAAAAAAATGTCCTAACTGTGGTAAGGATCAGCGTAACTTTTTTATGAGACATAAAATTATTACGTTTATTCTGGCAGTTGTTGTCATCATTATTATCGGTAATGTTATTGGCGGCGGAGGCGATTCAGAAGCCACTTCCAAAACATCAAGCAGCAGCAAAGCTGAAACTGAAAAAACATACAATATCGGTGATACTGTTAAGACTGAGAAAACTGAAGTGACAGTTACAAAAGTAGAAGACAGAGATTCTGTTGGCACTCAATATATTGAAAAGAAAGCATCTGATGGAGGTACTATTGTAGCTGTTCAATATACAATTAAAAACGTATCCAAAAAGCCGATAAGTTCTTTTTCAATTCCAACTGTTAAATTAGTTGATGGTGATGGCACTTCTTATGATTCTGATATTGATGCTTCTTCAACCTATGCAACTGAGACAAAAGTTGATAACTCTAAAATATTGAGTGATCTAAATCCTAATATTAAAGTAACAGATGTGAAAGCTTTTGAAGTCGACAAGGAAGCTTATGCAAAAGGAACTTGGAAACTCAAATTCAGCAATGATGTAATTGTGAAAATCAAATAATAGCAGACAAGGGTGCCTTAACAGGCACCCTTTTTCTCTAAAAAAGGCCTTCTCTGTTGAGAAGGCCTCCATTCTTATTTCAGACTCTTGTACCCATTCACATTCGAAGACTGCCATCTCCAAGAATCGGCACACATTTCTTCAAGGCCTCTTTTTGCTTCCCAGCCCAGTTCCCGCTTGGCTTTTGCAGGATCTGCGAAGCAGGTTGCAATATCTCCGGGACGGCGGTCCGCAAATTGATAAGGAACCTCTTTCCCTGATACTTTTTCAAAGGCCTTGACCATTTCAAGCACACTGTAGCCCGTGCCTGTTCCGAGGTTGTATGCATCAGCTCCGGTGGAGTTCAATACTTTTTCCAGCGCTTTGACGTGGCCTTCTGCGAGATCGACGACATGAATATAATCGCGCACGCCTGTCCCGTCTTTGGTCGGATAATCATTTCCGAATACGCTTAACTGCTCCAGCTTGCCGACGGCTACCTGCGCCACATATGGCATGAGGTTATTTGGAATGCCGTTCGGATCTTCACCGATTCGTCCGCTCGGATGCG
This sequence comes from Bacillus sp. SD127, assembly GCF_058566445.1. NCBI lineage: Bacteria > Bacillati > Bacillota > Bacilli > Caryophanales > Bacillaceae > Bacillus > Bacillus sp. SD127. Next base: position 258,296 of record NZ_CP191226.1, on the reverse strand, counting down.
CGCCGAATGGATTAAAGTAGCGCAGCAGGGCAACGCTCCACTCATTGTCAGCCGTATGCACATCACGCAAAATTTGTTCAAGCATTAGCTTCGTCTGTCCATAAGGGTTTGTTGCACCTAATGGAAAGTCTTCCGTAATCGGTGATGTTTCTGGTACGCCGTATACCGTTGCGGAAGAACTGAATACGATTTTCTTAACGCCGTATTTCTCCATGATTTCACATAAAATAAAGGTTCCCGTGAGATTGTTATGATAATATTTGAGCGGAATCGCAACAGACTCTCCGACTGCTTTTAACCCCGCAAAATGAATCACAGCCTCAATCTCATTTTCTGCAAAAACCGAATCTACCGCTTCCCGATCCAATAGATCCGCTTCATAGAACGTTAACTCTTTTCCTGTAATCTCTTTGACACGATTCAGCGCCTCAGCTGAACTGTTGGACAAATTATCAAGAACGACAATCTCATAGCCGCTGTTCAATAACTCCACACATGTGTGGCTTCCGATGTATCCCGCGCCGCCTGTAACAAGTATTGCCATGATGTAAACCCTCCTAAAAAATGACCTGATTTTATTATATAGTGTTTAGAACCGGGCTACATCCATTTTTAAGAAGTTTAATCGTTTATTAATGGTTTTTTCATATTTCATCTTAAACCCTTGCGATTAATTCGGTAGATTTTTCAGCGAGAATATGCCCTTTTATTTTTTATAGAACTGCCCATATATTTTTATTGTATTTATTCTTATTATTATATCGATGTACCGGGAAAGAACTGTAAAGCCCGGGAAACTGCAGGCGCAGTCGGTTACCTGCTGAAGGACACGCTTCCTGAAGAACTGATAGACGCCATTCGGGCTGCCTTCAGAGGCAAAGCGATTTTCCGCACAGTCACAGCCGCTAAAATCATCACTGAGACATTCCGCGCAAAGCAACAGCCTCATGCTGAAGAGCTGGCAGAGCCATTTACCAAAAGAGAGCTTGAGGTTCTTCAGCAAATGGCCTATGGCTTGAGAAATGAGGATATTGCCGACAAGCTTTTTGTCAGTGAAAGCACCGTCAAAACCCACGTGCATCGAATTCTGCAAGAATGCAATGCCCAAGACCGGACTCAGGCAGTCGTTTTTGCCATTCGAAACGGCATTGTGAAATAGATATCTCTCATCCCGGCATGGTAGAATAAAACAAAGGAGATGATTGGAAATGAAACAAGACATCATTGAACGGTTTACTACATACGTAAAAGTCGACACGCAGTCCGATGAATCAGTCGACACCTGCCCTTCCACACCCGGCCAATTGACGTTAGGAAACATGCTTGTTGAGGAATTAAAGTCAATCGGCATGGAAGACGCAGCCATTGATGAAAACGGCTATGTCATGGCAACCCTTCCTTCCAATACTGACAAAGACGTGCCGACGATCGGCTTTCTCGCCCACGTCGACACCGCCACAGACTTTACCGGCAAAAATGTGAATCCGCAAATCGTTGAAAGCTACGATGGAAAAGACATCACGCTCAACGAAAAGCTGCAGGTCATCCTATCGCCTGATCAATTCCCTGAACTGTCGGGCTACAAAGGCCACACCCTGATCACCACAGACGGTACAACCCTTCTCGGCGCTGACAATAAGGCTGGCATCGCCGAAATCATGACAGCCATGGATTATCTCATCAAACATCCTGAAATCAAGCACGGCACCATCAGAGTTGCATTTACACCTGATGAAGAAATCGGCAGAGGCCCGCACAAATTTGAAGTTGGGCGATTCAATGCCTCCTTTGCCTATACCGTTGACGGCGGCCCGCTCGGTGAGCTTGAATATGAAAGCTTCAATGCTGCCGCGGCGAAAATCACGATCAAAGGCAACAATGTACATCCCGGCACGGCAAAGGGCAAAATGGTCAACTCTGCGAAGATCGCAATGAAGCTGAACAGCATGCTGCCGGCAGATGAGGCACCTGAATATACAGAGGGCTACGAAGGCTTCTATCACCTGCTTTCCATTCAGGGAGATGTAGAAGAGACCAAACTCCACTACATTATCAGAGACTTTGACAAAAACATCTTCCAAAACAGAAAAGAAACCATGCAGCGCATCGTTGAAGAGCTCCAGAACGAATACGGACAAAATCGCATTCAGCTTGATATGAACGATCAATACTACAATATGAGAGAAAAAATTGAGCCTGTCATCGAAATCGTCAACATTGCCAAACAAGCGATGGAAAACCTCGGCATCGAACCGAAAATCTCTCCGATCCGCGGCGGCACGGACGGTTCGCAGCTTTCCTATATGGGACTTCCAACGCCGAACATCTTTACCGGCGGGGAAAACTTCCACGGCAAATTTGAATACATCTCAGCCGACAACATGGTCAAAGCCGTAAATGTCATCGTTGAGATTGCAAAGCTATTTGAAGAACAGGCGTAAGCTGAGAAACCAGTCCAAAAAAGGACTGGTTTTTTTGCGTGAAAATGAAACATTTTAAAAGCTCTGTCCGTAAAACAACTATCAACGGATGAGGAGGAAATGCAAAGATGAAGAACACAATTGCCGCAAAAAGCCTGTTCAAAAAATGGATGATTTCCCGCCCGCTCAAAATGCAAACAAAACGATCAAACCCATTTAAAAAAATAAGAAGAATGTTCAAACGCTTTTTCTGACCCTTCGCCGGACTCCCCTCAAATCAGCCAACCATTCCAATTTTCCGCCCAAATGCTCCGTAATTTGGGTTTTTTGTGTTCAATTCCTCAAAATAGGGTATACATCAAACAAAGAAGAACACATTATCCATATATAGTTAATTTGAATTACAGAAATTTAGGTTAAAAGTTATATAAAGGAATTCATTTTAACGTCGATAGTAACTATAGAACCAATCAAAAGGAAAAACACAGGCTTAATGCAAGACTATTTTCAGGTCATCGGAGAAAAGGATTTTTGAGGGATACGCATTTATTATTAGTTGATTTAGAATTTTTTGAATACTTTTAGACGTTTTATCCGTACAATAGAGAATACCAAAACTTTTTTTGGGAGGTATGTAAAATGATCCTATTTATTATCATCGCATTATGTGGCTATCTTCTCTTTTCATTCAGCAAAGACAATAGACGAAAACCGCAAAAGACAAGCCCTCTTCCTGCACCCGTTCCTCATCATAATAACCTAATCGACCTTGACGCCATCCGCCAAAAACGCCGGATGCATCTTTCCTAAGACATACCATATAAAATGAAAAGGCTGCAGATACATGCAGCCTTTTCGTTATTCCTGGAACCTATCCAAACAAAAGGAGACTTCAGTAATGATCGAATGATTGATGAAACAACGGATCTTTTCGTTTAAAGATGCTTTTCACATTTACAGCCAGAATGTGCGGATGTCTATCAGCAAAAAGCGGCTCAGCTGGGGTGATACGTATCGCCTCCAGATTGGAATGCTGATTTGCACAGCCATCGCGATTGTGCTGGATATGGTATTGTATGACGGTGAAGATAAGTCAATTTTCTAAAAAACTGTTGACAATTCATGCAAAAATACTAATATTAAGATAATTGAAAATCCAATAAGAAGATTTACCTTATCAAGAGAGGTGGAGGGACTGGCCCTATGATACCCGGCAACCGCTGTTTATACAGAATGGTGCTAAATCCTTAAGAACATCGCGTTCTTGCAGATGAGGCAGAGATTTGATCGTTCAAGCTCTTCCTTACACAAAGGAAGAGCTTTTTTCATGCAGCAAACATTTTAGAAAAGAGGCGAATGATATGGCTCAACAAGTAAACCTTGCAGCACAGAAATCAGAAAAACAAAAGAAAGCCCCTTTCCGCGCCGATCATGTCGGCAGTTTATTACGATCCGCCCCAGTAAAAGAGGCGCGGCAAAAACAAGCGGCCGGCGAGATCACGGCAGAACAGCTTCGTGATATTGAAAATAAAGAAATCACCCGCATTGTCGAAAAGCAAAAGGAAATCGGCCTAAACGTTGTAACCGACGGAGAGTTCCGCCGTTCGTGGTGGCATTACGATTTCCTGGAAGGGCTCGACGGAGTGGAACCGTTCATCCCGGCTGAAGGAATTCAGTTCCATAACGCGAAAACAAAAGCCCGCAGCATTAAGGTGACGGGAAAACTGGATTTCACCAGCCATCCGGCGCTTGCCGATTATCAATTTTTACACAGCATTGCCGGAGATGCGACAGCAAAACTGACAATTCCAAGTCCGAATATGCTGTTTTTCGGTGAAAAAGCTGATCAAGGCGTATATCCCGATCAGGAGGAATATTTTCATGATCTGGCCCAGGCGTACAAAAAAGCGATTAACGCTTTCTATGATGCGGGCTGCCGCTATCTTCAGCTCGATGATACGTCATGGTCTCTCTTCTTTGAAGAAAAAGGCAGAGAGGTTGTCCGAGCCCTCGGCGGTGATCCGGAAACATTGCCTGCGTTGTTTGCCAAAACGATTAACGATGCAGTGGCGGACCGTCCTGACGACTTAACGGTCACGATGCACATTTGCCGCGGCAACTTCCGTTCAACTTGGGCGGCATCTGGAGGATACGACGCTGTAGCGGAAACGATTCTTGACGGTTTAGACCTTGACGGCTTGTTCCTGGAATACGATGATGACCGCTCCGGAAACTTTGACCCGCTTCGTTTTGTCAAACGCAAGGATCTGCAGATTGTCTTAGGCTTGATTACATCCAAATACGGAGAACTTGAGGACCCAGAGGATGTCAAACGCCGAATCAGCGAAGCTGCGCGCTTTGTCAGCTTAGATCAGCTTTGCTTGAGCCCGCAGTGCGGTTTCGCTTCAACAGAAGAAGGAAACCTTTTGACTGAGGAGCAGCAGTGGGCGAAGCTCCGTCATGTGGTCGACATTGCCAATGATGTGTGGAAATAATCTATCATTGACAGAAAAGAGAAATGTGTGAATAATAGATACTATCAGAAAATTTCATAAAAATGTTTTCCTTATCAAGAGAGGTGGAGGGACTGGCCCTGCGATACCCGGCAACCGCTGTTTAACAGAATGGTGCTAAATCCTTTAGAGCAGATTTTTGCTCTAGAAGATAAGGTTGAGATTGTTCACGCAAGCTCTTCCTTATCCAAAGGAAGAGCTTTTTTATATTCGAATGGAAAGAAGGAATGAACAACATGTCACAGCAAACAACACCCGCAGAACAAAAACAATCGCTTCAGAGAAAAAAAACGCCGTTTCGCGCGGATCAAGTCGGAAGCCTGCTGAGATCTGAGCCCGTCAAAAAAGCGCGGCTGCAAAAGGCGGCCGGCGAAATCACTGCCGAACAGCTTCGCCAGATTGAAAACGATGAAATCATCCGCATTGTGGAAAAACAAAAAGAAACCGGCCTGAACGTCGTGACAGACGGGGAATTCCGCAGAGCGTGGTGGCATTTTGATTTCCTTGAAAATCTGGATGGCGTTGAGCCGTTTATACCTGAACAGGGTATTCAGTTCCATAATGTGCAGACAAAAGCACGCGGCATCAAAGTAACAGGCGATATTGATTTCTCAAATCACCCAATGCTCGAAGATTACTCATTTTTACATGGCATCGCTGGTGATGCAACGCCAAAAATGACAATTCCAAGTCCGAATATGCTCTTTTTCCGCGGCAGATTGGAAAAGGATGCATACAAAAACGATTATGCTCTTTTCCAGCATGATGTATCAAAAGCGTATAAAAAAGCGATTCAAGCGTTTTATGACAGAGGCTGCCGTTACCTCCAGCTTGATGATACAGCATGGGCTGTTTTCTTATCTGAAAAAGGCTTGAAACAAGTGGAAGCATTCGGAACAACGCCTGACGAGCTTCGCCAGCTGTTTGCGAAGTCGATCAATGACGCAATTGCCGACCGTCCGGATGATATGACCATTACCATGCATATTTGCCGCGGCAACTTCCAGTCCACTTGGACAGCTGAAGGCGGTTATGATGCGGCGGCGGAAACCATTTTTGACGGCTTGAATCTGGATGGGCTTTTCTTAGAGTATGATGATTCACGCTCAGGCGGATTCGAACCGCTTCGTTACGTGAAACGCTCTGATCTTCAGCTTGTCCTAGGCTTGGTGACATCTAAATTCGGTGAGCTTGAACATCCGGACGAAGTAAAACGCCGTATCGAAGAGGCGTCCCGTTATGTCAGCCTAGATCAGTTGTGCCTGAGCCCGCAATGCGGATTCGCTTCGACTGAGGAAGGCAACAAGCTGACCGAGGAACAGCAATGGGCGAAGCTGCGCCATGTTGTTGAGATCGCTAACGATGTTTGGAAATAAGGAACAGAAAAACACACTTGATTCCCTGGCGGGGCATGTGTGTTTTTTTATGCCTGCTCAATTTGATAGGCTTTGCATTTTTCATATAAGCTTGTTTTTCCTATGCCTAATAGCTTTGCTGCCTTTATTTTATTGCCGTCTGCTGCGGCAAGCGCCTCGATGATCGCGTTTTTTTCCGCCTCAGCGATTGTCTCTTTTAATGGCTGTATAGATTGATATTCCCGGATTTTGATTGTTCTTTGGATGGGTTGATCTTCAGGAGTGAGATTCAGGTGTTTCGGTTCGATTCGTTTGCCGTCGAGGACGTTGACAGCCCGTTCTAGGACATTTTCCAATTCTCGTATGTTGCCCGGCCAAGAATAGCTCTGAAGCACTGCAATTGCTTCTTTAGAAAGCTCCAAGCCATCAAAGCCAAATTTCCGTTCAAGTTTTTTTAATAGAAGCCCCGCGATCGGCACTACATCCTCTATGCGCTCTCTTAAGGACGGGATTTGAATGTTGATCACATTCAGTCGGTAATAGAGGTCTTGCCGGAAGTCTCCTTCCCGGACCATTTCTTCGAGATTTCGGTGTGTCGCCGCAATCACTCGTACATCTATTGGGACCGGGCTTCTTGCGCCGATCCGCTCTATCTCTTTCTCCTGCAGTACGCGAAGGATTTTGCTTTGCATATGCAGCGGCATATCACCTACCTCATCAAGGAAAATGGTTCCTTGATGCGCAAGTTCGAATTTTCCTTTTTTCCCGCCTTTTTTTGCCCCCGTAAAAGCGCCGTCTTCGTATCCGAACATTTCTGATTCAAACAAATGCTCTGGGATCGAGGCGCAGTTGACGCGCAGAAAGGGAGCATACCGGCGGCGGCTGTTCTGATGGATGGCGTGTGCAAACAGCTCTTTTCCCGTGCCTGATTCTCCTAAAAGCAAAACGGCCGATTGGCTGTCAGATACCCGTTCAGCCAGCCGTTTCGCTTCCATAAAGAGAGAGCTGTTTCCGATCAAATCGCCAAAATGATATTTACTGAAAAGCTCTTTTTCGTATCTATTTTTGTAGTAATTGAGTTCATTGAGGAGGGGTTTAATTTTTCTTGAATAATCCATCCATTCCTGCGGATTGCGAAACATAACGGTTCCGACCGCTCCTACAAGCTGCTGGTTCACATAGAGCGGATACCGGTTGGCGATCATTTCGCTGCCGTTAATCGGATGAATAGCGGCAGCCTCTGTCCGCCCCGTCTTCGCCACGATGTGCATTCTCGAGTTTTCAATCACGTCCTGAACGGGTTTTCCTATCGCTTCTTCCTCTGTTTTTTTAAGAAAGTCACAGTACGCCGGATTGATATAGAGAATTTTCCCCTCATGATCAACCACAACAATACATTCCGCCGCAAGGTTGATGATTTCATCCAGCCATTCAAAGGGTAATCTTTTAATAGAATGTTTCATCTCCCTGTCGCTCCCGTCACATTTTGTAATCGCTTTCAACCTTATGATAAACGAGAGCCTCCTATGAATACAAGAATCTATTATTGAGCTGTGTAGCCTCCATCCAGCACGACCGCCTGCCCTGTGACGCCTTTCGCCTTTTCACTCGCCAAAAATACGGCATAATCAGCAATTTCTTTCACCGAGAGAAGACGTTTTTGCGGCACAAGCGGAAAAATCACCTCTTCCAGAACCGATTCATAGGGAACATTTCTTGTTTTAGAAAGATCGCTCAGCTGATTGCGGACAAGCTGTGTGTCCACATATCCCGGGCAGAGTGCATTCACCGTAATCCCGTGGGGCGCGCCTTCCAGCGCCCCCACCTTTGTCAGCCCAATGACGCCATGCTTTGCGCTGTTATAAGCGGCTTTTCCCGCAAACCCCACCAGTCCGTTCACAGACGCGATATTGATGATCCTGCCGAACTGCTGTTTTTTCATAAGGGGAAAGACATGCTTCATTGCGATGAATGGCGCGGTCAGCATGACGCGAATAAGCTGTTCAAACCGTTCTGTCGGAAACTCTTCAATCGGCGCGACATGCTGTATGCCTGCGTTATTCACCAAAGTATCCAAACGTCCGTATCGGGTCTTGATAGTATGGACGATATCAGCGATTTGCTCTTCCTTTGTTACGTCACATGGAATGCCCGTGGCGCTAAAGCCTTCCTCGTTCAGCTTGGCAGCGGCCTCACCGCACGCTTTTGGATTTACATCTGAAATAATGACATCGGCGCCTTCCCGGGCGAATTCCTTTGCGATTTCAAATCCGATTCCGCCGGCTGCGCCTGTCACAAGAGCGACTTGTTTTTTCATGACATACACCTTCCTGCTCAAGATTTTTGCCGGATGACTGACTGGCTTACGGCGAAGTCAGCTTCAGTTTTCTCATATACCTCTTCCAGCGTGACGCCGTCCTGGAGCTCAGTCAGTGTCATATGTCCATTATCAAAATCAAAAACTGCTAAATCAGTAATCAGCCGATGAACGACTTTCTGTCCTGTCAGCGGGAGGGAGCATTGTTTTTTCACCTTCGATTCCCCATGTTTATTGACGTGCTCCATGATGACGACGATTCGCTTAGCCCCGTTGACCAAGTCCATAGCGCCGCCCATTCCCTTCACCATTTTGCCCGGAATCATCCAGTTCGCCAAATCCCCTTGCTCAGAAACCTCCATGCCCCCAAGGATGGCCAGGTCGATATGCCCGCCTCGTATCATCGCAAAGGATTCCGCGCTGTCAAAATAGGATGCGCCTGTTACGGCGGTGATCGTTTCTTTCCCCGCATTTATCAGATCCGGGTCTTCCGTTCCTTCCAGCGGATACGGGCCGATCCCGAGCAAACCGTTTTCTGATTGAAGCATTACATGCACGCCCTTGGGTATCTCATTTGCGACAAGTGTCGGCATCCCTATCCCAAGATTGACGTTCATACCGTCTTTTATTTCCTTTACAGCACGTTTGACCATTCGTTTTCTGGCTTCCTTCATTGTGCCGCCTCCTTTCCCTTCGCTTGCCGAACGGTTCGTTTTTCAATCCGCTTTTCATGTGTGCCGAGCACAACATGCTGTACGTAAATACCAGGCGTGTGGATGTGGTCGGGATCGAGCTCTCCCGTCTCAACAATTTCTTCTGCCTCGGCAATTGTGATCTTTCCCGCCATGGCGGCAACCGGATTGAAGTTTCTTGCCGTTTTCCGAAAAACTAAATTTCCCATGGTGTCCGCTTTCCACGCTTTTACAATGGCGACGTCCCCAGTAATTCCTTTTTCTAACACATATGTGCGTCCGTCAAAGGTTTTATGCTCTTTCCCGTCAGCGATGGTGGTTCCGGCGCCTGTGGCTGTATAAAATCCCGGTATGCCTGCTCCGCCTGCTCGGATTCTTTCAGCGAGCGTCCCTTGGGGAACCAATTCCACTTCCAATTCTCCGCTTAAAAATTGCTTTTCAAAAATTTTGTTTTCACCAACGTAGGAGGCGATCATTTTTTTGATTTGCTTGTTTGCCAACAGAAGGCCGAGCCCCCAATCATCAACTCCGCAATTATTGCTGACGACGGTTAAATCTTTTACCCCTTTATCCCTTATCGCCAGAATGAGCTGCTCGGGAATTCCGCACAGGCCGAATCCGCCCGCGATCAGTGTATCCCCCTCCCGAATGAGTTCTGCGGCTTCCTTACTTGATGACAGCACTTTTCCCATATCTGATTCCCCTTTCGTTTTGTCCTATACAAGGCCCGTCAAACTGTAAATCGCGATAATCACAAATACGGCGGCGGTTTTGATGAGAGTAATCGCAAAAATATCCCGATACGATTGGCGATGGGTCAGACCCGTCACAGCCAGCAGGGTGATCACCGCCCCATTATGCGGAAGCGTATCCATGCCTCCTGATGCCATTGAAATGACCCGGTGCATCACTTCAGGCGGTATGTGATAGGTCTGAATCGCTTTTAAATATTGATCAGACATCGCGCTTAACGCGATTCCCATTCCCCCTGAGGCCGATCCGGTGATCCCTGCCAGCGTTGTTGTCGTCACAGCTCCGTTTACAAGCGGATCCGTAAACGTATGTGAAATGCCGCTGCTCAGCTTATGAAACCCCGGCAGCGCAGCAACGATACCGCCGAAACCATACTCGGCGCCTGTATTCATCGATGCAAGCAAAGCGCCGCCGATCCCTTCATTCAGCCCTTCCTTTAGCTGTCCAAACACTTTTCTCCAATCAAACAAAATGGTTGCGATGATTCCGATCAGGAGGGCCAGCTCCACTGACCAAATGGCAACCGCGGAGGAGATATCAAGTTTCCCGAACTCTCCCAATCCTATGGCGGAAAAATCAAATTCATTCGGATACCACTTGGGAAGGAACGTGGTGAAACATTTGTTCATCAAACCAACGAGAATAAGAGGAACAAAAGCGAGTGCGTGCCGGACCTTACTTGTGTCAGGCTCTAAGACCGGCGGGCTTTGTTCTGGGGCAAGATCAGATGGCTCACGCGCGGCAGAAATCTCCGATTGAAAACCGGCGTAGCCTTCGCCCGTTTTCTCTGCTTTTTTGCGCCTCGATTCCAAGTAGAACATACCTGCCGCCAGCACAAACACCGCACCGATCATACCAAGCCAAGGGGCGGCGTAAATGTCTGTTTTGAAAAACGTCGTAGGAATTACATTTTGGATTTGCGGTGTACCCGGCAGTGCGTCCATTGTAAAAGTAAATGCCCCGAGAGCAATCGTTCCCGGTATGAGGCGCTTCGGGATGTCAGCTTCTTTGAACATATTTTTCGCAAAGGGGTATACAGCAAAGACGACAACAAACAGGCTGACTCCGCTGTACGTTAAAATGGCGCCCATCAATACGATAGCGAGTGTTGCTCGTTTCGCCCCGACCAGTCTGACAATTGTCTTCGCAATGGAAGCCGCCAAGCCGGACATCTCGACAACCTTTCCGAAAATGGCGCCAAGCAGAAATACTGGAAAGTACAGCTTAATAAACCCCGCCATCTTTTCCATAAATATGGTTGAGAAAAAAGGAAGCACAAAGCTTGGATCTGTCAGCAGTACAGCAAATAAGGCGCAAATCGGAGCAAACAAAATGACTGAAAATCCCCGATAGGCGACAAACATCAGCAAACCCAAAGCCAAAAGAATAATAATAATGTCCACAAACATCCCTCTTTTCCGCTTGTCTGAGAAAAGGAAAGCGTTTACAAAATATCCCCTCCCTTTCCGTCATTTCTAATGCAAGTTCTGTGCCAGTTGCCAGAACACCATTTCAAGCCTTTCCCTTTCCATATTTACGGAAAATGTGAGATAACTATTCCAATCCGGTGGAAATTTCCGTTTTTGCGGAAAACAAGAAAGGAAAGCTCCTTTTTGGGAGCTTTCCTCTTTCACTCATTTCGTTCCGATTAATACATCGACATCAACTGTCAGCTGAGCCGATTCCATTTTTCTAAACCGGTTGATTTTTTCAGCCGATGCGGACCAGGCTAACGGTGTCATGTTCAGAAGCCATTCTACGCCTTGCTGATGAAGCGTTTTGGTATAACGCAGCCTCATCAGATGATCGAGCTGAAAATGTGTGGTAAAGCGCTCAATTGCAGGGGTATTGGAATAGGTTCGTCTTTCTGAATCTGCGTATAAAACCCGCCTTAGTTCTGTTAAATAATCTCTTTGAGGAACTACCTTTATAACCAAACCATCTTTTTTCAGCAGTCTGTGAAACTCTGCATAATTTGAAGGTGAGAAAATCGATAGAATGACATCAAATTGCCGGTCTTGAAAGGGCGCATTAGCTACATCGGCTACGGCCCACAGCTTTCCGCCACTATTTTTTGAAGCTCGTAAAATGCCATCCTTGGCAATATCAATCCCAATTCCGCGAACTGTTTTCTTTTCTTGAAGCAGATCGCACACCGCTTTCAAGTGGGTCCCCTCACCGCATCCGCAGTCTAAAATGGTTAACGTCTCTTTTTCAGACTTACGGTCACTGATCAAGTCAGCTATTGCCTGATGAAGCGGTGCAAAAAAATGATACTCTGCCATCAGCCGGCTTCTTGCTTCGAAAAGCCCCGCCCGATAGCTGCTTTTGACCGGCTTTGTCAGGAAATTTACGTACCCATGCCGGGATATATCAAACGTATGCCCGCTCTTGAAACAAACCAAACTTTTCCAAGATGTGACCTTCATTGAAGAATCGCAAATCGGGCATCGAAATTGAGAGACAAATTGATTCATATAAGCAGCATGCTTCTTTATGTTTGACACAAAAAACACCTCATTCATTCGTTTTTAAATAAATGAAAAAGGCATAGACAAATAAACCTGGGCCTATCTAACTTTTTGGCCAGGTCTGGAATGTCGTCTATACCTGTCATTATCTATAACGAATGAATTGAATAATCATAAAAAAGAACTCCTTTTTGCTGCATAGAGGGTTTCCCCGCTATTATGATACAACAATCATCCAGAAATAGGAACAAGTTTCTCACCGAGAGGCGGCTGCCCGAACTCCTCACTGTTCAGAAGGTCAATTAATAAGCAGACTGCAATCTTCCTTCTTTCTCTAACTGAATGAATTGATCAGCATCAGGAAAATCCTCTTTACGAACGGATCGGATTTCAGTTTGCAGCCGGGTATCAATCAATCCGGGATACAGCTGATCCACCTGCTCCAGACTGATGCTTTTAGAAAATGAATTCAGCCCCGCTTTTGACGTGCTGCAGCAGCTTTGTGAAGGCAGCAGATATTTAGCTGGAAGCTGACGAGATATTCATGATTCGCTTATCCGTTTTGATGTGCTTGTTGCGCTTCATAAAATGGAGGTGATCACCATAGGTTAATTGATCTGCAGGTATTTGTATCATCTCCTCCGCTTCATGTTGTTCGATCAGCCTTTGATTAGGCTGTCTTGACATACAGTACAGCCGATGGTCAGCATGTATTCATTTCTTCACCAATTCCTCTTGACGTGCCTGTGATGATGAAATCTTCATTCCTGATCACAATTTCAGCATAGCAATCCAATGTGATTTTCCTTTATTTTCTCGACTTCGAAATATAAATTTATTATTTTGAAAATAGTTAAAAAGGTTGATTTTCAAAAAGTGAAAGGATAAAATACTGCTATCATCTTAGAAAAAAGACATTCTTGTATATAATCAGTAATAAGGTCTGATTGTTTCTACCTAGTAACCGTAAAAAACTAGACTACAAGAAAGTTTGAATAAATTTGAACGAGTTGAAAAGGACAAGTTCTTTTCTGTTTGCTCTTATTTTTCACACTTTCTGCACTTCCAGAATTTGTGAAGGATAAGGGCTTTTTTCATTTCCATAATAAACCTCATAGGAGTTGCTATCATGTACTTTTTATTAAACCTTGTCGGTCTCATTGTGATTATGGCAGTTGTGTTCCTATGCTCCCCGCAGAAAAAGAAAATCCAGTGGCGTCCAATCATTACGTTAATTGTTCTGGAGCTTTTGATTACGTGGTTTATGCTGGGGACAAAAATTGGCAGCTGGGCCATCGGACAAATTGGAAATTTCTTCACTTGGCTGATTGCTTGTGCCAGTGACGGGATCGCGTTTGCCTTCCCTTCTGTGATGGCAAATGAAACGGTAGACTTTTTCTTCAGCGCACTTCTTCCAATTATTTTCATCGTCACATTCTTTGACATTTTAACATATTTCGGCATTTTGCCATGGCTGATTGATAAAATCGGCTGGGTGATCTCAAAGGCTTCCCGCTTGCCGAAATTAGAAAGCTTTTTCTCTATTCAAATGATGTTCTTGGGAAATACAGAAGCTCTGGCAGTCATTCGCCAGCAGCTCACAGTATTAAACAACAACCGCCTGCTCACATTCGGCTTAATGAGCATGAGCAGCATCAGCGGCTCCATTATTGGATCTTACCTGTCAATGGTGCCGGCGACATACGTGTTTACAGCCATTCCTTTAAACTGCTTAAACGCACTGATTATCGCAAACCTGCTGAATCCAGTGCATGTGCCGGAGGATGAAGACATCATTTATACACCGCCTAAAGAAGAGAAAAAAGACTTTTTCTCTACGATTTCTAACAGTATGCTTGTCGGCATGAACATGGTGATCGTTATTTTGGCAATGGTGATTGGATATGTGGCGTTAACGTCAGCAGTCAATGGCATTCTTGGCGTTTTCGTACACGGCCTGACCATCCAGACGATTTTTGCTTATCTCTTCAGTCCGTTCGCATTCCTGCTTGGGCTGCCGGTACACGACGCGATGTATGTTGCGCAGCTGATGGGAATGAAATTGGCAACGAACGAGTTTGTTGCGATGCTTGACTTGAAAAACAATCTGAAAACACTGCCCCCTCACACAGTTGCGGTAGCGACGACATTCCTGACGTCATTTGCCAACTTCAGTACTGTCGGCATGATTTACGGAACGTACAACTCGATCCTTGACGGCGAAAAGTCAACGGTCATCGGGAAAAACGTGTGGAAGCTGCTCGTCAGCGGAATTGCGGTATCTTTACTAAGTGCTGCGATTGTCGGTCTGTTTGTGTGGTAGAAAAATGGAGCCATATCCCTTTTTAAGGATATGGCTCTTTTGATTATTGATAAACAGAGGAAGGCACCTGCACGTCACGGATTCCGGCTGCATAAGGTCCCAAGTCATACTGGCCGAAGACGATGGCGATCCCGTTTTTCGTAAAGTAAAACGTTGTGTTTTGGTTAAGGATAATATCCTCTTTCTTTACATCAGGGAAAAACAGCGTGTCATGTTTTTTGATATAGCTGTATAGGTAATCTTTCGTTTTGCTGACTTTAGTTTTGGTATTCAGAATCTGATTCAGTGTCACCCGCTTGTGTGTGTTCAAGTCGTAGTTGAAGGACTGAACAGACGTTAAACCATGGGCGCCGCCTGAATAGATATAATTGAGCGTTTGAATGCTGAGCTTGCCCGCCGCATTATATTTGACGCTGAAGGATGTTTGATATTCCGCGTTGAAGCCCTGCTGTTCGCCTGCTTTTTTGTTTTTCAGATATTCCTGATACGATTGTTCAATGTAGGCTTTCAGCTCTTGATTGATGTTCTTTTCAAACGCGGCATTCCCGATGTGATGCACCTGAGGATACTTTAATTCCTTGATCTTTTTGTACGTATGGCTGCTTACAGTCGGCGTTTTCGCTTGAACCGCTTTTAAAGATGGGGCCGCATATGCAAATACACTAAAAAGCAAGACAGCAGCAGCAACGGCGAGTCTCATCATTCTATTCCATTTCATACAATTTCCTCCTTTGATTTTCTTCGTTTATCATTCCCTTTTTTCTGTAACGCACACTTTTATAGACTGATGAAGTGAAAAGAAGTTTCTAGGTCGATCTGCTCGATTTTTCCCAAATAAAAAAGAGACAACATACTGTCTCTTTTTTACTGTTTACGCTCAGCAATCACTTCGTGAACCGCTTGTGCCAAATCAATATTCCCAAACATCTCTAACACCGCAATGACGGTCTGGTCAGGTATGTGTTCTGACTCGTTCTTCGGCACGATCAGTTCTTCCACTGTTTTTTTCAAGCTTTCATTCAGCTTTTGCTGCGGATATGCTTTGGCATATAGCTCCAACGGATCAAGATCATGGTTCACACACCATTGGGCAAACACTAATATCATCATATTTTCGTCGCGCTCGTAAGCCTCTGCGAGCTGTTTTTCGTTCATATGTCATGCTCCTTATGAAAAGTATCTTCCTCTAAGATACAGGAGCGAATCAAATTCGTCTATCCCAATGGCGGTGGGCGGCAACTGCTTCGATAAACGCTTTGCTAAAGCCGGTGTAATCATCTTCGTCTTTTGCTGTCACAACGCCCGGCCCCTCTTTTGTGCCGACAGCTGATTTGAGGAGGTCAACTCCTTCGTTTGCCGCGCCGACCGCCTTATAGTGATTGTAGGCTTCTCTGATAAACGCCATCGCTTGTTTATCTTCTTTTAATTCAGGTCCTCCTGCGGCATAAACCGCGTCATACAGAACAGAGTCTGTCGTCAGGAATGTGGCGCTGACCTCAAGCTGCTGTCCGGCGCCGCTTGTGATGTACCCCAGCGTTTGACTGATGATATCCGCTGTGATCCCTTCTTGTTTTAAGGTATCAAGCACTGTTTGCAGTTCTTTTTCATCAAAACCATTGCCGGCGAGAACCGCGACCTTCCTCGTTGACGCTGTTTTCACTGTACGGGCTTGGCTTAATGCAGGTGAGGTAAGGATTTCTTTTGATGCTTTGCGTTTCGCCGGCGGCGCCACACCTACTCCTTTGGCGATTTCTTCTGCCAAGACAGTATCTACGTTGCTGAAGACATCTACGACCTGCCGCTGCACATCTTTGCTTTTGACCTTCCCGACCTCGAAGCAAAAGGCAGAAATGATGTGCTTTTTCTCAACCGGTGACATGCTGTTCCAGAACAGTTTTGCCTGTGAGTAGTAATTATTGAAACTGTCGCTCCGCTGGCGGATTTTTCTGCCCTCTACTTTCTCCTGATAGTGGACGTAACCGCCTTCTTCGGCTGACGCAGGAGACGGGTCATTGTTCTGCAGAGAGTTTTTATGATAAGCGACCGGCCCCTTGTTGATGGTCATCCGATGATAACCGTCGTACTGGTTGTTATGGAACGGACATACCGGGCGGTTAATCGGAATCTCGTGGAAGTTCGGGCCGCCAAGACGGATCAGCTGTGTATCCGTATAAGAGAAAAGCCGTCCCTGCAGCAGCGGATCATTTGTGAAGTCAATGCCCGGCACCACATTTCCCGGGTGGAATGCGACTTGCTCAGTTTCAGCAAATACATTATCCTGATTGCGGTTCAGCGTCATTTTCCCAATGATCTTCACCGGCACAAGCTCTTCCGGCCAAAGCTTCGTCGGATCAAGAATATCAAAGTCAAATTTGAATTCATCTTCTTCATCTATCATCTGCACGCCTAGCTCATATTCAACAATGCCGCCGTTTTCAATCGTTTCCCACAGGTCGCGGCGGTGGAAATCAGGGTCTTTTCCGGCAATTTTCTGCGCTTCATCCCATACGAGAGAATGCACGCCGAGCACCGGCTTCCAATGGAATTTCACGAAACGCGCCTTTCCTTGTTCGTTCACAAAACGGAACGTATGGACGCCAAAGCCCTCCATCATCCGGTAGCTGCGGGGAATGCCTCTGTCAGACATCGTCCACATCACCATGTGAGCCGACTCTGGATTATTGGCGACAAAGTCCCAAAACGTATCATGAGCTGTCGCGGCCTGAGGCATTTCATTGTGCGGCTCAGGCTTAAACGCATGCACCAAATCCGGGAATTTGATCGCATCCTGAATAAAGAACACCGGGATATTATTGCCTACTAGATCATAGTTTCCTTCTTCGGTATAGAATTTCGTCGCAAAGCCTCTGGCGTCACGCACCGTGTCAGCGGAGCCTTTGGAGCCCGCAACTGTTGAAAACCGGACAAACACGGGTGTCTTCACCGAAGGGTCCTGAAGAAATTTCGCCCGGGTGAATTCTGTCATCGGTTCGTAAACCTGAAAAAAGCCATGTACGCCATAACCGCGCGCATGCACGATCCGTTCAGGGATTCTCTCATGGTCAAAATGGGTCATCTTCTCCCGAAAGTGAAAATCCTCCATCAGCGTCGGGCCGCGAACTCCGGCTTTTAACGAATGTTCGTCCTCAGACACCCGTACACCTTGGTTTGTCGTCATTTTCTTTCCGCTGTTATCGACCCTGTACTGTTCGAGCTGCTCGTCTTTTGAGTGTTCATTGACTCGTTTGTTTTGATCATCACTCATGTCTGCTCCCCCTTTTCCTATTCCAGATCTCAAAAATAAACATTCTACAGCACATTTACCCGTGGCGATCTGCATATAAACTGCTCATCTGCTCTCTAGGTTTTTAGGTCTACTTGTCAACATGAGGTCATAAATATTTGAAATAAGCCTTCCCGAAGTGTGGAAGCGCTTACTAAAATTGTGCTGTTGAATGGGGGAGGTCATATCGTGCTTGCGATACTTGGTTTTGTGATGATCATTGTCTTCATGTATCTTATTATGTCTAACCGGCTTTCCGCTCTTATTGCCTTGATTGTCGTTCCTGTTGTGTTTGCCCTGATCAGCGGATTCGGCAAAGACCTGGGCGATATGATGCTTCAGGGTGTAACAGGCCTCGCTCCAACAGGCATCATGCTATTATTTGCGATCCTGTATTTCGGCATCATGATTGATTCAGGTTTGTTCGATCCGCTTATTGCCAAAATCTTATCCCTTGTCAAAGGAGATCCATTAAAAATCGCTGTCGGCACAGCGGTGTTGACGATGACCATTTCGCTGGACGGAGATGGGACAACAACGTATATGATTACCATTGCTGCGATGCTTCCGCTATACAAACGGCTCGGCATGAACCGGCTGGTGTTGGCGGGAATTGCAATGCTCGGGTCGGGAGTCATGAATATTATTCCGTGGGGAGGGCCGACTGCAAGGGTTTTGGCTTCTCTCAAATTGGACACGTCAGAAGTCTTCACTCCGCTGATTCCTGCTATGATTGCCGGCATTCTTTGGGTGCTTGCCGTAGCCTATATTCTAGGAAAAAAAGAACGGAAACGGCTCGGCGTCATCTCAATTGAACACCAGCACGCCTCCGATCCGGATACTGCGCCGCTCAAACGCCCCGCTCTCCAGTGGTTTAACCTGCTGCTGACTGTCGTGCTGATGGCCGCTTTGATCACCAGCCTGCTCCCGCTTCCTGTTCTTTTTATGATCGCATTTGCTATCGCCTTGATGGTGAACTATCCGAATGTAAAAGAGCAGCAAAAGCGAATCTCAGCGCATGCAGGAAATGCGTTAAACGTTGTCTCCATGGTATTTGCCGCCGGCATTTTCACAGGCATTTTGTCGGGCACAAAAATGGTAGACGCCATGGCGCATTCTCTCGTATCACTCATCCCTGACGCCATGGGCCCGCACCTGCCCTTGATTACAGCCATCGTCAGCATGCCATTTACCTTTTTTATGTCGAATGACGCCTTTTACTTCGGTGTTCTGCCGATCATCACGGAAGCCGCCGCTGCTTACGGAATAGATGCCGCAGAAATCGGCAGAGCCTCTTTGCTGGGCCAGCCTGTGCATTTGCTCAGTCCTCTCGTTCCCTCCACTTATTTATTGGTCGGAATGGCGGGCGTCAGCTTTGGCGACCATCAAAAATTCACGATCAAATGGGCAGTGGGAACAACCATTGTGATGACGATTGCGGCACTGCTGATTGGGATTATTTCGTTTTAACGTGAGAAAAGGATTTCCGCTGCCGGAAATCCTTTTTTGGTAATTTAGTTGATATATTTTATGACAGGCAAGCTTTCAGCACCTGAAGCATAGTAGTAATTTAAAACACTGAAAAAGTCTATCGCTTTGCCGGTTTTCAGATCAACGATCAATATATGGTCCCCATAGTTCTGATCATCCGCATCAAGCCTTCTAGGTGTTTTTTTACCTAACGTATCAAGGAAAGAATCATCATAACCTACCCCGGACTGATAAGCTGATACATGATGCATAAAAAGCGTGCCTGTGTCTAAGTAAACCATGATGGCTGAGCTTGAACTTGCATAACTCGAACGATAAGTGACAGGGTCAGAAATATTTTTAACCTTCACATCAGAAATGGAATGGGTGCGCTGATTATACCCGCCTCCATAGGAAAAATAATATTCTCTTTCCCAGTCTAATGAAGATGTTTTCGTATTAGAATTGTACAGCAGTGTACCATTAGCATAAACGGAACCGTCTCCATACTCAGCAACAAAGGCTTGTAAATTAGACGTTACCGATTTTACACTTGAATAATTTGAAGGGTTTTTCGCATTTAACTGAATGTTATATGAATCTCCCGTCGTTCCTTCAGAGGAAACCCGGATCATATAATCGCCAGCGGGAAGCTCTTTTAAAAGCACTAAGTTCCCTGCTGCCATTGATATATTAGACGGCTGAGCTTCTCCTGTATCCCAATTGACAACATACAATTTCAGATGGTAATCGCTGTTGTCTGAAAGAATTCTTGTGATAAGGGTTCGATCTGACGAAGTACTGAAAAAGTACATATCATCAGGATTATTTTCATCAAGGACAGAGGTTGTATTGAAAACCTGGTCATCGGAGTTGTACATGGAACTTGTTTTAAAAACATTCTCATTCGAAGGCTTCTTCACTTTCATCTTTTCTGTTTTATTGTCCGTTTTAAGGCTTACTTGCTTCGCTTGATTTAATGAAACATCCTCAGTTTCCTTTTGTTTTTTCAGTTTTTCCTGCTGCTCCATGATTGGTTTATCTTTTAACACACTTTGCGCTGAGGCAGCATTTGAATTCATACATAAACTAAAAACAACAAGCAACACAGTACACAAAAAAGGCAGTGAAACAATTTTTTTGTTCTTCATATACAAACCCCTTTCCAATTTTATACTATACATATCGGCAAGGAGCTCGGATCATTTACATAAATATATTTATTTTCATAAATTGTTTATTTTTTCTATCGGTTCATTGACGCGCCATTCGAAGCAATCAGCTCTTTATACCAATAAAAGCTTTTCTTGCGGATACGGCGCAGGTCTTTCAGGTCGAATTCATCACGATTGACATAGATGAAGCCGTAGCGTTTAGAACAGCCCTGATGAGTGGAAATTAAGTCAATCGCAGACCACGGTGAGTAGCCGAATACGTCAACGCCGTCTGTAATCGCCCATTGAATTTGTTCAATGTGCTGCTTTATATAATCAATCCGGTAATCGTCATTAACTGTATCGTTTTCATCTAGTTGATCGAAAGCGCCTAACCCGTTTTCTGTGATGATCAATGGCAGCTGGTAGCGGTCATAGATTTCACGAAGTGTGGAACGGAAGCCAACCGGATCAATTTCCCAGCCGAAATCGTTTTTCTTCAGGTTCGGGTTGGCGCTGCCGCGGTAGACGCCGTCTTCTCCCGTTTTCAAATGCTGGTCTCCTCCTCGCGCTGCCTCGTCCGAGCCGTCGCCTTTGCTTGCTTCCGCCGTTTGAGACGTGTAGTAGTTAAATGCGATAAAATCAGGCTTCGCAGATCGCAGAATCTCCATATCACCATCTTCAATGACTGGCGTATAGCCTTTTTCTTTCATATATGCCCAAGCTGTCGTGTTATAACGCCCGTGAACCGCCATATCTAAATAGAGCCAGTTGCGGATTGCATTGTAGTTGAAGGCTGCGACAACATCTTCCGGTTTTGAAGATGCCGGGTAAATCAGCGCAATGTTTGGAGCTGGGCCGATCTTGGCTTCCATCAGCATCTCATGGCATAGATTCATAGCCTTCGCCTGTGCCACCAGCATGTGGTGATTTTGCTGATACAGTTCTTTTTTCGGGTTTTTCAGATTCGGATCAAGTGTGCCCAGCGCACTTCCATGCAGGATCATCATGTTTTGTTCATTGATCGTCAGCCAGTACTTGACACGGTCACCGAAGTGTTCAAACAGCACCTTCGAATAACGTTCAAAAGCGTCAATTGCAGATCGCTTTGACCAGCCTCCCTTTTCCTGCAATGCATTCGGCAGATCAAAGTGATACATCGTGACGATCGGTTCAATCTTATATTTGAGCAGCTCATCAATCAGATTACTGTAAAATTCAATCCCCTTTGGATTGATGTCTCCGTCGCCATCAGGAATAATTCGCGTCCAGGCGATAGAAAAACGGTATGCTTTAAAGCCCATTTCAGCAAACAGCGCAACGTCTTCTTTATAACGGTGATAATGGTCGCTGGCTACCTTAAAATCAGTCGTTCCCTCAGGATAGCTGTCGCGGGCGTCAATCACTGAAGGTCCCTTTCCATCTTCGTTCCACGCGCCTTCAACCTGATAAGCAGAAGTTGATGCTCCCCACAAAAAGTTCTCCGGAAATGCCGCAAGTTTGTTATAGTTCATCGTTTGTTCCTCCAATGTTTTAGATTAAAGAAAGAATTCTTTCTTCTGTTTTGACTTGCTTTTGATCAGTTTGAATGACGTCGGTATATTGATCTGTGTTTGTGATGATGATCGGCGTGTTCATATCAAACCCTGCTTTTATTAACTCCTCTAAATCAAATTCAGCCAGCAGATCGCCTTGTTTGACGGCTTGCCCCTGCACCACTTTAGGATAAAAGTGTTTTCCTTCCAGCTTCACCGTATCAAATCCGAGGTGAATCAGGATTTCTGTTTCCTGATGGGTGATCATGCCGAATGCATGGCCAGTCGGGAAAACGGTCGATATCACGCCATCTGCCGGAGCCACCAGCCGGCCTTTCTCCGGCAAAATCGCAATCCCCTTTCCAAGCGTCTCCGATGCGAACACCTTATCCTTCACTTCCGCTAACGGAATCACGCTTCCTTCTAATGGACTGCTGATCTGTTCATGATGTGCGACAGGTGCTGGCGGTTCCGTTTTGGCATCTGCTTTTTCTTCCGCGGGATCTTCAAAACCGACAATGTACGTTAGGATAATTGAGAGAATAAAAGATACCGAGATTCCCAAGATAAAGCCTGCAAACCCCTGTCCGTAGAAAATCGGGATGGTCAATAGACCCGGCGCACCTGAAGCGATGGCCACACTGTGAGCCTGCCCGATAATCGCCCCGCCAACAGCCGCACTGATGACACCGCATACAAAAGGTTTTTTCAGTCGGAGCGTCACCCCATAAACGGCAGGTTCCGTAATGCCGAAAATTCCGGTGACAGCGGCGGAGCCCGCAAGCGTCTTCAATTTTTTATTTTTCGTTTTTAACATGACTCCGATGGCGGCACCTGTTTGGGCAAACACAGCAGCTGCTGTAGCCGGTTTGATAGAATCCTGCCCGTTGACCGCAATATTGTTTAAAATAACCGGCACGATACCCCAGTGAATGCCGAAGATGACAAGGATCTGCCAAAGGGCTGCGATCACGGCACCGGCCAGCATCGGATTAAAATGAAAGATCGCCAGAATCACAGCCGCGATGCCATTCCCGGCATTTACGCCAATCGGCCCGAACACGATTAATGTGAGCGGCACGACCGTCACTAAACAGATCAGCGGCGTGATGAAGGTTTTTACACTGTCATGAATCAGCCTGTTTAGAAACTTCTCCATGCAGCTCATCACAAAAATCGCCAGGATGATCGGTATAACGGTTGATGTGTAATTCATTAAAACAACAGGAATGCCAAAAAAATCGGTATCCGCATTGCCATTCTTCAGTTCAATAATGGTTGGATAGATGAGCGCCCCCGCAACCGTGACAGACACAAACACGTTTGCGCCGAATTTTCGGGCAGCTGTAATGGCAAGCAGCAATGGCAGAAAATAAAACAGGCTGTCTGCGGCGGCATACAAAATCGTGTAAGTTGTATCCTCAGTTTTGAGCCAGCCGGCATTTGTACAGATCATAAGCAGGCCCTTTAAAATTCCCGCTCCCGCCATCACGCCAAGCAAAGGCGTAAAAATGCTCGATACGATATCAACCAGCCGGCCGAACAGATTCCCTTTCTGAGCATAACGCTCTGTTTGGTCATCCTGCAGCACACTTGATATCTTTCCAATCTCGCGATACACTTCGGAAACATGATTACCGATGACCACCTGAAACTGCCCGCCGCTTTCCACAACAGTCACGACATCGTCTAAAGCTTCTATTTTTTCTTTGTCTGCTTTTGAGCGGTCGTTCAGCGTAAAACGCAAGCGCGTCGCACAATGTACAAGCGAACGCACATTTTCTTCCCCGCCGACCAATTGTAAAATGTCTCTGGCTGCTGCCTGAATCCCCATTTCCCCTCATCCCTTCCGCTGAAAAATAAAAAACCTAAACTACCCCTGCCACAATAGGAACAAGTAGTTTAGGTTTTGCCTGCTGACCAGTAACAATCCTATAAAACTTCATCATTCGATTTTTCTTCAATTTTGCACCATCACCATCCCCTGAAAAAAATAAAAACCTAAATTACCACCAGCACAGACAGAGATCCTCCGCACTCATCGTAATTTAGGTTTTGCCTGCTTATCAGTAACAATCCTAAAATCATAATATATTGATGTGAGAAAAAATTAACACACGAAAACAAAAATGTCAACGCTTTCATCATGTTTGTTTGACGACCCTTTCAATATGAATCGTTAAGTACAGCAGCTCGTCCCTGGTGAGTTTGTGTTCATATTCTTGTTCCATATACGCTTTGATTTTCTTCGTGCAGTCATACGCGCGATGATATTTTTCTTTCACCGTTTCCAGCAAAAAATCGTCCTGGCTTTCAAGATAAGTTCCGTTAAAAAGACGCTGCGCGAAAAACTTCAGGTGAGTGACAAACCGGTAATAATGCAGCGATTCTTCATCAAATTCAATATTAAAATGATATTTTACAATACTTAAAATCTCTTGCATCACTTTTGTAATGTTAATGATATTGGGCATCTCTTCATTGAGTTCGGCATTCACGATATGGAGGGCAATAAAACCTGCTTCATCCTCCGGAAGGGAAACACCTGTCTTGTTTTTCAC
The DNA here is from genome assembly GCF_058566445.1 of Bacillus sp. SD127. Lineage (NCBI taxonomy): Bacteria > Bacillati > Bacillota > Bacilli > Caryophanales > Bacillaceae > Bacillus > Bacillus sp. SD127. The sequence goes on along the minus strand of NZ_CP191226.1, from coordinate 233,449 downwards.
CATGTGCAGCGCTTCTTTGCCAATGGCAAACTCATCTTTGTACAGCCGTTTGGTTTCCCACAGCAAAGCATTTTTGATATCAAGGCCCTTTTTATTGCGCTGTATGGCAAAGTTAATATGATCGGTCAGCGACACGTAGATGCTGTCGTTCAGCTTTTTGCCAAGCTGTAACTTCGCATAGCTGATAATGTCCTCACACACTTCCATACACTCGAGCGGTATTTCATACAAAAGGGTTTTAAATTTCTCTGATACATCCTTGTTATCGAGAGTGAACACCTTCTCAATGCGTGCTTCATCGACCTCGTCGCCGGACTTTTTTTGGAACGCGAGCCCTCTGCCCATGATGACCAATTCTTTCCCTTGTTCATTGACCACACTAATTACGTTATTGTTGATCACCTTCGCAATCTTCATGACATGTCCCTCCAATCAGCTAAGAACAGACTACACCTTGATTGTACATTCTTTTTGTACTAGGTCAATATCTTCAGGGAAAGAGCAGCGATCCGGTCAATATACTTCACTCAGCACCGTCTGCCCGCTCTGTTTCTGAAGCAGCGCCTCAAGATGGCGTTCAAAGGATTCCTTATCTGCCCCCTGCTTCTTGACTATGCCATTCATTAAGTTGATGCTCTCAGCATTGTATTTCGTATATTGTTTTTTCAGCTGATCCAGCTGTTTTCTTGTTTGTTTAGCGTTTTTCGGTGTGACCTGATTGATGAGCGCGATCATGCTGCCGGTAATCTCAAAAAAGGTGTCTCTATTGACTTTAAGCTGCTGATTCTCATTGCGGCTCTTTTCTTGATTGCGGGTTTTTTGAAGCATTGCGAATGCCTCGCTGTTTTGTTTTTTTAGCCGGCCGTTTTCGAGTTTAATTGATTCAAGATTTTTCTTCGCTATATCTGCTTCCTCTTCTGTCATGCTGCTGCGAATGAAATATTCAGGGTTGCCGATCCCATAATCAAACGTCTCGCTTACGTGTACCATAGAACTGAAAACAACCGCCAGCTGCATATCGTTTGATAGGGTCTGAAAGTCTTGCTTTTTCTTGCTGCCCAGTGATTTTATCATGCTTTGTTTGATCGTCTTTTGATCATGTTGGGCAGCGTTCTGAACATTGCTTTCGCTTTCACATGCGCTCATCGCAAGAACAGCGACCAGCAGGCTTATCAACAAGCCTATTCGCCTCATGCTCTGTCTCCTCTCTGCTGAAACCCTTCTGGAAAAAGCGGCAAAATATAGTTAAATCGTACCAGATATTTGATGTGTCAGCAATAAACCAAAAGTATTATTTGACCTATATAGAACATAAACATTTTGTAAAAATTGACCACGGTTCCATCCTTTTCTATGCGTTTTCTCGTACAATAGAAGTATCGTTACTGGGGAGGGGCTCTGCAGATGAAACGTTTTACGAAACAAGAAAACAGCTGGGTTGTATATGACTGGGCAAACTCTGCTTATTCCATTGTCGTCACAACCGCGGTATTTCCGTTGTTTTATAAATCAGCCGCTGCGGAAGGCGGTGTCAGCGCTGCTCAATCAACTGCTTATTTAGGTTATACGATAGCGATTTCTACCTTTATTCTCGCCATGCTCGGCCCGATTTTAGGAACCATCGCCGACTATGAAGGCTGCAAAAAAAAGTTCTTCGGTTTCTTTGTGTCAGCCGGTGTCGCCAGCACCGCGGCGCTTGCCTTTATTCCAAGTGAACATTGGCTTCTTTTGCTGCTGTTCTACACCATATCGGCTGTCGGTTTTTCCGGCGCCAATGTATTCTACGACGCCTTCCTCGTTGACGTCACGCCTGAGGAACGGATGAATCTCGTCTCCGCCCGCGGCTTTGGCTTAGGCTATATCGGCAGCACGATCCCATTTATCCTCAGCATCGCCGTCATCCTGCTTGCACAAGCAGAAACGATTCCGATGTCCGTGTCTGCCGCAAGCCAGCTGTCCTTTTTTATAACGGCCGCTTGGTGGGGACTGTTTACCATTCCGATGCTGAAACACGTTCATCAGCGCTATTACATCAAAAGAGAACCCCGCATCATAGCCAACAGCTTTAAACGCCTCGGGCAAACGATGAAACGGATCCGGCAGTACCGGGCGCTGTTCCTCTTTCTGCTCGCTTATTTCTTTTATATCGATGGAGTCGGCACCATTATTACGATGTCGACCTCTTACGGGTCAGATTTGGGCATCAGCTCCACAAGTCTCCTGATCATCCTGTTTGTCACTCAGGTCGTCGCCGCGCCGTTTGCCATTTTATACGGAAGACTGGCGGAACGCTTCACAGGGAAAACAATGCTGTACGTTGGCATCGTCATATATATGATTGTCTGCGTATATGCGTATTTTCTGGAAACGACGTTTGATTTCTGGATTCTAGCCATGCTTGTCGCCACCTCGCAGGGCGGCATTCAAGCATTAAGCCGCTCCTATTTTGCCAAGCTCGTCCCGAAACACCATGCAAATGAATTCTTCGGCTTCTACAACATTTTCGGAAAATTCGCCTCAATTATGGGGCCGCTGCTCATCGCCGTTACCGCCCAGCTTACTGGAAAATCATCGACTGCGGTGTTCAGCCTGATCATTTTGTTTGTGATCGGGATTGTCATCCTCGCCTTTGTGCCGGAAGAAAACAGCACCAATGTCAGCCATCACGAAAATGACCTGCCCCTTTAACTGGGAGCAGGTCATTCATCATTTATTCGCTTTATTCACCTTAAGCTTTTTCCCTTTGACGGTTGTATCCTTCATGGCTTTGAGAACATGTGGGCCTTTTCCGTTTAAAATTTCCACGTACGAGGCGTTATCCATGATCGTAATGATGCCAATGTCATCAGCAGAAACCCCGTCGATTTTAGCGATCGTTCCGACAAAATCAACGGCTCTGATTTTCTTTTTCTTTCCGCCGTTAAAGTACAGCTTCATGATGTCTTTATTCAGCTCTTCGCTCTTGTCTTTTTTGATCGCCGGACGGTCTTTCAGTTTAGCGAGAAAATCCGGTTTCTTTTTTGCGATTTCCTCTTGGGACGGGGCTTCTAATGTCTGAATCCCGAATCCGATATACTCTTCTATTTCAGCTAGGAACCGCTTTTCAAACGGCGCCACAAATGAAATCGCTTTTCCCTGATTCCCGGCTCGCCCTGTCCGTCCTGTACGGTGTACGTAGCTTTCTTTCTCAAGAGGCAGATCATAGTTGATGACAAGGGCGATATTTTCTATATCGATCCCCCGTGCGGCGACGTCTGTCGCGACTAGATACCGGTACTCGCCTCTCTTAAATTCATTCATAACGTCAAAGCGGTCTTCCTGGATCATCCCGCCGTGAATTTTATCACATGGATACCCTAAGTCATCCAATTCATCAGTCAGCTGATTGACATGCTCTTTCGTCCGGCAGAAAATGATGCAGCTGTCCGGGTTCTCAGTGATAAGTACATCCTTCAGCAAAGAAAACTTATTCTCTTCTCTGACTTGAATCACCGCATGTTCAATATTCCTTGTGGTGAGGCCGGCCGCTTTGATTTCGATATGCTCTGGGTTTTGCATATATTGACGGCTTAATTTCTCAATATCCTCTGGCAGTGTCGCAGAAAACAGCATCGTCGTACGCTCGGTCGGGAGATGCTTGATAATCGCCTCCACCTGATCGATGAAGCCCATATTCAGCATCTCATCCGCTTCATCAATGACCAGATAGGAAAGGCGATCCAGCGGCAGCGTGCCTTTTTCAATATGATCTAGGACGCGTCCCGGTGTGCCGACAACGATATGGCTTTTTTGCTTCAGCTCGGCTTTTTGTTTATCAAAAGATGATTTTCCAAACACAGCTGTGGCTTTGATTCGTTTAAATCTTCCGATGTTCGTGATATCCTCTTTTACTTGCACGGCAAGCTCACGGGTCGGCGTCAGCACCAGTGCCTGCGGTTTGTTTTCGTCCCAATCCGCCAGCTCGCAGAGAGGAATGCCAAACGCAGCCGTTTTCCCGCTTCCCGTCTGTGATTTGACGACAAGATCTTTTCGTTCAAGGGCTGCCGGAATCACGCTTCGCTGCACCTCGGTCGGTTCTGTATACCCCAGTCCTTCCAATGCTCGTAAAATGTCATGACTGATTTGATAGTTTTTAAAATGACTCATGTATAAACTCCTGTCTCTTGCAGATGTTCTCATTATACTCTAATTTACGGCATCGTATGTGTTTTGCCGAAAAATGACGTTTTAGAAGCCATCAATCCCCTGTCTTTTTAGTTCATGAACGGCCAATCGCGCCAGTGCATCGGCCCCCGCGCGGTTCGGATGAAGCGTATCTCCATCCATATAAAGCGCGAGCGTTTTTTCCGGACCGATCGATGTAAAGTAAGATGAACTGAGGACATTCAGGTCAATAAGCCTTGTTTTTTCTTCATCGGCCAAAGCCAAAATAGAAGCCCTGTACCATCGGTTTACAGAGGAATGGATGCCTTCAGAAGTAAAGTCTGTCGCCCGGCCCTGCGGTGTTGAAAGGATGACTTCCGCTCCCTTTGCTTTCACCTGCCGAATCATATCACGCATAATCTCCTTAAATTCCGCTTCAGATTCATTATGCTTCGGATTTGTATCGTTAATGCCGAGCTGCAAAATAAAGTAATCACCCGGTTTGATGTACTTCAAGATCGCTTCCAACTGACCGTCATTTCGAAACCCTCTCGCAATCTGCCCGCCTGACGCCATGTTTCTCACTTGAAAGGTACGCTTGTCGACATAGTGAGGCAGCATCTGCCCCCAGCCCGCCTGCTTGCTGCTGTTGAGCGGATAATAATTGCACACCGTCGAATCGCCGCCGATATAGATCGTTCGGTTTGTCACCGGCTGATCAGACAATTTCTTGATTTTTAGGGCGCTGAGCGTAAAAGCGGTACCCGCCTTGCCTTCAGTCACCAGCAGATTCAGTTGCCCGTCGGTGACAGGAATTTGAAACGTATCCTCCGCACCGTCTCCCGTCATATTGATGACCTGAAACACACCCTCCGCCGCCACACTTGCCCTCGCCGTATTGCCCAGCGTCACCTTCACCTCATAAAGACCCTTCGGAAGATCCACATTAAACGTGTTGTCGCTTTTCGTCCCATTCGCCAAAAATTGAACCGCGTCACTTTTCACGCCCGTCCCGGATGCCGCCACATCCTTCATATGTTCCGGCGTTTGAAAACCGTAGCCCCTTGACGGGTTATAACGGTCAGACGCCCTTACCCCAATGTAATCAGGCTCAACCGAACCGCTTCCAAAGTCAAACTGATATACCTTCGGCTCTGACGCCTTCAGACTCTCCGCCCCGCTGAAACCCAACATTAACATCATCACAAAACCCGCCGTTATCCATTTTTTCATTAAGAATCCCCCTCTATGAAAACGCATTCATTAATGCATACTCGGTGATTGTTTCTTTATGATGACTGAATGCAGAAAAAAATTGCATTGACAAAGGAAAAGGAAGATTTTATTATATCAATAAGTGATATATCATTAGTTGATATAAGAAATGAGGTGACCGTTTGCCAAAGCAACGTCCGCAGGAAATGGATCAGCTTACCGATCCAGCCTATTATATTGTCTTAACCTTGCTGGAGCCAAAACACGGATATTCGATCATGCAGGAGATTGAGGACATGACCGATGACTCCTTTACGATCGGCCCAGCTACCTTATATACATTGTTAAAGAAACTGTTGCAGGAAGAGATCATTGAGCTTGTCAACAACGACAACCCGCGCCGCAAAGTGTACCAGACAACCCTGCACGGCCAAGAATTACTCAAAAAAGAAATTCAGCGCAGAAAAGTGATGGCTGAACACGGCGAACGCGCTTTTCAGCAATTGAAAGGGGATTCATCATGAAACAGAAAAAATATATGATGTCCGAAGGCTTGGCTTTTTCAGAAGAAAAAGATATGAAGAAACTCAGCGATATGGCCAGCAAAGGCTGGGTGCTCGATTCATTTGCGGTTATGGGGTATAAGCTTAGAAAAGCTGAGCCGCGGAAGTTGATCTACAGTATTGATTATCATGATGTTGGGGAAGAAAGCTTGGCGGAATACACCGAGATGTTTGAAGCGGCCGGATGGGAACGTGTTTGCTCTTCACAAGGTATGCATATCTTTTCGGCTGAGCCTGGGACTTCGCCGATATACAGTGATCAATCCACCATGAGAGAGAAATATAAAAGAAGCGAAAAAGACGTTCGAAACGTCACCTGCACCTTGACTTTCCTGACTCTCTTGTCAATTGCACTCCATTATTTGACCGGATTCACAAATTGGGTGCCTGTGGCTTTTCTGGTTGTGACTTTTCCGTTTCTCGTGACATATGCGGCAACAAAAGCAAGAACGCTTGGAAAGTGGGGAAAATCAGTGTGACTTCTTGTCACACTTGATTACATCCCACCCTCCGCAATAGAAACTCATTTGGTTTTCTTGATCATACACATAATAACGGAGCCTTTCCCATTGATCATCAGTCGGTAAAATCTCCAATTCAACCGCATCGATGGATTCAAGATCATCCAGCTTCGATGCACTGATGTCTTCAAACCGTAAATGAATGTCACAGGTTTGAGCAGATAGTTTTAATTCAAACACAGGAATTTGAATATAACGATCATCTTCTTTCATATAGAAAGAAAACTCGTTTAATGTAAATGGACCAGTATCCGTGTGAGAAAGATGCTGTTTCATTTTCTCGTATTGTGTGATATTCATATGGATTCCTCCTCCTTTTATGTTTCATCGCCAACCATATAGATCTCCGCAGCATCGTATTCAAACCACATGATCCGTTCGCCTGAGTCCGTTAGGCACTGGAGTTTGCCTTCGGAAAAATAGCTGTTATCCGGTTGAGGGTCAGTGATCAGAAAAACATCATCATTGATGGAAGCTAACAGAAATAGAAAACCTGCAATGTCCCGATCTGTTTCATGTACTATGCATTGGAAATGAAATTGCCTTTTCGCCAGCTTCGTCACTTTGTAAGCATAGCCTTTGAAAAACTCTGACAGGTCTTCTATAAATGAACCACCCGTTATCACCTGTATCATGATTTGCTCATAGGCAAGCCCCTGCCAAAAACGATAAAAAGACTCAGCATCTTTAAGTTCGCATGATGTAACGGTTTGGTCGGGCTTAAGCTCGACCATGTCCAAATTGCCGATACTGCTTATAGAGGTTTTTTCCATAAAATCCTCCTTATTAGTTGGATAGCGCAGCGCAAATCTCTTGTCTGACTTGCTCGTACAAAAGAATGTGATGATACAAATCAGTATCGTGTTTGATCATATCCAGCGGGATGTCAGGATACAGCTCAAAAAAGCTTTTCTCCAACGAATATTGCTGATGCCGGGGCATCCTTTTATTCGCCAGCACATAACCCAGACTGCCAGCAACAAGCATAAAAAACTCATATATTTCCGCTTCAAAGCCGTACAATTCATCAGGATACGGCTTTTCATCAAGTTCTCGCTGTCTCTTTCTCAGCTTTTCAAACACACCGACTCTCCTCCCCTATTCAGCTTCCGTCACCTCATATTGCCGGCAATAAAAGCGGAACGTCTGCTCTTCCCATTCTTCCACAAGGTACAGCATACCTTGCGGCTGCATTTTAATATTAAGAAACCCATCAGACAGATCCGTTAGGGTTTCCATATCTCGTATCGTAACGGCTGAAACGTCTTTGAATGTGACAACAATCGAACGGGAATGATAAACAGCTGATAACTGAATCGTATAAATGGTACCAAGAACGTTATCTGCTTCCTGATAAAGACGCCATTTCTTGATATGCTGAAACATAATAGGAGAAACTCCAGAAATACTAAACTCATCTGCCAATTTTGATTCCTCCGTTGATATCTCCTATACTCTATACTCACAGTAAGGCTTCAAATCAGGAAAAGCATCCTTCATCAGTCTTTCTATATTTTTATCGGTCACTGTAAATATAATATCGGTTGAATCAAAAAAACCGACTTCAAAAACACATTCTTTCACAGGGGAGATATAATCATCTTCATAAAAGTCAGCATTCCCATCAACAAACGGAACTTGTGTTAAATCGTACGGTATCGTCTCTTTAGGCACAGCAGTTAAAATAGAAAATATCACATAAATCTCAAATTCATTTAATATACGATGAAATTCCTCACCTGTGGTAAAAAGATAGTCTTCACGCTCGCCGATGATATCGTTCCAATGATTCTTATCCTCGGATAAATCCATCATATTCAAAATATCGCCAATTACCCAATTATACTCAGTGATAGGCAGAGGGAATTGTTTGAAAAAATCATTTAAAAGAAAAAGATCAGAATTCGCATATTCCAGACAATACCTGCTCATATGTACCTCGCCCCCAATAAAAGTCCCTTTTTACAACTCATACTTGATCAATTCCTCCATCGAGGTTCCCTTGAAATATTGATTAAGTACATCCTCAATACTCAAATGACCAAATAGCCCAATCGGATTGCTAAAGGTCTTCCCGTGTCTTTCGTCAACTTCTATTAAATCACTCTCTGCCGCTAGTGAATCGTTATGGCTAATGAGGTATTTTCCATCTTCATACATAACAAATGTTATAGCAGATTGATCAAATTTCTTCATCAGATCTATCGGCACCTTGGAAACAACCTTCCAGTTCCCCTGAAGAAAGCCTGTATATCCTGTATTCGCAATAAAAAGGGCTCTTTGCTTTTCTGCCATCATGAGAAAAATGTCTTTTTTACTCAAGCGTTCCTCTGTAAAAGTATCAAAATACTGAATGAGAAGATCATCATTTTTATCTTTAGTTAAATTTCCTTTCACCACTAATGCATATGTAAACTGATTGATTTGCTGTAAAGGGATTTCAATGACAGCACCAGGCCTAACTTCACTTAAAGTAGTTCTGTTTTTCATCTTTAGGTTGATAACGGTGACTTGTTTTCCTTCTAATTCTTTAAAAAATGAATCGCCGTCTGAGTTTAATACCTGAAAGAGAGTATAAACAAATTCATTTAGAGTAGGCTTGCGATCCAATTGTTCAAGGAACACAGCGTGAAAATCTTCGATGGCGTCGTGACAAATATCCAAACCATCATCACTTACGAATATCTTTTTATTCTTATATTTCTCTTCCCAAAAGCCCATGTTTCACCTCCGTTTTTCAGAACACTCATCTATTTGAAACAGAATAGGCGGATATTTATCTATCGCCTTCAATAATTCTTCACCAAACACAGTGATGGTACATTTCCACGGATCACCCAAAAGCCCCCAAGAAAAGCCCTGATGAAAAAAGAAATAGTAGTCTCCGTTTGGAAATACCGGAACAGGCCATTCGCCAAATTCATCCTTAGGCATTGTCTGGTGAGGGCTAAAGATATAGCCGTCATGCTGCCAGTCTAATGCGTACATCACATCGTTCTTTTCAGTACATGATTGAAATGCTTTTAAAATAGAATTCTCTAAATCACTCAGCACTCCGCTCACATCATTATGACCAGCTTTACTGCTCATCCCGCTTGAGATATCAAACACTCGATATGGATCAGGCGGGATGATGTGATGACATCTGCTTCCAGGCTTCCATCTTATGAGCTGGTTCACTTCTGACCAGCTGCTGTCTTGTTTTGTCTGACTTAAAGTGCGCCAATTCATCATGATCTCATCAACACCTTATTGGATATCCTGCTTATAAACACCAGAAGAAGTCACTGCGTAAACAGCGTTACTTGTCAGTTTCAGCTGTTGAACGTCTAGGGCTTCACCGTTCGAGTCACAGCACTTCACCTCTTGCATCGGCAGACTCACATCAGCAGAAATCAAATAAAGAGACGGCTTAAGGTCTGCTCTGTAACAGTTGACCGTCCCGATCCAAAAACCTTCTTTAGTTACTGTGAGCTGATCAAACACTTCTGATTTAGGTGCTTCATCCGACAGAATCCACACCCTTCTCACAACCGTTTCATCAAATGCGGCAATGACTGCATCTCCGTAATACAGCATATAAATCAATCCGTTTTTTTCTACAAGCCCATAACATTCATCTACAACCGGTGCATCCATTTCTTCAAGCTTTCTATCAATATACATTTCCTTCTGCTTACCATCTAACGTAAAACACCACACACTATCACCCTTGGGATTTTCATCATGATAAATGCCTTCATCACATAAACCGACCCAAAAGTGTTGCTTCTCATCAAGAAGACAGCAGGAGACCCCTGAAGGCAAACAAAAAGCACTTCTCACTCTTCCCTCTTCTGAAAATACCTTTACCTTCGGCTCATGCGAATCGTAATAAACGAAAACATAGCCATTTGCACATTGTTGAAAGAGCTGAATATCGCTGCATGTAATCTGCTCTTTCACTTTAAAATCCTGAACAACACCGGAAGGATCATAGATTGAAATAGTGAGATCATCTTTCACCCCTTTTCCAATGTAGACACGTCCTTGTGCATCGGCATGAAAAAAACAATCTTGGGTGTCAATGTTGATGATTTTATTCATTTTTAATTTTTTCATTTGTTATGCTCCCAGGTTAGAAATGAAGTGATAAGAATAAGCCATTTATTAACTATTAGTAACGGACAGCCTAGTTTCATTAACGTTTTGATATAAAGCTACTTTCCAATTCAGTCTTAAATCGCGATGACGTTGTCTTTTACATTTCGTCTGGCTGCTGTTATGTTCTAAGTAAGAAAAGAGAGGCTGACAACCTCTCTTTTTTTATTTAGTGTTCAATTGGTATGCATAAAACGATTGATCATCAAAGCGAACTGTTTCAGCTTCTATCGCAATTAACATGCTGTTCATATTTATAAGAAAATTAGCGTTTGAATGGTAGTGTTCAATGTTAGAATTCGACATGTTTCCGATTCCTTCTGGGTGATAACTGAGCTCAAATATTTTCCAATTATATTCTTCCGGATCTATTTTTTCCAATCTCATGTCACCAACATCTGCACTATAATGAGTGGATGCCACATTTTGAAATAATATCTTATGCGTATATTCACCTTCACCTTCAAAAACCTTGATATTAAGGGTGAGCTCTTTTTTAAACACATTAAAACCTAAATGAAGGACACTGCACCCCTCATCTATATAATCAACCCAATCATTAATTGTTTTGTACATTGTCGTCTCCTACCTCGTTTTAACCATTAACGCATTGCAACAAGCAGAAAAACTAATTACTCCGTATATGGTTTGATCCAATCATTTAAATCATCTGTTGAATGCAAATAAGCTTCAGGAGAATCTTTCAAATCAATCCCGCTTAGGAGGATTAACATATCCCAGACTCTATCGTCCTCTACCTCGGAATCATCAGCATAAACATAAGTGCCCGCCCAACCTGACACTTCTTCTCTTGTTGTTTGTCCATTTAAGACACTTTTGATTTTATTTATGCATTCTATTAGCTTTGGCTCGCTCAATTTGATCACCACGTATTCAAGTATTAAATGATTTATTAATAGTATGCAAAGCACCGTACTGATTAGATACATTCCAAAAGGATTCCTCCTAGGAAAGCATCTACCAATAAACAAGCTCGCAACCGTATTCCGTGTGCAATATACATAAACCAAACTGACACTCGGGCTCAACCAAAATAAAACTATGATTGAGAAGCCCTTTGTCGAACTCAATACATTCCAATAAGCCATCAAGGTGCTCGAAACATGTTCCGAAGGTACAAACTAATGCACCAATTTCGTTGCTGTATTGATGAAACAGCAGAACGTCCCTGTCATCATAGGCAACATAGGACTGAGATGTTTTCAAGATCAGCTGTTTCGCTTCCGTTTTTCCGAGAGCATCAACCTCACGGGTGTTGGCTGGTTTTGAATTTGATAAAACCATCTCAAGCAACTGCTTACTTCTCGGCAGATCAGCAAAGCGATAACTGAAGCCTCTTTCTGCGCAAGGGACTAGTTTATCTTTGATTTCGCTTTTCAACAAACGTCTTTTATTCTCATCGAGTTTTTCGATTAATCTTTTTTGCACGAGCCGCAATCCCTCCACCGTCAATTTCTCAAGTTTTTTCATTTGATTAATCTTTCTCTTGTTTTCTTTGTCATTTATCATTCAGATTTGTTCTAAAAAAGCTTGTATCGCTTATTGATACAAGCTTCATATTCTACTACTTAAAACTCACCTAGCGGGTTTTCCCCAAAACGCTCCCACAGTTTTGGAAACCTTTCAGGCAAATCTTCTTCTTCCCAATCCAATTCAATATCTTCTGGTTCGGCAAGCCCCTTTTGTTCAAGCGTATCTAAAAGCTCATCGTATACTTCATCATCCCAATCATCGTCACCAGTCTTCTTGTATGTCAACGCCTCTGTCGCCACCGACAGCAAGTCTTCATTTTGCGGATAGCCTTCCTCGTCAAGCGTTTCCTCCGTGATGTATGCTGCCAAATACTCGTGATCATCCAGCACTTTTTCGAATGTCTCTTTGCCCTGGGCAATCAGCCATCCGCGAAAATAATCAAACGTATCGTCTGAACAACCGTCCATGAGGATGTATGCTGCCGCCCATAGTGAGGACAGATAGCTTTTGTGCATAAATGTCTGAAGCATAAATTCAAAATCAACGATCTCATTGATTTCTTTTTTCAATAATTCATCACGTAGCCATTCATTAGGTTCTTCCTTGCTGCAAGCTTGGTCAATAAGCTGCCAAAAAGATATTTCATTCATTTGCTTTTCCCTCTCTGATATCCCTCTTATAGATCCCCGAGTCTGATATTGCATAAATAGCATTACTTGTCAGTTTCAGCTGTTGTACCGAGAGCTCCCGCCCGTCTGGACCACAGCACTTCACCTCTTGTATCGGCAGACTGACATCAGCCGGAATGAGGGACAGTGAATGTTCATCTTTGCATATCCAAAACCCGTCATCTGAAATTGCAAGCTGGTCATATACTCCAGAATATTCTTTATCAGAAACAATCCACACTCGTCTCACGTCCGTCTCATCAAATGCGGCAATGACTGTATAAGAGTAGTACAGCATGTATATCAGTCCATCTTTTTCTGCAAGTGCATAGCAGTCATCTACCACGGGCGCATATATTTCTGAAAGCTGTTGATCAATGTGAGTTTCCTTTAATTGTCCGTCTAAAGTGAAGCACAGCAAACTTTGTTCACTGGGGTTTTCGTCATCATAAATACCTTCATCACTTAAACCGGCCCATAGGTTTTGTTTTTCATCCAAAAGACAGCAGGAAACCCCTGAAGGCAGAGAAAATACACTTTGTTCTTTTCCATCTGCTGAAAACACCTTAACTTTATACTCATGCAGCTTAGAGTAAACAAATACATAACGGTCATCCGAACTCTGTTGAAACAATATAATATCCTCGCACAGAATTTGTTCATTAATTTCAAATCTCCGGATATCGCCGGACAAATCAAAGATCGAAATTATAATTCCTGTTTTATCCTTTTTTCCGATGTACATGCGTTCATGATTATCCACATGAAAAAAACAACCTTCATTTACTTCCTTTTTTATCTTGTTCATTATTAATTTTTTCATTATATCCCCCTAGTCTCTAGTACGTTAAGAACTGCCTTTAAAAGCAGCTCTATTACAAATTAATATGGAAAACTTGTTACTATTCTCCCATTCCTATCTCTTATAACTCGAACACGTTTAGTTTTTCTTTTATTACCATTCACTCCAACATATCTTTTAAAAGTCTTTTCGTAAACTGTACGACCATATTGTCCTTTACGTGCTTTCCCTGATCTTAATGTACTTCTTGTTGTTCGTTTCAAAGCTCTGTTACTCTTGAATTTCCCCTTTTTCCATATTTTTTATCGGAGCGCTTTGGACCGTGTCTATCTTTTATATGATGCCAAGACTCTTTATTAAACCAACCTCTTTTTGCCTTATTAGCAAAACTATAAGCCCTCTTAGCACCCTTAAATATCTTCCCAGGACCAAAGTTAGAAGCAGCTGCCCAAGCAGCACCTTTCCACCCCTTACCTGATTTATATGCCTTATATCCATCATAAGCTGCAAATCCGGCATTTACCACAAGCCATACCCAATGCCCATCCGGATCAACATTCATCACCGGGTTATTATTTCCATAAGCATACCCATTCTGATCCAATGAGTCTCCGTCGCTGCCCGGGTCTGGGTCGAGCGATAGGAACACGCCGTTTCTTGGCTCGTAGTAGCGGGCCATGAGATAGTACAGGCCGGTTTCTTCGTCGTATTGGTAGCCTGCGTAGCGGTAGCGGTTGTCTTTTACTTCATCACTTGCTTCGGTTTTTGTTGGATTTCCCCATGCGTCATATTGATACTTGGCAACGGTTTTTCCCGTGCTGTCTGAGATTGCAATGACGTCACCTTGTGCGTTGTAGTGATAGAAATATTTCTTGCCATTTTGCGTGAATGCTAGCAGTTGTCCACTATCACCGTATGTGTATGCTTTTGTGAAAGTATACACATTCAGACTGTCGCTGTAAAAATAAATTGTGTCTTTCCCGAATTAATTAAAACAGCTGTCAAATATACTTGACAGCTGTTTTTGTTTATTATTTTAGTTTAAAGATTCATACTCCTGTTATAAGCTTATTAATCAAAATCCTAATTTTTTCATGAAATTCTAAGCATTCACTTAATTCTTGATATTTTAAAATATCACTTTTATAATTCCTAAAATGAGGATAATGTTCATAGAACGTTTTTTTTAACATTTCTCTTTGATATCTAGGAATTTTTTTATCTTCAATTATATAATTTAAACTTCCAGTTATTAAGGCAAAAAATTCATAAAATTCATCTAAAGAAGTATTTGTTTCTTCTTCAAAATCATACATATCATTTGGAAACGGACCATGTAATAATACATAATATTTTTTGAACTCATCTAATGTTTTTTGATCAATATTATATCTTTTAAAAAATTTCATCCATATTCAGGCCCTTCTATATTGTAGAAATTAAAATTAACGCTTTTCTTTTTCTTCCATTTATTATTCACAAATGTAACTACCTTTCCACTTCTTGTGTAATAACCAGTTCTTTTTCCATTCTTAATCCTGTAACCTTTTTTTCCAGTAGCTAGTATTACTTTTTCGCGTAAATGCTTATTAGATCTATAAAATGCTCTAGCAACTTTTGTATATCTCTTTTTACTGTAAGATTTACCATTTCTCACAATATGTTTATTATGATGATAGTCCAATGACTTTCTTTTAGTTTTAAATGTTCCTTTATACCAATGTCTTGAGGTGGCCCATTTTCCGATTTTTTTTGTTAATTTTAACTTTCCACCACCTACAAATCCTGATGCGGCTGCAACCGCTACGCCTTTCCAACCCTTGCCTGATTTATAAGCTTTGTATCCATCATATACCGCAAATCCTGCATTGACAACAAACCATACCCAATGGCCGTCTGGATCGACATTCATGACCGGGTTGTTGTTTCCATAGGTATATCCGTTTTGATCTAGTGAATCTCCATCGCTTCCTGGGTCTGGGTCGAGCGATAGGAACACGCCGTTTCTTGGCTCGTAGTAGCGGGCCATGAGATAGTACAAGCCGGTTTCTTCGTCGTATTGGTAGCCTGCGTAGCGGTAGCGATTGTCTTTTACTTCATCACTTGCTTCGGTTTTTGTTGGATTTCCCCTTGCGTCATATTGATACTTGGCAACGGTTTTTCCAGCTGTCTGAGATTGCAATGACGTCACCTTGTGCGTTGTAGTAATAGAAATATTTCTTGCCATTTTCTGTGTAGGATACAGCTGGCCGCTGTCACCATCTACGCCAATTTCTCAAGTTCTTTTCATTTGATTATTCTTTCTCTTGTTTTCTTTGTCATTTATCATTCAGATTTGTTCTAAAAAAAGCTTGTATCGCTTATTGATACAAGCTTTTTTTGCTCTTATAACAAATTAATTTGTTTCCCATAACCACACTACACTAAGTATTATCCTAAATATTCCTCAATTGTTTTTACATTTGGTAATAGCCTTTTGAGATTAACTATTAACTCAGGGCAGCCCGTGAAGACAATATCAGAGGAGTCAAAAAAACCGACTTCGAATACAGCTCCTTCTACTGGCGAGTTGTAGTCTTTATCCCAATAAGCCCTATTCTCATTAATAACTGGTACCGAGGATAGAGACAGTTTATTCAATGATTTAGAGACAGCTGTAAATACTCCAAAAGTGGGAACGATGTCATAAGTACTGAGTATCTCCTTTAAATTTTCACCTTTTATATACACGAATTCTAAGTGTCTTGAGAATAATTCATGCTCAATATAATTTTTATTTTCAAACAATGTTATATCAGAAAGATCACTGATAAGCCAATTATATTCTTCTATTTTCAAATCTATCTTGTCTAATAAGAGTTTTAAATTAAAGTATTGATCATTATCTTCTAATACAATTCTCATTCTTTGCCTCCTAATCTATACCTTATGGTCTCTCCCATCGTTGTCTTGGCTTCACTTTACTCCAATCCCATCTATGCTTATGAGGAACTATTGGATGTTCTTTTGCATTTCCATGATTAGTATAATCAATATCGTATTTTGCCCATCCTCGATGATCATATCTTCTTTTTTGATGCATTTTCTTCTTCTTTATCCAATATACAGTGCTGTTCCGTTTTCCCCCCTTCGCTACTGGTTTTTTAAATGTAACATATCTATTACTCTTCCTTATTTTCCCTCTATATTTTACACCTTTTGATTTTCGAACGAATTTGTAACTTTTAACCGCTTTATAAACCCGACTAGCACCCTTAAATATCTTCCCAGGACCAAAGTTAGAAGCAGCTGCCCAAGCAGCACCTTTCCACCCTTTACCTGATTTATATGCCTTATACCCATCATAGGCTGCAAATCCGGCATTTACCACAAGCCATACCCAGTGCCCATCCGGGTCAACCTTCATCACCGGATTGTTATTGGCATAAGTATACCCATTCTGATCCAATGAATCACCGTCACTGCCCGGGTCTGGGTCAAGTGAGAGGAACACGCCGTTTCTTGGCTCGTAGTAGCGGGCCATGAGATAGTACAGGCCGGTTTCTTCGTCGTATTGGTAGCCTGCGTAGCGGTAGCGGTTGTCTTTTACTTCATCGCTAGCTTCGGTTTTTGTTGGATTTCCCCATGCGTCGTATTGATATTTGGCAACGGTTTTTCCAATGCTGTCTGAGATCGCGATGACGTCGCCGTGTGCGTTGTAGTGATAGAAATATTTCTTGCCATTCTCTGTGTAGGATAACAGCTGGCCGCTGTCACCGTATGTGTATGATTTTGTGACTTTGTTGTCCGCGTCTGTTTCATACAAGACGTTCAGGCTGTCTCCGTCGTAGAAGTAGTTCGTGACGTTTCCGTTGACGTTTTTTTGGATTCTGTTTCCTTTTTCGTCATATTTGTATGTTGCGAAAGGCTTGTCTTCGCCTTTTTTTGTAACGGCAGTCAGGTTATCCTCCGCATCCCACGTATATGTGAATTTGCCGTCGGATGTGCGGTTGCCGTTTTTATCGTAAGACATGCTTTCATCATTGACTTTTGTCAGCTGGTTCATGATGTTGAAGGAAGCGTTCACCGTTTTACTTGAACCGTTTTTTACAGTTGTAACGGTTTTCCGGTTCCCGAATCCGTCATATGTGTATTCAATGACAGTACCGTCTTCATGGGTTTCTTTGACAAGTTGATTCAGCTTTCCATACTCATATTTCACCTTGCCGCTTGCTGAGCTGTTTATCGTTGTGCGGTTGCCGTTTGCATCGTATTCATAGCTTTCCGTCAGAATGCTTCCGCCATTTTTGTCGCCGATATGCAGCGAGCTTACAAGGTTTCTTTCGTCATATGAAAAACTTGTTCCGCCGCCGTTGCCCGTAATAAAGGTTTGGACGTTGCCATTTTCATCATAATCAAATGAATAGGAAGATGTACTATCTTTCATCTCAACCATTTGATCCAGTTTGTTATACGTAAATTGATTCGTTCCTTTTTGGTCCCCATGGCTCCATGAGAAGGTTTTCAGCTTATCGGAGTCACTAGGATATGTCCAAGTTTGGCTGCCGCCGCGGTCAGTCAATTCGGTTAAACGGTTTTTGTTGTCAAATGTCCGTTTCTTTGTGGTGTTCTGCTCTTTATTGACGACCGATGTTTCATTTCCATTTTTGTCATACGTGAAATTGTACTTTTCTGTACCGTTATACGATTTTGACTTCACCCGGTCTGTTCCATCATAAGAAAGAGACACTTCGTTGCCGTTCGGTGAAATGGTTTTGGTCAGGTTGCTGTTGGCATCATATTCGCTTGCTAGCACATTACCCAGAGGGTCAGTTGTTTTGACAAGCTTGCCCATGACATCATATTCGTATTTATAGGTTTGATCTGCTCCCGCCCGAATGGTTTTGCTTACCTCATTGCCTTCCTTATCATAGCTGTGAAGGATAGACGTGCCGTTAGAGAGCGTCATGTTTGTCAATTGGTCTGCCTGATCATACGTATAGGTTGTTTTTTCACCTTTTGCATCCGTTTCAGCCGTTTTCTTACCAGTTTCATCGTAATCAGTTGAAGTAGAGTATCCTAGTTCATCTTCTTCCTTGGTCACATAATTTCCATTGCTGTCATACGTGCTTTTTGTTAAAAGGCTTCCTTCAATCAGACGGATATCATCAAACCACGCTGTTCCTGTCGCACTCTTTTGGAACAGTATGCTGATATCGACTTTATTAATCGGCTTTGTTTTTGGTATAACAACAGCTGCACGGTTCCATTCCTGTGTTCCAGAAGGGAATTTCGCATTGTATACGCCTGTGCTTCCGTCCGCATAAGTAACATTAGCCTGCAAAGAATAGTCTTTTTCATCTGTGAACTTGACACTGCTTGCTTTTGACATGCCTGTCAGTGTGAGATAAACCGGTTTGTCGTTTGCACTTTGCCCTAAGACAATGGTTTGTTTTGTTACTGATCCAGCTTGGGACGCACTGGTCCGGGCAGCTTTTAATGATACTTCATCATTAAAGCCTTCTTCAGAATCAACGGATGCCCCGCTTGCGCTCCAGTTTTCCGTTGCTGATGTAAAACTGCTGTTTTGAACTGGGTTATAGCTTGATGATACTTCGCCTTTTTCCAGCTGGACTTCATCGAACCATGCTTTTCCTTTGCCGTCTTTATCTCTATGATCGACTTCCATATATACAACGGCTTTTCCTGCATTTGCTGGAGTCGTAAAAGTGATTTGCCGTTTTGTCCAGTCATTTTTTCCGGCTAATGCACTGTATTCATTGTGAATCCATTGAATTCGTTTTTGATCTTTGTCTCGCAAATCAATGTTAAAGTAGGCTCTTGATTTCGCTAGATCTGTTTTGATTTTCCCGCTTAATGTATAGGTTGTATTCGGCTCCAGTTCGACTGTTTGTGTCGCTGACGAATACCCATGATCTGTTCCGGCAGACGTTGATTGGCTCAAGACTTCCAATGCCTTTGATCCGGAAAGAACCCCGCTTTTATCGGCGATGACTGAGATTTTGCCGCTGTCTTTAGATGCGGTCAGATTCCAGCCGGATTTTTGCGCTTCAAAGCTTCCATCTTTCAGGATATTGGTTGAGGCTGATAACTCTTTGCTGGATTGAATCTGATTTCCGTATTTATCATAAACGGCTGCTGAAGATGATTTTCCGCTCTGATCGGTTTCGGATACAGCATCTAGTCCGTCATAGGCAATATCCGTGACATTGCCCTCGGTATCCTTCATCTTTGTGACATCGTTGTTTTTGTTGTATTCGTATGTCTCAGTTCCATATGCGTCTTTAACAGACGTAACGTTGCCATCTTTGTCATATTGATAGCTTTCCGTTGCTTTTCCTGTTCCGACGTCGTTTGGATCTACATCTTCTACGACATTGTTGCCTTCATACTTTGTATTCGTTGTAATTTTTAACCCTTCCGCATCATCAATGACCTGAATCGGATTTCCCGCTTCATTATAGCCGTACTGTACTTTCCGGCCATTCGGCTGTGTCATGAGAAGCGTCTTTTTATCAGCATCATAGCTATAGACATATGTTTCTTTTTTAGCGTTGATCGCTTTTTCGAGACGGTGTCCGCTATACTGATATTCGGTAAAGACAGGCTTTGCTTCGGTACTGTTGGCTGAATATTGTTTGACAAGGCGTCCTTCACCATCGTAGTCATAGCTTGTGACAGTCCCATCTGTATCCGTGACTTTCTTCAGCAAATCATTCTCATATGAGTAGGTGACTTTCTTATTCTTAGGTCCGGTGATGGAAGTCACATGGCCATTTTCATCATATGTGAATGTGAGCTTGCGGCCCGATGCATCTGTAATGGCTGTCAGTTGATTCTTGTCATTGTAAGTGTAGACGGTTGCATTGTTGTGGCCATCCACTATCTTTTGAAGCTTGCCGCCTTTTTTATTGAAATAAGCGTTTGTTTGATCCTTTGTTTTTAATATGAACTGATCAGCTGTTTCTGTTAATTCAAGATAGACACCGGTCGGCGGCTGATACGTGCCATCGGCTTTTTTAGTAAAGCGATGAGTAGTAGCGTCTTCATCAATATACATTGCCCCGCCGTCCGTCGAGATGACAGATGTTTCTGCATCAGCATACCAGCCTTGTCCAAATAAGTGATCGGAGCTGTCAAGACTGTTGTAGGTTCTCGATAAGCCAAGTCCCGGTCCGCGCCCGTCAATTGACATATCTTCTTCATTCACAATGACATTTCCTGTCGCACCGTTTAACTGGCCGCTTGGGATATCAATGATAGACCAGTATTCTTCTGTTCCAAGGAATTCTGCGCCTTCATGGAACGTTGGGTTAAAGGGTGCTGTCGGAATCGTTTCACCATTCGCATCATAGGCGGAAAGAGTGAAGGAATAATTCTTCTTCCCTTTGTAATTTCCATTTGCATTGTTATAGACAGGTGACGGGTCAAGTGCCAATTCACGGCCTTTTCCGTCTGTATGCAGCTTGTAGCTTCCGGCTTTTATTTCCTCAGAAGTCGGCCAAATGTTTTTATTTTGGGTTGTCCAATGATCCACGTCCCCAACATCATAGGACTGATATTCTTTTCCGTTATAGATATTAATTTTATAGCCTTTCGCATTTTGAACCTTTTCCCATATCAAATTCACATAACCGGTTTGGCTTGATTTTGTGTTTGTATACACATAACCGGATAAGTTCTTTGGTTTAGCGATATCAGGAAGTGTCGGGTTGGCAGCCGGTGATGCAATGGCTTCGCCATCTTTGTTATAGGCGATTATTTTAAATGAGTAATTTTTTTTGGCTGCATCCCCACCGGCGTTTTTATAGGTTGTTCCGGGATTGATCGGCAGCTCTGCTCCGTTTCCATCCTTTAGGTGAAGAGCATATTTTCCCGCTTTAATTTCTGCACTTGTCGGCCAGATCTTTTTCCCCTTGGTGGTCCAAGACGTCTGATTTCCGAGATCAAGTGTTTCAAAGCCTTTCCCATTGAACACCTGAACTTTATAGCCAGTTGCACCGGATACAGCTTTCCAAGAAAGATCGAAGTATCCTGTGGCATTCCCATTATTAAATGCCTTTGTTGACGGTGCTTGTGCTTTCCCTACATTAGGGATAACAGGCTTTGCCGGTGCGGACATCGCCCCTTCTCCCTGATCAAAAATCGCGCTGACCCCGATCCAATAGTTTTTGCTTG
Source organism: Bacillus sp. SD127 (assembly GCF_058566445.1). Lineage (NCBI taxonomy): Bacteria > Bacillati > Bacillota > Bacilli > Caryophanales > Bacillaceae > Bacillus > Bacillus sp. SD127. Next base: position 211,725 of record NZ_CP191226.1, on the reverse strand, counting down.
TGGCATAGGTTCCGCCGGAGTTCTTATACACTGGAGATGGATCTAGCGCTAATTCAGTTCCGCCTTTTCCATCAAGGTGAAGCTTGTACTTACCGGATGAAATTTCTGCACTTGTCGGCCAAATGTTTTTCCCTTTTGTGCTCCAGGATGTCGTGTTGCCGACTGAGATCGCTTGATATTCTTTACCATTATAAATCCATACCTTATAGCCTTTTGCACCCTCGGCCTTTTTCCAACTGATATTGAAAAAACCAGTGCCGTTCCCGTTATTGTATGCCTTAACAGCAGGTGTGCTCGCCTTCGGGATGGTGTATGTCACTTCAATATAAGGCTTATTGTTTGAGTTCGCTGAGGAAATTAGTTTTTTCCAGTATTCCTTACCGTTTCCGTTTGCATGAAGCTTAAATCCATAATTGGCCCCGCCGGAGTTCCATGACTTTACAGCGGCGGTCACATCGTAACTCGCCCACTGTCCTTTATGGACGTCGGCTTTTCCGATATTTTTAGATGCCGGTTTGGTGTTCCATGTTACTTTTGCATGATCATAATTGCTGTTGACTGTATCCAGCCAAAGACCAGTTGCCTTTGTTCCATAATAGGAATGGGCTACGTATGTTTTTAATGTAGCTTTGCTGACTGTCATATTTTGAATCGGTTTTAAATTGTTAAATTTCATAAACGCATAATTGGTGCCTGTTGTTTTGTCGTAATAACCCGTTTTCAGCACATAGGCCTTCAGATTAGCATCCCATTTCTGCGAAGATGCCGAATAGTTGGTCGTCGGGTAGGCACTCATGACAAACGTATCTGATGAAACAGATAAAGACGTTGACGGGTCGATAGACACTGGATACACGCGTTCAGGGTCTTTCAGCCAGTTCTCGTCTGCCGTGAGATGAAGCAAATACCCTTCTTTATTCTTTTCCAGCTTATAGCTGACTTTTTCTGATCGTCCCACCTCGCCGGAAAGTTCATCCAGTTTTGAATCAGTCATAAAAGGTTTAGGCACAGAAAAAACAACTTTTCCTTTTTCATCAGAAAAATCTATTGATCCATCCTCTTGTTCTTTTGCCTGCAAATCGGTTTTCACCTGAAATGAAAATGTGTTGTATCCGTCATACTGATGAAGGACTAAATCTTCTTTTATGTTTTCGTTGAATGTGAAAGTCTGAAGATCAATGTTCGGAAAAACATCCGGATAAACAATCTCATTACCATCAGTCTTATAATCTGCTGGAGTATCTTTCGGAGTAAGTGAAGTTTTATTTGGACCTTTTGCTTCTACAAGTGAATATGTAAGCTTGTGATCATTGTGCTCAAAAGTCGCATAAAGTCCGTTCTTCATTTGCTTTTGAAAATCTGAATTCAAAACAGCATTTTCAGTTTCAACTTGTTTGCTTGTCGTTTCTTTTAATTCAGGAGAAATCTCCTCCCAGTCTGCATTCGTTGTTTCCTTTGTATGAATAGGATCAAGGTATACTTCCTGTTTATAAACACCGTCCCCTTCATAATAAAGCTTTGTGTTTTCCGTTCTTTCTGAGGTGATTTCTCCCTCTTTGTTTATATCCTTCTCATTAAATGGTACAGCTTCCTCTTTTTGATCATTCTGAAGGGTTTCTTCCGGATCAGCAGTTGCGACACGATTTCCGGACTCTTCTTCTGAAGTTTTTGCCAGTACATCTACTGGCAATAATGAAATCATTAGCGCCAACACTAAACATACGGCAATGAATCTCTTAACGTTCCGCCTCTTTCTTTTTTTCATTTTCTCTCTCCTTTTGTAATAAAAGTAATATTTACTCAACAATGTTAACGTCACTGAAATATTATTACAATATTTTTCTAGAAAATTTATCTTATTTTAAGATTTAAAAAGAGCAAAAAGACCCAAAAAACCAAAAAAAGGCCCATTTAAGGCCTTTACACTTTTTTCTATCATGATTGAAATTGTTCTAAATCCTTTTCTTCAGCAGCTGCATCCGCCTTCCCCTGCCTCCTGACAAGCGTCAAAGCCATACCCGCAAAGATCATTGCAATGCCGAGTGTCTGAAAAAGATCCGGGCGGAATCCCGTAAACACGGTATCGAGCACAATCGCGACAGCGGGGTCGAGGAAGACAATGACCGAAATAAATTTCGTTGATAAAAATCGCAAACTGTCAAAAAACAGCAAATACACAATACCTGTATGAATAATGCCAGTGGAGACGACCATGATCCAGTTTCCCTGAGACAGGTTTGCAAAAGCGCCGAAGTGAATAAACGGAATCAGGATGATAACCCCTAAACCGGTTTGCAGGAAGGTGGTCGTGTAAGGGCTGAGGTTTTGAATGCCTTTTCCCAATAAAGTGGTGAACGCATAAAACAGTGCGGCGAGAACTGCCCAAATGATTCCTGATCCCATCAGCTGTGTCAATGAAGTGCTGCCGTTAATCCCGGAAATCAGCGCCGTTCCAAGAAAGCAGATGATAATGGAGCTGACGGAGATCACATTTAATTTTTCTCTATAGATAATACTCCCCAGGAGAAGAACAAGCACAGGTGCAAGGTGGTATACAGAGATGGCAATTGTAACTGACGTTTCTTCAAAAGACTTAAATAAGAAGACCCAATTGAATACCAGAAAGAAACCGCAAGCTAAAGTTTGCAGGACTTCCCGCTTGCTCCATTTTTCAGTTTTATGCTGACCGGACACCAGCCAGCAAAAGCTTAAAAATAGCGTCGCGCACAGACAGCGAACGAATACCAATTCAAACGACGGCAGATTGGTATGCTCAGAGAAAAAGCCAATGGAACCGAAAATCACCATGGAAATGACCATTTTCAGCACGGCTGTTGATTTTTGTTTTTGTAATATGAGATTTTGCTGCATCAAATGCCCCCCAGTATAGCTATCTGCAGATATAAGAGAAAATCCTCTTTTTTACATATTGATACTATTATAAAGGAAGCAGTTCCATAAATCACCCAGAGTTATTTTACGAATCTATACATAAAAAAAGCGCCTTGTAGGCGCTTTTTTCTTCTTATCTATCGAACAATTAATACAGGACAAGGTGATAATTGAGACACTTTATGGCTGACGCTTCCAAGCATCATTTCTTTCAGGCCGCTGATGCCCCGGCTTCCTACTACGATCAGGCTAACGCCTTTCTCTTTTGCGGTATTTAAAATTTCGTGTGCCGGCTCTCCCTGTGCGTAAATGATGTCGGCTTGAACACCGCTCTCGGCCGCTTTCGCTTTCGCGTTCTCAAGGATGTGTAAGCCTTCTTTTTTCACTTCTTGCCTGATTTCATCAATAAAATATTCTGGTACATAGACAATCCCGGTCAGAGAAGAAGTCGCTACGACGGCTTCTCTCCCCACATGAAGGATGCTTAGTTCTGCCTGCTGTTCTTTTGCCAGATGCACTGCGGCATCAAGGGCTTTTGCACTCATTTCTGACCCGTCAATCGCAACTAACATTTTGTTAAACATACGCTTCCCGCCTTTCGGACTGTGGGTGGTTCATCTTTCTCTTTTATTGTCCGCCTGCTGTCTGTTATTGTCAATTGAGGTGTATGTTTATTCATAAAGTTGTCAGAGACTTTCTCCGTTTGTGGCAATGACCTGCTGATACCAGCCGAAGCTTTTTTTCTTGATGCGATTCAATGTTCCGTTCCCCTCATTGTCTCGATCAACATAAATGTAGCCATAGCGTTTTTTCATTTCGGCAGTGGACGCGCTGACAAGGTCAATCGGTCCCCATGATGTGTATCCGATTAAATCAACGCCGTCCGCAATGGCTTCCCGTGCTTCAATTAAATGTTCTCGCAGATAGTTGATTCTGTAATCGTCCTGGATCGTGCCGTCCTCGTCAACTTTGTCCACAGCGCCAAGGCCGTTTTCCACAATGAACAGCGGCTTTTGATAACGGTCGTATAAGGTATTGAGCGTGATGCGCAAGCCTTTCGGGTCAATCTGCCAGCCCCATTCTGATGATGTCAAATAAGGGTTTTTGACTCCGCCCAGCAGATTGCCTCCTGATTTCGCAAGATCTTCAGGATCAGTGCTCGCCGCCATGGACATGTAGTAGCTAAATCCGATGTAATCGACCGTATGTTTTTTCAACAATTCCTCATCGCCTTCAGCCATTTCAATTTCAATATTGTTTTCTGCCAGATAGCGTTTCATATATCCCGGGTACGCACCTCTTGCCTGCACATCTGAGAAGAAAAGTGTTTTGCGCTCATTCTCCATTGCCGCGAAGACATCCTCCGGCTTAGAGGTCATCGGATAGGTTGTTGTCGCGGCGATCATACAGCCAATTTTTGAGTCGGGAATGATCTCATGCCCCGCTTTAACGGCAAGGGCGCTGGCGACAAACTGGTGATGTGCGGCCTGGTACATCGCGTTCAATTGATGTTCTCCTTCTTCAAAAACAAGACCGCCGCCTGTAAACGGTGCATGGAGGACCACATTAATTTCGTTGAATGTCATCCAGTACTTCACTTTGTGTTGATAGCGTTTGAAAACAGTTCTGGCATAGCGTTCATAAAACTCTATGACTTTGCGGTTCTTCCAGCCGCCATAATGTTTCACAAGACCGAGCGGCATTTCATAATGAGAGATGGTCACGACTGGCTCAATATGATGCTTTAACAGCTCATCAAACAGATCATCATAAAATTTGAGGCCTTCTTCATTTGGCTCCTCTTCATCGCCATTCGGAAAAATTCTTGTCCACGCAATCGAAGTCCGGAACGCTTTGAAACCCATTTCTGCAAATAAGGCAATATCCTCTTTATAACGATGATAAAAATCAATTCCGGTATGATACAGATTTAAAGAAGTCATCGATTCATCAAATGGAGACATGATGCCGTTCGGTGATACATCAGCTGTCGAAAGTCCCTTGCAGCCCTCGTTATAAGCACCCTCAACTTGGTTGGCAGCGACCGCGCCGCCCCATAAAAATCCTTCTGGAAATCGTTTTGCATTTGCACTCATTACAGTTCACCTCATCAGTTTATTTTTTAAGATAAAGCAAGCAGCGCTTCTTTTGTTTGAACCCTGCCGATTTCTTTTACCGGCGAAAATGAATATCGGTCTGTGTTAGTGACGATAACCGGGGTGATCACGTCATATCCAGCTGCTTTAATCTGTTCCAGATCAAAGGAAACGAGAGGATCTCCAGGCGCGACCTTGTCGCCTTCTTTGACATGAGCCGTGAACCATTGGCCCTCCAGTTTGACAGTGTCCAATCCAATGTGTATGAGGATTTCAGCTCCCTGATCACTCGTAATGCCAATGGCGTGCTTTGTTTTAAAAACGGTGGTAACGCTTCCATACACAGGTGAAACCACTTCTCCTTCTTCCGGCTCAATAGCAAATCCTTTTCCCATAATCCCGGCAGAAAACACTCCGTCATTGACTTCGCTTAATGCCTTGACTTCACCTTTAATCGGACTGTGAATGATTTCTCCGCTGCCCTCATGGCCATTTGTCACAGAAGGCTGCTGATCACTTTCAGACGGTACATCCTCGAATCCAATAAGATAAGCTGCCGCTGTTCCCGCAACAAACGCAATCACAAGACCAATTATCGCGTAAATAAACGTTGGGCCGATAAAGACCGGGATACTCGGCAGCCCTGCGTTGCCTCCGACAATGTAGGAAGCGACACCCGTAACGCCGTAAAATGCGCCGCCAGCCGCACCGCCAAGTAAAGCGGCCGCAAACGGTTTTTTCAATCGCATATTAACGCCGTACATCGCGGGTTCTGTAATTCCCATCAGCGCCGTCACACTTGTGGTAAGCGCAAGCGATTTAAATTTCTTATTTCTGGAGCGAAGAAAAACCGCAAAAGATGCGCCGGCCTGCCCCATATTCGCCAAAAACATGGCGGGCAGCAAATAATCATGGCCGTTTTGCGCGATGTTGTTAATCATGATCGGCACCAATGCATAATGCATGCCCGTCATAATGATCAAAGAGAACGTTCCCGCAAGCAAAATCATCGCCACAAGCCCGGCATGAGCAAATAAATAGTTTACGCCGACAGACAAGTATTCTCCTAAAATAGCACCCAGCGGACCAACTGTAATCAATGTCAGCGGCACGACAATCAATAATGTCAGGGTCGGAACGACAATCAATTTGAGAGAAGAATGCGTGATTCGGTCAATCCATTTTTCCACATACGATGCGATCCAAATCGCAAGCAAAATCGGGATGACCGTTGATGAATAAGTGGCAGCGGTTACAGGAAGCCCGATAAAGGAAATGCTCTTCCCTGAACTGAGCAGCGCCGTCAGATCCGGATGCAGAATCGCCGCTGCAATCGCCGCCGCTACATACGGATTGCTTCCAAACTTTCTCGCCGCACTCATCGCAAGCAGGAGCGGAAGAAAGTAGAACGCACCGTCACCAACAGCTGACAGAATGACATGGACCTGGCTCTTTTCCGCTATCCAGCCGAATGTGACCGCTAACGCAACGAGCCCTTTGATCATCCCCGCTCCCGCAATCGCAGGCAGAATCGGTGTAAACACACCAGAAATCACATCAAAGACCGCACTCAGCACATTCTTTTTCTGGCCAGATGCCCCGGCGCTCTTTTCATCACTGAGGCTGCTGTTTTGCAAAATCGCCTGATACACCTTCGGCACATCATTTCCGATGATAATTTGAAACTGCTCGCCGCTGATATTGGTGCCCATCACACCCGGCAGCTGCTCCAATTGACTCCGATCCGCTTTCGAATTGTCATAAAGATTAAAACGCAGTCTCGTCATGCAGTGAATCACGCGCTGAACGTTTTCTTCACCGCCTACGAGTTGTAATATGTCTCTCGATAATTTATCATAATCCATGTGTATACCTCCTTTTTTTGGGGGAACTGGCTGGATGAAAGGTGGCCGCCTTTCTCCAGCTTTTTTTGTATTTAATGCTGCATCACCTCCAAAATGAGAATAAAAAAAACCTAAATGACACAGATTGCGAGAGTCTCCTCCTGCACCTGTACCATTTAGGTTTTGCCTGCTTTCGCAGTAACAATCCTGACGGGTCGCTGTATTTGTTTTGTAGGTATACTTTAGCACTAGATTTATGGGATGTCAACGCTTTCATTTTTAATATTGACTAAGAGTATCGATTCTAGTACAAAGGTAATAATAAAGATTTAAACTTATTATTAACTTCAATAAAAAATTATTGTTATTAAAAAACCTTGAAAGGCATTTTTTCCAATCAAGGTTAAGAATCGTTATCGTTTAAATTTTATTTAAAGACTTCTTTATTTGCACTATTACATTTTTTAGCCAATCAATTGGTTCTAAATTAAACGCAGGAAAATACACGCCATCTGCGCAAGATTGAATGTAATCATTTTTCTCATTGTCTGAATGCTCATTTTCAATAAAACCCGTTAAAAAGACAATAGCATACTCCAAATATTCCTTACTTTCCTCTGTTAATAACTCTTGTAAAGCGTCATCGGGAGATTCAATATCCTGATGGAATGTTCAAGCTAAAAACTGAAAAACAGGGTCCTCTTGTTTATTGATCGATAACATGTCATCTTGCTCCTTTAAGGGAGAGGTAACGGAATAATAATCCTGATAGATATTTCATTTTGGGGTAAATCTTTAAATCATTCATCATCTAATAAATCATAGAAGATCCTGGTTCTTCAAGTGTATGCTCACCCTTTAGAAACTCTATTTATATCCCTCTATATTATTTAATTTTTTTTATAAGTATTCTTTTCCTGAATATATAAATATCTAAAGGGAACAAAAAGAAAAATACACCATATGAAAAACCAGCAATCACATATAACTCTATATCGTGAACTTGATTGACCTTTGCTAACCAGGCTGTCATGATTTATAAAAATATTCCTGCTAGCGGCAAAACAATCTGAATGATTAATAACGATTCATTTATTTTTCTCAATAAAAATTTCTCATCTATTTTCTTCACTCTCTATTATCACCTTAAACTCAAAAGTCCGATTTCTTTAGGCTATGGCTCAATATTTAAAAGCCTTGAAAGGCTAATGCCAATCAAGGTCTCCTACATTTTTTGTTTTTTTTCTGATAATCCCCAGACACAAAATTCATAGTGATATTCTGTGCGTTCTATACATAATCCGAAATTAAAATCTTCTGATGAATGATATTTTTATTTACCTTTTTAGAATGAGGCGTTTTGACAACTGAATCGACTTTAGACTTTTCTTTCTCGGCTAATTTCTTCAACATCAACTCCATCAGTGATTCATCCGGCTGTTTCATTTGCGGGTTAATCGCGCCGAAGGCTTGGTTGATGTTTTCTTCTTCCTGTGATTTCAAGATGGAGCCGGTTTTGTATCCTGTGATTTCAATTTTCAGACCGGTGTACATGGTTTCGAGCTGGTCTATATATTTTTTCATCGTTTGAAAATCTGATTTTGCCGTTTCTAGTGCTTGAGTTTGCTGGCCGTCAAATTGAAAGAGCTTATTCAGGGTGTCCGAAATCAGTCGCTCAGCCTGTTCTGTTTCCATCCGGAAAAAGGAGTCATTGACTGTCGGCAGGCTGACGATGTGGTCGATAGCTGATGTCTGGCGATTCACTGCGTCAGTGAGCTGTTCTGTCACTTCTCGTGCATGCTTGACCCCGTGTCTCGCGTCGTGTGAGAGAAAAGCCTCTGCGATCATGCCGTTGGAGTCAGATTCTACAGAGGAAATCGCATGCTGTGTTTGTTTCAGCACTTTTTTGTATTCGTCGATAAACATGCCAGAGAAAAGGAGAAAGGGTTTATGAATTAGCTTTATAAAAGATTATTTTTATTAAAAAACCTTGAAAGGCACTTTGCCAATCAAGGTAAAACAGTTACCACTACACTACTCTAAAGCTACTCACTAGGAAGCAAACCAGAGGGCCCTCAAAACCATTTAATTAAAATAGTTATGACGTGAGACTTTTATAACCAGGAATCTCTTCTAACATGAAAAACCTCTAGTTGTTTATCATATAACATGTGTATTAAATCCGAAATTGATTACAGTTCCGATATATTCATATTCTTTTAGTATAACTATAAGCGACTAGCCAACAACTCTTTTGGTGTTATCCTTGTAATTTAAAGTATTGAGCTAAATTATTCATATACTTATCATAGTCATCGTCTTTACATTTATTCATGATAGTCTCTACAGTAGAATTGACAGTTTTTATATTAAAATCTCTCATTATGAGATATCCATGACCTAATTCAATTTTTGTACTTTCAAGTATCTTATCCAATCTTTTAGGGCTAATAATATTAAAAGTAAATAAATCAGAAGCACCTGGTATATCAGGCAATCCTACGTCAAGTTCAAATGAAACGTAGAAATCATCAGCGTCCTCACCCCAATTTTCATAGTCTTTAGTTAAAGCTTTAATTTCTAACATAATTATATCCCACCTTTTAATCTAAAATATCAACATGTACATTTCTTAATTCTGTTTTTGATCCTACAACAGTAATTTCATTTTCAGTGAAGTTCGCTCTCCACATTTTTTCCTTTGGTTTATATTGCAATCTGAAAGCTCTCATTTTATCTACACTTTTGTACCCTAAAAAATTTCCTGCTTTATCATACATTTTTTCCGCTCCTTGACCAACCCAGCCTTTTCCTGCATCTAGTGCATTCTGACGTGTTGAGCTACCAAGAGTTGATAAACCTTTAGGGGAATTTTTTATTCCTATAACCGTTTGGGAAGAGCTTAAATTATCTACATATCCAGGATGCCACCACTTACTATTAACACTGCCTTTAGAAGGTTTCTTTTTTACGTCTCCCTTTATATCCTTCTCCACTACATGTTTAGCCACATCTGTGACAACACGCTTCCCGCCTCGGACCGCCAATTTTTTAACAGCACCCTGAGGGCTTACCCACTCAATAAATTCATATTGAGTTCCGGCAAGAAACGAATCAATTGGCTTAGCTCCGCCTACTTTATCCTCTGGAATGTAAGACACTTCTTCTAGCCGCTTTTTCCCTCCAGCGTAGAGTTCTCTCACAATTTGGCCGTTTTCATATACATAATATTTGCCGCCGACGTAGTCGATGCTTTCAGTATCACGAGTTAGTTCGTCAATCACTTCTATCGTATCTATCTTTTTTAATCCTTTATGATTATATAGTTTATCATTTATCACCCGTATGTCTCCATAGACTTTCGGGTGGGCTGCTGCTTCTTTCTGCAGTACCGTCAAGTTACTGTCATCACCATAAATCTCACGCTCGATCTTTTGTTGTTTGTCATCCATTATCACAGAATCAACGTTTGATTGCTTATGTTTCTCCAGTTTCTTCAACATCATCTCCATCGGTGAATCATCCGGCTGTTTCATTTGCGGATTGATGGCGCCGAAGGTTTGGTTGATCTTTTCTTCTTCCTGTGATTTCAAGATGGAGCCGCTTTTGTAGCCTGTGATCTCAATTTTCGGACCGGTGTACATGGTTTCGAGCTGATCGATATAGTTTTTCATCGTTTGAAAATCTGATTTTGCCGTTTCTAGAGCTTGGGTTTGTTGGCCGTCAAATTGAAAGAGCTTATTCAGGGTGTCTGTAATCAGCCGCTCAGCCTGTTCTGTTTCCAACCGAAAAAAGGAGTCATTGACTTTCGGCAGGCTGACGATGTGGCCGATGGCTGATGTCTGCCGATTCACTGCGTCTGTGAGCTGCTCTGTCACTTCTCGTGCATGCTTGATCCCATGTCTGGCATCGTGTGAGAGAAAAGCCTCCGCAATCATGCCGTGGGAGTCAGATTCTACAGAGGAAATCGCATGCTGTGTTTGCTTCAGCACTTTTTTGTATTCGTCGATAAACATGCCAAAGAAAAGGAGAAAAGGCTTGTGGCACTCCTCGTAAAAGGTCCGGATGGCATCTCCGCCTTTTCCTTTTAACGCATCCTTCATGCCTGCCAGATGCTCAACACTTTTTTCCAGCTTCTCCAGCTGCTGTTTTTGCTTGTCCAGTTTCTCAATCGTATGCTGAATGCCCTCGTGAAGAGCGTGGACATCTAATGTTTTCAATCCCTTGTCCTCCCGCGCTTTATTTCATGGAAGATGATATGTTTTCGTCCGTTTCCTTCATGGCGTTTACCGCGCTTTCCGTTTGTGCGATATGCTTGGCCAGAACGGATGCATATGCTTCAGTGAGCTCTTTGATGTCCTCATTTAATTGCTCGATGGACTTTACAACATTCAAATGGTTTCGTCCTGAGAGATGGCCGGGCAAGGAGGACTTGAGTTCAGCTGAGTTCTTAAGCTGAGAAAGTCCCTGTTTGACGGTTCCATAGACCATTTTGATTTCCTGTGCCATTTGCGCTCACCTCACTTTTTATGTTTTTCCTTCTCTATTTCATGCTCTATTCTCGTGATTTGGCGTCTTATGGAATAGACGTCTCCCTCTAATGAGTGGATTTTTCCTTCGAAGCTTTCGATGATTCCGTTGACTTGTTCGCTTTTGATTTGACGGTATGCTTTGTTCATTCCTTCACGAATATCTTCAAACCGCTCAGCATGTGTTCCTCTCCATGCATTCCCATTAAGATGAGGCCGATGAATGAGATGCTGGACCTCGGAAAATTCGTGTTTGATTTGCCTGATTTCGTGCAGCACTCGTTTTAACTGATGGATCTGTTCCTGTTTTTCATGTAAGTCGGCTTTGACCGAATGTAACAACATTTCACTATGCATGCCGCAACACCTCGTGTTTCTATCAAACTGTGTCAATTCTTTACAATACAGACTATTTTCATATTACATGATGGGTCATATTGGATAAATAGGTAAAAAGGTTTGTCTTAGAAAGAGTTACACCGGTTCTAAATTGCTAAAAACTCTATGTCTGCAATTTTACAGCGGGGATAACAAGCACAAGGAGGACTTTAAGTTTAGGTCTTTAAACTTATTCCCGTTCTGTTTTTTTCTTCCGTTGGACTTTTGCTTATAGTCAATAAATACGATAAAAAACGCCTTCCTACGAAGGCGCTTCTCCATCTTATTTAGTTCCCCAAACAGCCTCACTGCTGCCATTCAACACACTAAACGTCATCACGTTCTTCTCTCTCACCGAATCCCACTGGCGTAAAAATACGCCATTATACGTCTTGCCGGCTAACGTGATTTCGGCTGCGTCATTTCCAGTTTTCTTCCACGTTCCGGTCATTTCCCCGGAAATGGTGTGGTCTTTGTTGAGCTGAATGTTGATGGTTTTTTTGATGTCGGCTGAGATATCTTTTCCGTGCTGGATGAGTTTGTATGTTCCTGTGATGTCTTTTTGCTTTACTTTTTTCAGTGTTTCACCTGCGTATCGATATGGCGCTGCTACCGGCCAGCCGTCTTTGTTCATGAACATCTGGTGGACCCTGACTTCGTGTTCTTCACCTCTGCCCGGGAAGCGGGTGTGGAAGATTAAATAAGAACGGCCGGTTTTTTCGTCATAATAGGCTGAGTTGTGGCCCGGTGAGACGTATCCGGCTCCTTTTTCAGTTTCTGTTTCAAATGAATAGCTGCCCATGAGTTTGACGCCGTACGGCTCAATGGAGCGGTCATCGAAGAATGTGCCTTCTTTGCCTTTGACATCAATCATTGGATTGCCCTCTGCGTCATAATACGGGCCATCTGGTTTTTTGGAGCGGGCGACACGGATGTTGTAGCCGCCTGTTGCGTCTAGACCGCCATATGATAGGTATAAGTAGTAGTAGTTGGTGTCTGGATTGTAGAGGATATATGGGCCTTCGATTCTGCTGTGGTTGCCGCCGAGCAGTTTTTTGCCGTACCCCTGTCCAGGGAGCGGGAAGCCAGTTTTCGGATTCATTTCCAGGATGAAAATGCCGCCTGAATATGAACCGTACACCATCCACAGCTTGCCGTTTTTATCAAAAAAGGTGTGCGGGTCTACGACGTTCGGGTGTTTTGTTGCGTCATACGGTGTTCCGTCATTGCTTGTGCCTTCCATGCCTGATTTCAAAAAGATGCCCTTGTTTTTATAGGGCCCTTCGATGTTGTCAGCGACGGCCACTCCCATGGCGGATCTTGGTGAGTCACCGCGGCAGGCGTTGTAGTACATATAGTATTTGCCGTCCGCCAGCTGCGCGACATCAGCCGCCCACAGGGTATCGGATTGCGCCCATTCGAAGGTATCTTTTAATTCTTCATAGACATTGGGAATAAGAGGGTTATTGTTGCTGACACTGCTAGTCAGCTGCTGCCATTGCATGAGGTCATTTGTTTTCGCTGAAGCTAAGTGAGATCCGAAAACGTAAAAGCTGCCGTTCGTCTCAATGATGGAAGGATCATGGACGCTGACTTCTTTAAAGGCGGGTTTTTCTGCCTTTTGTGCATGGGCAGCGTTGGGCAGGGTGAAAGCCATGAGAAGAGCAGCAAGAAAACATACACGAAACAATCGGTTGAACATCTGTACAGTTCGCCTCTCTTTTTTATTAAATTTTTAAGCGCTTACATTTCATGAAGGAACACCCGCCCTTTAGGAAGGCCGGATGTTTTCATATTCAAACGGATAGGTGATTCCCCACTGTTGTCTTACATTGTCCATGATGCTCATGACATCCAGGGAGAGACTGATGGTTTGGCTGCCTGTTTGATGCAGGACTGCATTTTGCATATCCTCTACTTCATAGTTCAACCCTTTTGCAGTTTCTCCTTCTTCAATCACCTCTGTTTTTCCATTGGCGTACGTAATGAGTGCTTTGTCCGGCCTTGTAAAATCGTCGACTGTGATAAAGCCGTTTTCTCCAGCGACTACGCCTCTTTTTGGCATTTTTGCGCGCATGGTCAGCGATATGACGGCTATTTCGCTGTCGGTGTTTTTTAAGATGATGCCTGACTGCTCGTCTACACCTGTATCAGTCGGCTTGGCCGTGCTGAGGATCTCATTCGGCTGGCTCGTGAGAAAATATCTTGCGAACGAGAGCGCATAGGCTCCTGTGTCTAAGAGTGCGCCGCCAGCCAGTTCCTGATTAAAGAACCGGTTTGTGACGTCGTATGGCTTGCACGTTCCAAAGGAGACTTGAACCATTTTAAGGGGCCCGATGCGACCCGCCTTTACGATCTCCCAGAGTTTTTTATACAGCGGCATATGGTAGATGGTCATCGCTTCAGATACAATAAGCTGTTTTTCTTTAGCCAAACCGATGATCTCCTTTAGCTGTCTCGCATTGACGGTAATGGCCTTCTCACAAAGAACATGCTTGTGATGCTGAAGGCTTTTCATTATATATTCATAGTGGTTTGAATGCGGAGTGGCAATGTAGACAATATCAACATTTTCATCTAGCAGCAGTTCTTCGTAGCTGCCATAGGCTTTTTCCACATGATGCTCCTTGGCGAACGCCTTGGCTTTATCCAAGCTTCGTGACCCTGCAGCATAGACCGTTCCGTTTACTTCTCTCAGCGCTTTGGCGAAATCTGAGGCGATTGCGCCAAGGCCGATGATTCCCCAATGTAAGCTCTTCACTGCACTTCGCTCCCCTTCTATTTGAACTCATATCTAGAGTACGACAGCAGCCGCCCGCACACCTGTCTTGCTATGGTGTGCAATGTGCTAGATTTCTGCGTCACGATATCACAATACCAATCTAACTTGTTAAAGACTGTAAAAAACCTTTTGACTTCTATTGCTGAAACAATTAATATAATACTCAGTTAATAGTTATCAGAATTTTTAGGAATTGAGTGATTCATATGACACTGCACAAAGAGCGCCGGATCGGCCGGCTGTCTGTTCTTCTGCTGCTTCATGAAGCTGAAGAACGTTCACAGGTCGAGGAGCTGGAGCGAGATGGATGGAAGGTCTGTCTCGGCAAGGTAGGATCAATGGACGCGCATAAAGTAGTAGCCGCAATTGAAACCGCTTCCAAAAAGAGCGGAGTCATTCAATCCGAGGGTTACCGTGAGTCACATGCGCTTTATCATGCGACGATGGAGGCTTTACATGGCGTTACCAGAGGTGAAATGCTGCTTGGATCACTGCTTCGGACGGTTGGCCTGAGGTTCGCCGTTTTGAGGGGAAATCCTTATGAAAGCGAAGCGGAAGGCGATTGGATTGCTGTCTCGCTTTACGGAACAATCGGGGCGCCGATTAAAGGACTTGAGCATGAAACATTCGGCGTTGGAATTAATCACATATGAAACAGCCCATAGATCTTAGACGATAGGGGGCTATGCGTGAAATCAGATTTTCACAGCATAGCCCCTTTTTGTATGGGCGCTTTACCAAAGTAAAGACAAAGGAGTTGGGCTTATGGTGACATTAGACGGTTCTTCATTGACAACAGCCGACGTCGCGCGAGTGCTGTTTGATTTTGAAGAGACAGCGGCTTCCGAAGAAAGTATGGAGCGTGTGAAAAAAAGCAGAGCGGCAGTGGAGCGGATTGTTCACGAAGAAAAGACAATATACGGCATTACAACTGGATTTGGCAAATTCAGTGATGTCCTGATTCAGAAGGAAGACTCGGCGGCGCTGCAGCTGAATTTAATTCTTTCACATGCCTGCGGTGTCGGCGATCCTTTTCCTGAGTGTGTTTCCAGGGCCATGCTGCTTTTGCGCGCCAATGCGCTGTTAAAAGGTTTTTCCGGTGTACGTGCGGAGCTGATTGAACAATTGCTTGCCTTTTTAAATAAACGCGTCCATCCTGTCATTCCCCAGCAGGGATCACTTGGTGCAAGCGGGGATCTGGCGCCGCTCTCCCATCTGGCGCTTGCACTGATCGGGCAAGGAGAAGTCTTTTTTAAGGGAGAAAGGATGCCAGCAATGAAAGGCTTGAAAAAAGCCGGCATTCAGCCGGTAGCGCTGACATCCAAGGAAGGGCTTGCCCTGATTAACGGCACACAAGCTATGACCGCTATGGGTGTGGTCGCATATATTGAAGCGGAAAAACTAGCCTATCAAACAGAGCGCATTGCCAGCTTAACGATTGAAGGGCTCCGCGGGATTATCGATGCGTTTGACGAGGATATTCACTCCGCCCGCGGCTATCAGGAGCAGATCGATGTCGCAGAACGAATCCGTTTTTATCTATCTGACAGCAGCCTGACGACCTCTCAAGGAGAACTGCGTGTCCAGGATGCCTATTCATTGCGCTGTATTCCGCAAGTGCACGGTGCGACCTGGCAGACGTTAGGCTACGTGAAGGAAAAATTAGAGATTGAGATGAACGCAGCTACAGACAATCCTCTTATTTTCAATGACGGTGACAAAGTCATCTCTGGCGGAAACTTTCACGGGCAGCCGATCGCCTTTGCCATGGATTTTCTAAAAATCGCAGTATCAGAGCTTGCGAATATCGCAGAGCGCAGGATAGAGCGCCTTGTGAACCCGCAGCTGAATGACCTGCCGCCATTCCTAAGCCCTCATCCCGGTCTGCAATCCGGTGCAATGATCATGCAGTACGCCGCTGCCTCGCTTGTTTCTGAAAATAAAACACTGGCCCATCCTGCAAGTGTGGATTCTATTCCGTCATCCGCCAACCAAGAAGACCATGTCAGCATGGGAACCATCGCCGCTCGGCATGCTTATCAGGTGATCGCGAATACGAGAAGAGTGATTGCGATTGAAGCGATTTGCGCATTGCAGGCTGTTGAATACAGAGGCATAGAACATGCAGCGTCCTACACCAAACAGCTTTTTCAAGAAATGAGAAAAGTCGTGCCGTCTATTCAGCAGGACCGCGTTTTTTCCTATGACATCGAACGCTTGACTGCCTGGCTGAAGAAGGAATCTTTATTACCATATCAACAGAACGAAGAATTGAGGGGGATGAACATATGACTGATGTAAAAAAATCAATCCGTGCCAACCGGGGGACAGAGCTTGAATGTTTAGGGTGGGAACAAGAGGCGGTGCTTCGGATGCTTCGCAACAACCTTGATCCAGATGTCGCCGAGAAGCCCGAAGACCTAATCGTATACGGCGGGATTGGCAAAGCCGCTCGGGATTGGGATGCATTTCGCGCCATTGAGCATTCTCTGAAAACACTAAAACATGATGAGACATTGCTCGTGCAATCCGGAAAACCCGTTGGCATGTTCCGTACGCACCCGCAGGCACCGCGCGTGCTTTTAGCAAACTCTGTTCTTGTTCCAAAGTGGGCGAACTGGGAGCATTTCCACGAGCTTGAGAAAAAAGGGTTAATGATGTACGGGCAAATGACAGCTGGCAGCTGGATTTACATTGGCTCACAAGGCATTTTGCAAGGAACGTATGAAACCTTCGCTGAGCTCGCGAGACAGCATTTCGGAGGCAGCTTAAAAGGAACATTGACGCTGACAGCCGGTCTCGGCGGAATGGGAGGCGCCCAGCCGCTGTCTGTCACGATGAATGACGGAGTTGTGATTGCCGTCGAGGTTGATGAAAATCGAATCGACAAACGAATTGAAACGAAATACTGTGACCGTAAAACAGCGTCGATTGAGGAAGCCTTAGCGTGGGCTGAAGAGGCAAAGCTGGCAGGAAAACCTCTCTCCATCGCTCTTCTCGGAAACGCGGCAGAGGTTCACCATATCCTTCTGAACCGCGGCGTCACCATTGATATCGTCACCGATCAGACGTCTGCCCATGACCCATTAATCGGTTACGTTCCCGAGGGCTATTCACTTGATGAAGCCGATCGCTTGCGTCAAGACAATCCAGACCTTTATGTGCGCCTTGCGAAACAAAGCATGAAAAAACATGTGGAAGCCATGCTGGCATTTCAACAAAAGGGCTCAATTGTATTTGACTACGGCAACAATATCCGGCAAGTTGCTAAAGATGAAGGCCTGGAGAATGCCTTCGATTTTCCGGGGTTTGTCCCTGCTTACATCCGTCCCTTATTCTGTGAAGGAAAAGGACCATTCCGCTGGGCGGCACTTTCCGGTGATCCGGCAGATATTTACCGTACGGATGCGTTATTAAAAGAACTGTTCCCGGCAAACAAGGCCCTTCACCGCTGGATCGATATGGCACAGGAAAAAGTCACGTTCCAAGGCTTGCCGTCCCGCATTTGCTGGCTTGGATATGGAGAACGAAAAAAGATGGGCCTTGCCATTAACGAATTGGTCCGAAACGGGGAGCTAAAAGCGCCTGTCGTGATTGGGAGAGATCATTTGGACTGCGGGTCTGTCGCCTCTCCAAACCGGGAAACTGAAGCGATGAAGGATGGAAGTGACGCTGTCGGCGATTGGGCTGTGCTCAATGCGCTTGTCAACACGGCCGCGGGTGCAAGCTGGGTTTCCTTCCACCATGGCGGCGGCGTCGGAATGGGCTATTCTCTGCATGCCGGTATGGTCGCAGTTGCCGATGGAAGTGAGCTGGCTGACGAACGGCTCGCCAGGGTCTTAACGAGCGATCCGGGGATGGGCATTATCCGCCATGCGGATGCGGGTTATGAACGTGCCGTTGAAGTAGCGAAGAAGCAGGACATTATCGTGCCGATGCAAAAATAAGGGAGTGATAACATGCCGAAACAAATTGATACGATTCTCATCAACATCGGTCAGCTTTTAACGATGGAAAGCAGCGGCCCGCGCGCGGGCAACAGCATGCAGGATCTTCATGTGATCGAAGACGCTGTTGTCGGAATCCACGAACAGAAGATTGTGTTCGCCGGAAAAAAAGGGACTGAAGCCGATTACGAGGCAGACGACATCATTGACTGTTCGGGACGGCTTGTAACGCCGGGCCTCGTCGATCCGCATACCCATCTTGTATTTGGCGGATCTCGGGAAAAGGAGATGAATCTAAAGCTTCAGGGCATCCCCTATTTAGATATTCTGGCGCAGGGAGGCGGTATTTTGTCCACTGTCAAAGACACCCGGGCCGCCTCAGAAGAAGAGCTGCTGCAAAAAGGCCGTTTTCATCTGCAAAGAATGCTGTCATACGGCACGACCACGGCTGAAGTGAAGAGCGGCTACGGCTTAGATAAAGATACTGAGCTGAAACAATTGCGTGTCGTGAAAAAACTGCATGAGAGCCAGCCCATTGACCTTGTCTCCACATTCATGGGGGCTCATGCCATTCCTCCTGAAGATAAGGACAGCCCCGATGAATTTTTAGATCGCATGCTGGATCTCTTGCCAGAAATAAAAGAGGGGGAGCTCGCAGCCTTTGCAGATATTTTTACAGAAACAGGCGTTTTTACAGTCAGTCAATCCCGACGTTACTTAAAAAAAGCGGCTGAGGCGGGATTCGGATTAAAAATCCACGCTGATGAAATTGATCCTCTTGGAGGAGCTGAATTAGCGGCTGAGCTAAGAGCTGTCTCAGCCGATCATTTGGTGGGCGCCTCTGATGAAGGCATACAGCAAATGGCTGAATCAGGAACCATCGCCGTCCTCTTGCCGGGCACGACATTTTATCTCGGCAAACACACATATGCCAGGGCAAGAGACATGATTGATGCGGGCGTACGTGTGAGCCTGGCAACGGACTTTAACCCGGGCAGCTCCCCAACTGAAAATATTCAGCTGATCATGTCGATTGCCGCGCTTCATCTGAAAATGACCGCAGAAGAAATATGGCATGCCGTCACAGTCAACGCCGCATATGCCATAGGAAAAGGCGAAGAAGCAGGGCAGCTCAAAGCTGGCCGCTCAGCTGATCTAGTCATTTGGCAAGCCTCGAATTACATGTATATTCCGTATCACTACGGCGTCAATCATGTACATCAAGTCATGAAAAACGGAACAATTGTTGTCAACAGGGAGGGAGCCATTCTTGGATAAATACCCTTTTCTCAGAGAGGCCGGTTCATCGTTTAAAGACCGGGATGTAACGAAAATGAGCGATCTGATAGAAAAATGGGATGGCCAAGGCATTAAGGGGCCGGCGCTGATAGGTGTCCCCCTGTCAAAATCATCCATCAGTCATTCCGGCGCTTCCTTTGCCCCCGGAACAATCCGCCAGGCTCTAAAGCATTCATCGGCTTATTCTGCGGAGCTTGGGGAACATGTCGTATCAGATTTTCTTTATGATCTGGGGGATGTCGATATTCATGTGACTGATATCGTGAAATCACATGATCAAATCTTCCAAACCATGCATGCTCTGCTTTCAGATCACCCAGATTGGGTACCGCTCATACTCGGGGGAGATAACTCCATCAGCTACTCCACCATAAAAGCGATTGCGCAAACGAAAGGAACGACAGCCGTTATTCAATTTGATGCCCATCATGATGTGCGGAACACGGAGGACGGAGGGCCGACAAACGGCACCCCCTTCCGCCGCCTTTTGGATGAAGAGATCATAGAAGGTCAGCATTTGATTCAACTGGGTATCAGAGAATTCAGCAACAGCTTGGCTTATGAAACATACGCGAAAAATCATCACGTGGACATCCGCACGATGGGAATGATTCGTGAAAAAGGACTGATCCCGACCATTAAAGAGATCCTGCCTGCCGTTCAAACTAGAACAGACTTCATTTTCATATCTGTTGATATGGATGTCTTAGACCAGTCCCATGCACCCGGCTGTCCAGCGATTGGCCCGGGCGGCCTCTATACAGACGAATTACTCGAAGCAATCAAGTACATCGCACAAGAGCCCAATGTCGCAGGGATCGAAATCGTTGAAGTTGATCCCACCCTCGATTTTCGAGATATGACAAGCAGAGCCGCAGCTCACGTTCTGTTACACGCATTAAAAGGAATGAAACGCTCCCGATTCAAGTGATCTTCCGGCAGGTTGTATTTTGGTTACAAGAAAACTCATCTGCCTGATAAACGGCAGCTAAAAGGAGGACGAAACGGTGGGTCTTCAAGAGAAAAGCGGCCATCAGCTAAAACGGACAATGAAAAGCAGGCACTTATTTATGATTTCATTGGGAGGCGTCATCGGAACAGGGCTTTTCCTCAGTACGGGCTATACGCTCAGCCAAGCCGGTCCCGGCGGTACGATACTCGCTTATTTAATCGGCGGATTGATGATGTACCTCGTCATGCAATGTCTCGGTGAATTGTCGGTCGCCATGCCGGTGACCGGTTCCTTTCAAAAATACGCCACAACATTCATCGGGCCATCTACCGGTTTTATGGTCGGCATCATGTACTGGGTGAATTGGGTGGTGACGGTAGGTTCAGAATTTACCGCATCCGGTATTCTCATGCAGCGCTGGTTTCCTGACAGCAGCGTATGGATGTGGAGTGCGATTTTTGCAGCTCTCCTTTTCGTATGCAACGCATTTTCAGTCAAATTATTTGCGGAAACTGAATTTTGGTTTTCGAGCGTGAAGATTGTCACCATCATTTTATTTATCATTTTAGGAGGCGCCGCCATGTTTGGCTTGATCTCTTTAAACGGGACGGCTGATGCCCCTATGTTTTCAAATTTCACAGGTCATGGAGGATTGTTTCCGAACGGCTTTCTCGCTGTATTTATCGCCATGATATCTGTGAGTTTTGCCTTTTCCGGAACAGAATTAATCGGAGTCACAGCAGGTGAATCCGCAAATCCTCAAAAGGATATTCCGCGTTCCATCCGCAATGTCGCATGGCGGACAGTCATTTTTTTCATCGGTGCCGTCTTCGTATTATCCGGACTGATTTCATGGAAAGAAGCAGGAGTAATCGAAAGCCCCTTTGTAGCAGTATTTGCAGAAATCGGAATCCCGTACGCCGCAGATATTATGAATTTTGTTATATTAACAGCCTTGCTGTCCGTTGCCAATTCAGGCCTATATGCCTCAACCCGTATGCTGTGGTCGTTAGCAAATGAAAACATGATCAGCGCTCGTTTTAAAAAAGTCACATCTAAAGGCATTCCACTAAATGCCTTAATCATCAGTATGGCTGTATCTTGTTTATCTCTCGTTTCCAGTATTGTGGCGCCTGGAACTGTTTATGTGGTGATGGTAGCGATTGCTGGATTTGCAGGGGTCGTGGTCTGGATGAGCATTGCGCTGTCTCAACTCTTGTTCCGAAAGAGATTTCTTAAAAAAGGGGGGAATGTAAAAGATCTGACATTTCGCACACCGCTTTATCCTCTTATGCCTATAGCCGCTCTTTTATTATGTTCAGCTTCTTGTATCGGTCTCGCTTTTGATCCCAATCAAAGAATCGCTCTCTTCTGCGGAATCCCTTGTATCATCCTATGCTATCTCATCTTCTATTTCAGAAGAAATCTTACGAAAGCAAAAAAAATCGGACAAGAGGAATACCAGGTTGATCACATCCTGTAATTAAAACAGCACACCCCACTCAGGATGGGATGTGCTTTATTTTTATTCTGTAATTAACGTATGAATCAGCTTCGGCGCCTTCGCCTCCGCTGCGATACGGATATTGTCATATACTTTCGCGATGACTTCATCGACATTTTCCCGGTTGGCATAGAGCGTAACGAGAGGTTCGCCTTTTTCAACCTTGTCGCCGACCTTTTTGCGGAGCATGATGCCGACGGCTAAATCGATTTCGTCTTCTTTTGTGGCGCGTCCGGCACCTAACAGCATGGCAGCGACGCCGATTTCGTCTGCGACAATTTCGGAGACGACACCCGCTTCTTTGGCTGGCACATCAATGTGATAAGCCGCTTGCGGAAGCTTAGACGGATCATCAACAATCGAGCTGTCACCGCCTTGGTTTTTCAAGAAATCTTTGAATTTCTCAAGCGCTTTGCCGTTTTTCATGACCTCTTCAAGCTTTGCTCTTGCTTCGTCTAATGTACCTGCTTTTTTCGCAAGCACGACCATCTGGCTGCCGAGTGTTAAGACTAGCTCGTGCAGGTCTTCAGGGCCTTCGCCTTTGAGCGTGTCTATCGCTTCTTTCACTTCAAGCGCATTTCCGATCGCAAAGCCGAGCGGCTGGGACATGTCGGAGATGACAGCCATCGTTTGGCGGCCGACCTTGTTGCCGATTCGTACCATTGCTTTCGCGAGTTCAGCCGCATCCTCCTCTGTTTTCATGAAGGCGCCCGCTCCCGTTTTTACGTCAAGCACGATCGCGTCCGCTCCGGCAGCGATTTTTTTGCTCATAATGGAGCTAGCAATAAGCGGGATGGAATTCACCGTGCCCGTTACATCACGCAGGGCGTACAGTTTTTTATCCGCTGGCGTTAAGTTGCCGCTTTGGCCAATGACGGCAACCTTGTCGCGGTTCACTAGCTTAATAAATTCTTCCTTTGACAGTTCCACGTGAAACCCGTCGATCGCCTCTAATTTATCAATTGTTCCGCCCGTATGGCCGAGGCCGCGGCCGGACATTTTGGCAACTGGCACATCAAGAGCTGCGACAAGCGGTGCAAGCACGAGTGTTGTCGTGTCGCCGACGCCGCCGGTTGAATGTTTATCTACTTTAATTCCTTCAATGGCAGAAAGATCAATCGTTTCACCGGAGTTCACCATAGCCATTGTTAAGTCCGCCCGTTCACGATCACTCATATCCTGGAAGAAAATCGCCATGGCAAGCGCGCTTGCCTGATAATCAGGTATGCTTCCGTCCGTATAGCCATTCACGAAAAACTGGATTTCTTCTGTGGTGAGTTCTTTTCCGTTTTGTTTTTTGATGATAATATCTACCATTCTCATTATAGTCACCGATCCTTTTCGATTATGTTCAGTAAATCAGACCTACAACTGCCGCTGTTAAAAAGCTGACAAGCGTAGCGCCGTATAATAATTTCAGACCGAAACGAGCAACGACGTTTCCTTGTTTTTCATTCAGACCCTTTACAGCACCGGCAATGATACCGATGGAAGAGAAGTTCGCGAACGAAACGAGGAATACTGATACAATCGCTGTTGTACGGCCGCTGAAATGAAAACCGTTTTGCGAAAGAGACGTCATGGCGACAAATTCGTTTGATACCATTTTTGTTGCCATAATGCTTCCGGCGTTAACAGCTTCATTCCATGGAATACCGACAAGAAAAGCGAATGGAGCAAACACATATCCAAGCAGGTCTTGGAAGGAAATACCGAGTACAGCGTTAAAAATACCATTGATCAAAGCAATAATCGCGACAAATCCGATCAGCATCGCTGCGACAACAACCGCTACTTTGAAACCATCTAAGATGTATTCTCCGAGCACTTCGAAGAAGGATTGTTTTTCTTCATTTTCTACACGGAGCATATCCTCATCTTTTGCGACCTCGTAAGGATTAATAATAGAGGCAATGATAAAACCGCCAAATAAGTTCAATACAAGAGCCGTTACGACGTATTCAGGCTTCAGCATCGTCATGTAAGCGCCGACTATTGACATGGATACGGTTGACATCGCAGAAGCGCAAAGCGTATACAACCGCTGCTGTGACAGTAAACCGAGTTCTTTCTTTAAGGAGATAAATACTTCTGATTGCCCTAAAATCGCAGATGCAACAGCATTGTACGACTCCAGTCTTCCCATCCCGTTAACCTTGCTGAGGGCAAGGCCGATGTATTTAATAATAAACGGGAGGATCTTCCATTTTTGCAGAATCCCGATGAGTGCTGAAATAAATACAATCGGCAAGAGAACGTTCATAAAGAATGTCGATTGATCCGCATTCACCAAACCGCCAAACACAAAGTTGATTCCTTCTGCCGCATAGCCAAGCAGGTAGCTGAATCCTTGTGCAAATCCTCCTACGAGAAAATTCCCGATCCCCGTATTGAGGAGAATGTAACCGAGAATAAACTGCAAAATGAGCATGACAATAATTGGGCGGATCTTAATTCTTTTTTTGCCGCTGCTCGCGATCCACGCAAGGCCTAAAAACACGATTAAACCGATAATCCCAATCAAATACTTCATATGTGTTTCTCCTTTATTTGTATTCGCTTACATTATTATTTCCCCGGAAAGAAAAGAAGGGCACGGAAAGCGAAGTGCCTTCCGTCTGCTTCTTAATAATCGTCTCCGCCGGCTCCGTTCTCTCCTTTTACAATGGAAACACCTGCGCTTGCGCCAATGCGGCTTGCACCTGCTTCGATCATCGTGTCTACATCTTCTTTCGTTCTGATACCCCCGGATGCTTTTACGCCGATATCAGGACCTACTGTTTTGCGCATTAAAGCGATATCTTCCTTCGTTGCGCCGCCTGTTGAGAAGCCTGTTGAGGTTTTCACGAAATCCGCTCCCGAAGAAACCGCTAAACGGCATGCACGCTCTTTTTCTTCATCTGTCAGCAGGCATGTTTCAATAATAACTTTGACAAGCGCTTTTCCGGCTGCAGCTTCCACCACACCTCGGATATCCGCTTCCACCACGTCGTCTTCTTTGTCTTTCAAAGCAGCGATGTTAATGACCATGTCCACTTCAGTGGCGCCTTTTGAAATCGCATCCTTCGTTTCGAACGCTTTTGTTTCTGTTGTGTTGGCGCCGAGCGGGAAGCCGATGACTGTACATACGTCAACTCCTGTTCCCTCAAGCTCTTTTGCAGCCAGCTGCACCCATGTCGGGTTTACACATACAGAAGCGAATTTGTATGTTTTCGCTTCTTCTATTAATTTCAGAATATCCGCTTTTTGTGTATGCGGTTTCAAAGCTGTATGATCAATTTTATTGGCTAATGTCATCCTTCGCACACTTCCTTTTTTGTTAAGATATTTTTTAGCATACCCGACTTTTGAACATATGTAAATTGGTAATTGAAAATTTGTTCAACGAACGGTCTGAAGGTGTCACAAATCATTAACAAGTGCCCTTGCGGTATGCTGGTCAATGATTAACACATTGGCATATTTTCCTGTTAACGCACCATGGATGGAGGACACTTTTCGGCTTCCGCCGGCCACTAATATAGAGCGTTCCTTCAGCCTCAGATCCTCAAGCTCGACGCCGATGGTCCGGTCATTGATGGCGGTGCTGCAAATCTTCCCTTCCTCGTCAAAGAAACGCGAACAGATATCTCCGACAGCCTGATGTTTCAGCAACGCTTTCTCTTCTTCGTTAAAATAGCCGAGCCGGAATAACAGCGCTTCGTCACGGACTGTTCCCACCGTGAAAAGAGCGATATTCGCCTGCTTGCCCATCTCAATGATCCGCTCGATATGACGGTCTTTCTCCACCATTTTCTTCACATCCGCATTATCAAACACGACGGGAAGCGGAAGATAGCGCGGCATCGTTTGAAAAGCCTCTGCAAACAGCTGAATCGTTTCAGCTGAATAGGTGTTTACCCGGGAATGGCTGATGCCGCCTTTCAGCTGGACGACCTCTACGCCTTTTACCTGCTTTGGCTGCATGTTTTGCGCGATCTGATACATGGTGGTTCCCCAGCTGACGCCGACGATGTCGCCGTCTTTTACCGTTTCATGCATATATTCTGCACCGTAACGGCTCAAGTCATGTGTGATTGCTGCATAGTCCGGTGTCGGAGAAAACACAACGTGCGCTTCGAGAAGCCCGTATTTCTCTTCCAGCATGGAACCGAGCGCATCTAAATCCTCAAAAGGGTCCATCACGCGAATTTGGACAAATCCTTTTTCTTTTGCGTATTGCAGCAATCGGGAAACGGTCGGCCTCGAAATGCTGAGCTGCTCTGCGATTTGCTGCTGACTGTAGTCAGACTGATAATAAAGCCTTGCCGCTTCTATGCTTAATTGTTGTTTTTCCCGATCCATTCCGCACCTCCCTTGGATCAGTTCATGGTGAACCTGCTTTTGATTTGCTTTTATTATACAGGCTGGCAACAGCTTTCATCCACCTGATTTGCAAGAAACTGAAAAACGCTCTGGCACAGATCTGCCCAGAGCTTATTTTTCCCACTTCATATATTGATAAATGCCTTTCATGATGGCGTATATTCCATATAACACAAGCCCGCACGCCAAAAAGATCAGAATCACTCTGCCATGCGGCTGCTGCGCGAGTTCGGCGAGCGCCCCGTCAAAGCCTCTTGTGTCGTCCGGATCAGAGGTGAGAGCGGTTTTTATGAGAAAGAAGCCGATGGCTGAGAAAATAATGGCACGGGCGATGTTGCCTGCGCGTCCTGTGTTTTTTGCAATACATATCATTTCTTTGCTCATTTTTGACGTATCAAATTCTCTCATAAAAGAAGCCCGGATACCTTTCATGAATTGAACCATCGCAAATAGGATAAAGCCCGCTCCTGTGAGTCCCGTCAGCCACTGCCCAAACGGCTGCGCCAATATATAAGCGGACCACGTCTGTTCTGAAGTGCTGCCGCTCCCATGATCAAAGACAAACCGAAGGGCATTCCAGGCAATCGATGCGTATACGGCGGCGCTGAATAAATTTCCTGTTCTTCGCGACAGGCCTCGTCTTCCCGTGCCATGGCCCTCTGTATCCTTAACCGCACTCAGCACCATCCATATGACATACCCGATGAGTCCAATCCCGATGAAGAAAAGCAGAATTGATCCGTATGGCATGCGTGATAAGGTTTGGAGCGCTCCGCTTGAATCCTTTGCCCCGCTGCCAGCTCCGGCAGCCGTCATCAATGCCAGAATGCCGAGCAAGATAAAAACGCCGCCAAATGTAAAATAACCAAGCCTTCCGAACCGCTGTATCCAAGGCTTGGTTTCCTGTTTTATTTTAGAGATGCACTGGTCCTTCGCATCCATGTGCCCAACCCTCTTTCCGGAAACGTTACTGTATCATTTCCCGAATGAGGAGAATTGAAACAGACTATCCTTCAAGAGAATCGTGTCTTTGCTTTTTGGCCGTATAGGCGGGTGTCGTCCACGCAGCTGCCGCGACAGCCGTAATGCCGCCAGCTAATTTCCCGACGATCATGGCCGCTGCCATTTCTTTCTTCATTCCCGTCACAAAGCCGAGATGGCTGCCGAGCACAAAGGCTGCGCTGACCGCAAACGCGACATTGATAACCTTTCCTCTCGGCGTCATGTCTTTTAATAAGGCGAGCATGGGGATAAGATGTGCCAAAGAAGCAACCATTCCCGCTGTCGCTGCCTGGTCTAAGTGTAACAGCCTGCCTAATGTATGGAGCGGTTTCTCAAAAGCTTTTGTGATAAAAGCTGTCAGCGGAAAAGCGCCCGCCAATACAACCGCGATGGTGCCTACGGTTTGTATGCCTGTTTCAATCTTTTCGAGGCCAGGTATGAATACAAAGCCTGTCATTGTTTCAATCGAGACAGCAACAAGCCCAATGATCGCAACAATACTGACAGCCTTCCCGAAAACGTGAAATACGCGGATTGTCTTGTCGGTGCAGCACCATAGTCCAAAAGCGATAACCGCAGAAAAAAGACTTGGAATCAGAATGTTTTTCAGGATCAATCCCATCTCAAATCCCGCAGCTAACCCGCCTGCGAAGCATCCGATCGGCACAGTGCACAGTCCGATTAAAATGCCTTTTGCAAAATACGGGTGATCCTGCTTTTCAATTATGCCAAGAGCGACGGGAATGGTCAATACGATCGCCGGCCCCATCATCGTCCCCAGAAATACCCATGAAAACAAGCCGGCGTCCGGATCTTTCGCCATTTCTTGTGCCAGCGCATAGCCCCCCATATCAATGGCCAAAATGGTGTTGGCAAAGGAGGAAGGGTCTGCGCCAATGGCGGCATAGACCGGTGACACGACGGGAATCAGTATGGCCGCAAGCACTGGCGCCAGCGACACAATCCCGACCATTGACAGCACAAGCGGCCCCATGGCCTTAAAGCCTTCCGCAAACCGCTCGCCAAGCCCCACCTGTTTCCCAAGCAATAATCGGCTGCTCCCACTAATAAAAAGACTGCCAGAATACATACAACCGCATCATTTACCGTCATGGCCTTTCTCCTTTTTCAAACGTATGATTTGGCTTTATCATATCATCTGAAGGAGGGGATGAGAGGCGGATTCTAATCTAAACGCGATAAAAATTCTTTCATATCAGCGCGCTCAATGGCCTCTATGATATGCGATGCTTTTTGCACATCACTTGGCAGCGCTGATTTTAATTTTTCTTTTACGTCTTCTTCAGACAGACCGTTTCCGGGAGCTCCCTTCGGGCAGTCCACCCGCGCTTCACATATGCGTCCATCTGATAAAAACGCCCGAACAATGGTGAAACGGCCTTTCGGAACCGCTTGAGAGGCTGGCTGAATGCGATTGTCATACACACGCTGAATATGACGCATTGCGGCCTGCATATGATTTGATATTGGCTCGCTGTTGAAATGTTCAGCAATCAGCTTCTGTCCGTGCAGGGCAAGGGCAATGACATATTCAACGCTGAAGCGGCCTTCCTCTCCTGTTTTTGGTGATCTTGCCGTTAATGCAGCATCTCCGCCAGGCGGAAAAACGACTTCAATCCGTTCTGTATTGTCAGCAGAAATGGCTTCCTGAGAGATAAGCTCGCGAATGGCATCTGCCGCGTGGTGCGCCGCAGAACAAAATGGATAGATTTTAAACCATAAACCTGGCTTCACGATTCTCCATGGTTTGCCCCAATGGCTTAACAGCGTGGTTTGAGCCTTGTCTAAATCACCGTATAGGCTGAAGAAACCTTTTTCTCCATCCAGTGCCGTACGAGAGCCTCCAACATCAGATTGGGCCAGCTTAACAGCAAGTAAGCCTGATTGAGCTGCCAGCCCTGCGTGCAGCGGTTTCATTTCTGTGCCGAATTGCACCCTCATTCCGGCAGACTGCGTTGCGGCAAAACCAATTGCTTTTTCCATTTCTTCTTGAGTGAGTTCCTCCGCGAACCCTACAGCACAGGCGGCGGCTATGGCTCCGAGCGTTCCCGTATTGTGCCAGCCTTTTTCATAGTGCGGGCTGCCAATCGACTCCCCAAGCCTTGCCATTACTTCCACACCGACAATATAAGCGCCAAGAAGCCGCTCGTCACTTTCTCGAGCGGCAGCTGAAGCAATGAGTGCCGGCAAAATAACTGCACTCGGATGTCCCCTTACATCGGAATGGACATCATCGAAATCCAGAGCATGGGCGATAAATCCATTGAGCAGCGCAGATTGCAATGGTGCTGCCTTTTTTCCTTGTCCGATGATAGGGACAAGGGGCGTGCCGCCTTCCTCTTCGATCAGCTGCAAAAGCTTTTGAATGCCGTTTTCTTCTCTTCCGGCAAATGATGCGGCTGTAAAATCGAGCAATCCCTTTTTGGCTTCACGCATCGCGTCAGTGGCGTTCTCAGGCTGTGATAATCTTACGGCCTCAGCAAGACCTGCTGTCAGTTCTGTTTGGATCATTTGATTGACCCCAGTACAATAACAGCCAGCTCAGCAAAGTAGCTGGATGCAACTTGCAGTGCGTCTTCATCCAATGTAAACGCCGGGTGATGCCACTCCTCTGTACCGTTCGTTCCCATCCACACAAAAAATCCCGGGATCTTCTCTTGATACAGAGCGAAGTCTTCTCCGCCCGGAGATTGCTCCGCATGAACCGTTTGATAGCCAAGCCGGGCCGCAGCTTCTGACGCCGCGTTCAAAAACGTGCCGTCATTCTGAACGGACGGCAAATAAGGAAACCACCGGAATTCGGCCTGTGCCCCATAGCCCGTTGCGATTCCTTCAGCCACTCGTTTCATATGCTCCGGAACGGCCTTTCTCGCTTCTTTTTGGAAGGTGCGAACGGTGCCCTCCATTTCAGCCTGGTCCGGAATCACGTTCCATGAACTGCCTGCCTGTAATCTTGTGATACTGACGACCGCGTTTTGCAGTGAGCTGATGTTGCGGCTGACCACAGATTGCAGACCGCTGACCATTTGGCCTGCCGCTGCTATGGGATCAATGCTGTTATTGGGAATGCCGGCGTGTCCGCCTTTTCCTTTCACAACAATCTCAAACCGGTCAACGCTTGCCATGAGCGGACCTTCCTTTATCCCAATGGTGCCGACAGGCAAATCAGGCTTATTGTGCATGCCAAAAATGGCAGAAACATCATCCAGCACGCCTGCTTCTATGACTTTCCTTGCTCCTGCGGCGATTTCTTCCGCTGGCTGAAAGATAAAGCGGACCGTGCCTTTCAGCTCGTCTCTTCTTTTATTCAGCAAAATGGCTGTGCCCATAATGGAAGCTGTATGAAAGTCATGCCCGCACGCATGCATCGCGCCGTCAATCTTAGAGGCAAACGGCAGGTTCGTTTGTTCTTGGATCGGGAGCGCATCAATGTCCGCTCGTATCGCGATCACAGGTCCGTCTGACTGCCCTTTGATTTCCGCAATTACACCTGTTTCTAATTGAGGAACCTCAAGAATCTCTATATGTTCTTCCTCGAGCCAGCGGCGGATTTTTTTTGTCGTTTCAAACTCTTCAAATGAAAGTTCAGGGTGTGCATGAAGGTCACGCCGCATATTGATTAAACGTGTATGAAACGTTTCTTCGGCCATTCTTCTTCTTCCCTTCTATATAAGCTCTGCAGGCTCTCCCACCTGCTTGATAAATCGTTTCGTCCGTTCGTTTTTCGGATGGTCAAACAGTTCTTCAGGCGTTCCCTGCTCGATAATATGGCCGTCTGCCATAAAAATCACTTTATCGGCAACCTCTCTTGCAAATGCCATTTCGTGGGTGACGATGATCATTGTTGTTTGTTTTTCCGCAATCGATTTGATGACCTGAAGCACACCCGCCACGAGCTCTGGGTCAAGCGCCGAAGTCGGTTCATCCAGCAAAATCGCATGCGGATTGACCGCAAGTGCCCGCGCGATGCCGATTCGCTGCTGCTGGCCGCCGGACATTGTGATCGGGTAGCTGTCAGCTTTATGCTCTAAACCAACCTGCCTCAGAATCTCCATCCCAATGCGGTTCGCTTCATCTCGTGATTTTCTTTGAGCCGTGAGTAAAGCCTCAGTAATGTTTTGCAGGGCGGTTTTATTTTTGAACAGATTGTAATTTTGGAAGACCATGGCCGTTTGCTGACGGAGCTGGTACGCTTCCTTGCGTGTAAACTTTTCCGCGTTCAGTTTGGCTTCTCCAATTTCAATGATGCCTTGATTGGGGCGCTCCAATAGATTCAAGCACCGAAGAAGCGTTGATTTTCCGGAACCGGACGGACCGATGATCGCTACCACTTCTCCGCGTTTTACTTCAAGGTCGATTCCGTCCAGCACGACCAGATCTTTAAACGCTTTGCGAATATTTTTTACTTTTATCAACTGATTTCACCTCTAAGTCCGGTATGGCTTGCTCATGGCGCGTTCAAACAAGTCCTGCAGGATGCTGTAAATGATTGTAAGAACCCAGTAGACAATCGCAACCGCCAAATAGGTTTCAAAATACTTCAGATTTCCAGATGCATACATCTTACCTTGCGCAAACATCTCCATGACACCCAAAGTAAATGCCAATGAGGTTTCTTTTAGGAGGCCGATAAATGTATTACCCGTTGCCGGTATCGCATTTCTGACTGCTTGCGGAAGGATAATTCGTCTGTAAGCCTGAAGTTTCGTCATACCGACAGACAGGCACGCCTCCAGCTGCCCTTCATCAACAGAGTTAAGGGCGGCGCGGAAGATTTCTGCCAAATAGGCGGCGTTTTTTAAACTTAAACCGATAATGGCAGCTGTGAGAGCTGTCATCTTGCTCATCTCCGGAAACAGCTGCGGCAGCCCGTAATAAATTAAGAACAGCTGCACAAGTGTCGGCACGCCCCGGAAAAATGAGATATACAGCTTTGACAGCTGATGAAGCGCTGGAATTTTGTTTTTTGTAATGAGTGCGAGAATAAGTCCTCCGATAATCGCAAAAATCATAGCTGCTACAGCCATAAACAATGTAATCGGAAGGGCCTGAATTAAAGTCGGGAATGCAGAGATCATGAATTCCCAATCAATCGTATTCATTCTGGTGGTTCACCGCCGTTTCTTAATGCTTCTGTTCTGCTGTGATATCTTCGTTAAAATATTTTTCTGAAAGCTTTTTAAGTGTTCCGTCTTTGCGCAGTTCATCGAGCGCTTTATTGACTTTTTTACGGGTCTTGTCGTGCGCGTCATCCTTGGCAAATGGGAATGCGACTTGCTCGTACACAATCGGATCTCCGGCAAGCTTCAACGGCAAGCCTGTTTTCTTAATTTGCGCGATCAGCACACTTCGGCTGTTTACGTAAGCGTCCACACGTCCGTATGCGACATCCTTCAGCGTGCCTTCTTGTGTTTCGTATGTTTTGATATTGATTTTTTTGTCAGGATCTTTGCTTTCAAGATTTTTCGCGTGATTTGAACCTAAAACAGCAGCTACTGTCTTTCCTTTTAAATCGTCTGCTGATTTGATGTCGTTGTTGTCTTTTTTGACGACAATCTGTGTTCCTGCATAAGAGTACGGTTCTGTGAAGTTGTACATTTCCTTGCGTTCATCTGTCACCGCTACCTGATTGGAAATGGTGTCAAGCTTGCCTGTTTGAAGCTCTCCCATCAGACCGCTGAATTCGAGCAGCTTCCAGTCCAGTTTCATGCCGATTTTCTTTGCAACAGCTTCCATTACTTCTACATCAAAACCTGTCAGCTTTCCGTCTTCTTTATAAGCGAACGGGTAGCTCTGTCCGGTCGCACCCACATGAAGTATGTTGTCATCCTCTTTACTGCTGCTGTTTCCATTGCCGCAAGCTGATAGCACGGCTAATAACGCAGCAACTAACAGCACAGTCCATTTTTTCATTTTCATTTGATTTTCCCGCCTTTTATCTTTTATAGGTCATGTCGCAGTTGTTTTTTCATATAGACTGTCATATGTCCTTTGCCCAGATCCTTCTCGCCTGCTCGGACATATCCTTTTCTTTCATACATCTCGATCAGCCACGGGTGCTTATCCGCTGTTCCTAGCGATACAAACGGAACCTTTAACGTATCGCGCAGGATGGTCTGCTCAAGCCATTGAAGCAGCTTTGTCCCGACTCCCTTTTGCCCGGTTTCAGGATCAACAGCGAACCACCAGATATGAGGAACGCCATATGGTCCAGGCTGCTGTCCCCAAGGCATTCGTAAGGAGATGGTCGCGATGATCCGCCCGTCTTCTTCCATGACGTAACAGGCGTTTTTTCGGATATTGTTTAAGACCAGATCCAGATCCGCTTGGGCCGCGGCAAAACGAATGCCGAGCTTTCGAATCGGTTCGTAGGCGCGCCATGTCAGCTTGAGAAGCTGTTCGGCATCACGTTCAGCTGCGAGGCGATATTGCGTCTTCATCGAGCGTTCCTCCTTACTTCGCATAACGGTTTACCGGTTTTTCTAAACCAAAATGCTCTCTCAATGTTGTGCCTTCATATTCGTTTCTGAACACGCCGCGCTCCTGTAAAATCGGAACCACTTTGTCAACGAACAGTTCAATTCCTTCCGGAAGGAGCGGAGGCATGATATTAAATCCGTCACAAGCTTTATGATCCACCCATTCCTGCATCTTGTCGGCAAGCTGTTCCGGCGTTCCGACAAAAATGTGATGGCCTCTGGAGCCTGCAACGTATTTGTAAAGCTCACGTATTGTCATATTGTCTCGTTCAGCCATTTCTTGAACAAGCTTAAATCGGCTCTTCACCGCGTTTGATGCATCCGCGTCAAGCTTTGGCAGCGGCCCGTCAAGCGGATATGCAGACAAATCAATTCCGCCTAAATAATTCTGAAGGATTTGCAGACCGACAGATGGAATGATTAAATCTTGAAGCTCTTGATATTTAGCCCGCGCCTCTTCTTCAGTGTCTGCGATGACCGGAAAAATGCCCGGCATGATCGCGATC
Organism: Bacillus sp. SD127; assembly: GCF_058566445.1. Lineage (NCBI taxonomy): Bacteria > Bacillati > Bacillota > Bacilli > Caryophanales > Bacillaceae > Bacillus > Bacillus sp. SD127. The sequence continues at coordinate 177,129 of NZ_CP191226.1, read as the reverse complement.
TTCTCAGGATCGCGGCCAAACTCGGCTGCCTGCTTTTTAATTGATTGATAAAATTCCTGTGCCGATTCTAAATGGTTTTGCGCCGTAAAAATCACTTCAGCCGTTTTGGCAGCCAGCGCTTTCCCATCCCCTGATGAGCCCGCCTGAATAATGACCGGCTGGCCCTGCGGCGTTCTTGAAACGTTCAGAGGCCCGCGGACTGAGAAATAATCTCCTTTGTGGTTGAGCTCGTGCATTTTTTCTTTATCGAAGAATTCACCTGTTTCTTTATTGCGGATAAAGGCGTCCTCTTCCCATGAATCCCAAAGCCCCTTTACGGCCTCGACAAATTCTTCTGCCCGCTGATAGCGCAAGTGATGTTCGAGATGCTTTTCCCCGCTGAAATTCAGCGCTGTTGACTCAATGGATGAGGTCACGACATTCCATCCGGCACGGCCGTTGGACAGGTGATCCAGTGAGGCGAACTGTCTGGCAATGTGAAACGGCTCGCTATAAGTAGTAGAAGCTGTCGCTGTCAGGCCAATTCTTGAAGTCACCTGCGCCAAAGCTGAAAGCAAAGTAAATGGCTCAAACCTTGTAAGCACATTCGGATGCGATTTGCTGTCGATCGACAGGCTGTCTGCTAAAAACAGCATATCCAGCTTGCCCCGCTCCGCTGTTCTCGCCAGCTCTTTAAAATAATCCAAGTTCATACTCGCATCCGCAGGCGCGTCCGGATGCCGCCAAGACGCAACATGATGTCCGGTCCCCGCAAGAAAAACTCCTAATTTGATTTGCTTCTTTTTGCTTGTCATGACGTTACTCCTTTTATAATGTTTTTAGGCTGAAAAGTCCGAAAAATAAACTCCTATATTCCTAGTCGTTTAATATGAATAAATCAAAATGTACATTTGTATTGCGAGTTTGTCAATGAGTTGAGATTAATTTTTTCTATTTAAGCTGAAAAGACCCTTGCGTAACCATAATGGAACGGCATTGGTTCATTCAACTAGTGCAATAACCTGTATATCGGCAAGAAAACTGAGTCTGATGAAGCAAAGACTCAGTTTTTATTCAAAAAATTGATATACGATTTCGCCATTTCCTTGCCTTTGCTTTCGCTTTTAGCAAACCGCCTATCCACTCAGACGCCGTAACGATCGTATAAAAAAACAGCTGACTCCGGATTCAAACCGGAATCAGCTGATTGATGTGAATTAATTAAGCTCGTGAATACTTTCTTCTGCTTTAGCGGAAAACACTTTAGGCTCCAAACAGTCAAGGTCTTCATGAAATAAATTTACTTTTTGGATTTGCCGATTGTCATAGTGGTGGAAATAGTAGTTTCCCGTGTCGTTACACATCACGGAAGTATATTGCGTATAATGAATTTCGTCTTTTTCCGTTATCACTGCGCCCTTGGGTATCGTCATATTTGCCAAAATTTGAAGAGCGGCTGTTACACCTTTCGTTTCATCGGCCGCCGGCTCTAGGTGTTCTTTCAAATACACAGCTCTGACAAACCGGGAAGGCGGTGTATAATCCCCCGGCAGGCCTACAGTTCCTAAACCTTGGCCAAAAGCGGAAAGGGCTAATCCGCCCATCTCTTTGCTCTCTAATTGCTTCGGTCTGATTCCTGTATATTGCTGCAGATTGGTTACATGCCATATAAAGTCGGGGCTGTTCGTCATGACACCAGGCTGATTGTCATAGACTTTGAGGCCATCTGCTCTCGGTTCTATCGTCAGGCTGCGTCCCGTCCGGTCTGACAATATCCAGTGAAGCGGTAAAACCGTATCCAATAGATCTAATTTTTTCTCTACAATCGTTAAAGATCGAATCTTTTCTTTCACGTCATCCAAAGACTGACAGACTGACAGCGCCCATGTCACAAACTCATGCGGGGCAATGTGTACGGTGTCTTCCCGTATCGTTTTTTCGTACTCCGCATAGCCCGGAAAATAAAGTGCAGCACACGATAAACCGTTTTCATTAACGCCGTCTGCAAATAAAATATTACCAAGTTTTCTCCCCATACCGATAAAAGCGTACTGTGTCTGATGGGCCTTTCCGTCAGCTTCACTACTCCAACTGTAACGGCGCGGATAGAGAATCACCTCTGTCCCCAGCTGAAATGCAAAATCCATTGTTCTCGCTAATACATGTTTACGGTCAGCAGTTTCCAATGTAAGACTTGTGCACATCTGATCAGTCCCCTTTTCAATTCAGATTAATATCATACATATTGTGAACGAATTGGTTTTATCAGCATAACGAAAGTCAAATCGATTCGTCAAAGAATTGACATTATATCAATAAAACGAAAAAATCCAGCCTTTAAAAGGCTGGATTTTTTATTTAGCCAAAACAAGCTCGTGAATCGCATGCGCAACACCATGTTCATTATTGGAGCGTGTTTGAAAGTTTGCGGCCTCAAGCACTTCCGGAATGGCGTTTGCCATGGCAACGCCGCAGCCGGCCCATTCGATCATTGTCAGATCGTTGCCGTTGTCGCCTATGCTCATGACTTCAGCCTGCTCGATTCCGAGCAGATTCGCCAGCTGACGCACAGCGTTTCCTTTGCTTGCTTCCGGATGCAGAATTTCGTAAAAGAAAGGAGCGCTTCTGACCATCGTATACTTTTCTCTCACGTCTTTCGGTATCGATGTAATGGCGCGGCTTAAGTGCTCTGGTTTATCAATAAACATCACCTTCGGAATGAGAATGTCTTTAGGCATCTCCTCAATCTTGCGGTAATGAAGCGGCACCTGTGTCACGTACGACTCATATACGGTAAATTCGCTGATATCACGGTTAGGCGTATACAGGTTGGCTGAGTCGAAGAAGTGCATCGGTGTCTTCAGCTCTAAGCTCAGATCATATAATGATGCCAAATCATCATATCCTAGAGACAATTCCGTCACCACTTCTTTTGTATGCGTATTTTGAACAAGCGCCCCATTATAGGCAATGACGTAGTCGCCTTCCTCAATTAAATTGAGTTCATCTAAGTATCTCCGAACACCTCCGATAGGCCGGCCGGTGCAAAGGACAATTTTTACCCCTTCCGCTTTTGCGGCATGCAGTGCGTCGCGGACTTCCGCCGTCACTTCATGATGATCATTTAAAAGTGTTCCGTCCATATCAATTGCTATTAATTTGTACATCCTGCATCTCCTTCGTGTCGTTTTCAGGCTATAGTCCCATCATATCGTTTTTTCTTTTTGATATTCAACTGAAAGCGATGATTTTCTCCTGTTTCTGTTTAGACGTCTGCCTTGTCTCCGTATCCGCGTGCGCGGCTTTCGCTTTGGTTCTGCACCCTTTTCGCCGCTTTCTGCTTGTTTCTGTTTCATCAGCAGGAAGCCGGCAGCTAAAAATGGAATACCCGTGATATTTAAGATTGCAAGCTTCACACCCGCCGCCGTCAAAAAATATGCCCATGAAGATGAAGGATTCCGTCTGATCATCACATAAGCAGCCATTTCCAGAACAATCATGACCGCATGAAGCACTAAACAATAGATAAGCAATGCAATCACAAAAAACAGAACATAATTCACCATGGCGCCCGAGTACATCATAGAACGCAGCATTTGCATAAACGATAACGACTGCATCGTTCCGTTTATGACATTCGGATTGTAGATCGTATAGTCACTAAATACATGTTTGATTTTGAGAAAAGCCCATAATACCAACAACCACTGAATGATATGTAAAATAAGGCCTGTTAACACCAGTCTTTCCGCTTTTTTATTTCTCATGTTTCTCCTCCTTGCCGGCCTTTGGCTCGATTCTTGTCATCGTTTTTTCCTGACCATTTTGCTCCCATATCAACGTCCCGTCTTTCCCTCTTTTCAGTTTGCTTTTGAGCGGATAATAGGAGCCAAGGTACTGGATCTCAATGGAACCGTCAGCGCTTTGAGATATCACCTTGTATTCCATAAAGGGCAGCTGCACCTCTCCTCTCCCTTCAATCACCTCCGTCTCCAGCACCTTGTCTTTGGTAAATGTGACCGTTGCTGATTTCACGCCATCCATGGGACCGGGGATAATGCCCTCATCCCAAGTTCCGTAATAAAACGGCGTCTCGTCTTTTGGCTTTTGGCAGCCCGAAATGATGAGACATACAGCAGACAGAAACACAATAACAGGTCCTTTTCTGCTCAGCGTCATCACCGTCCTTTCTTACTTTTTTAGGCGAATGCCGTGGCACTGTGCCAATGACTACATAGATTATAAGGAATTCACCCACATTTCTTTTTAAGGAGATTGATTACATGAACCCTTATCAATATTACAGCCCGCAGCTCCCTCAGCAGGAACCCTACTATAACCAATATGAATACAATCCATATCCGCAGCAGGATGTATACCAGCCATACCAGACGGACAGACAGCCGGCATTGGAAAGAAGAGTCGCTGCTCTTGAACGGCAAAACGAACAGCAGACAAGAGAATTAACCCGTCTGTCGAATGAGGATCGCCGTCAAAACCGGGAAATTGCAAGATTGGCCGATCAGGTCAATCAGCTAAGCCAGACTGTTGAACGCCATACACGCCGCTTAAACCGTCTCAATCAGCGCCTCCGCGCCGTAGAAAACAGATTAAACATCCCATTTACTGCGGGCGAAGGCGGTTTCTGAAGCAAGAAAAGAAAAAAGCGGAATACGATTCTCCAGATTTCGGAGTTTCGTTTTCCGCTATTCTTATGTGTGAGCGGGACATTTACATAAAAAGGGTTTTTACAAGTATACAATCTTTGCCGATTTCATTCAAAGATAGAGGGGGTAAGGAAAATAATTGTAGTTCCCCTTTTGCAGAATTTCTTTTGGTTAGGGTCGCATGATAATACCGACAAATGTCAATTGAACATACGGAGGGGTCATTTATGCACAATACGCAACACAGCCTGCAGCAGCTGAACCAGTGCCGCCAGACAGCTCAGCAGCTTATTCAGCAAACACAGCAAAGCAGCAACCAATATCGTCAAATGCTTCATCAGGAGCAGCAAAACATTCAAATGCTGCAACAGATTCTAAACCACGAACAACAAGCTGCACATACCATTCAGCAAGCGCTGCACGGACACGACATGGCCATTCAAAAGTGCCGGCAGGTTGTCAACATGTGCAACCAAATGCAACAAGAAATCACTGGACAATCAAGCGTGATGAATACGAATGTGTCTACACTTCCATTCGGCCAAAACACACCATTCCAGCAGCATACCTATCAGCAGTAGCATATAAAAAGCTCAACACAATGTTTAGTGTTGAGCTTTTTTCTTACCGTTCTTTGCGAATATGTATATCTTGAATAGACTGTTTCGGCGCATGAAATCTGCTCTCGGCCTCACTTCTTGCCTCAGCAAAGGCCCGTGCCTCCACATTGTCTTTGTAGACATCCAGCTGAATCAGATACAGCGGACGCACTTTAAAACCGTGAATAATCGTCACAGCCCACAACGGGAGCACAATAAGCAATCCGGGCGGATCAGGCAGCACGAAAGCAAACGCAAATACGAAAAAATAAATGATTCCGTACATGATCCACTTTTTATTTCTAACCTTGATGCCAATAAATAAAAAGGCAAAAAAACTGGTAATGGCAAAAGGCATGAAAATAAACAGCATCCACCAGCTATGAAGCCATTCCCATGCGGCACCTCTTTTTGTGATTTCCATATTTTCCTCCTCCTATTTACCTATAATAATCGATTAAGAATACCGCGTCACTTGTATAACAAAAACTTTCTCCTATTAAAATAGTGATAGACGGGGCACAGGTTTCTTGCTATATTATTAATTGATAATGATAATCATTACTAATGGATCAAAATACATATTGGAGGGTTCTTGATGAAAAAGAACACATTGCTCGTGGGCATGCTGGTGCTGCTCCTCATGTTTGTCAGTGCTTGCAGCGGCACGGCTTCGAAAGGAAGCTCAGGTGATTCAGCTTCCGAAAAGACAGAAATGAGAACATACAAATCAACAAAAGGGAACGTCAACATTCCTGCACATCCGAAACGCATCGTCACTGATTTTTATGCCGGTGAATTGCTGTCTGTCGGGGCAAATGTGGTCGGCTCGGGCTCATGGTCATTTGATAATCCATTTTTAAAATCAAAGCTGAAAGATGTAAAGGATGTCGGTGATCCGATCAGCGTTGAGAAAGTCATGGAGCTTCAGCCTGACTTAATTGTTGTCATGAATGAAGAGAATGTCGATAAATTAAAGAAAATCGCTCCAACCGTTGTCGTTCCTTATAACACCGCGAAAAACGTCGAAGATACCGTTGCAATGTTCGGAGATATTGCGGGTGCCAAGGATAAAGCAAAAGCATTTATGGCTGACTTTAACAAAAAAGCGGAAGCAGCCAAAAAGAAAATAGCCGGCGTCATCGACAAAGATGCGACCTTCGGCATTTATGAAAACACGGACAAGGGCGAATTCTGGGTCTTCAATGACAATGGCGGACGCGGCGGCCAAGCTGTATACAATGCGCTTGGGTTAAAAGCGCCTGAAAAAATTGAACAAGATGTCATCAAAAAAGGCGAGATGAAACAGCTCTCTCAAGAGGTCATTCCTGAGTATGCCGCAGATTATATGTTCATTACGGACTACAATCCGAAAGGCGAAAGCAAAACACTCGACAAGCTGGAGGACTCCTCCATTTGGAAAAACCTAGACGCTGTGAAACATAATCGCGTGTTTATCAATGACTTTGACACGTTCTACCCGTACGATCCGATTTCTGTCAGCAAACAGGTGGATATCATCACCGACATGCTGATCAAACGGGCCGAAGAAAATAAAAAATAAAGAAAATGGCACAGTTATGACACTGTGCCGTTTTTTATGATTCACTTTAATGCTGACTGTACGGAGTGCGGCATATCTTCAAACCTGACTTCTTCCCAAGTCTCGACATACTTTCCTTTTGCCTTCACCTTCAAATACGCGTTCTTCCGAAGGTCTTTACCGGCGAAAAAGGTCACTTCTTCTTTTTTTCCGGATGCATGATATCCGTCTAATGTATACTCAGTACCGCCTGGGCTAAGATGTTTGCCATCTCGATCAATCTGCACATAGACATCTTGCTGGTGAATAAACGGATTAAATCTGTCTGTAACATCGTTATGAAAAAAGAGAAGCCCGCATACTACGGCAGCAGCCGCCAAGACGGCCAGGATTGCCATTGCTTTTTTCATCTTTGCACTCCCCTTACTTGTTCATTTTTTTCAAATAGCTTGACCGCACCGCGAGGAAGAACAGAAGCTGAAAAAGGAAAAACCCTCCGATGGTGAGACTGAGCGGTCCCGCTACAACGGAATAGCCATCCACGGCCAATGTTCTCAAGGCAAACAGCGTATGCATGACAGCAATGACAAATGGAAAGAAAAAGAGAATCGCCAATTGTATCGTCACGCTTTGTGACATCTCACGCTCACTCAAACCGATTTTGGCCAGCGAACGGTAACGCTCCCGATCTTCTTCTAAATCGGTGAACAGCCTGAAATATAAGAAACTTGCTGCCGCGATAAAGAAGACGATCGCGATAAACAGGCCGATGAATAAACTTAAGCTCGGCAGCTGCACCGTATCATAGTAAGTCCCGGCTTTTGCCATAAAATCAGAATGCACGTCGATATAATTGCCGTAAATCTCATTTTTCAAGGATTGGCTGAACCCAAGACTGTCTTTCCAATGATCATACCTGTAGCCGTATAATGTCGCTTTATCACCGAGTGATTTGAGCTGATCAAAGGTTTTATCGTTCACCGCGATGATGGCATTTAATGAAATCAGCGGTTTTTTGACTTCTTTTACCGACAGTTTTTGGTCAGACGGCTTGCCTTTTTGGTTCAGCAGCTTCAGCTGATCCGGCGCTTCGTTTTTGAAATTGCGGTCATACGTGCCCGGGAAAAAGACAGCCTCACCATTTTTCAGGCCGTTCAGCTTGACATGGAAGTATTTTGATACATCCGATTCGCTGATCATGTAAACAGGGGGAACAGTTTCTCCTTCCTGATAGCGAACATAAGAAACATCTATTTCGTCTTTCTTATACGTAAAGCCGTGTGTTTTCAGTTCATGGTCAATTTTTTTCAAATGCGTCTGTTCTTTTGGATTGCCGCTGTAAGATATATACTCCATCTCATAAGCGGACTCTTCCGCCCCGACGGTCGATTTGTACATCACGAGCACGCCCGTAGCCGTAAACGCAACCGCGGAAATCATGCTGACAATAAAGAACAGGCGGGCGTTGTCTTTTAAACGATAGACAAGGTCAGAAACCCAAATGATATTTTTCCCGCGCAGATAAAAGGTTTTCCACTTCTTCAGCGCGCGCAGAATCCAGATGCTGCTTTGGCTGAAAAAGAAATACGTTCCGATAACGGTGAGCAGTAAAATGATAAACGGTTCGGTCCCGTGGACATTGCCTTTAAGGACCATGCCGTACCCGCCGCACAGACAGGCGATGCCGAATAAGGACAGTAGCACGGACGGCTTTGGCTCCGGCTTAATCTTGTCAGTGCCCTTTATTAATTTGATAACCGTATTTGATCTGACAAAAAGGATCGTAAACTGCGATAAAAGGAAAAATAAGAGCAGAAATCCGCCAGCCGTAATACCGAGCGCTTTCCAAGGCATATACAAAGGCAGCGCGTCCATTTCTAAAATATAAGCGCCGACCGTAAAGAACGTCTTTGAAAAAATGAATCCTCCGATAATGCCGGCTGCAATTGACATGACGCCGATGATCATATTTTCCGCAGTAATGAGCTTTCTCAGCTGCCCCGGCGTGATGCCCTGCATGAGCAGGATGCCGAATTCTTTATTTCTCGATTTCAAAAATGCATTAACCGAATACAGAACAAATAAGAAAGAAAAAACAAAGATCATCCATTCCGCAGCGGTTAAGCCTTTTTTGGCGATGCTATTCAGGTAGCCTTCCTTTAATGCCGGATGAAACAGGAACATCGCAAAGGTAAAGAAAATCAAAACGGAAAAGGCGCTGCTTAAAAAGAATGCAAGATAGGCCCTTTTGTTTCTCGTGACGTTTTTATAAGCGAACTGAAGAAAGGTCATTTGCGTTTCCCCCCAGCATAGACAGCACATCAAGAATTTGTTCATAAAATACTTGGCGGTTTTCCCCGCGGTAAATCTCATTAAACAGTTCGCCGTCTTTTATAAAGATGACGCGGCGGCAGTAGCTTGCCGCAACAGGATCGTGGGTCACCATCAAAGCCGTGACATGATCATCCTGATTCAGGCTCTGCATCGTTTCCATGACGTCTTTTGACGCTTTGGAATCAAGGTTTCCCGTCGGTTCATCGGCCAGGATGAGTGACGGCTTATGAATGACCGCTCTTGCGATGGCGGCCCGCTGGCGCTGGCCTCCGGACACTTCAAACGTCCGTTTGTTGAGCAGGTCTTCGATTCCGAGCTTTGCCGCGATGCCTTGCAGTTTTTCTTCCATTACAGACGGCGCTTCTTTTTCAAGCGTTAACGGCAGCATAATATTTTCACCGATCGTCAGCGTGTCCAGAAGGTTGAAATCCTGAAACACAAATCCGAGCTGCTTGCGGCGGAAATGAGCGAGCTTTGTCCGCTTCAGCCGGTGCGGGTTTTCTCCGTGAATCAGGATATCGCCTGAATCCGGACGGTCGATCGTTGAAATGATATTCAAAAGGGTTGTTTTTCCGGAGCCGGACGGTCCCATCACCGCCGTGAACCCACCTTCTTCTATAGAAAATGAAATTTGCTTTAAGGCTTGATAGGACACTTGTCCTTTATAGGTTTTATTTATATGTTTGACTTCAAGCATATTCGCCATGAAAATCCTCCTTATGGTTTTATTCTTGTTGGTCTGGGCTGCTTTCATGTAGTGCCGGGGCATTTAACATAAAAATCCCCTTGACGTAAATCCATGTTATCAAGGGGAAACAAAACGGGCTATGTTGTTTTCTTAACGAAGCCTTACATTTTTGTAAGAAATGAAAATCGAACCGATGTCCCTTTACCGGGAGACGAGCTGATGACCACCGTATGATTGAGCTTGTCCGTAATTTCTTTGACGAGATGGAGGCCGATTCCCGTAGATTCTTGGAAACGCCGTCCGTTTTCACCGGTATAATAAGGGTCAAACACCCGCTTGATGTCTTGGGAAGGAATGCCGACACCGTAATCTTTGACTTCAAGCACCGTCCTGTCTTCATCGCGGGAGACATTCAGCTCAAGTCTGTCACTCTTGCCCGCTGAATACTTGACCGCATTTGTGACCACTTGGCCGATCGCAAATTTGAGCCATTTTGCATCGGTGTAAATCTTATGATCATCGCAAATGTTCATTTTCGGATAAACGCGGTATTGAATAAAAAATCGTTTATAGCTTTGAATGACTGATTGGAGAAGCTCGGACAGGGAAACCGCTTCGATTTTAAAATCCCGTTCAAACAGGTCGAGCCTTGAAGAATAAAGAAGCGTCTCCAGCCCGAATTCAATCTGCCGGACTTCTTTTTTGATTTGTTCAAAAACGGGCTCATCCTCTTCCTGAATGATTAAATTAATGACCGACAGCGGCGTCTTTACTTGGTGCACCCATTGATTCATATACGTCACGCGCGCGTCAAGCTTGGCTTCGGTCTCATGGAGCTTCTGGTGCTGCAGCCGGATCAGCTCCATCTGCTTTTCATACAGCTCTGAACAAAACACTGAAGAACCGAGATACGGGATGTCCGTCCCTTCCTGTCCTGAACTGAGCCAATGATACACGCCGCGGTCTTTGTACCAGCGATAGGCAAGATAACCCGCCAAAATAAGAAGCTGCACGCCCAATATGTAAAACAAGTGAGAAAAAGAATGAAGACCCGCAAACCAGTAATAAAAGAAGACAAACAGCCCTTGAAGGAGAAAAAGCAGAATCAGCACTGCATGAGACCGGAGAAACAGCTTCATGACAGCGCCCTCAGCTGGTAGCCTTCGCCCCGCACCGATTCAATCGAAACAGGCGCATTCAGCTCCCGCAGTTTTTTTCTGAGCCGCGTGATATACACGTTAAGTGTATTATCATCGACGAAAATGTCGGTGTCCCACGTTTTTTCCATGAGCCGGTCTCTTCCCGTCACCTTTTCTCCCCGCTCCAGCAGCACTTCCAAAAGCTTACTTTCTTTTTTAGAAAGCTCGCTTTTTTCGTCATGAAAGCGCAGTTCAAACCGTTCCACAAAGAGCTGCACGCCGGCATATTCAACCACTTTCTCCCCCTGTTTTGCGGCGTACTCTCCGTATGCCCTGCGGATCTGGCTTTTGATTTTTGCCAGCACAATATCATAAGAAAACGGTTTTTCGATATAATCGTCTCCGCCGTTTTCAATCGCCATCACCTGATCCATTTCCCCGCTTCTGGCTGAAATGAAAATGATCGGACTTGTGGAGTGCTGGCGGATCTGGCGGCACCAATAATAGCCGTCATAGGACGGCAGGTTGATATCAAGCAGCACCACATCGGGCTTTTCCCGCAAAAAAACATCAAGAACAGCAGTGAAATCCGCGGTGACCACGGTTTGGTATCCGTATTTTTCAAGATAATTCTGCAATAGTCCGCGAATGTCTTCACTGTCTTCTACAATCATGATTTTATTCAAACTGAACCACTCCCGTTTCTTACACTGCTGCCATCATCATAATCGTTTCGGGGGTACGGACGCAACACCGCACAAAAAAACCGCCATCTCGGCGGTTTCAGGTCTCTTCAGCCGACCTGCTGCTTAGCTGCTTTACCGGCTGATCCGAACTCTCTCATTTTGCTTCGCACTGTCTCTTCCACGGCTCCAATGCCGGGTGTCATATAGCCGCGCGGTTCGTACAGATCGCTGTTTTCCTGAAACATGCGGCGTGTTTCGTTTGTCCAGGCTACCATACATTCCGTATTGATATTGACCTTCGCGTGGCCGAGCGTGATGGCTTTTTTGATCTGATCCCGCGGAATCCCGGATGCCCCGTGAAGAACGAGGGGAATATCAGTCATGCGGGAGATAGCCTCCATTTCCTTAAATCCGAGATTCGGCTCACCCTGATATTTGCCGTGTACAGAGCCGAGGGCAGCGGCTAGCGCGTCGATATTGGTTTCTTTGACGATCCGCTCACATTCCGTGATATCGGCATAGCGGACCCCGCCGACCAGCCCGTCTTCCATTCCTCCGACCGTGCCGACTTCGGCTTCTACTGACACGCCGTGCTTTGCGGCATAATCGGTGACTTCTTTTGTCATCGCGATATTCTCGTCAATCGGCTGATGAGAGCCGTCAATCATCACTGAGCTGAATCCGGCATCAATGGCCTGTCTGCAGCGTTCCGCACTGCTTCCGTGATCAAGATGAAGCACCACGGGAACGGTAATCGCCATTTCCTCCATTAACGCGCCGACCATGGCGGCAATCGTTTTAAATCCGCCTAAATAGTCGACAAGGCGATCGGAAGCCGCGGCGATGACTGGTGATTGCTCCTTTTGCGCCGCTTGCAAAATCGCCTTCGTCCACTGCAGGCCGTTGATATTAAACTGGCCAATCGCATATTGCTCCCGCTTTGCATCTTCAAGAAGCTCTTTCATCGATACAAAAGCCATGTTCACCCCTCCTTTATCCGTTACATGTTGAAGTATTTCGATACGACATCAACCGTTGTTTTTTTCGCTGTTTGAATGGCTTCCTCAGCACTTAGCTTATAGTATTCAGGCCGGAACAGCTCAACGGATACCACATCAGAGAAGCCGATTTCCTTGAGGGCTGATAAGTGGGCATCCAAGTCAATCGCCCCTTGGCCGGGCCATAGGCGATCTTCATCCGTTAAAAAGCCGATTGGGAAATCTTCCGTATCGTCAATATGATAAATAAAGATTTTCTTCCCGTCCGCCTGCTTTAAGCTTTCAATATTGGATCCCATCGCATGGAAATGGAAGCTGTCAAAGACAAGCCCGACATTGTCGCGGCTGACAGTATTGATGATGTCATACGCCTGTTCAAATGTATTGACTGTACATTGCGGATGGCCGACAAACTCAAGGGCGATTTTTACGCCGTACGGTTCGGCGATATCAGAAAGCTCAGTCAGCACCTCTACACAGCTCTTTTTGATCTCTTCTTTTAAGATTTTCTGCTCCGTCACAAGCGGAACGGCCACCACATATTTCACACCGAGGGTTTTGCAGGTTTCCATCATGCCCTTAAATTCAGCAATGACCTCCTGATAGCCCTTTTCATCACGGTTATTGAAGAAAACGAGTGCGTTTAAGGCAAGCGGTTTAATGTGATGGGTTTGAAAGTATTCCGCAAGATCGGCCAATGAATGGTCTTTTAAGTACTCGGGCAGCTTATCCATTGTGCGGATTTCAATATAATCATAGCCATGCTTTTCACATAGCTCTAAATCCTGTTTAAGATTTGAGTTTTCCAATGTTGTTGCTTCATTGAAACACAGTTTCATGTCAGACTCCCCCATCTGCGTTTTAGATATGAAGGGAGTTCGGCAGGAAGGCTGTTCGCCATATCCCGCCGAACTCCATGCTCAGCTTATGCCAGACCTAATTCTTCTTTCATTTTTTTAAGCATAAATCGGCTTGATTCATCCGCTCTTTCGTCGACCCAAGCAAACACGGCATTCGTCGCAATTCCGTCGAACTTCATCTCTCTCAGCTTTCTGAAAATCGTATCAAAATCAACCTCACCTTGACCAATGTCCAAATGCTGGTGAACCGTTACTTTCGCGTCAGGCGGATTGACGATGTAGCGCAGGCCGTGAGCCGCTTTATGATTAAAGGTATCTGCAAATAAAACATGTGTGAGACGGTCTCCGGCTTCGTCAAACATTGTCGCGATATCGCCTTTTCCGTCATCGTAGAAGAACGTATGCGCAGTCGAGTAGACAAGGTTGATCCAGTCCTTGTCGAGCGCGCGGATCATATCCATCGCACCTTTGTGCGTTTCGATAAAATCGTACGGATGGGCTTGAAGATTGAGTTTAATGCCTTCTTTTTCAAAGACTGGCAGAAGTTCATCCATGGATTTGATAAATTTTTCTTCGCTTGTTAAAGGATCATATTTTGAACCGCTGAATTCACTGTTCATCAAATCCACTTCAAGTTCAACCGCAATTTCGATTGCCCTTTTCCAGTTGCGCACCGCAGCCTGGCGGCGGTCTTCTTCAGGACCCGCCCAATGGTAAAGCGGAAGGAGTGATGAAAGCTTAACACCTGTATCCCTTAAAAGCCGCTTTAATTGTTTGATCTTTGCTGAATCGACTTTAGGATATTTATAGAATGGACAAAAATCCTCGCGCGGGGAAAGTTCAATATATTCATAGCCAAGCTCCGCCGTTTTATAGACCATTTCCTCCAACGTTAAATCATCTCGATACATCGATGGATCCAATGCTAATTTCATTTTTTTCACTCCTCCATATTCCTAGTTTTCCACTGTTGTAAAGGATTGATAGAATTCCGGTTTTTCCTTCAAATCAACCTTTTCTTTTTGTCCAGATTCCTGGGCCTTTACACACGCGTCAGTCGTAACGGCAGCAATATAGCCGTCCCAAGCCGTCGGCCCGCTGACTTCGCCTTTTTTCTGGATCGAATCAATGAAGTCTTGGATTTCCACATCGTACGCATCCACAAAGCGTCTCTGCCAATCCATCAGAATATTTGTGCTGAATTTGCCTTCTTTTCTCATGCTGATGCTTGATGGTTCAGGAAGCTTGATGATGCCGTCTTCTCCGACGATTTCACATTGAATGTCATAGCCGTATTTACAGTTCACATAGATTTCAGCATTGATGACGATACCGCCTTTTGTTTCAATGACTACGATTTGCGGATCTTTTAAGTGCGGCAGGGCATTTTTTGATTTTTTCGGATAGATGACTTGAACGGACTCGTAGTCATCATTGACGAGCCAGTGCAGCACATCAATTTCATGAACAAGCGTGTCGACTACGGCCATATCCGTTGTGTAGTTGTCTCCCACAGTCGGGTTGCGGTGCGCGCAGTGAATCATGAGCGGCTCGCCGATGACATTGTTGTCGAGCGCCTCTTTCAGCTGTACGTAACCGCTGTCATAACGGCGCATAAAGCCGACTTGAACGAGGCGTTTCCCCGTTTTCATTTCCTCTTCGACGATGCGCATGCATCCTTCAGCAGTTGTCGCAAGCGGCTTTTCACAGAACACATATTTCTGGGCTTTAATGGCTTTCAGCACACTCGATTCATGCGCAGGCCCCCAGCTTGTCACTAGGACAGCGTCTACATTTTCATCTGCCAGAAGGCTGTCATCATCAGGATATACTGCTGCGTTTAATTGGTAGTGCTCGACGACATTCTGTGCGGCTTCTTGATTCACATCCGTTACAGCTACAATTTCTGCGCCGGACAGTTTGTTTGTGATGCGGTTAATATGTTCTTTTCCGATTGCTCCAGTTCCAATTACGCCAATACGTAAACTCATTGACAGCCACTCCTTCTGTTGTTTACATCATTTTGCTTTCTGTTCCTTGCTTTACTTGGCTCTGAGGAGATCCGTAGAGTTCCTCTTGAATTTGTTCAAGCGACTTGCCAGACGTATTCGGCGCGAAGAGAAGCCCGATGATCATACTGGCCGTCACACATCCGAGGAGAATTGCAGCCATCGTTCCAATGCCGAAATTGGTTATAATCATTGGGACAAACAGACTCCAAATCCCTATTGAAATACGTACGAGGAAAAACATTAGTCCTTGTGCGGAAGCACGATATTGCGTAGGAAAGATTTCACTGGCCCATAACTGATAGTTGGCTTGCTGCCCGGCTCCGTTATTGATGCCGATCACGACAATAAACAGGAGCAGAATAGGCATGCCTTGAACCGGCATCAGAAACAGCGTCCATCCGATCACCGCCATAAAAGCGGCGATTCCAAATACGGTTTTTCTATATTTGTCGGCAAAGGGCATGAAGATGAAAGCGACCCCCAACCCTGTGAAGATAAACAGTCCCATTTGCAAAAGGTTTGCCATGTTGGCAGATACACCGCCGACCTGCTGATAAATGTATGGCATAAAGAAGCCCATCACACCGGCGGCTAAATTCCAAACCAAGTACACACCCATCAAAAACAGTATGCTTTTTAGATACATTGGCTTGAGCAAATCAAAATACGATGTTTTGTTCAGTACGGCCGGCTTCTCTGTTTGTATGTCTGCGGGCTGGTTTTTCTGCTGCCACGCATCTGACTCCGGAAGCCTGATTCTCAGGATGTACGTAATCAGCGCAATGACAAGCAGATGGGCAAATACGATTTTATTCCCCAAGAGGCCTAAATCACCGACCAGTACGGAGAGAAGCAGCACAACGACAGCGCCCGCGGCCCAGGCGACTTGTGCCACGCCGCAATGGCGGGCTCGATTTTTCTTTGGCGCATTTTCTGCAATAATGGTCCATGATGCAGTAATGTCAGCTCCCACTGATAAACCGATAATCATGTAACCGCTTAACAACATGGGGAAATTAACCCCAAACAGAACCAAACAAATCCCTAATGCATAAACCAGCATGCTATTGGTATAAACAGCCTTCCGCCCGACTTTATCAGCCAGATACCCGCCAAGCAGGGCGCCGACAGCGGCAGAAATTGCATTTGCGCTTAGCGCGCCGAGCAGCCCGATTTGTGTATCAGATAGCTTTAGATAACTGACCCATAACGATAAACCAGCAGATCCAGCCACAATCGAACCGGCATCAATATAGTTAGCCAATGCTGCCGCGATTGTCCGTTTATTGAAGGCCGAATCTGCATTGGTATTGCTCATATATCCAGTCCCCATTACGCCAGATCCAGCAACTGCTCATCAATATAGTTTCTCGCGATCAATGCATACTCAAGCGGGTTTGCGACATCCGGGTCCTGTTCAGCTTCAATGACAATCCATCCGGAATAATTGTGTTTTAACAGCAGCTGATATACGTCTCTAAAATCAATGCAGCCGTCACCGGGAACCGTAAACATGCCTTGTAAAAACGCTTGCTGAAACGATTTCCCTTCGAGTTTGCATTTTTCCATGACATTCAGCCGGGCATCTTTAAAATGGACATGTTTAATGCGATCGATATGCTTTTTCAGCATGCCCATGTAGTTGCCGTCAGAAATATACGCATGACCCGTATCGTAGAGGAGGTGCACATGTGCAGGGTCTGTTCCCTCCATCAGGCGGTCCACTTCAGCCGCTGTTTGGACGCCGGTGCCGAGATGGTGATGATATACCAGCTTTAAGCCATGCTGATCGGCAATTTTCCCAAAATGATTTAATCCTTCACAAAGCCGTTCCCATTCCTCATCAGTAAAATGCGGTTTCTCTGTGAACACGTTTTTCTCCAGACTTTGCACGCTGTAGGTTTGTTCAGAGACAACTGCGACATCCGCATTGACTTGCTGCAAATACTCACAATGCAGGGTAAATGCCTTCGCCGCTTCACCAAGTCCGTCACGCAAAATAAAACTGCTGAACCATTTTCCCGCAATGCGTAAATTCCGAAGCTTAAGCTCTTTATTAAGAATGGAAGGCTCGGGGAAAAAGCCCCCGACTTCCGTACCTTGAAAACGCGCGACAACTATATCACTTAACAAATGCTGAAGTGTATTTCCCGCTCCGATTTCAGGCATATCATCATTCCGCCACCCAATGGGAGCGATCCCCCACAGGATTTCATGTTTGCCCATCATGATGCCTCCCCTCTAATACTGCTTTGCAGATTCAAGCATTTTCTCTTTTGCTTCATATGCTTTTTGAACGCTTTCTTGTTCAGATACTTCAGCCACTCCGACATGCCACCAGCTGTCATAGCCGTCAGTCATTGTTTTTGGCAGCACTTTCATTTCAATCAACGTTGATACGTCTTGTTTCTTCGCATCCTCTAACGCCGCTTTTAACTCTTCTACTGTGTTAGCACGGTACGTTTTCGCGCCATAACCCTCAGCGACTTTCGCGTAATCGACATTCAAGATTTGGTTGTCATCTGTGCGGAACTCACAGTAGTAGCTGCCGCTTCCGTGGTCCATTTGCAGGTTGTTGATACATCCGAATCCTGAGTTGTCAAAAAGCAGCACATTGATCTTCTTGTTATACTGAATCGCTGTGATCAGTTCGGAATGAAGCATCAGGAAGCTGCCGTCTCCGACAATCGTATACACTTCTCTGTCTGGGTGAGCCAATTTAAGCCCCAGTGTGCCGGACACTTCATAGCCCATGCAGGAATATCCGTACTCCAGGTGATACGTATTCGGGACATTGGAGTGCCACAAACGCTGCAAATCTCCCGGAAGAGAGCCTGCCGAACAGATAATCACACTGTCTTCAGGAATGGTCTCGTTAATCGTCAGCAATGCCGTTGTTTGCGGAAGCTCGGTATTCAACGCGTCAGCGTACTCGTTTAGAATCTCTTGAGAGAAATGATGTTTGATTTCCGGATCAAATTCTTCCCGCTTAAATGTCACTTTGCTGAGGCGGTCGCGTTCAGCGAGCCATTCGTCCTTCAGCTCTTGAATCGTTGAGCCAAATTCACTCTTATAGCCTTCAAGCAGGCCGCGCAGTTTGCCAAGCGTCACTTTCGCATCCGCTACCACTTGGAACGCATCGAGTTTATACGCCTGCATTCGGCTGACATTGATGTTCAGAAACTTTGCTTTATCAAAATCAAAAGCAGTCTTAGAGGATGTCGCAAAATCCGTATATCTTGTACCGATACCGATAATCAAATCAGCCTGGCGGGACGCCTTATTTGCCGCGAGTGTTCCTGTGATGCCCATTCCGCCCAAGTTGTTCGGAAAATCAGCTTCCACTGTCGATTTGCCTGCCTGTGTTTCAACCAGCGGAATGTCATAGGCCTCAGAAATGGCGATTAATTCATCGCGCGCACCGGAATATTTCGCGCCTCCGCCTACGAGGATCACAGGGTTTTTGCTGGCTTTAATCAGCTCCGCCGCACCTTGAAGTTCACGCTCGCTCGGCTGCATGCGATCAATATAGTGAACCCGTTTGACGAAGAAACTTTCATCGAAATCGTACGCTTCGCCTTCCACATCCTGAGAAATGCAAATGGTCGCCGGACCCGCTTTTGCCGGATCAGTCATGACTTCAAAAGCGCGAAGCAAGCTGCTCATCAGCTGCTCAGGGCGTGTAACGCGATCCCAGTATCTCGATACAGGCTTCAATGCATCGTTTGTTGTAACCGCCGCACTGTACTCTTGCTCCATTTGCTGCAGTACAGGGTCGGGCTGTCTTGTCGCAAATGTATCTGCCGGAATGAAGAGAACAGGAATATTATTTGCCAATGCAGTGCCGGCTGCCGCCACTAAGTTGGCCGCTCCCGGTCCGACAGATGTTGAGACCGCGTAAATTTTTCTTCTCAGCATTTGCTTGCTGTACGCCATTGCGGCATGCGCCATTCCCTGTTCATTTTTCCCTTGGTACACTTTTAAATGGCCAGCATCCTGCTCAAGCGCCTGCCCAATCCCTAAAACATTTCCGTGACCGAAAATCGTGAAAATCCCTTCTACGAAAGGCTCTTCCTTGCCATCAACATGGATGTACTGCTGGTTTAAGAATTTAATCAGCGCTTGTGCTGTTGTTAAGCGAATTTTCTTACCCACAAACGATCCCACCTTTACTCGATCTTTTTCAATTATGACTGTGCTTCAATAAGCTGAGCGATTTCATCCGCCGTCGGCATGGCTTCCGATGAGCTATGCTTGCTGACAACAATGGAGGCTGAGGCGCTTCCGTACTTCAATGCCGTTTCAATGTCTTTGCCGCTGACAAGTCCGTAGATAAAGGCCGAAGCATATGAGTCACCGGCTCCGAAGGTTTTCAGCACTTTTGTCTTGTACGCTTGGGCGCGGAAGACTTCGCCGGATTTGCTGTATGCGTACGAGCCTTCTACGCCATGCTTGATGACGACGAGGTCGGCTGAATGGTCAAATAAATAATCGACAGACTCTTCATTGCTGCCGCCTGTGCGGTTTTCCATGACATCGAATTCATCCCGTGTTCCGATGACAATATCGGACTGCTCAGCGACCAAAGAATAGTAAACAGCTGTTTCATCGGCTGACTGCCATGTATATGGGCGATAATCCAGTTCGAACACGACTTTTACCTGGTGATTTTTCGCATATTGAACGGCTTTTAACACCGCTTCCCGTGACGGGCTTTTAGCGAGCGCTGTCCCGGAAACGAGCAGCATTTTCGCATTTGCAATGTAGTCCTCGCTTACCTCTGAAGGCTCAAGATAAAGATCGGCCACGTCATCGCGGTACATTAAGATGCTGCATTCTTCCGGACTCAGAATTTCAGTAAATGCGAGACCGGCTTTATGCCCTTCCTTATCAACGACCATTTGCGTTGTGTCTACGCCGGTTTTTCTCATATAGGACTCTATGAATCTGCCATGCTGGTCATCTGGAATTTTGCCGATAAAGCCCGCTTTTAAGCCGAGCTTTGAGCTGCCGATCGCGATATTCGCAGGCGAGCCGCCAACGTATTTCGAAAATGTCATCGTTTCTTCCATTGGGCGATTGTATTCAACCGCGTTCAAATCAATACACGCCCGGCCGATGGCAACAATATCAAAGTCCTTCTCTTCGTTGAATGTATACTTCATCGTAAACAGCCACTCCTCACTTGTTAGCGTTCTAAAATCCACTCATGAGCCGGATCATTATGAAACTTCCATTTTCGTGTCGGTCCTGCCATGACATTTAAATAGTAGGACGTATATCCGTCCGGCACACCTACCGGGTGATATCCCGCAGGAACGATGACAACGTTTTCATTTTCTACAGTCATTGTCTCGTCAATGGAGCGGTCATCTGTGTAAACGCGCTGAAATACAAAGCCTTGGCCCGGATCTAATTCATGGTAGTAGGTTTCTTCCAAGAAGGACTCCTCCGGCAGGTTGTCTTGATCGTGTTTATGAGGCGGGTAGCTGGACCAGTTTCCGCTGTCTGTATAAACTTCAACCACTAAGAGGCTGTTAGCGGAAGGATCTGAATCCGGAAGAATGTTGTGAACGGTCCGTTTGTTGGAAAACTTTCCGCGATGTTCAATCCCGTTGTCTTCCGCCTTGATCAGCTTTGTCGGAAGCTGTTTCTCTGATGGCGAATAGCAAAGCGCCACTCTCGCATCACTCTCTGCCGTAATCTCAAAGGCAAGGTCATTGGAGATATAGACGCTGTCTGTCGGTTTTCTCTCAAATACGCTTTCACGCGTACCGATATGTTCAAACGTAGATTCATGATCCGTCACTGTGATTTTTCCCGTCACTGCCACAATGCAGATTTCTTGTTTTTTCAATTCTTCTGTATAGCTTGAACCGGATGCGAGTTCTAACACTTTAAACTCTACATAGGTAAGATCTGAGTTTGATTTCGTTACTTCATGCACAAGTTTGACGCCTTTTGATACTTCATTCGACTGCGGCTTACGCAACAAATGACTCATGGTTAAGCCCTCCTCTTTCTATGGTAAGAATGAGTCCGAACAGCGCAGAGACACGCCGTTCGGCTGTTCGTCGTTTAGTTGAAATCAGGTGCCGGGTATCTTGCTGTCACTACTTTTTTACGCGTGTAGAAGTCAACGCTGTCCTTACCGTTCGCGTGCAGCGTTCCGAAGAATGAAGACTTCCAGCCGGAGAATGGAAAGAACGCCATCGGTGCCGGCACACCCAGGTTGATGCCGAGCATTCCAGCGTCAATATTTTCACGGAAGTAGCGGATGGCATTCGAATTGGATGTGAACAGGCAGGCGCCATTCGCAAATTCAGACTTGTTGGCAATCTCAATGGCTTCTTTCAGGTTTTTCACACGAATGACGGATAGGACAGGAGCAAAGATTTCGTCTTTCCAGATCGTCATCTCTGTTGTGACATTATCGAAGATTGTCGGGCCGACAAAGTAGCCGTCGTCAGACACATTTTCACGTCCGTCACAAACGAGTCTCGCGCCTTCTTCCAGCCCTTTTTCAATGTAGCTGAGCGTGCGTTTCTTGTTGTCCTCACGAATAACCGGTCCCAAGAATACGCCGTCATCAAGGCCGTTTCCGATTTTAATCTCAGCGGCTTTTTCTTGAAGCTTCGCCATGAATTCATCAGCGATACCTTCTTCAACTGTCACAACCGCACAAGCCATGCAGCGTTCTCCGGCTGAACCGAAGGCTGCTCCGATGATGTTTGTGATCGTGTCTTCGAGATTCGCGTCATTCAGGACAATCGTGTGGTTTTTCGCGCCTGTCAGAGATTGAACACGTTTTAAGTTTTCGCTTCCTTTTTTGTAGACGTATTCACCGACCGGCTTTGAGCCTACGAATGAAATCGCTTTAATTTCAGGATGCTCGAGGATGCCATTCACAACGTCATGCGCACCGTATACGACGTTGAAAACACCTTTTGGAAGGCCCGCTTTTTCAAAAAGCTCAACCAATTTCTCCGTTAACAGCGGCGTACGCTCAGACGGCTTTAAAATAAATGTGTTGCCGAGTGCAATGGCCATTGGGAACATCCAGCAAGGAACCATCATCGGGAAGTTAAATGGTGCGATTCCGCCGACAACTCCAATTGGGTAGCGGTAGTTGGCCGCTTCCACATCCGTCGCAATAGAAGCAAGTGAGTCACCCATCATCAGAGAAGGCGCGCCGGCTGCGAACTCAACGTTTTCAATCCCGCGTCCCACTTCTCCCAGAGCTTCTTTTGTGTTTTTGCCGTTTTCGATGGTAATCAGATGAGCAAGTTCTTCTTTATGCTGAGACAGCAGCTGCTGGAAGTTAAATAGAATTCTCGCACGGCGCGGAACCGCCACTTTCGACCATGTTTTAAATGCCTCACCCGCTGTTTGAGCCGCGTAATCAATATCTTCTTTTGTAGAAATCGGCACTTGGCACAGCACTTCTTTCGTAGCCGGATTGATAACGTCTTCATATTGATCCGTTTTGCTTTCAACCCATTCACCGTTGATATAGTTTTTTAATTTTCTGATTTCTGCCATTCTTATTGCCTCCTTCATTAGTAAACACATACACTTGTATGGATGGTTCAGGATAGATTCATAAGATTACAATTAAACGCTTTCAAAAAAACAAAAAAAATCAATGGTTAGATACACTTTTTGTAAGCAACCATATCATCACTGAAATCACACACAACAGGTTACTTCTTGGTCATTTCTTGGTTATATTCTAATCGTATAATACCCATAAGTCAATCACAAACACTAAATTTTTTCATTATTTTTATTATACTAATCTTTCAGTAATGCAAGAGACCGCCTGGAAGTCCGGCGAATCTTGCAAAAGATACATACCAATGTTATCATTTTTTAAGCAACTATTGATTAACTTTTGGTTTTTATTATATATTTACATTACTTTAAGATTCAAGAAGGAGTTTTTTGTATGAAACTGATGCGGATACAGGAAATGGAGGAGTACATTTTATCGCATGGCACTGTTTCCTTAGATGAGCTGTGCCAGGTTTTCAATGTCTCAAAAAACACAGTCAGACGCGATATCAACAAGCTGACGGAAAAAGGTGCGATCGAAAAAGTATACGGCGGCGTAACATCAATTGAGAAAACCGCACTTGTTCCTTTTGAGAATCGCACCATCCAGCACCAAGATGAGAAAACAAAAATTGCCCATTATGCTTCCCGGTTTATTGAAGACCATGACTTAATCTTCATTGACTCAGGAACAACAACCAAGTCGATTCTCGATACGCTTGATCCGAACAAAAATGTCACCATTTTAACCAACAGCTTGGACATTATCAATGCGGCATCGGCTATGAAGAATATCAACCTAATCATTATCGGAAACAATTATAAAAGAAAAACACGCTCCTTTGTCGGCATGGATGATCCGGGCACTTTGGAGAAGTACAATATCAATAAAGCCTTTATGTCTGCAACCGGAACAACACTGACACACGGACTGACCAATTCGGATCTGCTCGAGTATGACATTAAAAAGAGGATTTCTGAAAAAGCGAAAGAAGTGTATTTATTGGCCGACCATTCAAAATTCGGAAAATCAACGCTGCTGACCTATGCGCCCTTTGACAGACTGCACTGTATTGTGACATCTCAGCCGTTAGATGACGAGTACACGCAGTACTGCCATGAGCACCAAATCGGCATTCATCTGGCCTAACGTTTACAATAGTGTTGAGAGTCTTTCATCAATTTTATTCCAGGAGGTAGATCATGAAAAAAGCAACGCTCGGAAAATCAGACTTGCAGGTATTCCCTATCGGATTAGGAACAAATGCTGTAGGAGGACATAACCTCTACCCGAATCTGAATGAAGAAACCGGAAAAGAATTGGTTCGCGAGGCCATTCGTAATGGCGTGACCATGTTAGACACCGCTTATATTTATGGCATCGGCCGTTCGGAAGAGCTAATTGGTGAAGTGCTGCGCGAGTTCAATCGCGAAGATGTCGTCATCGCCACAAAAGCCGCGCACAGAAAAGAAGGAAATGACTTTGTTTTTGATAATTCGCCTGAGTTTCTGAAAAAATCAGTTGATGAAAGCCTGAAACGTTTGAATACCGATTATATCGATCTGTTCTACATTCACTTTCCGGATGAACATACGCCGAAGGATGAAGCGGTTAACGCACTGAATGAAATGAAGCAAGCCGGAAAAATCCGTTCCATCGGTGTCTCCAATTTCTCTCTGGAACAGCTGAAGGAAGCCAACAGAGACGGTTTGGTCGATGTGCTCCAAGGTGAATACAACCTGTTAAACCGTGAAGCGGAAACAACCTTCTTCCCGTATACGAAGGAACACAATATTTCATTCATCCCTTACTTCCCGCTTGTATCAGGATTACTGGCCGGAAAATATACGGAAGATACGACGTTCCCTGAAGGAGACCTGCGAAACGAACAGGAACACTTCAAAGGCGAGCGTTTCAAAGAAAATATCAGAAAGGTCAACAAACTGGCGCCGATTGCTGAAAAGCACAACGTGGACATCCCTCACATCGTATTGGCTTGGTATTTGGCAAGACCGGAAATTGATATTTTAATCCCTGGAGCAAAACGTGCCGATCAGCTGATTGATAACATCAAAACAGCCGATGTAACGCTTTCTCAAGAGGATATTTCGTTTATTGATAAGCTGTTCGCATAAGAAAAAAACAGCCTTCTCCATGGAGAAGGCTGTTTTTTTGCCCATAAATTGGTTTGATTTTGATGCAACACTTACAAAAAGAGGCATGAATCCGATAAAATAAAGGTAGTTTATCTCAGAAAGAAAGTGATTGAAAAAGCTAAACATGATATGAAAGATTGATATGATTCAAACCAGAAATAACGGGCCGTTTCGGCGGTCTATGGAGGAAACAGAATGAAACTGAAATATGTTAAAGCCTTAGTTGCAGTAACCGTTGCTTTAGGTGTACTGCTGCCATCAGCCATTTCTCATGCAAAAAGTTTTAGCGGCCGCTCATCATCCAGTCACAGCAGCCGAAGTTCAAGCTCGTCATACAGCGGAAGCTATAAATCCAGCCCGAAATCAAGCTACAGTTCAGGATCAAGCTCTTCAAGCAAAAAGTCCAAAACGTCTGATGATTCATCATCATCGATTTCGCTGAAAAAGAAATCTTCCGAAAAGACAAGCTCATCAAGCTCTAAAAAATCGTCAGGCACGTTTTCCGGCGCCACATCAAAAGTAAGCGGAAAGACATACAGCGGAAAAACATCTAAAGCTTATGTTGGCGGACGTTATGTTTCAGTGAATCATTATTACAATGCAGGATTCTCGCCATCAGGATGGTTTGGCTACTATAGCGGATTCACAATGAGCATGTTCATGATCAGCATGATGCACCCTTGGGGTTACACCTATCATCCAGTCGGAGGCCCAGGCTATGTTTCTTATGGCGCTTCACCCATTGCCTGGATCGTTGATGTCATCGCTTTGATCATTATTTTAATCATTGTCATTGCACTGATTCGCGCATTTAAAACACCGAAGACGTACAGAAGGAGCTTTTAGGTAATGAAGTTAGTATTAAATGAGCAAGAAATTGTAGACGGGATTTGTGTGTATATTTCTAATGGTGAAGAGATTTACCCTGAGGACGTTGAAGTAAAAGAGCTGTCTTACAACAAGCGTACAGGATTCTTCGCTGAAGCCAAATATGGCCTGCATCACAAGCAGCTTGAGTCAGATGACATTTCAGAAGGCATTATTCAGTTCTTAGAGGAATACCACAACTTCAATCCAGACGTTACCGTCGTTGAATTGCAATTTGATAAGAAAAAAGGATTCTCCGCCTTGGTTTTCGTCAACGAGGGTGAAGAATAAAAATGTCTTAATCAGAACCTTACTCCGGGCGAGTAAGGTTTTTTATGATGTTTTTTGAAATGCAGGTACAGAAACGGCTGTTTCCGGTAATGGGAGGAGCACCATCCCTAATGATCAGCAGACTGCCTGACAGATAAAATGGGAAAAAGCCTCCTTTTACTCATATCCTTGCGTGAAAAAGGTTTTGGCGCTTACAATGATTTTGAAAGGAATGATTACAATGGCAAATGCTCAATTCCCTCTTATCACACAAAACCTTTCTCTCGATCTCGTTAATACTGAAATCATAAGCTATGATAAACGGCACGATCTCATCCAGTCAGAAAAAGATCTGATGGCATGGTTTGAAATAATGGGAGAAACTGCTCCTTTTCTCAGGTCTTTTACGCTGCAGCAAGTCCAAGAACAATTGCAACGGATTCATCAATTCCGCGCTGAGCTGAGAAAACATTTTGAGAGTATCGCCGAAGGCAGTAAACCTTCTCTAGCTTTTATCGCTTTCCTGCAAGATCAAATCGCCGCCGCTCCTTTTTCTTATCAAATCTTAGATGACAAACTTGCCCGCATTCCGAATGGAAAACCAGATGATTCTATTTTATCACTTATCGCTTACGATGCCTTATGGCTGATTCATACAAAAGAAATCCAACAGCTGAAACGGTGCGCAAACGAAAAGTGCATTTTGCTTTTTCTTGATAAAACAGGAAGGCGAAAATGGTGCTCCATGAAGATATGCGGCAACAGACAAAAAGTCTCACGCCATCATAAAAAAAATCAATAATGAGTAAAAAACCGTTCCCCAGAGAACGGTTTTTTTATCGAAGTTGAAACTAACCATTAAAAATAAAATTGACAGGTTAGTTTATAGCTATTATCCTATACATACTGGGAGGGATAAATTTGGAAAACAACTTCTTTTTGAAAATGCAAGGAAAAGGAAAAACACCTTTACAGGTAAATGGAAAGGACGCCGTCACAGGCTTTTTAGGAGGATTCATCACCATTCTGGCGCTTGCAGTATTGACCTCTTATACATCAAGCCCATGGTTAATGGCCCCTTTTGGAGCGAGCTGCGTGCTGGTATTCAGCGCTTGGAATGCACCTTTATCACAGCCGAGAAATGTGATTGGCGGGCATTTTATCTCTGCACTTACAGGACTGGCTGTCCTTCATATATTCGGAGCTCATCCCTGGATTTTTGCATTGGGGACAGGGCTTGCCATCTTTTTCATGATGCTGACCAAAACCACTCACCCTCCTGCCGGCGCAGATCCCATTGTGGTCATTCAAGGGGCGTATGCTTAGAGTTATTTACTGTTTCCCGTTTTCATTGGGTCTGCCATCATCGTGATCATCGCTCTCGTGATCAATAACTTGCGTAAAAACCGCCAATACCCCTCGTTTTGGCTTTGAATTTCCTTTTGTGAAATCAATCTTTTTTCAAACAAATGTTTCAAATTGATTAGGAGAAGGGTACTAATCTATTAACTTTGTTACATAGTACATACTCATTGGCTCAAAGACTGAGGAGGAACATTTGTGAAGACAAACACAAGGAAATATATGATCTACTTTTTCGGCGCTTTAGGGGGGCTGCTTTACGGTTATGATACGGGCGTTATCTCGGGAGCGCTGCTGTTTATCAACAATGATATCCCTTTAACAACACTGACAGAAGGATTGGTTGTCAGCATGCTGCTCCTCGGCGCGATTTTCGGTTCCGCTTTAAGCGGCACGTGCTCCGATCGCTGGGGCAGGAGAAAAGTCGTATTTGTTTTATCCATCATTTTTATCGTCGGGGCGCTTGCTTGTGCATTTTCTCAAACCATTACCATGCTGATCGCGTCTCGGGTCATTCTCGGCCTGGCCGTAGGCGGTTCAACGGCGCTGGTGCCTGTATATCTTTCCGAAATGGCACCGACAAAAATCCGCGGAACACTCGGCACGATGAACAATTTAATGATTGTCAGCGGTATTTTACTTGCATATATCGTAAACTATCTATTCACACCGTTTGAAGCGTGGCGCTGGATGGTGGGGCTGGCTGCGGTGCCTGCCGTGCTTTTATTAATCGGGATCGCATTTATGCCTGAATCACCAAGATGGCTCGTGAAGCGCGGACGTGAAGATGAAGCGAAACGAATCATGAAAATCACTCATGATCAAGAAGATATTGAACGTGAACTGGCAGATATGAAACAAGGGGAAGCAGAGAAAAAAGAAACAACACTCGGCGTGTTAAAAGCCAAATGGATTCGTCCCATGCTTTTGATTGGGGTCGGTCTTGCTATATTCCAGCAGGCTGTCGGCATTAACACGGTGATATATTATGCGCCAACCATTTTTACAAAGGCTGGCCTTGGTACGTCAGCTTCTGCACTCGGCACAATGGGAATCGGTGTCCTCAACGTCATCATGTGTATCACCGCCATGATCTTAATTGACCGTGTCGGCCGCAAAAAGCTTCTGATCTGGGGAAGTGTCGGCATTACGCTGAGCTTGGCCGCACTATCGGCTGTGCTCCTGATGCTGGGGCTCTCTACATCAACAGCTTGGCTCACCGTCGTATTTCTCGGAGTTTATATCGTATTCTACCAGGCGACATGGGGGCCGGTGGTTTGGGTGCTCATGCCTGAGCTCTTCCCGTCCAAAGCGCGCGGAGCAGCGACAGGATTCACCACTTTGGTGCTATCCGCAGCCAACCTGATCGTGTCGCTCGTCTTCCCGCTCATGCTCAGCGTGATGGGCATCGCATGGGTCTTTATGATTTTCTCAGTCATTTGTCTTCTCTCATTTTTCTTCGCCCTTTACATGGTTCCTGAAACCAAAGGGAAAAGCTTAGAAGAAATTGAAGCAAGCCTGAAACAACGTTTTAAAAGAAAGAACAGCGGACAAAGCCGTATGCTCAATGAACGGACGTCATAAATAGAAAAAGGAATCGTCTCATCGGGACGATTCCTTTTTTATGGTTACACCATCACCTTGCACATATTGTTCGTAAATTCCACAGGGTCCTGAATCGGCAGACCTTCGATCAGAAGCGCCTGGTTATACAGGAGATTTGTGTACAGGCTTAGTTTCTCTTTATCTTGTTCGAAAGCGTTCTGCAGCGTCTTGAATACCTCGTGATTCGGGTTGATTTCCAGCACTTTGTCCGCTTTTACATTTTGGCTGTCCGGCATCGCGTTTAAAATTTTTTCCATCTCGATTGTCACTTCACCGTCAGCTGCAAGGCAGACCGGATGAGATTTAAGGCGTTTCGATACTCTGACGTTTTTCACTTTGTCAGACAGAATATTTTTCATTTCCTCAAACAGATCCTTGTACTTGCTTTCCTCTTCTTCAGACTGCTTTTGATCCTCTTCTGAATCGATGCCAAGATCGCCGCTTGATACAGATTTGAACTCTTTTTCCTGATATGAAGCGAGCATTTTGATCGCAAATTCATCGATATCCTCTGTAAAGTAAAGAATTTCATAGCCTTTGTCCGCTACCATTTCCGTTTGCGGCAGTTTTTCAATGCGGTCGTATGAATCACCGGTCGCATAGTAAATATATTTCTGCTCTTCAGGCATTCTGGATACGTACTCGTCCAGGCTGACCAGTTTTTTCTCTTTGGAAGAGTAGAATAATAAGAGATCCTTCAATTGATCTTTATTCGCGCCAAAATCATTGTACACGCCGAACTTCAGCTGTCTGCCGAACGATTTGTAGAAGGTCTCATATTTTTCTCTGTCTTTTTTCAGCAGGCTCTGCAGCTCGCTTTTGATCTTTTTGCTGATGTTTTTCGCAATCAGCTTCAGCTGGCGGTCATGCTGCAGCATTTCTCTGGAAATGTTCAGCGACAGGTCCTCAGAATCGACCATACCCTTTACAAAGCTGAAGTGGTCCGGCAGCAGATCCGCGCATTTGTTCATGATGAGCACGCCGTTGGAATAGAGCTCCAAGCCTTTCTCATATTCCTTAGAATAATAGTCAAACGGCATGTTTTCAGGAATAAATAAAATGGCGTTGTAGCGCACGGCACCGTCAACACTGATATGGACATGAGTGAGCGGTTTATCAAATCCGTAATGCTTTTCAGCGTAGAACGTCTCATAGTCCTCATCTGTCAGCTCGCTCTTGTTTTTTCTCCAGATCGGCACCATGCTGTTAACCGTCTGTTCCTCCTGCACCTCTTCAAATTCATTGTCGCTGCCTTCCTTCGGCTTATTAACCGTTGTATCCATTTTGATCGGGTAGCGAATGAAGTCAGAGTACTTTTTGATGATCGCTTTTAAACGATATTCTTCTAAAAACTCATCATAGCTCTCATCTTCCGTGTTCTCTTTGATCTTCAGGATAATGTCTGTGCCGACAGAATCCTTTTCACACGGCTCAATTGTATAGCCGTCTGCGCCAGCAGATTCCCATTTATACGCTTCTTCGCTGCCGAGCGCCTTACTGATAACGGTCACCACATCGGCAACCATAAATGCCGCATAAAATCCGACACCGAATTGCCCGATGATGTCATGGCCGTCCTTCAGTTCGTTTTCTTTTTTAAACGCAAGAGAGCCGCTTTTCGCGATCGTACCGAGGTGCTGTTCAAGCTCGTCCTTTGTCATTCCAATCCCTGTATCCGTGATGGTCAGTGTTCTCGCGCCTTTGTCAGCCGCGACTTTTATGTAGTAATTGTCTTTATCGAAGGTTAGCGCATCATCTGTCAGCGCCTTGTAATAGATTTTGTCAATCGCGTCACTCGCATTGGAAATTAACTCGCGAAGAAAGATTTCTTTTTGAGTGTAAATGGAGTTAATCATCATATCCAGCAGTCGTTTGGACTCTGCTTTAAACTCTTTTTTGGCCATTCAGCTCGCTCCTTTTTCATGCTTTGTGATGTTATGTAAACTCTTTTCAGCATCTATTTATCATAAATGATGACTCATGTCAATACGGTTTCCATCAAAGATTGATAGATGCATATATATGTAAATTTAACATTAGTTGGGGGTGTTTTCACTATTTTTTCTAGACAGTCTGATAAGAAAAAGAGAGGATCAGCCTCTCTTTTGTCCTGCATCATTCCATCGGCTAAACTCCCGCTTCATCCAAATATGCACCGGATAGAAAAACAAACAGAACGGTATCAGAAACAATAGATTATGCCATGAAGCATTCAGAAATGCGCTAGCTGTAACCGGAAACGTAATCTCTTGCAATAAAAAAGAGATGACAGTCAGCACAGCAAACGCAGCCGGAATCGTAATGAGACTATAAAATTTGAGTTCCTTCTTATGCTGTATCTTCAAAACACTTAAAACCTCCCAACAATTTCTAGTTCATTTTAACATATGCAGGTATTACTTTTCTCACATGTTTATCACTGCACACAGCGGGAAGACAACTAGAAAAAGGAGGATTTGTGTTATGGGAAGACTTGATAACAAAACCGCTGTGATCACAGGCGCCGCAACAGGCATTGGACAAGCAACGGCAGAGGTTTTTGCCAATGAAGGCGCGCGTGTGATGATTGGAGACATCAATACAGATCAAATGGAAGATACAGTTGAAGCAATCAGACAAAACGGAGGACAGGCGGATGCCTTTCACCTCGATGTGTCAGATGAAAACAGTGTGAAAGCATTTGCTGAGCAAATCAAGGACGCCTGCGGAACGATTGATATTCTGTTTAATAACGCCGGCGTCGATCAGGAAGGCGGAAAGGTGCACGAATACCCCGTTGAGCTGTTTGACCGTATTATGGCCGTCGACCTGCGCGGCACATTCCTTTGCAGCAAATATCTGATTCCGCTCATGCTCGAAAAAGGAGGCTCCATTATCAACACCTCCTCCATGTCAGGCCGGGCCGCGGACCTCGACCGCTCCGGCTATAACGCCGCAAAAGGCGGTATCACCAACCTGACAAAAGCGATGGCGATCGACTACGCGCGAAACGGCATCCGCGTCAATTCCATTTCTCCGGGCACGATCGAAACGCCGCTGATTGATAAACTGGCCGGCACCAAGGAACAGGAAATGGGCGAGAAATTCCGCGAAGCCAACAAATGGATCACACCGCTCGGCCGCCTCGGCAAACCGAAGGAAATGGCGACGGTGGCGCTGTTCCTCGCTTCTGACGACAGCTCATACGTCACAGGCGAAGACATCACCGCAGACGGGGGCATCATGGCGTATACATGGCCTGGCAAGATGCTGATTGATGAAAAATGGAAGGAAGAAACGAAATAAGAGAGGGGATTCAGCCCCTCTCTTTTTTGTTGTTCAAAGCAATATAATCTTATACTTCTTCACATCCAAAAACTGCAAAAACTCCCTGGCCAGCACCCCCGGATCGTGCGCCTTTCCCTCATCCAGCCGATACAACATCAAACCGATAATCATAGCGGAAACATAATAAGCATAAAGTTTCTTCCCCGCGCGGATATCAAGCTGCTGATGCAGGTAAAAAGATTCCAGGGCTTTGAACATGCTGGGTATCACATGAGGAATTCCCCATTCAGGATTGAGAAACCGGACAATGGGCGAGCGTTCCGATAATGCAGAAAGCAGGCTGGCAAGCGCCGTCTCAGCTTCCGCTAAAGAAAGCTCATCCGGACTGGCACTCACCGTCAGCCGATCAATCATATCTGCACACGATTGATGAATCATCGCTTGTAACAGGTCATCTTTATTGGCATAGTGATCATAAAAGGTCGCCCTGCGGATGTTGCTTTTTCTGGTGATATCCGAAATGGTCACCGCCGCATAGTCTTTTTTCTCCGCCAATACGTCCAGCAAAGCCTCTTGCAGCGCCTGTCTCGTGCGGACAACACGCCGGTCAATTTGCTTATTCTCCTCCGGCTCCGCTTCAGCAGCCTGCCCAAACAGCCAATAAAACCGTTTCTGAGAAACGAGTTCCCATACCTTGTGGCTGATGGCTTGCGGAGATGCAGACGCATCCTCATTCAGCCAGTACAAAATAATCGCATACGTATACAATGCTCTGTAATGTCCGTAAATCTCCTGCTCCATCGGCGTTAAATTCACATGAATCGGAGACAGCATGACATCCTGCTGAAACACATCTTTAAAAAACCGGTGGAAATTGTGATACGGTACGTTGTCTCTGACCATCATTGCTGAAAAAAAGGATTGATGCTGATGAACAAAAGACAATGTCGGATGCACTGTTTGCCGCTTTTGGCTGAGATGAAGTGTATCCATGTGCTTGAAAGCTTCGTAGAGCGCTTCGCTCAATCCTTCCTGCATGTCACTCATCAAATCCTCAATGATTGAAAACTTATCCTCGTAATAAAGATAGAGTGTCCCGCGGCTCACTTGTGCGTGTTCAGCAATTTCTTTCATTGTAATCTGTCGAATATCCCTTTTTTCTAATAAATCCAGAAGCGCCTGTTTGATTTGAGCCTCAGCAGATTCCGGCAAAAGAGTCACCTCCAAACTTAGACAGATGTTCGATATATGTACGGTAACGTATAGATGATTCTCCGTTGTCTTTCTTATAGAAAAGATACCACTTTATAATAGTTCCGAGATAAGCAGAAAGCAAATGAGGGGGATTTTACAATGGAACAGCAAGTAAAAGACGACATTCAGCGCGTCTTCCAGCTTCAGAAAAAACAGCAAAAAGTGCTGCGCGCTTCAACAGCGGAACAGCGTAAAGAAAAGCTTCAGCGCTTTTTGGATTCCGTCATTGCACATGAAGAGGAAATCATCGAAGCGATCCGCAAAGACGTGCGGAAGCCATATCACGAGGTCAAAAAAGCGGAAATCGAGGGTACAAAAAAAGCGATCAGAGATAATATGAACAACCTGGAAACATGGATGGCACCCAAAGAAGTCGGTTCATCCTTAAGCTCTGATGCCAACGGAATCCTTATGTACGAGCCTAAAGGCGTCACGCTTATACTCGGTCCGTGGAACTACCCGTTTATGCTGACGATGGCGCCGCTTGCCGCTTCTATCGCTGCAGGAAACAGCGCCATTGTAAAGCTGTCAGACTTTACGATGAACACAAGCAACATTGCCGCAAAAGTCATCCGAGATGCTTTTGATGAAAAAGAAGTCGCGATTTTTGAAGGAGAGGTTGAAGTGGCCACTGAGCTTCTTGATCAGCCGTTCGACCACATTTTCTTCACCGGAAGCACAAATGTCGGAAAAATCGTCATGACAGCCGCCGCCAAACACTTGGCATCTGTCACGCTTGAGCTTGGCGGCAAGAGTCCGACCATCATCGACAGTGAATACGACTTAATGGACGCAGCGAAAAAAATTGCTGTCGGCAAGTTCGTAAATGCCGGCCAAACCTGCATCGCACCGGATTATATCTTCATTAAAAAAGACGTGCAGGACAAGTTCGCAGGCATTTTACAA
Organism: Bacillus sp. SD127; assembly: GCF_058566445.1. Classification (NCBI taxonomy): domain Bacteria; kingdom Bacillati; phylum Bacillota; class Bacilli; order Caryophanales; family Bacillaceae; genus Bacillus; species Bacillus sp. SD127. The sequence goes on along the minus strand of NZ_CP191226.1, from coordinate 142,382 downwards.
ACCATTGTCAACGCAGGATTTATGGAAGATGATTACACGCCGGATCGAAACAAATTTACGCAAATTGTCAATGACCGCAACTTTAACCGCGTCAAAGCTTTATACGACGATGCCATCGAGAAAGGCGCCGAAGTCGTGTTCGGCGGCGTATTTGATGCAAGCGACCGTACGATCTCGCCAACCGTTTTAAAAAACGTTACGCCAGATATGAAGATCATGCAGGAAGAAATCTTTGCACCGATCCTGCCGATGATGAACTATGAAGACATCGATGAGGTCATTGATTACGTAAATGACCGCGATAAACCGCTCGCGCTTTATGTATTCAGCCACAACCAAGACCTGATCGACAACGTCCTTCAGCACACCACATCAGGAAATGCAGCGATCAATGATGTCGTCGTTCATTTCAGTGACGTCAACCTGCCATTCGGCGGCGTGAATACAAGCGGAATCGGCTCTTACCATGGGGTATACGGATTTAAAGAGTTTTCTCATGAAAAAGGTGTGTTTATTCAAGCAGCTAAATAAACATGATTTAGAGAATCTGCATCATCTTGCAGGTTCTCTTTTTCTATCATCACCGACAAAGTTTCATAACAATAAATAAATGTAGTTCACAGAAAAATCATGCATTAACACAAAATAGAAAACTATGTAAAATCCCTTGTGACAGGTTTCTTTGGCGCAGAACGAAACGCTGCAAAAAACCAAATGATGTTTACAGCCGCTGAAGCGAGACAGAGTCCCATCACAGTGATCACATCAGAGAGCGGATGGTCACTGAATATACTGACCATCAGCACAATGGCGGCAGTAGATAAGTGAATCAGCAAACCCATGCCGCAAAGCGCCGCCATCACATATCTCATTGCATCCACACCCAGCATGTAAATGAGGATTGGAATGAGATAGAAAACAAGTATCATACCAATTGCCGACCACATACCGATAGAGTTAAACTGATTGGCTGAGGACCCCGTGTCTGCCAGCGGAGAAAGTGAAGCCGCAGCAATCATCACGCAAAAAAGGATCGCAGAAATCGCAGTCATGATCACCACGCTATTTTTTCTGGACATGATCAATTGACACCTCCTAAAATAGAAATATTAACCTTTATTATCATAAGGTAATATCTAATAGAAATCGATGGGTTTTCTAAAAACACCCATAAAAAAAGATATACTCCATTCATTTGAAATAGAGTATAACTGGAAAAAACGTTAAGAACTGAACATCTGATCCATTTGTTTCAGTTCATCTTCTGATAAATGAAGATTTGCTGTTTTGATATTCGTCTTGAGTTGGCCAGGCCGAGTGGCTCCAGGAATGATCAAATCAATCCCAGGCTGATGCAGCAGCCATGACAAAGCGACCTGTGCCGGCTCCGCTTGTTTTTGTTCAGCAAACCGCTTTAATTTCTCCAGCTTCGCTTCGATCAGCTTCCACACCTGCTGCAAGTCACTTTGCTTCTGTTTCAATTTCTCCTGGTAATTTCTTAGCAGCTCGCGCTGAGTATCATCCAAGCGATCTGTCTGTTCCTGCAGGCTGAGGAACGGCTTCATTTCCTCTAAAGACATGCCCGTTTTCTTCAAACATCTGATGAACAGCAGACGTTTCTTGTCATCCTCACTAAACACTCGATGGCCGTTCGCCTTTCGTTTAACCGGTGGAAGCAAGCCGATTTTCTCATCATAACGAACCGCATCCTCAGTCATTTGGCACTGCTCCATGACTTCTTTTAATGTATAAAGCTTGTTTTTTCACCGTCCGTGGTAGATTTATATAGTAAAAAACAAAGGATAAAAGACTCATTTTTCAGTAATATCAGGATTTTATCACCATATCATATTGCAAAAGCTTTTTTTACAAAGTATACTGTTCCAGATTAATTCAAAGGAGAGAGAAATATACATGGAAAAACCGGCAGGATTTTGGATTCGTGTTTTAGCTTATTTGATTGATGGCATTATTGTATCTGTTCCTAGCTATATTATTCTATTTATTATCAATTCCGTATTTATCGCTGGATCCATCGCAACAGACCCATATATGACACAAGACGAATATATGGTGAAATACTTGACGCTTGCATTTTTGCCAACCATGCTGATTATGATTGTCATCAGTGTGTTATATTACGGGCTGCTTACAGCTTCTAAAATGCAAGGCACGCTCGGCAAGAAAATTCTCGGGCTGAAAGTAGTCAATGAACAAGGCGGACGCGTGTCTATCGGGCAGGCAATCGGCCGTTACTTTGCGTACATAGTATCTGGAATTATCTTTTATATCGGTTTTATCATGGTGGCATTCGGAGAGAAAAAAGGCCTTCATGACATCATTTGCCGTACGCGGGTTGTATATAAATAATTGAAAACATGAAAAGTCTAGACGTCAATTATGAGTCTAGACTTTTATTTATCTATGATTTCTTCAAGATCGGCTGCCACTTCATATACGTAAGGCTCCTCCAAAACCATTCAAACGGTCCCATTCGGAATGCCCGCAGCCAAAGGTGACTGGTGATCATTTGAAGGGCACATACCGCGATCGTGATCAGCACGCCCGCAGCCGGATATACTTTTCCGTATAACCCTAACCCGTAATGATAGAAAATCCACGTACAAATGATTGATTGCATGAGATAGTTGGTAAATGCCATTCTCCCGACTGCGGAAAAGTATTGCAGCGGCTTAGCCAGTCTTGTCTTATGATAAAGATACACAATCGTTGTGACGTAGAAAAACATAAGAAAAGGCGCTCCAACCAGCAAAAATACTTCTATTTCGGTCACACTGTACAATATATGAGCGCTGATGCCAATGACCAGCCCAGACAGCCATACTCTTTTTAACGCTTTGCGGTGCTTTTCCGGCTGATGCAGCAATCTTGATTTTGCCGCCGCAGCTCCCAGCAAAAACATACTGAAATATGGGATGGAGGCAAAAAAGAAATTCAGCGGATTATAGGTCAGCATGCCATTCATTGACATATAAACGAGCCGATCGTGGATTCGCTGTTCCGCAATGTCTTTCAGGCTGCCGTTTCCGTAAGCATGCAGCGCCTGCTTCGCTTGCTGAATGGCTGCTTGTGCCCATTCTTGTCCGTTTGCTTGATGAAAGCTTGCCAAAATGAACGGAAGAGAAAACAGGAGATACAAAGAGACTGCCCATATCAACAGTGTTTTCGGCTTTGCTTTTCTGAACAAAAGTAAAACCAAACCAAGCAGGGCGTATTCCGTTAAGATATCCCCGTCCCATATCAAAAAAGCATGAATGGTTCCAAAGATGAAGAGTGCCAATAATCTTCTGATATAAAGCGGGACAAAACGTTTTCCTTTGCTTAACGCTCTCTCCATCATCACCACCATGCCAAACCCAAATAAAAATGAAAACAGTAAAATACATTTGGTTTGAATCAAAAATTTCAATATTTCTGCTGCAGCAAAGTCTGCACCAGACCACTTTTCCGTGAAAAAATTATCCTTTCCAAGCATAGACAAATACATATCCGGATAACTGAAGTGCGCCAAATTCACAAATAGGATGCCGAAAATGGCAATTCCTCTTAACACGTCAAGCACACCAATCCGCTCATTTGTCAGAGTCGGCTGTAATGAAGCCATATGAATCACGCTCCTTTTTTCTATACCTCAATCGTATGAAAAAAAGAAGCGAAGAAACATCGATTTAGGTGGCAGCGCAAAGGAAAAACCTTACAATCTCGTCACCTTCACAATAAAAAACCAGGCTTCACAGGAAGCCCGGCGGAGATATTATGGTTTCATGACCTTTAAATCTAATGTGTCGATATTCTGCAAGACACGGTCGAATCGCAAAGCTTGAGGCTCACTCGGGAAAATATGCCCTTCATACGGATCTCCTAACGTGCGGAAAAACGGCTCGAATAAGCCCGGAACCAATACACCCACCATTTTTGTATAGTGAGAATCCAAGCGATATGAGTGTACAGTGTTGGCAGGAACATGCAGGAAATCTCCAGGATTAAGCTGAATTTCTTCACCATCGGCCCACATCGTCATTTGCCCTTCAAGGCAATAGAAAGTTTCTGTATGATGCTCATGGTAATGATCAACGATGCGATCGCCTTTAGGACCTTCAGATGATACAACGATAAATTGCCCGTCCGTATTCTTTTGCGCAGCCACAATGCGGTGAAGCTGATCGCCCGTCAATAGGCGGTCTCCTTCTCCAGACTCAAGCACGTATGGAACAACGCCAGCCGGAAGTTCTGTCTTCTCCACTAGTTTTGGAGCACCGGCACGGTTTTCATCCTCCGCAAATATAATGTCCGCCGCCTCAGCCGCTTTTGAAAAACGCTCTTTTGATACCTCTTCGCTTGCGTGCGGCGGATGTTCAGCGTGATCATACGGCGTTCCAAGCACGGAATACATATGTGCGACATTCCCTTTCATTGTGTAAGACACCAGCCGTGTTCTGTGGCTCTGCATCCGGTAGCTGTGCGGCGTTCCGGCCGGAATGTTCGCATAATCACCAGCTGCTAAAAGATGATGTTCTCCATCAAGCGTCAGTTCAAGCTTACCGTCCAGAACAAGAAGCCCTTCATGCGTATTTTTGTGAATATGAAGCGGAAAGGCATCTCCTTTTCCCCCAGAAAGCAGCACGATCTCGAACAAATCTCCCGTGCTCTTTCCGTTTGCCATCACTGTCGCGACCTGTCTGCCGAACAAATAGCGCTCTCCCTCTCCGCTGCGAAGCAAGTAAGGCACTTTTTCTTTGGGCAGTGAATGTTTACTTAACGTTTTCATGTTACGTCCTCCAATTTAGACCAGTCTATATATTTTAGGTTTCCTACTAGACCGTTCTATATAATTGTAGGGGAAAGGATAACAAATTGCTACCCTTTTTTCCTCACCAATACTGGAATTTGTTCGGCAATGAGAAGAAGGGGCGTTTTGTCTTTATTCGTTAAAGAAAGCATAATGCCGCCTTCAATCATCGAATTAATCAGCATTCCCAGCTGGCTTGCTTCTTCTTCTCCAAATCCGTTTTCCATTAATTTTCTGGCGAAAACCGCTTCCCAGCTTTTAAACACCTTCATGCAAACCGTACGCAGCGGCTCGCTGATTAACGCCGTTTCACTCGCCAGCAAGCCGACTGGAATCCCTTGAATGCTTTCCGTATTGTCAAACTGGCTGGCGGTTTTTTTGATAAAACGCTGAATCGCTTCAACAGGATCAGAGGATTCATCCATGCTTTTCTGTATCACATGTTCAACGATCTTACCCGTATATGTAACCGCTTCAATTGCTAATTCTTCTTTGCCATTCGGAAAAAAGTGATAAAGCGATCCCTTAGGAGCACCGCTTTCCTTCACAATCTGGTTTAAGCCCGTCGCGTGATATCCTTGCAGCTGGAACAGACGTGACGCTGTGTGAAGGATTTTTTCACGTGAATCTCCTCTGCTAGTCATTGAAACATTCCCTCCTAGGTATGGTAGAGCGACTTATATAATATAAAAAAGAACCATGGGATTGTCAAAAGGGGTAATAACCTTCTGGATGGGGTAAATGTAGACAAACATGTCTAGGAGGGGATTCTCGATGACAACTGATGATACGGTCACCAATACTGAACAGCTTGAAAAACAGCAAAACCCGAAAACGAAGCTCAAACTGAAAAAAGTAAAGGATCAAGTCATCGTCATTACCGGTGCTACAAGCGGAATCGGCCTCGTCACCGCGCGAATGGCGGCCGAAAAAGGAGCAAAAGTCGTCGCAGCAGCCCGAAATGAAGACGCCCTTCAGGAGCTCGTTGATGAAGTAAAGAAAAAAGGGCACGAAGCCATCTATGTAAAAGCGGATGTGGGAAAAGAAGAAGACGTCAACCGCATCGCAGAAACCGCGATCAGCACATTCGGCCGCTTTGACACATGGGTTAACAACGCCGCTGTTTCGGTTTTCGGACACGCCATGGATGTTACCACCGAAGACATGAAACGCGTGTTTGACACCAATTTCTGGGGTCCGGTCTATGGAACAAGGGCAGCCGTCAAACATTTTACAAGCAGAGGCGGTCCGGGTGCTCTCATCAATATAGGAAGCCTGTTCGGCGACAGAGGAACCGTTATTCAATCCACCTACGCGTCTGCGAAATTCGCGCTTCACGGATGGACAGAAAGCATCCGAATGGAGCTTGAAAAAGAACTGGCACCCGTCTCGGTCACACTCATCCATCCAGGCAGAATCGACACGCCTTACAACGAACACGCCAGAAGCTACCTGGACAAACAGCCGGCTCATTACCGCTCTATGATCTACCCGCCGGAAGCTGCAGCCGAAGCCATTCTGTTTGCCGCTGAACATCCGAAACGCGACATGTACATCGGCTCACAGGCAAAAGCCATCGCCATGCTGGGTGCACTCTTTCCCCGGCTGACCGACAGACTGATGGAAAAAATCATGTACTGCAGCCAGCATGCGGAAAGGCCGTCCAAACCGCGTGAAGAAAGCGCGCTTTACCATGCGGGCTACGGCATGCATGACAGAGGGACAAATAAAGGGTGGCTTCGGTCAAGAAGCTATTATGCAAAGGCCACAAAGCGCCCGGCGGTAACTGCGGCTGCGGCTGTCGGGCTTGCTTGCGTCTGGGCTGCAGTTAAACGCACCAAATGAGACCTTCCATCATTTAATTGCACACCATAAAACCCATGCAGACGTAACATAGCGCATGGGTTTTTTGATGTTAATCGACAAAGGCCTTGTTCATACGCTGGAGAAGTTCGCCAAACATCTCTTTTTCATGTATTGACCACTCTTTCAGCATCTGTTCATAACGTTCTAAGCGCATCTGCTGATCTGCCTTTAATGCTTGTTTGCCGAGTTTTGTAATGGTAAACAGACTGACTCTTCTATCGGAAGGATCGGTAAAACGATAGATGAGCTCCTTGGCCTCTAAAGCTGCAGCTTGTCTGGAAAGAGTAGAAATATCAAGCTTAAACGACTCCGCCAGCTCTTTTACACGAGCGGGTCCAAACTCATCCAATTGTCTCAATAATAAGTAAGAGGATCTCTCCAAATTCCCTGTTCTTTTCTCTGATTGATCCAGATAAACAGCTCTCCTGATAAACGTGGTCAGCTCATATTCAATCAATTCGACTGGATTCTGTTTTTGCAATGGCTTTCGCTCCCCATTCCGATGTTTGACATTGACAGCATTCTATATACTTGTATAATACAAATGTATAAGATCTGTATGAATAAGTATTGGATGATAAAATCTATTTATTTACTTGTATAGTACAACCATATAAAAAGAAAGTAAAGTCATTCCTCAGAACTAACAAAAAGGAAGTCAATCAGAAAGGAGGAAGCTGTTCTAATAGAGAGCAGTACTTGCTGTGAAAATCATTCGAATAATTTTGCAAGTGTTGATATTATATGTGTTTTTTATCATCGGAGAAGCACTTCAGCATCTGTTTCATTTACCGATATCAGGAAGCATAGTCGGCTTGGTATTGCTGCTGATCTGCTTAGCCCTCCGTATTGTGCCGGTTGCCATTATTGAAGACGGAGCCGGGTTTTTATTGTCCTTTCTGCCATTGTTATTCATTCCAGCTATGACCGGGGTGATGAAGTATCCATCTCTCGTTTCATTAAATGGGTTGATGTTGCTGATTACAGTCGTTTTGAGCACCATCTTCACGATCATTGCAGCAGGAGCCGCCAGCCAAGTTCTGGAAAAGAGAGCCAACAAACGAAAGGAGAAAAAGAAATGCAGCAAGCATGTATCGCAATCATTATAATTCTTTTGACAGTTGCGGCTTACTTAGCGATGGTACAGCTCTACAAGCGATTCCCTTTTCCATTTCTTATCCCTGTTCTGACAACGACAATTTTGATTGTCGCGTGTTTGGCGATGTTCCATATTTCGTATGAAGGCTATATGATCGGGGGAAAATGGATCAATTCTTTGCTTGGGCCGGCTGTTGTGGCACTGGCATATCCGCTTTATAAACAACGGCACATTATTATGAAATACAGTATTCCCATTATAGGCGGTGTGCTGGTCGGGTTGTGTATGGGGATGATCAGCGGACTCATTTTCGCAGAAGCATTCGGGATCAATCATGACCTCGTATTGTCCATTCTGCCGAAGTCGATCACAACCCCAGTTGCTATCCAAATTGCCGCCGGCCTTGGCGGTGTTCCTTCCATGACAGTCGTATTTGTCATGATCGCGGGTTTTTCAGGCGTCATTCTCGGGCCGCTGATCCTAAAATGGCTTCGTATCCGCAGTTCACTCGGAAAAGGCATCGCATTAGGCAGCGCCTCCCATGCACTCGGCACCTCAAAAGCATTTGAATATGGAGAACTGGCTGTATCCATGAGTTCGGTCTCAATGACACTTTGTGCGGTACTCGGCTCATTCATTGGGCCGCTCGTCGTCTGGCTGTTTCATATTTAACAAAAAAAGACTGCATTCAGTGGGCAGTCTTTTTCCATATCTATTTTACGCTGCTGATGCCGAACTGGCGTCTTGGAAAATGGCACAGAGGAGAAAGTAAACCGATCAAAATAAACAGGCATTTCGCCTGTTTATTTTAATTCTCCAATGTCTTTTAAATATTGTTCCCGTTCTTCTTTCGTCAAACTATTTAAAAAGTCTTCTTTAACCTCTTTATCAAAATCATCCCAGTTTTCAAATCGATCCGCTAAGTCTTTAGAATAACCTATTGAATCTACTTTATCAGTTCCATATCTTAAGGAGACATCGAATGAGAACTTTTCAGGATTGTTGTTTACGTACCCTGTTAGTTCAATCATTCCCATTGGGCTGATTGAGACATTCTTATCAAACGTTATCTCATTTACAAAATGATGTATATCATCCTTCTTCAATTTTTCCTTTATTTTCGGTTTCATTTTTTCAGCATATTCTTCTGCTTTTTGTTGATCATTTTTCTCCTCTGTATTCACGCTCTGATTCCCCCCAGATTTATCTGATGATTGATTAGAATTTGAGTTTTTATGATTAAAGTAAACAATTCCTATTAAAAGTACTATAATCATGCCAACAAAAAGTGTTTTTTTGGAAAATGACATGGTTTTTCACCCTTTTTTATTTTATTATACTAGATATGTAAAGATTAGGAGTGTTGCGATTGTCTCATAAATACATGTCTAAAAAATTAACCGATGAAGATTTCAACCTGATTTCAAATAATGCTTATAAAATAGGAAAATACCATGTTGGAGAAACCATTGAAGTCAGTAATGGAGAAAAATTATACGTTATCGATTATAAAAAAACAGAAAAGGGCCTTAACGCTCTTACTCTTGTTTCTCGTGAGGATTACCGTAATTCTCATGAAGGCAAACACCCTGAAAAAATCCAAAACGCCATCATCGCATACCGCGGGTCAGAACCTATCAGCACTAACCAATTAAAAGAAACGATTAAGGAAACAAATCAGCGTGGAAAAAGAGAAGAGCTCATTAAAGAACTAGAGAAAAAAGGGATCAATATTCCAGCTGAAGAAGATGGGTCTTCTTTTGACTCAGTAACAGGTTTCTCTGAATATGCAAATGAAATCATCCAAGATTGGCTTCACATGGATACTAGTTATCTAGTTGGCAAAAAGCCGTTTGATGATGGAACAGATAACCAGGCCATTCAGGCAGATCAATATGCAAAAAAAATACATAAAGACTTTAAAAATGCTGACATTCAAGTAACGGGTCACTCATTAGGCGGATCTAATGCAAGCTATGCAGTCGTGATGAATGACTTTATAGAACGCGGTGTCACTTTCGAGAATCCTAACATATATGAAAACCTGCCTGAGGATGTAAAAGCCCGAGCGTTAAAGGGAGAGTTTCGCAGCCGTTTAACAGAATATATTAATTTAAATGATGGATTATCCTTGCTGAATCGGGATGCTGCTGAAGTAGGCAAAGTAAAAGTGATGTATGACGAAGCTTTGCCGAATGGTGTACAGAATAATAGCCTCCCTGATGAAGTGAAAATGCTGGGCCTTGGACTTAAACATTATGGCAATCAATCTCTTGATATTACACTATTTGCTGAAGCCTTGATGGGAAGTCACGGCTTGGATCGATACAGCTTCCATTCAGATGGCTCTGCCCAAACTGTGGATGATGTTTTAAAGAACAACCCTGACTTTGCATTAGCGATGCTAAACCAAATGAAATCAACGAATGTGAAGGCCAATACAGGTGTTTCGATTCTGATCAAATCACATGTATTAATGAATACAAGTACTCAGTTGAAACATATTGCCGAAACGGAATGGTCAAAAATGATTCGCCAGATTGAAAGAATTGATGACAAAGTAAAGGATTCAATTGAGGATGTCAGGAATATGCATACACGAATGGTTGGTTTTGGCGCCTATGACGAATTATCAGTTTCCGATGTCGATGATCTGATCAATCAGATCAAGATGAACAAACCGCACCACCTTTTTTACTCAAAAGAAAAATATGATCAGGCAGTAGATGCAGCGCTCAATCTGCAACACTTTCTGCAGATGATTGCAGATGATCTCGGACATATGGGACATGCGTATCATGATGCAGATCTGGCAGCGGCCAGTCGAATGGGGATTTCATAAGGAGAGAAAGATACATGGATTTTATGAATAAGAAACCAACAGATGCTGACCGTTTTATGCAAAAAATGACGAGTCAGCATTCAAGCACTTCAATTTTTTCAAATGCTGATGTAAATACCTCTGAAATGACACCTGAACAATTGGCGGCGTTTAAAGAGAAGAAGCGACAAGAACAAAAATTGGCGTTGATGAATTCAATCAAAAAACAATTAAGCTATGCATTTCAGGAAGACCGTAAGAATTTGTCTTCGATCCTTGAAAACATTACAGATGCCGAGCAGGCTATAAAGACAAAACGAGAAATCCTTAACCATCATATGTCTGGAAAAGCAATAGATAGTGTCACTGATAAAATGAAAGATCACCTTTCATTTGATAAAGTTTATTCTGATGTTTCGAGTGTAATCAATTCCATTGGCTTATAAGGTAGAGAGTCAATATAGCTTAAAATAAAGAAGATATCATCTCCGACGAAGCGGCGCAGCGAGAACGAATCACGGATGAAACTGTTCGCCTGGAAAACGATCATTAGCACAAAAAGCAGACTGTTCCCAGTCTGCTTTTCCCATTACGATCTAAAGAAATCAATCAGCGGCTGAAAATCCTTAGACAAATCAACGTCATTCGGCTCTGCTTGAAGCAGGCGGTCAATCATTTGCTCTAATTCCTCAATATCATTTTTATCTGTGTATTCAATGAAGTTTAAGCTTTCAAGCCAATCCCGGTATGAATGTTTGGCTTTGCCGTAGCTATTTCCAAAGACGAGGCATGGCGTTTTTGTGATAATCGAAAAGATCATAGCGTGAAGGCGGTCTGTCACCACCAATTTACTGGAACCAATGCGGTCGAGCATTTCCATGAAATGCTTTTCCCGATCCTCGTAATCAATCATATCGACCGTATCAAGCACCGTGTCTGTACGCTCCGCATAGGTTGTTTTTTCTGCCCATTTCATCATGTGTGAAATAAAATCTTCATCGGTTACCTTCTCCTTGTCCGCTCTTAAAATAAAAAGAACGCCGTCCCGTTCAAGCTCTTTCGGTACGATATCCAAAGACAGCACCATATCAGGTGTAAAGATGACATCTGAATTGAAGGTTTCTTTCACAACATCGAGCGTCTGTGTCTCCCGCGCGGCAATCGTTAAATTTGGATTTTGATGGTACGCATCCTGTGTTTTTTTCTTTTCTTTGTTTCCGTCCTCTGTATCTTCAAAATAGACGGATTGCGGAAGAGAAATGGATTTGTAGTCTTTAAACGCTGCAAATACCTTCCTTCTGTCCTCCTCAATATCAAGGTAAAGGTTCCCCAGATTTCCTCCGCCGGTAAAGCAGACAATATCGTCTTCACGGATGATCTCCTTCACCAATTCGATGCCTTCGTCCGTCGCGTAGTCCATAATTTCAATATATTCATAGTACGGAAAATGATTTTTAATAAATTTCTCTTCCGCATACGCAATCGCTTGGTCTCCGATGTTTGTGTAACTCGGGGAACCAAACAAAAATACTTTTCGTTTATCGTTTAATAAGGCTTCGGGTTTTACATTCGGCGCGATCCCTTTACCTAGTTTTTTGCCTTTGATTTCTTGTACAGTCATGTCTGTGTCCTCCTTCTAGGTTGTGCTTGGTTATCTGTCTGTACCCAGAAAGGAGGGTGAATATGCACGGGCATGTGCTTGACTGGCTTTATATCAGATACATCGATTTCGCCAGTTTTAAAGATGCCGCAATGTTTCTTGCCGTTCTTTCCATATTCTCGGCTGCATGCCCAAGTGCGTCTGCAAGGGGCACGGCTCCCGGCACGATGCTGAAAAGGGCATCCATCCCGTGTGCATAGACCGCATCACTGTCTCGCGAAACTGATCCCGCAAGTCCAATGACAGGCACATCGTATGCCTTAGCCGCTTTGGCCACGCCAATCGGCGTCTTGCCGTAAACTGTCTGGCTGTCAATCCGCCCTTCGCCGGTAATCACAAGATCTGCATCCTGAACCTTGCTTTCAAACTGAACCGCATCGAGGACGATATCAATGCCTCTTTTCAAATCAGCACGGAGAAAAGTAAGCAGACTCCATCCGAGACCGCCTGCTGCACCGGCGCCCTCTGTTTCCCTGAAGCTTGTTTCAAGCGTTGTTTCTGCCACATCCGCAAAGTGAGACAGGTTCCGGTCAAGTATACGCACCATGTCAGGCGTGGCGCCTTTTTGAGGACCGAAAACAGCGGAAGCCCCTCTTGGCCCTGTTAACGGGTTATCCACGTCGCAGGCGACTTCGATTTTTACATTTCGTAATCTGGGATCAAGTCCTGCCATATCTATTGAAGAAAGCTGAGAAAGCGCACCGCCTCCGGGTCCAATTTCATGGCCTGATTCATCAAGAAGCCTTCCGCCCAGCGCTTGAACCATCCCGGCTCCGCCATCGTTTGTGGCGCTTCCGCCGATTCCGATGATCAAATGCTCTGCACCCGCATCAAGAGCGGCTCCGATTAATTCTCCCGTTCCTCTAGTAGAAGTGGCAAACGGATTTCTCTTCTCTGCGGGCACAAGGTGCAATCCCGATGCGGCAGCCATCTCAATCACAGCCGTTTTTCCGTCTCCCATTAGGCCAAAAAACGCTTTTACCGGTTCCCCGAGCGGACCCGTAACCATCTGCTCTTTTATGATTCCGCCTGTGGCATCGATTAATGACTGTACCGTTCCCTCACCGCCGTCCGCCATCGGCAGCTTCCGATATTCAGCATTCGGGAAAACTGTTTTGAAGCCTCTTTCTATGGCGTGAGCCGCCTCCAACGCTGATAAGCTTTCCTTAAAAGAATCTGGTGCAATAATGATTTTCATCCAATCGCCTCTTTCAAAAAGTGATGATTTACAGTGTCTTTTCTTCAATTTACCATAATTACTTTTGGCGATATATACCAATTTACCAGGAAAAATTTTATTAAAAATTAGAAATGAAAGTGTTTGCATTAATAAAACATTCACGTTATCATACTTGTATACAAGTATACTCCTTAGTGAAGAAGGTGAGCGTATGCTAGACTCCAAGGACCTGTTATATCCCGCAAAATGGCTTTCAAAAGCGTCAACCGGCGTTCGCGTTGCTTGCGAGCTGAGAATGCGAATTATTTCAGGCATGATTGAAAGCGGTACCATTCTATCAGAAAATACAATCGCGGCTGAGTTTTCCGTAAGCCGTTCGCCGGTTCGCGAAGCGTTAAAAATACTGGCTTCCGAAAAAATCATTCGTTTAGAACGAATGGGAGCGGTTGTGATTGGGTTAACTGAAAAGGAAATCGCAGAAATATATGACGTGCGTTTATTATTAGAAACGTTTGTCTTTGAACGGCTTGTCAAAATCGACGTTGAGCCTTTAGTCAAAGATCTCAGCAAGATTCTAGAAATAATGAAAGTCTCCATCAAATACGAGGACGCGGACGAGTTTTCATTTCAGGATGTGTTATTCCATGAAACGATTATCCGCGCCATTGATCACTCATACATTCAGATGATCTGGAACAATCTAAAACCCGTAATGGAAAGCTTTATTCTTTTATCAATGCGGGTACGGTTAAAGGAAAAGTACGAAGATTTCTCAAGGATTCTGGACAACCATGAGCTATATATTCAAGCGATCAAAACAAAGGACAGGGCGCTGATGGTTCAGTCTCTGCACCAGAATTTTGACGATGTGCAAGAAAAAGTAGAGGACCTCTGGCTCTCACAACAAATGCTGGCAAAAGGAGCTGAACACCAAAATGACTAGTTATATGTTAGGAATCGATATCGGTACGACCAGCACAAAGGCTGTATTATTCACTGAAAACGGAGACGTGGTACAGAAAGAAAGCATCGGCTACCCGCTCCATACACCGGACATCTCAACAGCTGAACAAAATCCGGAAGAGATTTTTCAGGCTGTCATCCATACAACAGCAAAAATCACGAAACAGCACCCGGAAAAACAAATCTCATTTATTTCCTTCAGCAGCGCCATGCACAGCGTCATTGCCATGGACGAAAATGATCAGCCGCTAACGCCATGCATCACGTGGGCAGACAACCGAAGCGAAGGCTGGGCGCATAAGATTAAAGATGAGCTCAATGGGCATGAGGTTTACAAACGAACAGGAACACCCATTCATCCAATGTCACCGTTAAGCAAAATTACATGGATCACAAACGAACGAAAAGAAATTGCTTCTAAAGCCAAAAAATATATCGGCATCAAAGAGTACATTTTTAAACAGCTATTTAATGAGTATGTAATCGATTACTCATTGGCATCAGCGACAGGGATGATGAACCTGAAAAGCTTGGATTGGGACGAGGAAGCACTGACGATCGCAGGCATTACGCCGGATCACTTATCCAAACTCGTGCCGACAACCGAGATCTTTCAGCACTGCAGCCCGGAATTAGCGATCCAGATGGGAATCGATCCGGAAACACCTTTTGTCATCGGCGCAAGCGACGGCGTACTGTCCAATCTCGGCGTCAATGCCATTAAAAAAGGAGAAATCGCCGTTACGATCGGTACGAGCGGCGCTATCCGAACCATTATCGACCAGCCGCAAACCGATGAAAAGGGGAGAATTTTCTGCTACGCGTTAACGGACAAGCATTGGGTCATCGGCGGTCCGGTGAACAATGGAGGCATCGTTCTTCGCTGGATCAGAGATGAATTTGCTTCGTCAGAAATCGAAACAGCAACAAGACTGGGAATTGACCCATATGACGTGCTGACGAAGATTGCTGAACGCGTCAGACCGGGTTCTGACGGCCTGCTGTTCCACCCGTATCTTGCCGGGGAACGCGCTCCGTTATGGAACCCGGATGTACGCGGCTCATTTTTCGGCCTGACCATGTCACATAAAAAAGAACATATGATACGTGCAGCATTAGAAGGGGTCATTTACAACCTGTACACTGTGTTCCTGGCGCTAACAGAATGCATGGACGGACCGGTCACCCGAATTCAAGCGACTGGCGGCTTTGCAAGATCAGAGGTTTGGCGGCAAATGATGTCGGACATATTCGAATCTGAAGTCGTCGTTCCCGAAAGCTACGAAAGTTCATGTCTCGGCGCCTGCATTTTAGGCCTGTATGCGACAGGGACAATCGATTCGTTCGATGCCGTGTCCGACATGGTCGGCAGCACGTACAGACATACGCCAATTGAAGATTCGGCCAAAGAATATAGAACATTAATGCCGATTTTCATTAATCTCTCAAGATCATTAGAAAATCAATATACCCAAATTGCAAATTATCAAAGAAGCCTAATTACACACAAATAGCACATGACATGAAGGGGAGGGCATTACCATGCCGTTAATCATTGTTGCACTTGGGATCCTAGCTTTACTGATTTTGATTATGGGCTTAAAATTAAACACATTTATTTCATTACTGATCGTATCATTCGGCGTGGCACTGGCACTTGGGATGCCGTTTGATAAAGTTGTCAGTTCCATTGAAGAAGGTATAGGGGGGACACTTGGCCACATCGCACTCATCTTCGGACTCGGTGCGATGCTGGGCAAGCTGATTGCTGATTCAGGCGGCGCACAGCGTATAGCAATGACGCTCGTCAACAAATTCGGCGAGAAAAATATACAGTGGGCTGTTGTGATTGCTTCCTTTATTATCGGAATCGCGTTGTTCTTTGAAGTAGGATTGGTTCTATTAATCCCGATCGTATTCGCTATTTCAAGAGAATTGAAGATTTCTATTTTATATCTCGGTATTCCGATGGTCGCAGCATTATCCGTCACACACGGGTTCCTGCCGCCGCACCCGGGACCGACAGCAATTGCCGGAGAATACGGCGCAAATATCGGGGAAGTACTGCTGTACGGCTTCATTGTTGCTGTTCCGACAGTCCTGATTGCAGGGCCAATATTTACAAAGTTCGCGAAAAAAATCGTCCCTGCATCATTTGCGAAAAACGGAAATATTTCGTCACTCGGCACACAAAAAACATTCAAGCTTGAAGAAACACCAGGCTTTGGAATCAGTGTGTTTACAGCAATGCTTCCGATTATCATCATGTCGATCGCAACCATCATTGATTTGCTTCAGGAAACAATAGGATTTGCGGATAACAGTTTCCTGGCTTTCATCCGTTTAATCGGGAATGCATCGACTGCCATGATTATCTCACTGCTCGTTGCTGTTTACACAATGGGAATCGCACGCAACATTCCAATCAAAACCGTCATGGACTCTTGTTCTACAGCCATCTCGCAAATTGGCATGATGCTGTTGATCATCGGGGGAGGCGGCGCCTTTAAACAAGTGTTAATCAACGGCGGTGTCGGCGACTACGTAGCAGATCTATTCAAAGAAACGGCATTATCACCGATTCTGCTGGCATGGCTCATCGCAGCGATCCTGCGCATCTCCTTAGGATCAGCAACCGTTGCCGCATTAAGCACGACGGGGCTCGTCATTCCATTGCTGGGACAGTCCGATGCCAACCTTGCATTAGTGGTGCTCGCAACAGGCGCAGGAAGCGTCATCGCTTCACACGTCAACGATGCCGGCTTCTGGATGTTCAAAGAATACTTTGGATTAAGCATGAAAGAAACATTTGCCACATGGACCTTGCTGGAAACAATTATCTCCGTTGCTGGACTAGGATTTATATTATTGTTAAGTTTAGTTGTATGAAATTAATGAAGGAGATGTAACACACATGTTCAATACAATTGGTGTCATAGGCTTAGGCGTAATGGGAAGCAATATCGCCTTAAACATGGCAAATAAAGGCGAAAAAGTCGCCGTCTATAATTACACCAGGGATTTAACGGACCAGCTTGTGAAAAAGCTGGATGGACAATCGCTGAGCCCGTACTACGAGCTTCAAGATTTTGTTCAATCACTAGAAACACCAAGAAAAATCTTTCTGATGGTCACAGCGGGAAAACCGGTCGATTCCGTCATCCATTCGTTAATGCCTTTGCTTGAAGAAGGAGACGTCATCATGGACGGAGGCAACTCCCACTACGAAGACACAGAAAGAAGATATGACGAGCTGAAGGAAAAAGGAATCGGCTACTTGGGAATCGGCATTTCCGGCGGTGAAGTCGGCGCATTAAAAGGGCCTTCCATCATGCCGGGCGGAGATCGAGACGTTTATGAAAAAGCCGCTCCGATCCTGACCAAAATCGCCGCACAAGTCGGAGAAGACCCATGCTGTGTCTACATCGGACCAAAAGGGGCAGGGCACTTTACAAAAATGGTGCACAACGGCATTGAGTATGCAGATATGCAGCTGATTGCTGAAGCCTATACATTTCTTAGAGAAACGCTTCGTCTGCCGCTCGAAGAAATCGCCAGCATCTTTGAAATGTGGAATCAAGGTGAGCTGAAAAGCTATTTAATAGAGATTACAGCGGAGATTTTACGGAAAAAGGACGAACATACAGGTCAGCCGCTGATCGATGTCATTCTTGATAAAACCGGCCAGAAAGGCACAGGAAAATGGACAAGCATGCAAGCTATTGATAACGGCATTCCATCCGCTATTATCACCGAGTCCTTGTTTGCCCGCTACCTGTCGTCCTTAAAAGAAGAACGTATGGCGGCTGAACCATTGTTAGCCGGTCCGGAAACAGAGGAAAAACATTACGATAAGGATCTCTGGATCGAATACGTCAGACAAGCCTTATACATGGGAAAAGTATGCGCCTACGCACAAGGCTTTGCTCAATATAAAATGTCATCTGAGCTTTACGGATGGAACCTGCCGCTTAAAGACATCGCTTTGATTTTCCGCGGCGGCTGCATCATCCGCGCGGATTTCCTGAACGTCATCAGCGAAGCATTCCAAGAGCAGCCAGATCTCTCAAACCTGCTGATTGCACCTTATTTTTCAGAAAAGCTTAAAGCTTATCAGACAGGCATGCGAAAAGTCGTTTGCGAGGGAATCAGCGCCGGAAGCGCATTCCCATGCTTAAGCACCGCGCTCTCTTACTACGACGGCTACCGCACAGGGCGTTCCAACGCCAACCTGTTACAGGCGCAGCGCGATTATTTCGGCGCCCATACGTACGAGCGGACAGATATGGATGGCGTTTTCCATACCAATTGGTCTGATGCAAACTAATAGATAAGGCTGACAGCTGGAGCTTTTATACCAGCTGCCAGCTTTTTTTATAGGCTAAACTCACATATCACAACTAATTGAGAATCAGACATATAAAATTTGAATATTTGTCAAAGTGCAATTTATGCTGATCACACCAGCACTTTCCTACACGATGAAAGGAAAAAGAGAAAATAATTAAGGGGTTTTGTCTTGACAAAAAATATATATTAATTAATAATTCATATATAATTAGAATTATTATTGAAAGCACTATTGCTTTCTAAACCATTTTTAGGAGGAATAACATTATGTCTTTAATCGGTAAAGAAGTACAACCATTCGAAGCAAAAGCATTCAAAAACGGTGAATTCATCGATGTAACAAACGAATCTCTAAAAGGTCAATGGAGCGTATTCTGCTTCTACCCAGCAGATTTCTCTTTCGTATGCCCAACTGAGCTTGAAGATCTTCAAAACCAATACGCTGCACTTAAAGAATTAGGTGTTGAAGTGTACTCTATCTCTACAGATACTCACTTCGTACACAAAGGCTGGCATGACAGCTCTGAAAAAATCGGCAAAATCACTTACGCAATGATCGGTGACCCATCTCAAACGATCTCTCGCAACTTCGATGTTCTTGACGAAGAATCTGGTCTTGCTGACCGCGGAACATTCATCATCGATCCAGATGGCGTGATCCAAACTGTTGAAATCAATGCAGGCGGTATCGGCCGTGACGCAAGCAACCTGATCAGCAAAGTAAAAGCAGCACAATACGTTCGTCAAAACCCAGGTGAAGTTTGCCCGGCTAAATGGGAAGAAGGCGGCGAAACTCTTACACCTAGCCTTGATCTAGTAGGTAAAATCTAAGGAGTGCATTCAATTGGTACTTGATCCAAATATCAAAGCACAATTAAATCAATACATGCAGCTAATTGAGAACGACATTGTTCTCAAAGTGAGTGCAGGTGAAGATGACACTTCTAAGGACATGCTGGCTCTCGTTGATGAGCTGGCTTCCATGTCATCTAAAATCACTGTTGAAAAAGCTGAATTGAACAGAACGCCAAGCTTCAGTGTGAACCGCGTCGGAGAAGACACTGGCGTCACTTTCGCCGGTATTCCTCTGGGCCACGAATTCACATCATTAGTGTTGGCGTTGCTCCAAGTGAGCGGCAGACCGCCTAAGGTAGATCAGAAAGTCATTGATCAGGTGAAGAAGATCAGCGGTGAATACCACTTTGAATCTTATATCAGCCTGACATGCCACAACTGTCCTGATGTTGTACAAGCTTTAAACATGATGAGCGTACTGAACCCGAACATCACTCACACTATGATTGACGGTGCGGCATACAAATCAGAAGTTGAAAGCAAAAACATTATGGCAGTGCCAACGGTTTACCTAAACGGCGAATCCTTCGGAAGCGGCCGTATGACCCTCGAAGAGATTCTTGCGAAAATGGGCAGCGGCGCAGATGCATCTGAGTTCGCTGACAAAGATCCTTACGACGTTCTTGTTGTCGGCGGCGGACCTGCCGGCGCAAGTGCAGCCATTTATACGGCACGTAAAGGAATCCGCACAGGTGTTGTCGCTGAACGCTTCGGCGGACAGGTTCTCGACACACTGAGCATCGAAAACTTCATCAGCGTAAAAGCAACTGAAGGACCGAAGCTTGCTGCAAGTCTTGAAGAGCACGTGAAGGAATATGATATTGATGTCATGAACCTTCAGCGCGCAAAACGACTTGAGAAAAAAGATCTGTTCGAACTTGAACTCGAAAACGGTGCTGTCCTGAAAAGTAAAACAGTCATCCTTTCAACAGGTGCCCGCTGGCGCAATGTCAACGTACCTGGTGAACAAGAGTTCAAAAACAAAGGTGTCGCATACTGCCCGCACTGTGATGGACCATTGTTTGAAGGCAAAGACGTAGCCGTTATCGGCGGCGGAAACTCTGGTATCGAAGCAGCGATTGATCTTGCAGGTATTGTTAATCACGTCACTGTGCTAGAGTTCGCGCCGGAACTGAAGGCAGACGAAGTCTTGCAAAAACGTCTCTACAGCCTGCCAAACGTCACTGTACTCAAAAATGCACAAACAAAAGAAATCACAGGCGATCAAAGCGTAAACGGCATCACATACACAGACCGCGAAACAGGCGAAGAAAAACACGTTGAACTCCAAGGTGTATTCGTCCAAATCGGTCTCGTGCCAAACACTGAATGGTTAGACGAAACCGTTGAACGTAACCGCATCGGCGAAATCGTAGTCGACAAAAATGGCGCTACAAGCGTCCCAGGCTTATTCGCTGCCGGCGACTGCACAGACGGTCCTTACAACCAAATCATTATTTCAATGGGATCAGGAGCGACTGCCGCTTTAGGCGCGTTTGATTACCTTATCCGTAACTAATATGAAAAGCCGCTATGCTGCTCGAGCTGCAGTATAGCGGCTTTTTTTGCACATCAAAAACCCGAACCAGGCACTTCGGTTAAGTGCTCGATTCGGCCCATCTGCTTTATAATTCCTCACCATTCGTTTGAATGACGTTTTTGTACCACTCAAATGAATCCTTCTTATACCGCTTCATGGATCCGTTTCCTTCGTTGTCACGATCGACATAGATCATGCCGTAGCGTTTTTTCATTTCGCCTGTTGTGAAGGAGACGATATCAATAATGCCCCACGGCGTATAGCCGATTAAATCTACACCGTCATAAGTGACCGCTTTTTCCAGTGCTTCAATATGTGATTTTAAATATTGAATACGTTCCGGATCATGGATGGTACCGTCCTCTTCAAGCGTATCAACCGCCCCAAAGCCGTTTTCAACGATGAATAATGGAATTTGGTATCGATCATAGAGACGATTTAATGTGTATCTTAAACCAGTCGGATCAATCGCCCAGCCCCAGTCACTGGATGTGATGTACGGATTTTCAACACTATTCGGCAGCCCGCCGTTTACGACATCTCCCGTATTGTCATTTTCGACATCGCTTTTCACAGTTGTCGACATATAATAACTGAAGCCCAAATAATCGACTGTTCCATTTCTCAAAATCTCGTCATCGCCATCTTCGATCGTGATATTGTATCCTTCTCTTTCAAACTCTTTTAGCGCATACTTTGGATAATAACCGCGAACCTGCACATCCGGGAAGAAATAACGCTGTCTCATTTCTTCTTCAGCAAGCATCACATCTTCCGGATTAGCGGAGTAAGGATAAATTGGCACGTGTGACACCATAGCCCCAATTTGGAACTCAGGGTTGATTTCTTTTCCTTTTGCCACTGCCAATGCGCTTGCAAGTAACTCATGGTGCGCCGTTTGGTACATGACTTCCTTGGCATTTTCATTTTCTCCGACCACAACTCCTGAGTTCGTCCATAGGAACAGAGGGTTGTTCACATCCATCTGGTTATTGATCTCATTGAATGTCATCCAGTACTTCACTTTATCTTTATATCGGTTGAAGCAAACCTCAGCAAATTTGACGAAAAAGTCTACGACTTTGCGATTTCTGAAGCCGCCGTATTCTCTTGCCAGATGCAGCGGAAGTTCAAAATGAGACAGGGTAATCACCGGCTCGATTCCATGCTTCAGCAATTCATCAAATACATTATCGTAGAACTGCAAGCCTTCTTCGTTCGGTTCAGCCTCATCGCCTTTCGGGAAAATCCGGCTCCAGCCGATGGACGTCCGCAAGCATTTTAATCCCATTTCCGCAAACAAAGCGATATCTTCCTTGTATCTGTGATAAAAATCAATGGCTTCATGGTTCGGATAAAATTCGTTCTCTTCAATGGAATCCGTGATTTTTCTCGGTACGCCGTGCGCACCCGCTGTCATCACATCGACGACACTTGGCCCTTTACCGCCCTGATTCCATCCGCCTTCAAATTGGTGGGCAGCTAAAGCGCCGCCCCATAAGAAATCCTTCGGCATTTTTTCCATCTTATATTCCTCCCTAGCTTACGACTGTAAATAATTTTTGGTCTAACGCACTTACTTCAAGATCCTCGATGAGAATTTCCTGATACGCATGTGAATTCGTGATGATGACTGGGGTAATCGTTGTTAACCCATTCTGTTCAATGAGTGCTTTATCAAACTCAGCAAGCACCTCGCCTTTTTTGACTGTATCTCCCTCTTTCACCTTTAAGGCAAAAGGAGTTCCGTCTAACGTCACTGTATCCAGCCCGATGTGCACAAGCAATTCAACACCAGAGGTTGAACGCAGACCGATCGCATGCTTTGTAGGCGCGACCATGACGACGGTTCCGTCAAACGGAGCATAGAGCTTATTATCGGATGGCTCGATCGCCAAGCCTTGTCCCATGGCACCTGAGCTGAATACCTCATCAGGCACCTTAGA
Organism: Bacillus sp. SD127; assembly: GCF_058566445.1. Lineage (NCBI taxonomy): Bacteria > Bacillati > Bacillota > Bacilli > Caryophanales > Bacillaceae > Bacillus > Bacillus sp. SD127. The sequence continues at coordinate 119,292 of NZ_CP191226.1, read as the reverse complement.
AAGCGGAATGACCTTGCCGCTAAACGGAGCATATACGGTTTCTTCATTTGCCTGTGCCGTTTGAAGACTTTCCTTTTCCGGCTGTGCAGCTGTATCATCACCATAGCCAAAGATCTGAATCAGCACAACAGGAAGAATCACCGCAATCGCAGCACCGATTAAAATACCCCAGATGGACGTCGGGAATTGTTCATTGATGCCATTCACGATCGTCAGAGGTCCCGGAAGTCCGGCATACGCAAAGTAATACGGATTAAAGAAACTGGCCGTGATGGCTCCAACCGCCCCGGAAATACAGCCAAAGATAAACGGCTTCTTAAATCTTAAGGTCACACCGTAGATCGCCGGCTCAGTAATGCCAAACAGTCCGGTCACCCCAGCTGACACACTGACTTTTCTCGTTTCCTTATTTCTCGCCTTTAAGATAACGCCAAGCACTGCGCCAACCTGTGCAACCACCGCAATCGTTTGATACGCCTGGAATGAATCCCGTCCGTATAGATCATAGTTCGCCAATACCATAGGCGTAATGCCCCAATGTACGCCAAAGATCACGATGACCTGCCAGAATGCGCCGATGATGGCTCCAGCCAAAGCCGGCACGTTTTCCGCCAAGAAGTTGTAACCGTTCGCAATCCCATTTGCGCCTAGCGTTGTCACAGGACCAATAAGGACAATTGTTACTGGCACCATAATGACCATACATAGGAAAGGAACAAATAACGGTCTGATCACTTCGTTCATTCTCTTATTCAAGAATCGTTCAAGGTAAGACAACATCCACACTAGAAATAATGGCGGCAGCACGGAAGATGTGTATGTCGTTTGCGATAAAGCAATCCCTAAGAAGGAAATGCTCTTTCCGTCTGCGATTTGAGCTGCCATCTCCGCCCATGTAGGACTGACTAACGCGGCACAGCACGCTACAGCGATATACGTGTTGGTCTTAAAATGCTTTGATGCCGTAATCGCGATAAAAATAGGCAAAAACGTAAACGGCGCCCATGATATGAAACTAAAAACCTGATAAGTTCCCGTTTTCTCAAAGCCATCAAACAATAAATTAATGATAATTAATGCACCTTGCAAAATACCGGCCGCAGCCAAAATGTACACAAATGGCGCAAATACCGCTGACATGGTTGCGATAACACGGTTCAGGATCGTTCCTTTATTTTCGCTCTGTTCATCGGACAGATCAATATTGACCAGCTTCGAAAACGCTTCGAAAACGTCCCCTACGTGCTGTCCAATGACAATCTGAAATTGGCCGCTGTTCTCCACGACCGTAATCACGCCGGGCATGGATTTTACGATATCCTTCGCTTGCGGCTTAGACCGCTTTAGCACCAAGCGAAGCCTGGTAGCGCAGCGAGAAGCCCCTATCACATTCTCTTCCCCGCCTACGGCCTCCAAAATGTCTTTCGCTAGTCTGGTATAATCTCTCACATTCCCCGACATTTTCACCCACCCCTTTATTTTGGTTACGCTTTCATTATAATTGTACCGGTATAATTTATCAATACTCTAACAAAGTATTTATACCTTTATCATTTCTGTAAGCGGTTTATGCTATAATTTTGACAAGTGAAACTAAACGAATGAATGAGGAATGCGTATGTTAAAGTACCAGCAAATCGCAGCGGAAATCGAAAAGTATATAGAAGAACACGAGCTTAAACAGGGAGATAAGCTGCCAGTGCTAGAAACCCTCATGGCCCAGTTTGAGGTCAGCAAAAGCACAATCACAAAGTCTCTGGATCTACTGGAACAAAAAGGCGCGATCTTTCAGCTCAGAGGAAGCGGCATTTTCGTCCGAAAGCATAAACGAAAAGGCTACATCAGCCTCCTGTCGAATCAAGGATTTAAAAAAGACCTCGAGGATTTCAATGTCACCTCAAAGGTCATTGAGCTGGACGTGAGAAAACCAACACCGGAAGCGGCAGAAAACCTCAACATCGGACTTGATGAAGACGTCTACTATGTCAAAAGGGTCCGCTATATCAACGGACAAACCCTATGCTTCGAAGAATCCTATTACAACAAATCCATCGTGACGTACTTGAACAAGGAAATTGTGTCTCACTCAATCTTTCATTACATCCGGGAAGGATTGGGACTGAAGATTGGCTTTTCTGATTTGTTTCTTCATGTGGGCCAGCTTAATGAGGAAGAAGCGGAGTTCTTGGGGCTGAAGGCTGGACTGCCCAAGCTTTATATAGAAAGTATTTTTCATCTGACAAATGGGCAGCCGTTTGATTTCTCGAAAATCTCTTATCATTATGAGCAGTCGCAGTTTGTGGTGCAGGCGAATAGTTTTTTGTTGTAGGGCAGCTGCATCTTGCTTCTAATGAAAAAACACCCCTCTTCTTTCATCAACTATGGAAGGTGGTCGACATGTACAAAATCATCATTCCTGCAATACTAGCCATCTTCGTACTCTGGATTCTATTACAGATTTCACTAGAGATGAGCATCTTTAAGAATCCAATGAATTACTTTATCGTATTCATTATCTTTTTCCTCTTTATCAAGATGGCGAAAGAAAAGCATTGAACGGCTATAGGAAACCAGATTTGTACTGAAATCTGGTTTTTTTGTGTTTCACTTTATTCATCCATTTTATACGCACTCATTTCGCCGCCCTCATTCCCTCATTTTCATTGTCTCTAAAAGGAGTTATGCGGTACTATCATATAAAGGTCCAATGATGAAAAATAATGACATACTTTTAAATTATCCTGATATGCACATGCTCATAAATAGGGGTTTATTCTAAAAAGGGGATGGATGGTTTTGGAAAGCAAGTACTTAGATTTACTCGCACAAAAATACGATTGTGAAGAAAAAGTGGTAACGGAAATCATTAATTTGAAAGCGATACTCAACCTGCCAAAAGGCACCGAGCATTTTGTCAGTGATTTGCACGGGGAGTATCAGGCATTCCAGCACGTGCTGCGTAATGGTTCGGGACGAGTCAAAGAGAAGATACGCGACATTTTCAGCGGTGTCATTTACGATAGAGAAATTGATGAATTAGCAGCATTGGTCTATTATCCGGAAGACAAACTGAAGTTAATCAAACATGATTTTGATGCGAAAGATGCGTTAAACGAGTGGTATAAAAAAACGATTAACAGAATGATTAAGCTCGTTTCTTATTGCTCCTCGAAGTATACCCGCTCCAAACTGCGTAAAGCACTGCCTGCCCAGTTTGCTTATATTACGGAGGAGCTGCTATACAAAACAGAACAAGCTGGCAACAAGGAGCAATATTACTCCGAAATCATAGACCAGATCATTGAACTTGGCCAAGCCGATAAGCTGATCACCGGCCTTGCGTACAGCGTTCAGCGACTGGTGGTCGACCATCTGCATGTGGTCGGCGATATTTACGACCGCGGACCGCAGCCGGATCGGATTATGGAGGAGCTAATCAATTATCATTCTGTCGATATTCAGTGGGGAAATCACGATGTCCTTTGGATCGGTGCCTACTCCGGTTCCAAAGTATGTCTGGCTAATATTATCCGTATCTGTGCTCGCTATGACAACCTGGACATTATTGAAGATGTGTACGGCATCAATTTAAGACCGCTGATGAATCTGGCCGAAAAATATTACGATGATAATCCAGCGTTCCGTCCAAAAGCAGACGACAACAGGCCAGAGGATGAGATTAAGCAAATCACAAAAATCCATCAAGCGATTGCCATGATCCAATTCAAGCTTGAGAGCCCGATTATCAAGAGACGGCCGAACTTTAATATGGAGGAACGGCTGTTATTAGAGAAAATAGATTATGACAAAAACGAAATCACGCTAAACGGAAAAACATATCAACTGGAAAACACCTGCTTTGCGACGGTTAATCCGGAACAGCCAGATCAGCTATTAGAAGAAGAAGCAGAAGTCATAGACAAGCTGCTATTCTCTGTCCAGCATTCCGAAAAGCTGGGCCGCCATATGAATTTTATGATGAAAAAAGGCAGCCTCTATTTAAAATATAACGGCAACCTGTTAATCCATGGCTGTATTCCTGTCGATAAAAACGGCAATATGGAAACGATGATGATTGAGGATAAATCGTATGCGGGCCGTGAGCTGCTCGATGTATTTGAACGATTCTTGCGGGAAGCGTTTGCCCACCCGGAAGAAACCGATGATCTGGCGACAGATATGGCTTGGTATTTATGGACAGGCGAGTATTCCTCCCTCTTCGGAAAACGCGCCATGACAACATTTGAGCGGTATTTCATTAAAGAGAAGGAAACGCATAAAGAAAAGAAAAACCCGTATTATTATTTACGCGAAGACGAGGCAACCTGCCGAAACATCCTGGCAGAATTCGGCCTCAATCCAGATCATGGCCATATCATCAACGGCCATACACCCGTAAAAGAAATCGAAGGAGAAGATCCAATCAAAGCAAACGGAAAAATGATCGTCATCGACGGCGGCTTCTCCAAAGCCTACCAATCCACAACAGGCATCGCCGGCTACACGCTGTTATACAACTCCTACGGCATGCAGCTCGTCGCCCATAAACACTTCAACTCCAAGGCAGAGGTCCTAAGCACCGGAACCGATGTCTTAACGGTGAAGCGATTAGTGGACAAAGAGCTTGAGCGGAAGAAAGTGAAGGAAACGAATGTCGGTGAGGAACTGTTGCAGGAGGTGGCTATTTTAGAGAGTTTGCGGGAGTATCGGTATATGAAGTGAGTGAATATAAGGGTTAGAAGATGATTATATACTCCCCTAAAGGTAGACAAAAAATATTTTTGCCTTGGGGAGTTTTTTCATGACTGGAAAATGGTACTCAAAAGAATTCATAAATAAACAGACTTTCAGAATGTATGAGGGAAATTCTTCGGGGAAAGAGGTTACGAATAAATACGGCATCGCACCGAAACAATTCGTGAATGGAAGACATTGCACAACATAGCCGGAGTCGGCGTTGAGAGTCCGGAATGTTCTAAACAACATAAGTTCTACTCTCGGAACTGAAAACGCGCTGCCATTATGGACTTCTTATCCGGACGCTACTCTCAGAGAGATATCAGAGCTTTATAATGCTTATAAAGCGTTAAAAGATAACAGGAGAGGGAGGAATCGTTTTATGACCAAACAGAAGAACGTTATTAGAAAAACCTTGCTTCTCATAAAGATAAAGAGGACCACTTTCCATTGTTACTAACTATGGAAAGTGGTCGAAATGTACAAAATCATCATTCATGCAATACTAGCTATCATCTTTCTTTGGATACTATTACAGATTTCACTAAATATGGTGAAAGAAAAATAAACAATAGTTTACTTCCAACAGCTGTGGGAAACCAGATTTTTTTAGAATCGTGCCTTTAGGATTAAAATTGGTTTTTATATTTGTTTCTCCATGTGAGACAGCTTAATGAGGAAGAAGCGGAGTATTTGGGACTGAGAGCTGGACTATCAAAGCTGTATATATAGAGAGTATTTTTCATCTGAACAATGGGGCAGCCGTTTGATTACTCGAAGATTTCTTATAATTATGCAGTCGCAGTTTGTTGTGCAGGCTAATAGTTTTTTGTTGTAAAGGTTAAATAGAAATTATCTTTTTGAAAGAAATATTAGGAAAAATCCAGTGTCAAACAACACATCGAATTTAAGGGATGGTAAAATAAGTCCTTGCACATCTATAACCAATGTCTAGCACAATGCCATTGAGCGATTACCAATAAGATGACGCCGCTGTACCATATCGGCGTCATCAAGGTAATTAAATATAACATACTGGTGCATCCACCATGACCAGTGGACAATGACACTTCCTTTTAGGTTCCAACTTTTCAGCTGGAGAACAAGGTATGATGTTAACTATATCTATGACTAGGAGGAAGAGCCCTGATGAAAGAATAATGTTAACCAATTAGTCCGTTATCCCCTTTTGTCACTTTTGGATTTCTGTAATATTTAACATATTCCCCGATTAATTACTATCCTTTATATGATATAAAAGTCTATAATTTTAGTATTACTACTTTGCCTGATAAATGTCGAAAACTACATAAGGAACTCCAGCATCAATTGTATGATCATATGTATATAGATGATCATTACTATTTTCACATTTTCCTAGGGTGCGCTTAATATTATTGTCATAATAAATATAAACTTTCCCATTACAGATAGGACAAGTGCCATATTTTTTTATTTTATATATGTCACCATCTTTATCAATTAATTTAGGGGTCTTTAATTTGTAAAATACGCCACTGGTTTTTAAATCTAAATACTTGTGTTTATTATCAACAGCATATATAAGCAAGGAAACAGCACATAAAATAAATAAAAATGTAAAATTAGATTTCGTGATCAAATAATCTATTATAGTTACTAATGCAGATACAATTGATAAGAAACCTGCAATTTCAAATTTACGCTTAAAACCATTTAATCCACCAATAACTTTGCCATCAATTTGTTCTCTATATCTAACAACTAACTCATCGTTTTCATTAATAACATTAATATTATCAATATAGACATCTTGTTTTCCGTTATTTCCCACCCCGACATTTATACTATTGTCTCCTGTTGTTATCGTATTAACAATATTATTGTTCTGGGCAATAGCATGACCACAAAAAGGGCAAAAAGTATAAGAGTTAATTATAGATTTTCGACATGTTTTACACTCCATTTATGACCCCCACCGTCAATATTTATAAAGTATTTCGATGTACACTACCCTATAAATCACTCTCAGGGCATTTACACTAAGAAATCTTATTGAATTAAAAAACTCTTTCTAGTTTATAGCAATTGCTACTGCTAAACTTGCAGACAATAATGCATATATTCATCTAAGCTATATCACTCTGCAGGACCAGATGCTGTACGGAAACGATTTTTGGACAGTGCTTGAAAGTTATGAACAGAAATATCTTAATTATTGAAAAAACTGCATTCTTTACCCTTCTCAAGACAGCTGTTTCTACAAAATTGATGTTATACAATATCAAAAGGTAATAGCCACTGTTTTGATTCTACATTGTTAATTCTAGTTTAATATTCAAATCAAAATCAATAAGTCCAGAAAAAAGTAATTTTTTATTATCACCTAATAATTGAGCATTAAACGAAAGGCCCTTTTCTTCAAAGATAGCATCAATTATTTCAATGCTTCCTTCTTGATACCCGATCTCTCTTTCAAATGAGGGTTTAATTATTGTTTCAAGCAAGTCTTCTGCTGCAAATTGCGCATTTGAATTCTGACCTAGCAATTCAATTGGCATCTCGTCATTCCAGTGCCAAGGTATTAACTTCCTTCCATAACGCCACCTCTCAACGATGTTCACATTCTCAAGATCACCGATTACATCTTTACCCGCATGCTCACTAACAATTACTTGTAGTTTTCCATTTGTTCTTTTAATTCCAGAGGAAAGGGCTTTGAATACCTTACTTACAGCTTGAAGTTCCTCATACTCAGAATCTGAATCAGTTCTATCAGGAAAATGAGTTTGACTAGGTTGATCAATTGCTAAAAGACTCGGAACATATGGTATATCCTGACTAATAAACAATTCATGTAACGCTAGTAATGTCGCAATATGATAACCTAGCCAGTTAGCACCACTACCAATCTCACGCATCCAAGCCGCTCTACCTTTATCATCTATCACTCGTATCGACAATTTGTTGGTATCGAGTTGAATTAAGTCACCCCCCGTTTCCAAATCCAAAATGTTCCCATAATGTCCTGCAAATCTTGAAAACTTAAACAAAGCAGTTTCTTTCCTTTGGGCGAAAGCTTGAAGATCTACAGACTTTAACAACTCAGCCTCTTCCTCTTTTAATGTAGCTATTTCATTTGCAAATGTACCCTCATCACTCAAAGATTTATGTAAATTAATAAATTCTGTGAGTCGTCCAATGTACATCGCACGTTGTTCCCTTGTTGCTTGCATTTCTTCAGTTTCTTCCTGTAAGTACTCTCGTTCAGCTTTTACTTGTTGTAGCTTTGATTCCTTAGCAGCTATTTGTTTTCGAAGTTCTAATTCTTCAGCGTCTAACATGGGGGGAACAAGCTCAATTGCTTTCCATTGAGCCTCAACTTTTTTAGTTGTTTCAACAAGTTTTTTAAGTTCTTTAGCATGGGTATTGGTCTCATTTCCACATAATGGACATTCATGTTGAGATACCAATTTTTCGACAAGCCAAGAAGTTGAGGAAAGCCGATCTTTTTGTCTTAAAATATTCCTTTCTGAGGTTGCTCTAGCTAAAGATAGCTCTTTCAATTGAGTGAGCCTAACACGTAAAGTAGTTATTTCTGCCTTAAGGGTACTTTCCTCTTCACGCAAAGATGAAAGTTCCTCAGTATTTAAGTCATGTCCATCTGCATCCCAGTAGTTGGTGTCAGATTTCCACTTTGAGATTAAATTTTTTAGTCTTTCGAACAAAACCTTTGTATTTGTGTCTTTGATACTCAATGCGGGAATAAATCCATACTGACTTGCTGCGATATATCTCCCTCTTACTTCCCCTGAAAAATTTTCAATATTAATTTTCAGTGCTTCCAATTGACGTTGTTTACGTTCGATCAATCTTCTTACTTCTTGAAGTCGATGTTGTTTGATCAATGTCTCAGCATCTACAACCCCTAATACAAGAGGAAATATTTCTCTAAGCTTTCTGGCATGTTCTTCAATATCTGCTTCGAAAAACATAGTCTCATTATTTGCAACAATCCTTTGTGGCTGAAACATAAACGCAGTCATATCCGAAATAGATGCCCTTCCTTTGTAACCACTACCTGACCCGTTAAAGTCAGAGTTCGACTGAGGAATCTGAGCATGTCTTTCTAATATTCCCTTTGCCTGATCACGATTAGCATTTTTCTCAGGAAAATCCGGAATAGTAATAGGAGCTCCTTCTAAGATAAAATAATTATCTGTTGAATCCTGCTCTAGCGGATCTCGCCTTGCGAACAATTTTTCTCCTTCAACGGTACTAAATAACAGTCCATACCAAGATGAGTATTTCCTTATTGGACCGATTTTAGGAATTGAACAACCTTTTGACCCTAAGCAATAATCTATGATTTCGATAATCGCAGATTTCCCACTACGACTAGAACCTGTTATATAATTAATCGCCCCAGGTTTAAATTCTAAAACTCTTGGGGCTTTATCCACTTTTTTCGACCAAATTATTAACTTCAATATTGAAAAGTTCATTTTAAAGGCTCAACCCCTAACACGGTCAAATATTCAAAATCAGACATTCCGCCAGCCCATATCCCTAGCTTATTTGCTGCCTTCAATATTTCTTTAGTTTCAACTGAAACATTCTTGGGAAGCTTGAATGGTAGTGAAGAAGAGAAATAACCTTCTTCAAGAGCTATTAGCTTAGACGCAATTGCTATATTTAAAGAGCGAAATGTCCTTTCCTCCATAGCCTGCAATCGTGAATTAATATCAAATACTGCTTCGTTTTGTGCTATAGAATTTTTTATGTCGCGATCTAAGATAGATCGCAAACCTGAAGCTTCTCTCCTCTTAAGAATCATTTTCCTGCTAGTTTCTTGATAAACAAGAGGAAGAACACTAACTAAATGCCACAGTGTTAGTAATCTCACTTTTTCTGACTGCCTAGATAAAAAACCTTGTGAGAATGCCCAAAGTGCACTTGCTCCAAGTGCAGGGTTTTGCATTATCTCGTATTCACGAAGTAATGTTCCCATCATCATTCATATTCCTTTCGATAATGATTTAAATTGTGGATGCCAACCAATAACAGGTTCCTGCTTTTCGGTGAAATGAGCCAGTGCATGAAAGTTACCGCTAGTAATGGTCTTTGGCATAATTTCATTATGAATATAACTATCCTGCTCTAGCGTTAAGTCCAAACATTCCTGACCTTTGAGTTCATCTGTCTCAAGTGACTGTCTAAGTGCTCTTCTTCGTGCGGTTGCCCATGATTTTTTGAGATCTCTTTCGTATAGCGTAAGTGCTGTTTCTGAAACCGCATTTTTATCGGTCCAGATAATTCTTGTATCTTGAGCATGAATATAATCTAAAATAGCTTCCCTTATTGACTCCTCATCAATACTTATCCAATCTAGTTGTTTAACAAAACCATGTGACTCATATCTGCTAATATCAACATTTGAATCAAAAGGTACTACAAGCGCCGATAAGCGTGCTACTGACACCCTTCTCACTAACCCTCTGAGCTCTTTATCAAAATCTTCCCGTCTTATTCTAGGCTGGTGTCCAGTTTGAACTAATTCCCTTATCTTTCTTTTTACCCATCCGCCCATCTGGTCAAAAAGACTTATTTTTATCTCAGGCTCAAATACTCTAATGGCTTGAATCTCTTCAAGATTACCTCCAAATTTAGGGCACATATTATCAAATACTAAAATTTTTATTAACATTTTCTTTAATAATTGGTCATTTAATTTTTTTAATGTACTACCATATGGAACCAAATCTTCTCTTAGTGTTGTGATCATATTGCGTAATTTATCGCAGACAACTTTTGAAGACTTTTCATCTACGGCTTCTTGTATGCTCCGAGCAAGGCATTTTTTTGACAAAGTTCCATTTGTCACTAAATGGAACTCCGCATTATTTAGAATTGCGGGATCATTCACGACTAATTCAGCCCATATATGTAATGTTTTCCATAAAGCCACACTCCGGTCTGACAATGGTGATCCTGTATTTACGGTAGATTTGTCTTGTTCATATATTTTCTTTCCACTAACCTTGTGAACACTGACATCATCTATATCCTCAACCCCTATTTCAATAACATCGACTTCTGATTGAAATAGTCTATAGGTTGCTCGGTCAAATTGATACATATATCCTAATGCCTGACCTGAAGCAGAATGGTCTGTAGCCATTTTTATCACCTACCAATCTAGGACTCTTGTAGTAATTTGACATTTTTATTGTGATTTCCTTCTTCTTGCTTTTTCTTAGACTTAAATTGCGCTTATTATATGACCTTAGAGAGCAAATCGCCAAGTACCTTTCAGAAGGTCGGGACTTGGAGTATTGTTTACGCTAATTACAAGAAGTCTTATTGACCAAGATAGTGATGGACCAAGGAGTTCCAAATTGGGAAGCTACTCATATGCTAAGATAGTATACGGATTTAAACCGTTTGCTTTTGCTTTTGCTTTCTCCACCATACTTTAAATAATAGTGCTACTCTAGAACCTTGCGAATAGTCAGTTTTTTTCTTTTATGCTCTAGAATGCATAAAAGAAATTATGTTCAGCCGACAACCAAGTCATAAACAGCACCAGAAAAACTGGTGCTAATTATGACTAATGGGCAAGATAAATATTATGTAAAGCTTATAAACTATCAAGAAAATTGAGGATATCACCACAGATTATTGTAAAAGCCTTAATACTTAAAGGGTCCTTGGTAATATTACATAGAGCCTAGTATGCGACTTAACAAAATATTTACCCCATACATAAGCCTCTATTCACTTATGATAAGGTTCACCGTGATGTATCTAAATGAGAAAAAACTCAATACTCTTCTTCAATTATATATCTTCTAATGTTAGACGCTTTGTTTACATTTGTTGTTAAGAAATAAAAGAGCCAGTTGGTATCATTCCCTTGTACCGTAGTTGCTTCAGGAACTTCCTCTATTTCTTCTTCCGTTCCTTCAGCTTCCTCTGTGTCTTCTTCCGTTCCTTCAGCTTCCTCTGTGTCTTCTTCCGTTCCTTCAGCTTCCTCTGTGTCTTCTTCCGTTCCTTCAGCTTCCTCTGTGTCTTCTTCCGTTCCTTCAGCTTCCTCTGTGTCTTCTTCCGTTCCTTCAGCTTCCTCTGTGTCTTCTTCCGTTCCTTCAGCTTCCTCTGTGTCTTCTTCCGTTCCTTCAGCTTCCTCTGTGTCTTCTTCCGTTCCTTCAGCTTCCTCTGTGTCTTCTTCCGTTCCTTCAGCTTCCTCTGTGTCTTCTTCCGTTCCTTCAGCTTCCTCTGTGTCTTCTTCCGTTCCTTTAGCAGTGTTTATTTTATTAATTTCATTCTCCAACTCAATATTCAATTCCTCTATTAAATCACCTTTTATTGAAAAAGAGTATTCTTCAATTACTTTTGACATAATTTCCTCTGATTCTAAGGTCTTCATATTAGTTTTATAGTGTTTAAGGCATAAAGAAATGATTGACTTTTTTACTTCCTCTAACACTCTAGAGTAAGTCGGGTCAACAAATGATACATTGTTATTCAAAAGCTGTTCAAAAAACTTGTCATCTTTAAAATGTTGATTATTTTTGTCTTTACCTAGCCAACCATGAAAACAGCACTCATAATAGAAGAGCCAATTACTATCATAAAGACTCTCTTCTGTAAGAAGTGTTTCATAATATGAAAAATCTGAATCCCCATTTAAAAGGTTCTTTGAATTTAATATCATTACCAATATATTTATTATTGCATTATCATTCCTTAACAATAGCTTACTTACATCTTCGTCTATAGAAATATCCAACTTTGCGGCAAAACTAAGAGCCCATGATACCTCAAAGTCATTTCTTAACTCCACATTATCTTTAATAAGAACATTAATAAAGCTTTTTATCCTTTCATTGTTTAATGGATATCCCCTATATTTATACCCTTCAATAGTTTCAAATACTGTAGGTATAATTGATGAATCTACAAGGATGGATTGTAATAGTAACGATTCAAATATATACCAATTCTCTCTATATATCACAACACCCCTCAAAACTTTTACTGCATAGTTTAAAATTCCCTTTTCATCTGATTGAATCTTATATCTAAAAGCTGTACTAAAGAATTCTTTTATATCCGTACGCTGCAGATTTATTGATTTTCTCTTATCCTTTTTATTTCTTCTAAATTCATACTTTTTAAAGTAATATAACCACTCAGATTCCAAAACTTGCGGTATTTTAATTACTTTAGTCTTTGAATTATTTAAATCTAGTCCATAATTTTTTAGGATTTTATTTAAAATATTTAGGGCTCTTTCAGCTTCTTCTGATGAGCTAAAATAATATTCCATGTCATCTGTATATCTATAACCTACTAAACCATCGCCATATTCTCTTTTAAATTCATCATCAATTGTTGTACCGACTATTTCTTGTATTATTAGCGATACGACTGGACCAATAGGAATTCCTACAGTTTGTCCATCCTGTAGATTCCTTACCAATCTATCAATCACATTACCAAAGTACCCATCATCTCTAGGATTTGCTTTTGCAATCTCTTTAGTGTGTAGTGCCCACGGAATAGAGTGAGTGTAAATACTTGGATAATATCTTGTAATATCAGCTTGTAAAATATACCTTTTTAATACAAGGTTATGTATCCTTCTATTAATCTTCTCAGACATTTCATATTTTGGTTCTATTCTATCCTCAGAAATTTGTGGAGTGGTTAAAGAAAATTGTGACTTTGAAAAGTGTGACTCTAAATTTACCCATTTATCTTCAATTAATCTCGCTAACAATATGTAATGCAGGGGGTGTGGAACCGATAAAATTCTCCTGAAGTTTTCCGTTTTTGGTATTGAATAATCTATTAGTTTACACCATTTGTTTAAACCATCTTTTGATAGTCTGGATTTTGTTAATTCAAGTTTATCTATATTCTCACTTAAAGTAGTAGATTTAAATTCACCTGGTATTTGACTAGCAAAATATCCCGATGATATTATTTTTTTTGCAATTTCCTTTTCTTCTGACATGTTATCACTTCCAATTTAAGTTCTACTTTTAATCCGTTGGTATATGCTCTTCTAATTCTTCCTTAATTTCTATCAAACGCTTAGAAGCTTAATTTACAAGAAAAAGACCTTATGACACGCCAAAGGAACGGTGGGCAAATTAGGTATTTTAACAATAAAAGATACTTAGGTGATGAGTTTCGTCCCTTAATAGTAAACTTGTCCTAATATTCTATCATATTAAGTAGGCTATAAAAATTAGCAGATAGGTAATTGGATATAATGAACTTTTCTTAAAAGAATAAATCTGCAACTTACGTATAATTTTAGGGATTAATAACCATGATATTCAGATTGCTTAAACGTGGAAACACTTTAATGTTATTATCTACCATATTCATATGTAATTCTTGTTCATAACCTGTACTCTCTAATACATATCTTCTATATTCTATATTTCTCCCGTCATCCATTAGGTACTCTTCACTGTTAGCAGGTTTAAGAAGTCCTATATACTCCTTTGTATTGATATCTTTTACTGCAATAAAATTATATACTGAATTAAAGAATTCTATAGTTTTAGATTCTTTATCATCACTAACCAATATTATCTTATACTCATTTTCTAAATTACTTTTCTCGAGTTCAACAAAATGGATGGAGTTTATTATATTTTTCAATTGTTTTACGTCTTCATAGTTGTCAAACACTAAATGAGTGTTAGGATTATAGATTCTATTAGATACATAATTATTGTCATTTGATTTATAATAACTCTCAATAAAATTAATTGATTCTTGGTATAGTACATAACAATAATCCAAACAACCTTTGGTTATATCTAACAATTCTTTTTCCGAGTAAATATTACTTTCTTTTCTGAATTTTGGAGTGGTCAAATTTTTTTCGCCATTATCTTGCTTGGGTGTATATTTGAAACCTATGCTTAACAACATTATTTAAATCTGAAATAAATTTATACTCCGAACTCCCCGTCACATGATTTAAGCTAGTGATAAAACTTCCAGTATACTCTGGAAATTTGGCTAACTTATCGATTACCTTATTGATAGTTACTTGTTTTATTGGTAATGCTTGGTTAGCAAATAGTGCCGAATTAAGCCATTGACCAAATGTATCAAAAAAACTATGTAACGTGCTGAAAATTTCAATGGTCAGTTTATCTATGACGACATTTCTTGCTACAGGTTCACCGAAATAATCCAAATTATCTTCAGAAGGAGCATGCAATGTCACAGACCCTCTTTCTACAACACTTTTAAAGATTCTATCTCTTTCCTCATCAAAATTATTAAATTGCTCCAAGCATATATTTCCTAAAGCTTTAAAACTTATTTCAGCTGATGCTAACTTGTATTGACACGACGTTAAGAACCGAAGACTATCCAATATTTTTTTATCTTTCAAAAGTTTTACTAGTTCATAATTTGACATATAAATACCCCGCTTTCGAATATTCTTATAAAAAAACCTCATTTACTTATGGTACGGTTCCCCACGATTAATCCGAAAAGCCCGATAAATCTGCTCAACTAGTATGAGACGCATCAACTGATGAGGAAACGTCATTTTCGAGAACGAAAGCTTGTCATCCGCTCGCTTCATCACTGCGTCGCTCAATCCGAGTGATCCGCCGATGACGAAGGTGACTTTGCTTTTTCCATAAGTAGCCAGCTTGTCTATTGTATCGGCTAGTTCTTCGGATGTTTTCATTTTTCCTTCGATGGCGAGGGCGATGACGTGGGCGTCGGGGCTGATTTTGGATAGGATGCGGTCGCCTTCTTTGTCTTTTATGATTTTCATGTCCTGGTCGCTTAGGTTTTCCGGCGCTTTTTCGTCCGGGAGTTCGATGATGTCGATTTTTGCGTAGGCCGAAAGTCGTTTGGTGTATTCATCAATGCCTTGCTTGAGGTATTTTTCTTTTAGTTTTCCGATTGTCACAATATTGATATTCACAGGTCATCCCCACTTTAGAAACAAGTTATTCATATATGTTGTCCACAATTGTGGATATCTTTTCTGTATTTTGTGTAAGATCATTCGTTCCCCACTATATATACTGCGGGGTCTCCACATAATTCACAGGCTGTGGATAAACTGTTAGTATGTTCGATTTTTCTGATTTCGGGCGGCAGCTCGTGGTCGTCTATGTACATATCCAGCACGGTTTCGATGTGTTCTTCACAGGAATAATACGTTTGTTTCATGTTCAAATCCTCCGATGGTTTCTTGCATTTTTGCAAATATTCTCTTCCCAATATAACCTATTTATTCACATGTTAGTAGTGCTTCGGGCTGAGTTTTATCCACAAATCGACAAACAAGCTGTTGATGACTCTATTTCGCTCGTATGTTAGTTTGGATGTAACCGATGTTTGGGGAGGTCTGCATGTGCGCTTCAGATGGGTTTGGCTTTTTGTGATCATGTTGCTGCTTGCTGGGTGTCAGCCGTCTTATTGGGTGTTAGAGAAGGATCGGATCGGTGAAGGGAGTTCCGAGCTAGAATTATACGCAAATTACCTTCAAACACATGATGATGTGAAAGGATACCAAGTCTTCACCATATCAGAAGGCAAAAAAATGGTCGTGGTCTCTCTCGGAAGCAGCGAGAAGGATAAGAAGCTTGAGGTGTCAGACGTCAAATTCTCGCCTAAAGAAACGATTGTAACTGTGAAGCGAAAACCTGCTCTAAAAGCAATTGAGAAGAACCCTTATATTCTGATTGGACTGGACAAAATCGAAGGGGATTTAATCGTCCAAGACGAATCAGGAGATCGATTTGAAGAAACCGATTATCAGCAATAAAGCCGGCGTTCGATTGAACCGCCGGCTTTTTTTTATTTCAATGCTCCATGCGGATCAATCACAAATTTCTTCGCCGCTCCTTTGTCAAAGTCGCTGTATCCTTTTGGCGCGTCGTCCAAAGAAATGACAGTGGCGTTGACGGCTTTTGCGATTTGCGCCCTGCCGCTGAGGATCGCTTTCATCAAGTTGCGGTTGTATGTCATAGCGGGTGTTTGCCCGGTGACGAAGGTGTGGGCTTTGGCCCAGCCGAGTCCAAAGCGGATTTTTAAAGAGCCTGTTTTGGCGTCCGCATCCTTTGCACCGGGATCTTCGGTCACGTATAAGCCTGGAATACCGAGACTTCCTCCGACCTGGGTGACATCCATGATCGAGTTCAGTACGGCGGCCGGCGCTTCTCCTTGGCTGCCGTGTCCGGATGCTTCAAAGCCGACACAGTCCACTGCGGCATCAACGGTTGGTTCACCTAGTATTTGTTCAATTTGTTCGCCGAGGCGGTCGTGTTTTTGCACGTTGACCGTTTCACAGCCAAAGCTTCTGGCCTGTGCCAGTCTGTCTTCATTCAAATCGCCTACAATCACTGTGGAAGCGCCAAGGAGCTGGGCGGAGTGCGCGGCGGCTAAGCCGACAGGTCCCGCTCCTGCGATATAGACAGTCGATCCCGTTTGCACACCCGCTGTGTACGCCCCGTGGAAACCGGTCGGAAAAATGTCGGACAGCATGGTTAAATCAAGAATTTTCTCCAACGCCTTTTCTTTATCCGGGAATACCAACAGCTGAAAATCAGCGTACGGCACCATGACGTATTCAGACTGGCCGCCGACCCAGCCGCCCATATCGACGTAACCGTAAGCCGATCCCGGCCGGTCCGGATTGACATTCAGGCACACATGCGTTTTCTGCGTTCTGCACATCACACAGCGTCCGCAGGCAATGTTGAAAGGAACGGAAACAATATCGCCTTTTTTGATAAATTCAACATCCCGCCCCGTTTCAATGACTTCTCCCGTAATTTCATGCCCGAGCACCAAGCCGTCAGGGGCCGTTGTGCGACCTCTGACCATGTGCTGATCGCTTCCGCAAATGTTTGTGGTAATCACCTTCAAAATCACCCCGTGCTCACATTTCCGGTTTACATTCGCCTTCGGAACGCCGGGTCCGTCCCTCAAGATTAACTCCGGATAGCCGATATCCTCCACCGCCACGTTTCCTTTGCCTTTGTACACAACCGCTTTGTTTCCTGTCAACGCCATTCCTCCCATTCATGTCTTTGGACTTTGCGTCCTTGAACATGACTTCGGTTCGGCATGACCCTTTCCCTTTTTCACGCCTGCTTTTTCTGTATTCTTACAACAACAAATATGCCAAGAAAGCAGCCGATAATGGTTCCGATGAGGTCAAACCAGTCCAATTTTCCTCCATTCAACAGGAACACAACAACCGCCGAGATGATGCCGATGATAACTGCCAGAAGAATGACCCGTTTGGTGCGCATATGCTTCCTCCTTTATCTGCATCCATTTTATATATTCATTTTACAGTAATTAACACCTGTTTGCTTGAAAAGGCCATTCGAGATTTATAGTTTTGAACCTCGTTTAGATGGAGGCTGGACAACGTTCTATTTGATATGTATCAAATTGCACAACAAAAAAAAGAGACTTCACAAGTCTCTTCATAAACAGCGGTCAGTTGAATAATAATTTCCTGAGAAATAATGTGACAACACTGGCTGCTAATGCAATTGCAGTATAAAGCACAACCCAAAACATGAATGAACTGTTGCCAGAGGCTAACGTAAACAACAATATCAAACTCGCAATAAAGACGATGAGCGGACCAATCCAAACTTTCTTCCATATGAAATAACCCGCTGCACCAATTACGCCTGACATCATCGGAAAAACAAAAACGATAAGCAGTATAACGGCTCCCAAGTCGGAACCCCCTTCACCTTAAAGATCCTTCATCACCTCAAAATCATACAGCTTCAAATGACTCTTCGGCGCCACAATCTCCTTTACCTTCCCGATCTCTTTTTCCTTCAGTTTCTTTCCAGTTTTCAGGCTGTATTGTTCAATGTATGCAGGCTGGTTGTAGGTATATGTGAAGAAATAGAGGCTGCTGCCTTTTTGTGTGATTTCTTTAAAATCGGCCTTCATTTTTTCTGGGGAAAGGGCGAAGGCAATCCGGCTTTTTCCTGTCTTTGCATCGATCTTGTATACCTTTCCGAAGCCGTCAATGAAGTACAGGTGCCTATCATAAGAGAAAAAGCTGTTTTTGAAGCTGAAGGGCATGGAGCTGTATATTGTTTGTTCGTCGTTTTTGTATTCGGCGATATTGTAAAGCTTCACCTTGCCGTTTTTCTTATTGATTTTCACCATTTGATAGAGATTGCTGGCTTTTTGCCCCCGAACCATCACATATACAGCTTGATCGTCCGCAGCAAGCTGAGACTCGATTGAGGCTCCTTCCCGATACTGCCATTCCGTGATGGCGTGATAGGTAAGCTTCTTTTGATCGGCCTGAATCTGAAGGAGCTGATAGCCTTTCTCGTCGTCTGTCGGGACAAGTGCGTAAATGGCGCCACCGTGAAAACCGGAGGCTCGGATGTAGTAAGGAATGACATCTTTTTTCCACTCTCCGTTCATCTGGCGGTACAGCTCTGAGCGGTACCCGTCTCCCTTTTTGTCGTAGCCGGAATTGTATAGGGTATAAAAACCATCCGTATTTTGCAGAAAGCCTGCGCTGTCTCCAGTGTGCTGATAGGCTCTTTTATGGGAGCTCAGGCCGTCTTTGATCGTGAAAATCGTGTTTTTGTCCTCCAGCATCACACTGTCGCCGTGAACCTTGGCTGAGCCCAGCTCAAGGCCCTTCATCTTAAATGACGACAGCGAACCGTCTTGGCTGATAAACAGGGCATAGCTTTTCCCGCCGCCGAATGCATCTTGATCCGCTGAGGTTGAGAAATACAGCAGGACTTCTTTGTCGTTCAGAAAATCAGGGTCTCGGAGATCCTGCTGACTCACGGCTATATGGCTTTTGAGAGGGGAAACGAAGACAACTAATGCGATTCCTGCGAGCATCAGCAAGGCGATGGTGATCATCCACTTTTTCATATCCGCTCCTTAATGAATCGTCATGACGGTTGTCGTATAGGAAGAACTTGTGATGTCGCGCGGGTAAACGCCTAACCCTTTATTGCTGTCGATATCAATGCCGGCTTTGAGCAAAAATGCGGACCATAGGAGCTTTGAACAGTTTTTGGCGCCGTCATGGCCGGTATTTCTGTTATTGACGAAGTTAAATGAGTATGGGTCGCCGACTCTTGATACCGCCCAGTCGGCAGCGGATGTTTTGTTAGATGAGGTGACGTTGACTGTCTGTACGATGGAGTTGTCTTCCACGTCTCTGGCATTATAAGCAATTTGTCTGACGCCGTCGCTTGGAACAGATTCAACAATTTTGTCAGCGGCGGAGTACATGCCGACGTGGCCATGGTTGTAGTAGGCTGTGTAGGAGTTGGTGTAGTAGATGTTTCCTTTCGAGCTTGTGGGAAGTTTTTTCGTACCGGATGAGCCGCCCATCACGGACATGCCGCTTTCCTTGGCGAGCCGGTCTCCTTCTGCTTTATCGGCGGTGATTTCATTGTAAAACTGTTTGAGAATGACATCGGTCTTTACGCGCTGCTGTTTGGCAATCTGGCTGGCGGATTTTGTGATTTCTTCTGGGGTCGTGCCTGGCTGAAGCGCTGCAATTTCTTCAGCATAGTTCGTGGCCTTTACAGCTTTGACGGGAGAAATAAACAGGCCGCCGCTAACTGTAAGCGCTACCAAAATAATAAACATTTTTCCCTTAATACTCATAACATCTCCTCTTTTCATGTGTGTTAGGAAAGATGATTTCCTTTATCATCATTATATTAGGGAAATGTGGAAGGTAACTAGGTGATTTACAGAATTTTTAGAAATCATTTACAGGAAGGTTGTCTCACAAAAAAAGGCCTTCCCCAGGCCTAGAGCTTCTTACTCCTGATCACATCAGTCTAATGAAATCCAGTCCGCTCATACAGCCGCCTTGCCATCTCATTATGGGCAAATACGTGAAGAGACAGCTTTCGAATGCCCATGTTTCCCGATATCTCACTCATCCAGTGCGTTCAAGGCTTGCTTCGCAAAACCTTTTCCCCGATATGATTCATACAATCGAAATCGTAAATAAACGCTTCCTGCTGCGGGTGTTCCGGTTCTGCGTGAATCCAGAGCCAGCCAGCTGTTTCCTTACCGTTCAGGATAATACTCCACAAATGGTGATGATGCGTGTGCAGCCCATTCGGAAGCAAATCAGAAAAAGTCTGTTTGGACAAAAGCATGGCCTCTTCAGGGAGCCACGATCCTGCCTTTATCTTTTCTTTTGCATAATGCTTAGTCGTGTATGTCAGATAGGTTCGAAAATCTTCGATCTGCATGGGGGTTAGCGTGATGGTCATATAGCTTCTCCTTTATTTATTGACTAGAGGATTTTACATAAAATAGAAAGAGGTGTTACTATCAAGATAAGCAAATAGATTGATAAATGAATAGAGAAGGGAGTTTCAAATGAATAAGATTGCACCCGCAGAAATCGCTAACATGCTCAACGATTGGTACCTTGCGATCAAGAAACATGAAGTTGAAGAGTCCGCCCGTATCTTTGAAGAAGTGAAGCCTTTATTGGATGATATGGAAGAGGATCAGGAGGTGCTTGCCTACTTCTCCTTATTAGAATTGCGCCATAAAGTATTGCTTCATGAAGCGAGAGGGCTGGGCTTTGAGCATGAGGAGTCTCCTCATATGAATGCTACGTCAGACATGCTGAAATATTACTTTTTTCTGTTTGAAGGCATGTATGAAGCCTATAAAAATAATTACGAAATTGCCATCGGGCTCTATAAAGAAGCGGAGCAGTATCTCAGCAACATTCCCGATCCGATCGAAAAGGCCGAATTTCATCTGAAGGTCGGCAAGCTCTATTATAAGCTGGGACAAAATATGGTGTCTCTCAACCATACACGGCAAGCGGTCAAAACGTTCAGAGAAGAAACGGATTACAAAAAGAAACTCGCCTCCGCGTTAATTACGATGTCAGGCAATTTTACCGAGATGAACCAGTTTGAAGAGGCGGAAAGCTATTTGGATGAAGCCATTCGCATGACGAGAGAATTAGAGGACCATTTTTTTGAAGCCCAGCTTTTACATAACTTTGGACTTCTCCATGCCCAAAGCGGCAAATCAGACGAGGCGATCTCAAAATTAGAAGAGGCGTTACAGAATGAAGAGTACGCCCGATCTGCCTATTACTATCATTCTGTTTACTTGCTGATACGAGAGCTGTTTAAGACCGAAAAGAAAGAACAGGCCCTAGCTTATTACCAAAATTTGAAGGAAAAATTAAATACTGAGCCGAATAAGATATGTGAGGCAAAAATTGATATTTTATATGCCATTTACGCAGAAGGAGGTCATGCGGAAACGTTTCACTTATGCAAAGAACATATGGATGTGTTGATGTCGGAAAGAGAATACGACAGTGTAAGAGAACTTTCCATTTTGGCTGGCGAACGGTATAGGGAAAATGAGCTTTATAAAGAAGCTGCCCACTTTTTTTATGAAGCGATACAGATTGAGGAACTCATTAAACAAACGGAGGTTATGTAAATGAAAAAGTTTCTAATTGGCGCAGGCGTTGCAGCAGTGATTTTATCCGGCTGGTTTATTGCAGATCATCAATCACACTCACAAGAGATGAAAGTCGCTGAGAAAATGATTGGATAATAAAGAAAACCCCCGCTGGGATGCGGGGGTTTTCACATGTCTACAGCAATTTCTTCCCTAGCAGGGATTCTACTAGCTCTACCGCTGTTCTTCCGGTTTTGTTTTCATGATCAAGGATCGGGTTGACCTCAACAAATTCAGCTGAGGTAATGATGCCTGCATCATACAGCATTTCCATAGCCAGGTGGCTTTCGCGGTAGCTGATGCCGCCGACGACAGGGGTTCCGACACCCGGTGCGTCGTTTGGATCAAGTCCGTCCAGATCGAGGCTGAGATGGACGCCGTCGCAGTCTGATAAATAATCAAGGGTTTCTTCGATCACCTTTGTCATGCCGAGGCGGTCGATTTCGTGCATGGTGTACACCTTCATGCCGCTTTCCTTAATATACTGGCGCTCTCCTTCATCAAGTGACCGGGCGCCGATAATGACAACATTTTCCGGTTTGATTTTAGGCGCATATCCTTCAAGGTTCACCAGTGACTCGTGTCCGATGCCAAGGCTGACGGCCAGCGGCATGCCGTGAATATTGCCTGAAGGTGATGTTTCAAGCGTATTCAGGTCACCGTGTGCGTCATACCAGATGACGCCGAGCTTATCGTAATGCTTCGCTGTACCTGCGAGCGTGCCGATCGCGATACTGTGATCGCCGCCCAAGACAAGCGGGAATTTTTTCTCTTCAATTACGGTGTTCACCTTTTGAGCGAGCTTTTCGTTTCCTGCCAGTACGGAATTTAGGTTTTTCAGTTCTTCATCGTTTTTGATCTTTTCACGGCTGATCGGAATGTCACCGAGATCTTCAACCGTATAACCCATTTCTGACAGCCTCTCAATCAAATGGGCATACCGGATGGCGCTTGGTCCCATGTCCACTCCGCGTCGTGCTTGTCCTAAATCCATTGGCATTCCAATAACCGAAATCGTTTTATCCATCTGTGATTCCACCTCAACATATAAGATAATGTCCTATGCGGGTTCTAACAAAGATGACTTGCGGACAACGTTTTTAAAGCTCTAGCTGACGATTTGCCTGCTTGCGTTTTTTAATGACGACATGATAAATGATGTAGCAAATGACCATAAACGGTACTCCGCAATACAGCGCGATACGCTGCTCCGGATCAAACGCGAGACTGATGAGAACGACTGTATTTAACGTCAGGCCGATCAGCGGAAGCACCGGATATAGCGGTGTTTTAAATTTTAGATCTTCTATCTTGCCGCCTTCACGGATATATTTGCGTCTGAACCTGATTTGGGAAAGCGAGATCGCGATCCAGCCGACTTGCGCGCTCATGCCCGCCAAGGATAGAAGCACCATATACACGGTTTCGGCCGCCGCTACTTTTGACAGAAGCGACAGGCAGGCCACAGCCATCGTTACAATTAACGCGTTCAGCGGCACGCCTCTTTTATTTGTTTTGCCGAGCGCTTTGAAGGCCTGTCCTTCATTCGCCATCGCGTACAGGATACGAGTCGATGCGTATAAACCTGAGTTTGCAACGGATAGCAGCGCAATTAAAATAACAAAGTTCATGATATCAGCGGCATATGGAATTCCGATTTGCTCAAATACGGCAACAAACGGACTTTCCACAACACCCGCCTGTTTCCACGGAATCATGCCGGCAATGACAATGATTGAAAGAACAAAGAAGACAAGTGTTCTCCATACTGTCTGTTTGATGGACCGCGGAATCGTTTTTTCAGGGTTTTCACTTTCTCCGGCTGCAACCCCGATCAGCTCAGTTCCCTGGAATGCGAAGTTCACGGTAATCATCGTTATCAATATTGCCTTTATGCCGTTCGGGAATAACCCATCTTCATAAAAATGCGTCAGAAACGGCGCTTGCTCTCCGCCTTTTAGGTCAATGAAGCCGAACATAGCGGCTCCGCCGAGAATAATAAATAAAAGGATAATCAATATTTTAATGCCGGAAAACCAAAATTCAGATTCTGCAAAGGCTTTCGCGGTTATTGCATTTAAGGTAAACATTAGGGCCGCAAAGACCAGACACCAAATCCAGACATCAACGTGCGGAAGCCAGCGGAGCATCAGCTGCCCCGCTGACAAAAATTCTATTGCGCATGTAACTGCCCAGCCGAGCCAGTACAGCCAGCCGAATGCAAACCCGAAGGCCGGGCTGATAAATTTTGTCGCATAGGTCTGGAAGGACCCTGATACAGGAAAGGCGACCGCAAGCTCCCCTAAGCAGAGCATGGTCAAAAACATGATAAAGCCGCCCACTAAATAAGACAGAACCGCGCCGAGCGGTCCCGCTTGGTTAATGGTAAACCCGGTTCCCAGGAAGAAACCGGTTCCGATCACTCCGCCCAATGAAATCATAAACAAGTGGCGAGATTTCATTGTCCGCTGGAGCTGATTTCCGTTATCTTGGTTCGTATTCACATTCTGCACCCCTTCAGCAACTTGTATTGGATCTAAGCTGGAACATCTACATGGTGCGTATCCCAGTTTGCTGTCCAAAGAGTCTCTATCTATTTAATATGAAATTCACTTCTTCTCATAAAGATACATTATACTAAAATACTGTAGCTGAGCAAATAGGGAGTGCTAATTTTTCTGTTGTAAATTTATACAAACGAAGTGAATATCCCGCCATGATGCGGATTTATGCCTTTTGCAGCACATGCTTAATTTTTTCAATCGCCCAATCCAAATCCTTTTTGGAAATGATTAATGGCGGTGCAAAACGAATGACGGTATCATGCGTTTCCTTGCATAAAAGTCCTTCATCTTTTAAACGCTCACAATATGGACGCGCCGCTTCCGTCAGTTCCACACCGATAAACAGCCCTCTGCCGCGGACTTCTTTAATGATTGGGTTATCAATGCTCTCCAGCTCTTGTTTAAAATACTCGCCAAGCTCAAGAGAACGCTCCGCCAGCTTTTCATCTTCCAGCACTTCCAGTGAGGCGATGGACACCGCACATGCCAGCGGATTTCCGCCAAATGTGGAGCCGTGTGAGCCCGGGTTAAACACGCCTAAAACGTCGCGGTCCGCCGCAATGCATGAGATCGGGAACACACCGCCGCCAAGCGCTTTCCCCAAAATGTACATATCAGGATTAATGCCATCCCAGTCACAAGCGAATGTCTTACCTGTACGTCCGAGACCCGTCTGAATTTCATCGGCAATCAACAGCACATTTTCTTCCTTACAAATTGCCGCCGCTTCCTGCAAAAATCCTTCAGGCGGAATCACAATGCCCGCTTCGCCTTGAATCGGTTCAAATAAGAATGCCGCTGTGTTTGGCGTAATCGCCTGGCGCAGCGCTTCCGCATCTCCGTAAGGGATTAATTTGATTCCCGGAAGCATCGGGCCGAACCCTCTTTTATACTCTTCTTCAGAAGAAAGAGAAACCGCCAGCATCGTCCGGCCATGGAAATTTCCGACGCACGCAATGATCTCCGCCTGATTGTCCGCCACGCCCTTCACTTCATAAGCCCAGCGTCTCGCTGCTTTCACCGCAGACTCAACCGCTTCAGCCCCCGTATTCATCGGCAGAATCATTTCTTTTCCCGTCAGCTTAGCCGCCTTTTCGTAAAACGGTCCGAGCTGATCGTTGTGAAACGCGCGAGACGTCAGCGTGATTTTATCAGCCTGATCCTTTAACGCCTGAATGATCTTCGGATGTCTGTGCCCCTGATTCACCGCAGAATAAGCACTCAGCATATCCATATATTCATTGCCTTCCGGGTCCTTTACCCAAGCACCCAGCGCTTCAGAAATAACAATCGGCAGCGGATGATAATTGTTGGCACCGTAATGAGACGTCTGATCAATAATTTCTTTGGATTTTGATAAAGCTGGCATATTTGAATTCCCCCTTGTTTTCTGTTTCAACACTATATCCTGCTTTCCCTTTTTATAAATGCAAGTTTCGTGCCAACTCGCACATTCGTGTATTTTCTACAATATTCGAGGCAAGGGTGCAAAAATATTCAGATATTTTGAGAGGGATTTTCATATAGTGCAAAATTCTTTTGCATATCCTCTCCATTCTTTTATAAAATAGAAGCAATATTAAGAAAATAAATGAGGGAGGTTTATACTTTGGTCAAAGACAGCGAATTCCTCACATTAGTGTTTCAGAGCATTTTGGATGAAATTGATGTCGGCCTGCACGTGGTGGACGAGCATGGAAACACGATTGTTTATAACAACAAAATGATGCAAATTGAAGATATGGAGAAGCAGGACGTTTTAAATAAAAACCTGATGGATGTATTTATGTTTTCGAAGCAGCAGGACAGCACACTTGTGCAAGCCCTCCAGGAAGGCAAAACGATCAAAAATGTAAAGCAAAGCTATTTCAATAATAAAGGCCAGGAAATCACGACAATCAATCATACATATCCGATCGTCCAAGACGGCAACATCAAAGGCGCTGTCGAAATTGCCAAGGACGTGACAAAGCTGGAACGCCTGATCAGAGAGAATATGCATAAAAAAGGAAACGCGACTTACACATTTGACAGCATTCTCGGCACCAGTCCGGCGATTCAGGATGTCATCGAAAATGCCAAGCGGGCGACCCGAACGTCTTCCTCGGTTCTTCTCGCAGGTGAAACCGGCACGGGAAAAGAGCTGTTCGCACAAAGTATCCATAACGGCAGCGACCGATCAAGCGGCCCGTTCATTTCTCAAAACTGTGCGGCTCTGCCTGACAGCCTGGTGGAAAGCATCCTGTTCGGTACGAAAAAAGGCGCGTTTACAGGTGCCGTTGACCAGCCTGGCTTGTTTGAGCAAGCCCATGGCGGCACACTTCTGTTAGATGAAATCAACTCACTGAATTTGAGCTTGCAGGCAAAATTGCTGCGCGCCCTGCAAGAACGGAAAATCAGACGCATTGGTTCGACCAAGGATACACCGATTGACGTGCGCATTATCGCCACGATGAACGAAGACCCGATTGATGCCATTGCGGGTGAACGAATGCGCAAGGACTTGTATTACAGGCTGAGCGTCGTGACACTGATCATCCCGCCGCTTCGGGAACGCAAAGAGGACATTTTGCTTCTCGCGTCAGAGTTCATCCAGAAAAACAACCACCTGTTTCAAATGAATGTCGAACATATCAGTGAAGATGTGAAGCAATTTTTCTTATCCTATGATTGGCCGGGAAATATTCGCGAACTTGAGCATATGATCGAGGGTGCGATGAATTTCATGACAGATGAACAAACGATTACGGCCAACCATCTGCCATATCAATACCGCATGAAAATCAAGCCGGCAGACATCTCGAAGCCGGAACCCGCAGGGCATCAGCCCGCCGCTGATTTGAAAGAAAAAATGGAGAGCTTCGAAAAATATGTGATCGAAAACATCCTTAGAAAACACGGCCATAACATTTCAAAAACCGCTCAGGAGCTCGGCATCAGCAGACAAAGCCTGCAATACCGGCTGAAGAAGTTTTCTCTGCACGCAAAATAACAATCTTCTTTACCCGAGGGGAGCCGGATCAGAAAAACCGTTCCTCTTCCGATTTCACTTTTCACTTCAATTGTCGTTTACATCTGATGATAAGGAGGAAATACCAAGGGACTGTTCAATCAGCTCAAATGAAGAAAGTGGAGAAGATGGCAAACTTCATACCTTCAATGTCCACAGCAGCAGCATGAAAGTAATGAAGTATCAGTTTCAGAAAAAACAAGTCGCCATCACAAAAGCAAAAGCACATAGCATTGCGGTCACAAATACAAAGGTACCGGGAAATCTTCTACGTTGTCAAAAGAAAACGGAAGTATTTGCAGCTCACAAGCCCTTACACACTGTTTCACGTGTAACATCCATGTATTTTCTATGGAACGGACGTAACCCCCGTTCCGTTTTTTTGCATAAAAAACAGCCTGGCATCAGTGCCAGACTGCTTTTTAACTTCCTAACTGATCTGCGGAGGACAGCTTCACTTCAACGGATTTTTCTTTTCCGCCGCGGTAAAACGTCACCTTCACCCGATCACCGACTCTTTTCTGATAAAGCCGCTTCCGAAGATCCACAATATCATTTATTTTTTGCCCGTCAAATTCAGTGATGACATCCAGCTCCTTGAGTCCCGCTTTTCCGGCAGGTGAAAAGGCATCTACACCCATTATCACCGCTCCATTGGTCACATGTTTAGGAAGCTTCAGTGTTTCATCCCAATGATAGCTTGCAATATCGCTTAACGATTTCATTTCAATTCCAAGGAACGGACGCTTCACTTTGCCGTATTTCTCTAAATCCTCTATCACCGGGATCACAAGCTTAGATGGAATGGACAGGCCAATCCCTTCAACCGCTGACTCCGCGATTTTCATTGAATTGATGCCAATGACTTTTCCGTCCATATTCAACAAAGCTCCGCCGCTGTTCCCCGGGTTAATGGCCGCATCGGTTTGCAGCACCTCTGCATTCCAGTCAGGCTGACCGTCATCATTGGAATCTACCGGAATCGCCCTCTCTGTTCCCGATATGACGCCCTGTGTGACAGAACCTGCAAATTCAAGGCCTAACGGATTGCCGATCGCAATCACCGGTTCACCAGATTTCACTTTATCTGAATTGCCAAAATCAGCGACAGCTTTGATTTTATCGCTTTTCACCCGCAAAACGGCAAGATCCATCAGCTGGTCGCTGCCGACAAGCTCAGCAGACACGCGCGAACCGTCTTTTAAACTGATTTCAATTTGGGAAGCGCCCTCGATCACATGATGATTGGTCACGACATAAGCAGAGTTGTCATTTTTCTTATAGATGACGCCTGAGCCGCTCCCAGCCTCACCGCTTTCTCCCCAAATATCTGTTTTTTGAATGTTTACGACACCGACAACAGCCGGCGACACTTTGCTGACAATCTGAGTGACAGCGTTGTTCACACTGACATTCACTGTTCGAATTGATTCCCGGCCGTTGGTCTGCTGCTGATCCGCCTCGCCCGTATCAAACCCCTCATTTGAAAGGTACGGCATAATAAACGCCATCAATACAGCGCCGACAATCACCCCGATCAGGCTTGAAAGAAAATAACCTTTTTTGCTTCTCTTCGGCTGTTCAGGAGTATTATGTTCTTCCTCACGCTCGTAATCCACCATATTCCATCCTTTCAGAGAACGTTGATATGGTTATATTGTGGATTAGAAACTCCTATAATAGTCATGTTACACAAGAAAAAATTATACAGCGCAAAGCGGAGTAGCCTTTTTCGGATCGGTATCAAACAAATCAAATGTTTCGCCTGTCACAAATCCTTTGGAAGCCAATGTCTGCTGGACAGACATTCTGGCCAGCTCTTTCATATTGTTGTCCTGACTCAAATGAGCGAGGTAGATACGAGACGTCTCGTCGCCGATGACATCAGTCATCGCCAACGCAGCGTCTTCATTTGAAACGTGCCCGACGTCACTTAAAATCCGCCGCTTAATGCTCCAAGGGTATCTTCCCATTTGCAGCATGCCGACATCATGATTGCTTTCAAAAACGAACACATTCGCCGAGCGGATAATGCCCTTCATCCGGTCGCTGACATACCCTGTATCTGTCATTAACGCGAGCTTGCGCCCATTACAATGAAACACATAAAACATGGGCTCTGCCGCATCGTGAGAGACGCCAAACGATTCTACATCAAGTCCGCCAAACGACTTCACCGTCTCCATCGGAAACTCAAACTTTTGATCGGTATCAATTTTGCCGATCTGGTTCTCCATCGCCTTCCACGTCTTCTCGTTCGCATAGATCGGAAGCTTGTACTTTCTGGCGATGACGCCGAGGCCTTTAATATGGTCACTATGCTCATGCGTCACAAAAATGCCGTCCACATCATCCAGCTTACGTCCGATTTGCGCCATTAATCCGTCCATGGCTTTCCCGCTCAAACCGGCGTCCACTAAAAACGCGTGATCCTCTGTTTCCAGGTAAAACGCATTTCCCGTACTCCCGCTCGCAAGAACGCTAAATTGCAAGCTCATTTCAGTTCACTCCATTATTTTGATTGGTCTGTATCTAAAATCGTACTCTCCAAAGCATTCACAGTAAAATACTCTTGCACTTTCTTTTTCTCGCCGTTCACTTTTTTATCATACTCCACCGTAACTCTCCATACCGGAGCCAGCACCTGCGTGCTTGTCAGCGGATATTGCGCCACATAGCCGAATTTCACACTCTTTATGGTGCAGTATTCTTTTAATTGATTTTGATAGTACAATAATTCAACCGCATCAAGCTCAGTAATTAAGTTTTCTTTCTGAATCTGCTTAAAGGTTTCAAGCGTCGACTGCTCGTATGACACAACCTCGTTTTTATCGTTTAAGTGCAAAATCACTTGTCCGATCATATTAGAGGAGTTGTCAGTCTTCTGATAAATGTAATGACCTTCATACGTTTGGAAGTAAATGATTTCTTTTTTAGATTTATCCACCTTCCAAAGCTTATATTTTTCACCATCTTGAATTTTAGAAGACACAAGCGCCTGTGCATCGTCCTCTATGTTTTTCTTTGAAAGGGCAATCGGGCTCGTAAACTTCATCTTTAGGTTCGTTACTTTATGATCATCACTAGGCATATCCATCATAGGCTTTTGATCCTTGAGTGATTCAATATCATCCTTCGTGAAGACTTTTTGATTCGCTGTGATCCGATAGCCTTCTATCGCTTCTTTATCCAGACCTTCATACGTGATATGGTCTGCCTTCATGTCATGCTCTACATCATTTTTAATGACTTCATATTCTTTACTATTAGATCGCTTCTCAAAAAACTGATAGCCTAAGAAAATATCTAAAATGAGGAAGGCAACGATGAAGATTGTTTTTGTCTTATTCCACTCCATTGTCTGCCCCCTCCTTCGTCAATAATTCCTTCGTAATCGGCACCATTTTTCCGTTTATTTTCATAGCCCAAACCGGTTCAAGCTCAACAAGAGGATCATCGTTGGTTGATGTTGAGATCATCTGATACGCAGGGAAAATCTGATCAATTTTGTCCGTATCATACGCCGTTTGTTTGGACAGAAGGGCCCTCACTTCCCTGCCGCTCATCAGCTGTGTCTCACTTGTTTTAATCGGATTGGTCCCAAGACTGTAGTTCGGCCGTTTATAGCTGAGAATATCGTCATTGGCCCATTGGACGGTGATTGCCGAAGTTCCGCCAAACGGTTTAGACATGCTGTTAATGACCGGGAGCTGATCCATAAAGATATAGAAGCTCAGCTGCTGGCTGTCGTTGATATTAAAAAATTGATAGTGATCCGTCCAGCTTCCTGTATCCTCTAGGTACTTCTGGCTCTTTTTGATTAATTCACCTGTTTGATACGAAGTGCTCTGCACTAAATTACGCTGCTGGAATTGAACCTGCCGCTGGGTCAGGCTGACATCTAAACGGCTGATGCCGTCCGTCAGTACATTTCTGTTATTATAATTCGAATCTTCTCTTACAATGCTCGGATCGCTGAACAGCGCTTGTTTAAAAGTGTTTGTTTTAATTGATTCCGTGACAAATTCCTTTTTATCCATCGTAAGCGATTTGTTCGGCAGCAAAAACTCTTTCTTTGTGCCGATCGAGAACAAGCTGTACGCAGGCATATTTGATTCTTTGTTTTTTAAATCGTTCATGATATTCCGGTAGTTTGCTGATTCAACCGTCACTTCCAGAATAAGCTGCTTGCTGTAAGATACCAAATAAATCTTCTTATTCGTTTTTGTTTCATCGAATGGGATCATAATATGATCAAACGAGCTGTATTCAAACGATTGATTGGACCATTTAAACAGCGTTTGAATAATATCAATAGGTATCGTGTCACTGAATTGCAGATCAAGCTTGGCAGCAGAACCGCCTTTTCCATAAAACCAGCTCTTAAATCCGGCCTTATCATATTGATCCGATATATCTTTAATGCCTTTTACATCCCAATGCGGCAAATCTGACCAGACTTCATCATAAAGCGTTTCATCATCGACCTTATAATGAGCCCCGTCATCATGAATAAACATTTCCCGCGGTTTTACCGTTTCAGACAGCTTTTGAGTATTTTTTTCAATTTTATGCTTCTCACGCACCATAGACTCTGCTGATGACGAGTCTTCAGAAAAATTAGGCTGAAATGTCCATATGCTCCATGTGAAAACAAGACTGATGACGACGAGTACCGTAAGTAATATTGTTTTTATATTTTCACGCTTCATCCCAATCATCCTCTTGTTCCTCTTTATATGGAAGAGTAAAAGTTATCGTTGTGCCTTTTCCTTCTACACTGTCTGCCCAAATATCTCCGCCGTGCGCCTGAACCATTTCCCTGGCAATAGCAAGTCCCAGACCGGTCCCGCCGAGCTTTCTCGTTCTCGCTTTATCAACCCTGTAGAAGCGGTCAAAGACTTTTTCGACATCCTTTTTCGGAATCCCGATCCCTTCATCCTTAACGCTGATATAGAGAAGTTCTTCCTCTTCATTTACGTCAATCGAGAAGGTGACATGTCCGCCTTCAGGCGAGTATTTTAAAGCGTTGGATATAATATTATCGAGCACCTGCGTAATTTTATCCTGGTCAATCTCCACATACAGGTTTCTGTCCGGCAGATTGCGGATAAATTCCACATGCTGCTCCTTCGTCATTTCAAAACGATCAATAATGAGCGACATAAATCGGACGATTTGAATCCACTCACGATTAAATTGATAATCCTTGCTGTCAAACTTAGAAAGCTGAAGCAAATCGTTTACAAGCCGAATCATCCGCTCTGTTTCATTCTGCGTCACCATTAGGAAACGCGGTGCAATGTCTTTATTTTCCCACGCGCCTTCCGCTAATGCCTCTAAATAACTGCGCATGGTCGTAAGCGGCGTCCGCAGCTCGTGTGATACATTCGCTACAAACTCTCTGCGTTCCTGGTCAATTTTCTCCTGCTCGGTTACATCGTAAATGACAGCAATTAAACCGTCGATTTTGCCATGCTCCCTTTGAATCACGGAGAAATTGACACGAAGCACTGTCAATTCATCGTCGCGCTCAATTTCGAGCAGCATAGAGTCCTGCTGTTCGACTAAATCTTCAAAAGTATAATTCTCTTGAATCCCCAGCAGGCTTGTAATCGGCATTTCTAAGGCTGTTTCACGTGAAACGTTCAGCAGCTCCAGCGCCGGGCTGTTCAAGAGAATAATCGCTCCGTTTCGGTTTGTGGCAATAACGCCATCCGTCATATAGGCAATAACAGAGGAAAGCTTTCTGCGTTCACCCTCTGTCATTGCCTGAGCATCTTCAAGCTCTCTCGTTAAGTGATTAAACGTTGTGGCGAGCTGTCCAATTTCATCATGTCCGTACTTTCTAACCTTCCTGGAGAAATTTCCTTTCGCAAGCTCCATTGCCTGCTTCCTCATATCTGAAAGCGGGTGGGTAATGGTTCTGGCCAGAAAAATACCGAGAAGGGCTGTCAAAACGAGGGCCAAGCCAGTGCCGGAGGCCAGTATCGTGTTGATGGTCTTCATTTGGCCAAAGACATCTTCCATGCTCGCTACTACATAAATCGCTCCGACAACCTCTTGGTTTTCAGTCGTAACGGGCTTTGCGGAAATGAGGACTCTTATTTTGCTTTTCGGGTCATAATATTTTCTCGAATAAGACTGTTTCGTAGAAAAAATTCTTTTGAAAATGAGATCCGTCGTTTGTTTCCCTGCAACTTCTTCTCCATATGGCCTTGAAGAGCCTACCACTTCATAGCTTTTATCAACAAAACTAATTTCCCGAATCTCATCACTCTTCGTAAAGTCATTCAAAATACGGCTGACATCATCCTTAATGACGGTGCTGTCATTATCACTCTTATATTCCTGCTCAATATAATAAGAAAGGTTGTCGATTCGCTGATTAAGCGATTGTTCATAAGAGGTAATCAGCGACTTCTCTACCTGATTGACAAAATACAC
Organism: Bacillus sp. SD127; assembly: GCF_058566445.1. Classification (NCBI taxonomy): domain Bacteria; kingdom Bacillati; phylum Bacillota; class Bacilli; order Caryophanales; family Bacillaceae; genus Bacillus; species Bacillus sp. SD127. The sequence continues at coordinate 85,017 of NZ_CP191226.1, read as the reverse complement.
ACCAATGACTTGCATCGCGATGATAATCAAAAGCACATAAATCAAGGTAATCTTAAATTGGATCGACCGAAAAAAACCAACCTTATTCATTGGGCATTAGTCCTGTTCTGGGTTTCTCAAGTAATAACCGACGCCGCGGCGTGTGACAATCCAATTTGGATGGCTCGGGTTGTCCTCAATTTTTTCACGAAGGCGGCGCACTGTTACGTCAACCGTTCTGACATCCCCAAAGTAATCGTAGCCCCATACTGTTTGCAGCAAGTGCTCACGTGTCATGACTTGTCCGATGTGTTTTGCCAGGTAATGCAGCAACTCGAACTCACGATGGGTTAATTCGATCGTTTCATCCCGTTTTGACACTACATATGCGTCAGGGAAGATCACGAGGGAGCCGATATGAATGTCGTTGGAAGATGATTCTTCCTCCGCTGGCGCTGTTGTCAGCTGGCGGCGCAAGTTCGCTTTCACACGGGCTAAAAGCTCTCGTGTGCTGAATGGTTTCGTAACATAGTCATCCGCGCCGATTTCAAGCCCGATGACCTTATCAATTTCTGAATCCTTAGCCGTCAGCATAATGATAGGCATATCGTATTTCTTTCTGACTTCACGGCATACTTCAACGCCGTCTTTATTCGGAAGCATAATATCTAAAAGAATTAAATCAGGCTGAAGCTCTTCCACCATTTCAACGGCTTCATTTCCGTCATAGGCGCAATGCACTTCATAGCCCTCTTTTCTTAAGTTAAATTCTAATATATCTGCAATCGGTTTTTCATCATCTACTACAAGGATCTTTTTATCCATCATTTTTGATTTCCTCCTGCCGAATGGTCTTCATTTCATCTATATCACATTCGTTACATCACTTATGGCCCAAATAGAACAATGGGTCCTTGTCTATTATAACGGTTTAAGGTCAAAAGATAAAAAAAATAAAGGTTTAGAAAAAAACACATTTTTCACCTTCATCCACCAGTTGTTTATCTTTTGTCATGTTTTTCAACTTTTCTTAAAAAAGATAATTTAAATGAAACCTCCCCTCACCTGCGTGCGTCATTTCATTGACGTCTTCTTCTTTGAACCGGCCGCAGGGCCGGTTCTCCCTTTTTCTTCTATTATAACACTCCGCATGTTTATCTTTTTTATAAAGAAAAAACGCACCTACGATTGCAGATGCGTTTGGTAAGTGGCTCGGGACGGAATCGAACCGCCGACACACGGATTTTCAGTCCGTTGCTCTACCAACTGAGCTACCGAGCCAAATGATTTATTTTTCTCTACTAAGTAAAGTAAAATGGCGGTCCGGACGGGACTCGAACCCGCGACCTCCTGCGTGACAGGCAGGCATTCTAACCAACTGAACTACCGGACCATACAGTAATTTGTCTGGAGAGCTGTCGTGTCAACTCTCGCAGACAAATAAGGAATTTAGCAATAACGCTAAAGTAAATCAATGACCCGTACGGGATTCGAACCCGTGTTACCGCCGTGAAAGGGCGGTGTCTTAACCGCTTGACCAACGGGCCTTCACAAAAATGGTGAGCCATGAAGGACTCGAACCTTCGACCCTCTGATTAAAAGTCAGATGCTCTACCAACTGAGCTAATGGCTCTTAAGATGCCGGATTTTTCATAGAGCAAACGACTTGGATCAAGTTCTCATCTTGTACTCTATTGAAGCAGTTTCCGTAACAACGAGATTTATAATATCACGAACAAATAGAAGTGGCAATAACTTTTTTGGTTTTTTTTCATATTTTTTTCTCAGACCAACTTATCTGCAGTTTTCAAACAAAAAACAAGCCCCTGAAAACAGGGGCTTGCGGGTATTCTGCTTAGTTCGCACGGTACACGCTGCGAAGGACATTTGTCTGTGAACGGTCTGGACCGACAGAGAAAATAGAAAGCGGAATGCCTGTCAGCTGAGACACACGTTCAAGATAGTGGCGCGCGTTTTCCGGAAGCTCGCTGAGGCTCTTCGCACCTGTGATATCCTCAGTCCAGCCTGGCATTTCTTCATAAACCGGTTCACATTCTGCAAGTGCTTTAAGGCTTGCAGGGAACTCTTCGATGACTTCTCCTTTGTAACGGTAAGCCACACAAATTTTCAGTGTTTCAATACCTGTTAACACGTCAATTGAGTTCAATGAAAGATCTGTGATTCCGCTGACACGGCGGGCGTGGCGGACAACGACACTGTCAAACCAGCCGACACGGCGCGGGCGGCCTGTTGTTGTTCCGTATTCACGTCCGACTTCACGGATTTGATCGCCGATTTCGTCTTTCAGCTCAGTCGGGAAAGGACCATCGCCGACACGAGTCGTATAGGCTTTTGAGACACCGACTACGTGCTTTATTTTTGTCGGGCCGACACCTGAACCGATGGTGACACCGCCGGCAACCGGGTTAGATGACGTAACAAATGGGTATGTTCCTTGATCGATATCAAGCATAACCCCTTGTGCGCCTTCAAATAACACGCGGCGTCCTTCATCAAGCGCATCATTTAAAACAACGGATGTATCGCAGACATATTTCTTAATCTGCTGTCCGTATTCATAATACTCATCTAAGATATCTTCTATTTTAAATCCTTCTGTCTCGTACATTTTCTCAAGCAGACGGTTTTTTTCTTCAAGATTGCGTTCGAGTTTCTCCGCAAACGCGTCACGATCCAACAAGTCTGCGATACGAATGCCGATTCGGGCTGCTTTATCCATATAAGCAGGGCCGATTCCTTTTTTCGTTGTGCCGATCTTGTTTGCTCCTTTTCGCTCTTCTTCCACTTCATCCAACTTCAAATGATACGGCAGAATCACGTGAGCTCTGTTGCTGATTCTCAGGTTATCTGTACTGACGTTGCGCTCATGAAGATACGCAAGCTCTGTGACTAATGCTTTTGGATCTACAACCATTCCGTTTCCGATCACACACGTCTTATCTTTATAGAAAATTCCAGACGGGATTAAGTGAAGCTTGTATGTGACTCCGTCAAACTTGATGGTGTGCCCTGCGTTATTTCCGCCTTGATAACGGGCGATCACTTCTGCATTTTCTGACAGGAAATCTGTGATTTTACCTTTCCCTTCATCGCCCCATTGCGTACCTACTACAACTACTGAAGACATGTCCGTGCACCTCCGTTAACCTTTCAAAAACGATTCTATTCAAACAAATCAAGTTTATCAGTGAAGAAACAGAAAGTCAATTGTAAATCCGAACATTAAATTCTTGTGAATCCAAATTCGTTCGCTTTAATTGACTTTAGAAGCGTTTTCTTAAAGATTTGCCTTGAAAAGCTCATGAAACTTTTATCCTTTAGCAGGAGAAAGGATTACTTGCCTGAAATCCCTTTTGTGTTCATGAACACGATCCGCCAGCCGTCTGGATCCTCTATCGTCACCCCTCCATGACTCCAGTACGGGTTCTCAGGTTCAGCCTCCTGATAGCCCATGCTTTTTAATTTTGCAGTGATGGCTTTGATTTCTTCTTCGCTCGGCACATAAAAGACGAGCAGGCTGTCTGGGTGGGGAACGGGGGCTGTTCTTTCCTCGTCATGCTGGGTGAATTCCAAGTGGTAATCGGTATGCGGGAGGCCAAACATGACTCCGTCAAACCCATTATGCTGATGAAATTCACCAATTCGTTTTAAGCCCAGCCCTTCTTCATAAAAGCGAATGATCTGATCAAGCCGGCCCGTAGGTCTTGCTATCCTAATTTGTGCGGCATGAAATTGTGAAAAACGCTTTCTCATTGTTACCCTCTCCTTTTTGTCTCATTTTATTAAAACGTTTTCATTTTTACATCAGCTAAGTGGCTGGTTTCTCCTCCGTCTTTTGGATGAAAAAAACCCCAAGAAGAAGCTCTTGGGGTTTACGCACCGGGCGGAACACCTGCGTCGTCAAAACGCCGTTCCAGGTTGACGAATTTATTGTATTCTTTTACGAACGCAAGAGACACGGTTCCTACCGGGCCGTTACGCTGTTTGGCAATAATGATTTCGATAATGTTTTTGTTCTCAGTTTCTTTGTCATAGTAGTCATCACGATAAAGGAACGCGACAATATCCGCATCCTGCTCAATACTTCCTGATTCACGGATATCAGACATCATCGGACGTTTATCCTGACGCTGCTCAACGCCACGCGAAAGCTGAGAAAGCGCGATAACAGGGACTTGAAGCTCCCTGGCGATCGATTTCAGTTCACGGGAAATTTCTGATACTTCCTGCTGACGGTTATCTTTTGAACGGCCGCTTCCCTGGATCAATTGCAGGTAATCGATCAAAATCATGCCAAGACCGCTTTCCTGCTTCAAACGGCGGCATTTGGCACGGATTTCACTGACACGGATACCCGGTGTGTCATCGATATAAATTCCGCTGTTGGACAGGCTTCCCATCGCCATCGTCAGCTTTCCCCAATCCTCTTCTGTCAGATTTCCTGTACGAAGGTTTTGGGCATTGATATTTCCCTCGGCACAAAGCATACGCATAACGAGCTGCTCGGCACCCATCTCAAGACTGAAAATGGCTACACTCTCGTCGGTCTTCGTCGCTACGTTTTGCGCGATATTCAAGGCAAAGGCCGTTTTCCCTACTGACGGACGGGCAGCCACAATAATCAAGTCATTTCGCTGGAATCCGGCAGTCATCCGATCAAGCTCAGAAAACCCTGTCGGAATCCCGGTAATATCGCCTTTTCGATTGTGAAGCTGCTCGATGTTATCATACGTCTGAACAAGGACATCCTTGATATTTTGGAAGGCGCTTGTATTTTTGCGCTGCGCCACTTCCATAATCGTTTTTTCCGCTTCACTGAGTAAATCTTCGACCTCGTCCTCGCGGGTATATCCGTCCTGAGCGATTGTTGTCGCTGTTCTGATTAACCGGCGAAGAATTGATTTTTCCTCAACGATCTTTGCGTAATATTCTATGTTAGCCGCTGTCGGCACCGAGTTTGCGATATCAGTCAGATACGATATGCCTCCCACTTCTTCCAGCAGATCCGTGTTGGCAAGCTCTGACGTCACCGTAACTAAATCAACCGGTTCACCGCGGTCTCCGAGCACCAGCATCGCATTATAAATTTTTTGGTGGGACATTCTATAGAAATCATCTGGAATCAATACCTCTGAAGCCAGTGTTAAAGCAGACGGCTGTAAAAAAATAGCGCCTAACACGGCTTGTTCGGCTTCTATATTTTGCGGCGGCAGCCGATCATTCAGAAGGTCTGTCATGCTAAGCACCGTCCTCTCATTAAAAAATCTCCAAACTCCATTTTACCATTTATCCAGAAAAAAAATAGAAAAATTCTTTGTTTCCCATTTTTTTCAGTCAGCAGATTGGATAGTTTCGGACAGTGCCAGGCTGGGAAAAAAACTGATAAAACTTGAGGGAGGAATGAATGATGCTGAAAAAATACGCCGTAACACCCAACGTCGATGCGGACGGCTGGTTTATCAAAGTGGAGAATGTGGCGCCTACAGCTTTATACACCTCAAAAGACGCCGCTATTGAAAAAGCGAAGCAGGTAGCCAAAGAGAACAGCCCGGCAAAGCTTGTGATTTATGACCAGCATAAAAATGTGGAAGACGAACTCTCTTTCTAACAAACTGAAAGCCTTCGCTGCCGCGGGGCTTTTTTTAGCGCGTACCACGCTATTCCATCCATTTGAATCCAATACGCATCATGAGATCCGCCGCCTTTTGATACAGCTCCCATTCTTCAAAGGAAGCAAATTTCCCCATCAGCTCCTGAAGCTTATGCCGCAATGCAATATATTCTTCCAATGTGACAGCTTTCTCTGTGTCTATCTGATGCTCATACAGCATTTGTTTTAATAATGATAACGGTTTGTTCATGATGAACCCTCCTTATCTCTTTTATAAGGGGCATTTTCCGAATGCACCATCCCTTTGTGATATCTTCTTACGTTTCACATCTGATTCTTGTACAATGGACAAAAGAGAGGAGGGATCTTTGTGAGACCTTTGCAAATTTCTGCTGAAACTGCACAAAAGCTTGCAGAGTCTTTGAATCTGCCGCTTGAACAGATCATGCATATGCCTCAACATATTCTGCTTGCCAAAATGGCTGAATTGCAGAAAGAGGACAAATCATAACCTGCACTTGCTTACATGTATCGGAATGATATTAAGTATATGTTAGAAAAGAGGAGTAACTGCTTTGCCACATCCACAAAATAAAAAAATCCAATCGTTTTGGCTGATTGCCGGTATTATCTTTATCGCGTTTAACTTAAGACCCGCAATCACTTCAGTCGGGCCGGTCATCAGCTCCATCAGGACCGAGCTGCACATGTCCAATGGGGCAGCCGGTTTTTTGACCGCACTGCCGCTGCTTTCGTTTGCCGTTCTTTCTCCGCTCGCGCCTAAGCTAGGACGTCGTCTTGGAAATGAGCGAACCTTATGGCTTGGTCTCCTGGTACTGTTTGTCGGTGTTTTGATTCGCTCTGCCGGCTATACTGCCGCTTTGTTTTTCGGAACGGCACTTATCGGAATCGGAATTGCGATCGGAAACGTACTTTTGCCAAGCTTAATCAAACATAAATACCCTGAAAAGCCAGGGCTCATGATCAGCCTGTATACGACATCAATGAATATATTCGCTGCTTTAGCATCAGGTATCAGCGTACCTTTAGCGTCCCAGTTGGATGGCGGATGGAAACAGGGATTTCTTTTATGGGGAGGCTTAGCATTTCTAGCCTTGCTGATTTGGATACCTCAGCTCCGCCATCGGGATGCGTCCAACCAGACGCCGCAGCTTAAAACCAGTCCGATTTGGGCTTCCAAAGTGGCATGGTTCGTCACCATCTTCATGGGCCTGCAATCATTTTTATTTTACAGCAGTATCGCCTGGTTTCCTGAGATTCTCCGTTCACACGGGATTGATACGTCAACCGCCGGATGGCTTGTATCACTCATGCAATTTGCGAGTCTGCCTTCCACTTTTCTGACACCGGTTTTAGCTGACCGCGTGAAACATCAGCGCGGGATCGTTGCAGCGCTGACCGCAGTCTATCTGATCGGTCTATGCGGATTATTAACGGGCGGCAGCCATGCCATGCTTGCCATCTGGATGGTGATTATCGGTATCGGACAAGGCTCCAGCATTAGTCTGGCACTCACTCTCATTGGGCTCCGCAGTGAAAATGCGTATCAGGCTGCAGCGCTGTCAGGCATGTCACAGTCATTCGGCTACCTTCTTGCAGCCGTCGGGCCGATCTTTGTCGGGTATCTCTTTGACCAGACACATTCATGGACAATGCCGATTGTGCTTCTTATTGCTGCTTTAATCGTCATGGGAACAGCAGGACTTGGGGCTGGACGCGATCGATACGTCCTTCAGACAGAGAGAAAGAGAAATTCAGCGTAGAAAAAGGGCGGGGAAGATGTCTCCGCCTCTTTTTTTATGGAAAAACTGTCAGACATTCTTTGAATCTTTATGGTTTATTCATAAGTTTTTCATATTTGTTTTTTACAATAAGACATCATAAAGAGGCGAAAAACGATGAAAACCAAACGTTTCGACACAGTCCTTATTGTTATTTTGCTTGCAGCGGCTTTTCTCAACACCTATCACATTTGGCAGGATGACGCTGCGAACCAATACTATCTGGCAGCGGTGAAAAGCATGACGCAAAGCTTCCACAATTTCTTCTATGCGTCATTTGATCCTTCCGGATTTGTAACAGTTGATAAGCCGCCTGTTGTTTTATGGATTCAAACGATCTTCGCGCTGATCTTTGGTGTTCATACGTGGAGTGTCATCATTCCTCAGGCTCTCGCCGGGGTTGGATCGGTATTCCTTCTGTACAGAATGATCAAACCGACATTTGGCATTGGAGCGGCCCGCGCCGCCGCGCTTGTCATGGCGCTGACACCGATCGCAGTCGCCGTCAGCCGTACAAACAACATTGACAGCATGCTTGTCTTTACCTTATTGCTTGGTTCATCATGCCTGCTTCGGGCGGCCAAACAAGGCAAGCTCGTTTGGCTCCTGACAGCTTTTGGCCTGATCGGCCTTGCATTTAATATGAAAATGATGCAAGCCTTTATGGTATTGCCTGCATTTGTGTTATTCTACCTGATTGCTTCTCGGATTTCGCTAAAGAAAAAAACAGGATCGCTGATTCTGTCTCTTATCCTCCTAACCGGTATATCGCTCTCATGGGCGGTTATTGTGGATTCAACATCCTCCTCCAGCCGGCCGTATATCGGAAGCAGCCAGACAAACTCTGTGTTAGAACTCGCCTTCGGATATAACGGCACAGAGCGGCTGCTTGGGCAAACCACCGGCCTTGCACGCGGTGATATGAATGGCGCAGGCGGCGGTAACATGCAGAATAATGGCACGATGCAAGCGCCAAATCACAATGAATCTTCTGGCGGAACCTCTTCATCTCAGAACAGAAACAGTAAGGCAGCCGGAAATCAAAACAGCAACGGTTCCTTCGGGGGCAATGCACAGGCTCCTCAGCCGCCTTCTGGACAAAACGACACTTCCAATGGAGGGAGCGGCACACCTCCAACAGGCGGACTAGGGAACGGAGGACCAAACGGCGGAAAAAGCATGAACATGTTCGGCACAGGTGATGCAGGACCGCTTCGTCTCTTCCAATCTGCTCTTTCCGGCCAGATCAGCTGGATGCTTCCATTCGCATTGATCGGATTACTTGGTGTAATTGTCAGCTGGTACCGTAATCGTCGCGGTCAGACTAATGAAATGAAAGAAACGCTATTCTGGACAGCATGGCTCATACCTGTGGCAGGTTTCTTCAGCATCGCGGGATTCTTTCATCAGTATTACTTAATTATGCTGGCACCGCCGATTGCCGCCCTTTCCGGTATCGGATGGTATACAATGTATCGCCTATACAAAAACAATAAAGATTGGACAAGCTGCCTGCTGCCAGCGGCCGTCTTCATTACAGCCGCATTCCAAGTGTATATTTTCAGTGCTTATACAAGCCAAATCGGCAGTGTGTGGATGTATGTACTTGGACTCGCAGGACTCGGTATCACCATTGCTCTGCTCATGCTCAAACGCAGTCATCCTTTTGGCAAACAGCTAACCATAGTCAGCTTATGTGTGCTGCTCCTCGCACCAATCTACTGGTCAGCAACGCCGCTTTTATACGGGGGCAACAGCGTTCTTCCTGAATCCGGCCCGCAGCTTAAAAGCTCGGCAAACGGAGGAAACATGTTCTCCTCAGAAATGGACACCGGTCTCCTGTCTTATCTGAGGGAGCATAATACCGGCGAAAAGTATTTATTTGCTACGTTGACAACCGTAACGGCTGCGCCTTATATCATCAATACAGATGAATCTGTCATGGCACTCGGCGGCTTCAACGGAACAGATCCGATTCTGACTGTCTCCGAGCTGAAAAAACTGGTCAATGAGGGCAAAGTGAAATACTTCCTGCTGTCAGAAACTAACTCAGGCAATACTGAGCTCGTTTCTTGGATCAAGAAACACGGTCAAGAAATATCTTCTGACGAGTACAGCAGTTCCTCGAGCAGCACAAGCAGCCAGCAAGGCATGAAAGGTGGCGGAGAAAGCCAGCAAACCCTTTATCTCGCAGAATAAAAAAAGAGGCTTGGATCAATCCAAGCCTCTTTTCTATTAAGCTTCTTCTTTCACATGTACCTTTAACACAGCCTGCACCTCAGGATGCAATTTCACAGGAACGTTTGTATATCCTAACGCACGGATGCCGTCCGGCAGTTCCAGCTTCCGCTTATCCACTTTGATGTTATGGTCTTTTTGAAGCTGTTCAGTAATTTGCTTGCTTGTGACAGAGCCGAACAAACGGCCGCCTTCACCTGATTTCGCGCTGAGCTCAACAGTCAGTTTTTCTAATGTTTCTTTTAAGCTCTTTGCCTGCTCAAGCTCTGCGATGGCTTCTTTTTTCTCTTTCTGCTTTTGACCGTTTAGTACACTGATGTTTGACGCGTTCGCTTCTACCGCGAGGCCTTTTTTAATCAGAAAGTTATGCGCATAACCGTCTGCTACGTTTTTCACTTCGCCTTTTTTTCCTTTTCCTTTTACATCCTGTAAGAAAATAACCTTCATCTTTGTACGCCTCCCTCAAAATACTCATTTATGGCGCCCTTCAGCCGCTCCAGCGCTTCTGTTACTGAAATGCCGGATAACTGAGTCGCCGCATTTGTTAAATGTCCTCCGCCTTCCAGCGCCTCCATGATGATCTGAACATTCACATCGCCAAGAGACCGCGCACTGATACAAACAGTTTGTTCATCACGTCTCGCTACCGCAAATGAAGCCTCAACCTCGCTCATCGACAGCAGTGAATCCGCAGCCTGCGCAATCAGCACTTGATCGAAATATTCATCCTCATTCTCAGGCAGAGACGCAATCGCGATGTTCTCTTTATAGAGGGCCGTATGCTGGATCAGCTTCGCCCGTTTAATATAGGAATCAACGGTTTCTTTGAGGAACTTCTGCACAAGCACCGTATCGGCGCCTTTCGCTCTTAAATATGAAGCTGCATCAAAGGTCCGCGAGCCAGTGCGGAGTGAAAAGCTCTTTGTATCCACTATTATACCAGCTAATAGGGCGGTTGCTTCAATCATATTGATTTTTAAGCGCTTCGGCTGATACTCAAGCAGCTCTGTCACCAATTCCGCTGTTGATGAAGCGTACGGCTCCATATAGACGAGCAGCGGGTCTCTGATAAATTCTTCGCCTCTGCGGTGATGGTCGATGACCACAATATGTTCAATTTTGTTTACCAGCCGTTCTTCCATAACAAGCGACGGCTTATGTGTATCCACGATGACAAGCAGCGTATCGTCATTGGCAATTTCCATCGCTTCTTCAGGCGTAATGAACCTTGACCACAGATCTTCATATTTTTTAATTTCCTCAATCAAGCGCTGCACACTTGAACCGATTTGATTCGGATCAATCACAATAAATCCATCTTTGTTATTTGCCTGTGACACCTTTAATATCCCGATCGCCGCGCCGATAGAATCCATGTCGGGGAATTTGTGACCCATGATAATCACATTGCTGCTTTCAGAAACGATTTCCTTTAAAGCATGAGAAATCACGCGGGCGCGCACCCTTGTTCGCTTCTCCATCGGGTTCGTTTTACCGCCGTAAAACTTCACTTTTCCGTTTGGCAGCTTAATGGCTACCTGGTCTCCGCCGCGGCCCAGTGCTAAGTCCAGACTGGATTGCGCCAAATCGCCAAGCTCTTTCAGCGATGAGACCGAAGCTCCGACACCAACGCTTAAGGTCAGCGCAACGCCGTCAAATGAAGTTTTTTCCCGTACCTCATCCAGAATCGAAAACTTCGAATTTTCAAGTTCGGTTAAAATGTGTTCATTAAGCACAGCGATGAAACGTTCTGATGAAGTCCTTTTCAGGAATATTCCATACTCCTGCGCCCAAGCGTTGAGCAAAGATGTCACTTGGCTGTTCATCGTGCTTCTCGTCTGGTCGTCTAATCCTTGCGTCACATCATCATAGTTATCAAGGAAAATATAGGCCAGCACAGTTCTTTCATTTTCATATTGCTTTTCAATCTGTATCTGTTCCGTCACATCGAAGAAATAAAGCAGACGCTCATCCCGTTTGATGACCACTTTAAATTTTCGGTCATTCAATGTAACCGTTTCCGATTCTACCTCTTGTTTGATGAGCGGCACAACTGATTCACACGTATCATAAAGTGATCTCCCCACTAAAGTACTTTCATTAAAGCAAGAAGAGAGAAACGGATTTGCCCATTCTATATAGTATTGATCATTAAAAAGCATGATGCCGATCGGCATTTCCATCAATGCCTCTTCACCGACTTTTTTCAACCTGTAGGATAACGTAGAAATATAAGCGTCAATCTCTTTTCGAATAAGAGAATCCGCACGTTTTATAAAAAACAGTATAACTGCAAGCAGCAACACTTCGACGGTTCCTATGATCCAGTTAAAATAAAAGCTGATGAGGATTGTAATGATTGACAAAGCAATCAATGCATAGATGGGATACCGAAACAACGGTTTTTCATAAAAGCTTGGCATTTCTATCACTCCCCACCATGTGAGTACAACTCATATTCACTTCACCTTATTCCTTATGTTAAAGCCCATGTCCATAACGCCTAAAATGCGAATGGCTGCCATAAAAATCGGATGCAGAAAACCAAGAATGACTGCAATGACGGCGACTGCCTTCGGATATTTTTTCTTATGGCAATAGAAAAAGATAAATGATAAACCCTGGATAAAAATAAGAAACCCGAGTATAAACTCCCCATTTAAAGCGATAGAGTACAGCATTTGGCCTTTTTCTAAAGGCAGAAATGAAAGAATGACAATCAACAAATACAGCACTACAACACTTTGCGGAAACTTCAACTCTCTAAAAGGCTTTAGACTAGGAATATCGGGGGAGAATCGCCTTAAGAGCGGCTTAGCGATAAGGTAACTGAGGAAAGAAAAAATGGCTCCTACCATCACGATAGCTGTTGGAAAAAGATATTGAACCGTACTCAATTGTTCTTCCATCAGTTTCATTTGTTTCTCAAGCTCTTCAGCATTACCCGATTGTTTCAAAACGGATTCAACGATATCGAGTGATTGCCGGTATTGTGTCATTGCTTCATCAATGATATTGATACCCAAAAACTGAATGCTTATCACAAAATAGAACACGATACAAAGCATATAAATAAGGGCACCCGAAATAATAGCATGACCAGGTTCTCTTTTTTTGAAAAAATGCCCCATGACAATGCCCGCACAAGCTGACATAAAAGCTACAATAAGTCCGTTAAAGGACCCGACAATAAAGACAACAGGAAGACTGACAGCGCCCATCCATAATCCTAATTTCAATCCGTGTCTGATCGTATAAAGGATCATAGGCAGCGGCAGTGCAAATAACAGAATTGTTCCAATCAATGGAACATAAACGACCAACAGTGTGATGATCGCAAACAAACTGATTAAAATAGCACCTTCCATTAATGCTCTTGTTTGTTTCACTTAGTCACCTCGTATCATACTGAACATACGAATAGAAAAGAGCAGCATAAACGACTGCTCTTTTTTTCATCGCCGCAACATGTTTTGCACCAATGTTTTCATATCATCTCTAAAATTACTTTTATATTTTAACATAAGTCCAAATCGCAAGTAAAATGACGCCAATGTTTCATGTGAAACATTGCAAACGAAAAGACATTCTTTAAAAGAATGCCCATCACTTCTTATTCTTTATCATCCATAAAACCAGAAGATTCTTTGTTTTTCTTCTTCGTTTTTCTGACATACACAAATATTAAAATCACAAGTAAAAGGGTTGTTGCTTGCAGAACGCCGCTGCTAAACAAGAAAAAGTTCTTTATCATGTCCCACATCGTGTTTCACCTCTTTTTGGATGTTCTCAACCCGTAGCCTATATAAGGTGAATTTCCCTTTTTAAAAACTTCAAAACATCATGAACAACATTGAACGTTGGGCATATGCTGATACAGATTCTGATTGATAAAGGAGATTTGTTACATGGATGAACGCAGAACGTTGGCTTGGCATGAAACATTAGAGATGCATGAGCTGGTTGCTTTTCAGGCAAACGGGCTCATTAAACTGAAGAAAATGATTAGAGAAGTTAGAGATCCTCAGCTCAGGCAGCTTTATAGCGTGTCCATTCAGGCCGTTGAGCAAAACTTAAAAGAGCTTCTCCCGTTCTTCCCTCAGGCGCCGATGCCTCGCAATGATGAAGAAGAAGAGCGCGCGGATAATCCATTTTACAGCGGTGACCTGCTCGGCTTTGCCAAAACATCTGTCCGCAGCTATGCCATTGCAATTACAGAAACAGCAACACCTCAATTAAGAACCGTACTTGTCAAACAGCTAAACGCTGCCATTAAGTTGCATGCGCAGGTTTATCAATACATGTATCAGCATGGATACTACCCATCTTACAACCTTTCTGATCTGTTAAAAAATGACGTCAGAAACGCCAATAAAGCCATTTCGATGAAATAAAAGAAGCAGCAAAGGCTCTCCCTTTGCTGCTACTTCTGCTGTTCTTTTAATAAACTGTTCGAACGACGCGCCTCCAGTACTTCTCGGTTGGCGTCACCCCATTCTTTCATTTGCAATACAATCGGCTCAAGCGTTCGCCCGAATTCTGTCAAAGAATACTCGACCTTGGGCGGCACCTGGTGATAAACTTCGCGATGAACAATGCCATCCGCTTCAAGCTCCCGAAGCTGCAGGGTCAGCATTCGTTGGGTAATACTCGGGCAGATTTTGCGAAACTCATTGAACCGTTTCTTGCCATCTATCATGTGATAAAAAAGGATTCCTTTCCACTTTCCGCCAATGACATCTAGTGTAAATTCAACTGGACAGCCTTCTTTGTTCGGATAAATATTATTTTTTCGGCTCATGTTCGACCCTCCAATAGTACCTTTTTTGATACTACAGATCATTTTGCAACTGACCTACCCAGTATTTTACACACCTTTCCTCTTCCACTCAAAAAAAATGCTTTTTATTCACATCAATTTTTAAGGGTTTGCATGATTACACCCGCAGCAAGACGTGTTAAACTATAAAAAGAATGTTTACACTACTTAAAAAAGGATAAGGAGTTATCATGGAAAAAATACTTATTTTCGGACACCAAAATCCAGACACAGATACGATTTGCTCTGCTATTGCTTACGCTGATTTAAAAAACAAACTCGGTTTCAACGCTGAGCCTGTCAGACTTGGACAAGTCAACGGCGAAACACAATACGCGCTAGATTACTTCAAACAAGAAAGCCCTCGTCTTGTAGAAACAGCTGCAAACGAAGTGAACGGCGTTATCCTTGTTGACCACAATGAACGCCAGCAAAGCATCAAGGATATTGAAGACGTTCAGGTTCTTGAAGTCATCGACCACCACAGAATCGCAAACTTCGAAACAGCTGAGCCGCTTTACTATCGTGCTGAGCCTGTCGGCTGTACTGCTACAATCTTAAACAAAATGTACAAAGAAAATAACGTAACAATCGAGAAAGAAATTGCCGGCCTTATGCTGTCTGCTATCATTTCTGACTCTCTGTTATTCAAATCTCCAACTTGCACTGATCAAGACGTAGCGGCAGCAAAAGAACTTGCTGAAATCGCTGGCGTAGATGCTGAAGAATACGGCTTAAACATGCTGAAAGCCGGCGCTGACTTAAGCAAAAAAACAGTTAAAGAGCTGATTTCTCTTGATGCAAAAGAATTCACACTCGGCAGCAAAAAAGTCGAAATCGCACAAGTCAACACAGTGGATATTGAAGATGTGAGAAAGCGCCAAGCTGAGTTAGAAGCAGTGATTTCTAAAGTTGTGGCTGAGAAGAACCTTGATCTGTTCCTTCTTGTGATCACAGACATCTTAGAAAACGATTCACTTGCACTTGCAATCGGTAACGAAGCGGACAAAGTGGAAAAAGCATTCAACGTCACATTAGAAAACAACACAGCCCTTCTTAAAGGCGTTGTTTCTCGTAAAAAACAAGTCGTTCCTGTGTTAACAGACGCGATTGCAGAATAATAAAAAAGCATCCCGCTCCGGGACTGACCCCCGTTTTTGAGACAGGGATCAAAACACCTTTTATACAGCCAATTGCCGATAGCTTATCGGTGATTGGCTGTTTAGTTTCGTTTGAATACGAATGTTGTTATAATAATAAATGTATTCTTTGACAGTGCGTTCTACGATGGCGGTCGTGGTTCGATCAATGCTGTTAAGATAGAACGTTTCAGACTTTAGTGAGGAATGAAACGATTCGATGGAGGCATTATCAGCGGGCGTCCCTTTGCGGGACATGCTCATGGTAATGCCTTTTGTTTTAACAGCTTTCTGATACTCATAAGATGTATACACAGATCCTTGGTCACTATGTAACACGCAGTTCTGAGGCAGTGTTGGCAGCTGATCAAGTGTGTTTAAGACAAAGTCTGTGTCCTGCTTATCTCCAATCGTGAAAGCAATTACTTCTCCATTGTATACATCCAATATACTGGAAAGATACAATTGTTTCTGTCCATAAGGCAAATACGTGATATCCGTTACTAGTTTTTCAAGAGGATGATCGGACTGAAAGTTCCGATCTAATATATTATCAACCACGGCATATGGCTGCCCATTCTTCTTGCGCTTTTTCACCTTAACCCGGCACTGCCACTGATTTTTCTGCATGATACGCTGAACCGTTTTATGGTTAATACGCATTTCCTTTTTTAATATAGCTGTAATTTTTCGATATCCATATCGATACTTGTGCTCTCGGCACAACGTGCCGATTTGTTTTTCCAAATGGCGCTTGGGATGATCTTTCATCAGGTTCTTCTTCCAACGATAATAAGACGCTCGTGAGATACCTAAATGAACACAGATATTCTGTACGGTCATTGTGCCGTGCAATACTTCTACAAGTTCGACTGACGTTTGGCTATCAACTTCCTTTCCAATTCGTTGTACTTTTTTAAAACTTCATTTCGTTGTCTCAGATAACGGTTCTCTGCCTGCAGTTTCTCTAATTCGGAAGAATACTCCGGACCTTTTCCGTAAGTGTATTGCTTACCAACAGGCTGTTCAAATCGATGTGTATCCCCAGCTTTATGCCATCTAACCCATGTCTGAACCTGCGTCTTATTCTTGATATTCAATTCCTGCATGATCGCTTTCATAGGCACGCCTGCCAATCTCATTTCTACAGCCTTCTGTTTGACTTCAATCGGATAACTCATTCTTGTTCCCATACAAAAAACACCTCCAAGTCTTATTTCGGATAACAACTATCCGTTTTCAAACTTGAAGGTGTTTTTTATTTGTCTCATCTTATGGGGTCAGTCCCCTCCCGGGATGCTTTTTCTTATTCGCCAAGCTTTTCAATTTGCCCCATCACATCAGTCATTTGCTTAGCGTTTTGGACCAATTCGGATTGCTCCAATTCCTCAAGCGATACCTTTCCTTCTTCCACTTGCTGCAAGACGTCTTCCGCACTTTTTTGCAATGTGTCGTTATGCTCCTGCAGGGTGTTGTGAAGCTCCGCTGCGGCATCAGGCGGTGTTAATTCATTAAAATCAGCCGCTTCCTTTTGAATAGACTCAAGCTGTGTCTCTAGTTTTTCTTTCGCCTCAGTGTCATTTACAGCTTCCTCAGCCAATGCAGGCGCTTCCTCTGCAAACCTCTTCACCTTTTCCACATAAGCTGACGCTTCATTTGTATAATCCAGCCCGTCATTCACCTGATCCAGTATTCCGCATCCGCCTGCCCCCAAAAGACCCGCGCCGGCCAAAACCGTCAGAACCATTTTCTTCATTGTTTGCCCCCTTATCGTTTCTTCTTCATTTTTTCTTTTAAGATCGGAATCAATTTCTCTTTCGCTAATGGCAGCCCCTTCTTCACCAATTCACGTTTCAGCCATTTCTTCAGCTTAGACATCGTAAATCTCCTCTCCCTTTTTTGATAAAAATGAAAAAAACTCCACCGATTTGGTGAAGTTCAGAAACAAAAAGACCTTCACCAAATCAGATTTGGCAAAGGTCTCGCTAACAATCAAATTGCCAGCAAAGCCGAGGACACCATGTCCCGTAATGACGACTTTACTGTGAAAGCTACTCCCCTTTGGAGTGTTCATTTTTATTACTTTCATTCTAAAGCAATGGGCTTTTCCAGTCAAATTCCTGCTGTCCGTTTACATAAAAGAGAGCTGTGGTATTTAAAATTTGAATGGTATTTACATCCGGAGATCATGCTATGACAGAGGAGGTTTTCATCATGAGTCAAGAGCGCGTGAAACGGCCCGGGCATACCAGGTGGTATATATCTTCGTTACTGAGCGGCATTATCATTCTTAATTATTTTGATCGAGTGGCCATTTCTGTAGCTGCCCCGGCGATACAAGATTCGTTTCACCTCACAGCAACTGAACTCGGCATTGTGTTTTCGATTTACACATATTCGTACACACTGATGCAGCTGCCCGTCGGAAGTTTATTGGACAGGTTTGGCGTGGCCTGGGTCACAAGAATCGGAATGACGGTTTGGAGCATTTTAACGATCATTCTCGCTTTTTTACAAGGAAAACTGCTCTTATATGTGTTCCGATTTCTCATTGGGCTGACAAGCGCATCGGCGTTCCCCGCCGCTTCCAAAGCAACCGCTCTATGGTTTCCGCCAAGCGAACGGGGTCTGGCGAACTCACTGTTTGATTCAGCCGCCAAATTTTCAAATGTAATCGGAGCGCCGCTGGTCGCCTTTCTCGTCACAACATTTGACTGGCGGGTCGCCTTTTTAACAATCGGATGCATCAATGTGCTGTTTACCATCTTTTTCTGGCAGTACTATGAGCAGCCTGAACGGCACAAACGCATTTCCAAAAGCGAATTAAACTATATTCAGAAACACAATACAATCACAACAGAACAAATCCCCTATAAAACGGTCCCGCTTTTAAAAGCACTGTTTTCCAACCGTAAAGTATGGGGCTTAATGATCGGATTTACGGGGTACGGCTATACATTCAACCTGCTGCTTACATGGCTTCCGACTTTCTTTAAGCATACATACGGAATGGATCTCATGTCATCCGGTTTATTCACCGCCGTGCCGTGGCTGATCTCAACCATTTCCGGCATTGTGGTCGGCGGCTGGCTCGTCGATTACCTTATCAAAAAAGGCTATTCCAACACCAAGGTGTACCGAACCGTGATCATTGTAGGGATGAGCTTCGGCTTTTTCTTTTTAGGCTCCATTTTGACGAATAATATCACCGTCGCGATTATCTGCATTTCAATCGGCCTCGCCGGCGTTTCTGCAACGGCTCCGGTCGGCTGGTCCATCTCCGCAGAACTGGCCCCGATTGGCTCCGTTTCCATGCTGAGTTCCATGGTAAATCTGGCAAACAACCTATTCGGAGGCATAATCGCCGCTTCACTCACGGGATATTTGTTTGATGTGACAGGTTCCTTTACGCTCAGCTTCCTTGTTGCCGGTTTTGTATTGCTGCTCGGGCTGATTTTTTACGTGTTTGTGCTAGGAGATGTGAAAAGAATTAAGTTAGAGTAAAGAGTGCTTGTGTGCAAGCACTCTTTTCTTTGATCATATAACAGCTTTCTCGGGGGCTATATCCCATTCTCTCCGGGTAAAAATAACATCATTTTTATTCTTGACTCCAACCAAAGGTAAGGCCTCATAGTGATAGAGGAAGGAGGAATTGAGTTGTGAAGGTAACAGTAAAAGAACTGTCGCACATTGCGAACGTGACAATCAAAACGCTTTATCACTACCACAAAATCGGCGTGCTGGTCCCAAAAGAAATCAGCGAAGCCGGATATCGGTACTATGGTGCCGACGAGCTAAAAAGACTGCAGGAAATCCTTTTTTACAAAGAATTAGATATTCCTTTGTCAGAAATAAAAAGGTTATTAGATGAGGATGCTGACAGAACTGGCACATTAGAAAAGCAAAAAAAGCTGTTTGAAAAGAAAATTAAAAAGTACCAGCGCTTCGTTCAAACGGTCAATACGTCTTTAGAATACACAAGAAAAGGTGAGAACATGGATCATAAGGTAATGTTTAAAGGATTTGAAACCGCTGACGAATGGAAACAATCTTTAGCGGAACAAAATGACCCATTTAAAAGAGCATTACGATTTTGAAGTAGATACCCACGCTATCAATGTAGATGAAATGAACAAAATGGCGATAGAGGCAAAACATTTTCTTGATGGAATGGCTGATTTTTTAAGAAGCGGCGTGACGTATCATGACCCTGCCGTGCAAGAGCATGTCATGAATCATATTACGTTCCTGAATCAAAACGGACATCCGACAAGCAAAGAAGATTACGTAAAACAAACGCGATTTTTTATGCAGGATGATTTTCATCGAGGAATGTTAGAAGAGCAGCAAACCGGTTTATCTTATTATCTGACCGTCGTTGCAGAACACCTGTAGCGTGAGTCTTTGCCACTAACGCATTCCCTCTGCTCAAGTTGCGGCACCGCCAACAATCGATACATTCTGCCGGTCAACGCCAAAATTCAGCCCGTTCCATTTCAATACGGTTTGAACATATCCCAATGAGTCGGCGTTATACCTTCCGGCGATCCGCTGATACGCCAGCAATTCGTATACGCCGTCTCTGTTGAAATCAACCGGATACAAGCCGGATAAAGGATTGACCCAGCCTTCTATCGGCGCTTTTAAAACACCCTGATTCGTATAAATTTCATTCAAATAGTCACTGCCTTTGTAAGTAAGATCCAGTATATATTGTTCATGCTGGCGTTGACTGACCACGCTCGCTTTATATTGATTTAGATAGCTCACACTGTACTTGAATTCATCATTAAAAGAATCCGAATTGAAAATCTGCCTGAACTGCCGGTTCATATAGGCAAATACATATGCATAGATAGAGCCTCCGCTTCCCCCGGTATCGATTACAACAGCCACATCTTCCGTTTTATTGCCTGTCACATCAGCCAGAAAAAGTGACGGATTGTATCCGATATTGTTATGAAGCTGGATTTGCCGTTCCTGATGTGTTTTGCCGTTACGTATCACCAAAGTGATATTTCTCCATAGCGGACTGCCTGACGTTTGATTGCCAGTAAGGAAGACTTCATCAGCGACTCCATCACCGGTCACATCACCCCGCGCTGCAGTAATAATGGCGCGCGAGAAACCGGGCTGCCTATAGACATATGGATACTGGTAAAGCGTTGATTCTCCGCCATGATAAACCCAATAAGGTGCCATTCTGCTGTTGTATGGATTCAATTGAATTCACCCTTTCCTATTCACCTTCATGAATCATTATATGCAGGAAAAGTACACAGCAGATCACATGCAGCCCGTCTTGTTTCAGAATGTCTAAGCACTATAAACTAAATTAAATCCGTACCATATGAATTATCAATTGCACAAAGCCACTCACCTTGCATATTCTTCTTAAACACATAGGTCGCCCTTCTTTCCATCGCATACTCGGAATCCTTTTTATCCGATTCAAGCAGCGTTTGAGAAAGGACCAGAGCAGTGTCGCCTGCTTCCAAAATGACCATTTCCCCTTGCGTCGGGACAAGCTGATGATTGAAATAATTTGCGATCGCAATAAACGCTTTTTTGATTTCTTCTTTACCGCGTGCGATCATGCCAGGCTTCACAACTAAAATGGCATCCTCTGTATAGTAATTCATCAGTGTATCAAAATTTTCGTTCCGGATAGCCACATCACAAGCAGAAATGATCTCTTTAATTTGCTGTTCCAAAAGGTTCCCTCCCCATCATCACGGTTGGATATATTATACATTGTTTGAGGGGTTGATCATGAAAAAATAAAATGAAAAGTATACCTATTTCCTATATAATGCAAATAGCACGAACAAAACCTATATTTTACAAAGTTCCCGAGTGAAGGGGTGAACGATATTGTCTGTGGAATTCACATTACATGACAATAGACAGCATGAGATAAGCGCAGATTGCCAACATTGTTTTGGCCTGTGCTGTGTTGCCTTGCCTTATGCGAAATCGGCCGATTTTGCTTTTGATAAAGATGGCGGAACGCCTTGCCGCAACTTACAATCAAACTATCAATGTGCCATACATGAAGCTCTTAGAGAAAGAGGATTTCGAGGCTGCTCAGCTTATGAATGCTTTGGCGCCGGTCAAAAGGTATCCCAAATTACTTATGAGGGAAAGGATTGGCGAAAAAACCCGGAATCCGCGAAAGAGATGTTTGACATTTTTCCAATTATGCAGCAGCTGCATGAGATGCTTTGGTATTTACATGAAGCTCTTTCTATAGAGGCAGCCAAGCCCATTCACCGTGAGTTGCGGGCTTGTTTCGAAAAGACGGACAAACTCACCAGGCTCAGCGCGGAAAACCTGCTGAACCTACATGTGTCCGAGCATAGAGCTGAGATTAATGAATGGCTGTTAAAAACGAGTGAGCTGGTGCGTGCCCAAGCCCGCAATCAAAAACTCCCGAAAAAAATCAGCCGGGGAAGCGCCCTGATCGGCGCGAAACTGAAAGGGCTTGATCTAAGAGGAGCAAACTTCAGAGGAGCACTGCTCATAGCAGCCGACCTGAGACATTCTGATCTGAGAATGACAGATTTCATCGGCGCTGATCTCAGAGATGCTGATTTAAGCGGAGCTGACCTGACAGGAAGCATTTTTCTAACGCAGGCACAAGTGAACGCTGCAAAAGGCAATTCTCGCACAAAGCTTCCGCCTACTTTAAAGATCCCGGCCCATTGGAACAACAGCCAATAAGAAAAGGACCCGCCAGAGGTCCTTTTTTTGTCACCATCATTTCAATTTACTGCCCTGCACCTCAGGACATGTTAAATCAGTCATAGCGCGCTGCCCGACACGTTTTCACTCCTTGCCAGAAATACCGACAGCACGAAAGCAAACAGCAGCATGAACGTGATCATACCGACGACACCCAGCCAATGAAAAGCAGACCAAAACACGCCGCCGACTGTTCCGCAGATACTTGAACCTGAGTAATAAAAGAACAAATACAGCGATGAGGCCTGCGCCTTGTTATGCAGGGCTCTCCGTCCAACCCAGCTGCTGGCGACTGAATGCCCTCCAAAGAAACCAAAGGTAAAAAGAGCAATCCCCAGAATTTTTACTGCTAATACGCCGTTTAACGTTAATAATGCACCTGCGAGCACGATAAAAATATTCATCATCAGTATTTTATGATAACCGTATTGATCGACCATTCTTCCAATAAAAGACGAGCTGAAAATCCCGACAATCATCACAATAAATATCCAGCTGACAATCGCTTTGTTAAAGGAATACGGCGGTGCTAACAGCACATACGCAATGTAGTTGAACAATGCAACATTGCTTCCGAGAAGCAAAAAACCAATGAAGAACAAGCTTAACAGTTTCCGGTCCTTCAAGTGGCTGATTAAAGACATTCCCAACTGACCGATCTCAAGTTTTCTCGGCGTGAAATGGGTCGATTGAGGCAAATTCATAAAAAATATCATACTCGCTATCAAACTGATCACACCAATTGACCCCATCGCTATATGCCAAGTAAAGTACTCACTCAAGAGCCCTGAAACAATCCTTCCAAAAACGGCGCCGATCGCGTTTCCGCTGATATACAGCCCCATCGCCGACCCAAGGCTTCCGGGTTCAATTTCTTCTCCAAGATAAGCCATCGCAATCGAAGGGAGACCAGCGAGCGCAATCCCTTGAATGGTTCTCAATACGAGCAGCGTATGAAAATTCGGGCTGAAGGCCGACGCCAGACAGAGAACGGATGCGGCCAGCATGGATACAGCCATAATCGGCTTACGTCCCCATACCTCTGACAACGAACCGAAAACAAGCATGCTGACAGCTAAGAGCATTGTTGTAGCAGATAAAGAAAGACTCGCTGTTGTAGGGGTCACATGAAACTCCCGCGTAAATTCCTCCATAAGCGGCTGTACACAATACAGAATGGCAAATGTATTAAAACCTGCAGCAAAGAAAGCAAACGTAATTTTACGAAAAACCGGTGTGCCTTTTTGAATGTATGTCATCGGGACTTTATCTGCCCCTCACCATTTTGTTGAAGACTGCACTCCATAAACACCCATCCTTTATTTCTTGCGATTTCAAACATCCTCGAGTCTGTTTATACATTTATCTTAGCACCGTTGATATATGTTGTATAATGCATAATAAATATCCATTTCATGCTTAAATGTAATGTAGGAGGTGTTGACGATTTGGAATGGGAACAATTTGAATATTTTCAAACACTGGCCCGCATGGAGCACGTCACGAAGGCGGCACAAAGTCTGTCGATCACACAGCCTGCGCTTTCACGCTCAATCGCCAGACTCGAACACCATTTAGGCGTCCCGCTATTCGACAGGCAAGGACGTTCGATTAAACTAAACAAATACGGAGAAATATTTTTAAGACGCGTTCATGCCATGATGAAGGAATATACCGAAGGGAAAGAAGAAATCCAAGCTTTGTTACAGCCTGACCAAGGCGAAGTGTCTCTCGGTTTTTTACATACATTAGGAACAACGCTGGTTCCCGATTTAATCGGCAGCTTTCAGCAGAAATATCCCGACATTACCTTCCAGCTGAAGCAAAACCATTCATATTGGCTGCTTGAACGATTAAAATCCGGAGATCTGGATCTCTGTCTCCTTGCCTCCATCAAGCCTGAAAAACTGATCCGCTGGATACAATTATGGAGCGAAGAACTGTTTGTATTTGTGCCAAACAACCATCCGTTATCTCATCGAGAAAGCATTGCACTGACCGAAGTCGCCGATGAGCGTTTCATTTTATTGAAAAAAGGATATGCGCTTCGCATGACGGTTGATGAATTGTTTGAGAAAGCGGACATTCAACCGAACATTATGTTTGAGGGTGAAGAAGCAGCCACTGCGGCAGGTTTTGTGGCAGCCGGTCTTGGCATATCCATTCTGCCCGATCTTAAAGGGTTAGACCAAAGCAAAATCACAAAAATTCGTGTCAGCTGGCCGGAATGTCAGCGCGTCATAGGAATCGCCTGGATAGAAGGCAGATTTTTATCCCCGGTGGCAGAGACCTTTAAACAGTATGTCATCAGCCATTTTTCTGATAAAGAGGAGGATCAATCATGAATGTGAAGAGAATAACGACAGAACATGATTTACATACAGCGTTTGACATCAGAAAGACAGTATTTGTTGAGGAACAAGGCTGTCCAGTTTCCGACGAGTTCGATGAGTTCGATACACTCCATGGGGATTGCCAGCACATTCTGGTTTACCATGAACAACAGCCGGTCGGCACAGCGCGTGTGCGTATCGTTGATCACGCGGGCAAACTGGAAAGAATCTGCATTCTGAAGCCCTATCGCAAATTCGGGTTGGGGAAAGTGATTGTCGCTGAGTTAGAACGTATTGTGAAAGAAAAAAGCATTTATACATGTAAACTGCACGGTCAGACACAGGCAGCAGGCTTTTATGAAAAGCTCGGCTATCAGACAGCATCAGAGGAATTTATATTGGATGGTATTCCGCATGTGCTGATGACAAAAGAAGACGATTCCGGCCAATAAATTGTTCACAAATTTGTCACTTATGAGCATGTGTGATTCATTGGTATACTAATCACCGATTATTGAGAGAAGGATTGATTGTATGCCAGCAAATAAAAAAGAAGGCCTTATCTTTGGCGTGATGATGTGCTTTGGAATGGTCTGCGTCATGTCGATTTACAATGCAGTGATCAACGGAGCCATTCGTGATTTTTCATGGGTTACAGCTTTTGAGATGATCATTGGATTTATTGTAGCGTTACTGTTAGATTTACTTTTAGTCGGTCCGCTCGCAAGAAAAATGACATTCAAAATGCCGTTCGACAAGTCTAAGAAATTATATATGGTCCTTGCCATGTCGACTTGTATGGTGGTTGGTATGGTACTTTGCATGTCTGTTTTCGGATTAATCACGGCAGCTTTGTCGAATGGACTTAACGAGAACAGCCTATTCAGCGCTTACCTTATGATCGTTCTGAAAAACTTTATTTTAGCCTACCCATTGCAATTATTAATAATGGGCCCTTTAGTCCGGGGTATTTTCGTAAAGTTTGTAAAACCCAAGGTTTCAGCTGCATTTTAATGGATGACTAATATGAAAAGGAGTGAGCGTACCAACTCCTCCTTTTCCAACATCCTGTCTATTCACCGGACATACCAACGAGAGACTCCTGTTCAGATTCACGAAACGAATGTAAAACAAGTTCAGCAAAAGCCTCTGCCGCCGGCAATTGCCATTTTTTCTTTTTGATCAGCATATGGGAATACAGCGGTTCGAAAGCTTCAGAATGACCAAGGATTTTCAGCTTACCACTTTCCACCTCTTCTTTCACTGTCACATAAGGTAAAACAGAAAAGCCAAGCCCGCTCATGACCGTTTGTTTGATCGCTTCGATACTCCACAGCTCCATTGTTTGAACGTTGCAGATGTCATGCTTAACAAGATACCTTTCAAACATTGATCGATAGCTGCAGCCTTCTTCATTTGTGATAAAAAAATGGCCGCTGATATCTTGTTTATAATCATCAAAATGATCCGGTCCGTCATGACTGCCCACAAGGACAATCCTCTCCTCAGTTAAAGTATAATGAATGCATTTGTCCGGGCTAATTGCTGGATAGACCATAAAAGCAATATCCACCCGTCCGCTCAATAAATCTACCTGGTTTTCCCCGCATGTCCCATTGCTTAATATAATCTTCACATGAGGATATTTCAGTGAAAATCCCCTTATGATTGGCCCTAGTCTAGAAATCGTTAAAGACTCAGGTGCGGCTACCTTTAATACTCCGTTGATTTCATGAACACTCTTCATATTCTTGATCTGTTCGTGGGCAGAAAGTAAATCTTCTGCCAAAGGGATTAACTCTCTGCCTAAATGAGTCAGCTTTAGATTTCTTTTTTCATACGAAAATAAAGCGCCGCCGATCTCCTGCTCAAGTGCTTGGATATGAGTGGTGATCGTGGATTGCGTATAACCCAGCTTAGCAGCAGCTCCCGTGTAACTTCCCATTTCTACAATGGCTTGGAACGTGACAAGATGTCTGATCTCCATACGTTTTCCCCTTCTATCGAAAAAAATGATAATGCTTTTTTATATTTCAATTTTATTTATAGATATCACTATCATACAATAAAAACTGCCCAACATGACTTAGCAAATGAAGGTGATTCAATGAGTATCATAGCTTTTCTTTCGTATGTGATTTTGACATCCATTACGCCTGGCCCAAGTAACATCCTAATGATGAACGAAGCGCGAAGGTTTGGCTTTATCGGTTCGTGGCGTTTCAATAGCGGCATCTTATCGGGCTTTGCAGCACTGGGGATTCTCAGCGGTATATTTACAATAGGTGTATACAATTGGATTCCTCTAGTTGAGCCCTACTTCAAAATAGCTGGTGCAGTCTATTTGCTCTATTTGGCCTGGCAGATCGGTTTCGCCAAAGGCTCAAAGAAGGATTCAGGAGACACGCACTCTTCTTTTTTGTCCGGTTTCATCTTCCAGATCATCAATATCAAAAGCGTTTTGTTCTTCTTAACATTGATGAGTGCTTTTATACTGCCGTTTCAGCATTCAATGACATCAATTATTTTTTATCTCTCATTGGCCATTTTTCTGGGCTGGTTCGCCCTGCTGCTATGGTCAGGGTTCGGCTCTGTTTTTAAAAAGCTTTTTGAAAAACCCGATAAGGCATTTCGAGTCATCATGTGCTTGCTGCTCATTTATTCTGCGGTAAGTATCTTTCTTTAGTTAATCTCATCTGATACGAAAGCAGCTATGCAGGATTAATAATAGATTTAGTGAAATGTATACTTTGCAGGAGGGATCGTGAATGATAAAACGACTTGATCATTTGGTGTTAACGGTAAAAAGCCTTCAGGAGACAATCCGCTTCTACACCTCTGTTTTGGGAATGCAGGAAGAAACGTTTGGTTCAGGCAGAAAAGCATTGCGTTTTGGCAATCAAAAAATAAACTTGCATAAGGCCGGTCATGAATTCGAACCTAAGGCACAGCACCCATTACCGGGATCTGCGGATTTGTGTTTTATCACTGATCAAACGATTCATTCCTTAATCGAACATCTAAGAAAAAACAACGTGAAGGTTGAGGAAGGGCCTGTAAAAAGAACCGGCGCCCTTGGCCCGATTATCTCTGTTTATATTCGAGATCCCGATCAGAACCTCGTCGAAATATCAGAGTATCTTTAAATCTCCCAAAACATACCGAGTGTTTGGTATGTTTTAAGGGACTTATTTCTTCTAAAAACGATACTCAAAATAGTCTCACTCTTCTCCCCAACCAATTCATATTTACTGCTACAAACTTTCTTTAATCTCTATATTTTAAAACATACCTTTTATACAGTTCTTCGTTATAAAGAATGCTTTGTCCATGCGAAGAGCAGATAAGAGTTGGTTTGATTTCATCTATGATTGCGCCGCTATCTATATTCTCATTCATATCCACGCTGAATTTTCTGATAGGCGGGTGCAGCTCCTCCTTACTTGTAATAAAAAGGTCTCCCGATAATAAAATGTTATCAATTTCATGATGGTAGATAACATGCCCCGGAGAATGTCCGGGTGTTACATAGTATTGTATCGGCAAGTGAGTAAGTGTATGCTCCGTCAGCGGCCGGACAGTATGTGCTACCCTTGTGTTTTCGACGTCATTTTTGTTCGGATAAGGCGCTTCTCCATTTATATAAATCAGTTCTTTTTGATGGGCATAAATAGGAATGTCAAACTTCTCTAACCATTTTGCTGCACCTTGAATATGATCACTATGGCCATGGGTAAGCAGAATGGCTTTGGGATGACCA
Source organism: Bacillus sp. SD127 (assembly GCF_058566445.1). Taxonomy (NCBI): domain Bacteria; kingdom Bacillati; phylum Bacillota; class Bacilli; order Caryophanales; family Bacillaceae; genus Bacillus; species Bacillus sp. SD127. The sequence goes on along the minus strand of NZ_CP191226.1, from coordinate 56,571 downwards.
ATTGCTAACGCTGCCTTTATTTGAGCATCTGCGAAACGTTCTATTCCTGTATCAATGATATAAACATCATCACCATCTTTAATAAACCAAATATGAACTGGGATATGAATCGGTATATCGAGTTCAAATTCACACTGATAGACATGTTCTGATATTTGTATTAAGTTCAAGCAAACCACTTCCTTTGAATATTTTTGTAAATGGCTTTACACATTGTTGGCTGAAAATGGAAAGGAATCATCATCGATACCCTGTCTCATCAACCGGTCAGGTTTAATGAACTGAAAAGATCAATACCGGGTACCACACAAAGGATGCTGACGTTGCAGCTAAGGGAACGGAAAACAGATGGTGTGGTGAAGACATCACAGGCTTTACGTCTCGAAACATAAGGAGATAAGCCACTTTATCACTTTGCGTTCCGCTACTCATATGAATATGGCACCCATCTGCTTTCTCCACTTTTGATGGAGGAAGTATGTTTTCCATTCAAATCTTAGATACTCAATTTAAAGTATTTCTCAAATGCAGCTTTTCCGTTTTGTGTAACCTTAATAGCTCTAGTTTTAGGCATACGCACAATCCATTGCAGTTCTAGTATCCTGTCTAATAATGCATGTCCCAAAGCACCTGCTAAATGATGCTGCCGCTCGCTCCAATCTAAACAGCAAAGCGCAAAAGCTCTCCTCTTATTTCTTTGTTTTTCTTCGTCGACTCCAAAATCCTTTAAAAACAAAGAGCCTTCTGAAGTGACCTCAAAGTGTAAATCCGTTTTTCGTAAGAAGCCCTGCTCGACTAATGAATGTGTCACTTGCACGCCGATATAACCAGCCAGATGATCATAACAGGTACGGGCAAAGTGTAAATCACTTTTTTCTTTTGAATCATTGAAAGACTTCACTTTTGAATCAGGCGAAATACTTAGCAATTGTTCGATCACTTTTGCAGCATCGGCGCTAGCCAATTTATAATACCGATGTCTTCCATGCTTCTCTACACTGATGAGCTGTGCTTCAAGTAATTTTTGCAGGTGAAAGCTCGCAGTTTGAGGCTTGATTTTAGCGAAATATGCAAGCTCTCCAGCAGGGTGTATTCTTCCATCCATAAGGCTCAAAAGAATAGAAGAACGCGTGGGGTCAGATAGTAACGAAGCAACCTTTGCAATATTAGGATTCATCATTCTCCTCCTTACATTCATATTTCGATGATAGTTGAAATGTTAAACCTTTACAATATGAATAAATAATGATTAGGAGGCATTAAGCGTTGAACAGTGAAAAACAAGACACCCTTCATTTTAAAGAAATCAAACCAAACATTATGTACTATGGCACGTCAACATTCCTTCTTTCCACTTTGAATGAAGATGGAACCACCAATATTAGTCCGATGTCTTCCTCTTGGGCGCTTGGAAACTATATTGTTCTGGGAGTAGGACTAGGAGGAAAAGCTATTGAAAATATAAAGAGACACAAAGAATGTGTCATTAACTTGCCCAGCCCCGATTTATGGAAAAACGTTGAAAGAATTTCGTCTTTTAGCGGAAAAAAGAATATCCCGCCTTTGAAGAAACAGCTCGGGTTTACTTACAAAAAAGAGAAATACGAAGCGGCAGGGTTAACACCTTTACCATCAATGACAGTAGCACCAACAAGAATTAAAGAGTGCCCTATCCAAATAGAAGCAGAAGTGAAACATATTCGGATACCAGATTACGAACCATCATTTGCGATTGTGGAAACACAAGCTTTACATTTTCATGCCGAGGAAAAGATCATATTGAACGACAACCACATTGACCCTTTAAAATGGAGTCCGCTTATTTATAATTTCAGACACTATTTTGGTTTAGGAAAAGAAATAGGAAAAACCTTTCGTTCGGAAACATGACTCAAAATAAACATTTAATGGGGAATTGCGTATTATACCCCTTCAATGTTTCAATGGAAATAGGTAGTAACAGCTTAAAATAAAAACGGAGATATTGAAAATGAGAATTTCAAATACGAGATTTAAACGTTTATTGAGATTAAGAGATTTTGAATTCTTTCAAGTAGAATTAAACGATGATGAGAGATGTGCTTTTTTATTATACGTTGATGAAAGACTGCCAGATTCTGAAGAAGGTAACAATATTAATGTTTATTTGATTTCTCACTTTGAGCTACCTGATTCATCATATCAAGCTGTGCTACGTTTTAATGATGATCTATTGGGTATGAAACATAATTGTTCATATGTAATGGACACTTTAACTGTTACAGAGGAATTTGATTTCGATTTCCCATTTGATATGCTAGCTATTCGTGAATATGTTCAAGAGTTATTGTCCGCTTTAAAAATTGACAAAAAACTTCCTGAATTTGAAGAAACGGATTTCAATTATTTATCTCAAGAATAGTAAGGAAACGTTAGATGTAATATAAACGTTTAAGGTTTTGATTTGTCTTTTACTAATAGTTGTTTGTCTGGGATAGTTTTAAATTTTCTCAGTGTTGTAATTTCGATCTTATCTATCACTCTATCGAATAATTTGATAATATGATCAAAACAGCAGATTCCTGAAGAAGTCTGCTGTTTTTGTTATGTTAAATTTCTCAGTAGTGGCTACGTGTAATAACGTGTCATTGGTGATATGTCTGTTAGAGTAAGCACCTGTCTCCATTTCATTCCAATATTTTTTATAAGAAACAATTGAAATGGCTAGTTCTCCATGTTTTATCATTACTGATACAGGACTCCGGCTTGCTGAAGTTTTTCTATGATCTGACCTGGCTTTTTATCTTTTCCATTTCTTAATCGGCAGAACTCGCGGTTTGTTTCAAAATCCTTCACATAAATGATCTCAACTTTTTGACTGCTTTCCTTATATTCCCCTTAAAATTGAATAATCACTTTCCCTTTTGGTCGTCCATTTGCGACTAGTTTTAGCGCTTCGTTTACATTGTCTATGGTAAATCGTGTTGGATGAATTGCTGGAACAATGTTGTTTTCTTCAATGATTTTGGTAATCTCTTTAAGTTGTGCGCCGTCAGAACGAACGAAGATAAAATGGTATTTCACGTTTTGTTTCTTGGCTTTGCGGTCAAACTTTGCACCAGCAAGGGAAAATAGCATTTGTTTCCACGATGGGAAATTTCGGTCTTTTCCGAAACGTTTATTTGGTCCTGTACGGAGAGAGAGCAATCTTCCGCCCGGTTTGATAATACTCAATTCACTGTCAAATTCTTTAGGTCCCAGTGTATCCATCACGTAATCCACATTCGACAACAAGTCAACATAGTTTTCTATTGTATAATCCAAATATTGGTCTGCACCCATTTCCAAAGTGCGTTCGCGCGCTTCTGAGCTGCCACTAACAATGACATTTAGGCCCATTGCCTTTGCGATTGGTACAGCCATTTGGCCAAAGCTGCCTGATCCACCTGGAATGAAGACAGATTTACCTGACTGTGCCTCAAGTTCTTCATGCAGACCTTGATACGCTGTGAGTCCAGCCAGTGGTGCAGCAGCGGCTTCCACGTAAGACAAATTTTTTGGCATGGGTGCAATCGCGGCAGCGTCAATTGCGGCATATTCCGCAAAAGCACCAATTTTTTCGAGCGGGAGACGTGTATAGATGGCATCTCCTACGTTAAATTCCGTCACTTTTTTTCCGACTTTTTCGATAACTCCTGTCAATTCATTACCAAGCGTTAATGGGAATTCATAATCTTGAATCAGTTTCACGCTGCCTGTCATAATTAACATTTCGAGTGGATTGACCGCCGCAGCTTTGACCTTTACCAAGACTTCGTTTTCATCGATTTCTGGAATTGGAATGTCATTGACTTTGGCATGGATATTTTTTGAATACTTGGTGATCTGAGCTGCTTTCATGAGTGTTTTCATTTTTTCATTAGCATCCTTCCTTGAGATTATTACAGCCGGTGTTCCCGCACTCAATCGGTGGAACAGATGTTAGAGTTCATCAGCCCATAGCGTCCGAATGCAGTATACGTCTGCCAATGTAGCGCAATTCATGCGTCAAGCATTTTTCAGTTGCATGCCATTTTTAAGCAATTTTGTAGGTTCAATCCAAAAACTACTTTTTATTCCTTTTTTTCGTTACAAAAATAGAGTGTCACTTCCCAGTCCCAAACTGTTTGTGGAACCTTGATATTTGCCATAAGTTATACTTATCCTTTCTGAGATTCTAATTCTTTCACGTAGGATAATCCGTATAACCCTTGCTTCCGGCATCAAAGAATGTTGTAGGGTCTGCTTCGTTCAATGGAGCACCTTCTTTAAGCCGTTCTACTAAATCGAATTAGCTAATGACCATGCACCGACTGGTACCATCAGGAGGTTGTGTACCTTCACTAATAAGTAAACCTATAGATGCTCTTTGAGCATAATAAAGGGAACTTAGTTCTCCTGATGTACCATCTTCTTGCGCTCTGCTACGTGTCATTGGTGCCATCGCCAAACGATTATGTTACCATACTAGTATTGGATAGATCGGCTTTCTCAAATTGAATTCATAGTTTTCATCTACAACCCCCACCACTTCATCTTTGTCATAAACCTCTATCATAAAACCTGCCATTTGCTTAGCTGTGTGGTACATAGGGAGATTTGCTTTGTAATCAAACTCTTTCATATCATTTGCATATTTTGCGAATTCTGTTTCCGTCATTGCTGGCGCTAAAACTTTTGCCTTCATTTTCGCACCTTTCAGTTCAAGTTCTTTTGCAAGCCCTTCGGTGAAGGCACTAACATAATATTTAGAAGCAGAATAAGCAACACTGCCAACAGCAATTACATATCCAAGTGCTGAGGATACGTTAATTAATTGAGTTCCCTCTACATCAGCATAATCTCTTACAAATAGTGTAGAAAGGATTGTCAAGGATTCTATGTTAACGCGTAACATGGTTTCTACTTTATCTAAATTCTGATCTATGACAGAAGAGGTTTCACCAAGACCAGCATTATTAATCCAAGTCTCAATTTGATACTCCTTTAAACTGTTATACAGTGTATATGCCTGATCTGTGACAGATAGGTCACTTGTACGAATAATAACATCTAAATCAGGATTTAGATTCTGAATGGTTGATTTAAGTTCTTCTAATTTATCTAATCTTCTAGCTACAATAATTAAATTTTTGCCACGAGCAGCAAATGCTAATGCTGTCTCATATCCTATACCTGAGCTTGCTCCTGTAATAACTGTGTACTTCATATTATTCTCTCCTTAAAAATATTTCAGATTAGGTTGACAAAGTCAAACCGATAATGGTTTCTAATTCTTTTTTATCATTTGTTGTTTTTGCTAATACTTGTATTCCTACGAGTGAATTATGAATAAATTGAGAAAGCCCTTTGATATCATAGTGTTTAGAAATTTCTCCTTGTTCTTGACCATATTTCAGTAGATCAAATAAGAAGGTTTCTGTCTTTATAAAAGTCTCTGTAACTTTTTTAGTAAACGATTTACCATTACGAGATCTTGGCTAGATGGCAGATCATAATCAACTGCCACTCCACTCCTAGTTACCCTCAATTAGGTCAATGCCCTGTTCTTTGCTGTGTGGATCTGACCATACGGGTCACCATTTTGCGTGGCATCAACCGTGGAAGGAATGCCATGAACCGGTTTCGAGCCCCTGGCATTATGAACGTCTTGCCACGTAAGAAGCCTCGGTACCCTTCCTCAGCCACCTGCCCGGCCTCCATGATAGCACCACTCTGGAACAACTTCGATTCACCAATACCCGAACGATCAACGAAGCCGGTTGACGTCAGTCCCGGACATAGTGCCGTCACAGTCACCCCTGTACCGCTCAGTTCGTTCTCCAAAGCCTCGGTGAACGACAGCACGTACGCCTTCGTTGCGTAGTAAACCGACATCATAGGTCCCGGGAAGAAAGCCACCAACGAAGCCACATTCATCACGCCTCCTTGACCCCGTTTGACCATATCCGGCAAGAACAGTTTCGTCATAACAGTCAGAGCCTTGATATTGACGTCAATCATATTCGTCTCTTGTTCTAACTGCGTCTCCAAGAACGTCCCGTACAAACCGAAGCCGGCATTATTGACAAGATAGTCGACGACGATTCCCTTCTCCTTGAGCTCCGCAAAAATCTCTTCCGGCACGCCGGGTGACGCCACATCCTTGGCGATGACCGTCGCTTGACTGCCATATCTTTTCCGATATTCCTTCGCGAGCTCCAAAAGCTTACCCTCGCTACGCGCCACCAGCACCAAATTATATCCTCCCTTGGCGAAACGATCCGCCAACTCTTTGCCAATCCCACCCGATACCCCGGTGATAAGAACAGTTTTTTTCATTTTACAGCACACCTCCATTTATAGTTTAATTAAACCTTTAAAACGTTTTACAGCGTTTCTTACTGCGCGTTGTTACTATGGATGTAGGTTATCCATAATTCGAATTTTTGTATCAAGAGAATTTATACTTGCCGCATATATCTCAACTAAGACCTCCTCATTATTTATTTTAGGCTTAGGGAAGTCTAAAACATTTGGTTTTTTACCGTAGTTTTCAATCGCTAAAGCTTTCATTACAATCTTCCACATTTTTATTTAACGCACATGTATCTGTTCATAACGAACCTAAGAAAAAAGAATATGAATATCCCTTCCCTAGATGGGATATTCATATTAAATAAATCATTTTAAGAAAGGATAATCTGTATAACCTTCTTTTCCTCCTGCATAGAGCGTGTTTTTATCAGGTTCGTTTAGGCGAGCACCTGATTGAATCCGTTCTGCAAAGTCTGGATTTGCTAGTACCCAAGTGCCTACTGTGACAACATCTGCAAGATTATTATCTACATCAGACGAAAGTTGATCTAGAGGACGACCTGGACGGTTAACAAGAAGTGCTTGATCCCAAAGTTGGCGCACATCTTTTAGGAATTGCTCGTTTCCAAAGTGCATTAAATGCAGATATGCAAGGTTAAGCTTATTTATTTCACTTATTAAATAGCGATACATCTCAAGGCTATTTTCCCCCTCATCAATGCCTTGCAGTGTTCCTTGAGGAGAAAAACGGATGCCTGTTCTTTCTGCTCCTATTTCATCAACAACTGCTTTAGCTACTTCAATAGCGAATCGAGAACGCCCCTCAATCGTACCACCGTATGCATCTTGACGATGATTGGAGTTTTCACTAAGGAATTGTTGGATCAGATAACCATTTGCTCCGTGAATTTCAACTCCGTCTGCACCAGCTTCAATTGCTGAACGTGCTGCTAAACGAAACTCATTGATAACATCTTTTATCTCAAGCTCACTCAATTCTCTTGGTGTTGGAATTTCTTTCATTCCTTCTGCCGTGAAAATTTCTACACCAGGTGCAATAGCTGACGGTGCAACTGCTTGGCGGTGGTGAGGTGTGTTATCAGGGTGTGATACACGTCCCACATGCATAAGCTGAATAAAAATATGACCGCCTTCACTATGAACTTTAGAAGTTACTTTTTTCCACCCTCTAATATGATTTTCTGTATAAATACCAGGTGTATTCGTGTAACCTTGCCCATCATCTGAAGGTTGGGTTCCTTCGCTTATAATTAAACCGACTGAAGCACGCTGACCATAGTACTCTGCTACTAAATCGCTCGGCGTACCATCTGGTAAAGCTCTATTTCTAGTCATCGGAGCCATACCTATACGATTTTTTAAGTCAATGTTTCCAATACGAACTTTTTCAAATAATCTGCTCATATGAATCCCCCTTTTTAATAAGAATTAGAATCAAGAAATAAATTTACGTGTTCTGCAAATAGTTCTGGAAATTGAAACAGATGCCCGTGACCAGAATCAGGATATATAATCAGCTGTGCTTTGGGTAATTTCTCTGCTAAGATGTAACTGTTTTTAGTCGGTACCATTACATCATTAACACCATTAGTAACAAGTACAGGGTGTTTGATGTTTTGTAACCATTCATAATCATGATTAGATTTTTGTTTAGCCCATTTTGCAATGGCTTGTAATTGTGCCTCTTTTACTTGTTCTGAACTGTTTACTTTTTTCTGATTAAAAATTCTTTGTAGTGAAGCCATTCCTGCAGATTTACTTGTTTCGGTTTGTGCGTAGAAAAAGAACATAAAATCATTTATTCCATCTTCTTCCGTTCCGCCGTGACGATTCATTCTTTCAAAAATCTCTGGATTTGGATTAATACCAGATTCAGGCGAAGTACCTGCCATAATAATTTTTCTTACTAAATCTCCTTCTTGTAAAGCTAGCTCTTGTGCAACCATGCCACCAATGGAAAAACCAAGAATGTCAACTTGTTCTAATCCAAGAGTTTTTATAAATGTTGCTGTATCTTTTGCCATATCAGCAATTGTAGTAGGCGTTAGTCCATCTGTCTCACCAACCCCTTTATTGTCAAATAAGATTACTGGGCGTTTATTTGCAATAGGTTCAAGCATGTCTGGATCCCAGTTTTCCATCGTTCCTCTAAAGTGAACAAGAAATACTAGTGGTATACCATCTTGTGTACCAAATTTTCTATATGCGTAACGAGTTCCATCTGCTTCAATAAATTCTGATTCTGATGGTATTTTAAAGTTTGTCATTTTTGTGTTCCTCCTTAGAAATTAAAAAACGATTTTATAAGTATGCATTATGATGGTTTGTTTCATGCTAATTTTAGAATGAACGTTCTAAATAGGATAAAAAAAGAAAGCTAGTCCAACACTGAAAGTGCTAGAGTAATGATGCCTTCTAATTCTTTTTTACTGTAATTAGTTTTTATTAGTACTCTTATACCTACCAAATTGTTGTGTAAGAAACGAGATATGTTATCAGAATCGATTTCTTTTGATATCTCTCCACTAGTTTGGCCCCGTTTTATAAGGTTATTAAACATATCTTCAGTACGGTTAAACATTTTTGTAACTATGCGTCCAATTTCTTTGTCTAACAAAGATAATTCAATGGCTGCATTTACTGATAGACAACCTTTTGGGTATTGTTCAATGGAATTCAGTACGAAAATAAAAACATCACGTATCGTCTGTTTAATGGATGAAGTGCTGCTAATTATGCTTTCCATCTCATTGACGATGAGCTCTTCATAGTGATTAAGGGAAGCTAAAAACAATGAACGCTTGTCACCAAATGTGTCATATATACTCCTGCGGTGTATCCCCATATGATCCACCAAATCTTGCATGGATGTTTTTTCATAACCCTGTTCCCAGAAGAGCTCCATTGCTTTCCTTAATACTGCTTTTTCGTCAAACTCTTTACTTCTAGCCATTTTATTTCTCCTTAAAAAAATCAATGAACCTATACTAACAAAAACAAACGTCATAATCCATTATAGAATGAACGTTCTAAAATGAACACATAAATTTCAAACCGTGATTAAATCATACCCTTTTTAGAACGATAAGTAAAGAATTATAAATAACCAATAATCATCAATATATTTGCTCCACATGTTGAATTTGGTCTTTTCCAACGGGAACAAAATCTGACTAAAACAGGAGAGTATCAGCAGCCATTAAAATGAGATAGGTATATAACCCCATGGTCACACCCGCATCCACATCTAATCCTTCTTCTTTGTTCTTGTCTACTTTTGCTTTGTATGCATGAGCCCTATTCATTAAACCTTTCGGTGTTATAGAAGATAAAATCCAACTGGTCAACCGACTTCACTTGACTGACATCCGCAGAGCAATGCCGATTAAATTAAGGCTATCTTTGATTGCTTGGTCAATGTTTTACTTCGAGCGACTAGTGACAATCGCCGTGTTGCTCATTTCAAGAAACTTTTCGCACATGCATAGCCTATACCTGACGTCCCGCCCATCACTAAAATAGTTCGATTTGTCAATTTTATGTTGTTGTTTCTCACTCTTGTATAATCAGAAGAATCTTTCCTTGAGCTTTCCCTTTTGCGATTTTGGCAATAGCTTCGTTCACTTGCCGAAAAGCAAATGTCGAATCAATGGTTGGTTTGATGCCCGCTTCATCAATCCACTGGGTGATGTTTTTTAGTTGTTTGCCATTTGGCTGAACATATAAGAAATCATATGTTTTCCGTTGAAGATGTGCCGCTATATCAAACGGCATGCCGATCATACCGAAAAGAAGCCTCTGCAACGTTGAAAATCCGCCATGCTGAATTGCAAAACGTGTATTTGGACCAGCATTCAATGACAATAATTTTCCGCCAGGTTTTAAAACACGTAATTCATGCCTGAACTCACTTGCACCACGAGTATCAATCACGTAATCGAAATCTTTCAGCACCTCAACATAATCTTGCTTCTGATAGTCGATGAACTGGTCAGCACCAATGGATAGCGCTAAATGACGAGCTGATTCACTACCACTGACAGCTACAAAAAGCTTCTTTGATTTCGCAAACGGAATGGCAATCTGCCCAAATCCGCCTGTTCCACCAGGAATGAACAGTTTTGCGCCAGGTTTCACGTTCAGTACATCGAATGCTTGAACAACTGTCAGAGCCGATAATGGAATGGCAGCCCCTTCTTCAAAAGTAAGATGTTTTGGCAATTTCGCAACGATATTTGCATCAGCCACAACATATTCTGCAAAGGCACCCATTGTATCTAGTGGCATTAGCGCATATACTCTGTCGCCCTTATTAAAGTCTGTCACCGCTTCACCAACCGTTTCAATCACACCTGAAAGTTCATTTCCGAGTGTCAACGGGAAATCATAGTGGTCAAAAACGCGAACCTTTCCAGTAATCGCCAATATAAGATGTGGGTCAACGCCCGCCACATTTGTTTTGATTAACACTTGATGTTTGTTTATTCTTGGAATAGGAACATCGTTGATGTGGGCTTCTAGCTTTTTCGAGTAGCTGTGTATTTGGACTGCTTTCATCATGTCCCCCTTAAAAATTAATAATCACTTTCCCTTTTGGTCGTCCGTTTGCTACTAGTTCTAGCGCTTCATTTACGTTGTCTATGGAAATAGTGTTGGATAAATCTCTGGAACAATGTTGTTTTCTTCAATGATTTTGGTAATCCTTTTAAGTTTGTGTGCCGTCCGAACGAAGATAAAATGATATTTCAGGTCGTGTTTCTTGGCTTTGTGGTCATACTTTGCGCCAGCAAGGAAAAATAGCTTTTGTTTCCACAATGGGAAATTTCTGTCTTTTCCGAAACGTTTATTTGGTCCTGTACGGAGAGACAAATAATTTTCGTATAGCCTGCTTAACCGTTACATCTGTTTTCACCTCATTCTTCATTCTCACTTCCATTACTTCTACAAAGTGACTTAAAGCTCTCATAATAAAGTATGTTTGTCACCAAAAGTATCATAGATACTTCTGCGGTGAACCCCCATATAGTTCACTAAATCTTGCATGGATGTTTTTTCATAACCCTGTTCCCAGAAAAGCTCCATTTTTCATCAAAATTCTTTATTTCTGGCCATGTAATCCCACCATATAACGTATCATCTATTAACACTGATAAAGTACTGAGAATCATTGATGCACTAGGGCACAATAACTTTATATCATTCATCTCTCCCTATTCTTAAATAATTAAAGAACGATCATTCTCATTTGAGAAGAAAAACAGTTAGACCTAACATGTTTTAAGTATATCAAATTTAAGAACGATCGGTAAAGAATTTAGAATTCATCCTGTGTTTTATATTTTTTTTAAGACCAAGGGCAAAAACTTTAAAATTGGCTAGGTGTGCTATTACCTGAATTGTAACGAATATCACTCCTTCTTATTTCTATTCAAATCAGATAAAGAATAGATATAATATTTATCAACTCAATCTTGGTTATTGCCGTCTATATAAGGGAAAACTTTACCTTTAGGGTTACTGCATCATATATAATGTGGATGTACATAAACAGTCACTAAACACGCTTTAATAACAGAGAGGTTGTTAGGATGAAGGAATTTTTCTCTATTGGAGAAGTATCTAAGTTATTCAATGTAAACATACCTACTCTTAGGTATTATGATGAAATTGGTCTCTTAAAACCAGAATTTACAGACGAACATAATAACTACAGATATTATTCTACACAACAATTTGAAAGATTGAGTACAATCAAGTACCTGAGGACATTAGGTTTGCCAATAAATAAACTGCTTGATTTTTATAATTCTCTTGAGGTAGATACTCTGATTCACTTGCTGAAAGGCCAGCAAACTGAAATTGACCGAAAAAAGAGGGAATTGGCACGCATTGAGAGAAAGATCTCTCGCCGCATTAAACAAATGGAAGACGCAGTTAATATGCCGCTAGAAGAAATTTCAAAAATCAAACTTCCTGAACTGCGTGTGGCGTATTTACAACATGAATATATTCTTGGTCAAGATATTGAGTATCCGGTAACAGAATTGAGAACTAAGTTTAAAGTCCACAAAGATCTATTTTTAGGGAAAGTAGGATTATCCATTTCAGCAACAAATATAAAATCAAATCAGTTTGACCGATATTCCAGTATATTTATGGTTCTGGAAGATGAAGATGAAATAACTTCACCTGAAATCACTTTCCCCTCAAGAGAATATCTGCAAATTAGATTTAAAGGGTCACATTCAGAAGCAGCAAAATACTACAAAATGTTACTTACATATATGAAAAAGCATCATTATGAATTGGCTGGCGACTCAATCGAAATAACGCTGATTGATTACGGGGTAACTAATAATCCAGACAATTATGTGACTGAAATACTTTTGCCAATCAAATAAACTTAATTAATAGCTGTCACATACACTTGACCCTCAAGTAACTTGAGGGTTTATTTTTTTGAAAGGAACTATTATTGGAGGAGATAGCCTATGTTTGGAACAATTTTTAACACAGTTATGATCATTGCAGGAAGTTTAATTGGTGGTATATTCAAAAAAGGAATGAAAGATGAGTACCAAGAGATACTTATGCAGGCAATGGGATTCGCCGCAGTTGGACTAGGGATCAACGCCTTTACACAGCATTTGCCTTCTAGTAAATACCCAATTCTTTTTATTGTCAGTTTAGCTATTGGAGGATTGATTGGTCAGAGCATAAATCTAGAATTAAGATTTAACAATTTAGTCAACAGGTTCTCTAAAAGCAATTTAGCCGAAGGTTTATCAACTGCAATCTTATTATATTGTATAGGCTCGTTGTCAATATTAGGCCCTGTTAACGCTGCTCTGCACGAAGATTATACTTATCTCCTAACAAACGGTATATTAGATGGGATCACTTCCATTGTTCTCGCTTCCACATTTGGTTTTGGAATAGCAGCATCTGCGGTTGTATTATTTACCTGGCAAGGCTCAATATATTTATTTGCAAAATTAATGGAAAGCGCATTAAATACAGACCTTATTAATGAAACCACAATTGTCGGCGGTGTATTAATCCTTAGTTCAGGGTTAAGTATTCTGGGAATTAAAAAATTTAAAACGTTGAACCTCCTGCCATCGCTGTTGATTCCGCCTATTGTAATTTTAATTATTCATGTATTTGGATTAACATTTAAATCCTTAATCTACAATTAACCTGCAAAACTGTGCACGGAATGTCGGGTAGAAACATTTCACCCCTGCTATTCTTTTGTTAAAGGAGGTCAAATAAATGGATTTGCTTAAAAGTATGAATAAAGCATTAAAGTATATTGAAGAAAACCTCACTAATGATATTGATTTTAAAGAAGCAGCAAAGCTTGCATTCTGCTCTGAATATCATTTTAAAAGGATGTTTTCCTTCCTTTCTGGTATTTCATTATCCGAATATATTCGTCGCAGACGTCTTACTCTTGCAGCTTTTGAGCTTAAAGACAGCAATGTAAAAGTGATTGACATTGCAATAAAGTACGGGTATAACTCACCAGATTCTTTTGCACGGGCATTCCAAAATTTGCATGGCATAAAACCATCAAAAGCCAGACTTAATGGCCATTCACTTAAAGCTTATCCACGTATGACCTTCCAGTTATCAATCAAAGGAGGAAGTGAAATGAACTATCGCATTGAAGAAAAAGAAGCATTTCGCATCGTTGGCATTAAAAAAAGAGTTCCTCTTATTTTCAAAGGGGTTAATCCGGAAATTGCATCCATGTGGGAAAGTTTAGATGAAGAAGCAATCAATACACTTAAAAAGCTTTCTAATGTAGCGCCTTTGGGACTCATTAGTGCTTCCACGAACTTTTCTGAAGGCCGGACAGAGGAGAAAGGTGAGCTTGATCACTATATTGGCGCAGCCACAACGAAACAGTGTCCAAATAACCTCTCACAGCTTGAAGTTCCTGCCTCAACATGGGCTGTATTCGAAGCAATCGGACCATTTCCGGATACACTGCAAGAAGTATGGGGACGCATTTATTCTGAATGGTTTCCATCGTCAAATTATGAACAAATAGAAGGTCCAGAAATACTGTGGAACGAGCATAAAGATATAACATCCCCTTCTTTTAAAAGTGAAATTTGGATACCGATCTTAAAAAAAAATAAGTTTTACGATAAATGAAGAAGAATTGAAGGTTCTTTTAGCAAACAATTAAAGTAATCGCACGCATGATGAGTAACTATAAGGATTTTTCAAATTATATATACAGAAAATAAAAACATACCAATATTCTTTATTTGGTATGTTTTTTTATAATGCAGCGTCTGCTTTTCATTCTGCAAATTAAGAGAACATTATCTTTATGTCATTCAGGACTTGTATTTGGCCACTGCATATCTTTATTGAAGGGATTATACCATATAATGCACTTTGAATTTTTAAAGGTGAAAAATTGTACTTTAGTAATCCCTTTTGTTTCCCTTCTTCACATATTCCCAATCACGTTCTACATTTTTCCTGACTCTGTAGAGAGAAGGTGATCCCATGCCAAATAACAATAAACCCAATAGATTAATCGCTGAGTAATCACCGTATTTGCTTCAACACGCCCACCACCCAGTAGACTGGTACCCGTGGGGAGAAGAAGCCTTCGAAAAAGCAAAACGCGAACACAAGCCGGTTCTCGTATCTATTGGGTATAGATAACCTTGGCTATTCTAAAGAACATTTTCATTTATGCGCATTAAGAAATAAATTTATCATAGCTAGCCTTCAATTAAACGTTTTAACTTAAGCTCAGTTTCAGTATTCTCAACTGGAGTATAGACGCTGCATCTTAAATCAGTATCTCCATGCACCTGTAATGAAGTAAGATTAAACAACATTTTACCTACCTTAGCATGACGAAACTCAATTAATACTTCAGGAGCAGAGCTTATCTCATTTTCATTCCAAATTTTACGAAACTCGGGATATGCCTGTTCCATTTCTTGTATAAATTGCTCATACCAGTCATCAGCCACATACTGTCCATAATACGTTCTAAATATTGCGATATATCCTCTAACAAAATGCTCCCAATTCACTGCTAAACTTTTAAATTCCTTTCTTGCGAATAGTAAGCGTATTATATTCCTTTCTGCCGGATTGATTTGTTCAAAATCCAAAAATACATTAGCTGCTGCTTGATTCCACCCAACAATCTGGCTTCTTCTATCTGATATAATCGTTGGGCAATAACGAAGTTCCTGCAACATTTTTACTAAAGCCGGACTGATTTCCTTCTCCTTCTCATTTATAAAGGGTTGTTTCACTCCTTCCTCTAACGCTAGAGCATACAAATATCTCCTTTCATCGTTATTTAATTGTAATGCTCGAGAAATAGCATCTAATACCGAAGTAGATACTTTTATATCTCTGCCTTGTTCTAACCATGTATACCAAGTAAGACTTACACCGGCTAGTTGAGCCACTTCTTCTCTTCTTAGTCCTGGTGTTCTTCTGCGGGTTCCTACAGGTAAACCAACCATTTGGGGAGTAATTTTCGAACGTTGGTTCTTTAGAAATTCTGATAAAGCTTGAAGTCTTGTTTCAGGTTTCATTAAGATCTCCCTTTAAAATAGTATTAATTATACTAGGATAAACAACAACTTGTAATAGGATAACACAATAGCTAAAGTTAATAAAAACGAGGAGGGAATGATCATGAAAAGAGTTGTCATTACTGGAATGGGAGTTATTTCTCCACTAGGAAATGATGTAAACAGCTTTTGGAATCAACTAGTTAAAGGACACTCGGGAATATCTCTAATTGATTCTTTTGATACTGCTGATTATAAAACAAAGATAGCCGGAATCGTTCGTGATTTCGATGCAGATGAAATATTGGGGAGAAAAGAAGCAAAACGATTAGATCGTTTTAGTCAGTTTGCCTTAGCAGCAGCCGAACAAGCATTAGAACATTCACAATTACAGTTAGATAAGGTTGATCTTGAACGTTTAGGGGTATATGTTGGTTCAGGAATCGGTGGCATACAATCGCTTGTTGATAATGTGGATGTATTAAATAAACGAGGTCCCGCGAGAGTAAGCCCTAGCCTTGTACCAATGATGATATCAAATGCAGCTGCGGCCCAGATAAGCATAAGATTAGGAGCACAAGGACCATCATTATCACCAGTCACAGCCTGTTCAATCGGGAATACCTCTATTGGTGAAGCTTTCAATGCTATCCGAAATGATGAAGCAGATATTATATTTGCCGGTGGAGCAGAAGCTGCAATCACACAGATATCTTTGGCTAGTTTTGGAAACGCCCATGCACTATCTACAAGAAACCAAAATCCAAATCGAGCCAGCCGTCCGTTCGATACAGATAGAGATGGCTTTGTTATGAGTGAAGGCGCAGGTATCTTAGTATTAGAATCATTAGAAAACGCTATTCTTCGAGATGCGCCGATATTATGTGAAGTAGTGGGGTACGGAGCTAGTTCAGATGCTCATCATATGGTAGCATCACACCCAGAAGGTAAGGGTGCCTACTTAGCCATGAAAAAAGCATTGAGAAGTGCAAATATATCAACAGGTGAAATTGATGTTATTAGTGCTCATGCAACAAGTACACAAGTAGGTGATCGTTCAGAAGTTCTAGCTATTAAGAAATTATTTGGTGAACATTCATGTAAACTTCCAACAACTGCAAACAAGTCAATGACTGGGCACATGCTTGGTGCTGCTGGCGGAGTAGAAGCAATTGCTTTAGTGGAAAGTTTGAGACGAGGAATTATTCCGCCAACTATTAATGTAGAGAATCAAGATCCAGATTGCGACTTAGATGTTGTATCAGAAGCGAGACACCTTCCATTGAAATATGGGCTATCAAATTCTTTTGGTTTCGGAGGACATAATTCAGCAATCGTGTTAAAGCATTACGATTGAAGACCCATCTTTATAGTTCAAAGGTGAAATAATGAATCTATCAAGGGTTTATAGCCCTTGATTTTCATTATGGAATACCTCACAGACAAATGATGACGGGTCTTAACTATCTGGTATATTAAATAGAGGAAAGAGAATACTTTAAAAAACATTTAGAAAGAAGGTGATCCCATGCCAAATAAAAGTAAACCCAATAGATTAATCGCTGAGAAGTCTCCTTATTTACTTCAACATGCCCATAACCCCGTAGACTGGCACCCCTGGGGAGAAGAAGCCTTCGAAAAAGCAAAACGCGAAAACAAGCCGGTTCTGGTCAGTGTCGGCTATTCGACATGTCATTGATGCCACGTTCGTAAAAATAGCCACCTAAAAATATAATAACATTATATTATATACGAAAGGTGGTATTATATGGAACTAAAAGACAAAATAAAACGAGTCGCCATATACCTCAGAAAATCACGTAATAATGAAGGCGAAGAAACCTTAGCAAAACACAGAAAACGCTTGTTAGATATTGCAAAAAAATATAACTGGGAGACCAAATTATTTCAAGAAGTTGGCAGTTCAATGGATGAAAATCGACCTGAATATCAAAAAATGATCTGCGAAATCAAAGAGAATCTTTTTGATGCTGTTTTATCTGTAAATCTTGCACGTGTTACTAGAGACGATGCCGAGACACCTAAATTTATGAGTTTATTAAGACAAGAAGATGTCCTCTTTGTTACCGATAGCGAACGAGTATATGACTTAGAGATTCAAGAAGATTGGCAAGCATTGAAATTCACTGGGTTCGTAAACAATTGGGAGTATGAAAATATAAAGGCGAGCTAAGGAAGGGGAAAAAAGATAGTGCCAAGTTAGGTAGGTGGTCAAACGGAACTCCGCCATTTGGTTATATTTATAATCCATTAGAAAAAAGAGTGGAAATTGATAAACAACAAGCAAAAGGTGTTAAATTGCTTTTCAGATGGTTATAGATGGTATTGGTGTAGATAATATCGCTATAAACTTAAACCAGCTAGGATTTAGAACTAAAAAAGGAAACATATTCAGTGATGTAAGCGTTCAGAGAATGATACGATCTGAAATTTATAAAGGATGGATAGTATCTAATCGTTTAAAAGGAAGAAATGTTCATCAAGGAAAGATGAGACCGAAAGAACAATGGATCATAGTTAAGGATGCAATAAACTCTGCATTATTGATGAAGAAACGTGGAACCAAGCCAATGACAAGTTGGACCTTAGACAGAATCTTGCCCCAAAAGCAAGACAACGAAGACACGGTTTGTCAAATTTAATTAAATGCGCAATATGTGGAAGAACTCACTCAGTGACCATTAGAAAGAATCGAAGACAAAAAAAGGAACTTAAACCTTGCAATAGAAAAGACCCGTTAGGCAACAAATGCTATAACAGAGGTTTAAATTACAATACTATGATGGATCTTATAATAAATAGAATAAAAATTAGGCGGGAAGAAATAATTGCTGAACTCCAAAATTTAAAAGAAGTAGGCAAACCTTTTGATTCCAAAGCTATCAAAATACAAATGATTGAAGAACGAATAAGGATAGTTCAAAAAGCGCTGAAAATGCTTCAGATACAATTAGAGGAAGACTTAATTGATTTAAAAGAATTTAAGGAAAGAAAAAAGATACGTTCACGAAAATTAGATAAACTTCAATTAGAATTAGAGGAAACAGAAAATATAACTCAAGAAGATGAAATAAAGGCAAAAGAATTACTCGTTGAGCGACTAGATCACTTTCTTAACAATTGGAAACAGCTAGATGATACGAAAATAAATGAAGGACTTACATCATTTATAAGTAAGGTAATATGGCATTATCCTAAAAGTAGCAATAAACCGCCATCATTAAATATAGAATGGATAGATTAAAGTTGAATAAACATAATCAAACATTTACAAACAAAAAAAATAGAGGAGCAAACACATTGTGTCTACTCCTCTAACTTTGTCTCTTTTTCCTTAACCTCTTCATAATCTGTCAGTTATCAAAAAGATTATAAACAGACCGCACGGTTTATTTTAAACTAAATGAGGAGATTTAAAATTATAAAGCTCTAGAGTCAAGTTATTTTACAATTACAATAATTACCTAACACCAATAATATTCTACTTAATGCCTTTAATAAAAATCCTCGTAGCCTCTTTTAGTAGCTCTTTTTTTTGTTGAATGGAATCATTACGATATAAAGTATCTATACTGTAAAATAATCCAGAAAGAATTTTTGAAGTGATTTGTATGTTATTAATAACCCAACTTCCATCGTTGATGCCTTCTCTTAAAATATCTTCCATAATCTCATAGTATTGGTCGTCTAATTTAGTTAATCTTTCCACTACTTCTTCAGATGAAAAAGCACTAGTGAAAAATTCCTCAGTTGCATTTAATAAAGAGTAATTAATATTAATATCAATCATAAATTCTGCTAAACCGTACAGTTTTTCAATCGCGTTTTTATATTGCCCCTTTTTTTCTGTCCAAAGATTATTCCACTCTTGAGTGTCTTCTTCCATAATGTGAAGAAATAAAAACTCTTTCCCTTTAAAATGATGATAAAGATTCCCTTTACTAATGTTGGCTGCAGTTAGAATGTCTCTAATAGACGTTTCTGAATAACCTTTTTTTGCGAATAAGTCGCGGGCAACGTTTATCAATTCTTTTTTTGTCTTTTCACTTTTTCTTTTTCCTTTTCCAGGTGAGTTACTTGTCATACTCCCTATCCTTTCATTATAGACACGTCTTTACTAAGTCCTTTTTCTGTCATTTTACCATATTTAAATCAAAACACGTTCATTTTACAAAGCCCTTTAAAATTTCTGATAAGATCTAGAATTGAAATATATAATGAGCCTGCTATTAGACAAACAATTCCTGTCACTAACATAACTGCTTGAATATGGATTCCCATAGCAATTAACGGAGTAATAATAGCAAAGGAAACAGGGTTAAATCCATTTGATGCTAAAAACATAATACTCATGACCCTGAAAAAAATAAAGAATAGACCGACTATTAGCTCGTCTAAACAGAATCATGAATACAGAAATAGTAATAGACCGTAAATCGTTAATGGACCTCTATTCCGTTTAAATAAATACCAAGTGTGATTTCTGAATTTATTCCTCATAAAACTATGTGTCTAATATAAAATTTATTGAATACATTTGCTCTATAAGGAGATGATTATTATGATTAAAATAAAACCGTCAAAAGTTATAATCATATCTTTATCAAAAAAACAGTTAAAAGAATTCTTATTTTTTGAAATTATTATTGGCTCAACAGGATATTGGATTTTTAAATACAAAAATAATATTTTCTTCGAATGTACGGGATTAGCAGCGAGTATTCTTTGTCCTTTACTTTTCAAAAAAATGATTTCTAAAAATAAATTTAAATTCAAGAAAAATCATATTATAACAGTAAGATAAAGAAGATACCGAATGTGGTATCTTCTTTTATTTATTAAGTCACTTGTTCACTGTTTCTTTACTATCTAATATAGTGCTTACTGTACCTTCAGCCACATTAGTTGGGTTTTTATATAGGTCAAAGTCAAAGAACATCGATTCGTTCTCTATCTCAGCCATTTTCTTGATTTTTTGAACTCTAGGTTTTCGATCGAATTCAAAATAATAATAAGCATCCTTATAATCATGTTCGGACATTAATTTCGATAAATACATTGCATCTTCAAGTGCAAGGGACACGCCCTGACCTGTAATAGGAGAAATACCATGTAAAGCGTCACCAATTAACACAACTCTATTCTCTGACCAATTTTCTAATGACTTAAATTCAAATCGGCTTCTTGCATGTATTTGACTTGAATTTTCAATCATACTCGGGATAGGATCGCTCCAATCTTTAAATAATTTTAGCAACTCTATCCTCAGTTCTTCGGACGTCTTTTGTTCTAGCTCCTTTGAAGAAATTTTTCGATCTGAAAAAACAAAACACAACCAATGATAGTTCTCTATATCTCCAGAATGACATCTTGCTATCATCATACTATTGTTTCCTTTTGCATAACCTATAAACCCTTCATTATCCTTACCGCATAAATCCTTCGAAGAAACAATTCCTTGAATAATTGAGTAGCCCGCATAAACCATTGAACATTGGTTAAATATATTTTGCCTTGTCTTTGAATGAATACCATCAGCTCCAATTAGTTCAGTTCCTGTCTCTTGCGTTCCATCCTCAAAAAAAGCTGTAACCAAGGTTTCATCCTGATGCAAATTTATTAGTTTTTTTCCGTAATGAATGCAAACTCCCTCATCTTGCGCTTTTTCTAACAATATGCTCATTAAATTTGACCTAGTCATGTATTGCATGGGGTAATAATTATTGTCTTCATCAACTAGATTAATAGTTGACATGACAGTCCCATACATATTGTGCATTTCAACATTTTTAATGCTCCAACTATTTCTTAACACTTCTTGTTTTAAACCGAGTGCTTCTAACACATCCATTCCATTTGGAGAGATTCCAAAAGCAGCACCAGCATCTTTTTTAATTGGATAACTTTCATAAACGGATGAACTAATCCCTTGTTTTTTCAAAAAAATCCCCATTGCTACTCCAGCAATTCCACCACCAATAATTAAAACATGTTTTTCCCTCACATTTATCATCCCCCTTTTTAAAAACAGACCGTTCGGTTTATATTTAAACAGTTATAGTTAACAAACACAATAGGACCTATTCCCTGTTTATGGAAATTATCCGAAGATAAAAACCGTGTCACTAACCTCTATCTATTTTAAAAAATAGTGACTGGATTTCAGACATGAGCAATACTTTTGCGACTTGACGCCACATCACTGGCAATCCTTTTATAAACAGAAAAAAAGGAAAGAGTGATACCAATTTATACGAGCAAGAACATAAAACATAAAGTACAGTCAATCTTGTTGAGTTATGGAACTAATGATGTTTATGAAATTTGCGAACAACTAAATATAATCATAACCAAGAACAATTTAGGACAAGCCGAAGGTTTACTTCAACATCTTAAAGAAGAAAAACGTTATATAATCCATACAAATGAAAACCTAACGCACCAAACATTCATTGTTGCCCACGAACTTGGACATTTTCCTCCACAAAAATTTAAATACTTTTAAAATGGCTAATTGCTCCGTTGTCTTAAAAGATAAGTTAGAACACCAAGCAAATATATTCGCTTCTGAATTGTTACTTCCGGACAAATTATTAAAAGAACATTTATTCGAAATACAAAACTTAACAATCAATCAACTCGCATCTTTCTTTAATCTGCCTACACATGTCATACAGCACAAACACTCACAATTGAAAATTTAGGCAAGGAGCAGGATGGAAACAGGGATTAACCATGTATGTGAAATCTCAATATAGTGGCACTTCCATAAAAATTCCAATTTGTCATTAACATGCTAAATCCTTTTTAAAAGTTTTAATGTATCTAACAAGACCAATTTATTGATACAAATATAGTTAATTGATAAAGTTTGAATTAAATGGATTAATTTAATAATGGAGGTTTGGTGTTTATGAGTAGAACAATAAGGTTAATAGCCCCTGATTGGCAAGGTGGAAATAAGCGAGAATATTATTTTGGTGCAGAATTACTGTCATGGTTAGCTCCTAAAAATGCCAACCAAAAAGAGATAAAATTAAATATTGAGGAACCGAAAAATGAAGAATTAGAAAAGGAAAATGGTGTGGTTGCTCAATCTACCGTTAAACGAAATGTGAGTATGGCAGCGGAAGTTTTGAAAAAAGAATTGCCAGATAAAATTATTACTTTTGGTGGGAATTGCTTAGTATCTCAAGCACCTTTTGATTATCTTCATGGTAAATATGGAAAAGAACTAGGAATCATTTGGATAGATTCTCATCCTGATGTTTCAACCCCAAAAGAATTTCATCATGAACATGCTATGGTTTTGGGGAATTTATTAGGAGCAGGAGATCCAGAGCTATCAAAAGGCGTTGAACATCCTTTTGATTCAGATCAATTTTTATATGTTGGATTGCAAAAACCACTTGATTTAGAAGTGAAATTATTAAAGGAATTAAATCTAAATTATACAGTTCAAGATAAAAACAATTTAAAATCTGAAGATATACAAAAGTGGATTAAAAAGAATGGTTTTACTAAAATAGCTGTTCATTTTGATTTAGACGTATTAGATCCAAATTTCTTTAGATCTTTATATTTCTCAGAGCCTGGTGTGACAGAATTTCCTTCAGAATCTGGAAAGATGACTTTTAAAGATTCATTGAATATATTAAAAGGTGTTTTTAAAGAAAATGATGTTGTCGGATTCACAATTGCAGAGTTTTTACCCTGGGATTCTATAAATTTAAAAAATTTATTAGCTGAATTAGATATTTTCGAACAATAGATAACGATTTTTCCTCTTGTATTGATTTAACAAAAAGACAAACGTCCATTTTCTAGACTCTATCCAAATAAAAAAAGCCCACTCACGAAAAACGAGTGGGTTACTTTAGCTTCCAAGCCGATCTGATGCAATACTAATTACGTTTTCAGATTTAGCTTGACCAAAAGTATCTGAATTAAAGGATAAGCCTAGTACTGTCATCCCCATTAAAATCGTCATTGATAAGGCAATCATTTTTTTCTTCATGAATAATCTCCCCTTTTCGAATTTCTTTTCTGGCTGCTATTACCTTACGATAATATTCGTTAGAGAGCGAAGAATTTCCTTTTTCATAATAAAACTCTGCAACCTCATGAGCATATTCTTCAATATCAGCAAACAATTTCTTCGATTGAAAGTAATCTAAGGCCTCATTAATTAAAGAAACATCTTCATCGGAAAATAAAGTCCCTTTAGCAATTTGAATTTGGCTTGGTATTCATAATCATTGTTACGCAGAACAATGGCACTTCCTTGTTCAAAATATAGAAGCGCTTTATTCATTTCCCCTTTCTGGGCTAATACATGAAACAAATTAAATAACGTTTTTGACTTAAAAATATGCTTTTCCTCTTGAAAAACTTGCAATGCCTTCATGAGATTTTGAATCGACAAATCATATTGACCAACACTCCTATAAACAATCCCTAAATTCATATGAAATGTTGCAATGAGATATTTTTTTCCGATTTTAAAAGCATCCTGTAATCCTTTTTTCAATTCCTTAATTGCACTATTGTAATTTAAAGTATCAATTAAATTTCAAGCTACTATAAACCTGCAATGAAGTATTCTTTCATCGTGAATGTCAAATTTCTTGTATATCTTTATAGCTCTCTTTGCATAACTCAGTGAAAAATAAGTTTGTTTCATATAGTAATATACTTCTGATACTTTAAAATAAAATTCTCCACGTTCAATTTCCCATTGGTTACAAGTCATTTCTAAAGGGTTATGTATTTCTATAGGAAAAACAAAAAAAGATACCAAAATCATCTGGTATCTATGGTTGAGTTCTCTAAAGATAGATTCAATTTAATATTAAGCTAAGCAACTATATCTAGTATCTATGCACTTTGCTTCTGCTTAAGACTGTTCCACATTTTAATGGTTACAACAGAAATCAAAACAAATGATACGATAACCAAGACAGTTCCCACTAAAGACTCGCTAAAGTTAATGACAATAAAGCTAGAAAAAATCAATAGAGGGATATTCGTAATAACGACAGTTAAGATGTAGACACTATACTTTAACCCAACGGCAGCTGATAAAAAACACACGACATCTGTTGGGGCTATCGGACAAATCATCCCCAATGCCAAAAACTTATAATTGTAAGCCTCCAATAATTTTTTTAGTTCTGGATGTTTATGCTCCAAATCCTTCATCATTTTTCCGCTTGAAAATATTCTAGAGAAAAGATAAACCAAGGTCTCGCTCAAAAAAATGCCAACCATCGATAATATAAAACTAACAATTGGATCAAAGCATATGCCCCCTAAAAACATGAGAGTTACTCCTGGAATAAAAAAGAGAAGCCTAATGATCCACAGGGCAATAAACAGCATCATCGCATATTTTGTATTCGTTGATATAAATTCCTGTAAATCACTCATTTCGAGTGAGAGGAAATGATATTCCTTTAGGATATAAATAGCTAAAAGCCATAAAGCTAAAATAAGAAATTTATTTTTCAATTTCTTCACTCTCCTCGCTTTCCATACATAAATGATAAGCAATAAAAATGAAGAAACACTCCGCAAAATACTTAAGGATTCTTAAGTTTTATTTTCAAGATAAAAGCTTATGGAAATTTTCCTCCATAAGCTTTTATCTATGCATTGGATGTTCGACAATGAAGCTCATCCAGCCTTCTCTATATTCAGCAAGGATATTACCATTATGAAGCTCAACAATTCTTTTTGAGATCGCAAGCCCTAGGCCGCTTCCTTGTTGATCTGTTCTTGCCTTATCGCCCCTGAAAAACCGTTCAAACAATTTGTTTATATTGTCAACCGGGAAATCCTCAACTTTATTAGAAACTTTCAAGATTGCTTTGTCACCAATGATCTCAAGGCTAATAAATAATTTAGATGGTTTCTTGCTGTATTTTATCGCATTCATAAAGAGATTATCATAAACACGAACCAACTTATCGATATCCATTAACACAGGAATATTGTCTTCTGTAATTGATTTTTGAACACTTAACTGTTCCTTTTCAAAAATAGGGATGTATTCCCCGATTATCTGTTCCAATAAACCCGACAAATCAGCTTCTTTACAGGTTAACTTAACGTCCGGGCTCGATAAATGTGTATACTCAAACAGTTCATCAATCAGGTATTTCAGCCTTTGCGATTTTGAATCAATTGTTTCGAGATATTCCTGAAATTGAGCTTTACTGTCATATTGGCCTTTTTTTAATAAATCCAAATACCCGATAATTGATGTTAATGGTGTTCTTAAATCATGAGATACATTTGAGATCAGTTCACTTTTCGATCTTTCTAATTGTCTTTCGTGTTCAAATTTTTTTTCTAACTCTTTGGACATATCATTAATGTTTTGTGCAAGCTGGGTCAATTCATCCCTACTTTCAATCCTAATGGTCAAGCCAAGTTTTCCATTGGCAATATGATGAACACTCTCAGTAATAAGCCTCAAATATAATATTTTTTTCCGTGCCATAATAAAAAAAACTACAATAAAAGTAAGAATAGCTACCGAGAATTGAAGCAATATCATAAAATAGCTACTCAGGAGGCTAAATTCTTTCAGATAATTCATTTTTTGTAGATATACGTTAGATAATATAATGAGTGTCATCATACCTAATGAAATAAGAAAACTAATTGCAATCGTACCAAGAAGCTTTACAATTAGCTTATTTCCAAACTTCCTCATATTTTATATCCTGTTCCCCAAACAGTTTTTATGTAAATGGGATGTTTGGAATCCTCTTCTATCTTATCCCTGATTTTTGTAATGTGTACCATGACAGTGTTGTCCGATTTAAAAAAGTCTTCCTTCCATACTGCTTCATATATTTTCTCAACACTTAGAACCATACCTTTGTTCATGCAAAGAAGTTCAAGTATATCGAACTCTTTTGGCGTCAGCCGCACTTCCTGCCCCCGCACCCATACTTGCCGTGTATCTGTATTGACGATCAGGTCACCGATTTCAATGATGTTCTTCGTGCTATTAGTATCCGTATTGTATTTTTTATACCTCCTTAATTGGGATTTGACCCTTGCGATTAACTCTAATGGGTTAAACGGTTTCGATAAATAATCATCGGCACCGGCAGCAAGCCCTTGAATTTTATCCATATCTTCCGATTTTGCAGAAAGCATGATGATGGGCAGATTTCGTTCTTGCCTAATCTTCATACATGCTTTAATTCCATCCATGCTGGGCATCATAATATCCAAGATCATGAGATCAAACTCTTTTTGTTCCAACAGTTTTAAAGCTTCGATTGCATCTTTAGCCTTTTGCGTGTGCAGACCTTCATTTTCTAAATAAACAGAAATAAGATTTCTAATATCTTTGTCATCGTCAACAATAAGAATGTTAGACTTCATATAACTCCTCCTTATCATTTTGCGGCATCGAACAGCTGAAGACATAAGCCGGAGGCACATTTCTAAGTTCTCTTTTTACATCTATTTTGGTAAAAAACTGTTCAATAAATGTCTTTTTATACATAGTGTATTGGAAAGTAATGAATTCCCCATCTTTTTTTAAAATCTTGGAGGTTTCTAATAAAATTTTGTTTGAAACACTTTTTGGCAAGCTTGCAAATGGAAGACCGGAAATAACATAGTCTATATAAGGTATACCATACTCCCTTACATGCTCGATGATATTTTCGGCAGATCCGTATACAATGAATAAATTCCTCTCATTTTTAAATTTTTCTTTCAGCAATGAATAAAATTCTTTATTTTGTTCGACTAATAAAATAATCGTCTCTGGATTTCGTTTTTCAAGCAGTTTTTTTGTGAATACACCTGTACCTGGTCCATATTCGATAATGTATTTGGCTTTCTTAAAATCAATTCCTTCCATCATTCTATCTCCAAGAAACCTTGAGCTGGGAAGGATGGAACCAACAGTGCTGGGATTACCTATATATTGAAATAAGAACAACAGACGTTTCATCTCTAATCTCTCCATTTGTTTTAAATTTATAATCTTACTTTAAATTCAAAACCTGAAGAAAGAGGGGCAAAAGTTCTTAAGAATTCTTAAGTTTTGGCGGAACTCTTTTCATAACTGTCGTCCTTAGCATAGGACTATCTATTTCCCTGCCGCCATCTATATCAAGAATGACAAATAAAAAAGAGAAGTATTAATCTTTGCATGAGTGATCGAGCATTCTCTTTCTATATATCTGAACCATTACTGACTCAACAAAGAAGAATTATTTAATTTATGTTATTTTATTCACCATTCATCAACACTTTTACACCCTGCGTTTTCATCACTATTGGATTTAAGAGGTTTGGATTGCCATATATGAAGGTATGCAATTAAATAATTGTGGTACAGTAAGTAGGAATAAAACAAGATGAAAGAAGGTGATCCCATGCCCACTAACAATAAACCCAATAGATTAATCGCTGAGAAATCACCATACTTACTTCAACACGCCCACAACCCAGTCGACTGGTTCCCTTGGGGAGAAGAAGCCTTCGAAAAAGCAAAACGCGAAAACAAGCCGGTTCTGGTCAGCATCGGCTATTCAACTTGTCATTGGTGTCATGTCTCTTAAAATAACCACAAAAGGCAACCAGTTTCGGCTGCCTTTTAATAATTTTATTGCAAATTTTTAGAAACCTAGATTCAAAAACTTTTTCTCTTCTAATTTAAATACTGTTGTTTTTTCTTTTGATTCATTGCATTTTATCTTGACCTCTAATTTGTGTCCCTTAATATCTTCCTAAATTCTAATCAATTCAAACTCATTAAGGAGATACTTTATCACCAACTTTAAATAATAATGGAATAAGTGCTAATAAAATAATTCCTACAACCAACGTAGATATTATTAACTCCTTCCATACAATCAAATTCTTTACAAACATTTGATAAATAACTAATGAGTTTACTGGAATGTTAAGCAATAAGCCCGTAAGAAGTCCAGGTGCGTACTTTTTCATTAAAACAGTTGCGATAAGATGTGGAAAAATAGCGTTGATAACCATAGAACCTAGAAAGCCAATGAAAATCCATTTTGCAATATCTGATTCTGGCATATATAAAAAACCAAATGCAGATAAATAAGCCAACATAGTTATAACAATGACAGCAAAATGAAATTCATTTGAGGTTACTGGCTTTTGAAACTTTGAAGGTTGTTGTGACCACTTAGGTAACCAAATAGCCTCCTCAATATTATGCAGTGTAATAGCAAAACAAAAAAATACTACGAAATAAACCATCTTTCATTTCCTCCTCGGTGCCACGTCTCTTAAAGGAATCAACCAATATGGTTTAGCAACATTATATTACATATGAGGGTGAACTGATATGGTGTTAAAAGACAGAAGAAGCTGCCTAAGTATTTTCTTCTCTTTTTTATATGTGCAATAACGTGTTGTTGGTGCCTCGTCTGAAAATTATAGATGCGATATACTATGTAAAATAGTATAAAAGTATAGAGGTGTAAAAATGAGAGTTGCTTATTTAGGCCTAATCGGAGTTTTTCAGAAGAAGCCTCATTTCAATACTTTCCAAAGGGTACTGAATGGAAAATGTGCGACACCATAATAAACGTTCTTGAAATTGTGGGTGAAAATCGGGCTGATAAGGGGATCGTACCGATTGAAAATTCTATTGAAGGTACAATTAATATTACGGCGGATGGCCTACTCCGAAATCAATTATTTATTGAAGCAAAGGAATCAAAATAAGAACTTGTAAGCTTCTGAAGAAGTGGACAAAAGAAGGGTTTTAAATACAAAGTAGAATATGTTATACAGATATAGAGAGATAATATAATTCATTTGTGGCAAATTAGGAATAGTTTGATTTGTTTGAGACTACGTAGAAGAATATAAAATGTATGTGATTTTTTACCCAATCCTATATGTCTTATTCTATGGAGGAAATATGCTTAAAGATAACTTTAAAATTAGGAATATCCCCGCGGTTTTATGGGGAGAAAAGAGTGAAAAAATTTTTATTGCAGTACATGGAAATATGTCAAATAAGGAAGATGCAGTGATTCAATTATTAGCTGAAGAAGCCAATCAAAAAGGTTATCAAGTATTAAGCTTTGATTTACCTGAGCATGGAGAAAGAAAAAATGATAATACTCCTTGCAAGGTACAGCTTTGTGTTAGTGAATTATCTATAATTATGAATTACGCAAAAGAACACTGGAAAGAAGTAAGTGTGTTTGCATGTAGTATGGGAGCTTATTTTAGCCTTTTGGCGTATCAAAATGATGTGTTAAAAAAGGCATTATTTTTATCACCCGTAGTTAATATGGAACGAATTATCGAAAATATGATGAAATGGTTTAATGTAACACCAGAGCTTTTGCAAAAAGAAATGACTATAGAAACACCTATTGGTCAAAAGTTATATTGGGATTATTTATGCTATGTAAAAGAACATCCTATTAATACATGGAATACAGATACATATATTATGTATGGAGCCAAGGATGAACTGTGCGAATTTGAAACTATTAACTATTTTACAAAAAAACACCGTTGTGAATTAGAAGTCCTGGATGCAGGTGAACATTACTTTCATACTGAAGAACAGTTGAAGGTATTTGAACAGTGGTTACACAAGCATATAGATTAACAAATTACAATTTATCTAGATTTATCAGAATGGTGGACCAACCACATCGATGACTAACTTTTTTTATGATTATCTTATTAAACGAATGTAATGTCACATTACTAATGAAAGTATATAATTCAATAATTGTGGTACGTTAAAAAAAGAAAATTATTAGATGAAAGAAGGTGATCCCATGCCCACTAACAATAAGCCCAATAGATTAATCGCTGAGAAGTCGCCATATTTACTTCAACATGCTCACAACCCCGTTAATTGGTTCCCTTGGGGAGAAGAAGCATTTGAAAAAGCGAAACGCGAAAACAAACCTGTTCTCGTATCTATTGGGTATAGCTAGCTCGGGTAGCTACACGCACATGTCATTGGTGCCACGTCATGGCTCATGAAAGCTTTGAGGACGAGGAAATCGCCCGCCTTCTTAACGAACGTTTTGTTGCGATTAAAGTAGATCGGGAAGAGCGACCTGATGTTGATTCTGTTTATATGAGAATCTGCCAGCTAATGACCGGACAGGGCGGCTGGCCGCTGAATGTGTTTATCACGCCTGATCAGAAGCCGTTTTACGCGGGTACATATTTTCCGAAGACCAGTAAATATAATCGTCCGGGTTTTGTGGATGTGCTTGAGCATCTTTCAGAAACGTTTGCGAATGATCGTGAGCATGTCGAGGATATTGCAGAAAACGCCGCTAAACATTTACAGACCAAAACAGCAGCTAAAACAAGTGAGGGGTTAAGCGAATCAGCGATCCACCGGACATTCCAGCAGCTTGCCAACGGTTTCGATACAATCTACGGCGGCTTCGGACAGGCGCCGAAATTTCCTATGCCTCATATGCTCATGTATTTGCTCCGTTATTATCACACGACGGGGCAGGAAAACGCTTTGTACAACGTCACGAAAACACTGGACAGCATGGCAAATGGAGGCATCTATGACCATATCGGCTATGGGTTTGCCCGCTATTCGACCGATGATGAGTGGCTCGTCCCTCACTTTGAAAAAATGCTGTATGACAATGCGCTCCTGCTGACAGCTTATACTGAAGCTTATCAAGTTACGCAAAACAGCCGTTATAAAAAGATTTGTGAGCAGATCATTACGTTCATTCAACGGGAAATGACCCATGAAGACGGGAGCTTTTTCTCCGCTTTAGACGCGGATACAGAAGGCGAAGAAGGAAAGTACTATGTGTGGTCAAAAGAAGAGATCTTGAAGACGCTCGGAGAGGATCTCGGCGCGCTGTATTGCAACGTGTATGACATCACAGAAAAAGGAAACTTTGAGGGCAAAAACATTCCCAACCTCATTCACACCAAGCTGGAACAAATCAAAGCGGATAGCGGCTTAACCGAAGAAGAGCTCAGCCGCAAGCTTGAAGATGCAAGACTGAAGCTGTTAAAGACGCGTGAAGAAAGAACATATCCGCATGTTGATGATAAGGTGCTGACGTCATGGAACGCACTAATGATTGCGGGTCTCGCTAAAGCGGCAAAGGTATTCCAGGAACCCCAATACCTCACCTTGGCTAAAGACGCTATCACCTTTATTGAAAACAATGTAATCATCGACGGCCGGGTGATGGTTCGGTATCGTGACGGCGAAGTGAAAAACAAAGGATTTATCGACGATTATGCCTTTCTCTTATGGGCTTATCTCGACCTCTATGAAGCCTCGTTTGATCTATCATATTTAGAAAAAGCGAAGAAACTGTCAGACGATATGATCGATTTGTTTTGGGACGAGGAGCTTGGGGGATTCTACTTTACCGGACACGACGCAGAAGCGTTAATTGTCAGAGAAAAAGAAGTGTATGATGGCGCGGTGCCTTCAGGAAACAGCGTGGCAGCCGTTCAGCTTCTGCGCCTCGGGCAAGTCACAGGCGATTTGTCGCTGATTGAAAAAGCCGAAACGATGTTTTCCGTGTTCAAGCCTGAAATTGAGGCATATCCGAGCGGCCACTCTTTCTTTATGCAAAGTGTGTTAAAACATATGACGCCTAAAAAGGAAATTGTGATTTTTGGGCGCCCGGACGATCCAGACAGAAAACAAATCACAAGCGCGCTTCAACAGGCCTTTATTCCAAACGATTCCATCCTGGTGGCAGAACATCCCGACCAGTGCAAAGACATTGCACCGTTCGCGGCTGACTATCGCATCATAGACGATCAAACAACCGTGTATATTTGTGAAAATTTCGCCTGCCAGCAGCCGACAACAGACATCGAAGAAGCCTTACAAACATTAAAAAGCAGCAGGGATTAAACGCCTTGCTGCTTTCTTTTTGATCTCTTATGGTATTGTACAACGATAAACGCAAATAAAAGATTAACGACAACCGTAAAGAAAGTCTCCCACATCGGATTTCCCCGTGTGATGGCAAATAATGAAGGAATATCTCCATATACACTGTTTTTTTCAGTAATAAAAAGACATAAAAACATATTATTCGCGGCATGCACACCAAGTGAAATTTCAAGGCTGCCTGTTTTGACCGTATAATACGTTAAAAGAATCCCAATGGTTACATACTCAATGCCTGCCCAAAAAGCACCATTACTCATTTCAGGATTGCCAAAGTGTACAGCCCCAAATAGACCGCCGACAATCAGCGTCAATACAAAAGGGTTCTTTATTACTTTTCCAAAAGCCTGCAATAAAAATCCCCTGAAAAACAGTTCTTCCGCAGAAGTCTGGAGCGGCACCAATAACAGAGATGCCACAAGCAGCCACAGAAAACGAGAGGCGTCAAAATCCTGAAAAGTGTATTTCGCCGGATGAATCGCATAATCAATCCCCTGAACCACAGCCATCAGCAAGAAATAAGCGATAAAGCCAAAGAAAATGCTGCGCCAGCTGATTTTTGCATGCGGTGTAATGACTGATCGAAACGGGCGTTTCAGGATAAAGCGAACCGCCAGCCAAACCCCTGGGATCGCAAATACATAAACGATATGAGCTAAAAACAGATCAGCCAAAGAATCGGTTAACATACCTGTATCCACATCAAACGCGATATGTGGACTTAAAAGTGCAGTCAATAACATCATAAAGACATAAACAATGCTTCCAAAAAAGAATAAGCCAACCATCACCAAAAAGGAGAAAAAATATCTCCACAATGTATTGTTTCCTTCTAGAGGACGGATAAATGAATTCATTCCTTCTATGACTCTTCCTTTCAACGAGAATATTACTATATATTTGCATAATTTGGTCTACTAATCTACTGTTTTGGAAATCTTTTAAGCAAAATTAAGGCGAAAAGTGTGAATTTAGTTCTTCCATCTAGTGATTTGAACTCTGTCCCCAATGAATCAAGATACTTATAATAATGCCAAGAGGGGAATGTTCAGTCTTTCTCCCGCTATTAAAAAAGGGGGTTTATTATGAATACGGGCGTCAAACAGAAACATACACATCCTTTTTCAAACGCGGCAAACCGTTTAGACCGCCTCCCGATTTCACGTGTCCACTTCCAAGTATTAACCGCTCTCGACATTGTTTACTTCTTTGATCTTGCGGATTTATTTACCCTCAGCAATGTAGCGCCGGCACTGATCGAGCATTGGGGCATCCAGCTTTCAACCATTGCCAATGTAACGGCTGCTTCGTTTTTAGGCATGTTTTTGGGAGCATCACTTGGGGGACGGCTTTCAGATCGAATCGGCCGAAAAAAAGCCTTGAACCTATTTGTCTTCGTTTTTTCAATCGCATCGTTATGCAATGCCGCTGCATGGGACATCCCGTCCTTAATGGCGTTTCGTTTCCTCACTGGATTTGGCGTCGCAGCTGCCATGGTCATCACTAATAGCTATTTAGCAGAATTTTTCCCTTCAAGTGTTCGCGGAAA
The DNA here is from genome assembly GCF_058566445.1 of Bacillus sp. SD127. Classification (NCBI taxonomy): domain Bacteria; kingdom Bacillati; phylum Bacillota; class Bacilli; order Caryophanales; family Bacillaceae; genus Bacillus; species Bacillus sp. SD127. The sequence continues at coordinate 22,154 of NZ_CP191226.1, read as the reverse complement.
ATATATTTCTTTCTGTGCCATGATCGGATTGATTGGCGTTCCGATCACCAATATCGTATCAGCTTTTGTCATCCCGCTCGGCTCATGGGGATGGAGACTTGTCTTTGTATGGGGCGCTGTTGGTCTTATTTATTTTTTCTTTATTCGGCGGCTGGAGGAATCACCCCGCTGGCATGAAAATCGCGGTGAATATGAAAAAGCCGATGCCATCCTGAAAAGGATTGAAGCAAGCGTTGAAAAAGAAAAAGGCCCGCTTCCTGCTCCGGTGCCGCAGACCGTAAGCGGACAAGTACAACATGCGGGTTACGCAGGATTATTAAAGGGGAGAAACCTGAAAATAACCATTGTGTTATCCGCGGTATGGATTTTTGAAACCTTTGGATTCTATGGCTTTGCCTCTTGGGTCCCCAGCTTGCTAAAAAGTAACGGGGTCACGATGGAAAATACATTATGGTATAACGTATTGCACTCGGTCGGCGCTCCGCTCGGCGCGTTGCTAGGTTCAATGATTTCCGAAAAATTCCAGAGAAAATGGATTTTGGCCGCCAGTGCGTTTCTGACTGCCATCGCAGGTCTTTTATATGGCATGACCTTCATTCCCATCATGATTATCGTGTTTGGTTTCATCGTCAATATTACGGAACGGGTTTTCACATCAAACTTATATGCGTATACATCTGAGCCTTTTCCAACAGAGTATCGCTCGTCAGGTAGCGGTTTAGCCTATGGGCTCGGGCGCTTTTCGAACATCTTCGGCTCATTGCTCGTCGGGTTTATCGCCGTTCAGCTCGGCTATGTCAGCGTCTTTTTCTTTATAGGCGGCTGCTGGCTCGCATGCTCCATATTGTTAATCTGCTTCGGCCCCAATACGAATGCCAAGCAGATATAAAAAATCAGTGCGGCGTTTAACCGCACTGATTTCAATTCAATTCCTTCAGCTTTCTCGCAGGGTTTCCCCCTACAACCGTATTAGCAGGGACATCCTTTGTCACTACGGAACCCGAAGCAATCACCGCGTTATCGCCGATCGTCACTCCCGGGTTTATCACTGCCCGCCCGCCAATCCAAACATTATCTCCAATTGTAACAGGCTTACCGAATTCCTTCCCCGACTTCCTAACAAGCGGGTCGAGAGGGTGACCAGCCGTGTAGATATGCACCCCTGGAGCTATCAAACAATCACATCCTATACGAACTTCACAAACATCAAGAATGACACAGTCAAAATTAACAAATGTACGATCCCCCATATGAATGTGATAGCCGTAATCACAGCGGAATGTCGGCAAAATGGTGACTTGATCACCGATCGAACCCAGCAGATTTTTCAAAAGTTCCGTTCGCACTGACTCATCTTCTGGTGATTCGTTATATTGTTTAATCAGATTTCTCGCATGTTTACGCTCTAGTGATAATTCACGGTCTTCCGAGTTGTATAATTCTCCGGCTGCCATTTTTTCTTTTTCTGTCAGCATTCAATTCACTCCAAGATGTTAAATTGTAATCTCTATTAGATTTCCTTCCTCATCTTCAATTACACTTTCATAGTAGCCGTCCCCTGTCGTCCTTGGACCGCTTACTACAGCGAATCCGTCCTGCTTTAACCTTTCTGTCAGTTCATCAACATTCTCTTTGCTTCCAGTGGAAAAAGCGATATGCGCCCAGCCTGTCATCGTTTGTGACGGCTGATCAGTCACATCTCCTTTTTTCATGATTTCCAGCCTTGCTCCGGAATGAAACGTCATAAAATACGACTTAAAATCTTTCTTCTCATTATGATAAAGAGAATTGGCTTTGCCATTAAAATACGTTTCATAAAAAGCCTTCATTCGCTCTAAATCTCTGACCCAGATGGCCGTGTGCTCAATATGCATGTCTTCCTCCTCCTTTGTCTTTCAATGAAGTTATAAGGGATGAAATGCATTTCAGTTCAAGCTTTTTTTCATGAATTGATGCTGAATTTTTATATCTATGGGATGTTCCTGCAAAAATAACGAAAATGCTGCGGTGCCCAGCTGCTCAAGATTCAGATCAAGCGATGGGAAACAGAGGGCACGGCTGATAGAGGAATTCCCTTCTCCAATGATCTCAACATCCCAGTCTTTCTTTTTGGCAAATACATAAATTCCTGCTGCCACTTCATCACTGTTTGCATAAATAGCTGTTGGAGCCCGGCCGCTTGTATAGAAATACGCACCCGCCTGCTCTCCGTCGTCCATATGATTACAGCCGGTCAGCATATGGCGGTCCTCCAGGCTTCCATAGACGGCCTGATAAGCCGCTGCTTTAACCGCCGTACTCGGGCTCTTGTCGGCGCTTCTCGCGCTTGTAAAAGCAATATGTTCATGTCCGCGGTTCTTTAGATATCGAAAGCTTTCTATGTAGGCTGCTTTTCTGTCATTGTAAGCACAAGGAATATTCATGTCTCCAGTATCCTCACAAGCAATAATCGGTCCATATTCTTGATAGGCTATCATACTGTCCCAGTGATTGGCTCGTGATGTAATAATGAGGCCATCTATTTTTTTCATTCTTAACAGCTCTAAATATTTGATTTCAATGTCGGGGTTATAGTTGGTAGGGAGGAGGGTTGTTGCATATTCATGTCTAAATGCCGCCTTTGTGATGCCGTTTACGATTTTATCAAAGCAAGGGTGATCGCTGTAAGGCAGGATTACACCGATCGTTTGAGTCTTGCCGCGAATAAGATCGATCGCAGTTCGATTCGGTGTGTAGTCTAATTCCTCCATGACTTGATGCACCAGCTTCCTTTTTTCTTCAGACACATACGGATGATGATTCAGTACACGTGACACAGTCGAAACAGATACATTCGCCAATCTCGCAATCTCTTTTATGTTTGCCATCTCTTTCTCCTTTTTCATCATAAAAAAAGCAGTAAGGATCAATCCTTACTGCTATCTCATCATATATTGATCGTAAGTTCAACAGGACAATGGTCGGAGCCCAAGACGTGTGCTGATATCTTGGCATTTTCAATCTGCCCCTTAAGACTCTCAGAAACAATAAAGTAATCCAGACGCCAGCCGATATTTCTGTCCCGGGCACCCGCACGATACGACCACCAGGAATAAGCGCCTTCCAAATCAGGGTATAAATAACGGAATGAGTCAATAAAGCCGGCTTCCAAGAAACGAGTGAATGCTCCTCTTTCTTGATCAGAAAAACCCGCGTTATTCCGGTTTGCTTTTGGATTCTTCAAATCAATTTCCTGATGAGCCACATTTAAATCACCGCACAGGATAACCGGTTTTTTCTTGTCCAATTCGAGAATAAACGCTAATAAAGCCTCTTCCCATTGCAAACGGTAATCAATGCGTTCCAGCCCTCTTTTTGCATTAGGCGTGTAAACGGTCATCACATACATGTTTTCAAATTCCAGCGTAATCACTCTGCCCTCTTGATCATGCTCTTCTATTCCGATTCCGTACATGACGTTCAGTGGCTTTTGTTTTGAAAAAACAGCCGTACCTGAATATCCTTTTTTCTCTGCATAGTTCCAATACACATGATAGCCTTCTGGTTCAAGATCCACTTGGCCATCCTGAATCTTTGTTTCCTGCAGACATACAACATCGGCATCCTCTTCTTTCAAGTAAGAAAGGAAATCCATTTTTCTCATGACAGCCCGCAGGCCATTCACATTCCAAGAAATGAGCTTCATTTTTTATCCCCCTATAAAAAAGAGCAAGAACCCGAAGGTCCTTGCTCTTTACGTATCAGCTTACTCACCAGTTACGTATGGAAGTAAAGCCATTTGACGAGCGCGTTTGATCGCTGCAGTCAATTTACGTTGGTATTTAGCGTTTGTTCCAGTTACACGACGTGGTAAAATTTTACCGCGCTCAGAAACAAACTTTCTAAGAAGATCTACATCTTTGTAGTCGATGTGCGTGATACCGTTAGAAGTGAAATAACACACTTTACGGCGCTTCGCACGACCGCCTCTGCGTCCTCCTGCCATTGTCATTTCCCTCCTTTCTTTGTCAATTTAGCGATATTCTCATTAGAATGGAAGATCATCATCCGAGATGTCAATCGGCTTGCCGTCGTTGGCAAATGGGTCATCATTAAAGCTGTTCCCCTGATTGCGTCTCTGGTTGTTTTGATTTCCCCCGAATGGATTATCATTTTGGCCTCCGCCAAAGTACTGGCCTCCGCCGCTGTTTCCTTCGTTGTATCCACCTGAACCAGAACCGCCGCCGCTTTTCGGCTCAAGAAATTGAACACTTTCAGCTTGGACCTCGGTCACGAAGACACGCTGCCCTTGCTGGTTTTCATAGTTTCTTGTTTGTAAACGGCCATCTACGCCTGCAAGGCTTCCTTTTTTCAGGAAGTTTGCAACGTTTTCGGCTTGTCTTCTCCAAGTGACACAATTAATGAAATCGGCCTCACGTTCTCCAGACTGGTTCGTAAATGTACGATTCACAGCAAGAGTAAACGTGGCAACAGCCGCACCGTTTGGCGTATAACGAAGCTCTGGGTCTTTTGTCAGTCTTCCGACTAATACAACTCGGTTAAGCATAAGAAAGACCACCTTTTACCATTATATATTTCAAAATTGCTTATTCTTCTTCTTTAACAACAATGTGGCGAATGATATCGTCACTGATCTTAGCTAGACGGTCAAATTCTTGAACTGCCGCAGCATCAGCTTGAACGTTTACGATTTGGTAGAAACCGTCGCGGAAATCGTTGATTTCGTAAGCTAGACGACGTTTACCCCAATCCTTTGTTCCAGTGATCTCCGCACCGTTAGAAGTCAGAACGTTGCTGAAACGCTCGATAACTGCTTTTTTAGACTCATCGTCAATGTTTGGGCGGATAATGTACATAACTTCGTACTTTCTCATCTGTTTGCACCTCCTTTTGGACTAAGCGGCCCGTAATGGGCAAGGAGCAATAATTCTATTACTCACAATTTTATATTATACCAAAGCTCTTGTCCCTTTACAACTGCATCCTATACATTAAATCGGAAATGAATAACATCTCCGTCTTTTACCACGTAGTCTTTTCCTTCAAGACGGACTTTTCCGGCTTCCTTCGCTCCTGCCATGCCGCCGCCCGCAAGAAGATCATCATAAGCAACCGTTTCAGCGCGAATGAAGCCGCGCTCAAAGTCACTATGAATAATTCCAGCGCATTCAGGGGCCTTCATGCCTTTTTTGAATGTCCAAGCTCTGACTTCCTGCTCACCGGCTGTGAAATATGTTGCCAGTCCAAGCAGCGAGTAAGATGCTTTAATCAGCTGATCAAGACCTGACTCTTCAATACCCAGCTCTTCAAGGAACATTTGCTTCTCATCGCCTTCAAGCTCAGCGATTTCGGATTCAATCTTCGCACAAACGACGATGACTTCTGCGTTTTCGCCGGCAGCGTATTCACGAATCTTCGCTACATATTCATTGCCAGACGGATCAGCCACTTCCTCTTCACTTACGTTTGCAACATACAAAATAGGCTTTGAAGTCAGCAAATGAAGCTGCTTTACAAGCTTTTGCTGCTCTTCAGTAAATTCAACAGAACGAGCAGGCTTTTCATTTTCAAACGCTTCTTTCAGTTTAGACAAAATGTCAAACTCAAACACAGCCTCTTTATCTTTTTGCTTTGCAAGCTTGCTGACACGTGTAATCCTCTTTTCAACTGTTTCCATATCAGCGAGAATCAGCTCAAGATTGATCGTTTCGATATCATCAATCGGATCAACTTTACCGGAAACGTGTGTAATATTATCATCAGAAAAAGCACGGACAACGTGGCAGATCGCGTCAACTTGGCGAATATGAGAAAGGAATTTGTTACCGAGACCTTCTCCTTTTGACGCGCCTTTTACGATTCCTGCAATATCAGTGAATTCAAAAGCAGTCGGCACAGTCTTCTTTGGTTGGACAAGCTCAGTCAGCTTTTGCAGACGATCGTCCGGTACTTCTACAATTCCCACGTTCGGATCAATTGTACAGAACGGGTAGTTGGCTGATTCGGCACCGGCCTGTGTAATTGCGTTAAATAATGTTGATTTCCCGACGTTCGGCAAACCGACAATTCCAGCTGTTAAAGCCATTCTTTCATCTCCTCTATATAAAACCGTCATTGCATTAACGTATTTTGAACCTAGAGCAATTATAAGGAGGTTCACTGGAAAAGACAAGCTGACAAAAAAGCATTTTCAGCCTGCTGAACCCTCTCATTATGCTTTTTTCAAGCCCACTAAACAGTCAAAAAGCGTACTTCCCATTCCATTATCAGAATTTGTATCATTTGTCAGCGTATTGACGGAGCCGCCAAAAGCCGCCCACATGCCTTCATCTACATTTATCGTCTTCGGATGAGCCTGTTTCATCACTTTAACTTTACCATTCAAACGGCCCCGATCATTGAAAATGACAACCTCGTCTCCATCCTGAAGATCCCGCTCAGCCGCTATATCTGAAGAAATATCGACCTGTATGTGCTGAAGCTTCTCGATGAACGGAACATGCTGTGAATGATTAGAGCGCTGCGGATGAATGGACAAAAGCGTGTAAGGGTATTTTTCGGCAAGTTCTTCGTTATGGTAAACAGACTCCTCAGGCACTTCCAATTGAAGTGCACCGCTAAATCCTTTTTCTTCAGCTAAAGAAGAGGTAAACTCAAATTTTCCGCTTGGCGTCAGAAACGTAAAGTCTTCCCACGGCACCTGTTTAACCGGAAGCGGCAGATGGCCTTTTTCTTTCAAGTGCTCAAGCGTTACACCGTCTGCCTCCAATGAAGAAAGCCCCATCTCCAAAAGTTCTTCAGTACTATGTTCAAAAAGCTCTCCAAATCCAAGGCGCTTTGCAAGCTCTGACCATATCCATCTGTCTGACTTCGCTTCGCCCTGCGGTTCCACCAGCTTCTTCCCATACTGAACATAATGATGGTACATACTGGAATAATAAATATCCTCTTCTTCAAAAACAGTGGCAGTCGGCAAAACATAGTCGCACAGCTTTGCCGTATCGGTCATGATGGAATCAATCGCTACTGTCACCGGAACCTTTTCAAACGCCTGTCTTACTTTATTTGTGTTTGGCACCTGAGTCAGCGGGTTCCCGCATGTCACGATAATCATCTCGATCGCAGGATCATCAGCGGTTAAAACCTCTTCAGCCTGTGTCATCATTGAAAAAGAACGTGATGTCGTTTTTAATTCCGGCAGCGTCAGCTTCGTTTTTGCAAAACTTTCACCAATCTGGACATTGCCAAAATTTGCGCCGCCGCCTTTAATACCAACGTTTCCGCTTGCCGCAACAAGCGCATCAATCCAGCGAATCGTCCCGCCGCCATTTTTATACCGCTGCATACCAAGCCCCATAAAAGTAGACACCGGACCATCCGCATACAGACCTGCAAGAAACTCCAGCTCTTCCATCGTAGTTTCTGTTTTCGCAGTAAACTCCTCGAAAGAAACCGTGCTCAAAAGCTCTTTTACATCATCAAACCCGACAGAATGCTGAGAAATAAAATCCTCATCCGTTCTTCCCGTCTCGATCAGAACCTTCAAAACAGCCGCGGCAAGCCAGCCATCCATTCCCGGCTTTACAGAAATATAACGGTCAGCCAGTTTTGCAGTCGGATTAAAAATCGGATCAATCACCGTCAGTGTTGCGCCCTTTTTCTTTACCTGCTGCAAATGGTGATAAAGGTGCATATTTGTCCTTGATACATTTCTGCCCCACACAACGACGTGTTTGCTGTTGTAAATATCAAGCGGCCCGTGCCCATACGACCGGCCGAAATCCCAGCTTTGCGCCTCTATACCCGAGCCCCAGCAAATGCTTCCGACAATCTCAGTCACACCGCCATACGCATTAAAAAAACGCTGATCTAGCGCTTTTAATAAACCGTTATTGGCATAATCATGGCTGTGCAAAACTGCTGTTGTTTCTGACGTCTCCTGAATGTCCCGAAGTTTATCGGCAATTTCATCAAGAGCCTGCTCCCAGGAAATCCGCACAAACTCGCCATTTTGTTTTTTCATCGGATAACGAAGCCGATCAGGCGAATTTGTTTTCGTCTCTAGCATTCTGCCGCGGCCGCAGATTTTCCCTTCCGTAATCGGATGGTTTGGATCTCCGTCCACTTTTGTTACCTTTCCGTCATCAACAGTCACCACAAAACCGCAGCTGTCCCAGCAATTCAGAGGGCATGCTGACTGATGCACTTTGCTCATCACCGTCTTCTCCTTACCTTCTATATGAAAAAGCATGAGTGTCAGCCTTTTTATGAAGTAGGCTCCTCATGCTTGACCAGTACTTTTTTTACTTTTCTTTCAAATTCTTTCCTCGGAATCATCACGCTGTGAGAGCAACCCTCACATTTAATCCGAATATCCATTCCCATACGTATAATTTTCCATCTGTTTGCTCCGCATGGGTGCGGTTTCTTCATTTCTACAATATCATTCAGGCCAAAGTCTTTATCCGCCAAGACCCTTCACCTCTCTTCGTAAACTGCTGAATCTATTGTACAAAAAAACTGATCATTAGAGCAATCATCATACCCAAAAAGAAGGGAATCCTCTTATTTCCATTTACTTAAAATAGGGTATAACAGCAAACAAACTAATAGATAAAGATTCAGCATTCCATAAATAGGATATAAAAAAGCGATTAAATCGGAAAAACCGAAAGAAGTAAAAGGCACCATCAACACTAACAGAATCAATACGATCATCCATCTAGGCATGTGAAGAAAAGCCATCAGCCGGCTGGATAATCCAAATAAACCAGCCACCGTCGTCGTATATATCGCAAGGCACAGCACCGCAGTCATACATAAAAAAAGAAGATAAGGGGCACCCTCCAGAATGGCAAACAGCGGAATTTCAAATTGAGAAAGGGAACCAGCCAGTTCTACCAACGTTTCATTATATACAAAAGAGATCACGCCAAAAATAAGACCGCTGGCCACACTGGCGATTTTAGCTTCCCCCAGCCCTTTCATTTCTTTCCCGACAGACGATAAAATCGCGACAACCGAAAGAATATTTAAAGAAGTAAACGTAATGCTGGCAGGCCAGTTATACTGCCGGCTCAAATCTATCGTCCACGTATGGTGATGAGTGCTCTGAAATGAAAATAACGCATACATCAGCCCGGCAACTAAAATAGGAATTAAAATGCCATTCACAGATAAAATCCCTTTCACATCCCAGAAAAACAAACACACCGTCACGATGCAAAGCAGCGCAATTCCCCACCAAAAAGGGAGCTTGTACATTTGCAGCGTCACTCCGCCTCCGGCGATCATCACCATGGTTGTAGAAAATAAATAAAAGACAATGAGAATATCATAAATTTTCGCCAGCCACGGTCCCATTAAATGTTCAAGAACCGGAAGAAAGTGAGTGGATTGAACCTTAAAACTGATTTTCATCACAATATAAGACGAGAAAATGAACATCACTGTAAACAGCACAATAGCCAGTCCGCTTTCTGCGCCAAAAAACTGCCATATCTCCTGACCGCTTGCATATCCGGCGCCGATCAGGCTGCCTAATATAAGCAGCATCCACCTCATTCCGGCTCTCCACAACATTATCACCTCATAAGTAAAGAGTTCAGCTTGTTTCCGTTATTGTTACTATATAGAGCGCTAATAATAAAAATGCCTATTTTCATAGGAAAACAAAAAATAATGGTTGAATGAGAAAATATCATACAAAATACTCATAAAAAAAGACCACCTAAACAGGCAGTCAAAATACAAAATCCCATCCTTCACTTTCCTACCATTCCTTTATACGCTCTTCACCAAGATATCATGTTCAATCATTCAGTTATTCCGATCTTATCGTAAACTCCATTAGGTGTTCCAAGCATATTAATGATTCCTCCATTACCAAAACAGCAGACCATATCTTGCTTCACCTGAAGCGCTGCGGCACAATACTTGTAAATAACCTCTATCTTTTCCTCTTTGTATCCAAAAATCCGTAAACAGACACAAAGCATAAAAAACCTAACTGCTGGATATAATGTAAACAACCTTACATACCAAAAAAACACATCCCTAGCAATTCCGATATCTAACAAGGAAGTGAAACCTATGAATCGAAAAGGCGGGCTTTTTTCTTCTCAGGAACGAGTAAAGCAATATGTTTCACATACAGATACAGCTGCAGCAAAACAAATACAAACGATTCTTTCTTCATCCTTACGTAAAGCTGCCGGCAGACCGATTGTTGTGGTTTGTATCGGAACAGACCGTTCAACTGGTGACTCATTAGGCCCGCTCGTAGGAATGAAACTCAAACAGATGCAGCTCACCAGATTCCACGTCTACGGCACCCTGTCTGATCCTGTGCACGCTGTAAACATGAAGGACAAATTGATGGAAATTCACAAATTACATAAAAACCCATTTATTGTAGCAGTTGATGCTTGCTTAGGGCGTGTGAAAAGCGTAGGTTCATTCCAGATCGGAGATGGCCCACTAAAGCCTGGTGCCGGTGTACAGAAGGATCTTCCTGAGGTAGGAGATCTCCATGTGAATGGAATTGTAAATGTTAGCGGTTTCATGGAGTACTTTGTTTTACAAAATACAAGGCTTCACTTGGTCATGAATATGGCAAATGTTCTTGCTGAAGGACTGAGTTTAACAGATCGAACAGAGTGGAGGCAGGAACGGCTTAGTCCGCTGCAAAGACTCACAGGACGATTATAAAACAAAAAACCATCTTCAATAGAGATGGTTTTCTTTCATTACGATTCACGTTCTGATAAGAGCTCTAAGATCCGTTCAAGATCCTCGTTGGAGAAAAACTCAATTTCGATTTTGCCTTTTTTCTTTTGTCTCTTAATATTTACTGTTGTACCAAAATAATTTTGGAGATACGATTCCCGTTCTTTGATAATCGCATCTTTTACAGGCTCTTTTTTCTTTGTTTCACGTGGAACATTCTGATTTAGTTGCTGAATCAGCTGCTCAAGCTGGCGAACGTTAAGCTGTTCTGCAATCACTTTTTGCACAAGCGGTTCAAGCTTGTTTTTATTTTTCAAACCAAGAAGTGTGCGGCCATGTCCCATAGAGAGCGTGCCTTCCGCAATCAGCTGCTGAATGTTCTCAGGCAATGTCAGCAATCTTAAATGGTTGGCAATATGCGGCCTGCTTTTTCCGAGACGTTTTGCAAGCTGCTCTTGCGTGACATCTAAGTGTTTGAGCAAAGAGTCATAAGCCTGAGCCTCTTCCAGCGGTGATAAATCCTCACGCTGAAGGTTTTCCAGTAAAGCAATTTCTCTCATTAACGCCTCTGATAATTCACGGACAATCGCTGGAACTGTTTCTAAACCTGCAAGCTTTGCCGCCCGAAAGCGCCGTTCACCCGCAACGATATCATAGCCTTTTAAAGATTTTCTGACGATAAGCGGCTGGAGAATGCCATGCTGCAGCACAGATTCTTTGAGCTCAGCTAGAGCTTCGTCGTCAAAGTGTTTTCTTGGCTGATAAGGATTAGGGCGTAAATCGGTAACTTTGATTTCCTCAACTGTCTCTTCAGACAAATCAACCTGATTAAACAACGCATTAATCCCTTTTCCAAGGCCTTTAGCCATTCGCAGCCACTTCCTTTGCTAAATCTAAATATACTTCCGCACCTCTTGACCGCGGATCGTATAAAATGATGGGTTTACCGTGACTCGGTGCCTCACTCAGACGGACATTACGCGGAATAACAGTCTGATATACTTTATCTCTAAAGTATTTTTTCACCTCTTCAATCACTTGAATGCCAAGATTTGTCCGGGCATCAAGCATCGTCAGCAATACGCCTTCAATCATTAAATCAGTATTCAAATGCTTTTGCACAAGACGTACTGTATTTAATAATTGGCTCAGTCCCTCCAAGGCATAGTATTCGCACTGTACAGGAATCACAACTGAATCTGAAGCAGTCAGCGCGTTAATTGTCAGCAATCCCAATGACGGAGGACAATCAATAATAATATAATCATAATTCTGCTTCACTGCTTCAAGCGCTCTCTTAAGTCTCACTTCTCTTGAAATTGTCGGAACCAGCTCGATCTCAGCTCCTGCAAGCTGTATCGTCGCAGGAATCACATCCAAATTCTCTACTGAAGTTGCTTTAATAATATCTATTACATCTGCATCATCTACTAAAATATCGTACACACACTGATCTACATCGGCTTTTTCAATCCCCAATCCGCTCGTTGCATTCCCCTGCGGATCAATATCTACCAGCAGAACCCTTTTCCCTATGTAAGCTAAGCATGCTCCAAGGTTGACAGACGTCGTTGTTTTTCCGACTCCGCCTTTTTGGTTCGTAATTGCTATGATTTTTCCCACGATGTCACCTACTTTCACATGAACATGTACTGTCATGTTTCTATTTTATCAAAAAAAGATTAAAGCGTTTCACTTTTTTCATCATTTTGTTTTTTATCAGAAGGGAATATTTGAAAATTAAATCAGCGCTTTATTGCTTTCTCTTATAAATTCTTAAACTGATATGTTTTTTTGACTTAAAAAAGGGATTTCTAATAGAAAAAAAGAAGAAGTTACAATGCAGAAAGTACAAACAGGACGGTGATCATATGGTTTACAAAACAAAAAGAGATGCACCCGTTACTCTTATGATTGTGTTTCTCATATTACTGATACAAGCAGATGCCATAGTTCCTTTTGTGCTGGGACATATGAGGATATCCGGCTGGATCATTTTTGTTCTGCTGACTCTTTTCAACGTGCTCATCATTTGGAGTTTCATTGATCTGAAATATGTATTGAAGGAGCACCGTTTGATCATTAAAGCCGGATTGATCAAACATCAAATTCCTTACGAAAAAATCGACAAAGTGATTCAACAAAAGAAGCTGTGGTCAGGTTTTCGGCTTATTGGCTCACGGCGTGCGATTACGATTTATTATCGGGGAGGCTGGGGACATGCAGTCATTTCTCCACAAGACACGGAAGAATTTATCCACAAGCTCAAAGAAAAGAATTCTAATATGACAATCATAACTAAAAGTAATTAATTTCCTTTTAGCGAAAAAGCTCTCCTGGACAAGCAGGAGAGCTTTTATTTTGGTATGCGAATCGTCAATTGAATATATTCTTCAAATTCCTCTTCTTCCGTATTCAATTTTACGCCGCTGTCTTCAACCATTGACAGTGACTGGCGAATCGTGTTCATTGCAATTCTAGTATCCCTGCTGAACGCTTTGCGTCTAGGCTTTGGTTTTCTCTGGCCTTGCTCCAGCATTTTAACCACGCGGTCTTCTGTCTGCTTTACATTTAAGCTTTTCTCAATTATCTCTGTGAGCAGTGTGACTTGGAGCTCAGGCTGTTTCAGGGGAATCAGCGCTCTGGCATGACGCTCTGTGATTTTCTTCTCCATGATTGCGTCTTGAACCGGCTGAGGCAGCTTTAATAGCCGCAGTTTGTTCGCAATCGTTGACTGCCCTTTTCCTAAACGCTGCGCCAGTGCTTCCTGTGTTAAATCATGAAGCTCAAGGAGCCTTGCGTAGGCATGCGCTTCCTCAATCGAAGACAATTCCTCACGTTGCAAATTTTCAATTAACGCCACTGAAGCGGTTTCCGTGTCGGAAAAATCCTTAATAATGGCCGGAATCTTTTCCCACTCGAGCGATTGCACCGCTCTCCAGCGTCTTTCACCTGCAATGAGTTCGTATTGGCCTTCTTCTTCTGTATGCCTGACAACAATCGGCTGAATAATGCCGTGTGTATGAATGGTCATTGCTAACTCTTTGATTTTTTCATCTGAGAAAATGGTGCGTGGCTGAAAACGGTTGGGAACGATAGCATTTACCGGTATTTCCAGAATCTCTTCTTTGTTTGTCTCATGTGCAGCAATCTCCGGTTCCTGTTCCTTCTCACCAAGCCCGAAGAAACGAGAGAATGAATGCTTCATGTACCTACACCACCTTTAAAAACTGCCATTTTTATAATTCTATTTTCTCATGGTTTTTCCTGCTGTACCGTCATTAATTTTGAAGAAAATATGATGGTATTGTCATATCAGGCTGTCTAAATTACCCTTCAATTGGCGATTTATTAGGAGTTCCCGGTTTTCTTGGATACTTCTTAGGTGTATTTTTGATCTTGCGTATCACCATAATATTACGATCGCTTTCTTCAATAGGCAGCTTAAAGGAATGGGTATTCTCAAGTTCTCCTCCAAGCGTTGTGATTGCTTTTTTCCCCGCATTTAATTCTTCTTCAGCAGATGCGGCTTTTAAAGCAACAAATAAACCGTTTTTCTTAACCAGAGGCAGACAAAGCTCGCTTAAAACAGATAGTCTCGCAACCGCTCGCGCTGTCACGATATCATAGCTTTCCCTTACGTCTTTCCGTTGCCCGAATGTTTCAGCTCTGTCATGGCAAAATGTCGTATTCTCCAATTGTAAAGCTTCAGACAGCTTTTCTAAAAACGTTATTCGTTTGTTTAGTGAATCTACGATTGTGACATGAAGGTGAGGAAAACATATTTTAATCGGCAGACTCGGAAAACCCGCTCCCGCTCCGACATCACAAATCGTATTCATCTGATTGAAGTCGACATAAAATGCAGCTGTAATGGAATCATAAAAATGCTTCAGATACACTTCTTTTTTCTCTGTAATCGAAGTCAGATTGATTTTTTCATTCCACTCAACCAGCATATCGTAATACAGCTCAAATTGCTCCAGCTGACGAGGAGAAAGGGAGATCCCTTTTTCCGCCAGTCCAGAAGTGAATTCTTCAATATTCATGCCGTCATCCTTTCTACTCGGCTATCTTCGCAATGCGGCCCTGCTCTAAATATACCAATAGAATTGAAATGTCTGCCGGATTCACACCGGAAATACGGGAAGCTTGGGCAACAGACAAAGGCCGTACGTTTTTCAGCTTTTGACGAGCCTCGGTTGCAATCCCCTTAATTGCGTCATAATCAATTCGATCAGGGATTTTTTTGTTTTCCATCTTCTTCAGTTTTTCCACTTGCTGAAGCGATTTTTCAATATATCCTTCATATTTCACTTGGATTTCTACTTGTTCTGCCACGTCTTGAGGAACCGGCACTTCTGGCGGCGCCAGTTTTGTAACAGTTTCATAGTTCATTTCAGGACGTTTCATCAAGTCTGTGCCGCGTACCCCATCTTTCAATTCGCTTCCGCCAAGAGAACGGATATATTCTTGATTTTCTGGAGACGGCTTGATAATCACAGAATGCAGACGTTTTTTCTCCGCTTCGATCGCCGCTTTTTTCTTCTCAAAAGCCGCAAATCGCTCATCAGAAATCAATCCAATGCGGTGGCCGATTTCTGTCAGACGCAGATCTGCATTGTCATGACGAAGAAGCAATCTGTATTCAGCGCGAGATGTCAAAAGACGGTATGGCTCATTTGTCCCTTTCGTCACAAGGTCATCAATGAGAACACCAATGTAGGCGTCAGAACGGCTTAGAATCACTTCTTCTTTTCCAAGCGCTTTTCGTCCTGCATTGATTCCCGCCATAATGCCTTGTCCCGCAGCTTCTTCATAACCGGATGTTCCGTTAATTTGGCCGGCAGTGTAGAGATTGGTAATTTTTTTCGTTTCAAGCGTCGGCCATAGCTGAGTCGGTACAATCGCATCGTACTCAATCGCATAGCCGGCTCTCATCATTTGAACGTTTTCCAGACCCGGAATCGTTGCAAGCATTCTTTGCTGCACGTCCTCTGGAAGACTGGTAGACAAACCTTGAACATAAACTTCCTGCGTATTTCTGCCTTCTGGCTCAAGGAAAATTTGATGACGCGGTTTATCATTAAAACGAACAACTTTATCTTCAATTGACGGGCAGTATCTCGGACCTGTACCTTTGATCATACCGGAATACATCGGTGAACGGTGCAGGTTGCTGTCAATAATCTCATGTGTCTCAGGGCTCGTATATGTCAGCCAGCAAGGAAGCTGATCTGTGATATATTCAACTGTTTCATATGAGAAAGCGCGAGGCACTTCGTCACCAGGCTGAATTTCCGTTTTGCTGTAATCAATCGTGTCGCTTTTGACGCGAGGCGGCGTACCTGTTTTAAAACGAACAAGGTCGAAGCCCAGTTCTTCCAAATGCTCAGAAAGCTTAATAGAAGGCTGCTGGTTGTTCGGACCGCTTGAGTAAGAAAGATCACCGAGAATGATACGTCCTCTCAAATATGTTCCTGTCGTCATAACAACTGCTTTCGCGCGGTAATTCGCACCGGTTTGTGTAATGACACCGCGGCACTCGCCGTCTTCAATGATCAGACGCTCTACAATTCCTTGCAGCAGCGTTAAGTTTGGTTCTTTTTCAAGCGTATTTTTCATTTCATGCTGATATTGGAATTTATCTGCTTGCGCACGCAGCGCACGGACAGCAGGACCTTTTCCTGTATTCAGCATTCTCATTTGAATATGCGTTTTATCAATATTTCTGCCCATTTCTCCGCCAAGCGCGTCAATTTCGCGGACGACAATCCCTTTTGCAGGGCCGCCGACAGACGGATTACATGGCATAAACGCAACCATATCTAAGTTGATGGTCAAGACAAGCGTTTTGGCGCCTTGACGTGCTGATGCGAGGGCAGCCTCAACACCGGCATGCCCGGCGCCAATCACTATCACATCGTATTGGCCTGCTTCATACCCCATGATTCTAGTTCCTCCTTTATTTATTTTCCTAAACAGAACTGTGAAAAGAGCTGATCAATTAAGCTTTCATGGACAGCGTCTCCAATGATTTCGCCCAGAAGCTCCCAGCATCTTGTAAGATCAATCTGCACCATGTCGATCGGGACATCCTGTTCGATGCCGCTAAGCGCGTCTTCAATGGCGCGTTTTGCTTCCTGTAAAATTGAAATATGGCGTGTATTGCTGACATACGTTAAATCTCCGCTTTCAATAGCACCTGTATAGAACAGCGATTGAATCGCTTCCTCCAAATCATTAACGCCTTCTTCTTTTAGAAGAGATGTCGTTACAACAGGACGTCCATTGGCCAGCTCGCGTACACGTTCTATGTCAATTTTCGCCTCGAGGTCAGTCTTATTCATAATGACGATGACGTCCATTCCCTCAACGGCTTCAAAAAGCTTCACGTCTTCTTCAGAAAGCTCTTCACTATAATTAAGCACAAGTAAAATCAGGTCTGCTTCCTTCAGAACCTGACGAGAGCGTTCAACACCTATTCGTTCAACAATATCCTCTGTTTCACGAATACCTGCAGTATCAACAAGACGAAGCGGAACACCTCTTACATTTACGTATTCCTCAATCACATCCCGTGTCGTACCCGGAATATCGGTAACAATAGCTTTTGCCTCATGAACCAGGCTGTTAAGAAGAGAAGACTTTCCGACATTCGGACGGCCGATAATGACAGTAGAAAGACCTTCCCGCAAAATTTTGCCCTGCTCAGATGTTCTAAGCAGCGCCTCAATTTCTTTTTTAACGGAGCTTGCCTTTTCAACTAAAAGCTGATGTGTCATTTCTTCTACATCATCATACTCCGGATAATCTATATTTACCTCAACATGGGCCAGCGTTTCTAAAATATCATCGCGTAAACGGCGCACCAAAGCAGAGAGACGCCCTTCCATTTGATTCATAGCGACGTTCATTGCCCGATCCGTTTTCGCTCTGATTAAGTCCATCACCGCTTCCGCCTGTGAAAGGTCGATTCGCCCATTTAAAAACGCGCGTTTCGTGAATTCACCAGGCTCCGCCAGTCTCGCTCCCTCTCTTAAGGCGAGCTGGAGCACTTGGTTTACTGTCACAATTCCCCCGTGGCAGTTTATTTCTATAACATCTTCACGTGTAAAAGTTCTCGGTGCTTTTAACACCGATACCATTACTTCCTCCACGACCCGATCCGTACGTTTGTCTACAATATGGCCGTAATGAATCGTGTGTGATTCGACCGAACTGATCGTTTTCCCTTTCGGCCCTTTATACATTCTGTCGGCGATCTGGATTGCTTCCGGTCCGCTCAGCCGCACAATAGCAATCGCACCCTCTCCCATCGGTGTAGAAATGGCCGCAATTGTATCCATGTTGTTCACCTCTCTTTTCTATACTCTCATTCATCTATATAAAAAAATATTTTATTATGCCAAAACTAAAAGATAACATAGTTTGGTTCGAAGTGGAAGATGTGTTATCCACAGACTTAGAAATTCATCCCTTATTACTTTAACTTATCCACATGTGAATAACAATTAATTTTATTTCCTGAACTTCCTTTTTATCAACAGGATACACCTAAAAAGGAAAAACTTAAACGGAAAAAGCTTGATATTACAAGGAAAAATAGATTTTTCTATACAAAAAAACCGAAGCTCCGATTTTTACCGGACTTCGGTTTTATGTTATCTTTTCTGGGAAATAACGAGGTGGCGATTTTCCCCTTCACCCATTGAATACGTTTCGATCTGCTGATTTGCATATCTGGAAAGAGCATCATGAATGATTTTTCTTTCACTGGACGGCATCGGTTCTAAATGAACATCTTTTTTCGTTTTCAAAACCTGGTCTGCCAGTCTCACAGCCAGCTGACTCAGCGTCTCTTTCCTTTTCAAACGGTAGTTTTCTGCATCTACCGTCACATTTAAATACTGATCTGAATAACGATTAAGGACAAGCTGGGTCAAAGTTTGAAGTGCATTTAAGGTTTGTCCTCTTTTTCCAATTAACAATGCCGCTTTTTCACCCGTTATATGGAAAATCACTGCCTTTTTGCTTTCTTTTACAGTCACATCAGACTTTCCGGCAATGGATTCGGCAATTCTTTCAAGATACATCTTTGTTTCCTGAATCGGATCAAATTTTTCAGCCAGCTTCACGATTGCCGGCTTTTTGCCGAATATACCAAGAAAACCTTTGTTTCCCTCTTCAATAACGGTAATTTCAACTTCATCCTTCGTTAATTGCAGTTCTCGTAATCCGGACTGTACTGCTTCATCGACATTTCGCCCTGCAGCAGTCACATTCCTCACTTTTTCTTTCCTCCGGCTTTTTGCGGCTGAGGATCTTTTTTAATATCAGGCCCTTTAATGAGGAAAGTTTGCGCAATCATAAACAAGTTACCGACTACCCAATAAAGAGAAAGCGCCGCCGGGAAGTTGATCGCAAACACAATGATCATAATCGGCATAATCCAAAGCATCATTGCCATTTGCGGATTTTGCTGCGCGTTGCCCGCCATCATTAATTTTTGCTGTACGAAAGTGGCAACACCGGCAACAATCGGAAGAATATAGAAAGGATCTTTTTCTCCTAAGTCAAACCATAAGAAACTGTGCTCTGAAATCGCCTGTGTTCTCATGATCGCATGATAGAATCCGATTAAAATCGGCATTTGAATTAAAATCGGGAAACACCCTGCCAATGGGTTGACGCCATGCTTTTGAAATAAAGCCATTGTTTCCTGCTGAAGTTTTTGCTGCGTTTTTTGATCCTTTGAGCTGTATTTTTCTTTGAGCTTTTGCATTTCCGGCTGTAAAGCCTGCATCGCTTTCGAGCTTCTCAGCTGCTTGATCATCAGCGGCAAAATTAATAAACGGATTAAAATTGTAACAATAATAATTGACAGTCCATAGTTGTCTCCCGTCAATTTCGCAACATACGTAATGAGCTCAGACAATGGAAATACTACGTACTTGTCCCAAAAATGCGGACTATCTGCAGTGATCGGCTCTTTGACACTCGAGCATCCAGCCAATAGCATGAATACGCCGACCATACTTAATAGCAACCATATTCTCCTTTTCAACAACATTTCCTCCTATAATCATTCTTTACACTCTCTTATTACAAAACATACTTGTATGTATTTTAGCATCTTTCAGTTTTAAATGGTGTCTTTTTCTGATCAACCAGAAAGGAAGCGCTTTTAAAAGTTTTAAGAAAGCAGTGGCATCTACTTTTTTGACGAAGTTTTCTTATATAATGAGGCCTTCCTGAATAAATGCTGCAGACTTTTTTTCGTTTCCTCAAATGTCAGCTGACTTGCTGGTTTTCTGGCGATAATAATGTAATCCTTTTGCTTCAGTCTGTCTCTCTCTTCTAGAAAAGCTTGCCGGATCAAACGTTTTATCCGATTTCGCATTACTGCATTGCCAATTTTTTTGCTGACGGAAAGACCAACGCGCAGCTCATCGTTTTCAGGCTGATCAAGCGTATATAAGACAAACTGGCGATTCGCTACTGATGTGCCATGCTTGAACACTTTTTGAAAATCTTCATTTTTCTTTAAACGATTTCGCTTCTTCAAATTGACTCACTCCGATACTGGCTGGCAGAAACTTTTAATTTTATTTGAAAATGAGATGCGCAGAGACAGGGGAGATCCCCCTGCTCATACACATCACATATATCTTTTCCCTTAAAGTGAAAAAAGACCACTGACATTATTCAGTGGCCTAAGCTGATAATACTTTTCTGCCTTTGCGGCGACGGCGCGCTAAAACTAGACGACCGTTTTTTGAACTCATACGGCTTCTGAAGCCATGAACTTTACTGCGTTTACGGTTATTCGGTTGGAATGTTCTTTTCATTTATGACACCTCCCTCGAGGAATAGCTGTTAAAGACAGTCTTACTTATTATATTTGCGTTACCTATTCATTGTCAACTTCACTAGTGCTTTTGTTTCTTGCAACCATAATAGGATACCATACCTTCTCGACTTTCGAAACCTTATTTTTTCAGATTCCTGAATTTAACGAAAAAAAGTCAGATTCAAATGACCATTATGAGCTGAAAATTCATGATGTGGATATCTTTTTTCCCTTTTTTCAATATCCACAAAGGTTATCGACAACATTTTCACACTGCCAACTCCTGTGGACAATTTTTTTCAACAGGTTGTCCGCTTTGTGGATAAGATTGTGACAGCCATTGCAAGCTCTCGTTTAATTTGGTATTATATTTGTGTTTTAACTCTTGATTACTAATCTTGCTTTCACTCTTTATCCACAAACTGTGGATAAGATGTGGATTGATTTCACACAGCATGTGTAGAAAGTTGTCCACAAGTTGTGAAATTTGTCGAAAAGCTATTTATCTACTATATTATATGTTCTCAACATTTAATGTGTACGAATGGTTACCGCCATTTGCTCTTTTTTTGTGTTCTATAACAGGAAAAGACGTTATTTTCTTAGAAAAGGAGGGACGTGCCGGAAGATGGAAAATATATTAGACCTGTGGAACCAAGCCCTTGCTCAAATCGAAAAAAAATTGAGCAAACCGAGTTTCGAGACTTGGATGAAATCAACGAAAGCCCACTCACTGCAAGGAGATACATTAACAATTACCGCTCCTAATGAATTTGCCAGAGACTGGCTGGAGTCCAGATACTTGCATCTCATTGCAGATACTATATATGAATTAACCGGGGAAGAATTGAGCATTAAGTTTGTCATTCCTCAAAATCAAGATGTCGAAGACTTTATGCCAAAACCGCAAGTCAAAAAAGCGGTAAAAGAAGATACATCTGATTTTCCTCAAAATATGCTCAACCCAAAATATACATTTGATACTTTTGTCATCGGATCTGGAAACCGATTCGCTCACGCAGCTTCCCTGGCAGTAGCGGAAGCACCTGCAAAAGCATACAACCCTTTATTTATCTATGGGGGCGTTGGCTTAGGGAAAACACACTTAATGCATGCGATCGGCCATTATGTAATAGATCATAATCCTTCTGCCAAAGTGGTTTATCTGTCTTCTGAGAAATTTACTAACGAGTTCATCAACTCTATTCGAGATAATAAAGCAGTTGATTTTCGCAATCGCTACCGAAATGTTGATGTGCTTTTGATAGATGATATTCAATTTTTAGCCGGGAAAGAACAAACGCAAGAAGAATTTTTCCATACTTTTAACACGCTGCACGAAGAAAGCAAACAAATCGTCATTTCAAGTGATAGACCGCCTAAAGAAATTCCGACACTTGAAGACAGATTGCGTTCACGATTTGAATGGGGTCTGATTACAGATATCACGCCTCCTGATTTAGAAACGAGAATTGCGATTTTAAGAAAAAAAGCCAAAGCGGAAGGCTTGGATATTCCGAACGAGGTTATGCTTTATATCGCAAATCAAATCGACAGCAACATTCGGGAGCTG